>NZ_WEIC01000001.1:0-327950 GCF_009184395.1 Amylibacter sp. SFDW26
TAGAGATGGGCAGTTTTGCCATGGAACTCAGGCGCGACTTTGATTGTGACATGACTTGACACAGTTAGTGAATCTGCCGCTTTTGAAATGCGATAAACGGAAGTTTCAGAGATAAAGTGTCGCGTCTCTTCGGTGTATTTAAGTGCCCAAGATAGATATTTTTATACCATCAATTGTGGGCTTGTTTTTTCACTGCTCTGATACATCTTGATGGCTCTTATTTGTAAGAGGCTTTACGTATCATGGGGATTTAGTGTTTACCTTTACTAAATGATTATCCCATAAGCGTTGTGTCGCTCTTATAGGTTTTAAGACATCTCTATATAATTGAGATATACGACCATTACCGTCAGTTGTTAAGAAGCCTGTTTGATTTGCGGATATACCACTAATATCCGATCTGCTGACAGATTTTTGGAATTTAGAAAAGTTTGAATATATATGAACTTTACCACCTCTGGGGGCTGTAATCCCAATATTTCGGGCAGATATTGCGACACTGCCAATATAACTTTTTAAAGCGACTTGGTATTCAATAGGAGCTGATAAGAGTTCTATTTCGCGTGAATCATTCATGACACCTAAGAGGGGAACGATTTCCGTTTCATCACCTTCCCACTGCATGCCAAAAGCCACCTTACCATCGGTGCTGACATCTAAGTGGCGGATTGAGTTGTGGCGCAGCTCTTTATCAAGCTCCAGGTTTTCGATGATACTGCCATTGAAATTGATGATGGATAGGTTAGGGCACATCGTTTCTAGATTTAGTTTTTCACGCCCAGAATCTGGATGTGTTCGAATGCCGCCATTGGCAATCACTATCGTTTGATCGTCTGGCATTGTTTTTAATTCATGTGGGCCAATGCCGCCTGAATAGAATTCACCGATACGGCGATAATTTTCTGAACGTGCCCATAGGCCAACAACGCCTTTGCCTGTTTCTATATTATTCTCGCTTGTGCAAAGTATTTCGCCATTATTTATGAAAGCGCCGTGGCCATAAAAATGTCGTTCTGAAGGAGCATCTAATTTTTGTATCAATTGACCTGTTGCGCAATTGATAACCAAAGCAAAACGCCCTGGACGTCGAGCAAAGGCCACTGCTTCTGGCCTTATGGGATGTACCGCAGCGGCATGACCGCGCGCAGGGAGTGGAATTTGGAATATATCTTGCCCTTCGTTTGATAAGCCAAACAAAGAGAATGTACCGTCATGTAATTTAGCTGCTGCCAAATAAGAGGGACTTCCTGCATCTGCCCATGTTAGTTTAGGCGTTGTTGATGCTGCCAGTAATCCTGCAAGAAAAGTTCGCCTGTTGGTCATATCAATCACCATCTAATGCGTTGAAACCAGTGGTGACGCCTAAATGTAAACTGAGCTCTTCTGTTGCGGCTTCTTTGATATTCTTGACCATTTGTAAAAGGCTTTCAACTTCGAAACGAACTGAGTTTTCCGAGATTGACTGGAAGTTGTCATCTTGCATAGAAGAGATGAACTTTAACGCTGTGGCGAGCTCCTCTTGCGTAATTGGTGCTTCATTTTCAGTTAAAGCAATGACCAATTTATTAACGGCGCTCAAAGCGATCTCTATATTACGCAAAGGACGGTCGGAACGCCAAGCTTCTGCACGTTTTGGACGGGCCCGTTCAAATGTACCTAATGGGCGTTTCAGGCGTGCTGTTTGTGTAAACTCCAAAGCACCAATGATGGTTGTAAGATAAGATTGCGCAGCTTCTTTTTGGGATAGGAAAACGGTGTTGTTTTCTTGTCCTGCCGTTACAATGAAATCAGCAAAACTTGTTTGCCATAAAACATTCATCCGATTTGCTTTTTGTGCGATATCCTGCGTTATAGCCTGAGCCAAAACACAAGCTGTGCTGTCTGTTGGATAAGTGTTAAATTCAGGATCAAAGAGCAGTAATTCAAGAGCCATCAAGCCTTTGCCTGCTATGGACACTTCTGTAAATTGGGTGGGATCTTCAATGACAGATTTATCTTCTTGAAGAAGTCGTTTGAGTGTTTTTACTGTAAAGCCTTTTTTATCGGGCCAAAAGGTGATGGATAAAGAGCCACCAATGTCTTCTATCGGTCCAAACTGTATAGTGCTTGCAGAAACCCATGCGTCAAAAGTTTTATGGTAAGAGGCTTTTAGTGTTGAAGCTGTGCAATTGTTTGCTGCACTTTGTACAAGGTATTCTGCTTGTGTTTCAAATTCTTGGTAGAATGTTTTTGTTAAATCAACTGCGCGATATATATCCGCGTTTGCGGGAGCAGAGACTAAACATATCAATAAGGCTATGACGCGCATTATAAACTCTCCAAGAATTGAATTAGCGCATCTCGATCGGCTTTTGGTAAGTTCACAACATGTGTTTTTGCGGTTTCTGCTTCGCCGCCATGCCAAAGAATTGCTTCTAATAAATTACGTGCGCGTCCATCGTGCAAAAAACGCGTATGTCCGCTGACTTGCTGTGTCAGACCAATGCCCCAAAGGGGTGGTGTGCGCCATTCTTGGCCTGTCGCGCGTGCAGCTGTGGTATTGTCTGCTAAGCCTTCACCCATATCGTGCAAAAGCATATCTGTGTAAGGCCAGATTAACTGAAAACTTTGTTCATCTTGGTTGTCTAAACGGTTGGTTACAAACTTTGGTGTGTGACAGGCAATACAGCCAGATTTGTAAAACACTTCTTTGCCGCGCAAAATATTCGGTTCTTCGTGGTTGATACGAATAGGAACGCCAAGGTTACGAGCATAAAAGTTTACCAAATCCATTCCGTCATTTGATATTTCGACACCATCGTGCACGTCCGTATTGCCGTTAGGTGCCAACTGACATGCTTTTTGTGCATCTGTACAATCCCCCCATCCTTCGGGATGAAGTGGCGATGAAATTCCAATATCATTTAGAAATGCAGCGGATGATTGATCCATTATGGTGGCGTTATGCGCTTTAAGGCCGAAACGACCCAAAGCTAAATCGCCAAGTTGACGGGAATATACGATGTTAGCGCGGCCAGAAATTCCATCGCCATTTACATCATCTGGATCAGCATTTGCCATGATATCAGCTGTAGGGATAGCTTCTAATAAACCTAGTCCAATCATTTGTGGGGCAATGCGTGGAGCCACGACTGTGTCTGGATGCAATGCGCCATAAGCAAGATCTTCTAAGAGATATGTTGGCGCTTTCAGTGTTACAATCAAACCATCTGATAGTGTGATTTGTTGATCTGTATAACCTATCTTAAATCGCCCCTCGGCCGCATGACCTGGGATTGCAAAATCTTGGAATTGCCCGCCGTATGTAGGATCAGGCAAGGATTCTAGATAATCTTTAATTTCATCGACATATGGATTTTTATTACCAGGGCGGGCAAGACGCATAACCAGTGATACAGGGCTGTCATCTGCGTTTTCTGGTGGGTGCCCACGCCCATCTTTTAAATGGCAACGCTGACATGATCGGGCATTATAAAGTGGGCCTAATCCGTCGGATGCTAATGTAGATGACGGAGAAGATACCCATAGTTTGCGAAACAGAGCATTGCCCAGTTTGAAATTCAACTCACCTTCAAAGTCGATATTTCCAGATGGTAATGAGAATGCATTGTTGGTCTTGCTATACCGTACAGTTGCGGCACCTGCGGAAAAAGTTTCAAAGGCTTCTGCTTGTGAAAAATCATCTGTAGGCGTTGTGATTTTTTGAATACGTTCGATTTCTTCCGCTGTGCGTGGCACAATATTATCCAATGTTGGCTCTAATGCTAATGCAGCAGAGACTGACACACTGAGTGATAGAAATGTGATCATAAGTTTCATGGTGTAGCTTGATTCTAAGTTATTACCTGATAGATATACTCAGGAATTGACTTTTACGAGTCGTCATTATGAAGCATGGATCAAAAACATGTCAGCAGTTCTGAAATATAAATCGACTGAAGATCGTGAAATACAACAAACACCGTTTTCACCAGAAGCCATACAGTTTCTGAACAAATTGCGTATGTTGTCTATGCGGTGCCGCAGTTCGGCGCATGTTGATATATTCGAAGCTTGCCGCCTGTTGATCCGTGACGATGATGCAATGGCGGAACAATTTGCAGATGCGCTATTGCGTACGATGAAACAGGGACTAAGTCGGGCACCTGTATTTTACTCTCCAAATTCAAAAGATTTTTCATTTGATGAAACTTGGTTACTGCGCGCTTTGATGCGTGCAAAACACAATGACAGGGCCTCTGTTCGGTTTTTGGTGCAAAGTCGTATTGACCAACCGTATCGTAGATCGATCACGTTTTTAATCGGTAATGTGTCCGAGCAAATTAATCGAATTTAGAATCATTCTAAAAACTCTAGACAATCGTTTTCTCTTGGTTATATTAACATTAGGGAAGCCAGCCTAATTGCAAGCCACCCGCCCATTAGCGAAAGAGATTGTAATGACCCAGACAGCGGCAAACCTTGCCCCATCCCAAAAAGAAGCAATTGCAGATGCTTTAAATCAATGTGTTGCAGAAACTGCAGTAACGACAATGCTGGCACAGAACTTTCATTGGAATGTGACGGGAATGGCTTTTGGCCCATTGCATGATTTATTCCAAAAGATTTATGAAGATCACTTCATTGCCCAAGATGATTTGGCCGAACGTGTGAAAGCATTAGGTGAACATGCTGAAGGTACTTTGGCTGGTATGATCAAGCGTTCGAAGGTTTCGGAGTTTGAAGGCAAAGCATCTGACAAAGAAATGATCAAGATGATGCTAGATGCCCAAGAAACGGCTGCAGCAACTATTGCTGGGGCAGGAGGGTTAGCTGCGGAGGCTGGTGATACGTTGACAGAAGATTTGTGTATTGCCCGTGGTCAAACACATGAAAAATTCGCTTGGTTCCTAAGATCACATCTTGGCTAAAGGATTTTTAACGCCTTTCTTACGGCATTTTTTGGCATAAGCATCATGCCAATGATCGAATTTACCTAAACGTTCTTGTTGAAGCACCAGCATGTCTATGTAGGCTTGTTGGTGTTTTGGTTTTTTCAACTCTTTAAACAGTGATTTTTGCGCTTTGGTCATGGAGCAAGCAATACAATGCCCTTGGCGTTTGTATTTGCAGACATCAACACATGGTGATGGGATTTTTGCCATTTTTATCTGCCTGCTGGTTGTGCTCACATATTGTGATTTAACTTGCATAGAGAGTTTTGAAAAGTGCGGCAAGACGAAGCCCTGCCGCACATAAGGTTGGGATTATCCTCCGAAAGAGAATGCTTTATAAAGAGATAATGCAACTGAGTTTGATTTTTGATCAGCTTCTTCGAATTGGCTTAGACCAAATGATGCAACAAGGTCATTACCAAAGTCATAATCTACACCAACAGATGCAAGATAATCGCTGGCATCTGCAACGCCATCACGTGCTGTGTAGCTGCCAGAGAATGTCCATTTGTTCATTGTATATGACCCGCCCAATGTACCATATGTTACATCGTCTGCGGTTCCGTTGAAGTTTTCAAAGCGTGCAACTTCACCTAGGGCTGTAAAGTTACCAAAGCTATGTTGCAAACCAAATGAAGCACCTCTGTCATCATCAACATCACCTTCACCTGCTGATAATTGGCGGAAGCTTAGGTTATATTCTGTATCGCCAAAAGCACCTGCGAATTGCAATGCGAAATTGTCTAGCTTCTCAGTATTACCTGCGCCACCATCAGCCGTTGTTGTACGACCACGCTTTGTGATGATTGAACGACTTAGCAATGTTGTATCCAGATAGAATACCGCTGCTGAAATAGAGTGTTCGCCGCCAGCTAGATTGAAAGGAACTTCCACTGCAGCACCAATTGAATCACCCAATTCGTAGTCTTCAGCAACATCAGCACCGAAGAAACCGGGTGCTGCGTCCCATGCCAAACCAAAGGCTGGGCTGATTTTACCAGCTGCAACTGAGAAGTTATCATTTGCATAAGCAAGACCGATTTCGCTTACAAAAAGGCCGTGGTTATCAAAGAAAACATCATCAGTTGGATCTACAACAGTTTCCAATAGAACTTCTGAGAAGATCGAAAAACCACCACCCAATTCTACTTCGGCAACCAAAGTAACTTCGGCATTTACATCTGTAAATTCTGCTGTGGGGTCATCTGCAGAAAAAGTTGAAACAGCATTTGTTTCGATTTCCAAGTCTATGGTAAAGCCAGAACTGCCTTCTGCTTGTGCCAATTGCCCAACAGATATCAGAGCAGTTGCGGCAAGCGCACCTGTTAGTTTTGTCATTTTTTTGTCCTCGTCTTAAAAAGGGGCATGACGCCCCTTTGTTATGTTATAATATAACATTTATTGAAACACAGCATTCGGATTGTCCAGACTATCAGAGCCTTCGAACGCAATTTTTTCTAGCCCAAGCACATTTGTCACACGTTCAATGGATTTTGTTTGGGTCACCAATGCATTCACTGCATCTGTAATAAGTGCTTCACCTTCTTTATTGCCACGTTCCAACATTTGATCGTATGCAAACCCGTTATCCGCAGCTGCTTTTAAATCGCCCAGTTCAGTCATAGTAGCGACCAATTCAGCTTTAAGCACATTGTCTAACTCTGCATCAGTAGCAGCAACAAGACCTGATAACGATGCACCACTTACAACACTGCCGTCTACACGTGTGTATGTGCCCAAATATACATTCTGAACACCCAAACCATCATAGAAGTGGCTGTTATGTGTGTTGTCAGAAAAACAATCATGCTCTTCTTCTGGATCGTTCAATAACAAACCCAGCTTCATGCGCTCGCCAGCTTGCTCACCATATGAAAGTGACCCCATACCTGTGAGTATTGCAGAAATACCAGCACTTTCGTTTTCCATTACTTCAGCACGCGCAGCACCGCCATCTTGCCATTGTGCAACCATCCATTCCAAATCAGAAACCAACAAGTCAGTTGCCGCTTTCAGGTATTCGCCACGACGATCGCAGTTGTTATTTGTACAAGCCTCGCCTTGCGCATAATCGCTCCATGGGCGGTTGCCAGCACCTTCGCCGTGACCATTTAAATCTTGGCCCCAAAGAAGGAATTCAATTGCATGGTAACCCGTTGCAACATTGCTTTCGACTTCATCAGCCTCATGCAAAGCACCTTCCAATAATGCTGGTGTGATTGAAGATGCATCAATGTCTTTACCTGACAATGTGATCTTTGGGTTAGCAATCACATTCAAAACTGCATAAGCGTTTTCATCTGTTGCACCGCCATAGTCGGCATCTACATAATCGATCAAACCTTCGTCTAATGGCCATGCATTCACTTTGCCTTCCCAATCATCAACGATGGCATTACCGAAACGATAAACCTCTGTTTGTTGGTAAGGAACACGAGATGCTAACCATGCGGTTTTAGCATCATCCAAAGTTTGTGCAGATGGCGATGCTATCAAAGCATTTACAGCCGTTTGTAACGCTTGTGCTGTAGAGAGGCTATCTTCGAATTTAGCAGCTGCAATATTTGAATAATTATCCAATACATCAGCTTTATTTGCCAAAGCAGGAACAGCTGTTAATGCTGTTGTCATAAGGCCAATCACTAAAGTTTTCATGTGGTATCCTTTTTGGGAGTTTAGTGTTTTGATTTAGGTATTTTATGTGTGGGCATAAATTTCGTATGAAATTGACCAAGCATTTGATCGAATGCCAAACCGATTTCCTCGGCGGATTTTACGAGTTCTTGTGCTGTTTTAGATGGTACTAAATGCGAAGCTAATAAAAGCGCATCCTCGATGTCGCCTGCTGCGGCCGCAGCGATCATGTTTGCCACGGCGCTTTCATCACCACCGAAACACTGACAGCACGCCTGATGGCGCATGATTTTGCGGCGTGATTTATGAATAAGCAACAACATAAAAGATGAAAAGGTTGCACTATGGGTCGATCCAATGGAATGACCAAATGCTAGAATAAAATCATCATGGACTTGTTCGCGTGACGAACCGCCTTCGCACCACATTCGCAGATAGACAATTGCTGTCATCTCTAATGGTGGCAACTCATCTATATGTCCGACTGGGGCAGCACCCCGAGATTGTATGGGAGATATCATTTTGTAAGCAGCAACTTGTTTTGACGGGTTCTTCGAAGAAAATATACCTGCGACCCGAAAACAAGGCGTGCCGTATTGGCGCGTCCAAGAATATCATCAACGTCAAAAGTTGGGATGTTTTCCAACTCTTCCTTTTGATATTCATCGAGTTCTATTGTCGCAAGCTTATCCACGATATATCCGTATTGTTTAAATCTGACTAAAAGATTCGGGTATTGCTTACTTCAATAGTTATAATGAAGATAAATGCAATACTTGACTTTTTTTATTGGATTTATGGTGGCATGCTATAATTAGATAATGCGACGAATTTAATACAAGATAGGTATGAAAAAGCGTAATGATGTTTTCTTTAATAAATTAAGGCTTGTTCAACTGTTTGGGTTTGCGCGATACAAGTTTAGGATTTCATTTTACAGCATGATTTTAAATAGGAATGTTCAAAGTGGTTGACGTTATAAAAGTTTTTAATGGAGTTGCTACATTAGGTTCAATGAACCAAGCATTGCAAGATCCTTTGTCATTTTGGACCCCCGAAATGCGCCAAAATGACATCGCTGTTTTTAAATTTATGGGGCGTCGATTTGTAGTTGTTTTCACCCCGGATTTGGCTGCTCAAGTTCTACAAGATAAGGATAATCGATTTGGGCGGTCTGAAATCGCCAACCGAATGCTTGTTCCTGCTATGGGTGAAGGGTTGTTGACCTTGCATGGTGATCAATGGAAGCAACATCGTAAAGTTGTTGCGCGGGCATTTCGTCATGAAGCACTTTGCGAATTGATTCCAGGAATACACCAGTCGGCTACGGATCTCGTAAAACGACTGAATATGGCGGATGGGAAAGATGTCGATATCTTACCTGAAATGATGCACACCACTTTTGAGATCATTCAAGGGATGTTATTTGGTAAGGCCATAGTTCATTATGATCAGGACGAGGTATTAAATGATGTGTCGTCATATCTTGGAACATTGGGATTGCTCAATATCTTTGATTTTATGCCCGTTGTCAGTTTGTTTGCTGGCATACGGCATATGAAGGGTTATGCTGCCGCACGACGTTTTCGAAACCTTACACAAGATGCCGTTGACGTGATCCGAGCGCAGCCTGTGCAGGAACGTGAGCCGACACTTGCCTCTATGTTAATCGAGGCACAGGAAGATGGGTTTGAAAACCACCACATCATCGACAATATCGTAACTTTTGTTGGAGCTGGTCATGAAACGACATCTCTAGCATTAAGCTGGGTTCTACATTTGCTTTTAGAACGGCCAGAAACTTGGGCCGCTCTGCAAGACGAAGTAGAGGCCATTCCATCTGAGCAACGTGGAACCGTTGATAGTTTAAAACAACTTGATTTGCATGAGCGTGTGATCAAAGAAGCCATGCGACTTTACCCTCCTGTACCGCAAGTTGGCCGGACAGTAACAGATGCTTGTTGTTTGGGTGGTGTAGCGGTCTTACCTGGAGATCACATAACCGTTGCGATTGAGCCGATCCATCAGGACCCAAAGTATTGGGATAAACCTGATCAATTTAACCCAGATCGATTTTTGCAGGGTGCTGAAGGATGCCATCATCGTTATCAATTTTTACCATTTGGAGGCGGGCAACATACATGCGTAGGTATGCGACTTGCTTTGTGGGAAGCGCAAATAATATTATCAGGGTTGGTCGCAAATTTTGATCTTGCCTTACCTAAAAATCCAGTTCTAGTGGAAAAATCTGTGAGAGTTACTATGCGCCCAAGTCATGGGTTGCCACTTCGATTTATTCCGAAGAAACAACAGGCAACTTAATAGGGCAAGTTTTAGAGCGTCGAATTTTACAACCACGTCTAAAGTCAAATTTACTCGGACTGGATTTGTGTCTCAAATAGATCGCATTCAACTTGATTTTTATATTGTTATTTTCGAAGTGCGTTATTGCCCCGCGAGGTCTCTGTTATTGGTTTGTCAAAAATGAATTTTGGTTAGTGATTTGATCTTATTGAATATTTATGAGTGCGCGTTCCATGATTTTGGTATACGGTCATATACCGTTTTAATTTAAATATAAAACATCTGTTATTATTAGACAAATATAGTTTGATATGTTTTTGTGCGAAGAATCAGCGCCTAAGCTGATCGCTTTCATAATTTATAAGGATAAACGCGCATGGCACGTGTACAAGAACCCTCGTTTCGTAAATCAGTTGATATGATGTTTGAAAAAGCAGTTTCTTTGATGGATTTATCTCCTGGGTTAAGGGAAAAAATCCGCGTATGTAACTCTACATATACAGTTCGATTTGGTGTAAAATTACGTGGTGATATCCATACATTTACGGGGTATCGCTCTGTGCATTCTGAGCACAAAGAACCTGTAAAAGGTGGCATTCGCTTTGCAACATCTGTGAACCAAGATGAGGTAGAAGCTTTAGCAGCTTTGATGACCTATAAATGCGCATTGGTAGAGGCACCATTTGGTGGTTCAAAAGGTGGTTTACACATTGACCCAACGCAATGGGAAGAAGATGAGATGGAACGTATCACGCGCCGTTTTGCATATGAACTTATGAAGCGTGACTTGATTCATCCCTCTCAAAATGTTCCTGCACCCGACATGGGAACTGGTGAGCGAGAAATGGCCTGGATTGCAGATCAATTTCGTCGCATGAATACCACGGAATTAAATTCCGAAGCTTGTGTTACTGGTAAGCCATTGAACAAAGGTGGTATTGCTGGTCGCGTCGAAGCGACAGGTCGGGGTGTGCAATATGGTTTGCAAGAGTTTTTTCGTCATCCAGATGACATTAAAGCGGCAAATATGTCAGGTACGCTTGATGGTAAACGTGTGGTTGTTCAAGGGTTTGGTAACGTGGGGTATCATGCCGCAAAATTCTTGGCCGAAGAAGATGGTGCATTGATTACGGCCGTTATCGAGCGCGACGGGGCAGTTATTAATGATAAAGGAATAGACGTTGAAGAGCTTGTTGCACATATGCGGGCAACAGGTGGTGTGAAAAACTTCCCCGGCTGCGAATATGTTGAGAACGGTTCCGCAGTATTAGAAAAAGATTGCGATATTTTGATCCCTGCGGCTATGGAAGGTGTGATCAATCTGTCAAATGCCGAACGTATTTCAACACGTTTAATTATTGAGGCTGCGAATGGTCCAGTAACGGCAGGTGCTGATGATGTTTTGCGCGAAGCAGGTGTTGTCATTATTCCAGATATGTACGCAAATGCGGGTGGTGTGACGGTTTCTTATTTTGAATGGGTGAAAAACCTAAGCCATATCCGCTTTGGTCGTATGCAACGTCGTCAACAAGAGGGCAGTAATATTTTGCTGGTTAAAGAGATGGAACGCTTAGTTGGTAAACCCGTTTCAGAGGAGTTCAAAGCGAAGTTTTTCCAAGGTGCAGGCGAATTGGAACTGGTGCGTTCTGGGTTGGAAGATACGATGCGCACGTCTTATCAATCTATGCAATCTGTTTGGCATTCCCGCAATGATGTAGATAGTCTGCGCACAGCGGCATATCTGGTGTCTTTGGACCGTATTGCTGGCAGTTATAAAGCGTTAGGTTTGTAACTTTAGAATGGCGAGGAGCCATCCATCCGAGCTTTTAGATCTTGGTAGGATTTGATATTTTGGGCGGCGGTTTCGCCGCCCTCTATTACAAGCAGATGTAATAAGCTCTCGAGGATTGCAAGTACGCCAAGATAGCATGCGAATTCATGTGGGCTATCCATTTCAGCCGTTAGTACAGCATCTGGTTTCAATTCTGACAATGGAAGCTGAGAGTCTGTTATAACCAGTAATTTCATACCTTTTTTACGTGCGAACTTACAGGCATTAACCGTAATCTGGCTATATGGCATGACAGTTATTGCCAAAAGAATGTCTTGATCATTGGCAAAGTTTAGATCGTCAATTGGGTTCGCCATGTCACGTGGAATGAATTGTACATTTGGCAAAACTAATCTTGCGACATGCTGAAAATAATAAGCTAGAGCATAGCTTGCACGCGTTGCTGTAACATAAACGGTTCGCGCGTTCGTTAGTTCTGTAATAAAAGTTTCTGCGCGTTCTGGCGTCATTAATCGTAAACTATTACTTAATATCGATATTGAATTTTCAGCGGAACGGGCGAGGATTGAACCTGTTTCACCTTGTTCTGGAAGTTTGTCCAGCCAGTCTGAGGATATGTTAGTGGATGAGGCTGTGCGCAAAGCCTTCTTAAATGGATCTCTGAACTCTTCGAAGCCTTCGAAATTTAATTCGCGGGCAAGTCTGACTAGCGAATATGTGCTAACGCCAGATTTTTCTGCTGTCATTCTTATGGGATCAATACCAAAGTCTGTTGGATTATCGATTATATATTTTGCGGCGCGCTGTAATGTTGGCGCGAGTTTGCTGTAGTTTTGCTGCATTTTCTTAAGCAGCTGATTTAAATGCGTTGTTCCCATATAAAAGGTCTTAGTCTGTAATTGACTGATTTTCTAGTGTAGTTTCGTATTCCTAAAATTCGATAAGCTCATCACAGGGTTGTTAAGTCAGAAAATTAGGGGTTGATATTTGCCTACCAACTAGTAGGTTGCGGGGAAATATACATACCTAAATGGAGAAAACTATGAAGATTTATGATGTAGAGGCATTCCCAAACCCAGCACGTGTACGCATTGCTTTGGCTGAAAAGGGTGCAACAGACCAAGTAGAGTTTATTGATGTAGATGTGATGGGCGGTGAACATCGTTCAAAAGAATTCTGTGCAAAAAACCCTGATGCATCAGTTCCATGTTTGGAGCTTGAAGATGGTACATATCTATCACAATGTACAGCAATCACCGAGTATATTGATGGTCAATTCGAGGGTGTTTCTTTGTGTGGTAATACCCCAATAGAACGCGCTGTTGTGCATATGATGAACCGTCGTGCAGAAGCGAATTTATTGGATGCAGTTGGGGCGTATTTTCACCACGCAACAGCTGGTCTTGGCCCAGATTTAGAAACAAATCAGAATAAAGAATGGGGTTTGACACAACGTGAAAACGCAACTTCGACAATGAAATACCTAGACGGTGTACTTGCAAACAATGCATACTTGGCGGGTGATAATTTCTCTATGGCTGATATCACAGCCTTTGCTGGTTTGGCTTTTGCAGATTTCGCTGAAGTGGAAGTGCCTGAATCGTTGAAAAACTTGTCAGCATGGCGCGCGAAAGTTGCAGCACGTCCAAGCATTGCAGGATAAGGAGCGGAAAATGAACTTGAATGCAGACTTTGACAGTCGTGTCTTGATCCATTCGGATGAGGTGGAGTGGTTAGCTTCACCCATGCCAGGTGTGGATAGACGTATGTTGGACCGTATCGGTGATGAAGTTGCGCGAGCTTCGACTATCGTACGTTATGCACCAAACAGTAAGTTTTCCGCGCATACGCATACGGGTGGCGAAGAATTTATCGTTCTAGAAGGTGTCTTCCAAGATGAACATGGCGATTTTCCAGTGGGCAGTTACATCCGTAATCCGCCAACATCTAGCCATACACCTGGCTCTGATGAGGGCTGTGTGATTTTCGTGAAACTTTGGCAATTCGACATGGATGACCGCACGCAGATCATGATCGACATGAACAAAAACACATCTGTTGATGCCTCTGGTCGCGATGGTGTGTCTGTTATGCCTTTGTTTGCGGATGAAGATGAAACTGTTGTTATGGAAACATGGGATGCTGGCGCATCAGTAGATATGGATTTGCCAAAAGGTGGAGAGTTTCTTGTCCTGGATGGTGGTTTTAATGATGGAACAGACGATTTACGCAAACATTCGTGGTTGCGTTTGCCTGTCGGTGCAAAACTATCAGCGGTAGCTGGTGATCAAGGGGCGAAAGTCTGGATCAAGACGGGGCATTTGCCATTGGCAAAAGCGCCAGCGGTATAACCATGGTACAGAAACAACTCGCATTGATTTCTGGTGCAGGGCAGGGCTTAGGCCAGGCCTTGCTTCGCAAGTTTGATGCCGAAGGTATGCAGGCTGTTGGATTGGTACGCACACCTGAGGCAGGTACTAAATTTGATGTCCGTAAGTGTGATGTCAGCGATGCTGATGCTGCTGGTAAAATGATTGCAGATTTGATCCAAGAATTTGGCCCGCCAAAGATTGTTGTCCATAATCCAGCGGATCTGGTGATTCAACCGTTCCTTGATACAACACAAGAAGATTTCGAGGCATGTTGGCGATCCATGGTGCAAAGTGCGGTGATACTAGGGCAATCAGTTTTACAGCCCATGGTGCGCGGCGGTGGCGGTTCCTTTATTGTATCTGGGGCAACTGCAAGCTTGCGTGGTGGTGCTAAGTTCGGTGCCTTTGCATCGGCTAAGTTTGCTTTGCGTGGGTTAACGCAATCGCTTGCGCGGGAATTTCAGCCTGCGGGTATTCATGTTGTGCATACGATTTTGGATGGGATTATTGATACGGACCGTAGCCGTGATTTACATAGTCTTGATCCTGCAAAGATGATGAAATCCGAAGACCTTGCGGATGCCTATTGGTATCTTGCCAATCAACCCAAATCGACATGGTCGCATGAAGTGGATTTGCGTCCACAAACCGAAGGGTTTTAATTTATGGAACGCTCAACGGATGTGATCATCGTGGGCGGTGGTCTCTCTGGTCTTGCGCTTGCCGATCATTTGGAACAGGCAGGCATCGCTTATCTGATATTAGAAGCTCGCGATCGTTTGGGTGGCCGCATTAAGGTCGGTGAATATAACGACAGTTTTGTTGATCTTGGCCCATCATGGTTCTGGCCTGGGCAGTACCGTATTGCGGATGCTGTAAAGCGATTTGGGTTGAAACAGTTCAATCAATATGCCGCTGGAACACTCAGCTTTGAAGATCAAAATGGAGAGGTTCACCGCAATATGGGATATGCCTCTATGGAGGGGTCATATCGCGTGAAAGGTGGAATGACTTCTGTCATTAAAGCCTATGCAGGTGCTTTAGATGAAACCAAAATCATAACGGATGCCCCAGTGAAAACGGCACGTTTAACGAATGGTGTTGAAGTTGTTTTGGAAAATGGAACTGTAGTCAAAGGTCAAAAGCTTGTTTTGGCAATTCCACCACGTGTTGCATCGAATATTGTTTATGAACCTGCACTGTCTGTTCCAGAAATTCAGGCACTGCAAGCTATTCCAACATGGATGGGCGGTCAGGCAAAATTTGTGGCGGTATATGATGAACCTTTTTGGCGCAAAGAAGGGTTGTCTGGTGATGCGATGAGCCGTCATGGGCCAATGGTCGAAATACATGATGCGTCGGATATGCAGACAGAAACGGGGGCGTTGTTTGGCTTTGTCGGCGTGCCTGTACATGTGCGCAAAGGGCATAACGAAGACGTGGCGCAAGCAGCGCTTCAGCAATTGGGACGTTTGTTTGGGGAAAAAGCATTAAAGCCTGCCAAAGTCTTTTACCAAGATTGGGCAGAAGAACCTGAAACATCATCTGAGATGGATGCCAATCCTTTGGGTGGGCACCCAAGCTATGGTTTGCCTTATGCGCTGTCTAATTTATGGGATGGGCGGTTGATGCTGGGATCAACAGAAACAGCCAGCCAATTTGGTGGATTTATTGAAGGCGCATTAGAGCGGGCAGAACAACTTGCAAATGAAATCGTAGCAGATAGAAACGTATAAAGGCTCTATTAAGGATCACCATGGACACCAAAACAGCACTTTTAGATGCCGCAGAACAAGCCGCGCGGGCAAATGGTCATGATGGGTTCAGCTATGGTGATCTGAGCAAGGTAATTGGTATCAGTAAAGCCAGTATCCACCATCATTTCCCATCTAAAGCGAACTTGATAGAGATGCTGATGGGGCGGTACCAAGCGACAGTTGCGGATGAATTCAGTACGATTGATGCCTTGGCACAAAATGCAGGGCAACGTTTGCGCGGGTTTATCAACACATACCGTACGGCATTGAATGGCGGCGATTCATTGTGCTTATGTGTTGCGCTTTCGGTAGGGCGCGATGGGTTGGAAGACACAGTTAAAGGGCAACTTCATGGGTTTCGTGAAATGTGCCTTGCATGGTTAGAAGGTGTTTTCGAAAGTGGTGCTGCTGATGGAACAATTGCAGGTGTAACTGAACCCAAAAACGAAGCGGCAACATGTCTTGCTATTGTTGAGGGTGCGCAACTTGCTGCACGTGCAGAACATAATGAAACACGGTTTGAACAAGCTGTTGGTATGTTACTTGGGCGGATTGTTGATTAATCCCAATCAATATTGAATTTATCAACTAAGCCATTCACTTGAGCTGTATTCAGCAAGTTTGGCGACATGCCCTTGCACATCAATGTTAGCTTGGCAGTCTCTTCGAGTTCTTCCATTGCATATACGGCTGCATTTAAGTCTTTACCGGCTACAACTGGGCCGTGGTTCGCCAATAGCACTGCAGCGCGTTTCCCAAGTAGGCCGCGTACCGCATCACCCATAGCTGGATCGCCAGGCATAAAAAACGGCAGGAGTTTTACTTTGCCAAGTTTCATAACACCATAAGCTGTTATCGGAGGTAGGACGTTGTCTTCATCTACGTCTGGCAAGACAGACAAGGCTACAGAGTGACATGAGTGTAAATGAACGACCGCACCTGCAGATTTGCGGGTTTCATAAAATGCTTGATGAAGTGGCATTTCTTTGGTCGGGGCATCACCAGACATGTGCACACCATTTTCATCTAACAGGCTGATTTTTGCAGGATCAAGAAACCCCATTGAACTGCCCGTGGGTGATACAAGAAGTGTACCATTCGAAAGCCGCACAGAAATATTGCCAGATGATCCGCCTGTTAATCCGCGATCAAACATGGATTTTGCCCAGCGGGCGATATCTTCACGGGCTTTGGTTTCTTCTCTCATGATGATCCTGACAGAACGTTTAGGGCGGTTTCAAAGAAATTCTTATCGCCGAAGTTACCTGATTTTAAAGCAACCACCAAGTTGCGATTATCCACACGCAATGCGGGGACGCCTGCGGCAATTTTTGGGCCGATATGTAGTGTTTGGGCGCTAAGGCCTGTGACAACAGCACCAGAGGTTTCTCCACCCGCAGAAACGATCCTTGTGACGTTGTTGTCCGCCAATGCTTTGGCAAGATCAGCAAAAAACCCTTCGATCTTTTCTGCAACAGCTTCACGTCCAAATGTATCTTGAGCGGCTTTAACTGTTTCAGGATCCGCTGTGGAATAAACCAGCGGCGCCCCTTCTTGCGCTAACACCCAGTCACAAATGCTTTGTGCTGTGTGCTTGCCGCCCATTACGTCCTCTGCCGTCAATTCGAAGGCAGGGGCGATGGTTTTATATTGTGCGATTTGTTCGCGCGTGGCGATGGAACATGAACCAGATAGAACAACACCTTTGCCTGCAACACCCTGCCAAGGTGTTTCGCCCGCACTGTGTCCAAAATTCGCGGGCAGCCCCAAAGCAATACCAGAACCGCCGCACATCAATTTGCGATCTTTAAGGGCGGCACCGATTGTCAGCAGATCAGCATCATGGATTGCATCGACAATGAACATTGCCTGTTCTGCGGCAAGACTTTTGGCAACGGCATCAACACCTGCACTGACTGTTGTGGCTGGAATATGTGACACTGACCAAGTTGTTTGACGGCTGAGAACACGGCGCAAGTCAGCGTCGCGCATTGGCGTTAAAGGATGATCTTTCATCCCGCTGTCGCTGAGCAGTTGATCCATTACGAACAAGTGCCCCTGATACACACTGCGCCCGTTTTCAGGAAACGCTGGACAAACGGCAATGGCTGTTTCGCCCAATTTCGGTGCCAATGCTTCTAAGACCTGTCCGATATTGCCATCATCTGTTGAATCGAATGTTGAGCAGACTTTGTAAATGATCTGTGTGCAGCCTTGTTTTTGCAACCAATCACAAGCTTCCAGTGATTGTGCAATTGCTTCATCAACAGGGGCGGTACGGGATTTTAACGCGACCACACCTGCATCGATATCTGCGACACCTTCATAAGGTGTGCCGACGAATTGCGCCACGCGCATGCCGCCTTGGGCCAAGGTTAATGCAATGTCGGATGCGCCTGTGAAATCATCCGCAATAACGCCTATTTTCAAAGCTTAAACTCCTTAGATGGTCCTTGATCCAAACGGACCGCATAATCGGGGCCAGCTTGGGGGAATAACTCCATGACCAATGGATCATGACCTGGAATAATCAGGCTGCGATCCGACGCTAATTTATGTAATGTTTGAAACCCATCAAGCATGTTCTGTAAATCGACCACAATCGGGAAGGGTTTGTTTTCAAATACGTTTTCGTAGTAATGTGAGGCATCAGAGGCCAGGCAGAGCCAGCCTGCATCAGTGCGCACACGCACGGCTTGTAATCCGCGGGAATGCCCGCCAATGCAATGCACTGTCACACCATCGGCAACGACGCCATCACCATCGTGGAATATTGCACGTCCAGAATAAACCCGTTTAACGGCATCGCATATGTGATCTGCGGTAAATGGCATTCGCAAAGTGTCGTGGCACATGCATGGCCCTGTGGCATAGGCCATTTCTGCGGCTTGCAGATGTATTGTTGCGTTTGGAAATTGTGCAAATCCGCCTGCATGATCGTAATGCAGATGGGTGACGATTAAGGTGGTTATGTCTTCTGGTTTTAACCCAATACCTTGCAATGCTTCCGCAGGTTCACGCAAAATGGGGCGATCACGGCGCGTTGCTTCGGCTTTGTCATATCCCGTATCAACAAGGATCACCTCATCACCGCGTTTTAAGACCCATATAAAGTAATCCATCGCATGGGGCGCATCATGATTGTCGTCAAAAATGAAACTATCCGCACGGGTGCGGCTGTTGCGATCTGCGTATTTTAGGGCAAAGACCTGCCAATTCATTGTGCCACCTGTGTAAATGTCCGTACGGTTTTTGCGGCAACCATATCTGCCGTTTCTGCATTAAACCGTTTGAAGTGGTCTGAGGCAAGGTGAACGTCAAAAGCTGCCGCATCTGTGTAAAGCTCATAGAGCAGAACTTCGTTTGGTTGATCAGGGTCTGTTAAGACATCAAACTGATGGCAGTCTGGTTCTTCGTTTAAAGAAACCTGTGCGTTGTTGTGCATTAAAGGCATGAATGCTTCATATGCATCTGGCTTGATCGTGAATGTGACAACGACTGCATACATGTTTTACCCCTTTAGGCCTCAGCGATGGAATGATCGGCACTCTAAGATAATAAAGCCCCATATTATCAGTTTACAGCATAGTTGTGACATATCGCTTTATTATTGAATTAATTAATGTATACATTAATGAGAAAACGAGTCAATGAACAGCGTGTTGATCAGATCAATGCAAGGTTCATGCGCTTAGTCGGGGAATAGAATGTCTAACAAGTTTGAAATCGCGGTGTTTAACGGGGATGGTATCGGACCAGAAATCATGGAGCCTACTGTTGATGTATTAAAATCGCTGGCAGACCGATCAGGTGCTTATAGTTTCGGGTTTAATTATGCGGATGCAGGGGCTGCGCATTACGCGCAAACGGGTGAATCTTTACCCGCTAAATCTTTGCAAACTGCACGAGATGCGGATGCAATCTTGCTTTCTGCAATGGGTTTACCATCCGTACGTTATCCAGATGGTACAGAAATTTCACCGCAGATCGAAATTCGCAAAGAGTTGGATTTATTCGCGGGTGTACGCCCTGTGCGCATTACACCAAGTTCACGCACACCGCTGAAATTAGATGGTGGTCAAACGGTTGATTTTGTTTTGATCCGCGAAAGTACAGAAGGGTTGTTTCATACCCAGGGGTGCGGTGAAGTCCATGATGATTATGCACAAGAAACATTGCAAATCACACGTAAAACCAGCGAAAAATTATTTAAATTTGCATTCAATCTTGCCAATCATCGCAAAAACTCTGGTCAGGGACGTGGGCATGTAACCTGTGTTGATAAGGCAAATGTATTCCGGTCGTTTGCATTCTTCCGCTCTATTTTTGATGAAGAAGCTGCGAAACATTCAGAACTTACATCTGACCATGCTTATGTGGATGCAACGGCATTGTGGATGGTTGAAAAACCGTGGTCATTTGATGTGATGGTAACGGAAAACATGTTTGGCGACATCCTGTCTGATTTAGGTGCTGGCCTCATGGGTGGTTTGGGCATGGCCCCTTCTGCCGATATTGGGGAAAGTAATGCTGTGTTCCAACCCTGTCACGGCACGGCACCTGATATTGCAGGGCAGGGTGTTGCCAACCCATTTGCGATGATCTTATCCGCAGCTATGATGCTGGATTGGCTGGGTACGAATAATGATATCCCAGAAATGGTTGCTGACGGGCTTGCCCTGCGCGATGCGGTTGATAGTGTTATTGCTGCGGGCACCCAAGTGACACGCGACCTTGGCGGGACGTTGGGCACTAAAGCTGCCGCGCAAGCTGTATTGGAAACGATGGTATCACCCGAATGATAGAACCAGATGTTCGTGTTGCATGTTTAGGAGCAGGTTATTTTAGCCAGTTTCATTATGATGCATGGCGCCGCATTGATC
This sequence comes from Amylibacter sp. SFDW26, assembly GCF_009184395.1. GTDB lineage: Bacteria > Pseudomonadota > Alphaproteobacteria > Rhodobacterales > Rhodobacteraceae > Amylibacter. The sequence continues at coordinate 20,677 of NZ_WEIC01000001.1, forward strand.
GGGTTGCTTTGGTTGGCTCAGCTGACACGGATTACGAAAAAGCTGCTGAAACGGGTGCGCCAGCCTTTAGTGATTATGAAAAGATGCTATCGGTAACGCTTCCTGATGTATTGGATATCATCACCCCGCCACCAACGCATATAGATGCGATTAAAACTGCCATTGTTGCTGGTGTAAAAACAATCATCTGCCAGAAACCATTCTGTATGTCGCTGGATGAAGCCAAAGAAGCGGTACAATTGGCACATGATGCGGATGTTCAGATCATAGTTCATGAAAACTTTCGGTTTCAACCTTGGTACCGGCTGATTGCAGAACAGATCAAATCGGGCGTATTGGGTGAAGTCCAACAAGTTACATTCAGATTGCGTACTGGCGATGGTCAGGGGCCAGAGGCCTATTTAGACCGCCAACCGTATTTCCAAACAATGAAACAACTCTTAGTGCACGAAACGGCTGTACATTGGATAGACACGTTTCAATACCTGCTAGGACCTGTGCAATCTGTTTACGCGGATCTTCGGCGTTTGAACCCCGTGATTGCCGGCGAAGATGCTGGATATATTCTGTTCGATTTTGAAAACGGTGCGCGGGCTTTATTTGATGGCAACAGACATCTAGATCATGCTGCGAAAAACCACCGCATGACATTGGGCGAAGCCCTTGTTGAGGGGACAAAAGGTACGATTACTCTGGCGGGAGACGGCTCTGTTCAAAAGCGCAGCTTTGGTGACATTCAGGCCACAACTATATTGGAAACGCAAGATTGGGCAGGATTTGCAGGGGATTGTGTTTACGCATTGCAAAACCATGTGATTTCTGGCCTATTAAATGCCACACCGCTAGAAAACACTGCGGCCGAATATTTAAGTGTGATCGAAATAGAACAAGCGATATATCGCTCTGCACAGGAGCATCGCAAGTTGGAGTTATAAAACGTGTTGCAAGACGAGCCGTTCAAATCGAATACACGCCGCGCAGTCCATGATTTGCGCGAGTTGATTTTTTCAGGAGAGCTTGAAGCAGGCAGTGACCATTTGGAAAGTGAACTTGCCGAACGTTTAAGTATGTCGCGGACCCCAGTGCGCGAGGCGACATTGATGTTAGAAGCCCAAGGTTTGTTAGAAGTGCGCCCTAGAAAAGGTGTGCGTATTCTTGCCCTTTCAGCGGATGACATGGATGAGATTTACGAAGTTCTGACAGAACTTGAAAGTTTAGCTGCTGCTTTGGCTGCTGACGCGCAATATTGTAAAAAAGACCTGAATACTTTGGCAAAAAGTATCGATGATATGGAAGTTGCTGTAACCAACGAAGATCGGGTGGCTTGGGCTAAAGCGGACGGTGATTTTCACCACGAATTAGTGCGTCTTTCTAAAAATTCGCGGATCATGGCGATTGTTTCAAATTTCAATGATCAAGTGAGGCGTGCACGAATGACAACATTACACATTCGCCCATTGCCAAAAAAATCGAACGAAGAGCACCGCGCTTTATTTGAGGCAATTGTATCTGGTGATGCAAAAGCTGCGCGAGATATACATTGGAACCATCGCACGTCTGCACGTAAAATGTTAACAGAATTACTGAATGGACACGGATTAAAACGCATTTAAACGTACATTTTAGATAGATGTGGCATTAAATTCTATCCATCATCATTTGGTTATAAGGAAAATTACATATGAAATCCTTTAAGTTCCAAACAACGAGCTCTATTCTTTCGGAGGTTGGCTCAACAGGGAAAATCGGGCAATTGATGACCGATTTAGGGTGCCAAAAAGTTGCTTTTGTTACGGACTCTCTTATCTTAGAACTCGGGTTAGCAACAGCAGCCTTAGATAGTTTAAAAGCTGCTGGTATAACTGTTTACATTATTGATGATGTGGTTGCAGACCCTCCAGAGGCAATGATACGTGCGGCTGTTGAGCAAGCCAAATCAGAAGGCATCGATGGTGTTGTATCTGTGGGAGGCGGCTCTTCTATGGATACGGCAAAATTGATTTCTGTTTTGGCTCGGCCTGATCGCCCACAGGATTTAGATGAGATGTACGGTGTTGATATGGTTAAAGGTGGACGTTTACCTTTGATCCTTGCGCCAACGACGGCTGGTACTGGATCAGAAGTCACACCTATTTCTATAGTCACAACACGGACATCTGAAAAGAAAGGCGTTGTATCTGCCCAACTTTATCCAGATTGGGCTATTTTGGATGCAGAATTAACAATTGGGTTGCCTGCGCATGTGACTGCTGCGACGGGTATAGACGCGATGGTTCATGCGATTGAGGCCTATACGACAAAACACGCTAAGAATATCTTATCAGATACTTTGGCACGTCAGGCGCTTCAACTTTTAGGGGGAGCAATTCACAAGGCATGTACACAAGGTGAGGATCGCGAAGCGCGGTCTGATATGTTATTAGGTTCTATGCTTGCAGGGATGGCATTTGCAAACGCCCCCGTCGCTGCCGTCCATGCACTCGCGTATCCATTGGGAGGGCACTTTCACGTGCCGCATGGGTTGTCTAATGCTTTAGTATTGCCACATGTATTAGAATTTAACATGGAAGACGATTTAGCGGCATCGCAATATAGCGAAATTGCTCCAATTATTTTCCCCGAATTAAAAGATAAATCTAATGCTGAAATCTGCAGCTCTATGGTTCAAGGTTTCAAAGATTTAGGGCCAGACCTTGGTATGAAATCGACGTTACGTGAAGTTGGTGTTAACCATAATGATCTACCGATGTTGGCCGAAGATAGTATGAAACAAACGCGTCTATTGGTGAACAATCCACGCGAAATGACATATGATGCAGCTTTAGCAATTTATACGGCGGCTTTATAAAAATACTAAAGACCGAAATCAAATTACATTTAAGCCTTGTCATAATTGTAAGGCCAGGCGTTTTCTTTTGAACAATAGATATCTTAATAAATATATTGATCAGAGACTAAGCGCTATATAAGTAATATGAGTAAGTATTTAAAATCAGGAATGTAAATTGATTATTGGTATTGATCTGGGCACGACGAACTCACTTGTTTCAGTATTTGGAGAGAATGGCCCAGAGCTTATTCCAAATTCTTTGGGATCATACCTAACTCCTTCGGCAGTCTTTTTTGATAAGTCTGGTAATAGTATTGTCGGAGAGTCTGCAAAAAATCATCTTGTTACAAATGGTGATAGCTCAACATCAAAGTTCAAGCGATTGATGGGAACCAATCAACTTACGAATATTGCAAGAAAGAATATGCGCCCTGAAGATTTATCTGCGCTTGTATTGCGAAGTTTAAAAAGCGACGCAGAAGCTTATCTGGGGTGTGCAGTCGAAAAAGCAGTTATTTCAGTCCCTGCTTATTTCAACGATATTCAACGTAAAGCAACTGTTGCAGCGGCTGAGATTGCGGGCTTGTCGGTTGAGCGTCTCATAAATGAACCTACGGCAGCAGCTCTAGCGTATGGTTTGCATGATAAAGATGGTGAAGACACATTCCTTGTTGTTGATCTCGGTGGAGGGACATTTGATGTCTCTATCTTGGAAATGTTCTCAGGCGTTATGGAAGTACGTTCTTCTGCGGGAGATGCATTCCTTGGCGGAGAAGACTTCACAGATCGTATTGTCGAATATTTTTGCGAGAAAATGGATCTGGTAAGTGACAAAATGCTAGCAGAAGATCTATCGCGGTTAAGATTAGTGGCAGATCGCGCGAAGATTATGTTATGTGATGAGATGACCGCCAATGTATCCTATCGTAATGGTGAAGAAGAAGTAGCACTTTCAATTTCACGAGACAAATTGGAAAGCATTTCGAAAGACCTAATTAACAGAACCAAAATACCATTACAGCGGGCAATAAGTGATGCTGGACTTACAGCCAGTGAAATAGATCGGATCGTACTTGTTGGCGGTGCAACGCGTATGATCTTAGTGCGCAACCTTATAACGCGTTTATTTAAAAGGTTTCCCGAACATGAGCTTGATCCAGATACTGTCGTTGCGCTTGGCGCAGCAGTACAAGCTGGTTTGATAAGCAGGAACGCTGCTTTAGAAGATATGGTTATGACTGATGTCTGCCCTTTTACATTAGGTTATGAGACTTCGCGCCAAACCTTAGGTCACGAACAATTTGAACATGGAATATTTAGCCCGCTTATCGAACGCAACACAACAATACCTGTCAGCCGTAACCATATCGTAACTGCTATGCAAAAAGGCCAGAAAGAAATTGATATCCGGGTTTTCCAAGGTGAAGCGCCATATGTTCGAGATAATATTAAAATTGGATCATATAAAATTTCACTGCCTTATAACATGAAAGAGCATGAAGAGGTCGATATTCGCTTCACATATGACAGTTCTGGTGTGCTGGAAGTTATTTCCACTGTTGTTTCCACAGGTAAGGAAAGTAAGCTTATTATTGAAGGAAATCCTGGAACGTTAACTGGCAAAGAGATTGAGAAACGTTTTAAAGAGCTAGAGAAAATAAAAGTTCACCCGCGTGACGAAGCGCAAAATGAAGCCTTGATCGCTAGAATATCAGCTGCATATGAGAATGCTCTTGGTGAACGCCGTTCGGCAATTTCCAGTTTATTAAGTGAATTCGAACATGCTTTAGCTTCTTTTGACAAGAGACGTATTGAAGAGGTTCGTAGCGTGGTAGAAGAACGCTTGCAATATTTGGAAGCATCTAATGCCTTCGACTGATCCTTTCGCCATTCTTGGAGTGGAAGAAAAAGGTGCAACTTTGGCATCTATAAAAAAGGCGTATTCAGTAAAACTTAAAGTTACGCGTCCTGATGATGATCCTGAAGGCTTCATGGAATTACGCGAAGCTTATAATCACGCTAAGAACATCGTTAAATGGAATTCGCAAACCACTATAGATGATGGTCTTAATGAAGATTTGTCCGAAGATATAGAAGCCCCAAAGGTTGAAGTTAAACCAGAACAGATCAAATATTGGTACGATGAAAAGCTAGATTTTAATTTCAACTCTTCCCCTTCTGGCCAGTTAATTGAAAAAACAGTGCGTTGGATGTTGGAACGAAAAGGTGCAGAGCCCGATCAATTTTTTGATGAGCTTATGCTTGAGCCTGCATTTCAAAATAAACCTGATTTTATGGTTTTTTCAAACTTTTACCGTGAACATATTTTCTATTCTGCTGGTGGTGGTGATCACGATTATTATGAAGAAGAAAACTTTCTGGAAGATGTAGAGTATGAGCGCCCAGAATGGCTTTCAGATGAAGCAATTTTGCGCATAGATATGCTTTTTGATTTTCAAACTGCTATGCCTAAAAATGAATGGGAAGCGCGCCAATTAAATTGCATCAAAAAAATATTTGAACCTGTTTTATTGGCAAATTCAGTAATCGAGCAAAAGTCTGATCCGCATGATGTTTTGGCTTTTCGCGCCAAAGAACAAGAGCAGCTTCGAAAAGATAGTCATGGGTCATATTTTGACCGAAGTAAAAAGAAATGGATTGATAAGTCGCCTGTAACTGAGGCTATGAATGATATTAATGAACTCATAGAGATACCTTGGAGTAATGCTTCAGACACGACTTGGCGCGATATTTTAGAACGTGATAACTTGCAAATGTTGGATGAGTTTCAAGATTTAGATGCACGTCTAAGGAATTTTATTTGTAATAAGACGGGGATGTATGAGGATACAAGAAAGTTAAAATTACCGCCATGGTTAAGTAAATCTGTTGTTCTATTACTTGATGATACCTTTGGTTGGAATTATCAATCTGGCCGACATGAATGGGAATATGAACAATACCGTTGGTTACACAGTGTTATTGCGCAACATCGCGATAAACCAAAAACGCAAAACGTTTATAAGACGTGGCAGTACATTAACAGAAATAGCTATGAGTTTCTTGGATATCAGCCTATGCCGTGGTTGTTGAAACCAAGTAGTATGCTTTACACATATTGTGGTTATAGGTTGCTGCAAGCAATACTTAGGGTGTTGTGATGGGATTTATTTTTGGTGGATTACTAGTCATTTTCTTTTGGATAATGCGCGCAAGCATTCCACACATATGGCGTGCCTTGCGTAATACACATTGGCTTAAATTTCGGAAAGAAGATGTGTTTTTATCGTTAGGCGTATTTGCATTAATTTGTGGCGTTGAATATGTGAGCCCATCATTAGGGCTGACGGGTTTAGAGCGTCCAGAAAAGCCAGAAAACGTGTTCTACTCAGAGCAAAAAAAATGGGCAGATAAGGCTATAAGCAACGATGAGATTTCAAAGTTAGCACCATGGCTTGGAGCGTTTGGGCAAGTCACAAAAACGGAATATAAAGAACAGCTCTCAAAGCAGTTAATTGAAACTAATATTAAGATATCAAAGGAAAGTGAAAATATAAGGGCGCAGGAGAAAGTTGTTGATAAATTATCCCCTAAAAATGGCGGTGTAAATACGACAGACCCACAGACTAAATCGAAGACGCAATTATCGTATTATACTCATCAATCAATTTTAGCTGGTATGATAAGCCGGATTGATCGTCTTAATATTGATAAAAGTGATATTCTTGATCGACAAGAAAATATCGACAGCTTGTTTGGCGAAGCCTCGGAGCTTCAATATTATGAATTGCAAAAACGTGATTTAGAACAAGCTGTAGAGAGACAAAGTAAGTTAGTTACGGCGCAAAATAAGATAAGATTTAATGCTCAAACAGCTTTAAACAAATATCAAATTGCAAACCCTGGTAGCGCTAATGATCCAGATACAAGAGACGAGCGAGACAGACTAGAAGAAGTATCTACTGATGAGGGCCGAAAGTATTACGGCTTAAATTCTAAATTAAGAGTTATTAAAAGTTCACTTAGTGGTGCGCGTAGAATGTCAGAAGGCACTATTTCTAGCGATATCTTTCCTGTATTAGACAAGCCAATAGAGATACTCGACATAAAACAAACAAAAAGATTTAGGGAAGATACTAAAGTTGGCCCTACAGTCGAGTGGAACTTTTCTAATAATAAATTGTTCAATGCATTTCAAAATAAATTGCGAAACTACCATGATCATGAACAAGCAATTAAATGCCATGTTCTAGTAGACGAAGAAAATGGAAACTTAAATGCGAGCCGCGGTTGCGAAATTATTCTTCCTATAAATATTAACTATGATCTGACCAAACCACAGTGTAATGCAATCTATTCAAAGACGAACCTTCCTTATAGAGTGGATCAGAAGCCTAAACGAGGCGAGGCGGCGGTTACCCACTGTATCGAACGTTGGAAATTCCCAACGTTACGTCTTGTTATAAAGAACAATCAGTTGACAGTTTACGAACCAGCATCTGATGCCGCGCCGTTAGATCATGTTCATAAGCATGGTTCGCCTATCAGTCGTTGGGAAATATATTGGGGCGGCGAATTTAAGCGCCTTGATCGTGAGTTCACGGGTATTTGGCCTTCTAATAAGCAAGAGTTTTCAATCAGACTTAGACATTTGCCTAAAGACGATAGCTTTGCATCTGATGTGAATGCAGAGGCAAAACTTGGTGGTGTAAGAATTTGGGAGGATTTTGATACTTCACATAATGGTAGAGAAAAAACATCACGCGTTGTGGGGGGAGATTTTTACGATGCGCATCTTTTTGAAAAAACTGGAACAAAAATTGGCATGAAGCTTCCATTCGTTCGTGATGTTAATGTGCATCTTTATGATGATACACAAGATGTCTCAAAAAGCTCTAAAGTCATTACTAATAGCTATGCCAATAGACTTCGCAGACGTATGAGAACGTTTGATCAGGTAAGTTTTACGGAGTATCAGAGAGCGCAAGAAGAGGCCGCAATCCTATTAGACACTTCAAAAACAGGTTGCCATTTCCCAGTGGGCCTAAACCGTAATGTATCAACCTCTAGACATGTGATTGCAAAATCCGAGATCAAATCTCTAATGGAACTTGTTGATACTAATGATGAAGGGATCGATTGCCGAAAATACCACGCTATCCGCACGGTATTGGATAGTCTTATCTTATTTTATGAAGGCAAATTGTATAATGTAAGCACAAATTAACGAGCCTAGTATACGCATATCTGACTATGGATCAGATAGTCTCTATAGGTTCTTTAGTGGTTTATTATCAAAAGTTTTTGGTGGAGCCTAGGAGGATCGAACTCCTGACCTCTTCGCTGCCAGCGAAGCGCTCTCCCAGCTGAGCTAAGGCCCCAAATCAGCGTATATTCATACGCTGGGGATATTTATGAAACACCGCTTGATTACACAAGCGGAATTTCACTTAACTGTCGTCTTCTGGACCCGCAACGTCTGCGATTTCTTCCAATGGTACAGTATCATCATCGTCGTCTTCTAGAACGTCATCACCTAGATCTACATCGATATCTGCATCATCTTCGTCCAATACATCTACGTCATCCGCTAGATCATCCTCTGTTGCGGCTGCAACATTGGCTTTATCTGCTTTGTCCGTCATAGACGTTTTAGATTTGTCATTTGAGAAAAATGACAACTCATACTCCTTGCCAGTGTATGGGCTGACAATTGGATCTTTTTGTAAGTCGTAAAAACGTTGGCCAGTCTCTGGACAAACGCGCTTTACACCCCAAGCTTCTTCGGGCATTTTTAGTCCCCTTTACAGGTCATAATGGAATCCGTGTTGCCAACTGCCACATCATTTCAGACTTGTCAAAGGCAGAAAGCAAGAAACTTGTCGATCCAGCGAAAAAGGTGGTTTGAACCCGTCCACAAAGGGCCTACATTAAGGATAATGGTAGAGCAAATTGAAATTGGCGACCCAGCGATTGCTGTGGCGATTAAACGTTCCGCGCGGGCACGTCGTTATTCTTTACGTATATCTAATAAAGACGGCTCGATCAGTTTGACCGTTCCTAAATATGCCGTGATGAGTGAAGCACTTAATTTTGCACGTGAGCATGAGGGTTGGATGCGTAAGCATTTGGCCAAGCAATTAAAGCCATTGTCCTTGCAAATTGGTGGATCGGTTTTATTTGATGGTGAATACCGTCGGATCGAGCCAGGAACTGGGCGAATTGTGCGATTTGATGGCGAAGTTTTGCAAGTTCCCGGGTCCGCTGAAATGGTACCAACAAAACTAAAGGCATATTTCAAAGCTATGGCGCGGGAACGCATGGTTTCGGCCTCCATTCATTACGCTGACTTACTGGGTAAACCAATTGGACGCATCACAATGCGCGATACACGGTCACGCTGGGGCTCTTGTACGTCTGATGGTAATCTCATGTACTCGTGGCGGTTGATCATGGCACCTAAGGCTGTTCAGGCTTATGTGGCGGCACATGAAGCCTGTCATTTGATTGAAATGAACCATTCAGATGCGTATTGGGCTTTGGTCGCAAATGTATTTCCAGATTATAAAACCCATCGGTCTTGGTTGAAAAAGAACGGCAGTCTGTTGCATCGTTATATGTTCTAAACCTTGACGAATGGGTTTTTTGTGATCACAAAAGCTTATGTCTAGTACCGAACGTATTCCCGATAAATCCATTCCACATCATGAACGTGTGTACCGTAAATTACGTGGCGAAATTATGCATGGTGAAATTCAAGCAGGTCAGGCTCTGACCATTCGCGGCATCGCAGACAAATATGAGGCCAGCATGACACCTGCACGCGAAGCTGTGCGCCGTTTGTCGGCAGAAGGTGCTGTTTCTGTGTCCTCTACGGGCCGTGTGACGGCACCTGTGTTGTCTACTGAGCGTATAGAAGAGTTGGCGTCTATACGTGCGCTTATAGAGCCAGAAATGGCCAGCAGGGCGCAGCCAAGGGCGCATATGGCGTTGATTGAGCGGCTTTATACCATAAACAGCCTAATTTCCGAGGCGATCGTCAAGAATGAACCTGTGACTTATGTGCGCCGCAACCTTGAATTCCACCGTACTTTATATCTGCGCGCCCAAGCACCTGCGATGTTGGCAATGGTGGAAACGGTTTGGCTACAGTTGGGGCCGACGATGACGATGCTTTATTCAAAATTGCAACGCCGTGAAGCATCCGACCATCACCGCCAAGTGATTGCAGCATTACGTGCGGGTGATGAACCCACCTTGCGATTGGCAATTCGTGCGGATGTCACACAAGGGTTACGGATGCTGGTGCGGTAGCTTCTGTATCTTCTATACTTGGGAAGGCTTGTAGTAGCGTTGCATAACGAATTCTGGCATCTGTAATTGAGCTATAAGAGCCAACCAAGTCTCTGATAGGGCCGCCCAAGCGTTCCAATCCTGAAACAAATGCCAATATCACACCAATTTCTGCATGCCCTTGGATCACAAGGTAGCCACCATAAGAAATAACCCCAAAAGGCCCCAAAGCGATTAACAGATTGTTGATGGTTTTCATCACATTTTTATTCAAAATGTACCGCGTACGAATGCGTAAAATATCTTCAACTAAACTTACAAAACTTTTGGGTGCAGCAGAGCGTAAAAGTTCGTCTTCTGGATTGTCTACAATGAACGATCCAAGGTCCCGCATGCGCAGGGCTTTTTCCTGTGCTAATAGGTTCATTTTCTTTTGGAAATACGGAACGATTATGAATTGCGGTGAATATAATCCTAAAGCAATTGATGCGACCAAAGGTTCGACCCAAAACATATACCCTAGAACAAACACCAATGTGCCAATTTCAAACAAAGGGCCAGAAATTGCAGAGCCTGCAAAACCACCAAGTTTTTCAACCTCAGATGACATCATAGAGACAACAGCACCTTCATCTACTTCATCAACATCAGCAGGGTTCTGATCTTTGGGTAATTGTGGTGCTGCCGTGTATGTATAATGGAAGACCGAACCACGTAATGAGCGTACGATATTTGCCGAAATCAATTCGCGTTGGGCGCGCATGGCAAATTTGAAACCAGCAGCAACGAGCATGGCCAAGATATAAAAACCGCCAAGTTTCAGTAACATGTCTGTATCTTTTTGTGCGACGGCATCATCCAAGATACGTCTTTGCAGTTCTAAGGGAACAGGTGCCAAAGGCAAAAGGATCAGTGTTAAAGCGATTACAACGATTTGCTGTCGGTACGATTTATTAAAAATATAGCGATAAACGGATGTAGGCATTCTGGTCATAAAGCAACGCATACATTATTATGTTCATGCAGCAACTTTGATTTAATGCGCTAACGCCTTTGTGAAGACTGTTTATGATCTAGTTAAGATTTCATGCGTATAAAGGGTACTAAATGATCAGATTCCCCTTAGCTGGTCATGGCCATTAATACCTTTATTAGGCCATAAGAAAACGCCCTAATGTTGTTATACATTAGGGCGTTTTTGTATTCTCAAACAGACACTTAAGCGTGTATGGCGCCATCACCACAAGCCAATGCGGCTTCGCGCATGGCTTCTGAGAATGTTGGGTGCGCATGGCATGTCAATGCCACGTCTTGCGCGCTTGCACCGAATTCCATTGCCACACAGATCTCGTGGATCAAATCACCAGCGCCCGGGCCGATCAGATGACACCCTAAGATGCGGTCTGTTTTTGCGTCAGCCAACAATTTTACAAAGCCATCACCTTGGAAAATGGCTTTGGCACGGGCGTTACCCATAAAGCTGAACTTGCCGATTTTATAATCGACACCAGCTTCTTTTAACTCTTCTTCGGTCTTCCCAACGTTAGCGACCTCTGGGGCTGTGTATATCACACCAGGTATTACATTATAGTTAACGTGACCGTGCTTACCTGCAATCACCTCTGCAACAGCCATACCTTCATCTTCGGCTTTGTGCGCCAGCATTGGGCCGTCAATCACATCACCGATGGCGTAAACACCAGCTACATTCGTACGCCAGTGATCGTCAGTTTCAATCTGGCCGCGTTTTGAAATGGTGCCGCCAAGCGCTTCGAACCCTAAGCCATCAGTGAATGGTTTGCGGCCAGTGGCCACCAGTACAACATCAGCATCAATGGTCGCATCGCTATCATCTTTGCGCAGTTTGTAGTTCACTTTGGCTTTGCCTTTGGATGTGTCCACTGATTGAACTGCGGCACCCATGATGAATTTAAACCCTTGTTTTTTCAACATTCTTTGGAATGTCTTGGAAATCTCTGCATCCATGCCTGGTGTTATATGATCCAAGAATTCTACAACCGTCACTTCGGAACCAAGACGGGCATATACGCTGCCCATTTCAAGACCGATGACACCTGCACCGATCACGACCATGGATTTTGGAATTTTTGGCAATGCTAATGCACCTGTAGAGGTCACAACGGTTTTTTCGTCGACTTCTACACCCGGTAGGGATGATGGTTCAGAGCCTGTTGCGATCACGATATTTTTGGCTTTATGCGCTGTGCCATCAACGGTGACTTCACCCGCTGCTGTGATTGTACCGTAGCCTTTGATCCAGTCTATCTTATTCTTTTTAAACAAGAATTCGATACCTTTGGTGTTGCCTTCAACAACGCCATCTTTGTATTCTTGCATCTTGCCAAAATCGACTGATGGAGACTTACCCATGAGGCCCATTTTGGTGAAATTATGTGTGGCTTCATGGTATGAATGCGATGCGTGCAGCAATGCTTTTGACGGGATACAGCCCACGTTTAAACAGGTGCCGCCCAGTGTTTCACGGCCTTCGACACAGGCTGTTTTTAGACCTAATTGCGCGCAGCGAATAGCGCAGACATAGCCGCCTGGGCCGCCGCCAATTACGATAACATCATAGTCTGACATGGGGGTTAACCTTTCGTGTTTTCGCCAAAATGGCGTGTATGATTGGCGTGCACAACCTGTGCACTAAGCGTATGACATGCGGTGCATGTCTGTGTGTTAAGAATTGCGATCATAAGAGCGCCGTAATCATCATTATTGTTGTGGCCAAGAGGCCCACTGTCCAAATATGGGAGCGCCAAGGCACCCACCCAAAGACATAAGCTGGAATATAAAGTACCCGCGCTGCGACATAGATCCATGCACAGATTTGCGTAACGAGGTTGGAGGCATCCCCCAGAGTGACAACCACAACGGCGATTGTGAACAGGATTAACCCTTCGAAGTGATTGTTCATGGCACGTTGAATGCGACCTGCACGACCTGTCAATTCACTGCCTTCATCACGTGGGCTATAAGCAGCATCGTGGCCAACCTGTTTGATAGCATGTGGGACATATAAAAATATCTGAACGACTTGTAAGATGCCAGCAAGGGCGAGTGCTGTGATTTCTGGTGTCATGAAAGGGTTACCTTTCTGTTGTCTGCAGTTTGCAATGCAACGCTGACATTGGTTTCATCTGATGGGATGATCTCAGGCTTGTCTGTTAACCCCAAAGTGTCAAGCAATTGAGTTAGCTTTTCAGCCTGAGGGGTTTTTATACTGATTGAGTTCAACCTAAGCCCAAGGTCAATCATGCCGCTAGCAGGATGCGGACCTTCGGTATCCCATTGCAACAGCAACGGGGCGGCGCCATCCATTGGGATTGCACCATCATCGCGGACTGTGAAACGCCATTTCAGATGATCGCGTTCTAAGCTTAACGCGCGACCTAAATCGACACCGATATTTGCGGCTTTTGCAATGCAGCCTTCGATATCATCGGTGCGTAGCAGCCATGCAACTTGTGGCTTTGTTGTGTTGTCTAAATTGAACCAGCGCGGGCGACCGATTGCGGGGGCATCTGGATTTATCGCGATGATTTCTGCGAATGTGTCAGTTCCAAGGGCTGTTAGGTGGTTGTGCGTAGACATTAACGGGTGTTCGCCACCTTTGGGCATGTCCAAACCAGTCACGGATTGGAAATATGCAGTGCCTTCTGCAAGAGAAGGAGCTGTGATGCCTATGTGGTCGAAGGTGATCATTCTTCCATATCCTCCCAAGATGAGGCCGCATCAACAGGGTTGGGTAAGCGGCTTTCTAACCATTTCATTATTGTTCCAGGCGGTTGGTCTGAAACAGGGCATTCAATAACCCAGCTCAAGAAGTCCCTTGGGCCACCATTCATGTATGGTGGCGGGGAAACTGGTTTGAATACTGTTGGTAAGCGTTCCGAAAGAGACAACTCATTCAGGACGTGTGCATATTCTTGAACAACATTCCATGCCAAAGGATGGTCTATATCAATGGATAACTTCACCCACCATCCATTAACGTCAGCAATGTCTCCAGCGGATATGAAATTTGCTGAAGGTGTTTTATTTATGAAATCGGAGAGAGTTTTGAATTTTGGGTGTAGAGTAGCTTCTTGCTGAATCACCATATTTTCCATTTTTTCTAAGGCACGCAACTCATCTTGTTCAGATGAATTGCGTTTGCCAAATATTTTAGGAATTTTCATTCTAGGTAAACTCTACAGATCCATCAACAAACGACGCGGATCTTCCAGTGCTTCTTTCACACGGACTAGGAAGGTCACAGCGCCTTTGCCGTCTACGATGCGGTGATCATAGCTGAGTGCCAGATACATCATTGGGCGGATGACGATTTCATCGTTTACCACAACTGGGCGCTTTTGGATCGTGTGCATGCCCAAGATACCCGATTGTGGTGGGTTCAGGATTGGCGATGACATCAATGATCCGTATACACCACCGTTAGAGATGGTGAAGCTGCCGCCCTGCATCTCTGCCATGGACAGTTTTCCGTCACGGGCGCGGGCGCCTTTTTCAGCAATCGCTTTTTCGATGTCTGAGAAAGACAACTGATCTGCATCACGGATAACAGGAACAACCAAGCCTGTTGGTGTACCCGCAGCGATGCCCATATTCACATAGCTTTTGTAAACGATGTCTGTGCCGTCGATTTCAGCGTTCACTTCTGGCACTTCTTTAAGCGCGTGACAGCAAGCTTTAGTGAAGAAAGACATAAAGCCCATTTTCACGCCGTGCTTTTTCAAGAACACGTCTTTGTATTCTGTGCGCAAGGCCATCACTTCTGACATATCGACCTCGTTATACGTGGTCAGCATGGCGGCTGTGTTTTGGCTTTCCTTCAAGCGACGTGCAATTGTTTGACGTAGACGTGTCATTTTCACACGTTCTTCGCGCGCTGCTTGTTCAGGCGCTGGGGCCGCACGTGGGGCGGCTACTGGAGCAGCAGGTGCTGATGTAATCGGTGCAGATGCTGACGTTGCAATTGCAGCTTGAACATCTTCTTTCATCACACGGCCGTCGCGACCTGTGCCTGTGACTTGGTCAGCTGACATGTTGTTTTCTGCCATAAGCTTTTCTGCAGATGGTGCATTTTTTGCACCTTCTGAAGAAACAGCGGCGGCTGGGGCTGCTGCTGAGGCAGGAGCGGCCGAGGCAGCGGATGCCGAGCCAGAAATCACACCAAGTTGGCCGCCTGCGGCAACGGTTGCACCGTCTTCGGCTAGGATTTCTGTAATCACACCTGTGGCAGGCGATGGTACTTCGACGGAAACTTTGTCTGTTTCCAACTCACACAGCATTTCGTCGGCTGTGACACTGTCGCCAACTTTTTTAAACCATGTGCCAACTGTGGCTTCGGTAACGCTTTCGCCCAGTGTTGGCACCATGATTTTCACAGCTTCATCGCCGCCAGATGCAGGTGCCGCTGTAGCCGCTGGTTTTTCTTCTGCTGCTGGGGCAGGGGCTGCGTCGCCTTCGGTGATATTGGCCAATAAGGCGTCAACGCCCACTGTTTCACCTTCGGCCGCTACGATTTCTGTCAATGTACCTGCGAATGGGGATGGCACCTCTACTGTCACTTTGTCTGTTTCGAGCTCACAGATCATTTCGTCCTGAGCCACTGTATCGCCGACTTTTTTGAACCAAGTGGCAACGGTTGCCTCGGAAACACTTTCGCCTAGGGTTGGAACACGTACTTCAGTCATCTTATTTCCCTCCAAGGGTAAGCGCATCGTTTACGAGCGCGTCTTGTTGTATTTTATGTGCACTTGCCAGACCTGTTGCTGGGGCTGCTGCTGCTTTGCGTCCAACGAATGCTGGGCGATTGTTTTTATGGCCAAGTTCCACAAGAACTTGTTCTATATGTGGATTGATATGAGACCAGTAGCCTTGGTTGTGGGGTTCTTCTTGGCACCAAACAACGTCTGCGTTTTTGAAACGTTTCAATTCTTCGGTCATAGCCACCATTGGCACTGGATACAGCTGTTCGACACGTAGGATGTAGATGTCATCAATGCCACGTGCATCGCGCTCTGCGAGAAGGTCAAAGTATACTTTACCAGAGCACATCACCACACGTTTGATTTTGCTGTCAGCAACGAGTTTTGTATCGGAGTTGCCAAGTTGCGCATCATCCCACAGAACACGGTGAAAACTACTGTCTTTTGTGAAGTCATCAATCGTGCTGACGGCCATTTTGTGACGTAGCAAAGATTTTGGCGACATGATCACGAGCGGCTTGCGGTATGTCCGTTTCATTTGACGGCGTAGGATGTGGAAGTAGTTTGCAGGTGTGGTCACATTCGCGATCACCCAATTGTCTTCTGCACACATTTGCAAGAAACGTTCCGGGCGCGCAGAGCTGTGTTCTGGGCCTTGGCCCTCCATGCCGTGTGGCAGCAACATAACCAGTCCTGACATGCGCAACCATTTGCTTTCACCAGAGCTGATGAATTGGTCGATCATGATTTGCGCGCCATTGGTGAAGTCACCAAACTGGGCCTCCCAAAGTGTCAGTGCGTTTGGTTCTGCAAGTGAGTAGCCATATTCATACCCAAGAACTGCATATTCAGACAGCATGCTGTCGATCACTTCATATGGTGCTTGTTCGTCTTGGATATTATTAAGGGGGTAGTATTTTTCTCCTGTGTTTTGATCTAAGATACCAGAATGGCGATGGCTGAATGTGCCGCGTGTACAGTCTTGGCCTGAGAGGCGAACTGGAAAACCTTCGACTTGAAGTGCGCCAAATGCCAATGCTTCTGCCGTAGACCAATCAATGCCTTTACCGCTTTTGATCATTTCTGCTTTGGCGTCTAAAATCCGCGAAATGGTTTTATGCGGCGCCCAATCGCTTGGCAGTTTGGTAAGAGCCTCGCCAACCTCTTTAAAGCGTTTCTTTGATATAAAGGTTTTGCCGCGCTGGTATTCTGGGTCTTTGCTTTCCAGATGTTTCCAACGACCGTCTAACCAATCTGCTTTGTTCGGTTTGTAATTTTTACCCGCTTCGAATTCTTCGTTCAATTGCGCTTGGAATGACGCTTTTAAGTCTTCGATTTCACCTTCTGGGATCAAACCATCTTTCACCAAACGTTCTGTATAGATCGCAAGCGATGTTTTTTGTTTTTTGATCTGTTTGTACATTTGTGGCTGCGTAAACATCGGCTCGTCGCCTTCGTTGTGACCAAAGCGGCGGTAACAGAAGATATCCAAAACAACATCTTTGCGGAATTTCTGACGGTATTCTGTTGCGATTTTTGCAGCATGTACAACCGCTTCTGGATCGTCACCGTTTACGTGAAAAATCGGTGCTTCCACCATCAAAGAGATGTCCGTTGGATATGGGGATGAACGGCTGTCATGTGGCGATGTTGTGAAACCGATTTGGTTGTTCACAACGATATGGATTGTGCCGCCTGTGATGTGGCCCTTCAGGCCAGACAAACCGAAACATTCTGCAACCACACCTTGGCCTGCGAATGCCGCGTCGCCATGCAGAAGGATTGGCATAACGGCACCACGATCACGGCCCTGTTGGTCGCCTTTGGCGCGTGCTTTGCCCAAAACCACTGGGTTAACGGCTTCTAGGTGGGATGGGTTTGCTGTTAGGGACAGATGAACGGAATTGCCATCAAATTCACGGTCAGATGAGGCACCTAGGTGGTATTTTACATCACCTGAACCCTCAACTTCGTCAGGTTTGTACGAACCACCGAAGAATTCGTTAAAGATGGCGCGGAATGGTTTGCCCATCACGTTTGACAGAACGTTCAAACGTCCACGGTGTGGCATGCCAACGATGATGTCTTTCACACCCAACGCGCCGCCGCGTTTAATCATTTGTTCCATCGCTGGGATCAAAGCTTCGCCGCCATCTAGGCCAAAACGTTTTGTGCCTGAGTATTTGACGTGGCAGAATTTTTCAAAACCTTCAGCTTCGACCATTTTTTGCAAAATGGCTTTGCGGCCTTCTTTGGTAAAGAAATGCTCTTTGTCATAGGATTCAATACGCTCTTTCAACCAAGAGGCTTCTTCTGGGTTGGAAATGTGCATGTATTGCAGGGCAAATGTACCACAATATGTTTTGCGCAGCTTTTCCACGATCTCGCGCATAGAAGCCATTTTCATGCCCAGAACATTGTCTAGGAAAATAGGGCGGTCCATGTCGCTGTCGTTAAAGCCATAGAATTTTGGATCAAGCTCTGGATGCGGGTCTTGTTTTTTCAGCCCTAACGGATCAAGGTTTGCAGCCAAATGGCCACGAATACGATAGGCACGGATGACCATCAAGGCGCGGATCGAATCCAGAACTGCGCGCTGCACCTGATCTTCGGTTAGAACAGCGCCAACGCTTTTGGCTTTTTCAGTGATCGCTTTTTTAGGATCTTCGGCCCATTGACCATCAAGTGCTGCGGTAAGGTCATCGTTTGGAACAGGCGGCCAATCAGGACGTCCCCATGATGGGCCATCTGCAACTCTTGTGACATCGTCGGCTTCGTCGTTTAAGGCACGAAAAAAGGCTGCCCAACTTTCATCAACCGAACTTGGGTTCTTCACATAACTGGCATGAAGTTGTTCTACATATTCCGCATTATGCCCTTGCAGAAAGGATGACGCGTGAAATTCGTCGTTCGATGATTGGTCTGTCATTCTATTGATCCTTATCCGTGTTAATATTCTTGAACTTTTGGTATGTAGTAAAATTTGGAGAATACCCCATAAGCTCTACAAATTTTGCGGAGTTAATTTTCAAAACTGCCGTATTTATATTTTCATTCTTTGCTGAAGTAAGAGATGCTATATCTTCGAAAACCTCAAATAAATCAGAAGGTACAATGTCATTGGTAAGGTTGGAATAAACTGCATTAGTATTTCCAAACCATTCGCAAGTAGCATAGCTTTTTTCTCTGGATACAATCACCCATGATGATGCATCTGAGTTGTGATAGTAAATTATGCCTGACTTTGATGTGTCAGCATTGATAGCATCAGGCCCGCCCATGTAATGCAGGATATTTTTTAAATCCCTATCAACTAAGTAGTCTCTACCTTGTATAAGGTATTCTCGTTGTTGTTCTGGGGTTCCATTAGGTAGGCCTTCAATTGCAATTGAATTGATAATTTTATAGTCACCCCATACCTTCCCAAAGGCAGGCATGAATGGTAGCTCCATTTGCTTCCATCCACTTTTTTTAAGATTATCAGATATCTCACTTATATCAGATATTTTTGTGCCACATTTATCAAAAGCCTGCGGTAACTCAGCATAAGCGCTATTTGTCATTTGGGTTAATCCTAAAGTGACAAGTAGGATGTGCTTAAGATGGATGTTGGCATTCATGTTCATTTAGCCGATTGCTTTCAATACAGCTTCACCCAAGCCGGCTGGGCTGTCGGATACAACGATGCCTGCAGAACGCATGGCTTCGATTTTGCTGCCAGCGTCGCCTTTGCCGCCTGCAACGATCGCACCAGCGTGACCCATACGGCGGCCTGGAGGGGCTGTTACACCTGCGATGAAACCAGCAACTGGTTTTTTGCGGCCTTTTTTAGCTTCGTCCATTAAGAATTGAGCGGCGTCTTCTTCGGCAGAACCGCCGATTTCACCGATCATGATGATGGATTGCGTTTCATCATCTGCAAGGTACAATTCCAAGATATCAATGAACTCTGTGCCCTTGATTGGGTCGCCGCCAATACCAACAGCGCTTGATTGACCAAGGCCCGCATTTGTTGTTTGGAACACGGCTTCATATGTCAAAGTACCTGAACGCGATAGAACACCAACAGAACCTTTTTTGAAGATGGAACCCGGCATGATGCCGATTTTACATTCATCTGGCGTCATCAAACCTGGGCAGTTGCCACCGATTAAACGGGAGTTTGATTTATCCAACTTGTCTTTCACACGGACCATATCCATCACTGGGATACCTTCGGTGATACATGTGATCAGTTCGATACCTGCATCAATCGCTTCTTCAATCGCTGCGGCGGCACCTGCTGGTGGTACATATATCACGGATGCGGTTGCGCCCGTAGCATCTTTGCCTTCTGCAACCGAAGCAAAGATTGGCAATTCTTGACCGCTGGCCGCAGCCCATTTTGTGCCACCTTTTTTAGGGTGTGTGCCGCCAACCATTTGCGTGCCGTGATAAGCCAGCGCTTGTTCTGTGTGGAAGGTGCCTGTTTTACCAGTCAAACCTTGAACGAGAATTTTTGTGTCTTTGTTGATAAGAATGGACATGTGATTAACCTTTCACCGCTTTAACGATTTTTTCTGCGGCATCATCCAGATCATCCGCTGCGATTACATCGAGCGGGCTGTTGTTGATAATGTCTTTGCCTTCTTGCACTTTCGTACCTTCGAGGCGCACAACCAATGGCACTTGTAGGCCAACTTCTTTGACAGCTTGTACAACGCCTTCTGCGATCACGTCGCACCGCATGATGCCACCGAAGATGTTTACAAGGATACCTTTTACATTTGGGTCAGATGTGATGATTTTAAATGCTGCTGTTACTTTTTCAGCAGTCGCACCGCCACCAACGTCCAAGAAGTTAGCAGGTTCGGCACCTTTTAGTTTGATGATGTCCATCGTTGCCATCGCAAGACCAGCGCCGTTCACCATACAGCCGATTTCACCATCAAGTGCGATATAGCTTAGGTCATATTTAGAAGCCTCAAGCTCTTTAGCGTCTTCTTCGGTTTCGTCGCGCAATTCCAAGATGTCTGGTTGGCGAAACAATGCATTTCCGTCAAAGCCCATTTTGGCATCTAGGCATTTCAGATCACCGCCTGGCACTACGATCAATGGGTTGATTTCAAGCATGTCCATGTCTTTTTCAACGAACATGCGGTAAAGATTTGATGTTAGTTCAACACATTGATCAACTGTTTTACCTGTCAATTTCAAAGCATCTGCAACCGCTTTACCGTTTTCAGGGGTGAAGCCTGTTGATGGATCGATTGTTAATGTGATGATTTTCTCGGGTGTTTCTGCGGCAACCGCTTCGATATCCATTCCGCCTTCGGTTGAGGCTACAAATGCGATGCGAGATGTGGCGCGGTCCAATAGAACGGCCAGGTATAGTTCTGTTTCAATGTCTGAACCGTCTTCGATGTAGATGCGGTTGACTTGTTTACCTACTGGACCTGTTTGGTGTGTGACCAATGTTTTGCCCAACATTTTTTCAGCTTCTTCTGCGGCTTCTTCTACTGAACGTGCGAGACGTACGCCGCCAGCTTCACCAGCTTCGGCTTCTTTAAAAGATCCTTTGCCGCGACCACCTGCGTGAATTTGTGCTTTTACAACCCAAAGTGGGCCATCCATTTCTGCGGCTTTTGCTTTTGCTTCACCTGCTTTCATTACGATACGGCCATCGGAGACTGATGCGCCATATGACTTTAACAGTTGTTTGGCTTGATATTCATGAATGTTCATGGATTCTTCCCTTGGGTTAACTAATCCAAATCACCGTTGCAGAAGAATCAGAAGGGTAGAAGGGAAAAATAGCGTTTATCGATATTATTAGGCTTTTATTTAATTTTGTGATCACACGTATATTTTTTGTGATCACAAATCGAGATGCTCATAGTCTAAAAGCTTAAAACCGCAGTGAATCGGCTATTTCATGCGGTTGAAGGTTGAGATTGTCTAAATAATCTCATCTTCGTCAAACAATGGATCATCGGTCAATTCGGCATTAATATTCTCAAGTGTCTCTTCCGACTTCTGGACTGATTTTACCCGAGCAAGGTGAAAGACTGCATCGCCTTCGTTCACCACAGGCATAACTGCGCGACCGACAATAATGCCGTCGAATGGGGCTATGATGTCTTCTTCGGCCTCGCCAAATGGATCAGAAACGGATGCCATGACTTCGCCTTCGGTCACAACGTCACCATCTGCGCGGAATGTCCGCAATAACCCACCTGCGGGCGCGCGAAGCCATGAACTGGATATACAATGCTGGGACTGTGATTTGGATTTGGTAACGCCTTTGGCTGGGATCATTTTAAGATGTCTTAAAACACGCAATATCCCCGTAACGCCTGCACGCACTGATATTTCATCAAACCGCAGACCTTCACCAGCCTCAAAGAGCAAAACATCCTTACCGATTGCTTTGGCTTCGGCACGCATTGATCCTTCGCGTAGATTGGATTCCAGAATAACAGGTGCACCGAACACTTCTGCCAATTCTGTTAGCTTTGCATTGTCTGGTGAAATGCGGATTTGAGGCAGGTTTGTGCGGTGGATTGCTGCGGAATGCAGATCGATACCAAGATCACAGCGCTGCACGATTTCGGTTAGGAATATATTGGCCAAACGTGAGGCCAAGGACCCACCTGAACTGCCTGGAAAAGATCGGTTCAGATCCCGCCTGTCAGGCAAGTATCTGGAATGGTTGATAAACCCGAATGCATTTACAATTGGAATGACAATCAATGTGCCGCGTATTTTTTTGACGTTTGGGGTGTGTAGTAAACGTCTTACGATTTCCACGCCGATGACTTCGTCACCATGTACGCCTGCACTGACAAATACAGTGGGGCCGTCGAATTTACCGTGGATAACTTGCACAGACATCGAAACAGGGGTGTGATTTGAGAGAACACTTACGGGTAAATGTACAGTTTTACGCGTGCCTGCAGGTATGATGCAGCCACCAATCTCAAACGCTTTGCGTGGGGGCATTAAGTCTTATCCTTTGCCTTTTGTGCGTGTTGCACCTGGCTTGGCGTGTTTTTCTATGTATTCGATGATTTTGCCCGCAACATCAAGACCTGTTGCCATTTCCACACCTTCAAGTCCTGGTGAAGAGTTCACTTCCATGACCACAGGGCCATGGTTGGCGCGCAGCATATCCACACCACATACATTTAGGCCCATTGATTTGGCTGCTCTTGTAGCAGTTAAACGCTCTTCTGGGGAAAGTTTGATCAGCTTAGCAGAGCCACCACGGTGCAGGTTTGATCTGAAATCACCTTCGGCACCTGTGCGTTTCATGGCTGCAATGACTTTGCCACCCACAACGATTGCACGAATGTCAGTGCCGCCAGCTTCTTTGATAAACTCTTGCAAAAGGATGTTCACTTTTGCACCACGGAAGGCTTCGACCACGGATGTGGCTGATCGTTTGGTATCTGCCAAAACCACACCAATACCTTGTGTACCTTCAAGCAGTTTAATCACCACGGGCGCACCACCAGCCAATTCCAACACGGCTTCGGTTTGTTTTGGATCATGGGCAAATGTTGTGACGGGCAGACCAATGCCATCACGTGCCATAAGTTGCATGGAACGGAGCTTGTCGCGCGAACGACCAATCGCAACACTTTCATTCAGGGGATAAACGCCCATCATTTCGAATTGTCGTAAAACTGCAAGTCCGTAGAATGTAACGGATGCACCGATACGCGGGATAACGGCATCAAAGCCAGTCAGTTTTTCACCATCGTTATAATAAATCTCGGGTCGGCGTGATGCGATGTTCATGTAACATCGTAAAGTATTGAAGATATGAAATTCATGGCCCCTTTCCTCTGCTGCTTCTTTAAGTCTCCGATGAGAATAAAGGTTAGGATTACGGGCCATCATTGCGATCTTCATTAATACTTCTTCCTGTCCTTGGACGTGTATGACTATTTCCCAGCCATGTATGTTTTGCGTGTGTGGACGGCGATATTGTGCTGTTTTAGGGCTGTGCGTCCAATTATCATAGGAAAGCGCATATTGCTGCGATCTGCAAGCGATATAGATATTGGCCATGTTTTGCCCATAAACAGCAAGTTTGTTTCGATAATGAGCCGCTTTTCTGAAACACCGCCAGTGTTTTTAATATCGCGTATATCACTCACAGGTGCCTCTAGGGGAATGGTCACGCCATCTCTTTCCATCCAAGTGTTGAACTTGACCCAAGAGCTACCTTGTTTTTGAAACACTTCTATATCAGTTGCATGAAGGGCAGACGTCCGTGCGCCTGTATCAATCTTTGCTTTCATTTTGTGCAAGGCGATGTCAGGAAGGTCGATATATTCCATCCAACCTATAACAGTTGGTTCTTTTTTTGATTTTGGTTGCGAGGGCATAATTTACCTATCTGCACGATTATTCGTTTTATGAATGAGATTAAGCAATTGTTTGGGGCCGTAGTCAATTTCTATGGCTCAAGAAAATACAAACATTGTATTTTATGGGGCTAAACGAAAAAAACGCGGCACTGACTGTACCGCGTTTTGAAATGCTTAGAGTTGGGATTGGCTTAGTCTGCCAATGAACCGTCAATTGCAATACATGCTTCCATAAGGCCGCGCACTGCTTCAACTGATTTGTCGAACATAGCTTGTTCGTCTTTGCCCAACTTGATGTCTGCAATGCGTTCGATACCTTCGGCACCGATCACTGTTGGAACACCAACGTACATGTCTGACTGACCAAATTCACCGCTTACTGCTGCTGCACATGGTAGAAGACGCTTTTGGTCTTTTAAATAGGCCTCAGCCATTTCAATGCCTGATGCTGCTGGTGCATAGTAAGCTGACCCTGTTTTCAATAAGCCAACGATTTCTGCACCACCGTCGCGTGTACGCTGAACGATTGTGTCTAGTTTCTCTTGTGTCGTCCAACCCATGTCTACAAGGTCAGGCAATGGGATACCTGCAACTGTTGAATAACGCTCTAGCGGTACCATTGTGTCGCCGTGGCCACCCAATACGAATGCTGTTACGTCTTTTACAGATACGTTGAATTCTTCTGCAAGGAAGTGACGGAAACGTGCTGAGTCCAATACGCCTGCCATGCCACATACTTTGTTCTTTGGAAGACCAGAGAATTTTTGCAAAGCCCAAACCATCGCATCCAATGGGTTTGTGATACAGATAACAAAAGCGTCTGGTGCGTGTTTCGCAATGCCTTCGCCAACTGATTTCATAACTTTAAGGTTGATGCCCAACAGATCATCACGGCTCATGCCTGGTTTACGGGCTACACCAGCTGTTACGATACAAACGTCTGCACCTGCGATGTCTGCGTAATCTGTTGTGCCAGACATAGTCGCGTCGCACTTTTCAACTGGGCCAGATTCAGCGATATCCAAGGCTTTACCTTGTGGGATGCCGTCTGCGATGTCGAACAAAACAACGTCGCCCAATTCTTTTAAAGCTGCCAAGTGTGCCAGTGTGCCACCGATCATACCTGAACCGATAAGTGCGATTTTCGCTCTTGCCATGATCCATCTCTCCTATGAGTTTTCGTCGGAGGCTGGGTACCGCCAATAGATGGAAAGAGCAAGTCACATTCGGGGGAATTTAGCCCAAACGCGACGTTTTGCTGGTTTATGCGCCATGTCCAGATGGCTTTTTGAGACTTTCATAGGCACTGCCCGATGCAATCATACAGCTGGTTCCCTCTGGAGTTGTAATAAGAATCGTCCAAGTTCCTGTTTGCAGGTGTGCAAAAGTTTCTAAAATATGACCATTGGGCATAAGACCCGTGCTTTGCGGACTTTCCCCATATCTGTTATTCAATTCGGCAATCACTTCGCCGCGTTTGGCACAGGATGTTTGATTGGCGTAAGCTGTGCTGACAAGAAAGATCACGCTGAGCAATCCAAAAGACAGTCCGAACATCATGCGTTGCATATAAGTTGGCATTTGAAACCTTTCTGATGTTGTTTTGATTGGTTTCAATGATTTCGCCAAAATTGGTAAAATCTTATTAACCATACGTGCGCAGCGGCGTTATGTCTGTTGCAATATAGATGTCGATAGAGTGGTATTGGGGCACCAACCAACCGTTAAAGGATATAATCATGTATACAGTTTTGCTGCTTTTGGGTGTCTTTCTTTGGATAGATGCGCATTGGGTAAAACTGTTGGTGCCCAGCTTGCGTGATGGAATGGATGAACGCTTTGGTAAAGGCCCTGCACGCGGTATTATCGCAGGGGCGGTGGTTTTATCGGTCATCCTGATGGTGATTGGATATCGCGGATCAGATGTAACCCCTGTTTACACGCCATTTGCGGGGGCAGGGCATTTGAACAACCTGTTGATGATTGCTGCTGTAATTTGCCTTGGCATGGGATCATCCAAAGGACGGATGCGGTCATGGCTACGCCATCCGATGCTAACGGGCGTTGCTATTTGGGCAACTGCGCATTTGTTGGTGAATGGGGATATTGCATCCTTGATCTTGTTCGGTGGACTGGGTTTGTGGGCTGTTGCATCGATGGTCCTGATTAACAAACGCGAAGGCGCTTGGGTGCGCCCCGCAGCTGGGCCAATCGCAGGGGACGTGAAACTGCTGGTCATTTCAGCCGTTGTATTTACGGTGATTGTCACTATTCATGTGCTTTTAGGATACAATCCATTTCTGGGGAATTACGCATGAAAGCTTACCGTTGCATAACCGAAGACGACACATCAGAATTCTGCCACCGTGTGACCAAAGCCTTATCCGAAGGCTGGGAACTGCACGGCAGCCCATCCTATGCGTTCGACACTAAACGCGGCGTGATGCGTGTGGCACAGGCTGTGACCAAGGAAGCGGATTTCGAATATTCACGTGATCTGAAACTGGGTGAGTTGTAAAGCGAGTTTAAAGCTCTGTGGTTGGTGGGGTTCTTACAAATTTAACGAATGGGCCGAATGTCTGCTATGGGGGGCAAAGCGAACGTTTGACTACACCATAAAATAGACAAAGTTATCCTGCTTAATTTAGAAGGTTTATATTTTATATAGGTTATTATTTATGAAGTTATTAAAAATCGTCTCCAGCTTTCTTGCATTTTGCACCCCGCTGAAAGCGGAACAAGATCCCGCACTTAATGACAAAATCGAACGGCTTAACAAAGAACTTACGGTTAGCGTTCAAGACTATGCAAATTCTGGACAAGTGGACAAATTAGCAAGTTTATTATCCTTTATGAAAACTTATGATAAATATTGCAGAACACCCGAAACTCATCTGCTTGGTAAGCATCATAATGTCACGTTACAGCATTTAGAAAACTTCAATAAACGTACAAGCTGTTCCCAAAATTACGTAAGTACAGTTTTTACTAAAGACAATAATTACGAAGACGTATTCGTGGATAGAGACAAGGCATGTAGTGATACTAATATAGAAGAATCTAATCTAAAATATCTAGCCAATAAGTTGCTAATTGAAATGGCTACATTTGAAAATGCGCAAAGCGCCTTAAAAACAATATCTGAACCTCCTACCGTAGCCAAAGGTAGTTTCATTTGGAGCTGCGAGATCGAGTAGAGGCTGAGTAAACCCAATGTCGTATAAGGGCCCATACTGGACATTAGAGTTATTAAAAACTTAACGAATAGGGCGAATGACATAAGCTTGCCGAATGCATGCTTAACGCTAAGTGTTTTGCTGACCCCACTGCCATTAGAAACAACAGGTATTTACGGATGACGTTCGTTGCACAAAAGCAAAAATCAAAGCACCAACATTACCCAGTTCTTACTCGGCTCAGAAAAAAAGCAGTAAAGTCCTTATTAATAGTAGCCATAGCCCTTTCAACGCCTGCAATTTCTTTTGCAGAAACAACTGTTGTTGCTGTCTTAGGGGACAGTCTGACAAAAGGGTTCGGTTTACGGAAACAGAAAGGATTTGTCCCCGTCCTTCAAAATTGGCTCACAGAGCAGGGCGAAGATGTATTCCTTATTAATGAAGGTCGATCGGGTCGCACAACCACAGGCGGGCTGACACGTATTCAAGCGGTGCTCACACCAAATATAGATGCCCTTATTATCGAACTTGGTGGTAATGATATGCTGCGCAAAGCTGATCCAAGTATTATACGTAATAATCTTAGTCGCATGATCAGAATTGCAAAGAACCGCGACATTCCAATCCTGCTTGTTGGGGTGAAGGCAAACAAGAGATATCCAGTAGAATTCAGAAGTTCTTTTAATAGAAACTATCCTGATTTAGCCAAAGAGTTCGATATTTTATTGTACCCAAACTTTTTCGCTGCTCTTTATAGAGATAGGGAACAAACCCGCATAAATTATCGTTTCATGCTCTTGGATCGGATCCACCCAAATTCCAGGGGCGTTGTGAAAGTCGTCAACGACATTGGCCCATTGGTGCAAAAGCTGATAGCCCGTAGTAAATTGAAATAATAATTTTTTATTTCAACGGGTTGATTTGATGTCCCAACTGGGACATCTCCAGAAAGTCAGTTTTTCAAACCATATTTCGAGCCGTCCCAGACACCGTAATCGGGCTGCCCGCCTCATCTGAAAACTCAGCCGTAATATCTGATGGCAGCCCCATATCCTCACCTTGGGTGATTTGAATCCTACCCTGATGCGGCCAGCCTATATCACGCAGATATCCCGAAAACGCTGCCGTCGCAGCCCCTGTTGCCGGGTCTTCAAAAACACCGCCGCTGGCAAAAGCATTGCGGCTGTGGAATGTTTGATCGTCTTCGATATAGACCAGCATGATCGTAACAAGATCGCGTTCATTCATGAATGTCCGACCTTCATTCAGATCGTAATTCAATGCAGCCAAATCTTTGCGGTTTTTCAGAGCCAGCACATAATGATCGGCCCCACCATGGGCGCGGGCGGGGGGAATGCGAAGGTCAAGCTGATCTGCGGTATATCCAAGCAAGGCAAGGGTGGCTGTAATCTCGTTATCCGACAAAGCTTTGCTATGTGTGGGCGGTGATACTAAGGCGGCACTATATAAATTGTCTTGGGCCGCACCGCGAACACTTATGTTGGCGTCATTTAAGGTAAGGTTATACGTGCCATCCCCATAAGCTTGGGCAAGGGCCGCACCCAACGCGATGGTCGCGTGACCGCAGAAGGGAACCTCGGATTCTGGTGAGAAATAACGCGCACGCCACGCACCATCTTTTGGCATCGCAAAAACGGTTTCTGAATAGCCAACCTCTGCCGCACTTGCTTGCATGGTTTCTGCAGAAGGAAGTTCATCGCAAATAACAACGCCCGCTGGATTGCCGCCGATATTGCCGTGTGAAAAAGCTGAGATGCGTTGAATATCCATTGGTGTCTCCTGACTGTTTATCGAAAAATAAAACGGCTTCAGGGGCAAAAGTCTATTGTATTTGCCATGACTTTTTGTGCGCTTTTCTATTCAAAAATGTGATTATAGGAAAAAAACTAACCAGCTGCGGCGTTTTATTGTGCGAAATCGGCAATATTTTGACGTGTTCCCCCGTGACTCTCTCGATATATAGTATAAATGAATACCAGCTATAAAAGCCAACAATAAGGGAAATCAAAAATGGCCGACGTGAACCGGGGCAATCGCCCGCTCTCACCCCATATCAGCATTTACCGCCGTCAAATCAACATGGTCACATCAATTGTAAACCGTATCACAGGTGTCGGTATGGCACTTGCTGCTGTTTTAATCGTGTGGTGGTTGCTGGCAGCTTCAACAAGTGCAGGGTACTTTGACTTTGTGAACGGTTTGCTGACCTCTTGGTTAGGCCTTCTGATTATGTTTGGATCCCTGTGGGCGCTTTGGTTCCATTTCTTAGGCGGTATTCGTCACTTGGTTATGGACTTCGGTAAAGGCTATGAATTGAAGTCTGTGGATTTCTGGGGCTGGGCCATTGTTGTGCTGAGCTTTGTATTAACGGCGGCAAGCATCATGTGCTTGGCAGCAGGCTAGGGGAGCGGCGTTATGAGTTATAAAACAGATATGGGCCGTGTGATCGGTCTGGGTTCCGCAAAAGAAGGTTCGCATGATTGGTGGATCAGCCGTGTAACATCCGTTGCATTGATCCCTTTGATGTTGTGTTTCTTGTGGAAAGTTGCCCCGCTTATCGGTGGCACACATGCAGAGGTTTTGACAGCGTTTCAAAACCCATTCACTGCAATTACAACTATTCTATTTATCATGATCAGCTTCATCCACCTTGCAGGTGGTTTGCAAGAAGTGATCGTGGACTATGTACACGGTAAAGCTACGTTAGTGGTTCTACTGGTTTCAACAAAACTTCTATGCTGGGGCATAGGGTTCGCGGGCGCTTTTGCGGTTGCCAAAATGGCCTTTGGCGCCTGATCGGAGAATTTGAAAATGACTGCTTACGAATATATCGATCACGAATATGACGTTGTTGTTGTCGGTGCGGGTGGCGCGGGTTTGCGCGCAACTTTGGGCATGGCAGAACAAGGTTTGAAAACGGCTTGTGTAACTAAGGTTTTCCCAACACGTTCGCACACTGTTGCGGCCCAAGGTGGGATTGCAGCATCGCTTGCAAATATGGATGTTGGTACAACACCAAATGACCACTGGCAGTGGCACCTTTACGATACAGTAAAGGGTTCTGACTGGCTGGGTGATACAGATGCTATGGAATATCTGGTGCGTGAAGCGCCAAAGGCTGTTTACGAGCTGGAACACTACGGTGTGCCATTCTCTCGTACAGAAGAGGGTAAGATTTACCAGCGCCCATTCGGTGGTCACACAACAGAATTTGGCGAAGGCCCATCCGTGCAACGTACATGTGCAGCGGCTGACCGTACAGGTCACGCGATTTTGCACACGCTTTATGGTCAATCGCTTAAGAACAATGCGGAATTCTATATCGAATATTTCGCAACAGATTTGATTATGACCGAAGATGGTCGTTGCCAAGGTATCATCGCTTGGAAATTGGACGATGGTACGATCCACCGCTTCAATGCGAAAATGGTTGTATTGGCGACTGGTGGCTATGGTCGTTCATACTTCTCTGCTACATCTGCACACACATGTACAGGTGACGGCGGCGGTATGGTTGCGCGCCAAGGTTTGGCACTGCAAGACATGGAATTCGTTCAGTTCCACCCAACTGGTATTTATGGCTCTGGCTGTTTGATTACAGAGGGTGCACGTGGTGAGGGTGGTTATTTGACCAATTCCGAAGGCGAACGTTTCATGGAACGTTATGCGCCAACATATAAAGACTTGGCATCGCGTGATGTTGTATCGCGCTGTATGACAATGGAAATTCGCGAAGGTCGCGGTATGGGTGAAGAGGGGGATCATATCCACCTACACCTAAACCACTTGCCACCAGAAACATTGGCAGAGCGTTTGCCAGGTATTTCTGAATCTGCGAAAATATTTGCGGGTGTGGATGTGAACAAAGAGCCAATCCCAGTATTGCCGACAGTGCATTACAATATGGGTGGTATCCCAACGAATTATTGGGGTGAGGTGCTTGATCCAACTGCAAAAGATCACGACCGTATTTTGCCAGGCTTGATGGCTGTGGGTGAAGCGGGGTGTGCGTCTGTTCATGGTGCGAACCGTTTGGGTTCTAACAGCTTGATCGATTTGGTTGTGTTTGGTCGTGCGGCTGCGATTAAAGCGGCAGAAGTGGTTGATCCGAAAACACCGAACGAGCCAATCAATGAGAAGTCAGTTGAGAAATCAATGGCACGCTTTGATGGCCTGCGTCATGCAGATGGTGCGGTTACAACGGCTGATTTGCGTCTTGAGATGCAAAAAACAATGCAGGCTGATGCGGCTGTGTTCCGCACAGACAAAACATTGGCCGAAGGCTGCGTGAAGATGGAAGCCATCGCTAAGAAGATGACTGATCTGAAAGTGACAGACCGTTCAATGATCTGGAACTCTGATCTGATGGAAACATTAGAGCTGACAAACCTGATGCCAAACGCATTGGCAACAATCGTTGGTGCGGAAGCACGTAAAGAAAGCCGTGGTGCGCATGCACACGAAGATTACCCAGATCGTGATGATAAAAAATGGCGTAAACACAGCTTGATGCGTGTGAAAGATCATAAGGTTAAATTGTCATACCGTGACGTACACCTTGATCCATTAACGAAACAAGAAGATGGCGGCATCGACTTGAAGAAAATCGCACCGAAAGCACGCGTATATTAATGCAAATCTTACGCGCAACATATCTGAGCATTGCTGCCGTGGCCCTGATGGGCTGTTCGGTGGGCGAAGAGGTTGCGCGTGATAAGGCCCGCGATGCGATTGATCCGATTGTGGCAAAGCAATTTCCAGGTGTGCCTGTAAAACCTGTCACAGACTGTGTGATTGATAATGCATCCTTGCAGGAACTTTTGGCTGT
This sequence comes from Amylibacter sp. SFDW26, assembly GCF_009184395.1. Classification (GTDB taxonomy): domain Bacteria; phylum Pseudomonadota; class Alphaproteobacteria; order Rhodobacterales; family Rhodobacteraceae; genus Amylibacter. Next base: position 52,920 of record NZ_WEIC01000001.1, read on the forward strand.
GACGGCTGCGGCAAGCACTGGCAATCAGGTGAAAGCTGCCGAGATTGTTGTTGAGGTTGCAAGTCGTCCTGACACTGTGAAATGTATTGCCGTAAAAGGCTTGCCAGCATTGCTGCAGGGGTTGGCATGATGCGGAGTGTTTGCATTGGTGTTGCCGCAACGGTTGGCTTAACTGGGTGCACAAAGCCTGAGCCGATCACTGTTGAACGTGCTATGGCTATTTGTACGGAACGTGCGCGTGATGCTGTAAAGCCAAACGTCAATGTTGGCGTTGGTGTGGGCATTGGTAAACGTGTCCGCACAGGTGTTGGCATTGGTATAGAATTATCGTCGGACTATTTAAAAGGCCGCGATCCCGAAGAAGTTTATGAAGAATGTGTTGTCGCCAAGTCTGGCGAAAAACCGACCCAGCCGTTAACATTGTAACGGCATAAGGCAAAGGATAAGAAAATGGTAGAATTAGCCCTTCCAAAAAACTCCCGTATGACAACGGGTAAGACATGGCCAAAACCAGAAGGTGCGACCAATGTCCGTAAGTTTAAAATCTATCGTTTTGACCCTGACACAGGTGAAAATCCTCGTTTGGACGTTTATTTCCTAGACATGGATAAATGCGGCCCGATGATTTTGGACGCATTGATTAAGATTAAGAATGAAATTGATCCAACTTTGACTTTCCGCCGCTCCTGCCGCGAAGGTATTTGTGGCTCTTGTGCGATGAACATCGATGGCATCAACACTCTGGCCTGTATTTATGGTTTGGACGAAGTGAAGGGTGACGTGAAAATCTATCCATTGCCGCATATGCCAGTGGTAAAGGATTTGATCCCTGACCTGACGCACTTCTATGCCCAACACGCAAGTATCATGCCGTGGTTGGAAACGAAGACGAACAAACCAGCGAAAGAATGGCGTCAGTCTATTGAAGACCGTAAGAAATTGGATGGCCTGTATGAATGCGTTATGTGCGCATGCTGTTCAACATCTTGCCCATCATACTGGTGGAATGGCGATCGTTACCTTGGGCCAGCAGCGTTGTTGCATGCATACCGCTGGATCATTGATAGCCGTGATGAGGCAACGGGCGAGCGTTTGGACGAATTGCAAGATCCGTTCAAGTTGTACCGCTGTCACACGATTATGAACTGTGCAAAAACATGCCCTAAGGGTTTGAACCCAGCGTTGGCTATTGCAGAGATCAAAAAGAAAATGGTTGAGCGTACGCTTTAATCCAAAACTATATACAGAATTCGAGGGCGCTTTTATGCGCCCTTTTTTGTTTTCGTTACGTTAGGTTTCACTTCTGTACGCTTAACGTTAGGGTTAGGTTATGCCTGATATTTTGGGAGATTTCGCATGGCCACCACTCAAGACACATTTGACGTAATCATCGTAGGCGCTGGGCTTGCAGGTATGGTTGCAGCTTATGAGGCAACACAACGTGGTAAATCTGTGCTGATGTTGGATCAAGAAGGTCGCCAATCTTTGGGTGGTCAGGCATTCTGGTCTTTGGGTGGTTTGTTTATGGTGGATACACCAGAACAACGCCGCTTGGGTATCAAAGACAGCCGTGCGTTGGCAGCAAGTGATTGGTATGGCTCGGCACAGTTCGACCGCCCAGAAGATGAAAACCCAAAGAAATTTGCCGAAGCCTATTTGGATTTTGCGGCGGATGAAATGCATTCTTGGTTGCATGGGTTAGGTATGCGCTGGTTCCCTGTTGTTGGTTGGGCTGAGCGTGGTGGTGAACATGCATCTGGTCACGGTAATTCGGTCCCGCGTTTCCATATTACTTGGGGCACAGGGACGGGTGTTGTGGATGTATTTGAGCGCCTTGTTCTTGCTGCTGAAAAGGCTGGGAAACTTACATTTGCATTCCGTCACCGTGTCACGGGGTTAGATGTGGACGGGGATACGGTTAAAGGCGTGTCTGGTGATATCCTTGAAGAGGATGATGCGGATCGCGGTAAAAGCACGAACCGTACTGTTAAGGGCGGCTTCTCTTATTCTGCGGATGCGATTGTGCTGACGACAGGCGGCATTGGCGGCAACCATGATTTGGTGCGCAGCTACTGGCCAGAGGATCGTTTGGGCAAAGCGCCGAAAAAAATGGTGGCGGGTGTGCCAGATTATGTTGACGGCAAAATGCACGGTATTGCTGAAGCGGCAGGTGCAGAGATTATCAATGGCGACCGCATGTGGCATTACACCGAAGGTTTGGACAATTGGGACCCGATTTGGCCAAACCACGGTATTCGCGTACTGCCGGGACCAAGTTCCATGTGGTTCGATGGTAATGGCGACCGTATGGAAGCACCGTATTTGCCTGGTTTTGATTCATTGGGCACGTTGAAACGCATTCTGTCTGCTGGTCATGAACACAGTTGGTTTATTCTGACACAAAAGATTATTGAAAAAGAGTTTGCTTTATCTGGATCAGAACAGAACCCAGATTTAACATCTGCGAAGTGGAAAGAAGTTCTGAAATCTCGCCTTGGTAAAGGGGCGACACCTGCTGTTGAGGCATTCAAAGAACATGGTGCGGATTTCATCGTTAAGGACACTTTGGAAGAAATTGTTGAGGCGATGAATGCGCTTACACCAAAGGCACCAGTGTCATTCGATCATATAAAATCACAGATCGAAGCACGTGATTTGCAGATTACGAATAAGTATTCGAAAGATGCACAGGTCACGGCGATCCGTGGGGCGCGGAACTATCTTGGCGATAAACTCATCCGTACTGCGAAGCCGCATAAGATTTTGGACACTGATAATGGCCCATTGATTGCAGTGCGTTTGAACGTTTTGACACGTAAGTCATTGGGTGGTTTACACACGAACCTTGACGGTCAGGTGTTACGTCCAGATGGGAACGTGTTCAAAGGGCTATACGCAGCGGGTGAAGTTTCTGGCTTTGGTGGCGGTGGTTACCACGGCTATAACGCCCTAGAAGGCACATTCCTTGGTGGATGTATCTTTTCGGGTCGCCAAGCTGGGCGTGCTGTTTAATCCTTTTCTTTGTCTTCAGACGTTTGTGACATCTGTAACAACCATCCTATGCCAGCCAATGTCAGGCCAAGGACGATAAATACGGTTGCACGTGCTAAACCTTGCATACCTGCAGTATCAAATAGGAATACTTTTGCGGCTGTAAGCGCGGCAAGTCCCATGCCTACTTTGCGTAAGATTGGGCTTTTGCGTGTGATGGCCAAAACGATTGTGGTTACAGTGGCTGTTAATAGGATAACTGTATAAGTATAAAGTTCGCCCACTTCCACGCCGCGATCTAAATGGATAGATGATCCATGCCAGAAACGGCGGATTTCTTGGATGGTAATAAAGACACCAATTAATGCTGCAAATATTGCTGCAATCTTTTGTGTGATAAAGCTTGGCAGCAATTTGAAGTGATAAAGTGCATATGTTGTGATTGCAGGTAAGGCATAGGCGATCATTACGCTATCAACTGGGAAGATGCCCCTGATGCTTCCAAAGAATAGCGGTGACATCATTATACCAAAAGCCAACGTACAAAGACCAAGGGTAGAATAACCATAGGCAAGGGCTGTACGGATTTTGTTCATGCCATCTTGGATAAGTGTGCGTCGGAACTGGACACCTGCAAGCATGATCCAAACCGTGGCGTATAGACCGAATGACATGTGATCCAATCGATAGGTGCTTTCTGGAACCAGTCTTGTGATGACGACACAGGCCAATAAGGCAATCGTTAAGAGTGTTGCCGTTTCAAACAACACAGTGCGATCAGGCAAGCTTGCCTTTTGTGCCATTGTGTATCCAGTGGCAAGCAAAGCAACAATTGCGCCAAAGACGACCAATACAGGCAAGAACGGTTCATCCATTGCATAGTTTGGTAATAAGTCAGCAATAACCAATCCTGTTGTGACTGTCACAAAGGCCCAGACGAGTAAACCTGTCCAATAATATTTAAACCGAATGACAAGTGATAAAGCGGCAAGGGCAAGTCCAGCTGTGCCATGCGCATATAAATCTGTTGGCAATGTGAGGTAGGCAATGAAACCACCCGCAATCAATGTACCCGCGAAATACAGATCAGAACCGATGCGGCGATGTCTGATTTTGCTGCGGAGCATCAACATGGCTGATCCACCTAGGAATATGGCTAATAAGACCGCAGATAACACCCACATATTTTCTGGTATCTGCGTTGTTTGATGCCAACTGATATAGGTCATCGCATAAATTAACAGCGGTGCCATCGTACCACTTGCGATCCAGTATAACGGGCGCACAGAACGTGGCGTGCGCCAGAATGATGCGATTAGGAATGCCAAGGCAGCGATTGTGACTGTGCTTGTATATGTAAAGAAACGGGTGATTTCTGGCAGGAAGTTTAGCCAACCCAGTGGGCTGAAGATAGAGACCGTTATGACCAGTCCTGCTGTGAAGATGAGTGGCAATTGATCCAAGTTCTGGGCGCGGTGGTTCCAATAAATCGACCATACGATCAGGCCTAAGAAGGCCATCAAAGTGACTTGCCATAGAATTAAGGATTGTGGGGAGGCTAAGCTTAATAATGCGGTGCCACCTATGGATGTTAGGACAGTCAGAATGGTTGGATAATGCGTTGATAGGTTACTTAATGTGTTTGGATTCAACATATCCGTATCATCCCAACTTGGCCGTATACCAAAAGCAGGAACTGTCGTCACACCAAGGATCGTCGCGACCACATAGAGTGCCAAATAAGGTTCATTCGGAATATCTAGATTTAACAGAACACCCCATAGCAATGTGGATGTCACTGCGATTGCAGAGAGCCATGCCCAACGTTGATAGCGTTCAACGGCTAAGGCTGAAGCGAGAATAATTAAGAAATAGAGGTATAATATCGGATGAGCACCAGCGCCTGATGAAACAAGCATTGGCGATACATATGCGCCTAATATACCGATCACAGCCAATACGGGGCCATAAATCAAGCTGCCTGCAACAGCGATGAAAGAGACAAGGACAAGCGCGCCAAAAGCAACGGATTGGTTTGTAAGATCGTATAGGGTGTGTGCCGCAACATTGCCGCCATAAAGGGATGCAACACCCCCTGCAGCAAGCGCCACGGGAACTGTGAACCAGCCTTGCATCCCAATATTGGGTTTGCGGCGCAGGTATTCTGCGCCAATGATTAAAGCTGTACCAAAGCCCAATGAACTTAAAACGCGGGCAACGGGACCAAGATATCCCTTTTCAATGCCATACTGGACAAAGAACAATCCGCCACAAGCCAATGACAAAGCTGCTAGCCATATGATCCAGTTTTCAGTGATACTTTTGGATGCGCGCGCAATAAGAGTGTCAAAAAACGAAGGTTCTGCTGGTGGTGTTTGTACAGGAGCAGCATTAGAGAGCTGTGTGTCTTGTCGCTGTTCTGGTGGTGTCCACGGTGCTTTTGTTGCTTCGGACTTGGACTTTGGTGTTTTTGATTTTTGTGGTTCAGGGTTTTCTTTTGCCGCGACCTTAACCTTTGGTGGTGTTTTTTCAGTTGGTGCTGTGGTTTCAGCCCCAATTTTTAAACGCTCAATTTCAGCCCGTAATGCCCGCAATTCCGTCTCTGCGCCTTTTGCCTTTAGAAAAGCAATCAGTGGCATAAGCAAAAGATATGCACCCAGCAGTAAACCAATTATTGAAATGGCAGCCATAAAAATTCCCCTTATAATTGGGTGCAACCTGACCAACAGCTGGAGGGTTGTCAATAAATTTGGCACATATTTGCGAGTTCTACTTTGACGTTTTGATTTTCTGTGCCACGCTTTGTTATCAGCACTATGAGAGGCAAAGGTATGAAGTATAATCCGCAAAATACAGGGCCGCAAAATGCACAAGCATTAAAGGATGTCGAGCCTACGGTTTGTTACCCGATCAATACTTTGCCGAAGCCGCAGATGGCGCTTTTTGAGAATGCTCGCAAGGATATGTCATTGGTGGATCAGGTGATTATACCACCGCGTGATGCGCGATGCTTTACTGTGCCAGCGGGACACTTCTTTCGGATTGTAAGCGTGGAAGGGTCGCAGGTGGGGGATTTGAACCTGTGGAATGCGCAGGACTTAGACGAAAAATTCTATTCTGGTAAAACGCGTGCTTTGCACGGAACGCATATCAGCACAGGGGATCAGATGTGGTCCAGCTTTCCTGCGATGCGCCCTATGGCAACGGTGACACATGATACGTTGGATTGGTATGGTTGGGATCAATATGGTGGATCTGTGCATGATGTGATTGGCACACGCTGTGATCCCTATACGCACGATGTATTAAACGGTGTGGATTATCATTATTGCTGTCATTCTAATCTGACACGTGCATTGGCGGATGAACGTGGGGTATCTTTGAATGAGGCTGAACGCTATGTGCATGACGTTTTAAATGTTTTTATGTGTACAGGGTTTATGCCAGATACGAAGCAATACTTTATGAAAGCTAGCCCTGTACGTGTGGGTGACTTTATTGAATTATTTGCTGAGATTGATTTGTTGGGTGGCTTGTCGGCTTGTCCAGGTGGGGATTGTAGTGCGTCACATTCAAGTGATGCAGCACAGTGTTATCCTTTAAAGGTGGAAATTTATAAACCGAAAGAGGGGGCATTGAAAGAGTGGACGCCTCCAGCATTAAATGGATACTCACGCAGCCATGGGGTTGAGTAATCGGCTGATTTTCACCTATTTTTGCTATGTAGCAATTTGGCAGTTTTAAAAAAATAGGTAAGTTTCCGTGGACGACTAGGAGAATTGCTGTGCTTGCAAGCAAAGCGAAATATATTGGATGGGTGGCTGCAGTAGCGATTGCAGGGCCTGTAAGTGCGCTTGATACAACATCTTGTCCTGCAACGGCAGGAATATTGCTTCAATCATGTGGGCAACCTGTTTCTGTCAATTTGCGCATTTTGCCAGATGAGATTACGCAAAGCCCTGATCATCTGCTGACTGTAGCAGGAACATATTCCAGCGGAGATCGCTTTGGGATAGAAGGTTTGGTGATCAAAGATGGTGTTCAGATTAGCAGACGCTATCAAAATTGGGATGGTGTGTTGATTATCGCTCCTGATGGTAGACCAAACATTTACCGCGCTGATGATGTGACGGTTGACGGCGCAAACTATAATTTGAAAGATGCACCTTCACGCCGCGCATTTATACAGAAAGCGCTTGAAAGCCGTTTGACCGTATTACAATCTCATCTTTTGATATCTGGTGGCAATTTGGATTTGAGTGATGTGCCTGATGCGCCAAAATTCAAACGCCGTTTATTTGTGACACTACCTGATGGAAGCTTTGGTATTTGGGAAACCGAAATATCCGAAACGCTTTATGATGCCGCTGTACAATTACAAGCAGGTTTAGGGCCATATATGGCATTAAACCTTGATATGGGCGCCTATGATTATTGCCAAAAAGGGCCTGTTGGTGATCAAAGCGATTGTGGTCGTCTTTTGGTGTCTAAAGACAAATTGACCAATGTTTTGGAGTTTTCGCATAAAAAGTAGGTCAGTACATCTATGACGCACATGTGATTGCTTGTCCCAAGTTTAATCTATCTATATTTTTGAAACGTACTAATCTGTTTAAAAATTTGGGAGTTATTATGCTAAAGAAATTTGGGCTTATCGCAGCTACACTATCAGCCACGCTAGCTATTTCTGTAACCACGACAACAGCACATGATGGTGCCACTGGCATTGTTAAGGAGCGCATGGAGTCTATGGAACATGTTGCTGGCACAATGAAACTATTGTCGAAAATGGCGAGCGGAGAAGTTGCTTTTGACGGTAAGACCGCATCTTTGGCAACAAAAGAAGTTGCAAAAAATATGTCGACTTTCCCAAAACAATTCCCAGAAGGTTCGGATAAACACCCAAGTGAAGCTGGGCCTGCAATTTGGACGAACAATGCTGAATTCGTTGCGATTGCAAAACAATTGGAGGGTGCCGCAACCAAAGCGACAAAGACTCTAGCTGGAGCATCAGATAATTCAGTTGTAGCGGGCGTTCTGGGGGATATGGGCAAAACTTGTAAAGCTTGCCATTCTAAGTTCCGCGTTAAACGCTAAGCGTATTTTTCGGGACCGTTCCACAAAGCATCGTTGTAACGGTCCCCATAAGCAAACCCGATTGGCAATAAACGGTCAATCTCTGCACGATCATCATCTGTAAATGAAATTTCAGTGGCTTGTGCCCATTCTTCTACGTGACTTGCATAACGTGTGGCGGGAATTGGAACCATTGTATCGTTTTGATGTAATATCCATGCAAGTGCTGCCGCTGGCACTTTCCAACCTTTATCAGCACAAAAAGCTTTGAACCCATCAATCATATGGCAGTTGTCAGAATAGTTGGGTTCTTGGAACCGTGGAATTGCATGACGGAAGTCTTTTGGATCAAGTTCAGACAAGACTGGGTAATTTTGTGCAAATATACCGCGGCCTACAGGGGAAAACGGTACAAATGTGATATCCAAAGCTTCGCATGTTTGTAAAACGCCGACTTCTGGCAAACGCGTCCACAATGAATATTCGTTTTGGACGGCACATAGCGGTGTCACGGCATTGGCGCGACGAATAGAGGTTGGTCCAACTTCTGATAGCCCCCAACCGCCAATTTTACCTTCTTTGATCAGTTTGCCCATCGTTTCGGCAACTTCTTCAATCGGACGATCGGCTTCGCGGCGATGTATGTAGTAAACATCGACATAATCAATGCCCAAACGTTTGAACGAGCCACGCAAAGCATTGCGGATATATGGTTCAGAATTGTTGAATTTGCGAGGCGGCCCCACATCAATTCCGCATTTTGTTGCAATTTTCAGGCCACGTGATTGCCCACCTAGAAATCGCCCAACGATTTCTTCGGATTTCCCCATGCCGTAAATGTCAGCGATATCCAGAAAGTCGATACCTATATCAACGGCTGCAGCCAGGCAATTTTGGCTTGTTGTTTCATCTGTGGGGCCAAAAAAACCAGAAAGGCTCATACATCCTAAACCTATTTCACTAATTTGTGGGCCATTTGCCCCTAATTTACGATACTTCATGGCCTGTCTCTTATTTTTGCTTTTGCATTCTTGTGATCCTGATACGGTCTATACATGTTCGAAACAATAGAGATTCCCACCTGGACCGTTTGGTTGGCTGGTATTTTAGCCCTAATTGGTCTGTTAGATCGGATTTTAATGCCTACGGTGCGGTGGTATCTGACACGGCGTATGGATAAAGCAATTGCTGTATTGAACGATAAGTTACAATTAAAGATCCAACCGTTTAAGTTGATGCAACGTCGTGTGATGGTTGAACGTTTGGCTTATGATCCACAGGTGATTGAAGCGGTCCTAGAGCATTCTAAAACAGAAGGTGTGCCATACCGTGTGGCAGAACATATGGCATATGGTTACGCGCGTGAAATTGTGCCCTCATTTTCAGCAATGGGTTATTTTGGGTTTGCTATTAAAGCAACCCGTTGGCTGTCACGCGCATTATATCGGGTGCGTTTAGGGTATGTGGATGAAGAAGCACTAAAAGCGATTGATCCCGAAGCGACAGTGGTGTTCGTGATGAATCACCGTTCGAATATGGATTATATCCTCGTAACATACTTGGCGGCTTCACGTTCGGCTTTGTCCTATGCTGTTGGAGAATGGGCACGTGTTTGGCCCCTTAAACAATTAATCCGCAGCATGGGTGCATATTTTATCCGCCGAAAATCACGGAACTTATTGTATCGCCGTGTGTTGGCGCGTTATGTGCAAATGGCAACTGAGGCGGGGGTTGCTCAAGCTGTTTTCCCTGAGGGAGGTTTATCTCGCGATGGAAAGTTGAAGCCAGCGAAACTGGGGTTATTGAATTATATGGTGTCGGGTTTTGATGCTAAAACCAGCCGTGACATTTGTTTCGTTCCCGTTGGGTTGAATTACGACCGTGTGCTTGAAGATCGTGTTTTACTGGCATCAGATCGTGGCGATAAGACGGGGCTTTGGTTCAAAGTGTTCACCTTCTTGAAGTTTATTGTTCGCCATTTTGCTTTACGTATTACGGGTAAGTTCTATCGTTTTGGATATGCGAGCGTAAGCTTCGGGGCACCTGTTTCACTCAAAAAATTCCTAAAAGAGAGAAACTTTCGCAACCATGAGGCATTGACGAAAGCGCTTGGAAGAGAACTGATGGATAATGTTGGGCGTGTGATCCCGATACTTCCCGCATCATTAGTGGCCAGAATTTTTCTAACGAACCAAAAGAAAGCTTTGACCAAAGACGAGATCATTACCAAGTGCAATCGATCATTAGAGCGCCTTCTTGCGAATGGTGCATATATGCATATCCCGCATAAGAATTTTGAGTATGCGGTAGAGGTTGGCTTACGCATGTTAGTTCTACGTAAAGCGTTGATTTTGGAACATGGTAAATACCGTCTTGAGTCGTCAGAATTACAATTGATCACCTATTACGCTAATGCGATTGCGCATTTAGGGTGAAACAGGGGTGTTTTATGCAAAAACATTGGGGTGACATATCTGTTAGTGAGGCCTATAAGGACCGCGAAATTCTTAGCAAAATGGCACAGACATGATTAAAGTTTTTGGGCACAAAGCCCCTGATACAGACGCAACCGGTTCCGCAATTATCTGGAGCTGGTTTCTTGGCACAAAAGACGTAGAAGCGACACCTTATGTTTTGGGCACACCAAACACAGAAGCTGCATTCGTTTTGGAACGTTGGGGTTATGAAACACCTGAATTGTTAGAAACGGTAACAGCTGATGATATGGTTGTTGTTGTTGATACGAACAATCCCGCTGAATTGCCTGAGGGTATTAATGACACAACAATTATCGAAATCATCGATCATCACATGTTAGTGGGTGGTTTGAAAACCAGCCAACCTATTAACATCACAATCGCACCTATGGCATCGACTGCGACTGTTATGGCCGACATGATGGGCGATGATTTGGAAACAGCACCTGACGCGATCAAAGGTTTGATCCTGTCTTGTATCTTGTCTGATACATTAGAATTCCGCAGCCCGACCACAACTGACTTTGATGTCGAATTGGCAAATCAATTGGCTGGTGAGCTTGGTCTGGATATCCCGACATATGCAGGTGAAATGTTTGCTGCAAAATCTGACGTTTCGCATTTTTCTGATGCAGAACTTTTGCGCTTGGACAGTAAAGAATACGAAGTAGGTGGCACTAAATTCCGCGTGTCTGTTTTGGAAACAACGAGCCCAGAAACAGTTTTATCGCGCAAAGCTAGCTTAATCGATAGCATGACTGTTGTTGCATCCGAAGATGGTGTTGATCAAGTACTGTTGTTTGTTGTGGATATTCTAAAAGAAGAAGCAACATTACTTGTGCCAAATGGCTTGGTGAAATCAGTGGCAGAAAAATCATTTGATGCAAGTGTGAATGGTGATGCAGTTGTGTTGCCGGGTATTGTTTCACGCAAAAAACAGATTATCCCAAATCTAAACGTATAAAATTTAATATATCGATCTTTAAAAAGCGCCATAAGTGGCGCTTTTTTTTGTGTTTAGTTACAATCAAAATATCCAATACATTAGAAATCAATAACTTAGAATGGCAGCACTCACCATTTATGGGTATGTGGTAAATGCGAGTTATCTGATTTGTGCAAGAATGCTAACCTAACGTTAACCTTCTATTAACTATTCTTCGGGAGATTAGAATGAAAGAAGTTTGGATGATTGATGTATTAGCGGACTTGCGCAAGTACGCGTTAAATAACGAAATGAGTGCTTTAGCAGACCAATTAAATGCGACCATCCATGTGGCCACCAATGAAATGGCGCCACAAGCTGGGGGAAAAGCATTTGTTGGACACTGTGCAGATAAAGTTAGAGGCGTATTGTGACCGTTTGGCCCTTTGCGAAACCTTGGAAGATCTTCATGATTTTTTGGATTGGTTAAAAGCCTTTCTAGAAGTTGAGCATGTTGCTTATCATGCGATTTCCCGTAATAAAAATCCTTTGATTATGGTTACATATTCGCCTGAGTGGTCGGATTATTATATGGATGAAGAATTCCATAAAATTGACCCCGTTGTCCAAAATGCATTCATGCGTTTTCAACCCTATGATTGGAAAAGTCTGTCTTGGACGACCAAAGCAGCGCGCGGCATGCTTGCCGAAGCCATAGATGGTGGTGTTGGGGATCAGGGATTGTCAGTTCCCATACGAGGGCCAAGTGGTGATTTGGCTTTATTTACAATTAATCACCGAACATCGGATCTAGAATGGTTGCGTTTTTGCGAAAGCCATATGCACGTCTTGTTATTGATTGCACATTACCTGCATCAAAAAACACGCGCAATTGAACATTATGGTGAGGTGCAAAGTACACCATCCTTGTCACCCCGAGAGCGGGATGCATTAACATATTTGGGGGCTGGGCGTAATCGCGGGCAAGCAGCACAACAACTGGCAATTTCCGAACATACATTGCGTGTCTACATCGAAAGTGCACGCTATAAACTAGGCGCTGCAAACACTGTCAGTGCAGTGGCACGCGCAGCCTCTATGGGATTAATCCAAATTTAAGACCTCATTCAAAGCTCTTAGGGAAAGGAAAAATTAACCAATAATTGGTTAACCTTTTGGCACTTATTAACTAGCCAATAGGAGCAAAATAAATGCTTAATTATCTTTATGCTGATCAATTAGAAGATTTTCCAAAACTAAAACACACAATGTTTCGCGATCGCGCCACGCAGTTTTCTGAACGTCTAAAGTGGGAGGTGGCAGTAGACGAAAACGGGTATGAAAAAGACGAATACGATGCCCAAGGTCCGATGTATGCAATCTGGCGCCGCAACGACGGAACACATGGTGGGTCGATGCGTATGATGCCGACAACGGCACCTTGTATGGTGAACGACCATTTTTCCCATATTACAGGTGGCGCGATCACAAGTCCGCTTATCTGGGAATGTACGCGCTTTTGTTTATCACCAGATATTGGCGAAGAGTCTGCACGAGTTTCGGCAGCTATGATGTTGGCTGTTTGTGAATTGGGTTTAAAGTTTCATCTGCAACACGCAATAGGTGTATTTGATCCACGCGTTTCGAGAATTTACCGCACATTGGGATGGTGTCCAGAAGTTATAGGGTCATCAGGGTTAGGTCGTGAGAAAATCCAAGTGGGGCTTTGGGATTTTAGCGAAGAAACCCGCCATATCCTATGTGTTAAAACAGGTATAACACCTGAATTGTCCACGATGTGGGTTGAGCGCGCTTTTGATGCACCAGTTTTACAAGAACAAATCGCCTAATCCACTGGTCATACAGACCATCTGAGAATAGAGTGCCTGAAACCCAAAAGGGATTCCAACAGGCATGAAATTCTCAGACGATCAGGCTGTAGCCTATGACACAATCGGTGAAGCGTTAAAGCGCGCTGGTGTGGACTTGGACAACGCTACATTACTTCCTGAAACTGGGAACGCACAAGTGTTTGCTGTTCTTGGCAAAGCTGGGTCTGGTAAAACCATGTTGCTTGCAAAGCTTGGTGAAGCTTTGCAAGAAGCAGGCGTTGATATCATTTCGGGGGATTACGAGGGTAAGGCGCGTAAAGATCGCCGTACACTGGCTATTCTTGCCCCAACAAACAAAGCCGCAAGCGTGTTACGTAATCGTGGTGTCGCAGCGACCACAATTCACCGTATTCTATACACGCCTATGTATGATCCAGAGTATGAAAAGATCGCAGAATGGCTAGAGGGAAATGGCGAAAAACCTGAAATCGAAGGGTTAACAGATGCGGCCCTTGAACGTGCTGCATTGTTCTACAAGACCAACAAATCTATTCCGGGTGCAATGGCCACTGCAGGGTTGCGCGGTTCTGATTTTATCATTGGCTGGAAGCGTCGTGAAGATCCACTGGACATAGGTTTTATTGATGAGTCATCAATGCTGGATGACAAACAATTTGATGATCTTTGCGATATATTTTCGACACTCATTTTGTTTGGAGATCCGGCCCAGTTGGCACCTGTAGGCCAGTCTGGCTCTATGTCTTTTGACAAGGTTAATGAAAAACGCCGACTTGTGTTGAGCCGGGTTCACCGACAAGAACAAGATAATCCGATTTTAGACCTTGCTCATGCATTGTCGGATTCATCTTTGACGTTTGAGCAGTTTGAACGCCAAATAGAGGCCGCCGCCGCAAAAGATGACCGCGTGGTCATTGCGCCTAGAGTTGAGGCAAGCTTGATGGCGCGGTCTCCAGTCTTGGTGTGGCGCAATGCTACCCGTATTCGCTTGATCCAAGCTTTTCGCGGCGCTTATGAAGCCCCAATAGATATGCTGTTGCCGGGCGAGCCGTTGATTTGCGATGGTATTGAATTACCTGCAAAGCATCGTAAAAAACGCTTAGATTTAGAAGCGCGTGGCCTGATCAAAGGAGCCCAAGTCGTTTATCTAGGGGAGGGGCGTAAACCTGGTTTTTCGCGTTTAAATGTTATTGGTGCACATGATCCGCTTGTCTCAGCTGCAACGATTATTCAGATTGAAACCCCCGACCAAGAAGAACCTTTCATTCCTTACGCAGCACGTATGGGGGCAACATTTCTTCATGGCGCAGCCTGTACAATTCATAAGGCACAAGGATCGCAATGGGAGCAAGTACAGGTATTTGCCCCCGACATTTACGCAGCAGCACGCGCTGGGCGCACAGAAGCGGGTATACCAATGTGGAAACGTCTGGCTTATGTTGCTATCACACGTGCAGAAACGCGTCTACATTGGGTGACGCGTTACAGATTAGGTAAACCAACAGAGCCGCTTGATACGAGTGATCTGAAGAATATCCCTCCACCCGCTTTGGAACTGACCGTTGAACCTTTGGACGGCATCTGACAAAAGAATAAAAAATATGGAAAACAATAATGAGTGATGATCAAGAAAAATCAAAAGACACAGCTGGGAATAGTCTTTTTATTCTGGGGCTGATGATATCTATCCCTTCTTTGGTCTGCTATTTCTTCCCTAGCCTATTGAGCTCTACTGGTGCAGGTGCGCCAGATAGTATGGCGCAGACGTTCTTCTTTTATGTTGTTTATGTGTTTTTCCCGATTTGGGTTGTGACTATGGTTTGGCTATACCGAATTGGCGAGCTGAGTATCGGGAAAAATTACAAAAAATAGCTGTTAATTACTATGAACTGCGTTGATTTTTCCAATCACTCATTGCTGTTAGAATTGGGATAAGTGTCTTTCCACCTTTGGTAAGCGAGTATTCAACACGAACTGGAACCTCTGCGAAAACTTCGCGTAGGATCAATCTATCTTGTTCTAATTCACATAAAGATTTTGTCATCATGCGGTCTGATGCTTGTGCGATTAAACGTTGTAATTCTAAAAAACGTTTTGTTCCTGAAAGTAAATGGTACAACAACATTGGCTTCCATTTACCACCGATGATCATAACAGCCGCCTCGACTGCACAGTCTTTGTAATTTTCTTTATGCTCATTCAATTATCGGGTCAGAAGTGAATGGTGATACTGGTTTGCTACAGGTTGAATGGCGTTTTTAGGCGGTTGATGGCACACTTATTGCTGAAGGGCAGTCAACTGAAGTGGTTAAAAAATTTGAAAACGGCGTTTGGGGTTATTTTATCGATTGCCCTATGGGACCGCCAAGCTTGGCTGAATAAAAAGATATGTAAAAGCGTTTTAGCGGCGCTTTTACAAACCCAGTTGGCGTGCGATTTTTGCTAAAGTGGCAGCGTTACCGCCACCTGTTTTATCTCGAATAACAGAACGATGGCTTTCGACCGTGCGGATGCTAATATCCAAACGATATGCGATTTCTTTGTTTAGATGGCCTTCGGCAATTAAGCTGAGGACCTGTTTTTCGCGATTGGTTAAACCGTAATCTGTTGGTGTTTTTTGTGTGTCTGAAGGTGTGTTTTGTAAAGAAGCAGCGACCTTTGGACCCAAGTATATGGCACCCTGTGAAACAGATTTAATTGCATTCAGCATTTCAGGTTTGGAAACATCTTTTAGCACGAAGCCACTGGCGCCAATACGTAAAGCTTCTTGGACGTATTCATTGTCATCATAAATGGATAAAAACAGGATACGTGTTTTTATCCCTAAAAGCTTGATTTCTTTTGCGGCTTCTAATCCGTTCATTTCAGGCATGGAAATATCCATTAGTAAAACATCCGGTTCATGTTCCTTACACAATTCTACGGCTTCTTTTCCGTTACAGCCTTGCCCAATGATTTTGATGGTGCTGACATCTGATAAACGCGCCACAATGCCTTCACGTAGCAGGTCGTGGTCATCGACAATTAACAGGTTTATAGTTGGTGCGGTTGTCAATTTATGGCCCTTCTAAAAGCTTCCTTTGGTGGCGTCTTTTTCGATTGGAATTGTAACCGAAACTGTAAAACCATGCGGTTTAGCATCTGCAAATTTAATCTGCCCATTAAAGCTATCGATGCGTTCTTGCATGTTACGTAACCCAAGGCCAGATGTCACATGTGCTGAGCGTTCATTATAATCGGCTCCGCGTCCGTTATCTTTGATGCTGAGCTGCACACGCGTCTTTGTCTTTGACAGTTTGATGGAGACAAGGCTTGCATCAGAATGTTTGGCACAGTTTGTAAGGGCTTCTTGGACGACACGGTATAGGGCTGTTTTGACCTCATCACTTAGTAAGTTGTGAACGGGTTGCGCGTCTACTTTTACATCAAACATATTGTGTTGTGAGAAGTCAGCACCAAGTCCTTTGACTGCGGCGGCAAGTCCCATATCATCCAATACGGAGGGACGTAGATCCATTGAAATACGGCGAACTTCATTAATTGCAGCATCTAACGCTTTCATGGATGTATTGATTGGTTTGATAACTTTTGAGCCCCTACGGGTGTTCGATAGGGCGTTCTCTATTCCATATCGAGCTGAGACAAGAAGTTGGCTGATACTATCATGAAGCTCTCTAGACACGCGTTTGCGTTCATCCTCTTGGATTTCCACAATGCGTGCTGTTAATGATTTTAATTTTGCATCGGCCAAACGTTGTTCTGAAAATTGTAACCCAGCCAAAATAATAGTTGTAACCGAGATTGCGCCTACAGATAAGAGAAGTAATACAAAGCGTGTTTGCTTAATGGAATTGCTCATTTCGGTCTGCACGATATTCACCTTTTCAGTGACGTCATCCAAGTAAATACCTGTACCTAACATCCAGCCCCATTTGGAGAAATAGGTGGAGTAAGCGAGTTTATCAACGTATTCACCTGTAGAGGGTTTGAGCCATGTGTGCTCGTAAAACCCACCACCGTCTTGACCAATCTTAATCATGTCACGGATAATATGTTTACCGTCACTGTTCTCTAATCCAAGCCAGTTGTTCCCTACAAAATAAGTAAGACGCGGGTTTACAATATTGGTGCCACCTTCATCATAAACAAAAAAATAATTGTCTTGACCGTATGACATCTTACGTAAAATATCAGATGCTTCGCGTTGTGCTTGACGTTTGGTTTTAAGTGTTGATGTATACATTGGTGCGACGGCACCTTCAGCTAGTTCTATGTAGTTTTGCAGCTCGTTTTTTTTGAGGTCTAAATACATTTTTTCAACAATTTCACTTTGCGAGGTTGCCAAGCGATTATACTGAATATTCACCACGAAAATGGTCGCAAACGAGATCAGAATGATTGGTAGCAGAGCTACAAAAACCAATTTTGTCTTATAATTCATAGGGCTTCCTCCCAAAGCGGGTGATGTATACATCAATATGTCTGCAATACAAAGTTCGAAGCCTTCCGTAGTACTACGGATATCATATGGTAGTACTGCGTGTTGTGCTTTGCGCACTATAAAACTAGACAGAATCGATATTGCGAGGACATAATCGCAGTATAGTATCCATTGGGAGGAAATATATGGAACGTCGTAAGTTTTTAACCGGTGCAGCAGTTGCTGGCGCCGCTACAACTTTGGCTGCGCCTTCAGTTGCGCAAGGTAAAAAAGAAATGGTTATCGTGTCTACATGGCCACGTGACTTCCCAGGTTTGGGCTTACCAGCACAGCGTTTGGCCGCTCGTATCACTGAATTAACAGACGGTGAAATTGATGTACAATACTTCGCTGCTGGCGAACGCGTTGGTGCATTTGACTCGTTTGACGAAGTTGCTTCTGGCAACGCACAAGCATATATCGCTGCTGACTACTACTGGAAAGGCAAGCACCCAGCATGGGCCGCATTTACAGCTATTCCATTCGGTCTAACAGCTGGTGAAATGGACGCTTGGATTAAATACGGCGGCGGCCAAGAGCTGTGGGATGAAGTTGCAGGCGAGTTTGGCTTGAAAAACTTTGCTATGGGTAACACAGGCGTTCAAATGGGCGGCTGGTTCAACAAAGAAATCAATTCTGGCGATGACTTCAAAGGTCTGAAAATGCGTATTCCTGGTTTGGGCGGTGACGTTCTTTCAAAACTAGGCGCGTCTCCTGTGTCACTTCCAGGTGGTCAAATTTATGAAAACCTGACGTCTGGTGCGATCGACGCGACAGAGTGGGTTGGTCCATACAATGACTACTTCATGAAGTTCTACGAAGCTGCGAAGTACTACTACTTCCCAGGTATGCATGAGCCAGGCGCACAGCTTGCTTTGGGTATGAATGGCGAATTCTGGGGCGGTCTATCAGACAACCACAAAGCTATCATCGAAGCGGCTTGTAACGAAGAAAACTCACGTACAATGGCGGAAACAAACGCTAACAACGGTGCGTTCTTGAACAAATTGGTTAATGACCACGGTGTTCAGCTTCGTGAATTCAACGATGACGTTTATGACGCGTTCGGTGAAGCTGCGGCTGAAGTTATGGAAGAAGCGCGTGATCACAGTGATCTGGCAGCTCGTACAATGGATGCTGTTGCAAATGCACGTGCTGAAATTGGCGCATGGACTGCTCTTTCAGATACGGCTTACGTCACAAAACGTAACCGTGTGATCAACGGCTAATTAAGCTGATTTGCATTAGGGCCGAGACATTCATTTGTCTCGGCCCATTCGCATAACTCTCTAATTTTATGATACTATTACGACCTATTCTTCTGTGGGAGGAAAACGTATGACACCGCAAAACGCTGCAACGATGTCTGGAACAGACAAGTTGCCAAATAGAACACGCTTTTTGGGTTGGTCCATTTTGTTTGTTATGTTTGTTTTCCTTGCCAATAATTTCGCAACCTATTGGGGCGGCTTACCAGGTGCTGGTATTGACGGCGGCCCATTGGGTTTAATGCAATTGGGATTATACCCACTTGCCATTGTTTTTGCTTTTGAACTCGTTCGCCAAAACGCACAAACAACATTGCGCCAAGACAGTGAAACGATTTCAAATATGAATGCGTTTTTCGTTCGCGCGTGTTTCTTTATCGTCCTTTATATCGGTATCGTAGATACTGTGGTTTCATTCTTACGTGTGGAACAACTTCTTGATGATGTTGTCGGAACAGAGATGACCAAACAATTGGGCCGTTCGCAGTTTCGCGGCGTCTATATACACTTCCCATTGATGATCCTTGGTGTGATCACAGCAATACGCAGCCGTGTGTTGGGTGTTGAATGGCTGGCGCTAATGGTTGTGGTCGCCGAACTTCTGATCGTATTTTTACGGTTCATTTTTTCCTATGAACAAGCGTTTATGGCTGATCTTGTACGGTTCTGGTATGGCGCGCTATTCCTATTCGCGAGTGCTTATACTCTTATGGAAGAGGGGCACGTACGTGTTGATATCTTCTATGCAGGTTTCCGAAATAAAACCAAAGGCTGGGTGAATGCATTCGGGTCTTTGTTTATGGGGATCGCTCTATGTTGGACAATTTTAATTGTCGGTATGGGGTCAAAAAACTCAATCATCAACAGCCCATTGTTAAACTTTGAAACAACGCAATCGGGTTTTGGCCTGTATGTCAAATACCTGATGGCAGGTTTCTTGGGCGTGTTTGCTGTTTCAATGATGATCCAATTTATCAGTTATCTTATGGCCGCGGTTGCAGATTACCGTGGACATGAAGGTAAAACTATTCCTGAAGGCGCGGGGGCCCACTAATATGGAACTGTTTTTTCTACTTCTTCTCGTCGTCATCATGGCCGGCGCGCTTGGATCTGGCTTTCCAGTGGCTTTTGCCCTGCCGGGTGCTTCTATTGCAACGATCCTGATCGCTGCTGGTGCGGGCTACTTATTTGAGGGCTCTACCGACGCTTTCTTTGCCCAAGGGGGACCTAAACAATGGCTTTCGGCGGGTGTAACCAACTTGCGCGGGGTTTATTGGGAACCTGAACGTGATACGCTGATTGCGATCCCATTGTTCATTTTTATGGGTATTATGTTGCAGCGCTCAAAGATTGCTGAAGATCTGTTGATCACTATGGCCAACCTATTTGGCCCAATTCCAGGTGGTTTGGGTATCTCTGTTGTCTTCGTTGGTGCACTTTTGGCTGCCACAACAGGTATTGTTGGTGCGACTGTGGTTGCGATGGGATTGATTTCCTTGCCAGCTATGATGCGTAATGGGTATTCGAATTCACTTGCCACTGGCACGATTGCTGCGTCTGGTACATTGGGACAGATTATTCCGCCGTCTATTGTTCTGATCATCTTGGCAGACCAATTGGCCAGTGCTGCTGATCAAGCAGGGACGATCCGTAAGAACTTGTTCAAAGAGAACACTGGCGAGCTGTCGATGCCATCTTCATACGAGGTTGTTTCGACTTCTGCGGGTGAAATGTTCCTTGGGGCGTTGCTGCCTGGTTTGGTATTGGTTGGTCTTTATATGGCTTACATCCTGATCATCGCATTTATCCGCCCTAAGATGGCACCACCTGTACGTTATAATGGTGTTTATGATCGTGATTTTGCAGTTAAGGTTTTCCTTACATTGATCCCGCCACTTCTTCTAATCTTCCTTGTTTTGGGGTCTATCATTGGTGGTATTGCTACAGTGAACCAAGCGGGTGCGATTGGTGCGGCTGGTGCTTTGGTCATGGCAGGCTATCGTTTGACTGAAGGGCGCAAAGGTACTTATTACCCTGCGATCCTTGCTATTGTTAGTTTGGTTATCATCGGTTTTGTGATGGCAAACTTTAATACCAACATTAAAAACATCAGAACCAGTTCTGATATGTTGGGCGTAGGTCTTGCTATTATTGCGTCACTGTCTTTGATCGTGGCTTTGGTTTGGAGTGCTATTCGTGCGTTCAAGATCGAAGATACATTGCAAAGTGTGATGCGTGAAACAGCGAAAGCGACCTCATTGGTGTTTATCATCCTATTGGGTGCTGCCATACTGACGGCTGCGTTCCGCGCCTTTGGGGGTGAGCATCTTGTAAAAGAATTCCTAGAAGGGATGCCAGGTGGTTTCTGGACGAAGTTCGTCATCGTTATGGCTGTGATCTTTTTCCTCGGTTTTTTCCTTGATTTCATCGAAATCGCAGTTGTGGTTGTGCCTATCGTGGCGCCAATTCTACTGGCCGATCCTGCGGCAAACGTAACGGCTGTTTGGTTGGGTGTGATGATTGGCTTGAACATTCAAACGTCATTCCTGACACCGCCATTTGGCTTTGCATTATTCTATCTGCGTGGTGTAGCGCCTGCTGCCGTGAAAACCATTCAGATGTACAAAGGCGTGATTCCGTTTATCGCATTGCAACTGTTGGCCTTGGCTATTGTTGGTAATACACCGCAATTGGTGAACTATCTGCCAAACCGTGTGGCATTGCTGTCTGATAATGCGCCACCCCCACGTAATCCGAAATTGGGTTATTGTGTGGATCAATATCTGATTGCGGAATTAGATGTTGTAGGTCCTGCTTTGATCAGCAGTGCTGATGCAGCTTCAAAGATTAATCTGAGTCTATTGCCAAAAGACTTAGCGAAATCCACAAGCAAAAGCTTTGCTAATGTTGCACAAGCGGTTGAACAGTTGAAGCTTGCACAAGCAGCAACGGCTGATGTTGAAGCAGCAGCTGGTCCATACCGTCCGATCCACAAAGCGGTGCGTGCATTAGAGCGCGATGCCAAAACGATTGATCGTGAGATCAAAGCGATCAAAAAAGAGATCAAAGATCTGGAAACAGGCGATAGTTATATCGATGAGTTGAACCATGAGATCGAAGAGCTTGAAGCGGATAAGGCTGCATTGCTTGCGCAAATTCCGTCAGACTGGGATGCGGTTTATAAAGCGTTCCAAGAGGTGAATAAGAAAGAAAAGCAGGCCTATTCCAAGTTTAAGAAACTTTCGACAGATGCTTACGAGCCGTCCATAGAGACGCTTGATGTATTGTTAAGCGGTGATGAATTCCGTGCTTTGCAAGACCAATTGATGGCATCGAAAGCTCTTGTTTCTAATAATGCGCCAGCGGATGCAGTTGATCCATTGAACGATCTGAAGCGCGCGTTTAGCGATCTTGGTGGTGCGGGTGATATTGCATCTGCCATTAACAAAGCACGTCGTGCGGTGAAATCTAAAACACCGAGCAAGGAGAAAGCGCAAGACCAGTTAGATAAAGCGATTGCTTTGTATAATGAACAGCTTGCATGGCGCGCAGATGCCGAGGCTCAGGTTGGCCCAGAACTGTCAACCTATGAGCAAAGCCTACGCAGCACGCTTGGTATACGTCAGCAGACGAAGTTCACAGAAGAACAAGCATTGTATGTGGCAAACTGTGTGTCTGATCATCGAGATGTATCGTTGAACTTCTAAAAATAATAGTGCGTCTCTGATTGAGGCGCACTATCCCATTTTATGAGATTTCTAAGTTCCACCACTTTGGGCGTGTTGTGCGATAGGAATGAGTGGTCGGTTTTAACTCTTTGTGGTTTGGCTTATCAAAAACACCTAGAAGTAGTGCCACTGTAGGATCATCATCTATTGCGCCTAAGCTGCTTCCACAAGTTGCACAAAATGCGCGACTTGAATAATCGGATGATCTGTAAGTACTGGGAGTTCCGTTTTCCCCTACCCAAGTGACAGCTTCTTTTGGAAACTCGACCCAAGCCGTAGTTAATGCTCCACTATGTCGTTGGCACATTTTGCATGAACAGGTGTGAGGTTTTAAAGCGGGGCCAATGGCTTCGAACCGAATGGCGCCACATAGGCAACCGCCGCTATAGGTGTATTTTTGCATGTTACCTAAATCCTTAATTTTCGATATAATTTTATTAAATATAATTAAGTGAGTTGGCGAAGGTTTTGTTTGAAAGGCAAAGCTCTACGCTTTTAATTCGCCTTACCTTTATCACCCCAAGGTAATGGGGTCACGGCAATCCCGTCATCAATCAGCTCTTTGGCATCTTGTATCTTTGCTTCGCCGTGAATGGCGCGCTCTGGCGCGTCACCTTCGTGAATGGCGCGGGCTTCTTTGGCAAAATCAGTGCCAACGTTTTCGGAATTTTCTTCAACCTTTTTACGCATCTCAGCCAAAGCTTGTTCCGCAGGGGATGCTGGTGCTGATAATGGGCCTTTAGGTTTGCCAGAGCTGCGTGCTGGGCGCACTTGTGGGGCCATAATGGCCTTTTCTACGCCTAATGCGCCGCAGACAGAACAGGTGACCATGCCGCTTGTTAATAGCTTTTCGAAGGCTTCAGCGGACTGAAACCAACTGTCAAAGGTATGGTCTTTTTCACATTTTAAGCTGTAGCGTATCATGCGAACCTACGATTATTGCTTCACCCTTAAAGATAAGGATGAATTTGAAAAGTTCCAGTAATGGATTCTCACCTTAACGTGCGCGACGATCGCGGCGTGCTGACATTGGCTGGAATGCAACGCCATTATGGGCTTCGCAATAAGGTTTACCTGTTTCAGCAGTCAGACCACAGAACCAGAAATCTTCTGTAGCTGGATCACCAATTGGCCATTTGCATGTGCGTTCGGTCAATTCCATCAAAGACAGCTTTTTTGCGTCTTTTTCAACAGTTGCCACTTTTTCCAAAGCTTCTGCACTGATTTCAGAATTCGAAGGTTGTGGTGGCAAAGGTTGGCCAGCCGTAATAATCGGCTTACGTGGTGGAATGCTTACAGCGGTAGACGGGGAAGACGAAACTGTGGACGTTTCCACTGTCTTTGGTTTTGAAGGTGCTTTTGTTTTTGGCGCAGCTTTAGCTTTTGGTGCAGCTTTAGTTTTTGTTGTTGCACGGTTTGATAGGCCTAAACGGTGTACTTTACCAATTACAGCGTTACGTGTAACGCCGCCCAATTCTTTTGCGATTTGGCTGGCGGATTTGCCTTCCATCCACATTGTTTTCAGAATTTCTACGCGGTCATCTGTCCAAGACATTTTGTGCTCCAAATCTATGCCGTTTCTTAGGCTAGCCTAACTAATTAAACTATCCGCGCGGGCGATGCCAGTGCTTTTATGACAGAAAGGTATCAGAATTGCTAAATTCACACGGTTTTTTGCGAAGCTGCACGTGCTTCGCGACTGGCAAGTAAAATAGCGCCACTGCAAATGGTGATAGAGCCTATTACACTGACTATATCGGGTGTTTGCCCAAAGATGATAAAATCATAGAGCGTGGCGAAAATAAGTGCAGCGTAAGAGAAAGGGGCGATAAAGCTGGCATCACTTAACCGTAGCGCGGTTATATAGCAGGTCTGAGCGCAAACCATTAAAAAACCAATCGCCACCATTGCACACCATTGCAATTGAGTTGGGGCTTGCCAGACAAAGAATGCAATGGCAGCAGAAATCAAAAAACCGATTGTATTGTTGATGATTAATATCTGAAAACCAGTTTCTTTGCGCGTTAACCGTTTCATCAAAATTAACTCTGTTCCCAACATTATGGCTGCTGCCAGTGCAATTAAAGCAGCTGGTTGGAAGGTTGCTGGGCTGGGGCGTAACAAAATAAAGGCGCCGATAAGTGCTATCACAGCTGCTAACCATCGGTATTTACCAACACGTTCCCCCAAAAAAGGGATGGCAAGCATCATAGCAAATACAGGGTTTAAAAAACTGATAGCCGTCGCATCTGGCAAGGGGATCAAGGAAACGGATGCAAACATCAAAGTCACACCAGCCCAACCCGCAGATGTACGAGATATATGCAATTTTAAATTTGGCTTTGTGAAAACGGGTCGGATTGCCATAGCTGTAATAACAAGTGCCATAAGCGCAAAAGTGAAGCGTCCAAAACTGATTTGAAACGGTTGCATCGCAGGCCCAAGATAATCTTGGCCTAATGCTTTTGCCAAAATGTTTATCCCTGCCAAAATAGCCGAGGCCAATAGGATGAGGCCCGCCGATAAAAGTGCGCTGTTCTTGGGGTGCTGATTTTGGGTCATTTATATCTCAAATATTCATAACAAAGGATCACTTAGCGCGAACATGTGCAAGCAAGAATTGACTTAAGGGCAAAGATACGCCAAAGCGACGTTTCTGATATAATTATAGGAGTAAATATCGTGATCCCTTCAGTGTTGCCGACATATGCCCGTGCACCGCTTACTTTCGTTTCTGGCGAAGGAAGCTGGCTGGTGGATGCGTCGGACCGACGATACTTGGATATGGGTGGCGGTATTGCTGTGAATGTTCTGGGGCACGCACATCCCGGTTTGGTGAAAGTGCTACAAGAACAAGCTGCGAAATTGTGGCATACATCGAACCTATACAACATCCCTAACCAGCAAGAGCTGGCGGATCGTTTGGTTGAACATACATTCGCTGACACTGTTTTCTTTACCAATTCGGGGACAGAAAGCATGGAGTGCTGTGTGAAGATGGCGCGTAAGTATCATCATGCGAATGGTAATCCTGAGCGTTTGGATATCATTACCTTTACCGGTTCATTTCATGGACGTTCAACAGGTATGATTTCGGCAGCTCAAGCGGATAAGCTTGTGAATGGTTTTGGGCCATTGTCACCAGGGTATGTGAACCTGCCATTTGGCGATCATGATGCTTTGACGGCTGCGATCACGGATACGACTGCTGCCATCATGGTAGAACCTGTGCAGGGGGAAGGTGGTATTGTGCCGATCCCTGATCAATGCCTGAAAGGGCTGCGCGATCTATGTGACGAACATGGCATCTTGTTGATCTTTGACGAAATCCAATGTGGCATGGGCCGTACGGGTAAATTATTTGCGCATGAATGGGCTGGTATTGAACCTGATATCATGGGTATTGCCAAAGGTATTGGCGGCGGTTTCCCATTGGGTGCTTGTTTGGCAACCGAAGAAGCAGCCAAAGGCATGGTTGCGGGCACTCATGGCTCGACATATGGCGGTAACCCTATGGCTTGTGCTGTAGGGTCCGCTGTGATGGATACCGTCGCGCAGCCAGAGTTCTTGGCGGATGTTAGCCGTAAAGCTGGTCATTTCCGCCAAGCATTAGAAGGCTTGGTTGCCAATCACCCTGACGTTTTCGTTGGTGTGCGTGGTGCTGGCTTGATGTTAGGCGTTGAATGTAAAGTGACAAATATTGATGTTGTAAAGGCTGGTTATGATGCTGAAGTCTTAACCGTACCAGGTGGGGCAAACGTGATCCGCTTGTTACCACCGCTCAATATCTCAAATGAAGAACTAGATGAAGCAGTTGCGCGTTTAGATAAAGCTGCGACTGCGATAGAGGGAACGTTATGACCCATTTCTTAGATATCCATAAAACGGACGTTGCCGATCTGAATAACATTTTGGATCAAGCAAAATCTATGAAAACTGCGCGGGCTGGTTTGCCAAAAGGTACACCTGATGCGGATACACCATTGGCTAACCATATGGTTGCGCTGATTTTTGAAAAACCTTCCACGCGTACACGCGTATCTTTCGATATGGGTGTGCGCCAAATGGGCGGGCAAACGATGGTGCTGTCTGGTAATGACATGCAGCTTGGGCATGGCGAAACCATTGCAGATACAGCACGTGTTCTGTCGCGTTATGTGGACATGATCATGATCCGTACATTTGATGAAAGTGTTTTGTTGGAAATGGCTGAATACGCCAGCGTTCCTGTTATCAATGGTCTGACAGACCGTTCGCATCCGTGTCAAATTATGGCGGACATTCTGACCTATGAAGAGAACCACGGCTCTATTAAGGGTAAAAAAGTTGTTTGGTTGGGTGATGGCAATAATGTTTGTACATCATTTCTACATGCAGCTGGTCAGTTCGGTTTTGATATGACTTTTGCAGGCCCATCTATCTTGGATCCAGAAGATGAAGCCATTGGTTTTGCGCGCTCTAAAGGCGCTTCTGTCTCTATCGAACGTGATGCAGAAAAAGCTGTAGAAGGCGCGGATTTGATTGTCACGGACACATGGTTGTCTATGCATGACAAACAATCGGCACGGGAACGCCGTCATAATTTACTACGCCCATATCAGGTCAATAAAGATTTGATGTCTCATGCTGGTGATGATGCAGTGTTCATGCATTGCCTACCAGCACACCGCGAAGAAGAGGTGACATCCGAAGTGATGGACGGCCCACAATCGCTTGTCTTTGATGAGGCGGAAAACAGGCTGCACGCGCAAAAGGCTGTGATGCGGCATTGTCTGGGGCTTTAATCGCTTGACGGATATCATTTTGTCATAAAATCATAGTCCCAAAATACTGGGACTATGATGATTGTAAAAAACGATATTTCACAAGCTTATGACCGTATTCGGCCATACGTAAGAACCACACCAACTATTGAAATCGAAGCAGATGCATTTTGTAATGTTCCTGTTTCTTTGAAACTAGAACACCTACAATTTACAGGGTCGTTTAAAGTGCGCGGCGCATTGAACACCGTTCTTTCAAAAAACGTACCCGAGGCTGGAGTGGTTGCCGTTTCTGGTGGCAATCATGGGGCTGCAGTTGGGTTCGCTGCTAGTCGGTTAGGACACAAAGCAAAAATATTTGCACCCGATTATGCCGGTGATGTCAAAATGGCGCGTATGCGCCAGTTTGGAGCAGAGGTTGCCCCTAGCGGCACAGATTTCGCTGTCGTCGTTGATAAATATGAAGCCTATGCAAAAGAGACTGGAGCATTGGCAGTACATCCGTTTGACATGCCTGAAGTCATGGCTGGTCAAGGTACAGTTGGACTTGAGTTATCACAGCAAGTTCCTGATTTGGACACGGTCTTTGTTGCCGTTGGCGGTGGTGGTCTTATTGGCGGAATTTCTTCATGGTATGGTGATGATGTGAATGTGATTGCTGTCGAAAGCGAAGAGACTGCAACCTATTCAAATGCTTTGAAGCATGGTTTGGACAAGGGAATTAAACCGTCAGGCATAACTGCAAATTCGCTAGGGGCGCCAAATTTGGGGCGCTTACCCTTTGATGCTTTAAAGCAGCACAATCGTTTGTCTTTGGTTGTAAGCGATGTGCAAATTAAAGAGGCTCAACGTATATTATGGGATAAGATGCGCGTGATTGCAGAACCGGGTGGTGTCACTGCATTAGCCGCTTTAACAACGGGTGTTTATCAGCCACAAAAGGGTGAACGTATCGGCGTGGTCATATGCGGTGGAAACGCTGAAATCGATTGGTTTTTATAGAGTTAGGTGAATGAAAACAGCATTATTGGTTATAGATGTCCAAATGGGGTTTGTTTTTCGCGATGCCGAAGGTGTATCGCGATCTTGTTCTGAAGCTGAACAGAATATAGGCGCGCTTCTAAGTACTTTCCGAGGACAAGGCCTGCCTGTGTTTCACATCCACAATGATGATAAGGCCGAAGCATCGACATTTCGATTTGATAAACCAGGTGGCGCGGTTCAGCCATTTGCACAACCAATCGATGGAGAGCCAGTGATAGTGAAACATGTGAGCAGTGGTTTTGTCGGTACGACATTGGAAGAGGATTTAAAGACGGCTGGTATTGAGCGGCTCATTTTATGTGGTGCAGCTGCGAATTACTGTGTGGAAACAACTGCTCGCATGGCGGGTAATTTGGGATTTGACGCCTATTATGTATCCGATGCAGTTTGGGCTTATGAAAGCACTGGACCAGATGGAGTTTATCACACAGCTGAACAAATACATTCGACAACGCTTTCAAATATTCACGGTGAATTTGCAACGGTTGTTAATAGCACTGATGCATTATGCCTGATTGTTTAAGCCATTTTTGCTAAAACTTCTGGCCAACGTTGATCCCCTTTTCTGATAAAACCATCAATGTCTTTTTCCCACCTTGTTTGAATATTATCATTATAGTTCAAATAAAGCTTTCCACCAACAATGGACCAGTTCTTTGGCTGCGTAGAATATAGCTTACCTTTTGCAGCAACAGCCCATGCACAAAATCCGCCATATTGAGGGGCATAACTATCGGGGGCGGCGGTGAAAAGGTCGCGGTTTTTTGCAGATGCAAATCGCCATTTTGCTCCTTTCCAATCTGATGTGTATGTATCAGATCCGGCTATAAATTTATGTTCAAGGAAATATGCAACAGGGTCAGTACCGCGAATGGCAAGGCCGTTCTCTTTGAAAATAAACTCTGCCTCGAATTGTTTCGGCGCAATTGCTTTATATAAAGCGCCTGCGCCAATTACAGAAACAGCGCCGCCAATCATAAACTTTCGTCTTGATATAAAAGCCATGGTATCCTCCGAAACTATAACAAGCGTAGCATATTATAGTCATACGGTTGTATCAAATTCAGTTGATTGAAATGTCATAGATTTCGGTAAGCCAAAAGAAAATCCCGTTACATATAGGGTATGTAACGGGATAAGATTTTCTTTATGGCAGCTTAATAAACTATTGGAACGTTATATTTACTGTAACGTTCTTTGCCTTTTGCTCTGATAATTCAGCTTCTTTCAGACGATCTATTTCTTCTAGATCAGCCATAACTGCGTTAAAAAGAGATTGATCATTTTTCGACTGTAAACCAGTAGGCCAGTCTGGGATCGTGGTTTCACTACGCTTATATTCTTCAAACGTACGGTGCATTTTAAATACTCCTAATACTCATTAAAAACCTGACATACAGTGGACAGGATATGGACATACTAATGCCTATATAAAGGCGAATAAGACATGTATGGGGCTAGATTGTGGCGCAATTAAGGAAGAATTGTGGCAATAACCATTTTATTTGAATTAATGAGACTTTTGTCTGAATCAAAAAAGCGCCACAACGGACGCTTTTCGAAAACTGTAATTTATATGCTTTTAAAAGCTATCTAACCAAATACTACATTCATCATAGTCATAGAGACGATTAAGAATAGTATTGTCATCAAACCACCTGTTTTGACAAAGTCAATCACACGGTAACCAGCAGGTCCCATGATCAGTGCATTCACTTGGTGTGTTGGGATTAAGAATGAGTTGGATGTAGATATCGCCACGGTCATTGCAAATATTGCGGGATCACCACCAGCAGCCATAGCAATAGAGACAGCAAGAGGAACCAGCAGAACAGTTGCGCCGACATTAGACATCACAAGGGTAAAGATTGTTGCTAGAACCGCTACACCCGTTTGTAGAGCCCAGATAGGCCAACCATCCAACAGAATAAGTGTTTGTTGTGCAATCCATTCTGCAGTGCCTGTAGATTGCACGGCTTGCCCCAAAGGGATCAAACTGGCCAAAAGGAAGACGGTATTCCAACCAACAGCCCCATATGCCTCATCCACACTTAGAACACGAGAGATGATCATTCCAACTGCACCGACTAGTAAGGCTAATGATAGGCGAACATCCGTGAATAGGATCAAGCACAATGCGATTGTGAAAAAGAGTAATGCCCACCCCACCTTTTGTGGGCGCAATTCTTCACGCGGGAAATCTGATGTCACAACAACAAAATCGCGATCATTGGCAACGCGTGTCAAAGCTTCCCATTGGCTGTGGACCACCAATGTATCGCCTGCATGAAATGGTTCAATGCCAATTAACGTAGGTTCATGTTCATCGGTTTCCACACGGCTTAACGTTTGATCACCGCGATGTATTGCCAACAGGTTAAGACCATATGTGCCACGCAGGCGTGTATCACGGGCTGTCTTGCCAATTATGCTGCTGTCAGGTGGAATTACAATTTCTGCCACACCAGATTTGGTTGCCGCAAAATCTTCGGTGAAGATTTCCATCTTTGGTTTGACTTCAAGATCATAGATGTCAGCCATCTCTTCAATGACTTTCTTACGACCAAGAATAGCCAAACGACAAGGTGCTTGGATTTCTGTCGAAGCAGGCGGTGATAGGAAACGTTGGCCGTTATAATATGATCCAACGATATACATGTGATGGGCATCCATGATATCCGCCAATGTTTCACCAATTAAGATGTTCCCTTCAGGAATAACCACCTCAACGATATCAGCTTTCAGACCATATAGCCTTTTCAAATAATCCTTAACGGATTGGCCCGATGACGCATCGCCACGTGTTGCTGTTTTGGGTAAGACCCAGCGCCCTAATATAACGAAGTACAAGATACCAGTAATCACAAGAGTTACGCCGATAGGGGTTACTGAAAACAACCCGAAAGTCTGCATTTGTGCATCTTCAGGAAGATCTTTGTTTGCAGTGATGATCAAATCATTCAAAAGGATCAAAGGAGATGAGCCAACCATGGTCATCGTCCCGCCTAAGATTGCACAAAATCCCATTGGCATGAGTAAGCGTCCAAGTGGGATTTCCGTGCGCGCAGAAATACGAGCGACTACAGGCAGGAATAGGGCGGCTGCACCAACGTTTTGCATAAAGCTGGAGATGAAGCCCACAGTGCTTGATACAATCGGGACGATGCGTTTTTCAGTAGATCCCCCAAACTTTAAAATGGTTGCAGCGACTTTATTCATCAAGCCTGTCTTATCCAAGCCCGTCCCAATGATCATAACTGCGATGATCGATATTACCGCATTAGACGCAAAACCATCGAAGAGATGATTGATATCAGCTAGCCCGCCAAGCCCTGGCAAATAGCTTAAACCGCCTAAAATTACCATAACGAGAATTGCTGCTAAATCCACGCGGATGATTTCCGATACAAAGAGGAAGACAGTGAAACCAAGTAACCCTAATACAACCAACATTTCCGTTGATAGACTTATGGCTTCCATTATATTGCTCCTCGAAATCTTTATATCACTCATAAAACAAGTGTTTTACTGTCTATAGGTGATAGACTATTCCACAACAAGATAGCTGAATGAGTTTTCAATAAATTTTGGGAAAACCAGTCTCATTTATTAAAAAATGGTACTTGGAATTCGTATTGTAGCACCATTTTATGTGTTGTTGCTGCGTAGGCAACATCCTACTCTTTTAAAATCATCATAAATTTAGGGTGAAAAGCAAGGGATATTACGAATATGGCAAAGACGATTATTGTTACAGGTGCGAGCAGTGGCATCGGTGCTGCAACAGCAAAAAAGTTTTTAAACGAAGGTTGGAATGTGGCAATGCTTGCCCGCCGCTTGGAAAAATTGGATGAAATCAGCTCTAAATATGAAAATGCTGTCAGTATTGTTTGTGATGTGACTAAAGAAGATGCTGTTCAAAAAAGCTTTTCTAAAGTGGTAGAACACTTTGGTGAGATCAATGTGTTATTCAATAATGCAGGTATTTTTCCGCCAGGATCACGGTTTGATGAAGTCTCCTTGGAAGCATGGCAAAGTTCTGTTGATGTGAATCTGACAGGTATGTTTTTATGTGCGCGTGAAGCGTTTCGCCACATGGCTGCTTCAGGTGGTCGTATCATTAATAATGGGTCTATTTCTGCGGCTACACCACGCCCTAATTCTGCGGCTTATACTGCAACCAAACATGCAATTACGGGTCTTACAAAAAGCATTGCTTTAGATGGGCGCGATTTGAATATTTGCTGTGGCCAAATTGATATCGGTAATGCGAAAACGGAACTGGTAGAAAATCTGATCAAACATGCAGACGGTCCTATGGATACAATGGATCCAAAAGATGCTGCAAATGCTGTTCTTCATATGGCAAGCTTGCCGCTTAGTACCAATGTTTTGTCTATGACAATAATGGCGAATAAAATGCCATTTGTAGGGCGCGGTTAAAGCGTTTTACCCATAACCAGCGCGGTTATACTTGGCCCATTTGGAGATGCGTAATAATTCTTTCGCATCCCTTTTGGCGCAAACCCAAACTGTTCGTATAATGCGATGGCAATATGGTTGTTTTCGGCAACCTCTAAAAAAGCATCTTTTGCAGTGCGCATTTTGGCCTGGTCTTCAAAATCTAACATCAGTTTATGTGCCAACCCTTGGCGGCGGTGAGCTGGATCAACAGCAATTGTTAGTAATTCCGCCTCTGGTCCAGCTACACGTCCAAGTGCAAAACCATAATTATTGGAACATAGGAAACATGCATTACTTGTTAGGAGTTCATGAAATTCACCAGCTGACCATGGGCGAGGGACAGTAAAACACTTTGCATGTAATGTTGCGAGTTCCTCTGCTGTCATGGTAGAATTGTGACTGGTGGGTCAGACGGTAAAGCAGCATCCGCAGAGCGCAAGTAAAGCGGTGCAGGGCGTGGTGAATCATGTGTGTATCGCAGGGCCGTGATTTTAGCGACAGAAGTGACGATGTTCGACAATACAACCGCATCCTTAACCTGTAATGTCTCATCTGCCATCACGTACGGTATGCCATTTGGTGCATCTGACAGTTCTACCATTTCTGGCTCTGTTTGAGCGTCTCCATCTTCGAATATTTGTGAATAAACACGACCACGTCGTGCATCTAGGAATGCCACGGCAGAACCTCGTGTGCCAAAAGTCATGGCTTCTAATTTTGATACACCAACAGCTGAAATACCTAAAGACAAGGCTAATCCACGTGCAGAAGATACAGATATCCGCACCCCTGTGAAGTTACCAGGTCCAATACAGACACCAATTGCATCTAAATCAGGCCAAGCCTTCCCATGTTCTGATAACACTTCTTCTAGTAATGGAAACAACCGTTCCGCTTGACCTTTTTGCATAGGTTCCAAACGTTCCGATAAAATTTCATCACCGCATAGCAAAGCGGCTGCACAATGTGCAGCCGATGTATCAAATGCAAGTATCAGTGGCTTAGGCGGCAACTGGGCGCACCTCTGTCACTTCTGGAATGTAATGACGCAGTAGGTTTTCGATACCCATTTTCAACGTGATCGTTGAGGATGGGCAACCCGCACATGCGCCTTGCATATGAAGGTAAACAACACCGCGATCGAAACCGTGGAATGTGATGTCACCGCCATCTTGCGCAACGGCTGGGCGCACGCGTGTGTCCAGCAATTCTTTGATCTGATCTACGATCTCTGAATCTTCACCGCTGTGTTCTGCGTGACCTGCTGCTGCCAGACCTTCGCCTTGCATCACTGGTTGGCCAGATTGGAAATGCTCCATAATTGCACCAAGAATAGCTGGTTTGATATGATTCCAATCAATGCTTTCTTCTTTGGTCACTGTCACAAAGTCAGGGCCAAAAAATACGGCTGTTACACCTTCAACCGCAAACACACGTTGCGCCAATGGCGAATTTGCAGCCGCTTCAACGTTTGGAAAATCTGCTGTACCCGCTGGCATAACAGCTTGGCCCGGTAGAAACTTCAACGTTGCTGGGTTCGGAGTGGATTCCGTTTGAATAAACATCTGCTTTATCCTTTTAAGTTGCTGTAAATATGCGCCTGTGCCTGTGGGATGTCAAGCGATTTAGAATGGTTCTAAATTGCTGAAAAACATGGGGTC
This sequence comes from Amylibacter sp. SFDW26, assembly GCF_009184395.1. Taxonomy (GTDB): domain Bacteria; phylum Pseudomonadota; class Alphaproteobacteria; order Rhodobacterales; family Rhodobacteraceae; genus Amylibacter. The sequence continues at coordinate 87,647 of NZ_WEIC01000001.1, forward strand.
AGCGAAACTTGTCTGCCAATTTTTGCAATGGTGTTCGACTATCTTCTTCTACGGGTTCTGGGGCTTTTTCAACCATTGTTTTCTTGGGTGTTTGTTTCTTTTCGCGTGGTGGAACCGTACGCAAGGCAACAGCATTCATAAACTTACCCGCATCACCTTTTGCCAAATGCGGCGCGCCATCACCAATGCCACGCAGTAAATCATCCAACCATGCTTCATCTGCTTTAGCAAAAGCATGTAAAACATAACCCGATACCAATTCTTTACGCCCCGGATGCCCAATGCCCAAACGCACACGTTCGTATTCAGGGGAAAGATGTTGATGAATGGATCGCAATCCATTGTGCCCTGCATGACCGCCGCCTTGTTTCACGCGGCACTTGCCTGGCAATAAATCCAGTTCATCATGAAACACAGTTACATCACCTACGCTTAGTTTATAAAACCGAACAGCTTCACCAACCGATTGCCCGCTTAAATTCATGAATGTTTCTGGTTTCAGCAAAACCACCTTTTCACCGCCCAACACGCCTTCGCAAACTTGTCCCTGAAATTTCTTGCGCCAAGGGGCAAAGTTATGGCTGGCAGCAATCTCATCCACGGCTAAAAAACCAATGTTGTGACGGGTCATTGCATATTTTGCACCAGGGTTACCAAGGCCAACAAATAGTTTCATTTTTAATCAACTCGCATTTGGGTAATCAATTCTTCTCTATTCAGTGTCACATATTTTTACAACAAACGAAAAGACTATTGAGGCAGTTATGAAACAATCCTTCCAATTTGGGGGCATGAATATTGCTGTGCAATCTGCACATTTAACCCCTCCAATCATCAAAGCCTTGTCTTCTGGGCAATATGAAAACGCAGAACGCGCAGCAATTGAACGCCATGTACGGGCAGGAGACCGTGTTTTGGATTTAGGGGGAGGGATCGGATGTACAGGTGTTGTTGCGGGACGCATTGTTGGCGGGGATAACTTGATGATAGTCGAGGCTAATGATGATCTTATGGATGACATTTCTGATAATCTGGCGGCAAATGGAATAAAAGGCGCGCAATTAATTCAGGCAGCCGTTGTCGCGCAAAAAAGCACGCCAAATATTAGCTTTTTCAAAACCAAAGGATTTTGGGCAGGGTCTCTATTGTCAGGCAATGCAGCAAAAACAAAACGGATCGAAGTTTCGGCCTATGCGTTTTCGGATGCATTAAAGATGTTTAAACCCACTGTAGTGGTTTGTGATACCGAAGGTTTGGAAACAGAGCTATTTAAACGAAACCTGCCATCTTACGTGCGCTTAATCATAATGGAATTACACCCAAACCTATATGGCCAAGATACCATCAAATCATTATTCGACTGTTTATCTGATATGTGGTTTTCCTACATTCCATATGGATCACGTGGTCCAGTAGTCTGTTTTGGAAGAAAAAAACGCCCGTAGAAATCTACGAGCGTTTAAATTTTTAACAGTGAAGCAGAGCTTACTCTTCTGCAGCTGGCTCTTCGCCTTCTGTTGGCTCTTCGCCTTCAGCTGCTTCTTCTACTGTCTCTTCTTCATCTTCATCGTCTGATTTCAGAGCAGATGGTTCAGCAATGTTCGCAATCACAAAGTCACGGTCTGTGATCATTGGGCGTGAACCCTCTGGCATTTCAATGTCAGAGATGTGAACGATGTCGCCGATGTCTAGGTTTTCAAGATCAACAATCAAGCTTGCAGGGATGTTACCTGCAGTCACTTTCAGTTCCACCTCTGGGCGAACTGTTGTCAATGTGCCGCCTTTTTTCAAGCCAACAGAAACATCTTCGTTGATGAATTCTACTGGGATGAACAAGTTAACACGTGAATCGCGCTTCAAGCGCATCATGTCGATATGTGTTGGTAGGTCTTTTACAACGTCACGCTGAACGCCGCGGCAGATCACACGTACATCTTCTTGTCCTTCTACTTTCAAGTTGAAAAGCGTAGACATGAAACGGCCTGCTTTTAGTTGCTTGAAAAGTACGTTGAACGGTACGTTGATTGCTTGTGGATCTTGTCCACCGCCATAAACCACACCTGGTACGAGCCCATCACGACGAGCTTGACGAGCGGCCCCCTTGCCTGTCCCCGCGCGTACCGTGGCATTGAAATCTGGTATATTTCCAGCCATTTTAATTCTCCTAAAGTTTACAAACGCAGCCTCCTCCAAGGGTGTAAAGCTGCAAGAAGCTGCTCCATAACCGCGAATCTCTATAATTAAAAGGGGTAAATGCGTTTTTATCCCTTATTTCAGCACCCCAGATCAACACACAGGAAGGAATCGTGCGAAACATGTCGCTTATGCGCTTTGCAATCATAATGGATGGCATAGTCTGTTTTATAATGATATCGGAGGGCATCATGGATTTAGAAACAGTCTCCCCAGGGGGTTTTGGTAAAAGTCTAACAGGCTTAGGGGTGAATTTATTGACCCAAGACGTCAAAAAATTGGCAGCCTTTTTAACAGGCACTTTTGATGCCACAGTCCACCGTCTATCCGATGATTTCGCGATCATTAAGCTGGGCGATACCATGATCCAACTTCACCATGACGCCACATACCGCACGCATCCTGTACAAGGCATGTTACCAGACAACCCTCCACGCGGGGCAGGGGTGCAATTGTATTTGTTTGGCATCGATCCAGATCAAGCCATTGCAAAAGCGGCTGAAAATGGCGGCACTGTCATAGAAGAGCCGCGTAATAAACCGCATGGGTTATACGAGGGCACAATTCTAAGTCCTGAAGGGTATGCATTTTCCCCTGCAATTCCAGAAAAAGTCTAAGGATGGCGGGGTCAATCCTCTTTCAGAACAAATCCCACTGATTTTTCAATGGCGCGGTAATATGCCTCTAAAACTCGGTAATATCCATTCGATAAAGTCAGCGCAGCACGCTCCATGGCAGTACTCATAACCTTCTCCCCAAAAGAAAGTGACAATGTACCTAACTTTAGCCCTATTGTTTCCATTTCGTCAACAATAGGCTGTGGATAACTTTAGAAGTCATAAGCCTCTGATATTTTGAAATCTTTTGGAATAAGTAAATTGTTTGGATTCAAGTTATCCACATGTTGCTCCCCACAAAGAGCCATAGACATATCCAACTCTTTATGAATGACTTCCAGCGTTTTTGTAACACCTTCTTGGCCCATAGCACCCAAGCCATAGATAAAGGCGCGCCCGATATATGTGCCCTTTGCACCCAAAGCCATAGCTTTCAAAACGTCTTGCCCCGAACGAATACCGCTGTCGATATGCACTTCAATCTTATCGCCAACTGCATCAACGATGTCCGACAATATGCGGATTGATGACACAGCCCCATCCAACTGACGCCCACCATGGTTGGAAACGATAATGGCATCCGCCCCAGTTTTCACAGCGCGTTTGGCGTCTTCTACATCCAAAATACCTTTGATGATGACCTTGCCATCCCAATCCTTGACCATTTTATCAATGCGTTTCCAATCCAACGTCGGATCAAACTGTTCATGCGTCCAAGCACCAAGGTCAGCAGCATTTTCAACATTTTTTGCATGTCCAACGATGTTGCCAAAGAACCTGCGTTTCGTTCCTAACATCTCCAAGCCCCACGGCACTTTAGTGGCTAAATTGGCAATAGACGCCAAGGTCAGTTTGGGTGGTGCGGACAAACCGTTTTTCAAATCCTTATGGCGTTGCCCCAGAATTTGCAGATCAGCAGTAATGACCAAAGTTGTACAACCCGCTGCCTTTGCGCGATCTAATAAACGTCTGTTGAAATCTTCATCCCGCAACACATAAACCTGAAACCAAAAAGGATTGGTTGTATGTTCGGCCACATCTTCAATCGAACAGATCGACATCGTGGATAGGGTGAATGGCACACCAAATGCCTCTGCTGCACGCGCGGCTTTAATCTCACCATCCGCATGTTGCATCCCCGTCATGCCAACAGGGGCAAGGGCCACAGGCATAGAAACATCTTGGCCAATCATCTGTGTCGCCGTGGAACGTCCAGACATATCAATCGCCACCTTCTGGCGCAGACGAATATCAGCGAAATCATTTACGTTGTCGTGGAATGTTTGCTCTGTCCAAGACCCCGTTTCCGCATAGTCATAAAACATCTTTGGCGTACGACGTTTGTAGATTTTCTTTAGGTCATCGACATTGGTAATAACGGGCATAGTCTGTCCTTTGGTGATTTAAGCCAATTTAAAAAAGACATGCTTATAATGACAATATAGAAAATGCAGAAATTGGTAAGTTGAATGACCCAAATTGTCGTTTTTTAACTCTCATACCTACTTCTATTGAAAATTGAGCATAAAAGACTTACCTCAACGGCCATGACATAAACTAGGATTAAATAAGTTATAAAGTTCGCACCAATATGTAGTGCCAATTGATGATTTTCGTTTGAGAAACATGCAACTATTAAGTTTTCGAGAGAAAATGAAAGTAGTGATGTAAAAGATAGTATTAGAAACGGCCCAGATAGGAATTTTTTGAAATTTATCCAGAAATTTGAATCTGAATATGCTGTTGAAAATTTCCCATCAGCTTTTACCACAGATGCGGGTAAAGATGTTCCGAATAATGCCAATAGTATATAATAAAATATACAAGCTATAATAAGATAGGATATTAGGAACCCAGTTATGTCATATAACTGGAAAATGAAATATGCGGGAATCAATCCAATAAAGAACGGAATTATCCAAAGTGCTGTGTATCTCCAAGCAAAACTCCAATTTATAATGTTAATTTCATAGGTAGTTGTCTTTGCTCTCCCAAATGACGTGAAGTGTTCACTTAGGAGGATATTACGATACATGGAGAATACGATACATGGGAGTGAAATAAAATACATCACCATATATGTTATACTAAACTTTATAGTCTCGTATGCGCTTGTTAAATAATCTAACATAGCCATTATTAGAGAAAAAGTTAAAATAAGCAGGAAAATTTCTTTATAAGTCTTTAGTGCTTGGTTATACATAATAGCCTTTTGAAAATAAATTAAGCTCTATGTGCACCTTCTGCCAATTCAGCAACAAAAGCCAGTACATCCTCAACACTTTCACCAGCGCCGAGTTTGGATACAATTGCAGAACCAACAACTGCCCCATCAGCAACCTTTGCCATGCCTTCGGCGTCAGATGGTGTTTTAATGCCAAAGCCCACGCAAACAGGCAGATCAGTTGATTGCTTAATACGTGCCACTTCCGCACCCACTTTTTCAGTAGAGGCCGAACCAGACCCTGTGATGCCTGTAATTGCCACATAATAGATGAACCCAGATGTGTTTTCCAAAACCTTTGGCAAACGGCGATTATCTGTTGTTGGTGTTGCCAAACGGATAAAGTTCATACCCGCAGCATTTGCTGGAATACACAGTTCTTCGTCTTCTTCTGGTGGCAAGTCCACGATGATCAACCCATCGATGCCTGCATCTTTGGCCGCAGCAATAAAATTATCGACGCCCATTGAATAAATCGGGTTGTAATAGCCCATCAAAACAATCGGTGTTGTATTGTCCTCTTTGCGAAACTCAGAAGCCATTGCCAATGTCTTGTTCAACGTCATGCCTGTTTCCAGTGCACGTTGTCCCGCCAATTGGATTGTAGAGCCATCCGCCATTGGATCCGTAAACGGCAAACCCAGCTCGATGATATCCACACCAGCCGCTGGCAGACCCTTCATCACTGCCAATGATGTGTCATAGCTTGGGTCGCCTGCCATGATGTAAGATACGAAAGCAGATTTTCCTGCGGCTTTCAGCTCTGCGAATTTAGCGTCAATACGTGTCATGGCTGGTCCCTTAAAGTCTAGACCTTGGTTTGGGATACAAAGACGGGAAAATCAATGGGGTTTTGGCAAAAAAACGCATACTAACTTGACGTTTTACCCATATCCCCCGTAGATGCGCGCAAAACGATCATTCAAGGTGACCATCATGGGCTTTAAAACAGGTATTGTTGGACTTCCAAACGTAGGTAAATCCACATTGTTCAACGCGCTGACAAAAACAGCGGCGGCACAAGCGGCAAACTTTCCGTTTTGTACCATTGAGCCGAATGTGGGCGAAGTGTCCGTGCCGGATGCACGCATTGATAAACTGGCTGCAATCGCAAGCTCTGCCAAAATCATTCCAGCGCGTATGACATTCGTTGATATCGCGGGATTGGTTAAGGGCGCTTCAAAGGGCGAGGGCCTTGGTAACCAATTCCTTGCCAACATCCGCGAATGTGATGCGATTGCACATGTGTTACGTTGCTTTGAAGATGATGACGTGACCCACGTGGATGGCCGCGTGAACCCTGTCGAAGATGCGGAAACGATTGAAACGGAATTGATGCTTGCCGATTTGGAAAGCATCGAAAAACGTATGGCCAATCTTGTGCGCAAGATGAAAGGCAACGACAAAGAAGCTGTTGCCCAACACGCACTTTTGGAAAAAGCCAAAGCTGCGATTGAAGCGGGTCAACCTGCCCGTGTTGTAGAGGTAGATGAAGACGAACAAAAAATGTGGGAGCAGCTTGGTTTGTTGTCCTCTAAGAAAATCGTTTACGTTTGTAACGTCGAAGAAGAAAACGCAGGTGCAGGGAATGAACATTCCGAAGCAGTTGCAAAAATGGCAGCTGAACAAGGTGCTGCCTCTGTTGTCATCTCAGCTGCAATTGAAGAAGAAATTAGCCAACTCGAAGATGAAGAAGCTGAAATGTTCTTAGAGGAACTTGGTTTGGAAGAAGCGGGTCTAAACCGTTTGATCCGCGCAGGTTATGAACTCTTGGGACTACAAACATATTTCACAGTTGGCCCAAAAGAAGCCCGCGCATGGACGATTGCCAAAGGCACATCTGCGCCACAAGCGGCAGGTGTCATTCACGGCGATTTCGAACGCGGTTTCATTCGTGCAGAAACGATCGCTTATGATGATTATGTTGAATTTAATGGCGAACAAGGTTCCAAAGAAGCGGGTAAAATGCGCGCTGAAGGCAAATCTTATATCGTTGCTGACGGCGATGTATTGCATTTTCTACATAATACCTAAACCAATCTTGGTTAATTTAGCTTTGGATTAAGACCTATCTGGCAGCATCCCTTTTGAAGTCAAAGGAGTGCTGTGGTGGTAGATTTTACAAAAGTTGCGACCATTATTGATGATGCGATTTTACAATTGCAAGGCGTATCAGATTTAGAAGTGGTTACAATTGGCACGGATCAGTACGTCTTTGTAGCGTCTGAAGCAGACAGCACGATTACCAGTTTCCTGTTGCGTGATGGACTACCTCCACAAGTGGTGGACACATTAGAGTTCGGGGCTGATACAGGTACTTTTGCGGTCACACAGGCGAATATATCAATGATCAATGGCCACATGGTTCTGCTGCCCTCTGGGCGATTAGATGATGAAGTTGCGACCTATCGTATTGATAGCAATGGTCAGTTTTCGGAACCTATTTTGCAAACGCCTAACGGTGTAGATATCAGTCGATTTGATACGACTTTTTCCATCGAAATTGATGGCAAGACATTCCTTTATGTTTCGCAGACTAACACATCAGGTATTTCCAGTTACCGTATGAAGCCAAATGATACGTTTATCACGCAACCCGTTTATGATGCCGGAAGTTTGGATTACTTGGGTGATGTCAGCGCATTTGCATCTGTGGTTATTCGCGGCACAACTTATATGTTTACGGCCTCTGCATTTGATGCAGGATTAAATAGTTTTCGGGTAGGTATTCATGGTAATTTACATCTGAGAGATAGTGTTGCACCAACCGATACATCTGGTTTCAACCTTCCCCAAGCATTAGAAGTTACAACGGTTGGTGCGCAAACATTTTTAATCATGGCTTCATCTGGCACGAATAGTTTAACGGTTTATTCTATTAATAACCGTGGAGAGCTTACAGAAACTGATCATCTGATTGATAGTTTGGAAACACGGTTTCAAGATGCGAGTGTTCTGGAAATTTTTACCTTTAACCAACGTAGCTTTGTTTTGGCAGCAGGATCAGATGATGGTGTTACATTATTAGAGCTTAGTCCTAATGGCACCTTATCTGTTTTGGAAACATTGGCAGATGATTTTGATACAACACTTAATAATATTACTGATATTGAAGTGACTTTTTTTGGTGGCATCCCACATGCGCTTGTCAGTAGTGGTTCTGAAAATGGCTTTACGCAATTCGAAATCGGTATTGAAAGTATTGGTGCGAACATAATCGGCAGCAATGGGCATGATACATTAAACGGAACAGAGCTTGATGATATAATTACAGGGTTTAATGGAACAGATTACCTTTATGGTGGTGATGGTGATGATCTTATCATTGATGGTGATGGGCGTGACCGTATGTTTGGTGGTGCAGGAGCTGATATCTTTCAATTCGTCGATGATGACAAACGTGATTTCATTATGGATTATGAAACTGGTATTGATGTAATCGATTTTTCCTCAATTGATGGAATTTCACATATAAGCGATCTAAGCATCAAGTCACGACCATTTGGGGCCGCGATTTTTGCAGGCGACCATGTGATCCGTATTGAAAGTATTGATGGCACGCGATTAACCATTGCTGATTTTACAGCAGACGACTTTATCTTCTAGTCTTTTAACCAGTCCACAAAGCGTGCAGCTTGGCTTGCGGTGGTATTCAACTCATCTTTGTTTTCGCCCGGGAAAAAACGTGCGCGTGTTGCTGTTGGCATCGGTTCTGGTGTGAAACTGCGTACAAGTGGGCCTGTTGAAGTGCTTTCCGAGGCCCAGCTGTCAAACAAAGCTTTTTGCGCTGCTTTTGTTGCACCATAAGCCCCAAAGAATTTCTCACCTGCACGGGGATCATCCAAATGCACGGCAGTTCCATTCTTAGCTTTCAATAACGGGTCAATCATCGAAATCAACTGCTGCGTTGCTGTCAGATTAATCGTCACAGATTTTACCAAATCTTTATCTGCAATATGTCCCGCAGGAGCCAATGGTGCCGCATGAACTGCGGAATGAACCCAAAGATCCAGCCCCCCCCAACGTTCATGCACAGATAAGCACAAACGCTGCAGGCCATCATTATCGGTAATATCCAATGGCACTAATGTGGCTTTACCACCAGCGGCTTGAATGGCGTCATCCAATTCTTCCAATGCACCGCTTGTACGGCCCACTGCAATAATTTCAGCGCCTTCTGCCGCCAAAGCTTGTGCTGCCGCATAGCCAAAGCCACGTGTTGCCCCAGTGATCAGGGCCAGTTGTCCGTCAAATGCACCCATGATTTAGGCAGGTTCTTTAAGTTTGAAGCCGCGTTTGATCTGGTCCATCGGACGCACCGGATATTCGCCAGAAAAACATGCATCGCAATACGCTGGGTTGTCACTGTCACGACCAGTTTCCACACCACATGCACGGTATAAACCATCCAATGATACGAAATTCAAACTATCGACTGCCAAATGAGTTTGCATTTCTTCAATACTCATTGTTGCCGCCAATAGCTTTTCACGATCAGGCGTATCCACACCGTAAAAACAAGGCCATGCTGTCGGGGGGGATGCAATACGGAAGTGCACTTCTTTAGCACCAGCATCCAAAATCATTTCTTTGATCTTACGGCTTGTTGTTCCGCGTACAACACTGTCATCCACAAGGATTACACGTTTTCCTTTGATCAACGCACGGTTCACGTTCAATTTCAAACGCACACCCATGTTGCGGATCTGTTCAGATGGCTCAATAAATGTCCGGCCCATATAAGAGTTACGGATAATACCCATTGCATAAGGAATGCCGCTCTCTTGGGAATATCCAATAGCTGCAGGTGTACCACTGTCAGGGACAGGACAAACCAAATCCGCTTCAACAGGGCTTTCTTTCGCAAGTTCAACACCGATACGACGGCGTGTTTCATAGACAGATTGACCGCCCAAAATGCTGTCAGGACGTGAGAAATAAACGTGTTCAAAAATACAAGGGCGTGCTTTAGCTGGTTCAAACGGGAATGAGCTTTCCACACCTTGATCCGTAACAACCACCATTTCACCTGGTTCAACTTCGCGAATGAATTCAGCGCCTATGATATCCAATGCACATGTTTCAGAACTTAGAACCCAACCATCACCGATTTGACCCAAAACCAATGGACGAACGCCCAACGGATCGCGTACGCCGATCATTTTGGTGCGTGTCATTGCTACAATTGAAAACGCGCCTTCAACTCGGCGCGTTGCATCTTTGATGCGTTCTGGAATGTTTGGTTGCATGGAACGTGCCATCAGATGGATGATACATTCGCTGTCAGACGAAGACTGGAAAATCGAACCACGGCTTATCAACTCTTTGCGCAACTCATCAGCATTTGTCAGATTGCCGTTGTGTGCAATAGCAGCACCACCCATTGCAAATTCACCAAAGAACGGTTGCACATCGCGAATAGCTGTTTGTCCTTTGTTACCTGCTGTTGAATAGCGGACGTGACCAATAGATACACTACCTGGCAGCGTTTTCATCAACTCTTGTTTTGTGAAGTGATCGCGGACATACCCAAAACGACGTGCATTGTTGAAACCAGCTTTTTGGTCATAAGCAACAATACCACCTGCTTCTTGTCCACGGTGTTGGAGTGCATGAAGACCAAGGGCTACAAAATTGGCGGCATCAGCAACGCCATGAACGCCAAAAATTCCGCACTCCTCTTTCAGTTTATCGTCATCAAAAGGATGGGCTAGGAACGGCTTTGTTTGGCTTAGCATGGTCTCTCCGACTCGGCAGCTTGCGAATTGGGGTCTCTATACTGTGGAACGGGTAGCATTGTCACCACCTTGTTATATCACAATTCGCTTAGTTTGCTGGTGTAGTGGTTGTGCCATCACCAGTATTTGTATTGTTTCGGTTCGTTAACTCTTCATAGCGATCCACAATCCATTGTGGGGCTTGTGTTGGAATAAGTTCTTGTGTGCGTTCCTGACTGCCTGCAAGCAACTCTTTTGTTTTGGATTTTTCAACCAGATCATGTTTAGCTCCAATGTAATCATAAACGATTAATCCAACTAGAACTAAGACCAACCCGCGTAGAACACCAAATGCAAATCCCAAGCCTTGGTCTAATCCACCAATGGCGGATCTTTGAACCAATCCAGAGAAAATGGGCGTGAATACGGATGCAAGTATCAATGCTATAGCAAAGACAATTGCAAAGGATGCGATAATTGACAACTCAGATGATGGGCCAATGATATCACTTAGATAAGGAATCTCGCGTACCAGTGGTTCGGCCTGTGGGGCAAAAATAAAAGCGGCAACTGCAGCAGCGATCCAACCTGCGATGGAAAGGACTTCGCGAACCAATCCACGGGAATAGGCCAAGATAGCCGACACAAGTATGACAATTGCAACGCCACCATCAACGATTGTGTATTCCATTATTCTTCCCCTTTAAGCGTCTATTGCGCCAAAGCAAGCGGCAATAAAGTCGCCCACATCATTGTTAGTTGCGACCTTCATGCCAGATTCGTTTGTTAATTTCATCCTCGAAGGTGCAAAAGCAGATGAAAAACCTAGTTTTTTTGCCTCTTTAAGCCGATTTTCGGCCTGAGAGATGGGTCTAAGCGCCCCAGATAAGCTAATTTCGCCGAATATAACCGCATCTTTGGCAATAGCATGATCTTGTCTTGCCGAGATTAAGGCGGCTGCGACAGCCAAATCCGCAGCAGGTTCTGATATACGCATACCGCCTGCAACATTCAGATAAACATCCATGTTGCCAAAACCGATCCCGCACCGCGATTCCAAAACAGCTAAAATCATCGATAAACGACTGCTGTCCCAACCCACAACATTACGGCGCGGTGAAGCGAGTGTGGATTGTGCAACCAAAGCTTGGATTTCAACCAAAACGGGGCGCGTACCTTCCATCCCTGCAAAGACAACAGAACCTGGTGCTGGGTTTTCACGGTCAGACAAGAATAGGGCAGAGGGGTTCGTCACTTCTTGCAACCCAGCCCCTGTCATTTCAAACACACCAATTTCATCGGCAGGGCCAAAGCGATTTTTCACAGCGCGTAAAATACGGAACTGATGACCACGCTCGCCCTCAAAATACAAAACCGTATCAACCATATGTTCCACAACACGCGGCCCAGCAATCTGACCCTCTTTGGTGACATGCCCCACAAGGATCACAGAAACACCGCGGCGTTTCGCAAATGTGGTTAATTCATGTGCAGTCGCCCGAACCTGAGAAACTGAACCGGGCGCACTGTCCACATGATCGGCCCACATGGTTTGTACGGAATCGATGATTGCCACATCAGGGCGTTCTTCTTCCAATGTTGTCAGCACATCGCGCAGATTGGTTTCTGCTGCTAATTTCACAGGCGCATCAGACAATCCCAGACGTTGCGCACGCATACGGATTTGGCTTGGGGCTTCTTCGCCCGAAACATAAATCGCTTTCTTGCCAGCGCGCGCAAAACTTGCAGCGGCTTGCAGTAACATCGTTGATTTCCCGATGCCGGGATCACCGCCAACTAATATGGCGCTTGCTGGCACCATGCCGCCGCCCAAAACACGGTCGAACTCAGCGATGCCGCTGGCAATGCGTGGCAATGGTTTGTCAATCTCGGATAAATCGCCCAAAGCAACTTTGCGCCCTTTGGCACCGCCCAGTGTTTTGCCAGAAGGGCCAGCCGCCAAAGGTGCTTCTTCGGCAATGGAATTCCATTCACCGCATGCATCACATCGGCCTGCCCATTTTTTATGGGTCGCACCGCATTTCATGCAGGAAAATATTGTGGACGTCTTAGCCATTGCCAAAGGGTTTAACGGGCAAGGGGGTAATCAGCAAGGTTTCATTTATTGTGCTTAGACATCAATGTGATCGCATAGGATAAAAGCACGCAAAAGGTAAACAAATACAATCCCCAAGCCGTTTCCAAACGCCCCACGCCCACGCCTTTGGCCACCACGATATAAATGGCGATCAAGAATATATCTGCCATCGCCAGCTTTCCAAGGATCGCAAGGGCAGGTTTGACCTTTTCGGATAATAGGTTGAATTGGATCAAAGCCGTTCCAATAACCTTGGCCATAGGAGCGATCAACGCAAAGAATGTGATGATAAGAGCAAGGAATACATCCTTACCCCAAAGATCAGCAATCCCCGTGATGATCGAGATTTCATCGAGTGAGAAAAACGGCAGCAGGCCAGCCCGCATGAGGGGCGCAAACCATGCGATGGGGAAGAGGATGAGGAGGGCGAGGTTTAGGAATTTTATATACAAACGTACCTCATAGTAATGCTATAAAAACGCCTATGCCTAAAGAGCAAAGGTAAAAAGTTAATGCTGAATATGCGCGAATATATTTCTGGCGATTATGTTCTCCCAACATAAATGCAAAAAATAAGAAAAAACCTATGATGAATATACTAATCAGAGTAGCATTCGCAAAGAATATTGCAGGTATGATGAAAAGAGCATTTAAATACCAGAGTATAAAAATGTTAATCAAATAGAAGCTAATAATAAAAATTAGACAGTATAAGGTTACTAATCGCAGTTTTCGTTTTGAATTATCATTGTAGAAAAATGCTGAGATTTTCCAGATCGAGAACTCAATAATAAACTCGCCAATAAGTTCAATCACCGAATAGCCTCAATCGGCCCATCAGGGCGGGCATTGATGAACTGATCCAGATACGGATCGCCGCTGTTGTCCATATCACCAACTTTACCCGTCCATTGCACCACACCTTCGTGCAGCATGGCGACCTCATCAGCGATGGCGCGGACAGAGCTCATATCATGGGTGATCGTCATGGCCGTCGCTCCCATTTCCACCACAATCTCGCGGATCAGCTCGTTGATCACACCAGACATGATTGGGTCCAAGCCCGTGGTGGGTTCATCAAAGAATATAATCTCTGGCTCTGCTGCAATCGCACGGGCCAGCCCCACGCGTTTTTGCATACCACCAGACAATTCGCCCGGATATTGATCGGCCACTTCAGGGCGCAATCCAACACGGCGCAGTTTTTCCACGGCAATCTCATGTGCTTCAGAATTCGAAAGCTTATGTTTGCCCTGCAACAATCGAAACGATACGTTTTGCCAGATCGGCAGGCTGTCAAACAAAGCACCGCCTTGGAACAACATCCCAAACATATCCAAAAACGCATCACGGTTACGAGTATTAGGATCGATACCGTTTACCTCAATCGAGCCACTGTCAGGTGTGATCAAGCCAAGGATATTTTTCAGCAAAACGGATTTACCCGTGCCAGAGCCGCCAATAATGACCATCGAATGCCCCGCCGCAATATGCATGTTCACGCCGTTTAGAACGGTTTTAGGCCCAAAGGATTTATGTAGGTCTTTGATCGTAATCATGATGAGAAGAACATTTCTGTTAGAAGGTAATTAGAGGCAAGTATTAAGACAGAGGCAACCACCACGGATGATTTTGTTGCTTCACCCACACCTTGTGCGCCACGGTTTGAATTCATGCCGTAATAACAACCCATCAGGGCTGCGATAAATCCGAAAACGGCGCCTTTGGTTAGGCTTGAAACAATGTCGATGAACGTTAGAAAGTCAGCAGTGTTTTGGATATAGTTCGATGGGTTGAACCCCAAACGGCTGGTGCTGACGAAAAAGCCACCCATAATACCGATAATGTCACCAATACCTACCAATAAAGGTACGACGAGGAATGCTGCCAATACACGCGGTGTCGTCAGATATTTCATAGGGTTTGTGGACAGAGTGGTCAGCGCATCAATTTGCTCGGTCACTTTCATCGTAGCAATTTCAGCAGCAATTGATGATGTCACGCGTGCCGCGATCATTAAACCCACCAAAACAGGACCAAGCTCGCGCACCATTCCGATGGCAACAATTTGTGGTACCACAGCTTCGGCATTAAAGCGCGAACCGCCTGAATAGATTTGCAAAGCCAATGCCGCCCCCGTGAACAATGCTGTCAATCCTACAACTGGCAGAGAAAAATAGCCGATGTTCAACAATTGACGCACAAATGCCCCGAAATAGAACGGTGGGCGAAAAATATGACTGACTGCTGTTAAAGCAAACAATATCAAAGCACCAATGCTTTGAAACACTGCCAAAGTTGCGCGCCCTATGCGAGAGAGTATTCTTTGGGTGGCCTGTATCACGTGGTCTTATCCTGCTTATCTTATCCGCCTATATAGTCGCGTTTATAGCGCGCGCCAAGGCTGGTTAGTATTTCATATCCGATGGTTCCTGCAGCATCCGCCAACAGGTCCACTGTTTGGTGCGAATTCAGGATTTCCATATGGGTTGGCACTTGACCTATATCGGTTACATCCACAGTCAATAAATCCATAGAAACGCGTCCAACGATGGGGCAGGGTTTGTTGCCGGCCCAAATAAAAACCTGACTGTTACCCATCGCGCGGATCAAGCCATCTGCATAACCAGCTGCAATTGTAGCGATTTTTGATGGGCGCTGAGCAACCCATGAAGCGGCATAGCCAACGCTTTCGCCTACTTCAACATCACGTGTCTGAATGACGGGGATTGAAACTGTGACTACAGGGTTGGCCGCCTCAAACGGTTCACCACCATAAAGCCCAACACCGGGGCGACACATATCAAAGTGATAATCTTTACCCAGTAACGTGCCACCAGTGGCAGCCAATGACCTGCGCACTTTCATGCCATCCGTCAAGTTACGGAAACACTGCAATTGTTGCTGGTTTTGTGCGTGATCAGGCGTATCTGCACAGGCAAGATGGCTCATGACTAATTTAGCGTTTTTTGCTTTTTCGCGCACTTGGGCAAAATCAGCGGGTTCCATGCCCAAACGGTTCATACCGCTGTCGATTTGCACACCGAACGGGTATTCAGACATGCCCATGCGATATTTCACCAGTTGCGATGGTGAGTTCAGCAAGGGGATTAGGTTGTATTGTTTAATCGGCTCAGCATCGGTCAACATCATGCCTGAGAAGATATAAATATCCGCGTCATTGCCAACGGCTTTACGTACAGCAATGCCTTCTTCGGCTAATGCAACGAAAAAACTGCGTGCACCTGCTTTTGACAATGCAGCCGCTACACGTCCAGCATCCAAGCCGTACCCATCGGCCTTTACAACAGCAGCCGTTTCCACGCTTGAAGCGGATTTTGCATCTAAAGCTTGCCAGTTTTTCACGATGGCATTCAGATCAATGGTCAATGTTGCTGCTGTCATAGCCCTATACCTCTTTTGCGCCTATGGGCCACAAAATGGGGGGGCGCGTCAAGTCACAAGGCCTATAGTTTCGGCTGTTCTTGGTTCGTGTACTGTGGATTGGCCTCTATATTAAGCTTCGGTTATGACAGGTTCATATGTGACAGGAAAATTCACGGAACGGGCAATGAAGCAATATTGATGAATATCACCGTGAATGGCATGGGCTTTTTGCAAATCATTGCCAGTTTCCACTGTAATCACAGGCTTCAGTACTGCTTTTAAAAACCGTCCGGAACCGTCGGGCATAACCTCTCCTGTGCCAACCGGAGTATCTTGGTAAGATAGAACAGTGATCTTCGCTGAGCTTGCTAAATGTAAATACCATAGCATGTGACAAGAAGATAACGCGCTGAGCATCAAGTCTTCTGGGTTCATCTTCGCAGAATCTCCACCTAGTAATGGATCATTTGAGCAATTGATAATTTTTTTGCCAGGCACGGCTACATCCCATGTGCGCTCATATCCATGATATGTTTTTGTACCTGTACCTGTATTTCCAGTCCAACGCACGAGAGACGTATATGAGTGTGCATTATTCATTGTCTTTCCCTCTTTTTGTGTATACATGTATACATCATGTATTCTTTCAGTATTCAAGGGGAAAAAATGCTTTCGAATAGTGTGCTTGAAGGTCTGCGTCAGGAAATACTAAGTGGGTTTATTCCGCCTGGGGCAGTTTTGTTGCAGTCACAGATTGCAAAACGGTTTGATGTCAGCCGTATTCCTGTCAGAGATGCACTTGCCATATTAGCGGTTGAAAAATTGGTGGTGACAACGCCAAATAATGGTGCGCGCGTTGTTCAGCTATCAATCGAAGAGTTAACAGAAATCTATGATTTGCGTATTACTCTTGAAACTCTATGTATAGCTGAGGCTGTAGGCCAAGCATCATCTACGCAAATGGAAGACATAACATATCATTTACAACTCTCAAATATTGAGGCCAATAGATCTGGTTGGGCAAAAAGCGATTGGAATTTTCATAAAGCTTTATATGCGCCAGCGAATAAACCACATCATGTTCGGATCATCCATGAACTACGTCAACTCTGCCATATCCATATTAAACAATATGGGGATCTATGTGAAAATACCGATCATTGGCTGGACCAACATGGACAAATAGTAAAGGCGTTTGAGGGTCGTGATCGAGAAACATGTTGTGCCCTGATTGAAACCCATATTCGCGACGCAAGGGATTTGCTGATACGTGCAGCTACAGATAATGATCTTGCATAAGAACTGTGTATCCAGCTTTTATTCAAAATCTGCCAATTCTTTACGGTGGAATTAAGATCAGTAGGTATTATATTTGTGATCATACTTCAGTAGCATTCTTGCACCAACAAACTAAATCAGAGCGCACAAAATACAAAGTTTATAGTTTCGGCTGTTGTTGGGTCGCACAATGAATACCACCGCCCAATTCACCTAAAGCATCCACATTTAGTGTGATAACTTCGCGATTAGGATAAACGTTCTGTAAGGCTTTTTTAGCAATATCGGCAATCCTCTGTTACTGAAAAACCAGTTCGCGCCATACAAGCGTTTCTAAAAAATGCCTGCGTTTCATTTTGCCCCCAGCTTAGTACTCGTCGTCAGGGATGTTGCCATAGCGTGATGGTGCCAAATCGGCAAAGCGCGTATAACGACCTTCGAACGCCAATTGAACTGACCCAATCGGACCGTGACGTTGCTTGCCAATGATCACTTCGGCCTTACCGTGCAATTCTTCCATCTCGGCCTGCCATGTCATCATTTTATCCGCTTCATGATCCGCAGGTTTTTCACGTTCTTTATAATATTCACCACGGTACACAAACATAACAATATCCGCATCCTGCTCAATCGAACCGGATTCACGCAAGTCTGACAATTGCGGGCGTTTATCATCACGGTTTTCAACTTGGCGCGAAAGCTGGGACAGTGCAATCACTGGGATATCCAATTCCTTCGCAATCGCTTTCAAACCTTGTGTGATCTCAGAAACCTCATTCACACGACTGTCCTTGGCCGATGCTGGGCGGACCAACTGCAAATAGTCGATGATCAACACATCCAAACCATGGGTTCGTTTTAAACGACGCGCACGTGCAGCCAGCTGACTGATGGGTAGGGCAGCCGTGTCATCAATATAAAGAGGGCAGCTTTCCAACGTTTTGGCAGCCTCCACCAAACGGCGGAATTCATCTTCTTGCATGTCGCCTGACCGGATACGGTGCGATTCAATCTCAGCGGCTTCGGATAAAATACGTGAGGCCAATTGTTCCGCAGACATCTCCAATGAATAGAAGCCAACTACGCCACCTTGAACGGCGCCATCAGAGCCATCAGGCAATTTGCCCTTCTTATACGCTTTGGCAATATTATAGGCGATGTTGGTCGCAAGCGATGTCTTACCCATCGATGGACGACCCGCTAGGATCAAAAGGTCGGATCGGTGTAAACCACCCAACTTTTTATCCATGTCAATTAGGCCCGTTGAGGTTCCTGCCATACCGCCATCACGTTGGTACGCAGCATTTGCCACATTCACCGCTTCTGTCACAGCACTTAGAAAACTTTGAAACCCTGTATCAACGGACCCTTGCTCAGACAGTGCGTACAGCCGTTGTTCTGCCTCAACAATCTGCTCGGTAGGTTCATTGCTCACTTCCATACGGCGTGCTTTGTCGCTGATCTCTTCGCCAATCGCCATCAAGTCGCGGCGGATTGCCAGATCATATATCATCTGCGCATAATCACGCGCAGCAAATACGGATACAGAGGCCCCCGCCAAACGCGCCAAATACGCAGGGCCGCCCAATTCAGCCAATCCCTCATCATCTTCCATAAACGCCTTAAGCGTTACAGGCGATGCCAATGCATTTTTCTGAATGCGCTGGGATGCGATTTCAAAAATACGCCCGTGCACGGGGTCATAGAAATGCGTATCATTGATAATAGCTGCCACACGGTCGTAAACATCATTGTTGACCAGCAAAGCGCCCAACAAAGCCTGTTCTGCTTCGATATTATGCGGAAGAGCTTGAGCTTCTTCTGCCTGTTCGTTTTCCGCGCCGCCCTGAAATGCCGTTATCGTGTTCATTGTCACCCTGTTCCCTGTATCGGACGGTTATACGTTAAAGAATAGGATTCTCGCAATCTGGAAATCCTGTTAATATCCTGTGGACGCTTTTGGGATAACATTTCGACACGTGCTTTTTTTAAATGCCGGAATCCCAATTTTACAAGCATTTTCAACGCCCCAGCGTCTAGAAGTACCCACAATATGCAGTGGATAAGTTTGCCATGGCTACAATCTATGCTAAATAGGGGGCGTAAGGCAACGATTCGAGTTCCTGTATTGGGGCGTAGATAAGTGATCATTCAGGCGATGGCTTATCAAGTATTTGAATTTGCGCTTTATCACTGCCTCACGGTTTTTGGTCCCTCCAAGGTCTAGACCGTATTAAGTGAGACTTACCCGATTGCTTTTGCAATCGGGTTTTTTCTTTAAGCCATAAAATGAAGTAATAATTGCATGCGCTTGACAATTTCCGACCATTATATAACCATATGGTTATGAATGAAGCACACCATATAAGCACAGAACCCAACCTTGACGCGGTTTTTGCAGCACTTGCAGACCCAACAAGACGTGCCATCCTATCACGCCTTGTGGATGGGCAAGCCTCAGTAAATGAAATCGCAGAACCGTTTGAAATGAGCCAACCCGCGATTTCCAAACACCTCAAAGTACTGGAACGCGCCGGATTAGTAGAACGCGATGTCGAAGAGCAGCGCCGCCCTGCCAGATTAAAGGCTGATAATATGGCTGCAGCTGTCGATTGGCTCGAAGAATTCAAACAGTTTTGGGAGGTAAGTTTTAACCAACTTGATGACGTTTTGACACAAATGAAATTATCACAAAAGAAAGATACAGAATGACCGATATACCTGAATACATCTTAGATCGTGTTTTCGATGCGCCGCGCGAAATGGTATGGAAAGCATGGACAGATCCAGAGCTATTACAACGTTGGTACGGCCCAGGCATTGAAACAATTATCCACGGTTACGATCTGAAACCGGGTGGTGCATGGCTGAATGAAATGAAATGGGGCGACAAGTCGGATCGCAGTAAAATGCTGTTCCAAGAGGTTGTGCCAGAAGAAAAACTTGTTTGGTACCATTCATCTACAGATGCGGAATGGAATGTCGCCAGCAACCCAATGATGCCCGATTGGCCACGCGTTTTGCTGACAACAGTCACATTCGAAGATGCTGGTGATAAAACAAACGTACGTCTGACACAGGTGCCAATTGATGCAACCGAGGCTGAAATCACCTGCTTTGCTTCTATGATGTCAGGCATGGATAACGGCTGGGGTGGTGGTTATAAAATCATCGATGAAATTCTGGCTGAGATGTGAAATCAAAAAAGGTGCGTGGAAACCCGCGCACCTTGCATGTTTCTTTATGGCTTAAATATCCCCGCGCGGAGCGCAAAAGATTAAACAACCCGCCAATGTAAATCATACCCAGGGTTAAACACCGTCACAGGGCCTTCGCCTGTTTCAATATGCGCTGGGTAATCCACAGGGATCGCTGATTTCACCAATTCAATCTTGGCTTCATTCGGTGCCAAACCGTAATAAGCAGGGCCATGTAAAGAGGCAAAACCTTCTAACTTATCCAACGCACCTTCTTCTTCAAACACATGCGCCAAACAGGCCATTGTGTTTGTGGCGGAAAACACACCCGCACAGCCACAAGAGCTTTCCTTATTTGGATCAATGTGCGGTGCGCTATCCGTACCCAAGAAAAAGCTTTTATCACCGCTTGTTGCTGCTTTACGCAATGCCAAACGATGCTCTTCGCGTTTTGCCACAGGCAAGCAATAGTAATGCGGTTTAATTCCGCCCACCAACATGTGGTTGCGATTGATGATCAGATGATGCGTCGTAATCGTTGCCGCCAAGTTATCACCTGCAGAGGCCACATAATCCACGCCATTTTTCGTAGTGATGTGCTCTGATATGACTTTCAACTCTGGTAAACGGCGGCGTAACGGATCAAGAACTGTATCAATGAACACGGCTTCGCGGTCAAAGATATCAACCTCTGGCGTCGTTACTTCACCATGCACATTCATAGGGCATCCAATCGCAGCCATTTTCTCCAAAACAGGCATGACCTTATCAATATTGGTCACACCAGAGGATGAATTTGTTGTCGCCCCCGCAGGGTATAGTTTAACAGACGTAATCAATCCATCTGCATGCGCAGCCGCCACATCAGCAGGATCAGTGTCGTCTGTCAGATACAATGTCATCAACGGTTTAAAGTCAGATCCATCTGGCAACGCTGCCAGAATCCGTTCACGGTACGCTGCGGCGTCAACAGCCGTCACCACTGGCGGCACTAAATTCGGCATGATAATAGCCCGGGCAAAATCGCGGGCAGTTTCAGGCAAAACGGCTTTCAGCATTGCGCCATCGCGCAGGTGCAGGTGCCAATCGTCGGGGCGGGTAATGGTCATACGTTGGGTCATACTCCCAATTAGCGTCTTTATTTTGCAAGTTCCAGTCGTGTTTCATCTTTCACATCGGAAAAGAATCTCGTAGACTAAACATATTCTCAGGGCGGGGTGTAATTCCCCACCGGCGGTTATAGCCCGCGAGCGCCTTACTTGTTAAGGGTCAGCAGACACCCGTGAAATTCGGGGGCCGACAGTTACAGTCTGGATGGTAGAGAATGGATGTATGGGCGGCTTTCGCAATCCGTACTCCTGACGCTCTGGGTCTTGTTATGGAAGAAAGGACTAGAGCTATGACAACACCCAAAATCGCCTTTATCAAGGCACAATGGCACGCAAATATTGTGGACCAATCATTGGCGGGTTTCAAAAGTGAAATCGGCGACGCACAAGTAGACCCATTCGATGTACCAGGTGCATTCGAGATGCCTCTTTTGGCAAAGAAACTGGCTGAAAGCGGCAAATATGATGCTGTGGTTGCAGCAGCATTCGT
Source organism: Amylibacter sp. SFDW26 (assembly GCF_009184395.1). Taxonomy (GTDB): domain Bacteria; phylum Pseudomonadota; class Alphaproteobacteria; order Rhodobacterales; family Rhodobacteraceae; genus Amylibacter. Next base: position 109,957 of record NZ_WEIC01000001.1, read on the forward strand.
TGTGAACGGTGGCATATACCACCACGAGTTTGTATCTACAGCAGTTGTTGACGGTTTGATGCAAGCGCAGATGGATACAGGTGTACCTGTATTTTCCGTTTCACTGACACCGCATAATTTCCAAGAGACACCTGATCTGATCAAGTTCTTCACTGATCATTTCGTGAAAAAAGGTGCAGAAGCAGCAAAAGCTGTAAAAGCGACTTTGGCAGTCCACGCAGCACTGTAATACCCAAAGGCTGGGCGGTAAAAATGCCGCCCATCTGACGATTTTGCTTGTCTCGAAATGTTACAACTCATGTGCGTTTTTATGACCTCATTGTGAGTTTCATTCTGATTTCAGATATCTTACGCTGCCCTAAAGTAAGGACACGTAGATATGAATTATCGCAATACAAAAAATGGATATGGCCTTGTGGCTCGTGTGCTCCATTGGGGCATGGCATTGGCTATCTTTGGTATGTTTGCGCTGGGCTATTGGATGATGACGCTGACCTATGTCAGCCCGTATTATAAATCCGCACCTGATCTGCACCGCAGTATTGGCTTGGTTCTATTGGCACTATTGCTTTTCCGATTTGTCTGGAAATTGTTCAATAAAGCACCTGATACGTCTGACTTAACCCCGCTAGAACATAAAGGCTCATCTCTTTTACATTGGGGTTTTTATGCTTTGCTTTTGACTGTCATGATTGTTGGCTATTTTATTTCGACACTTGATGGCCGATCAATTTCTGTTTTTGGACTTTTTGATGTGCCCTCAGTCTACACTCAGAAAGGTATGGAAAAACTAGCAGGCAAATTGCACTGGATACTGGCTTATCTGACAATCGCATTGGCCGCACTTCATGCAGGCGCCGCCCTTTGGCACCACTTTATTAAAAAAGACAATGTGCTGAAACGCATGTTGAAAGATCAAACGTAACTAACAACAAGGAACTCCCCTCATGTTTAAGAAAACACTTATGACAGCCGCTTTGGCTTTGACACTTGGCACATCAGCATATGCGGCAAGTTACCAAATCGACGTAGAAGGTGCACACGCATCCATCAATTTCGAAGCCAGCCACTTGGGCTATTCTGTTCTAACGGGTCGCTTTGATAAATTCGAAGGCACTTTTGAATATGACGCAGAAAAACCAGAAGAGGGTTCAGTCTCTGTCGAAATCGATATGGACTCTGTAAACTCAAACCATGGTGAGCGCGACAACCATTTGCGTGGCGATAAATTGTTTGATGTTGCTTCTAATCCTACAGCGACGTTTGTAAGCACTGGCATTACAATGATTGATGATAAGACAGCAACTTTGACGGGTGATTTGACCATTCGTGGAGAGACGAAATCTGTCGACCTACACACAGTCTTTCTTGGCGAAGGCAAAGATCCATGGGGCGGCTACCGCGCGGGTTTCACTGGGCATACAACAATTCAGTTGGCTGACTTTGGTATGGATGGATTAATTGGCGATGCACCGATTAAGCTGACTATCCAAGTTGAAGGTATTCGTCAGTAAAGCAATACTATTCATACCTGTCTCATTTTTTTGAGACAGGTATGACTTAATCTTGTTTGTTGTCTACGGATTCTTCCGACATTGAAGGAATATAATTATCTTGAATGTAGGAAAGGGCTGACGTTAAAAAACTAGGGCTTTTTGATGTTGGCATCGAGCCTTGAATGCTGGTTTCTTCAAGCACAACATCTTCTTTTGTATCTTGGTCCATATTACTCTGTACTATTCGTTAACTATGAGGGGGATTTATAGTGGAATATTATATTTACAAGCTAAGATGCGTAAAAAAATGCAATGTAAGTAATACTGCCTATGAGATTATTATTAAAGCTGGCAAATCTATTGTGCGTTTAAAAGAGGCCTGATTGTTTCATCCAAAACCCGTTGAGTTACTGGCCCAGCATGGCGTAACAACACTTTGCCATTTTCATCAATGACAAATGTTTCAGGCACACCGTACAATCCCCAATCCAATCCTGTGCGGCCCTCATCTTTGGCGACTTTAGTATATGGGTTGCCAAGTTCTTTTAAAAAAGCTTCTGCACTGATAGTTTGATCTTTATAATTGATGCCGTGGATGATGATACCTTCATCAGCCAAGCCTTGCAGGGTTGGGTGTTCCACACGACATGGCCCGCACCAGCTTGCCCAAAAGTTCACCAGCTTTATGTTTTTTTCTTGCAGATCACCTGCATTCAATTCTGGATAGCTGCCTAGATTTGTTGTGGTTAAGGCAGGTACATCACGACCAATCATTGTGCTGGGCAGATTGTCAGCATCTTCGCGTTTCAAGCCGAATGCAAATAAAGCGGCGATTGCTAGAAATATCAGGGGGGGTGCTGCGACCCAAGGGGATATCTTACTTGCCATTGCGGGTTTCCTCGGTTGCTAGAATACGTTTGGCGCGGCGGCTTTGTAACCATGTCAGGCCCACAAGACCGATCAAGAAAACAAACGAAACAATATAGGCCAAAATAACGGTATCAGCGTATTTTCCAAGATCAGGCATTATACATTCCTTGCGGCTAAAGCGGCTGCGCGGCGCAGGCGGATTTCTGTGCGGGTGCGGATCAAAACCAAAAGCACAAACAACAATACAAACCCAGCGATACAAAACAGTAGCGGGTAATAAAACGTGTCATCAACGTGTTGCTCTTTGTCCAAAGACAATGACGCGCCTTGATGCAATCCTTGGTTCCAAAAGTTCACGGCATAGCGTGATAGCAACGCAAATACTGATCCGATCATACATAAAATAGATGTCAGGTCTGCGGCGGTATCGCTGTCCTCGATAGCACTCCATAATGCCATGTAACCAAGGTAAAAGACAAAGAGGATCATAAAGCTGGTCAGGCGTGGATCCCATGCCCAATAAGTGCCCCACATCGGCTTGCCCCAAATGGCACCTGTGCCCAAAGCGATTAATGTCATCGTTATGCCAATAGGTGCGGCGGCTTTTGCTGCCAATGCAGACACATGATGACGACGTATCAACCATACCAAAGAGGCAACCAACATCATCATCCATGCGTTTATTGCCATCAATGCGCTGGGCACGTGTAGGAATATGATCTTAACGGTAGAACCTTGTTTGTAATCATCAGGCGTGCCGAAAAAACCCCACACAATACCTGTGACCAAACACAAGATTGTAAGGACAGAAAGGGTTGGTATCAAACGGCTTGAGAGCCCCATGAATTTAACCGGATTTGCGTATTCCCAAAGTGACATAATCTTTATTTATCCTATTTTTGCGACAGGGCAACGGGTGCTTTGTCACAGTGGTGTTAACTCAGGTTGGCCTTTAACGCTAAGGCGCTGGCAAAAGGCATTATGACCACGCTTAAAAGTGTTAACCCTGCAAGGAACATAAGGCTTGGCATTGGGTTCGATCCCTCAACTGCTTTGATGACCGTCACAGCCCCAAAGATTAGGGTTGGAATATAAAGGGGCAATACGAGCAGGGATAACAGCAATCCACCGCGTTTTATGCCAACTGTGATGGCTGCGCCAAAAGCGCCGATAAAAGACAATGCAGGTGTGCCAATGAACAAGCTTACAAACAGCCATGCATAAGCAATGCTTGGTAAGTTTAACAGATATCCCAATGGAATAGCTGCGATTGTTAGGGGTAAGCCTGTTGTTACCCAATGTGCCATGGATTTGGCGACTGTGACACCAGACAGTGGAATGGGTGAGGTTGCGAGTACATTCAATGTACCATCTTCGGCATCCAATTGGAAAATGCGATCAAGGGACAAAAGGCAAGCCAATAGGGCGCCTATCCACAAAATACCTGGGGCTATACGTGCAAGCAGTGTCAGGTCTGATCCCACACCAAAGGGGACGAACATCACGACAATCAAAAAGAATGCCAAGGCAAGGCCAAAACCACCGCCTGTGCGGATCGCTAGCTTTAGGTCACGTAAGAATAAGGCCAACATTTAGAATGATCCTTCTAAAAAGACATCATTGTTTCGGGCTTGTTCTGGTTTGAATTGCGAGAGTTCCAGTGTTTGCGCGTTCTTAATATCCAAATCAATATGCGTGGATAAAACAGCAATGCCACCTGATTGACAGTGATCATCGATCATTTTTGTGATTAACGCAGTATGATCGGCATCCAAAGAGGTCGTTGGTTCATCCATCAACCAAACTTTGCGATCAGACACCAAAAGACGTGCCAAACCAACGCGGCGTTTTTGACCTGCAGATAAATTTCCCGCTGGGCGATTTGCAAGCTCTGTTAAGCCAAAGCCTTGCATAACGGATGCAACAGTATTGGTGCCATATACACCTGCCCAGAATTGCAAATTCTCGGCAACAGTTAACTGAAACTTAATCGCATCCAAATGCCCTGAATAGGCAATATCATCTGGGTCTAAGGTGGACGTTCCGTGACCTTGGGGTGCCAAACCTGCAAGTGTGTTTAGCAATGTTGATTTGCCGATGCCATTTGGGCCACGCAAAATCAAACAATCACCTGTCGCCAATTCAAAACTGACATCAGATAGGATCGTTGTATTGCCGCGTACACAACATAGTTTATCAACACAAAAACTCATGTGTGTTGATTAGCGCAATCAGAGCCATTGAGAAAGGATATAAAAAAGGGCCGCGGGAAGATGCGACCCTTTCTCTTGTTCAAAGCTTGTAATGGATTACCGACGGAAGATGATCTGCGGATTATACGAGGTGAACAATTCCGAAATAAAGTCTACGCTATCATGGACGGCTTTGTGAAAAGCCTGCGAACGGATTGTGCGCGCATTTAGTAACGCTTCATCCATTGTCTTCGGATCAATATAACTTTTCATTGTTTCGTCCTTTCCTAGTATTTTCTAACTTAAACCCAAACTAGGCCTATAAAAATATTATAACAAACGAGACTTTCTTTTTCGTCAGATAAGATATACTTAACTGAATATGAATGATCGTTTACCCCCACTAACTGCATTGCGCGCTTTTGAAGCGGCTGCACGGCATATGAGTTTTGCAGAAGCGGCTGCTGAATTGCACGTGACGCCAGCAGCACTTAGTTTTCAGATCAAATCGCTAGAGGAACATCTGGGTGCGCCAGTGTTCAGGCGCCTGAACAGACGTGTGGAGTTAACAGATATTGGCGCAGGATTGGTGCCTGGTGTGCAAGAAGGATTTGAGGCACTACAAGCCGCGTGGTCGAATGCATTGCGGCGTTTGGATCAAGGGCATTTGACGGTAACGGCTGGGCCTGCATTTATGGCGGGGTTTCTTGCGCCACGTATGTCCAAGTTTGTGACAGCATACCCTGACTTGGAATTACGATTTACAGCCAGTTTAAAGATTTTGAATTTTCAACGCGACGGTATCGATTTGGCAATCCGTTTTGGCCCATCTTCGGATGAGGGTTATTTTTCGGAAAGGTTGTTTCACGAATGGGCGACGCCTATGATGTCACCAGAGCTGGCCTATAGCATTAATACTTTGGATGACTTGCGCAATCATACGCTGATCAGACAGACCAGCGGGGACATCCTATCCAGTATTGAAAGTTGGACAGAATGGTTCAAAGCGACTGATACAAAAGGCACTAGTACCAGAGGTCCGCAATTTTCGTCACCAGATTCTGCATTGAACTATGCGGCAAACGGTGGGGGGATCGTTTTAGGGCGCGTATCGCTTGCCGAAACCTATTTAAACAGCGGACGTTTGGTGGCACCTTTTAAAGAGGTTATGCACAAAGAACATTACTATCGTTTGGTCTGTCCTTTGGGTATGGAAAACGACCCAAATGTGGTGATTTTTCGTGAATGGATGCGCGAAGAAATCAAGTCTTTGGATGATTTTTCTAAGGGTCGCGTTTTTGTTTGATTGGGCTTAGTGACTTTCAAACGGGCAGAATAACACAATCCGAAGCATCTAAATCAAGGACAGGATCTTTGGGCCCACATTGTTCTCCACTGATAGGGTATTTCTCTGCTGGGCTGCAGTTTATTAAGAGTGCGCTGATTATAATGAGAAAGAGATGAGATACTTTGAGCATTATTATATCCTTTCAATGCCATGAATGTCTGGCAATGACGATGCTGATAAAATAGGGGGGGGTTATTTACACCACTGCCAGACAGTTACTGTATGCAAGGGATTGAGCTGTGATGCTTTGATCTGAGTCAAATTCGTAAAGTAATTTCGTAAAGTTTTCTGTGCAGGTCACGATATGTTGTCCATACGCGATGGGATGTTAATGGCTATTCATGCAATGGTATTGATAGTTGATTGGCAAAGCCAATTGCGGAACCCAAAGTGTATTTGTCCAAACAAGAAATTCATTCCTTTCATCCCTCTGGAACACAGGCGCAAAAGCCTGATGATTTGGCATATCCTTTGCGCAGCGCTTTAGAGCGTGAAAACCTATTTGCGCCAGAACAGATCGCTGGGCGAACATTTCCGATTGCTTGTGTGGCATTGGAAATCACACAGCGGTGTAACTTGGACTGTACGTTATGTTATTTGTCGGACATGGCAGAGGCGGTCCAAGATGTGCCGATGTTTGAATTAAAACGCCGTATCAAGATGATTTATGACCACTATGGCGATTACACCAATGTGCAAATTACAGGTGGCGATCCGACGTTGCGCTCTATTCCTGATTTGGTGGAAATTGTATCCGAAATTAAATCATATGGAATGCGGTCTGCACTGTTTACCAATGGTATCAAAGCTAGTCGTGAAATGCTGAAGGCCTTGGCGCAAGCTGGGCTGAATGATGTGGTGTTTCATGTGGATATGACACAAGAGCGCAAGGGCTATGCTTCGGAAAAGGATTTGGATGTGATCCGATTGGAGTATATTGAACGTGCCCAGAATTTGAATTTGAGGGTTCTGTTTAACACGACAATATTTGACCAAAATGTTGCGGACATTCCGCGATTGGTTAAGTTTTTCAAAGATCATGCCGACAGCGTCAACCTTGCCTCTTTCCAAATGCAGGCGGATACAGGGCGGGGTGTTTTGCGCGAACGCGATGTGGACTTGATCACACAACAATCGGTCATGCAGTTAATTGAAATGGGCGCAGATACGCCGTTGACTTATGACATGCCGATGATTGGGCATCCTGATTGTAATAAGTATACGGCGCTGTTGGTGGCTGGGAACAGTGTGACATCTTTATATGATGATGCCCCGTTTTTCACAAAGCTCTTTGCAGAGTTGGCACAGCAAGGTGTGGATTGGACTGTTGACCGAAAAGTATTGCCGCGCGCAATGAAGGCTTGCTTAACATCGCCCAAGCTTATGCGGCTGGGATTGCTCTATAGCTTGAAAAAAGCATGGGCTTTACGCGCTGGTTTATTACGGGGGTATAGGCCACAACGGATTAGCTTTTTCATTCATAACTTTATGGACGCCGAAAAACTAGAAAAAGGCCGATGCGAGGCTTGTGTTTTTATGGTAGCCACCGCTGATGGACCATTATCGATGTGTGTGCACAACGCGAAGCGAGATGCGATGATTACGAAGGCGGTGCCGCAGGCCAAAGGTCAAACAGCGTGGGATCCTTTGACGCCACATCGCAGAAACATAGGTTTGGAAAACATGCCTTATAAAAAGCTCAAAGGCCGCCAACGCGCAGCAGCAGCTGTGAAGCGTAAAAAGGTTGCTTAAGGGGTAGCCGTCGCATCATTCAAAGACCAATCATATTCGTATTTCGCAATGCGTTTCTTGCCTCTAAGAGCTGCTTTCAGATCATCATCTGCATATTTTCGGATGTGATTTAAAATCGCTTCATTCGAGCCGCCAAAATCATCCTTATACCAAGAATAGATTTTTGATGCGATGATACGGCCATTCGCAGATACTGTGACACCGCGTGGATCATTCACATAAGCAATAGCCGCATCATGTAATGATTGTTGGATATTTTGACCTGTATAAGCTTTCTGACCAAGGTTCGGACAACCAGCAGCAGCACAGTTTAGGATGTAATGAATACGGGGTTCATTGCTCCATAAAGGTCGTACAATACCATGTTCGATATCATGTAAGCTCAACTCTTTGCCATTCACTGTCAGACGTTTGTCTTCCCATGGACCTAGGTCAAAGGGGCGGTCTTTGATCTTACGAATGGATTCAACGGGGTAATTATCCAAGATTACATCCACTGTTTGAGCGTTGTACAGATTTGCCCAATAAGCCAGCTGTGCATCTTTGGATAATTTTGTGTGATCTGTAGATGAAAGAGATTTGATATAATCTTTTAATTGCTGCTTTTGGGCTGGGGAGATATCAGCGTATTTCACGCGCACAATGTCTGCATTATCTTTAACTGTATTCGCTTTTAGGAATTTCCCCCACGCGCGGTGATCCACTTTTGTGACCTTACCAGCGGATTGAAAGCTTGAATCAGCCAGATTGCTTTTGGGAATTGCGATGCGTTCAATAGAGGCACAAGCTGTAATAGTGAAGAGGCATAAAAAAGAGAGCAGAAGACGCGGCATTTAGAATTCCTTGAAAGATGCGTATTCTATTCTAGTGAGTTGATCATAAAACGCCCAATATCATTTTGGTGAGCGTTTCGTTAGCTTTGTGTGATGAGGCCTATGGCCTTGCCAGCCATTCCTTGCCGCGCAACATTGCGTTCCAATATATGGCTGGAAGCAATGAGGCTTTTAGAAACCACGCAGTCCGAGTTGGTTTTGTGCCGTTCAATAAGGCTTTGGGGAAAGTTGGGAGTAGTTTGCCGCCATATCCGAATTCAGCCAAAACAATTTTGCCTTTTTCGACGGTTAATGGACAGGAACCATATCCATCATAAGCCGCTGGTGCAGAACGGTTATCCATGTCTGCGATCATATTAGCAGCAACAATTGGCGCTTGTTTGCGTGCTGCCGCAGCGGTTTTTGCATTGGGTGCATTCATCACATCACCCAAGGACCATATGTTTTCGAATGATTTGTGGCGTAGGCTTTGTTGATCGACATCTACCCAACCCGCAGCATCGGATAATGCAGATGCCTTAATGAAGTCTGGGGCGGTTTGAGGCGGGCAGACATGGATCATATCAAATTCGACCTCGATCCGTTTTACGTCTTCATCAGGTTTTGCCACATCGAAATATGCTTTTTGGGTAGAGCCATCGATGCCAACCAGATTGCTGAAGAAATTCAGGTCAGCCTGATATTTATCGATGTATTTCATCAGGGCAGGAACATAATCGGCGACGCCGAATAATACGCCTCCCGCGTTATGGAATTCGATATTGATGCTGTCCAGTGTTTTGGAGCGGTGCCAATGATCCGCAGACAAGTACAATGCCTTTTGCGGCGCGCCGGCGCATTTAATTGGCATTGGGGGTTGTGTGAATATTGCGCGGCCTGACTTCAAATTCTGGACAAGCTCCCATGTATATGGGGCAAGATCATATCTGTAGTTTGATGTGACACCGTTTCGACCAAGAGTATCGGACAGTCCTTCTACGCGGTCCCAATCTAATTTTAATCCAGGGCAAACAACCAAACGTTTGTAATGAACCTTGGTTTTATCTTCTAGGACCACACAATCATCTTTTGGATTGAAACCTTTTACTGTGGCTTGGATGCGTGTGACTTTTTCTGAAACAAGGCTGCGTAGGGATCGTGCTGTTGATTTTTGCTGAAAGATACCGCCGCCGACCATTGTCCAACCGGGTTGATAGTAATGGGTATTTGCTGGATCGATGATAGCGATGTCTAAGCTTGGATCGCGTGATAACAGGCTGGCAGATGTGGCTATGCCTGCGGCACCGCCGCCGACAATGGCAACGTCATATGTAGAATGTGTTTGAGCGCTCATAAGCGTACCTCCCCTGTTTGATATGCACAACGGGTTCTCCCAAACGACCGTATGTTGGATGAGGATGTAGATTTATTGCTGGGGCGTCGGTGACAAAGTCACATAAGGGGTACTTAGAATGCGTTAATTCACGCCCAATGCCCCGTCGCCGTATCTGGCTGGCGGGGTTTTGCGTTCGCATATATAGATAAAAGGTGGGCCCACCTATAGTGTTTCGACTTTATTGAAACACTCTTTGTGCGGTTGTATATGACCGAACAAGGATTTTATCCCCTGCACCTATTTTAACCAGTTATTTCGGTAGTTTTCGCATTTGACGCTGTTACCCGCCCTTTGAAAACCCGTTAACCACGTTTGTCGACATGGGTGTTATAGCGTGGGAATGGTTAATGGGTGTTTAGGGGTGCGTTCGATGGTTATGCAGCACGCGTGACTTTTGCTGCAAAGCACCCTTGTTTTGCATTGTGAAGGTGAATGTAGCTTATGGTGCCTTCTGCTAATATTTCCTCAAGCTGGCCTTTTAGGATTTTACCATCAACAACGTCTGCGCGTTGCATCATATGATTATTATCGAAGGCGCGTATTGAGATTAGTCTAGATGATATCACATCAGGTATGGTGTCTGGCTCCAGTTTTACCGATGGGATATCTTTTCGCACATATATTGCGTGACTGGCTTGATAGGGGGATGCTTCTGGTAGATGGCTGTAATTTACCAGTAAGATCGTTTCGCCAACCTTGGCATCAGCAAGAGATACTCGGCATGGGTAGCCTGGGCTTTCTGTGACGGTTTCAAGAACTGCATTTGCATTTGTAAGTTCTTGCTCTGACATTGAGAAATAGTGTTCGAATTGGGTTTGGTCGAGTGCGTGGATTTGAAAAGGCATTATAGGCTCCGTACTGTGTTCTTTTCTTGTATCGCATGAGTGTGATGTGCCATTCGAACCGTTTCTTGCTATTTGTGAAAGTACAAAGTGATAATGAGAATTATTAATTGTATACCATTGTATACAAACCTGCTATTGCGAGACTCACTAGAATAATGCAAAACCCATACATACCCGTTCAACCACCCATCGGAGGTTTCATATGACTGTTACCGTAGGCACAGATTCCAATAAAACACGTAAAACTTTGACTGTTGGCGATGCCAGTGTCGATTATTATTCCATTCCAGCTGCTACAGAAGCAGGCTTGGGGGATTTTTCTAAATTACCAGCAGCCCTGAAAGTTGTTCTGGAAAATATGCTGCGTTTTGAAGACGATGGCCGCACCGTTTCAACAGACGACATTAAGGCGTTTGCGCAATGGGGTGCGAACGGTGGTAACAATCCACGTGAAATCGCGTACCGTCCTGCGCGTGTTTTGATGCAAGACTTTACAGGCGTTCCAGCCGTGGTTGATTTGGCGGCTATGCGCGATGGTATCGTTGCTTTGGGCGGTGACGCTGAAAAGATCAATCCGCTAAGCCCAGTTGATTTGGTGATCGACCACTCTGTGATGATCGACGAATTTGGTAATCCACGTGCGTTCCAAATGAACGTTGACCGTGAATACGAGCGTAACCTTGAACGTTATACATTCCTGAAATGGGGCCAAAAAGCCTTTGATAATTTCCGCGTTGTTCCGCCTGGAACAGGGATTTGTCACCAAGTGAATTTGGAATATCTCGCACAAACTGTTTGGAAAGACACAGACCAAAATGGTGTTGAAGTGGCTTACCCAGATACGCTTGTGGGCACAGACAGCCACACAACAATGGTGAACGGTGTTGCCGTTCTGGGTTGGGGCGTTGGCGGTATTGAGGCCGAAGCAGCGATGCTGGGGCAACCGATTTCTATGTTGATCCCAGAAGTGATTGGGTTCGAACTGACGGGTGCTATGATGGAAGGCACAACGGGTACTGACCTTGTGCTGAAAGTTGTTGAGCTTCTGCGCGCGAAAGGCGTTGTTGGCAAATTCGTGGAGTTCTACGGAAGCGGGCTTGATAACTTGCCATTGGCAGACCGTGCTACAATCGCAAACATGGCGCCAGAATACGGTGCAACCTGTGGCTTCTTCCCGATTGATGGTGAAACGCTGCGCTACCTACGCAACACGGGTCGCGACGAAGACCGCGTTCAATTGGTGGAAGCCTATGCCAAAGAAAATGGTTTTTGGCGTGATGCAGATTACGCACCTATTTACACAAGCACATTGTCATTGGACATGGGTACAATCGTTCCTGCGATCTCTGGGCCCAAACGCCCACAAGATTATGTGGCACTAACCGATGGTCAAAGCGCGTTCCGTCGTGAAATGGAAGAAACGTTCAAACGTCCAATGGGCAAAGAAGTTGCCGTTAAGGGCGAAGATTATGCATTAGAAAGCGGCGACATTGTTATCGCATCCATCACATCTTGTACGAACACATCGAACCCATATGTGATGATTGGGGCAGGTTTAGTCGCACGTAAAGCGGCAGCCCTTGGATTGGATCGTAAGCCTTGGGTGAAAACATCCTTGGCACCTGGGTCACAAGTTGTGTCTGCATACCTTGAAGCAGCTGATTTGCAAAAAGATCTGGATGCGATTGGTTTCAATCTTGTGGGATATGGTTGTACGACATGTATCGGTAACTCTGGTCCTATTCAAAAAGAATTGTCAGAAGCGATTGCTGAGGGCGACTTGGTGGCAACGTCTGTTCTATCTGGTAACCGTAACTTTGAAGGTCGGATTTCACCTGATGTGCGCGCGAACTATCTGGCGTCACCGCCATTGGTTGTGGCTTATGCGTTGGCAGGGACGATGGATATCAACCTTGCAACGGATGTGATCGCGCAAGACAAAGATGGGAACGATGTTTACCTGAAAGATATCTGGCCATCGACGCAAGAGATTGCTGATTTGGTGCAACAAACAGTGACGCGTGAAGCGTTCCAGACGAAATATGCAGATGTGTTTAAGGGCGATGATAAGTGGCAAGCTGTTGAAACAACAGAAGCGCAAACTTACGATTGGCCTGCGGCATCGACATATGTGCAAAACCCGCCTTACTTTCAGGGCATGAGCAAAGAACCTGGTGTGATTTCGAACGTTGAAGACGCCAAAGTATTGGCGATCCTTGGCGATATGATCACAACAGACCACATCTCACCTGCGGGATCTTTCAAACAGACTACACCTGCTGGTCAGTACTTAACAGAGCGTCAGGTGCCAGTGCGTGAATTCAATTCTTACGGGTCTCGTCGTGGCAACCACGAAGTGATGATGCGGGGTACATTCGCCAACATTCGTATCAAAAACGAGATGCTAACGGGCGTTGAAGGCGGCTATACGAAGGATGTGGATGGCAACCAAGCTTCTATCTATGATGCGGCTATGTCACATCAGGCAAACGGCACGCCATTGGTTGTGTTCGGTGGTCAGCAATACGGTGCGGGGTCATCGCGTGACTGGGCTGCTAAGGGCACTGCGTTGTTGGGTGTGAAAGCAGTTATCGCTGAAAGCTTTGAACGTATTCACCGTTCTAACTTGGTTGGTATGGGCGTGATCCCGTTCGAATTCACAGATGGCGACACACGCAAGTCTTTGGGTCTAACTGGGGAAGAGATTGTATCGATCACAGGACTGTCTGGTGATATCGAACCACTTTCAAATGTGCCGTGTACAATCACGTACCCCAACGGTGATATGAAAGAGATCCAACTGAAGTGTCGTATCGATACGGCAGTAGAGATTGAATACATCGAGCATGGTGGTGTGTTGCATTACGTTCTGCGGAATTTGGCGCAGTCATAAAGTTTGCACTTTGGTAAAACTGACAAAGCCTCCGAATTTCGGGGGCTTTTTGTTAACTTTGTCTTGAGTTAGCCCAATCACTCATAGCATTCAAAACAGGCATAAGGTTGCGGCCATCTTGGGTGATGGAATATTCGACACGTGCTGGGACTTCGGCAAAGACTTCGCGTGTGACCAATTTATCTTGCTCCATTTCACGTAATGCTTTTGTGATCATTCTGTCTGAGGCTTGCGGGACTAATTTTTGCAGTTCAGAAAACCGCTTTGCCCCTGAAAGCATATGGAACATCAGGATTGGTTTCCATTTGCCTGTGATGATCATAACTGCAAGTTCTACGGCACAATCATTGGTTTCTTCAATGTCATCGACGGGGCTGAGTTCAATTGCCATACTTACACCTGTGTTAGCAGCTATCATGGTTGAGGGTAGATCATATTAAGCGCAGGTACTAGATCGAATTGAAACGATACTCATTATTGGAATTTGATATGACTGAAACTCAAGAAATTCAAAGTGTTCGAGAAAACCTGAAAACATGGTTGGCGGCATTTAACGCAAAAGACATCGATACTTTATTCACACTTTATGATCCTGAAAGCGTTTATGCCAATGCAGGTGCTCCGCTTATGGTGGGCGCTGATCAAATTAGAGGCTGGTATGCACAAGCGTTTCAATCCATTGAAGGCACGCTTTTATTCAAGGAAGAAAAACTGTTTCTAGAGGGTACTATGGCTCTGATTGTGGGGAAGTATTTCTTTCAGCCCCCAGAAGGGGTGGGTGTGCCTGATGATGCCAATCTGACAGGGCGGGTTAGCCTTGTGTACCGCAAACCTGCGGACGGAAAATGGGGGTTGTTGTTTGATATGGATAATACACCACCAGATGTCTCACCAGCTGATTTTGCCTAAGGAACAATCTATGAAACATATAGCAAAAGAACCGCATCAGATTATGGAATGTGTCGCTGAATATTTAAAGGTTGGCGACATGGAGGGGGTGATTTCGATGTTTCATCCAGAGTGTAAAATCTGTTTTCCACGCGATGAACCAGCAAAAGAGGGTCATAGAGGTGCGCGTGAAGTCTTTGTTGATTTTGTGCCAATGCGGCCGATTTTAACAGGCAAGGTCACGAATGAAATGATCAATGGTGATATCGCGGTTATACAGGCTGATTGGCGTTTTGAAGACAATGATGGCAACTTAATTGCAGAAGGCCAATCCACTGAGGTTGTTCGGAAATTAGAAAACGGTGGTTGGGGGTATTACATTGATTGTCCCAATGGTGTGCCCGTATTGTGAATATGAAAAGCCCCAATGCATTGGGGCTTTTTGATTTGCATCTAGGCAGCGATTTTGTATCGTGCGGGTTCGTAAAATAGGAACAATCACGTGCCATCTTTTGAAATACTCATAACCTTCTTCATTGCCACAATGCTTTTCGCTTATATGCCTGGGCCTGCGATGCTGTATGCAACGGCACAGACGATTGCGCGGGGCAGGCGTGCTGGTTGGCTGGCTGCCCTTGGTATTCATCTGGGCGGCTATGTGCATGTTATTGCAGCAGCGTTGGGTTTGGCGCTTTTGTTTAAAGCGATCCCTGTGTTTTACTTCATTCTGAAATTTGCAGGTGCGGCTTATCTGATTTTCCTTGGTATCAAGATGTTTCGTACAAAAAAATCTGCTTCAGCTGTGGATATGAAAACAGTTCAAAAAACACCAAAGCAAGCCTTTTGGGAAAGTGTGACAGTTGAAGTATTGAACCCAAAGACTGCACTATTCTTTGTTGCGTTTTTACCTCAATTTTCAGACCCATCGGCTGCATTCCCAATATGGATACAGTTATTGGTTCTTGGTACGATTGTGAACATCATGTTTTCCAGCGCAGATATTACATGTGTATTGTTAGCGGATAAAATGACTGCGTTCTTGAAAAAATCTCTAGCGGCGGGGCGTTTGGCGCAAAAAATCGGCGGGAGCATTTTGGTTGTGCTTGGTCTGAATATTGCACTTAGTCGGCAATAATATCTGCTACAAGTTTTCCAATCTCTTTGCTGGCTTTCACAGATGGATGGATGCGGTCAGCTGCGTGATATGATAGGTCGCCGTTTGGAACCAGTTTTTTGAGAGATAGAAAATGCACACCATCATCGTGTTTTGCCAATGCAGATATACGACTTTCTAAAATGTCCCCTTCATCACGACAATGATCAATCGGCGACCCCTGGCCAGGGGTGCGCAGGTACCCAACATAGATGACTTTAGTATCTTTTTTACGCAACTTTGAAACCAGTTTAGGAATAGCCCCAGTTTGCGTGTCTTCAGAGATCAATTTGTTAAGCTTGCGATTGCATCTGGTGCACCCGCAACCCAACCATAGATCATTTCCGCCACCAGTAAGAATAACCCAATCCCATTCTCCAGATGTATATTGTCGTGGAATGCTGAACCCGACAGTGCCAGTGATAGGGAGCTTGTAAATCATACGCGCGCCAGACAATGAACGGTCGGTTATTGAAATATCCAACTCTTTGCCCGCAACTTGTGTGATGGAGCGCCCTGTAAGCTTGTGCCAAGCTAATAACGAGTCTCCCATTGCTAGGATTTTCGGAGTGCTATCTTGCGCAAATGCGGAGGGTGTGATGGATACAAAGCCTATAGTTATCAAAGTGATAATAGGTAGTACTCTATACTTCATTCTTAAATTCCAAGCGGCCTTAATTACTACAAACATTTAATGCTGGTAAACTCTTACACGGATAAATGTCATTTCTAAAGCAATCTCTTGCCGATGATGTGGTAATACGGCAGATATGATGCAAAGTAAGATAAGGTACCACAATGCGCCCAACTGATTATTTAATATCTCTTTGTCCAGAAGACTGGGATGCTGCTACTAAACATCCTTTTTGTGATGCTTTGGCGGATGGCACTTTGGATTTGGATAAGATGCGTGGGTACTTGGTGCAGGATTATCAATTCATAGATGGATTTGTGCGGTTGTTGGCCAGTGCGATTGCGCATGCGCCTACGTTGGCAGACAGTGTGCCTGCTGCTCAGTTCTTGGCGTTGATTACTGGACCAGAAAATACATATTTCTTACGGTCATTCGAGGCGTTGGGTGTTACTGATATTGAATGGCAAAATGCAGAACTAAAAGCTGCTACAATGGGGTTCCAAGAATTAATGACACAAGCAACTTCGTCTGGGAAGTACGAAGAGATGCTGGCCGTTTTAGTTGTGGCCGAGTGGATTTATCTGAGTTGGGCAACACCTGTTAACCCGCCAAAAGATGATTTACCGTTTTACTTTGCAGAATGGATTACATTGCATGCTGGCGAAGGGTTCGAAGGTGTTGTTGAATACCTACGCAGTCAGTTGGATGCACAATGGGGCACATTGGATGCTGCTGGGCGCGCCAATGTGGAGCAGGTGTTTTGTAAAGCTGTGAAATTAGAGCGCGACTTTTTTGATGCATCTTGGGCATGACGCATAAGCAGCTGATCACAGAGTTAGGCTTTTTGGGTTTATTGGCCTTGTTATGGGGGTCCTCATTCATGTGGATTTCCATTGGTGTCGAAACTATCCCACCCGTCACCTTGGCTGCAATTCGTGTCGTTGTGGCTTCTGTTGTGATCGGTCTTGTGATGTTGATAAAAGGGCAACGGTTGCCGACTGAGCCTAAGCTTGTTGGACAGTTGTTCATTCTGGCAATGATCGGCAGCATAATCCCGTGGGTGTCATTGGCATGGGGGCAGCAGTTTGTGGACAGCGCTTTGGCATCTGTGCTGAATTCAACCTCGCCGATTTGGGTGTTGTTTATCACAGTGCTGTTTTTAAAAGGAGATAATCCACCTGCATTGAAAATGATTGGGGCAGGGTTGGGTTTTTGCGGTGTTGTTCTGATTATTGGGACAGATGCATTGTCTGGACTTGGGGATCATATCTGGGGACAGTTTGCGGTTTTATTGGGCGCTATTCTTTATGGATGTACTTCTATCTATGGCCGCCGTTTTCATGATGTGCCCAATACAGTGACAGCGGCCAGCACCAGTATTTTATCGGCAGTGTTTTTAGTTCCGTTAAGCTTTGCCGTGGATCAACCTTTGTCATTGTCCCCATCAATGGCGTCTATCGGTGCGGTGTTGATGTTGGGTGTGTTTTCAACGGGTATAGCATTGTTGATTTATTTCAGGTTGTTGAAATCACTGGGGTCACTTGGTGTCGCAAGCCAAGCATATTTGCGTGCGGGTGTCGGTGTTGGCTTAGGAGTGTTTGTGTTGGGCGAAACTATCACTGCGACAGTTGGTATGGGCATAGCAATCGCGCTCTTGGGTGTGATCTTAATCAACCTGCCTATTCGGTCTAAATGAACAATCTGTAAAAGAATACAGCACTCATCACCAAACCAACAGCAATGACGATATTTCGGACTATGGTTTTACTTAGGCGTTTTGCCAGTTTTGCGCCAAAATAACCGCCCAAGATATTTGCGATCATCATGATAATGGCGGAAGGCCAAACGATTAGGCCAGCAATGGCAAAGGTCAAAACTGAAATTGCGGAAATCACAAAAGACACGCCGTTTTTTAAGCCATTCATCACGTTTAAATTTGTAAGCCCCCACATAGCGTAGAGGGCTAGCAACACGATCCCAAGGCCGCCGTTAAAATAACCGCCATAAATTGCCACAACCAATGTGCCGATGGCGCCATAAGGCGTTAGCTGAAGGCCGCCACTTCGCCCCCAAGCGAGAATGCGATCTTGGAATGCAAAGATGGCTGTTGAAGCAAGTAGCAGGAATGGGACGATTGCTGTGAAGAAGTCGTTAGAAGATACCAACAGGAGCAATGCGCCGATTAAACCGCCGACCAATGTAATGCCTGTTTGACGGATCAACTGTTTGCGTTCGACGGATGAAATGTCTTCTTTAAAGCCAATCGCGGCGGCTAAGTAACCTGGAAATACAGCTATGGCGCTTGTAGCATTTGCAATAACAGGGGGTACACCAGCAAAGACAAGGGCAGGGAATGTCAGGAAAGAACCACCACCTGCAATGGCATTCAATATGCCTGCAAGAAAGGCAGCCACTGCGATTAGGATTGTCGTTTCCATAGTATTTCCCCCGTACCAATGATCACAATGTGGATTTTTGATGGAAGTACAATCGGTATTACTACGAATTTAAGTTTGTAACATTTCGCTCTCAAACACTTTATTGGCTTTTTATCTTTGCGTGTTTTATGCAAGGTTAAGAAATGAATGAAATAGGTGTCTTATGCGTAAACTGATCGCATCTCTGATGATTACAACAGCTTTTGGAACCTTTGCCCATGCGGGTGAGGATGGGTCCTTGACTGTTGTGGAATTATTCACATCAGAAGGCTGTTCATCATGTCCACCTGCGGATGAGATGTTGACGGAGTTGGCACAGCATGATGATATATTGGCTTTGGCGTTGCACGTTGATTACTGGGACTACCTTGGTTGGAAAGACGATTACGCAAAGGCAAAGTTCACGAAGCGCCAAGAAACATACAACAGCATCCTACCTAGTCGTTACCGTTTGGTGACACCACAAATGGTGTTTAACGGGCGTTCTCAAGTGGCAGGTGCCAAAGGCGCAAGCATCGAAGGTGAGTTGCAAAAAATGAGCAAGCAAGCCGATAGTGTGTCTTTGACAATTGAAAAAAACGCCTCTGCATTTTCTGTGGATGTTGATCCATCTGATGTGAATGTTGGGCGTGCAGATGTATTTTTGATCCAATACATGCCAGAAATTGTTTCCAAGATTAAAGCGGGTGAAAACCGTGGTAAAACGTTAAAGCACACAAATATTGTGACATCATGGGAAAAGATTGGCGATTGGAATGGTCAAGCTGACTGGACTGTGAGCCAACCGTTTTTAGAAGATGGCGTTGAAGGTGCGATTATTGTGCAAGCAGCAGATAACGGCCCTATTTTGGCAGCGCGGAAGCTTCGTTAATAATATTACCGTTCGTTTGATTTTCACGGTACCAAACATACAATCCTGATCCTGCAATAATAGTACCGCCGATAATCGTGTATATTGTTGGCAATTCGTAAAACAGGAAAAATCCCCAAGCTGTGCTGAACAATAAGCTTAGATACCCAAAGGGGGCTAAGAAGGATGCTTCTGACAATCTGAATGCTAAGATTAGGCAATAATGCCCGATGCTGGCGATCAATCCCATCAGTATCATAAAGCCAACAGCTGACGGCGTGGGCTGTGTCCAATAGAAGGGCACAAAGCAGCTGGCGATTATGGTGCCGATAAGAGCCGTGTATAGGAAGCTGGTCCATGGGCTTTCTTCTTGGCCCAATACACGCGTTGAAATGGCATAAGCTGCGTAACAAGCTGCGGCTGCCATAGGGATGAGCGATGTCAAAGAAAACACTTCTGATCCTGGGCGGATGATGATCATCGCGCCGATCATACCAATGATAACGCCAAACCATCTGCGTGGTCCCACCTTTTCTTTGAGAAAGATAAAGGCGAATGCGGTGATCAAGAGGGGAGCCACTTCGAAGATTGCTGTGATGTCGGATAGGGTCATCCAGTTCAGGCCAAAGAAGAAGAACATAGTTGCGCCGAATAGGAATGAAGAGCGGAGTAATTGCATCCCCATATATTTGGTTTTCATAAGTTTGCGTAATCTTGGCCCCAAAAGGATCACAGCCCAAAGGACTTGAAAAAAGTATCGCGCCCAAACGACCTGTAATGTGTGATGGTCTTGGACAAGATGCTTTGCCACAGCATCAAGGGCTGTGAAAGCGAACACAGCGATGATCATTAACAGTATGGCTTGGCTGGTCGGACTAATGGCCCGAAGGTATGTCGTCATTTTGCCGACGTTAGCTGTGATTTTTATTTACGCAACAAAAAAGCGCGGGCAATGCCGCGCTTAGTGTGTTTGGATGTTGGTCAGAGCTTACTTTGCAGTCGCAGGACCGATCAACATGGACATTTGACGTCCTTCCAATTTTGGATGGTTTTCAATTTGCCCAGCTTCTTGTTCTAGAACCGCGTCTTTTACACGAAGAAGCAATTGAAGCCCTAGGTTTTGGTGGGCCATTTCACGGCCACGGAAACGCATCGTGATTTTCACTTTATCGCCGTTTGCCAGAAACTTATAAACATTACGCATTTTTACATCAAAATCATGAACATCCGTGTTTGGGCGGAATTTGATTTCTTTGGTTTCGATGATTTTTTGTTTCTTACGTGCTTCAGCTTCGCGCTTTTGCTGTTCATATTTGTACTTACCAAAGTCCATCACCTTACATACAGGTGGTTTGGCGTTTGGTGAGATCTCAACCAGATCTAGCCCTGCTTGGTCGGCCAATTCCATGCCGCGTGCGGGTGTTACAACACCTACATTGTCGCCATCGGCGCCAATCAATCGAATTTCGTCTGAGGTTATGCGTTCATTAACGCGAGGTCCTGTTTCGCGCGTCGGAGGCGCTTGGTGTGGTCTACGGGCTATGGTCTTAGGTCCTTATATGGTTTCTTTGTAGCAGAATCTAATGTGCGTATTGATTACAATCAAGCACTAAAGCTGTGTGTCCTTCACAGAGCAGAAGGTCAAGCGAGCTTTTGATGTTTGGGGCAAAAAGCGGGTGTTTTGAGCTAATGTGAGTTTTTTATGTCCCTAATACTTGCAATTTGTATGATCAAAGGGCACATGAAGTAAGCCTATTGGGGTTCAAAAGCCGAAAAACGGAGATACGGTTATGAAAAAGATTATCACGTTAGTTGTATTGCTAGCTGTTGCTGCAGGGATTTATTTCTATACAGAACAACAAAAAGCTGCTCAAGAAGCTGCTGAAAAAGTACAAATGGAAGCGGACGCTGCGAAGAAAGCGGCTGAAGAGGCTGCTGCAAAAGCAGCTGCTGAGGCTGAAGAGGCTGCTGCGACTGCTAAAGCAGAAGCTGAGGCTGCTGCAAAAGCACAATTAGAGGCTGCAGAAGAAGCTGCTGCAAAAGCTGCTGCTGATGCAGAAGCTGCTGCGAAAGCCGCTGAAGAAGCAGACGCTGCTGCGAAAGCAGAGGCAGACGCTGCAGCTGCAAAAGCTGCAGAAGAAGCAAAAGCAGCTGAAGACGCTGCGACTGCTGCAAAAGCAGAAGCGGATGCGACTGCAAAAGCGGCAGAAGAAGCCGCTGCAAAAGCAGCTGCTGATGCGGCTGAACAAGCAGTTAAAGACGCTGCCGAAGCTGCCAAAAAGGCGCTTGAAAGCACAACAAACTAAGCTTTCGATTATATCGAAGATAAGGGCGGCTCATTGGGCCGCCCTTTTTGTTGACGTGTAGATATTCAAGTCTACAGTTTGGGTAAACTTGTAGGAACGGTTTGAGTCACAAATGAAGAAACATATTGCAGTTATTGGCCGTGGATTGATTGGGTCCGCTGCAGCGCGTCATTTAGCTTTGGCAGGACATCAAATTACATTGATTGGTCCAGCAGAGCCTGTGGATAAGGCTAATCATGATGGTGTTTTTGCGAGCCATTATGATGAGGGGCGTATCACGCGTGCTCTTGACCCTACACTTTTTTGGTCAGATGCAACTGTGGCATCTATTGCCCGATACGCTGATATCGAAATGGAAAGCGGTATGCCGTTTTTCACACAAAGTGGGGCAATGATTGCAGGGCCAATGGAGAGTTCTTTTATCAAAGGCGTTGCAAGTGTCAGGGACGAACGTAATATAACAAGCGACCGATACTCGGAAGCGGTATTAGCAGAAGCGTTCCCATATTTTAGCTTTGAGACTGGGACACAGGCATTTTATGAACCAACAATGGCTGGGCATATAAGTCCGCGTCGTTTAGTCGAAGCGCAAACCATCTGTGCACAAAAAACAGGAGCGGTTGTTGTGGATGCCATCGCGCTGGCGATTACAGAACAATCTTCAAACGTGTTAGTTTCAACAACCCGTGGAGAGGTTGAAGCGGATCAAGTCTTGGTCGCTGCTGGTGGGTTTGCAAATATGGTTTTGCCGACAGCCGTTCCAATCCAAGCTTATGCTAGAACAGTTACTTTCTTTGAGTTGTCTGCAAAAGAGGTTGAGCGATTAAAGCCTATGCCGTCTTTGGTTCTATGCCTGAAAGACGGCCGTGATCCATATATTTTACCACCGATTAAGTATCCAAATGGAAAAACGTATTTGAAGATTGGCGGCGATCCGACTGATGTCGCGCTCAATAATGTTGATGAAATGAAAACATGGTTCAAAAGTGGTGGCACCCAAGCTGT
This sequence comes from Amylibacter sp. SFDW26, assembly GCF_009184395.1. Taxonomy (GTDB): domain Bacteria; phylum Pseudomonadota; class Alphaproteobacteria; order Rhodobacterales; family Rhodobacteraceae; genus Amylibacter. Next base: position 132,835 of record NZ_WEIC01000001.1, read on the forward strand.
AGCGGATCACTTAACCGGTATTGTGCAAGATTTTATCCCGGATTTTGATTTTAAGTCACGCCACCACGAAGCTTGTATGACAACCTTTACAGCAGATGATCTACCGTTGATTTCCAGACAATCTGATCGATTAACTGTGGCTGTTGCAGGATGTGGTCGTGGTGCAAAATGTTCGGATGAGTTGGGACGAATTGGGGCTGAGCTAGCTTGTATTTCAGAACTATAAGCTAAGGTTACATAAGATTATTTTTTCTTTCTTGCATCAAAGGGGGCCGAAACTAAGGTGCCCCTAAATTTGATGAAGGCAGATAGCAAATGATTGGTGATGTAGATTATAATGCGGCAACAATATTAAACCATTTAGCAGATGTTACTGCTGCACATATACGAAGACATTTGCAAACGACAAACCATAAGGTTTTAGCAGAGACTATGGCTGAAAATCTTGACCGAGTTTGTTATCAGACACCAAAATTGGAGCATCACTGCCCTCGCATTGTACGCGGTTTGCGGCATGCACAAACGGTGTTTGCTTTACCTGTCGCACAGGGACACAAAAACTTAACACAATCAGCACTGGCTGCTTTTGCACATGTAAATTGGTCTGAGTATTATGCTGAAAATGATTGGACGCGACCTTTTCTTGCCGATTTTGCAAGCGGAGAAGGTATTGGCCCAAACGGCGTATTGCTTTGCGATGATCTTATTCTGGGCTTGTTTATATTAGGGCCTAATACGCTCTACCCATCCCATGCGCATCCAGCAGAAGAATTCTATATTGTTTTGTCAGGGGAAGCTAAATTTCAAGCTGGTGTTGACGGGCCATATACACAACGTTCATCTGGCGATCTCATAATTCACCGCGAAAATGAAGCGCATGCGATATGGACCAATGATAAACCACTTTTTGCCGTATATGGATGGATCGGAGCGATATCTGAACCGAGTTGGCATTAAGCTCATAGAACACTGATACTTTAGATAAAATACGGTTGTAGATCATAAACGTATCTTATTTGGGTGCAGTTGTTGTTTATTCCTGTCCACGCAGAATACGGGCTGGTCGTAGCATAAGTGGGCGCCATGCAAAGATCAGGCCCGTTATTAGTGTGATCGAAACACCTCCGATGATAATTGCGAAAGCGGATTGTGGTATGAACTGATATTCAGTATCCATCACGAAAACCATAATGGCCCATCCTGCTATGACACCTGTCAGCAAAGCGACCCCGCCCGCTGCAATACCCAGAATGATTGATCGTAATGCAAAACTTGCAAGGATACGCTTTCGAGATGCGCCAAGTGTTTTAAGAACGGCTGCTTCAAATATACGTGCAGGTTCGCCTGAAGCGGCAGCGCCGATCAAGACAACAAACCCACTTAGCAGTGTAATCGCTGCGCCGTATGATGTGGCAGTTGCAATACCTTTAAGCGCGTCTGACACGCGCGCAATTGCATCTCGTACTCTGATTGCTGTTATGTTTGGATAATCACCCGCTATATTCCGCAAGAGTGCGGCTTCAGCCGCTTCTTGGGCATATACAGTTGCAATATTCGTATGTGGTGCACCTGCAAGAGCGGAGGGATTCAATGTCAGTACAAAATTGATACTGGCGTTTGAAAAATCGACACTGCGAAAGTTGGAAATCGTAGCCGTTATTTCGCGCCCAAGTATGTTGACTGTAAGTGTATCGCCAAGTTTTAAACCAATTTCCTGAGCTTCTTCTTCTGCGACACTGACAAGGGGTGGGCCTGTATAATCTTCTGGCCACCAATCACCCTTGATAACTTTAGAATTGCGCGGTGGTAGGGCTGAATATGTAATGCCACGATCCCCACGGATGACCCAATGATCACCAGCCACCTTGCGTGCATCTACGTTATTTATATGTGTTATTATACCTCGTAACATTGGGGCTGTGTCCACCCGCGAAACACGTGTGTCTTGTTTTATTCTGTCCGTAAAGGTTGATAGCTGATCGGGTTGTATATCTAAAAAGAAATAAGAAGGGGCGGTTTTTGGTAAATCTTGTACGATTGAATTACGTAAATTAGCATCAATTTGTCCAACTGAAGCTAAAACAGCTAACCCAAGTCCCAGAGACAGAACTACGGAGGTGGTCTCATTGCCCGTTCCTCCTATGGCACCTAACGCTAAACGTAATGCAGGATAGTTGCGGACAATTTTAGTGCGCGCTAAACGCGCGGAAATCCATCTGATGCCTATGGCTGACAAAACTAATGCACCTAATGCAATCAAAATTCCAGCAGCGGTCCAAAGCGCGAGCTTGGGAGAGCCTGAGTACCAGGCTGCAGATCCGACCAATGCTATTGTCAATATCAAAATCAACAGTAAAAATATGGCACGGGGACTTCCAGTTAATTGGCCTGATGGGGCACGAAATAACGATGCAGCCCGTATTTTTTCTGCTTTTGAGAGTGGCCATAGCGTAAATATCAAGGCAGATAAAACACCATAAAGAGCTGCTTCGGCCAATGCTGGAAGATGTAAACCAATAGCGACTGGGACAGGAAATGCGGCTTCAATTGCAGAGGATAAAACGACTGGTAGAATTGCACCAAGCAGCAAGCCCAAAGTTATACCAATTAAGGCCATCACGCCGACTTGAATCAGATAAGTCAGAAAAATAGTCTTTCCATTTGCGCCAAGTGTTTTAAGAGTTGCTATGACAAATGTTTTTCGGTCGAGATAGGCGCGCACTGCAGCTGACACACCTATGCCACCAACTGCTAAGCCTGCTAATCCTACAAGCACTAAAAATGCCCCAATACGATCAACAAAACGTTGAACTCCTGGCGCAGACTTTCGTCTGTCATGCCAGCGTGCACCTTTGTTTTCAAAGCGTTCTTCTGCTTTTAAATTTAAGGTTTCTAAATCTGTTTCTGGCGGTATTTGCAGTCTGTATTTTGTTTCGAAAATGGACCCTGCTTCCAGTAAACCAGCCCCCTCCAAATCATCAAGAGAGACGATTGTTCTAGGGCCAAGCCCAAAACCCGCCCGGACATTGTCAGGTTCGCGGATTAAAGCTGCGGATAGATAAAATTCCTTTACCCCCAACCGAAAGGTATCGCCGATAGACAATCCTAAGCGATCTATCAAAATCTGCTGCATGACAGCACCTGGCGTAGAGTGATTTCCTGCCAATGCATCAGTTAGCGACATATCTGGCTCTAACAGAACTTTTCCGTATAAAGGATAATTTGTATCTGTACCCTTTACCTGGGTTAATGCCCGTTCTGCTGTATTATCATCGCCAACGACTGCCATAGATCGAAAATCAACAATTTCAGATGTTTTCGTACTGATCTGTGACATCCAAATACGTTCATCAGGTTCTGCAAAACGGTAAGTAAATTCCAGTTCAGCATCGCCGCCAAGTATTACAGCGCCTTCGTTTAGCAATCCCTTTTCTATACTCATTTTTACCGAGCCGATGCCAGCAATTGCACCAACACCTAAAGCGAGGCATGTGATAAATATCCAAAAGCCGCGAAGACCGCTGCGTAATTCACGAAGAGCAATGCGTAAAGCAACAGAAATATTCATTCTGCGGCTCTTTGAGCTTCAATCATATTGATACGCCCATCGGCGAGTTGTACGGTGCGGTCACAGCTAGAAGCCAGTTCAGATGAGTGGGTAACAAGAACAATAGTTGTTCCGTATGTCTCGCGCAGCCCTAACAACAAGTCTATGATAACTTGCCCTGTGGCGCCGTCTAGGTTTCCAGTTGGTTCATCTGCAAGCAAAATGTCAGGTCGTGTAGCTGCCGCACGTGCAAGTGCGACACGCTGTTGTTCACCACCAGACATTTGTGATGGGTAATGGTCCAATCGTGTGTCTAGGCCGACAGCACAAAGCTCTGCCTCTGCCTGTTCAAAAGCATCTTTCACGCCTGCAAGCTCTAGGGGGATTGCAACATTTTCTAAAGCTGTCATGGTTGGAATAAGGTGGAAAGATTGAAAGACAACCCCCATATGATTGAGGCGAAATTTAGCAAGGGCATCTTCGTTTAAAATTGATAAATTTTGCCCCAATGCATAGATTGTACCGCCCGTGGCCTGTTCAAGGCCACCCATTAACATAAGGAGCGATGATTTGCCTGAACCAGATGGCCCTACCAGCGCAAGAGTTTCACCTTGCGCAACATCCAAAGTGATATTGTGTAAGATATCTATGGAGCCAGCATTACCAGACAATGTAAGGCATGCATCTTTTAGGGAGAGTATAGGATTGCCCAAGTTTTTCATCCTTAAGATTTATTCTATAATGATATATTGTCTGCTGCGTGTATTGGGCAAGCAAACAATTGCGTTACTACTTATACTTTTTTCTTTAACCCCTGCATATGCAGGTTCTGTCGTTATTGCTGCACTGGGTGATAGTCTGACGCAAGGTTACGGTTTGCCACGCGAAAACGGGTTTGTACCTCAACTAGAAACATGGCTCCAAGATAAAGGCGAAGATGTTAGCGTTCTAAACGCAGGGGTTTCAGGTGATACGACGGCAGGAGGGCTATCACGCATAGCTTGGACGTTAACACCTGAAGTGGATGCTTTAATCGTAAACCTAGGTGGAAACGACCTGTTGCGTGGTATTGATCCTGTTTCAAGCAGATCAAACCTGGACAACATTCTGAAAGTAGCCACAGAAAAGGAATTACCTGTGCTGGTCGTCGGCTTAGTTGCGCCTGGAAACTATGGGCCAGAATACAAGGATGCATTTGATCCTATTTACCAAGAGTTAAGCCTTAAATATGAAACGCTACTCTATAGGAACTTTTTCACTGCAATTATTGAAAGCAGTGGCGTTCAAAAACCACAGCATCAATTCATGCAAAGTGATGGTATTCATCCTAATGCTTTAGGTGTCAGCAGAGTGGTAAATGACATCGGCCCAATTGTGCGTAAGTTGGTTGAAAAAGCCCGAAAGAATTAAGTGTGATTTTACACAAATCATTCGTGTAGCTGGTTATAAACGAGCTCGTGATGCCAATTTATTTCAAATAAGGCGTAAATTCCTGATACGGATCTTGTATAATAGTTATATGTGAACAGCCTAAAGAGGTATGATGATTATCATGTCTTTTTTACAATGGGCAAAGTTACTTTGGGCAATCAAGAATTACTCCAAATACGAAAGTGAAAGATTGCTTGCACATTCAGTTGCCCAAATACAATTGATTTGTAACTAGCTTCTTGACGCCAAACTGTGATTCACATAGGACGTAAATTCCAGACGCGGATATTGTGTAATGGTAAGACCTCAGCCTTCCAAGCTGATGATGCGGGTTCGATTCCCGCTATCCGCTCCAAAAATTCTTCCTCCCATGTAAACGTGCGTCAGTCTTGCTCTTGCTGTTCTGAAATCGAAGATATAACGGTGTTCCATGGTAAAAAATATACAAAATCTTGCGGCGCCTGAAGAACGAGAAAAGTCTAAAAAAATTGGACCGCTGCGCCAATTAGCACCCTATTTAATGCCATACCGCTTGCTGATGGGATTAGCCGTATTGGCCTTGGTGACGACTGCAAGCCTCTCCTTAATACTTCCTTTGGCTGTGCGCCGCGTAATCGATGGGTTTTCCGCTGAAGAAGCCAGTCATATGGATAAATATTTTGGTGCAGCGATTGGGATTGCTGGGCTTTTGGCGATTGGGACAGGGTTGCGTTATTACTTTGTAACGCGGTTGGGTGAACGTGTGGTCGCTGACATTCGTGTGGCTGTTTACGATAAAATGATTGGGATGAGTCCGCAATTTTTTGAACGTGTTATGACAGGTGAAGTTCTGTCGCGGATTACAACGGATACAACTTTGATATTGTCTGTTATCGGCAGTTCTGTGTCCATCGCATTACGTAATGTTCTGATCTTTTTGGGCGGCATGATCTTAATGTTGCTCACGTCTCTTAAGTTAACAAGTTTGGTTTTACTTCTTGTGCCCGCTGTGGTCGTTCCGATCCTAGTTTTAGGGCGCCGCGTGCGCAGTCTTAGCCGGGAAAACCAAGACCGCATTGCGGAAAGTTCTGGCAACGCATCTGAAACGCTTTTGTCTGTTCAAACAGTACAGGCGTTTACACATGAAGCGCCAAGCCGTTTACGGTTCTTTGATCTGACAGAACAGGCATTTGAAACAGCGCGTAAGCGTATTAGTACACGCGCTTTAATGACCGTTATTGTTATCTTTCTGGTATTCACAGGCGTATTGGGCGTTTTATGGATGGGGGCACGTGATGTACGTGCAGATGTAATGTCGCCAGGCGCTTTAGCACAATTTGTGATTTATGCCATCATGGTGGCGGGGTCTGTTGCAGCGCTTTCTGAGATTTGGGGCGAGTTACAACGGGCCGCAGGCGCTACAGAACGGTTGGTGGAATTGTTGACTGCCGAAGATACTGTAAATGATCCTGATGTCTCTGCCGAAATGGTATCTCCTGTTAAGGGTGAGTTACGCTTTGAAAATGTTAATTTCAGGTATCCATCAAGACCAAATATGCCTGCATTAGAGGATTTGAGTTTAACAGTGAATGCAGGGGAAACTATTGCATTGGTTGGTCCGTCTGGGGCGGGTAAATCAACAGTGTTTCAAATGGTTCTACGCTTCTTTGATCCCATTTCCGGCGCCGTTATGTTTGATGGTGTGGACATTAAAACTATTCAGCGCGATGTTTTTCGTAAAGAAATGGCCTATGTTCCACAAGATCCAGTGGTATTTGCTGCGACAGCTATGGAAAATATTCGGTTTGGTCGTCCATCCGCCACAGATACAGAAGTTTATGAGGCTGCCAAAGCGGCCGCAGCACATGAGTTTTTGATGAAGCTTCCTGATGGATACGAAAGCTTTGTAGGCGAACGTGGCGTTATGCTGTCTGGCGGTCAAAAACAACGTATTGCGATTGCGCGTGCGATATTGCGTGATGCACCTGTATTACTGTTGGATGAGGCGACATCTGCTTTGGATGCAGAAAGCGAACAGGCTGTGCAAAAGGCTGTTGATGAGCTGTCTAAGGATCGAACAACTTTGATCGTGGCACATCGTTTGGCGACTGTGAAGAAAGCAGACCGCATTATCGTCCTGGATGAAGGCAAGGTCGTTGCGCAAGGCACGCATGATGAATTGGTTGACCAAGATGGTCTATACGCACGTTTGGCAAAGCTGCAATTTACCCAATAAGTTGTATTTTCTGCATTTATTTTCTTGCAAATGAGAGTGCGAGCCCCCAACTTTATAGCTGAGGCATAAAAAATGTCTTGGGATATAGATTAGGAGAGTAATTATGGGTCTATTAAGTTTTGTGAAAAACGCAGGGAAATCACTGTTTGGCGCGGCTGAAGCTGCAGAGCCAAATGCTGATGCGTTGCAAAAAGAGATAGCAGATTTAGGTTTGGATGCGTCTGGTTTGGATATCAGCGTTGATGGCGACACAGTTACAGTCGGCGGCGAAGCGGTCAGCCAAGAGATGAAAGAAAAAGTCATTCTTGCTGTTGGTAATGTCGAAGGGGTTGCAGGTGTAGAAGACAACGCAGGTGGCGGCGGTACATTCCACACAGTTGCAAAAGGCGACACACTTTGGGCGATTTCTTCGAAAACATTGGGTGCAGGCAACCGTTACATGGAAATTTTTGAGGCAAATAAGCCAATGCTGTCTGACCCTGATAAAATTTATCCAGGACAAGTTTTGCGCATTCCGTCTTAATAATATTCACGTTTTTTAAAGAGAGGGCAGGTTTTTCTGCCCTTTTTTTGTTTTTGGACGTATCGTCATTCTTGCACACTACCCAATTCCCTCGCATGCTGTGTGAACGTGCTGCGTATGGGAGCGGTAGCACTGGGAGGAAATATGAAACATAAGTTTGAAACAATTGCTGATATCAAAGCACTTGAAAGTGAAATGCCAGTGGAAGACCGCTGGTCAACTGAAACCGTATACGAACAATTGTGCGAAACGCGCGATAAATTTCCAACAGGAGATGCTGTTAGTTTTCAGTTAAAATCTGGACCTAAAGACAAAGCTGTTACGCTATCTTGGACGGATTTAACAAAACGTGTCACACAATGCGCCAACCTATTCAGATCATTAGGTGTGGGCGAAAACGATGTGGTTGCTTATTTGCTGCCAACATCACATGAGACACTGATTACATTGATGGGCGGTATGACAGCGGGTATCGTTGCACCGATTAACCCAACCTTGGAGCCTGAACAAATTGCGGCTTTGCTAAAAGAAGCAAACGCAAAAGTTTTGGTCACCATGAAAGCTTTCCCCAAAACGGAAGTTGCACAATTGGCAGCAGAAGCTGTAGCGCAATGCCCATGTGTGGAAACAGTGGTCGAAGTTGATCTTCTACCACACCTATCGCCACCATTAAGCTGGATCGTTCCATTGATCCGTCCAAAGATAACAACACAACATTCTGCGAATGTTATTGAGTTTAATTCAGCTTTGGCATCTCAGAATGCGGATAAGTTAGATTTCGAAGAAACAGGCGATCGTTTCTGCGCGCATTTCCACACGGGCGGCACAACAGGTATGCCAAAAGTCGTGCAGCACAAACATTCTGGCGTTTTGTACAACGGTTGGATCGGTGCAACACTTCTGTACACATCAGAAGATGTTATTCTGTGCCCATTGCCATTGTTCCACGTATTCGCGGCCTATCCAATCTGGTCTGGTTGTCTGATGTCGGGTGCACATATGGTTCTGCCGACACCTGCTGGTTATCGGGGTGACGGTGTATTCGATAATTTCTGGAAATTGATCGAACGTTGGAATGTAACGTTCATGGTGACAGTTCCTACGGCTGCTGCTGCATTGATGCAACGCCCTGTAGATGCGGATGTATCATCGCTGAGTGGTGCATTCTGTGGATCAGCGCCTTTGCCAATCGAATTGTTCAAACGGTTCCAGGCAGCAACTGGTGTTGAAATCATCGAAGGCTACGGCATGTCTGAAGCAACATGCTTGGTTTCTTGTAATCCAGCTGATGGCCAACGAAAAATTGGTTCTGTTGGGGTTCCGTTACCTTACACTGATGTGAAGATTTATGGCTGCGATGAAGCGGGTAATGTTACATCTGAAATGGGCGTCGACGAAGTGGGCGAAATTTGTGTCGCAAACTACGGTGTTGCTGTTGGTGAAACCTATACAGAGGCCAGCAAAAATGAGGGTCTGTTCGCTGGTGATTATCTGCGTACGGGTGACTTGGGCCGTATCGATAAAGATGGATATGTTTTCATCACAGGTCGCGCAAAAGACTTGATTATTCGCGGCGGTCATAACATTGATCCCGCTCTTATTGAAGAAGCGTTGGCAGGGCACGATCAGGTTGGGTTTGCTGGTGCAATTGGTCAACCAGATGCAAAGGCGGGCGAGTTGCCGTGTGCTTATGTTGAGTTGATCGAGGGTGCTACGGTTACGCTTGATGAGTTAATTGCTTATGCAAAAGAACATGTTCCTGAGCGTGCAGCAATTCCTAAGTATATGGAAATTCTTGATGAATTGCCAAAAACAGCTGTTGGGAAAATCTTTAAACCTGATCTGCGGAAATCTGCAATCACACGCATATATAACGCTGCCTTGGAAGAGGCTGGTATGACAGTACGCGTGGCGCAAGTGGTTGAAGATAAGAAACGCGGTCTTGTAGCTCAGCTCGACATGGGCGAGGCGACCGTAACCGATGCAGATGTCACTAACGTATTGGGCAGCTTTATTCGCCCATGGGAATGGTCTAGCTAATGCTTCGCCATTGAATTTAAAAGGGCCGCATAATTTTGCGGCCCTTTTTATTCATGCTGTTGCGGCTGTAAGTGCCTGATCCAAATCAGCAATCAAATCATTTGGATCTTCAATGCCGATGGAAAGCCGCACAACATTTGGGGCAGCGCCCGCAGCAGCTTGTTGTTCTGGTGTTAGCTGACGGTGCGTGGTGGATGCAGAATGGATCAACAATGATCGTGCATCGCCCAAGTTTGCAACAAGACTAAATAGTTTCACACTATCGACCAGTTTCACACATGCATCATAGCCGCCTTTGACAGATATAGTGAACAAAGCGCCGGCACCTTTCGGGCATATTGTTTCAATGCGATTATAATACGGTGAACTTTCCAATCCCGCATAAGTAACTTGTTCGATACGTGGGTCGCTTTCCAACCATGTTGCCACTGTTTTGGCATTGGCTACATGTTTATCCATACGCAGCGACAAGCTTTCAATTCCCATCAATGTGTAATGTGCTCCTTGCGGGTTCATCGTCATGCCCAAATCGCGCAAACCAATGGCGATGGAGTGGAATGTAAACGCCATTGGACCAAGAGCCTTGTGAAAATTCAAACCGTGATATGCATCTTCTGGCGTTGCCAGTGATGGAAATTTATCGGAAGCGGACCAGTCAAATTTACCACTATCTACCACTGCGCCACCTGTCACAGTGCCATTGCCCGTAAGATATTTAGTGGTGGAATGCACAACCAAAGTTGCACCGTGATTGATTGGATTGCACAGATACGGCGTGGCAGATGTGTTATCCACGATCAATGGCACGCCACCTTTGTTGGCAACCGCAGCAATTGCATCCAAATCTGTGATGTATCCGCCCGGGTTTGCAATGCTTTCGCAAAACACAGCACGTGTGTTTTCATCAATGGCAGCAGCAACCGCATCTGTATCATCAAAGTCTACAAATTTGGCTGACCACCCGAAGCGTTTGATTGTATGGGTAAATTGCGTGACTGTGCCACCATAAAGGCGGGTAGAGGCCACGACATTGCATCCTGGCATCATCAAGGGGAAAAGCGCCATGATCTGGGCTGCGTGACCCGAAGAGCAGCAAACAGCGCCAGCACCGCCCTCTAGGGCCGCTATACGGTTTTGTAATGCGCCAACCGTTGGGTTGGTCAGGCGCGAATAAATATAACCAACTTCTTCTAGGTTAAACAAACGCGCAGCATGAGCAGCGTCTTGAAATTGAAACCCAGTGGATTGGTAAATTGGGACTTGGCGTGCACCAGTGGCAGGATCAGCAGCAGTGCCAGCGTGGACTTGGAGGGTGTCGAAACCCTGTTGTGGTTCGTCAGACATGAAATGGCTCCCATAATAAATTCGGCGGTAAAATCGAAATTAGAATGGAAGCCTAGCAAGGTTATTTAAGATTGCCCAGCGAACTGTCGTTCCATCTCGTCGCGGGCATCGTCGCTGATTTTTGCAAACATTACATCTGGGACTGTGAAGGCATGACCTGCTTTCAAGTTGTTCAAAGCAGCTGCCACATCCGTTGGCCAATCCGCTTTTGTGTTCATCGCACTCAGCATTGTATCGGCTGCATCGGGGATAAATGGTTCTGATAGAACGGCGTAAAGCGGGATCAGATTTAAGGCAAAACGCACAATACCTGCAGCTGCTTCTGGGTCGGTTTTGAACTTTGCCCAAGGCTCTGCCGATTGCAGATACTCATTACCAGCCACCCAAATTGCGCGCAATTCTGATGTGGCTTTGCGAATGTCCATCGCTTCCATATGGGTGTTATAAGTTTCCAAACGTTTGCTGATTTCGGCAATTACAGCGTTTTCAGCATCGCCATATGAACCACCAGCTGGAACTTCCTCACCAAACTTTGCACGGCAGAACTTTGTGACGCGGGATACGAAATTACCCAACACATCTGCCAAATCTTTGTTTACTGTTTGCTGGAAGTTATCCCATGTGAATTCGCTGTCAGAGCTTTCAGGAACATGCGTCAACAACCACCAACGCCAGTAATCAGACGGTAGAATGTCCAAGGCTTGGTTCATAAATACACCACGCCCTTTAGAGGTCGAGAATTGGCCGCCATCATAGTTTAAGTAGTTGAAAGATTTGATGTAATCGACCAATTTCCAAGGTTCGCCCGAGCCCATGATTGTGGATGGGAAGGACAGTGTGTGGAATGGTACGTTATCCTTGCCCATGAACTGAACGTATTTCACATCGTCAGCCCCTTTGTCAGTACGCCACCAACGCTCCCATGCACCATCACCCAAACCATTGGCTTCGGCCCATTCCGCTGTGGCTGCGATATACTCAATAGGGGCGTCGAACCAGACATAGAACACTTTGCCCTCCATGCCGTCCCAATCCTGATCGCCTTTTTTGACAGGTACACCCCAATCAAGATCACGGGTGATACCGCGGTCACGTAAGCCGTCGCCATCATGCAACCATTTTTTGGCAATGGATGTGGTCAGAACTGGCCAATCTTTTTTCTCATCAATCCAGGCGTCTAGCTTATCACGCATTGTAGATTGCTTTAGATACAAGTGCTTTGTTTCGCGCACTTCCAAATCAGTAGAACCAGAAATTGCAGACCGTGGGTTGATCAAATCTGTTGGATCAAGTTGCTTGGTGCAGTTTTCACATTGATCGCCGCGCGCATCGGGTGAGCCACAGTTCGGGCATTCACCTTCGATATAACGATCTGGCAAATAACGACCGTCTGCATTGGAATAGACCTGCTTTTCGCTGACCTCTTCGATCAAGCCGTTTTCCGCAAGCTTGCCTGCAAAATGCTGTGTCAGCTTATGGTTTTGCGGGCTTGAAGAACGGCCATAGTAATCAAAAGATAAACGAAAACCTTTTGCCAACTCAGCCTGTGTTTCATGCATATCTGCACAATAATCAGCCACATCTTGGCCTGCTTTTGTTGCGGCTAATTCTGCAGGCGTCCCATGTTCGTCCGTTGCACAGATAAACATCACTTCACGGCCCAAAGCGCGGTTAAAGCGGGCATAAACATCGGATGGCAATTGGCTGCCAACCAAATTACCAAGATGTTTAATGCCGTTGATATAAGGCAGGGCGGAAGTGATAAGTATACGTGTCATAAGTAAGCCAGCTTGTTTTTTGCTGGTCTAACGTGGAAGTGTTAAAACCTCCAGCTTTTTATGGCGTTTACTGACGTTTGATACGGGCATCAATCTTGATGTTCAAATCTGGGCCCACCTGATCAGGATAACCACTTGCACCAAAATCATGGCGGTTTAGTTTTCCTGTGATCCGCATACGCAGGTTGTCACGCTCTGATGCTTTCGTACCTGGATCCCGCAAAAGTACGGCATTCAATGTCAAAGGTTTGGTAATGCCGCGTACGGTCACATCTCCTTTGATAATCGCGCCAGCGCCCGCCGCACGAACAGATTTGGAGACAAACCGAATGTCTGGAAATTGTTTTGTATTTAAAACCGACTTTGAACGCAAAGCGGATGTTGCAAAAGCAAACCCAGCTTTGGCTGTGTCTGTACGCAGAGTGACGTCTACTTTACTTCTGGATGCGACTTCAAAGTTTATAGCGATATCCGCATCGTAATCAACGAATTGCCCATTGTTTGGATTGCTGCCAAACATATAGACAAAGCCAACATTGGATTTACCTTTTACCAAATCGTATTTGATGGTTTCGGCGAACACAGCAGTGCTTAAGCCGATAAACGTCATAAAAATTAATGTAATAAAACGCATGCTGGTATCCTTTAAGCTATTGATACCACGTAAACACCCCAGTTTGGGTTTTATTCGATGACGATTTCTTGATTGTTATGTGAATGCATCTGGTTGCACTTCGCGCGCCATATGATCCAGAACAGCATTTACAAAACTTGGTTCACGTCCTTCTGGGAAAAAGGCTTTTGCAACATCTACGAACTCTGAAATACACACTTTTGGCGGTGTTTTTGCCACAATCAACTCAGCACCGGCAGCGCGGAATAATGCACGGATTGTTGGATCAATACGATCGATCGCCCATTTAGCAACCAAAGCACGGTCCGTCATTTGATCAACCTTGGCTTGATTGTTTACAGCTTCAAAGATCAATGTTTCAAATAGATTCACATTGCCTTCCAGAAACTCACCTTCTTCGGTTTCAGCGCCAAAACGGTGTGTTACGAATTCTTCACGTATTGCATCCAAAGACACATCGCTTGCTTCCATTTGAAACAAGGCTTGCACCGCATAAAGGCGCGATGCTGATTTCATCAATCGTCTATCTGGCTTGGTCATGCCGTTTTATTACCGTCTGTTTCGCCCGCAAGAATGATATTCTCGGATGCTGGTTTAAAGCCTATGCCTTTTGTGGGCTTATTGAAGCGATTATTCAGGGCAATCAAGTGTAAAGCAGCGTTTGCAGCGGCTGCACCTGCATTTTTTGCGTATTCTTTGGCTTGTTCATGACTTTCAGCGGCTAAGACGCCATTGCCGATGCAAAGCCCCTGTAATCCAAGTTCGGATAAACTGCGGGTCGTTTCCACGCCAAGTGTATTATTACCCGTGATGCATCCTAAAGCGACATAGCCTTTGTATTTATCTGAATTGCAGGCCAAGCGAATAGCAATTGGTACTTCTAATGCTCCAGGCACTTCTGCGATATCGAAGGGAACGTTTGCTGCATTCAAACGGTCCTTGGCATCTGCTAACAATTTATCTGTGATGTCTGAATGGTACACTGACACAACAATCAACACGCGGGGTGCATCATCAAAGCTTAGTGTTGGAAGGTCGCCATGTTGTGCCATAGCTTATGTGCCCTGCATATCATTCAAACGGGATACGTAGCGGGCCAATGTATCAATTTCTAAATTGATTGGATCGCCGACAGTTAAATCATTCCAAGTGGTTTCTGATTTTGTATGTGGGATAAAGTTTACATCAAAAGCAGCACCATCTACGCCATTCACAGTCAGTGATGTTCCATTCAGCGCAACAGACCCTTTGGGGGCTATGAATTTTGCCAAAGTCATCGGAGCCTCGAAAGTAACACGAGTACTGTCGCCTTCGTCTTTAATAGCGGTGACTGTTGCAACGCCGTCTACATGACCTGAAACAATATGCCCGCCCAGTTCATCGCCGACTTTCAACGCGCGCTCTAAATTGACACGTGCGCCCGTTGACCATTTTGTGCCAATATTGGTTTTCGATACTGTTTCTGCTGAAATTTCGACATCAAACCAATTTTGTGTGCCATCGGCACCTTTTTCAATAACAGTCAAACAGCAACCGCTACATGCGATAGACGCACCCAAATCGATGCCCGTATGATCGTATTTCGTGTTGATACGCGCACGTAAATCACCGCGCTGTTCCAGTTCTGCGATGGTGCCGATATCTGTGATAATTCCTGTGAACATGAATGTGCCCTTAAGTCATAGAAGAGGTTGCAGCTAACCTGTCATTTCGTTACCCGCAAGGCAAGATAGAGTCAAACCAGACTGTATTTACGTGTAGTAAAGTTTTTTGCGTCAAAACGTTGAATTTCGTGACAAATTTCATCAAAACACGCTATGTAACAGTCTAATGCCAGTTGGGGGCGGATTCAACCGAGTTGCTTATTGTGAAAACTTTGAAAAACCAAGATCGCAGTTTCCTTTTTCTTCAGGGGCCACATGGGCCGTTTCAATATGAGTTTTCAAAACGCTTAGTTGAAAAAGGCGTGAGTGTTCACAAGATTTGCTTTAATGCCGGGGATCGGTTTTTTTGGCGCAATAGTAAAACGCGATCCGATTTCACGGGTAAACTGGAAAATTGGCCTGAATATATTCAGGATGTTTTACAGCAAGGTTATACAGATTTGGTGGTTTATGGCGATAATCGTCGTGTCCATGTTGATGCAGTTAAATGTGCAAATGATCTAGGCATAACAATACATTATTTGGAAGAAGGATATTTGCGTCCTTATTGGGCTACCTATGAGCGTGAGGGCGTGAATGGTGACTCTTGTCTGTTAAAAACAAGCATTGAAGATATGCGCAAAGATATGGACAAAGTAAGTGCACAACAACCCTCTGCTCCTGTGCGTTGGGGGGATATGCGCCAACATATTCTGTTGGGCGCAGTCTATCATTGGCACATTTTATTTTGGAATAAAGACTATCCAAATTATGTGTCGCACCGCGATAATTCAGTTCGGAATGAATTCCAATTACATTTGGTAAAGATATTAAATCGCATCCCGCATGCTATCCAAAGGCGTTTTAGTACAAAACGGTTGGTAAAAAGCGGTGTAAGTTATCACTTGGGTATACTTCAGCTTAGCCATGATGCATCTATTCGTCGTCACAGCAAATACACAGGTATGGATGTGTTTATGCGAGAATGCGTAGAAGCTTTTGCCAAGCACGCTCCTAAACATCACCACCTTGTTTTTAAAGCACATCCTTTAGAAGATGAGCGTAAGCCATTGGCACAAGTGACCACAGATTTATCAAAAGAATTCAACGTTGATGGACGTATTCACTATATTCGCGGCGGAAAACTTGCACAAATTTTAGATTTTGCATCTAGTGTGGTAACAATTAACTCAACAGCTGCGCAACAGGCGCTTTGGCGTGGGTTACCGATTAAAACAATGGGGACAAGTGTTTATGACCGCCCCGAATTTACCTCAAGTCAAGATTTAGGCGCGTTTTTTGCCAATCCGAAAAAGCCAGATTTGTCGACATATCGTGATTATAGACAGTATCTTTTGGCAACATCACAGGTTCCTGGGGGGTTTTATTCACGGGTCAATAGACAGCGTTTACTACTACAGCTTGTGGATTTGGTGTTAGAACCCAAAGATACATACAATATATTGAAAGAAACAAGCGCGGCACCTGTGCAACAGTCGATGCTTGGAACTGGTTAAATCAAACAAATACTAGAAAAAAATCTGACAATTGGTTAGTTTCAAAGAAAAAACTAGAGGCAGTTAGACGAGAAGGGCAGGTTACATGTCACGTCGCAATTCAATTTGGGTCAAAAGATTGGCCCTGTTTTCATTGGCATTCACTATTGCCGCATGTGGGTTACCGCGTGCTGGACCTAATAAAAAAGAAATCTTTGCTGGCAGTGTTCAACGCCAAGGCAACGCGTTTATCGTTTCGTTAAATGACCGCGTTGTGCAGGCAACAGCAAAAGCACCAGCCGTTGGATTTGATGCAAATTTCCAAAAAGCAGGGCGTATTGGAGCTGATACAGTTCGTCCAGGTGATGTGCTTGCCTTAACCATTTATGAAAACGTTGAAGAGGGCTTGCTTGGCGTCGCTGGGGCTCCGTCTAATTTGACAGAACTACAAGTGGACCAAGCGGGTTATATCTTTGTACCTTATGCAGGACGTATCAAAGCATCAGGGAATACCCCCGAAGGTTTGCGCGGCGTTATTACACGTAAATTAGATAGTCAAACGCCTGACCCGCAAGTTATTGTACGTCGTGTACCAGGCGACGGTTCAACCGTTTCTATCGTTGGTAGTACAGCACAAGGTGTTTTTCCAATTGAAGCATCTACTTCAACGCTATCTTCTATGATTGCACAAGCGGGCGGTGTTACTACAGCACCAGAAAACACACGTGTGACGGTTATTCGCGGCAAGAATAAAGGCACAGTTTGGTTGGAAGACTTATATTCCAGTAACGAACAGGATATTGCTTTGCGTCCTGGTGACCGTATCCTTTTAAAAGAAGACACACGACGTTTTACAGCGTTGGGTGCAACAGGGGGGCAATCCTTGGTTGAATTTCCCGCACCAGAAGTGTCTGCGATTGAAGCAATTGCGTTTATGGGTGGTTTAAATAGTTCATTGGCTGACCCTACGGGTGTGTTTATCTTTCGCGATGAAACAGCAGAATATGCAAACCGTGTATTGGGGCGTGATGATTTAGTGACTTCAAAACGTTTTGCCTATGTTTTGAATTTAACAGAACCAAATGGTGTATTCTTAGGTCGTGATTTCCAAATACGCGATGGTGATACAATTTATGTCACTGAAGCACCATACGTTGCATGGACAAAAACTTTGACTGTTCTAACAGGCACAGTTGGTGCAGCAGCTTCCCTTGCCAATGCGGCACAGGGTACAAACTAAGGCTGTTAGCAGCATGGCACTTAGAAAAGGCGCGGAGCATGACAAAAGTCGCCCGCGCCTTTTTGTTTACAGTCTTGGGCTAGTTTTTCAAAGACGTGTACGGCGTATTCTAAAAGCGCACGGCTGGCAGCTGAAGTTTGGTTTACCATTGCGTGATGGCGATGCTGTTGCGGTTTGGGGGCGTAAAAAAACTGCCAAACGTGGTATGGCTGTCGCTAATCATTTCAAGAGACGGTTAATCACTGTCGAAGACGCTTTTTTAAGGTCAGTTCTGACGGGGCGGCAAAACGCGCCATCAATGGGAATTGTGACGGATCATACTGGTATCTATTTTGACACGGAAGTTCCAAGTGATATCGATGACTGGCTGGAAAAAAGCACAAAACTAACGTTAGATGAGGTTACATATGCTGCGCAAATGGTGACGTATATGCGTCATCTTAAACTTTCTAAGTATAATAATTTTACGCGGCATAACGTCGAAATCTGCGATGATTTCATCTTGGTGGTTGATCAGACCCTACGTGATGCAGCGATAGAAAAAGGGGCCGCTGGACCAGATACTTTTGCAGATATGTTGTCGCGCGCGAAATTGGAAAATCCTGATAAGAAGATACTTATCAAAACACACCCTGAAACCACGGCAGGAAAGCGCTTAGGACATTTCACCGAACACGATTGCGATGATCAAGTCAGTCTTTTATCAGCGCAAATTTCCCCTTGGGAGTTATTTGAAAAAGCCAATAAGATTTATTGTGTGACATCGCAAGTTGGGCTTGAAGCAATCTTTGCGGGACACAAACCTATTGTATTTGGCCGACCATTCTATGCAGGACTTGGATTAACGGATGATCGCGGCTCTGCACGTAAGAAACCCCTGAAATGTACGGCTGAACAACTGTTTTGGGCGACCCATTTGCAGTACTCGAAATGGTATGACCCATATTTTGATCGGGCTACTGAATTTCAATCAGCGGTTCGTAATTTACATGCACAGTCCCAACAGCATCAGGACAGTAAGCAGCCCTCTATTTGTTTGGGAATGCGACTATGGAAACGTGGCTTCTTAAGACAATTTTTATCCACCGAACATACAACACCACGTTTTGTCAGTTCGGCGGAACAAGCCGCTCAATTAGCTCAAAAAGCCAATGGGCGTGTCTTGGCTTGGGCGGGAAAAGTAACATCTGACTTAGTTCAGCAATGTAAGGCCAAAGATGTCCCTTTAGTGCGCATAGAAGATGGATTTTTGCGATCTGTAGGTTTGGGCGCGCAACTCGTAGCACCTGTTTCATTAGCGTTTGATGATCAAGGCATATACTACGACCCAACGGATCAAAGCCGTTTGGAAACACTTCTTAATCAAAGCGATACTCTGACTGATATGGACTTGGCGCGCGCCAATCATATTCGTGACCGCGTCATTGCATTGAAAATGACCAAGTATAATTTAAAGGCTAATGCTGTTACAATAAACGCTGCAAAAGGTCAGAAAATTATACTTGTGCCAGGGCAAGTAGAGGATGATGCATCTATCCTAAAAGGCGCATCAAAAGTTAAGACTAACCTTGAGCTATTGAAAGCAGCTCGCGCAGATTTCCCAAACGATTACATCGTTTATAAACCACATCCCGATGTGTTGGCAGGGCTGCGTATAGGGATGATCCAGCCCAATGATACAGCGCAATATGCGGATCAGATCGTTGATAATGGTTCGATGGCTGAGTTATTGGATCAAGTTGACCACATAGCGACAATCACATCGTTAACGGGGTTCGAAGCATTGATCCGTGGTAAATCTGTAACCTGCTATGGCCAACCATTTTATAGTGGTTGGGGATTAACAGATGATCGCGCAGCTAAGATCAAACGTCGTAAGGCAGAGGTCAGTTTATCCGCTTTGGTTCATGCAACATTAATTGCCTATCCGCGGTATTGGGATCCAATCACAGGTGACGCTTGCCCTGTTGAAGTGGTTCTTGAACGGTTTGAACGTGGGGAACTGCAGAAACGAGGCCCTGCATCCATCCGCATATTGGCGAAAATTCAAGGATTATTTGCAAGCTACGCATATCTATGGCGTTAGACGGCATGCCATTCTACCATCAGATCGTCACCTATTTTGCGGTAACTGTGCATTTCAAACCTAGGGACCGCATCTAGCGTTTGAACACCAAGCTCCCCTAAATTCGGTACGCCATCCGCCCCAATAGCAATCCCTGCAGTCATAGTGATTAACCGATCAACAAAGCCGCCAGCCATCAATGATGCCGCAAGCTTGCCACCCCCTTCGCAAAACACACGCGTGATGCCCTGAGCCGCAATTTTTTCTAGGGCATCAGTCAAAGAGACATGTCCGTTATCCAGATCACATGGGATCAGCTTTGCATCTGTACTGTCCCAGCCTTTCAAATCTGCATCCTGACCATGGCAAATCCAAACTGGTGTTTCATGCGCTGTACGCGCCAATGCACTGTCGTTGGGTGTAGACAGAGTGCTGTCGAGGATAATGCGTACAGGGTGGCGATGCTCCAAACCTGACAGGCGCACAGTTAAGCTAGGATCATCTGCAATACTCGTTCCACTACCAACCATCACTGCGTCATGTGTGGCGCGCAGGTAATGGACATATGATCGCGCTTCTGGCCCAGTTATCCATTGGCTTTCACCAGTTTTCGTGGCGATCTTACTATCCAGACTGCTGGCTAGTTTCAAAGTGATCATCGGGCGTTTTTTGGTGATGCGGGTAAAGAAACCCATATTGGCTGCATCAGCCTCTGCTTGCAGAATGCCATTTACAACCTCTACACCAGCTGCACGTAGTTTATCAAAGCCTTTACCAGCCACACGTTCGTCTGGGTCGCCAGTGGCGCAAACAACTCGGGCAATGCCTGCATCCACCAATGCATCCGCACAGGGCGATGTTTTCCCCGTATGGGAGCAAGGTTCCAAGCTTACATAAGCTGTTGCCCCTTTGGCAGCATCCCCCGCTTGGGCTAAAGCAACGCGTTCTGCATGGGGGCGTCCTGTGGGCTGTGTCCAACCGCGTCCTAGAACGCGACCGTCTTTCACAATCACACATCCTACTGCGGGATTAGGCCATGTCGTTCCCAATCCGCGTGACCCTAATGAAAGGGCTAAACGCATCCAGCGTTCGTCAGCCGAATGCGTCTTCATGATTAGTCTTCTTCTGGTTTGTTTGGGCGCAATTCAGAAACAAATTCTTCAAAGTCATCAGCGGCTTGGAAGTTTTTGTAAACAGAGGCAAAGCGTACATAAGCAACGGTATCAATACGTGCCAATGTATCCATGACGATGGCACCAATTTGATCGCTATCGATGTCACTATCACCCATGCTTTCCAAACGACGCACAATACCAGAAATCATCTGTTCTACGCGGTCAGGTTCTACAGGGCGCTTTTGCATGGCCATACGGATGGAACGAGCCAGTTTATCGCGATCAAAGTCTTCGCGTTTGCCGTTTTTCTTAATAACGACCAAGTCGCGCAATTGAACGCGTTCATATGTGGTAAAACGACCGCCGCATGACGGGCATAAACGACGGCGACGGATCGCTGCGTGATCTTCAGCTGGGCGTGAATCTTTCACTTGGGTGTCAGTATTCCCGCAAAACGGACATCTCATGACCTATACCTCGTATTTTTTTATTATTATTGTGGATAACTATACAGCGAACACAAGGATTTGGGTAGCGAAAAGTGATTCGGCCTAAATGATGTGGTTAAGACTATTAAAATCTAAATAAATTACAGGGGTTACCCTTTGTTGGCGTGGATTCCAAAGTTGACCACAAATGCGTCTGCAACAGGGATGTTTGTGTTCTCTGCCGACCCAATGCCAAAGTTAGATCGCAGTAAATTTGCAGTGCCCTTTGCATGCGCATATGCATCTTGGAACACAACAGAGAACTGTATTTCAATGGGATGGCGCATCTTTTTGATTGTTACAAAGCCCGTTGCGATGAAAGCGCCATTGTCGGTTTTTCCTATAGATGTCGATTTGAAATGAGCTGTGGGAAAACCCAACGTATCCAACCATTCTTTGGATAAAGCCATGCTTTGATGCTGAGTGTTTTCCAAACGCAATGTGCTTGTATGAATAATGATGTCGATCATACTTTGAGCCAAATCATCCGGATCAAAAGTGATACTGGCGTCAAAGTCTTCAAAAAACCCATCAATTGGGGCTGAAGGTGTTGAAATGGTAAACCCTAACTTGCTGCGGGATTTATCAACATGCCATTCATCTGCGATCGCTTTATGGGTAAAACCAAGAAAAATAGCCCAAGCCAGAAAAACTGATAAACCCAATCTTAAAGGCACCAGTCGTAGATATTTATTTGATGTCATGGGTTTTCATCCGCACAGGCATACACAAATCACCCTCAATGATGCAGCCATCCTCTGTAATGTCACGGCTTCGGAAGGTTTCATAAAATGCATGATCCGCAAGAACCATACCGCTTTGGGGAAGCCATTCAGATATAAGCCATTTCCAAGCCATGCGAAGAACGGGCAAGGGGCCTCGGACGGTTAAGCTTGCAAGTGTGGCCGCTGGTATATTTTGTATGCTGATCGTCTGATCTTCGTCGACACCATGCTCAACGGGAATACCAACATCATATTGGCAAAACTGGGGTGGTGTGATGCCCGCATTATCAGGGCAAACACCGATAATGACTGTGTCGTCTTTCCATAATGCGTTTTGTTTGGCCCAATTGATAAGGGTTGAAAAAGCCGTGTCGCGATCTGTGCAAGGATCATAATAAGCACTGCGTTGGCGCACATAGGCCAATCGTGTGGCTGGCATGTTTTTCAGTGTCACATGCCAGCCCCGTGTAAAAGAGGGTGTGTTTTCGAGCAATTGTGGCGTCTCTATTGAGAATGACGCCTGATTATACGGCACCTCTTTTGGAAAATATTTGTTTCTGTTGCGAAAGCTTCTGGGGGATATTCCATAACGGCGTAGAAATGCATTGGAAAAGGCTTGGGAACTGGAAAAGCCTGCCTCAAAACCAATAGAGGTTATTGAAAGATCAGGATGATACATCAGGCTGGAAACGGATTGTTCCATCCGCATCCGCGCCGCAAAGGCTAGGGGTGTTTCCTGGCAATGGTGTGTAAACACTCTTGAAAAATGATATTGTGATAAGCAAGCAACGTCCGCAAGCCGTTCCAAACTCAATGTATTAGAGGGACTATTACGTGCAAAATTCATGACACGGTTGATGCGATGACGTTGCAATGCTTCGGTTTTCATACGTGCAATCCAGCTCTGTAATTTGTGAACGTGTCCGAAAACAGCATGGGTGTTTTCGGACGGTAATCAAGACTTACAGTTAATATTATTGCGCTTTTAACTTCGTATGTATTTCGATTTTTATGCCACCCATCGAATAAGGACCAATGCCAAAAGCTTGATGGCGGAGTTCGGTCGTGGCAGAAAACGCAGCCCATTGCCCTTTATAAAAAGCAACATATTGTGCGACTGGATGAGGTCCGTAATGCGTTAATGTCGTATCCAAAACGACGGGCTTTGTGATGCCGCGAATAGTTAAATCACCAGTGACCTTTGCTGTTTTCTCTCCAGTCACTTCAATGGATGTGCTTTTGAATGTAGCTTCGGGGTATTTTTCAACATTGAACCATTCACTGCCCTTTAAGACATCATCCAACGGGGCATAGCCCGTGGAAATACTTGCCGTATCAATAGTGACGTTAATTTCAGATTCTTCCAAAGCATCTTCGACAAGATTAAGAACCCCCGTCACCTTAGTGAACTCACCATGCTGCAAAGCGACACCTGAATGGTTCCACTGAAATAAAACCTCTGTATGGCTTTGATCTGTATCGTAAATTTGCTGTGCCTGTACGGATGTATTCGAAAATACCATCCCAGCTGATAATGCAAAAGCGGCTAATGTAGAGCGATAAAACATGTCTTTGTAATCTCTTTTAATATGTTGATTTTGTTAACGTTCCTATAATCGCTAACATGCCCGCACATTTAAAACTTCATTCAGATTGCTATTCTTGAATGGAAATCAAAGAAGACGTTTATAACTTACACCTTATGGACTTAAATGTGCCACAACACGCCGCGAATGGGGCCGTGTGCGGTGCTCAAACAGATATATCCCTTGCCAAGTGCCCAACGCCAATGCGCCGTTCATCACAGGGATAGACAGCGATACAGGGGTAAGGGCGGCTTTGATATGGGCAGGCATATCGTCAGGGCCTTCATAGGTATGCGTCAGATATGACATGGATGGATGGTTCGTATCTGGCACCAACCGTTCAAAAAACGCCTGCATATCCGTCTGCACCTCTGGATCGGCATTCTCTTGGATCAACAGTGAACAAGATGTGTGTTGCACAAAAAGGGTCAGTAAACCGTTGTTTTGACGTTGCTCTTGAACCCATCGTATCACATCACGGGTGAATTCATATAGGCCAGCACCATTGGTGCGAATTTCAAATGTGGTTTGCATACTCATACACAGTGCATAACGCGTGAATGAACGCTTGGCGATAGGATTTCAACGCGGTAAGTTATGCACAAGTAAAAGGGGCAGATCATGCAGTTCATTGGGAAAAATGCAAAACTATTGGCAGCATTATTGGTCATATTGGTCACAGCCAATGTTGGCTTTCAATTTTACAGCCATAAAACCACTGCATTAACCCCGTGGAAAGGTGGCGGTTTTGGCATGTACACAGAACCCCATGCCGACAGCCGTACAGTTTGGTTGGAAATGCGCAGTGGCGGTGAGTTGGCACAGATGCGGCTTTACCCAGAAAACGAGATCATTGCCAATTGGCAAGATGGGATCAGCCTGAAAGGCGGACAATTTCTACAAAGCATCACTGATAAAGCAGCAAAACTGCGCTATTACCCAACGATAAAAGATGCAGATGAAATCATTACTCTGGCATCACGCACTGCATGGCTGGATGATCTGACGGGCGGTGTGCAACCAAAGGTGGGCAATGCATTTCTGCCATATGATATGCGCATTGTGATCTATGAAAATGTCCAAGATATGTACGCGCAAAAAGTCACGCGCCGTATCGTGTTTGAAACGCAAATGGGGGGACAGTGATATGAATGCACAGTCCCGCACCCGCGCTCTGACAGCTGTAACCCGTTTTACAACGGACAATTATTTCCACACGCTGATGATCCTTTTTGCAGCGATTGTATTTACGTTTTTCACCACCAAAGAGTACATCCCAGCTTTATTCCGTATCGCTATGCCATGGGCGCTTCTGATCATGATCACAAGCACTGAAAATCGCAGATGGTTTTGGATGTTGGCCGTGTCATCGGTGATGCTGTTGATCAACGTCTATCTGAATTTCTATGTCATCGCGAACCATGGATTTGTGATTGCCTACATCGGCCTTGCACTGATGATCGCGGTCGTCGCAGAAAATGGCGAAGCTTTGATGCAAAAAATGGCCTTATGGTTCCTTACACTTCTTATGGGCTTGGCGTTGGTACAGAAACTATCCTCGCCCTATTACATGAGCGGCAATCTGATTGGCGACTACATCCTATCTGGAAATATGTTCAAAGTGTTGATTTCGTTATTCTATCCTGATTGGTTTAACGTCGTACATGAAAACCTAGCAGGGCGCCGAGGGTTGGCAAATACAATGCCACAAACGGGCAATTCACTGCCCTTGGCCGTGCCCGCAGGCATCACAATCTTGATAATGGGCCTGACATATACATCGCTTGCAGCACAATTCCTGATGGAAGCCGCATTGCTGCTGCGCGCGCGTATGGGTATATGGGTGCATTACGCACTACTGCTGTTCGTGGTGATCATTTATTCCACACGCAATGAAAATGTATTCTTATCGATGAATTGTATTTTGGGATATGCACTGACGGATGAACAAACAAAATCCGCCCGAAAATTCTATGTGCTGTGGATATTCTACCTATTGGCTATGGAGTTGTCAGGCGTGCGCCCAGGCATCCTTGCCTAATCCAGAAACCGCGCTTTGATATCGGGTGTGGGCATCATACATGCATCATATTGCCCAAAGATCGCATAACGGTTCTTGGCAACACGGGCATAGAGCCAGTTCTTAATTGTGCGGGGCAAGATATGTGCGACCCCCGCAATTTTCCAAGGCCAGCCAAGTTTAGAATAAATCGCCAGAACACCATCCAACCGTTCGTGTAGCTGACCGTCTACAAACACAAGGAAAGTATCGAAATCGGTCGGATCAAGATCATGATGCTTATAAAGTACCTGACCATTGTCAGATTGGGCTGTAAGGAATTTAAAGTTCTTTTGTCGATCAAACCGTAAAATGAATTTCATAAACCCGTTGCACAAAACACAAGTGCCATCAAAAACGATCGTATCTTGGGTCTGTACCGTGCTTATGATGTCCGAGGTTTGATCCATATGTTGGGTATAAGCTGAATGGTTCCAAATGGAACCCTAATTCGGCAAACAGATATTATCCAAGAAACACCAAAAATAAGCCTAGGACTGCTGGAACAGTTTGGACATATAAGATGCGCTTGGATGCTGTTGCGGCACCGTAAACGCCTGCAACTGCTACAAAAAGCAGAAAACAAATCGCAATGTGAGGTTGCCAGACAGGATCTTGGATAAACAAAGACCAGATTAATCCAGCTGCAAGAAATCCATTATAAAGCCCTTGATTTGCGGCCATAGCTTTCGTGGGCTCAAACAAATCCTTTGGAAAGCTTTTAAATATTTTCGGCCCGCGGCTGGTCCATGCAAACATTTCGAACCAAGCGATATAAAGATGTAGGATGGCGATAATCACGACAATGATAAGAGCTAAAGTGGACATAGGCACTGTTCCTTTGGGTTGCGTAAACCGTAGGGCGGAAGGCTAAGTTGTGTCAATGTAATGAAAAAGGCACCCGAAGGTGCCTTAAATTCTATTGATCCAAGAAGCTGCGCAACTTGCGTGATCTGCTTGGATGTTTCAACTTCCGCAATGCTTTCGCTTCGATCTGACGGATACGTTCGCGTGTCACGCTGAACTGCTGGCCCACTTCTTCCAAAGTATGGTCGGTGTTCATGCCAATACCAAAGCGCATACGCAATACACGTTCTTCGCGTGGTGTCAGCGATGCCAACACACGTGTTGTTGTTTCTTTCAGGTTGCCCTGAATGGCGCTGTCCAATGGCAAGATCGCATTCTTATCTTCGATGAAATCGCCCAATTGTGAATCTTCTTCGTCACCAATTGGCGTTTCCAAAGAAATCGGTTCTTTCGCGATTTTCATAACTTTGCGCACTTTTTCCAGCGGCATTTGCAGTTTGGCTGACAATTCTTCTGGTGTTGGCTCGCGGCCAATTTCGTGCAACATCTGGCGACCAGTCCGCACCAATTTGTTGATCGTTTCGATCATATGCACAGGAATACGGATTGTACGGGCCTGATCTGCAATCGAACGCGTGATCGCTTGACGGATCCACCATGTGGCGTACGTACTAAACTTATAACCACGGCGATATTCAAACTTATCAACCGCTTTCATCAAACCGATGTTACCTTCTTGGATCAAATCCAAGAACTGTAGGCCACGGTTCGTATATTTTTTAGCAATGGAAATCACCAAACGTAGGTTGGCTTCGACCATCTCTTTTTTCGCGATGCGGGCTTCTTTTTCACCCTTTTGCACTTGGTTCACGATGCGGCGGTATTCAGAAATATCCACGCCGACATATTGACCGACTTGCGCCATTTCAGCACGAATTTCTTCGGCTTTTTCACGATGCTTTTCGATAAATACACCCCAGCCACGACCGTCTTTTTCGGCAATATTATCCAGCCACATCGGATCAAGTTCTGACCCGCGGTAAGCATCGATAAACTCACGACGGTTGATGCGGGATTGGTCAGCCAGTTTTACCATACCACTGTCCAGTGACATGATTTTACGGTTAATGCCGTACAACTGGTCAATCAACGCTTCAATACGGTTGTTGTGGAAGTGAAGTGCATTCACTTGCTCAACCAATTTTGTGCGCAAAGTTTGGTATGCTTTTTCTTCTTTGGCGGTGAATGTTGAATCTTCGTTCAAAGTTGCAGAAATACGAACGTCCTGCATTTCAGCAAGCTTGTTATAGCTCTTAGCAATTTTTGCTAATGTGCTTAGAACCTCAGGTTTTAGTGCTGCTTCCATCGCTGCAAGCGATAGGTTTGCTGCATCATCTTCATCCTCGTCATCATCGTCGTTGCGGATTGGATTGCCATCTGCATCAACTTCGACTTCTGGTTCTTTTTTAACAGGAGCAGGCTTCATGTTCGCGGGCGTTGATCCCAATGTGCTGGCGATGGGTTCAACATCATCGCCTTCCATAGAGTTACCAAATGTGGTTTCCAGATCGATCACATCACGCAGCAGAATTTCTTCTTCCAAAAGTTCTTCGCGCCAAATTGTAATCGCTTGGAATGTCAGTGGGCTTTCACAAAGCCCTGCGATCATCGTGTTACGACCCGCTTCGATACGTTTCGCAATCGCAATTTCGCCTTCGCGGGACAACAACTCAACAGAACCCATTTCACGCAGGTACATACGAACAGGGTCATCTGTGCGGTCAAGTTTGGCTTCGCCAGTGTTGGCAAGCGCGAGTTCTTTTTTGTCTGTTTCTACAACAGTCAGTTCACGCGCACCTTCATCTTCCAGCTCATCCGCTTCGATGATATTGATGCCCATCTCTGATAGCATAGACATCACATCTTCGATTTGTTCCGAAGACACTTGATCAGGTGGTAAAACTTCGTTCAGCTCGTCATAAGTGATATAGCCACGCTCACGCGCAACAGAGATCATTTTTTTGATGTCGGCCTGACTGCTGTCAGAGATAGAATTAGCACCTTCTGCTTGCTCGTTCTTACCCACTTCAGTGTCTTTAGCTGCCATGTGTTACTCCTATAACTGATTCGAAAAACGAATCATTCCCGCTGAACGCGAATCAATACATTGCCGCAGTGATTCGCAATGCTTTTACGGCTTTTTCTTTACCCAAATCTGATCATCGAGCATTTTTTGCAGTTGTTGTGATAAATTATCACTATCATCGCCCGAATTATCTTCATTTCCATAGTCTGTCTTAGTGGCGCTATTACGCGCTTCTGTGGCTTGTTGCACCCGCCAAGTGGTGCTTTCATCGGCCATTCGTGTTAAATCTTCTTCCGCTTCGCGAATTTCATGTAATGCTCCTAAAATTGCAGCATGTTTGGTTAATTCTTCGTCAAGAACCCGCTCTGTCATTGCAGGATCAGCATTTTGTTTTAAATATGGATGCTCCCGAACCGCTTTAATTCCGCACAGATGATCAATAGGGTCATATCCCAAAGCATCCATCATTTTGAAATTTAACGCATCAGAAGCATCTTCGTTAGATAGGTCGTCATGTAGATTTGCCAAGAGCTGGTTCTGGATTTCTTTGTAATCTTGCGATGCTATACGGCATTTTTCCAACGCAGTTTCCATTTTCAAAGCGGCTTGTGGGTTTCGTAAGGCCGCTAACAGGATCACAGCTTCGCGCATCCGCTTATCAGCTTGTTCATTTTGAGCAAGCAATGAACCTTTGGTTCCTGCCATCGGTTTCTTTGGTGTGTTCTTTTTCCAAGCCCCCGGTTGAAACGTATTTTGACTACGCTTACGGGCAAACAAGTCATAGCGGAAGTCTTTGATCACCTGTCCATAATGCGACTTGATCGACCGATCTTGGATCGTATTCAGTAAAGCCCGAAGGCTTGCATCCAATGCGGCCCGTCGTTCTGGGCTGTCAAAATCCTTACCTTCAGTTTCGCGCTGCCACAGCAGTTTCACCATCGGCTGCGCATTATCCAACAACGCTTGCATGGCTTTCGCCCCTTGCGCCTTGATCAAATCATCAGGGTCTTGCCCCTCGGGCATGATACAAAACCGCAACGACTTACCTGCTTCTAACAAAGGTAGCGATAGATCAATCAACCGCATCGCAGCGCGTATACCAGCCTTATCACCATCCAGCGCAATAATCGGCTCTGGGCACATGCGCCACATCAGCTGTAATTGATCCGCTGTAATCGCTGTACCCAAAGGAGCCACCGCATGCTTGAACCCTGCTTGGGACAGGGCAATCACATCCATATAGCCTTCGGCCACAATCAAGCTTTCCGCCTTACCAGCCGCTTCACGGGCAGGTTTGTGGTTGTAAAGCGAACGCCCTTTGTCAAACAAAGGCGTCTCTGGTGAATTCAGATATTTCGCAGGCTGATTTGCATCCATCGCCCGACCACCAAAGGCCGTACATCGCCCACGCGCATCGCGAATGGGGAACATGATACGGTTACGGAAACGGTCAAACGGATTACCGCCATCGTCAGGTTTAATCGCCAACCCTGCCTCAACGATATCCTCGGGCTTCACCCCTTTGCCAGTTAGATGTCCAAACAACCCATTGCGCGAATTATCGGCATAGCCAATCTGAAACTCTTCCAACGTGCTTTCTGGCAAACCGCGATTGTCCAAATAGGCCCGTGCTGCTTCTGCATGGTTGGTACGCAACTGCAAACGGTAATATTGAACCGCCTGTTCCATAATATCGACCAGAACTGTCCGTTTATCTGCTTTTTGCTGGGCGGCAGGATCGCGCGCGGGCATCGGCATGCCAGCTTCGCGTGCCAAAATTTCCACCGCTTCCATGAAATTCACGTTTTCGGTTTCTTGGATAAAACTGTAAACATTGCCCTTCGCATGACAGCCAAAACAGTAATAAAACCCTTTCTGGTCTTCGACATGAAAAGAGGCTGTTTTTTCGGCATGAAACGGGCAGGGCGCCCAATAATCGCCTTTGCCTGGATTGGATTTTTTCGCATCCCAAGTGACCTTACGCCCAACGACCTGAGCGATCGAGGAACGGTCCCGTAATTCATCAATAAAACCAGGTGGCAGACTCATTGCAAGAATATGGTTTGTATAGGGGGCGGATGCAAGTACAGCCTTGGGTTATTTTTCAATTTCCATCGTCTGACGCAATTCACCGGTCGCACGATCAAAAATCAACACACGTCTATCTGTTGTGACCACAGCATACCAATCAACACCTTGCGTAAAAGTCTCTGCTACGGACCCATCGGGCAAGGTAATGCTGCTTGGTAAAGGTAAAACAGGACTATCTGACCGTAATCGCATGACAAGGGTCAAAATCAACGCTACAAAGCCGACAATCATAACCACCAGTAGGACTGTCACCAGTCTGCGCAGCAGCGTAATGCTTTTAGGCTCTACATAATCGTCGGAAAGTTCATCCATGTCGGACCCCGTTAATGATCAAAGCGATCGTATCGTTATTTTGACGCTTTCAGATGCGCCTGCGCCTCGTCTTGATAAAGCCTTAGCACAGGTTGTGCCAGAGGGCATGACATTAAGTCGTTCAATGTTAACTAAATTGATCGAAGGTGGTTCTGTGTCTCGTGTGGGCGGGGATGTTGTGACGGTTCTGAAAACCAAAGGGCAGGCAGGTGAAGAATGGCAAGTGATTATGCCTGAACCTGTCAGTTTGAATGCAGAACCCGAAGATATCCCAATTGATGTGATCTACGAAGATGATGACTTGATCGTTGTGAACAAGGAAAGCGGTATGGTTGTTCATCCTGCACCTGGTTCTGAAACAGGGACCTTGGTGAATGCATTGCTGCATCATTGTGGTGACACCCTGTCTGGTGTTGGTGGTACAAAACGCCCAGGTATCGTGCACCGTATCGATAAAGACACCTCTGGTATTCTGGTGATTGCGAAATCTGATGTGGCACACCAAGGGCTGGCCAAGCAATTTGCGGATCATTCGATTAAACGCCGCTACATCGCCTTTACGCATGGGGCCCCCAGCCGTTCTGATCCACGTATCGCAGGCCTGAATGGTGTAGCTTTTGAAGATGGGGCCATAATTCGAGTTGCCACAAACATCGCGCGCCATAAAACAGACCGTAAACGTATGGCTGTTGTGACGGATTCAGGTCGCCACGCAATCACGCGTATGATCACGACGGATTATTACGGGCCCGTTGAACGCCCCTTTGCTGCGAAAATCGAATGCTGGTTGGAAACAGGGCGCACGCACCAAATCCGTGTTCACGCTAACCATATCGGCCACGGTTTGGTCGGTGATCCGATCTATGGCAAGCGTAAAACCTTGCCTATGGCAAATTTTGAACCCTCTGAACAAGCGTTTTTAAGTGGGTTTAATCGCCAAGCTCTTCACGCAGCGTCATTAGGCTTTGTTCACCCTGTATCACAAGAATTTGTAGAGTTTACGTCAGAATTACCCGACGACTTACAAGAATTGGAAAAGATTTTCTCAAGATAATTTATTGATTACTATAGATTAAATGAAAAATAGGCGGTTTTTTACCATTTTTTAACCTTTAGCCCATCTTTAGGTTGTATAACGCACGCATATCTTGAAAAATGGCTGCCCAATACCCATCTAAGATATAACTTAACACCAAGGGGGTTATCATGAGTTACACAAACCTACCCGCACCGTCCCCGGAACAGGGACTGAACAGTTATATGCAAGAAATTCGGAAATTCCCGATGCTGGAAGCCGAAGAAGAATACATGCTGGCCAAAGCATGGGTCGAACGCGAAGACCCTGAAGCTGCGCATAAATTGGTGACATCTCACCTGCGTTTGGCCGCAAAAATCGCTATGGGCTACCGTGGTTATGGATTACCTACGGCTGAAGTCGTATCAGAGGCAAATGTTGGCCTGATGCAGGCTGTAAAACGCTTTGATCCTGAAAAGGGCTTTCGCCTGTCGACCTATGCCATGTGGTGGATCCGTGCCAGCATCCAAGAATTCGTGTTGCGCAGCTGGTCGCTTGTGAAAATGGGTACGACATCTGCACAAAAGAAATTGTTCTTTAATCTGCGCAAAGCCAAAAACAAAATCGGCGTCTTGGAAGATGGCGATATGCGTCCAGAACACGTGGCTAAAATCGCCAGCGATCTGAATGTGACCGAAGACGAAGTCACATCCATGAACCGCCGCATGTCAGGGGGTGACGCATCCTTAAACGTGCGTGTGGGTGGTGATGACGGCGAAGGTGCTGCGGAATTCCAAGATTGGCTCGAGGATGATGATGCAGACCAAGCAGCAGATTACGCAGAACGCGATGAAATGGATGCGCGCCGTGAGTTAATGGCCGAAGCCATCGTTGTGCTGAATGAACGTGAACAGGACATTTTAAGCAAACGTAAGCTGCAAGACAAAGCCGTAACGTTGGAAGAGCTGTCCGAGCAATATAATGTCAGCCGCGAACGTATCCGTCAAATCGAAGTGCGTGCGTTTGAAAAACTTCAGGAAAAGATGCGCGAACTGGCTGTTGAACGTGGAATGATGAAGGCTTAAGCCTATACGAATTTCACGCGCAGCCCATTGCGCTTCATTTTTGGGATTTCCATATCAATAAATCCCTCTGCGTCTAACCCAGCAAGCCATGTTCGCACGGCTTGCTGATCTTTTTCAGCCATAGATTTATAGACACTCTGGATACGCTGCATCTTCCACAATACGAATGGGGAAGCATTGCACTTATATGTCCCACCAGCTTTTGGAACACTGATATCTGCAATGGAGCGCGGTAATACTTTTCCCGCTGGACGGCTTGCAGCGATTTCTAAAGTCTTTGCCAAAGTGGCTTCAATGGTGGGTAAGAAATCACGTGCAATGCTTTCGAATATTGGTTGAAGCGTCTTGGTCATTTCATCATTTGCCAACCATGATGAATTGTTACCATCATCGCCTTTAGAAATGCGTTCCACCCAAGCCGTCAAGTTTTTACGTGGTGCAATCCATTCGCGATTGGGCCAGGGATCATGGGCTAAATGCGCCACCAATGGCCCCGCCAGTCCAAAATCTGCAAGGGATGGGCAATCCCCCAACAGATATTGATGTTCAGCGAAATGCGCATCCAATGCATCCAAATGCGCAATGACTTCTTTTTCCAACAAAGGACATTGTTCAGGCGTCACACCCAATGCAGGTAAATAACTTTTCAAACCAGATGCAATTTTTGCAACGGCTTTATTTTGAATAAACTTTGGGAACCAAGGCAGTAAAGCAGGGCCCGCTTCGGCCTTAAACGCATCATAATTCTCAGGATGGTTCCAGCGCGCCATTAACGAAACAGGTATCCAGTTTTCATCCCCCCATGTTTCTAACAGATGTGCTGCAAACCTCTGAACGGGACTGTCTGGTATCATTGGATTGTCAGTATAGGATGCTTCGAACTGATCAATGATATCGCTGGTATCTTGCAACCATTCCCCTTTGGGCGTGACGATCACAGGCATAACAATCGCACGAAACCGTTTTTTGATTGGGCCAATCAAGGTAAAAGCATTCACCTTTTTCAACTCAAAAGGAACACCTTTGTGGGTCATGTAACACAACAATTTCCCTGTATAATAAGACAGATGCCAACCGTAGAGTGTGAATTTCCTCATCTTTTATGATCCATTACCAAAGTATGTGAAACGAATACGGCCCATGTGCTATACCTCCCAATATTATTGAGAAATGTAAGCATGAGCCGTTTTCAATTGCCAGTTTGACGTAGCGTAGAATTTATTAATTTAAAATAGGATTAAGCTTATGAAGACCACTCTAAAGGAAATGGTAAATCGAAGTTTGCGTAATCAATACGAAGGGTTCGTCTTGGTGATGGATTTTTTGATGGCTTCGATCGGTGTAATATCAGCATATTCATAATAAGAATATCACCCCTTTTTGCTGTGCAAATATGCGATGCCATCTTATTTGAGATTGCATCTGCATCCACTGCAGGAATTATTCCTAGTTTATGGCTACGCGGAATTATTTCCATCGGGCCATTCTCAAATGTTGAGTCATCCAAATGAAGACGAACGAATAACATATTTTCAAGTATGTCTGTTGGCGGTTCGCAATGCCAAACCTCAGATTTTCGCGTCCAACTTTTAAACCCGTCTAAATCAGCTTTCTCATTTACTGCAATGACACGATCTTGGTGCCATGGGACGGCCCAATTCATTGTGTTGCTTTTATCAAATGAAACAAGACGAGTCGCTTTGGGGTTCTCAAGATATGGCGCAATTCTTTGCCCTATGGACCCTTCATTATTAAGTACAGATAATATCTGAGTATCAAGCTTGATACGCTGCCCAGGCATCATTGCTTTGCTGAGTAGGTTCTCAATATTCAGAATGTCTGGCTCTGCAACCGCATTACGCAGCCAGACATACCCATCGTCCTTAAGTGATGTCACTCTTCCATCGCTTCCAGTTCATCGATCATAGAGCTGATCAGGCTTAACCCCTTATCCCAGAACTTAGGGTCACTGGCATCCAACCCAAAAGGTGCCAACAGTTCTTTGTGATGTTTCGATCCACCTGCACGCAGCATATCAAAATACTTCGCTTGGAAATCAGGATCGCCTTCTGCGTAAACTGCATAAAGCGCATTTACCAAGCCATCACCGAATGCATAGGCGTAGACATAGAATGGGGAGTGAATGAAATGTGGTATATAAGCCCAGAACGTTTCATACCCTTCCATAAAGTTAAACACAGGGCCAAGGCTTTCACCTTGAACAGACATCCAAATTTCATTGATCTGATCTGGTGTTAATTCGCCTTCAGCACGGGCCGCATGCAGCTTACATTCAAAATCATAGAATGCGATCTGACGTACAACTGTGTTGATCATATCTTCGACTTTGCCAGCCAACATACGTTTGCGTGACGCCTTATCAGGGGCCGCATCCAGCAATTTTCGGAATGTCAGCATCTCACCGAACACAGATGCCGTTTCGGCCAAAGTCAGCGGTGTTGAAGAAAGTAGCTCGCCTTGTTCAGCCGCCAAAACCTGATGCACACCATGACCCAATTCATGCGCCAATGTCATCACATCGCGTTGTTTTCCAAGGTAATTTAACATCACATACGGGTGCACAGTCGTCACTGTCGGATGTGCAAAAGCGCCAGGCGCTTTGCCTGGTTTTACGGCCGCATCAATCCAGCCTTTATCGAAAAACGGTTCTGCAATTTTCGCCATTTCAGGGTCGAAATCAGCGTAAGCTTCCATCACAGTAGAACGCGCGTCATCCCAACCAATCGCCGTTTCGTCACTATCAGGAAGGGGCGCATTGCGATCCCACATTTCTAATGTCTCAAACCCTAACCATTTGGCTTTCAGCGCATAATAACGGTGTGATAGCTTCGGGTATGCCGCAACAACCGCATCGCGCAACGCTTCTACCACTTCAGGTTCAACATGGTTCGACAAGTGACGGCCTGATTGCGGGGTTGGTAAACCGCGCCAGCGATCTTCGATCTCTTTTTCTTTGGCCAATGTGTTGGTGATCCGCGCAAACAGGCTGATGTTGTCTTTGAACACAGCAACCAATGCCTTGGCGCCCAATTCACGGCGTGAACGATCAGCATCAGACAGCAAGTTCAACGTTGCTTCCAAATTCATCTCTTCGCCGTCTACATCAAACGTCAGACCTGCCATAGTTTCATCAAACAAACGGTTCCACGCCGTCGATCCCACAACAGACTGATCATGCAAGAATTTTTCCATTTCATCTGATAGTTGATACGGCTTCATCGCCCGCATTTGATCCAGAATTGGCTTATAGCGCGCCAGATCAGCATTTTCCGCAACCATCGCATCCAACTTGTCATCATCAACGCGGTTCAATTCAAGGCTAAAGAACACCATCGCCGTAGACATATCCGTAATGTCACCCTGCATATCTGCCATAAACTTACCACGTCCAGCGTCCGTCGTGTTTTGGTAATAGCGCAAACCCGCATAGGACATGATACGCCCCATGATGTTCTGGATTTTCTCATAACGTTGAATACAGTCCAACAAACCAGCCGCGTCTAGATCAGCCAATTTGCCTTCGTAATCTGCGGCAAAGGATGGGCATTCCTTGCCCAGCCAATCCATATCTTTGCTGATCTCTGGCCCATCTTGGCTGGGGTACAGATCATCCAAATCCCATTCTGGCAAATCCCCCAAACCATCGGCACTTGTGCTGTCACGCACATCGCGCGGTAAATCGGGTTTTGGCATTGTGAATGGGTTAAACATGGGGATTAGACTCCTGAAAATTCTGTGTTGAAAAAGATGTAAGCCGTTCCGCGCAGAAGTAAAAGCCCCGATCACAAGGATGTTTACCAAAATGCAATAAGAGCCGCATCACTGCGGCTCTTATAATGTCTATTTATTTAAGGACGCTCTGTATTCAGGGACAGTTAAGGCACCGATGCCCCAACTTTCCAAAGCGACCTCGTCAATAACGACGAAAGTCGATGTCGGTGGTTTTCCCAGAATATCTTCTAATAATTCTGTCACACCACGAATAAGTGCTGCTTTTTCTGCATCAGAAGGGCCTGTGCCATCTGGCCCTCCTTCTTTTGTTACTTTTATATTTACATAAGGCATGTGTTAGTCCTCTTGGGGTTTGTAGGTGAAAATTTTAGACATGATTTGCCATGTCTCATCGGTTTTGATGAAGGTTAGGAAATCTAGATAATCGCGCCTCATCATGGACATACGCGCTCTTACGAACGCCATATCTGGCTCACCAAATGTGATGGTTTCAATGACATCATTACGAGGGTCATTATTTTGCGAAGGTGGCGTGCGTTTACTGACAGCATCAAAATACTCAGCGACGGAAAAATTCATGTAATCGTTTTCCGTTACATTCACATAACGTGCATCAGGGTGAAAAACCTTTGCCAATATCTTTGTATCCGCATGGTATAATCCATCAAAATACAACTGCATTGCTTCCAGAATTGTTGTCGTGTCGCGCGCGCTGGTCATTATCCCATCAAGCCTTCTGCTTGCATGGCTTTTTGTGCACTTGGACGACTGCCAACACGTTCCACATAAGCCGCAACATTTGGCCATGTATTCAAATCGATACCTACGAAATTTGCCCAGTTGCAGACAACGAACGTATAGGCATCCGCAACACTGAACTTATCCCCCAACAAATATGGTTTTTCGTTGCCAATTTGTGTTTCAAGATAATCCATCTTTTCAACAACATTTGCTCCAGCTTTTTCTTTGTCTTCATCTGTTGCTGTGCCCGAGAAAAATGGACCAAAAGCTTTGTGTAATTCTGAAGCCGTATAATTCAAATGTTCATGCAAGCGCGCACGTGCGATTGTGCCTATAGGGGGGGCTAAATCCGCTTTTGGGTTTTGATCAGCTATATACTGTAAAACAGAAGCACCTTCGCTTAGAAGGGTGCCGTCATCCAATTCTAAAGTCGGAACATACCCTTTAGGATTGATATTAATATAGTCTTGTCCGGTTTCTGTACGGCCCGCATCGGTATCAACGCTTTCAATATCAAATGTGGCTTCGACTTCATTTAGAATGATATGAGATGCCAAAGAACAAGCGCCAGGTTT
Organism: Amylibacter sp. SFDW26; assembly: GCF_009184395.1. GTDB lineage: Bacteria > Pseudomonadota > Alphaproteobacteria > Rhodobacterales > Rhodobacteraceae > Amylibacter. Next base: position 171,229 of record NZ_WEIC01000001.1, read on the forward strand.
ATAAAACAGTTTCATTTGCATTTCCTTTCCGTTTGGAAGTTTGAGTGGATATGCCGATGTCTAAAATAAATAATGATCCGATAATAATATTGAATAATCATTTAAATGATCTAATTTAGTAATCATTATTTTGAGGTGATATATGACTTATGAACAGCTTGTTGTTTTGAATGCGATCGTGACAGAGGGTACATTTCGGGGGGCTGCTGAACGTTTAAACAAATCACAATCTGCCATCAGCCATATGATTAAAAAATTAGAAGAGCAGATTGATATCACCTTATTGTCCCGTGAAACATATCGGCCAAAACTGACATCACAAGGCAAGGTTTTTTACAGACAAGCCACACGCGTCATGCAACAAATGCAGCAGTTAAATAATACAGCAAAAGGGCTAAGCGCGGACCACGAAGCAGAAGTGTTCATCGCGGTGACAGCGACATATCCTTTAACAAATCTATTAAAGATAATAGGCGAGGTTTCTGCTGATTTCCCCAGCACACATATTCGACTTGCAAGGGAAAGTATGGGTGGACCCATTGAACAACTTTTACGTAATGATGCCGACATCATCGTAGCAAAAATGGACGGTGTTCCCGTTGAGCAGGTTGAGGCAGAACCTATATCATCCGTCGCAATAGGCCCAGTTGCCCATCCAGACTTTGAACCCAGTCGTACGAAACACATGAAAACAATCAGTGAAATGCAAAGTTATGTCCAGGTCGTGGTTGCCGACAGCAGCAGTGGCGCATTTGAACAAAGCCGTGGCTTGTTACCAGGTGGTTTGCGATGGACGGTTTCAGATTTCCTGACCAAAAAGGAAATCGTGCTAGCAAAAATGGGATGGGGTGGTCTTCCAGACCATCTAATTGCCGATGAAATTGCTTCTGGTCAATTGGTCTATTTGAACGTGGAAGGTTATCCTTTGGAGCGCTCCAGCCTCTATAAAATACGCCGCAGAGATCGCACATTTGGCATCGTTGCCCAAGCAATCTGGGAGCGGATGACAGCAGAAGACAATTAGGTGAACGTAAAGTCTACAGTCACTGGAAAATGATCCGATGCCGTTAGCAAAGCTTTACAAATCTCATCGCTGCCATAGCAATCTGGATCATTAAACGGATGCCAAATTTTCCATTGGGCATTCTGTGTATCAGTAAGCTTTGGGGAAACCATGATGAAATCCAGCAAAGCGTTCAGATATGTTTTGGTTCTATGATTGTAAAACCGCGATGTGGTGGGGGCAGCACCATGGCGTGCCCGCATAGCAGCTTCGGCATGGGGTTCACGTAACGTAGCCTCTTTGGGCTTCTTAACACCCATAACAATCTCTACACCTGATTGACCAAATAGTTTTTCATATTCATCCAAACCAGGGCCATCATTAAGATCACCTAAAACTATTAAATTCTCACTATCATTCAGATGATCATCCACCCGTTGGCGCAACCAAATACATTGCGCCAATTGCTTGCGGCGGTTGGAAATGGATATGCGCACGGCATCCTTTTCATTCTTGGCCCCATGCGGTGCTTTGGATTTGGCGTGAACACCAATCATACGTAATTCTGGCCCGTCATTCGGCAATACAACCAATTCCAATGGCGGCTTGGAAAAAACAATCTTATCTGGTGCATCATCCACATCGACATCCAGCCGGAACACTCCATCAAAACGTGGGGCATTGCGTGCGCCATCTGTCGTTGTTTCACGTCCCTGTGGATCGTGATAGGCATCCATCTTTGTCGGGTCATACAGAAATGCGATTTCCTGCATTGTATCATTGGTAAATCCAACAACGGCTTTGTTCTGACGCAACCCAAAATGCTTGGCGAAATTCTCTAAGGCTATAACCGAGGATTGCTCGTTACCCGCATTTGGCGCCTCGATCACCATAATGCCATCCGCATCCATCGCCTGAAACACTTTGCCCAAGGCTTCGATCTGCTGTTGCTTTGTCACATCGTGACGCCCCGACCAACTGTGATCAAGGATCAGCGCGTTTTTATCGTCGAAAAGCTTCGCAAACCATTCAACGTTATATGTGGCAAAGCGCATCAAGCATCCTCATGTATATCACAGATTTCATCCCACGCTTTATTGATCGCGATCATACGGCGTGTGGCCAATTTCACGGCCTCTTCGGGCAAACCGTGTGCGATCATAACATCAGGATGGGTTTCGCGGATTTTTTGGCGCCAAACATCGTGAATTTCATCATAAGACATATCAGGTGATACACCTAAAACTTGATAAGCATCTGGTGGATGATCGGGAATAAACCGCGTTTTAAAACTGCGATACGTCACATCATCGACCTCAAATATTTGCGAAACTTGATGCACGTAATCATCTTCGGCTGGGTGATAACGCCCATCCGCCATTGCGATATAAAACAAGCCTTCCAAAAGATCGGCCAGAATATCGCTGTCTTTGTCAAACATCTTTGCGATCTTTTGCGCATAGACTTCATAGCCAGCCACATCTTGGCGCGCCAAATTGAAAACACGCGCGGCTTCTTTTTCGTCCTTTTTTGCAACTTGGAAAAACTGTCTGAATGCAGAGACTTCATCGCGTGTTACCACACCGTCTGCCTTGGCCATCTTTGCGCCCAAACCGATTACAGCAATCGTAAAAGCCAAGCTTTTTTCAGGTGGCGTTTGTAGCTTTTCCAATATGGAAGACAGACTTTCCCCTGCCGCTAACGCGGATATAGCCTCGGATATTTTGACCCAAATGGACATTTAAAATCGCCTTTTCAAATTATATGGCAAAAGCCGTTACAGGAGTTTTTGCATCAAAACCAAGTCGTGCCAACATCCAAATTTAAAACCCGCCTGTTTTATGTCGCCAACGGTCTGATAACCGATGGCTTCATGGAACTTTATGGACTGCTTATTGTTGCTGTTAATCCCGCCGACAAATGTATGAACACCACTGCGTTTCGCATGATCTTCAAGAATTTGCATCATCTGTTTTCCTGCACCTTTGCCCTGTGCCGCAGGAACCAACATAATAGAGTGTTCCATCGAATGCGCGTACCCAGAGCCATTTCGAAAATTGCCATAGGTTGCAAACCCTATAATCTGACCTTCATCCTCTGCCACGAAAAAAGGTCGCCCTAGATCGGCTTTGTCTAATAAAACCGCGCTGATTTGGTCACGTGTTTTTAAATCGGTTGTAAATGTCACATCGGTATTTGTGATCAGGTCATTCCAAATGGCAACAATGCCGTCCACGTCGTCCTGAGTTGCTTGTCGTATATCCACGCTTACATATCCTTTGGTCCTTTATATCTTGATATGTGTCACGTATTTTTCAAGAGCCAATATTGTGCAGATCCCCCTTAAAGCCGTTTCAAGTTGACTTCCCCCCGTCAACCCGCTCAATTGCGCGCAACACGGAGATTATTATGAAGTTTAATATTTTAGGAAACACTGACCTAAAAGTAAGTGAATTGTGCCTAGGATCCATGACATGGGGCACGCAAAACACCACAGATGAAGGCCACGCACAAATCGATATGGCATTGGAGTATGGGATTAACTTTATAGATACAGCAGAAATGTATCCTGTGAACCCACTGACCAAAGAAACCCAAGGTGATACAGAACGCGTTATCGGGAAATGGTTCGCCAAAACAGGTCGCCGCGAAGATGTAATCTTGGCAACGAAAGTATCAGGTTCAGGATACAGGAACGTACGTGATGGCGCGCCTATTTCGCGCGAAACCATCCATGCAGCTGTAGAAGCATCGCTGAAATCCTTACAAACGGATTACATCGACCTGTATCAACTGCATTGGCCAAACCGTGGGTCATATATGTTCCGCCAGAACTGGAACTATGACCCTACAGGCCAAAACAAAGCCGAAGTTTTGGATCATATGGGGGAAGTTCTGGAAACCATGCAAGGCTTGGTGGATGCAGGTAAAATTCGTCACTTTGGCCTGTCCAACGAAAGCACATGGGGCACTGCGCAATGGTTGCGTGTGTCTGAGGAACGTGGATTGCCACGGGTGCAATCCATCCAAAACGAATACAGTCTGCTATGCCGTTTGGCGGATACTGATTTAGCCGAACTTTGCCACAACGAACAGGTGGGCATTCTATCCTTCTCACCTTTGGCTGTCGGTTTGCTGACTGGTAAATATAAAGGCGGCACTGTTGTGCCAGCAGGCTCACGCATGTCGATCGGCCCTGATTTGGGCGGGCGTATTACGCCGCGTGTTTGGGATGCAGTTGCAGCTTATGAAAAGATTGCGGATGATCACGGCTTGAACGTGGCGCAAATGGCTTTGGCGTGGTGTAACACACGCCCATTTATGACCTCATCCATCTTTGGGGCAACATCACTGGAACAATTGGATGTGGCGTTGAAATCTACCGAAATCACTTTAAGCGATGAAGTTATGCGCGATATTACCGCCGCGCATAAAGCGCATCCGATGCCATATTAAATGCAACTCTGGATCCCCATAACGATCTTTGCAGCATTCGCGCAGAACCTGCGCTTTATGCTGCAAAAGCATCTTAAGGCCACCAAACTGACAACGGGTGGCGCCACATTCGCGCGTTTTGTCTTTGCAGCACCTCTTGCGGTGTTGACAGTGTTTGCATTATCTCAGTTCGGATGGGACATACCAAAACCCACGAATATGACATGGGTCTATGTGCCCATCGGTGGTTTGGCACAGATCACTGCTACCATGCTGGTGGTCGCACTTTTTGCCGAACGCAATTTCGCCGTAGGCATCACATTAAAGAAAACCGAAACCATGCTGACGGCACTCTCAGGCATGGTCGTGCTGGGCGATAAGATTACCTTTGGTGCCTTCGTCGCCATTCTTGTAGGCTTGATCGGTGTCATCCTATTGTCCGACCCGCCCAAAGGCGAAGGTCTGACATGGAAACAACGCATCTTTAACAAAGCATCAGGCTACGGTGTTGGGGCAGGGGCAATCTTTGCCGTATCCGCTGTATGTTATCGCGGTGCATCGCTATCACTCAGCGACGGCGACTTTATCATCCGTGCCATGCTGACACTGGCTTTCGTGACCGTTTTCCAATCTATCGCCATGGCTTTATGGCTGCGTTGGCGTGAACCAGGTGAAATCACTCGGGTGTTGAAAGTTTGGCGTGTCACCGCATTGGTTGGTCTAAGCGGCGTCTTGGGGTCAGCAGGGTGGTTTATGGCGTTTACCCTGCAAAATGCAGCATATGTGAAAGCTCTGGGTCAGATAGAGCTGATTTTCACCTTTATGGCATCGTATTTGTTTTTCAAAGAACGCAGCACCAAACGGGAATTGTTTGGCGCTGCTCTTATTGTGTTTAGTATTCTATTGCTGGTTCTTGCCGTTTACTAAGCAATCTTGCGGATCGCAAAACTTTGGCTCTCAGTGGGATCTGCCGTGATGTAAAGCAGTTCCCAACCTTCATTCACACAGAACTCATGCACGGCTTCGATCACACCATACCGATTGGCAGATTTCCAATTGCCCATCTTGTAATCATGTCCTGCAATCACACCACCTTTGGCCATCTTAGGCGCCCAAACGGCCAATTCCTCGGCTGTGGTTTGATAGGAATGATCCGTATCCACATAGACAAAATCAAAATGCCCATCAGGGAAATCATGCGGAGCTTCTGTCGAATATTTGCGTGTGATTTGAACACGATCCGCATCAATATCCACCTGAAACAAGGCTTTCACATTCAGGAACTTTTCGTCGTTATAGCGCCCGCTTTCCCAAACATCGACGAGGTGCAGTTTTGAAGGCTTCATACCGTCCAATATCACACGCGAAAATGCACCGTTATCCACACCCAATTCAGCCGCAATACCACCCTTTGGCAATGCTGCAACCATAGCTGCACGGTTCAAAACGATCTGACAGTTCTGCACATGCTGTTCTTGCAGCTTCGCACGTGGAATTTTCGCATCTGCTTTGGTGCGAAAATACCGCCCTGGCGCATCGATAAACTTGATCGTCTTAAAAATCGGACGACGGATGAAATAAGGGGATTTGCGGTAAAGCTGACCGATAATGGTTGCCAGTGTCATAATAATGTTCTTCCCGCAGTGTGTTTGACTGATATGTCTATATGGGAAGTGACATCATGCGGCAAGCAATGCAATGAAGGGTCACGTAATTGGGAATGACAATAGTATTAGCTATTTTTGAAATTAAGTTGCGGGATGAATACCGCTTGCAACCAAAACCAGAGTATATAAATGAATTTTATAGCTTTGGGAGATATGAATGAATATGGTTTTCTTTAATTTTACTGTTGGCGACCCAATTTGGCTTCAAAAACTTACATGGCAACTTAGCCATCCCGCATTCTGGTTTGTACTTTTGAAATGGTGTTTGATTTTTGTTGGTGTCGTTTTACTTGCAAATCGCTTATTGAAAGCAAAACGTTTCTTCTGGTTTAGCCTGTTTATATTGTCCGTGATTTTAGGGTTTTGGGGAGTGTATGAACTTTTTGGGCAAGCAATTCAATCCGTTAGAGATGGTCTTTGGCATGAAGTCGTGTGGCTTCGCATTGTTGGTTTAGTTACTGATGCAGTAGCTATTTTTGTTGCTATTAGAATACTGTATGCAAGCTTTACGAAAAGGTTTTAACTATAAACTACTTTGACAAGTTGGTTTTTAAACAAAACCCCGCCAACCAATAGGGTGACGGGGTTCAATTGGTAACGATATAGAACCTATCAGCGTTTGTCGTAGTACAAGCCAACAACGTGTTCTGCTTCTGCAAAGAACAACCAGCGTGATATGAACAGGCCGATCATGTGAGAGATCACAAGAACCGCAGCACCGATGTGGTGCACTTCCATGAAGGTCATCACAAAGATCGGTAAAACACCCAAGAACAGTGCCGAGATAATGCGCAGTTTCATAGCGTGCTTACGGCCGATCTTGTGGATCATTTCTTTGGTCAGATAGTTTTCACCAGAGTGCGGGCTTTCTAACAAGCGCACTTTACCCAAGTTGCCCAAACCTGTTGCGCTTTCAATCGTGTGGCCCGCTTCGTCAAAACGTTTGTCGCCTTGCATCCAAGCGTAGATTTGGAAGCCTGTTAGGAACACGATCAAAACCAATGCTGCTGTCATTTGACCGGCTAACAAGGCGCCACCAGCCAATGAATACATCACGTATAGCACAGGTGTAGAGCTCATGTTCCAGCGTGGCACAGTTTTCATTTGGCCATAGATCATGGATGTACAGATCGCAGTGATCAAGCTTAATGCAGCGCCCAACCAACCCAATGGAGCGATTTTAGTGTCAAAGAAGATCACCAATAAGGCGTATAGACCCATAACCATAAGGGCCAATACAGCGAAAACACCTTCGCGGCTTAACCATGATGTACGCCATTGTGAAAAAGCTTTCCACGCGCGTTGTGGATTCCCAAGGTGGAATGTTGATGACACCAAGCCACCCACAGCCAAACCAAAGGCGATAAAGAAGAACCAAAAGGCTGTCCAACCTGATACGTCAGGAAAGTTCAGACCAAGGAATGTCAGCAGACCAAAGCCCAAGCCAGAAATGCATGTGAAAATAATAACGGACGGTGCGGGATGCATATCAGATAGCCTCCAATGCTTTATCAAGCCAACCAAGTAGGCCTTTAGGTGTGTCTGCAACAGGTTCTAGGAACGGTGCAAGGATATCGATGTCGCCATCTGTTTGAATGTCCGCTTTTGGACGAGGTGGTAGGTAACGGTTCACAGGTTTTGTGTCCTGATCTTCCATCAATACCAAACCGCCGCGTTCTGCGGACATTTTTGAAACGTTGCTTTCTGGGTCAGCGAAATCGCCAAAGTGACGTGCATTCGCAGGACATGTACGCACACATGCTGGTTCACGATCTTCTTCTGGTAAGTTTTCGTTGTAAATACGGTCCACACACAGGGTACATTTTTTCATTACCCCTTCTTGTGCGTCCAATTCACGGGCACCGTATGGGCACGCCCATGCACACAGACCACAACCGATACAATCGCTTTCATTCACCAAAACGATACCATCTTCGGCGCGTTTATAGCTGGCACCTGTTGGGCAGACGGTCACACAAGGTGCGTCTTCACAGTGCAAACAGGACTTTGGAAAGTGCACTGTTTGCGCTGGTTGCTCAGGGGCTTTCACTTCGAATGTGTGAATGCGGTTCAAGAATGTGCCAACTGGGTTTGCGCCATAAGCGTCTTGGTCACCAAGCGGTGCACCGTAGTTGGATGTGTTCCATTCTTTACAGTTGATCACGCAGGCATGGCAGCCCACGCAAATGTCCAAATCGATGGCAAGGCCAAGCTTTTTGGGTGTTGATGCTGGAAGAGCGGTCATTAGAATTCCTCCCCATAGGCGATATCTTTTGGCCCTTGTCCAACAGGAGACGTTTGTGCAGGCATGCTAGGCTGGCTGACTTGGTCTTCGGCTGGCGCTTTTTCAATTTTAACACGCAAGTCATACCAAGCGGCTTGACCTGTGATCGGATCAGAGTTTGACCACCGCAGACCGTCACCTTTTGGTGGCAGCAATTCGTGGATCAAGTGGTTCAACAAGAAGCCTTTTGTGGCCTCTGGTGCATTTTCATCCAATGCCCATGCGCCTTTACGTTTGCCGATCGCATTCCATGTCCAAACCGTTTTTGGGTTCAGTGCATCCATACGCACCACTGGCACTTTGATTTTGCCGTGATGAGATGTCAGATACGCCCAATCCCCTTCGTTAAAGCCATGCTTTTCGAACACGTCACCAGAGACATACAATGGGTTTGTGCCGTGGATTTGGCGCAACCATGCGTTCTGTGATCCCCAAGAGTGGTACATCGCAGCAGGACGTTGTGTCAGCGCGTGCAATGGATATTCATCACAATTTACGCCTTGCTCTTCAAACGGTTGCCACCATGTTGGGAACGGGTCCATGCATGTCAGAAGTTGTTCACGCAAATGCTCTGGCGGTTGAATGTCGCCTTTGCCTTCTGCTGCCAAACGGAACTTTGCCATAGGTTCAACATATAGGTTGAACAAATACGGTGATGGTTTGTCGAACAAACCACGTTCCACAGCCCAATCTTGGTAGGCTTTGTTCCATGGTTTAAAGAACATTGCGTCTTCCGGAATGTGATCCATGTAGAAGCCGCCGTTTTCGATGTATTTATCCAGCTGCTCAGGGTTAGGTTCACCACGACCAGAGCCGCTGCCGTCTTTACCGCGCCAGCCTGCCAATGGGCCAACACCGGGACGACGTTGGTGGTTTACCATGTAATCCGCGTAGTCTTTGTAAAGCGCATCGCCGTTTTCATCAACGAAACCAGGTAGGCCAAGTTTTGCACCCAATTGGATCACAACTGTTTGGAACCCGCGCACATCGCGGTCAGGTTCAACAACTGGCCAACGGATACTGTCACACATCGCTTCTGGTTCAGAAATCGGACGATCCAGCAGGGAAATACAGTCGTGACGTTCCAGATATGTTGTGTCTGGGAAGATCAAATCGGCATATGCCACCATTTCGGATGAATAGGCATCAGAATAGATGATATGTGGGATCACATAACCACCGTCTTCGTTCTTATCCGTCAACATATCCATCACACCGCGAGAGTTCATGGAAGAGTTCCATGACATGTTCGCCATATACATGAACAATGTGTCGATCTTATACGGATCACCCGCATGCGCATTGGAAATAACCATATGCATCATGCCGTGTGCAGACATTGGGTTTTCCCATGTGAATGCTTTGTCGATACGAATTGGTTTGCCTGTTGCATCCAACGCCAAATCTTCTGGACCGCGAGGGAACCCAAGATGTGGGCCGTTCAATGGACCACCTGGTGTTACCATCGAATGCGGTGTTGGGTGAATATCCACTGATTTCGGGTAAGGTGGCTTAAAGCGGTAACCGCCTGGAACCTCTACAGAGCCCAAAATGATTTGAAGCAAGTGAATGGCGCGACAGGTTTGGAACCCGTTAGAGTGCGCTGAAATTCCGCGCATCCCATGGAATGACACTGGGCGACCAATCATCTTGTCATGCTTAACGCCGCGCCAGTCTGTCCAAGGCTGGTCCAGAACGATCTCTTCTTCAAACGCTGTGTGCGCAAGCTCTGCTGCCAAACGGCGGATTGTTTCCGCTGAAATGCCACAACGTTCTGCCACGGCTTCTGGTGCATAATCTTCTGACAGATATTTCTCTGTCATCAGTTGGAACACTGGCGTGTATTTCGTGCCTTTGTGTGTCACTTCACCTGTGAACGCAGGCTTAACGCCTTTCTTTGTTGCAGAAACTGGCTTGCCAGTTTTACGGTCTGCAACCATGAATTCGCCTTTGGCATCGCGCAACAACAAGCCGTGCTCGTCAGATGCTGGATCCATGTTCACCAACATCGGTGCGTTTGTATAACGCATCAGATATTCAAGATCGACTTTACCAGCTTTCAACAACACGTGGATCATAGACAGAACAAACAAACCGTCAGTTCCTGGTGTGATACCCACCCATTCATCAGCAATCGCATTATAACCAGAACGTACAGGGTTCACGCCAACGATTTTTGCGCCACGTTCTTTCAGCTTAGACAGACCCATTTTAATCGGGTTACTGTCGTGATCTTCGGCAACACCAAAGATCATGAACATTTTTGTGCGTTCCCAATCAGGTGCACCAAATTCCCAGAATGCGCCGCCCATGGTGTAAATACCAGCAGCAGCCATATTCACAGAACAGAACCCGCCGTGTGCCGCATAGTTTGGGGTACCAAAGTTTTGTGCCCACATGCTGGTCAATGATTGCGATTGGTCACGGCCTGTAAAGAAGGCTAATTTCTCAGGGGCCTTTTCGCGCAGTGGTTTTAGCCACTTTGTTGCGATCTCATACGCTTCGTCCCAGCTGATCTCTTCAAACTTGCCCTCGCCACGCTCACCAACGCGCTTCATCGGCGCTTTCAGGCGGGCAGGGGAATAGTGTTGCATGATGCCGGCAGAGCCTTTGGCACAAAGCACACCTTTATTGATCGGGTGGTCGCGGTTGCCCTCGATGTATTTAACTTTACCATCTTTCATGTGCACATTGATGCCGCAACGACAGGCACACATATAACAAGTGGTTTTACGAATTTCGTCTGACACTTCTGGTGAAGTATCTAAATCTGGCTGGTGGTGATTCATTAGCTAGGTCTCCCTTAGCGGGGACTATACCTAAAATCGGTTTTTCTGCCACTTGAAAGGTAAAATGGATTTGTCGTTCGGGTTGCGTAAAACTCCTTTCGGGTTTTGTGAAAGAGAAGTCTCATTTTTGGGTGCAGATTGGGCAGCGTACGCAGGTCTAATCCTGCATTAACACTTTGCAGGGTATAACATCCCCGTCGACAAAAGTGGTTCAGAGGTTCCAAAGGGCGGGTAACAGCGTCAAATGTGGAATCACCGAAACAACGTTAGAATAGGTGCAGGGCTTTCAACCCTGTTCGGCTTCATATCCACACATAGGTGGCGCCACCTTCTTACAATGTACAAACCCTATAAAACGCAAAACCCCGCCAGCCAGATAGGGCAGACGGGGCAAGAGTTGTGTTTTGTAATTTTACTTTACGTAGTTGTTCAAGGTTTCTCTGAAATTACTTTTCTTGTATTTGTGTCGACATCAATAAAAATTGGCCCATCATTAGTAAAGTTATTTGGCTCACTGCTCCATAGAAATTGTACATAAACAATGTCTTTTTCACGCATCGATTTTTTGACACCAACAAATTTATAATAAAATTCAGTCCCATCTTCTTTCAGGTAATCTTCAGCAAGCTGACGGGCTTCTTCATTGGTAATCATTGATTATAAGCCCCTAACATCACATATATAATTTACCGTTTTTTGGCCTTATTATGGTACGTGATTGCCACGCACCATATTTATCATTCACTTAAAATAGCTGCCAAAGCCACTGACGCCAAACGTGCTGCCGCAGGGTCTGCGCGGCTTGTCAGCAATATTGGCACCTTAGCTCCCATCACAACGCCTGCCGCGCAGCCGCCTGATAGGTAGACCAGTGATTTGAATAAGGCGTTGCCGCTGACGATATCTGGAACGATGATGGCATCGGCGTTGCCTGCCACGGGGTCATCCTGCAAGCCTTTGATCGCTACGGATTCTGGTGACAGGATCAAGTCTAGTGCCAAAGGACCAGAGAAATGCGCACCCTCGATAGTCTCGCGTGCCCAATCGCGCAGCTCGCGACCTTCGCCGGATGATGGCACGGCTGGCAATACGCTTTCGGTCGCTGACAGCATCGCCACTTTTGGCTCGTCTGTGCCAAGTTTGCGCAACAAATCCACACAGGATGTGATCGCTGATTTACGTGTTTCCAAATCTGGGTTCACGTTAACCGCTGCATCCGAGATCAAAATCGGCTTGCCGCCATCAGGGTGCGAGATGTGGAACACATGCACCAAACGGTTGCCTGTGCGCAGGCCGTTGTCGCGGGACAGGGCGGACTTCATAAAGACGTCTGTGTGCAACTGACCCTTCATCAAAACGTCTGCACGACCTTCGCCGCACGCCTGTGCTGCGGCCATGCCAGAAGCTTCTTCGCCGATCGCCGCAATAATTTCATAGCTGGAAATGTCCCAGCCTAATTTGTCTGCCTCAGCCTTAATCATATCCGCCTCACCTGTGAAGATGGGTGTCATGATGCCTGCATCAGTTGCAGCTTTCGCTGCCTCCATTGGCAAAGCAGCCCCTGCGCGTGCAATCGCTACGCGTGGTGTATTTGCTTGTTTCGCCAAAGATAAAAGGCCGTCTGGTGAGACGGCCTTTGAAGTTGTTAAAAACGGGGATGTCATTGTTATCCGCGACCTTTCCAAGGAACGAGTTTGTTTTCAGCCATACGCATCAGAACGTCGATGCCGTAGCCGATGATACCAATGATGATAATACCGATGATCACGATGTCTGTAAGTTGGAACTTTGACGCAGCGATAATCATTTTACCTGCACCTTTTTCCGCCGCAACCAATTCGGCCGCAACAACAGTACCCCAACAAACACCCATCGCCACACGCGCACCTGTGAAAATCTCAGGTAGAGAGTTTGGCAAGATCACTTTCGATAGGATCTGTTTCTTGGTCGCCCCTAACGAGTAAGCCGCGTGGATTTTGGCGATGTTCACACCAGATACACCCGCACGTGCCGCAATGGTCATAATCCAAAGTGCCGCTAGGAACAGAAGACTGATTTTACCTTGCTCACCGATACCGAACCAAATGATGATCAGCGGGATCAATGCCAATGGTGGCACTGGACGCATGAACTCAACGATTGGCTCAAACCAACCGCGCAGCCATGAGTTTAGACCCATCGCAAAGCCCAAAGGAATACCGAACAGACAGCCCAATGCGAAACCGAATACAACACGGATCAAAGACCATGTTACGTTTTCCCATAGACCAACGCCAAGGTAACCATTTTCCCAAACGTTTAGGAAGCGCTTCCAGGCTTGCTCAGGTGGTGGCAGGTACAATGCTTCCATTGTCAGACCTGACGCAGGACGTACAGACAAGCTGCCTTTGCGTGTCATAAAGACTTCGCCAGCATCAATTGCAACGGCTTGGTTTGGTGCAATTTCTTGGCCATTTACGGCTGTAACTTTGAAGCCTTCTTCTGTACCGCCATCATCATTACTTTGAACTTTGATGATTTTAGTCCGGCGTTCTGGAACAACGAGTGCATCAGATTTTGCAAAGCCAGTTGCTGTTTCTGTAAACTCAGGTTTCGTTGCTTCTTTATTCGCAGCTTCATGTACACGGACATAAACTGTTGCATCAGCCGTTTGGCCTGCAGCGTTTGTTGCTGTGTAAGAAAAAGATGAATCGCCAACGAAGGGTCCAGGTAGGATCGGTGGTAAAAGTTTAGAGCCTGTTGCAATGCCCCAGAAAAGGAACAATGTCACAACTGCAGCAACGGATGCTGCACGATTGCCTGTGACAGCACTTTCGTCGCCGAATGTCACTGTTTTCAAGCTGGTATAACCGCGAGCTGCATCTTTGCCGCGCATATACATGTTATAGACAATACTACAGACGCCACTGACGGCTAGATAGATTGCGAAGATGCCCAAGATACCAAGGATCATCCAGAATGTTGTGCCTAATGTGGTAATGATTTCTTGTAACATTATGCGTTCTCCGTCCGGCCCATGATTTCTTCTTCCATATCCCAAATCATGTTCAGGATTTCATCGCGTGTCTTGCCGAAATCTTTGTGACGTTTGACTTCACGCAGATCAGCACCCACACCCAATTCAGCGAATGGCAATGTGTATTCTTTGTGTACACGACCAGGACGCGGCGCCATAACCAACAGGCGTTCACCCAATAACAATGCTTCTTCCACGGAGTGTGTGATTAGAATGATTGTTTTGCCAGTTTTCTTCCAAATGTCCAAAACCAAGCTTTGCATTTTTTCACGTGTTAGCGCGTCCAAAGCACCCAGCGGTTCGTCCATAAGGATCACATCAGGTTCGTTTGCAAGGCAACGGGCCAAGGCCACACGTTGTTGCATACCACCTGACATTTCGTAGATCATTTTTTCGCCGAATTCCTGCAAGCCAACGATGTCCAACAGTTCTTCAACTTTTGCATCGATTTCCGCTTGTGGCACGCCCTTCATCTTAGGACCAAAACCGATGTTCTTGGATACGTTCATCCATTCAAACAAAGCGCCGTGCTGGAATACCATGCCACGTTCTGGGCCTGGTGCTAAAATTTGATCGCCTGCAAGTGTCATAGTACCTTCTGTTGGTGCTAAAAAACCTGCAAGAATATTGAGTAAAGTTGATTTACCACACCCAGAAGGGCCAAGAACTGACATCAGTTCCCCTTCTTTGATATCTAGATTGATGTTTTTAAGAGCTTCTACTTTGCCACCATTCGGCAACTCGAAAGTCATTGAAACATCATTTATGAGTAACCCCGACATAAATAATCCGTTTCTTATGAGTTTTAAAGAGTAGCGCAGCCCTACCAATATAGAGGGCTGCGCCTAAATCATTTCCTAGTGGTTAGGAAACTATTACTTAGCGGCTTCTAGGAAGCTTGTGTTGATCACTGCGTTGTAATCAGAAAGCGCTTTGATTTTGCCGCTTGCTTCTAGTGCAGCAGCTGAATCTGTTAGGTATTGAGCAACAAAGCCACCCAACCAAGCGTCTGACAATTGAGCTTCCACTGTTGGGAATGCAAATACGTCAAGAACAGCTGTTGTGCCTTCTATATCCATACCAGCAGCTTTTGAAATGTCAGCCATCATAGGTGCACGATCTGCAGCATATTTAGCGTTCATGTCAGCAGTTACTTTCAAGAATTTTGAAAGAAGTTCGCCGTTTTCTTCACCGAAAGCTGTTGGGATTGATGTCACATCAAACACTTTACCAACCACAGCTTCTTTTTCAGCACCTTCGATCAACACGTTGCCGTGCTGTTTCATTGTGCGAAGTGAACCACCCCAACCACAAACCATTGCAAGGTCTGTGTCTGGCTGGCCGAATGCAGCAGCTGAATCAGATGGTGCCATGTCAACGATTGTTAGATCAGCTTCATCAACACCGAAGTGCTTCATTTGAGCCAAGAAGCCAGAGTGAGCAGCTGTACCTAGAGGAACCGCAACTTTCTTACCTTTAAGATCGCCAACGTTTGTTTTGTCGATTTCTAGTTCTGAACGTACAACACAATTGTCGTTGTCAGAGTAAGAAACAGCGATGTCCACAACTTGCAAATCTTGGCCAGCAGCTGTTGCTACTAGGAAAGGTGTCACACCTTGTGAGAAAGAGATGTGTACGTCACCAGATGCCATTGCAGCTGACATTGCAGTACCCGCATCGAATGATACGAATTTTACTGGAATACCTAGTTCTTTTGTGTAGATGTCATTTGCTTGTGCGAATTGGTTTGGTGTTGGCCATTCCAAGAAGTAAGCAACTGTTAGTTCATCCAAAGCAGATGCAGCACCAGTTGTTGCAGTTAGAGCAACAGCCATTGCTGTAAGAGTTTTTGTAAATTTCATTATTTTAGTCTCCCTGTGGTGAGCCGCATATTTTGCGGCAATTTTGGTGATCACCGTCTCTGTAAACATGCAAGATTAACAAGCTGCTTATAAGGTGTAGGTGATTCCAACATCGCAATCCTTTCAGATGAAAGGTCATCTTGCCAATGGAATTTTACCGCTTTGAAGTTCGTTTGCGACGTGTAAAGTGGGGGTTTTTTGTATAAGTATTTGAAATTAAATAAGTAAACGTAATTTTCGATTTCATGGATATTACCTTCGAAATTCAGAAACTACTATTCTGCAGGGGTTGTGATGCTGTTATTTGCGAATCCATGCATCCGTTTTGCCCATTGAAGCCCTATGAATGCCCCTTTTATCCGTGGTAATAGAAACAATGCTAACGCCACAAAAAACAAACAAAAAACAAGACCCAGTATAATGGGATCAGGGCGAAAGATTTCGAATGACATCATCATAAGCGGTGCCAAGATATGACCGCAGATCAGGATCGTCACATAAGCAGGCCCATCATCAGCACGGTGATGATGCAACTCTTCTGAGCAGACAGCACAATTTTTATGCACAGTCAGATAGCCCTTCATGATCGGGCCAGAGCCGCAATTTGGGCATACACCTTTCCAGCCGCGTACAAGGGCTGTTTTCATTTCGCGATCATCAGTCATGTCAGTAGAGGCTTCGTTAGGGTCATGCATATTAGATAGTATACCAGCGTGCATTTTAAACTATGACAAGCTGCCTCGCGGCGGGATGTCGCAAATTAATTTTGTGTTAAGCGACGGAAACTCTGAGCCCACCCGTATCTCTATATGTAAGCAGGTTGAATTCTGCTTGATCTTTATAGGAGCTAATTATGAATAAGTTTACAAAATCAGTTGTTCTGGGCGTTGCAGCCATTGGTATAGTCAGTGTCGCAACAGTCGGTGCTCATGCAGCAGGTAAACACAGTATGCGTGGCATGTTTAACTTTGAAAAAGTAGACGCAGATGCAGATGGATTTATCACACAGGCAGAACTGACAACACATCACAATGCACGTTTTACCAGCGCTGATGTAAACGCTGATGGTGCTTTGACTAAGGACGAGTTGAAAGTAAAAATGGAAGCACGTTTGAAAGAACGCCAAGAGAAGACTGGCAAAACATATAGTGCAGATAAAATCGAAAAACGTCTGAACCGCATGATGGGTAAATTTGACACCAACAAAGACGGTAAATTGACCCAAGCAGAATTGCCAAAACACAGCGAACGTATGTTTGAAAAGCTGGACGCGGATAAAGATGGCAAGATCTCTAAAATCGAAGTCGATGCTATGAAGAAAAAGCACCGTAAGAAATCAGAAGGCTAAACCTTGGTGCAGGCTGGTACGACTGGCCTGCATTGCACTTAAACTTGGGCGAAGTTAAAGCTGAGGAATGATGGCTTTGGATGCAATGAACGATGTCAGTGATGACACTTTGATGGTGCTCTATGCAAACGGTGACCAAGACGCCGCGCGTATGTTGACCTTTCGCCATGCACCCCGTGTGCTGTCCTTGTCCAAAAGGTTACTCTGGGATGCAACCGAGGCCGAAGATGTTGCCCAAGAAGCAATGCTGCGTTTATGGCGCATTGCACCAGATTGGCGTAACGGCGAAGCAAAAGTTTCCACATGGCTTTACCGCGTAACAAGTAATTTGTGCACAGACAGACTGCGCAAAAAGCGGGGGGTGGCATTGGAAGATGCTCCCCAGTCTATAGATGATGCTCCCTCCGCACTTGAAACAATGACAACGGCTGCACGCGCAGATGCATTACAAATGGCGATGAACGAACTGCCCGAGCGACAAAAACTGGCGGTCACATTGCGCCATATAGACGAGCTGTCTAATCCAGAGATCGCTCAGATCATGGAAATCAGTGTGGAAGCGGTGGAAAGCTTAACTGCACGCGGGAAACGAACATTGGCAAAACTATTGCTGGATCAGAAAGAAAATTTGGGACTGGAATGATGACACAGAAATCAGAACAGAAAATCGATATGGATTTGGATGCATTTTTTGATGCGGCGAAAGATCAAGATGCGATCCCAAACGCAAGCTTTATGGAGCGCGTTATGGCTGATGCAGCTTTGGAAACACAGACGCGTGTAAAACGAGTTGCCCAAACACAACCGTGGTGGGTTGATGTACTGAACAGCTTTGGCGGTTGGAAAGCTATTTGTACCTTAACAGCTTGCGCATGCTTTGGCATTTATTTGGGTTATGCCAACCCAGAAAATATAAACTATATAAACGGTGCGCAAACCACTGTAGAGATTTTTGATACGGACAGTTTTTCGGTGGCTTATGACATCGAAACATTGTTTCAGGAGGGTTAATCATGTCGGAACCTAAAAAGCGAAACTGGATGAAATATCTGCTGATCGTATCATTGGGTGCAAACCTTGTGATTGCAGGGCTCATTATCGGGGCAAAGGCATCTGGGCATGGTCCCATGAAAGGCTCACATATGAACCATGGTATGCGTGCGTTTGTATCTGCTATGCCTGAGAGTAAACGATCAGAGGTTCGCGCCTATTTTAAGAAGAACCGCAGCAAAATGCGTGCAGGTGGTGAAGCAATGCATCAGACTAGGATTGAGATACAAAACATCCTTGCCGCACAGCCCTTTGATCCAGAGGCGTTGAATACGGTATTTACCCAGCAAAGATCACGCGTTACTTCTGTGACCAAGGATGCTCAGGCTGCATTGGTCAAAATTATCACCGATATGACGGATGTAGAACGGGCAGAATTTGCAGAGAACCTAAAGAAGCAACGGCTTCGTAAAGATAAGAAACGTCCCAAAGACAAATGAGCTATTCCAAAGACCAAGCCGAAGTTGCCGCCATCCAAGCGCTGGGATGGCTATCCAATCAAGACGATCTATTAATGACGTTTTTAGGGGCAACGGGATCGAGCCTTGAAGATGTCCGCACACGTGGTGGTGATCCTGAGTTTCTGGCATCTGTTATGGATTTCATCCTAATGGATGACGAATGGGTGCGTGGGTATTGCGACGCTCAGAACCTAGCTTATGAAAAAGTACAATATATACGCATGGCACTGCCAGGGGGCGACTTGCCGAATTGGACATAAGAATAGGGCGCATTGGGGTGTGTTAAAACGTTGGTTTGCAGCCTACCATTGTAGTTGCAGAAAATTTAACTAGGGTAGAACTTACTATAACTTTAGGGATACTATCCGTATGAAGCAGAACAAAACCAACATTGAAAGAATTTCAGGGTTTTGCTTAATCGGAACTGGTGTTTTCGCAACGCTTGGTTTTTTAATCCACCCACATGATGCGACGTCACAAAATCAAGTGATGTGGATGGTTGGGCATTTGTTGATAATGACTAGCCTTCTCGCCAATAGCATTGGTTTGACGGGGCTTTATTTTTCATGTTCAGAAAAACTGGGCAAACTTGGTCTCGCTGGTTTCTTGATCACGAGCTTTAGTTTGAGTTTATATATCGGAAAACTGTATTGGTCTGGATTCATTTACCCCATGGTTGCGCTTGAACATCCAGAGTTCATAGAGGCGTTTGGATTTGGGCCTGGTTCAGACCCCAAAGATGTGAAGTTGAAAACTGTGTTTTTCTCCGGCGCGTTTTCATTTGTTCTAGGACATTTGTTTCTGGGGGGAGCTTTGCTAAGAGCACAGATATTTAAAGCGACACCAATTTGGTTTGTTATAACGGGTGCGATATTGGTTGGCGTATGGCCGTTGCTTCCGAATATTGTACAAATGCTGAGCGTTTTTGTTTCCTTAATTTACGCAATTGGCATCGTTTGGTTAGGCTTTTTGTTAATTTTTTCGTCGCAAGAGCTTCAAAAAACTTTAAACACTGAATAGGTATCTGTTTCAGGCAAGACGGATATTCGATATAAATATTGGCGTGTTATCGCTAGAGTAACCCTTGGGGTATGAAAAACATGACAAGAAAAGTTATTTTAGCCTCAGCCGTGGGTTTAACGGCTCTTTTATACTACGTTTATTTTGTTCAATACTATAAATGGCGTGATTGTTTCAACGAGTTAGGTCGTTGCTACGATAGTGAAAGTAGTACTGTCTACCTAGAGCAAGCTGGGATAATATGGATGTCTCTTGCTATTTTAATGTCTGGAATTTCCTTGTTCTTACTTTGGCGTTTGAAGCGCCAAAGTAAGTCAGTTTGATAAAAGCACCTGCTTTATAATAACTGGCGCCTATTTTTTGGATCTGCAATTATATTATTGCGCTGGGTTTGAACTGTTCCAGATATCGCGGTGCCAACGCCATTCGCCGTCTTCCTTTTTCCAAAGGATCATCAACTTGCCTACGTCGATTGTATCACCAGCTTTGGATTTCAGAACATATTGGCCAACTTGTACTGCACTGTCGCCGAATTCTTCGAGTTCAACAGTTGTCAGTTCAGCGCTGCCAACGCCTGCATCAACGGCACCTTGCCAGAAAACCTTTAGGTCTTTTTGTCCAGAAACAACTGGGCCATTTGGTTGCAATGCTTGGCCGTCTTTTGTGTAAACACCTGCAAGACGACCAGCATCGCCTGCTTTTAGGGCTGCCATGAATTCGTTATCTACAGCTTGGATTTTATCTTTAACACTTCCGTGGCCATCTGCAAAAACAGGTGTTGTTGCAAATGTACAAAGAGCAAGAGTAGTAGCAAACGAGAGAGGTTTGATTGCTTTTAACATAGGGTCATATCCTTTTCGATTTAGTATGATTGAAAGCTCTGGGAGGGTTTCTTTTAATTATAAATGTCTGAAATTTGCATGCGCGTACATTCATTGGATCGTCATTGATATGGACAAACTGAACAGACCTTAATTTAAATAACTTGCCAGAATGCCTGCACTGGGCCATATGCCCCTTAAGGTAGGGACAGGACTATGACATCCATCAAAGGCATTCTATTTGATAAAGACGGCACGATTTTTGGCTTTAGCGATACTTGGGCCGATTGGAGCGTGTCTTTTCTAACGGCTTTGGCACCTGATGATGTTGGTTTGCGCCGTTCTCTTGGCGATATGGTTGGTTTTGATTGGGATACGCAAGATTTCAAAGTGGGATCTTTGGCTGTGAACTCTGCCGTGGATGAACAATGCGAATTACTGGCAAGTGTGCATCCCAAACTTGATGCCAAGCAAATCGAAGAAATTGCCTTTCATGCATTGCAAGATACGACTGCAAAACCTGTGTGTGATTTGGATGCGCTGTTCACTGGCTTTCAAAGCCGTGGCATGGCGCTGGGTATTGCAACGAACGACTTTGAAGATTCTGCGCACAATCAAATGCGCGATGTGTCAGCGCATCAGTATTTCGATTTTATATGCGGCTTTAACAGCGGCTATGGCTCGAAGCCTGCGGCGGGTATGATCCATGGGTTTTGCGAAAAAATGCAGATTGCCCCGCATGAGGTGGCGATGGTGGGTGACAGCACCCATGATTTAGAAGCGGGTCGCGCCGCAGGTGTGGGTATGAATGTGGGCGTTCTGACAGGGCCTGCCCAACATCATGATATTGCGCATTTGGCGGATGTGATCTTGCCTGATATTTCGCATTTACCCAGCCATCTTTTTGGAAACTCATAAAAAAAGACAGATTTACACCTGTAAACGACGCTTTGATGTCGCTTTCTTTTTGTATCTTTTTGCGGAACGGTTCCACAGTTTAAGGAAACCGTAAGGGAGATATAGATGGTCAGACGTAGCAGGGCAGGTGGACGTGCAGGGAATACACGGCGCACAGATGCAAAAGCGATTGAGCAAATGCCATGGCGTCAGGTCGTTAACATCGACAATCCCACAGAGCCGCTGCGCCCTGAAGGGGTGGAAGCCATTCACAATGGAGCGATGCGGATTTTAGAGGAAATCGGTATTGATTTCCTGAACCCCGAAGCTTTGGAATTGTTACGCGAAGCGGGTTGTACGATTACGGGTGAAAACGTTCGTATGGATCGCGCTTGGGTCATGGACATGATCAAGCATTGCCCGACAGAGTTTACGATCACGCCGCGCAACCCCGAGCGTGAGATCAAAATCGGTGGTCGCAATATGGTGTTTGGCAATGTGTCCTCACCACCAAGTGCGATGTGTTTGGATAAGGGTCGGCGCACAGGGACGATGGAAGATTATGATAACTTCATCAGGCTGACGCAGTATTTTAATTGCATCCATTTCGCAGGTGGCTATCCGGTGGAACCGATGGATATACACCCCTCCATTCGTCATTTGGATTGCTTATATTCGAAGCTGACAATGACGGATAAAGTGTGTCACGCTTATTCTTTAGGTAAGGAACGCGTAGAAGATGTGATGGAAATGGTGCGTATTGCAGGCGGACTTACGCATGAAGAATTCGATGCGACACCGCGAATGTATACAAACATTAATTCTACTTCACCGCTTAAACACGATCATCCAATGCTGGACGGTGCTATGCGCTGTGCGCGGCGCGGGCAACCTGTGATCGTAACACCGTTTACGTTGGCAGGGGCAATGGCGCCCGTAACAATGCCAGGTGCCGTGGCGCAGTTTGTTGCCGAAGGGTTGGCGGCGATTGCATTGTTGCAATATATCAATCCAGGTACGCCATGTGTGATCGGATCATTCACATCTAATGTGGATATGAAATCAGGTGCGCCTGCATTTGGGACACCAGAATATATGCGCGCCACGCAAATGTCGGGCCAGATGGCGCGGTTTTATGGATTGCCGCTTAGAGCATCCAATGCTTGTGCATCTAACACGCCCGATGCGCAGGGGATGATGGAAAGTGCAAACTCTGTTTGGGCGGCGGTGCAATCGAATGTGAATGTGGTGTATCATGCGGCGGGCTGGCTGGAAGGCGGCTTGATCGCATCGTTTGAGAAGTTCGTGATTGATTGCGAATTATTGCAGCAAGTTCAAAGGTATATGGAACCCATCCTGACCTCGACCGATAGGGAAGATATAGCGGTACAGGCGATCAAAGACGTTGGCTCTACTGGTCATTTCTTTGGCATTGACCATACGCAAGAACGGTATGAAACAGCGTTTTATTCGCCGTTTTTATCGGATTGGAGTAATTACGAACAATGGGAATTGAATGGGTCTGTTATGACCGTTGAGCGGGCCAATAAGATCTGGAAAGATATCATCAAAGAATTTGAAGAACCGCCAATGGATGCAGCGATCAAAGAAGAATTGGGTGCCTTTGTTGCGAAGCGTAAAGATGAGGGTGGTGCGCCCACTGATTTCTAAGAAGTTGTTAATATTTGATCTGTAGTGTCATGCGCAGGAGGATTGCTTGTGCATGGAATGATCAATCGAGGTTTGCAATGTTATATTCGAGATATTCATGGGGTTGATGTGTGGGAGGAAACATGTGAACAGGCAAAGCTGTCGTTTTATAACTTTGAGACGATGTTGACCTATGATGATGCAACAACCGAAGATTTGTTGAAAAGTTTCAGTACGTTGATTAATCGGTCACGTGAAGAAATCCTTGAGGATTTTGGAACATATGTGGTGTCCGAAGAAACGCTGAGTGCCGTGCGGCGTTTGTTGAAACTTGGTGGCAATAACTATGTCGATTTTCTGCAATCGCTGAACTTTGTTTATGACCGTGCGAAAATGGCGGTGCCTGATTTGGATATACCGACCATGGAGTTGATCGCCAATGCGCCAAATCAATTTACGTTGCATACGCGTTTTCAGAAGCGTGGGTACGGTGCCGCATTATTGGGTTTATTACGGGCTTTGGCAGATGATTATGGGGCATTGGTTTCTATCGAACATTGCCATAAATCTCAGAAATTTGCGGATGAGGATTGTTTTAATATCACAATATTACGCGAAGATTGGTCTTCGGAGAAATACCTAGAGTTGGTGAAACACTAATGGGTGCGGCGTTACCCTTTCCAACCCACGATTTGAATAATGGGATATCCGACACCAACACATTGAATGTGTTATTACCTATGCATGTACAGCTGGATGGAGAGGGGGGCATTACGCATGTAGGCCCCACTTTTGCGAAACTGTTTCCTGAAAACACTGATTTTATAGGACAAAACCTGTTTCAATATATCCGCGTTTTATATCCGCGCGATATCCAAGAACATTCTGATTTAAATACACATTTTTCCCAACCTCTTACAGCACAATTAAAAGTCATAGACCCGATTGAATTAAAAGCTGTGGTGGTGCCTGTGGCTGGGCAAACGGGGGTGTTAATAAATTTCGCATTTGGAACATCGTTAAAACAGGCGGTTTCTAAATGGCACTTGAACAGTACTGATTTTTCACCTGCGGACCCTTCCGTTGAAATGCTGTATGTGATCGAGGTGCAATCGGCGCTATTAGAGGAATCTAAAAGTTTAAACAGACGGTTGAATGGTCAATGGGAAGAAGCCGAGGAAAAAGCGTACTCTGATCCTTTAACTGGGCTGTCCAACAGACGCGCATTGAAACGGTATATGCACCGAATGCGGCGTAGGAGAAATGACACTGGGTTTGCTTTGTTTCTGATTGATTTGGATCACTTTAAAAACGTGAATGATACCTTGGGGCATGATGCTGGCGATAAGGTATTACAACAGGTTGCTGAGATACTGTTAAATGAAACACGCCCGAACGATATTGTTGTGCGTACGGGCGGTGATGAATTTGTTTTGGTGATTGAAGATGCACATGATATGGAAGTTTTGTCCACGATCGCTGCGCGGATCATATCCAAGGTTGAGCGGCCTATATTCTTAGATAAAAAACGTTGCAATGTCGGTGCGAGTATTGGCATTATTCAAAGCACTACATCAATTAATCATTCTATCGATACGATCCTAAAACAAGCGGATGACGCACTGTATCAATCCAAACGGGATGGGCGTGGGTGTTATGTGTTTGGAAGAATGAGTAACTGATCTGTTTCTGAAGTGTGCTGTCCGTTCAGGTGTGCAACTTAACATGCTGCAAAAATGGATGGGCATGCTTCCATCACCACCACAGCTATCTACGTTAACGCTGTTGGGCCAGAGGGGTTGGAGATTGCGGATCGGATGTGGTGCGAGTTTGTAGCTAGTTGGTAATTTGAAGTTTAATTTATCTTTCATGAAGTGACTCGAATAGGCCATTAATGAACATATGTTTCCACTGCTACGCTAAATAAAAAAGAGACTAAAAATACAAAAGGCTCAGCATGTTAGTGCTAAGCCTTTGATTTTAATGGTACCAGCGCCCCGGCTCGAACGGGGGGCCTCTTGATCCACAATCAAGCGCTCTAACCTACTGAGCTACGCCGGCACTGCGGTGGGATTTAACTGCCAATTTCCATTAATGCAAGAGCAGAGTGGCCTTGAAATTCACGAATAGTCTTGTTAGCGGTAATTTTCTGCAAGGAGAATATCATGGGTATCAATTCAGAACAAGAAATTGAAGCAAATCTACAAATTGGGCCAACATCATCTGGAATGGTGCGTTTGTTCATTGATGCAGGTCAAACGGAAATCCCATTGGATTTTGATCCTGACGAAGCAGATGAGATTGCCGAAGAAATTCGAGCTGCTGCTGCTCGGGCACGCGCTGTTAAGTAAACGGTTTCTGTAGGTGTTTCTGTTGCCAAAAGCCTAAATCTATCAGTCTCTTGCGGTAACGATCTGCTTGTGCAGACATTGAATATTCCGTTTTCATTAGTAATTGTCCTTTTTGCGCTTTTACAGCTGCTGCATCTTGGTTTTCATAAACCCAAAGCATTTTCTCTGCGACCGCATCTGGGGAAACATCTGCCCATGACGCTCCTTTCGTTTCTAAAATAGTATGATTGCTTGCAGTTGGTATCAGTTGTGTTGGTAGTAATGTTGCTGTTGCCGGTGTGCAAAAATCTGTCACACCGCCATAACCTGTTGTGATGACAGGGCGGTTATAAAGCAGAGCATAGGCTGGAATATATCCGAATCCTTCTGCACGGTGAGTGGAAATGACTGCACTTGCATCTGCTATCATTTGATGGAACTGGGATGTACTGCAAAAAGATTCAATCAGTATGATACGGGGATCAAGAGAGGACATTTCACGTAATTTTCCTATTTGATCGTTTGGATCCCCCCAATGTTTCGGTTCCGTTGGTGTTGTTTTGAGAATTAATTGACAGTCTGGGTGCGACTTTTGCGGGAACGCAACCTGGAAGCCATGCGCAGAGGCTAAAGGATTTTTACGCTCTACAGATGAATGGAAGTCAAAGGCATTTAAAAGTGTAAATTTCTTTGGATTTGCGCGCGATTTAATTTGAGCAAGTGGTTCTATCCCTTTTTTCATAGTGATTACGGGATTGTCTGTTTGCTTTCGATAAATATCTGTTACAAATTTTGAGGGTGTCCAGATTTCATCCATAGCAGATATTCCTGTGACGTGCTCTTTTGGTAAAGCCTGAAATTCCCACAATAAAAAACCTATATTATAAGCTGTTTGATCCATTGGCTTTACGCGATCTGCATTTAAATGATGGAGATGTACAGGGTGAGTTAGTGCATTTGGGCTGGCTAGGTTTTGCTGCCATTTCATGGCTTCGACATCGATCATACAGGGCGCAAGCCCGAGTTTTTGAAAACACTGTGCACTCATACGTGCATTTTGACCAAGGCCGGTTGGGCTGTTTGAGAGGCCATAAATACTTAAGCTTGAGGGAACAACGGGGGGTGCTTTAGGCAGATTTTCTATGCTGTGTGCATGTAACTTTTCGATTGCGGTGCTTAATTCAAAAGGCGCTAGAATAGGGTGGTTCGCACGCTTAATGAGACGTTGGGCAGCCCCTGTCGTTTTTAGTGAATGTATTGGGCGCTTCCGTTTCCATTCTGCAATTTTTAATATCAGCTTTAGGAAATGGTTTTTGGTGTTTGAGTGTACAACAGATAAATCGTTTGATTGGATGAGAATAGTCCAGAATAACCGCATTAATCGTATATATTCCAGAAACCGATGATATCTGATTTTTGATGCTAAAGTTGGTCGGGTAAACATATCGCAAAACAAGGTCGTTCTTGGTGCAGATGAGATGGATTTGATAATATTTTGCTGCGCCATTGCAAATTTTGCACGTGACTTTACGGAAAATTTCATTTGTGCATCAGAGGCGGGAAGCCCTGTAATTGTGTGAAACTCTTCACATTGGGATAAATAAGACAAAGATAGGCGCATAGCTTCCAATGTCTGTGCATTCTGTGTTGGGGGAAACCGACCGATGATTACTGCTTTGGTTGGGCATTTTAGTTTGCCTGCGGAGTGTACATTTAGGAAATTTGGATGTGTTACCATGGAGCCCTCATATTTATGGCTCTAAGATGATTACTAAACTTTAAAACTCACTTAATTCAAACAGTTTAAATCGTAATACCTTGCTATTTAGTGGTGCGAACACTATCTTGAGTTTTGGCGGGTTCTGCCCTTCTCGTGCTATAGGTTTTATTCCAGTGGCCGATAATCTTTCTGACGGGAGCTGGCTCTGTTTTGGTCGTGGCCTTTTTACCTGGCGCCCACCTAGTTCAACTAGGCTCTCAGGAATTCATACACCTACACGGTTGCGTTGATGTAAATCTAATGTGGGCCCGCCACTTTCCAATCCAAAACCACTTTGCCGCTTAGGCCACTTTTCATCGTGGCAAAGCCTTCTTGGAAATTATCCACGTTAAAACGGTGCGTGATCACACGGCTGACATCTAAACCATTTTGTAGCATGGCGATCATTTTATACCATGTCTCAAAAATCTCACGGCCATAGACACCTTTTATGGTGATGGCTTTAAAAACGATACGCGACCAATCCACTGGGGATTTACCTGGTGGGATACCAAGCAGGGCTATGCGGCCGCCCATAACCATGGCTTCGACCATCTGATCCAAGGCTTGTTGGTTACCTGACATTTCTAGGCCAACGTCAAAACCTTGAGTCATTTTCAATTGATGGATGACGTCGTTTAAATCTTGGGTTGCTACATTTACGGGAACAACATCCGCGACTTTTTCTGCAAGTGCCAAACGGTCGGCGTTTATATCTGTAATCACTACATTTCGTGCACCTGCATGACGCGCTACGGCTGCTGCCATGATGCCGATGGGGCCTGCGCCTGTGATCAAGACATCTTCGCCTACAAGATCGTAAGACAGGGCAGTGTGGACAGCATTGCCAAGTGGATCAAGAATTGCGCCTATGTCATCGCTGATCTCATCAGGTAAGGGAACGACGTTGAATGCGGGCAGCCGTAAGTATTCTGCAAACGCCCCTTGTTCGTTTACGCCTATGCCACGTGTTTCTGGATCAAGGTGGAATTTACCTGCGCGCGACTGGCGGCTGTTTTTACCAATTAAGTGACCTTCGCCAGAGCAGCGTTGACCCAGTTTGAGGTCTTTGACATTTTTCCCAAGCTCAACAATTTCACCCGCAAACTCGTGACCAGTGACTAGAGATAGGGGAACGGTTTTTTGTGCCCATTCATCCCAGTTCCAGATATGTATGTCTGTGCCACAAATGCCTGTTTTGTTGATGCGGATTAAAACATCGTCTGGGCCGATTTCAGGGACTGGTCTGTGTTCCATCCATAACCCCACTTCTGGTTTGGATTTAACGAGGGTTTTCATTTCGTTGGTCATTTTAACACTCCAACAGCTTTGCCTGCTTTTTCAAAGGCATCTAAAGCGTAATCTAAGTCGGCACGGGTTAAGGCACTGCTCATTTGTGTGCGAATACGGGCTTTGCCTTTGGGAACGACTGGGAAGAAGAAGCCTGTGACGTAAACACCGTGTTCATATAGATGTTTGGTCATGGCTTGCGCCAGATGCGCGTCGCCCAGCATGACTGGAATAATAGGGTGATCACCTTCAAGCAGGTCAAAGCCTATATCGGTCAAACCTTTGCGCCAGTAGGCTGCATTTTCAAAAAGCTTATCCCGCAGATCATCGCTGTTTTGCACGATTTTCAGGGCTTCAATACCTGCGGCAACAACCATTGGCGGCAGAGAGTTTGAGAAGAGGTAGGGGCGTGCACGTTGACGCAATAAATCGATTACAGGTTGCGGGCCGGCGATATAACCGCCCAAGGCGCCACCCAAAGCTTTACCAAGTGTTCCCGTTATGATGTCCACATCCACGTCGAAATGGGCAGGGGTGCCCGCGCCTTTGGGACCCATGAAACCTGTTGAGTGGCAATCATCAACCATGACGATGGCATTGTATTCTTCGGCTAATTCAGTGATCGCAGGTAGGTTTGCCAAATAACCGTCCATTGAGAATACACCGTCTGTGGCAATCATGATGAAACGTGCGCCGTCTGATTTGGCAGCTTTTAGTTGTGCTTCCAAATCCGTCATATCAGAATTGGCATAACGATAGCGTTTTGCTTTGCATAAACGGATGCCATCAATAATGGAGGCGTGGTTCAGGCTGTCGGAGATGATTGCATCTTCTGGACCTAGCAGCGGTTCGAACAGACCGCCATTTGCATCAAAACAGGCAGCGAACAAGATTGCGTCATCTTTGTTCAGAAATTTTGCAAGATCTTGTTCCAAGGTGCGATGCAAATCTTGTGTGCCACAGATGAAACGGACAGAGGCCATGCCGTAACCGTGTGTGTCTATGGAGGATTGCGCGACTTTGCTAAGCTCTTTGCTGTCTGCCAGCCCAAGGTAGTTATTCGCGCACAGGTTCACAACCTTTTTGGGCCCTGCATCTGTTTCAACAGAAATACGACCGCTTTGTGGGGAGGTGATCAGACGCTCTTGTTTATAAAGGCCATCGGTTTTGATTTGATCAAGTGTCGTGCAGATGTGGTCTAAAAAGGGGGTGTGCATGAGAATCTCCTGTATATTGGATTTTTATCCAACATAAGGGATCATCTGTCAATATAGTGGATAAAATCCTAAATAATGGATTTAGGCGTTTTTAACCACAAGGATAGCACGTGCTGTACCTGACGTTTTGATCGTATGGTCTTTGTCCGCTGCATAACGGAGAGTATCGCCTACAGACAACGTTTCAGATTGATTATCTGATGTCACAGTAAGGGATCCTTCAAGGACGGTCAGGTGTTCGACACAACCCTTTTTGTGAGGGGCGCTGTCCAAACAGGCATCTTCATCGAATGTAATGTCATAAATCTCGGTTTTACCGACTTCTTCGGTTGGGCTAAGAATTTTGATCACGCATTTGGCTTCGTTCTGGCGCAGTTCCGGTGTTTGATCGGCACGCAAAAATTCGATGATCGGATTATCCGCATCACTTTCATCATCCAGCAGGCCAGAGAAGTCGACGTTTAGGGCGCGCGTCAGATTCCAAAGGCTTGCAATTGTCGGGCTAGAGCCGCCGCGTTCGATTTGGGACAGCATGGAGCGTGAAATTCCAGACAATTTCGCCAATGCATCCAAGCTTAACCCTTTTGCTGTGCGCTCTTCTTTCAGGCGTTTGGCAAGGCGCAATGTAATTTCAGGGTTAGATGACATCTGCTGTGTTCCGTATTCGTAAAAGTCGGATTAAAATGATCTGCATGGCGGATAAATGCAAATAGAAACTTTTACGCTTAAGGTAATATGCGTGTTTTGCACCCAATGCTTCGGATTTAGACTGGTTGAAAAGATCAGAGCGCGCTAAAGAAATTTCATGGATATACAAGATATGAAACAGGCCTGCCGCCGCGCAGGATTTGCCAACCGCAAAGAAGCGCATTCTATGGGATTGGATAAAGAGGCCAATGGTCAGTTGTTGTCGTTTTTGAAACAGGCAGAACCAGATCAGGTGATTGCGGCCTATATGCCGATCCGCACAGAAGTGTCACCGTTGCCTGCCATGGCCAAAATGGTGGCGCGCGGAAACCGTGTTTGTGTGCCAGTTATCTTGGGTGAGGGGCAACCGCTAGAGTTTCATGAATGGACGCCTGATACGGAAATGGTGGACGGTATGTTTGGTGCGGCTATTCCTAAAAATGGAACGGCTTTATTGCCAGATATCATTGTGACGCCTTTGTTGGCTTTTGATCTTGCGGGTTACCGTATGGGATACGGCGGTGGGTTCTATGATCGTACGTTTGAGAAGTTAAGTGAAACGAAAAAAGTTCTTGCGATTGGTTATGCCTATTCAGACCAAGAAGTGATGGTCGTGCCGCGTGAAGAAACAGATTATAAGTTGAATGCTGTGATAACCGAGAAGGGCATTATTACTTTCTAAATGGAGTTTTAAGGATTTTATCGTGACTGGGCAAAAGGTATACAGCCATTGGATTGCGTCATCTGGTTCAGAAGGTGGTAATGCTGCACCTGACCTTATCTTCCCTTACTGGAGTTTCACCAAAACGGTTATTGCCATATGTGCTTTAAAGCTGGTGGAAGATGGCCAGCTGGATTTGGATGCACGTTTTCAAGGTCAAGATTACACACTTCGTCATCTTCTTGCGCATACTTCTGGGTTGCCAGACTACGGCCAGTTTAAAGAATACGGTTTAGCGGTAAGCGCGGGTGATCCACCATGGTCGCGAGAGAAACTGTTAGATGTTACAATGTCCAAAGGTCATTTGTTTGAGCCAGAGCAGGGTTGGTCGTATTCAAATATCGGCTATATGTTTATTCGCGAATTGATCGAAGAGATCACTGGGAAACCCATAGGTGATGTGATTACCGATATCGTTTCTAGGCCTTTGGGATTGGACAGTGTTGAATTTGCACATACGCGCCAAGATTTTGCGCGAGTTTATTGGGATGATGCTGAGAAATATGATCCTCGATGGGTTTATCATGGGTGTTTGTTGGGAAATGCAAAGGATGCAACGCATTTATTACATGCGCTTTTTACCAGTGATGTGTTGTTGTCTGATACGCGCGATCAGATGTTTGCAAAACGGATACTTGGCGGTCCAATTGAGGGCAGACCTTGGCAAGAATGCGGGTATGCGTTGGGCTTGATGAGCGGCTCGATAAGTGGTTTAGGAAATGCGGTTGGTCACTCTGGCGCTGGGCCGCTGTGCGTAAACGCTGTCTATCATTTCCCAGATATCGCTGATCCTGTGACGGTCGCTAGTTTTACAGATGGTACTGACGAGGGTGTTGCAGAACATGCTGCTGCTAAATTGGCACGGGAGCAATGAGGGTTGATCCATAAAAATGTGTAAATGAGAATATATTTATTTTTGCGATTGCGGATAAAGGTATTTCCATTTTGAATAAGTCTCACTTTTGGAGAGGATATGAATTTTGAATCTTGAACTTTGGCTCGCTTTTGTTGCGACTTATACCGTTATATCATTAATTCCTGGCCCAAGTGTTTTGATGGTAACTGGGCAAGCTTTATCACATGGCGGTAAGGCGGCTTTTTTGTGTATATTGGGCGAATTGGTTGGTGGCATTGTTTTGGTTGGGCTGTCTTTTCTGGGTGCTGGTGCCATTCTAGCTGCGTCTGCATTCCTTTTTCAGATTGTAAAATGGGCAGGTGTTTTCTACATGGCCTATCTTGGTTATTGCCAAATCGTTAAGGCGCGCCGAGACGATGTTGATGGTTTACAAAAAGTGCACGCTGAGGTTGGTGCGGCAAGTGCATGGGCAGGTTTCTTTACAGCTATATTGAACCCAAAAGCGATTATATTTTACGTGGCATTTCTGTCTCAATTTTTGGATCCAAACGCAAATATTTTCACACAATTCTTTATTGTTCTTATAACATCTACCGTGATTGTTGGCGTTGTTTTAAGTGGTTATGCTATACTTGCAGTGCAAGCGCGCAGAACGTTTCAAAGCGCAAGGGCACGTCGGTGTTTTGGCTATTCTGGTGGTGGTTTTTTAATCGGTGGCAGCCTTTTTATGGCCACAACACGCTAAATATTTTTGCAAAAATATCGAAACTGTAAAGGGGTTAATACTCTCCCGTAATATTAACCCCTAATGTTAACGGGATCTGGGAGGATTGGCCGTTAACTTGCGATGGTGTACTTTCTCTGGGAGGAGCGAGAACAGCATCTGCAATTTATGTGACGTGCTTTATAGGCCGTCGTATTCGTAATAAATGACTTTTTGGGCATGTCGTTTGATGTCTTTTCTTGCAATACCGATTTTATCGAGCTGGGCATCTGACATAGTGTTTAATGCAGAAGACAGGCGATTAATTTTAAACTGCGTAAAAGATTTTGATAGTAACGATTTTATGGTTGCTTCCAGTTCAGTTATGAAAGCAAGACCATTGGTCAATGTGTGTTGCGCACGAGATGATAAGTCTAAAGATGTGTGTTCAAAGTTCAGCATTTTCATTTGATCAATCCTTGATGATGTCCGTGGTTTTAGGATTTGATCAAAAGTGGCTTTAGGGCAATCTTATTTACCTATCTGATTTGTGCTATTTAAAAAAAACCGCAAAAATGCATATTTTTCGTGCTGAATGCTAGTGATGTGATCAAAATTAAGATTTACGCTGTGTTTTAGAAATGAAGATCAGCTTAGCGCGCCAGCAGATTTCTTTGTGAACACCCGAATGTAATCACCTGGCGATGAACCCGCCCAATAGACCCAAAGACGCTGAGGGTCATTTTCATCTATCCAAACATAATCGCCTTCTTCCAGCCCACGTAATTCTGTGCTGATGTAATTTACGGATGTATTGGCCAGAAAATCAGTGGCGGCCATTGTACCTTGGAATGCGGCCACCCCTAGTATTTTTGCATCAAAATCCACGTAGCCATAGTGGATGCCTGATAGGCTATCAAAAAAGATATAATGGCTGGCAATGGTTTCACCTTGGTGAATGACCCCTTGATTGCCACCTATATCGACGCTGATGGGTTCTGATAAGATTATGTTTTGATCTTCGTCAAAGGCGTAAAGATTATCCGTGTCAAAATTATCATTGCCGACATCGAAGGGTTCTGTCGTTTCAAGTTTGACGAATTGGCCATTCCCATTCTGCCGTATGATTTCACCGTCAAGGACGATGGCACTGGCAGGTGTTGCCAAAGCGGTGATCAAGCACATGATTGAAAGTTTTTTAAACACGGTATCCCCTATTCGTATTTTGGATACGATGATTAAACGAGGAAAGGCAACAGTCCAGTCACGATTACTTTAGTTGGTGATCATTCTTACCAAATCACAGTACCAGCATCTGATTTTTCATCTGCATGAACATTCACACTCTTGAAACCCACGCCCTTGTTTTGCAAAGGGGCGATTTTCACATCCGAGTTTAGCCAATGCTGTATTTCAAATGTTGCATAGGGTCGTTGCCAGAGCCAAGGGCGGTTTTCCACTGCTATTAGGTCTGGATTGGGTGGACGCTCATCTGTGTAACCCCAGAAATAGAGATCAAAGCCGAATTGTGGAATTTCTTGTTTGGAAAGAAAGGTCATTCCAAAATCATCTTCAAGGTAGGCTGTGTCACTTTCGATATCATTTGTGCGGAACGTTACATACCCTATGGATGCGCCGCCCCCTAGAGGCAGGTTTTTATCACCTTGAGTGGTCAGCGGTTCACCTTCAAATGTGTGTTGTAATAGTTCAATTTGAAAGCCCTCAGGATCAAGGATGTGCCCAAGGTAGGCGATGTCGGCGCGTTGCGCAGGCTCAGATAATATCGTTACGCCTTTATTTTTGAGCAGTATAAAGGCCATATCAGCATCTGGAAGTGTTAACCCAAATTTCCAGTATCTATCCAAAGGACCCGCTTTATATACTGTGTCATCATCTGCTTGATAAAATTCAATATATGTTTCTTGGTGTGGGTACTTTAACCGAATAACCGCGCCATGTTTTGTTGCGGTAAACCCTAGAATATCGACATAGAATTTAGCCAATGTTTCTGGGGATTTTGCGGTCAAGGAAAGACTTAGAAATTTGGGTGACATTTAGTAATCCTTATTGGGCAACCTCAAAGTGATCTTCACGCATAAGGGCACGCCCATCTTCTTGGATAACCCAATGTTCATTGGTGATGATGCCATGCGCGTTATTCATTGTCCAAGAGGCTGAAACGCTTGCAGATGAACTATCGACTATAGTTGTCGTTGTTTTGCTGTAAACAACATCGTCAAAACCTTTGCTGACGAGATCTGTCCCAAAAGCCAAGATTTCGTCTTTGCCTTTGAATGTGCCGAATGGTTTTACAACCATGATGGCATCGTCTTCGTATAGTGCCGCGGCACCCGCTGCGTTGCCTGCATTAAAGGCATCCTTCCAAGCTTTACTGCCGATGGAAACCGCCATTTGAATTTTAGCTTCGTTTTCTGCTTTGGCTTCTGCTGTTGCTGTATCTGTAAATGCTGCACCTGAAGTTGCAAGTAAAAGTGTTGCAGCAAGGGCTGCTGATTTTAAAGAATGTGACATTGTAGTTTCCTTTTCTATGTGTCGTTGGAATTGAGATAGCAAACAGGAATTGGGTTGATTAGGTATTTTGTTCGTATTTACTATTGAATGAAATTAAACAATAATGCAGTTTTCAGTGGAGACATGTATTTTGAAACCAAGCCCGCACGATATGATGGTCTTTTTAGAAGTGATTGAAAGTCGAAGCTTTACAGGAGCTGCTGATATCATGGGGCTTACAAAGTCTGCCGTCAGTCATGCGGTCAACAGATTGGAAGAAAGTGTTGGACAAAAGTTGTTGCTGCGTACGACGCGGTCTATGACGATTACGGATGCGGGTGCGCGTATCCTACCGCACTGTAAGCAATTGCGCGAAACCTATGCTTTAACTTTGGACGATCTGCAGTCTATGGGGACACAGGTTTCAGAGACTTTGACGGTTACTGCACCTGATGCACTATGCCAGTCGGTTGTTGTGCCAGCTTTGGCAGTACTTCAAAAAGAGAATAAAAACCTGTCTGTCAGGCTGATAACCGATGATAAGCCTGTTAAGCTGATTGATCAGAAGATTGACGTTGCTATTCGCGTTGGAGCTACTGCTCCGCAGACCGCTTATGGAAAACGCGTTGGGACGTTGCATGAAAAGCTTTATGCTAGCGAAGGTTATATTGCAGATATGGGCGGGATGCCCACGCAATTTTCTGATTTGAAAAACTGGGCTTATATCGCCAATGACTGGCAGGGTAGCCTTGTACGGCACCGCTTAAATGAAAAGGAAATGATCGAAGTCATACCATCTATTCGGTGTAATGGCTTATCAGATGTGATTACGTTTGTAAGTCTAGAGAATGGCGTTGCTATGATCCCTGATATTGCTGTGGAGCGGTTAGGCGTAGGGCATAATCTTGTGCCACTATACGAAATGGCTTCAACACCGATTTATGCTTTGCATCAATATGAAACCAAGGTTCCGAAAAAGGTAAGGGGTTTTATTAAGTTGCTAACGCAAATGTCGATTTAAGTTATGGATTTCGTGCTTCGTCCATATATTCGCGTAGCTTTTGTAAAATTGGCACAATCGTATCAAGCTCGTCAGTTGAAACCTGTTCAGCAACTTGTTGAAGATATGGCCCAAGGGCAGCGATGGTTTTGTTGCGCAGCTCTTGGCCTGCTTCGGTAAGCCAAACTTGTTTGGAGCGAGCGTCTTTGGGGTTTGGACGCATTTCAATCAGGCCATGTTTTGAGAGGCCAGAAAGTGTGTGTGTCATAGTGGTTTTTGGGACTTGAAAAGCCGTTGCTAAAAATAACGGCGTTTGCCCGTCGTTCACCCGCATTAGATGATTGAGAACTGCGAAATGTGGGGCGATGATACCTTTGGGTAGCTGCACCTCTAGAAAGGCGCGGCTGAGTTGTTCGATTATGCCGATCTCATTGAAAAGTGAGAAGTATTTTCCAAGGATGACATCGTTATTCATATAAGCCGGGTCTCCAGTGGCCAACGTGGTGTGGGTTGTGTTTTTGGACCATACCCCAAACGCCCCAGCATTTGAACCGTTTCATCGCCTTTTGCCAAGATATCATGGATGTTTTTATAGGGCTCGGCCATTTCTGGAAACTCTTGTAAGGCTTGGGATACGGGATGTAATGACAGCCCCGTTAAAGTTGTGGTGAGATTCAGGCGTATCCACTTGCGACCTGCTTCGAGTTGATCTTGTCGTGTATTTCCTTTGGTAGTGATCACAGCATATGAGTTGGTGTTTAAGAGGCGTTCATTATAAAAATCGTAACTATATTTGAAACTAGCACCTTGCATGTTTTCTTGACCTTTACGGGATATAAAACCTGCCAGCATAAGGCTTTCTAAGAATGGTCCGCCTATACTAATGCCATCTGGGTTTGCATTCATTTCGGACTTACCGAAGCGCATAAGATCTACACTTTCGCGATATGTTTCGGGGTGATGTGCCTCAATATGCCAAGCTTGTATTGTTATATCTTTTATTTTTGACACGATATCAGGGTGACTGTGAATTTTAGCATAGGCTTCAAGTTCTCTTGCAAGCGTATTTTCAACAGGGCGGTTTTCATAAGGTTCTCTGCAAGTGCGTCGATCTAATATGGCTGCGAACAATGGGTCGGGCTGAGTTGCTCCACCGAATGTAGCGACTGCTACAGGACCATTTTCACCTTCTGGATAGATATCCAAATTCACGGCAGTATTGCGTTCAGCTGCTGCGATACGCATTTGTTCTAAAAAACACCCGAAACTGATAACCAATTGGCGGTGAAATGGGTCTGTTTCAGGTAATTCGCGGTCTTTGTCGCGCCATATGATGACTTTGTCATCACCTTCTAAACCAATTAACCAAGGTTGGCGGTTATGCGCGTTTGGTGCGAGCAGGGCATAAGAAAGCGCCCATTTACGAATGTCTTTATACCCGCCTGCCATTTGCCATGGTGCAAGAGCTTTGTGCGGTGTGCGTGTTCCCAGAAAACCCGCTGCTGCGGTTCCAGCGGCAAAGATAGTCCCGCCGCCAATCAATGTAAGGGCTTTACGTCGTGACAGTGTCATATCTGATCTCCATTAATACGATATCGAACTAAATAGTGCGATATCGTATTAATGTCAAGCAAGCCTATAAAAGCATCTAGTATTCCGCTTCATCTCGTTATATCGCGGTTACATGAGACTTTTATTTCTAGGTGATGTGATGGGCCGCGCTGGTCGCAAAGCTGTGGCAGAGCGTTTGCCGCAGTTACGTAAAGATTGGCGGCTGGATTTTGTTGTGGTCAATGGCGAGAACGCTACGGGCGGGATGGGGCTGTCTATTGGGCACTCAAAGATCTTGTTCGAAGCAGGGGCTGATTGTGTGACCTTGGGCGATCATGCGTTTGATCAGCGCGATATGATGAAAGGTGTGGAAGAGGATCAACGTATTCTGCGCCCTTTGAATTATGCAGCGATTGCACCTGGTAAGGGCGCACGTTTGTTTGATGCGGCGAATGGCAAAAAGGTATTTGTGGCCCAAGCGCTGGGGCAGGTGTTTATGAAAAAACCTTTTGCTGATCCGTTTTCACATCTGGATCAAGCATTGAAAGCCGCCCCATTGGGGAAAACCGCTGATGCTGTGATTGTGGATTTTCATGCCGAAGCGACCTCTGAAAAGATGGGGATGGGGCATTGGCTGGATGGGCGTGCATCGCTGGTTGTGGGCACACATACGCATGTGCCGACCTCTGATACGCAAATTTTACCGGGTGGCACGGCGTTGCAATCTGATGCGGGTATGTGTGGCGATTACAACAGTGTGATCGGCATGGAGAAAATGGAGCCTTTGCGCCGTTTCGTGACAGGGATGAACAAAGAACGATTTACCCCTGCTACGGGAGAGGCGACTTTGTCGGGTGTGTTTGTGGAAACGGACGACAAAACTGGGTTGGCGATTGATGTTGTGCAAGTGCGCCAAGGTGGTCGTTTGCAACAGTCTGGGCCTGCATGAGCGCGTTTATGAACAGCCGTGTGGGGCTTTTTGCGGCCCTGCTGCTGTTTGGCGCAACTTGGGGGCTGACCCTGCCATTGGCGAAAATCATTGTATCGACGGGTCATGCCGAGCTTGGCCTTGTGTTTTGGCAATTTATTTTCTCGATGCTGTCTTTGAGTGTTGTGGCTTATCTGCAAGGTGATTTTCCAAAACCGACACGGGATCATATCATTGTCTGTGTGGGCATCGCTTTTTTAGGCACGATTATTCCATCGACTGTTAGCTATTATGTGATCCAGCATATCCCTGCGGGGGTTTATGCCATCACGATTTCATTGGTACCGATGTTTGCGATGCCGATTGCCATCGTATTGGGAATGGAAGCGTTTCAATGGCGCCGTTTGTTGGGTGTAATGATTGGGATGTCAGCGATTGTGCTGCTTGTGGGGCCATCAACAAGCCTGCCTGATCCAGCAAAAGCCATCTTTGTGCTGATCGCTTGTATTGCGCCGTTGTGTTACGGGTTCGAAGATAATTTTGTCGGTAAATTTACATTGCGTGGATTAAGTCCCGTACAAGCCTTGTTAGGTGCATCATTCTTGGGCGCTGCGATATCTGGGCCAGTTGCGGCACAAACGGGGCAATGGGTTTCATTGGATCATGCTTGGGGTTTGCCAGAATGGTGTTTGCTGGCAATGGGTGTTTTGCATGGACTGGCTTATACGGGCTATGTCTGGCTGGTGGGGCGTGCAGGGCCTGTCTTTGCAGCGCAAGTTGCTTATCTTGTGACTGGGACAGGGGTGTTGTGGTCTATGCTTCTTTTAGGAGAAACATATTCGTCATGGGTTTGGATGGCTTTGGTATTGATGCTGGTTGGTATTTTCTTGGTGCAACCACGCGATGCAGAGCACCATTAAATATTCGGCCTAAAGCTCGCAAGCTTAAGGCCAAAACCGATAAACACGACACCTGTTACACCTTGCAACCAACGTTGAAAATTGCCGTTTCGCGCAACTTTGGCAAGGCTGGAAAACAGTATAACCATTGCACCGAACCAGACTGCATTTAATGCTGTGTGAATTGAGACAAGCATAAAGGATGCAGCCACTGATGTTTCGCCAAGTGTGATGAATTGCGGAAATGCTGCGAGATAGAACATCGATACTTTTGGGTTCAAAGCATTTGTTAACAGCCCTTCGACAAAGGCTTTGGTCAAGGTGCGTTGCTTTTTGGCTGGGGCTACTTGTTCGGGTGCTTTGATGCCTTTGAGGGCTGCATATAAAGCTTTGATACCGATCCAGCACAAGTATAGCGCGCCTAAGTATTTTACGATCGCAAATGCTGTTGCCGATTGCAGTAGGATGACAGATATGCCCAAAACAGAGAGTATACCGTGTAGATAGAAGGCTGCTGCAAAGCCTGCAACATTGGCAAAGCCCGCATTTTTTCCTGATGTTGGAACTGTCTTGGCAATCAGAACCCCATTGGGACCAGGAGAAATAACAAGCAATGATGCGATGAACGTGAATGCAAGTATATCTGCCAAAGCCATATGGGAACTCCTCAATGTTGTATAACGATACATTGGTGACATTTTTTCGATCATGCAACTTAGATTTTTTGATCTTGTCTGTGGTGTTTTTTGACAAGTTGGGTCACCATATCCAAAAACAGGAGTAGAACAGTGCTGACAGGCATCATTCCAGAGGCATGGCATGCAGGGGTTGCGATTTTTATCGTGATCACGATGTTCGTTCTGTTTATTCGCGAAAGTTATCCGACCGAGGTGGTGGCATTATCTGGCGCAGCGGCGCTGATTTTAACGGGGATTTTGCCCTATCAAGACGCACTAGGTGTTTTGTCTAACCCTGCACCTTGGACGATTGGTGCGATGTTTATCTTGTCGGGTGCATTGGTGCGCACAGGGGCACTGTCGCATGTCACCAGCTGGGTGACTGTAAACGGCAAAGAACGGCCCAAATTTGTGTTGGGTATGTTAGCGGTGTTTATCGTTCTGGCCTCTGCTTTTATGAACAATACGCCTGTTGTGGTGATTATGATCCCAATTGCTGTTCAGATGGCAAAGATTATGGGAACCTCTGCTTCAAAGCTGCTGATCCCATTGTCTTATGTCGCGATCCTAGGCGGTATTTGTACTTTGATTGGGACATCTACGAACCTGTTGGTGGATGGTGTCGCGCGTGCAGAAGGGTTGAAGCCTTTTACGATGTTTGAGGTGACACCTTTGGCGGTGGTTTTGGTGGCCTTTGGCGTTTTATATCTGCGTATATTGGCTCCGCATTTATTGCCAAACAGATCATCTATGGCGGATATGTTGGGGAATACATCGTCAAAGAGGTTCTTGACCGAGGCGGTTTTGACCGATGGGTCATCATTGATTGGGCAAAAACCGTTAGAAGTGGATGCGTTTAAGCGGGATGGTGGACGTGTGGTGGATGTTTTGCGGAACGAGAATTCTTTGCGCCGTGATTTAAAGAACGTGGTTTTAGAAGCGGGGGATCATGTGATCTTGCGTAAATCCGCGGGTGAGTTACTGAGCTTGAAAGACAACAAAGACGTGTTGTTGGCTAATATGGTATCGAGCAAAGAAACGAATACGGTTGAAGTCTTGATCACGCCAGGATGTGGTTTGATTGGGCGGACATTGGGGAAATTGCGGTTGCGTCGCCGTTATGGGGTTTATCCATTGGCGGTGCACCGTCGCAATCAAAACATTGGGTTGCAGTTGGATGCCGTGACTGTGCGTGTGGGTGATACGCTTTTGCTGGAAGGGGCTGATGAGGATATCGCGCGTTTGGCAAGTGATATGGACATGGTGAATTTAAGCCAGCCGAGTGAGCAGCCGTACCGCCGCAAACACGCACCGATTGTGGTTTTGGCGTTGGCAGCCGTGGTGATTTTGGCAGCGATCGGTATGGCGCCAATCTTTGCGGTGGCTGTTGTGGCTGTTGCAGGTGTGTTGTTGACACGATGTATAGATGCAGAAGAAGCATTCGATGCGGTGGATGGGCGTTTGCTGGTGCTGATCTTTGCGATGCTTGGCATTGGGGCAGGGCTGCAATCTTCGGGTGCTGTGGCCTTGATTGCAAATACAGCGGCACCTTATTTGCATGGGCTGCACCCGTTCTTTTTGGTTTGGGCTGTGTTTTTACTGACATCGGTTTTGACAGAGCTTGTGTCGAATAATGCTGTGGCTGTTGTGGTGACGCCGATTGCGATTGCTTTGGCAGCGCAATTGGGGATGGATCCACGTGCGTTGGTTGTCGCTGTGATGGTTGCGGCCTCTGCAAGTTTTGCGACGCCGATCGGATATCAAACGAATACTTTGGTTTATGGTCCTGGAGGTTATGCGTTTACGGATTTCCTGAAGATTGGTGTGCCGTTAAACATCAGTATTGGTTTAATATCGAGTTTGATTATTCCGATTTTATGGCCTTTATAACGGACGGCGATCCCTTAGGGCATTGAGCCCTAAGGGATCGCGTAAAGTCTTTGGGCTCGATGCCCAATGGCTTTACTTCTTAATTTGACGACTAGTGCTTGAAATCCCCCCTTTTGGGCGCTTATAAGTCCCAAAACACGTATTCACTAAAGGGGTTCGCATCATGGCAGGCCATTCCAAATGGGCAAATATTCAGCACCGTAAGGGACGTCAGGATAAACTGCGTTCAAAGCTTTTCTCTAAACTTGCAAAAGAGATCACTGTTGCTGCGAAAATGGGCGACCCTGATCCAGATAAAAACCCACGTCTACGTTTGGCTGTGAAAGAAGCAAAATCCCAATCCGTGCCAAAAGATGTGATTGAACGCGCGATTAATAAAGCCGTTGGTGGCGATGCCGAAAGTTACGATGAAATTCGGTACGAAGGCTATGGGCCTAACGGTGTTGCTGTAATTGTGGAAACGATGACAGATAATAGAAATCGCACCGCTTCCACAGTCCGTTCGTTGTTCACAAAGTCTGGTGGCAATTTGGCTGAAACAGGCGCTGTTTCATTCATGTTCGAGCGTAAAGGCTTGGTTGTCTACCCAGCGGATGCAACAGATGCGGACACGATGTTTGAACATGCGATTGAAGCGGGTGCAGAAGATGTGGACAGTTCAGAAGATGGTCATGATATTTATTGTGAAGATACATCCCTGAACGATGTTTCAAATGCGCTGGAAGCGGCATTGGGCGAGTCGGAAAGCACGAAGTTAATCTGGAAGCCAACAACGACGACTGATCTGGATTTGGAAGGCGCAGAAAAATTGATGCGCTTGATCGAGAACCTAGAAGAAGATGATGACGTGCAAAAAGTTACAACTAATATGGATGTGTCTGACGAGGTTTTGGCGCAGCTTTAAGACC
Organism: Amylibacter sp. SFDW26; assembly: GCF_009184395.1. GTDB lineage: Bacteria > Pseudomonadota > Alphaproteobacteria > Rhodobacterales > Rhodobacteraceae > Amylibacter. The sequence goes on from NZ_WEIC01000001.1 coordinate 214,459, forward strand.
ATTACCATCTAGAAACAAAACAAGGTGCTGCATGAAATGTGGTGCCTTTTTTCGTATTTGATGCGTTTTTTGAAATTAAGTTTACGTTCCTATAGGAAATTTTTTCGGAAAATAACTTTACGTAAAATCCTCAGAACCGTGAAATACGCGCAGTTTGACGCATGCCAGTTCTTAAACGCAGGTGGTAGGGGAGTACATTGTGTATAAATCCGCGATTCTTTCAAAGGTCGGGGACGCTTGAACAAAGGAGGTTTGTCATGCGCATAGGTACTCCAAAGGAGATCTTTGAAGGTGAGACAAGGGTGGCAATGACGCCATCGTCTGCACTTGAATTACAAAAACTGGGATTTGAATGTTTGATTGAAAAAGGAGCAGGTGATGCTTCTCGTTTTTCGGATCAGGATTACAAAGATGCTGGCGTGAAAATCGTGGCATCAGCTGCTGCTTTATATAAAGAAGCAGATATTGTTGCGAAAGTACGTCCACCAGAAGATATCGAAGTGAAACGTTTGCGCAAAGGTCAAACGCTGATTTCATTCTTCTACCCGGCTCAAAATGAAAAGTTGATGACTGCTGCCAACAAAAAAGGCGCGCATGTGATTGCGATGGATATGGTTCCGCGTATTTCGCGCGCTCAGAAAATGGATGCATTGTCATCTATGGCAAACATCGCAGGTTATCGCGCAGTTATGGAAGCAGGCAATAACTTTGGTCGTTTCTTTACGGGCCAAATTACAGCCGCTGGTAAAGTACCACCTGCCAAGGTTTTGGTTGTGGGTGCTGGCGTTGCGGGTTTGGCGGCGATTGGTGCTGCGCAATCACTTGGCGCTATGGTGTATGCATTTGATGTACGTCCAGAAGTGGCAGAACAAATTGAATCCATGGGTGCGGAATTCGTATTCCTTGAATTTGAAGAAGAGCAAACAGATGGTGCTGAAACAGGTGGCTATGCTGCTCCGTCCAGCCCAGAGTTCCGTGAGAAGCAGCTGGAAAAATTCCGCGAGCTTGCGCCAGATATGGACATCGTGATTACAACAGCGTTGATTCCAGGTCGCGATGCACCGAAACTTTGGCTGGAAGATATGGTTCAGGCCATGAAACCAGGGTCAGTTGTGGTCGATTTGGCCGCAGAGCGCGGTGGTAACTGTGATCTGACTGTGATGGATGAAAAGGTTATATCTGATAACGGTGTGACTGTGATCGGTTATACAGATTTCCCAGCACGCATGGCTGCGCAATCATCTACGCTCTATTCAACAAACATCCGTCACATGATGACAGATTTGACCCCTGAAAAAGACGGTCAGATCAATCATGATATGGAAGATGATGTGATCCGTGGTGCGACTATTACGCATGACGGTGCAATTACATTCCCACCGCCTCCGCCAAAAATTCAGGCGATTGCAGCAAAGCCAAAAGAAACAGCCCCTGAATTGACGCCAGAAGAAATTCGCGCGCAAGAAGTGGCTGATTTTAAGGCACAGACGAAACAACAAGTGACTTTGCTTGCTGTTGGCGCTGCATTGCTATTGGGCGTTGGTTTGGTTGCTCCTGCCAGCTTTATGCAGCACTTCATCGTGTTTGTGTTGGCTGTATTTGTTGGCTTCCAAGTAATCTGGGGTGTTGCACACTCATTGCATACACCATTGATGGCTGTCACAAATGCTATTTCATCAATCATCATTTTGGGTGCATTGATGCAAATTGGATCTGGGTCGTTCCTTGTGATCCTTTTGGCAGGTCTATCGGTATTTATGGCTGGGATTAACATCTTCGGCGGTTTCCTCGTAACACGGCGCATGCTTGCCATGTTCCAAAAATCTTAAGGAGGAGGGGACTATGGAATACGGATTTACAACAGCGGCTTATGTGGTCGCAGCAGTTCTCTTTATCTTGTCTTTGGGCGGTTTGTCTGGGCAAGAAAGCGCAAAGCGTGCCGTTTGGTACGGTATTGTCAGCATGGGCTTGGCCGTTTTTGCAACGATCATTGGGCCAGGATCAGGTTTATGGTTCTTGTCATTGGTGTTGATCGCAGCTGGTGGTTCCATTGGCTACGTTGTAGCACAGCGTGTGCAAATGACAGAGATGCCACAGCTTGTCGCGGCGATGCACTCACTTGTTGGTCTTGCCGCTGTATTTGTTGGCTTGAACGCGCATATCGAATTGGGCCGCGTTTTGGCGATGGATGATACAGCAAAGAAAGCACTGGAAGGTTTTGCAGCGCTTTTGGCTAAAAAAGACGGTGTTGAGATTGCGATCCTACGTGTCGAATTGTTCTTGGGTATCTTTATCGGCGCTATTACGTTCACAGGTTCTGTTGTTGCTTATGGCAAACTTGCAGGCAAGGTGACTTCTGCTGCTGAAAAACTGCCAGGTGGTCATATGTTGAACGCATCAGCAGCTGCAATTTCAGTGCTTTGCTTGATCTGGTACTTCAACACTGGTGGTTTCCTACCGTTGTTTGTGATGACATTGGCAGCCTTGTTCATTGGTTACCATTTGATCATGGGTATTGGTGGCGCTGACATGCCAGTGGTTGTGTCTATGTTGAACAGCTATTCTGGTTGGGCAGCAGCAGCGATTGGTTTCAGCCTAGGCAACGACCTGTTGATCGTTGTGGGCGCTTTGGTTGGTTCATCAGGTGCAATTCTATCCTACATCATGTGTAAAGCGATGAACCGTTCGTTCGTCAGCGTGATCTTGGGCGGCTTTGGCGAAACCACAGGCCCTGCGATGGAAATCGAAGGGGAAATGGTGCCAACAGATGCAAACACTGTGGCAGCACAATTGGAAGATGCGAACTCTATCATCATCGTACCAGGTTACGGTATGGCGGTTGCACAAGCACAGCAATCTGTGTCTGAGCTGACGCGTCGTTTGCGCGCAAAAGGCAAGACCGTGCGTTTTGGCATTCACCCTGTTGCGGGTCGTTTGCCGGGTCACATGAATGTTTTGTTGGCGGAAGCAAAGGTGCCTTATGACATCGTTATGGAAATGGATGAGATTAATGATGATTTCCCAGAGACAGATGTTGTTATGATTATCGGGTCCAATGATATTGTGAACCCAGCAGCACAAGACGATCCAAACAGCCCAATCGCTGGCATGCCAGTATTGGAAGTATGGAAAGCTAAATCTGTGATTATCTCGAAGCGTGGCCAAGGTACTGGATATTCAGGTATCGAAAACCCACTGTTCTTTAAAGAGAACTCTCGGATGCTTTATGGTGATGCGAAGGCATCATTGGATCAGCTTCTAGGGCAGATCAGCTAATACTTAAAAGGCCCGCCAATGTGCGGGCCTTTTCATTTTAGTGCTTTTGTATTTCCTGATTGCTATTGCAAATTAAGTATCGACTCGATATTATATATCTTAACATATATATACCGCTAACGTGGTATCTTGTATTTAAGGATAAAGCATGTCGGACTATAATTTATCTGTACCTATAAAAGGTATATATTTCGGGGCAGTTCAAAACAGATGGGAAGGCAAACCACCATCCGCAATTCAAAAGGATTGGGTTGATGGCGTACAAGAAATTACGCCCCTAGGATTTTTGGGTGATGCGCAAGCCGATCTTGAAGTGCATGGCGGATTAGACAAAGCAATCCACCATTATGCAGCAGATCATTATGTCGCGTGGCAAACCGAAGGTCATATGCCTAAGGGAACGCTGCCAGCGGCATTTGGCGAAAACATATCGACATTGGGTATGACCGAAGAAGATACATGTATTGGTGATATCTTTTCCATGGGCACTGCTGAGGTGCAAATAAGTCAGGGACGACAGCCGTGCTGGAAATTAGGCAGTCATACACAGAATACAAAAATGCCGTATCTGTTTCAAAAATTGGGACGTACAGGGTGGTATTACCGTGTGCTTAAGGTAGGGCATGTCGCTTCTGGCGATATGATTACTTTGTTAGAGCGCCCTGAACCAGAATGGACCGTGAAACGTGTCACGAATGCTCGTCTTACACGCCGTGTAAGTGCTGAGGATGCCACAAAATTGGCAGAACTGTCTGTGTTGGCTGAAGGTTGGCGCGCGGCATTCGCAAAAATGGCAGACGGGCAAAAAAGCGAAGACACAACTGCGCGGTTAAATGGGTAGGGTGGATAACGATATGATCTTATATTTGCTGAAAACGTCTTTTACGGATGAAGCCTATGAAGGAGAGCAATTTTTTTGCCCTTATTGTATTCATGTTGAAGGGGTGTTGTCAGCGTTTCCAGTTATTCGTGAAACGATTGATGTTCGCTATGTTGATTTTGCTAAACCCCGTGGTGCGCTGCCAGATTTTGCTGGGGATACAAACCAATCTTGTCCTCAATTAATATTGCCGAATGGGGATGATGCTTATTCTGGGAAATATTCTGTTGATGGTGAGAATGGAACGAAACGTATCGATAATACGATTGCGATCCTAGATTACCTATCTGACAGTTTTCAATTGTCGCGCAGACATCCTTAATAAAAAAGCCTGCGTTACGTGGGTTTTTTTCGTTGTTAGCGCATTCTAAATATCTCTAAGTGTTTTCACCACTTGAGATAATGCCATCCGCTGACTTCGTCGATCAATACAGTTTGTTTGGATAAATGGGTGATATCATATATGGCTTCATATATATCTTCACGTTCTTCCGTTTCGATGACACCGTTATATTGACTGTCCAAAGATGTGATTTCTGTAATCATACGTTTCAGGTGTTTTCTGACCTTTGGTCTTGATGGTTTATCACCTAGGGTTTGAATGTCTATCATTGTTGATTTGATGATCGTACTTAATTCTATAGTGAATGCAGGTGGTGGAAATGGAGGGCTTTTTGTCCATCTTTTGAAGTATGTAAAGTTTTGCGCTTTTTCCCAAGTTAGATGCTTTAACCGGGTTTCATAACGTTCTTTTTCTAGCGCTTCTTTTCTTACTCGTTCAGCGCGTAATAAATCGTATTCGTGTAAAAGAACATCTTTGTCATTATTCCATCTCCATTCCACTTCTGCATCTGTTGTTGCTAATTGCCATGCGCCAAAGCTGCGAAGATCTTTTCGCATATTTTCTTCTTCAGCTGTGGTTGAAATGTTACCTAAATAACTGAAATCGAGCAAAGTACATTCCCAGGCTTTATCCGTTGAGTGTACGGCATACTTTGGCTTGGGTTCCTTTTTAGACATTCTTTCAAATGCGGTTTTCTGGCTATTGCCAAAGCTTTTCCGTACTAAAGGTTTAGCATCCTGAATGTCGCTTAACGTTGGATTATGATTGAATATTTTATCGAGAACAACAAATCCAATAAGATCGGGCTTTGCAGTGCCCAAACAAATTACAGGCGTTAGAACTTTAAGGCATGCATAGCGCCCTGTATCATTGTCGCTAAACTTGTTTATGGGTGAAGTCTTAAAAGAATAAATATCACCATTCTTAAAATCTTTTGCACTTTGTTTGTTCATTTTCAAATTATACCTGAAATAAGCTTTATAAGTATTATTCTAAGAAGCCCGAATTGTCTTTACTAGCGGAATATAATCACAATCGAGGTTTTTGCTCACTTAACTCGTTTATCAGCAATTTGATAAGCCCATTCTTTAACGCATTTGACGGCCATTTGGCATATACGTTTAATGGATCAAGTTCCCAATCTGGCAAGACGTATGAAATATGCCCGGGCGCTCTATCTTTAGTTGCTAAAAACTCGGGTAAGATTGCTAAGCCTGCATTCGCTGTTGATGCCACCACGCCAAATTGTGCCAAATTCTTGATCGTGGTTTTTCGTGCGTTGCGATCAGCCTTTGCCGTCATAAGCGGAACTGTTGAATGTCGAAGGTGTTGTCATGGTTTCATGCAATTACATTGAAATTATCTTTTTTCACCAGTCCGTATACGCAACACACGATCCAGAAGAATTGCTACGATTACGATGATGAACCCGCTTTCAAAGCCAAGTGCCGTATTTACTGAATTCAATGCACGCACGACTGGTACGCCTAAACCGTCAGCACCCACAAGGGCTGCGATAACAACCATAGATAAGGACAACATAATGGTTTGGTTTAAACCTGTCATGATTTGTGGCATTGCGTTTGGCAATTCAACGTTTAATAGTTTTTCACGTTTGGTTGCGCCAAAACTGTCTGCCGCTTCCAACTGGTCTTCGGGTACGCTTGTGATGCCAAGATAAGTTAGGCGGATCGGGGCAGGTAAAACAAAAATTACTGTAGCGATCAGGCCTGGTACCATACCTATGCCAAAGAAAACGATGGCTGGGATCAAGTATACGAATGTTGGTAACGTTTGCATCAGATCCAAAATAGGGGCGATATAAGCGTATATTTTTGGTCTGTGGCCAATTGCGATGCCAATAGGAACGCCGACACCCATACAGACGACACAGGCGGATAGAACCAGTGTTAAGCTTTCTGTGGTTTCATCCCAGTAGCCTTGGTTGATGATCAATAAGAGGCCGAGAAAGACCATAACGCATATTTTCCATGAGCGTTGTATGCCCCATGCAATCGCTGTGAATATGGCGACCATGATTAATGGGTTTGGTGTTTGTAAGATCCATAGAAAGGCCTCGATCAGGTTTTCCAGAAGAATGGATAGAGCATCAAAAAAGCCTTCACCGTTTTCTTGTAACCATTCGAATACAGTTTTTGCGGCTTTCCCAATTGGAATTTTTGTTTCAGTTAACCAATCCATTTACTTCCCCTCCCGAAAGTAAAACCGCCCCGACCCAAAAGGCCGAGGCGATTGCGTTCTACTTAAAGGCCTAGTGCCGATTTAACCGCAGCCATTGCATCACCACCGTCTTTGGTTGTGACACCGTCTAGCCAGCCACCCAAAACGTCTGAGTTTGCTGTCAGCCAAGCCGCCGCTGCTTTGTTTGGCTCTTCGCCGTCATTCAGGATTGCGCCCATGATTTCGTTTTCCATGGCCAATGTGAATGTTTGATTTTTCAATAACGTACCAACGTTTGTACACTCATCCACATAACCCGCACGTGTGTTTGTGAAAACTGTTGCGCCACCTAGGTTTGGGCCAAAGTAATCGTCGCCACCTGTTAGGTATGTCAGCTTATAGTTTGCGTTCATTGGGTGTGGTTCCCAGCCCAAGAATACGATTGGTTCGTCTTTCTTTGTCAAACGACCCACTTGCGCCAACATGCCTTGCTCAGAGCTTTCTACAACTTCGAAACCTTTTAGGCCGAATGCATCTGCGTCGATCATGCTTTGGATCAAACGGTTGCCGTCATTTCCTGGCTCGATGCCATAGATTTTGCCGTTTAGTTTATCTGATGCGCCAGCGATGTCTGCAAAGCTGTTAATACCCATTGCTGCTGCTGCTTCATTCACAGCCAATGTATATTTTGCACCTTCAAGGTTCGCGCCAACTGTATCCACTGTTCCAGCTTCGCGGTATTTGGCGATGTCGCCTTCCATTGTTGGCATCCAGTTGCCAAGGAATACGTCGATGTCGCCGCCTGCCATTGAGGCATATGTTACTGGTACGGATAAGATTTTAACATCTGTCTCATATCCAAGCGCGTCTAGTACAACTGTTGTTGCTGCTGTGGTTGCTGTGATGTCTGTCCAACCCACATCTGAAAATGTAATCTTGCCACAATCGGCGAATGCAGCTGTTGATACTGTTGCTAAAAGTGCGACCGCAGAAGTCGTAATTTTTAAAGCGTTCATTTAAAATCTCCCTGATTTTTATTGACGATGCGTCAACTAAAAACACGCGCCAAAGAATTGCAAGATTTTTTTGATTGACGAGCCAATTAAAAAACCGTTTCGTAGGAGTAACTGTAAGCTTCGAAAGAGTGATATGCCCAAAGTTGGAATGGAACCTATACGTCGTAAAGAACTGATCGATGCCACTATACTTGAGATTGGCGAGATAGGATCACTTAATGTGACTGTTGGTAAGATTGCCAAAAGAGCAGGTGTCTCCAGTGCTTTAGCGCATCATTACTTCGGTGGTAAAGACCAAATTTTACTTGCTGCTATGCGGTCGATTTTGGCGCGTTATGGTTTGAACGTTAAACGTGAAATGGCGCTGGCAACGACATCAATTGAACGGGTCGAAGCCGTTATTAAAGCCAGTTTCCACTTGGATAATTTCAGCCCACAAGTGGTTGCATCATGGCTGACATTCTATGTTTTGGCACAAACATCTGATGATGCACAACGTTTATTGCAGGTATATTCACGCCGTTTGCAGTCGAATTTAGTGTATGATTTATTGAAACTTACAAACCGTGAAAATGCAGAGCGCATTGCAAATGGTATGGCTTCGATGATTGATGGATTTTACATTCGCCAAGCCTTGCAAAAGCCAAGTTCAGATCGTCTGGAAACAATTTCGATTGTAACTGAATATTTGCATTTTCAGCTCAAGAATATCGCCAATTAAAGAGCTTCTATAAAACGGTAGATCGCTTTTTGTCCTTGGACGGAAAAAGCTGACAGATGGTTTCCGCCTTTTATGGTTTCCATCTTCTTATTCTTCGCCCCAGAGAGTTTGAGCACTGTCTTGCCGTGTGCATAGGGGATCACTTTATCCTGTGTACCATGTAAGATCAAAGTAGGGCTTTTCACTTTTGGGATATGTTGATCTGTTTGCCAACGTTGATCCAACACCAGATCGATCGGGAAAATAGGCATTTGTTCTTTTGCCAAACTGACAACGGATGTATAGGGCGCTTCAAGGATGAGCGCATCTGGCGCAACAGATGTGGCGAGTTTTGAGGCTACGCCAGTACCGAGACTTTCACCATAATAGATAATTTTACCTTTAGGTGTGTGATTTAGGATGTTTGATAGCTCTTTACGAACCAGCAAGGCATCTTGGCTTATGGTTGTTTCAGACGGTTGTCCTGTACTGCCTGATGATCTGCGATATCCTAATGCAACCACGCCGTACCCACGGTCAATCAATCTATCGAACCTTTGTGCGCGACTTGCAAGATTGCCTGCATTGCCATGGAAGTAGAGAACAGTTGCTTTGTTCCCCTTGGCAGGGCGTGCCCAGAGGATCAATGTTTCCCCGTCATCTGTTGCAAGTTTATATTCGCTTAATCGTGGCTCACCAGCTTGGGCAGGTGTTACATGTGTAGGATCGAACGGGTAAATGAATAAGCTGCGGGCAAACCATACGACAGCGAATGCACAAATGTATAAAACGACAGCCCATAAAAGTGTGCGTCTAAAAAAATGTATCATTCGAAACGTCCCAACTGTTTTTCTATGCGCACCGTATAGAATGCGGTGATCAGACCAATTACCGAAGCCAGCATTATACACAGAACCAACGGATATGCGCTGGACGTTGTGGAAAGTGCGATGTTAGCTAACATTGTGAACCCAACGCCACCCATAGTCATAAGCGTGCCACCCAAACCAGATGCAGATCCTGCGAGTTCAGGTTTGATATCTAACATACCAGCATTTGCACTTGGTAGGCATAGGCCGTTGCCTAATCCGATTGTTATGGTGAATAAAAAGAATTCTAATGGATGACCAGAACCTATGCTGATGGCAATAAGGGAAGCGGTCATGCCTGATATAGTTATTAAGATACCCACGAAAATCATGCGGTAAATGCCAAAGCGTTTCGTGAACTTGCCAGAAATACCGTTGCCGATCATATATCCCAAAGGGGTGAACATCATGTATCCACCGATTTGGGCGCTGGACAACCCGTATATTTCGCTGCCCACATATGGGGAGCCGCCCAGGTAGGCAAAGAAGGTTGCTGCTGCAAAAGCGGCTGTTAGGGCATAGCCCCAAAACCGCCTGGACCGCACTAATTCGGGGTAGTTTTTGACCTGAGCAGCAAAGCTGCCAGACATGTGTTGATTGGTTTCACCTAAATCGAACCAGCAGATCATAAAGACTATGATGCCTGATAGGGTCATGAAATGCAGTGTGGATTGCCAGCCATATAACTCGGTTAATAACCCACCCAAAGGTGGACCAAGCATGGGTGCAAGCGCCATGCCCATCGTCACATAACCGATCATACTGGCGGCATCTTCGCGGGCAACCATATCGCGTACGATTGTTCTGGCCAGCACCAAGCCACTTACGATAACGGCTTGAATGACGCGGAAAAAGAGGAAGGCTTCGAAACTTGATGTAGAAGATGCGCCAATGGAGGCAAGGATAAAGATAGCAATGCACCCTAGCATAACAGGGCGTCTGCCATAGCGATCTGAAATCGGGCCTATGATAAATTGTGCCACGCCAGACATGACCAAATAGGCGGTGATCGCCAGTTGCATGTATGTATATGATACGCTGAAATGTTTTGCCATTTCTGGCAAAGCGGCGATGAAAACGTTCAATGCAATCGCGCCAATACCAGAGATAATCACCAATGTAGTGATATGGGGTGGCGTGGCGCGGTTTAGATATGTTGGTTTTGGTAGTGGACTAGGCATGTAGTCACCTAAACTATGTGTAAGAAGGCGACCTTATCATAGGGAAATACAGCGTCCAGTTACTTTTCCGATAGCGAATAGGGGAGTATTCCACGCGCATTGTGATCTACTGTTAAGCGGCGTTCCAGTGGGGGAATTGACCGTTGGTGGCAATTTTCGCGCTCGCAAATACGACAAGATATTCCAATAGGTTCAAAGGCTTGTGATCTTTGTGTGTCCATATCATCGGCATATACCAATGCATTAACGTGTTTAACTTCACATCCCAACCCAATTGCGTACCGTCGGATAGGGGCATGGAAAGATCCCGCTGATTTGGAAACATCGCGGGCAAGGCACAAATATTGCGCACCATCGGGTGTTTCGGCCAATTGGCGCAGGAATTGTCCTGGTGTCTCAAATGCGCGGTGGACGTTCCAAAGTGGACAGGCTCCACCGAAGCGGGCGAATTGCAGTTTAGTGGCAGAGTGACGTTTTGTGATGGTGCCTGCTTGGTCAACCCGGACAAAGAAAAACGGAATGCCTTTTAGTCCTGAACGTTGCATTGTTGATAAACGATGCGCGACTTGTTCTATGGATGCGCCAAAGTGCAGGGCCAGAATTTCCAGATCATGACGACATTCCTGGGCTGTTTGTAAGAATGCAGCATAAGGTAGAATAGCAGCGCCTGCAAAATAGTTGGCAAGGCCGATCTTACAGATATCACGCGCCTCTTGACTGCTGAAATTTGCCATATCCAGATTGGCCTCTAAAAGTTCATCATGCTCAAGTAAGGCCACTTGGTGCGCCATTTGAAAGGCGCGAGATGCGATAGATGCACCTATGGATAATGTCAGTATACGTTTGCTGGGATCATACTTTCGTAAAGTCGCATCATCTGAGTATTGCACGGTGATACGATGTTTATCTGACAGAAAGTCAGTAAGGGCGACATGCAAAGGCGTATCAAACTGTGTCAATTTATTTGAAAAATTTTCAGCAGAACGATCAACGGCATCAATGTAGTTGTCACAGTAATGGAAAAAATCGCGCACCTCTTCCCATGGTGACAATTGAATGGAACCCCCTTCACGACCCAAAGCTTCGTCTAATGAAGCCAAACGTTCTTGGGCTTGGCGGTAGGTTTGATGTAAGTCCAAAAATGCGCGTGCCAAAGTTGGGGCATTGGATGCAGTCAGTTGCAGGTCAGCAGCATTGATTGTTGTATCGCTGAAAATAGGATCGGCCAGTGCCTCTTTCATATCCGCGACAACGCGTTGGGAATCTCCGTCCGACAATTTACTAACATCAAAGTTAAACTCGCGTGCCAATGTCAGAACAACAGACGTAGCAATAGGACGGTGGTTATTTTCCATCTGGCTCAGATACGGCAGGGAAATATCCAAACGATCGGCAAACTGTTTCTGTGTCAGATTGAACTCCTGACGGATTTTGCGGAGGCTTACGCCAGCATATAGTTTTGTTTGGGCCATTTTAATCTCAGGTGTTTTGCAATTTTGCAATTAGCAATATCAAAAAGTAAATGACTTTGCAAATTAGCTATATTTACCTTTCGCAAACCACTTAGTACTGTACAGTAAGTCAACGCTTCGGGAGGAATTTGCGTGCAAGATATTATCCAAGAATTAGAAGATCGCCGTGCAGCGGCACGTATGGGTGGTGGTGAGCGCCGTATTGATGCGCAGCATAAAAAAGGCAAGTTGACAGCGCGCGAACGTTTGGATGTTTTGCTGGACGAAGGTTCTTTCGAAGAATTCGATATGTTTGTGACGCACAAATGCCAAGACTTTGGTATGGATGCGGAACATATCCCGGGTGACGGTGTGATCACTGGATGGGGCACGATCAATGGTCGTGTGACTTATGTCTATAGTCAGGATTTTACTGTTTATGGTGGTTCACTGTCCGAAACACATGCGAAAAAGATTTGTAAGGTACAGGAAATGGCGATGCGCAATGGTGCGCCAATCATTGGTATCAACGATTCAGGTGGTGCGCGCATCCAAGAAGGCGTGGCATCGCTGGCGGGTTATACATCTGTATTTCAAAATAACATCAAAGCCTCTGGTGTTATTCCACAGATCAGCGTGATCATGGGGCCATGCGCGGGTGGGGCGGTTTACTCGCCTGCTTTGACGGACTTTGTGTTCATGGTGCGCGACAGTTCATACATGTTCCTGACTGGTCCTGATGTAGTGAAAACAGTGACCAATGAAGTTGTGACCGCAGAGGAGTTGGGTGGTGCGAAAACACACACCGCGAAATCATCTGTTGCAGATGGCTCTTTTGAAAATGACATCGATGCATTGATGGAAGTGCGCCGTTTGTTCGATTTCTTGCCTTTGAACAATCAAGCTGGGTGTCCAGAGCGTCCATTCTTTGATGATCCAAAGCGTAAAGAGCCATCATTGGATACGATTATCCCAAGCAATGCAAATACGCCTTACGATATGAAGGAACTTGTGTTGAAATTGTCTGATGAGAGCGATTTCTATGAGATACAAGAGGACTTTGCGAAAAACATTCTGACAGGTTTTATCCGCCTCGAAGGATCAACTGTTGGCGTTATTGCCAATCAACCGATGGTTTTGGCTGGCTGTTTGGACATCAATGCATCGCGTAAAGCTGCAAGGTTTGTCCGTTTCTGTGACGCTTTTGATATTCCATTACTGACTTTGGTCGATGTGCCTGGGTTCTTACCTGGTACTGCGCAAGAATATGGCGGTGTGATCAAACATGGTGCGAAACTGTTATATGCTTATGGAGAAGCAACAGTGCCGCGTGTGACGGTTATTACGCGTAAGGCTTATGGTGGTGCTTACTGTGTGATGTCCCCAAAGCATTTGGGTGGCGATATCAATTATGCTTGGCCAACAGCGGAAATCGCTGTGATGGGTGCTAAGGGTGCTGTTGAGATTTTACACCGCAGTGATCTGGGGGATGCGGAAAAAATCGCAGCTTTGACGCAAGATTACGAAGACCGCTTTGCAAATCCATTCGTGGCTGCGGAAAATGGTTTTATTGACGAAGTGATCATGCCGCAGAACACGCGGATGCGCGTGGCACGTGCTTTTGCCAGCTTAAAAGGCAAAGAGGTGACTACACCTTGGCGCAAACACGATAACTTGCCGCTATAAACTGTGAATGTAACATCACATATCGTGGCTTTTACTGGGCTTGTTTTGGGGACGACTGCTTATGCTGATCTGCCACCTGTACCGTCTGGGCAAAGTTTGGAAGTGTTTGAAGAAACATTTCACACAACAACACCTACTAGGCGCCAATTCTACCTAGGGATTCTTGCGCCTGCGATAACAGAAGGCGGTGAAGTGGGTTTTGAGGCTGCAAATGCCGATATTGACGTGTTGTGCGAAGATTATGCGCTCAACAAGGCACAAAACCCCAATGATGGGTTGGATGCAGCACATGAAGTGGTCATCCGATTGATGGATAAGCCAATAAAATATGGAGATTCTAACCCAGATATACGTCAGTATATGGGGTTTTACGATATATCTGAAGGACTGTGCGAATGGCACTAATCATACATAAAATAAGCGGATTTAGGTCACTACGGGCTGTATTTCGCCACTTTTACGAAACAATTGTAGCAAATGGCTGTTTTTCCGAAACATCTTCTGCTAGCGTTACTGCGAGTCAGGGTGTCGAAGCCTTGAATCAATGGAAAATTAGGAGGACAGTATGTCTACAAAACTTATTGCAGCTACACTTTTGGTGGCTTTCGGCATCTCAGCATGCGCACAACAACAACAACAAGAGCCAGAGGCTCCAGTTGAGATCGTGGCAGAAACGCCTACTCAAAAATACTAAGCAGAATTATAGCCAAGAACCAACTGCGGTTCTTGGCAAACCACGCATAGCGGCCTTCGGGGGTGCGTTATGTTAAAGCATCGTGGTTTCCCATCCCGACTTCCAAGTTCAGATTTTCAATTCACAGTTCGACGCCCGAATAAAAAAGGGGCAACGAAATTAATCGTTCGTGAACGCTATGCGGATCGTCGCAATGCCGACCGTTTGGCAGACGAAGGATTTATGCGTGCTTTGTGGGAATATTTCGGCGAAGAATCGTTTGAGCGCGGCAATCTAGATGCTGGCCGTTTAAGCTGGTTATTGGGCCGAGAAGTGGAATATGCGGATGATTCCCAAGATCCCGAAGATTACGAAACATTACTTAAAATCAACGTAGGGCGCGCTATGGTTAGCTTTCCTGACGTTTTTGGCGGGTAATCGGCATGTTTTCGCGCACACCAAAAGTACTTTGGCGGTTTTCGGCCCAAACTATGGGGTGGTTGTGGAATGCGATTTGCACAGCGAAAAATACCGTCTACGCTCATTTACAACGGAGTTCATTTGGAACTTCAATGACGCACGAACCAGTGGCGTCGCTTGAGAAAGCAAACACTGGGTTTGAGATTTTCCGCTCCTCCAAGTGGTCAAACTCTTTCATTTCCCCTCTACTAGGGCCCCCACGCGATGGCGTGAGGGTCCCTTTTTTTTGGCCCACCGCTTTTTGCGTAGTGACGGCCTCTTCATCCTGTAAGTCCAATAAAAATCTAGGTGTCAGCTATGTTTAAAAAAATCCTAATCGCGAACCGCGGTGAAATTGCCTGTCGTGTGATCAAATCCGCGCAGAAAATGGGGATTAAAACGGTCGCCGTATATTCGGACGCGGATAAAAATGCACTGCATGTGGAAATGGCGGACGAAGCTGTGCACATCGGTCCACCTCCTGCGGCTGAAAGCTACATCGTGATCGATAAAATTATGGATGCCATTCGCCAAACTGGCGCAGAAGCGGTTCACCCAGGTTACGGTTTCTTGTCCGAGAATAAGTTGTTTGCCCAAGCTCTTGAAAAAGAAGGTGTTGCATTCATCGGCCCACCAGCGGGTGCGATTGAAGCGATGGGGGATAAAATCACATCCAAAAAGCTAGCGGCTGAGGCGGGTGTAACAACCGTTCCAGGTTATATGGGGCTGATTGCAGATGCAGATGAAGCTGTGAAAATCTCGAATGAAATTGGCTATCCCGTGATGATCAAAGCTTCCGCGGGTGGCGGTGGTAAGGGGATGCGTATTGCGTGGAATGATGAAGAGGCGCGTGAAGGTTTTCAGTTGTCTAAGAGCGAAGCTGCCAGCAGCTTTGGAGATGACCGTATCTTTATTGAAAAATTCATTACCCAACCACGCCACATAGAAATTCAGGTGCTAGGTGACCAACACGGCAACTGCATCTATCTGAATGAACGCGAATGTTCCATTCAACGTCGTCAGCAAAAAGTAATCGAAGAAGCACCTTCACCGTTCTTGGATGAAGAAACGCGCCAAGCCATGGGTGCGCAATCCGTAGCTTTGTCAAAAGCAGTGGATTACTGTAGCGCAGGTACTGTAGAGTTCATTGTAGATGGCGACCGCAACTTCTATTTCTTAGAAATGAATACGCGCTTGCAGGTGGAACACCCTGTGACGGAACTGATTACGGGTATCGATCTGGTGGAACAGATGATCCGTATTGCTGATGGTGAAAAGCTTTCTATCGAACAAAAAGACATTGGCATCAACGGATGGGCAATGGAAAGCCGCCTGTATGCCGAGGATCCATATCGTGGCTTCTTACCGTCTATCGGTCGTTTGACGCGTTACCGCCCCCCTGCAGAAGTGGCGACCAAAGATATGGTCGTGCGCAATGATACAGGTGTCTTTGAAGGCGGAGAAATTTCCATGTTCTACGACCCGATGATCGCAAAACTTTGTTCATGGGGCAAAGACCGCGCCAGTGCTATCGAAGTGATGCGGAGTGCTTTGGATGGGTTTGAATTGGAAGGCATCGGTCACAACCTGCCGTTCCTATCTGCTGTGATGGACCATGAACGGTTCATATCTGGTAATATCACCACGGCCTTTATCGAAGAAGAATACCCAGACGGTTTCGCTGGTGTGGAATTAGACGAAGATACATTGCACCGTTTGGCTGCATTAGCTGCGCATATGAAACAGATAAGCGCGGAACGTGATGCCTCTATTTCAGGGGCTTTGCCAAACCACAAACGCCGTATTGCTCCAGAATGGGTCGTGATGTTGGGGAATAACCCATATCCTGTGTCGATTGCACATACGGATACTGGCAGCACAGTTACGTTTGATTGTGGTAAAACGCTAGACGTTCAAACCGATTGGACGATGGGTCAACCTTTGGTCAAAGCCGTTGTCGGCGGTAAAGAACTGGTTGTGAAATCCAACGGTGCGCGTGGTGGTAGTTTGATGCGTTACCGTGGTGCAGATTTGAAAATGATTGTACTGACACCGCGACGCGCCGAATTGGCGGCGATGATGCCAGAAAAAGTGGCTGCTGATACATCGAAAATGCTGCTGTGCCCAATGCCAGGCCTGATCGTGAATATGAACGTCGAGGTTGGTGATGAAGTCCAAGAGGGACAAGCGTTGTGTACAATCGAGGCCATGAAAATGGAAAACGTTCTGCGCGCCGAGAAAAAGGGCGTTGTGTCCAAGATCAATGCCGCTACCGGAGACAGTCTTGCCGTGGATGAAATCATTCTGGAGTTTGAATAATTTCACCACGGGACTATCATATGTTCTCTTTTTGTTCTAATCTTGATGTGACTCATTATATCAAGGTTTGGACGAATGACGCACCATCGCGTGTCGCTGCTTTATTTGGATATGAACAGCTACTTTGCCAGCGTGGAACAGCAAGAGGATCCGTCTTTGCGGGGCCAACCGCTGGGTGTGGTGACAACAATGACGCCCAATGCTGCGATTATCGCAGCCAGCACCGAAGCCAAAGCGATGGGGCTAAGATTTGGAACACGGATGAAAGAGGCGCGCCAAAGGGTGCCGCAGATGCAGTTTCGCCCTGCGCGCCACGATTTATACGTAGACTATCATCACCGTATCAAAGCGGCCGTGGAACGGGTGTTGCCGATAACTTCAGCACATTCGGTGGACGAATTTTCCATTCATCTGTACGGACGGATGCAACAGTTAGACGTGGCAATACAAATTGCCGAAGATATGCGCCAAGCGATCTATACGGACGTAGGGATAGCGATGCGCTGTTCCATTGGTTTGGGGTCCAGCATGCTATTGGCGAAATTAGCCGGCGAATTGCACAAACCCTGTGGCTTGGATTGGCTTCTGCCCGCAGTGCTGCCAGACAAGATCAAGCACTTGAAGTTACGCGATATTCCGGGGATCAATCGCGGGATCGAAGCACGACTTCATGCCGCATCGATTATGGATGTGCCCAGTCTTTACGCGATGCCAGCAAAACACGCCCGCAAAGTCTGGGGCGGAGTGCAGGGCGAGCGGTTTATTCGTGCGCTTCAGGGCGAAGATATTCCCGAACTCAAAACCAAATCCAGTTCATTAGGGCATGGACAAGTGCTGTCCTATACCAACCGCAACCCAGAGGGCGCACGGCTGGTGACACGGCGTTTGTTGATCAAAGCAGCCACACGTTTGCGGCGGCGCAACGCTTTTGCGACCTATCTGTATATTTCGGTGAAATGTACCGAACATGGGCGCCAACGGATCGGGCGCCAAATTCGCGGCACCCAAGACAGTTTTCAATTGCTTGCGTTGTACAGACAGTTTTGGGACGAATTCAGAATTACAAAACCGCTCTCAACAGGCGTAATGCTGGGCGGATTAATTCCCGCACACAAACACACAGCCGATATGTTCGAGAAACGTTCGGGGGCAGGACAACGTACCGAGCGCGAAAAATTATGTTTGTTGGTGGATACGATCAACCAACGCTATGGGCAAGACACACTGATTTACGGGGAAAAACCCCGCGAAATAACAGCCTACACAGGGGCGAAAATCGCCTTTGGACGGGTACCAGCGCGCGAAGAATTTCGCGACTGATCCAGACTTTATACCCATTTTTACACAAAAGGAGTGCGCGTTATGAGTACCTCTGATCTTAAAAACTGGAAGGCTCGCGCTGAAAAAGAGTTGCGCGGAAAACCTCTCGATGATCTGACATGGGAAACGCCAGAAGGCATTGATGTTAAACCTGTTTACACAGGCGAAGACTTGGATGATTTGGATCATCTGGGTTCTATGCCAGGCATGGCACCGTTCACACGTGGGCCAAAAGCCACAATGTATGCAGGACGCCCTTGGACGATCCGCCAATATGCTGGTTTTTCTACAGCTGAGGAAAGTAATGCCTTTTACCGCAAGGGGTTAGAAGGCGGTCAACAGGGCGTTTCTGTAGCGTTCGATCTGGCTACACACCGCGGTTATGACAGCGACCACGAACGTGTAGTGGGCGATGTTGGTAAAGCAGGCGTGGCGATTGACAGCGTTGAGGATATGAAAATCCTGTTTGACGGCATTCCATTGGACAAAGTCAGCGTATCGATGACCATGAATGGTGCGGTAATTCCTGTGCTTGCCAGTTTCATTGTGGCGGGCGAAGAACAAGGTGTGGATCGTGAAAAACTATCTGGCACCATTCAGAACGATGTGTTGAAAGAATTCATGGTGCGGAACACCTATATCTACCCACCAGAGCCATCGATGCGGATCGTGTCTGATATTATCGATTACACCAGCCGCGAGATGCCGAAGTTTAACTCTATCTCGATCAGCGGTTACCACATGCAAGAGGCTGGTGCGACGCTGGTGCAAGAACTGGCCTTTACGATTGCGGACGGCAAAGAATACGTCAAAGCAGCATTGGCACGCGGTATGGATGTGGATGCCTTTGCACCGCGCCTGTCGTTCTTTTTCGCCATTGGCATGAACTTCTTTATGGAAGCGGCGAAATTACGTGCAGCACGCCTGTTGTGGCACCGTGTGATGACAGAGTTTGGCGCAAAGAACGAAAAATCACTGATGTTGCGCACCCATTGCCAAACCAGTGGCGTGTCTTTGCAAGAACAAGATCCTTACAATAACGCGATCCGCACGGCTTATGAGGCTATGTCAGCCGTTCTGGGTGGAACACAATCGCTGCACACAAACAGCTATGATGAAGCAATTGCTTTGCCATCAGATGCAGCTGCACGGTTGGCGCGAAATACGCAGTTGATCTTGCAAAACGAAACAGGTGTCACGAATGTCGTCGATCCATTAGCAGGGTCTTATTACGTTGAAAATTTGACCAAAGAACTTGCGGATAAAGCTTGGGAATTGATCCAACAGGTCGATGAAATCGGTGGGATGACCAAAGCCGTCGAAGACGGTATGCCAAAACTGGCAATTGAAGAGGCCGCTGCGCGTAAACAAGCCCGTGTTGACCGTGTCGAAGATGTGATTGTTGGCGTGAACAAATTCCAACTGGATGAAGAACCCGAAATCGATGTTCGTGAAATTGATAATACCGCTGTACGCGAAGCACAGATCGCGCGACTGGCGGACATCCGGCAAAGCCGTGATGCTGTGGCCTGTGAAAACGCCCTTGAGGCGCTTGAACAGGGCGCACGTTCCTCTGATGCAAACTTGCTGGAACTCGCCGTGAATGCAGCGCGTGTACGTGCAACCGTTGGTGAGATTTCCGACGCTATGGAACGCGCATTCGGACGCCATAAAGCCAAAGTGAAACTGCTTGATGGCGTCTATGGTGCCGCCTACGAGGGTGATCAAGGGTTTCAGGATATTCAAGCTGATGTCGCTGAATTTGCTAAGAAAAATGGTAAGAAACCATCCATGATGGTGGTGAAAATGGGTCAAGATGGCCATGATCGTGGTGGTAAAATCATCGCAACGGCATTCTCTGATATCGGGTTTGATGTGGATATGGGACCACTTTTCCAAACACCAGAAGAAGCGGCGATTGATGCCATTGAAAAAGGTGTGGATGTGGTGGGGATTTCATCCCAAGCCGCAGGTCACACAACATTAGCGCCACAATTGGTGCACGCTCTTAAAAACAAGGGCGGGGAGGGCATCATTGTGATTTGCGGCGGGGTCATTCCGCCCAACGATTATAATTTTCTGCGCCAGGTAGGGGTGCGGGCCATTTTTGGGCCAGGCACAAACATACCAGAAGCGGCAAAAGAAGTATTGGAATTGGTCAAGCGGGCACGCACGTAAAAGATCAGACTTAATGGGAGTAAGTCATGTCATATAAAGACGTATACGAGGGTTGGAAAAACGATCCAGACACATTCTGGATGGAAGCTGCACAATCACTGGATTGGGTCAAAGAACCAACGAAAGCATTGTCAGACGAAAATGCACCGCTTTACGAGTGGTTCAAAGACGGTCAGATCAACACCTGTTATAACGCGGTGGATCGTCATGTCGACGCTGGCAATGGGGGCCGCGTTGCGATTATCTATGACAGCCCAATCACGGGTACACAAAAGAAAATCACGTATGCTGAATTGCAAAACTTAACGGCTAATTTGGGTGGCGCATTGGAAGCACAAGGGGTGACCAAAGGCGACCGTGTGATCATCTATATGCCAATGGTATCGGAAGCGATTGTAGCAATGCTTGCATGCTCTCGTATCGGTGCTGTACATTCTGTAGTTTTTGGTGGTTTCGCTGCAAACGAGCTGGCGACACGCATTGATGATGCCACTCCCAAAGCAATTATCGCGGCCTCTTGCGGGATCGAGCCAAGCGGTGTGATTGCTTATAAACCCTTGCTTGATGGCGCGATTGAACAAGCCACGCATAAACCTGATTTCACGGTGATACTGCAACGTGAACAGTTAACCGCTGATATGGTTGAAGGCCGCGATCTGAACTGGCATGACTTCCAAAAAGACATCACGCCTGCAACTTGTGCCACAATGAACGGCACCGATCCTGTTTATATTCTTTACACATCCGGCACGACCGGCCAACCAAAGGGCGTCGTTCGTCCAACGGCGGGTCATATCGTGGCGCTGAATTGGACGATGAAGAACATCTATAACGTGGAAGCGGGTGATGTGTTCTGGGCAGCCTCTGATGTTGGGTGGGTCGTTGGCCATTCATACATTTGCTATGGCCCATTGTTCAGCGGTTGTACGACGATTGTTTTTGAGGGCAAGCCGATTGGTACCCCTGATGCAGGTACATTCTGGCGCGTTATGGAAGAACATAAAGTTAAAACGTTCTTTACCGCGCCAACGGCATTCCGTGCGATCAAACGGGTGGATCCCAAAGGTGAGTATGTAAAAAAATATGACTTATCCAACTTAAATTACCTGTTTTTGGCAGGTGAGCGTGCTGATCCTGATACAATCGAATGGGCACAAGACCAATTGGGTGTGCCTGTGGTCGATCATTGGTGGCAAACAGAAATTGGTTACCCTGCGGTGTGTAATCCAGCAGGCATTGAGTTGATGCCAATTAAGCTTGGATCACCAGCTGTGCCGATGCCAGGATTTGATATGCAAATCCTTGATGATGAAGGCAGTGAATTGCCAAAAGGAGAGTTGGGTGCGATCGCAATCAAGCTTCCTTTGCCACCCGGTACACTGCCAACTCTTTGGAATGCAGAAGAACGTTATAAATCATCCTACCTTGAAGCTTTCCCAGGATATTATGAGACGGGTGATGCGGGATATATGGATGAAGATGGATATCTCTATATCATGGCGCGTACCGATGACGTGATCAACGTTGCAGGTCACCGTCTGTCGACAGGACAAATGGAAGAGGTTTTGGCAGGACATCCTGATGTGGCTGAATGCGCGGTCTTAGGTGTGAAAGACGCATTAAAAGGTCAATTACCTATGGGATTTTTATGCCTGAATGCAGGAACTGAAAAATCGCATGAGGATGTTGTGGCGGAATGCGTGCAATTGATCCGCAAATCGATTGGCCCTGTGGCGGCTTTCAAATTGGCCTGTGTTGTGGATCGTTTACCCAAAACACGTTCTGGGAAAATTCTGCGCGGTGTCGTGGCTAAAATTGCGGATGGAGAAGACTGGAAAATGCCAGCAACGATTGATGATCCAACTATTTTGGATGAGATATCCACAGCGCTGGCGGATTTGGGTTATCCTCAAGGGTAATGTTTTGGGCAATTTTTGCATTTTGCAAAAGTGATTGTTTGCTATATGGATAATGATGAGTAGGGCGTTTTAAAATAAAGTAAAAGTTGCATCTCTATGGCCGATGATTTTAAAAACGAGACCTATTTGGGGCTGATTGAGATGATTGGCCTTGAGAAGTCTAAGGTGTTGATTGATCAATTGCTTAAAGATTTGATTGTAGCGCAGCGCGATCTAACCAAAGCGCAATCTAAAAAATCTATGGAATTGCTCGATAAATGCACGCATGTCATATCCTCATTGGCGGGCACTGTTGGAGTAAATAAAATACATCAATTGGCACGAGATGTGAATGATCAAGCCACTGTTCGGAACGCACCTTTTCCAAAAGAGGATGTTGATATTTTATTGGCGGGTTTGAAGCCGTGGGTTAATTTTTTAACATCAGAAACGCAAAAAACTGGGTCTGAAGCATGAATGATAGGCTCTTGTTGATTGAGGATACCGCCACATTACAGCTGATTTATAGCACAAATTTACGTAAGGCTGGCTACTCTGTTGATCTGGCATCAAATGGCTCTGAAGGTATTGATATGTTTATGGATAACAACAATCCTGTTGTTATAATGGACTTGTTTTTACCTGACATGGATGGGATTGATGTGATCCGCCGTTTGGTTCAAGAAAACCCACATGCGAAAATCATTGTGATCACGTCGAATGGGTCAGTAAATCGCGCAGTTGAAGCTATGCGTGCTGGGGCGTTTGATTTTCTTTTAAAACCATTTTCGGATGAACGCTTATTTTCTACTGTCGCATCTGCATTGAAAAATGCACAAAGTCGTACGGAAATAAATCTAACAAAAGGTAACTTTTACGGTTTTATTGGACGGAGTTCTGCTATGCAGGACACATATCGTAAAATAATGCGTATTGCACCATCTAGTGCACCAGTTTTTATATCTGGCGAAGGAGGAACAGGTAAAACGACATGCGCAAATGCTATACATGATCACTCGGGGCCTAGATCTCGACCTTTTGTGAAATACAGCGGTTTAAATTTAAATGGACAAGCACAGCATGCAACGTTGTTTGGCACATATGGTAAATCGGATAATCCATTAGAGAATAGCAGAAATAACGCATTTGAACGCGCTTTTGGTGGTACATTATACCTAAGTGAAATTGAACATCTTGACCCATTTGTACAAAGTAAACTTGCAACCATATTAAGTAGGTTTAATCAAAACGAAAGAGAGCAAGATTTTCCAAGAGTGATCTGTTCTTCGAAAACGGATCCCTACCGTTTGCTCGAGGCCAATGCAATTCGTGAAGATTTGTTTTATCAACTTCATATTCTTACGATAGAAATGCGTCCCTTGCGCGATTTAGAAGAAGATATTGCCTATATTGCAAAGGAACTTTTGCAGAAGTTAGCAGCTGTCGAATATAAAGATTTTTCTAATCTATCTAGCGATGTAATTGACCTTTTCAAATCTAATAAGTGGACTGGAAATATAAGCCAGTTGAAAAATTTGTTGCATACATTGGTTGCCACTCATGATGGAAAAACCGTGACTTTGGACATGCTGCCAATTGGCTTTGCATCTGCCAGTCACAGAACTAATAATGATGATACCAAGACTGATGATCGCTATTTTATCGAGCGCAGCCATAATGCAATTCACCAGCTTGTAGGGTTGGAATTAGAAGAATTAGAACGCAAATTTATTGAAGCTACAATTGAAACAAATGGAGGCTCAATTCCTAGAGCCGCAGAGGTGCTTGGTGTGGCGCCGAGCACCATTTATCGTAAAAGATCAAAGCCTTAGGCTTTAATCGTCTCTTCTACATTTTTAATACTTTAAATTAACAACAGATTTAAAGGCAAAGTTTACGAATAACGACTTAAAAAAATCTTTACTATTGGCCCGAAAATTGGCATTTTAACACCATATCTTGGGGGCAAGAGATGTTAAAAAACAAAATAATGGCAGTAACCATAGGTCTCATGTTGGCAACAACAACGGCTAACACACAAACACTTCGTTCGGACAATGGGCCTGCGGAGCGACCACCTGCAAGCTTTAAGGGTAATCAATATGTAGATTCTAAAGGCTGCGTTTATATTCGTGCAGGCAATGGAGCACGCGTTTCTTGGGTTCCACGTGTGAACCGCTCTAGAAACGTGTTTTGTAGCTCGCGCAATAAACCATCGTTGAGTGCGACACAATTGGCTGCGATTTCAGGAAAACCAGCTACGCGTGTAAAGAAGCCTGTTGTGAAAGCAAAGCCTGCGCCTAAGCCTGTAAAAACTGCTGCAGCGCCTACTGTCCAAGCCCAAAAGCCAGTTGTTCAACAGAAACCTCGAAAAGCTAAAATATTTAGCAACCCTGTTATTGTTAAACAACCAACAGTCAAAATCGCGAAGCCAAAGCCCGCTGTGAAGCCTCAAAGAGTTATAAGTCAACAAGCTCCGTTAATTATTACTCCGCAGCCCCCAGCTCCACGTAAGGCTGTTGTGAAACGGCCAATCAAAACACAAAACACAGCGACTAGAACAAGAGCAAACCGATACGCGGTACGCAATGGCCCTCAAGCCGTACATCCAGCGGATTTAATTGCCAGCGGGCGTGAAAATGGTGGTGAGGTTCTTTTGGCTTCTAACACCACATCAAAACTTAAATCCGTTCGTGGTTATAGTGCTGACCAACGCCGTGCGAATAGAAACCTTGCGGTACGTAACGGTCCACAAGCTGTACATCCAGCGGATGTGATCCGAGCAGCAAATAATGGTGTCGTTTATAAACCAGCGGCTCGATCCACTAGCGTTGCGACGAATGTCAAAAACGGTAAAGATCCAATTCACAATATTACGGTTTACAAATCTACGATCGGTTCGGATGTAACACCGCGTGGTGATGCTCAGATGGAAATGATTTGGACGAATACTGTTCCTCGCCGTTTGGTGACTAAAGTTCGTGCAAGAGAAACAGTGGTACCAGCCGCTGCAAAACAGCAAGACATTTTCCGCATCAGTTCTAAAAGCACAAAGAAAGCACCAAAAGCTGCAAAGTTAAAAGCACGTTATGTGCAACTTGGAACTTTTGGCAACACGGTAAATGCTAAGAAAACCATCGCATTGTTTCAAAAACGCGGGCAGAAGGTCAGCACACGAGCGATCAAACGCAATGGTAAGAGCTACCGTGTGATTTTCCTTGGGCCATTCACTTCTAGCACCCAAGCTAAAAACGCTATGGCTTCTGCAAAATCAGCAGGCTACCGTGACGCGTTTTTTGTACGCTAGTGACTGGTAAGGTCACATTTATTATAGCAGCCGTTTTTTCAATCGGCTGTTTTTTTCCATCTTATGCGGATGAAGTACAAGACCTGACAACATTGTTGAATGCCGAACGCAAAGCCAAAGGCCGTAAAGTTTTGCGTGTTTCGGACACCTTGAATGTGATTGCCCAAAAGCATGCTGAAGATATGGTTGCGAATGGATATTTTTCGCATACGGGCCGTGATGGATCTACATTGGGTAAGCGAATGAAACGGCAGGGATATAAATTCTGTTATGCCGCTGAAAACATTGCGTCAGGCCAGAAAACACCCGAAGAAACTATGAGTTCGTGGCGTAATTCACCTGGCCATAATAAAAATAACCTCAGCCGTAAATCGACCGAAGTTGGTGCAGGCTTTGCTGGTCAAAGCATGTGGGTGCTGGTGTTTGGAAAACCTTGTTAGGTTGTTTAATAAGCTGCGTATGATTTTTCTTCAACTAATGCTGAACCCATCGCTATATTGATCTGTTTCTTTAAATCGGCACGTTTATCGTTCGTTACATAAACTGCACGCGCTAGGCGAATAAATTCATCACCAAAATCACCAGCACGCTCACAGTCTCGAATGTCATCTTCGATATCCCACAACTCTTTATTCACTGTCAAAAGGGCAGATGTAAGCGATGTAAGCTCATCTGTATCTGGAATATGCACTTTTGCGACGGCTTGTAATGCAGCTTGCTCTACATGGACGTTCTTTAATTTTGCGGCATCAGAGATGTTTTCCGATTTGATTTGCAAAATCGTCAATTTATCTAACAATTCGCCTGGCGCAATTGGCGTTAAAATATCACTCATGTTTTTTCCACTGTTTGACACGTTTTATAATATCTTTTTTCAAACCTTTAAACACAGCATCCCAATCCCCAGTATTTTCCTGAATAATCAAGCGCATAGATGGGTACCAAGGGGTGTGTTTTGGAAAAGGTCTATACAGCCAATATGGCTCCGAATGCAGCAAATTCCACACTTCTATACCCATTGAGCCAGCAACATGTACAATGGCGCTATCCATTGAGATGACAAGGTCCAATTCTTGCATCAATGCAGCGCTATCCGCAAAATCACGGTCATTGCCAGCTGCATCCACAATCACCGTAGAAGTGCCATCATTTTTAAAGTCATCCAAAAGTGGGCCTTTATAAAGCGAGAACATTTGGATATCTGGAATGTCTGACAGTTCTAAAAATTGTTCATGCCCAAACGATCGTTTATGGTTTGCACGATATGTAACAGACCCCGACCACATTACCCCAATTTTGAAACGCTCGGAAAAGGGGGCCAGAATATTACGCGCACGCTTGATTGAGTCCTCTGGAATGCTCATCGGGGCAGGGGCTGGCAAATCATCTAATGTTGCTTTTAGGTGTAAGGGTAAATCCATCATTGGAACCCAATAATCGCATCCTGCCAATTCGTCTTGTGTCTCAATGACATCAATGTCTTTTTCAATCTCAGCAAACAATCTGCGTAATGGTGTTTTAATCACCATTTTAATTGTACAACCCTGGCTTTTCAGCGTGCTTAAGAAGCGCGCCATTAATACCGTATCTCCAAAGCCTTGTTCTGGAATTACTAGAATGGTCTTTCCGTTTAAATCTTCTCCATCCCACTTCGGGAATGAAAATTCTGGTGCGGTAAGTTCATCACCTTTCCAACGCCAGTTAAAGGTTTTAAAACCAGCTTGGTAATCGCCTTTTGCCAGTTGTACAAAAGCCAGTTGGATATAATTTTCAGCATAGTCAGGGAATTTTTTAATCCCCTTTTTCAAAATATTTTGTGCTTTATTAAGTTGATGCACACCACGGTAACATTTCCCCAATCCTGAATAGTTTTCAGGATTATTTGGTTGCACTTCTACGATTGTTTTACGCAGCTTAATCGCATCTTTGATACGTCCAGCATCATAAAACGCATTTGCGGCATTGTTCATAACCGAGATCGATGTAGAATCTAATTCTAAGGCACGTAAGTGGGTTGCAACAGCCAAGTCATATTTCGCTTCTTTACGGAATAACGCGCCAAGGTTTGACCAAATCACTGCATCCTTTGGGCGGTTTTGTAAATAAATACCGTATAGATTTCTTGCAGTCTCTAAATCACCTTTTTGGTGTGCCTTAATGGCTGCTTGGCGAACGCCTGATATAGAGTTGAGTTTCTGTGGCTCAGTCATGGCCTATTTGCCCCTTAAAGCGAAGTTTTTCACGTCTTTTCAGCTATTATAGGCTGTGGTGTTGAAACCGTAACATATTTGATATCAAGAATTAACATTGTCGCGGTTTAATGACCTGTTATAAAGGCAAAAATATGATCATAGGGGCGAAAAATGTCAGAGGCAGTACTAATTGACACCGAAAACACTGAACGTGCCTATGAAATTGATGGGACGCTAATCGTCGCTGTACAAGACGCTGTAGAAGCAGATGATCGTGTGGGGTTGCTTGAACTCTTAGATCCGTTTCATCCAGCTGACATTGCCGATATTTATGAACAAATCAGTGAAAAAGAACGCAAAGCGTTTACTGCCCTTTGGGGTAAAGATTTCGATGGTGAAGTTCTGGCGGAAATCGACGAAGGTCTGTTGGACGATGTATTCGAAGAATTGTCTGACGAAGTGGTTTCGGAAGCCTTCAAAGACTTAGATACAGATGACGTTGTTGATCTGATCGAAGATCTGGATGAACCACATCAAGAACGCGTTTTAGAAACCCTAGAGGATTCAGATCGTGTCGCGGTTGAACAAGCGCTAAGTTACCCTGAAAACTCTGCAGGACGTTTGATGCAGCGTGAATTGGTTATGGCGCCGACACATTGGAATGTGGGGCAGGCGATTGATTATCTACGCAATGAAAAAGGCCTACCAGATCAGTTTTATGATGTGGTTATGGTCGACCCAACACTAACACCCGTTGGCAAAGTTCCTTTATCCAGCTTGATGTCGAATGCACGTAAAGTGATGATGACAGATATTATGGACGAAGAGTTTCGGACCATTCCAGTGATGCAAGAGCAAGAAGATGTGGCTTATGCATTTAACCAATACAACATGGTATCAGCCCCTGTGGTGGATGAAGAAGATCGTTTGGTGGGCGTCATCACCATCGATGACGCGATGGAAGTTTTGGAAGATGAGGCCGAAGAAGACATCAAACGTCTTGCAGGTGTGGGTGATGAAAGCCTGACCGATAATATGTGGTCTACTACGCGGCAACGTTTTCCGTGGTTGGCCGTGAACCTTGTGACCTCTGTTCTTGCCTCTATCGTGATTGCACAATTTGCAGATACTATCGAAGCAATCGTTGCTTTGGCTGTTCTGATGCCGATTGTGGCCTCTATGGGGGGCAATGCTGGCACTCAAACCCTTACAGTTGCTGTACGTGCGCTGGCAACGAAAGATTTAACGCCAGCCAACGCATGGCGGGTTATTCGCAGGGAGTTGTCTGTGGGGTTGTTAAATGGCCTGTTGTTTGCCGTGATCATCGGCATGATCGGGTATTATTGGTACAGTATGCCGATGCTGGGCGTGGTGTTGGCTCTTGCTATGGTTGGCAATCTTGTCGTTGCTGGGCTGGCGGGTATTTTAGTGCCGCTCGGTCTTGATAAAGTGGGTATCGACCCTGCATTGGCATCGGGTGCATTTGTGACAACAGTTACGGATATTGTTGGTTTTTTTGCTTTTTTAGGCTTTGCAGCAATGCTGTTGCTTTAACGTTTAGGCATCCGAAGCACTTGATTGCGGCTGCCCTTTGTAATCCTAACAGAGCTTTCTCCAATAGCAGCGACGTTCCAACCACTAAAGCTTTGGCCTGACTTTACTTTCACATAACGCCCACTTGGCATGCGCACCAATGCGCGGCGGCTAGAAGCTTTGCCATAAACACCGATCAGTGAAATACGGCGCTTGTTTACGCTGGCTTTTTCTGTTGCTTGACGCTGAACGCTTGCGACAGTTGCAGAGCTGGGCTTGGATGTGCCTCGTGCGGTTCTTGGTGTCAGCGCTGCCGTTTGAATGCTTTCTTTTTTCACCGATTTTGCTTCATCAGCTTTCAAGCGAGCAACTTTTCGCGACAGGTTAGAGGGGCGTGCGCGTGGGCGCGCAATATCACGGACAGCTTCTTGAATAGCAACTTGAATTTCACTTGGATCAACGGGTTGCGGTTTGATCTCTTCTTTTAAGATTTTTAAACTTCTTGGACGCTGGCGTGGTTTTAATGCGGCCAGTTCAGGATCGGCTGGCGGAGCAAGAGCCGCTGCAGCAATTTCTTTTACACGATCAGCTATAACGGCTGGACGTGCGCGTGGTTGCAGAGCTTTTAAAGCTGGATCTGCCAAAGCCAACAAGTCCGGTTCTTGTAGCGTTTCTTCTACAGTCTGCTCTATTGTTTCAGAAACCGTAACATTTTCGTCTGTTGTTACGTCTGCTTCTGGGGCTTGTGCCAGCAATTGTGCCGCGGCTTCTATTTCTGCCTTATGTATTTCAGCAAAATCATCACTGCGCATTTTTGGCAGGATATCTTTCAATGGGTCAGGTGATATATTCAACTGCTCACGTACTGGCGGAATAATATCTGGTACACCTGCGAATAACGTAATGCCTTCTGCGCCCAAAGTACCATCTTTGGTTGGGACAAGATCAACAAGCGGTTGTTCTGTCTCTACCTCTACTGGTGTTGTTTCAACAATTGATGTTTCCTGTGGTGCCAGTGTAACAATTTCAGTTTGATCTGTTGTCTCTGATAGCGCAGTGTCTCGTTCAATCGCGTCTTCAGTATTTTCCTGCTCCACAACAGTTTCTGGCGCGGTTTCTGCAATCACGTCAGCGTCTAAATCTACAGGTGCATTGTATTCAATGTTTGTTTGCGCTTCTGCAAGATCATTGGTTACAGGCTCTATTATTGCTTCAGCTTCTTTTTTGGCTGCATCTATATTTGTTTGTGCGACTTCTACTTCTGTTTGTTGTTCTTCAGTCAGAGCTTCTTCTGTAACCTCAACGGGTTCTTCTTCGACGATTGGTACTTCTGTTGGAACGGATGCAGTTTCTGTTCCGCTTGTTGGCGCAATCTCTGTCTGGCTTTCTTGTTCAACAGGAGCAACGTCTACAATTTCAGGGCTTTCAATTACCACTTCAGGCGCAGGTTGTTCGTTTAATCGTGCAATTTCCTCTTTACCATCAAACAATGTGGTGAAAAACCAATAGGCCAAGGTGATCAAGATCAGGGCGATTAATATAATGAAGTGGCGCGCTTTAAGCTTACCTTTTATTTCATTTTTCGCAGTTTTACCTTGTGGCGTTTTCAAAGTTCCTGCGGTTAAACCAATTGTTTTTTCTGGAGCGCGTTTAGCATCGGCATCGGTCATTCCAATCGATAAACGTGGCGTTGGTGACTGAAAAGAAGCTTTTGGAAGTGTCGGCTCTTTTTTACCTTTCTTAGGTGCTACTAATTCTTTACTGCGAACCGTTTCAAATGCACTAAAGTCTGTTTTTTCGATAACAGGTATGTTTTCGTCTTGAGTAGGCGCTTCATCTTCAGGCGCGGAAACTTCGGCAGGCTTTATATCTGTTTTTACGACCTTAGTGGGCTTTGGCGTAGGAGGTGTTGGAATAGGGGGTGTTTCAGGTGCTTTTTCTGTTTCAACAGGCGCAGCTTTTTTCGCCTCAGTTTTCTCAGGCTCTACGGCTGGATGCGGACCATCATAGAACCGAGCATCGCGTGGAAAATCCGCTGCGTCAAATTTTGTTGTATAATACGCAGCTTGAAATCCGTGACCTGTGACAAACTCTTTTGCTTCTGAAATGGTCTGTTTAGTTACCGCCGCAATATAACAGGGGCTGCCATCCGTTTTATGATCTAAATCATAAATTAAATCATCTGATGCATAGGGCGTTTGCTCACTTAAAAATGTATGCACCCTTGTATCAACGGCATGGCCTTTAGAGCCTGCCAAATCTATTCGTGATACGAATACTTCTGATCGTGGAATGCGCACACGTGCCACTAAAACGCCATTGCCATCGGGGCTGAGCCCATTTTTCAATTTCTCAATGTCGTCAGAAAAATTGGGTGCTTCAAGGGATACTTTCCCAAGTAAAATCCATTGTTTTTTTTCATCTCGATGCCACAATGAGACGCCTTCGTTCGAAAGGTCGATTGCATATTTTTCTTGTGATGTACTCATCGAGAGACGTTTACCCTTATACCGTCTGGTCTTGCCCGCCAGTTTGTCAGGCAACTATAGGATTAATTTCGATTTTTCGAAAGAGAAAATCTGGGGAGTAATACTGCTAGCGAGAATTAGCTGGTCATAAGATGCCCCATTTCCATGCTGAGCGGTTTTATGAATCTTGGGCCATAAATAAATACCTGCAAGAATGGATCCAAGTATCAGGAACAATGCAACAAACCACAACAATCCAAATTCGGTTTTTGCAGGTGGGGATTGATCGGTTTGCACCGAGGGTTCGACCTCTTCATCACCTTCATTAAACAAGTTCTCTACGATTGAATCATCATCGTAATCATCGTCGAACTCTTCCATTGCTGAAATAACTTCGCTTTCCAAAGAGTCTTGGGGCGTGACAGGGGCAGGGCTTGCAGGATGTAATTGAAAATTAGGACGCCTTGGAAAGGCATTTGCATTTACATCCGTGGTATATTGAGATGGTGTAAAGCCAATCATATGAACGAATGTCTCAGCTTGTTTGACAACATCAACACTGGTCCATGCAACATTGAAATCGATCCCATCCTTAGCGTGCTCGATATCAAACAATATGTTTTTAATTGGCATATTTGCAGCATGTTCAAGCGTTCTAACAATATGTTCCTCTAAACTTATGGAGCTATCTGGATTGCCTTTGATAATTAATGTTTTCACTTCTGCTGTTGGAATGCGCACGATCGCGCTGCGCGGACCAGGTTCAATCGCCTCTGCCGCTTGTTTTAAAGTTTCTAATTGTTGACGCAGGTTGCCCGAGGTCAGTGGTACACTTCCCAAAAACTCCCATTTTTGCTCGGGTTTTCTGTGCCATAGAAAGATTCCATCGTTAGACAGATCTAGTGCAAATGCTGAAGGAGTTTGGGTCATATAAGTGTCAGATCGCTCTTGTTCTGTTCGGTTTGTATAATATTTCAACTCACGCGGCTAGATTTTTTAAATCAGACCGTTTTCACACTCTTTACATTATATGCTGATAAGCCTTGCAGATGTCCTATTGCTTGTAAACGGGGATATTCGATTTTTGAACACCTGTTATGAAGCATTATAATAACTGAATTTGACGTTTTTTGGGCAGAAAATGCTGTTCAGTATCAGGTAATGTTAAATCGCAAGATCAAGCCGTGGTTTCCAAAACGGACGGAATAACTCGATTTTTGGACAACGGTTCATCACAACTTTTAAGCCAGCTTCTTCGGCTAATTTAGCCGCACGATCATCATAAACACCTATTTGCCCCCAAAGCACTTTGGCACCAATCTCTATGGCCTGTTCTGTGATGCCATAAAGTTCTTCTTTAGGGCGAAACACTTCAACCATATCCACGGGGCGATCAATTTCTTGAAGTGAGTGAAACACGGGTATACCGCGAATTTCCGTCAACTTCGGGTTTGGGTTTACAGGAATCATATCATAACCTGTTTCATGCAAAACACGCAGCACACCATAGCTAAACTTTGTCTTGTCACCACTGGCGCCAACCATTGCGATCGTTTTAACCGAGCGCAAAATCTCAGACATATACTCTGTCGAATAGTCGTATAGATGATCAATATCAGCTTCGGGCATTTATGCCTCCTTTGGTGTAGCAATATCCGCTTTAAGCTCATGTGGTTCTAACGGATCAAGGAATGGGTTGCGGTAAAGTTTGTCATGGCTTTCAACGCCAATGTCCAATGTGCAATCTGATTTGGGGCGGGCAACACATAGCAGGACATAGCCATTGTTGATCTGACGATTGTTTAGGGCAACTTGCCTGCGTTGATCTACATCGCCAGTTTTTAGTTTCGCCGCACAGGTAATACAGCCGCCATATTTGCAGCCATAAGGTAAATCGACACCTTGCTCGCGTAATGTATCCAGTAACGGGCGCCGCGCATCGACCTGATAGGTCGCGTCATCGCGGTTTGCGATGGTTATTGTATGGGTTTCATTCACAGCCAAATATCACTTGTACAATCACCACCGGGGTAGCGGGTTTCGTGACAACGGCTTGGCCCGTTTGGTTCTTTGCCAAAATCAACGATGAAATCTTCGTTGATTTTCATCCCGCCATTTTCAACATCGCAGTCGATCATCAGCATCACAC
The DNA here is from genome assembly GCF_009184395.1 of Amylibacter sp. SFDW26. GTDB lineage: Bacteria > Pseudomonadota > Alphaproteobacteria > Rhodobacterales > Rhodobacteraceae > Amylibacter. The sequence continues at coordinate 248,538 of NZ_WEIC01000001.1, forward strand.
CCCCTTGGGTGCGGATTTCTGGGTAAAATTGATTGTCCCAAGTGGAAAATAGGGACGTCGTGACATAAAGCCGTTTCCCATCAAGGGACAGCTGATACATCTGTGGACCACCCGCGACTTTGACACCGTTAACCTCTGGCGCTTTACCCAAAAGTCCACCCATCCAGACTTGCCCTGTAAGCTTTGGATTGTGTGGATCACTGATATCGTATTGGCGCATGTCGCCATGTAACCAATTGTTTAGGTACAGATATTTGTCATCCATAGAAACAAGGATTGCCGACATCACACCTGGTACAGGGATGGGCCATTCTGGGTGCGGCTCGTTTTCAACGTCGATAATCTTTTCCCATTCCCATTTACCTGCTTCGGATTTCCAGAAATGAATAACATTCGCGCTCAAAGCAGCACCACAAAATCCATGAGTACTGTCTGGATTGTGTAGGAACTTGACCTCTAAAGGGATCAACCCATCTTCGCCAAGATACATGGTTTCAATCGGCTCGCGCTTTTCAAAGTCCCATATGTGCAAGCGGCGGCCGTACTTCAGATGTCCGACTTCTTCCAAATCAAACCCTGGCATGAACGTATTTGGCGCTGCCCATTCTGAGCTAATCATCACGTTATGGCGCGGTTGATACCAGAAATCATACCCAAACGGTATATCCCCCATAGAGTTTTCCCACCGCCCAACAATCTCAAACTCTTTGTTCAGATGCAGATAACCACCCGGTGCTTCGCCCTGAGCGTCTCCAAGGAATGAAATGATTATCTCTGAGCCCAGACAGTGCACTGTATGTGGGCCAGAAAGATTGGTCTTTGACTTAATCTCGGCACCATCAATAACCTTATGCAGACGGGGTGCAAAAGGATCGGTCGCTGTATCAATGACGTGAATATTGTTGGATCGCACGCCTGGGACCAACAAATATTTACGACTCATTCCTGCATCATCGTGACAAGAGGAGCAGGCATTCCACCCCATATGGTGCAACTCATCACCAATACCAGGCATTTCCAAACGGTGGATGACTTGAGAATAAGTTGGGCTTTCAGGATCAGCATCGACAGTCGCCAAATAATCTGGCTTTTGAATGCCAGTCCCAGTGTAGATCGCGATAGTGTACAAAAGTTTTTCACGCGGCGCTTTAATAGCCTCTGCTGGGCTGGCATAGCCTGGCCCACAACATGCTCCATCCATCATCACTTTCCTCCCTTGCAATAGCTTGAAAATATCGTAAAATGATAATGATATTATTACAAGGTGAAAAAATGCATCTCGAACGCTTAACCTCAATCCTAGAGATCGTGGGGCAAAAAGGGGAAGCCACAGTCGCAGATATCTGTGCGCACTCGGACTTACCAAAGCCTTCGGCATATCGATTGGTGCAAGACCTTGTTGGTGCGGGGCTTTTAGAACCTGTTGCGCGGGGGCGTTTTATCATTGGCTCGCGCCTTAAACGCATTATGCATAATGACCATTCTGATCATGTCTTACTTGAAACGATTGCGCCTGTGCTAAAACAGGCTGCCAGCACGCATGACGCTGCATTCTTTATGTCGCGACAACGGGGACAATCTGTAGAGATAATTCATGTGGAAACGCCAAACACGGGTGTTTCCTATCTACATCCGGGTTTGGGTAGGCGACCTCTGCACGCTTGTTCTTGTTCAAAAGCGGTCGCAGCTTTTTCACCTGAACTGCATGTATCGCAAGACTTAGAAGGCCGATTAAAGGCTTATACCGAATTCACATTGACGAACGTGCAGGAGTTGGAAGCGGAGTTCGAGACCATTCACGCGCGTGGCTATGCAGAATGCGTTGAAGAGATTGAACGTGGGATGTGTTCTGTTGCCGCGACACTTGGTGGAACTGGACCGGGGGCAAGGATGTCAATAGGTGCAACGGGCTCTGTGCGGGTATTCACATCAGAATATCGCAAGAAAATCGGTGCTGAAATTACTAAATTAGCTCAAGGTTTATCAGCCAGCTTGGGATGGTCCGAGCTTCAAGATGTAAAACGTTTGGGTTAAGCGTTTTATAAGCACATAAAAAACGCCCAAAGTTACCTTTGGGCGCAGTGTGGAACGAGGGACAGTGAAGAGAAGCAAGAGTTCCGCCATTGCTTCTAATATCTAAGTAATCACTCAAATACCGATTTCAAGATGCGGTTATTTGGTTTATTATTTGTTAAGAACAGTAGGCCAATTTGCATTTGCACGCTTAACATTACCAGGAATATCGCCTTTCCAGATGCTGCGCACGTCTAGGTTATAGTTTAGGTAAAGCTTACCATTATAAACAGTCCATGCATTCGGGTCTGTTTTAGCAGTAGCTCCTTTTGATACAGCATATGCACAATACCCGCCGTACTGTGGCGCGTATTTTGCTGTATTGCCTTCAAATTTTGCTTTGTTTTCGGCTGATGCGAATAGGAATGTTGCTCCATTATAGGATGCTTTATGGGATTTTGAGCCTTTTACAGGCTTACTTTGTGTAAAGTAAGCAACGGGATCATATCCGTTAATGGCAATGCCATTTTTACTGAAAACTGGGGATTTCGCAGCGAATGCGGGGGATGTCATAGCGGCTGTTGCAGCTAGCATCGCAAGTGTAGCACGTCTTGTATAAATCATGGGTTTGTCTCCTTTGAACTCAAGATATCCAAGTGCATTTGAAAAAAAAGCCCTGACACGCGAACGTGAGGAAATGTTAGTTAATCGAAGATATCTTCGACAAAGTCCCAAACCTCTTCAATAACGTCTTCCCAGAAGTCAGATCGCTTTTTATACCGTTTCTTTTTCTTCACAGGCCGGTTGTTCAGTGGCAATGGAGAAAATGTAACAGGGGTATGTTTAACCGCCTTAGGTGTTTGTTTTATAAACTTCATTTCATGAAGTGGCGCACCACAACTGGAACAAGACAGCTCTTTATGACCAATATTGCGCAAGGTCAGCACACTGCGCGTTTGGCAATAGCTACAGGTCGCAATTTTGGTCAGGTCTGGCATGATCAGCCTTTGGTTTGTGACAGTGCGTACAGCGATACAGCCGCCGCATTTGAAACATTTAGCGATCCAAATTCGCGTTGAAACGGTATTTTTGCAATCACATCGCAGGTTTCTTTGGTGGATTCGCGCAAACCTGGCCCTTCAGCACCCAAAACAAGGGCAGTGGGGGCATTGGGCTCCACATCCAATGTGTTTTGTAGGTCAATTTCAGCGGTGCCATCTAATGCAATCAAACGGTACCCCATATCGGATAATGTTTTCATCGCTTTCACAAGGTTCTGCACCCGCAAATAGGGTTGGCGTTCCAACGCACCGCTGGCCGTTTTTGCCAAAGCACCTGTCTCAGGGGCGGAATTGCGTAACGTTGCTACAACAGCCCGCGCGCCAAACACTTCGGCAGAGCGCAAAATAGCACCAACGTTATGTGGATCGGTCACACGGTCCAAAACCAAAACAACCGAACGCTCACCGCGTGGTGCACATTGCTCGGATAAATTACCCCAATCTAACGGCTTCACTTCCAAAGCTGCTCCTTGGTGTACAGATTGGACATCAATTGGCACGTTAAACTTACGCGGGTCCTGAATTTCAGGCTCCATGCCAGATTTCGCAATGGCTTCAGCCAATTTATCAGAAGCATTTTTGGTCACAACCAAACGCAGCCGTTCCCGCGCAGGGTTCATCAAAGCATCACGCACCGCATGTAGACCAAACAGCCAAACCGTTTCAGGCCCGCCTGATCTACGTGTGCGTTCTTTTTCTACAACCCATACAGGTTTTTTGCCTTTGCGAGGTGCCATATGCCATTCTTTCTGTGTTGGGCGCACATTTGACACGATCATCTGGCCACAACAAGCTTTTTCCTGTTGACGGCTTCGTTTCTCCCGACTAATCAGGCGCAACTTAATATACGAATACGTATACAAGGGCGACGTGCTGCAAGGTGCGGCAGCGGACTGTAACTCCGCCAGAGAGATCTATGCCTGGTTCGATTCCAGGGTCGCCCACCATTAATTGTGTAAATACATATAATTATCAGATGATTGAATGATTGCACACCTTCATAGCCCCTAATAATTCGTCACTATGCTTTAATCTTAAAGTATATGAGGAGAGTGGTTGTATCTTCTATAGATAATTATTTATTTAGCGCTGCCTCTTTGTTGCGCGAATTTTTCTAATTATTGAAAATAATTAAGGTGTAATGCTATCAACAAATATACGAAGGCATTCAGGTGCACGTGATGCGGCCGTTAAAGCCCTAACCATTGTGTTATTTGGATTAAAATTAATAGATTTTTTTTCCGAAAAATATTTTGGTTTTTTGTTGCAACGATCTTCTTTTAATTGCGTTAAGAATGCGATGAAAAATGCATAAATAAATTTCCCTCGCCATCTTGTAGAGGGATCAAGTTTATCGAATTCGTCCGCTGTATCATGCAGCTTTTCAATCTCGAAATCATCAGGTAAACCAATAAGCTTGGCAATATCACTTTCAGTGTACTTTATTTCAATACCATCCAGGGAAACTGTAACATATTTCTTTAGGCTGTTTTCTATAGAGTTTGTTTTAATATTCTTCTTGCGACAATAATGGATTGCACGGTTAACTAATTCCATAGCTTTGTAAAAATCAGACATTAGTTTTTTGAAGGTTAATATAATTTCTTGTTTAGCGGAGTCATCATCAATGCATCTGAATTCGCCAGATAATATTTGTTCAAGGGCATCTTCGGTTACAAGGAGATTTTCAATCGAGTATGTAGGGGTTATATATAAATCTTGGCCGACAGTGTGCCCTTTTGCGTCGTCAAAATCACGATCAACAATATAATATGTTTTGTGTTTTTTTTCGGATAAATTTCGGTTCAAATACAGGCGGAGCTCTAAAACCTTATCTTTACCATTGCAGACGAAGGGCTTCCATTGAAGACACGGTTTGATTTGTTTAATAACAGTTTGATAGAAAATTGGATCATCATCACCTTCCATGGCAATAACAACACTATCAGGATGATTTGACCTTAAGATGTTATATCTTTGTAAGGCTACAACGCCTTTCCCCAAAGACTCTCGCATACGCTCTGTAATATCCTTTTGAGCGCCTAAAGCCCCATTCTCTTGTATATTATTCATTAGCTTTGCTGGCGATTGGTAATCTTTAGTGGGCCAGCAAACCTATCGAGTTCATTGTCAAATACGAACGGAGAGTGTGTTATTGCTATAAGTTGGTCACAACTTGGGGAAAGTAGAATATCGCGTAGAAAGCGCTGCTGCCAATCCATCGAAAGTGAAAGTTCAGGTTCATCAATAAGAACAATAAATCTTTTATCATTATTTAAATACAAGCGTGCAAAAATACTAACAATTTGTTTTTCGCCTGATGATAAAGCATTAAGTGGTAAAGTCGTGCCTGTAAAACGATTTTCAACCCTAGTTGAAACATTCTCCTTATTAAAAACGAAGCTTTTTTCATCAAAGTCATTTTCCCAATATGAATTAATAATACTAACAAAATCTTCAATGGCTTTTTCTTGTTCTTTGCCTGTCGCATAGACCTCTAATAATTGCGTTAAAAAACTTCTTAGGTAACCATGTTGTTTTTCGCTTATTTTGCCGCTTTCAATTAAGTCAGTTATTCGGTTTTCGGCACTACCACCCGATTTACCTAAGCGAGCTAATACAACCTTTAATTCTTCAATATTAAACTGTGATGCTTCTTGTTCTGGGATATTTGGACCGCCAAGCAATTCTTCTAAAGTTCTACCACCAATTCGTGTGTAAGCTTCAAATGTTGTACGTTTAATTGTATTGGCGATGTCGCGTAATTTATTTTCTACATCCTCAAGACCAAAGTATATAAGCTGATCTCCTGACCATGAACTGTTAGACTTTTTACTTCTATAGCGTGATGGAAGAGAGTGTCGTTTTTGCCGTGATGTAGTTTTCTTTAAATGGCTGGGCATTTCTGCTTAAATACGGCGGTAAGTTGGTAAATATAGTACTGTTGCACCGTTCAATCCGCTTTCGACATATTCTAAAATTTTTACTGAAGTGTTCGATTTGTTTGAATTTTCACTAATAAGGTTTCTGCAAATATGTAAAATATCATCGTGATCATACGGGGTTGAACGATAAATGCTTTGAACCCAGTCGGAACCAATGAAGTCATCTTCTTGATCAAAGCTTAGACTAGTCAGTGCTTCTAAGCATGACGCGTCAAGATCGTGATCTTCCATGAAATGCCCTAACTCACTATGTGCGATTTCAATGATATTATCAGGAAGCCTTGACAATTCATTTTTTGAAATGGTCAACTCGCTTTGACCATGAAATTTAAGTGAGAAACGGTCAAATTGAGTTTTGCTTAAAAGTGAATGTTTGTTTGCTAAGATGCCGTACAGTGCGTTTAAAAGGGTAGTTTTACCTGACCCATTTTCAGCAGAAACAATTTTTGCATTCGCTTCACACGTAAGTTCAATCGTCTTATAGCCGTTTACATTTTCCAGCCGAAAATAATCTATTATTGGATTAACTGATTGAATCTGAACATTTTGATGAGTGTTATCATCTATGTATTGTTCGTTTGTAGTCATCTTTTTACCTTCCAATGCTCTTGCATAGTAAACCCTAACTGGAAACTAGCACATTATGTCGATTTAACTATCATCTGCAATGGTTGATGTTTTATTGTTAAAGACACATTAAGAAGTTTAACTCTCATTGGGCTTAAAGATTAAAAGCCTAATGATTTAACTGCTAAGTCGCGTTTTTCCTGTATCTTCACTGTAATAGCTTTAGGGTGGATACGCTTAATCGCATCTGTTGTCACAATAGCTTGTTTCAAGATAAAGTCGTTTTGCACCTCATCTACATGAAAATAATTTGGTTTACCTTCTGCTTTATACAGTTTTCTGCATACCCAAATAGTTAGCAGCCCCTAATATGTTCTGATTATCGGTAATGTTTAGAAATGTACAGGGGTGCTTGGAAACATGATGTTCAAATGATAAAAATTGTATTATCTATTTGTTATATAATAAATTAATATAATATTTGGCCTTTTAAAACCTTCGGTGACTTTAAGTGATCTAGCGTTAGTATAACAATATTTGATGGGAGGGTCGCCCACCACTTTCTTAAACCTTCGAATTAAACTTCATAAACCGCGATTGGTGTGCCCATAACATCCATATCTGGGATGATGCCTAGCCCTGCATCTGTTGGGGCTGTTGCACCGCCATTTGTAATAGGTGCATGAAACTGTGCTGTCGTTTGGGATACCATTGAACGTGTGTCCAATGCGCAGCGCAGTATGTTGCGTGGCGTTGCTTGGGCTAGGTGCAAGATGGCGGCAAAGGATATGTCTGATCCTGTTGTGTCTTGGATAGATGCCACCAAACCTGCTGCGTGGCAGAGATGCATTTGGCGCAGGCTTGGGGTTAGGCCGCCTTGTTTGGTTATTTTTACCCCAACACCATCGCAGGTGTTTTGTGAAATAGCTTGGATGATATCGGCATCGTTTTGGATGAGTTCGTCCATTAACAGCGGTATTTTGCAACGTGCGCGCAAGGATTGTGTTTCAACCCAACTGGGGCAAGGAGCTTCTAAAACGAAATCCAAACCGTCGGGCAATAGTGCAAGCATGCGCAAAGCATGTTCTACTGTAAGTCCGTTGTTTGCATCAGCCAAAAACCATTCCCCAGATTGCCTGTCTGCCAAACAGGCTTGGATACGTTCGGCATCCAGCATAGGACCGCCATCAGCCTCTGATGCACCAATCTTAATCGAATGCCCCATAAATCCTTTTGCACGGTGTGCCGCAACATTCGCGCGCATGGCCTCTGGTGTATCGCCGCCAATTGATGAGATCATTTGAACAGGGGTATCAATACGCCCCCCGAGTAGGTCACAAACTGGCATATTGGCGGCTTTGCCAAAAATATCCCAACAGGCAATATCTATACCCGCTTTGGCATGGTTATGCCCCAACAAAGCACCGTCCATAGCATCATAAACGCGGGTTGTTTGGCGTGGGTCCATACCAAGTACCGCTGGTGCAATATCATCTATACCCGCACGCCCGCCTTTGGCATGTGCTGCAATATATGTTCCTCCAAAGGGGGTGCTTTCGCCCCAGCCATCAAGACCTGTATCTGTGATCACTCGGGTAAACGTGGCATCAAAACTGGTGTATTCACGCCCGCCTGATAATCGGTAGACGCCGCCAGAGTAGGGTAAGTCTGCTTGGTAAACCTCTATGCGTTTGATTTTCATGGGCAGACCACGATATTGCCCGTGTGCTTTTTGTCTATGAAGATTTGTTGTGCTTCACGCAGTTCCGACAACGGATATTGCGCGGCCAACATCGGTTTGATTTCGCCGCGTTCAATATAGCTTACAAGGTCGGTGAAAATATGTGGCAAGATTACAGTTGATCCTGTGAATGTCAGGTCCTTTAGGTAGAATGTACGCAAATCAAGGCTGACAATTGGTCCCGCGATTGCGCCAGAACAAGTATAGCGTCCACCACGGACCAAAACATCAAGCAGTGTTCCGAAATAATCGCCACCTACGATGTCGGCGACAACACTCACGGTGCTTGATCCTGTTGCTTCCTTTAAGGTTTTCGCAAGGTTTTCTGGGCTGCGCGGTAGTATTGCATCGGGCGCTAGTTTGGCAACTTCATCATGTTTGGCTTCTGATGCCATAGCAATTACATATGCGCCACGACGTTTAGCCAATTGGATCAAAGCAGAGCCAACACCGCCTGATGCGCCTGTGATCAAGACGCGGTCGCCTTTGCCAACATTTGCGCGACTTAACATGCCCTCTGCGGTGGAGTAAGAGCAGGAAAATGTTGCCAGTTCTGCATCTGTCATCGTGCTTTTGATCGGATACACATTGCGTTCATCGATTGTGGTGTATTGGGCGAAACCGCCATCACGTTCTGATCCAAAATACCCAGTGCTATCTTTGTTTTCAGGGTCATTCCAATCGCGTAGCCAGCAATCTGTGATGACCCGTTTCCCGATCAGGCTGGTATCTGCATCTGGCCCCACAGCCACGACATGACCACAAACATCTGCGCCCTGAATGCGTGGAAATGTCAGGGGGGCGCCACCCCAACTTGGGTCTTCTTCGCCGACATCTGTGTAAGCATCGCCTGTTGTGGCTTCGTCCACTGCTTTAGAATACCAACCAGATCGTGTGTTCACATCAGTATTGTTCATTCCGCAGGCGGCGACTTTGATCAGAACCTCTTTGCCTGTTGGTGTCGGTGTGGGCCAATCTGTTTTAAATTCCAATGCATCCATATCGCCGTGGCGCATTAAAACAAAAGCATTCATTGTGTTTGGGATATCAGACATAGGGGCGGCCTTTGGGTTCAGAGTTGTTTTATATGTTGCAGCATGATTTTCCAAAGCGGTAAAGGCCAGTGTTTTTCATCTGTGTCTGAATAATTTTCACTTGTACGGCGTAATGTGCCGTATAGGGTCTGTGAAAAGATGTAAGAGACAACAAAAATTAAAAGGATAAATCATGGCTGACACATTTGACGAAGACCTGTTTTTGAAGGGATTGGAACAACGTAAAGCAACCTTGGGTGCGGAATATGTTACGAATAATTTAGCTGCAGCTGATGATTTTACGCGTCCTTTCCAAGAAGCGATGACTGCATGGTGTTGGGGTTTTGGGTGGGGCGATGATGTCATTGACGCCAAGACGCGCTCTATGATGAACTTGTCCATGCTTGGTGCTTTGGGCAAAATGCACGAATGGGAACTTCATTGTCGTGGTGCGATCAATAATGGTGTGAGCAAAGAAGAAATTCGCGCGATCATTCATGTGGTTGGCATTTACTGCGGTGTGCCACAATCGCTTGAATGTTTCAGAGCTGCAAAAAAGGTTTTTGAAGAACGTAGTATGTAGCCCTAAATCTACGACTGTCTCATAGCTGAGACAATTTTGATGGCTATTATTGGTGCAAACTGTGGACGATGTGCTGCTGTAATCGTATCTATAAACCAACAAGTTTATAGGACAGTATTATGGCACAGCTTAAGAAATCATCAGCACAAATGGTGGCTGATGCGCGCGACCGTATCGAAGAAATTGAAACCAAAGATGCCATTACTATGGTCGATGATCCAAATGTGGTGATCGTGGACATTCGTGATGTGCGTGAACGCCAACGCTCGGGGTATATCCCCGGCAGCTTTCATTGTACGCGCGGTATGATCGAATTCTGGGTCGATCCCGACAGCCCGTATTTCAAAGAGGTCTTTGGTGAGGACAAGAAATTTGTCCTGCATTGCGCCTCTGGTTGGCGATCTGCACTGACGGCTGCAACTCTGCAAGATATGGGGTTTGAAGCAGCACATCTGAAAGAAGGATTTTCAACGTGGGAGGCCAAAGGCGGCCCTGTTGAATGTTCAGAAAAGAAATAAGGAGTGAACCCATGTCAAACACTTCTCCTTTGATTTCAGCAGATGAATTGAACGACCTATTGGGGCGTTCCGATGTTAAAGTATTCGATGTGCGTGGCACATGGAGTGGCACAGTTGAAGATGCCGAAAATGCTTATAACAAAGGCCATATTCATGGGGCTGTATTTTTGGATTGGAAAACACATTTTATGGAGCCTGATTTGGCGCCAAATATTGCGCCTGTGGCATCACAAGAAAATGCGACTGCTGCATTTGCAGCATTAGGTATTAACCCTGACGATTTGGTTGTTCTCTATGATGATTACCACCATATGATGGCGGGTCGTATTTGGTGGGCGATGCAATATCGTGGGTTTACCAATGTAAAAATCTTGAACGGTGGCTGGACACATTGGCAGCAAAAGTCTTTTGCCAGTTCAACGGATGTGCCTGTGCCAAGTAAAGGTACCTTTGTTGCGTCGGAAAACAGTGATTTGATCATCAGCTTGGAAGATGTGATCGCAACCAAAGACGCATCCAACCTTGTCGATGCAAGGGGGCCTGTTGGATATATTGGTGATCCTGATGATCCGAAAACGGGGCATATTCCGGGCGCTGTAAACCTGTCATTCCGCGAAGTACTGGATGAGGCATCTGTATTGTTCAAATCGGACGCTGATATTGCCGACGTCTTTAACACGCAGCTTTCAGATTTTGACGATAAGCCTTTAATCACATCCTGTGGTTCTGGCTATGCGGCAACAATCCTTTTGATTGCCCTCAAGCAAATCGGTATCACGGCACCTTTGTTCGACGGGTCGTTTGCGGTTTGGAAACAGGACGATACGCGCCCGATTGAGCAGGGCGCATAGCGGTTTAGGCGTTTAGGGCATCCATGCAACGCGATAATGATGTTGCTTGGATTGCACTGTAATGGTCAAACTCATTCAGCACTGTTGTTCCAAGAGCATCTTCAAACTGATCTTGGCTGGAAACGGTTTTAATCGTTTCGGCTGCTTTATCTCCCAAATTAGATTGGAAAATACCTGCGGCACTGACGGGCAAGAAATCTTCGTAAACCACGGGGTCAAATGTGATACTGCCGTCATTGATGAGTTCCGTAACAGATGACCCATTGGTCTTTGCACCGTGAGCAAGGCTGAATTGGAAATAGGCCAGTTCTTGATCCAACATCATACGCCAATCGTCAGGAAAGGCTTCAAATCCTTTGGATAAAGCGGCCATATAAGCATCCGCATTTGATCCATCCGCTGTGGGTGTGATTGTTGCGCGCACATCTGCCAATATTTGATCATAAAGTGCACGTCCCTTAGGTGTTAATGCAATGCCGCGTTGTTCTATTTCCCCAAATCGCGCCGTGTGGCTACGTGGTGTCATACTGCCATCTTTATTTGGAAAGTTCACATCTTCCTCTAACGCTTTAAAGCTGGTTTGACGCAATAAGATTGGGCATCTGCGTGGGGGCGGACCTTCGATCACAGCTTTAGCTGAAATGCCATGTTCGGGCATCGCATCTTGGGATGCATCAATATCCAACGTGCGCGGTGTCAGATGATTGATATGGGGGCCGTGGAATGACACCACATCAGCAATCAAACGATGGGCATCATGCAGTTTTTCATAGGTTTCGAAACTGACAAGTGCATCAGAATGCCAACGGAATGTTTCCAAAACCTCTGTTACAAACTCATCAGCCTCGGTTTGTGTAAAGCCACCATTGGCTTCCGCAATATCAACCAAAGCAATCGCGCGATCCGTGAATATTTGACGTTTGGCAAGAACAGCAGAGGCTTCATCACGCAGCTTTGCATCGTTGATCAGTTCCAACCGCAAAAGTGATGTGAAAACACGGAATGGATTGGCACTAAGTGCATCATGCGTTGTGGGGCGGAACGCTGTGGAATGCACTGGAATACCCGCAACACCAAGATCATAATACCCAACTGGAAACATGCCCATAATTGCAAAGACGCGTCTCATCATATTCAACTCTGTGGCCGTGCCCAAACGAATGGCACCGTGGCGCTCATCGGATATGCGATCCAATTCATTATTGCCTTCTAAACTCTCTTTCAAAGCGGGATCTTCAGATAAAACACGCTCATTTGTTTCTGCAACAATGGTTTGTAATGCGCCATAGGCGGGTACTTCGGTTTGATACATCTGTGACATTGCAGATGAAAACGCAGCACGGATTGTATCGGAATGCACAAAAGGAGGTTTTGTCATGGTTTTACTCTTAGATTTTTTGCCATTTTGATGATCGGCTGAATGAAGGCAAGGCGATTTTTGCCCCTTGCATATAACGTGATGGTTGCTCTAGCGTTTGTCCAATCAAATAGATGAATAGGTATGATAAAAATGGCTGATCGAAAGCGCATTGGAATTTTTGGATTAGGCTCTATGGGGTATGGTATGGCGCAATCTTTGCTGCGCGCAGGTCATGTGGTTGCGGGGTTTGATATTAATGCGGATGCGGTTGGGCGCTTCCAAGCCGAAGGTGGTTTGCAAGGAGTTCAACAGGATATCTTACCGACCTTAGATATTGTTATTCTTGTTGTTTTGAATGCGGATCAAACCCGCGATGTATTGTTCGGAGAGAATGGAATTTCTGAAGTCTTGCCAACGGGTGCAAGTGTGATTGCTTGTGCAACTGTTGCACCTGATTTTGCAAAAGATATGGAGGCGCGTTCCAGTGCAGTTGGCTTGCATTATTTAGATGCGCCAATTTCAGGTGGCTCTGTAAAAGCGGCATCAGGTGATTTATCGATCATGGCCTCTGGAAAGAAGGCTGCTTTTGATGCAGCACGTCCTGCGTTGGATGCAATGGCAGAAACAGTATTTGAATTGGGTGATGCTGCAGGTGCTGGCTCTGCGATGAAAGCCGTTAATCAAATGCTGGCAGGTGTGCATATTGCTGCTATGGCCGAAGCGGTGACTTTTGGTATGACCCAAGGCGTTGATCCAGCCAAAACGGTAGAAGTCATCACACAATGTGCTGGTAATTCATGGATGTTTGAAAATCGCGCACCCCATATTGTGGCTGCGGATTACACGCCGCGATCATCGGTAAATATATGGCCCAAGGATTTGGGGATTGTTTTGGATGTTGCAAAAGATGCGAGTTTTTCAGCTCCTTTAACTGCAGCAGCCTTACAACAATTTGTGGCTGCGGCTGGATCAGGGCTAGGCTTAGAGGATGATGCAGCCGTTGCAAAGATCTATGCCCGCAATGCAGGTGTGACGTTACCAGGAGAGGGTAAATGACACAGTTTTCAGCAAACCTTGGATTCCTTTTCACAGAATTAAGTCTGCCAGACGCTATTCGTGCAGCAGCCAGAGTAGGGTTCGATGCCGTAGAATGCCATTGGCCCTATGATGTGTTTGCGCAGGATGTACGTGCTGCGTTGGATGAAACTGGATTACCAATGTTGGGATTGAACACTGTGCGCGGCAATGCTGGCGAAAATGGTTTGTCTGCGTTGGTGGGGCGCGAAAATGAAGCGCGTGCTGCCATCGATCAAGCCGTTGATTATGCCGCTGCGATTGGCGCGTTGAATATTCATGTGATGGCAGGGTTTTCCAGTGGTGTGGATGCGCATGATTGTTTCGTGACAAATCTAGAATATGCCTGTGAAAAATCGGCGCAGCATGGGATTACCATTCTGATCGAACCGCTTAATCATCATGATGCCCCTGACTATTTTTTGCAGACTTCTGCACAGGCGCAAGAGATCATCGAAGCGGTGAGCGCTGATAATATCAAACTGATGTTTGATTGCTATCATTTACAGATCATGGAGGGGGATTTGACACGCCGTTTGCAAAAACTGATGCCTATCATAGGACATATACAATTTGCTTCTGTGCCTGAACGGTCTGAACCTGATCAGGGCGAAGTGAATTATACGCATATTTTCCAGACACTTAGTGCGCTGGGATACACAGCACCTTTGGGTGCGGAATATAAACCGAAAACCACGACAATTGATGGTTTGAAATGGATGGAAACGTTATGATCACAAGACGTAAGTTATTGGCAACGGCTGCCATTTTGACGGCAGCAAACGCCAGTACGGTATTGGCGCAAAATGCAGCGATTTTAAGTGGTCAGGATCGGTTTCATCCGATCGTGGCTGAAAATGGCATGGTGGCAGCTCAAGAAAAAGTAGCAGCACAGGTTGGTGTGGATATCCTAAAAGCGGGCGGCAATGCTGTGGACGCTAGCGTGGCCGTGGCTTTTGCTTTGGCAGTGACACTGCCAAGGGCGGGTAATCTGGGCGGCGGTGGCTTTATGATCGTTCATGACGCTGAAAAGGGTGACACACAGGCGATTGATTACCGCGAGATGGCGCCAAAAGCGGCTTTCAAAGATATGTATTTGGATGAAGCGGGCGAAGTGGTGAAAAACCGTTCGCGTTTTCATGGTTTGGCGATTGGTGTGCCGGGCACCGTGGCAGGCATGGCGTTGGCATTAGAACGCAATGGCTCGATGACGATGGCGCAGGTGGTAGCACCTGCAATTACACTGGCACGCGATGGGATTGTGGTGACGCAAAGCTTGTCGGATGGTTTGAAAAGCGCGCAAGAGCGATTGAAACGCTGGCCACAAACCGCAAAGGTTTTCTATAAACCTGATGGTGGGTTTTACGAGGTAGGGGATGTTTTTAAACAGCCTGATCTAGCGGCGACTTTGCAAAGTATTTCTGATCACGGCACTGATGGGTTTTACAAAGGTGATGTCGCCGAGAAGATCGCGGCAGGTGTGCAAGCTGCTGACGGTGTGATCACCACAGATGATATGGAGGCCTATAAATCTGTTGTGCGTGACACCAGCACAGGCACCTATCGCGGTTATGACATTCATTCGATGCCACCGCCCAGTTCGGGTGGGACGCATATCGTGCAGATATTGAATACGCTTGAGGGCTATCCGATTGGCAAGATGGGTCATAATTCGGCGACGACCATTCACTTGATGGCAGAAGCGATGAAACAGGCTTATGCGGATCGTGCGACCTATCTGGGCGATCCAGATTTTGTCGATGTGCCTGTGCAAGAATTGACAGATAAAGCCTATGCGAATGATATTCGTGCCAAGATCAATATGGGCAAAGCGCGACCTGCCGAACTGGTGAAGGCGAACGTTTTGACGCCGTATGAAAGTAACGAAACCACACATTTTTCAGTTATAGACCGTTTTGGGAATGCTGTTTCTAATACATATACGATAAATTTCTCATTTGGTTCTGGCATTGTGGCCGACGGCACTGGTGTGTTGATGAACAACGAAATGGATGATTTCTCGGCCAAGACGGGTGTTGCCAATGCTTATGGTTTGATTGGTGGGGATGCGAATGCTGTAGAGGCTGGCAAACGTCCGCTGTCATCGATGAGCCCGACGATTGTGATGAAAGATGGTAAGGTGTTTTTGGTCACAGGCAGCCCCGGTGGGTCGCGCATTATCACCACGACTTTGCAGATTTTGATGAATGTGATTGATCACGGTATGAACATCGCTGAGGCCACATATGCGCCGCGTATTCACCACCAATGGTTGCCAGATGAACTGCGTGTGGAAGAGGGTATCAGCGCGGATACCAAAGGGATTTTGCGTGCCAAAGGGCATGATGTGGTCGTGAAACGGACGATGGGGTCGACGCAATCGATTATGATTGATGGGGAGAGTGGTGTGTTATTGGGCGCGACTGATCCACGGAGGCCTGGGAGTTCGGTGGAGGGGTATTAAAGAGAGAATGGAAGATGTACAAAATAAACTTATTCAGAAATTTAAAAAATTTCATAATGTTGAAGTAAAAAAACTCAACCACGCGAAAGAATTGGTAATTCATAATTCTAATTTAACTATAATAACTACGTTACCAAATGATGCACTTGAATGGTTCGTGGAGGTATACGAAAATGAAAACTCTGTTGTGAGTGATTGGTATGATCATGAAGGCTATGACGATACACCTAGAAATAAGTTAAAATCTTCGATGTACTCTGACATAGATAGATTTCTATCAGCTATTGCTACTCATAATATTAGATTAATGAATGTTCTCCCAAAACCAGAAACAAAGTTTACATCTGTGCTTCGTATGATTGGTATAAATTATTCTCCTAAGGTTAAGAGAATTCTTGAACTTCAAGTTGATAACTCATGGCATCAAACGGTTCCATTCTGTTGGCATATTAAATGAACCTTTGAATTTACCGTTTGTTATGACATACTGATTACCCCGCTACTAACCGGTAGTGCGAGGGATAAAGTGTTACCTCTGCTATAGTAAAAAGGTGGCGCCACCGTGTTGGTTATAGCCGAACAAGGATGTTACTCCTTATACCTTATGAAACTGTTCAATTTAGGTGATCTTCATGCAACCTGCCAAAGTCGCTTAAGACCCGTAAACCATTTTTTGACGTCGAAGGTGTTATACACTGCCAAAGGTTTCTGGGTGGTTAGGGCAGCGTGCGCTGCCCTAGTCCGTATTACTCTGCTGCAGGTTCCAGCTTATCTTGAGTATTCGTCTCAAAATCACTGGCATCGTGGCGTTCACGCAATTGCTTTGATGGATCACCCCATGAACGGTTCACCATTTTACCGCGCTTAACCGCTGGGCGTTCTGCGATCTGTTTTGTCCAGCGCATCAAGTTTGTGTAGCTTTCCACGTCTAAAAACTCTGCCGCATCATAAACAAGGCCCAGAACCACGGCGCCGTACCATGGGAAAATCGCCATGTCGGCAATTGTGTATTCGTCACCACACATATATTCATTATCGGCTAGGTGACGATCCAACACGTCCAATTGGCGTTTGGTTTCCATGGTGAAACGGTCAATCGGGTATTGCATTTTATAAGGGGCATAAGCGTAGAAATGGCCAAAGCCACCGCCCAAATAGGGGGCGCTGCCCATTTGCCAGAACAACCAGTTCATGCATTCTGCACGCTTGGCAGGGTCTTTGGGCATGAAGTGTCCGAATTTTTCGGCCAGATACAGCAGGATTGAACCAGATTCGAACAAACGTGTGGGTGTGTCTGTGCTGTGATCCATCATCGCTGGGATTTTAGAGTTTGGGTTGATGTCCACAAAACCGCTGCTGAATTGATCGCCTTCACCGATGTTAATTAGGTATGCATCGTATTCAGCACCTTTTTCACCCAGTTCCAGTAATTCTTCCAACATGACGGTCACTTTCACGCCATTTGGAGTACCTAAGGAATGCAATTGAAGGGGGTGCTTGCCGACTGGTAATTCTTTGTCATGTGTCGGGCCAGCTATGGGGCGGTTGATGTTGGCGAATTGACCGCCATTGTTTTGTTCCCATTTCCAGACTTTTGGTGGTTCGTATGTTTCATCAGTCATTGTGTGTATTTCCGTAATTCATGTGGCTGTGCGAAATGCTATGCCTTTGCCCGACCTTAATCCCAGCATTTGGGGAAGTTCAATGTGCGTTTTTCAATAGGGAATGTGCGTCATATGAAAACATGGGGTTTGGTGGCATATACGTTGCGTTATCACGATAATATGAATTTCACTCATGCTTTGGGGGTGTAAATTGGCAATGAAAACACGACGCCGCAGCATTGAAATACGACTTGCGGTACCTGTGAGAATCAAGTAAGTTTCTTATAGGAAACATCGGGAGACGCTGGCAAGATGAAATTGTCAGGGCCGAAGGAGCAACCGCCTCGGAAACTCTCAGGCAAAAGGACCGATGTTTTGACATAAACTCTGGAGAGAGGTGCATATGCATCCGCCGAAGGGATAATGATCTCAGGCACCATGACAGAGGAGGCACCTAAGCATCGCAAACGCGCGATGGCGGATTTAAATATAGGGTGCCCAATGGCTGATCTAAAACAAACACCTCTGCATGCTATG
Source organism: Amylibacter sp. SFDW26 (assembly GCF_009184395.1). Classification (GTDB taxonomy): domain Bacteria; phylum Pseudomonadota; class Alphaproteobacteria; order Rhodobacterales; family Rhodobacteraceae; genus Amylibacter. Next base: position 266,890 of record NZ_WEIC01000001.1, read on the forward strand.
CATACAGACCTTGGTGCCAAAATGGTGCCTTTTGCAGGTTATGATATGCCTGTTCAATATCCCATGGGCGTTATGAAAGAGCATATTCACACGCGTGAACATGCAGGGCTTTTTGATGTTAGCCATATGGGGCAGGTGATTATTCGCGCGAAATCGGGTGATGTGCGCGATGCAGCGCTGGAATTAGAACGATTGGTTCCAATGAATATCGCTGATCTGGGTGAAAACCGTCAGCGATATGCTTTTTTTACCAACGATAAGGGCGGCATTCTGGATGATTTGATGGTTGCGAACCGCGGCGATCATTTGTTTCTGGTTGTGAATGCAGCCTGTAAAGAAGATGATATTTTGCATCTGCGCGCGCATTTGTTGGACAGTTGCGATATTGAGGTGATCACAGATCGTGCGCTGATTGCTCTGCAAGGACCTGCATCTGAGGCTGCTTTATCGCGCTTATCAGATGATGTGGCTGCAATGTGCTTTATGGATGTGGCGACAACGCAAATTATGGGCGCGGAATGCTGGGTGTCTCGGTCTGGATATACAGGCGAAGACGGTTATGAAATTTCAGTGCCAAATGACAAAGCTGTTGAAGTTGCGGCTGCTTTGTTGGCGATGGAAGAAGTCGCCCCAATCGGTTTGGGTGCGCGTGACAGTTTACGCCTTGAAGCCGGTCTTTGTTTGTATGGCAACGATATTGATACAACCACAACACCTGTTGAAGCTGACTTAAAATGGGCCATTCAAAAGGCGCGGCGTGCAGGTGGCGACCGTGAAGGCGGATTTATTGGTGCAGATGCGATATTGGCGCAATTCGAAAAGGGTGCGGATCATAAACGTGTTGGCATCAAGCCAGAAGGCCGTGCACCTATGCGCCAAGGTACGGTTCTCTTTGCGGATGAAACATCTGCCAACCCGATTGGGGAGATCACTTCGGGTGGTTTTGGACCTTCCTTTGAGGGGCCTGTTTCCATGGGGTATGTCCCCGTTGAATTTTCAAACATAGGAACGCAAGTTTTTGCAGATGTGCGGGGCAAAAGGATGCCTGCAACTGTGCATGATTTGCCGTTCATTCCAGCCAATTTCAAACGCTAGACCAACAGGAGAGATGAGATGAAATTTACAGAAGAGCACGAATGGCTAAGACCAGAAGGTGATGTCGTTGTTGTGGGGATCACAGAACACGCAGCCGAAGCACTGGGCGAGATTGTTTTTGTAGAGCTGCCAGAGGCGGATACGGAAGTCAGCAAAGATGACGATGCTGTTGTGATCGAAAGTGTAAAAGCTGCATCCGATATTTTAGCGCCATTGGACGGCACAATTGTCGAAGTGAATGAAGCTTTGGTCGAAAACCCTGGCCTGATCAACGAAGACCCAATGGAGGGTGCTTGGTTTTTCAAAATGAAGCTAAATGACCCGTCAGAAATGGACGGATTGCTTGACGAAAACGCCTATAAAGCCTTGATCGGCTAACCTTAGATTTCAGGACTGTTCCCATGACCTATAAGTTAACTGACTACCAACCTTATGACTTTGCCAACCGTCGCCATATTGGCCCATCCCCTGCAGAAATGGAGGAGATGTTAAAGGTTGTCGGTGCCAAATCACTGGATGATTTGATTGACCAAACTGTTCCAAAAAGCATTCGCCAAGAAAAGCCATTGGTTTGGGATGCTTTGACAGAACGCGCGATGCTGTCGCGTATGCGTGATATTGCGGCGATGAATAAGGTACATATGTCACTGTTGGGACAAGGGTATCATGGGACTGTTACGCCACCTGCTATTCAACGAAATATCTTGGAAAACCCTGCGTGGTATACGGCCTATACGCCTTATCAACCTGAAATCAGTCAGGGTCGTTTGGAAGCTTTGTTGAATTTCCAAACCATGATCACGGATTTGACAGGTATGGAAATCGCTAACGCATCTTTGCTGGACGAAGCGACGGCTTGTGCTGAAGCGATGACAATGGGGCAGCGCGTGGCGAAGTCTAAAGCGAAGGCGTTTTTTGTGGATGAAAATTGTCATCCGCAAAATATTGACGTGATGAAAACACGCGCTGAACCTTTAGGTATTGAAGTTATCGTGGGTAATCCTGATGACATGGAAGCGGACAAAGTGTTTGGCGCTATTTTCCAATATCCTGGTACTTATGGCCATGTGCGCGATTTCACCGATTTGATTGCGGCTTTACATGAAAATAAAGCGGTTGGGATTATTTCGGCTGATCCTATGTCACTGACTTTATTGAAAGAACCGGGCGCAATGGGCGCTGATATTGCAGTGGGTAACACGCAACGATTTGGCGTGCCAATGGGCTATGGCGGGCCGCATGCGGCTTATATGGCGACAAAGGAAGCGTATAAACGGTCAATGCCGGGACGTTTGGTTGGTGTGTCTGTGGATGCACGGGGCAACAAGGCATACCGTTTGGCACTGCAAACACGTGAACAACATATCCGTCGTGAAAAAGCCACGTCGAACGTATGTACGGCACAGGCTTTGTTGGCTGTCATGGCGTCCATGTACGGTGTGTTCCACGGTCCTGATGGGTTGAAAGCGATTGCACAGCGTATTCACTGGCTGACAGCGCGATTGGCTAAAGGCATTGAAAGCATGGGCTTTACCATCGATCCTGTTGAGTTTTTTGACACGATCACCGTGGATGTGGGTTCTATGCAAACCATCGTTATGCGCTCTGCACGTATGGAGAATGTAAACCTGCGGGCTGTTGGTACAGATAAAGTCGGTATCACAATGGATGAAGCAGCGTCTGATAAGACGTTAAACGCTGTATGGCGTGCGTTTGGTTTGGCGAAAAAGAACTTCCCTGCTGATGCAGAATTCCGTTTGCCAACTGGCATGGAACGCGAAACTGAATATATGACGCATCCGATTTTCCACATGAACAGATCAGAGGCAGAGATGACACGCTACATGCGCCGTCTTGCCGATCGTGATTTGGCTTTGGACCGCGCCATGATCCCGCTTGGGTCATGTACAATGAAGCTGAATTCTGCGGCTGAAATGATGCCTATCACGTCTTATGGTTTTGCGAATATGCATCCTTTTGCACCTAAATCACAGGCGGCAGGGTATACATATCTGATTGATGACCTGTCCGAGAAACTTTGTGAAATAACGGGTTATGATGCGATTTCTATGCAGCCGAACTCTGGTGCGCAGGGTGAGTTTGCAGGATTGTTAACCATTGCAGCCTATCACAAAGCCAACGGCGACGATCATCGTAACGTTTGTCTGATCCCAACGTCAGCACATGGAACGAACCCTGCGTCTGCTCAAATGGTTGGGTATAAAGTGGTTGTTGTGCAATCTGCGGAAAACGGTGACATCGATATTGAAGATTTCCGTGCCAAAGCAGAACAACATTCCGAAAACTTAGCCGCTTGTATGATCACATATCCATCGACACATGGTGTGTTCGAGGAAGGTGTGCGCGAGGTTTGCCAAATCACACACGATCATGGCGGTCAGGTCTATATGGATGGGGCCAATATGAACGCGATGGTTGGTCTGTCGAAACCGGGTGATATTGGGGGGGATGTCAGTCACTTAAATCTGCACAAAACGTTCTGCATCCCCCATGGCGGTGGTGGTCCAGGTATGGGGCCGATTGGTGTGAAATCGCATTTGATCGACCATCTGCCAGGACATGGTGAAACAAGTAACTCCAATGGGGCTGTATCCGCTGCACCTTATGGATCGCCTAGTTTACTGCCGATTTCATGGGCGTATTGCCTGATGATGGGTGGTGAAGGCATGACGCAAGCGACGAAGTTTGCCATTTTGAACGCAAACTATATCGCGAAACGTTTGGAAGGCGCTTATGAAATCTTGTACCGTGGCCCGAATGGCCGTGTGGCGCATGAATGTATCGTTGATACGCGGCCCTTGGCGGACAGTTCTGGTGTGACGGTTGATGATATCGCCAAACGTTTGGTGGATTGTGGTTTCCACGCGCCAACAATGTCTTTCCCAGTGGCGGGTACATTGATGATTGAACCAACGGAATCTGAACCAAAGGCCGAAATCGACCGTTTCTGTGATGCAATGTTGGCCATACGCGCCGAGGCACAAGATATCGAAGATGGGAAGTTGCCCCAAGACAACAACCCATTGTGCAATGCGCCACACACAATGGAAGACTTGGTTGGCGATTGGGATCGCCCATACAGCCGCGAACAGGGGTGTTTCCCACCAGGATCATTCAAGGTGGATAAATACTGGGCACCTGTGAACCGTGTGGATAATGCGTATGGGGACCGTAACCTGATCTGTGCGTGCCCGCCGATGGAAGATTATATGGAAGCGGCTGAGTAAAAACATCTTTAGCAACCCTGCTGAGATGTAGGGTTGCTTTATGTGTACAGTGCGTCTTGAATAGCATGTGACTTTAAAGGTTATATGCAATGACGAACTCTATTCTTTCACAACCTCTTAAATTGCCATGCGGTATTAACCTTAGAAATCGAATTTCTAGAAGTGCCATGACTGAAGCATTGGCCGATCGTCGTGACGTTCCCACAGAAGCTCATCAGACTTTATACAAACGGTGGTCTGAAGGCGGGTTGGCTGTTCAGCTTACTGGTAATGTTATGGTCGATAGACGTTATCTTGAACGGCCTGGCAATGTTGTGGTTGAGGATGAGCAAGACCTTGACGCATTACAACAATGGGCCGCAGCTGCAAAATCTGGCGGTAGTCAGATTTGGATGCAGATTAGCCATCCCGGTCGCCAATGTCCGATTGTTGTAAATACGCGACCACTTTCGCCTTCAAGCGAAAAGCTTCGTATCTTGGGGCTTTTTGGCAAGCCAAAAGAAATGACGGTAGGTGATATAGACGATGCTATTCGTCGCTATGCTAGAACTGCTGAAATTGCACAAAAGGCGGGTTTTGATGGTGTACAGATACATAGTGCCCATGGCTATTTGATCAGTCAGTTCCTATCACCCATAACGAACCACCGCAGTGATGAATGGGGCGGTTCTTTGGAAAACCGTGCGCGGTTTTTACGACGTGTTTTTGCCGAAGTCCGTGGAGCCGTTGGTTCAAGTTTCCCCATCGCGGTTAAATTGAATTCTGCTGACTTTCAAAAAGGCGGTTTCACTCTGGAAGAATGTGCACAAGTTGCAAAGTGGCTGGAAGCAGATGGGATAGATTTAATCGAGCTTTCAGGTGGGACTTATGAGCAAATGAGCTTTGTGAATGGGACACAAGAAGAACGGCGTGAAAGTACGCAAAAGCGTGAAGCCTATTTTTTGGAATATGCCCGAGAAGTACGTAAAGCGGTGAAAATACCGATCATGGTAACTGGCGGATTTCGCAGCCGTTCTGCTATGGAACGTGCTCTTACCGAAGATGGTATTGATATGATAGGTTTGGCGCGTCCGACCTGTGTGCAACCTGACGCAGCTACGCTGCTTATTGATGGCGCGGTGGATCAAGTTGGTATTGAAGAGGATGGGTTGGTTATAGGACGCGGCCGTTTTGGTATGAATGCGCAAAATTGGCTAATTAATCTTGTTAACACCGTTTCACGTGTCGAATATTACGCGTGGCAGATGAATAGGATGTCACGTGGTCAGTTGCCCCAAACAAAGGCGCGCAACAATGCGATTGGCTATTTTATCTGGTATCTTAACCGTACCACGATGCTTGGTTTGCGCCGAAAGATAACGCGCAGATAACCCCGCTGTGGAACGGGATTATCTGTAGTTCATGATGATTACTCGAACCAACTATCAACAATTGCCGCATTTTCATCGACCCATTGTGCAGCAAATGCAGCAGGGTCCTGCTTTTCAACAGCCAATGCATATGTCATCGCGGACAGTGTATCTGTATCTAAGGATACTTTTGCTAACATTGCCGCTGCTTTTGGCTGATCTGTCTCTAAAGACGTCGCATAACTGACATTCAAAGTTGCTGTATCCCAAGCGACGCCTGCCGTTGATTTTTCCAACCAACCAGGTGTGGGCGAGGGTGGTACGATGGTCCATTTGTTGGAGTCGTAAGCGGGCTCTTTGAGGACAACCAGATCATGTTCAGCGAACATGTGGTGTGGGGTGTAACAGAAAAAGACGATATTTTTATTCTCCTGAACTGCGGCGCCCACTTCGGCCAAGGCTTCGACCTCTTCCATAACTTTGAGTGTCATTGTGTTGTCATAGCCATAAGATCGCGCACGAATGCGTTCGATGGGGGTTGATCCCCAACCGTCTGCGCCAATCCATATGTCACCTTTGCCGTCACCGTCAGCGTCGAACTTTTGCGCCATACTTGGATTGTTCAACTCTTGCAGTTCTACAATCCCAGTTCTTTCTACTGTTCCTTGTGTCACGCACATTGCTTGCGTTCCAATAGCACCGCTTGGGTGCATCTTGACGGTTTTCTTGGCATCGACATACTCGCGCTTAAGATGGTCAATGTTGGGCAGCCATGCTTCTGGATGGACATGGATTGAACCAGCGTCCATTGCATCGAAGACTGCTTTATTTGACCCAGTTTTAAGTTCGACACTAAGATCAAGTTTGTTTTCTAGTGCCACCTTCAGAACATGAGCCGTGGCTTGAACGGACGGCCAGTTAGGAACCCCAATGACAACATCGGCAGCAAGTGAGGCCGAGCTATATACTGACATTGCGGCGACGCTGCAAAGCGCCAATAGCTTGTTTGAGTGCATATCGTATTCCTCCATAATTAGGGTGAATCGATCAACGACATGACTTCGGAGTTGAACCCATACCGTCAATCGTTTGTGGGTTTACTGTATACTAAAAACTGCAAGATTTCCACTGTTAGGCGGAATAAGGGTATTTAGATGGTTTCAACTTTGCACCAAGTGCATCCCAATCTTTCCATGTTGGATACGTTATTGGCGATGTGTCATTAAGGGACATAAGTCGCTCCACTAAGTTCGATTTGTGTTGTTCAAGACGTAGCTTATTCGTTGCTTCATCATCAGTTGCATATCCGTGGCCCTGAACACTTGTAGCTAAAAATGGGGGGAGTATGGTGAACCCCATATAGTGAAGCGAGTATTGTGTGGGCCAAAAGAGTTGGTCTATTTCTCCGCCACGACACCCTGGCCCTAATGCAACATCTGGAGCGCCGATTGTTGCAGAGCACATTGTTTTCTTACCCTTAAAGTGACCGCGATCATAACGTTTGCTACTTGTGTACAAGCCACCGCTTACAAAAACGCGGTCTATCCACCCTTTCAAAATAGCAGGGGTGCTGTGCCACCAGATTGGAAATTGGAACATTACGAAATCGGCTTTTTCTAACAGTGCAATATGACGCTTAACATCTTCAGGTAATGAGCCGTTGTTATAAGCGTGTCGTTGTTCGCCTAAAGCAGAGAAGGCTTTTGTACTTTCTCTATCTGTATAATGCGCTGGCCCTTCGCATGCTGCAAAACCTTCCCCGTATAGATCAGCTATCTCAACGGAGTAGCCCTGTTTTTCTAATGTAATTTTGGCAAGGTCTGCGAGAGCACCATTGAACGAGTTTCGTTCTGGATGGCAGAGGATTATCAGGGCGTTCATAATGTTTCACCGTATTTTAAAGATTGATTATGAAAAAATAATCCTTACATTTTTGTAAGTAAATCCGATAAATATGTAATGGTGTATTGCAAATATGTACAAAGGTCTTTCATGGGATGACATGTGTTTGGTGCATGCTATCGTCGAAACGGGAACACTTTCAGGGGCATCACGTGTCTTAGGTGTGAGCCACCCTACGGTTTTTAGGAAGTTGAATACTCTTGAAGAGAAGATGGATGTTTTGTTTTTCAACAGGGCGCGAAATGGGTATTCTGCCACAGCAGCCGCAGAAGAGGTTCGTGACCTTTATGTGAAGCTCCAAGACGAGGTTAATATGGTAGAACGCCGTATTGCGGGACGGGACTTACGCCCCTCTGGTACAGTACGGATAACAACAACGGATTCATTGCTTTATGGTTGGCTTACGCCAGTTTTGGCTGAATTTCACAAAGCTTATACAGATATCACACTGGAAGTTGTTGTTTCAAACGATGTTCTAAATCTTACAAAGCGCGAAGCAGATATAGCGTTGCGCCCAATCTCTGCGCCGACAGGGGCTTTGAGTAGTAAGAGGGTGGGAACTATTTCACAGGCCGTATACGGCGCGCGCTTTGATGCCGAACAGTTGAACTGGATTGGCCCTGACGACAGTATTTTTTATCCAGTTTTACAACATTGGATGGAGAAAACAGGGCATGATAGCAGTTGTGTCTATAGGACGAATTCCGTTTTAGATATGTATGTTGCGGTTAAATCTGGAATTGGGAAGTCGGTTTTACCTTGTTATCTTGGAGATAGCAGTTCTGATCTTGTTAAGCATGGTCAGGATATATCTGAGCTTGCCACCGATTTGTGGTTAATTACGCATCCAGATTTACGGAAAGCGGAACGTGTACGAGTGCTTTTTGAACATATCGCGACTTCTGCTTTGGCATTCCCATAGATTGTAATTCGGGTTGCGCATATCTTCTGCTGGTAAATTGACAAAAGAATTTGGCGGGTTACTTTTTGTATGAGGAGGTTTGCAAATGGATCAACATTCGATTGCCGTTGGAAAACTCAAGAATATTGGGCCGACTGTTGCTCGCCGTTTAAATGAAATAGGTATTCATTCGAAAAGTGACCTTGAAAGGGTCGGTGTGGTTACCGCATATTGCGAGGTTAAACAGCGATATCCAGAGGCAAGCATTCCCGTATGCTATTATCTTTATTCTTTGGAAGGGGCGTTGAAAAATCAGCATTGGGATGAAATCGGTGATGATGTAAAGCTTTCGCTTAAGGAACGTGCCAATCGTTTTTGGAATGCTCTGAGCTAAAAATACGGACAGAGATATACCTGCGGACGTTTAGGTCTTATTGAATTTTGACACGTGCATGTCACACAGCCAAACTTCTGCCCATATCAGGGCTTAACACGGGCCTAATCCCTGCGTATAAGGCGCGTGAAGACAACTTGGACGACCAAAATGCGGACAGCTAAAATCAGCCGTGATACGGCAGAGACAAAGATCAGTGTCGAGATTAATCTTGATGGCACTGGTGTGTATGACAATGAAACAGGTGTGGGCTTTTTTGACCATATGCTGGATCAACTGTCGCGCCATGCTTTGATTGATATGAAAGTGCGTGCCAAGGGTGATTTGCACATTGATGAACACCACACGGTGGAAGATGTGGGCATTGCGCTGGGCAAGGCTTTGTCTCAGGCTGTTGGTGATAAAAAAGGTATCCGCCGTTATGGTTCTTGCCTGTTGCCAATGGATGATGCTTTGGTGCGTTCTGCGCTGGATATTTCTGGGCGTCCATATTTGGTTTGGAATGTTGAGATTCCAACAGCCAAAATCGGGACGTTTGATACAGAGCTTGTACGTGAATTTTTCACGGCATTCGCGATGCAAGGCGGTTTGACGTTGCACGTGGAAAGCTTGGATGGGTTTAACAGCCACCATATTGTGGAAGCGGCGTTTAAATCTGTGGCGCAAGCGTTGCGTGTGGCGCTGGAAACAGATCCGCGCAAAGCCAATGATATTCCTTCTACCAAAGGGACTTTGTCCGAATGACCACTGTTATTGTTGATTACAATTCGGGTAATTTACGATCAGCTGAGAAAAGTTTCCAACGCATGGCATCCGAATTGGATGCGGGTGATGTGATTGTGACGGCTGATCCTGATGTGGTGCGCAAAGCGGACCGTGTTGTTTTGCCAGGTGTCGGGGCTTTTGCTGATTGTCGCCGTGAGTTGGGCGCAATCGATGGATTGTTTGGTGCGTGCGAAGAGCATGTAAAATCGGGCGACCCTTTCATGGGCATTTGTGTGGGTATGCAAATGATGGCCACAGTGGGGCGTGAGCATGGGGACCATGCTGGGTTTGACTGGATCAAGGGTGAGGTTGTGAAACTGGCACCTGCGAATGACAGTCTGAAAATCCCACATATGGGGTGGAATGCTTTGGATAATATCGCGGATCACGCGGTGTTGGATGGCATTACTGCACAAGACCACGTTTATTTTGTGCACAGTTATCACCTGTTACCAGAAAATCCTGATGATCTGTTGGCAACGGTTGAATATGGTGAAGCGATCACTGCTGTTGTCGGACGTGATAATATCATAGGCACGCAGTTTCACCCTGAAAAAAGCCAAGCGACGGGTTTGAAGTTGATTGGCAACTTCCTGAAATGGGCGCCTTGATTTGAGACCGTCAATTGCAGAATTGATTTCTCAGTTTCCGCATGAGGGACAGGTTGATTGGATTGGGGTGCGTCCTGAACGTAAAGCGACGTTATTAGAGCCGACTTCTGTTCAAGCGCGGTTTATTGGGTTGGAGGGCGATCACCGATCTACGGCGGGAAAACGCGCGGTGACGTTGATACAAACTGAACATTTGGATTTGATCCGCAGATTTGTCAGATCAGATGACATCACTTTTGCGGATTTACGTCGGAATATTGCTGTGAGTGGGGTCAATCTGTTGGCGTTGCGCCGTCAGATGATTGTGATTGGTGGTGCGGTTTTGCGTATCTCTGGCCCCTGTGCGCCGTGTAGCCGTATGGAAACTATTATGGGGCAGGGCGGGTATAATGCCATGCGTGGGCATGGCGGTGTAACTGCTGAGGTTGTTACCGAAGGTTTGATATCTATAGGCGATAGCGTTCGTCATCAACTTGATGATTAGGCAATAAAAAACCAGCCAGTTGAGAACAACGAGCTGGTTTTGAATTCATATAGAAACGTTTACTTAACGCGTGTCCATTTACCGCCGTCACGACAGATTGGACCAATGCAGCCTTTGATTGCCAATGTATTGCCGCTCAACTGCATTTTAGATTTATACGTTTTGTCACGATCTGGTGACCAAACTTTGCCGCCAGCGTAATAGCCGTCGCCTTGGTTTGTCATATTCCAGATGATGTTTTTACCAACGTTGTCTGATTTTAACTCACTGCCATCTGGGTTGAAGGATTTCACCAACTTACCACAAATTGTGTCGCCGCATTGTGCAACTGCGATATGGCCGAAGTTTCCGTTGTCGTCCTTAGCTGTTTTCCATGTGCCGAATACATCGTCAGCAAATGCAGGCGCTGTCATTAGAGCCGCTGTTGCGATTAATGCTAGTTTTTTCATGATTATGTCTCCCTTAATCCTGCATAGCTTGCAAAATCACCCCTTGGTGCGTCAAGAAGAACGTTAGGTTACATCACTCTTTGCAATCCTTCGCCGATCAGGTATCAGGCATCAAAATCACGTTAATTACAGGTAAAACCATGATCCTATACCCCGCAATCGACCTTAAAGACGGTAACTGCGTACGTTTGTACAAAGGGGAAATGGAGCAAGCGACTGTTTTTAATGATAATCCAGCGGCTCAAGCCCAAGCTTTTGCTGATGCAGGTTGTGAATGGTTGCACTTGGTCGATTTGAACGGCGCCTTTGCGGGCGAACCAGTGAATGCGGCACCTGTTGAAGAGATTCTAAAGACTGTAAAGGTACCAGCACAATTGGGTGGCGGGATCAGGGATTTAGGCACAATCGAGACTTGGTTGGAAAAAGGCTTGTCTCGTGTGATCCTTGGCACTGTGGCTGTTGAGAACCCTGAATTGGTGCGTGAAGCCGCACGTAAGTTTGAAGGTCATGTCGCTGTGGGTATTGATGCGCGTAACGGGATGGTTGCGACACGTGGCTGGGCCGAGGAAACAGATGTAGAGATCACAGATCTTGCGCGTCAGTTTGAAGATGCCGGTGTGGCGGCGATTATTTACACAGACATCAACCGCGATGGTGCCATGCAGGGGCCGAATGTAGAAGCAACGGCTGCCTTGGCGCATGCCGTGTCTATCCCTGTGATTGCTTCGGGTGGTGTGTCCTCTATGGATGATCTGCGCGCTTTGAAAGATTGCGGTGCACCGCTGGACGGGGCAATTTCTGGGCGTGCGCTTTATGATGGTGCTATTAACGTGCCAGAAGCAGCCGCATTGCTGAAAGGTTAATACCTATGCTCAAAACACGCATCATCCCTTGTTTAGACGTCAAAGACGGCCGTGTGGTCAAAGGGGTTAACTTTGTTGATCTGATTGATGCAGGCGATCCAGTGGAGAGTGCCAAGGCTTATGATGCCGCTGGTGCGGATGAATTGTGTTTTCTGGATATTGCCGCAACTGTTGAAAATCGTGGTACGATGTTTGATGTGGCGCGGCGTACAGCAGAGCAATGCTTTATGCCGCTGACCATTGGTGGCGGTGTGCGCGTGCCCGAAGATGTACGCAATCTGTTATTGGCTGGTGCGGACAAGGTTAGCTTTAACTCTGCTGCTGTTGCTAACCCAGAAGTGGTGGCAGACAGTGCAAATCGGTTTGGTTCCCAATGTATTGTGGTGGCGATTGATGCAAAGACCGTATCACCCGGTAAGTGGGAAATCTTTACCCATGGTGGGCGCAAAGGTACGGGTATTGATGCGATTGAGTTTGCCAAGCTTGTTGAAAGTAAAGGGGCAGGGGAAATTTTGCTGACCAGCATGGATCGTGATGGCACACGCGATGGCTATAATCTGCCTTTGACGCGTGCAATTGCGGATGCGGTAGGCATTCCTGTGATTGCTTCGGGTGGTGTTGGTAACTTGGATCACTTGGTTGCAGGTGTGACCGAAGGGCATGCTTCTGCGGTTTTAGCGGCTTCTATCTTCCATTTTGGCGATTACACGATAAAAGAAGCAAAAGAGCATATGGCTGCGGCTGGTGTTCCTGTAAGATTATAGAGATAGATCATGGCAAATGTCCTAACGCGCCTTGCGCGCACAATTGAAAGTCGCAAAGGCGAGGATGAAGCAAAATCCTATGCTGCTAAATTGTTCAAACGCGGCCCTGAAAAATGTGCCGAGAAATTTGGCGAAGAAGCCATTGAAGCGATCATTGCAGCGACTAAGGGTGATAAACAGAACCTAAAAGAAGAAGCGGCAGATGTGATTTTTCACCTGTTTGTTATGCTGTCTTCGCGTGGTGTTTCCCTTGACGATGTATTGGAAGAGCTGGAACGCCGCGAAGGCACATCAGGTATTATTGAAAAACAGAACCGAAAGAAATAATCTTTAACGCAGCCAGAGGTTGCGTTTCTTGATGCGTTGACGAATAGCTTGTTCTTTGCGCGGTAGGTTATCACGGTCAAACATTTCACGAATGATTTCAGTGCCTTTTCTTTGGAATACCAATTTACGATAGGCTTCTGATTTTTTCATGACCTTTTTAATTTTATTTGGTGCGACTGCACGCTCTAAAGCGTCGATAGCTTCATCGGATTCTCGAGCATACAACAGGGGTAATGTACGGTAATGACAGGCAACCTCACCATCCAATTGTAATTGAGACTCCGTGGGGCGCCCACCGCCCAGTTTACTGATCACAAGGGGTAGGGCGACTTGGTCTAACCATGGATTAAACTCTTGTGTGCAAACTTCATAGGGTGGATCGCGCATGATTTCAGTGGCGTAATTCAAGAAATGGTCTGCAAATTCGTGTGGGCATTTATAAAAGAACCACCCTGCATTGAAATACATATAACGTTCCCAATATTCATCAGGTTTGGTCATATCCAATGATTTTTCAAAATCTAGATCGAACTTATCGTACAAAGATTTCCATGTATCTGCGTAGCCTGGGCCATAAAGGTCAATTTCAGGCCAGGTGTTTGTGCGACGCATCGAGGCGGCTGGGCGATCAAAGTCGAAATCAACCTCATTTAGGCGACCTGTAAAGAGTGTATCTGTATCAAAGAAGATAAAAGGTTCACCTTTTGGCAGGGCCGTTAAGCCAACAATTTTATTACCGTATGGGTAATCGCTGCCAAAGACGTGGTTATTAAATGGGACTATTTCAGCGTCAAAACCTTCTAAGAGGCGGCGAATTTCATCACTGTCGATGGTTGGATCATAATTCCAGTTTTCAGTGTGCTGTGGTTCGCCAAAGATCAAACGGCCTTTGAAATTTGGGTGTTTATGGCGAAATGTTGCAGCGAAAGTCACAGCTTCATATTGTAATCGTCCACCTTGTATTATTGCGAAAACATTAAATTTATTTGCCACTGGATGCTCGTCTTTTATTCTATTTTCTAATGTATAGACACAGACGCGAAAAATTGGAATGCTATAGATAGTTATATGGGGGATTTTCTATGAAGCGCCTTTTGGTTTTGGCAGTATTGATATTGCCGACTACAGGTTTTGCGCAGTTGTTAGATGCTGCGAAAGTGCGTCCAATACTGAATATCACGAAAACACAATGGGTTGCTGTTCGTGAATGGGAAGGACGCGATCTGTTGTATTTCACACATCTTTTGACATGGCGATGCGGTTTGACGCGGATTGAGTATAGCGTGAATTCAACGGCTGCAGACCAAGTGTGGCGGTTTACACCATGCGATCCATCTGCGGCAAACCCAATGGCATTGCCACCTGAGCAGGTGATTTACAGGGGGTATGAGCTGAAATCTATTCAGAATGTAACGGTTAAAATCACTTATGATGATGGTGATACGGATATGATCAGTTATGATCGGAAAGCCATTCAAATTCAGTGATTAATCAAACCTATCTACGGCATAAGGGGATAGGTCTATATTGGTCGGTTTATCCAAAGCAATATCGCGGATGATTTGCCCCACTTTTGGACCCATTGTAATGCCCAAATGTTGCCCACCAAATGCGTAAATTACATTTGGTGCTGATTTTGTCCGACCAAACATCGGTAAGCTGTCAGCCAGCGTTGGGCGTGAACCCATCCATGTTCCTTTGCCATCCCAAGTTAGATCGGGGTAAACCTGTTTGATGCTTCTCTCTAAATAATCAATTGGGGATTTAGAAGCGGCTGTATCTAAAGGCGCGAATTCTGTCGTACCTGCACATCGTAGGCCATCTGCCATAGGTGTGAGACCGTATTTAGCATCTGTCACCATATAGGGCTGATCGGGTTTATGACTGGGGTTGCTGAGCATAATATGATAACCGCGTTCCCCTTGCAGTGGGATTTTGTGACCGAATGTTCTGGCCAGCTTTTGGGACCATGCGCCAGTCGCCAGAATGATCGTATTAGCGATATGTTCTTTACCACCTTTAAAGGTTACGCGGTCGGGGCCGATATCTACGACTTCTTTTTCTATAAATGTACCACCATTGGCTGTGAAATGGTTGGCAATACTGGCAACATATCCTGCGGGATCTGTTAACCAACCGTGATTTTGGAATGCTGCGCCGAATTTATAACTATCACCCAATGCTGGATCGCGTTCTTTGAGCTCAGCAAAGTCGCGTTCAATCCATTGAACGCCAAGTGATTTCTTTAAGTCGTTTATATAAATATCTGACAGGTAATTTGTTTTTTGAGGATAAAGAAATATGAATTCGCCCTTTTGAATAAATGCGGCGGCATTCGTGCCCTTAGTGAAGTTTATATGTTGATCGACTGTATCATAGATCAGGTTATTCATAGCTTGCATTGTCTGAGGGATGCGATCCTTCATTGCATTTCGTAAAACAGGTATAGCCCATGGCATAAGCTTAAATAGATAAGACCATTTGATGTTCACTGGGCTGTCTTTTGACAATAACCATTTGGGTATTTGCGATATCATCGCTTGATCAAGGATGGGTGCAATGGCTTCGCGGGCAAGAATGCCTGCATTGCCATAAGATGTTTGTGCGGGATCCCCTGGGCGCATCCGATCCACCAATGTAACGGATTGATCTGCGCGGCGCAGAGCCTCTGCAATACAGACGCCTGTGATGCCTGCGCCAATGACGAGTATCTTTTGTTTCATATGAAAGCTTCATCTTATCTGAAAGAGGTTGTCAATTATATGAAGTGTGCTTGATTTAATTGTATAATGCGAACATTCTATGTTAACTGTTTGTAACGAAAACGCTTTACATTTTTCGCCACTTACAAAATAGATTTTATGTCTCTTATCTTGTAAGGATAAAGTGAGCGCTTCACGTGCTTATATAGAGTGTGTAACATGGCAATATGCCATTTTTGGGAAATGGGTAGTCGTCTAGATGGTTGATATTCCAGGTAAAATGACGCTTTGGGCGATTGAGATTTTTGTGGCCGCTGTTGAAGAAGGCACGATTTCACTTGCTGCAAAGCGTTTGAATGCAAGCCCATCGTCGGTTTCACAGCAATTAACCAACCTTGAAGCCGCCCTTGGTGTGCTTTTGTTGAACCGTTCCTCGCGCCCAATGGAATTAACATCTGCGGGTGCATTGTTTTTGCGTCGTGCGGAAACAATCCTGGCAGAGGCCACGCAAGCCAAGGCTGAATTGGCTGTGTTTAATTATAGTCAAATGATCCGGCTGCGGTTGGGGATGATCGATGACTTTGATGCGGATGTGACACCCGCTTTGATGGCAGGGCTTTCCAAGAAGTTAACAGGCTGCCAATTTTTGCTGGAAAGTGGCTCTAGCTATCGTTTGGCGTCTGATCTTGAATCGCGCTTTATGGATGTGGTTGTTGCTGCTGATTTGGATATCACAGCGGATTGGATGGAAGTTCACCCGATCCTAACAGAGCCGTTCGTAGTGGCTGTTCCAAAGGGCACGGTTGACCCGAATAGCGATATTCTTTCGCAATTGCTGACATTGCCGTTCATTCGTTATTCATCGCGCCAAATGATGGGGCGCCAGATTGAGGCTCATTTATCGCGCCAACGTATCAACCTGCCAAATAAATTCGAATTCGACAGTTACCACGCGATCTTGTGCATGGTTTCGGCGGGTTCTGGTTGGACGATTACAACATCACTGGGTTATATGCGTGCACGCAGGTTTCATGATGATGTGGATATCCTGCCCTTGCCGTTCAAAGAATTGTCGCGGACAATTTCATTGATCGCGCGTAAAGGTGTTTTGGATACAGTTCCTTATGATATCGCACAGCAAATTCGCCCGCTTGTCACGTCAATGCTGGTGGATCCATGTGTTGAAAAATTTCCTTGGATGAAAGATAAACTGATCATCCAAGAATAGGGTAAAGGACTGATAAATCAGGCTGCTTTTCCAGATTTGATTTGTTCTACCGAGGCCAAAAGTACATCACCAATCGTGTTGACCTCTTCAAGCGTTAATGCTGCTGGAAGACGTACATCACATGCACGTGCCAGCATCGCTTTGGTTTTTGGTAATTCAGGTGTTTCTCCTAAGAATTTCCAATTCCAATAAGCGCGGGCGTTACCCGTGTGTAGGCCGAATATGCTGACAGGTACACCTTGTGTATGAGCTTCTGCCATAAAGGCTTGTGCTTGGCTGTTTGTGAAACCAATAAGGTTGAATTGAATGCTGTCTGGTGCGCGTTTTTCAGGTGCTAATGCTTCAGGCACATCGAAATAAGGGGAACTGTTCAGTTGGTTTGCAAGGCTGTCGTGATTGCGTAGGCCATCATCAACGCGGCGCTCAACCTCTTTTAACTGTGGGCGGATAACAGCGGCAGATAGGTTGCTCATACGTGTATTGTAAAGTGGTAGTTCGTTTTGGTATTTACTGAACGCGTTGCAATCTAGCCCATGTTTTTGCCAGTTACTTTCGTATGCACCAGACATGATCACACATTTAGCAATCATATCAGCATCGTCAGTGACCAAAATACCGCCTTCACCGCCGTTGACCAATTTGTAGGATTGGAAACTGAAGCAACCAACTTTGCCGATTGTTCCGATTTTTTGGCCGTTCCAAGTCGTGCCCAATGAATGAGCGGCATCTTCGATCAATGGAATGTCTTTTTCATCACAAAGCGCTTTGATTGCATCCATATCGGATGTGTGACCGCGCATGTGGCTGATGAGAACGGCTTCGATATCATCTGTGAATTTTGCAGCAAAGTCTTCTACATCGATACGATAATTATCGTTTACTTCGACCAAAACTGGGGTGCAATTTGCGTGAATGACTGCGGATGGAACCGCTGCGAATGTAAAGGCAGGGATCAGGACTTTGGCATTATGTGAAAGTTCTAAGCCGCGTAGTGTTAAGAATAGTGCCGCAGAACAAGAAGCCACAGCCAAAGCGTATTTAGAACCCATCATGGCGGCGAATTCTTTTTCCAACAGTGTTACTGGGGCATCTTCAGATGCGTGGTAACGGAATAAATCGCCGCTTTCTAAAAGGGCATCAATATAGGCGCGTGCTTCTTCTGGAATTGGCTCTGCTTGGTGGAAATTCTTCTTTAGCATAACATTCTTTCGTATTATCCGAAACTGAGTTTCGGTTTTTATAGATGTAATTTTATGCTGTGACTACCCAATAATTGCAACAGATTTATGAAAGGCGAATTAAAGCCCAAGTCGGTCGCGTAGAGCGTACCAAGTCATGGCTAAAACGAGACCTGGCCAGCGTAAATGCGCGCCACCTGGAAAGTTATGTGTGGGGATATGTGCCATGGCATCAAATTGTTCTGCGTTGCCTTGAATCGCGCGCGATACGATTTTTCCAGCCATCGTTGCCATGCCAACACCGTGACCTGAATAACCAGATAGAGAATAACATGTTGAGCTAAGTCTTTGAAAGTTAGGCATTCTATTCAATGTAATGCCGAGTGTGCCGCCCCATGCATATTCGATCTTGGCGTTTTTTAATTGCGGATAAACCTCTAGCATGGGTTTGCGCACAAGGGATGCGATGTCTTTTGGAAAACGGTAACCATAGGTTTCACCACCCCCAAACAGCATGCGGTTGTCTGCGCTGCGTCTGAAATAGTTTACAACGAATTTACTATCAGCCACGGCGACGTCTTGTGCGATTAAACTTTCGGCCATGTCTTGTTCCAATGGCTCGGTTGCAGCGATGAAATTGTTGATTGGCATGACTTTTGCGGCTGTTTTGCCCTCAAGTTTGCCCAAGTAGCCATTGCAGGCATAAATCAGGTTGGTTGCTGTGACATGTCCTTGTTTGGTGCATATTTGATGGGTGCTGTTACGTTGAACTTTGGTTACTTCTGAGGTTTCATAAATTTGAACACCGGCGCTTGCAGCGGCCTTTGCTAACCCTAAAGCGTAGTTTAGAGGGTGCAGATGTGCGCCCCCCATATCCAATGTACCACCATGATAAGCCTCTGATCCGATCAATGCACGGGTCTGGTCAAAATCGAGTGCTGTGATTTTATCATAGCCGTAATCACGGTTTAATTTTTCAACATAAGCATGATCATGCCCAACATCAGACGCATGCCAATTGGCGTGTGCGATACCATCGCGCAGATCGCACTCTATGTTATGCGTTTTGATTAAGCCACGCGCGGTATCCGTGGCTTCTAACGCGATGTTCCAAAGTTTTTTGGCTGGGCCTATACCCAGCAGTTTTTCCAGATAATCTTGCTCTTGGTTATGCCCGCTGCCCAATTGCCCACCATTGCGCCCAGAAGCACCCCAGCCAACGCGGTGGGCTTCTAAAACAGCAACTTTAAACCCTGCTTGGGCTAAGTGCAGTGCGGCTGATAAGCCTGTATAACCGCCCCCGATAATGCAGACATCTGCCTTTACGGCACCCTTTAAGGTCGGGAAGGGCACTAATGTGTTTGCTGTGGCTGCATACCAGCTGTTGGGATATGTGCCTAAACTATCATTTGAATGAAGGAGGTCCATCAGACACTCATAAGCAAATGTTCACGCTCCCACGGGGAAATCACTTGCTGGAACTCTTCATTTTCTGCCGTTTTAATAGCACGGTAAATTCTTACGAAATGTTCGCCCATTACGTCTGCTAATTCTGGACAATCATCCAATAGAACCAGTGCGTCATGGATTGTTTCTGGAATTTGGCTGTGCCCAAAGTATGCAACGCCTTTGGCGGCTTTGCGTGGCTGAATGCCTTTTTTCATACCCAAATATCCGCAAGCAAGACTTGCAGCTATGGCGATATATGGATTGCAATCCATACCTGCAACGCGGTTTTCGACACGGCGTGCTGCTGGCACTGATGTTGGGATGCGAATGCCTGTTGTACGATTATCAGCGGCCCATTCCAGATTGGTTGGGGCCGAGTATTCGGCAACGAAACGGCGGTATGAATTCACATAAGGTGCGATAAAAGCCAATCCAGCCGGTAGATATTCTTGTAGACCGCCAATGAAATGATTGTGCAAATCTGTGGCTTTGCCTTTTTCATCTGTGAACAAATTTTTGCCTGTCTTTGGATCAACGATTGAATGATGGATATGCATCGCAGATCCAGGCTGGTCCGCCATAGGTTTTGCCATGAACGTGGCAAAGCAATTGTGACGTAATGCGGCTTCTTTGATCAAGCGTTTAAAATAGAACACTTCATCAGCCAATCTGAGTGGATCACCATGTTTCAGATTGATTTCTATCTGACCGCCACCTCCTTCTTGGATAATCGTGTCGATTTCTAAACCTTGGGCTTCGGCAAAATCATATATGTCGTCAATGACAGGCCCGTATTCATCAACTGCTGACATGGAATAGGATTGTTGGCTTGCCGCAGGGCGACCTGTGCGCCCGATCATTGGTTCGATTGGAACATTTGGATCAACGTTAGGGCTGACCAGATAAAATTCCATTTCAGGCGCTACAACTGGCACCCAGCCCTCTTTTTCGTAAAGAGCGATAACGCGTTTCAATACATTGCGCGGCACCATTGGAATTGGTTTGCCTTTTTGATCCTCAACGTCGTGGATCACTTGAAGTGTGATGTCGCCTGTCCAAGGGGCCGCTGTGGCAGAGGAAAAATCTGGTTTTAACACCATATCACCTTCGACATATTGGTCTTTTAGATCGTCAATGTCGGCGTAACCGCCAGTAACTGTTTGGTAGTAAATAACATCAGGCATGTACATATGGTCCATGCTTGAAAACTTGAGCGCAGGCATAGCTTTGCCGCGCGCAATCCCTGTGGTGTCTGCAACGATGCATTCCACTTCTTCCAGTCTGCGTCCGTTGATATAGTCGCGTGCAGCTTGCGGTATTTGATCCAGCCAGTCATTTTGCGTGCTCATGATGTCCCCTTAGCATTTGGACTGTTTGAAGATAGCGGTAAACATATCTGCGATTGTTTCTGCTTGTGTTGGGCTATCTATACGCGATTGTGCTTCTGTGACCAAATCTTTGGGTACAGCACCTTTGCCATGGTGATCGATCAGACCTTGAACAATATCGCTGCCAAATTCTGGGTGTGGTTGAGTGGTCATAACGGTATCGCCATAAGCAAGAAATGCATATTTGCAAAAGTCGCTAGAGCCAATAACACGAGCATCTTTTGGTAATTCAACAACTTGGTCTTGGTGCCATGCGTTCAATTGCATCGGAGTATCTTGACCATCCATCAGATAGTCTGTGTGACCAATAGACCAGCCACCGTCGAATTTCTCAACTTTGCCACCTAAAGCTTGAGCAATGATTTGATGGCCAAAACATACGCCAACTAATGGGATGTTTGCTGCGTATATCGCGCGGATAAACTCTTCTAATGGTGGAATCCAAGGGTGGTCTTCATAGACGCCATGTCTTGAACCTGTGATGAGCCATCCGTCTGCATCTTTTATAGATGTGGGAAAAACAGCATTAACGATACTGTAACGGTCAAATTCAAAGCCGCGATTGGCCAAGAAACGTTCAAACATATCTGGATATTCGCCATGTTTGGCTGAGACTTGCTCTGGCGTAATGCCTGTTTGCAAAATACCGATTCTCATTCATCACCTGTTTCATCTTGTCTCATGGCTAGCAGAGGGCTTGTGGGGTGCGCAAGAATAATTTGATCAAATTATTTGCGGATACCTCTTGCGAACCCTGATTTCCCTCGTTAGCCATACCATATTGATTGATGGAGTTTGCAATGCCGAGCGATAAACCAGTTCTTAAAGCCAAAGATAATCCGTCCTTATCATCGTTTGATTGGGAAGATCCTTTGATGCTGGAAACCCAATTGAGCGAAGAAGAACGGATGATCCGCGACTCTGCACGGGCATATGCACAAGACAAGCTACAGCCACGTGTGATTGAAGCTTATGCGAATGAACAGACAGACCCTGTGATTTTTCGCGAAATGGGTGAAATGGGACTATTGGGGGCAACAGTTCCAGAGCAATATGGTGGTTTGGGCGCCAATTATGTGACATACGGTTTGGTTGCGCGTGAGATTGAGCGTGTCGATAGCGGATATCGTTCAATGATGTCTGTGCAATCTTCGTTAGTGATGTACCCCATCTATGCTTACGGTAGTGAAGAACAGCGGGTGAAGTATTTGCCAAAACTGTCTTCCGGGGAATTTATTGGTTGTTTTGGTCTAACAGAACCTGATGCAGGTTCTGATCCAGCAGGTATGAAGACACGCGCTGAGAAAACGGCGAATGGGTATAAGATCAGTGGCTCAAAGATGTGGATTTCAAACGCGCCAATTGCTGATGTGTTTGTGGTTTGGGCAAAATCTGATGCGCATGATGGCAAGATCAAAGGCTTTGTTCTGGAAAAAGGCATGGAAGGCCTGTCTGCCCCCAAGATTGATGGCAAACTGTCTTTACGCGCTTCGATCACAGGCGAGATTGTGATGGATGGTGTTGAGGTCGGCGAAGATGCATTGTTGCCAAATGTAGAAGGTTTGAAAGGCCCGTTTGGGTGTTTGAACCGCGCACGTTATGGTATTTCTTGGGGTGTTATGGGGGCAGCGGAATTCTGTTGGCACGCATCACGTCAATATGGGTTGGATCGCCATCAGTTTGGGCGCCCATTGGCACAAACACAGCTTTATCAGAAGAAATTGGCGGATATGCAAACGGATATTACCCTTGGGTTACAAGGTGCTTTGCAAGTTGGTCGTTTGATGGACGAAGCGAAAGCAGCACCAGAAATGATTAGTATGATGAAACGCAATAACTGCGGTAAAGCATTGGATATAGCGCGGATGTCACGTGATATGCATGGCGGTAATGGGATCAGTCAGGAATTTCAGGTGATGCGCCATATGGTGAACCTAGAAACTGTGAACACCTACGAAGGAGCGCATGATGTACATGCGCTGATCCTTGGGCGTGCACAAACGGGTTTGCAGGCTTTTTTCTAAGGGTTGAGAACAGATAGGTAATCCGCGCTTGGGATGTCTATCAGCGCTTTGATACCTAAGATATCGCGATCAGACGCCGTTAGCTCTGCAATTGCTGTTGCAACGGCTTGTCTGATATCATTTCGGTCAAAATGTAAGGCACAGATATAGGGTAGGCCTGGTGTAGCTGGTGTTGTGTCGATGATCCTTAAGGAACTTTCGTATCTATCATAGCGTTGAATGTCGCGCCATGTGACAGCATCTATGGCGGCTATGTCAGCGTCCCCCTTGGCGACCATTTGCGCGGAGGCGCGGTGAGCACCAGATAGGGTGATATTCTCAAACTTAAAACCCAGTTCTTTGGCCATGTTTTGTGGGGCGGCAAAGCCCGATTGGGATATTATAGCATTCACAGCCAGTGTGGATGTTCTATAGTCGCTTATCTTTTCGCGGTCATCCTGAACATTCACAATCAGAACACTTTTATAATATCCCGCAGGGCAACCTGTAATGTCAAAATCAGGCGTGCCGACCAATTGAACCTTGTCCTTAAGCACAAGGCGATAGGGCATGCCGCAGGTTTGACTGAAAACCATGTCTTGTTGTTGCCAATGTGCAATCGTTTCAACATCACTTAGGGTTTGTGGGGCCTCTATTCCGATTTCTAAAAGCTGTATACGTATCGCGGACCAATATCGTTCATATGCTGCGTGGGTTTCTGGACGCATATACATAGGTAAACTAGCGATCATTGCGGTTTTCTATACTCCACAGTGGATGAGGCACAGTCTCTTTGGCTTGGAACATGTATTTGGAGAAAATTGTTTTGTAGTTTGGGTAAGAATAATTATGTTTTTTATTTATGAACTTACTGCGGTTCTCGTTGAAAAAGAGAGGCAAATTATACCAGGGAATCTGTGGTTGTGCATGGTGTGCTGCGTGATAATTGTTGTTTAAGAATAAGAATGACAAAAGCCCTCTATCTTCGATTATGACACTGCGGTCGTTCATGTTTTCATGGGCGCGATGCTCTAAATAGGTGCGGATTTTTAAGATGGACAAACCGCAGTAACACGCGAGTATATATGTGCCCATTCCGATGGTTGTATATGTTAACAGACCCCATAAAACACAAGCGACAGATATGGCATGGATCAACCATGCTTTCAGAATGGATGTATCGCCCTTTAGTATGGCTTTAAAATCTTGATGCATAAATGCAATTTGGCCAATGCATGGGCCTATGAGGATCCGACCGATCAAGGTGTTGTTAAACGTCAAAACTTTTTGCACCCAACGGGGTTGGGTCGCCCATATTGTTTTGCACAAATAATAGCTTTCGGGATCATCATATGGATCCGTAAGATACTCATTCACATGGTGGGCTAAATGTGTGTCGCGAAATCTTATATAGGGTATAAAAAAGCCAATGGCTGGGAAAACCAACGATTGGCCTAGGAGCTTTGATTTTGGTTCTATGATGTGTAGGGTTTCATGCTGCAGCGATGAATGGAGTGTTATGATGGGAGCCAAGCACAGAATTGTAAGTATAGAGCCTAATGTCGATGCATAATACGTGAAGCAGCCCCATAAGAGGTATGTGATGCACAATAAGATAAGCGTAGGCCATTCATAGGCGCGCGACGGAATGAACCGCGACATATAAAACTCCGAAATCTTGGAAAAGTGATACTCACTTCGCGAAAATGGTACTCGATTTCATCAAAATCTCAAAATAAAAACTGAATGGGTTATTATGACTTCATAACACGTTGTCTGGCCAATGCGCTGTCGCGGTCATTCACACCCAACAAGTTCGCAACCAAGCGCATAAAGCTGTTTTCTTCGTCATCGCGTTCTCCATCAGATAAAACAACAGACCAAAGCGCTTCCACAATGCCAGAACGCTCTTCGTAAGCAACGGCCTCTTTGATTACGCGCGTGAAACGTACGTCATCGGGAGCAATAATCTCTAACTCTTCGGCTTCTTTTCGTAAGTCTTTGGCGGCATCTTCGCTTAATGTGTATTGCTTGATTAAGACACGCTCGATTGTTGAAATTTCTGCGGCCGCATATGTGCCATCAGCTTTAGCCACTCGTACCATAAGAGCTGCTAAAGCTGTATGGGCATCATCGGTGCTTAGCGATGGTTTTGTGGTTGCTTGAAAGGCTTTCAGAATATCTTTTATCATAAAGCTGGTTTAGGTCTTTAGATCGCTGTCATCAAGCAGTGTTTATCGATTTTCTAAACAGGTTTTCGTGATTGAAAGTATTTTACCGTGGACTGATAACTGGTTTGTTTTTAAAAACTTGGGGTAAGTGTCTGTGCAATTCTGTCGCCACATAGGATAGCGTTTGTCGCCCTGTTTTAGATACATATTTTTGCCTGAGACGTACCGCCCCATAAAGTTTTGTTTTATCGTAAAAGGGGATGCTGACATATGAATCATTATAATCCCATGCCATATTGCCATCTTCACGTGCTTTGACAATCCGCATTGCTAGACCACCAGAAATGATATCGTTTTTTTCATCGTCTTCCATGGTTTTCATTGCAATTGTGGACAAGCGTGTAATTTGCTCTCGTTCCATAATGCTAAATATTGCTGTAGATATATCGGAGTTCACTAATGATAGAGGTTGGGTGATGTCATATTTACTGTCAGTACTTTCTACCAGCCGTACAAT
Organism: Amylibacter sp. SFDW26; assembly: GCF_009184395.1. Lineage (GTDB taxonomy): Bacteria > Pseudomonadota > Alphaproteobacteria > Rhodobacterales > Rhodobacteraceae > Amylibacter. The sequence continues at coordinate 292,678 of NZ_WEIC01000001.1, forward strand.
GCCGCCCCCAAATAAGAAAGCAATGTCACCGTGTAAATAATGAGCGGTGCAAAGCTCTTTGAGAATTGGGTAGATTTGATCTTGTACTGGCTGACTAAAATTTGCATCCGCAGCGAGCTGGTCAAATTGATATGTGGCGATGCAGGCACGGTCGCCCAATTGAGTGCGTACCCAACCTTGTTCTACCAGTAAATGGATGCTGCGATGCACTGCACTGCGTCCTAATTGTGTCATTTCACAAATTTTAGCAGGTTTTATCGGGCCGTTTTTAAGAATCACCTCTAAAACAGTAAATGCGCGTGCAGCTGCGCCAATTTGTGCTGCTTCTTTTTTCATCACCATTTGCGCCTCTAGGTGGTTTATGTTAAAAATTAACACCTTTAAGTTGCATTTTGGCAACCTAATCATATCGTGAATTTGGTTATTGTTTCTTGTTATATCGTTTTTTCAATATATGCAAAAATAAATTTTACTTCCGCTCAAAATGTGGCATTCCTGTGTTCAATTGTGTCAGCAATGTGCGTTTTGCAGTTATTTTGGACAACGTACTGGGGGCCGACATTTTATAATTTGCGGATAAATACCGTTTTCTAGTGAGCCTTTTTAGGGTGTGGAGTGAGTGTAAGATGACTGTTTATGGTGGTGGAAGTTCAAATTCGAATGTTTTGAATTGGGAAGATAAAGCGGACAATACGGATTTAGAGGGGGGCGCTACATATGACATGGGCCTTATTTCTGCGTTTGTATCGTTCCAAGATCAGTCTGGTGGAGCTGCAACTGCCACAGTAAGCGACGAAGATATATTCCGCGGCCCAGAAAATTTTGATGGCGACAGTTCACTGCGTTTGTTTGGCCCAGGTGGGGATGGTTCTGCGGCGGATGATACAATCAAAGCCACAATCGATTTCTCTGCTAATTCTGGTTCGAACCTAAGTGACAATGTTTCTGACGTTGCTTTCCGCATCAACGATTTAGATATTGGTACAAATAGCGATCAACACATTGATATCGTTACGATCACAGCCTTTGACGCTTCGGGTAATGAGGTTGCGGTGACACTCACACCAACATCTTCAATGTCCCAAAACGGCAATACTGTAATAGGTAATGATGAACACTTTCTTCCGACTGATTCAGAAGCCTCTTTACTTGTAAACATCGATGGACCTGTTTCTAAGATCGTTATCGAATATGCAAATGGCGATGTAACGGATCAACAGGTGAATGTTTCTAATATCACTTATGACACACTTCCAGCAGATACGAGCAATGACATTGTAGATGGCACGGATGGTGACGATACAATGCTAGTTGGCTTTGTCGATGCAGACAATGACACAATTGACGGTGCTGATGGTGATGATGACATTATCGCAGGTTACGATGGTGACGACAGCATCCAAGGTGGTGAAGGCAATGACGTTATTTATGGCGGCAATGTTCCAGGTCAACCGACTGTATCCGCACGCGAGTCTTTCAACTGGAGCGATGTGCCTGATCCTGATGATGGCGGTCAAATCGATAAGTCTGATGACTTTGAACCGACATTCACACAAAATACGGGGTCTGTGGATGTTACATATACACAGTTGAATAACCTGAACATTGAAACAGATTTTGAAGACGATGATCAGAATATCACAGGCATTGATGGTGGTTCTGAGACTGTAGACAACAATAGTGCATTAGAATCTCAAACCGAGAACGATGGTGAGACAGCAACGTATCAATTGGAATTCTCTGAAGAAGTGGCAAACATCGATTTCCGTGTGAATGACGTGGACAACGATTCTGTTTTACAAATCCTAGCCTTTGATGCGAATGGGAACCCTGTAGAGGTATCTATCAGTGGTGCGGGCTCTGATGTAACACTGTCAGACGAAGACGGTGTTGCTGGCAATGACACAATCACTTCTGACGGCGGTAATTCTTCGAACGCAGGCGCAGATCACTCTGCTTTGGTTGAGATTGCAGGTCCTGTTGCCAAAATCCAGATCATACACACGAATGACGGTGGCGACAGCTCGCATGCAACAGTGACAGATGTATTCTTTGACACAATCGTTGCAGGTGGCACAGGTGGCAATGACACCATTGATGGTGGCGCAGGTGACGATGATATCTTTGGCCAAGACGGTGACGATGTATTGTCAGGCGGCACAGGCACTAACGAATTGTTTGGTGGTGCTGGCGATGATGTATTCATCGGCGGTGATGGCGCTGACAGTTTCCAAGGTGGCGCGGACCAAGACAATTTAGATTACTCAAATTCTGATGCGGCTGTGAACGTGAACCTTACAACAGGCGACTTGTCTGGTGGTGATGCGGATAACGATACGATCGTTGGTGGCATCGATGGTGTCATCGGTTCTGACTTTGACGACACATTGGTTGGTTTCGATCAACAAGGTACATCAGTTCCAGATGTATTCACTAACGAGCTATTTGGTGGCGCAGGTGATGATGTTATCGAAGGCAAAGGCGGCGACGACCTTCTTGAAGGTGGTGATGACAATGATACGATCACAGGTGGTGACGGCGCAGACATCATCAACGCTGGCGCAGATCGCGACTTGATCATTGGCGGTACCGATGGTGATGTTATTGACGGCGGCTCTGATGGTGATGACTTTGATACGCTCGATCTAACTGGCCAAGGGCCATTCCGTGTTATCAATCAGGTGGTTGATGGTAATGGCAATGGTACGAATGGTACTATTGAATTCTTGGATGCTGGTGGTGTTCCAACTGGTGCAAGTTTTACATTCACAGAAATTGAAGAAATTCTAGGCGACCGCGTTGCAGGGCCTGTTGATGGCACAGCAGGTGATGATGTGATCACACCAACAAGCGGTGCTGGTGGCGGTGTGTTTGTTGATGCACAAGGCGACAGTGTTGACGGTATTGATGGTGACGATGACATCATCAACGGCTTTGCTGGCGATGACACAATTGACGGCGGTGTTGGTGCAGATGAAATCTTTGCAGGTGCTGATGCAGACACAATCCTACTAGGCGACGGCGAGTTTGATGGTGACGTTATCGAAGGCGGCGAAGGCGGTGATGATAACGATACATTGGACACAACAGATGTTGTTGAAGGTGTGAATGTCACATTTGACGGTAACGAAAGCGGTGAGGTTGAAGGCGATACATCTGGTGATGAAGCGACCTTCTCTGAAATCGAAACTATTGAAACAGGTGCTGGTGATGACGTTGTTGACGGTTCTGTCACAACAGGTGGTATCGATGTTTCAACAGGCGCTGGTAATGACACTATTATTGGTGGCACTGGCGATGACACAGTCGATGGTGGCGATGACGATGATACAATCACAACTGGCGACGGTAGTGATAGTGTAGAAGGCGGTGACGGTAACGATACAATCGATACACGCGGACCAAATTCTGGTGGCCTTACACCTGCTGTAGATTTAGGTGAACCTTTCACAGCAAACGATGCAGACCCATTCAATGACCGCGATGTTGTTGATGGTGGTGATGGTGATGACACGATCCTAACTGGCGATGATGCTGATACAATCACTGGTGGTGACGGTAATGACTTTATCGACGGCGGTATTGATGCGGATAGCATTGATGGTGGTGACGGTGATGACACAATTATCGGTGGTGAAGGCAGCGATATCATTGATGGCGGCGAAGGCGACGATACGATCTTTGCAGCGCTTGACCCAAGCTTCCCTGATGCATTGAACATTCCTGATGATATCGACCCGATTTTGAACAATGGTGACGACACAGTCTTTGGTGGTGCGGGTAACGATACTGTTTACGGTGACGACGACAACGACATTATCTTTGGTGGTGCTGACAATGATGTATTGTTCGGCGGTATTGATGATGATGAATTGTTTGGTGGAACTGGTAATGACATCCTAGATGGCGGTGATTTCAGTGATACTCTTGATGGTGGCGATGGCAACGACACTCTTGATGGTGGCCGTGATGACGACGACATCATTGTTGGTGCTGGTGACATTGCTTTCGGTGGTCATGGTGATGACGTCTTTACTATTGATGCTTCTGCCAATGATGCCAGTGGTACAGGTCCAACTGGTGTAACTATTGTTGGTGGTGAAACTGGTGAAGCGAACCAGCCTGATAATGCTGACACGGATAATGATAACTTCCCTGGTGCGCCAAATGCATTCGGTGATGTTCTTGATCTGTCAGGATTGGTTGCAAGTGGCCAACTTTCACCAGGTGATATTAACTTTACAGATCCATCTCGTGAAAATGGTAACTTCCAATATACGAATGATGATGGCGATCTGGTTACTGTTAACTTCTCTGAGATTGAGAACGTAATCGTATGTTTCACACGTGGTACGATGATTGTGACAGACCAAGGTGAGAAGAAGATCGAAGATCTGAAAGTTGGCGATATGGTTTTGACCAAGGATAATGGCCTGCAAGAAATGAAATGGATTGGGTCGCGCACAGTACCTGCACAGGGTAACTTTGCACCGATAATGATCAAAGCGGGTGCTTTGGCAAATGATCGTGACTTGATGGTTTCACCACAGCACAGAATGGTTGTGGAAGGCTGGCAGTCAGAGCTATTGTTTGGTGAACGCGAAGTTCTTGCAGCCGCTAAGCATCTGGTAAACAATGATACTATCTATGTGAATGAAGGTGGCGAAGTGGAATATTTCCACATGCTGTTTGATCACCACGAGATCGTATTTGCCAACGGTGCAGCATCAGAAAGCTTCCACCCTGGTGAAGTTGGTATCAATGCTCTGACGGATGAAGCGCGTGATGAAATCTTTACCTTGTTCCCAGAATTGCGCGATGATGCCACATCTTATGGCCCAGCAGCCCGCACAAGTCTGAAAGGTCACGAGGCAAAAGTATTGTCAAAAAACCCTGACTTTCTAAGTTAAGAGAATTCAGTTCCAAGACTGATAGAAAAGGCCGGATTGTGTAAAATCAATTTGGCCTTTTTATCTGAAATAAGGCTGTATGATCGACGTATGACTTACGTATGATCCGCGTATGACATTTATGTGTACTTGCAGAACCGAACGGGTTGGTGCACAGACATCCTATGTCCAAAGTTATCCTGTTTAATAAACCTATGAATGTGTTGTCCCAGTTCACCGATAAGGGAACCGAAGGATCAACACGTCAAACTTTATCTGATTATATCGATGTGCCGAATGTTTATGCGGCTGGTCGGCTGGACAAGGATAGTGAAGGTTTGTTGATTTTGACAGACAATGGAAAACTGCAAAATCGTATTGCTGATCCGAAGTTTAAAACATCCAAGACCTATTGGGTACAAGTAGAGGGCGAACCGTCAGAGGATGATCTGCAAAAACTACGGGATGGTGTGCGTTTAAAAGACGGTATGACACGTCCAGCAGAGGTTGAAGTTATGGATGAGCCAGTGGAACTGTGGGATCGCAATCCGCCTGTACGGTTCCGCAAGTCGGTGCCAGACAGTTGGGTGTCTATTACGATCTCGGAAGGCCGTAATCGTCAAGTGCGCCGTATGACTGCGGCCATTGGCTATCCAACATTACGTCTGATCCGATACCGTGTTGGCAGTTGGACGATTGATGGAATTACCAATGGCGAATGGCGGTCTGAAAGCTAAGCCTGTTTAATGTAGAGCTTTTTGTATCAGCTCTATTCGATAACCGTCTGGATCTTCTATAAAAGCGATGATTTCTCGGACACCCGTTTCTGTGGGCGCATATGTCATCTCGCCCGCAGGCCTGATAACCTTAATCCCCATAGACATAAGGTGTTTTTCCATTGCGTATATATCATCGACTTCTAGCGCAATATGGCCATACCCTGTGCCAAGGTCGTAGCTTTGATCACCCCAATTGTAAGTTAATTCGATCACGGCATCCGTTGCCGCATCACCATAGCCAATGAAAACAAGTGTGAATTCACCTTCAGGGAATGTTTCGCGGCGCATTTCATGCATGCCAAGTGCATTTGTATAAAACTCTAAAGAACGCTCTAGATTAGCGACGCGGAGCATTGTGTATAGAATGCGATTGGGAATTGGAGATGTCATTATAAAATCCTGTTATTACGGTGATTTTGCACAGGCTTACTGTGCCTTTGTGATGTTGGTTTTTAAGAAATCTTGCCAGGTTGCATTACCATCAAGGTTATATCCGGCGACGTCTTTCCAGATTTGTTTTAAATCCTCGTACCCTTGTTCTGCGTTCTCAGGGTTTTGTGAGGCGCGGTATGCATATGCAAATGCAGATGCGCGTGCATTTGCCCAGCAATGTACAAGAACCTTTTTCCCTTCAGCTTGTTTCATTGCAGCTAGAAAGCTTTCCAATTCTGATGCTTTTGGATCTGACCAATTAACTGGATTGTGGATGTATTTAATCCCTTGCTTTTCCAGAGTTTCAGCTTCTTTGGGATTATAAATACCTTCAGAAGTTGGCACGAGATTGATGACCACTTGAATGCCATCATCACCTGCGGTTTCCAAAATGGATTGAGCGGGTTGTCCCGATGTTAAAAGGTTTTCATCGAAACTATGGAAATTTCGCGCTTTTGAGATATCGGCATGAGCGAAAGATGTCATGAAAATGAGCGAAAATATAATAGATGTCAGTTTTGTCGAGTAAGTCATTTATGTCTCCTTTTGAGGAGAAACCTGACATAATGTGTGTTTTCACCCCATACACAAAGATGATTTTGATATGGACAAAATGTTCACGAAGCATAAATTAATACTGTTTTCTGCGAATATAAATATGCACATTTCAATTGTCTTTGTGCCTAAATATCAGGATATAAAATATGTCATCTTTTAATGCTACTATGGTGTTGCCGTTTGAAGCGGGTGAAAATGCTGACTTACCTGCTTTGACAGTTCAAGCACAAGCAGGCGTAGCGCCAGAATATTCAATCCAGCTGTATCGGCTGTTTTGGAATACTCAGGCTGATATACAAGTGGTATTAGAAGGTGTCGAAGTAACGTTGCCTAAAGGACAGTTGCTTACCTTATCTCCTGGTGAGGTTGTTGTATTTGATGCAGATACAAAAGTGCAATCCATCTGTTTTCATCACGATTTCTTTTGTGTGCGTGTGATGCGTGATGAGGTCTATTGCGACGGTGTGGTTTTTAACAGGTTGAAAGGTTTACCTATCGTAGAGTTCCCACAATCTGAATGGCCTTATTTAGAGGGTAAGTTTCAAGAGTTACAAGCAATCCTTAGAAATATTGGACCGTTTTCAAATGACCGAGCTGTTAGTGTTATTAGATCATTGTTATTACATGCGGCTGATTTCAAATTAAATACAATGGCCAAAGAACAAGCGTCGCATCGCCGCAGTTTTAGGCAATCTCCTGTTGTTGTGGCTTTCCAAAACCTTGTCGAGGACACATATGCCGAACATCATGACGCATCATTTTACAGTGACGCTTTGAACCTTTCTACGGCTACTTTGAACCGCAGAGTAAAAGATGAAATGGGCAAAACTATCATGCAAGCCGTCAATGAAAGGCTGGCTTTAGAAGCGCGTGTTGCATTGCGTTCTGGCAATCGAAGTGTGAAAGAGGTGGCATTCGATTTGGGATTTCAGGACCCGCTATATTTTTCGCGATTTTTTCGGAAACATTTTGGTAAATCGCCTTTGCATTATTTTACGGGTGGCCAAGAAGTGGCCAATGCATGAATTGACTGAGCGCTTAGCTATATTTCTTGAAACAGATTGATAGGAATAGGGCGTATTAATTTCGAGTGTCGAAGACAAGGCGTGTTGCAAGGCCAACGAACACCGTAGATAAGAATATCTGTGGTAGGCGCTTAAAACTTGCTTTTACAGAAAAAATACTACCAAGTTTATCAACTGTTAGAATGACAATACCATTTACCAGCAGTCCAATAATATTCAGGATTGTTGCAAGGATCATAATCTGAAGGGCAACGTTGCCTGCATCAGGTTCAATAAATTGAGGGAAGAGGGCGAGGACGAATAATGCCACTTTGGGGTTCAAGAGATTTGTAAACATGCCTTGGCGAAACATAACCCAAAAAGATATTTTGCGTGTTTTCGTAAGTTCAGATGCATCACTCTTAGATTTGAGTGTGACCCATGCAAGGTACAATAGGTATATGGCTCCAATGATGCGAATTGCGTCATAAGCTATTGGAACTGCTAAAAATAACTTGGATAAACCAAAGGCTGCTGCCAGTGCATGGCAATATAACCCGAAAGCGATTCCCATGTATGTAGCAAGGCCAGCAATGCGCCCTTGGGATGCGCTGCGAGAGGCAATTAAAAGCATATCAGGACCGGGAGTGGCTGTTAAGGCAACACATGCAAGTGCAAAGACAACAAGTGTTGATAGCTCTACCATTTACACCAGCCGCGATTGTTCCAAAGCGGCTTTTACGAACTCACGGAACAGGGGGTGAGGAGCGAAAGGTTTGGATTTTAGCTCTGGGTGGTATTGTACGCCGATGTACCAAGGATGATCTTTGCATTCGACGATTTCTGGTAACTTGCCGTCAGGGGACATACCAGAAAAGATCAGACCGCAGTCTTCGAGTTGTTTGCGGTATTTGATGTCGACCTCGTAACGGTGGCGGTGGCGTTCGGAAATGGCTGTATCGCCATAAACCTCGGCCACTTTCGAGCCATCTGTGAGTGTTGCATTATAGGCGCCCAAACGCATGGTGCCGCCTTTGTCGTCGTCTACGGCACGCGCAACTGTGCGGTTGCCTTCGACCCATTCTTTTAGGTGGTAAACTACTGGCTCAAAACGTTTTTCGCCCGCTTCATGATCAAACTCTTCGGAGCCAGCATTTTTGATTTTTGCCAGATTACGAGCCGCTTCGATAACTGCCATTTGCATGCCTAGACAGATGCCAAGGTACGGCACTTTATTTTCGCGTGCGAATTGAGCTGCTTTGATTTTACCTTCTGTACCACGTTCGCCAAAGCCGCCTGGAACAAGGATTGCATCGAACCCTGTTAGTTTATCAGCAGCATCGCCATTTTCGAATACCTCTGCATCAATCCATTCGGTTTTGACTTTAACACGGTTGAACATGCCGCCGTGCGTAAGGGCCTCTGATATAGATTTGTACGCGTCTTCGAGTTGCGTGTATTTACCAACGATTGCAACTTTTACTTCGCCATCAGGCTTGTGAATACGCTCTGATACGTCTTGCCATGTGGATAGGTCAGGTTGTGGTGCTGGGCTGATGCCAAAGGCGTCTAGAACGGCTTGGTCCATACCTGCTTCGTGATATGCCAATGGCGCATCGTAAATGGTACTAAGGTCGTATGCAGGGATCACGCTGTCTGGGCGCACGTTACAGAACAAGGCTAGTTTGGCGCGTTCTTTTTCTGGGATTTTTTTTTCAGAACGGCAGACCAAGATATCTGGTGCGATGCCGATGGAACGGAGCTCTTTTACAGAGTGCTGGGTTGGTTTTGTTTTCAATTCGCCTGATGCGCCAAGGTATGGTAGCAATGTCAGGTGCATGAAAATACACTGGCCGCGTGGCTTGTCTTGGCTAAACTGACGGATGGATTCAAAAAATGGTAAGCCTTCGATATCTCCGACTGTGCCGCCGATTTCACACAGCATGAAGTCGACCTCGTCATCACCAATTTCGATGAAATCTTTGATTTCATTTGTGACATGTGGGATCACTTGGATGGTTTTGCCTAGATAATCACCACGGCGTTCTTTTTCCAATACGGTTGTGTAGACACGGCCCGATGAAATGGAATCGGTTTGGCGTGCAGCCACACCAGTGAAGCGCTCATAGTGACCAAGATCTAGGTCGGTTTCAGCACCATCATCTGTAACGAATACTTCGCCATGTTCAAAGGGGGACATTGTACCTGGATCAACGTTCAAATACGGATCCAATTTGCGCAGGCGTACAGAATAACCACGGGCTTGCAGCAGTGCACCCAATGCAGCAGAAGCCAAGCCTTTACCCAGAGATGAAACAACGCCGCCAGTAATGAAAATATAACGTGCCATAGTGTGGCATCCCCCGTGTTTTTATTGTTTTTGTGAACGATTCCGAACAGTCGAAAACGCCTGTATCACGGGATTTAAGTCATAATAGACCTTACCGATTCTGACAAGACCAGAACCGCTATATCCTGTGGTTTTTTGAAAAACCCCAACTATTTGTAGGGGTTAGATGCGAATTATTCAGCTTTTGGTGGTAACGCAGGAGTATCTGACGCAGATGGTGGCAACAAGTTACCTTCCAATCCTTCTGGGGCTGGTGTTCCACCTTGTTCGGATGCAGGAGCATCAGATCCTAAACGCTCGATCACGCTGTCAGAGTTTGAATTTTTCGAGGCAATGATTGTCAAGGTTATGCTTGTAATAACAAAGCCAACAGCCAAAATCCAAGTCACTTTTGCCAACGGAGATGCTGGAGGGCGTCCAGATGCACCGCCGCCGCCGCCGCCGATACCTAAACCGCCACCTTCTGAACGCTGAACCAATACAATACCGATCAAGCTTAAAGCTAGGATTAAGTGAATGACAAGAACGACGTTTTCCATTGATGTGCCCGTATGTGAATAACTACCTGCGGGTGTCTAATAGATGCAGGCAGACTTGTCGATGGGTTATTTGAATCTTGTTGGGGTGGCATGGGAAATAATCATAAAGATTCAGTGAAGACACTTATTTAAGCGTAGGCTGCATTGCTGTAAAATATATAACCCATTGGATCTGCAGCACGGAATGCCAGATGATTATGACCCGTTAAACTTACACTAGTTGAATACACCTTTGGCGGCAAATTGATCCCAAGCATATTGAATGTAAAAGCTGTTAAATTGGTGGCGACCTGGGAATAGGCAGTAGTTGAATATTTTGCCTGACGCGTTTTCGTGGTTTTCACAGGTCATGCTGTATTGTTTGTTTTTTGTGGTGCTTATTTTTTTGAAATCACCAAAGCTTTTGTACATTGCGATTGTCGTGGGGACATCGCCTTGTTTTGTCTGGCGAATTTGACGACCACCCAGTGGAACTGTGCGATCCGTTTTGCCATGAATGTGAACAACATTTGTGGCTGGGGTTTTGCATCCATTTGGAATTTTCAACCAAAAGGTACCTGCCATAGGTGCAAAGGCCGCGAATTTATCAGAACGAGCACACAATAGGTTCCATGTCATCATGCCGCCAGCCGAAAACCCAGTTGCCATCATTTTCGATGTGTCGATTGCAAAGTTAGCAGAGGCATGTTCGATGACGTTGTCAAAATAACGAAACTCTCTTTCACCGTTGCTGTTATAATTACTAGGGGAATAGGGCAGGTTCCAATCATCGCCTTTGGATTTTGTAGCGATCAATGCCAATCCCATATCGGATACGATCTTACGCATTTTCTTGTTCAACATCGTGCCGCGTGCAGTACCTTTGTACCCATGAGAAAATACAACAGCCCCAACAGGTGTTTTCCCATCATGACCAGCTGGCATAGCGATGTAATAGTGGCGGTTGTTATCAATTTTACATTGTGAATTAGGACCACATGCAAGTGCTGCAGTTGCTGTTGTGCCAAATAAGCCGATTGCAATGGTTAAGGTTTTGAAAATACGCATAGGGTGATCCCTTATTAATGAATATGGTTGTATTGCTGCAAGTTTTCCGCCGTTTTCTCAAATCACAAAACTGTGGGTAACACGCATAAAATGGATTGAGCTGACTAGTGTGATCGCATTAAACTTGTAGATGCATTTATAGAAAAGAGCTGACTCTTGGCTGACTTAAGAATTTCAAACAAAAAAGCACGACAATTGTGGTTGTCCAACCAAGGTTTGGCTACAGCACCAACGGGATCACTGGATGTGATGTCTATCATTCGCGGGCTTGGATTTGTACAACTGGATACGATCCAAGTTGTCTCACGTGCCCATCATCACATCATCTGGAGCCGTAATCAAAATTACCGCGAACCTATGTTGGATAAAGTGTTGGGAAAAGAAAATGGCGTGTTTGAACATTTCACCCATGACGCTTCGGTCTTGCCAATGGAGTTTTACCCAATGTGGCAACGTCAGTTTCGACGTAAGAAAGAAAAGATAGACAATGCGGGTTGGTATAAATCGATGCTGGATGCTGATGGGCGTGCAGCGATCAAACAACGGATAATGGCCGAAGGCCCCTTATCGACCCATGCGTTTGATACGAAGATTGTGGGTGAGAAACAGCCATGGTCGCGGCCACCACATAAATTAGCCTTGGATTACATGTGGTATGCAGGGGAATTGGCGACATCGCACCGCGAGAATTTCAAGAAGTTCTATGATCTAGGCGAGCGCGTTTTTCCAAAGTACTTACGTGAAGAGACGCATTCTGATGATATGCAGCAAGATTGGTTGTGCCGACAAGCGTTAGACCGTTTGGGATTTGCCACATCAGGGGAAATTCAAAAGTTTTGGGAAGCGATGGATGCGCGTGAAGTGCGCGCATGGATCGATCAGGGTCATTTGGTTCCAGTCGAAGTGCAATCAACAAATGGAACTTGGGGGAAAGCGTTTGCCCCAGCAGACATTGAAGAGCGGCTAGATAACCTAACATCCTCAACAACGCGTTTGCGTATATTGAACCCATTTGACCCAGTTGTCAGGGATCGCAACCGATTGGAACGGTTGTTTGGGTTTGAATACCGGATTGAGATATTTGTGCCCGAGGCCAAACGTAAGTGGGGGTATTATGTATTCCCAATACTCGAAGGGGATCGTTTCGTAGGGCGTATTGAGGTTAAGGCAGATCGTAAGAACAATGTTTTAAACATTATGAACGTCTGGGCTGAACCTAAGGTGAAATGGACTGTATCAAGACAACAAAAATTAGATGCTGAATTAGACCGAATGAGGCGTTTTGTTGGCCTACAAGATTGTATTTGGAAATGTTCTAGAAGGCCTAATCAGGCGCCATGAAGCTTTTGGGGGGTACCCAAGTTTCTGGGAAAAAACTATTTCCCCATATGCACATGGATTGAACAATTGGTTTCAAAGCTGACCCCATCGGCGTAAGAACATATTCAAAGCGTTTTGGTCGCTTGTTGTAGAGTTGTTTTGTGACCAACCCATATCGTTCCATATCTGAAAGTCGACTGGCAAGAATATTTGTTGTTATTTTCTCAGGTGAATCTAAAAAATCCCCATATCTTTTTTTACCACAAAGCATGTCGCGAATAAGTATTAGTGTCCATTTATCACCTATAACTTCAAGAGAAGTAGAGATTGGACAGCCTGATCTATGTGTATTTTCCATATTAACCTCACTAGTGACTTGCAATTTACAAGTCGCTATGTATTTATACTATCATTCGTTAGTTTCTTAGCAAAAGGAGAGTTTCATGTCAGTAGGGTTTAAAGGAAGTTGTTTATGTGGTGCAGTAACATATAAATCTTCAGCGGATCCCGTTGCGATTGTAAGCTGTCATTGTGCGGATTGTCGTAAATCTAGTGGTACAGGGCATTGCACACATATGGGTATTCCTGAAGCTGCTTTTACAATATTAGGGGACGTATCATATTTCGATAAAGGTACAGATTCAGGAAATATGGTACGCAGGCATTTTTGCCCAACATGCGGCTCGCCTATTTATTCCACAAACTCTAGCATGAAGGATATGGTTTTCCCGCGCGCTTCAATTTTGGATGATAGGCCAGAAATGACAGTAAGTATGGCAGTATATGCAAGCCGTGCAACCGCTTGGGATCCAGTAATTGAAGGTGTTCCAACGTTCGCAGAAATGCCACCCCAATCTGATATGCCGGAAATGTAATTATTAAGTGGGACGATCTTTCCTGAGTTCCATTACATTTTTCGGTTTCAGTCAGAAGCCTACAGGGGTATACCCGCTTCGGTTCTATTCAAAAAGCGAGTCTTTAAATGGCAAACGTCGTGGTTGTAGGTGCCCAGTGGGGTGACGAAGGTAAAGGTAAAATCGTAGATTGGCTCAGCGAGCGCGCTGATGTCATTGCACGGTTCCAAGGGGGCCACAACGCAGGCCACACATTGGTTATCGACGGGAAAGTCTATAAATTACACGCATTACCATCTGGCGTCGTACGCGGTGGTAAGTTGTCAGTCATCGGTAATGGTGTTGTTCTTGATCCATGGCATTTGCTAAGTGAAATCGAAACAATTCGTGGTCAAGGTGTCGAGATTACACCAGAGACATTGATGATCGCAGAAAACACGCCACTGATCCTGCCAATTCACGGCGAGCTTGATCGCGCACGTGAAGAAGCGGCAAGCAAAGGCACAAAGATCGGCACAACAGGCCGTGGTATTGGCCCAGCTTACGAAGATAAAGTGGGCCGTCGTTCTGTTCGTGTTGCTGATTTGGCTGATATGGCAACGTTAGAAGCACGCGTTGACCGTGCTTTGCAACACCATGATCCATTGCGTAAAGGCTTGGGGATTGAAGCTGTTGATCGTGATACGTTGATTGCTCAACTCAAAGAAATCGCTGAAAAAATCTTACCGTTCTCGGCGCCAGTTTGGAAAGTGCTAAGTGAAAAGCGCAAAGCAGGTAAACGTATTTTGTTTGAAGGTGCACAAGGCGCGCTTTTGGATATCGATTTTGGCACATACCCATTTGTGACATCATCTAATGTGATTGCAGGTCAAGCGGCAACAGGTGTTGGCGTTGGTCCAGGTGCGATTGATTTCGTATTGGGCATTGTAAAAGCCTACACAACACGTGTGGGCGAGGGGCCTTTCCCAACAGAGCTTGATGATGATGATGGCCAACGTTTGGGTGAACGCGGACATGAGTTTGGTACGACTACAGGGCGTAAACGTCGTTGTGGTTGGTTTGATGCCTGTTTGTTGCGTCAAACATGTGCAACATCTGGTGTGAACGGTATCGCTTTGACGAAACTGGATGTTTTGGACGGGTTTGAAGAGTTGAAAATCTGTACAGGCTACGAATTGGACGGCGAAAAATTGGACTACCTTCCAACTGCTGCCGATCAACAAGCACGCTGTACGCCTGTTTACGAAACGATGCCTGGTTGGTCTGAAAGCACAGAAGGGGCGCGGTCTTGGAATGATCTGCCTGCTGCTGCAATTAAATACGTACGCCGTGTGGAAGAATTGATTGATTGCCCTGTAGCAATGGTTTCAACAAGCCCAGAACGCGAAGATACCATCCTTGTAACAGACCCGTTTGCAGACTGATGGCTTTATCGTACAAAGCTCGTCGTCGTTTATCACTGGTCTTATTGCTAGTATGGTTGCCTATGTTCATCGTGGCGGCAGTAACCGTTATGAACTGGATCGAGCGCCCGCATATTTTGGTCGAATTGCTGATCTACATCGTTCTGGGTGTGATTTGGGCATTGCCGTTTAAATTTGTGTTTAAAGGCGTCGGAAAAGAAGATCCTGACGCCTGAAAACTGCTAGCATTTTTTAGATTGAGACTAACCCGCCAAGTATTTCTTTTGATAGGCGGCTTTGCGATCCAATGAAATCGTGTAGCTGCCGTCTTGAGCAGATTTCACGTACCCTCGTTTGTTCAATTGATCCAATGTTCCTACGCGCTCATCTTCTTTAACAATACGTTTGATGTGCGGAGGTAGGTTTGCTGAAATTTGCTTTTCAGTATAGCGATCTTTACCCAAAACCAATGTCATGTAAGCGGCGGATGCTTCAAGCAATTCGATCAATGTACTTGCACCCATCATGCGTGAAAATTCTTCAAAACTCGGTAGATCAGAACTCTTTGTGGCTGGTATAATATCTTCAACCGCCTCTGGCTCTGGGGCTGGTTGTTTTTTTTCTATATTGACGTCCACTTTTGGATGGCGTTTAGGTGCTGGTGCATCCTGATCACTAACCAGTGTTAAACCGCTTTTTTTTTGAGTGTTATCCTGAACGTCTATATCTTCAGCTTGCTCACTGTGGTCAATGCGCTGTCCCATGTCTAACACTAATGGGCGCGTGCCATTGGACTTGTTAACCGCTTTACGTGATTTAGGGCGTGAAAATACACTTGTCTCAGCTTCATAAGCTTTGCGCACTTTTGCAAGCTCGCGGCGGAACGTGATTGTATTATCCCTGCGTTCCTCGCCAGTTTCAACAACTTCCGGTACGATGTTTTCCATACGATTTGCACGCTCTGCTTCTGTTGCAGCAACAGCCGCTTTAAGGCGTTCTAATGCATTGGCTTTTGAAACATGTTCTGGTGTCGCCATTTTTTCATTAGCTGTTTCCAACCAGCGATCAATTGATTCATCACTTTGTAATGCCTGAACGGCTGCAGAAACTGTTTCAGATGGGATTTCTTCTTCTAAGCTTGGCGCTAATTCATCAGCAGTGGTTGTATCATTGATGTTCTTATCTAACGATGCCGCGATGTCTTTAACAGGTGGTGTATTTTCAGCGGTGGCTTCCGCTATGAATTTTTCTGCACTGCTTTCAACATCATCGGCCTTTTTAGGGGCGTCAGCTACTTCAGGATGAGTGTCCTTTTGAGTATCAACTTGAACATCTTCAATTTCTTTTGGCGCTTCTTCAACATCCTCTTGAACATCTTCAACAGGCGTTTTTTCTGAAGAAATGGCTCCATTTGTCTGACGGCGTGATTTGAATGTTGCAGCCGCGTCATCTGTTGTCTGTTCAACAGATATTTCTTCTTCAAGTTTGGAGGGAACATCAACAATCTCAGCTTGTCTTAGGACAATACTGTTGTCTGTGACTTCTGCGTCAATGCGATTTGGATTCGCACTCTCGGCGATTTGGTGCAGTTTAGATGCATCAGGTTGCAGAGGTTCGCTACCGAAATAGCGATCATCTGCAGAAAGCTTGCGAAAATATTCCGCTACAAGCTGCATAGTTGTGAAGGGATCATCGAAACCTTCTAGGGTACAAGAAAATGTACCATACGACACGGTCATTGCTTTTGGGTGCGAATCCATAATGTACTTACTCTACTCGTTAATCGCCCCCACGACGACCTTTTTTATAAGCCACCAAACATAGTTTTTACAGGATTAATTACGATTTTAGCTTTAATTTCCAAACATTTTTCGTTTATTGAATACAGATGGGAAACAATCAACATAAGTCTGTGAGGACTGTAGAATTTGACGGGGCTGTTATGCTTATCGGCGGGGGTTTTTGGGATTCAGAAGCCGCACAATTCATTGTTGATTCTGTTTCTGCTGTAATTTGTGCGGACAGTGGCGGATCCGCAGCAATTGATGCTGGTATCACGCCTGACATGATTATCGGGGATATGGATAGCTTTACGGGGCAGTTTGATGGCACTGTTATTCATTTATCAGAACAAGACAGTACAGATTTTGAAAAATGCCTCTATTCGGTAAAGGCGCCGTTTTATATTGGGTATGGTTTTTTAGGCGGGCGTCTGGATCATGAATTGGCAGCATTGTCTATATTAACGCGGTATCCAGAAAAGACTGTAGTATTGATTGGTGAAAAAGACATTTGTTTTCGATGTCCTGATGAAATCACTATGAATATAGAAAAAGGTGCGCGATTTTCAGTATTCCCTATGGGTGATGTGGAAATGAAGTCTACTGGGTTAGAGTGGCCATTAGATGGGCTTAAAATGTCACCTAAGACGCAAATAGCGACATCTAATAGAGTTTCAGATGACCAAGTTACCCTATCCGTTGATAAGGGGGATTCTATAGTTATGGTGCCTTTGGCCTATATGGATGCAGTGATAGCTGCACTAACATCCTAACAAGCTGGTAAGTTTACAGCCAAGCCACCCAATGAAGTCTCTTTATACTTAGAGTTCATATCCAGACCTGTTTGGCGCATTGTTTCGATGCAGGCATCCAAGGAGACCAAGTGTTTTCCATCACCCCGTAGAGATAGAGACGCCGCAGAAACTGCTTTAATAGCACCTAGGCCATTACGTTCGATACATGGTGCCTGTACTAAACCTTTGATTGGGTCACATGTCATACCTAAGTGATGCTCTAGTGCGATTTCAGCGGCATTTTCGATCTGTTCGGTCGTTCCACCCATAACGGCGCATAAACCAGCTGCTGCCATTGCCGAAGCTGAACCAACTTCTCCCTGACATCCAACCTCGGCGCCTGAGATAGATGCGTTTTCTTTTATAAGCGCGCCAATAGCCGATGCCGTTAGAAGAAATTCATTCACCTTTGAAGCGTCTGCTTCTGGGTAATGGTCCAGATAATAACGCAATGTTGCAGGGATAACGCCGGCAGCACCGTTTGTAGGTGCAGTTACAACGCGTGCACCTGCAGCGTTTTGTTCATTCACTGCCATTGCATAGGCTGCAATCCAGTCATTGATGATATGTGGTGCTGCAACGTTTGCACCGCGCTCAGCTTCCAACTCATCGTGGATACCTTTTGCACGACGACGAACATTTAAGCCGCCAGGTAGAATACCGTCAGTTTTAAAACCTTCTTCAATACACTCATTCATTACGTGCCAGATTTTTTGGATACCTTCGTCCAATTCTTCTGGTGTTCTGTGCATTGTTTCGTTTTCACGTTTCAACTCAGCAATGGTTTTGCCTGTCGCTTTGGACATTGCCATCATCTGGTTTGCGCTTTTGAATGGGTAGAATACTTTTTGGGTATATCCACCTTGGGTATCATCGGCCATTTCTTCTGGCGTTTGTACGAAACCACCGCCAACGGAATAGAAAATTTGTTCCAGCAGAACATCATCGCCTTTTAATGCCTGAAGGATCATAGCGTTTGCATGCCCTTCTAGTTGACGATCATAGTCGAAGATTACATCCGTGGATGGATTGAAGCTGTAAACAGGGTGGCCCGCTGGGCGCACAACATTTTGGTTGGCAATACGTTCTTCTGCTTCTTTTGCCAATGTAGCGTTGAAATCCGCAGGCGTGAAACCGTCTAAGCCTAAGACAACGGCGCGATCTGTACGGTGCCCCTTGCCTGTAAATGCTAAAGAGCCGTGCAAAGAACAGCGCAGATGATCTGCATCAATCTTTTGATCTTTGATCATACCCAGAAAACGTTCTGCAGCCACCATAGGACCCATTGTATGGGAACTTGATGGGCCGATTCCGATTTTAAAAACTTCAAAGATGCTGAGAAACATCGGGCTACTCCTAATATACGCTGACATATAGATGACAGATTCTTTTTTTATGAACAGACTAAATGCGACAGAATTTAATTCTGCTTTGGCCTTTTGTGTATTTAATTCACATCAAACTGAATATCGAAGCGTTTTACACTCGTCGAACCTGTGAATTGGTCTTATAGTGCTGCCGATAATATAAATGGGGAAATAGATGTCCGAAGAACTGTCTCCTGCGGAAAAAGCAAAATTTATTTGCGCCAAGCGTGCAATGGATTTTGTGAAACCTGGAATGCGCCTTGGACTAGGCACTGGATCAACAGCTGCTTGGTTGGTCAAATTAATCGGTGAAGAAGTCCGTGATAACGGGTTGAAGATTGTTGCTGTTGCAACATCTGATGCGACAGCGCAGTTAGCGGATGAATGTGGTATTACTGTACGCTCAATGGATGAAGTCAAATGGTTGGATTTGACAATTGATGGCGCAGATGAGTTTGATCCGAACTTGAATTTGATCAAAGGTGGCGGCGCGGCTCTCTTGCAAGAAAAGATTGTTGCAACGGCATCTGACCAGATGGTTGTGATTGCAGATGCTTCAAAAGATGTAGATGTATTAGGGCGCTTTCCATTACCTGTTGAAGTTGTTTGTTTTGGGTGGGAAACGACAAAAGGGCTTATTGAAGAAGCTATTTCAAATTTAGACGTTATGGGCCAACAAGTCACTTTACGTTTGGATAGCAATTCCAACGCTTTATTAACGGACGAGGGGCATTACATCTTAGATTTACATTTAGGTCGTATTGGAAATCCGCGCGAATTGTCATTGATCCTCAATCAAATACCAGGCGTCGTTGAAACAGGTTTATTCTTAGATATTGCTGACGCGGTTGTGATTGGACATGTTGATGGACGCGTGGAAGTCCGTGATATTAACAACGGAACAGTAGAGAACGAACATATTGAAGTGGTTGCAGCCGACAATATGTTTATGGACCTCGACTAACTTATATAAATTGGAGACATCATGTCCTTTGACTATGATCTTTTTGTAATTGGCGGTGGTTCGGGCGGTGTACGCGCTGGGCGTTTGGCCGCTGGAACTGGTGCTAAAGTTGCTTTGGCCGAAGAATACCGCATGGGTGGTACATGTGTAATCCGTGGCTGTGTGCCAAAGAAATTGATGGTTTATGCATCAAGTTATTCGGAAGCGTTTGAAGATGCCAAAGGCTATGGTTGGACGGTTGGTGACAGTAGCTTTGATTGGTCAAAGCTTATTGCAGCCAAAGATAAAGAGATTACGCGCCTAGAAGCAATTTACGGTAAAAATCTAGGTGCGGCAGGTGCTGAACAGTTTGATGCACGTGCAGAATTGGTTGATGCGCATACAGTTAAATTATCTACAGGCCAGACGTTTACAGCAAAACACATTCTTGTCGCTGTAGGTGGCACGCCGTTTGTACCGAACATTGAAGGCAAAGAGCATATCATCAGCTCGAATGAAATATTCGACCTTAAAGAGCAACCGAAACGGTTTTTGGTTGTGGGTGGTGGTTATATTGCTTGTGAATTCGCCTGTATAATGAACGGCTTAGGATCAAAGGTAACGCAATTCTATCGCAGCGAACAAATTTTGCGGGGCTTTGATAATGAAGTTCGCGATTTTGTTGCAGAAGAAATGCGCGGCAAGGGTATTGATCTGCGTGTGAATACAGATGTCAAATCCATTGAGAAGACTACAGATGGTTTGAAAGTCACTGTATCTGATGGGTCAGAGTTGATTGTGGACCAAGTGATGTATGCAACAGGCCGTATTCCAAACACACATGGTTTGGGATTAGAAAACGCTGGTGTTGAAATAGGACGTAAAGGCGAAATCATCGTTGATGGTTATAGCCAGACGAATATCCCATCTATTTATGCTGTCGGTGATGTAACAGACCGCGTTCAACTGACACCTGTTGCGATCCGTGAGGGTGCTGCATTTGTGGATACAGTGTTCCACGGAAATCCAAGCCAAGCAGATCATGATCTGATTCCGACAGCTGTATTCACACAACCAGAGATTGGCACAGTGGGTATGGGCGAAGAAGAAGCGCGGGCAAGCGAAGAAATCGAAGTTTATAAATCGGCTTTCCGCCCAATGGCGCATATTTTGGCAGGAAAATCTGAGCGTATGTTGATGAAATTGATCATCAGCAAAGCGACACGAAAGGTATTGGGGTGTCACATTGTCGGCCATGCGGCAGGCGAGATGATCCAAATGGCTGGAATTGCTGTAAAAATGGGTGCAACAAAGGAAGATTTTGATAGAACTATGGCTGTTCATCCGACTGCGGCAGAAGAGCTTGTGACAATGAAGACGCCTGTTGCGTCTTGATTTTTTGACATTCGGGACCAAGTGTTCCCATATATGCACGTTCAATAGAAAAGGATTCTAACAGAATGGCTGGAAATAATTCCGGAGGTCCCTGGGGCGGCGGTGGAAATCGCGGCGATCAAGGTGGTGGTAACAATGGTGGCGGGCGCAAGCCTTCTGGCGGCGGCGGCGGAAATCGCCCTGATATGCCAGAAATCGATGAAATCGTTCGTAAAGGTCAAGAACAACTGCGCGTTTTAATGGGCGGCAAAGGCGGCGCTCGTAAAGGAAATGGTGGTGGCGGTGGACAAGCCCCAAGTCTTGGCTTTGGCGGTATCGGTCTGATCCTATTGGCTGGCGTAGCGTTTTGGGGCTTTAACAGCTTCTACCGTGTGGATACATCTGAACAATCTGTAGAGCTATTTTTGGGGGAATATTACAAAACAGGGAATGAGGGACTTAACTTTGCCCCTTGGCCCCTTGTCACCAAAGAAATTCTACCAGTGACCAAAGAGAACATCGAAAATATTGGTGTGGGTCGCGGTGTACGTGCAGACGAAGGTCTGATGTTAACTGGTGATGAAAATATCGTGGACGTGGATTTCCAAGTTGTTTGGAATATCAACGATCCTCAAAAGTACCTGTTTAACCTGAATTCACCGCAAGAAACTATTCGTGCTGTGTCTGAATCTGTGATGCGTGAAATTGTTGCGCGGACAAACCTGACGCCAATTTTGACAACAGGTAAAGGTGCCATTGCGGCAGATCTGCAAACGTTGATTCAACAAACATTGGACAGCTATGATGCTGGTGTTTCGATTGTGCGTGTGAACTTTGACAAAGCCGATCCACCACGCGAAGTGGCGGACAGCTTCCGCGAAGTTCAAGCTGCAGAACAAACACGTGATACGCTGGAAAAACAAGCGGATGCTTATTCTAACAAAGTTGTGGCGGAAGCCCGTGGTGAAGCAGCTCAGTTGTTGGAACAAGCCGAAGGGTACCGTTCGCAAACAGTGAACGAAGCCGAAGGTGAGGCATCACGTTTTATCGCCGTATATGAAGAGTTTGCAAAAGCACCAGAGGTGACACGTAAGCGTCTGTACTTAGAGACATTAGAACGCGTTCTGGGCGATGTTGATAAAGTGATCATTGATGAAAACACTGAAGGCGGTGGTCAAGGCGTTGTAAAATACTTGCCGTTGAATGAATTGAACAAGAATAAAGGAGGAGCAAACTAATGAGAGTTTCTACACTTTTAGCACCTATATTTATAATAGCGGGTGTCATTGCTCTTTCTTCGTTCTACATCGTGGATGAACGCGAAAAAGCATTACGCTTATGGTTTGGTGAGGTTACAGCTGTTATTGATGAACCAGGTTTGAATTTTAAAGTTCCTGTGTTGCATGAAATTGTAAAATATGACGACCGTATTTTGCCTCTTGATACGCAACCACTTGAGGTGACGATGAAAGACAACCGTCGTTTTGATGTGGATGCATTTGCGCGTTGGCGGATTACGGATGTTGTTCGTTTCAGACGTGCCATCGGCTCTGGCGGCGAAAATTCTGCACGTAGTCGTTTGGAAACGATCCTAAACGCTGAATTGCGTAAAGTTTTAGGTGATGTGGATTCTGGTAAACTTTTATCTGCTGACCGTGTTGGCCTGATGAACCTTATCCGTGACGCGTCTCGTCAAAAAGCTGCTGCATTGGGTGTTGAAATCGTTGACGTGCGTATCAAACGTGCTGATTTACCTGAGCAAAACTTGGAAAAAACCTTTGAGCGCATGCGCGCAGAACGTGAACGTGAAGCGGCAGACGAGATTGCCCGTGGTAACGAGGCCGCTCAACGTGCTCGTGCGATTGCAGATCGTACAGTTGTTGAGACTGTTTCGGAAGCGCAAAAGAACTCACAGATTATTCGCGGTGAAGCTGATGCGAAGCGAAACGCAGTTTTCGCAGAAGCTTTTGGTCGTGATCCAGAGTTCTTCGCTTTCTACCGTTCTTTGACTGCTTATGAGAAATCGTTGAAAGGCAGTAACTCAACTTTGGTTATTTCACCTGACAGCGAGTTTTTTGACTATCTGAAGTCGGATAGCGGCAGATGATGCATGATTTGCTACTGGGCCTAGGTCTGGTTGCGGTATTAGAGGGGCTGGTGTTTGCGCTGGCCCCTTTACGCTTTGAAGACTTGTTGAAGGCTATGCAAGAAATGAGTGTTGAAAAACGTCGCACATTGGGTGTGGCTATTGTTGCACTGGGAGTAGGGCTGGTTTGGTTGGCGAAAAACAGCTTGTGACATTTATCAGTATTGATGCATTTGCAAATTCATGGCTAAATCCGACCTATGTTCGGTATGTGCTAACGTTCTTGTGAATAATGTTGCGACTGTTTCCCTTGCAATGTTACACCCAGAGCACAAGTTATAAAAAGAAGGCAGGTCGCGTATTGGCTTGTTAAGATGCAGTATTTCGGAGGAACACAGTGAAATCAATCGCTCTTACCCGCGCGCAGGTGCGGACAAAACCTCAAACCTTTTTAATTGGCGCGTTTTTAACGTTGGCTCTTATGTTCGCCCAAACATTGGCGGTATCCGCACGTGGTGCTCCTGACAGCTTTGCAGACCTTGCAGAAAAGGTCAGCCCATCCGTTGTAAATATTACGACAACGCAAACAGTTGCGCAGCCCAATCGCCCTGCATTGCCGCAAGTTCCAAAAGGGTCACCTTTTGAAGATTTTTTTAAAGATTTCTTTGACCAAATCCCGGGACAACAAGGCCAAGGGCAACGCCCGCCACGCCGCGCATCTGCGCTTGGTTCTGGTTTCGTAATTTCTGCGGATGGTTACATTGTGACGAACAATCACGTCATTGATAAAGCCGATGAAATTGTGATCGAATTCTTTGATGGTAAAGAATTAGATGCTAAGTTGATTGGCCGTGACCCAAACACAGATATTGCGCTGTTGAAAGTTGAAGCTGATAAACCACTGCCATTTGTTACATTTGGCGACAGTGATATTTCACGCGTTGGTGATTGGGTGTTGGCCGTAGGTAATCCATTAGGGCAGGGGTTCTCAGTTTCTGCTGGTATTATATCTGCCAACAATCGCTCGTTGCGCTCTGGCCCATATGATGACTTCATTCAAACAGATGCTGCGATCAATCGTGGTAATTCTGGTGGTCCATTATTCAATATGGGTGGTACAGTTATTGGCGTGAACACGGCTATTATTTCACCAACAGGTGGTTCTATTGGTCTTGGGTTTTCGATGGCATCTAACGTTGTTGGCCCAGTTGTTGATCAGTTGAAACAGTTTGGTGAAACACGCCGTGGCTGGTTAGGTGTGAACATCCAAGATGTTGACGCTGAAATGGCAGACGCTTTGGGGCTTGAAAAAGCGGCTGGTGCTTTGGTCAGTGATGTTCCTGACGGGCCTGCAAAAGAAGCAGGTGTTTTAGCGGGCGATGTTATCCTGAACTTTGACGGTAAAGATGTTAAAGATACGCGAAGCTTGATTAAGCAGGTTGGCAATACGGCTGTTGGCAAGTCTGTACGTGTAATCGTGCAGCGCGATGGTAAAACACAAACGCTTAAAGTTCTATTGGCGCGACGTGAAGATGCTGAAAAAGAGATCGTTGTTTCGTCATCTGAATCTTCTGAAAAAGAAAAAACAGAAACATCGCTTGGTATTAAAATGACAAGCTTAACTGATGAAATTCGTAAGCAACTTAAATTACCTCAAGATACTGTCGGTGTTGCCGTTGTATCCGTAGAAGAAACATCGGATGCGTATGAAAAGGGCCTGCGTACTGGTGATGTTATTGCTGAAGTAGGACAAGTTGCTGTGGACAGCCCAGAAGCCGTTACCAATGCGATTCAAGCTGCAAAAGATGCAGGCCGAAAATCTGCATTATTCCTAGTGCGCCGCGATGGAAGTCCGCGTTTTGTTGCTTTATCACTCGGTGATTAAAATCTGAGGATATTCATTGAAAACCCCGCCATAGTGCGGGGTTTTTTATTTTACGAATAGATGGTGGATTACCAAGCCGTAGCTTTCAGCCAAATCTAAGGTGACTTCTGAGGAATTCACACCGTAACTTTTTTGAACATTTCGAACCGCGCGTTTGGTGCGATCATCCATGATACCTGTAACGTTGCCGCGATAAAACCCACGAGCTGCCAAAGCACGTTGCAAGCTTTTTACAAAATTATCATTGTAATCGTTGGCGCAAATTACTTCTGCCCAGTCTTCTTTGCGGTCACTTACAATCTTTTGCACAGTCTCTGTTGCATATATTGCAGGCATCACAACAACCGTTTTACCTGTATCAGGATCAATGGTTGTTTTTTCAGGCTGCACAATGATTTGTTCTGTCACCGTCTCAATCACAGCAGGGGCTGTATAGCGGATATAACAGGCTCCTTCAGCGGCCCCTTCAGGCGCATCTTGTGTTTGGGCATTACCCAATAATGGGCAAGCACTGATAAGGCTTGCTATAAAAACTGCTCGTATAGGGGCCATTTGGTCCTCGGTTTTTTGAACAAAGTAACGATAAAAAGCTTTGATAAAAAGGAAAATCTACCCCTGCGTATATCTGCCGCTTTGAACATAGGGTTGTAACTGTATTTGTTTCAGTTGAATTCAACTCTTTGTATCCGCAAAAAAAGGGGCTGGCAGAAAACAAATTGTCAGTTTACACGGAATTTAGATTTTTTAACTGGAGGCAGACGGCAATGGCCAAAATCACCTATATTGAGCACAACGGCAAAGAGCACGTTGTAGACGTTGCAAGCGGTCTAACTGTAATGGAAGGCGCACGTGACAATAACATCCCTGGTATCGAGGCTGATTGCGGCGGTGCATGCGCTTGTTCAACATGCCACGTTTATGTGGATGATAGCTGGGTGGCTAAATTGCCAGCAAAAGATGCAATGGAAGAAGATATGTTGGACTTTGCATGGGAAGCGGACGCCACAAAGTCTCGTTTGACTTGCCAGTTGAAAGTTACAGATGAACTGGACGGCCTGGTCGTTCGGATGCCTGAAAAGCAAATCTAATGATACTACGGTCAGCCATTGTTCTATTCATGGGAATGATGGCTGCACCTGTTTATGCGGATATTGTATCCGCGACATATAGCGATCCAACAGACCGCTATAGACATGCTGTATTGGGCGATGCGATCGAATATGGCAGCCTGATTGTTAAAACTCCTACAGACACTCATAAATTCCAACTTCCAACGGATCATGTTTTCGAAGATACCCAGCCACGTTTGGCAGATGTTGATGCGGATGGAACTCCAGAAGTTATTGTTATTGAAACGGATATGAACCGCGGTGCTGCACTGGCTGTTTATGATAAGACAGGCAAAATTGCAGAAACGCCCCACATAGGGACATCACATCGCTGGCTGGCACCAATAGGTGTGGCTGATTTCAATGGTGATGGTGTAATTGATATAGCCTATATTGACCGCCCGCATTTGGCGAAAACGCTGCGGATCGTCAGTTATAAAGATGGTAAGCTTACTGAGATAGCCAATAAACAAGGGTTTTCAAATCACAAGATTGGTTGGGATTTCATCGCAAGCGGTGTGCGCAACTGTGGAGCAGGGCCAGAAATGATCCTAGCGCGTGGTGATTGGAGCGAAGTGGTTTCTGTTACACTGACTGAAAGCCAAATAAAGTCGCGCAGCTTTACACCTTACGTTACGCCCGAAAGTATTATGTCAGCCTTAAATTGCCAACATTAACTTAAATAATACCGTTTCAGTTTTAACGGTTCTGGCGCTTCAATATCCAAATGCGGTGCTAAGCTAATCTCGATTGTGCGACATGTGGAATCCAAAGGTAATCCATTCACGGTTTCCCCAAACGGATCTGCAAGTTCTTCGGTGACTTCTGCCAAACCAAAGAAAACATAAGCAACGACAGCAACAAATACAGGTGTCATCCAGCCAGCGCTTTCCAGCATCGCAAAAGGGATCAACAGGCAGTAAAGATAGGTCGTACGAAATACCAACAAAGAATAAACATATGGTAAAGGCGTATTGGCAATACGTTCGCAGCCTGCTTGTGCAAGAGATATATTGGCGAGCCGTTCCATTAATGTTTTACGCCCAAATCCATCTGCACTGGACTGTGCAATCGCTTTGCTTAATTGGTTCATGGCAGCACAAGGCGGATGCGGCGCGTTTGAAAAATCATCCTCCACCCACTGTTTCGGGGCACTGAAATCTGTCAGTTTGCGCAAATTGATGCGGTGTAGATGTATAAATGCCAGTGCCAAACGCAATATACGGGTTCTGATCTGATCTTCTGGGATAAACATTTCTGTTTCGCGCCCCAACGATCGCATATCAGCAACCAGCTGCCCCCAAAGTTTGCGACCTTCCCACCAACGGTCATAAGCCGCATTATTGCGAAAGCCCAGAAACAACGAAAGCGCGACACCAAACACAGCAAAAGGGGCTGAGCTTGTATGGGTCAACGTCAGGACAGAAGCGTCAATAAACACGACAATAATGGACAGAATCGTTACGACCAGAATGCGCGGTAATATACGCGGCAAAACCGAACCTCGCATGTCAAACAACAGCTGCAAAATGCCCGGTTTGTCGCGAACAATCATTAGAGCGCGCGCCAGCCGATGTCTTTGCGGTGAAAGCCTTCTGGCCAATCAATCTGATCTATCATGTCATAAGCGCGGTCGCGGGCTTCTTGCAGACTGCCGCCACGTGCTGTCACGTTTAAAACACGTCCTCCAACAGCCAAAACCTTACCATCCTCAGATTTAGTACCTGCATGGAACACCATGTTTTTACTGTCAGATGTTAAAGCATCCAAACCTTTGATCTCTGTGCCCTTATTATAAGAGCCAGGGTACCCATTTGCAGCCAATACAACCGTCATTGCATGGTCATCAGCCCAGTTGATTTGTGCCGTATCCAAACGCTCCTCTGCACAAGCGTGCAAAGCGTCCAAAGCTTGCGCACCCAAACGCATCATCAACACCTGACATTCAGGGTCACCAAAGCGCACGTTATATTCCACAAGGCGTGGTTGGCCGTCTTTGATCATGAAACCTGCGTATAGAACGCCTTGATACGGTGTGCCACGGCGGGCCATTTCATCCACACAAGGCTGTACGATTTCGTCCAAAGCTTTTTGTGTGACTGCATCTGTCATAACTGGGGCAGGGGAATAGGCACCCATACCGCCTGTATTTGGCCCTTCGTCACCGTCAAACACACGCTTGTGGTCTTGGGCTGTGCCGATTGGCAGGATGTTTTTACCGTCAGACAGGATAAAGAAGCTTGCTTCTTCGCCTTCCATAAATTCTTCGATCACCACTTCTGCGCCGGCATCGCCGAATGCACCGCCAAAGATTTCATCCAAGCCGTCTAAAGCTTCTTGTAATTCCATTGCAACGATCACGCCTTTACCAGCGGCTAAACCATCCGCTTTGATGACAATCGGTGCACCTTGTTCGGTAACATAAGCTTTCGCTGCTTCAAGCTCTGTAAATCGTGCATAAGCTGCTGTTGGGGCATTACAGGCATCGCAAACCTCTTTGGTGAAAGCTTTTGATGCTTCCAACAATGCAGCCTTTGCCGATGGGCCAAATGTCGTGATGCCAGCAGCACGTAAATCATCTGCAACACCCGCTGCCAATGGCGCTTCAGCACCTACGATAACAAAATCAATCTTTTCAGCCTGACAAAGTGCAACAACAGCGGCACCATCTTCTGTATTTACAGATAAACAATCGGCGATTTCAGCCATGCCAGCATTGCCAGGCGCACAAACCAAACGATCACATTTTGGGTTTTGCTTTACGGCCCATGCCAAAGCGTGTTCACGTCCACCTGACCCTAAAATAAGAATGTTCATGTTTTTACGCGCTCCTGACTTGGCCTTTGTTGCCGCTCGTTCTAAAGTCGCTTTTGATGATGTGCAAGGAGACACATGTGTCTGATTTGATCGACAACCCAGAACCGGGTGCAAATGCGCCAGAATTTAGCGTTTCAGAGATTTCTGGGGCGGTAAAACGCATGATCGAGGGTGAATTTTCCCATGTGCGTATTCGCGGTGAAATCGGACGGGTGAATCGCTATGCATCAGGGCATATTTATTATGACCTAAAGGATGAAGGTGCCGTTCTGAATGCCGTGACATGGAAAGGACAGGCATCAAAGCTGTCTGTGCAACCCGAAGAAGGTATGGAAGTTATAGCCGTTGGCAAACTGACATCGTTTCCAAAACAATCCAAATACCAGATGAATGTCATGGAATTGCGTGTTGCTGGTGTAGGCGCATTGATGGCGATGCTGGAAAAACGCAAAAAAGCATTGGCTGCCGAAGGTTTGTTCGATTTAGATCGCAAACAACCTATTCCATATCTGCCAGAAGTTATTGGTGTTGTGACATCGCCATCTGGTGCAGTTATTCGTGATATTTTACATCGTTTGCGCGACCGTTTTCCACGCAAAGTTCTAATTTGGCCTGTCGCTGTTCAGGGCGACCGCTGCGCACCAGAAGTGACGGCTGCAATCGAAGGGTTTAATAAAATGACACCAGGCGGGGCAATGCCGCGCCCCGATCTGATTATTGTGGCACGTGGTGGTGGTTCTATCGAAGACCTTTGGGGCTTTAACGAAGAAAACGTTGCACGTGCAGCAGCAGCCAGTGAAATTCCTTTAATCTCTGCAGTTGGGCACGAAACCGATACAACGTTGATTGATTACGTGTCTGATCAACGCGCGCCAACGCCCACTGCGGCGGCAGAACTATCAGTACCAGTGCGTTCCGAACTTGCTGCATGGCTTGCAGGGATGGAAGAACGCCGCGTTCGGGCGCTTGCCAATGGTATTGCGCAAAGAGGGCAACGGTTGCGCGACTTGTCACGGGCAATGCCCAATCCAGTTGAAATTGTTGCAATGCAACAGCAACGTTTGGACATGATCTCTGCGCGCCTACCACGCGCATTACAAGCAATGGCTCAAGGTAAGCGTGTTCAATTGGCTGAAAAAGCAGCTGCTTTACGTCCGCAATCCTTACAGCAGGCAATTTCACAAAAAGAACAAACGTTACAACGGGTAGCTGCAAACTTTACCAATACGGCTAGCCGCCAAGTAGAGCGTTGGCGTAATAAACTAGATGGCTTGGAACGTCTGCGCGGAACTTTAGGTTATGAAGCAACTATTGATCGCGGCTATGCTGTGGTTCGAG
The DNA here is from genome assembly GCF_009184395.1 of Amylibacter sp. SFDW26. GTDB lineage: Bacteria > Pseudomonadota > Alphaproteobacteria > Rhodobacterales > Rhodobacteraceae > Amylibacter. The sequence goes on from NZ_WEIC01000001.1 coordinate 323,347, forward strand.
ATCTAGATGGTACACTGTTGTCTACGGCGAAAGCGGCCCACGGAGCTGGACCGTTGGATATTCAATTCAAAGATGGGCATTTTAAAACAGACACAGCGAACGTGACAAAACCAAAATCGAAACCCAAAAAAAAGCCTAAAGAACCACCAAAAGACCAAGGCAGCCTGTTCTAAACTGCTAAACCTTTACCACTGCATAAAAGTGGTTTTGTATCAATACTTTCTAGTTTTAGAACTTCGTTTTTGGGGGCTCCCTCAGCACGTGCAGCATATCCATCATCGGTTTTGAGGAAATGCCAACATATGGTTTCCAAACCGCCATCATAATTAAAACAGATCAAGTCATTATCTGCGAACCATTCCCCATCTTCACAAGTACCATCTTCATAACGCCACTTACTGCGACGATCCTTGAAGAATTGTTCTACACCGAATGGCTTCCCTTCGAATGAGAAATACAGTGTTTTATCTGTTGAAAGTTTTTCAAATTGATCTGGAGTAACAATGGTCTCTGCAAAACTTGGTTGCACGACCCAGAATAGAATTAAAGTTATATATTTCAACATATTAAGTTTCTCGCCATTTTGTGACACGTGGGTTCATGATTTTACGCCATCGGCGCGGTGAAAATGCAATTGCTGCCATGATCGGCAAAGAATATGGCAGTTGCGGTGCTGTATCCTTATGCCCATCAAGTTCTGTATAAAGCTTTGCGGGGGATGCGTGATGATCTGAATGGCGTGGTGCATTCATTGTCATAAAAGCGCTAAACCAATGGGGGGCATTCCATGAATGGCGTAAAGAGACTGGTTCATACTTACCGTTTTCCAATTGGGTACGCTCCAAACCATAGTGTTGGACATAATCAATCATAAGCATTTGTAACTGAGCATATGAACACAAACAAATATATACAAAAACACCCGTAAAACCTGCGATAAGATAGGCGATCAGCACCATACAAAATGCACCAATACAGTACTGCCAATAAGGGTTGTGCAGGTTCATAGCCGCCAACCCTTGTTTACCCAAACGGTTGTTTTCAGCCCGTAACCCTTCGATAAATTCAGACACAGAAGCGCGTTTTAAAAAGCTATAGAAACTCTCATTATAACGAGCGGTATTTGGATCTTTTGGCGTGCACACATGAACATGATGCACCAACATATGCGCGCTTGTATGATGGCCAAACATCATAGAGATGAAAGCCCATTTGCCCAATCTGTGATGCAGCCTGTTTGAACGGTGGATCAATTCATGCGCATTTGAATGACTGATCATGCCAAAAAACAGACCAAAAGCCATGAACAATAGGATTTTATACCCAACAGATAAATCTAATGTAGCCAGACTGTATATGGCTAATGGAAGTAACATGAAATGTATCAAGCTCAGAGTGATAGGTAAGGCTTGTCGCGCCAACCAACTGTCGCCACCTTTGGAAAAATCCAACTCAAAAGCCTCATCACAAAACATAGCGAATCCAGTCAGATATAAGAACGCAAGCGGCACCCAAAAACCACCTGTAAACCCTGCCGCAAGCAATAGTGGGGCAGGAATCAGTGTGATGATAAAAAAGAGGGCTGTTCGAATGCTCATGTGACCTGTTTCAGAAACTTTTGAGCACAGTAGAAACAAATCCTTCATCTTTCAACAAAGCAGCGCGTTTATGAGGTCTGCGATGTCGTATTTATTCTGGTCTGTCGCATTGAAGCTGCATATAGTCCATCCAAACGAATAAGGAATGGGCCAATGGCACTGGATGAACGCAAAGGTGTTTGGAAATCGGGTAAAGGCAAAGGCCGTCATACCCCAAAAGGGCGTCAGGTTACTGAAGACGCTTTGGAAGAAGTGCAAGCACTGCTTGGTGATCGTCCACGCGATCGCGATTTACTGATCGAACATTTGCATTTGATCCAAGACCATTATGGGCATTTATCGTCACAACATTTGGCTGGTTTGGCCGATGAAATGAAGCTATCGCAAACAGAAGTTTACGAAGTTGCTAGTTTCTATGCGCATTTTGACATTGTAAAAGAAGGCCAAGATGCACCACCATCTTTAACAATCCGCGTTTGTGACAGCTTGGCTTGTGAATTAGCTGGTTCCGAAGAATTGTTGCGCGATCTAGCCAGCAAATATAACGACAAAGGCGAAGTTCGTGTTCTGCGCGCGCCATGCATGGGCCGTTGTGATACAGCCCCAACTTTAGAGTTGGGTCACAACCACGTTGATCATGCAACTGTTGAAAAAGTGGAAACTGCAATCGCTGCAGACGACACACATCCACACATCCCAGATTACCAAGACTTTTTAGATTACGCCGACAAAGGGGGGTATGACGAACTGAAATCCCTGCGCGGTGGTTCTAAAACACCTGACCAATTGCAAGATGAAGTTCTTGAAAGTGGTCTGCGCGGTATGGGCGGCGCTGGTTTCCCATCAGGCAAGAAATGGTCATTCGTACGTATGAACGAAGGCCCACGTTATTTGGCTGTAAACGGCGACGAAGGCGAACCAGGCACATTCAAAGATCGTTATTTCCTAGAGCGTGAACCACATGTATTCCTAGAGGGCATGTTGATTGCAGCTTGGGCCGTAGAAGCTGAAAAATGCTTTATCTATATGCGCGATGAATATCCTGCTGTTTTGCACCTCTTGTCAAAAGAGATAGCAAAACTAGAAGACGCAGGCATCGTTGAAAAAGGATACATCGATCTGCGTCGTGGCGCAGGGGCATATATCTGTGGCGAAGAAAGTGCCATGATCGAAAGCATCGAAGGCAAACGTGGCATTCCTCGTCACCGTCCGCCATTCGTGGCCTCTGTTGGTATCTTTAACCGTCCGACTTTGGTGCATAACGTTGAAACATTACACTGGATTTGCAAAGTCGCACGCGAAGGTGGCGACGTCTTTGGTGCACATGGAACAAATGACCGCAAAGGCATGCGCAGTTATTCCGTTTCTGGCCGTGTGAAAAAGCCGGGTGTGGTGATTGCAGATGCTGGTTTGACAATTAAAGAATTGATCGAGGATCACTGCGGCGGCATGTTGGATGGGCATACATTCAAAGCATACCAGCCAGGTGGACCATCTTCTGGTCTATTACCAGCGCATATGGATGATATCCCGTTGGATTTCGATACATTACAACCACATGGTACATTTATTGGCTCAGCGGCTGTTGTTGTTCTGTCTGACAAAGACAGCGCAAAAGAAGCTGCTTTAAATATGCTACGTTTCTTCGAAGACGAAAGCTGTGGTCAATGCACACCATGCCGTGTGGGGTGTGAAAAAGCTGTGAAACTGATGGAAAAAGATAAGTGGGATCAAGAGTTGTTGGAAGAATTGTCCACGGCTATGGTTGATGCCTCTATCTGTGGTTTGGGTCAAGCAGCACCAAATCCAATTCGTTTGGTGATGAAGCATTTTCCAGAGGAAGTCAGTTAGTTTTTATAAACAGCACAAGCACAACGATATTGTTTAAGGCGGGTACAAAATGTATTCGCCTTTCTCCTGCTGTCAAAGCTGATCCGTGCGACATAAGACGGACGGCGTAACTTCACCTGTGGGCTGGAATAGATATAATCAGGTTTACGATCCTTGATGGCGCGCCTGCACAGGCGGGAACGGTGTTTGTAACTGGTTGCGGCAGCTTCACGCGTTTTACCTGCTGCCAGCTGCACACCCCATTTTTTAAACTGTGGTTGAAAATCTCGATCCAAATCCAATTTACGCGTTTTGGCTAAATCCAGACAGGATTGTTGAAAACTCTGGTCTTTCTTTAGGCTGAAATCATGATCATTGGGTGGGGCATCTCGCCATGTTCTTGCATCCAGACCCGTAATAATCTGCACATATTTCCATGTTTCGTTTGGCAGCCCCGCAGTTTTTTTCTGAAAGTTCGCCGCCGCAGTTTCACCTGCATTATAAGCAGCTGCAGCTAAACCTAAGTTATCAAAGTCTTTTTCGAGTTCAGCAAGGTAACGCGCAGAGGCATCTAATGCTTCTGCTGGATTAAACGGGTCATCCAACCCACGCGCCTCAGCTGTGCTTGCAATAAATTGTGCAATACCCATGGCGTCTGCCGAACTGCGTGCATTCGGTTTAAAGCGGCTTTCTTGCCAGATCAGCCGCGTGAAAAAAGCGGGGTTTAAGGCATAATGATTGGCAAACTGTTCAAGTGCTGTGCACAGGTCCGCATCGAACGTATCAGGTTTAATACAGATTACGCTTGCATGTGCCCCTGATGAGCAAAACTCTTTTTTTTCAATATCTTGTGCAAATGTCTCAATTGGGACAAGTGTCAATAATAAGATGCTAAGAAAATATCTCATATCCATGAATTACGCGATAGATTTCAACAAATACAGTAAATTCACACACGTCTAGGGCTTCCATCCCAGTAAAATGCATATTAGGTGGGTATAAGACTGTTGGAGCACGGGTGTATGTCCTTTTTCAAAAAACTCAAAGACCGCTTATTTAAATCTTCATCCAAGATCGAAGAGGGCTTGGATGCTATTGTTGAAGACGGCGGTGTTGAAGAGGAAGAAATCCAAGAAGAAGTGCTTGCATCTGAACCCATTGAGGAACAGCTTCCAG
>NZ_WEIC01000001.1:328046-1238886 GCF_009184395.1 Amylibacter sp. SFDW26
CCAGAGCCAGAGCCAGAGCCAGAGCCAGAGCCAGAGCCAGAGCCAGAGCCAGAGCCAGAGCCAGAGCCAGAGCCAGAGCCAGAGCCAGAGCCAGAGCCAGAGCCAGAGCCAGAGCCAGAGCCAGAGCCAGAAATTATTGCTGAACCTGAAGTGGTCGAACCAAAACCTTTTGTGGAACCTGAAAAGGTTGTGCCAAAACCTGCGCCGAAAAAGCCTGGGCTTATTGGGCGTATGTTGGGTCGCAAAGCAGAGCCAGAGGTGCCAGCGGCACCTGCGGTTGATGATGCCCCACAAAGTGGGGTTGAAGAAGCCGCTGCCCCTGAACCTGAAAAGGAAACGGGTCTAGTTGGTCGTGTTCTTGGACGCAGCCCAAAGAAAAAAGTTGTTAAACGTGTGCTTGATGATGCCATGCTCGAAAGCTTAGAAGAGCTTCTGATCACGGCTGACATGGGCGTTGAAACCTCATTACGAGTATCTGCCGCAATGGCAGAAGGACGTTTTGGTAAAAAACTCGGCACGGATGAAATCAAAGGTCTTTTAGCCGCCGAAGTGACGCGGATTATGGAACCTGTTGCCAAACCAATGCCGCTTTATCCCAAAAAACCACAGGTTGTTCTTGTTGTGGGCGTGAATGGATCCGGTAAAACGACTACAATCGGGAAACTTGCCAGCCAATTCAAAGCTGCGGGGAAATCTGTGGTGATTGCCGCTGGTGATACATTCCGTGCTGCGGCCGTGGAACAGCTTCAAGTTTGGGGGGATCGCGCTGGTGTACCCGTATTAACAGCACCAGAAGGATCAGACCCAGCATCGCTTGCCTATGAAGCCATGGAAAAAGCGGAAACTGATGGTGCTGATCTATTGATGATCGATACCGCAGGACGTTTGCAAAATCGCCAAGATTTGATGGAAGAGCTTGCCAAAATTGTGCGTGTTATTCGCAAGAAAGACCCCGAAGCGCCGCATAATACGCTGCTGGTCTTAGATGCAACAACAGGGCAGAATGCTGTCAGCCAAGTTGAGGTATTCCAAAAAATTTCAGATGTGAGCGGTTTAGTGATGACCAAATTAGACGGTACAGCCAAAGGCGGCGTATTGGTTTCATTAGCGGATAAATTCGGTCTTCCAATCCATGCAATTGGTGTGGGTGAACAAATTGATGATCTGGCCCCGTTCGATCCTGAAGAATTCGCACAAGCTTTAACTGGACATACTTTGTAATGAGTATCCAACATCATAACACATGGGCGTTTTTATTGCGTGGTGTGAATGTTGGTGGACACAATATATTGAAAATGGCGGAATTACGTACAGCACTGTTTGATGCGGGTTTTTTGAGTGCGCAAACCTATATTCAAAGCGGTAATATTGTTGTGCAATCTGATATGGATTTCAACGCAGCTTATGATTTGTTTAAAAGGGTTTTAAACACCAAATTTGATATCGATGTGCCTATGATTGCCCTATCGCATTCTGATATCGAAGAGGTGCTAGCGCAAATCCCATTCCAAGGGGACCCCTCGCGTATTCTAATCTATTTCTTTATTTCAAAGCCTGAGGAAAAGCTTGATATGCAGCCGCTTATGGCATTTGCAACTGAAACAGAACAGCTGTTTCAAAATAATAATGGGATCATTTTATCTGCCCCCGATGGCATCGGCCGCTCAAAACTTGCGGCTAAACTGGAAAGCTTATTACCAGTCGCGGTCACGGCCAGAAACTTGCGCAGTGTTTCAAAAATAGCGGCTTTGATGGTTGCAGAATGAGCGATTGGTTAGTGTCCATTGCAGGCACTCCCGCAGGCAGTCAATTAGCGTTAGGATTGGCGCTTTTCGCCGCCTTAATGCATGCGATTTTTGGTGCTTTGCAAAAGGGTCGCCATGATCCGTGGCTTACACGGGGCGCTATTGATTTTTCATATGGTTTGATGGCGATGCCAATTGCATTGTTTGTTGTTCCATGGCCTGAACCGCATATGTGGTTGATCTTTGCAGGCATGTTTGTAATCCACGTGATTTATAAAATCACCCAAGGTATGGCCTATTCGCATGGTGCTTATACTGTGGTTTATCCTGTCGTGCGTGGACTTGGCCCGCTTGTTACTGTTATCGCTGCTGGTGCGATCTTTGGTGAACATTTTGAAGTGTTGCAATGGAGTGGCTTAGGGCTGTTGACTTTAGCTATTTTTGCATTGGCGGCTGTAAATCTAAGGCGTGAAACCGTTGATCGTGGTGAATTAAAACTTGCGCTTATATGGGCAGTCGCTGGTGGTTTTATGGTGGCGGCATACACTACATATGATGCCTACGGTATCCGTGCCACACTTGACCCATTCACATTCCTTGCATGGTTTTTCTTTATCGATGGATTGCTTTTCCCATTTGTCGCTTTTGTGATGTGGTGCCGTATGGACACCCCACCAGAAGTGCGTCCATTAATGGTGCGTGGGTTTATTGGAGGCATCGTCGCTTATTTGAGTTTTGGTTCCATTATGATGGCAACACGGTTGGATAAAGTCGGTGAAGCAGCGGTTTTACGCGAAACATCCCCTGTCTTCGCAGCATTGATCGGGTGGTTTTTTCTGAAAGAGAAAGTAGGCCCATTGCAGGCATTCCTAATGTGTGCGATTGCTGGTGGCGCAGTATTGGTGGAATTCGGCGGATAAGCCGTACATAAGAGGCAAGAATGGAAGAAAAGAAGATAAGTTCAGGCTTAAAGATGGTCTTGGAGCTAGGACCAGTTGTCCTATTTTTTATCGCTTATACAAAGATGAAAGACAATGTTTATACAGTCTTTGGTCAAGAGTATGAAGGTTTCATTATTGCGACTGCAGGGTTCATTCCAGTTTTATTGGTTTGTACTGGTATCGTTTGGGCTTTGACAGGCAAGCTTTCTAAAATGCAGCTCATGACGGCCGTTTTGGTTGTTGTGTTTGGCGGCATGTCTGTTTGGTTCAATGACGAACGTTTTTTCAAAATGAAACCAACGATCATTTACATTTTATTCGGCGGCATTCTGGCTTTTGGCTTAATGCGTGGGCAATCTTATTTAAAAGCCGTGATGGAAGAAGCAATGCCATTGCAGGATGAGGGTTGGATGATCCTAACCAAACGCATCTGCATGTTTTTCTTTGTTCTTGCAGTGATGAATGAATTTGTGTGGCGTACGATGTCTACAGACGCATGGGTGAATTTCAAAACATTTGGCCTGACTGCCGCGATTTTCTTATTCTTCATGACCCAGGGCGGCGTTTTGGCAAAATATGGGTTAGATAAAGATAAGAATTAACCGCGTTTTTTACTTTGTTTTAAACAAATTACTTTGCGCATCTTTACCACGTAAATTATTACGCTTTTCTGCAGCAACAGCACGCCCAGCCATAAGTTTTGGGCGCTTTTCACAGCGCTCTAACCATTTTCCCATATTCGGAAAATTTGATAAATCCTGCTCTTGTTTTTCCCAAAGACTGGCCCAACCCCAACAGGCCATATCGGCAATGGAATAATCGCCGCAGATATAGTCTTTACCTTCAAGTTGGCGATCTAAAACACCATAAAGCCGCTTGGTTTCCGCTCTGTACCGATCTTTTGCATATGGAATATCATTTGGCGGTTCCATGTTCGGTGCATAAGCAAGGAAATGATGCGCTTGTCCTGCCATTGGACCAAGGCCGCCCATTTGCCACATCACCCATTGATCAATCTCAATACGATCACGTTCAGTTTCCCCATAAAACTGCCCTGTTTTGCGCCCAAGGTATTGTAAAATTGCGCCAGATTCGAAAATCGAAATGGGTTCACCATCTGGCCCTTCAGGATCAATAATAGCTGGCATACGGTTATTAGGGGCAATCTTTAAGAAATCAGGTTTGAATTGATCTCCTGCGCCTATATCAATCAGATTCAGATTATAGGGCATCCCCATTTCTTCTAATGCAATTGAAACTTTCCATCCGTTTGGTGTTGGCCAAAAAAACAGTTCAATTGGGTCTGCCATATGATTGCTCCTGAATATCTTTTGGCTACCATGGCACAAATATAGAAGTGGTCAATTCATGGCGTGTTATTTTGTTGCCAACAAGTTTGTGAAAAGGGCTATACGTCTTTGCCGGGATGCAATGATATTTGCACCCATTCTTAACATCAAATCCTCAGCCATTTCAGAAGCCTCAGGCACTTCAACCCAATTTGAATGCGGAAATTTGTAACCAAAGCAAATAGCTTGATCCGCAGGTCCAGGTTTTGGTCCCAACTTATCAAACAGATATGGCAGCATACGGCGTTTTTGCGCGATAAGATTGTGTATTCTTAAATGTGCACCCATAGGGCAATCTAATGCATATAATGCTTGCGCTGAAAATTCAAAAGCATTGGATAACAGCAAATTACGCCACATCTTCGATTTAGTTTTACGTATAGCAGCAAGTGCTACACGTGCACCAAAGCGGTGTGCCACTACATCGACAGCACAATCAGGTGCATATTCGCGCAAGCTGTTAATTAAAAAAGATAAACCATCCGCTTCTTGTCCTGCTTTATGATATGGAACTGATAAATCAGGCAGTGCTTTCAATCCAGCAGCATAGCCTAGCCACCTGAAATCAATCACCAACGTATTATGATCAGGGGGGTGTAACGCAAAAGGAGAAGATTGGTGATGGGCTGGCAACTGTATTGAAACCCTTGGAGGTGAAGAAAATTGCTCAATCTTCTTTGCCAATAAACCCATCACATCACGTCGTGGATAACGGGGATTATAAATCTCCCCCGCCTGCGACTGCACTCGAAACACTGTCATTCAATACTCTTTTTACTGCTCTTATGATTGTGTTGTATCGTGATTGGATTTCTAAACAGTAAAGTGGTTAGGGGCATTGACGACATAATATAGATTAAGTAATTACAATTTGAGGCGATTTGTAACCGGATTGTGGGCCTCGTTAAATATGCCGCTAAAGAGGTCAGGGCGATTTGCGACCCCGACTGTTAAATCGGTTGGGGTTTTTTATTGGGCGGAGCCCGGAAAGTTATGACTATGGATAATTGGAACGCAAAGACAAAACTTGTGCATTCAGGTACAAAACGCAGCCAGTTTGGCGAATTGTCAGAAGCGATGTTTTTAACACAAGGATTTGCTTATGATACCGCTGAACAGGCCGAAGCACGGTTTATCGAATCTGGCGAGGATGAGTATATCTATGCACGTTACGGTAATCCAACAGTGCGCATGTTCGAGGAACGTATAGCTGCACTAGAAGGTGCCGAAGATGCGTTCGCGACTGCAAGTGGTATGGCTGCTGTGTCTGGCACATTGTTTTCGATGCTACGTGCTGGCGATCATATCGTGTCAGCCAAAGCCCTGTTTGGGTCTTGTTTGTTCGTTGTCGAAGACATTTTGCAGCGTTGGGGCATTGAGGTAACATTCGTTGATGGCACAAACCTTGATGAATGGCGTGCTGCCTTTAAGCCGAATACAAAAGTTGCCTTCCTAGAGGCATTATCTAATCCGACGCTTGAAGTGATTGATATTGCAGGCGTATCTGAGATTGCGCATGCCGCAGGTGCAACAGTGGTAGTAGATAACGTGTTTGCCACACCAGTGTTTCAACGTTCATTGGAATTGGGTGCAGACGTTGTGATTTATTCTGCCACAAAACACATCGACGGGCAGGGGCGCTGTTTGGGTGGTGTTGTTTTAGGCACGAAAGAGTTTATCCGCAAAACGTTTGAACCCTTCAACAAACACACAGGTCCTGCGTTGAGTCCATTTAATGCTTGGGTGATGTTGAAAGGCTTAGAAACGCTAGCTTTGCGGTGCGAAGCTCAGGCTGCAACATGCAACCTGTTGGTGGATGGTTTGGCTGGTCATAATAAACTGAAACGTTTGATCTACCCATTCGCGGACGGTCATCCTCAGCAAGCTTTAGCCAAACAACAAATGACAGCAGGTGGTACAGTGCTATCGTTGGATTTGCATGGCGGTAAAGATGCTGCATTTAAATTCATCAATGCACTGAATATCATCACAATCTCGAATAACCTTGGTGATGCTAAGTCATTGATTACACATCCGACAACGACAACTCATCAACGTTTAAGTGATGAGCAGCGTGCCGATTTGGGGATTACAGACGGTTTTGTGCGTATTTCCATAGGTCTGGAAGATGGCCAAGATTTGCTGGACGATTTGAAGCAGGCTTTGGAAAAAGCCTAAAAAACTGATGTTTATATGGTAAATCGTCGTGTTTTCTGTGAACGAGGGCGGAAATCCATAAGGTTTCTATGGAAACTTGTGATTTAAAACGCCATATTCGCCTGAAATTGGTATGACTAAGGACTATGTTATGACTGACCATAAAACAGCAAAAGATAAACTTGCTGAGACACGTCCATCTCGGGAAGAAGCAGAAGATGCTGTGCGTACATTATTGCGTTGGGCCGGAGATGACCCTGATCGTGAAGGTCTTTTAGATACACCAGCACGCGTGACCAAAGCTTATGGCGAATGGTTTCGTGGCTATGACCAAAATCCAATGGACATCTTGAAACGCACATTTGAAGAGGTCGAAGGCTATGACGAAATGGTTGTGCTTAAAGACATCCGTTTTGAAAGTTATTGCGAACACCATATGGCGCCAATTATTGGTAAAGCCCATGTTGGTTATCTGCCAACAGACCGCGTAGTTGGTATTTCTAAACTGGCCCGTTTGGTGGAAGCTTATGGTAAACGGTTGCAAGTGCAGGAAAAAATGACGGCACAAATTGCAAATGCATTGCAAGAGGGTTTAAAACCGCGCGGTGTAGCTGTTGTATTGGAAGGTGAACATCACTGTATGTCGACGCGGGGCATTCATAAGCATGGTGTCACAATGGTCACATCCCGTATGATGGGTACATTTCGCACCAACGATATTACACGCCAAGAATTCTTAAAACTCGTTGGTAACCCAGTGAGCCGCAGTTCTTAAACTGTTCTATTCATTGAAAATGCTTGACGGATGCGTGGCAAAACGCCAAGCCTAAACTCATGTTTGACTTTCGACCCGCAGGATACGTGATTGGTCTATTGGTTGTTGTACTTGGATGTACGATGTTTCTGCCAATGTTGATGGACCTTTACGACAATGACCCTCATTGGAAAATATGGGCTTTGTGTGCTTTTATGACTGCGGTTTTTGGCGGTACAGTATCGCTTGCATGTGCTACAGAAGGGCAAGACAGTTTAAATATTCAACAGACGTTTTTTTTGACTACAGGTGTGTGGTTGGTTCTGCCAATCTTTGCCGCAATACCGTTTTGGTTGGGTGCTACACAAGCCAGCTATACAGATGCGTTTTTTGAAGCAACGTCCGGGCTAACCACAACTGGATCAACCGTATTTTCAGGGCTAAGCGATCTTCCCCGTGGCTTATTGCTTTGGCGCGGTTTGATGCAATGGTTTGGCGGTATTGGTATCATTGTTGTTGCTATGGTTTTTTTACCATTGTTACGCGTTGGTGGTATGCAGATTTTCCGCACCGAAGGTTTTGATACATTTGGTAAAGTTCTGCCGCGTGCCGCTGAAATTGCACGTACAATATCCTCAATTTATATAGGTCTGACAATCATGTGCGCTATGGCATACCGCATTGCAGGGCAAGGTGTGTTTGACAGTATTGTTCATGCCATGACCACGATTGCGACAGGTGGTTTTGCCAATTATGATAGCAGCTTCAGCGGTCTTGGTATTGGCTCTGAATATGTCGCTGTTGTCTTCATGATTTTGGCTTGTTTACCCTTTGTGCGTTATGTGCAGATGGTTGGCGGTTCTATACAGCCAATTCTGAGGGATACTCAGATAAGAACGTTCTTAATCACAGCAATAACGGTTGTTATATTGCTGACACTCTGGCGGTTTGCCTTTGTAACAAATTCATCTGAATTTGCCTTACGCAAAGCGGCTTTCAATGGTTTGTCTATTCTAACAGGCACAGGATACGCCAGCGATGACTATATGCGCTGGGGCAGTTTTCCGATTACTTTGCTCTTCATGGTGGGTTTAGTCGGGGGGTGCGCTGGTAGCACGACATGCTCGATCAAGATATTCAGGTTTCAATTGCTTTACGCTTCAATCCGCGCCCAACTTCAACGTATTCACAGCCCCAATGGTGTTTTTATGCCAAAATACGAAGGGCGAACGGTTGCAGAGGATGTAATCTCATCTGTTATGGGCTTTTTTATGCTGTTCATCCTTTCCTTGGCAGTTCTAGCGGTTGGGTTAGGTATGACTGGTTTAGACATGATTACGTCAATTTCGGGGGCTGCCTCGGCTTTAGCTAACATTGGGCCAGGTTTAGGCCCGGAAATTGGCCCATCAGGTAACTTTGCGAATGTTAATGATACAGCCAAATGGCTGCTTGTTGCCGGCATGCTAGTCGGGCGCCTAGAATTGATGGCCGTTTATGTTTTGTTTACTGGGGCTTTTTGGCGAGGTTAGTGCCGTTGTGCATATAACCGAAATCTGGTTTTTAAATATCCGAAATACCCAAAATGAACGGTGCATTTCCAATATGCTCCGTATATGAGTGTATTGAAATATAAGACTTTTGATAGAGAGTAACTGCTATGACATTAGACCCGAAGGATTGGGACGCATTTCGCGCCTCTGCACATGCAATGTTGGATGCTTCTATTGATAAATTAACCAATGCCCGCGAAGGTCGTGTTTGGACGCCTTTGCCCGATGAACAGCGCTCTGCAATTGAAACAGATTTGCCAATGAATGGGTCTACAACCGCAGATGTCCAACAGGATTTAGAAAGCTTCTTACAGTATGGCGTTGGAAACACTCATCCACGTTTCTTTGGATGGGTTCATGGGGCAGGGGCACCCTCAGGTTTGATGGCTGAAATTGCTGCGGGAGCAATGAATGTGAATGCAGGCGGCCGTGATCATGTTGCCCCGATCGTTGAACGTCAGGTTTTGTCTTGGGCAGCAGAAATGGTTGGTATGCCAAAAGAAACATCAGGTTTGATCGTTTCAGGTACATCAATGGCTACGGTTATTGCATTGAAAACTGCGCGTGATCAACGGATTGATACTGCAAAAACAAGTGGCGCGCCACAAGGTCAACTCGTTGGTTACACCAGCACGCAAACGCACAGCTGTGTTGCACAGGCCTTTGATATCTTGGGGCTCGGCAAAGACGCATTGCGTAAAGTGTCTTGTAACGATGCTTTCGAAATGGATGCAAACGCACTTATAGACATGATTGCAAAGGACAAGGCTGCGGGCCTGACGCCATTTTTGATTGTTGGTACAGCAGGTGCTGTGAATATGGGCGCAATCGATGACTTAGAACAATTCGCTGATATTGCTGCGCAAAATGATATGTGGTTCCATGTTGATGGCGCTTTTGGGGCGACGGCGAATATTGGGCAATATGCGAAATCACGGTTAACAGGATTATCACGTGCGGATAGTTTAGCCTTTGATTTTCATAAGTGGTTGCAGGTCAATTACGATGCGGGGTGTGTGCTGATCCGTAATGAAGCGGCACACCGCGCTTCGTTTTCGGATCGCCCTGAGTATCTGCGTGGATCAGAACGTGGTCTTGCGGGTGGGGCGTTTTGGGCTGTGGATTACGGGCCCGAATTATCACGTGGTTTTCGTGCGTTGAAAGTTTGGGCGCATTTGAAAGAGCATGGTATAAAAGCTTTGGCAGATGTGATTGATCGCAACATTGAACAGGCACAGTATCTGGAAGGTCTTGTAAACGCTTCAAATAAATTGGAAATGCTTGCACCTGTGCCGCTGAATATCTGCGCATTCCGGTATGTGTTTGAGGACAATAATGATGCCTTGAACGAAGAGATTGTTGTGCGTCTTCAAGAAAGCGGTATCGCTGTGCCATCAACGACTGTGATCAATGGGCAGATGGCTATACGGGTGAATTTGACCAACCATCGTACACAAAATTCGGATCTAAATATGTTGGTAGAAGCCATTACAAAAATTGGAGGCGAGTTGTCTTAATTTCCTCAAGAGGGAGGTATGATCCGCGTGCACAGAACGTGCATTGAGCGTATGACAATTATATGATGTTAATGATCTTGTGCTATACCACGCCAGATTAAGTTATATATTCTGTCGAGCTCTTCTTTTTCTATTTGTATACCACTTAGGGATGCACGACGTGCAAGTGTGATTGCTGGAGATGCCAGAATGGTTTCAATCGTTGCTGTTGGGACGTTAACCAATACCCTTTGATCAATCCCAGCCTGAATTTCGCCAAGAACTTCATTCTGGATTGCTTGTAATTCGCTGTTCTCAAGAAATGATGGACGTGTTTCTGCGCTCATCATTTCTACGAGTAAAAAATCCTGCGGTGCATTGAAGCCATATTCAATTAGTGCGAACCACATTGCACGCAAACGCAGCGATGCGCCTTGTAAATCACCAGCTGCATCCATCATGGTTTTGTGAATGTCTCGTTTGAGTTGAAGAAATACCCAGAATAGTAAATCGTCTTTGGTCTTGTGATAGCGATATATTGTTCCAACGGACAGGCCTGCGCGCTTAGCAATTTTGTTGACGGATACAGCTGTAGAACCAATAGCCGCGACTTCTCTAACAGTGGCGTTGCGTATGTCGTTTGGTTTATCGCCAGTTTTGGGGCGTGCCATAAATGTACTCCTGTCTGTACTAAGTCTTATCAATTCAAATCTATAGGTGCCAACAAAATTCTCTTGTAAAGTATTTGATATGAGCATATGCTCATTAATTGTGGGTGTTAATTTATTTTCAGACCAAGGAAGCGCACATGTCTAAAACTATACTTATTACTGGTACGTCATCTGGGCTTGGAATTAGTATTGCTGTTCAAGCAGCCAAAGCAGGTCATAACGTTTATGCAACCATGCGTAATTTATCAAAACGCGGTGCGCTTGATACTGCTGCCGCAGAAGCAGAGATAAAGCTGAATGTTTTAGAGTTAGATGTTCAAGATACTGCATCTGTGAACGCTGCGGTAAATACTATTCTTGAAAAAGAGGGTAAGATCGACACCTTAATCAACAATGCTGGTGCAGGGTTTGTCCGCACGACTGAACAGGCTACAGAAGATGAAATAAATTGGGTTATGGATGTGAATTTCATGGGAGTGGTGCGTTGTACAAAGGCGGTCATTCCACATATGCGCAAAGCCAGATCGGGGCACGTATTAACTGTATCATCTGTAGGTGGTTTAGTTGGCCAACCTTTTAACGAAATTTACTGTGCTGCCAAATTTGCAGTTGAAGGGTTTACCGAAGCTTTAGCATGCTACGTGACGCCGAACTTTGGCATAAATTTTACGACGGTTGAACCAGGTGGGATCGAGTCAGAATTCGCAGCTAACATTATGAAACAAATGGAAACAACTGGCGGCATGTTGGATGATGAATACCTACCGATCTTGCAGAGGTATGTTGGTGGTTCCCAAAATCGTCAAAGCGGATCAGATATTTATCAGACTGCAGATGAAGTGGCTGCCGTTGTTATGGAGTGTGTAGATTCGCCTGAACCACCAATACGGAAACGAACCTCAAAATGGGGTGAAAATTTTACGCACTTCAAGACGGAGTTAGATCCAACTGGTGCTAAACAACAGGCATACGTATTTGACGCACTCTTGAAATAAAGGGGGGTTGTGTCTCGAATATATGGGGCATCGATCATATCTGTGAAAAGAGTGCCAGATATTGGAAAGGTATATTTATTTTGGCAGTACTGGTTGCGGGTATAGTAAATGACCCTTTTGGAAAGCATTTATATTCAGCTGCCGATCCATAGTAGTCTTGAACCACGAATTCAGATACATTTAAAAACGATCACTCATAGATTATGAATTATGACGTTCGCAAAATTGCAAGCGACTGCTTGTATCATGAACGCTTGCATGCCCTTTGCTTGTAATTCTGCGCTAATATCACGTCTTACCTTAAGGCACTGACTATAGTGTATGTGAAATATACACATGACTTATATCATTTAGGCATAATAAAACTCTAGCGCGCTATGAATTATATTCTGGGCGCAACAAAACGTGTTTCACTGACCTTCAATGATCTACGTGCGCTTGGGCCAAAACACTCTGGATTGTGTTGTAGCTCAGGGAAGATTTGGAACAGTTCAGCACGCGCACCATCTTCAACTGTCTCCAAGCCAACGGCACCTGGATGGAAGCTTTCTGTACGCAATCCATTTGAATAGACAACTTCATGGCGATCAAACAAGATGTGGATATATTCCGTAGACTTGACGTTATAATCCGTAAAGACGCTGTGATCATTACACAGCCCTTTTACTGGTGCTAATACTTGTTGAGTGCCATAATTTAGCGATAGATTATAGCCACTTACTAAAACGCGGTGATGTGGTGATAACCACATATCCGCAGATGGGAGACCTTTGCCAAAGGCATCTTTTTTAACTTTAACAGGGCGTAAGTTATTATGGGCATATAAGCGTGCCCCGGTAATTCTCTTACGACCAACCCAGCGAATTGCTTGAACACCGTTGTCTTCTGTAATCACCAAGTCACCAACACTAAGGTCTTCGATAAACCTGTCCCCTGAAGGGGTCGTAATTTTTGTTCCAGGCGTGAAGCAAACAGCGCCAACGATATCATCAAATTCAAGATCATTGTTAGGAACCGTATTTGAAGTTGTGAATGTATAAGTCACACCTGGTTCTAAAGGTGCGGTTGGTAAAAGGCCTACGAAAATACCGTTGCCAAAATTACTGTTTGGGTTGCTGTCAACTTCCACGCGAAATAACGTTATTGTGGACCCATCTGGTGCAACCAAATTGAATTGTGATTCAGCATAAATAGTTGTGGTTGGTCCACCTGCTATAAAGTTGCCATTTAGGTCTGTAACAGTCCCAAACTGATTTGAATCATTCCCGTCTTCATTATTGTTTAGATCGCCTTCAAAAACACCATCATCGTCATCGATATCAAGCAATACATCTGTATTCTCGTCGTAGTCAGCAGGAAGGGATACGGTGTTACCCGAAAAGTTCAATGCAGTGGTGCTGTACGCTTCTAAGATCATTAGGTTGCTTCTTAAGACTGTTCATTGTCAATTTTTGTAACTTTTTAATTAAGCGGAATTATGTCAAAAAGAAGCAATGTGACGTCACGTAAACCTAAAGCGTTGTAAACAAAATGTTACTTTGAAGCGTTTTAAGTAATGAAGAATAGATATTTTGTGTCGTGAATTTGCACGTATGCAGATGCCTAAGTGTTTATGGGGATAATGCTTCGGAAATAAGGTATTAATAATGCCCTATACTATTAATTCTGCACCGATAAAAATTATGTCGTCAGTCCCATATATGACTTCGTAGCCATCAGCAGTCACGTTGACCGTGATTTCTGTACCGTCTGACAAGGTTTCATTGTCGATAACACCGTTGGTAAATGCCTCGATACCATTAATAATGAGTGTCTCTGTTCCGATCTCAAAATCGGTGATTGTGTCACTCCCGTCACCCGAGATAAATTCAAACGTATCTCTACCTTTGCCGCCTGTTAAAATATCGTTGCCTGTGCCGCCATTTAAAATATCGCGGCCGCCACCGCCATTTAAATTATCGTCGTCTGCATTGCCGTATAGAACATCGCGGCCACCGTTTCCAAAAATACGGTCATTGCCGTCGTCACCCTGCAATGTGTCATTGCCTCGTTGGCCACGCAAAACATCATTGTCTGCTCCCCCGTTTAGAAGGTCATCACCTATGCCGCCTTTTAGATTGTCATCACCTGTTCCGCCATATAGTGCGTCATTGCCCTCGTCACCGCGAAGCCTGTCTCTGTCGGCTCCTCCGATGAGTGTGTCGTTACCTTCGCCGCCAAAAATTCTGTCGCTGCCCGAACCTAGATTTATAAAGTCATCTCCATCACCCAGAAAGGCGCGATCGTTACCAGTGAAACCAAAAGCTTGCCCATCTTCACTGTCTTGGTCGGCACTAAAAATATTATCAATGCCATCAGCACCGTTTATGATCCAATTTTGATTGAAAAATAAGTTTTCTAAGGCAAATACATCTATGCCAGTTGCTTCTGCAATCAAAGCGTCTGTTACGTCTTGTGCGGGTAGATTTAGGTTCGATAGGGAACCTATAAGATTACCATCGGCATCTTCTAAGCGGGTTTCTTGGATTGTACCGCCTGTGATAAAAGTGTTGCCATTAATCACGGTGTACACAAGATCTGTACCGATGAATTTGTTCACAAAGCCATTTTTTTCGATGGTGTATACTGTAGAAGAGGGCGGTTCTATATCTGAAACTTGGGACCCTGTGATCATATCTTCGAATGTGAACATGACTTCTTGGAAGGATAAAGTTGTTCCAGATGTATATGTTACAGACATAATCAAAAATCCTTTTTTTATAATTGTTCTTATTTTGGGATGTTTTATGTAAGCAAGTCAACAGTTTTGGTGAAAACAATGACTTATGGAGTTGTAAATAGTGATGCGCAATTGACCCTTTGGCTTGGTTTGCCTAAGTAAGAACTGACTTTAGCATATCTAAACAAAGTGTAGACAATGGCGACTGATAAACCCCGTTCCTTTCAAGAAATTATCTTGCGGCTTCAAACTTATTGGACATCCCATGGATGTGCGATGATGCAGCCTTATGATATGGAAGTTGGGGCAGGGACATTTCACCCTGCAACGACGTTGCGTGCACTGGGTTCAAACACTTGGGCGGCTTGTTATGTGCAACCGTCACGTCGCCCGACAGATGGGCGTTACGGTGAAAACCCAAACCGTATGCAGCATTACTATCAATATCAGGTTTTGATTAAGCCAAGCCCGCCTGATTTGCAGGATTTATATCTGGGATCGTTAGAGGCGATCGGCATTGAAATGGATATGCATGATATTCGTTTTGTCGAAGATGACTGGGAAAGCCCAACCTTGGGTGCTTGGGGTCTTGGTTGGGAAGTTTGGTGTGATGGGATGGAAGTGTCTCAGTTTACCTATTTCCAACAGGTGGGCGGCCATGATTGTAAGCCTGTATCGGGTGAATTGACTTATGGTTTGGAACGTCTAGCGATGTATGTTTTGGGTGTGGATCATGTGATGGACATGCCATTCAACGATCCTGATGCGCCTATTCATTTGAAATACGGGGATGTGTTCAAACAGACCGAGCAGGAATATTCGCGTTGGAATTTCGATGTGGCGGATACGGATATACTGTTACAGCATTTCAAAGATGCCGAAGCGGAATGTAAGCGTATTTTGGATCAGGAGCATGTTGACCCAAAGACAGGTGCCAAGATCATCATGGCACATCCTGCCTATGACCAATGTATTAAGGCGTCGCATTTGTTTAACCTGTTGGATGCACGCGGTGTGATTTCTGTGACAGAACGCCAAGCTTATATCGGCCGTGTCCGTGCATTGGCGAAAGCCTGTGCTGATGCGTTCGTTCAAACCGAAGCTGGTGGTGCTGCGGCATGAACGGCAAGTCGATTGTCATAAGTTTATTGTTATGCGCTGCCATTGCGGGTGGCGGGCTGTGGTATTCTATTGAGCGGGCGTATTACGAACGGATCACGGATGTGACCGAAGTGGTTGCCTATGGCGATATGTTCCCTGTAAGCAATTACGATGGCATTGATGCGGATACATCGCCCCTGAAAATGCGCGCTTGTTTTAACGTTGATTGGGATTACTTTCCGACGGATGAATATAAAGATGTGGCGACACCTTTGAATGCACCGCAGTTTTTCAAATGTTTTGATGCGGGGCAAATGACGGATGATTTGCAGTCGGGTGATGCGACGGCGATTTTGGCGAATGAAAACGAACCCTATGGGTTTGATACGTTTATTGTTCAATATCCTGATGGGCGTGCGTTTATGTGGCGTCAGATCAATATTTGTGGCGAAAGCCAGTTTAGCGGTAATGATTTACCAGAAGGCTGTCCTGATCCTGATGGAGAGCAGCAATCACGTGTGGTTGAACCTGCGGCTGATGTTAAGGTTGCTAAGGCTGAATACCAAACTGTTTCACCGCAAATCCGCTTGTTGCCTTATATCGGCAGTACGTCTGAGGTGATTAACGCGAATAATTTGGATGCTGTTGCGAATGCGGCTGATCCATTAAGTTTTCATGGCTGTTTTAAAACACCGCTTACCTACGGTCTGTTAACGGAAACATACCAAACACATGACACACCAACACCGAAGTCTGAAAAACTAAACTGCTTTGATGCGGCACAGGTTCAGGCTGATTTAAACACTGGCACTGCTTTGGCATTTGTCGGGGAAAAGAATATCCACCCAGGTATTGATCGTGTGGTTGCCGTTTATGAAGACGGCCGCGCGTTTGCTTGGCATCAAAAAGCGCAAAGTGAATAATTATGGCTGACTTGCTATTAGAACTGTTTTCCGAAGAAATCCCTGCTCGTATGCAAGTGCGTGCGGCTGAGGATTTGAAAAAGCTTGTAACAGATGCGTTGGTGGCTGCGGGTTTGACTTATGCGTCTGCTGCTGGATTTTCGACACCACGCCGTTTGTGTTTAACGGTAGAAGGTTTGTTGGCTGAAAGCCCAAACCTGCGTGAAGAACGCAAAGGCCCACGTGTAGATGCACCTGAAAAAGCGTTAGAAGGCTTCTTGCGCGGCGTTGGTTTGACCAAAGACCAGCTGGAAGTGCGCGACGATAAAAAAGGTCAGGCTTATTACGCGATTATCGAAAAAGCAGGGCGCCCTGCGGCAGATATTATTGCGGAAGTTGTTCCAAACGTTGTGCGGAATTTTCCATGGCCGAAATCCATGCGCTGGGGTGCTGGAACTTTGCGCTGGGTGCGCCCGTTGCATTCTATTTTGTGTATTCTGTCTGCCGAGGACGGCGCCGAAGTGGTTAATTTCGATGTGGATGGCATTGAAGCGGCAAACCTGACAGCAGGGCACCGTTTTCATGCGCCTGAATCGTTCAATGTAAATTCATTCGATCAGTACCGTGCAGAATTGAAGAAATCCTATGTGATGTTGGACGCGTCGGAGCGTGCGGATCACATATGGGAAGATGCAAAGAACATGGCGTTTGCCCAAGGGCTTGAGGTGGTCGAAGATCGCGGGTTGTTGGCAGAGGTCAGCGGTTTGGTTGAATGGCCTGTGGTTTTGATGGGTGATATTGCAGAGGATTTTGTGGGTTTGCCTGTGGAAGTTTTGCAGACGTCTATGAAAGAACATCAGAAGTTCTTCTCTGTGCGTAATCCTAAAACTGGTCGTATTGAGAAGTTTATCACGGTTGCGAACCGTGAAACCAAGGATGATGGCGCCACTATTCTGGCAGGGAACCAAAAGGTTCTGTTTGCGCGTTTGTCTGATGCGAAATTCTTCTGGGAAAACGATTTACGCGTATCTTTGGATGACATGGCGGCGAAGTTGTCGAATGTGACGTTCCATAATAAACTGGGCACACAGGCAGAGCGGATTGAACGGATTGCTGAATTAAGCGGTACGATTGCGCCGGTTGTCGGTGCTGACGTTGAATTGGCTGTGAAAGCTGCGCAGGTTGCAAAGGGTGATCTCTCATCTGAAATGGTTTATGAATTTCCTGAGTTGCAGGGGATTATGGGCAAGTATTATGCAGAAAAAGCGGAGCTGGATCAAAGCATAGCAAACGCGTGTGAAATGCATTATTCCCCGCTTGGGCCGTCTGATGATGTGCCAAGTGAAGCGGTTTCTGTGTCTGTGGCTTTGGCTGATAAGATTGATACGCTGGCTGGTTTCTGGGCGATTGATGAAAAGCCAACGGGATCTAAGGATCCATTCGCATTGCGCCGGGCTGCATTGGGTGTGATCCGATTGATTTTGGAAAACTCTGTGCGTGTGAACGTGTCTAAGTGGATTGATGCAGAGTTGGTGCGCCAAAAAGTTTTCAGTGATTTGAATACGGATGCTGAGAAGCATAATTTCCTAGAAACTGAATTGCTGGGTGAAATTGCGAAACGCGGCATTTTCGGAGCTGCATTACATGCATTGCTGGATGCTGTGCGCAATAAAGGCCAAGAAAAATTCTCTGGTGAACAAGCATGGTTGGATCATTTGGTTGAAGAGTTGCCTGCGAATTGTAAGAACTTGTTAGGTTTCTTCCATGACCGTTTGAAAGTGTATTTGCGCGATAAGGGCATTAGCCATGACATTATAGATGCGTGTTTGGCGATGCCGAACAATGATGATTTCGTGTTGTTGGTGAAGCGTGCAGAGGCATTGCAAGCTTTTGTGAAAACAGATGACGGTACGAACCTTTTGCAGGGCTTTAAGCGTGCGAATAACATTCTGACGGCAGAAGAGAAAAAAGACGGTGTGTCTTATGAACTCGACCCTGAGGTTAAGTTTGCTGAAGATGACGCGGAAAAAGCGTTGTTTGCTGCTTTGGATGTTGCGCAAGGTGCAACCGCTTCTGCGGTCAAAACAGAAGATTTTGCGGCCGCGATGGCCGCGATGGCGTCTTTACGGGCACCAATTGACGCTTTCTTTGAGGCAGTCCAAGTCAACAGTGATAATCAAATGGTACGTCGCAATCGTTTATGCCTGTTAAACCGCATTCGTGTGGTGATGGGACAGGTTGCAGATTTTGGTAGCATTGAAGGCTAAGTTTACGTGAATGCAACAGTTGAAAGCTGCGTCAGATCAACGGCTTGTCAGATGTTTCTATATAACGCTAGACTTCTTTCCTAATGGATAGGATTTAGAATGACAGATTTCCCACGCATTATGGCCCTAACGGCTGGTACCACTGCACCCAAAGATGTGTATGGTGCGCGTGCTGCTGCCCAAGTGACGCTGATGGATGCGGGCTTGCCTGTGCCAAAAGCTTGGGGCTTGTCGCTGGATGCTGTCAAAGCTATCTCGAATGAAGATTTTCCCGCAGAGTGGCCTTTCCTAGAAGAACTTTCAACAGGATGTTTGGTTTCTGTACGTGCAAGCCCTGTGGCGCGTGAATGGGGTGGCCCTGATGCATTGCTGAATTTGGGGATGAACCAAGCGACTTGTGATATTTTGAAAGCACCTTTGGGTGAAGAGGCCGCTGTTGCGTTGTATGCACGATTTGTTCAAGATTATTCTGTTAAAGTGGCTAGATTGGACCCAGAATGGTTCGATGAGTTATATATTTTGCACACAAAAAATGACAAAGTTGACTATGAAGCAGTGCTTGGATCGTCTTTAGCGCTTTATGATCAAAACGTTGGCGAGTTATTTCCACAAGAACCTGTGCGCCAATTGCGCAAAGCATTACGGTCCTTTGTAAAAGCATGGGATGGGACAACAGCGCGTATTTTGCGTATGGCGCAAGGTGCGCCTGAGGATGCAGGGCTGGGTTTAATCATTCAAGAGATGGCTTTGGGATTGGGGCGTGGTGAAAGTGGTGCTGGGATTGCACAGTTCGTATCGTCGCGTACTGGCGAGAAAAAAGCACATGGGCGTTACTTGTCTCAATCGCAAGGGCGTGAAGCAACAGATGATCAGGCCAAGGCACATTTCCTAAGTAAGGATAAGCGTGGACCTTCACTGGAAGATGTATGTCCAGAAGCGTTTGAAACTTTGAGAAGCTATTCTGCGGAGGCGCGCAAAGCTTGTGGTGATGCAATGCAGTTGGAATTTACTGTGCATGATGGTGCCGTTGCGATTTTGGATGCTGTTCCTGCGGAACGTTCAGGACGTGCTGCGATGGCGATATCTGTGCGTTTGGTAGAGGATGGTATCAAATCCAAAGAAGATGTGCTGATGGGGATTGATCCTCGCAGCATGAATGAGGTTTTGCATCCACTTGTTGACCCACGCGCGGATCGTCAGGTGATTACGACTGGTATTTCATCCAGCCCAGGGGCTGCGACAGGTAAAATTGTGTTTACGGCAAATGCTGCCCAAGCCAGTGCTGCGCGTGAAGAACCGTGTATTTTGGTGCGTATTGAAACAACGCCAGAAGATGTGCGTGGGATGCATTCAGCCCAAGCTGTTTTAACAGCCAAAGGTGGGCGCGACAGTCATGCGGCTGTTGTGGCGCGGACAATAGGTGTGCCTTGCATCGTTGGTGTCAGCGATATGAAGGTTGATGTGCGCGGCAAGGTTTTGACTTTGCCTAATGGTGTGGTTTTGCGTGCAGGCGATGTAATCACTGTGGATGCGAGTGAAGGCGAAGTTCTGTTGGGTGCACCTAAATTGGTACAACCGAATTTAGGCGGTGCATTTAATACATTTATGACTTGGGCGGATGAGACGCGCAAATTAGGTGTGCGTGCGAATGCAGATACGCCCCAAGATGCACGTATGGCGCGGGATTTCAATGTGGATGGCATTGGTTTGGTACGTACGGAGCATATGTTCTTTGAAGCGGGTCGTTTGAATGTGATGCGCGAGTTGATTTTTGCGGATACGGACGAAGATCGCCAAGCAGCGTTGAACTTGCTGTTGCCTATGCAACGGTCAGATTTCATTGAGCTGTTCGAGATTATGCAGGGGTTGCCCGTTTGTATCCGCCTGCTTGATCCCCCGTTACACGAGTTTTTGCCGCATTCACGTGATGAAATGCAGTCTTTGGCAGATGCTATGGGATTACCATTGTCGAAAATCACTGCGCGCGTGGAAGATCTACGCGAGTTTAACCCGATGCTGGGAACACGTGGTGTGCGTTTGGGTATTATGGTGCCTGAAATTTACAACATGCAGGCGCGTGCGATTTTTGAAGCAGCTGTTCATGTGCATAAGAATGGTTCGGATCTCATTTCCCCAGAGATCATGGTGCCACTTGTATCGGCAAATCGTGAAGTGGAACTTGTTCGTGCCAGTGTGGATTCTGTATTTTCTGCTGTAAAGAATGAAACGGGTGTGCAGCTTTCCTATACATTAGGCTCTATGGTGGAAACGCCCCGGGCAGCTTTACGGGCAGGGGAGATTGCACGCAGTTCCGAGTTCTTTAGTTTTGGCACAAACGATTTAACACAGATGACTTATGGTTTAAGTCGCGATGACTCGGGTCGTTTCATGCGTGATTATGTCAGTCATGGTGTTTTCGAAGAAGACCCATTCCATTCATTGGATGTTGATGGCGTTGGCGAGTTGCTTTTGATGGCTTGCGAGCGTGGGCGCGCGGAGAGAAAAGACTTGTTATTGGGCTTGTGTGGAGAACACGGTGGCGACCCGCAATCTGTATGGTTTTGCCATAAAGTGGGTCTAAATTACGTGTCTTGCTCTCCATTTCGAACACCCATTGCAAAATTGGCTGCAGCACAAGCAGCAATTTTGGACGTAAAAAAGTAATAAAATTACAAAAAACGCAACTAAACGAAATAAAGTTTGTTTTTTAACATAAATGTTACAGTCACAGGGGTGTGACATCTGAAATTCTGGACATACTGCCTGTGGTATCTGTAAAAGTCGCCAACTTTGCAGGGATTCTTTCCCCGCGTAAAAAGGGCTGCTGTAATGAATATTTCGATTAAACGTATCACTGAAGGTTTTGCTACTTTATTGGTTAGCACTGTTATGGGAACTTCTGCAATTGCACAAGGACCGTCAGAATTATTGTCACAAATGTCATTGATTCTTGCGGATGAACACGCAACACTTTCCACAGTCGGAACTGAACGATTGGCACTTTTGAGCCGCGCATCTACGAAATTACCAGATGCAGCGCGTGGTGAGCGTTCAATTGGTTCTAACATTACCACAAAAGCACAATTGAAATCATTACCACGTGCGAATGGCAACTCAGAATGGCGTTGCTTGGCCGAAGCTTTGTATTTCGAAGCGCGCGGTGAGACACTGCAAGGTCAATTTGCAGTAGCAGAAGTTATTTTGAACCGCCGAGATAGCAAACGTTTCCCAAGTTCTGTTTGTGGTGTGATTGGGCAAGGCTCAACAACGGGTAAAAAATATGCTTGTCAGTTTTCATATAAATGTGACGGGCGTGCAGAAGTGTTTTCCGAAGGTGGTGCTTATATCCAAGTGGGTAAAGTTGCGCGTTTGATGTTGGATGGCAAAGCACGCAACCTGACAAAGGGCGCTATGTTCTATCACACGGGTGCTGTAAGCCCGAGGTGGTCACGTAAGTTTACACGCACTGCAAAAGTAGGCAGCCACTATTTTTACCGTTCATAATCTGAACTAATATTCAACTCGATGGAGCCGCCTTTTAGGGCGGTTTTTTCGTATTTGTTGCAGTCTTTTTGGACAAAACCCTTGTTATAGAGTTTATGCAGGGTTACGTGAAAGCCAGATATAAAGAGTATACTTATGACTGATGATATTTCTGTTGCCTTTGAAACACCTGAAATTCGCGCGAAGGCCACGCAAACGGCTGAACCATTGGATCGTATTTCTGTACGTGATTACACCAAAGAGGTGGAAATCGGCGCCTTTCAAGCGGAACGCGGTACCATGCAACGCATTCGGTTTAATGTGGTCTTGGAAGTAGGTTGCAGTGATGGGGCACAGACCGATGACGTGGATTTGATCCTGTCCTATGACACTATTACGGAAGCAATCGAAGATCACTTGGCAAATGAACGTTTGAATTTACTGGAAACTTTGGCCGAACGAATTGCCGAAAGTATTTTAGAACATCCATTGGCACAAAAGATTTTCGTGCGAATTGAAAAGTTGGACCGTATTCCAGGCACCTTAGGTGTGGAAATTGTCCGATCTAAATCAGGTGACGCTGCTCAGATAGATGGTGCTGGTGTTCAGGTGAACCCATTGGTCGTTTTCTTGCCGAATGAAATTTTGCATGGGGGACAGCTGACAGAATGGTTGGATGCGGTTGCTGCTCATGATTTGCCAGCGATTATCTGTATGGAACCTGCGTTAGAACAGTCTCCTATTACCGATGTAAGTCTTGTGAACCGCCGTTTGGGATTGTTGTCTATTGAACAGAATGCTTGGGTCTTAGCTGCCAAAGATGACCGGTGTTTTGTTGTTGGGACACGTACCGAGTTGGATTGGGCCATGAAAAATGGCCAATTATCTGTCTGGGCACCTTCCAAGATTGTATTGGATGCAGTGGACAAACCGAAAGCTGCGGCCTCGCAACCTTTAGCCTTGGCACAGTGGTTTGCGAAGGCTTTCTCCGCAGACCATATTTCGGTTCTACAAGGGTTTGATAATGTTCAAACGTCTAAACGACTGCAGGTTGTCAAAACACCGTCAGAACTTTAAGCTTTTTCAAAACTAGGGGGAGACGCGGAATGGATGTTGTCATCCGCGAAATACGCAAAAGCGACCGTGATATCTGGTTAGGAATGTATCGCGCGCTATTTTCAGAGTATTCTGATGCCGCATTAATGGCAGAAATGGACCGCATTTATAAATCTGGAAAGAGATCTGCCTATATGGCAGAGGTAGATGGCGCCGCTATTGGCTTTGCCGAATATGCGCTGCGTGATTATGCAAACGGATGCCATTCACAACCTGTGCCATTTCTTGAAGGTATTTGGATACATGATGATTATCGATCACAAGGTATAGCACGAGCTTTGGTGGAGTTTTTAGAAGGCAAAGCAAGACGTGCTGGGTTTAAAGAGTTCGGTTCGGATGTAGAACTTAGTAATTACCCATCGCAATTGATGCATGAACGTTTGGGGTTTGAACAAACAGAAAAGGTAATATTTTACCGTAAGGTTTTGGAATAAATGATTTATTACCGTCCTATCGCCCAGATTGACCGGTGCCGCCCGAAAGGTGCACGTGCGATTGCTGGCGGCTGGTCTTGGTTTACGCACGCTGAGTGTTTGGAACGAGGTGGTATATCAACAGTTGTGCCAATTACTGAAATACCAGTGGATATTGTCGAAAACATTGCACGTAAACGCGATGATATTTGCGGGCTTTCAATGTCTGAGCCACATATCATGGGCGTTTTAAACGTCACACCAGATAGTTTTTCAGATGGCGGGCAACATAATACTTTTGAAAATGCTGTCGCGCGCGCGAAAGCGATGATTAAAGAGGGTACATCTCTTTTGGATATTGGTGGGGAATCCACACGACCAGGCGCAGATTATGTTGATAATTCAGAAGAAATTGCGCGCACTGCCCCTGTGATCGAAATGTTGAAAATAGCTGGCATTGAAACGCCAATGTCAATTGATACACGTAAGGCGGATGTGGCTGCGGCAGCATTACAAGCAGGCGCTGTGATGTTCAATGATGTTACGGCTTTAACATATGATACTGACAGTTTGCCGTTGGTAGGTCGCGAAAAACCTTTTGTCTGTTTGATGCACAGCTTAAGTGACCCGAAAACGATGCAAAACAACCCAGAATATGACGATGTTTTGTTGGATATTTATGATCATCTTGCGGATCAAATCGCACTTTGTGTAAAAAATGGACTGCCACAAGAGCGTATTGTGATTGACCCTGGCATAGGTTTTGGCAAGACGATGGATCACAATTTACAACTTATTCGCGGGCTTTCGCTTTTCCATGGGCTTGGATGCCCTGTTTTATTGGGAGTTTCGCGTAAAAGATTCATCGGAGAGATCGGTCATGCGCAAAATGCTGCTGATAGGGCACCTGGTTCTATTGCAATTGCATTAGAAGGTTTGCGACAAGGGGCTCAGTTTTTGCGTGTGCATGATATTTGGCAGACGAAGCAAGCTATTAGATTATGGAAGAAAACATTGTGAGGTATTATGGGTCGTAAGTATTTTGGAACAGACGGCGTTCGCGGGTTAGCGAATACGCATCCAATGACCGCTGAAATGGCATTGAAATTGGGCGCTGCTGCTGGCCGCTATTTTCGTAAAGACCAAAAAAGCCACCGTGTGGTTATTGGCAAAGACACCCGTCGCTCAAGTTATATGATTGAGAGCGCTTTGACGGCCGGATTTGCCTCTACTGGTATGGAAGTATTTTTGCTTGGACCAGTACCGACCCCCGCTGTTGGGATGTTGTCGCGGTCTATGCGCGCGGATGTTGGTGTTATGATTTCAGCTTCGCATAATCCGTATCATGATAATGGAATTAAGTTTTTTGGACCAGACGGGTTTAAGTTGTCTGACCAGGCGGAAATCAAGATCGAAAAACTGGTTGATGGTGAAATTAATTTAGCTCAACCTGAAAATATTGGCCGTGTTCAACGGATTGATGACGGTTTGGGGCGATATATGGAGTTTGCGAAAACCGCATTTCCACGTAAGCGTGTATTGGATGGTTTAAAAGTTGTTATCGATTGCGCAAATGGTGCTGCTTATAAAGCGGCTCCTACAGTGTTATGGGAGTTGGGTGCAGAGGTTATTCCTGTGGGCGTTTCTCCAAATGGCTTTAATATCAATGATGGATGTGGATCAACGTGTCCACAAACAGCTGCCGATGCAGTTCTAGCGCATGGTGCTGATGTGGGTATTTGCCTAGACGGTGATGCAGACCGTGTCATGATGATCGACGAAAAAGGCAAAGTTGCTGATGGGGATCAAGTGATGGGGCTGATTGCTAAGCGTTGGAAAGCGAATGATACTTTGGCAAAAAACACACTTGTTGCAACTGTAATGTCTAATATGGGCTTGGAAAAGCATCTTGAAGATCAAGGTATGACGTTATTGCGCACAGGTGTGGGGGACCGTTACGTGGTTCAAGCGATGCGCGAAGGTGGTTATAACTTGGGTGGTGAGCAATCTGGCCATATTGTTATGAGCGATTATGTAACCACGGGTGATGGTTTGATCGCTGGTTTGCAATTTTTGAATGCGATGATGAAAAGTGGAAAACCTGCCAGTGAGTTGGCAAATGTGTTCGAACCTTATCCTCAGCTTCTGCAAAACGTGCGCTACAAAGACAAAGATCCAATGGATGCAAGCAGTGTGAAAGCGGCTATTGCTGCGGGCGAAGAAGCGCTTAAAGCCAATGGTCGCCTGTTAATTCGTAAATCTGGCACGGAACCGTTGGTGCGTGTGATGGGCGAATGCGAAGATGCTGGTTTGTTAAAGCAGGTCGTTGGTGATATTGCAGCCGCAGTTGAAGCCGCCGCTTAGGCTGGCTTACGGCCAATAACTCCAGTGGCGCAGCCAAAGAAGTATCGTTTATATGTTACTTCTAAACCTTGCTCCTTCAACATTTCGCTGAAAGCTTCCGTATTTTGGAAGTTTTCAGTGTATTGGCCGATATTTGAGAAATCTTGAGCCCCTTGCAGTAGGAATTTTTCTACAAGGGGTAATATGCGTTTTAAGTGAAAGTTGTACATTGGGCGAAATATCCAACCTTTTGGATCTGACGCTTCTACAAAAGAAAAAACACCCCCAGGTTTTAAAACACGTGCTATGAGGTTTGAAAACTTTTGATGCTGTTCTGGGTTAAACGTTTTTAAGCCGAAACTGCAGATAATAAAATCTGCACTGTGATCTTTTAAACCACTTTGGAAAACATCATCTTCTATAAAGTCTATTTTATGGGCGCGCATTTTATGTAAGCGGTCCAGTGCAAGTTTATGCATGCCAGAAGAAATATCGATGGAGGTTACTGTTTTTATATCTGGGAAACGATTGAATAAATGTGGCCACACTTCTCCTGTTCCAGCCATCAAATCATAACCTGATGGTGTAACTGTGGCAGGTACTGGCATGTTTTCTATACATTGTTTGCGCCATCGCTCGGTAAAACCAAATGAACACCAATAACTGAACTTGATGTAACGACTGGAGCATTTATCAAAGACGTCTTTTACATATTCTGGCGCGTAGATATCCGCTTGAGAGGTGTTATTCTTCATGCGCGATGTTTCCATTGACTGACTAATAAGCCCATTAAAATTAATCCCAAAGCCCAGATAAAGCTGGCCGGAAGTGTTTCGTTCAGGAATACGACACCGAATATAATTGCCCAAATTGGCACTTGGTAATTCACTTGGCTCATAAAGCTTGGACCAGCATTATTGATCACATAAACAAGCATCAATGTGGCAAGGGCGGTTGGGAATACGCCAAGATAGATAACACCTGCAATTGCTGTTGTGCTGGCCATTTCAGGTATGCCTTCGAAATATAGCGCAACTGGAACCATGCCAATTGTGCCGATAAGTAACCCAGCCGCAGAATAAGATATCAAACCTACAGGCGGACAAAGGCGCGTTATGATCGAGCCTATAGCGTAGCAACACGCGGCAACGATGCAGGCAAGACGTGCGATAGGTTCTAGAGGGTCACCTGATCTGTCGATGAATTTCTCAGGGCCGATCAAAATGATCACACCTATAAAGCCGATGATGAAACCAATAACTTTTTTACGGGTCATCTGATCGCCTTTGACCAAGAAATGGGCCAATGGCAGGACGAGCAGGGGCACAACCGCCATGCTGATGCCCGCAAAACCAGATTGAACACGTAATTGCCCCCAATTCAGCAATGTGAATGGGATTGCATTGGTAAACAGCCCCATACCAAGGATATGCAGCCATATACGTTTGTCTGTAGGCGTTTCCCATTTAGGCAACCCATTGCGGAACAAACAGGCATACCCAACAAGTATGGTGGATGCGATCAGCAACCTAAGAGCCGCAATCGTCATTGGGCCAAAGCCATCCAATGCCAGTTTTGCACCCATAAATGAACCGCCCCAAATGATCGCTAAGATGATCAGAAAGGTCCAATTTATCAATGAATGCGGCGTTTGTTCAGACATGAAATATCCATGAAGTATATGTTACGCTAACTGTCTTTAGACGCTTGTGCATCAGCTAAATGACATTAAGACGAAAAAAGGCATGCCCTAAGACATGCCTTTAAATTTTTAAAGAAAGAAGAACCTTAGTTCTTTTCTTTATCAACCATTTTACCAGCTGAAATCCAAGGCATCATAGCGCGTAGTTTCGTGCCAACTTGCTCGATTTGGTGTTCGTCATTTGCACGACGTGATGCTTTGATTGTTGGCTGACCAACAGCGTTTTCAAGCATGAAGTCACGCACGAACTTACCAGTTTGGATGTCTGTAAGCGCTTCTTTCATCGCTTTCTTTGTTTGCTCGTATGGCAAAATGCGTGGGCCAGTCACGTATTGACCGTATTCCGCAGTGTTAGAGATTGAGTAATCCATATTTGCGATACCACCTTCGTAGATCAAGTCCACGATAAGTTTTGTTTCGTGTAGACACTCAAAGTAAGCCATTTCTGGTTCGTAACCAGCTTCAACCAATGTTTCAAAGCCCAAACGGATCAATTCAACGATACCGCCACAAAGAACAGCTTGTTCACCAAATAGATCTGTTTCACACTCTTCGCGGAAATCAGTTTCGATGATGCCAGAACGACCGCCACCGATTGCTGAACAGTATGATTTACCGATTTCAAGCGCTTTGCCTGATGCATCTTGGTGTACAGCTACCAAACAAGGAACACCGCCACCTTTTGAATACTCGCCGCGCACTGTGTGACCTGGGCCTTTTGGTGCCATCATGATCACGTCAACGCCAGCTTTTGGTTCGATCAAACCGAAGTGTACGTTCAAACCGTGTGCGAATGCGATTGCTGCACCGTCTTTTAGGTTGTCGTGTACGTATTTTTTGTATGTTTCTGCCTGAAGCTCATCTGGCATTGTGAACATGATCACGTCACACCAAGCTGCTGCTTCAGCGATTTCCATAACTTTCAGGCCTTCACCTTCAGCTTTTTTCGCTGATGGAGAGCCTTCGCGCAATGCAACAACAACGTTCTTTGCACCACTGTCGCGCAAGTTCAACGCGTGGGCGTGGCCCTGTGAGCCGTAGCCAAGAATAGCAACTTTAAGGTCTTTGATTAGGTTAACATCGCAATCGCGATCGTAGTAAACACGCATGTAAGCCTCCATAAGAATGAGCGAATTTGGGACTGTTTATACGGTATTCTGACTGGGGTCGATTTCATAATTTGTATTAATTTATATATTGGCGTAAAAAGTATTCGTATAAAATTATATTGGTGTAAAATTAATGCAAGTATTGGATGATTTAGACAGACGTATCCTGCGCGCGTTGCAAGAGGATGCCTCTTTGACGGCAGCAGAACTGGGAAAACGGGTGAATTATGCAGCCGCTTCTTGTTGGCGCAGGGTCGAACGGTTGGAACGTGATGGGGTGATCCAATCGCGCCAGATTGTGATTGATCCCAAAGCTTTGGGGTATGAAGTGGAAGTGTCTTTGCGCATCACTCTGGATAAGACAGTTAAAAACGCCTTTGATGAATTCATTGCAGAGGCGCGTGATGTGGCGGAAATCAATGAAATCCAAACCTTCCTTGGCCGTGTGGATGTGCGCCTGAATGTTCTGGCGCGCGATATGGAACATTATCAACAGATTTACCGCACGCGCATTCTGGGATTGCCCCATATCGCAGATATTGAAGCGTTAATGTTGATCTCGAATGTTATGGAGCGCGAGGTGCTGCCAGTATGATTGATTTAGATGATATTGACCGCGCATTGCTGCGGGCATTACAAAAAGACGGCAGCTTAACAGCGGCGGCTTTGGCAAAACGGGTGGATATGTCCCAACCCGCCGCTTGGCGGCGGATTAAGCGCATGGAAGAGGCTGGTGTAATTTCTGGGCGCCGTGTGGTTTTGGATAAAGAAAAGCTTGGCTTTGGCGTGACTGTGTTTCTAGGCGTGAAGCTTGCAACCAAAGGTCGGGTGTCCTTAGAAGATTTCGAACGTGCAGTGAGTGCCATTCCCGAAGTGCAGGTCGTACAGCACGTTTTGGGGCTGTATGATTACCGTTTAAAAGTGGTTGCACGCGATATTTCAGACTTTGAAAGGGTGTTAAGGCGCCGTGTTATGGCGTTACCAGGTGTTGGGGACGTAGAAGCGAATGTTTTGCTGTCAGAAGAGAAAAGAGACATCGCATTGGGGTGAATGTTTATTTATTAATGTTTACAGATGATTTTATAGGTGTTGGCGATGACTAATTTGGAACGTTTCATTCAAGTACTAAAGGATGATGGCTGGGAAGGCGCCGGAGGTTTCTTGTTTAAAAAAGGAACAAGGAGAATAATGTTTGATACTAGTTCGTGCATGGAAGTGGGCACAATAAACACACCAAGAGTTTTCGATGTACTTGTTCCAAATAATGATCGTTATGATCGTTGGACGCTGAATTTAATAGAACATCTATGTAAAACGGATGACTTGATTAATGGGACGTAAGAATAACAAGCTCTCTGTGAAATACGTTGCATTGAGGTAAATGTTTCCGAAGCGAAATTTTAATCATTCAAAACCCCCGCGTTTCTTGGCGTTTTTGTCGTTTTCCATCTGGCAGGAATCAGTTGAGTGTCTAGGTATCGTTACAGATATTTTTATGGAGACTCCCTATGTCAGCTCTTTTGCCAAATGTAGATCCCGATGGTTTGCTAGAATTCTCTGTTGTTTTTACAGACCGTTCATTGAACCACATGAGTAAACAATTCCAAGGTGTCATGAACGACATCTCTGAAATCCTAACAGGCGTTTATAACACGGATGCCTGCGCTCTTGTACCAGGTGGCGGTACTTACGCGATGGAAGCGGTTGCACGTCAATTTGCAACAGACCAAAAAGTTATGGTTCTGCGTAATGGTTGGTTCTCTTTCCGTTGGACGCAAATTTTTGAAGCGGGCAACATCCCGTCAGAGACAACTGTGATGATGGCGCGCCGCACAGGCAATGCACACCAAACACCGTTTGCACCTGCACCGATTGATGAGGTTGTGGCTAAAATCAAAGAAGAACAACCAGCTGTTGTTTTCGCACCGCACGTTGAAACATCAAGCGGCATGATCCTTCCTGATGATTATATAAAAGCTGTGGCTGATGCTGTGCATTCTGTGGGCGGTTTGTTCGTTCTGGATTGTATCGCATCTGGCTGTATCTGGGTTGATATGAAAGCAACTGGCGTAGATGTTTTGATTTCTGCACCACAAAAAGGGTGGTCAGCGTCCCCATCTGCGGGCATCGTAATGATGAATGCAGACGCAAAAGCCAAAGTTGCTGAAACAACGGGCACAAGCTTTGCTGTGAACTTGCAAACATGGTCAAACATCATGGACGCATACACAAACGGCGGCCACGCATATCACGCGACAATGCCAACAGACGCATTGAAAGACTTCCGCGACACAATGATTGAAACACGTGAATATGGTTTCGATAAATTGAAAGATGCACAACAAGAACAGGGCGATCGTATCCGCGCAGTTCTTAAAGACCGCGGTTACGTTTCTGTTGCAGCTGACGGTTTCGGTGCACCAGGTGTGGTTGTAAGCTATACTGATGAGGCTGGCCTACAAAACGGCAGCAAGTTTGTTGCAGAAGGCGTTCAAATCGCAGCGGGTGTTCCATTGCGTTGTGATGAGCCGGCTGATTACTCTACATTCCGTTTGGGTCTGTTTGGTTTGGACAAGCTTTATGATGTGGACGCAACGGTTGCACGTTTAGAGTCTGTTTTGGACAAAGTGGCAGCTTAAACGCTGCCCAAGCCCTTACGCATAAGGGTCTTACGAATTGGAGCAAGTCCGTGCAGGGCTTGCAATCCCTTCAGGCGCAACGCCTTTAGATTATCAGTTTCCGTCATCGCTGCACGATTTAACAGGTTCACACCTGTCACACGTGTTTTGATGTCTTTATGACGGGCTTTGTTATAGGCCGTTAGCATTTCTTGGCTGCCCAATGTGTCTGGGCTTTCAAGTGCCAGATCAAGTAAACATTGAATATCCGTTAAGCTCATATTCAGACCCTGTGCGCCGATAGGCGGGATCACATGGGCCGCTTCTGCGATCAATGCGATACGCGGGCCATCCAAACGTTCCGCAAGACGGCTGATCATAGGCCACGTCACGCGGCGGGTTTCCAATGTGAGGGTTCCAAGTATACCGCATGAGCGTTCGTTAATTGCAGTGTTAAAGGCCGTATCATCAAGCTTCATCAAATCAGAGGCTTTTGGCCCTGTTTCCATCCAAATCACAGCCGAATAATGTTTGCCGTTCTGATCGGGCAAAGGCACCAATGTGAAAGGGCCGCCTGTGCGGTGGATTTCAGTAGATATGTTTTGATGCGGTTCTGTATGAGATACAGAGAACACGATAGCTTTTTGCCCAAAACGCCAAGTCTTTGCATCTATTCCCGCCATATCTCGAGCGGGGGAATTACGGCCGTCTGCCGCAAGTACCATTTTGCAGACAACTTGTGTGCCATTCGATAGCTGAACATAGGCGGTATCTAAACGTGGTGTAATCCGTTTGGTTTCAACACCCGTTAAAAACGTCACATTATCCAACTCATCAATACGTTTCAGCATTTCGCGGCGCAGCAGCCAATTGGGCAAGTTCCACGCAAAAGGCTCGTCTGAAATTTCCGCAGCCACAAAATCCGCGACTTTGCGGATTTCATTCACCTCACCACCTGCATCTGCCAAACGCATGATTTCCAATGGTGTTGCATAAGCTTGCAGATGTTTCCAAATCCCTGCTGATATCAATGTATTACGCGCAGGTTGCAAAAATGCTGTGCTGCGCAAATCGGCCTGTGGATTAGAGGCCTCAGTCACTGGCGGCATAGGGTCTACGCAGATCACATCAAATCCAGCCGCACCAAAAGCGCAGGCCGCTGTCATGCCAGCAATGCCGCCACCAGAAATAAGGATATCTGTTGTGATACGTTCCATGATTTTAACCTAGGGCGAATAATTTGGTACGGAAAGGCTCAAGCGACTAGGCGCGACAGAAAGTCTGTAAGGTCATCCGTGTGATAATGAATGAACGGATGATCCTCTTTGGGACCAACAAGGATGGTTTTCAAGCCCATAGCATGGGGAATTTCCAGATTGCGCACGTCATCCTCGAACAACGCAGCCTTGGTCGGATCAACACCATCTAATGCGAATACACGCTCAAATGCAGCGCGACGTGGCTTTGGCTGATATCCTGCGTGTTCCACGCCATACATCCCATCAAATATATCATCAATGCCAAGGGCACGGGTCACGTTTTCTGCATGACCTTTTGACCCGTTTGTATAGATAATTTTACGGCCGTTTAATTTTGTGATGTTATCGCGTAATTCCGTGTTCTTTTTAATGTGAGAAACATCAATTTTATGAACTGCATCCAAGAATGGATCAGGGTCTAGGTCATGACGCTCCATAAGTCCCGCCAAGGTAGTTCCGTATTCTTTCCAATAGGTTGCGCGAATTTTATCGGCTGCGGGTTCATCCAAATTCAAAGCCTGCATCACATATTGGGTCATCAAAACATCGATCTGATCGAATAAAGCATCGGATGGCGGATAAAGCGTGTTGTCTAGATCAAAGACCCAAGTGGTCACATGTGAAAAATCGTGTTGCATAAACGTACAGTATTGGCGCAACGTGGGCACGTCTAGGAGTAAATATGTCAGATACAATTGATTGGCGCGGAAGTGTCGGAAAAGAATGGGCGGATAAGGTCGACGGCTTGGATTTATTACTGGGGCCAACTGGCGATGCAGGGATCGAAGCACTTGGAGATTTAAGCGGAAAATGTGTTCTGGATGTTGGTTGTGGTGCTGGTACTACCAGCCGTGCTTTGGCTGCACGTGGGGCTATTGTAACTGGTGCTGACATATCCAGTGACCTTTTGGATGTGGCGCGTGAACGTGGTCATGCGAATTATATTATGGCTGATGCATCTGCCGACCCTTTAGGCGGGCCACATGACGCCGTTTATTCGCGGTGTGGGGCGATGTTTTTTGATGATCCGGTTGCAGCGTGGTCACATATTCGCAGTGAAGTATCCAAAAATGCCGATTTATCGATCGTGTGTTGGTGTGCTGCCAAAGAGAACGGCTGGGCTAGCATCCCAATGCATGCTGCGCGCGATATTTTAGAACTGCACAACGTCAAACAAGCCCCTGTCGGCACACCTGGCCCTTTTGGATGGGCGGACCCTGCATATTTTGCACCTGTTTTGGAACAAGCAGGCTGGCGTGACTTATCATGGGAAGCAGTTGAACGCCCTGCAATGTTCACGACAGGGGATAATCCTGATCCTGTTGAACGTGCTGTTGAATTTACATTGCGCGTTGGCATTTTGGCGCGTCATTTGAAGGGCAAATCACCCGAATTACGTGCTAAGGTTGCAAACTCTCTTAGGGGAGTGTTTCATAAATATGTCGAAGATGATGCAGTATACGTGCCTACAAAGGCGTGGGTTATAACAGGCAAAGGGTAGAGTTTAATATGAAACCACATGAAAAAATCATCGAAGCGCGACGTTTATTGCAAGAAGCTCATCAAGAGTTGGCTACGTTTTTAGGAACGGAACGCAGCCGACGACGAGGCGAAGCTTTGCGGCAAAGCCATGTAATTTCCAATATGATGGCCACATCACAGTTCTTCTATTCACAAGCTGGGCAGGACCGTGTGATTGATGGTTTGTTGGATGGAAAACGTGACGGTGTTTTTGTGGATATCGGTGGATATGATGGTGTGACGGGTTCTAACACCTTGTTTTTTGAAAATTTTCGTAATTGGACTGGCGTGATTGTTGAGCCATCACCAACTCAGATTAAGCTTGCAGAAGAAGCACGTAAAAACCCATGTATAATGGCGGCAGTTGCTGGCAAAACGGGTAAAGCGAATTTTATGGAAGTAACGTCTGGATACACTCAGATGAGTGGGTTCTTAGACAGTTATGACGCAGCACTTCTAGAACGTGTGCGTGCACATGAAAAACATCAAGAGGTCGTGCATAAACTGTCGAAAAAGACGCTTCAATCGATTTTGAACAAACATAAGCTTAAGAAAATCGACCTGATATCATTGGATGTTGAAGGCGGGGAAATGGATATTTTGAATAATTTCCCGTTTGAAAAATACGATATTGAGGTGTGGAGTATCGAAAATAATGCACAAAGTTCTGATTTACCTGAATTAATGCGGTCAAAAGGCTATGATTTAGTGGAATTTGCTGGTGTAGATGATATCTACCGTAAAAAGCAAAGCTAACGACCAAAGGATAGGGTGATCGTGAAAGGCCAAACTGATGCATATAGGTTGATTGTAGATGCAATCGATGCTGGGCTTTATAAGCCTGGGGATCGTTTGGTTGAATCGGAATTGGCAGACAGATTTCAAGTATCCCGCACACCAATTCGCGAAGCTTTGCAGCGTTTAGAAACCCAATCCATGCTAACGCGTGATGGGCGGTCTTTGATTGTGGCCTCTTTGGATCATAATCAACTGGCTGAACTTTATGCTGTACGTTCTGAATTGGAAGGGTTGGCGGCTAAATTAGCGGCGCAACATTCGACACCAGAAGAGGTGCGCGTTTTATACGATATGATTGCAGCAGACCGACAGATCATAGATGATCCTGATGCGTTATCGCGTGCAAACCGCCGGTTCCATAATCAAATCCATCTAGCGAGCCGAAATCGTTATTTGATCACACAGTTGAAAATGGTTCACCGCTCAATGGCGCTATTGGCGTCTACATCGTTGGCCGTTGATGGGCGTGGTGAAATGGCATTGAACGAGCACGAAGAGATTGTAAAAGCGATCGAAGGCCGTGATGGTGAATTAGCGAGTAATTTGCTGAAACAACATATTTCCTATGCATTTGAAACCCGCCTGAAAATTGATGCTGGCGAAGTTTAATTTTTATTAATTGGAAATTGCGCTGAATTTTGTGTCAGTTTTTCGATTTCTTTTTCATAAAGCTGATCGTTCAATCCATGTTCGCTTTTATCCCAATAAGACGGGCGAATGATCATTTCGAATAGAGCTTTATAAGAGGCGAAACACGTGATTGGCCAATAAAGTATGGTCGTGAATATCCATGGGCGCAGGTGTTTGTGATTTGGGGTATTCGTTGCTGTAAACCCTAATACAAATGACAGGCACTCTGTCGCTATGAATAGGCCGACAAGACCTGTGATGAAATAGGGAGGTAAGTTGGAATAATAGGGTAAGTCATATCCAATACTCAGCACCCACATTGGCAAGATAATGGGAACTAATGGGCACAAAAGCCAAGGTATTATAGTCAAAGACACCATGGACATAAAGGCAAGCGTTCCTATTTTCTGATGAAGTTTTATTGGGTTCCTAAGATGTACTAGCCCTGTGAAAAGCAAGCCTTTTAACCAACGTGATCTTTGTTTTATCCATGGTATAAACCTGTAATTTGCCTCTTCATATGTGATCGCATTGATCCATTCACAGCGATATCCCATGCGGTATAACCTATAGCCAAGATCGGCATCTTCAGTCACGTTATAAGCATCCCAACGCCCCATCTTTTCTAATATATTGCGGCGAAAGAATACGGATGTACCGCCAAGTGGGATCGGGAGTTTATATTTGCTTAAGGCTGGTAAAATAACGCGAAACAAAATTGCATATTCGATAGTAAAACACCGCGACATCCAATTTGTTTTCGGGTTGTAGAAATCCAGTACACATTGCACACAGGCCACATCATCATCCGCAGCGTTTAGGTGTTGTATCACACATTCGACCTGATTGATCTCTGGCGCGTCTTCGGCATCATAAATGCCAATTATGCTGCCTGTGCAAAAGTCCAAAGCATAATTCATCGCACGTGGTTTTGTTTTTAAATGCCCATCAGGTACCTCTAAAAATTTGATGTGATCGGGCTGGTTCAAAATAGTGATCGCATTCTTGGTTTCATCATCATTTTGTTCATATATCAGATGAATTTCCAGAAGCTCTTTGGGATATTCTATGGAGCTTAACCTATTGATAAGGCGATTTATTATAGCGCTTTCTTTATATAGCGGGACAAGAATGGAAACTTTTGGGCGCTTCATACGCTTGTTTGGTTTTGCGTGCTTATTATTTTTGCGACTATAAAGCGTATAAAGGCAAAATAATCGAAACCACATCAATACGGTTAAGGTCGCGAAAACAATGCATAGGCATATGAAAATTGTGGTTGCAGGATTTATTACTGCGATTGTCACCAGGACTGATAACAATCCAAAACGTAAAATATTCGGCTTTGACCATGTCATCCATGATTTACAACTATACGCATCAGGACAGCATGAGAGTGCGTTGTCTTTTAATATGTCCGCCTGCGTACCTGCAATGAATTTTTGTAATTCGGGTGGTGTGATGAGAACAAAATCTAATAACTTATCCTTGTCATGAAATTCTGCGCGCAAGTTTTCAATCATATTTGGATCTGTAACGGCTATGGTCATATGGGTGTCTGTACAGCGCCAGACGATGTATCCTTTTTGTAAGGATTGTATTGGAGTGGAAAAATCGACCCAATTCAGTGATGGTGGGTGAATTGCAAAATCTACGATATCTAGATCATGAAGCTCTCCAAGTGCCCAGTATAACTGGTCTTGCGTGATCTTCCCCATGCCAATCAGAATCTCTCCAATGGCAGCCTGCTCATAAGCTTGTATAGACCACGCTTTTAAAAGGTCACTTTCTGTAACCCAGTTTTGCGCCAATAAAACCCGCCCCAAACTGCGTTTTTGGATGGGTTTATCGTTGGTTTTTTTGGAATGATCAGGAACAAGTTTTAAATGAGATGCAAGAGATGACATACTTTAGACCAAAATAATTTGATCCAAAGCTCGCGTAATTTAATTAAAACTTGTTTAATTTAAGCCATAGAAGCCGCAAAGCGCTCGAACAGATAAAAACTGTCTTGCGGGCCAGGGCTGGCCTCTGGGTGTTGCTGTACGGAAAACACTGGACGATCTGTCATTTTGATACCGCAGTTCGATCCATCGAACAAAGACACATGTGTTTCTTCGACACCCTCTGGCAATGATTGTGCATCTACAGCAAAACCGTGGTTCATTGATGTGATTTCCACTTTTCCTGTTTCATGTTCTTTCACAGGGTGGTTTGCACCGTGATGGCCGTGGCTCATCTTCATCGTTTTGCCACCCAAAGCCAACGCAAGCATCTGATGACCAAGGCAAATACCAAACATTGGCAGATCAGTTGTGTCCAAAATCTCTTTGATCATTGGCACAGCATATTCGCCAGTGGCAGCAGGGTCACCTGGTCCGTTTGATAGGAAAACACCTTGTGGTTTATGTGCCAAAACCTCTTCCGCGGTTGCGGTTGCAGGCAGGACAGTCACATCGCATCCAGCGCTGGCTAAGCAGCGAAGGATATTGCGTTTTGCACCGTAATCTATGGCGACAACTTTTTTGCCAGGTTCTGTGCGTTCGGAAAAACCATCAGGCCATGCCCAGCGTTGTTCGTTCCATTTATAGGATTGTGCACATGTCACGTCTTTTGCCAAATCCAAACCTTCTAGGCCTGTAAATTCGCGGGCATGCGCCAATAGCGCCTCTATATCAAAGTTGCCTTCTGGGTCATGTGCGATGGCAACATGAGGCGCCCCTTGGTGTGTGATGGCACGTGTCAAACGACGTGTATCCACACCGCCAACGCCAATACGGCCGCGCTTTGCAAGCCAAGCGGATAATGTGCCCTGAGAACGCCAATTTGATGGCTCTGTCGGATCCCATTTCACAACCATGGCACGCGCTACAGGATCACCTGTTTCGTCGTCTTCGGCATTTACGCCAGTATTACCAATATGTGGAAATGTGAAAGTAATGGCTTGCCCTGCATAACTTGGATCAGTCATGATTTCTTGATACCCAGTCATCGCGGTGTTGAAGCAAAGTTCGGCCTGAATCACCCCAGTGGCGCCAAAACCGTATCCGTAAAAGATTGTTCCATCGGCCAAAACAATACAAGCCGTTGGTTTTCCAGGTTTTTTCTGGGAGGCAGCAGCAGCAGACATAACATCATCCTATGGGTAAATTTGGCGCAAACTACGGTTTTGTGGACAAATGGTCAAGACATGTAAAAAATCAAAAATGCTAAAGTTTCAGCACCTTAGAACGTCGGGTTTTTATTGTCTCTTTAAATTTAAACAGATATGCTCTGAGGTCTTGAATGCACGAATTGGGACGGGAGACCCTTATAATATGCGTAGCAAAATCAATGCTTGTATGAAACAGGCGATGTTGGATAAAGAAAAGAACCGTCTAGGTACACTTCGCTTAATCAATGCAGCGATTAAAGACCGTGATATTGCAGCCCGTGCTGAGGGTAATATGGATGGTGTTTCGGATGATGATATCTTGGGTATTATGACCAAGATGGTGAAACAGCGCATTGATAGTGCAAAGACATACGAGCAAGCTGGCCGTATTGAACTGGCAGAACAAGAACTAAGCGAAATTAAAGTCATTGAAGAGTTTTTGCCTAAGCAACTTTGCGATGATGATATCCGTTCGGCCGTTCAAGAAACGATCACAGCTGTGGGTGCTGATAGCATTCGTGACATGGGTAAAGTCATGTCCGCATTGAAGGCTAAATATGCTGGGCAAATGGATTTTGGAAAAGCGGGCGGCACTGTAAAAGAGCTGCTTGGTTAAGCAAAACGGTTGTATGATCGGCGTATGATTTACGTGCACAGCGCGTATGACATTTGTACGAAAGTTTCCGAGCGATATTTGGCT
Organism: Amylibacter sp. SFDW26; assembly: GCF_009184395.1. Classification (GTDB taxonomy): domain Bacteria; phylum Pseudomonadota; class Alphaproteobacteria; order Rhodobacterales; family Rhodobacteraceae; genus Amylibacter. The sequence continues at coordinate 367,540 of NZ_WEIC01000001.1, forward strand.
GAAATCCTGCGCGACTTGACGCTTTTCCCAGACAATGCATACTTTTCCCTAATGGGAGATATAAAATATGCGTTACGTTCCACTTTTAATTATCATGTTGTTTGTGCCAGCGGGGTTGCTTTTGGCAGTACTCGCGCCCTTTTGGGGGGGCGCAATATCAGGTCTAGCCTTTGTATTGTCACTTGTTGGGCTTTACGATTTATTACAAATGAAAAGTGCAGTTCTTAAAAATTATCCGCTTGTCGCGCGATTACGGTTTTTATTTGAACACTTTCGTCCTGAGATACGTCAGTACTTTTTAGAAAGCGATCATGAAGAAACTCCCTATTCACGTGAACAACGTGCGCTGGTTTACAGACGTGCAAAAGGTATGGAAGGTTTGCGGCCGTTTGGAACTTTGCGCAATGTGAATGATATTGGGCATGAATGGATTAACCACTCGGTGGCACCGCAACATCTGCCTGATGAACCAATTACGGTCACTTTTGGTGGGTCAAAATGTAAAAAGCCTTATGAAGGTTCGGTTCTGAATATCTCTGGAATGTCCTATGGTGCACTGTCGCCAAACGCAATTGAAGCTCTGAATAAGGGCGCAAAAATGGGCGGTTTTGCACACACAACGGGCGAAGGGTCTATTTCGAAATTCCATCGCATGCATGGGGGAGATCTGATTTGGCAAATTGGCAGCGGGTATTTCGGCTGTCGTACCGCAGATGGCGAATTCGACCCAGATAAGTTTGCGGAAACATCTGTAGATGACCAGGTTAAGATGATCGAGATTAAGTTGTCACAAGGGGCAAAACCGGGTCATGGCGGTATTTTATTGGGCGCGAAAGTCACAACTGAAATAGCAGCGGCACGCGGCGTTAAGGTGGGTGTGGATTGTATCAGCCCAAGTGCGCATAGTGTTTTTTCAACACCTTTAGAGCTTTGTGAATTCATTGGTAGACTGCGCGATTTGTCTGGCGGTAAACCCGTTGGGTTCAAGTTATGCGTAGGCCATCCATGGGAATGGTTTGCGATTGCAAAAGCGATGAAAGAAAGCGGCATTTGCCCTGACTTTATCACTGTTGATGGTACTGAGGGTGGCACAGGCGCAGCACCTGTTGAGTTTGCTGATCATAAAGGCGCACCGCTGCGCGAGGGATTGATGCTTGTCCATAATACACTGGTGGGATTGGGCATACGCGATGAGATCAAGCTGATTGCATCTGGTAAACTGATCAGTGCTTTTGACATGTGCAGGATTTTTGCATTGGGTGCAGACAGTTGTAACATTGCGCGTGGCTTTATGTTTGCCATTGGTTGCATTCAAGCCCAAGCCTGTCACACAGGTAAATGTCCAACAGGTGTCACGACACAAGATCCTGGCCGCTATAAGGCATTGGTTGTCGAAGATAAAAGCACGCGAGTGGCGAACTTTCACAAGAACACTCTAACGGCACTGAAGGAAGCGGTTGAATCTTCAGGGCTTACGCACCCATCGGAATTTACACCACATCACCTTATGATCAGAATTAATAGTCGTGAGGTGCGATCTGCAGCCAGCCAATACTTGTGGTTGAAGCCGGGTGATCTTGAGAAAAGCGATGCGATGCATCCAGCCTTTGCCAAATACTGGGATCGGGCACAGACAAGCTCGTTTGTTTTTGCGGCTTAGTGTTGGGTATTAGATTGATTTTGGATATTTGAAGAAAAAAGAAAGGCGTATGGAGATCATGCGCCTTTTGTTTTGGTGATACGTTAACATGGGTGTCTGCTATGGGGGACAAAGTAGATGTTTACAAACTATCGAAATGGTGGGAGCTTTCGAAGGTATTGTGGAGTTGCACCATGCCTTTTGAAGTTTCTGAGGAATATATAATTGCTGCTGAGAGCGGTCTTGGAGTGCGGCTTCCCGATAGCTACCGTGAATTAATGCAAAAGGCAAATGGCGGCGAGTGCAATGTTGCATCGGACCTTTGGTCACTGTCACCAATTCTAGATAAATCGAACAGGAAACGGTTGGCGCGTACATGTAACGATATTGTTAGAGAAACCAAAGCGATGTCTTCGTGGGTCGGGTGGCCAAGTGGGGCAATTTGCATTGCCCAAAACGGTACAGGTGACGCTCTAATATTCTTAACTGAAGAAACGGTGTGCCCCTCAACTATTTACCTTTGGAACCATGAAACAGGTAACACAAAAATAGTTGCTCAAGACTTTTCTTTGCTCAAAAGAACCTAGCCAATTTGAACGATTGCTGTAACCCAAAGAACCCACAAGAGCACTGCCTATAGGTAGCCCGAATTGAAGGTAAGTTTGGGCTCTAAGCAGACATTCATTAATACTCACAAACCTTTAATAGCACCCTCTATCATATGCTTTAGCTCTACGCGCTCCGCTGGGCTTAGGAACGCGCCCAGCTCAATCTCACGCTCGGCACCTGTCATTGTCAGATAGCTTTCTACGGTGCGTGTATCGCGTGTCTTAAGTTTTACCCAATAGGGGTTCCCCGTCCAATACTGATCAGGCCCACGTGGGTTGTGGCGGTGAACGGCGATGGCATCTTTCCAGATCAGGATATGTTCATAAACATCACGATCTTTGTCGTTGCGGCGGATGAAATACCATAACAGACCTATGGCAAGCAGTAGGTGGGGCAGGAGCATCCACAAGGCTATTGTGCCCAGTACAGCCATCAATGGGATCGTCAGCGCAATAGCTGCGATTGTGATGACATTCACAAAGCCCTTATTCGAGAGGGATTTGATAGGCTTTACATAATGGTCAAGCGCAGGGGGATCATCGCGTTTGATGACATTAAAAAAGGCCGACGCTTCTGCATCGGCCTTTGATATATTTGAATTCGAAGTCATGGTTCCGATCAGTGATGGGGGTCTTTGTCCCACATGTCTTGTGTCGGAAGGATTTCGAATGTGTGCTCTGGTGGTGGGTTTGGAAGTGTCCATTCCAATGTATCCGCACCTTCGCCCCAATATGACTTCTCTTCTACTTTCTTACCCCAAAGGATTGTGTAGAACACGATGCCGATGAAGAAGACGAATGAAGCGAATGATAGGAAGGCACCATAAGAGCTGATTTCGTTCCAGTAAGCGAATTGCTCTGGGTAGTCGATGTAACGACGTGGCATACCTTGGCGCCCCAAGAAGTGTTGTGGGAAGAAGGTAATGTTAGCGCCAATGAACATCGCCCAGAAGTGCAATTGACCTGCCCATTCTGGGTACTGACGACCAGACATTTTGCCGATCCAGTAGTAAACACCAGCAAAGATACAGAAAACCGCACCCAGTGACATCACATAGTGGAAGTGCGCAACTACGTAGTATGTATCGTGGTATGCACGGTCAACACCAGCTTGCGATAGAACGATACCTGTTACGCCACCAACGGTGAACAAGAACAAGAAACCGAATGCGAACAGCATAGGTGTTTTAAGCGTGATAGAACCGCCCCACATCGTTGCAATCCATGAGAAGATCTTGATCCCTGTCGGAACCGCAATCACCATTGTTGCAAGCATAAAGTAAGACTGCTGTGTTAACGACATGCCAACTGTGTACATGTGGTGTGCCCAAACAACGAAGCCTAGCGCACCAATTGCAACCATCGCGTAAACCATTGGCAGGTAGCCAAAGATTGGTTTGCGTGAGAATGTTGAAATCACGTGTGATACGATACCAAAGCCAGGAACGATGATCATGTACACTTCTGGGTGTCCGAAGAACCATAGAAGGTGTTGGTACAAGATTGGATCGCCACCGCCTGATGGGTCGAAGAATGTTGTGCCGAAGTTACGGTCTGTCAAAAGCATTGTGATCGCACCAGCCAAAACTGGCAAAGAGAGAAGGATCAGGAATGCTGTTACAAAGATTGACCAAGCAAACAACGGTGTCTTGTGCAATGTCATGCCAGGGGCACGCATGTTCAAGAATGTTGTGATCATGTTGATCGCACCAAGGATTGAAGAAGCCCCTGATACGTGAACCGCAAAGATTGCGAAGTCCATTGAATAGCCGCCCTCGCTTGTTGAAAGTGGCGCATAAAGCACCCAGCCAACACCAGAACCAGCCTGATCGTTACCACCTGGCAAGATCAATGAACAAACAGCCAATGCAGAACCTGCAACGTACATCCAGTATGAAAGGTTATTCATACGTGGGAATGCCATGTCTGGTGCGCCGATCATCAATGGCATGAAATAGTTGCCAAAGCCGCCGAATAGGGCTGGAATAACCACAAAGAACATCATCAAGATGCCGTGGCCTGTGATCATAACGTTCCAAAGGTGTCCGTTTGGTGTACAGTCAGCAACTGCTGATGCCATCAGGCTTGCGCCCTCCATACACATGTGTTGCACACCTGGTTCCATAAGTTCGATGCGCATAAATACTGTGAATGCGACTGAGATAAAGCCCAACAAACCTGCTGTAAACAGATAAAGGATACCAATATCCTTGTGGTTTGTGGACATAAACCAACGTGTGAAAAAGCCCGGGCGGGCGTGATCATGAGCGGCTGCGTCTGCCATGTGTCTCTCCTAACACTTATTATTTCTGCGAATCCCTATAGCTGGGCTCACAGTTTCCCATTTGTGTGATACCCTGTTGATCCCAATGAAACAACTGTATCAAACGCCGCATTTGACAAGCGGGGCGGCTTGTCGCAGGGGAAATCGGTATTTTTTAGAGAGGTTTAGGGAAAATTTGCCTGTTGGCTTAAATCGCATCGCCTTTTTTCAGCAAATCGTCGATCAGTTGGCGTTGCAACGGAACACTGTCACCCGCGCCAAAGTTCAACGATCCTCCTGTGTATAAAGTGCCGTAAGTCTTTGCGATATTTACCGCTTGGCCGATACCAGAAATGAACTGATCTTTCTTCAACGGTGATAGCGGATGAATGTAAACGCCCCACAAACGGCCTTGGGCAATGGCATAGCGTGCATCGAGCGCCGTATCAAAATTCGCCTGCATTACACGTGTGATCTCTTCTTGGGTCATTCCTTCGGCCGACCGAATGGGGACCATTGCACGCATACGATCCGCTTGAACATCTGTTACGATCAGCACAGGGATATCTTGGACGGTCATCTGAAACATATTCTGATTGGATTGTGCCGCTTCATCCAAGCTAAAGACAATTTCGCCCATGCGTTCCAAGGTCATTGGTTTTTCGGCTTCTTGAGCATAGGATACAACTGTAGTGAATGCGACTGTTATAAAGCTAAGCATGATGCGGTACATCTTTGGTATCCTATCCGTTAAATGATGCCTTATAGTGACAAGCAACCCCATCCTATGCAAGCATGTTAGAGTAACGATTTCTTTAGGCATAATTTACTTTTTAGATTGGAGAATTGTGATGACGACTTTAAAAAACCTGCTTTGGGCAGGGATACTATGCCCTTTATCAGCCGTTTCAGTTTTGGCCGAAAAATCCCCGCAGCTTTATACATGTGGTGGGACAGAACCGTTTTGGTCTGCGGATGTTACAAAAGATACTCTGTCTTTTTCCGTGATCGGTGAAGAACCGCAAATGGAACCGATTGAATGGGCAGGACCTGCCCAAGGTCGCCCAGAGGATTTCATCAAAGGGATCACTGCTGGGCCATATACGGCTGTGATGCGTAAACAAATATGCTCGGATGGTATGTCAGATCAGGAATATCCTTGGGCTATTGTGATGATGAACCGTACTGGAGATGACGTGCAGATGGTAGAGGGGTGTTGTCGGTAATGAGATGCATTATTGTAAGCTGAACGTCTGCTATGGGGGACAAAGCAAACATTGAACAATTGTTTAAAGCTGACTAATCTTTCCAATATATTGGGTAAATAATAGGAATGCTAAAATGCGCGGCCAAATGGGACGATTAATTGAATTTATGCATGACCGTATGAAACCTCAATCATCAACTGAGGCATTACATATTGCAGCATTTGAAGGCGATTTAACAAGAATTGAATTCCTCGTAAACGTTAAGAAAAATGATGTTAATACTGAATTATCAACAATTATGGGTGCATCACACAGGCAAACACCTCTATTTTTGGCAATCCAGGAAGGAAACATTATGGCAGCCAAACTTTTGATCGAGCTTGGAGCAAAAATTGACCTAGTAAATGACATTGGTATAACACCGTTAATGTCAGCCGCGTCTCATGGGGACATACAGTCACTCAAGCTACTTCTAAGTTTGGGTGCTTCACCAAACTTCTATCGTCATAGCGATGGGGCTTCTGCTTTGAGTTTTTGCATGCATGCAGATGTTAATGATAACTCTAAAGCAGAGATTACGGATGTTTTGATAGAGGCTGGAGCGGATGTCGAGCTACCACAAGATAAATCTCAAAGTGTCCTGATGCTTGCAGCGCGAGAAGATTTACCTAAAGTTGTAAAAACATTATTAGACGCAGGCGCAAACCCAGAAAGAAAATGCACACTAAAGTGGGCAATGGATTGGACTGCCCTTGATCACGCTATCAATGAGGGTTCAAAGGGGGCAAGAGAAATCCTCGAACCAATTACTGAAGCACTGCCTATTGCTAGGACAGGTTGTGTACATTAACCTAAGTTCAATGTCGTATAAGGGCTCATAGCAGACATTCTCTTTGTACTTATTAAGTAAATCATGAGATAAACAAACAATGCATCTTGAGGATCTCTACAATGAATTTAGACCATATAGCACTGACATTGCTCATAATTATTGCGCCGTTTTCATCCGCCCAAGCGCAATCAAAGCACGAAGCCCAACTTTGTAAAGCAGCTGAAACAAACCGTATTGTCGAGCTGGTTTATGACAAAGACGCCAGCAAAGGCTGTCTTCCACGTTTGGTTGATGTGCACCAAGTTGCGATTGGTAATAATGGCAAGTTGTATATGCATGGTTGGCAAAATCGTGGTTGCACCAAGGGGCGCGATTATGCGTCTAAGCGGATTTTCAGGTTTGATAAGATTAAATCGGTGGAAATTATTGATGGCGATTTCAATGAAAAATCCCAATCCGTCAAAGCGGAAGGCTGGGATGGATGCATTGGGTCAAATTGCTTTATCAAAGAAAACATTTGCGAATAGACATATTCTTCAATGATTAATCAAACCCGCAAGTTTCTGTTTAAGGTTAAAAATGAAATCTATTGGTTTGAGAATATCCACTTGAGGTTGCCCAGATCGTTTTATCAATGATTTATGGGACCTTATGGGGTTGATATTAAGAGACTGAGTATATCGAATTAATTTCGCCATAAATATGCTGCAAGCTTTGGATTGCTTGTGAATATCCTATTTAGAGTAGGAACGCCCAATTCTTCTGTTAAGTTTTGTAAGGAGCTAGATGCAGAAAACCCCAAATTTGCACGCCCGTCCTTTAGTTTGTAGCCTAATGTTTCCAGTAATGTTGGATAAATATCAAATGGTGCCATATGTCGGTTTATGGTTTTTGCATTAGTTTGATTTAATATTACAAATAGGTTGCGTCTATCTTTTCCAATTTTTTGGAGTTTCTCTTCTACTGTATTTGTGAATGAGAGGTGGTCACTTAATACAATAACAATAGTGTTTTCACCTGAAGGACTATTCTTAATATGATTAACAAATTCACCGACTAAATTGCCAGTACATTCAATTGCTCGTGGAATTTGACTAATTGCACCTATTGTTGGCACGCAGTTTCTATCTAAAAATGCATCTGGCCCATGAGTTGAGATTGTTAACATGCTTTGAACAAATGGTTTTTGCTGCGATGCGAGTGTATCAAATTCTTTAATAGCAAGATCAAATAGCAGTGCATCATTTAATCCCCAAACGTTTGTGCGACCACTCTTTTTTGCATCTGCTACATTAGCTTTATCCAATAGGCGTGTATAACCGTGACCATTTAAAAAACTACGTTTTGAAAACTTATCAAGAGATGCCCCGTTCATGTATGATAGAATATAACCATCTTGTTGTAGTTGATCTCCAAGGCAGTGAACCTTTGGTAAAAATTGTGACATTGATGCTTCGATGTCATTTTTAAAAAAGATAGTTTTTAGACCATTAGAAAGAAGCGGAATACCACATTGAGTGGCGATTATGCCAGCAATTGTGAAGTTAGTACCAGTCGTTTGAATAATATTTGTAAAATCTATGGCTTGGTCAGACAGTGTGCTTATTGGTTCGTAAAATGGTTTAATTTCAGGTATTTCTGCATAACTACGCTCTACGCTTTCTAAGTATATGATAACGAGGTTCTTTTTAATGTCTGGTTTAGATAGAATTTGTGGAGGGTGAACGCGTTCATCAATGTTGAATGCGAGCTGATCTTGGTTTGGGAATGCACTATTTATGCTGTATTTAAGTATTGGTGAGAGTAAGAGCATTAGAACACCAATGCTAAGAAGTATTTTGTCAAAATACTTTTTGTTCATCATCAAATATATAGATGCAATTACTAATATGAGTGTTAATACGGTCCATAATATCAACGGACCTGAGAAACCATCAGCGCCAATTGAGACCATATCTTCGATTTGGTTATCGTGTAAAAACACTAATATTGGTTCAATTTCATTATTGCCAAATAGAAACCCAATTACAGCAAATGGTATCGCTGTAAATAAAGCAAATATCCAAGTGAAATATATGGTTTTATGGATTTTTTTATCGTCATCTCTATTCGGGAGTGAAATTTCCATTAAACATCCAAGGAAAATAACTATGTAGATTATGCTTTCAATACTCAAATAGCTTCTTAAGCTAAGGAGGAATAATACGCCGTCTTTATTTTTGTATGGTGTAACATATACAATGAGGAAAAACGCAGCTATATAAAATGAAATTGAGACAATGATTGAGAATAATTTGAAGAGCGTTTTTTTCATTAAAACTTTGCCTAGTTTCTTTTATTATTGATGATCTAAGTAATTGATATAGGCAAAATGTTTTATAGCAATACTTTATTTAACTACTACCAAATACTTCCGTAAACTTCCTTTTCAAAACAATATCCACATCATCCATCGTGACAGGTAAGCCGAGGTCGACCAAACTGGTCACACCGTGTTCCGCGATACCACAAGGAATGATACCGCTGTAATGGTCTAACTCAGGTTCCACATTGATACTGATCCCGTGAAAACTAACCCACTTACGCAAACGCACGCCGATGGCCGCAATCTTGTCTTCGGGATGGGCACCCAATGCGGTCAATGGTTTGTCTTTGCGGACAACCCAAACACCAACACGACCTTCGCGACGTTCGCCTTGAACGCCGAACTCTGCCAATGTTTGAATGACCCAATTCTCGAGCATACTCACGAACTTACGGACATCTTTGCCACGGTGGTTTAAGTCTAGCATTGCATATGCAATACGCTGCCCTGGGCCGTGGTATGTATATTGTCCGCCGCGTTTGGTATCATAAACAGGGAAACGGTTTGGATCGACCAAATCAGTAACATTGGCACTGGTGCCAGCCGTGTAAAGCGGTGGGTGTTCCAATAGCCAGATTTGTTCTGTACGTTCACCTTTGATCATCTGATCAACGTGATCTTCCATCTGCGCAATGGCTGATGGGTAGTCGATATATGTGGTGCTATGTGTCCAAGTAACCATAGGCGCAGCAGTGACCCATTTCAAAACCCATGTCAATTTCCGAAAATGAGAGAAAGACCGCTTATCGTGTTTCCATTATCAGTGGGGCACCGCTCATTTTCCCAATCACATATATGTTCTCTTTTCTGGTCAAGGAACGAGCAAGTAAATTGTGAGTCTATTTATGAGGAGGTTCTTATGTTCCGTAAATCTGCAATTTCTGCATGTGCAGCTGCATCATTAACAATCATTCCTGCCCAACAGGCATCCGCTGACTTAGGGGATGCACTCGTAGGGGCTGCCGTAGGCGGTGTTGTTGGTGGTGTTATCGTCGATCAAGTACACAAAAAGAAACAGGCCGAAGCACGCGCTAATACACGCCGCACGACCAAAACGTATAACTCAGGTTATAAGCGCAAAGCGTCTTATAATTCTGTACAAAGGCAAGAGAATAGGGATGTGCAAACATCGTTGAACCATTTCAACTTTCCAGCAGGTACACCCGATGGCGTATTTGGGCGTAATACACGCAGTGCTATGTCATCGTATCAAAGTTTCATGGGTTATCCACAAACGGGTCAGTTGACCGAGTTTGAAAGAACAGTTCTGGTGAACAGCTACCACCGTTCTATTGCGGGTGGTGCGGGGACGTCAGAAATTATTGCCAACTCTCAATATGGCCAACGTGGGTTGTTGAAACATACACAACAAGAGATGGCCGGTGGGACATCCGCAACGGTAGCATCTTATCAAGCGGCTAATGTGCAAGCTGGTACCAATCCAGCGTTTGCTGCGTTTTCATTGCCAAACTTTGGTAAAGCTTCTGATACAAGCTCGATTGCCAATCACTGTAATCAGGTCAATTTGGTTACAAATACCAATGGCGGTTATACAAAAGCATCAGATATCACTGACCCTGCTTTTGCATTGAGCGAACAATTTTGTTTGGCTCGTATTTATGCCATCGCAAAAAGCGAAGACTTAAGCTCAAAAGTTACAGGTATCAGTTCATCTGATATGCAAGCACAATGTGAAACGCTTAGCCCTTCTTTCAAGGATCAGATATCAGCTTTGTCCTTAATTGGTCGTGACGAAGTTATTTCACAGACAGGTGCGAAAGTATTGTCTACGGGCATGTCACCTGCACAACTTAGCAATACTGCAAATATCTGTTTAGGTGTTGGGTATCGCACGGATAATGCAGATGTGGCTTTGGCTTCGACACTTATCTTGGTGACTTTGGGTCAACCGGCATATGGTGAATTGTTGGGGCATCATTTAGTGAATGGCTTTGGCACATTGCAACGCAATGACTTGGCTTTGCAGTGGTATACATCTGCCAATGATGCAATCGCATCTGGTCAGCCTGCAGTGTTTGCACCAACCCAAGTTGAACGCCCAGATTTGATCCAAGCGGCTGCGTTAAAATTGGATGCAACACAAGCGCCTGAGGCGGTTACAAAATCAACAGCTACATTCTCATTGCCTGTATTTACAGCGCAATAAGATCGCAAATATGAATACGGCCGTTAGTATTTTTGTACTGGCGGCCGTTTATGTTTTCCAAGGTGGTAATATCCTCTTCACAAGCGTGGAACGCTTCGGTATACGCGCCTTACCTCAAAGTGCGGCCGTGGCGGAATTGGTAGACGCGCAGCGTTGAGGTCGCTGTGGGGTAAAACCCGTGGAAGTTCGAGTCTTCTCGGCCGCACCAATTTTGATTATTCTTTCTCACCCAAACGTTTGCTGACACCGATTGCGTAAATTGCAGAACGCGCTTCAAGCATTGGATCCTCTGATGGCTCAAAACCGTCAGTTAAGATAAGTGGATCATAATTCAGTGGATCACATTCTCCTTCCGCTTCGGTGCTAATGGAATTCACGATCAGCTTTGCAGCTTTGATTTGTGTGTGTTCGCCCGTCCATAAAATCGCAGGGTTCAGGATTTCATCATCTGGGTTTGCTATCGTGATAATCATATCCCATGCCACTTCGCCAGCATCCAAGTTGGCTTGCATGTTCTCAAAAAAGAAGTTCTCACTGGGATCAAGAACGACTTTCTGATCATTGGATGGTACAAATGACCAGCGAATAGCGGTGCGTTTGCCAGCGTCATCGACAAGGTAAAACGTGTTGATGCTGTTATAGGTTGCCCCTTCGTAGGGGCGTAACGTTTTATCGCGGGCTGAATGATATGCCTTATGCGCCTTCAATTCTGGACTGTTCGCGGCAAAGGCCTTTACGGCTTCTTTTCCAATCGCTTTGGCCTGCATAAGTTTACTAAAAGCTTCAGGTGTTGAGACTGGAAAGAAATGTTCGGTATTCATGCCGATTATATGCGTATCGTCATCAGGTGTGGTGATTTCAAAGGCCAAACCATAATCTGCAAATTTATTATCAGCAGCTTTATTATTCCCACCTTTATGGGACACGCGACCATTCACACTGGAGGTTTGTGTGAAGATAGGGCTGTTTGTGTATTTCAGAATGGCAGCATCTTGCGGCTCAAAAGACCCTATGATGCAAAACCCTTTTGTATGATTGCGACGTTTTCCTTTTGTCACGCCGAAGACATCTTCGAACGCTTTCATAGTGCGCTCGGCTTTATCAAATGCATCTTCTGCAAATGCTGTCACTGGCATCAATGCTATGCTCAATGCAATTGCGCTTGCTCTTAACATATTTAGTCCTTTCTATTACGATTCGTGTACGTATAGTTAATGTACTAACAATTGCATTGCGAACTATCAAATGTTAAAGTAAATCTGCGACAAGACGTCTGAAATACCGAAGGGGCTGATTTTGACGAAACAATTGACTGTATCTTTGCCTGAGACATTGAAATTAGATTCTCAGTTGTGTTTTGCCCTTCATTCTGCATCGAATAAGATCGATCAAATGTATCGACCTTTACTGGCAACGCATGGGTTAACCTATGCGCAATACATTGTGTTGATGTCCCTTTCTGAAAAGGACAATGTGCCAATTACTGTATTGGCCAAGAAGCTGGGTGTTTCAAAGGCAACTATGACACCCTTGTTGCGCCGACTTGAGGCCAAGAACCTTGTGACGCGTAAGATTGAAAGTACGAATGAGCGTCAAAAGCAGGTAAAACTTACGCAAGAGGGGTTGGCATTGTTAAGCGAAAGCTGTGATGCAACGGATAAGGTTTTTGAAGATACAGGGCTTACAAAGGCACAAGCTGATGGTCTGATTGCTTTATGTAAGGTGATTACTCAAAAGTAGCTTTGAAAGTATCGTCAAATCAAAGTGATTTACATTTACCAAACGGTCGGTAGGCTTGTTTTTTGTTTTATGGTTATGTCCAATAAACCTATAAAAGGATCAGATTATGTCTGACACATCTGTATTCCATGACGGCGAACTGTTTGTGCAAAACAAACTTGGCGTCACCAAAGATGTCGCAAAATTTGCACCTCGTGCCATTCGGGATTTTATGCCTGATCAACACCGTTTGTTTTATCAAATGCTGCCAATGATGATTATGGGTGCACTTGATGATCAGGGCAGGCCGTGGGCCACGGCTGCCTTTGGTCAACGTGGGTTTATGCATTCTCCTGATCAACACACATTGCAGATTGGTGCATTGCCTGTATTACATGATACATTGAATTTACAAATTGGCGCCAAAGATAAGCTTGGCTTTGTTGGTATCGAGTTGGAAACACGTCGCCGCAATCGGATGAATGGGGTTGTAGATCTTGTTACTGAACATGGGCTAACGGTGACAGTTGATCAGAGCTATGGGAATTGCCCGCAATATATTCAACGGCGCGATGTGAATTTACGTATGTTGGGGCCTGACGCACAAACTGTTACGCAATCTAAACAGATTGATGCGAACGCAAAGCAGATCATCGAAGCCGCCGATACATTCTTTATCGCTTCACGGACGCAAGAGATTGATGGCGATCCGCGCAGTGGAATTGATGCATCGCACCGTGGTGGGCATCCTGGTTTTGTTAAGGTGACGGAAAAGGGACATCTTATGTTTCCAGACTTTTCGGGCAACCAGTTTTACAACACATTGGGGAATATCGCAGCCGATGGGCGTGTTGGTTTGTTTATTCCTGAATTTGACACTGGACGAGCTGTATTTTTGACAGGTCGTGCTGAAATCATTTGGGATGGTCCAGAGGTGGATGCATTCATGGGGGCCGAACGGTCGGTGATGGTCAATCCAGAGGCTATTATTGTGGCTGAAAACGTACTCCCTATAAAGGGTGATTTGGTTGAGCCATGGCCGCTGTTAAAGAATACGGGGCACTGGGAGTAGCAATATTCGCCATCCATAGATTCGTTTTTACCGTATAAAACTGTGGTGTCTTGGTAACAACTTAGGGGTGATTTAAAGTAATTTTCACTATCGTTATAATCTAAGTATAGATTCCGTCACGTTAAAATGAATAAAGTACTTCACATTAGTGTCTACTTTTTATTAAAGCCTAGAAACGAACCAAATCGAAACATATTTGTGTCATAGTTTATTGGTTTTAAGGAAAGGCCAGTAACGGCGATATAGTAATGTATAACAAGTAATGTGAGTTTTGAGTAATGCTAATTGCGACAGTGTTTGCTTCAGGGATAGTTTTAGGATTAATCGTAGGCTTTGTAAGCTTTACGTTGATTTATGCTTTCTTGGGATAATTTGGTATTTGATATTAGTTTGTGCCTGTATGTAACAAGCTTATAATATCAAGGGGGCTTGCGGTATCGTAGCCCCCTTGTTTTATTAAATTTCTAAAAGACAGGCTTCTTCAGCATTCAAACAAGTACGGATTGAAGGTCCGAAGCTTTTTGGGTTGGACTGAAGGTTTGGAAAGGCTTGATACAAGCTTTCACGTGTTTCTTGATCGAAGGCAGCCATATTCACTTCATTTGGGTGATAACTCTCGGTTGATGTGCCTTCAGAATAAATAATTTCATGCCGGTCAAATAAGACATGATAATATTCAACGATACCATCAATAACTTGATAGACGCGGTCATTATTCAAAAATGCTCTCGCAGGAATTAACACCTCGGGTTGTCCAAACATCAATTCGGCTTGTTCACCTTTAAATAAGATGCGGTGTTCTGGAGATAAGATCAGATCGCGCGTGTTCTTTAAAACAGATTTTTGGATCACAATTGGTGCATTCTCTGGCCTAATACGTGCTTTATATGAGCCAATCCAACGTACACTTTGCATACCGTGATCGCGCGTGATCACGCGTGCACCAGCTTCAAGGTTTTGCACTCTTACATCACCAAAAGATGTCATGATGTTTGTATCGGCAGCAAACCCGCTGTGGTTCGTGTTCTGCACATTTTCAGAAGGATACCGCGTCGGAAATCTAGACGGTACCATCGTAGCATTTTGAAATGCTGTCTTTGATGAAAGAGGCGCTACCATGTGGCTACTCCTTCATACTGAATGTTTGTTGTTGCATATTCAGTCCACATCATAGTGCTTTGCACATGAAAGAAGATTGTTGTGCATAGAATAACCTTTAAAACGGCCATGGTTGCATTCCTCGTTAAGTGAACGTTTTTACGTTCTTATTATTATCTGTACTCACTGCTCACGGTACGTAATCAAACGATGCATAGAAATTTGGGCATAAATATGTCGATTTTATTAAGATATCGGGGGAGGCAGCCATATTTAGAGGTGTTTGAGCCACAAAATAGAAATCATTTATCTAAAAAACGATCATGCAAGCGTGGGTTATTTGAGTTTTTACGTTTAAATAATTGAAACGAACGTTAAAATTCCCTTATTGGAGCTAAGTATTGCCGCAATTGACTTCTATAACTCATATTAATCGACGGGTGTATGTCGAGGTTTTTACGAGTTCTAGGAGTACAGGTAATGTTAAGTAACATTCCAAATAATGATATCACATTAGGTAAAGCCAGCACATGGGCTGAAAGATTAAGTGCAGCAAAAGCCGCATTGTTTAATCAACCAGACATTCCAGATTACGATTTCACCCAACATATTTTACGCGATGCTCCGCGTTTGAATGAAGAAGAGGCCGTTGTCCCAATCGCGGACTCTCTTCATACAGATGAAAACCTTGATGAGCTAAATGCAGATGAACGTACAGTATTCCTTCGTAACCGCGTTCGTGATCGTATGCTGGCGAATTGGGAAATGGATATGGACAATGCGCCGCAAAGTGATTTCACAGAGCGTTTATCTGATGAGCAATTGATGGAAGCCAAATCATATGTACCACCTCTGTTGGTCGGTTTTGATTGCAGTAATGATTATATTGAATTGGAATATGTGGTTGTTGAAAACCCAACAACTGGTGAAACTGTTGACCCAGAGGTGATGATCAAACCTTCTGAGGATGGTCAATCTGGTGATATCTATTTGAATGGTAAGATTGTTGCGACAGTGGCAGGCGCCCAAGACATGGATGTGAGTTCAGTTCATTTGGTTAAGGTAAATATCTAAGTCCCCAAGACGAATAACCAAAAACTGATAGAGAGTATGGCTGTGGCTGTTCCGATAATAACGGAATTGGCAGCCGTACCCTTTGCGCGGTCATACATATTTGCGAAAATATATACATTCACACCCGGTGCCATCGCAGCCACTAGAACTGCGGCGCGAACGAACTCAATCGGCATTGCAAAGATCACATGGGATAGTGTGTAGGCAATCGCAGGATGTACAAACAGGCGTAGAATTAAAACGACTACAGTTTCACCAAAACGATCCGCCAACTTGTAACGCACCAATATACCGCCCAATGCAAACAAAGCGGCGGGTAGGGCGGCTGTGACCAACATTTGAATGGGTGACCAGACGAAATTAGGTAGCTGTAGACCAGATAGGTTCACGATAAAGCCCAGTATAATCCCGATTGTCAGCGCATTCGTCAGAACTTCATGTGCAATACGTTTTAGGGTTTTGCCCAATGGCTGGCCGCCAGCGCGCGCCAGTTCCATAGTGGTAATGCCTGTAATATAGCAAAACGGTGCATGTATCGCGATGATCGCATAAACAGGTTGCAGCGCATCAGTACCAAACGCACGTTCCATGATAGGCAAACCCAATAGAACAGTGTTTGAAAACATGCTGGTGAAGCCAATGGCAACTGCTTCGCCAGGTCTGCGTTTGAAAACCACACGGGCAATTACGATACCAAGAATAAAGACTGTGGCCGCACCTGTATAATAGCTTAGCAGCAGTTCGGGCTGAAATACGGTTGCAAGGTCAAGTTTGGCAACGGCTGTGAACAAAAGTGCAGGAATGGCAAATGTCTGTGCAAATTTCATCACCACATCGCAATTGTCCGAACTGAACAATCCGCGCAGCGCTGAAAGATATCCCAAACCGATTAACAAAAAGACGGGGAGGATGATCTCGAGATTGCTGAGCATTATAAAGGGTAACTTATTGTAAGGCCATCATAGGCAGGGATGGTATTTTCAGAAGTTTCATTCATCACATCGTCATAGTCCAGATCGACATGCATATTGGTGATCACAGCGCGGCGCGGTTTGACTTGTTCAATCCACTCCATCGTATTTGATAAATGTGTGTGCGTGGCATGCGGTGTACGGCGCAAGGCGTCGATGATCCAGCAATCCAAACCTGCAAGTTTTGGCCAAGTTTCATCAGGAATGCGCACGACATCGGGGATGTAAGCCAGATCATCAATGCGAAACCCTTTGGCAGGCGTTCCATGATCAACCTGTAAAGCCATGAATTCAATAGGCCCACCAGCACCATCAATTTTGGTAACGTCGTCCAAATCATTCATCTTTAGGATAGCAGGGTAAAAACTGCCCTCTGGTTGGACAAATGCATAGTTGAACCGATCCAGCAATGCTTCTTGTGTTTCTGCATCGGCATACACATTCATCTGGGCGCGTTGTATCAGTACAAATTGGCGCAAATCATCCAACCCAGTTGTGTGATCCGCATGGGCATGTGTGTAAATCACAGCATCCAAATGCTTGATGCCAACATCCAGCAATTGCATGCGCATATCGGGGGATGTGTCGATTAAAACATTGGTCGTACCGGCATCGGTGATGCGTTGCACCAACATCGAACAGCGACGACGAAAGTTTTTAGGATTATCGGGGTTACACTCCCCCCAATTACCGCCCAAACGAGGCACGCCGCCAGAAGATCCGCAGCCTAAAACCGTAAATCGCAATTCATTCGTCATGTGGCTGACCATGCGGCAGCTTTGGAAAAGAGTCGATCAAAATTTGCAGTGGTTTGTGCGGCAAACTCTTCATAACTTATACCAAAGACTTCAGCGCCAATTTCAGCCGTATGTGCTGTGTAAGCTGGCTCATTCCGTTTGCCCCGATAAGGGACAGGAGCCAAATACGGGCTGTCTGTTTCGACCAACACGCGGTCCAATGGGGCAGATGCGAAAATATCACGTAATTCTTGGGATTTTTTGAACGTCGCAATCCCCGACATCGACAGGTAAAATCCAAGGTCTAATGCCGTTTTGCCAAGATCTGGAGACGAGGAAAAACAATGCATGACGCAGTTGTATTCGCCCGCTTTATGTTCTTCGGTCAGAATACGCGCCATATCATCATCTGCAGCGCGTGCATGGATGATCAAAGGCAGATCAGTTTCGCGTGCAGCTGCAATATGAATGCGCAGAGATTCTTTTTGAATATCAGCACTTTCTGCGGTGTAGTGATAGTCTAAACCCGTTTCGCCTATGCCCACCATTTTTGGGTGTTTGGTCAATGTTATAAGTTCATCTAACGTTGCCAAAGGTTCCTCTGCCGCACTCATTGGATGGGTGCCAGCGGCATAGAAAATAGGGTCATGCGCTTCAGCAATTGCGCGTACAGACGGTTCATTGCGCAACCGTGTGCAGATGGTCACCATACGTGCAACACCTGCTTGCTTTGCGCGTTCGATAATTTGTGGAATTTCGCCTTCGAAATCTGGAAAATCTAGGTGACAATGGCTGTCGACAATCTGTGCTGGTATACTCATTCTGGGCGGCCTTAAGCGGTGCTAAGACCGCGCAGTTTCATTAATCTTGAGCAACATATCTAGGATCACACTGGACGGGTCAAGGTTCACGGCACGCGCATGGTTTGATCTGGCCGTTAATTCTGCAGAAAGATCGGCCCATTTACGTGCTGCTTGCACATTTGGTCCAAGTTTTGCCAACATGCTTGCCTCGCCTTGCGCCGCTTCTTGGACCGTGCTGGGTTGCAGAGCTGCAAATCGTGCAATGCGTGACAACATCTGACGGATTAAACGCAGGCTAAGGTCATAAGTTGGCTCATTGCCTTTGCCCACACATGCATTTGCAAGTCGCAGGGCCGTTTGGCGATCCATTTGCGGAGATTGTGCTGTTAGGCTGACAAGGTCTGCATAACGTTTCAAACCATCTTCTGAGGTGATCCGAATAGCTTCTCCAACAGAGCCATCAGCCAATTCTGCCAAAGCTTCTGGGTTTTGTCCCACTTCAAATTCAGCATTGTGCAAAGCCTGTGCCATATCCGCGCCCGATAACTTTTCACACCGCAATTCGCGGCACCGCGACCGAATGGTTGGTAACAGACGGGCAGGTTGGTGGCTGACCAATAAGATAATGGTTTTCTCTGGTGGCTCTTCCAGAATTTTTAGCAGAGCATTGGCCGCTGAACTGTTCATTTCATCCGCTGCATCCACAATGGCAACACGCCAACCGCCATCAGCGGCTGAGAGATTAAAGAAACCTTTCAGTGCACGTGTTTCTTCGACGGTAATATCGCGTTTATGCTTTTTTGTTTTGTCATCCCAAGGACGACGGCACAGGAATAGTCGCGGTTCACCAAGAGCCTCTAAACGGCGCAAAACAGGGTGGTTTGGATCAATGCCCAACGTATCAGCTGGTGGCGTTTCGTCTGCAAACATACCGCCGTCATCATTGGGTTGTGCCAATAAAAACTTAGCGATTTTCCACGCCAATGTAGCCTTGCCAACCCCACGTGGGCCTGTGATCAGCCATGCATGATGCATACGACCCGATTGAAAGGCTGTCAGGAAATCTGCCTGTGCTTTGTCTTGTCCCAATAACACGGCTGTTTCACGCGGATGGGGCGCATTTTCCACGCAATCAGATTGCGGCGTTGCATCTTCTGTCATGGTTGCGCACTTTCATACGCAGCTAGAACATCGCGGCCAACATCTTCCATACTTTGGCTACCATCAATGATTTTACACCGTTCTGGGTTTTGCTTTGCTAATTCCAGAAACCCTGCACGCAGGTCTTTTTGAAATTGCAGCCCCATATCTTCAAACCGATCTTCACCAGAGTTGCGTGCCAACCCACGGGTCAGGGCAACTTCGGGATCAATGTCGATGATAAAGGTCAGATCAGCCTCGCGCCCGATCATGGTTTTATGCATGATATCAACGGTTTCACGCAGATCAGCGCGTACTACGCCCTGATAGATGCGTGTACTGTCAACGAAGCGATCACAGACAATGGTTTCACCACGCTCAAGGGCAGGGGCGATTGTCTTTTCCAAATGATCGCGACGCGCTGCATTAAACAACAGGATTTCTGTTTCCGCAGACCAGCGATTTGGATCACCTTCGACTAAGAGTTTGCGAATGGCTTCTGCGCCTTCTGATCCACCTGGCTCGCGTGTCCATGTACAAGGTACGTTTTGGGATTTTAAGGCTTCCACCAAAGCTTTGGCTTGGGTCGATTTTCCAGACCCATCAATACCTTCAAATGTAATGAACATGCCGCCTGACATGATTAACGATCGCTCCCAGATCCACCTATGATCTCATCTTTAAGCTTTTCTGCTGAGACTTTCATACGGGACAATAACCCACCCTTGCGTACATCGGTTTTGGCAAACAGAGGGTATTCCGTTGGGTCGACACCATCCGCCTCTAACACCAAAGTGGCAATTTGTGCATCTTTTGCGATTGGGGCTTCAAGTGGACCTGTGTATTTGATGGATGCTTTAAAGCTATCAACCGCATCATAAGGTAAAAGGGCAGTAATATCTTTTTGTGAGTATAATTCGACTTTGTCTTTACGCCCTAACCATACATCAGCCGTGCCAATTACCGCGTCTTTTTCTGCAAATTCTTTTCTTACGAAATTGCGAAACGCCCAATTCACCATACGTTCAGCTTCATTGGCGCGTTGGGCTGAACTACCAAGACCAGAGACCACAAAAATTACACGTCGATCACCTTGAACAGCTGAACCAACTAAACCATATCCTGCTTCTTCTGTATGGCCAGTCTTTAAACCGTCTGCGCCAATGCCAAGTTTTAACAATGGGTTACGGTTGTTTTGTGCAATATTGGCCCATGTGAAAGATTCTTCCGCAAAATAGGGATAATACTCTGGAAATTCAGTGATCAAGCGATTTGCAAGTATGACCAAATCTTCAGCACTCATACGCTGTCCTGGATGTGGCCAACCAGTTGCATTTGCAAAAGATGAATTGTTCATCCCCAATTTCTTAGCGCGCTCCGTCATTTTGCGCGCAAATTCAGCTTCGGAACCATTCAAACCTTCGGCAACGACGACACAAGCATCATTGCCTGATTGGATGATTATGCCTTTGATAAGGTCATCAACACTTACACGTTCACCTTGGCGTAAGAACATTTTAGATCCGCCCATTTTATGGGCTTTTTCTGAAACAGAAAACTTTGTGTCTAATGCCACACGACCATCGCGTAAAGCTTCGAACAGCATGTTCAAAGTCATAAGCTTTGACATCGATGCAGGTGGCATCGGGCGCACAGCATCTTTGGAAAGCAGGGTCGTTCCTGTCTGCACATCGTACACCAACGCATTGCGCGCCAGCGTTTCAAAGGCCCATGAGGCGGTTGTTGTGGTTAAGAATGCTAGTACGTATAAAATGACTTTGGCAGCAGCCATTGGGACCTCTTAGTTTTTGGTTAGATAGGCGTCAGCAAAGCCCATTTTTTTAATTTCTTTCATGTAAGCTTCGCGCTCACCCTTTGTTTGGGCTGGGCCAGCAATTACGCGCCAGAATGTTTTACCTTTGGCTGTTGCTTTCACAATACGGCCTGGGATTTTGCGTGTTTCCAAAGCTTTTAATGTGTTTTTGGCGTTGCCCTCTTCGCTAAAAAAGCCAAGTTGAATGAATGGTTGCGACAATGACGATGATGGTGTCGGCGTTGCAGCAGCTGCAGCCACCGAAGGTTTTGCTACGGGTTTACGTGCAACTGGCTTAGGTTCTGTTGATTTTTTCTTCAAATCAACAGTGAGTGTATCTTTGCTTTTCGTTGTTGATTTAGCAGCGGCTTTTGTACCTTCTTTGGTGGCCTCTGCTTTGGCAACAGAATCCAAAACGGATGCTTTGATATCTTGTGTTGGTGCTGGTTCCAGCTTGGCTGTTACAACGCTTTCAGGTGTTGCAGGTTGTCCATCTTTTGTGACGTTAACCGTCTCGCGGCGCAACACAGTTACATTCAATGTTGTTGGAGCACCGGCAAGCACACCTAATGCAGAAGCTGCATCTGATGATAATTGCAACTTAGGACCAGGGTTGTTGCGTTCACGGCGGAATAGAGCGCCGATTACGAATTTCCCATTTGTTTTATTGCGAATAATCACACGTTCAGGCTGATCACTGTCCGGGTGTGCGACCCAAACACCGCCAAGGGAAGGTCGCCCATCCCATAAAGCTTTTTCGGTGACTTGGAATATCTCGGGCGATTCAACATCACGTTCCACGAGTTTGATAGAGCCATCTTTGATGGCGCGAGAGCTTGTTTCTGGTTTCTTGGAAAACAAGCCAGTGCCAGGTTCTTTTTTACGTTTTAATAAGCCAGTACCTTCACCACTGCCTTTGAATAGGCTTGGCCCTGTACCTTCTTCACAAGCTGTTAAGCTAAACGAAACGACTACAGCGAGTCCTATTTTGACGAATTTATTGGTAAATCTAAGCTTGCTCATGCCCGTGTCTCCCTGTGCCCGCCTTATTTTTATATGTGGTTTTTTTACCTTGCGGGCCTTGCTTGCAGGCACACTATCGAAGAAGCAGTATTTTTGGAAGCATATTGTTTTCACCTTTTTTTGTATTAGGCGGTGTTTTGCTTGATTTTGTGCTTGAAGTTTTCTTTCGACAGAATTAGTCAGGCCAAAGTTAAAGCATCGACTTTACACTTTTTAAAGCGGAGAGGTGGCAGAGTGGTCGAATGCGGCGGTCTTGAAAACCGTTGAAGTGAGAGCTTCCCAGGGTTCGAATCCCTGTCTCTCCGCCATTTCACACATATTGTTAAATCTGAATGATTTTTTTCATAAAATTATTGCTCAGTGATCATCGCCTTTACATCGTCGAGCTCTAATGCATTCCCACCGACGCCCCATTGGCCATCCTTAATTTCTTCGATGATGACAGAAGTAACATCGCGAAGTTTTTCGCTCGTGACTTCTGTGACACTACTTGTGATTTTTTCGATCAGTTCCCTTGATTGATTTTTATTCAGTTCATCTTTGAAAACTTTTACTGTGATTAGGGGCATTGGTTTTTCCTTTGTAACTATCTATTTTATATTTTGAAGGTTACTTTATCTGTGTAACTTGTCAATTGACTTTTATGAAGGTTGCGAATTTGGTGTTATGGTCCCCAACAATTTAACTCTCATGTATTAAAGCTAGACTTCTGTCTTCAAAGAATGTCACCTTTGTAAGACGAATTTGGGGTGTAGAATGATGTTCTCAACGTTTTTACAGGCAACGAGTTCTGTATCGTGTTTAAAAAGCACAATAGGGTTTGCCATATCAATGTTGGCTGTGTCCTGTGCGCCCGCGCCAAATCTGACGCAAACACCAACCGTGTATTTGCAACAAGATTACCCAGCAAATATGATCCCAAAAGATTTGCAAACCACGCAACCAAAGCTGTATTTTATGACGGATCGATTTTTATCGGATGAATGGACCGATCAAGAGCCATATTCATCAAACAGATCACCGTCTATGGCTTTTGGCGAAGTTACTGTTTCTTTTGGCAAAGATAAAAGCTGGGGCAATTTGGTCCAATCTAGTGAATCTAAGGAACGGGCAAAAGATATTAGTTTGAAAATTACGGATGCTGATGAGCTTATTCGCTTTCCTTCAACACCATTATTGTTTGATTTATCAAATACTTCTGCTGATGCGAAAAATGATCCGGCATTTAGGACATACAAAAAACGCGAGATGGAGTTTAAGAACGCTTTGTCTAATTTGTTAAAGCAATCGAATAAACGAGATGTGGTTTTATTTGTGCATGGGTTCAATAATGAATTTGATGATGCAGCCTATGCAATGGCGGATTTATGGCATTTTTCTGGCCGCATTGGCGTGCCGCTCTTTTTTACATGGCCTTCTGGTGCAGGCGGGTTGTTTGGATACTTCAAAGACCGTGAAAGCGGTGAATATTCCGTGTTCCACCTTAAGGAAACATTGCGTTTGATCTCACAAACTTCTGGGTTGGATAATGTTCATATTATTGCACATAGCCGTGGTGCCGATGTTGTAACAACGGCCTTGAGAGAACTGCTTATTGAGGCACGCGGGGCGGGTAAATCCCCTTATGAGACCTATAAGATTGAGAACTTAATTTTAGCAGCCCCAGATTTAGATTTCGGTATTGTCCGTCAACGTTTGATCGCAGAAAGATTTGCTACGGCATTTGGCCAGGTCAATATCTATGTGAACAAAAATGATGGTGCTTTAGGGATAGCCCAAAAGCTTGCAACAGGGCAACGGTTGGGGCGTTTAAGAAGCAGTAATTTAGAGCATATTGATAAGGCAATATTAGAGCGCGCAGGCAATGTGCATTTTATTGATGTGGAAAATTCAGGATCATCTGTTGGGCATAGCTATTTTAGGCAGAATCCAAATGTTCTATCGGATATCGCTTTGACATTGCAAAGTAGTGCCAAACCTGGTGCAAAAGAGCGGCCATTGCTTCCTCTTGCAGGGAATTTTTGGCGCCTAACTGAGTTCTATCCATTTGATATTCGCCCAGAAGGTTTTGGACAGCCAGAAGTTGCTGAACGTGTTGGAAACTGATTACAATAATCTTAATGGAACTTATGAATGTAAGTACTCAGCTTATTAAGACAGTTTAAAAGAAGTTACCGCCAGATTTTACCAACAGATCTGCGGCAAGTTTTTGACCCAATGCAAGGCCTTCTTTTGCTGGACCTGTTATAGTGCCGCTCACCTCATCCGAGCCATCTATGCGCAAAATTTGCCCCTGAAGGGTTAAACTATCGCCATTCAATGTTGCCAATCCCGCAATGGGTGTTTGGCAAGAGCCGTCTAGGGCTTTCAGGAATGATCGTTCTGCGGCAAGGCGGGTTTTGGTGTCTGTATCTGCAATGGCTTGCAGCATATCGTGTATGGCTTGATTGTCTTTGTGACGTTCAATACCAATCGCCCCTTGCGCCACAGCTGGCAACAGATCATCGGTTTCAATTGCGGATTGCGCCACGGCGCTGTTGTCCAAACGGTTTAACCCAGCCATCGCAAGGAAGGTTGCGTCTGCGATACCTTCTTCCAATTTACGCAAACGTGTTTGGACATTGCCGCGAAATTCAACGACCTCGATATCAGGACGACGGTTTAAGATTTGTGCACGACGGCGCAAACTGCTGGAGCCGAGTTTCGCGCCCTTTGGCAGGTCTGCGATGGATTTGTATTTTAGTGACACGAAAGCATCGCGTACATCTTCGCGTGGCAGGTAACAATCAAGGGTTAAACCCGCTGGTTGTTCAACTGGCATATCCTTCATTGAATGGACGGCCATATCGATGCTGCCATCCAGCAAAGCGTCTTCTATTTCTTTTGTAAATAGACCTTTACCACCGATTTCGCCCAAAGGGCGGTCTTGGATTTTATCGCCTGTTGTTTTGATCACAACGATTTCAAAACGATCTTCTGGCATATCATGGGCTGCCATCAGACGGGCACGGGTTTCATAGGCTTGGGCCAAGGCCAAAGGGGAACCGCGTGTGCCGATTTTGAGGGTTGGTTGCGTCATAAGTTCTCTTTTACGTGAATAATCCGATTTCAAACTCCACATATCATTCAGAACTTGGTAAGGCGAGTGGGAATAACGGGATTATGATTGTGACAAAAAGCTCCAAAACCATTCTGCGCGCCCTTGCTGGCGAAACATTGGAAACGCCACCTGTGTGGATGATGCGCCAAGCGGGTCGGTATTTGCCAGAATATATGGCAACGCGTGGGCAGGCAGGGGATTTCCTTTCGCTTTGTTACAATCCTGATTTGGCAACAGAGGTGACTTTGCAACCTATTCGCCGCTATGGGTTTGATGCAGCTATTCTGTTCGCGGATATCCTGTTGGTGCCACAAGCATTGGGTGCCGATTTATGGTTTGTTACGGGTGAGGGGCCACGGTTATCAACCATCACAACCATGGATGAGTTTAACAAGCTTAGCCCTGCGGATGATATTCACGAGACTTTGTCGCCGATTTACCAAACAGTTCACAATTTATCATCAGCTTTGCCATCTGAAACCACGTTGATTGGCTTTGCAGGTGCACCTTGGACGGTTGCGACCTATATGATTGCAGGGCGCGGCACGCCTGATCAGGGGCCAGCGCATAAGTTGATGCAAGAAAATACCGAAGTGTTTGATGCGCTGATTGATCGGATTACCAAGGCAACGATCCTGTATTTGGCAGAACAGATCAAAGCGGGTGCCGAAGTGGTTAAGATTTTCGACAGTTGGGCAGGATCATTGAGTGCAGAAGCATTCGATCGATATTGTATCGCGCCGCATATTGAGATTGTGACAGCGTTAAAAGCTCAATTCCCAGATGTACAAATTATTGGCTTTCCGCGTGGTGCTGATCAGAAATATATAGATTATGTGGATCAGGTTGATGTGGCCTGTGTAGCTGTGGATACGGCTGTATCTTCGGATTGGGCGGCTGAAAAATTGCAACCTAAGGTGTGTGTTCAAGGGAATTTGGATCAGACATTATTAGTGCCTGGTGGCGAAAAATTAATTTCAGAAACCAAACGTGTTGTTGAAGCGTTTAAAAACGGCCCACACATTTTCAATCTGGGGCATGGCATCACACCAGACGCATCCCCAGATCATGTAAGCCAAATGTTAGAGGCTATTCGCGGTTAAACCAGCGCGCGCTGCATCAAGTCATAAGGATGCTTCCAACCATCTAATTTCGAAATGCGCGTCAACCATGCGTCGATGTGGGGCCAATCAGCACGATCAAAGCCATATGGTTCTGGGTAATACAGATATCCGCAGCATGAGATATCGGCCATTGTAACGTGGTCTGCTGCAACCCAATCACGATCTGCTAGGTGATCGTTCAACACTGTATATGCGGCTTTAAGGCGGCCTTCGATGAAAGGGAACACTGCTGTCGGGCGTTTGTCTTCTGGTAGAAAATTCATCAAAAAACGTAACATGCCAGCTTGGGACGAAAGCTTGTGATTGTCCCATAAAATCCAACGCAAGACTTCGCGGCGCTCCTCTGGTGTGTTGCCGCCCAGTTTGCCAGTCTGTTCCGTGATGTAATCTTGGATAACACCTGATTGGCTGATCTTTACGTCACCATGTACCATGACGGGCACTTCGCCCATTTCATTGACTTTTTTAAATTCATCACTGCGGGCTTCGCCTTTGAAAAAATCCACAAAGATTGGTTCCCAATCACAGCCCGCCAGTTCAAGGGCGAGAGCGGCTTTGTAAGCATTTCCAGATTCAGCGAAGCAATAAAGTTTATAATCTGACATAAGTGATACCTTTGTATTTGATTGCGCTCAGTTAAGGCGGGAATAAATACAAAAGCAACTGTGATTTATTGTAATTGAGAGTTTGGGAAATCAGGTGTTTTCCTGGGCTGCAAAGATCTCTTTGGCGGCGAATAAACCGTTTAGAGCGGCTGGAAATCCTGCGTAAACAGACATATGCATCATCACTTCGGTGATTTCGGCCTGCGTTAATCCGACGTTCAGGCTGGCTTGTATGTGGATTTTCAATTGCGGTGTTGCTGTTCCCATAGCTGCCAGAGCTGCGATGGTGGCGATTTGGCGGTCGCGTCTGCACAAACCTTTGCGGTTGTAGATGTCGCCAAAGCCATATTCTATGATGTAATTGGCAAAGTCAGGGGCAATATCTGCGAGCGCATCAATAACGTTTTGCCCTGCTTGCCCATCAATTTCAGCCAAGGCGCGCGCGCCGCGTTCATAGCGGCTTTCAGGTGCAGGTTGGTCTAATGTCATCTTTTTCAATCCTTTTCATGGTTTTGGTGTAACCGTCTATTTTATGATCAAGGACAAGAAGGTTTTGCTGCATTTGAGAGACACGTTCGCGCAATTCTGCACGGTGTTCCATCAGGATCGCACGTCTTTTGACGCCGTTTTCATCACCTGATTGGCGATAGGCGGCATAGGTCAACATTGTTTGGATCGACATGCCTGTTGATTTCATTTTACCAATAAAATCAATCCAAGCGAGTATTGTGTCATCATAATCGCGTTGACCAGATGCATCGCGATTTGCATAGGGCAAAAGTCTGATACGTTCATAATACCGGATCGTATGAGCGGATAGTCCTGTACGTTTTGCGA
Source organism: Amylibacter sp. SFDW26 (assembly GCF_009184395.1). Classification (GTDB taxonomy): domain Bacteria; phylum Pseudomonadota; class Alphaproteobacteria; order Rhodobacterales; family Rhodobacteraceae; genus Amylibacter. The sequence continues at coordinate 395,738 of NZ_WEIC01000001.1, forward strand.
GCTCACCTATTTTCATCGACTGTCCAATCTTGTCTTGATGACAGTTTTTATAGTGGTTTGAGCGCGCTCTAAGTCAATATGGTAATTTCGGAAACGAAAATAAAAAATGCACGCAGAATGTGCGTGCATTCAAAGTTGTTTTTAGATGTGCTTAAAGTCCGCGTGCGATTGCTGCCACACCTGTACGTGCCACTTCATCAAGACCCAATGGGCGCATTAAATCAGCGAATGCATCGATTTTTTCAGGTGTGCCTGTCAATTCGAACACGAAGCTTTCCAATGTGGTATCAACCACATTTGCGCGGAAAATATCGGCCGTTCTGATGGCTTCTAAACGTTTGTCGCCTTTACCTACGACTTTGAATAAAGCCAATTCGCGCTCAACGGATGGTCCTTCGACCGTCAGGTCGTGCACTTCGTAGACTGGAACCATACGGTCCAATTGTGCTTTGATTTGCTCAATCACAGACGGTGTCCCTGTTGTTACAACAGTGATGCGTGAACGGCTGCCTTCGTGATCGACTTCGGCGACGGTCAGGCTTTCGATGTTATAACCACGACCAGAGAATAAACCGATGACGCGCGCCAAAACACCTGCTTCGTTATCGACTAAAACCGCAAGCGTGTGCGTTTCAATCGTATCGCCAGAGAAGTTTTTCAGGTCATAGGCGCTTTTACGGGAAGCCCCTTTTTTCAGTTTAACCGCGTTCATAATACGCTCCTTCGTGAATCGTTTGATTGATTCTAAGGCAAAGCGCACCCCGTGTCACCGCGCGTTTTGGCCAAAAGCGTACCTTCTGGTAAAATAGGGCGCCCATCTTGAGGTAAAAACATGCGATCGCGGATCAAAAGCTTGAATAAATTAGGGAATTCATCGCGAATACGTTTTTGATCCATAGGATCCATTTCATTCTGATACCTATTTTTAACGCCCTTATTGAACTGAATGAACCGTCTGTTCAAGACATGATTTTTTACTTTATTCATAGGCAGATCGATCATTATGTTTTCCAATATGCGTTGCGTCATGAGTGGCATTCTGAATGCGAGGTCATGATAATAGATTGGTAGGCAATTGGGGCGGTAAAGCCATTGTGTGAAACTATCGACCTGGCCGTGCAGATTGAAAATCGCGTCATCTATGCTGGCGATTTCAGAAAATGCATTGTGCCGGGCCAATCTGGATTTACGACCATGATCCAGCATAGATAGGATCATTTCACGCGGGTCGCGGTAACTGGCGTGGATTATCGCTTTGCCGCGATTGATTAGGTCAATCACTGGGGGATCTGGGCGTGTATGGGTTTTGATCACGATAGGATGACCCAAATCATATGCGCAATCCTCTAGGCATGTGACTTGTTTCTCGGTCAAATGCCGCGCGAAATTGATGTGTTTGTTCACGCCAATAGCTTCTTTTGGCATGATGGGTTGTGGAAAGCCCGCGAGTTCAAGGGCGGTGCGTGCCAATTCAAAGGCAAGGGTCGAACCGCATTTAGTCATCCCGTAAGAAAAGATGATCTTTGGGCCCATGGGGTGTAGGCGTGGTTTAAAGTTATGTGCAAGTTGTGTCATGCTGCCAGATTGACGTGACTTTTTTAAAATTTATTTAAAAGAAAACAAAAAACCCGCCTAAAAAAGCGGGTTTTTAAAATTACTGCTTATATGTAGCTTAAACCATTACTGCGCCACCGCTATCAATGGCACCTTGTGTTTCGGCTTCGCCCATCAACATTTCATTATGCGCTTTGCCCGATGGGATCATTGGGAAGCAATTTTCGTGCTTTTCAACCAGGCAATCAAAGATCACTGGGCCTTCATGGTTTAGCATTTCCATAATGGCATCATCCAGATCAGCAGGATCAGAACATAGAATGCCTTTGGCACCAAATGCTTCGGCTAATTTAACGAAATCAGGTAAGGCTTCTGACCAAGAGTTGGAATAGCGTTCACCGTGCAGCAATTCTTGCCACTGGCGGACCATCCCCAAACGTTCATTGTTTAAGATAAACTGTTTGATTGGCAGGCGATATTGTGATGCTGTTCCCATTTCTTGGATATTCATCAAAATACTGGCTTCACCTGCGACGTTCACAACTAAGCTGTCAGGATGCGCTACTTGAACTCCTACGGATGCAGGCAAACCATAGCCCATTGTACCCAAACCACCTGAAGTCATCCAACGGTTTGGATCTTCAAAGCCCAGATATTGCGCTGCCCACATTTGATGTTGGCCTACTTCGGTTGTGATATAACGATCCATGCCTTTCGACAGTGCTTCTAGACGTTCCAAAGCATACTGGGGTTTAATGATTTTATCTGAGTTTTTGTAACTCAGGCATTTCTTACCACGCCATTCGTCGATTTGCGCATGCCACTTCTTCACTTCTGCAGCCTTTGTTTTGCGGCCGCGTGATTTCCAGATTTTCAACAAATCTTCCAAAACATGGCCAACGTCTCCGATGATAGGCACATCCACATGGATCACTTTGTTGATCGAGGATGGATCAATATCGATATGTGCTTTCTTAGACTTAGGGCTGAATGCGTCGATACGACCAGTGATACGGTCATCAAAACGGGCACCGATGTTGATCATCAGATCACAGCCATGCATTGCCAAGTTTGCTTCGTAAGTGCCGTGCATACCTAACATGCCCAACCAGTTGTCGCCAGAGGCAGGGTAGGAGCCTAGCCCCATCAATGTAGATGTGATCGGAAAATTGGTTTCTTTAACCAATTCGCGCAATAGTTGGCTGGCGCCTTTGCCAGAGTTGATCACGCCGCCACCAGTATAAAATACTGGGCGTTCTGCGTTTTCAATCAACTCAGCCAAAGCCGTGATGGCATCTTTGTCCCCTTTTACTTTCGGTTGGTAATGGCCAACATCTGCTTTTGCTGGGGCAACATAGTTACCGTTTGCAAATTGTATATCTTTTGGAATATCGATTAAGACGGGACCTGGACGACCACTTGTCGCAACATGGAACGCTTCATGGATAGTTTCAGCAAGTTTATCTGTGTCTTTCACCAACCAGTTGTGTTTTGTACAGGGGCGTGTGATGCCAACAGTATCCGCTTCTTGGAACGCGTCAGAACCGATCATAAAGCTTGGAACTTGACCAGTAAGAACGATTAGTGGGATGCTGTCCATTAATGCATCTGTCAATCCCGTTACAGCGTTTGTGGCACCTGGTCCTGATGTCACCAGAACAACGCCTGGTTTACCTGTTGAACGCGCATAACCTTCGGCAGCGTGTGTGGCACCTTGTTCGTGGCGTACAAGAATGTGTTTAATATCGTTCTGCTGAAAAATCTCGTCATAAATAGGAAGCACAGCACCGCCTGGATATCCAAAGACAGTGTCGACGCCTTGATCTTTCAAAGCTTTAAGTACGATTTGCGCCCCATTCATTTGACGGCTCATGATCTTTCTCCTTTGTTACAGCCATAAAAAAACCCCCAAAACTGTGGGGGCGGCATGCATCAAAAACGGGTATTTACCGTTTTCGCGCCGCGCGCAGCCCGATAAGGACGACAATATGTGCTGTTTTAATCATGCTGGTACACTATCGTGAACAACGAGGAGGTCAAGATACAATTTGGTACTTTTCTTATGAAAAATGCGTAATTGCGCTAATTAAAGTACAAAAGTAGAGTTTTAAAGTAACAAAATTACCAAGACTTGTATTTTTATATTAATAGTTAAGTCAAGTTTCCGTTTGAGCTAAGAGTATCTGGTAAACGAATTGCTGCAACTTGTTCTGGAATAGGGGCGGTACCGTCTTTTGACGCAATTGCGAACTTGTCTGTGTTTGCCGCATCTACCCATTCGCCTTTATAAAAGGCTTCTAAGGCATTGAAGTTAGACTTATATCCCATTTTTGAACTGCCTGGAACCCAGTAGCCAAGGTAGACATAAGGCAAGCCAGCTTCTTGAGCGATCTTGATGTGATCTAAGATCATATAGATACCAAGGCTGTTGCGCTGCTGGTCGGGCTCAAAGAAAGAATAAACCAATGAGAGACCATCATCCAATACATCTGTTAAGCAAACGGCAGTGAGTTCACTGCGTTCATAAAGCTCGTGCTGTGTGGAATATTCTACGATGCGACTGCGTACTGGGGTTTCTTCGACCATTGATGAAAATTCAAACATATCCATATCGGCCATACCACCATCAGCATGGCGTTTGTTTAGATACCGTGAAAACAATTCGTATTGGTGTTCTGTTGCCCATGGAGCGGATGCATCGCGGATCAGGTGTTTGTTACGATTTAAAACACGTTTTTGCGATCTGCTTAATTTAAAGTCTGCTACACGAATACGGGCGGATAAACAGGCACTGCAATCTGCGCAGGTTGGACGATAAAGTACATTTTGTGAACGGCGAAAGCCTTGTTTAGATAAAGCGTTGTTTAATGCGTCTGCATGCTCACCTTGTAATCCAGCAAATAGTTTACGCTCTACTTTCCCATCTAAATAGGGGCAAGGTTGTGATGCTGTTACATAAAATTGGGTTGCCAGAGGCAATGAATGTCGCATGAAACTACCATAAAACTCGTTACTTAAAACCGTATCAATAGATTCTTACATGATCAAGTCGGCTAAATTATGGCAGGTTCGGTCTATTGATTGCCGTTGTTCCCAATACATAGTCATGCAGGGCTTGCCCACGCTCATTTATGAACATCATAACGATCGAGATTGCTAGTAAAATGGGAATAATAGTTAGGGCCGTATAAATACCTGTGTGCCATGCCGCTTCTTCAAGCGATAACTTATTCCCGTTTTTGTTTCTGATTTCTATACCAGCTAACTTCATACCAAATGTTGCAGATGAACGAGATAATGTAAAAATGCGGTATGCTACATTTACAAAAAACAGAATGACAGGAAAGAAAAAAGCTCCAATGAAAAAAGTTGCCATAACAGTAGCCGCTGCTAAGGCAATAATAATTATGGTGTCGATGATCCAAGCGAGAAGTCGTTTGAAAGGAACAGCAGCATAAAACTGTGCATCTGCTATTGGATCAGGTAATTGGCTTAGGTCATGGTTGGTGCTGAACATTTAGTCCTCAATTTTGTATTCTTACATATATGGTGAGGTCCGTATATGATCTCAAGATATCATGCTGAAAAATTTAAATATATCATTTTATACAAGAAATTGTTTTGTAAGCCCTTATTTAAATATAAACTTGTCAAATTTTAGCCATTTTTTATTGCAATACGTCATTTGGAATGGAGAAATTAAAATGGTAAATTATTTGTTTAGTAAGCTCAAATCTAGCTACTTAGAGCGTTTTATACGTTCTGAAGATGGCGCAGTGACTGTTGAATTTGTTGCTTTAACAGCAGCGGTTGTTCTAATTGGTGCTGCAGCGGCAAGTAGTCTTACAGGAAGAGTTAATGCTGCAATTACGGGCATTGGTATTTGAATATCTAATGCCGAAAGCCGTTTTATCAGGCTTTTATCATTTTAGGATCTCCGCAGATTTTACCGTCTGCAGGACATGCTATGTCTGTGTCTTTAAGATCGTAAGAAACTTTTGACAATACTGTACGAATTGCAGCAATCCGCGCGCGCCGTTTGTCGTCGGTTCGGATAACATGCCATGGCGCATGTGATGAATGAGACTTCACCATCGTTTCAGCAATAGCAGTCGTATATTCATCCCACTTATAAAGACCTTTTACATCGATCCCTGACAGTTTCCATTGTTTTAATCTGTCGCCTTCGCGGCTTAAAAAGCGGCGTAATTGCTCGGCACGTCCTACATTTAGCCATAGCTTTACAAGAATAATGCCGTCGTCTGTCAGCATCTTTTCGAAATCATTTACCTGATTGAAAAAACGCTTGCGCTGATCTGTATCACAAAACCCAAATACGTGTTCTACTACACCGCGATTGTACCATGAGCGGTCAAAAAACACGATTTCACCTTCTGTAGGCATGTGTTGCACATAACGTTGAAAGTACCATTGACCGCGTTCCGTGTCTGAAGGCTTGGATAGAGCAACAACACGTGCTGACCTTGGGTTCATATTTTCACGGAAACGTTTGATTGTGCCGCCTTTACCAGCTGCATCACGCCCCTCAAAAACAACTGCGATACGTGCACCCGTTTCTTTGGCCCATGTTTGCATTTTGACCAATTCGATTTGTAAGTCTTCTAAAATTTCTTCGTATTCTTTACGATCTTTACGCGCGGAATAAGGGAATGAAATATCCAAAATATCGTTTTTATGCGCATCTTCGATGGATTTACGAATTGTTGTAGGGGCGTCTTCGTTAAAGAATTTTGAAATCGCGCCATCGAAAGGTTTTGGATAGTTTGTTTTGCCCATTGAAATAAGCCCCCGTCAAGTTTTGAACAATATGCAGGGCAGATTGAGGTTTGGCAACTATTCTGCTGCTATCATTATGTCGATCGCTTGGATCACATCCTTGGGCGCGAGTTGTAGAGCTGCATGTCCCATTCCTGCTATTGTTTGCAACATCGCTTGTGGGACGATTTTGACAAACTCTTGCGAGTGGATTTGTAAAGGAACGGAGGTGTCATCAATGCCATGAATAAGAGTGATTGGCATTTTCAATGAGGGATACCTTTTGGATTGTTCAACAATTTGTGGGCGCATATCCGTAAGCTGACGTGAATTTTCGACAAAGGACTTGTAGCGGACGGACATATTTACACCGATATGATCCATAAAAGCATCTGGGGCAGGGTGCGGAGCAAAGATCGAAGCATAGCTGGATCTAAAGTAGTCATCAGACAAATATGCGGTTGCTGCGGCCATTACGGCGGGACCTATGACGGGCTTAGACATAATACGGTAGTTCAGATGAACTTCCCCTGGCCATGGCATGGATACAGACGAGACCAATACCAATCCTTTGATGAAATCGGGTTTTTCCAATGCCCAATTCAAAGCTAAGGCGCCGCCAAAAGAATACCCTATGATATGCGCTTCTTTAATGCCAAGCCTCTGGGTTGCTTTATGTAATAGATCAGATTGCTGCTGCAATGTAGCGCCATCGGATGGTAGTTTATCTGTATACCCGTGCCCCGGACGATCGAATGCATAAACGGTATAGCGTTTTGAAAGTTCGGGGATCAGATCGTAATCATAATCTTTCAGATTACCACCAGCGCCATGTAATAAAATCAGTGCGGGGCCAGTGCCTTTTTTAACATAGTGGACCTGAGTGCCATCAACATCAATAAATTCACCGATTGGTGGCGTATTGGCTTCTGCGCGGTTGGTGAATTTTTGAGCTTTAAACCCAGTCAGCAGTATAAAGCATAGGCATATAACGCCGGTTATTCCTGATATCATAGACGCCTTGCTCACTACTTACTCTTGGCCAATCAAAGATAGTTCGAATGGCGTTGTTTGGTAGATTTCGTTGATCCAGTTCCCATACAATAGATGGGCATGGCTGCGCCAACGATTCAGTGGTGTTTGTGATGGGTCATCATTTGGATAGTAGTTACAAGGCACATTAATGGGCGTGCCGTTGGCAACATCACGGTCGTATTCTTGTTTAAGGGTGCCACTGTCATATTCAAAATGGTTAAATATATAGAGTGCGCGATGTTTTGGATCTTCGACCAAGCACGGACCAGATTCATCACTTGAAATCAATATGTTCAAGTCGTTTTCTGCGTTAATCTCGGCCTCCTTGATTTCTGTCCAACGGCTGACAGGCATAACCAAACCATCAGAGAAACCACGCAAATACGGGGAAGATGCATCACATACGGAATGGTCAAAACAACCGAATGCTTTTGCATCCAGATCGTATTTATCAACATCATGGAAATGATAGATCATGGCCATGCCGCCCCAGCATACGCCGAATGTGGAATGAACATTTGTCTGTGTCCAATCCATCACTTCTTTGAGCTCATCCCAATAGGTCACATCCGTATAGGGCAGATGCTCAATAGGGGCGCCTGTGATGATCAGGCCATCAAATTTCTCATTCTTGACCTCTTGGAATGATTTATAAAACGCTTCCATGTGATCGGCGGACGTGGTTTTCGAAGTATGTTCCGTCATGCGGATCAAAGTCAGATCAATTTGCAGCGGTGTTGCACCGATCAATCGGGCAAACTGTGTTTCAGTCTGAATTTTCTGTGGCATTAGATTAAGCAAGCCGATTTTCAGCGGGCGAATATCTTGCTTTTTTGCATCGCCTTTTGACATGACCATAACACCTTCGGATTTAAGGACATCATGGGCTGGCAGTTTGCTTGGTATTCTAATTGGCATTGGTCTTCTTTCACCTTGGAAGGTTAGAGCTAGGTCGAAATGGTTTAAGCCTCAAGAGCGGATATGATCACATTATCGAAATCTTGTGACGTTTTTACGTTATAAATATCGTCAGCCTGAACTGTAATGCCCCATTTATCTGCAATGGCTTTGTATCGCGGCAAACGATCAGAGAGTAATTTGTTATATCCCCAACGAATGAAATCATCTGGATCAACCTTGTCAGCTGTTACGGATTTTTCATCCATATAGGTGTTCCAACACTCTACCAGGAAGTCTTCTGGGTAATATATTGGTTTTGGAGCTTTGTTAAAACGCTCTGTCAGGATGTCGATATGATTGTCGTTGCCCTCGATCCATACAGGAAGCACGTGATCGCAAATGGATGACATAACGGGATCATTATCATCTAAAGGATCGACGACTTCTACCACAGAGCCAGACGTGTCACAGATAAAGTTATCATATCCATAAAGTGCTTTGGCGCGTTGGATGAAATGAACAGTGTCTTTCATTGAGTTGATTTCGGCATCGCGGTGTAGACGTTGACGGCGTAGATATTCTTCAAACGGGATGCCACCTTTGTCTGGGTTGCCGGGCTTACCAATGTATGTGGATAAAGGGGATAGATCAGAGAAACGCAGGTTTGATGCGATGTATATTGCATCAGAGCGCAGAAGTTCCGCCAAAAATGGGTTCCGCATTGCTTCAATTTTAAAGTTATCGGCAATGTGTTCGCCCATATAACGCGATCCGATACGGTAATCGACGCTATAATGAAACCAATCACCATTGCCGCGCAAAAGCTCACTGATGTGGGTTTTGCCCAAGCCAGACATGCCAAAAAGCATAACCTTTTTGCTTTTGGCATCACGCCAATCTTTTGCAGAATTGTATAACATGGTATCCCCGTTCGTGCTTTCTGGTTATCGTAAAGCAAAAAAGGACGCGGAGTACAATTCTTTAACGCTTAAATACGCGCCCATCGATGATCAACATGCCCAATGCGATGACTGCAAAGCCAATATAGGCAGAGGATGGCAAGCTCTCGTTGAGCACGACTGCACCCCAGAAGACTGCGAAGGGAGGAACCAATAGGGTTACAAGGCTGAGGTTGCCGCTGCCTGCAAGGTTTAGGGCGTGGTAGTATAGGAGATATGCAAGTGATGTCGCTGCGATTGCTAAGAATGCCATAGCTGCAAATGTTATGGGCATCAGATCAAAGCTTGGGGTGCCATCAATATAATAGGCAAGGGGCACCATGACCAAAGAAGCACCTGTAAGCATTCCTGTTGCTGACATAATAGGGTGTAATTCTTTGAGGGTGATGCGTGCCCATGCCGATGCGCAGCCATAAAAGAAACCTGCACCTAGCAATGCGATTTGTGCAAGGGAGCGGATGTCAAAGTTCAGTAATGCTTGCCATCCAATAGTGATACAGACACCAACACAGGCAACGATCAGGCCTGTGAGTTTATTGGGTGTTAGACGTTCATCTTTGAAAAGCAAGGCGGCTATTAGGATCGCAAACAAAGCTGTGCTGCCATTGATAATAGAGGCAAGACCACTTTCCACATGTATCTGTCCCCATGCGATCAATGAGAAAGGTAGGGCATTGTTCAGTATGCCCATCACCAATAGTGCCCCCCATGTTTTTAGATTTTTGGGTCTTGGAACGCCCAAAGCAAAAACAAAACCCCATAAAATCAGACCGCCCCAAAAAACGCGGTGGGCGACCAGCGTGTAGACATTCAATTCACGCAGCCCCAAGGCAAAGCATAAAAAGCTGACCCCCCAAATCATGGCTAATGATAAAAGGGTGATCCATGCCGCGAATGAAAGTGACTGTTGTGGTGCCATAATGGAGCCTTGGTGTAGCAAACTTGGAATTAACACAAATGGTTATTTGTGCGCCTTGTCATAACGTGGTGTGATGGTTTGCCGTTTTAAGCAATCTGTTTCTTGCGGGTTTCGGACCATATGTTCAAATAATTGGCGCTAAAGATAATAAGAGCGCCTAAAATGACCAACAGATCAAGTGGCTCATTGTAAAAGAGCATGCCTATGATTGCGATGATGGGTAGCCTAGTGAAATCTATTGGCATGACAAATGTAGCTGGTGCCAATTTAAGGGCTGTGGTCAGGCAAAGATGTGCGACAAGACCAGCAATGCCTATAACAGTTATCCATGGAATGTTTTCGGGCGTGGGTAGCGCAATATCGCCATCATATCCTGCGCATATGATACCGAAGACCAATTGAATAGCTGTCATCCAAAACAGAATATTGGTGATCGTCTGGGTTTGCGTCAGCTTCTTTGTATAGATAATTGCCACAGCAAAGCCGATTGCGCATAGGGCAGCTGCAATGATCCCTGTTGATATGCCTGCTGACCAAGGCCGTGTCACGATGAGAATGCCCACAAAGCCAATGAATATTGAGAGCATGCGAACCCGCGATAGACGTTCTGCTAATAAAAAAGGAGCTGCCAATGTGACCCAGATTGGTACAGAAAACTCAAAGGCAAATAGATGTGCCAAAGGAATTAGAGTTAAAGCATAGAACCAAAGGTTTTGCCCTACGAAATGACCGATATTACGTATAACGTGCAATCCCATTTGGCTGCGTTTGATTTCATCTGTCTTACCCATCCACGAAACAATGCAGACGAGAACAACCAAGCCTATCAATGAGCGGTACATCATGATCTCAAAGGTATCGAGTTGCAGGTTGATCTCACGTCCAGCGATGGCCATAGATGAAAATGAAACAATGGCACCGATCATCCAAAATGCGGCGCGAATAGGGTGGGTTTGACTGGTCATAGGTAAGTGGTGGCTGTTGAACACAATACTGTCAAGCGGCTTCCAATAATGCGCTGGATACCGTAAGTTTTTTACATGAAGAAATACCTGTTCCTTTTTATTATGTCACCTGTGGCAGCGCTTGCAGACGCTGTCCAAGATATTAATCGTGTCGTACATCAGATTTTCCCCAAAACCCCACCTGTGCAGTTTGTGGATGATCTGACAGGGCTGTGCGGCTTTGGGAGTGGTGTGAATAAAGACATTGCGTATTGTACCAGTCAGAATGTTGTTTTTATACGTAAAGAACCTAAATCGGATATGCGCGAAGCTTATGAGTTAGCGCATGTGATGGGGCATGCTGTTCAAGTGAAATACGGTGTTGCAGATATCGCTTTGCGTAAAATTACGGATCAACGTGATCGAGAAACGGAACTGCGTGGGATGGTGACGCGGCAAGTGGAATGCATTGCAGGTGTATTATTCACACGCGCTGGGTTGCCGCGCGCGGATTTAAAGCGGCTCTATAAAAGCGAACCTTTTACAGACAGCCATTGGGGACGTGAACCTCTGCGCATTGGCCCAAAGGTTTCTATTGGATTGGGCGCGCGCGCTGAATGGTTTTCCAAAGGGCAGCAAACAGCACAGTTTGAAAGCTGTACGGTGGGTGAGATATCGGCAAATTTAATTGTGCAAGCAGCGCGATAAATTATGCTTCTTCTGTGATCTCATAAGTTCGCGGCATGCCTTTTGTAATCTTTGCCCATTCTGATTGACCCGTACGTATTTGGTGTTGATCAAATGCAGCGCGGTTTTGGAATATTTCAGCAACCAGAAAACGCCCTTTAACATTTGGACAAGGGGTGACTTCGAATGAAATACAACCCTCTTCAGCGCGGGTTAAGGCTATGTGTTCTTGAACGGCGATGTTGACCTCTTCAAATTTATCAGGTGGGGCGTCCATATAGCCGTTTAGGTGAATTTTTTTGTCAGTCATGTTCTTGTCCGTTAGCAAGTTTTATATCTGCATCAGCTGGCATATCGATATCGTCTAAACAGGCTATATTAACGCTGATCTCGTTGGGGTCGCGACGGCGTTTGTGATGGGTGTAAACTCCACAATTTTTGCAAAAATAATGCTTTGCGATCTTCTTATTCCATTGATAGCATAGCAAGCTCTCCGCCCCAGCGGTCAGTCTGAAGTGAAACTTATGTTCCGCTTTCATCACGATGCCTTTTTTCTGGCAAAGGCTGCAATTACAACGGTAGATGTCTTTTAGGATATCATCAGACTGCACTTCGAAACGTACGGCGCCACAGTGGCATGATCCTCGGTGTAATTGCATGATTTAATCCTTTTCTTTGGATTAAATCCAACGACGGACTGTATTGCAATAGTTTGTGTAACTTTGCCCAAAGATAACTTGAAGAGCTTCTTCTTCGGGGATGATCTGATAACGGTTCATATATTGAATGAAAGCTGGGATCGCGAGCAACCCAAACAAGCTGCCAAAATATATACAAAACCCAGTTAAAATCATGGCCATGCCAACATACATAGGATTGCGTGATTGCGCGAAGAGCCCAGTGTCAACTAATGAACTGGCGGTTTCTGGTTGCATCGGATTGATTGTCGTAGAGGCTTTTCTGAACTGAACATTTGCAATGATAATTGCAATCAAACCTGTAAGGATGCACCCGAATGCAATGGACAGAAATCTACCAAAATATTCATTTGGGGCTGATATCGATGATAAATAGGCCAACCCGATAAAGATGAGTGTCACAATGGGTGGTGGTATCTTTTTTTCTAGGTTCATTCGTTCTAATTCTTTTCGTACGGTGATTTTCACAATACCGTAGATTACGTGGTAAATACGTTCAAGCTACATTGGAATAATATCAATTACTTCATTTTGTGAATTGCTGCATGAAACGTTCTTTATCTATGCGTGTGCGTTCTTTTCGGGCAGCATTTATCAATTTTTCTGGCATATTTATATGTGATATACCCTTGAGTGGCTTTGTCATAAACCAAGATGGATATTTTGAATAACCACTGTGTTCCGTTTTTCCTGTGACATTTACTGTTTTATCAAGTTGACTTGCGAAATGATTGACAGCCCATTTAACCAAAGGCCAATCATCGTGGTAATCATCGCCTGCCATTATGCCGCCCGGCTTTAATTTCTGGTACCACTTTATCAAAGTTGTGCCGCCTTCTTCGCCAGTATGAGCATAGCCATCAACATAAATGAAATCAAAAAAGTCATCTTTAAATAAATCGATAGCATCATCAAAAGTCATACGAAGAAGTTTGTAATTTCGTCTTATACCAATGTGCTTTAAGGCTTTTTTATATTCTTCTGTGTCATGAGTGTCGGCATATACATCAACGCCATAGAATTGACGGAACTTTCCAGAGTCCATCATGCGTTTGGAAAAAACTCCAGAAGCAACACCAAGTTCTATGCCGAAGTTTGTTCCATCTGTAAGTTCATCAACAACATTATGGCGGAATAAATTTGGGTGCTTTTGAATGCGAACTATTGGAGTATTTTGCTTTGCAAGCGATTTTACTTCGTCCGTATTCATAATCCCTCCTACAGTTAAACTGTTTTTAACTTACTTATTCCCACTCAATGGTTCCAGGTGGTTTTGATGTGATATCGTAAGTCACGCGGTTGATACCTTCGACCTCGTTGATGATGCGTGTTGCTGTTTCACCAAGAAACTCGTGGCTGTATGGATAGTAATCGGCTGTCATACCGTCCACAGATGTAACAGCACGTAGTGCGCATGCATAATCATATGTACGACCATCGCCCATTACACCAACGGTGCGAACTGGCAGGATCGCAACAAAGGCTTGCCAGATATCGTCATACAGCCCGTGTTTGCGGATTTGATCGATATATACTGCATCGGCTTTGCGTAGAATTTCCAATTTCGGGCGTGTGATTTCACCTGGGCAACGGATTGCAAGACCTGGACCTGGGAAGGGATGACGTCCTACAAAACTTTCAGGGAGGCCAAGTTCACGGCCCAATGCACGCACTTCGTCTTTGAAGAGTTCACGTAGAGGCTCAACCAGCTTCATTCCCATCTTTTCAGGAAGTCCGCCCACGTTATGGTGTGATTTGATCGTGACCGATGGTCCGCCAGAAAAGCTAACACTTTCAATAACATCTGGGTACAGTGTACCTTGAGCAAGGAACTTTGCGCCGCCTACGGATTTTGCGTGTTTTTCGAATACATCAATAAACAACTTGCCAATAATCTTACGCTTGGTTTCTGGGTCGGATTGCCCGTCCAATTCGCCAAGGAACAATTCTTGTTCTTCGGCGTGGATCAATTTCATCTTGTAATGGTCACGGAACATTTTGACGACTTCTTCGCCTTCGCCCATACGCAGCAGGCCATGATCCACAAACACACATGTCAATTGGTCCCCAATTGCTTCGTGTATCAAAACGGCTGCAACCGAACTGTCTACACCGCCTGATAAGCCACAAATAACTTGTTCGTCGCCCACTTGTTCACGAATAGCAGCAATCGCTTGTTCGCGGTAGGCGCCCATTGTCCAGTCACCTGTGAAGCCAGCGAGTTTCACAAAGTTTTCGTATAGCTTTGCACCATTTGGTGTGTGATGCACTTCTGGATGGAATTGCACAGCAAAGAAATTACGATCAAGATCAGCGGTTACAGCGTAAGGGGCGTTTGGCGATGTGCCGTAAACCTTAAAGCCGTCAGCGATTTTGGATACGTGGTCGCCGTGGCTCATCCAGACTTGTTCTTTATCGTCTGCGAACCAACCCTCAAGAATAGAAAGTTTATCGTCGGTTGGTGTTACATAAGCACGACCGAATTCTGCGGTGCCGTGACCACGATCCACTTGGCCGCCTAATTGGCTCATCATTACTTGTTGGCCATAACAGATGCCAAGCACTGGCAAACCCATATCAAACAGGGCCTGTGGTGCGCGCGGGCTGTCTTCGTCAATCACGCTGCATGGGCCACCTGATAGGATTACGGCCTTTGGTGCGAAGTCTTTGATAAAGGCTTCATCAACATTTTGATAAGGGTGGATTTCGCAATAAACGCTCAACTCGCGTAAGCGACGCGCGATAAGCTGCGTAACTTGGCTGCCGAAGTCTATGATTAAAAGGCGGTCATGTGATTGTGTGCTCATGAGCGGGGTTTATTAACCTACGCGGATTCGCGCAAGAGCTGTTTGCGCAAGGCCGTTATGATGAAACCGACAGATATGTCGCTCATGTCACAAATTGTGCGAATTTGCGGGATGGGAAATGTGCTAATAGATTAGGGTGAACTGGAAACATTACATCTGGGGATTCTAAATGTCAGAAGCAGCCACATCCGAACGTTCAGGTCGTCGTCGTGTACGCGGAGGTGGCGGTGCCGCACGCCGCGCAGAGCGTACAGCCGTTAAAATAGAAGCGGCAAAGTATATCGAGCGTAACATTCCGAACTTTGAAGTTCTGAATGAAGAGGCACTGCAAATCATTGAAACCAATGCGGAAACGATTTTGGAAGAAGTTGGTGTTAACTTTCTAGATAACCCAGCAGCATTGGATCTTTGGCGCGAAGCGGGGGCAGATGTTGATGGTGAACGTGTCCGCATTCCACGTGGTTTGGCACGCAAATTGATTGCAACTGCGCCGTCTGAATATGTACAATATGCGCGCAATCCTGATCGCAATGTGCGTGTCGGTGGCAATTCTATGGTGTTGGCACCTGTCTACGGGCCTCCGTTCGTGCGCGATATAGATGGTGGCCGTCGGTATGCAACGATGGATGATTTCCAAAAGTTTGTGAAACTGACATATATGTCCAAATGGCTGCATCATTCGGGTGGGACTGTGTGTGAGCCAACGGATGTTGCGGTTAATAAACGTCACTTGGATATGCTTTACGCACATATGACGCTAAGTGATAAGCCATATATGGGGTCTGTTACGGCACCTGAACGGGCAGAAGATTCTGTAAAGATGTCTGAAATCCTGTTTGGTGAAAGCGTTGCCAACAAAACGGTTATGACATCGCTTATCAACATCAACTCTCCGATGACGTTTGACGATATCATGATGGGTGCGATGGAGATTTATGCAAAGAACAACCAAGCTTGTATTGTATCCCCCTTCATTGTGGGTGGTGCTATGGCGCCTGTTTCTGTTGCAGGAACACTTACGCAAGTATTGGCAGAAGGCTTAGCAGGGGTTGCGTATAATCAGTTGTGTAACCCAGGTGCGCCTGTGATTTTTGGTGCTTTTGTGACATCCATCGATATGAACTCTGGTGCGCCGACATTTGGTACGCCCGAAGCCAGCAAAATCCTATATGGTGCTGGTCAATTGGCGCGGCGTCTTGGCTTACCATTTCGTTCGGGGGGATCCCTTTGTGGGTCGAAGCTGCCTGATGCACAGGCCGCTTATGAAACAGCGAATACATTGAATGCTGCGTTATTGGGCGGTGTAAACTTCTGTCTGCATGCCGCTGGTTGGTTAGAGGGCGGTTTGGTTGCCTCTTTTGAGAAATTCGTGATGGATGCAGATCAGTTGGGTGTTTTACACTCTGTAGCTGAAGGCGTTGATATGTCTGAGAATGGCCAAGGTATGGGTGCTATTCGTGAAGTGGGGCCAGGTGGTCACTATCTGGGATGTGAACATACGCAAGCCAATTTCAAAAGCGCTTTCTGGCGGTCTGAGGTTTTGGATTACAAACCGTATGAAACTTGGGAAGAAGATGGCGCAAAAGATACAATGACACTTGCCAATGAACGGGTGAAAAAGTTGCTGAATGATTATCAGCAACCTACCATTGATCCAGCCGTTGATGAAGCGTTGAAAGCTTACATTACAAAACGCAAAGAAAGCGAACCAGACGCTTTTGGTTAAGTAACCCGCGCTTTCGGCAACAGATATAATTCTTGCAGCAATGCGGTCATGATTTGAATGTGTTTGTTCATATCATAGGCCGCATTTCCGCTTTTACGGGCCTCTTCCAATTCAATTTCACGATCGCTGAGGTGCGTGATATTCTGATTGTGATCGGATAAGGCACGTGCCCCCAATATCTTTTTAAGATCAGTTTCTCTGCGATAGCTTTGCAGGCCAATTTTTGCGGCTTGCATCAAAATTTTCGGGCGTAAAATTTTTTGAAAAATCTCAGTTGGGTACATTCTCATCTCCTTTTTGGATGAGTATCGGACAGAATTTCAAGTGTTGCGTATTTTGTAACAGTGCGAACGTATCGTTTTCTATTGATTACGATTTGGAAACAATGATTGGCTCACCGTGTTAATTTTAAAGAGTTTTTCAGGAGTTCAATCTTAATTTGTATTAACCAAAAATGAACGGAGGGAGATTTGCAGACCGTTTCGCTGCCAGAATTACAAGAATACATTGATCACGTTGAAAAAGGTATTTCATTACGCCGTATTGCCCAAAGGGATGGGGTGCATCCCTCTACAGTTTTGCGCAGGGTCCGCAAAATTGAAGCAAAGCGCGATGACCCGCTTTTAGATGATATTTTGACGCGTATTGGTCAAAAAAAACCTATTTTAAAGACACAGAAAGAACCAAAAATGATTGCAGAAGCCTTAAATAATTCAGCGCAAACCGATAAAGATATAATGCGTATTTTGCGTCGATTATCGGAACAGAACTCATTTTTAGTAATGTCGCTAGATTTACCAAAAGCTGTCGTGATGCGAGGAGCAGGTAAAAATCAGGTGCGATCGGCTGTTTTATCACGAGACCTTGGTCAGGATTTATTGGTTAAGGATTTTATAGAATTGATTGGTGGGGGGAAGTTTAACCGTTATGAGATCACCCATGCAGGGCGATTGGCTTTGAAACGTATGGCATCTGAAGTGCAATCGCAAAAGCAACCACAAGGATTTGCCGAAGCAGTCACACCGTTTCAAGGTCAGCATATTGAATGGGGGGAGCGTACGGTTTCAAGCGATGATGGTAAATCGCGTGAACAAATACGGGTGAACTTGCGTGAAAGTCCAATCAATTCTTTAGGTCGTAAAAAAGGTAAGAATGGAGAACCGTTCTTGGGGCAAGATTTATTACAAGCAGGCGAACGATTGCGCGAAGATTTTGAATTGGCGCAAATGGGACCACGTGTTGCGCAAAACTGGGATCGGTTTTTGGTTGGTTCTGATCGAGGCAACTTTGGATCTAGCGAAGGTGGTGGATCATCACAGGCGCAAAGCCGCTTTCATAAAGCGTTAACGGCTTTAGGGCCTGGATTGGGGGATATTGCATTGCGCTGTTGTTGTTTTCTGGAAGGTTTGGAAGCCGCAGAAAAGCGTATGGGTTGGTCGGCACGTTCGGGCAAAGTGGTATTGCGCATTGCACTGCAACGTTTGCGTTCGCATTATAATGAAGCTTACGGCGGTGTGTCTGACCGTATTGGTTAACTTAATGCTGCTATAACTTGAGAGAAGTCAGCCGCTTTCAGGCTGGCTCCGCCCACCAAACCGCCATCCACATTGGATACGGCCGCAATATCAGCAGCATTCTTAGGGTTCATGGAACCGCCGTATAGCAAACGAACAGAGCGCCCAACACCTTCTCCAAAGCGGCGTTCAAGACGCATACGAATAAAATCGTGAACTTCGCCTATTTGATCCAATGTTGGTGTCAAACCTGTGCCAATCGCCCAAACGGGCTCGTAAGCGACCACAAGATTTTCACCAGTGGCATTATCAGGAATAGAAGCTGCCAATTGCCCGCCAATGATATCAATGGTGTTTGACGCTTCACGTTGGGCAAGGCTTTCACCGACGCAGACAATTGCAGTTAAGCCATTGCTCCAAGCCGTTCTAGTTTTCTCGCGCACAAGTTCATCCGTTTCTCCGTGATCTTCGCGACGTTCTGAATGACCAAGGATAACGTATTGTGCGCCGCAATCCGCCAACATAGCGGCAGAGATATCGCCAGTATGGGCCCCAGAGGCATCTGCATGGCAATCTTGGCCGCCAACGATGATGTCGTTTGAGATAGAGGTCATAGACTGCACCAATGTGGCAGGGGGACAAATAAGCACTTCACAAGATGCTTTTACAGCTACTTCTGATAATGTTTTGATTTCCTGCAAGCTTTCCCGCAGGCCATTCATCTTCCAATTGCCCGCCGCCAATTTTTTGCGCATTTTAATTACATACCTTCAAATTTAATAGATTCACCACATCCACATGCCTCAGAGACATTTGGGTTGTTGAATTTAAAGCCCGCTTCCAAAAGCGAGACCTCATAGTCAATTTCAGTGCCAAACAAAAACATTTGAGCCATAGGTGCAATCATCACCACGGCGCCGTTTTGTTCTACAACCTCATCATTTGGATCAATCTCATCGACATAATCCATTGTGTATTCCATACCTGCGCAGCCGCCTTTTTTGACGCCTACACGCAGGCCTTTTTTGCCACCATCAGACATAAGCTTTGCGATTTGAACCGCAGCTTTTTCAGTGATTGTGACCGCTTGTTTTCCAGGGATCCCGAACATTTTATCCGTTCCATCTCATATGTTTAATTTGTATGTAGTACGAGAAACCGCATTGCTCAAGAGATAGGACATCATTCATGTCATCAAATAAGCGTTTAGTAGGGTTAGACTTCGCGCGATTTTGCGCATTTGTTGGTATGGTGTTGGTCAATTTTCGTATTGTATTAACTCCCGAAGCCAATCAAAGCGCATTTGTGAATTTTTTTGAGGGTAAGGCGGCTGCTTTATTTGTGGTGCTTGCAGGTGTTGGATTGGGTCTGGCTTTTGCTAAAAATAAGCTTTCCTATACCGTAATATTAAAGCGTGCCGCATTCCTGATGATTTTAGGATTGTTGAACTCTTTGATCTTTCCCGCTGATATTATTCATTATTATGCAGTTTACTTTGCATTCGGATGCTGGTTCTTGCCCTTACCCAAACGTGGTTTAATATTGGCGATCATTGTTGTTGTTATGGTTTCCTTCACAGGATTACTTGCCTTGAATTACGATGTTGGATGGGACTGGAAAACATTAGAATACGAAGGGTTTTGGACGCCAGACGGCTTTATAAGAAACCTATTTTATAATGGTTGGCATCCTGTTTTCCCTTGGATCGCGTTTTTGCTTTACGGAATGTGGTTGTCGAAAATTGATATAGTGACGCATGCGCAAAATCTGGCTGTTTATGGTTTCGTTATATGTGCAGTCTTAATCGTGATTTCTGGGTTCATTTCACCTATTTTAAACGAAATTGAGACTGATCTAGGTCTTTTAACAGGTGTTGTCCCAGTTCCGCCTACACCCTTTTATGTTGGTGTTGGCATAAGTGGAGCAACGGTTGCGATCGGTATTTGTGAACTTTTATTTAAACTTGATTGGATGAAACCACTGTTGCGTTTGATGAGCAAAGCGGGGCGGATCAGCCTAACGCTTTATATTGCGCATATCGTGATTGGTATGGGGATGTTTGAAGAGTTGGGATGGATTGGTGCTTTGACTGAAAATCAATCTATCATTGCAAGTTTGGTTTTTTGTGTCCTATCAATGCTTTTCGCCACTTTATGGATGCGGATGCATAAGGCGGGACCGCTAGAGTTATTGATGCGAAAAATCGCAGGGTAGAAGCCCCCCATTCATATGGAGGCTTCTGCTTTACATTTTAGCTTTGCGAGCCAATGCCCATGCAATTTGCATAGTATGTTGTTGTTGCTGGCCAATCAGAGAACATGCCTTTGATGCCAACCTCTTGTGCAAGCACATCCAACAACTCGAAATACATCGCATCGTTATTTGTGGCTTCTTTGATCGTTTGGAAATACCAACCGCCGCCGTCTGCCAATGGGCCAGAGCGTTCCAATGTCCATGTAATCAGGTTCAGACCAGCAGCATTTGCTTCTTTTGCATATGTGCTTGGAACTATTTTATCATTTTCCAATGCAACCAAAGCCCACATTGGTGGTGCGATATAATTCACACCCATTGCTTTTAGATCAGACATCTTATGTACCCAAGTTTCAGGTTTCTGTGGCGACCAACCTTCGATGTCATAACTGTCGTCCAAGTAAACCGCCTGTTTGCCGAATTCTGGTTCGTTTTCAATCCAGTATAGAACGTCTTCAAGGTTAAACGACTGTGCCCAAACATCTGATGCAGGCACGCCAGCGGCTTTGTATTCATCGATCATTTTTTGCGCGTAATCATCTTGTGAAAACCCATCGAATGGCATTTCAACAGACGGTGTTTTCAATTCTGGTGTGAACTTAACGCCAAGCTTTTTGAAGTGTTCGATTGTTTCGGCATGTGTCATCACAGTGCCTTTGGTTGCATAAAGGTCTGTGCGCCAGTTAGCGGTTGCATTCAGAAATGCATCCAATGTCTTTGCATCACTGTCAGAAGCGTCCATTTTACCGTTTAGTGTTTTAAACTCTGCCAATGTGATGTCAGATGCACGACATTCTGCAGATGCAGGTGTGTCACCATTTGCTGGGCTAAAGCCAGCCGTACACTTAGGAGCCAGATCTGTTGCAAGGATATTCGTTGTTGTGTGCAAGTCGTTTTGTGCATGACGACACACCAGCTCTTTGTCAGCAGTGAAGGTTACATCACACTCCACAATACCAGCGCCCATTGTTGCAGCAGCATTATAAGATTCTTTTGTATGCTCTGGGAACATCATTGCTGCACCACGGTGGCCGATTGAAAAATCATTCTTTTGGAATGTCATGTCAGCACATGAAGCCAGTTTCTGTTTTAATGGGCCGTCCTGCATTTGATCGATCAAATAAGCGGGGCGTGGGCCAAGCTGAACTGTACCTGCAACCGCAGCGGCTGGGATCAGTGTTGTCAGTAATAGAGATAAACGCAGCATAATTTTCTCCTAGATTTGCTTTGCTCCAGCAACCCTAGGATTAGTTTATGACAATTGTGATTATGTTATGTGACGCTTTAATAAAATCTTTACATAAAGCCCAATTCAAGGCGGGCTTCGTCAGACATCATATCCATGCCCCACTGTGGTTCCCAGATCAGGTGAACTGAAACAGATTGTACACCTGGCAATGGTTCAACAGCTTCTTCGACCCAACCTGGCATTTCACCAGCCACTGGGCAGCCAGGTGCTGTAAGGCTCATCAGGATATTCACAACACCTTCATCGCTGATTTCGATTGTATAAATCAGACCCAAATCAAAGATGTTTACAGGGATCTCGGGATCATGCACCGTGCGACATGCTTCGCAGATGGTATCGTATAAAGGGTGTTCCGTTGTCGAAGGTTTGATCAACGGTGTACCTTCCATGGGTGCGTCTTCAGCGGACATAATTTGTAATCTCTCTTGGAATTCCTGACTAAACATATAAGAAAAGATTTCAGAAACGTCCAGTGAGATTAATATGACAAAACGCTTTGATTTTGAACTGCTTAACACAGATGGCATGGCGAGACGGGGAATCGTTAAGACGCCAAAGGGTGATATTCAGACACCTGCGTTCATGCCTGTGGGCACAGCAGCGACGGTAAAAGCGATGATGCCTGAAAGCGTTGCAGCGACAGGTGCAGAGATATTACTGGGCAATACCTATCATCTGATGCTGCGTCCAGGGGCGGAACGTGTTCATAATTTGGGTGGTCTGCATAAGTTCATGAATTGGGATAAACCAATTTTGACAGATTCGGGTGGATTTCAAGTGATGAGCTTGGCGGATTTGCGCAAATTAACCGAAGAGGGCGTAAAGTTTCGCAGCCATGTAGATGGATCGGAACATAACTTGACGCCAGAACGGTCTATGGAGATACAAAGATTGCTGGGCTCTGATATCGTTATGGCGTTTGATGAGTGTACACCGTACCCAGCGACAGAAAAACAAGCGCGTGAGAGCATGGAATTGTCTATGCGTTGGGCACAACGATCCCGCGATGCGTTTGGTGATCGCCCAGGATATGCGCTGTTTGGCATCCAACAAGGTAGCACATTCCAAGATATGCGAGCCGAAAGTGCGGAAGCTTTGCAAAAAGTTGATTTCGATGGGTATGCCATTGGTGGTTTGGCTGTGGGTGAGGGGCAGGAAATGATGTTTGATGTCCTAAATTACGCCCCACAACAGTTACCAACGGATAAACCACGGTATTTGATGGGCGTGGGCAAACCAGACGACTTGGTGGGGGCTGTTCAACGTGGTGTAGACATGTTTGATTGCGTGTTACCTTCGCGTTCTGGCCGCACAGGGCAGGGGTTAACGCGTATGGGTGCCATTAACCTAAAGAATGCGCGACACAAAGATGATCCGCGTCCATTGGATGAAAAATGCACATGTCCGTGCTGTACAAAATATTCACGTGCGTATTTGCATCATACGATCAAATGCCATGAGATTATCGGCTCAATGTTGCTGACGTGGCATAACTTACATTATTATCAAGAGCTTATGGCGGGGATGCGTGAAGCCATTTCTAATAATGCATTGGAAAAATTTGTGAAAACCTTCCATGCAATGCGTGAACAAGGCGATATTGAGCCAATTTAATGCAGATTGGGTTGTGTAACCCCTTATCTACTCTTGCGACTCTTACTGGAAACGTTCACAATCGATGCCATAAAGATGAGCGGTGTAAGGATTGACTTACCCATAAAAAACACCAAATAAAGCTCACACCAATTGGAGAAACACGGGCGTTGCTGGGAAAACTGGGGCGCAAAGGTTTCTTGCTAAAACAAAGGAAACAGTATGTCAGACGCGAGCAGCGTATCTTATCCAGTCCTTCCACTGCGTGATATTGTGGTTTTTCCACATATGATCGTACCGCTTTTTGTAGGCCGCGAAAAATCAGTGCGCGCCCTAGAAGCCGTTATGGACGACAATAAAGAAATTCTATTGTCCAGCCAGATTGACCCATCAGAAGATGAGCCAACAGAAGAAACAATCTACCCATCAGGTGTTTTGGCCAGCGTTCTACAGCTGCTGAAATTGCCAGACGGCACTGTAAAAGTGTTGGTAGAGGGTTTGCGCCGTGTTCAAATCACTGAATACATGGACAATCCTGATTATTTCGAAGCTTCTGCAGATTTCTTAGAAGAAACAGCAAATGATCCAGCCGCGATTGAAGCGCTAAGCCGTTCTGTATCTAAAGAATTCGAGCGTTATGCGAAGCTAAATAAATCGATCCCAGAAGAAGCGCTAACCGCTGTTGCCAAAACAGATGGTGCTGACAAACTTGCCGATACAGTTGCAGGTCACTTGTCTATTCGTGTGGATCAAAAACAAGAATTGCTTGAAACACTTGATCTGTCAGAACGTTTGGAAAAAATCTTTGGCTTGATGCAGGGCGAAATGTCTGTGCTGAAGGTCGAGAAAAAGATTAAGTCACGCGTGAAGAACCAGATGGAACGCACGCAGCGCGAATATTATCTGAACGAACAAATGAAAGCGATCCAACAAGAGTTGGGTGATGGTGAGCAAGGTGGTGGTGATGAACTTGCTGAACTAGAGCAACAGATCAACAACACGAAGTTTTCCAAAGAGGCTAAGGAAAAAGCATTGGGTGAGTTGAAAAAACTGCGCCAAATGTCCCCTATGTCTGCGGAAGCAACAGTTGTGCGCAACTATCTGGACTGGATGTTGTCTATTCCTTGGGGCGTTAAATCCCGTGTGAAAAAAGACCTTGGTCGTGCTGAACAAATTCTTGACGCAGATCATTATGGTTTGGAAAAAGTCAAAGAACGCATTGTTGAATATCTAGCGGTACAAAAACGATCTGCGAAATTGAAAGGCCCAATCCTATGCCTTGTTGGTCCTCCAGGCGTTGGTAAAACCTCGCTTGGTAAGTCTGTTGCGAAAGCAACTGGTCGTGAATTTATTCGCGTGTCCCTTGGTGGTGTACGTGATGAAAGCGAAATTCGCGGTCACCGTCGAACTTATATCGGTTCTATGCCAGGTAAAATCATCCAAGCGATGAAAAAAGCGAAAACGACAAACCCGCTGATTTTGTTGGATGAAATCGACAAAATGGGCCAAGATTTCCGTGGTGACCCTGCCAGTGCTATGCTTGAGGTTCTGGACCCAGAGCAAAACGGCACGTTCTCGGATCACTATATGGAAGTTGAATACGACCTGTCTAATGTGATGTTCCTAACAACGGCGAACTCTTACAACATGCCGGGCCCATTGCTGGATCGCATGGAAATTATCAGCTTGTCTGGATATACAGAACAAGAGAAGTTAGAGATTGCCAAACGTCACTTGTTATCTAAGCAATTGAAAAATCACGGCCTCCGTGATGGCGAACTGGTCCTTGATGACGATGCATTACTTGAAATGGTACGTGTTTATACGCGTGAAGCGGGTGTTCGTAATTTGGAACGTGAGCTTGCTAAGCTTTGCAGGAAAGCAATTACTGAGATTGTTAAAGGCAAGGCAAAAACAGTTCATGTTACGGCGGATAATGTCGACGATTATTTGGGTGTGAAACGTTTTAAATATGGCCTTGCCGAAGAAACAGACCAAGTTGGTGTTGTAACGGGCCTTGCCTATACATCTGTTGGCGGTGAATTGCTGTCTATTGAGGCACTGAAATTGCCAGGTAAAGGTCGCATGAAAACGACCGGTAAGTTGGGCGATGTAATGAAGGAAAGCATCGATGCTGCATCTTCATTTGTACGTTCGATTAGCCCTGAGATTGGTGTGAAACCTCCGCAGTTTGAAAAGATCGACATTCACGTACACGTTCCAGAAGGAGCGACCCCAAAAGATGGTCCGTCTGCGGGTGTTGGTATGGTGACATCAATCGTATCTGTTTTAACGGGTATCGCTGTGCGTAAAGATATTGCAATGACAGGTGAAGTTACCTTGCGTGGTCATGTGCTACCTATTGGCGGCTTGAAAGAGAAGCTTTTGGCGGCATTGCGTGGCGGTATCAAAACTGTATTGATCCCACGTGACAATGAAAAAGATCTGCAAGATATTCCGGATATTGTTAAAGATGGTATGGAAATTATCCCTGTAGATGTTGTTGCGGATGTATTGAAGCATGCATTGGTTGCAACACCAGAGTCGATTGAATGGGATGAAGCGGCAGAAGAAGCCGCCGCAACTGCACTTGCAGCTGAAAAAAATGCGACAAATCCAACAATCGCACACTAAATATAGATTAAAATCTTAAAAATAACGCTACCAGTTGATAAAATTGGTGGCGTTTTTTTATGTTTGCGATTAGCATAAAGCCATAAAATAATAAAAGTGGGGCAAACAATGGCTACGGCAACAAAGAAATCTAAGACAACAAAAGCTGCAGAAAAAGCGAAAGCTGAAGTTGTTGAAGTAGAAGAAACAGCGACAGATACAGAAGAAGTATCTGATGAACCTGTAAAAGTAATTGATCCAAATATGATCAAGAAAAAAGACATCTATGATCATGTAACAGTATCGACTGGCCTACGTAAACGCGATGTTCGCGAAGCAGTAGACAGTCTTTTGGAATATCTAAACAAATGTTTGGCTGAAGGTAAAACTGTTCAGATTCCACCATTGGGTAAAATCCGTTCAATAGAACGTGGATCTGGTGAAAATACAAAGCTGCATTATAAGCTGAATCTAAAAAATAATGATGATGCTGAAAAAAAAGCAAGTTAAGTGAAAATGGCTCTTGAAGCCTCTGCAAACTCTCTCTAAAAGCCCACTCAGCGGGTGATTAGCTCAGTTGGTAGAGCGCTTCGTTTACACCGAAGATGTCAGGAGTTCGAGTCTCTTATCACCCACCATAAAATGCCGCCTAATGGGCGGCTTTTTGCTTTCGGCGTAAATTCTCTTATATATCCTAACGTTTCGTTTTCCATTCTGTACGACTTTCTCTATGTGGCGTGAAAAATGGAAATCGAGCAATGTATCAGCGACGTACTTTTATAACTGCCTTGGCAGCTCAGTCTCTTGTCTTGGCAACACCAGCAGTTGCGCGCGAGAAGCCGACATTGGCGTTAGAGCGTCAAAGAACTGGTGAAAAATTTCAATGTGAATTTGGGCGCCGTGGTATCAAAGATAAGGATTTGAAATCTTTAAACTGGATATTGCGCGATGTAAGTGCAGGTGAGGTTAAATTTATGGACCTTGAGCTTTATGAAGTTCTAGCACGTATTCAGGCGCAATTTTCTGGCGCGCCATTAATGATAAAGTCTGGTTATAGAACCCGTAAAACCAATTCAGCCATCCGTGGGGCTGCGCGCAAAAGTAAACACGTTGAAGGCCGCGCTGTTGATTTCACAATTAGAGGCGTGAAAACCTTTGATTTAGTAAAAGTCGCTCAAGCAAATGGAGCAGGTGGTGTGGGGTATTACCCACGACGTGGCTTTATTCATGTTGATACAGGTCAAGAAAGGTACTGGCGCCGTTAAAAAGGCCTAAGAATAGTCTCTTAGGCCTTTTGTCATGTGATATTACTCAGCTGATTTAGGCAAGAATAGGTTTAGTAAAACACCCAATACGCCTGCAAGGCCAATGCCGCCCAGTGCAAAGCCGCCGCCGAATTGAATGGCAAGTCCACCGACACCAACAACCAAGATGATAGAGATGATGGACATATTGCGTGCATCAGACAGGTCATCTTTTGCTTTCATCAAAACTGACAAGCCGACTGTTGTGATAAGACCAAACATAAGGATCATAATCCCGCCCATCACAGGCATAGGGATTGTGCCCAGCAATGCACCCAACTTACCAACAAAGGCCAAGATGATTGCGAATATGGCCGCCCATGTCATCACACCTGGGTTAAAGGCTTTGGTCAGCGTAACTGCACCAGTTACTTCTGAATATGTCGTGTTTGGTGGGCCACCCAATAGGCCAGCAGCAGTAGTAGCAAGACCATCCCCCAGCATTGTATTTTGAATGCCAGGCTTTTCCAGATAATCCTTTTTTGTCACACCGCCGATGGCAACGATATCACCAAAGTGTTCGATTGCAGGCGCAATGGCAACTGGTAGGATGTATAGAATGGCCGCAAGTTGGAATTCTGGTGCTACGAATGCCGGAACCGCGAACCAAGGCGCGCTGCCAACATTACCGAAGTTCACCAGACCTGTTCCCATAAGCGGGCCAATGATGAGTGATGCAATGTATCCCACAACAATACCAACGATAATTGGCACGATTTTCATCATACCTTTACCAAGGATAGCGGTTAATACAGTGGCTGCTAATGTAATAGCGGCAATGACCAGTGATGTTGATTTTGGAAAGATTTGATCTGTTCCTGCAACACCAGACGCCATGTTAATTGCAATAGGGGCCAAAGATAGACCAATTACCATGATCACAGGTCCAACAACCACGGGCGGCAATAGACGATGTATGAAACCACTGCCAAAAGCACGTACAGCAAAGCTGATGGCGACGTAAAAAAGTCCAGCAAAGGCTAAGCCTCCTGTTGTGGCTGCCATACCCCATGTTTGCACGCCGTATATTATGGGTGCGATAAAAGCAAAGGATGATGCCAGAAATACGGGTACTTGGCCTTTGGTGACAAGTTGAAACACTAGCGTGCCCAAACCCGCTGTGAATAGGGCCACATTCGGATCAAGCCCTGTAAGAATTGGCACCAACACCAAAGCACCAAAGGCCACAAAGAGCATTTGTGCACCTACGACGGCATTTTCTGGACCAAATGAATAGTCTGTATTTTGAGCTGAATGACTCATTTTCCCTCCTTCTTGGCTTTGCGCCAATGGATTATAGTTGTGCGTTTTTATCGTTGGATTTTATTACCGACCTCAAATCGCACTCTCGTTTAGTGGAGGCGATCAATCGAGGAAAGCATTGCCTCAAACGATGCGAAAATCAAGAAATATATACTATATTTATGCGCCCGTTACTTACTGCGTACCAAATATACGATCGCCAGCATCCCCAAGGCCTGGCATAATGTACCCATTCTCGTTCAAACAATCATCAAGTGATGCTGTTACAATAGGCACATCTGGATGTGCGGCTTTCATACGTGCCACGCCTTCTGGGGCTGCTAATAAGCATAAGAAGACGATGTTTTTTGCGCCTGCTTCTTTCAACATATCAATTGCAGCCGCCGAAGAGTTACCCGTAGCCAACATTGGATCCACAGCAATCACCAAACGTTTGTCGATTTCTGAAGGCACTTTGAAATAGTATTTTACGGGTTTTAACGTTTCCTCGTCACGGTACAACCCAACAAAACCAACACGTGCTGATGGAATCAAATCCAACATTCCGTCCAACAGACCATTCCCGGCGCGCAGGATGGAAACCAGTGCCAATTTTTTACCTTCAACAGTTGGTGCATCTATCGTCAGCATTGGTGTATCGATAGATTTCGTCGTAAGCGGCAAATCACGTGTTACTTCATAGGCTAGCAGATGGCTGATTTCGCGCAGCAATTGGCGAAACTGATTTGATGGCGTAGTTTTGTCCCGCATGATCGTTAACTTATGTTGGATAAGAGGGTGATCAACGACGGTAAGATGCTTAGTCATAAGGGGCACTTTCGGTTTTGTGGCATGACGTAGCCTAACCAAGTAAAATACAGGCTGTCCAGTACGAACCAAAACTGTTTTCGAGGGGAATTCAATCTGTGAAAATATTTTTTACAGAAATGTCATTTTGTCGTGCGAACGTGCTTGACGCACCAGATGTTAAACCCTAAAAGCCACCTCACAGCAAACAGCTCGTCTGGATGTTGTAACGGAAAAGCGCGGTTGTAGCTCAGCTGGTTAGAGTGCCGGCCTGTCACGCCGGAGGTCGCGGGTTCGAGCCCCGTCAACCGCGCCATTCCATTAAAAAAAGCCCCAAGTTCACCAGAACTCGGGGCTTTTTTAATACTTAAAGTTCCCCAGACACCAATAACGTTAACCAAGTTCCGATCATCGCAGGCTTTTCATTGTCTTTGATATGCACACGCACTTCATTTTCTGACAGATACTGACCTTCGCGCCTTTTACTGATTTTCTTTAACGTGAATTCGCCACGAATTTCAGCACCACTTGGAACAGGTTCCAGAAAGCGAACGCGGTTTAATCCATAATTAATCACCAACTCATGATCCTTTAACTGTGGAACGCGGTCTTTGTACATCTGAGTGATTAAAGACAACGTAAGAAAACCATGTGCAATCGCACCGCCAAATGGCGTGTCTTCTTTGGCGCGTTCTGGATCATTATGGATGAATTGATAATCGCCTGTTACATCGCAAAACCCATCAATCATATCTTGACCAATACGCATCCAATCGGAATGTCCAAGAGTTTCGCCCTGTAAGGCTTCGTAAGCCGCTAAATCAATCTTTTCTGGCATTGTGATCACCTCTATAATTTGGGATAATGTGTCATATGGATCAGGTGCTGCCAACAACCTAAATTCCCTTTGTTTATTGGGCAAAAGCGCTTGACTTTAAACAGTAATCCGACGATAAGCCGCCCACCAAGCGACTCTTCGCTTGGGTATATTTTCATATCGCATCGAAAGATGCGCGCTGTTTGAAGGCGCGATTTAATCGCTAAACAATTGTAATTACTTGAGTAATTCAACGGGCCACAAGACGCGGAAGTTAAAGGATAGCGCAGATGTTTGCGGTACTAAAAACTGGTGGTAAGCAGTATAAAGTTGCCAGCGGAGATATTCTTCGTGTTGAAAAAGTGACTGGCAATGCTGGTGACACAGTTCAATTCAATGAGATTCTAATGGTTGGTGGCGATAAGCCAACAATTGGTGTTCCGACTGTTGCGGGCGCTGCGGTTCAAGCTGAAATTCTTGAGCAAGGCAAAGGCCCAAAGGTTATCAACTATGTTAAACGTCGTCGTAAGCACAGCTCGCAACGTAAAAAAGGTCACCGTCAACAGATCACTGTTCTTCGTGTAACAGACATCTTGGCTAAAGGTGGAGATAAGTCTGGTGTAGCAGCTGCAGATAACGGTACAGGTTTTGTACCAGGTGCTGTAGAAGCAAAACCAGTGGCTAAAAAGCCAGCGGCAAAGAAACCAGCAGCGAAAAAAGCGGCTCCTAAAAAAGCAGCTAAAGCTGAAGCGAAACCAGCAGCAAAAAAAGCAGCGCCTAAGAAAAAAGCGCCAGCTAAAAAAGCTGCAGATAAGTAAGGACTAGCGATATGGCACATAAAAAAGCAGGCGGTTCATCCCGTAACGGTCGCGACTCCGCGGGTCGTCGTTTAGGCGTTAAAAAATTCGGTGGCGAATTGGTTATCCCTGGCAACATCATTGCACGTCAGCGTGGCAACAAGTGGTGGCCAGGTGAAAATGTTGGTCAAGGTAAAGATCACACATTGTTCGCAACTGTTGAAGGTCACGTATCTTTCAAAAAAGGCTTCAAAGGCCGTACATTCGTTTCTGTTCTTCCGGCGGCCGAGGCTGCGGAATAAGCTGATTTGAAGCGAAACATAATGTTTTGAAAGGGTCGGCTGAAAAGCCGGCCCTTTTTTTGTTTAAGGGTTTGATTATGAGAGAGGTAAAAACAGAAAGGTTATTATTGCGTCAACTACGCGATGAGGATGCGTATGCTTTAGCTGAGGCTGCTAATAATTTTGAAATTGCAAAATGGTTAAATTTATTGCCGCATCCATATAGTCTGGGTGATGCAAAAGAATTTATAAACAGAATTAGAGATACAAAAACAGAACCATTTGGTGTTTTCAATGATGGTATATTTATTGGTGTAATTGGAACAGAAGGCCCATTAGGGCTTGGATATTGGTTTGCCCAAGAAGCTTGGGGAAAAGGCTTTGGTACTGAGGCTGCAAAAGCTTCTGTCGATTTATACTTTAGCAATCCAGATGCAAAAGAGCTGCTGTCAAGTTATGTTGTCGCCAATTTGGGATCAGCTCGTATTCAAGAGAAGCTCGGCTTTAAAATTGTCGACCGCAAGATTGTCGAACGTAAACATTTAAATGATGTTGAGCATGTTACGACAGTTCTTACACGTCAGGCATGGTTAGAGGCAAAGGAACGCGTAATGAAAACTAAAAGATTAACTTTACGCCCATTAAGACGAAGTGATTGGAAAGCTATACAAAAAATAGGCGGTAATTCTAATGTTGCCTCAATGACTGGTAGCCTAAAAAGCCCATGGTTAGATAATGATGTTCAAGACTGGGTGCAGTTGCGTGTTTCTGATCGCGATATACCCAAGACATTTATTATAGAGATGGGAAATAAAATAATTGGATTTACTGGTATAGGTGGAAACCCAATCTCGCTTATGTATGTGGTCGACCAAGCATATTGGGGACAGGGATTTGCATCTGAAGCTGTATATAAAACGCTAGAGTATACCTTTAAGAGCTCTAGCGCAGATGACATTGTTGCCGATGTTTTCCACGATAACCTTGCTTCAGTACGTATATTAGAAAAGTTTGGCTTCAAATGTATTGGGGAAGATGTCGATACATCGCTGGCACGGGTTGAGCCTGCGCCCGTCTTTCTGTATCGCTTGTCGCGAACCGATTTTGAAAGTCTGAGCTTATGAAATTTCTTGATATAGCAAAAGTATACATACGCTCTGGGGCAGGGGGGAATGGTTGTGTGTCGTTCCGTCGCGAAGCACATGTTGAATATGGTGGTCCCGATGGTGGCAATGGCGGTTCAGGCGGCAGCGTCTTTGCCGAAGCTGTCGAAGGTTTGAATACGCTGATTGATTTTCGCTATCAGCAGCACTTCTTTGCCCAAAACGGCAAGCCTGGTATGGGCAAGCAACGCTCTGGTAAAGATGGCGAAGATATTGTTTTGAAGGTTCCTGTGGGAACAGAAATTCTGGACGAAGACGAAGTGACTGTAATCGCTGATTTGACCGAAGTGGGCCAACGGTTTTTATTGGCCGAAGGTGGCAATGGTGGTTTCGGTAACCTTCATTTCAAGTCATCGCGTAACCAAGCACCACGCAAAGCCAACCCAGGTCAGCCAGAAATTAATCGTGAAATTTGGTTGAACCTAAAATTGATTGCGGACGCTGGTTTGTTGGGTTTGCCGAACGCTGGTAAATCGACGTTTTTGGCTGCCACTTCAAATGCACGCCCAAAGATTGCGGATTATCCATTCACAACATTGCATCCTAATTTGGGCGTTGTGGGCATTGATAATACTGAATTCGTTATGGCGGATATTCCTGGCTTGATTGCCGGTGCACACGAAGGCAAAGGTATCGGCGATCGTTTCCTTGGTCACGTAGAGCGCTGTGCTGTTTTGCTACATCTTGTAGATGGAACATCTGAGACGGCTATTGAAGATTATCATACAATTATCAACGAGTTGAAAATGTATGGTGGTGATCTTGCCAATCGTCCACGTGTCACAGCATTGAACAAATGTGATGCGATCGATGATACGGAACAAGCGCAGATACATAATGAACTAGAGCAAGTTGTAGGGGGCACTGTGCACCAAATCTCTGGTGTGGCACATCAAGGTTTGCAAGATGTTTTGCGTGAATTACGATCAACGATCGATATGCGAAACGCAGACGAGAAAAAGGCCGAGATGGATGATAGCGAGGTTGAGGAGACGACTGGATGGCGCCCTTAAACACAGCAAAACGCATCGTTGTCAAAATTGGATCAGCGCTTCTTGTTGATGCTGAGACTGGTGAATTGCGTCTGAAATGGTTGAAAGGCTTGGCCAAAGATATTGCCGCGCAAAAGCAAGCGGGTAGGGATATATTGGTTGTTTCGTCTGGTTCGATTGCTTTGGGGCGTAAAGTACTTGGTATGCCAGATGGCATATTAACGTTGGAACAAAGCCAAGCTGCTGCTGCGGTTGGTCAAATCCGATTGGCACGTGCTTACGAAGAAATCCTTGAACCCTATAATATTAAGACAGCACAAATTTTGCTGACTTTGGATGACAGTACGGATCGCCGACGTTATCTGAACTCACGCGCCACGTTCACAGCTCTTTTGGCTTGCGATGTGGTTCCTATTGTGAACGAAAATGACACTGTTGCCACCGATGAAATCCGTTTTGGGGACAATGATCGATTAGCTGCACAAGTTGCGTCTATGGCTGGCGCGGATGTGTTGGTTTTGCTGTCTGATGTGGATGGCTTTTACACAGGAAATCCGAAAACAGATGCGGAAGCAAAACGCATTGATGTTATCGAAAATATCACACCAGAACTTGAGGCGATGGCAGGTGATGCAGGTACGGCAAATGCCAAAGGTGGTATGAAAACAAAAGTGATGGCTGCAAAAACTGCAATGCAATCGGGTTGTTCTATGGCGATCATGTTGGGTGATGTAGATCAACCTTTGTTAGCTTTGGAAAACGGCGGAATATGCAGTTGGTTCATGGCGCATGGTGACCCGCAAGCTGCGCGTAAGCAATGGATCGCAACAATGAAGCCTAAGGGGACATTGATCGTGGATGCGGGCGCTGCCAAGGCGCTTAAGGCGGGTAAATCTTTGTTGCCAGCAGGCGTTGTTGGCGGGCAGGGTGGTTTCTTGCGTGGTGATATGGTTTCTATCATTGATGAGAATAATGCTGAGCTGGCCAAAGGTTTGGTCAATTACGATGCTGCCGAGGTGAATAAGATTTCAGGGCGACAAACCACTGAAATAAAAGAAATATTGGGATATCCAGGCCGTGCAAGCTTGGTTCATCGCGATGACATGGTGATGTGAGGAATTATGGATATTAAAGCAACCATGGCTACGATTGGCCAAAACGCAAAAGCTGCTAGCGCAGAGCTGGCGTTTGCTTCTGCAGATGTCAAACAAAAAGCACTCGAAGCTGCTGCCGATGCCGTTTGGACGCGCCGTGCAGATATCATTGATGCGAATGAAAAGGATATGGAGTTCGGCCGTAACAAAGGCCTGACAGATGCCATGATGGACCGTTTGAAATTAGACGAGGATCGCATTCAAAGCATCGTTGATGGTTTGCGTGCCGTTGCTGCGCAGGATGACCCTGTGGGTGCTGTGTTGGCGGAATGGGATCGTCCAACAGGTTTACATATCAAACGCGTCAGCACGCCATTGGGCGTGATTGGTGTGATTTATGAAAGCCGCCCGAATGTGACTGCGGATGCGGGTGCTTTATGCCTTAAAGCTGGCAATGCTGTGATCTTGCGTGGTGGTTCCGAAAGTTTTCATTCATCTGGTGCTATTCATGAATGTCTTGTGGATGGTCTGAAAGCTGTTGGTTTGCCAGAAGCATCTATCCAACTGGTACCAACACGAGATCGCGATGCTGTTGGTGAAATGCTGACAATGACCGATTATATTGACGTAATTGTGCCACGCGGTGGTAAAGGTCTTGTTGGCCGTGTTCAGGCCGATGCCCGCGTTCCTGTATTCGCACATCTTGAAGGTATTTGTCATATCTATGTGGATGCTAGTGCAGATGTATCAAAAGCGCGTGATGTTATCATGAATGCGAAAACGCGCCGTACAGGCATTTGTGGTTCATTGGAATGTTTGCTTGTTGATCGCGGATTTTATGATGCCCACGGCATTCCATTCATCCAAGATTTGTTGGATGCAAATGTAGAAGTGCGTGGTGATGAATACATCCAAAAAATGCGCGGTGTTGTAGCGGCTAAAACTGACGACTGGGGGCATGAATACCTTGATATGATCATGGCTGCCAAAGTTGTGGATGGTGTGGATGGTGCTATTGCGCATATCCACGAATACAGCTCAAATCACACGGACTGTATTTTGACCGAAGATGATGCAGTCGCTGATCGCTTCTTTGAGCGTGTTGATAGTGCGATTGTCATGCGTAATGCATCTACACAATTCGCAGATGGTGGTGAATTTGGTATGGGCGCTGAAATCGGCATTGCGACTGGTAAAATGCACGCGCGTGGTCCAGTAGGGGCTGCTCAACTGACAAGTTTCAAGTATATTGTGATAGGCGACGGTACGACGCGCGCTTAATTTTTAACAGCAATACAAAATAAAACCCGCTTCAAATTGGAGCGGGTTATTTCGTTCTGAGTGTTAAGCTTTCTTAACCGCCCCATGTACGGATTGGACCGCAATCCATGTGTACAAAGTTAGACCGTGAGTAACGCCCAACACCACCACCGTTGCACGATACTGCTGCACGCGCCATTTGGCCGACCGAACGAGAGCTGAGACGAACGTCTGTTGCCATGCCCTTAACGTGATAGCTGTCCTTTGCAACACCGCGGCTGCGGCTGCGCAGCATCGAATTTGTGCGCGAAGAGCGGTAACCAGATAAAAGTTGGAAGGGTTCGTTTGTGTTTAGCAAGTTGTGTGTGGCGGCAAGAACATCCACTTGGCGACGATCAATGTTTTTAACTGAATCTTCGCGCCAATCACGCATGAAATAATTGAATTCTTCAAGGGCGGGTTTTATGTACTGGCCTTCAATCCAATAGATTGTGTCGATGCTTTCGCCTGTACGACCAGAACGCATTGCAATGCGCCGAATATTGCCAGCACCTTTAAGGTAACCAGCGGCACCTGCATATACAGGAGCTGCAGAAATCATAGATACGCCAGCAAATGCACCAAGTAGCTTGCGGCGTGAAATCACGCTATTCGTCTTTCCAGTCATTAAATTGCCTGTCCATTATCCCGTTTACAGCCCTTTTCGCAGAGCCTTTCCTAACTTTCCCTCAAAATTAGGTGAAGACTATATGCCACAAAGTGATTCGTTTTCCAAGTGTTAACTTTGCAGCACTGAAGAAATATACTGCAATCTCCGTGGTTTACGCGATTTTCCGCTTATATGCGCCATGATCCCTTTTTGTTCTTAAGAATTGGTGCATATATGAACCATATAAGCGAATACTTGCCGAAAAGTTGATTGGACAGTTCGAGCAATGATGTAAGAATGCTAATATAGAATCTGTGTAACTGACCGTGTTTTTTGGGGGACACTATGTATTTTTTAAGTAACAACGCCAGAAAGGCGTTTATTCTACTCACAATTTCGTTTCTTTTTCCAGCTATTGCAGCAACAGCGCAAACCGTCGTTAACAATAAAGAGGTTTACACGTCGGTTGCAAAAGTAGGGAAGAATGCAAAAGGTATTAAAGCATTTTACGCTTCCACAAATTACAAACCGATTTGGGTTGGGAGTAAAAATAAAGCACGTCGTAAAGCATTATTGGCATCGCTTAAATCATCGGGCAATCATGGTTTACCAACTGCTCGATATAAGATCGACAAATTGGAAAGCGCATTAAAGTCTGCACGTGGGAAACAAAATGTTGGCTCCGCAGAACTTTTAGCGACTAAGACTTACCTGCAATATGCTCATGATTTGACATCTGGTGCAGTAAACCCAAAAAAAATCGACCCAGAACTTGCTGTTAACCGTCCTCGACGTAGTGATGAGAAACTTTTAGCAGCATTTGCAAAAAGTTCCCCAGCTGGTTTTTTGAAGTCATTACAGCCAAAAACAAAAGAATATCAGAAACTGTTGGTTGAAAAAAAGAAACTAGAACGTGCTCTTGGTGCATCTGCGGGTATTCAATCTATCCCAAGCCGCACTTTGAAAAAAGGATCATCAAGTAACTCTGTTATCTTGCTGCGCCAACGTTTGACTAAATTGGGTTATGGTAAGCTTGGCAATGCACCACTGTTTGATGATGGTCTTAAAACAGCTGTTCAGAAGTTCCAAACAGCGAATGGCCTTAATCCAGATGGTGTTGCTGGTCCTGGTACGATTGGCCGTTTGAACCAAGGTCCAAAGGATAAATTGGTTAAGGTTTTAGTGAACTTAGAACGCGAACGTTGGATGAATTTCCCACGTGGAGATCGCAATGTATTTGTGAATTTAGCCTCTTACACAGTTTACCTAATGGACAATGGCCGTTCGTCATTTGAAACGCGTGCCGTGATTGGTAAGCGCGCCAAAGACAGAACGCCTGAGTTCTATGATGAAATGACACATATGGTGATAAATCCAACATGGCACGTACCACGTTCCATTGCGGGTAAGGAATATTTGCCAATCATCCGCAAAGATCCAAGTTTTTTAAAGCGCCGTAATATGGTGATGATTTCGCAAAGCGGAAAATCTGTAAGCCCTGCAAGTGTTGATTTGTCAGGATATAACGAAAAGAACTTCCCTTATTATATTAAGCAGCGCCCCGATCCCCAAAACGCTTTGGGTCTAGTGAAGTTTATGTTCCCGAATAAATACAACATCTATTTGCATGACACACCAAGCAAAAGCTTGTTTAACCGTGAAGTACGTGCATTCAGCCATGGTTGTGTGCGTTTACAAAAACCGTTCGATTTTGCCTATAAGCTTTTGGAAAAACAAACATCGAACCCAAAAGGGGCCTTCCACACATTCCTAGATACTAAGAAAGAGCAATATGTAAACTTGGCAAAACCTGTGCCTGTATATTTGACATATCGCACAGCATATTTCGGTGATGCCTCTGCAGTATCGTTCTATCCAGATATCTATGGGCGCGATAAAAAAGTGTTTAACGCTTTAAGCAAAGCTGGGGTTTCATTGAGGGCAGTTCAAAGCTAAAATAGTTTTAACTGGTTCATTTTTTTACGGGCGGCTGGTGCAAATCAGGCGCCCGTTTTCATAAGGCTTCACATGACACACTATACTATCAAAGACATTGCCACAGCACTTGGTGCAGAGGCAGCAGGCAACCTTGATCTTGTCGTAACAACTGTAAATCAACCCCAACACGCGACTGCAGATCATTTGGCTTTGGCAATGGAGGAAACCTACAGTGATGCACTGCAAGAAGGGAATGCCAAAGCAGCTGTAGTCTGGGACGGCGCAGATTGGCAGTCATTAGGATTAGAGGCTGCAATTTTTGCACCTAGATCACGGTATGTCTTGTCGGGTGTAACACATGTTTTCGAAAAGAAACCTCAAATTGGATCGGGTATACATGCATCCGCTGTTATTGATCCTTCTGCAAAGATTGGTGCGAACCCATCTATTGATCCATTCGTTACCATAGGTGCAAATGTCACAATAGGGGATAATGTTCGCGTAGCATCACATGCATCAATCGCCGAAGATGCTGTGATTGGGAACGATGCTCTTATTTTGCAAGGTGCTCGCATTGGTGCGCGTGTTCGTATTGGTAATGGTTTTATTGCTCAACCGAATTGTGTGGTTGGCGCAGATGGATTTTCCTTCGTAACTCCACAACCTGGTGCCATCGAAGAGGCACGCAAAACAGGTACGATCTCTGCTGCAAGTGAGACGGCTGGTTTTGCGCGTATTAACTCGCTTGGTGCCGTGTCTATCGGGGACAATGTTGAAATCGGGGCGTGTTCGACGATTGATAGAGGAACCATAGCTGACACTGTAATTGGTAACGGAACAAAGGTCGATAATGTCGTGCAAATTGGCCATAATGTTGTGATTGGTGACAACTGTTTGCTTTGTGGCAATGTTGGCATTGGTGGCAGTACAGTCGTTGGTGATCGTGTTATTTTAGGCGGCAAATGTGGTGTTGCCGATCACGTCACAATCGGGTCTGATGTGATTGCTGCTGGCAAAACTGGGATATCATCGAACGTACCGCCAAAACGTGTTATCATGGGTAATCCAGCTGTGAAAATGGAAACAAATGTTGAAATTTACAAAGCAACGCGACGTTTGCCAAGGCTTGTCGCAAAGGTCGCGGCACTCGAAAAAATTGTTTTCAAGAAAGACTAAAACCGCTATGGGAAGCTGTAACTGAAATATGAGGATATATCAGTCATGTCTGTTGAAGATAAAATCATTGCGATCGTGGCTGAACAAGCCTTTTTAGAGCCCAGTGATGTATCACCATCATCTACATTAGAAGAGTTGGGCGTCGACTCCATGGCGCTGGTAGAGTGCATTTTTTCAATAGAAGAAGAATTTGATATACAAGTTCCCTTCAATGCAAATGATCCAAAAGCATCGAGCTTTGACATTTCATCCATTAAATCCATTGTGACGGCAGTCGAAGATCTTATTGCCGCCCAGAAAGCATAACAGACTCATGCGCCGTGTTGTTATAACAGGACAGGGTACAATCAATGCTTTGGGCAAAGACGTTAAATCCACATTGGGTGCTATGTCTAATGGGGCGTGCGGGATTGATACATTGGAATTTGCCAATGTGGACCGTCTGAACGTTTCAATTGGTGGTCAAATCAAAGATTACAGAGCAGAAGATCATTTTAGTCGTCAAGAAATCGGTTTGTATGATCCGTTTACTCAATTTGCCTTGATTGCCGCTAAAGAAGCGATTGCTCAAAGTGGACTGGAATTCCCAGAGGAATTGGCAACACACACAGGTGTTATCTTGGGCACTGCTGGTGGCGGCTTAACCACACAGGATGAAAATTACCGTTCCGTTTATGAGGACGGTAAAAATCGTGTACATCCCTTTGTTGTGCCGCGTTTAATGAACAATGCTGCTGCAAGCCACATCTCTATGATTTACGGTTTGAATGGGCCAAGCTTTACTGTTGCAAGTGCATGCGCGTCCTCTAACCATGCAATGGGGCAAGCTTATCATATGATCCGCTCAGGCATGTCCGAGGTGATGATCACAGGTGGTAGTGAAAGTATGTTGTGCTTTGGAGGGATCAAAGCATGGGAAGGCCTGCGTGTGATGTCAAAGGACGGCTGCCGTCCGTTCTGTGCTACACGCAATGGTATGGTACAAGGTGAAGGTGCTGCTGTTTTTGTGTTTGAAGATTACGAACATGCTAAAGCACGTGGCGCAGATATTTTGGCCGAACTTATTGGTTTTGCAATGACTTCAGATGCTTCTGATATTGTGATGCCTAGCCAAAAAGGTGCTGCCAGTGCGATCCGTCGTGCGTTGCGTGATGCTAATGTATCACCAGAAGATGTTGGATATATCAATGCACATGGTACTGCGACTGCGGCTAACGATAGAACTGAATGCGCTGCAATCCGTGAAGCTTTGGGCGCTGCGGCTGATACTGTCATGGTATCTTCAACCAAAGCAATGCATGGTCATCTTATTGGAGGCACAGGTGGTGTGGAATTACTCGCGACGATTGCAGCCGTTAAAGATGGAATGATAGCTCCAACAATCAACCATTCCATAGCTGACCCTGAGTGTAATTTAGATGTCGTTCCAAATACTGCGCGCCAACAGAAAATCAATGTGGCCATTACGAATGCATTTGCTTTTGGTGGGCTAAATGCCGTTTTGGCACTGCGTAAAGTATAAAAAGCCCTGCTAAAACACAGGGCTTTTCCTACGAATGAGGTGTGGAGTTATTTACCCTTCAAGGCATTCCATGCTGCTGTGAAACCTGTCAAAGACAAATTAAGTTCGATAGGGTTCTTTGGATCTGCTGCAGCAACGATCGTCATTACCGCCTTACTACCTTT
Source organism: Amylibacter sp. SFDW26 (assembly GCF_009184395.1). Classification (GTDB taxonomy): domain Bacteria; phylum Pseudomonadota; class Alphaproteobacteria; order Rhodobacterales; family Rhodobacteraceae; genus Amylibacter. Next base: position 437,171 of record NZ_WEIC01000001.1, read on the forward strand.
TTTCATGTTATCGACTTCTGTTTTTGTTAAGCCATAACGTGCAATACACCCTAGTGCGTCACACCAACCAAATGGATATTGCTGGGCTTTACCCGCATCCACGCGCATTGTTGCTTTTGATGTTAACAAAGTTCCAAGTGGTGATATGAAATCTACACCAGCTTCTGCTTTCGCAGCTTCGGCCAAAGCAGATACATAGTATTGTGCAACAGGGTTGTCGTCTTTATCAACAAGAAGTTGGTATAAACGGCATCGCTCTGGTTCACCTTCTGGCAAAACAAAACAAGCTACTTTCCAATCTCCATGTTCAGATTTAACAATTTCAGTTCCAATTGGAACTTTCTTTGTCTTCCCATCTTCTGAAATAGGAAACTTTTCATCATCCTTATTCACTACTTCTGGTTGCGCTTCTTCAACTTTTGGTGCTTCAGTTTTTGCTTCTTCGGCAGCTTCAGTTGTTGTTTCTTCTGCAGCTGGCGTTGTTGTGTCTTGTGCAAAGCTTGCTGCGCCAAAACTTAGGCCAAGAGCAACCATAGATGTTAGGAATACATTATTCATTTAAAATCTCACTCATTCGATTCATTCAAACAGAGTAATACAAAGCAAATAGAAGTTTGTCAGGTCAAATTTTGTGACGGCAATTTGAGGCAGTTTGCTAAGCGAGTTTATGCCAATAAAAAAAGACACATCTGATGATGCGTCTTTTTTGTGCCTTTTTGGCATTCTCCCTATCGGACTGGCCGAATTGTGAAAAGAATTTAGAACGTAAGAGTTTATCCGTCAACAGCCTAAGTATGTATTTTTTAAAGAAAATGTGTTTGTTTTGTGAAATATTTTGCAAAAATATAATGAATTTTTAAGAAGATTGTTTTTTGTCAAGTTTCAAGCCATATAGTTATGCAAAACTATTATGGAATAAAGGGCGGGTTTCATGTCTGAAAATGATCGTATTTTTATTGGCGGCGGTGGCGAAGATTACACCACTCACCAAAATTTGATCTTAAAATATGCTAACAGGCATGGTTTGATTGCAGGCGCAACTGGCACTGGTAAGACAGTCACGCTGCAAATTTTGGCGGAAAGTTTTTCGAAAGCAGGTGTTCCTGTTTTTATGTCAGATGTTAAAGGTGACCTGTCTGGCATCGTGAATGCCGGTTCCCCAGATTTTAAACTGCATGATGCTTTCACAAGCCGCGCAGAGAAAATCGGCTTTGAAGATTATGGATACGAAAGTTTTCCAGTTACATTTTGGGACTTGTTTGGTGAGCAGGGGCATCCTGTACGCACTACAATTACAGAAATGGGCCCGCTTTTACTGTCACGCCTTTTAGGGTTACGAGAGGTACAAGAAGGTATTTTAAATATTGCATTTCGCATTGCTGATGAACAAGGCCTTGCTTTAATGGACCTTAAAGACTTACGCGCAATATTGGTATGGCTCGGTGAAAACGCCAAAGAAGTTTCTTTGAAATATGGTAATATTTCAGTATCTTCAATTGGAGCAATTCAGCGCAAATTATTGGTATTGGAAAATCAAGGTGCATCTAATTTTTTTGGTGAACCTGCATTGAATCTAACTGATATGATTACGACAACGCCAAACGGGCGTGGACGCATCAATATTCTGGCTTCTGACAAACTTATGCAGTCGCCTGGTTTATATGCGACTTTCTTACTGTGGATGTTATCTGAACTCTTTGAAGAGCTTCCTGAAATAGGTGATCCAGATAAGCCAAAGTTTGTGTTCTTTTTTGATGAGGCACATCTATTGTTCGATGAAGCCCCAAGTGTTTTGATCAAAAAAGTAGAGCAAGTCGTTAGGCTTATCCGTTCAAAAGGGGTTGGTATCTATTTCGTAACTCAAAGTCCGACAGATATCCCTAATGATATTTTGGGGCAGCTTGGCAACCGAATACAACACGCACTGCGTGCGTTTACGCCAAGAGATCAGGTTGCCCTGAAGAGAGCTGCAGCAACATTCCGAACAAATGAAAGATTTGATACGGCCAAAACACTAATCGAGTTAAGCATCGGCGAAGCTTTGGTTTCGACATTAGAAAAAAAAGGTATGCCCACGATTGTTGAACAAACGCTTATTCGTCCACCATCGTCACAACTTGGCCCAATAACAGCTGCTGAACGAGATGCTGTTATTAAACAATCCCATGTTGCGGGTCTTTATGAGACTGAAATGGATCGTGAATCTGCGTTTGAAATTTTAGGCGAACGTTCAAGAGCTGCTGCTGAAGAAGCGCGTTTAGCAGAAGAAGCTGAAGAAAAATTAGAAGCCGAAGAAAAGTCTCGCAAATTAGCACGTCGTTATGATGCAGAAGAGGCCAAGAGAACAACTCGACGTCGATCTTCTCGGGGGGACAGCGTTGGTACTACATTTGCCAAATCTTTGGCACGCCAGTTGGGTAGCAAAGCAGGGCAAACTTTGATCCGCGGTGTCTTAGGCAGCCTATTCAAAGGCCGTTAAGACAAGGGACGTACTTTTAACTTTGTAATGCGGTTCTGTTCCCGTCCCACAATTTGGAAGCGGTATCCATGAAAGCTAAAAACTTGACCAATGTTAGGGATCATCTGAGCGTCATAAATGACAAGGCCAGCCACTGTGTTTGCTTCTTCATCGGGTAGGTTCCAATCGTATGAACGGTTCACATCGCGGATCGTTGCTGCACCATCGATTTCATAGTTACCTTTGGCATCTTTGCTCTTTTCCAACTCGTCATCAGTGTCGTGTTCATCGGTAATTTCGCCCACGATTTCCTCTAGAATATCTTCTAATGTGATCAAGCCTTGTAAGGCACCATATTCGTCTACAACCAACGCGAAATGTGTGTGGCGCACAAGAAATTGACGCATCTGATCGTCTAACGTAGTCGTTTCAGGTACGAAATATGGTTTCATCGCAATGTCGAGTATCTTTAACTTCGACATGGCTTTTTCACGATCCGCCCCGTTGCGAAGCAACTTTTCTACAACGCGCAATAGATCTTTGGCATGTATGACGCCAACGATGTTTTCTGGATCGTCTTTAAACAGCGGTAAGCGCGTGTGCGAAGAGTCTAAACACTGGCGCACAATGGATTGTGGCTCATCATCGACATCAATCATTTCAATATCAGAACGGTGTAGCATGATCTCTTCAACTTCGCGGTCTTTTAAATCAAGCGCGCCTAGCAGACGGTCACGGTCGTCTTTTTGAAAATTACCTTCCACGTGGCCAAGTGCAATCGCACCTGCAATCTCCTCTTGGGCTGCATCGGTATCATTTCCAGTCATCTTTACGCCGAACAGACGTAAGACATTGCGCACAAATAATTGAACAGCAGCTACAATTGGGGATAAGAAAATAACCAATATACGAATAGGGGCAGACACACCTGTAGCCGCTGCCTCTGCATTGGTGATCGCATAGGTCTTTGGAAGAACCTCTGCAAAAATCAAAACTAAAATAGTCATCACAAGCGTTGCAAGCGCCACACCACTTTCGCCGAACAATCGTGTAAACAGGCTGGTGGCAAGGGCTGTGGCCAAAATATTCACTAAGTTATTGCCCAGTAAAACTGAACCAATCAAACGTTCGTTATCATCTGTCAACAATAGGGCGCGTTTTGCGCCACGCGACCCTTGCTCGGCAAGGCCGTGTAATTTACCGCGGCTTGCAGCCGTCAAAGCCGTTTCAGAGCCTGAAAAAAATGCTGAAATGATCAATAGCGCAAGAATTGCGACGATTGTGATCCAAAAAGCTGCATCTAAATCAGCTGAAATTAACATTATGGTTTCCATCCGCGTGGATATCCTTACATCTAAACCTGTCCCATATGTTATGGGGCTTCACAGATGCCACATCAAGGGATGTAACGATATGAAAATTCAGGATTTGGGCGAAATTCACGGCGATATGTTGCTGTTTGGTGGCGTCTATTCAAATCTTCATGCCTTAGATGCGTTTTTAGACGTAGCAAATATGAATAATATCGCGCCACAAAATATTATCTGTTCTGGAGATGTCGTTGCGTATTGTGCAGATGCACGGGCTTGTTGTGACAAAATGCGTAGCCTAAAATCACCTGTCTTAGCTGGGAATTGTGAAATTCAATTAGCTGCAAATGCTTTGGACTGTGGATGTGGTTATGACGAAGGATCAGAATGTTCATTGCTTTCGCGGGGGTGGTACGCTCATGCAACGGATCAAGTCAGCACAGAAAACAAATCATGGATGGGGGGATTGCCAGACCGCATTCTCTTCATTCACAACACTAAAAAATATGTTGTAATTCATGGGGGAGCATTAGATGTCTCTCGATTTATTTGGCCTGTGACCTCAGATGATGTCATTATACGGGAAATCGAACTTCTGGCCGAACAAGTGGGCCCAATTGATCATGTGATAGCAGGCCATTCTGGCATCCCAATGCAACGTATTGTCAAAGGTGTTCAATGGACCAACTCAGGTGCGATAGGCATGCCATCCCATAATGGTAAGCCGCAAACACACTATGCCCTTTTGGGTAAAAATGGCATTGAAATCAAAGAATTAGAGTATAATTTTACTGCCGCATCGATTGCAATGGAACAAGTTGGCCTAGTACAGGGGTATCATGAAACCTTAAAGACAGGCTATTGGCCTAGCGAAGACACTTTGCCATCAGAGATGCATCTTTAATCTTTTGCCATTGGATGATGATCCAAAACTAATGATTTCAATTTTTCATCTAGAACATGTGTGTAAATCTCTGTTGTTGCGACATCTGCATGTCCCAAAAGCATTTGGATAACACGTAAATCAGCACCATTTGCCAACAGGTGTGTCGCAAAAGCATGACGTAAAGTATGAGGTGTCACCGTATCGGGGCTGACACCAGCATTAACGGCTATTTCTTTGACTAAAGTGTAAAACCGAATACGTGTCAGATGACCAAGCTTACCATTTGAAGGGAACAAGAACCTTGAAGGCGCTTTCCCTTTTGTTTGCGCCATAGCTTCGCGTGCATCACGTTCCTTTAAATATACAGCCGCTGCCATTTTTGCAGGCGGCGATAGAGGCACCATACGTTCTTTGCCACCTTTACCCTTAACCAACAACATTTCTGGATTACCACGAATGGCTGCAACGGGCAGGGATACGAGCTCGGATACGCGCATACCTGTGGCATAAAGCAACTGCATTAAGCATGTGTTGCGTAAGCAGTCGTATTTTTTGCGCCCTGTTTGTGTCGAGGCCTCTAATAACCGATCAACATCGGCCTCGCTTAACGTATTAGGCAGGTGTTTGGTCTTGCGGGGACCTTTGATTTGGGCTGATGGATCATCAGGCCGCCAGCTTTCTTCGAATGCAAAGCGGAATAATTGGCGCACAGCAGATAATCGCCGTGCTCTTGTAGACGCTGCCATCCCACGTGTTTCCAGATCAATAATATAGCTTTCCACATCTGCACGTTCTGCAGATTTGAAATCGTGTTTTATGCCACTCAAAAACGCTTCAAACTCACGTAGGTCACGTGCATAAGCCATGATTGTGTTCTCAGAGGCATCTTGCTCAGCTTGGATAGCCTCAAGGAAGGTTTCAATCCAATGTCCCGTCATGTGTTTTTTCCTAGAACCAGAAGCTGAATTGCAATGCGTTTAGCTTCTTCTTTAAAACCGTCATAAGCCATAACAGAGAGCGCTGTTTCAATATCCCCAACATCCGTTTCTGGTCCATCATGCAGCAACGTTAGGGCGGATATAATAGCTTCGCCTTTTCTGTTGTCTTCAATTGCAAGATGCAGAGCCGATTTTTGGCTGAAACCTTGCAAAGCATTAGATATTGCGGATTGCATATCGGTCTTTGCTGGTGTTGTGAAGTCGTCAGACAGTATAGATATAATGAACTGATCATCTTGTGCACTTGAAGCAAATTTCGGGGCTAATGCGGTAGCATCTGGGTGTAGAACTGCCAGCTTAAATGCAATCTCTTGGGCTGCTGATGTTAAGTCATGATCTAAAAGTGCAGGCGCGAACCAATCTGCCAGTAAAAATTCTAAATTTATATTTTTCAATTGGTTATAAGCTTCTACTAAAGTATCTGAAAGCTTGTCATCGTCCCCTGAAGCAAAGGCATCATTTAGTTTTTGAACAGCTGCGACACGGTCCCAGACACTTCCAGAGGCAGATGGCGAACCCTCTAGGTAAAGGTTTAACAAAGCCGTTGTGGGAAGTGCATTTTCACGCACCAATCGTTCTGCAGATGTAATCCGTACTTTCCATCCTGCATTGTTTTGCAAATCTAAATGAAGAAACGCTAATGGTAAGCTGTGTGCCGGGCGTGGTAGTGCCAGGCTTTCACGCATTACGAATGTTAAAGGCGTTAATTTTTCTGGTAATTCAGGGGCTGCATCGCTTTCGAATGCCTCTGGATCCAAAAACATACCAGCTAAGAGTGCTTCCTGATCAGAAATAGATCCGATCGCTTGACTGGTGGATAACGTTAGTTCAGCCGCTTTCCAATCTCCAAGACGGGCAAGGCAAAAGATACGTGCCTGAAGTGTCGGTGCAAAATTTGGATTGTTTGCCATACGCTTGCATGCGTCATCTGTGCGTTGCGTTAATATACTGACATCAAACCACCGCCGAAACAATTCAGAGTCTTGTGGATTGGCCGCTTTGAGTAAAGCTTCGGCTGGATCAAGATCACCTGCCATTAAGAGATTGTCTAAACGGGCTGCAAGTAACGAATGGGATGATGTCCCAACGACTGGCGGATTGATCTCAGCCAAAACAATACGGCGCCATAGCGCTGTTATAGCAGGGATTTGGCCTTTTGGTGCATTGCGTATAATAACAGCCAAACGTTCAACATTACTGGTGCCCCAAAAATCAATTGGGATGCCTGATATTTGCGATGGAAATAGCCCAACAGTATCTTTTTGGATGTTTGTCAGCGTTGTCGTTTCAATCCCCTCGATAGAGATGCCCTCCAAAGGCTTCTCTGGCGCCACAGTTTGCGGTTGTTCAAGAGATTCTGACAGCCAATCAACAGCAGAAAGCGGATCAGAATAGGTTTGAGTCGCTAAAACTGACAAAGTTAGCGCGACAAAAGCAGATCTAGCTATCATTTGAAGGTACGGGTTGAATGATTTCTACATTCGGGGAAGAAATATCGCCGAAATAAGAATACCCAACCAAGCCTATCAGGCTTAAAATTGCCAAAACGAATAAAAATTTTATCAAACGACCCATCAAATTACCTTAACTGCCTGTTAGTGGACGGTTCCACCTTGTCTTGTCTGGCTGTGATGTTATCACGATTATAGGAAAAGTCATCCGTCTGGGGCAAGTTGCAGCAAAACTTCGCCACTTTGTGATCGGATCGGGAAAGTTGGGGTTCATTGTGAGCTACAAATTGACAAAAACCATTGTTTTAGTTGGGCTTATGGGCGCTGGTAAAACTGCTGTGGGTCGTTTGGTTGCGCAAGAATTTGGCGCAAAGTTCCTAGATTCGGATGAAGAAATTGTAAAAGCTGCGAATATGTCTATTGCCGAGATATTTGAGCGCGATGGCGAACCGTTCTTTCGTCAAAAAGAAACACAAGTTCTGGATCGTTTGCTCGAAGGGGAACCTTGTGTACTGTCCACGGGTGGTGGAGCCTATATGTCTGCTGAAAACCGTCGCTTGATAACGGATAAAGGCGTTGCTTTATGGTTGAACGCTGATTTGGATATATTGTGGGAACGTGTCAGGCATAAAAACACCCGTCCTTTGCTGCGTGTTCCTGATCCATATGCCAAACTTTCTGAGCTTTATGATGAACGCGCTCCGTTTTATGCTAAGGCAGAACTATCAGTGGAATCTGAACCCAATCTCAGTTTGGAAGCGATGACAGATAAAACTGTGCAAGTATTGTTAAATAACCCGCTTAGCGGCGTGCAAAAAGGATAACACATGACGCACGAAACCGTTCATGTTGATCTAAAAGATCGTTCATATGATATTCTGATTGGCCCAGATTTGGTGCCAAATGCTGCAAAGCATGTGAAACCGTTTTTAAACAGAAACCACGTTGCAATCGTCACAGATGAAAATGTTGCCGGGTTACATTTGCAAACACTCCAGGATGGTTTGTCGGCTGAAGGTATCACATCATCTGCGTTAACTTTACCTGCGGGTGAGGCCACAAAATCATGGCCGATGTTGGAAAAAACCGTTGAATGGTTGCTGGCCGAAAAGATCGAGCGCGATGACGTCGTGATTGCGTTCGGAGGTGGGGTTATTGGTGATTTAGTGGGTTTTTCTGCCGCTATTTTACGTCGTGGTGTTCGATTTGTGCAAATTCCAACATCACTGTTAGCACAAGTTGACAGCTCTGTTGGGGGTAAAACAGCGATTAATTCCCCGCATGGTAAAAATCTGGTCGGTGCCTTCTATCAACCACAATTGGTTCTGGCAGATGTGGATATCTTGGGCACGATGACCGAACGTGATTTTCTGTCTGGCTATGGCGAAGTTGCTAAATACGGCCTTTTGGGTGACGCACAATTCTTTGACTGGCTCGAAGAAAACGGCCCTGCATTGGCAGCAGGGGATGTGGAAAAGCGCATCTATGCTGTGAAGCGATCCTGCGAGATGAAAGCTGATATTGTATCGCGTGATGAAAAAGAGCGGGGCGACCGCGCGCTGTTGAACCTTGGGCACACATTTTGCCATGCATTAGAGGCGGCAACGGGATACTCAGATCGTTTGCTTCATGGTGAAGGGGTGGCCATTGGGTGTGCTTTGGCGTTTGAAACCTCTATGCGTCTGGGCTTATGCAGCCAAGAGGCGCCCAGCCGTGTGCGTGAGCACCTAAAAGCGATGGATATGAAGGTGGATTTGGCGGATATTCCAGGGGAACTGCCTGATGCGGATGCTTTGTTGGAGTTGATGTACCAAGATAAGAAGGTGCAATCTGGTAAGCTGACATTCATCATGGCGCGTGGCATTGGCGAAGCTTATGTCGATCGCGATGTTGATTTGGATGTTGTAAAATCAGTTTTAGAAGACGCCCTAAACCAACGCTAATCACTTATAAAACAGCGTATGGCACGAACGCCACACGCTTTTTGTTATTTCCAATAGTTATTTGCAGCAGCAACCGTTTGAAAATTGGTGGCAACGACTTGCGATACATTGATCAACGCGTCTGAATCACTTGCATAGATTGGGCGCATCTTTTCACGTGCGGTATCATCTGGTTGTGTTTTTTTCACGGCCATGCGGGATAGTTTGATTGCAATCTCATAACCTTGCTCGGGCGTGTCGGCGATTAGGCTGGGTAACCAAGACATTGTCTTCTCCATTTTATATTGTTAACAATTGTATTGTATGCAATTAAAATACAAAAGCTTGCCAGTAAGTCAATGCTGGAATATCGAAAAGAAAAGGGGCCTTGGTCACAATATAAGGAATGATGTTGATGTCAGAACAGAAAACCAGTTCAGAATTGCCAAGCACTGCTGACGAGTTGATTTGTTTCGCAGTTTATTCCGCAGGTCACGCGTTTAACCGTGCTTACACGCCTTTGCTGAAAAAATTGAACCTAACATATCCGCAATACATCTTATTGACGGTTTTATGGGAAGAAGATCATCAAACTGTGGGATCGTTGTGCCATCATATGAAATTGGATTCAGGTACCGTCACGCCGCTGTTAAAGCGATTAGAAACCCTTGGGCATATTCAACGTAAACGCAGTGAAAAGGACGAGCGCCGTGTTATAGCATCGCTGACAGACACTGGGCGTGCATTACAATCGCACGCAGGTGAAGTTACAAAATGTATTGTTGGTGCAACAGGGATGGATTTGCAGACATTGGATGGTTTGGTCGAAACAATTCATGCTTTGCGTGACAATCTTATGCAATCGCCAAAGCAGGACTAGGCTGAGCAGCTAGCGCCACCTAAAACACAGAATTTTGCACAATGTTTGTGGTTTAACTTCACAGCACCTTCGGCCTCTTCCAAAGTTTCACCCAGTTCAAATTCAGGGCTATACGGCAGCAATGTACAGGCCAAAACCGCTGGTTTATCTGCACCCTTACGTTTCACAACCATACGCGATGATGCGCACATAATATCGCGTGGAGATTTGTTTAATATACCCCAGCAAGCTGTTGTAATTTCAGGAACTTCCACAGTTTCATCCATCTCAGGAAACAGCACTGTCATGCCAGGGCTATACGCATCTATTTCAAAATTATGCTCTTCAAACAGGGCTTTGTATCCTGCGCGGCTGTCTTCGTCACTGTCACCCCAAAGTGTACGACCCGCAACTGCCATAGTGAAACCATTGTCACGCAGCCACTGCATACCTTTGATGGTCACGGCATAGCTGCCCTTTCCACGTTCTTCGTCGTGTAATTCGGCCTTAAAGTGATCTAGTGAAATACGCATTGTGATTTTATCGCCATACTGCGCTTGCAACTCTAACAATCCAGCTTTCACAGTTTTGCGCATCATCGGCAGCATGGCGTTTGTCAGCACCAAAACCTCATATCCGCGTTCCAATGAAACGCGCATCATATCGATCATATCTGGGTTCATAAACGGTTCACCGCCCGTAAAGGCAATCTCGGTCGTGGCCCATTTCCGTTCTTCGATTTGATCCAAATACTCTTCAACTTCTGCCGTGGTTATATAGACCAGAGCGTCGTTTTTTGGAGAGCTTTCAATATAGCAATTCAGGCATTCGATATTGCACAAAGTGCCCGTATTAAACCAAAGCGTTGTGGCTTTCATCAAAGGCACAGAGGCGCGGTCTTCGCCCTTTGCGGTAATGTTTGGGTTTTCAAACTTCCCGTAGGGGACTGCGTTTTTCGTGTCAAAAGATTGGTCGTTCATGCCAATTGCCTGTTTTATCGTCCTATTTTTGCTACACTTTTTACGGGCATTTGCAAAGGTTTTACGCAGATACCACGATTTTGTGATTGTTTTGGCGTAATAACCCTTTTGCTTGCAGGGGGGCGGGACAATTGCAATAGTCTGAACAAAACGACGAAGGGGAGTGCGCCAAATGGTTGCTCAAACAATTCCAGTAGATGATTTTGATCTGGTGATTATCGGTGGTACGGGCGATTTGGCGAAACGTAAGATTTTACCGGGGCTCTATCGGCGCATGTGTGCAGGGCAAATGCCTGAAGGGGCGCGTATCATTGCGGCGGCGCGGTCTGATTACTCTCAGAAAGATTTTAAGGACTTCGTTCAAGAAGCTTTGGAAAGTTTTGTGAAATCCAAAAAACGCAATGCAGAGAAGATACAAAATTTTCTGGAACGTCTAAGCTATATCAAACTGGATGCGATGGGCGAAGAGGGCTGGAAAGAACTGGCTGGGTCTTTGCGCAAAGACGTTGTACGCGCGTTTTACTTTTCTGTTGGGCCGTCTTTGTTTGCCCCTTTGGCAGAGCGTTTGAAACTGCATAAAATCACCGATGATGCATCACGGATTGTTGTGGAAAAGCCTTTTGGTCGTGATCTGGCAACGGCACAGGCGTTGAACGATGAATTGGCGAATAGTTTTAATGAGAACCAAATCTATCGTATTGATCACTACTTGGGCAAAGAGACGGTGCAAAACTTGATGGCACTGCGGTTTGGCAATGCTTTGTTCGAACCGCTTTGGAATGCACAACATATCGATCATGTACAGATTACTGCGGCTGAATCGCTGGGGGTCGAAGGGCGGGGAGCCTATTATGATAAATCGGGTGCGATGCGCGATATGGTGCAAAATCACCTGATGCAACTGTTGTGTTTAACGGCAATGGAGCCGCCCACCACATTTGACGCGGAATCTGTGCGTAATGAAAAACTCAAAGTCATCAAAGCGTTAGACCCTTTGGATATAGAGGGCGGTTTGGTGCGTGGGCAATACCGCGCTGATGATAAGGGGCAGGATTACCGCACTGAAAGCGGCAATCCGAACAGCCGCACCGAAAGCTTTGTTGCGATGAAGGTGGAAGTGTCGAATTGGCGCTGGACGGGCACGCCGTTTTATCTGCGCACAGGTAAAAAGCTGCGCACGCGTGTGTCAGAGATTGCTATTGTGTTCAAAGACCCGCCGCATTCGATTTTTGCGGACAGTCAGGATCTAAAGGGCAATATTCTGACCATTCGTTTGCAACCTGACGAAGGTATCAATCTCAGCATGACGATCAAAGAACCAGGTCCAGGTGGGATGCGCCTGCGCGAAGTGCCGTTGGATATGACCTTTGCGGATGCATTGGGCGAAGATATCGAAGACATGCCAGATGCATACGAGCGTCTGATTATGGATGTGATCCGTGGCAACCAGACGCTGTTTATGCGTGGGGACGAGGTGGAAGCAGCTTGGGCATGGATTGATCCAGCGATCAAAGCATGGGAAGCGGGAACAGCAAAACCAGTGGAATATGATGCAGGCGGCAATGGCCCAGATGACAGTCTGATGCTGATGCACAAAGACCACCGTCGCTGGCGCGAGATTTCATCATGAGTATTTTATTCGATTATCCAAACCATGAAACACTGATGATGGGGCTGGCCAAGATTGTGGCCAAACAACTGTCCGAGGTTCTAGATACAAAAGGCAAAGCGACATTGGCTGTTCCGGGTGGTACAACGCCAGCGCCATTTTTGGAACGTTTAAGCCTACAAGAATTGGATTGGGCCAATGTGACGATCATGATGACCGACGAGCGGTTACAGCCAACGGATGCATTTCGGTCTAACTTTAAGATGGTTGAGCATTATCTCAGTCAAAATGAAAGCAGCAAAGCAAAACTACTACCAATGGCAGGCGTTGACGAAGCACCAGATGCTGCGCTGAAAAATGGTACAGCACGTTATGTGCCACATCTACCGCTTGATGTTGTTGTGTTGGGAATGGGGGCAGATATGCACACCGCATCGTTGTTCCCTGATTCAGATGAGGTTCATGCGGCTTTGTCCCCCGATGCACCGCCATTGATGGTGATGACCAGCGCATCCCAACCAGAAGATCGTATCACAATGACGGCGCCTGTATTGATGGGGGCAGCGAATACCCACGTTCTGATCACAGGTCCAGAAAAACTGGCAGCCTATATAGAAGCAGAAGAGGGCGAAGGCCCTGCGATCGAGGCACCAATACGGTGCGTTCTACAAAATAACAGAAGCACAATGGTGCACCATACTTTGGGTAAAGCCATATGAAACCATTCCCCGTTTTGATGATCTTATGCGGGGCAAATATGGCCGCAGCCCAAGACTTGGATTGTACCGATGGTGGAACAACGCAATTAGCAATGAATATCTGTTCTTATCAGGCGTATCAGGCGGCGGATGAGGATTTGAACCTTGCCTATCAATTGGCGCGCGATGCTTTACAGCAAATTGATGATGATATTACTGCGGGCAATGGTCTTGCAAAAGAAGGTGATGAAAAGGGTGTGATCTTGCTGCGTGATGCACAAAGGGCGTTGATCATATACCGTGATAAATCCTGCGCTGCCGAAGGGCATATGTTTTCTGGCGGCTCTATGCGGCCTTTGATTGAGAACACATGTAAGGAAAGTTTAACACGCCAACGCACCGAAGGCTTGCGGGCTGCATTCGAGATGAATTAAGGCTTCCAGCTTGCCTCAAGCGTGTATGTCATTTTTTTGTGGTCATACTTCTGTTCAAATTTAACAGGCACACTTTTTAGAACGATCACAAGTTCACCCATGGTGTTGATCTCAACATCTACTGGCTGATTGGTCTTAGTATCCTTCATGTCTAATGCTTCACCCATCGGCCTATTTTTCTGGTTGTTTATGTATGATTGTAATTATGGTCGTTGACGTCTGACCAATCTGCACTGGCCGTTATTGCAAATTACGCGCAATGAACCTTTTGACAAAACCCTTATCGGCTTCGCCTCGTGTTTGGGCTATTTCTTGCTAAACCCTTTATATGACTAAGCAGTATTATGATCACGAAAGAAAAAAGGCGCCGCATTTTCATGCAGCGCCTTTCTTTTTAATAATGTTATCTTATTTCAAGATTACCTCTGGCCCCATGACCATGTTTGGAAGGAACGTTGATATCCAAGGTATGTAAGTGACCATGATCAAGAACACGAACATGATTGCAAGGAATGGTAATGCGGCGCGCACAACACCCATCATAGACATGCCAGCCACACCAGCGGTTACGAATAGGTTCAAACCCACAGGTGGTGTGATCATACCGATTTCCATGTTTACGACCATGATGATGCCCAGATGAATTGGATCAATACCCAGCTCAATCGCAATCGGAAACACCAAGGGTGCTACGATCACCAACAATCCTGACGGTTCCATGAACTGACCACCGATTAACAGGATTACGTTCACGACAATCAAGAACATCACTGGGCCAAAACCGTAGGCCAGCATTGTGTTGGTGATCTGTTGCGGGATTTGTTCATCCGTAATCACGTGTTTTAGGATCAGGGCATTGGCAATCACGAACATTAAGGTAATCACCAAACGACCCGCATCAAACAATGTGCGGCGCGTATCTTCGTGCCATAGTGCGGTGATCAAGGCTTGTGGTTTTTTCAACAAGTTGCTTTTTGCCACGCCTTCGCGCTCGGCCAATGGTCCCATATCGCGGTAGATAAAACAGGCCACGATAAAGGCATAGATCGATGCCACAGCCGCAGCCTCCGTCGGTGTAAAGATCGCTTTTGTAACACCCGGAATGCCATAGATACCGACCATAATGATCACGATCAGCATCAAACCCCAAAACGCTTCGCGCCAAGCGGTGAACACTTCACCCCAACCTTGCCATTCGCCAGCAGGCATATTTTTGATACGTGCCATGATATAGATACCAATCATCAGCATCGTACCAGCCAATAGGCCAGGGATCACACCTGCAAGGAACATACGCCCCACGGATACATCCACGGCAGCAGCATAAACAACCATCACGATGGAAGGTGGGATCAAGATGCCCAAAGTCCCTGCATTACAGATCACACCAGCAGCGAATTCTTTGGTATAGCCCACCTGACGCATTGCTGCGATCACAATAGAACCGATAGCCACCACTGTAGCAGGGGATGAGCCAGATAGGGCTGCAAAGATCATACAGGCCAGCACTGATGCAATGGCAAGACCGCCACGGAAGTGACCAACCAAAGCGATAGAAAAACGGATGATCCGTTTGGCAACGCCGCCAGTCGACATGAAAGACGAAGCTAGAATAAAGAACGGGATTGCCAGCAATGTGGAGTGCCCTTCAAAGGCTTCAAAAAGCGTTTGTGCGATACTTGCCAATGAGCTGTCAGAATAGAACAGCAGGAACAGAATGGATGACAGACCAAGGGATACAGCAATAGGCGCACCCAATAGCATCAGGCCGATCACCAGTGAAAAGAGAATGAAGATTTCCATATTATAAGTCTTTCTCTTGTTCTTTGATCAGCTTTGCAGCTTCTTCAACGTCTTCTTCGGCTTCGTGGGATACGATCAACATGTCGGACTGGCCTTTCCAAACCGCGATGCCAGCTTGGCAAAAACGGTATAGGAGTAAGGCCATAGACAACGGCATCACCAGATAAGGCACGACCTTTGGCATTTTCTCATATGGATCACCGTCATTAAAGACGGTTTCCAGCCATGTCATGAAAAACGGTACAGGCACATCTTGGGTTTCATACCAGCCTTGGCCACGTACATTTTCGGTGAAACCAGTCGGGAACCAACGTCCAGATGTGGGTTGTAAGTTGGCGTAAGGTGCCCAGTAATCCCAAGAACCTTTTAATAATAAGGCGGCATAGAGGATGCAGACGGCAGAAACAAATAACGCCATTTTGCGGCGCATAGGTTTTCCAGCAAGGTTGATTATGGCATCAACGCCTAGATGTGCGGATTTCTTGACCGCGTAAGAAGCACCTAATAAAACCAGCCATGCAAACATGAAGACGGTTAATTCTAAGGCGTAGAAAATATTGGTATTGAATGCATAGCGTGCGGCCACGTTTGCGAATGTCAGAAGGGTCATTGCGCCAAGTAAAAATGCGATAAGATTTTCTTCGAGGCGTTCGATCCAGTTGGATGGCTTTGTCATAACAGCTCCCCCACCGTTAATGAATTAGATATAAGAACGGCCTCAAAGGGAGGTTTGAGGCCGTTCTTTTGGTTTGAAAATTTAGTTAGCAGCGTTAATCGCTTGCGCGGCAGCGATATTATCTGTGCCAACGTCGCCTTCAAACTTAGCCCATACTGGCTTCATCGTATCAACCCAAACCTGACGTTGTTCTGCTGTAAGTTCACGCACAACACCACCAGCTTCGATCATCGCTGCTTTTGCTGCATTGTTCACTTTTGTTGATTCAGCGTTACGTGTTTCAGTCACTTCTGAAATGATTGTCATAAGTTGATCGCGTACGTCTGCATCCAAGCCATTCAACCAATCGATGTTTGTCACCAATAGATAATCCAAGATGCCGTGGTCTGTTTCAGTCACACCGTCTTGCACTTCGAAAAACTTCTTACCAAAGATGTTTGACCATGTGTTTTCCTGACCATCCACAACACCTTGTTGCAAGCCGCCGTATACTTCAGAGAACGCCATTTTCTGTGGGCTTGCACCCATAGCTTCCATCTGTGCAACCAGTACATCTGATGATTGAACGCGGAATTTCAAACCGTTTGCATCAGATGGCGCAATCAATGGTACGTTTGCTGACATTTGCTTCATGCCATTGTGCCAGTATCCCAACCCTTGAAGGCCACGTTTTTGCATGCTGTCCAACATTGCTTGCCCCGCGTCTGAGGCTTGGAATGCTTCAACCGCTTGAATGTTTTTAAACATGAACGGCAAATCGAAAATGCGGAATTGTTTTGTGAATTTTTCAAACTTTGACAATGATGGTGCTGCCAATTGAACGTCGCCTTGCAGCATTGCTTCTAGAACTTTGTTGTCATTGTACAATGTAGAGTTCGGGAACACTTCCATACAAGCTTTACCGTTCATTTCGTCATTCACACGTTGCTCAAGCAAAGAGGCGGCAATCCCTTTTGGATGCTTGTCTGTGTTTGTCACGTGGCTAAACTTGATGACGACCTCACCTGCATCACAAGCGGCTTGTGCAACAGATGGTGTCAGTGCGACTGCGGCAACAGCTGCCGCTTTAAAAATAGTTTTCATGGTATCCTCCCAATGGTCTTTGCGGAACATCCGCCTAGTGATTAGAATAGAGGCAGTGGCAGATGTTTTTGCAAATTTTTTGCGATATTTTTATTTTATGACATAAATTCAAAACGTTATCTATTTTTCACAAGCTGGTTTCAATTTTTGTGCGGATTATCGCACAAAAATCTTGCAGCATTTTCCATTGCCAAGTTAGGGTCGACGCTATCCTTTTTAAGCGATTCGAGATCTGAATGACCGCAAAAACACGCCTTCCTTATTCCATCGCATATGGTTTTTTTGCCTTGGCCATTGTTGTGGGAACCTACACGTTGTCCTATCGCAGCGGCTTAAAACAGTTACATCAAACGGGGCAAATTCGGATTGAACAAAGCCGAGACCGTTTGCTGGGGCAGCTCTCTGCATTTAGGCAGCTTCCGAATATTTTGGCCAAGCATCCGACAGTCCAAAAAGTGCTAAACGGATCGGATGTGCCCGAGGATATCAATGGTTTTTTATTAAATACGGCATTGGTGTCGGGTGCTGACGATATTCTGATTTTGGACCCAAGTGCGCGCACCATTGCCACCTCTAATTTTTATGAAAATGACAATTTTATTGGAAAGTCCTTTGCAAATACAGGTTATGTGAATGCTGCACAGAACGGGCGTCTTGGCTATTCCTATGATGTCCGTGATGACCAATCACGTAAATTCGTTTTTGCACGTGGCGTTCTTGATAATAGGAGTCTCAGTAAAGGTATGGTTGTCGTTTACGTCGACATTGCTGCTTTGGAGTTTGAGTGGCGTATCGATGATGAGGTGATTGCGTTCTTTGATAAAAGCGATGTGGCGATCGTGACAAACCGCCCATCATTAGCTCTGCGTGATATCAGTGCCGCGCAAGATGCACCCAACACAAATCAAACCTTTGGCCATACAATTGCGCGTTTCAAACACGGGGAAACATTGCCAGCTGAAGCGTTGATACTAGAGCGTTATATTCCGCAGATTAACATGACAGCACGCGCATTCTTAAACACAGCAGACACAAAATACCGCGCGCTTCTGCAAGCTTCATTAATAGCATTGTTGCTTGCCCTGATTGGCCTAGCTCTTTGGGCGTTATCCCAACGCAGACAACGCTTAGCAGATCTTTTGGCGATCGAAGAAAGGGCGAACGCAACGCTTGAGGCACGAGTGGAAAAACGCACAGAGCAACTGCGCAATACGCAAAAACAATTGATTGAAGCGGGTAAATTAACCGCCCTTGGGCAGATGTCTGCAGGGATCAGTCATGAATTGAACCAACCCTTGGCAACCATGCAGAATTTTGCGGAAAACGGTGCGCGTTTGATTGAATTGGATCGCAAAGACGAAGCTAAGGGTAACTTTGAACAAATCAAAGGGCAGGTGGATCGAATGAGCCGTATCATCAAATCTTTACGCGCCTTTGCCCGCAAAGAAAAAGAAACCGTCGAAGCGATTGATTTGCAAAAAGTCATTGCTGAATCTTTGGCACTATCTGCCAATCGCTGTCAAATCGAAGGTATCGACTTACAAATAACAGGCATCAAAGAAGCACTTTTTGTGATGGGCGGCCATGTGCGGTTACAGCAAGTGGTGATTAACATGTTGACCAATGGCATAGATGCAATGGGTGAGCAGGCGGAGAAACGAATTTTGATGGATCTGTCGCGGACATCTGATCAGGTATGCCTGTCGATCCGTGATACTGGTACTGGTTTGATTGATCCCGAACGTGTGTTTGAGCCGTTTTATTCCACGAAAGAAGCAGGATCGTCCAAAGGCATGGGATTAGGTCTGTCTATTTCTTACGGCATTGTTGGCAGTTTTGGCGGCGATATTGAATGCCGCAATCATCCTGAAGGCGGCGCAGAGTTTACTATCATCCTACGCCCCGCTGAAAGAGAGCAGAAATGAGACACCAAGTTCTGCTGATCGAAGATGATGATGCTTTGCGGATGTCGTTGACCCAAACGCTCAGCCTTGAAGGTATCAGTGTGATTCAGGCAAATGGATTTGACCAGGCACGTCGCACCATTCGTGCGAACTTCGCAGGTATTGTATTATCCGATATGCGGATGCCACAAAAGAACGGTTTTGATGTTTTGGAATACGTCAAAAGCGTTGATGAAGATTTGCCCGTTGTGTTTTTGACAGGAGAGGCTGATGTGCCAATGGCCTTACGTGCGATGAAAGAAGGCGCTTATGATTTTCTGGAAAAGCCCTGTTCTACCAGTGCTTTGCAAGAGGTTTTGAAACGAGCATTAAGTTACCGAAAAATGGTGCGCCAAACTCGCAGTTTGGAAAGCGCTTTGAAACACAGAGATGCGGCATCGGTGAATTTTCCTGGTAAATCAGCGGCTGTCAAAGAGTTACGTGGAACCTTGCGCAAAGTGTCATCACTGCGAGCACATGTGCATCTACATGGTGAGATCGGTGTTGGTAAGAAACTAGCGGCCTATACGATCCATTCCTTGTCCGAGGATCGTGAAACATTGTTGTCATTGAACTTTCAACATGTGCCAGAAAATGCAGTACAAGATTTGAATGTGCCAAAAGAGTTAACTGACTTAACATTGAAGAACATAAATTTGGCATCGCCCAATCAACAACACCAGTTGCTGGATTTGATTGTCCGCCGACCTAATTTGCGGCTGTTGTTCACCAGTATCCACTCGATGGAACAGCTTGTGCAGCACGGGTTCCATGAAGATTTGGCTGGGGTAAGGATTATTCAGGTGAAAGTGCCAACTTTGAAAGAGCGTAAACAAGACCTGCCTATATTAATCGAAAGCCTTATGCGCCAGTCCGCGCGGTCTATGGATATGGACATGCCTGATATACCGCATACGCTGCATGCGCAGGTTATGGCGAAGAATTGGGATGATAACTTACCAGAAATGCGAGATTTTGCACAATCTATGGTGTTAGGGCTGAATATGCGGACGCATAAGGCGGAAACACTGACTTTGGCACAGCAAATGGAAGCATTTGAAAAGTTGGTGTTGATCGAAACATTGAAGAAAAACAATGGGAAAGCCTCTGAATCGGCAATCGCATTGGGACTGCCACGTAAGACATTTTATGACCACTTAGCGCGCTTCGATATACGGCCTAAAGACTTCAAAAATACCTAATTTTGGCAAAAAACCGCTGTTTTTCGTTCGAAAACCCACATTGCACATTTATGTCCCAATTCATCAATATTTTGATTCGCATCCAAGTGCTCGCGCCCTCCAAGCTCTGCATATTGAATGAATTTTAGATTTAATAAGTCATCTTTGAGGATATCAAGGAAGGATTAAGACAATGTTGAATGAAAGACTGCCAAACGAATACAATGCAAGTGAAGCTTATGCGCACAGACGTGAAGTGTTCCCTGAAAGTGACTTCATACAAGTGCCTTCTCGTGTGGACGAGAAAATAGATGAAGCGGACCTATCTAAAGAAATAGATTCGCTATTTTCAAATTTAGAGTTTGATGAGGTCGGCTGAAGTCTGTCTTAACCACGACGGCGTCTGCGGCGTCCGCCACCAGCACCACCATCGTTGTCACCGCCTGTGTTGAAGTTAACATCAGGCAAGGGAACAATGCTTTCTAGGATTGGGAATTTTTCCACACTGTTTGGAATGGCTGATGCATTTACAAAATGCTCTTGGAATCGTGGTTCAATAGCTGTTTCAATTTTGTGAATTTTCCGAACAGTCTCTTCAATATCAGAACGCGCCTCGACATTTAGCAATGCAATACGCGCACCCGTACCTGCGGCATTCCCCGCAGAGGTGACTTTATCCAGATCACAATCAGGGATCATTCCCAGAATTGTTGCATGTTTCGGGCTGATATGAGCCCCAAAAGCACCTGCCAGAACAATGCGATCGACCACATCCACATCGAATTTATCCATCAACAGACGCGCCCCAGAATAAAGCGCTGCTTTTGCCATTTGGATTTCACGGATATCACGGTTGGTCACCGTGATCTTTGGCCCGCCATTAGCAGTGCCATCCCAAACCAAATAGGAATGGGTGCGCCCATCAAGGAAGCAACGATCAGTGCCCGTTTGTTCAGGGCTGCCGATCAAACCAGGGCCATCAACGATGCCAGCAATGCGCATTTCTGCAACCATTTCGATAATGCCAGACCCACAGATGCCTGTGATACCAGAGGATAGGATGCTTTCGGCAAAGCCAATCTCATCTGACCACATATCTGAACCGATTACGCGGAAGCGCGGCTCCTTAGTTACAGGATCAATCTCTACACGTTCAATCGCACCAGGTGCCGCACGTTGGCCACTGGAAATTTGTGCACCCTCAAAGGCAGGACCAGTGGGGGATGAACAGGCCAACACTTTGTCTTTATTGCCTAATAAGATTTCAGCGTTTGTGCCTACATCCACAACCAAAACCAAATCTTCGGATTTATCAGGCGCTTCTGACAAAGCAACGGCAGCCGCATCTGCACCCACGTGACCCGCGATACAAGGCAATAAATACACACGCGCAGCAGGGTGGACTTTTAGATCAAGGTTTTTTGCTCGTGTACTGACTGCATCAGAGGTCGCCAATGCAAAAGGCGCTTGTCCCAGTTCAAACGGATCAATACCCAAGAACAGGTGATGCATCACTGGGTTACAGACAAACACGGCATCCATAATCTCAGCGGGGTCAATCTGCGCCTCGGCACAGGCTTGCACGAACAACGCATTCATTCCGTTGCGCACCGCCAAAGTCATTTCAGCAGCGCCATTGTCATTCATCATCGAATAACTGACACGGCTCATCAGGTCTTCGCCAAAACGAATTTGCGGGTTCATAATACCCGTGCTTGCAATGACTTCGCCTGTTTGCAGGTCGCATAGGTGCGCTGCAATTGTGGTCGATCCCAAATCCACAGCCATGCCATAGATTGAACCCTCATAGTATCCTGACCACACATGCACGATGCGTGGAGATACGTAATCATCACCCAAATGCACAGCACAGGTGACTTTCCATTCGCCCTTGCGCAAAGCTTGTTGCAGGTATCCCAGAACTGAAAAATCCACCTCAAGTTCAGGTAGTTCCCAATCTTTGCGCAATGCGGCGACCAAACGTTCCAAATCCCCTGATGGGTCGTGCATATCTGGCTCTTGGACTTCAACATAGAACAGTTTTGTCGATGGGTTCATCGTAATATCACGCGCTTCTGCACGTTTACGCACCACTTGTTTGTGTACTTGACTTTCAGGTGGTACATCGATCACGACATCGCCTTGCACCGCTGCCTGACAGCCCAAACGACGCCCATCAATCATACCGCGTTTGGATTTGTAACGTTCTTCAACTGAATTCCATTCCGTCAAAGCGTCATCTTCAACAGTCACACCATGTTTGGAAAATTCACCATAAGACGGTTGTACTTGGCACTTTGAACAAATGCCGCGACCGCCACATACACTGTCCAAATCCACACCCAACTGTCGGGCTGCCGTTAAGATCGGAGTGCCGACAGGAAAGTTACCGCGTTTGCCAGAAGGGGTGAAGATTACCAAAGGGTCGTTAGAAGTACTCATATTTTACATCGTGCCGTATTTTAGTTTCTAAGAAACAATATGCAGCAATATGCCAATAAAGAAAGGGCAAACTGCGCCGTTATGATGTCGCAATTCGCCAAGTTCTTACGTTTTTACAGACCTTTATGCTGTTAAGCTTAACAAGCCATCAATATCCAACCGATCATTGGTTAATGTCAGCTTTCCATCTGTGTCCCGTGGCCATATTTCACGCGGTTTATCCCAGTATAATTCCACACCATTTCCGTCTGGATCACTGAAATAAACAGCCTCAGAAACACCATGATCCGCGGCACCTTCAAGTTTGATGCCTGCATCTTGAACACGGCGTAAAATGGCGGATAGGTCTTTGCGTTCGGGATACAGGATCGCAACATGATAAAGGCCTGCATGGTTCTTAGGGGCAGGCGGCATGTCTTTGCTGTGCCATGTATTCAACGCGATATGGTGATGATATCCACCTGCAGAGATGAAAACAGCATCTTCGCCGTAGCGTTCAATAATCTCAAAACCAAGCAGTTTGTGGTAAAACTCTAAAGCGCGGTCAATATTGGCGACTTTTAGATGTACGTGGCCAATAGTTGCTCCAGCCGGGGTGACATAATCGGTTTGCATCAGATGCTCCTTATATAATTAAGGGCATATTCTAGGACTTTACGATTTATGTCATGTGAATTTGGGGTTGTAAAAGCGCACATAAACTGTGCGCTTTATACTTATTATAATGCTTTAAAGCTTAACCGCGACGACGACGTCCGCCACCTGCACGGCGGCCACGTGCACCTTGTTCACCACCTTCAACTTTGTTGAAGTTGATCCAATCAGAACCGTTTGCATCGTTGTTCGTTAGGAAGTTTGCCGCACGGATTGCTTCCATTTCTTTACCTGGCTTAGACTGAGTAGAGCCCATGCCCATCAATTTTGCGAAAACTTCTGGATCGATGTCAGATGGAACGATGATACCAGCGGCCGAAAGCTCTTCCAGCTTTGCGTCAATTTTCTTAGCACTTACTGGGATCTGAACTGGGTTCATAATTGCAGATGTCATGCCGCAAGCCATTGCCATTGGCAGGAATGCGTTGTTGATACCGTGACGATTTGGCAGGCCGAATGAGATGTTTGAGGCGCCACATGTCGTGTTCACACCCAATTCTTCGCGCAAGCGGCGCACAAGTGAGAAGACTTGCAAACCAGCTGTTCCCATCGCACCGATTGGCATCACCAATGGGTCAACCACGATGTCATGGGCAGGGATGCCGTAATCAGCAGCACGTTCCACGATTGTTTTTGCCACTGCAAAACGCACATCAGGGTCTTCGGAAATACCTGTTTCATCGTTTGAAATCGCCACAACAGGAACGTTGTATTTTTTCACAAGCGGCAGAACTTCTTCCATGCGCTCGCTTTCACCTGTCACAGAGTTCAGCAATGGGCGACCTTGGCAAACTTCCAAGCCAGCTTCCAAAGCGGCAGGCACAGAACTGTCGATACATAGTGGCGTGTCCACTGTGTTTTGCACCAAT
Source organism: Amylibacter sp. SFDW26 (assembly GCF_009184395.1). Lineage (GTDB taxonomy): Bacteria > Pseudomonadota > Alphaproteobacteria > Rhodobacterales > Rhodobacteraceae > Amylibacter. Next base: position 461,427 of record NZ_WEIC01000001.1, read on the forward strand.
TCGATCAATTGCTTCATCAAAGCAGGCTCAACAAAGTTGTTGTCTGCATAACGCACATCTTCAGCCATTTTGTTGCTGAAAACTGCGCCAGAGTTGATGTCTAGAACACCAGCACCAGCCATAGTCTGAGCAATTGCGTCTTTTTCAACTGTTGAAAAATCGCCAGCTTCCAATTCTGCATTCAGAATTTTACGGCCCGTTGGGTTGATGCGTTCACCGATCACACAAAACGGCTGATCAAAGCCGATGATGGATGTTTTTGTCTTACTTTCGACGACTGTTTTTGTCATAGTCGGTGTCCTTTAGGATTGAGAAGCAGGTACAGCAGAGCTGCCGCCATGTGTCATTGCCCATGTGGCATTTGTTTTGATGCCACCAAGAGGGAAGAAGTGTACTTTTTCAATATTAAACTCTGGATGTGCGGCTTTATGGTCAGCCAGTTCAGATAATATTGAATTTGGTTCAAATGGCAAAAGCAGTTTGGAAACGTCTTTTGCACGTTTTTGCAGAACTTTTAGCGATGGGCCAACACCACAAGCGATGGCGAATTTAATCATTGTTTGCAGTTTTGCAGGGCCAGCGATGCCAATATGTACTGGGATATCAATACCTTGTTCAACTAAGCTGTCTGCCCATTCAATCACAGGGCCGCTTTCAAAACAGAACTGCGTGGCCAATGCCATGTTTGCATCTGTGCGTTTTGAGAATTCTTGTTTCCATGAAAGTGCTTCAGATACATTTTTCATGCTACCATCGCTATCGATGTCGCGATTACCCTCTGGGTGGCCCGCAACGTGCAAGTTTGTAAAGCCAGCTTTGTCAAAAAGACCTGTTTCCAACAACTGCATAGATGAGTGGTAATCACCATGTGGTTTGTCCACACCACCCGCCAATAGAAGCGCTTGCTTTACGCCAGCTTCACCTTGGTAACGGGCAATCCAATCTGCCAAAGTCGCTTCATCCTTGATGATGCGGGCAGGGAAGTGTGGCATGACATCATAACCTTCGCCAGCCAAACGCTTAGCAGTCGCAACCATGTCGTCAATTGGTGTGCCTTCGATATGTGCCACATAAACGCGTGTGCCTGTTGGCAAAAGATCACGGAAATCCTCAACCTTTTCAGCCGTACGTGGCATCACTTCAATAGAATAACCCTTCAAAAAGGCTTCAAGGTTTGCACTGACCGTTTCTTCGGTCTCTTTGCGCATAAATTTCAGCAATGCCATGTTCTTTAACCTTTCAAACAAGGGGATATCCTTGGTCACGTTTCCCAGCCGTCGCTCGCGATCAGCTCTTTAATCTTTTCTTGGTCGTATTCAGAATCCAAACGTGCAGCTTCTGCTGCTGCCACTTCGTCTTGTTCGCCGTCCAACGGATAAGGCTCTGCTTTACGCCATTCAGCCAAATAAGCGTCCGAATCTTTAGCGTCGATTTTCATCGCACAACGATCAATAGCTTGCTCAAACCGCTCTGGCAGTTGAACTTTTGCGCCGCGGCGTCCTTTGCCCACAATCACTTGGGCTGGGATATCGCGCCAATATACTATTGTTACGTCTGGCATGTTGAATTCCTCTTTATGCTTTAGCCGTATCTTGGTTTGGGCTGATTCCGACGCCGTTTTTCGACTTCGAACCCTTTAGAAACGACAGAATTATGTTTTAACGTTGCGCAAACTACCTTGTAATAAAATCAGACCGCGCGTATCGTTATATTAATGTTACTTAGGAGCGTATGATGCCAGCGGAAAGGGCGAAAAAAGCAAATTTTTTTGCACACAGGCGTCGGAATAAGAAACCTAAGCCAGATGTTGGCGAATTATTTGCCGCATTAGACCTTGGAACTAACTCCTGTCGAATGTTGATTGCGCGCCCCGATGGGGACGAATTTGAAGTGGTGGACGCCTTTTCAAAACCAGTGCATTTGGGCAAAGGGTTAGAAGAGCATGGCACATTATCCCGTGCAGCCATCAACCGTACGATCCAAGCTCTGCATATCTGTCAGAAAAAACTAAAACAGCATGGTGTCGTGAATGCCCGCTTTGTGGCAACCGAAGCCTGTCGTCGTGCCAGAAATGGCCAGCATTTTGTGAAACAAGTGAAAGCCCGCACCGGCTTGCAATTGGAAATCATCCGCCCAGCCGAAGAGGCGCGCTTGGCCTGTGTCAGCTGCGCACCGCATGTGGCACCCGAAACGGAAAAGCTATTGGTGTTGGATATTGGTGGCGGGTCTACCGAATTGGCATGGATCGATTTATCAGGCGTGAAACCAGAAGACCGCTCTGATGCATTGCGCAATTTGAAAGTTTGTTGCGAGAAAACCAATAAATGCGGCCCAGAAGGGGCGCGCATTACCGATTGGATATCTGTGCCTTTAGGTGTTGCCACATTGAATGATCAATTCGCTGATGTAGATGATGATGCGGCGCGTTTTGCATTGATGTCCTGCACCTTTGAAGATGCCGTTTATGATTTCGGCGATAAACTGGATTTTTCTGACCCTAAAATACGCGATAGTTTCCAAATTGTCGGCACCTCTGGCACCGTGACAACTGTTGCGGCCTCGTTCAAAGGTTTGAAACGTTATGAACGCACACAGATTGACGGTGTATCCATGTCATCTGATGAAGTGGAACAAGTCACCCAAGAATACCTGCGCCTTGGTCTGGATGGTCGTCGCAAAGCCGCCTGTATTGGCAATGACCGCTGCGAATTGATCATGTCAGGCGCTGCAATTTTACAAGGTGTGCTGCGCGTATTCCCAACGGATAAATTAACCGTTGCCGATCGCGGGTTGCGCGAAGGGTTGCTGTATTCGCAAATGGCAGAAAAACAAGTCAGCTAAAGCTGATTGCCTTTATCACATGAACCAGAGTAAACGGGTGCCAAATCGGGCAATCACCCATGATATTTAGGACGATAAGACAATGGCAAAAGAAAAAGGCAGTTCAGGACGCGGCCAACGAGACCTGCGCACGCGCGTCAAAAGCGCCAAAGGCCGCCGTTTGTCATCGACGCTTTGGTTGGATCGCCAGTTGAACGACCCCTATGTGCAACGCGCACAAAAAGAGGGGTATCGTGGGCGGGCGGCTTATAAAATCATGGAATTGGATGATAAGCACCGCTTTTTAATCCCAGGTGCCCGTGTCGTGGATCTTGGTTGTGCTCCCGGTGGTTGGATTCAGGTCGCAGTTCCGCGTGTCAATGCTTTGGGGGAACGCAAAGGCAAAGCAGTTGGCACAATCCTTGGTGTGGATTTGCAAGAAGTCGATCCTATTCCTGGTTCTGAAATTCACGTTTTGGATTTTCTGGACGAAGGGGCAGACGACAAAGTCAAAGAATGGCTGGGCGGGATGGCGGACGTCGTGATGTCAGATATGGCGGCGGCCAGTTCTGGGCACAAACAAACCGATCACTTGCGTATCATGAACTTGTGCGAAGCTGCTGCTTATTTTGCATTCGAAGTTCTGGATGAAGGCGGCACATTCGTTGCCAAAGTTCTGGCAGGCGGCGCCGAGGGCGAATTGCAAAAAATCTTGAAAGAGAAGTTCAAGAAAGTCGCAAATGTGAAACCCCCAAGCAGCCGTTCCAACAGTTCTGAAAAATTTGTGGTCGCCACTGGGTTCCGTGGGTAATTCATTCGATCCATGGGTTTAAAGATAAGCCAAAGAGTTTAATCAATACGGCCGCTTTCTAAAAGCGCTATACTTGATCGCTAAGTCATCATAATTCTCTATTCGTCTAAAGCGGGTAAATCTTTAGTTGCTTTAACCACTAGGTCTCGGAACCATTTCATGATCGGTTGTTCATGGGTAATCGGCGCCCATGTCATGAGTACTGACCAATCGGGATAGGCACTTTCCTCTGAAAATGTCATCGCTTTAATTGGCAAATGGTCGTTTTGCTGGAAAACCCGCAGGGGTAGGGTAACGATTATGTCTGAATTGGCGACATGATATAGTGCGGAATGAAAGTGGCGGGTAATGATGGCCTTATGCCGTTTCATTCCCTTACCTTTTAGCCAGTCATCCATCGGGCCACCGCCAACGCCCGTTTTGGTAATAAACACGTGTGTTTCAGCAGCGAATTGTTCTGTTGTAAGTGTATCCCCTATCAATCTTGGGTGATTTTCATGTGCAACAATGACCAAACGATCTTTCCATAAACGTTTTTGGCGAAAATGCCCTGCTTGCGGAACATCGGCACCAACCATCAAATGGATATCTCCCTGAGCCAATGCCTTATCATCCGCTCGGTGGCCCGTTATAAGATCCAATTGAATGTTTGGGGCCTTATGCAGTAGCTCGGGTAACAGCGCGGGGACGAGAATGTTTTCACAGTAGTCATGTAACAATATTCGGATTGTGGCAGTGCTGTTTTGGGGATCGAAATGGCCATGTGATGCCAAGGCACCTTCAAGCAATTGCAATGATTGGGATAGTGTCGCTTGTAATTCTTTGGCACGGTCAGTCATCATCATACCCTGGGCACTGTTTACCAGTATAGGGTCATTAAAATATTCTCTGATACGTTTTAAACTGTGGCTCATGGCCGATTGCGTTACGCCAAGCTCTTGTGCCGCCCCAGTGACAGACTGATGCTCTAGCAAAACGCGCAAGGCTTTCAAAAGGTTCCAATCCAGTTTGTTTAATAGCATTGATTTCCCTCATGTCTCTTATGAAGAGGTTTCATTGGTCGGATAATCCTCTGCGTTTTAATGTCGTTTCATAGCAAAAGACAAAGGAAACTAACAATGAGAAAAATTCTATCAATTAGAAAAAGTCTATTTACCGCTGCATTAACATCAATGATATTCTTAGGGCTTATATCAACTCAAGCCAGTGCTCAAAGTAATAAAGAACTGGTGATAAATTTTTACGAACAAGCACTCGTTAATAAACAAGTCGAAGCAGCGGCGATGACGTATTTAACCGAAGATTATATCCAGCATAACCCATATGTTCCTACAGGGCGTAAAGGTTTTATTGAAGCTTTATCGAGCTGGTTTTCCGCAGTGGATGTAGATTTTTCGATTGTCAGAGCGATCGCGGAAAAGGATCATGTCGTCTTGCATGTGAAACAGGTCATAGATGGTAAAGAAACAGCTATTATTGATATCTTTCGTGTAGAAGAAGGTAAAATAGTTGAGCATTGGGACGTTTCTCAAGCAGTTCCTGATGAAATAGCTCATGATAATGGTATGTTTTAATTATAAAAAAACACATGATGCTGCGCACGCACCCATAAATCCATATTAACCTTTTTCAAACCATACTGATCTCGTTGCAACAAAGTGGACTATGGCTTTCAAAGGGTGTGTGCAGCATCAAATGCGAAAGCTCTGAAATAACTGGTTAAAGTAAGTGCAGGATTAAAACCCCTGTCAGGCATATATCCACACTTCGGTGGCGCCACCTTTCCAAAAGATACTTGTAAAAATCACCTAGCAGATAGAAATACTGTTGGGGAAATTGCCATGCCGTTCGTATATATTGGTTCCCAATACAGATAAAATCCTGTTAGATTTAGCATGGGCTTGGGTGCAATAGGGGACAAATGTGCAAGAGTTGGATTTGATACTGCGCGGTGCTGGCTTGGGCTGTGGCTTGTTGATCCTGATTACGTTGCTTACGGGTGATGTGCCACTCCGTAAAAAAATCGCACTTGTCCTATTTTTGATTTCAACAGCTGGTTATGTGATTGTTTCTAGTCCCAGTTTGGAAACGCTTATTGAGCCTATCGAACCTATATTTATTTTTGCAGCAAAACTGATCCCATTTACCTTTACATGGGCGGTTCTGGAAATTCTCTTTGATCGCATAGAGGGAAAATGGCCTTGGCTGCTTATAACGGGGCTCACCGCCATTATCAGTTTATTTTCAGGGATATTGCCCATTTTGGGCACAGCGGTGAATATCATCGATATTGTCTTGCACATCGCTTTGTTGGTTCTAGTGGTCATAACAAGCGCTGATGATCTGGTTGCTGAAAGACGCGTATTTCGGTTGTGGTTCGTTGTGGCAATGACGCTCTTTGGTCTTGTGATCTCTGCCGTAGAGGTGTCTTTTAAGGATGCAGATGTTCCACAGTTTATCTTTGTTTTGCATGCGGCAGCATTCCTTTTATTGGGGACTGTATTTGGTATTTGGGTATTGGGCGCAAATTCGAGAATATGGGTCAGTGCAGAGCAGCCAAAAAACAACAAAACCTCATCACAAAAGAACAAACAGCTTATTGCGAAATTAATGCAAGCGATGGATGAAGAGGTTTGGCGTGAAGAAGGATTAACTATTGGTTCATTGGCGCAAAAGATCAAGCTGCCCGAACACCAACTGCGTGTTGTGATTAATCAGGACTTGGACTTCCGCAATTTTTCAACGTTCATAAATGGTTACCGCATTACAGCAGCTATGCAAGCCCTTGATGATCCAGAACAATCCAATCGAACAATCCTTGAGATTGCTTATGATATTGGGTTTTCGTCCCTTGGTCCTTTCAACAAAGCATTTCGTCAACAAACGGGCAAAAGCCCGCGTGAATACCGCAGCCGTTAGACTTATTGATTTTAAAAAGAACAGTCATTTTTGAAAAACTCTCGTCGATTTTAAAATGAAGGAGAGTATGTGCGTTTGTTTTGCCAAACCTGTCTTCGAATACAAACTTCGGAGAAAACGATGATACATACTTTCAAAAAATATTGCCTAACAATACTGGTTCTAACTCTATGCGCTTCTGCACCGTCTTATGCGAATGATGGCTTGTATTTCCCAAGCTTACAATTCCCTAAAGAAGGGGTGTTTACAGGGTTTTTGACGGTGAAGTCGCCCAAAGATCAACCTGCGCCAAAGCCCTCTGATAAATAGCGGATATTACGAGGTGATACCCTCAACATATTCCTTATTAAACTCTACATACCCGTTTGATGTGACACGCAATTCCTCTTTGACTAAATCATGCAATGCAGGAAGTTTGTGAAACGGTACAGATGGGTATGTATGGTGTTCAATGTGATAGGGCATATTCCACGCCACAAACCTTACAATACGGTTGGTGAATGTGGTGCGGGTGTTTTCAAACATATTGGCCACGGGCGGACAGCGCCCGTGTTCTGCCAACAGATAAAGGCGCAAGAACGGTTGTCCGATCAGGGATGGTAAAATCCAACACCAGAAAATCCATGACTGCCCAAGGATAAGCGCGATAAGAACACCGCTGTAAAGCGCCAGTGTGGTGCGCGCTTCATGTTTGACCCTAGCTTTGCCTTTATCAGGAACATAAGGGTCGTTGTTTTGTCGCGTCGCATTTTTGATGATTTTTCCGATATTGCCGCGCCAAACAGGTAAACCCGTCACATGCCAGATATATTGCCCAATGGTTTCAGGCTTATCAGACCGCAATTCTGGATCATTTTCGGGGTCGTTCGTGTGGCGATGATGCGCCAGATGAAAATAACGAAACCAATCCATTGGCAGAAGGATCAGAAATGCACTGATCCGTCCTGCGATTTTATTAAAGCTTTCGGTTTTGAAAGGTGTGGAATGCACCGTTTCATGCAGCAACGTAAAATTAAAAGATATAAGAATGCCCAAAGGAACCAGCACAAGCCACCACAGGGGTAGGCCATAAGCCACATACACACCCAAACCAATCATAAGCCCCCAATAAAGCCCAAGATGAATAAGGGCAGGGGTATCAGAGCGTTCCGTTAACTTGGCCCGCGTGTCTGTATCCAATTGGCTTAGGAAAGTTTTATGATCCATTTTCGATGATTTTCCTGAATTGCTCTACTTTCGTTTTTGCGCTGTTATTGAAAAGGTACCTGTACCCGTCTTTCGAGAGACCAATAAGAGTTGCGTCGTGATTTTATAATCAGGCAACTCTTTACTGTGCCACGTGTGCGTTAAAGAAACTGCATTTTTACCGATCATGTTTTGGGCATCTGTTGGCTCAGTTTGTTCTTTTAAGTCGAATAAAGCAATCAGGTAGCGTAAGGAGTTGAGAGCGTCTTTTTGCTGAAAGCGTGCAACTTGGCAATATTGATAGGGCGTATCTAATGTCTGCGCTGCGGCTTTAATAGTAAGCTTATTTTCGACACTACATTCAGGACATGGATCGCTTAATCTAAGATGTGGTTCGGACCCTTTAATAATCGACTTGCGGCCCAGTCTATTATTCCAATTTTCTTTTATGTCGGTCAAATTTCCTGATGTATTTACGCATATTTCTTGAAAGGTATCAGCAAGATCGTTTTTTACATTTTCAATGTTCTTCAGAGGTGATAAATCAAGCGTTTCCTTGTCTTCCTCCAAGCGCCACATGCTAAAAGCGATGCTTTTGTCATCTAAGATCGTCTCAATCGTCCTTTCTGGATGGTTTGGAGATCTCCATAAAAAACGACCATGATTGCTTTTCTCCCAACGTCTTTGCTGTGATTTTCGCAATGGATAAAGTTTCATTTTATCAACAAGATCAGTAGCTTCTTGTTTTGGGTTAGATTCCATTTGGTTGACGAGATTGCATTCGAAAACACGACTATCAGCATTTTTTGCAGATGTTCGTAAGGTATAAAAAGAACCTGGGTTTTCTGGATGAACCGACGAATTGGAAAACTTGTACTCGCTTGACGATACTGATTTTTTGGGCGTTTTATTGATATTAAACTCTTCATTCCATGCATCTAAAACAGATGAAAAATTTTCTGAGTTATCCATACATGTCTTTATAAATATGTCGCTTGTTGTACCAGCTGTTGCCATGCTTGTAACCGATGCAAATAAGATGGGTGTAAGAAATGTTTTTAGAATATGTCGCATTATATGTGTCTTCTTTTTATTTGATTCATTATCTTAAGGGCTCCAGCCTTTTTCAGCTAACTCAAAGCCTGAAAATTCAAACCCAGGGGATACGGTACAACCGACCAATACCCAGCCACCCTTGGGGATAGATTTTTGCCAAGCATCCGTTGGTACAATCCGTTGAGGGCGTTGATCACTCATTACATCTGGCCCTAGCATCTCAATGCGCGTGTCACCGCCATCATTTATATGTAGTTCCATTGGACTGCCAGCATACCAATGCCAAATCTCAACAGCATCAACTTTATGCCAATCGCTGGACTGGTGTTCCTCTAATAAAAAATAAATAGAAGTACCCGATGCACGCGGCTGTTCATCGCCGCGCCATGTTTCACCATACCAACCACCCTCTGGGTGAGGTTGTAAGTTTAGAGTTTTGATTATGTCGTTAGGTGTCATAGAGTTTCAGCTTGTAAGTTACATTTAACTTTTAGGTTGCGGCATAGTGCAGAAGACTTCAATACAAACTTATGACGAATATATTTAATTTCTGGCGCCGAACCCCGCCTGCATTGTTTCCATGTTTATTGGGTTTTCTGGGTCTAGGCCTATCTTGGCGCCGTGCCGCTTCTGTTTGGGGTATACCGACATGGATTGGCGAAGTGCTTGCTTTATGCGCAACAGTTTTATTCGCTCTGACATTCCTATGTTATCTGCTGAAAATGATCGCGCGTCCCTCAGTCGTTATGGATGATCTAAAGGTTGTTCCCGCGCGAGGTGCTGTTTCCGCAGGGTCGATGTGTTTGATGATGATTGCGGCGTTATTGGTTCCATATAGTATTGAAGTGGCGCGGATCATTTGGTGGATTAGCCTGTTTTTGCATACGCTATATATGATTTGTGTGGTTTGGGCATTTGCACAGGCGAAAAATATATTACGCAATATTACCCCGCCAATATTCCTGCCGTTCATTGGCTATATCGTGGCCGCTGTTTCTGGGCCCGCATTAGGATATAAAGATCTAAGTGCATTTATCTTGCTCGCCACTATGCCAGCATTTTTGCTTATTGCAGTCATGTCATTGATGAATTTGGCAAAAGGATATGTTCCTGCGCCACTACATCCAAGTTATGCCATCGTATTAGCCCCAACATGTATTTATGGAGCTGGCGCATATGAAGTGTGGTCTTTGGATGTATATGCATGGTTTTGGTGGGCTGCAATGCTTGTTGCTATTGGGATGTTGCCATTTATAAAATGGTTTACCAAAGGTGGCTGGAACCCAGGGTGGGGTGGTTTTACGTTTCCACTGTCTGCTTATGCCGGAATGATGTTGATGGGGGTTGAAGCCGGATTGGGGATGTTGTCAGAGATAGCGGCAATCGGCAGCTTGGGGGTGGCGACCGTTATCATTCCATATATTGTTTGCAAAACTTATCGCCTGTGGGTGATTGGAGGATTGGCACAAGCGACAGGGGCTGCTTGCGTTTAACTTGTTTATAACTTTTTGAATGATTATGTTGAATATTCTGGGCCGATTAACTTTAAACCCCATAATTGTGCTTTAACTGTAGGGTGCTGTGAATTTGTGTTGGTAGATACAAAATATGGCTCATACAATTCTTTTAGAGAAACAACATACTCTGATGGTCTGTGGTCATTAAAACCAACGCACAGAAAGCGAATGGCGAATATGGACTTCAGGAACTGGGATCATTTACTGTTGATGGTTCTGGTTGGGAAATATTCTTTAAAGGTAAAGCTTATTATGGTGGCAAGGAAAAGAAACGTACTTTAAAACGGATTAAATAGTTGGGTTGAATCTATTAATGTAGAAAGGTGGATTCACATGAAATTTTTCAAGTTTATTTTAATCGCAATCTTTGCACTAATCATAATTGGATACGGTACATGGTTTTCTATAGCTTTGTTCTACCAAGGGTTTTTACCGTTAAAATGGCTACTTATCGGACTTTGGAGCTTGTTCGCACTGTTTTGCCTTTTGGGGGTCTTCAAAGCTGCTGGTCGTACACGGTCTATATTAAGCTTCTTAATTGCAATGGTTCTAAGTTTAGGATGGTGGACATTCGGTATTACGCCAAAGTTAAATCGCGATTGGAAACCAGAGGTTGCACGCACAGTGACTGCTGACATTGATGGGTCTCTGATCACATTAAATAATGTCCGTAATTTCGATTGGACAACTTCCGATGACTTTGTGGAAAAGTGGGAAGACCGCACGTATGACTTGGATCAGTTAGAAAGCATTGATCTGTTCGCATCCCATTGGGGCAGTGAAGCGATTTCACATTCTATAATGTCATTTAGGTTTACAGACGGGGAGCGCATCGCGTTTTCTGTGGAAATTCGCAAAGAGCAGCATGAAAGCTTTTCCACAATCGGTGGGTTCTTTAAGCAATATGAATTGGCGATCATTGCAGCAGATGAAAATGATATCATTCGTGTGCGCACCAATGCGCGCGACCCGATTGAGGACGTGTATCTGTATCCTTTGAAAACGACAATGGAACGTCGCAAGGCATTGTTTTTAGGATATATTGAAAAAGCTAATGCAGACGCAAAAAAAGCTCGGTTTTACAACACGATTACAGCGAATTGCACAACGGTAGTCTATACTTTGATTAAAAGCTACCGTGATACAGTGCCGCTTGATTGGCGTATCCTAGCATCTGGGTATTTACCTGATCTTTTGTCTGAGATGGATGAATTGAACTGGATGAAACCTCATGGAGATATCCGCGCAAGAGCAGCAATTACAGATAAAGCACAGGGTATTCTAGCAGGGCAGAATTATTCAGAGCTGATACGCAAGTAAAACCGCAATAATCGAGGTGTTAAGCTATTTATCAGGCCCACTGGTTAAGCTGTTATGGTCATCGCCAATGAATGGTTCTGGTGGGTTCGCTCCATTATGTTTAAAGGAGAATTTTAATTTACATAACTGATCACTGCTGTTCCATTGGCCTTCATCGCATTCTACATTTTTAATATGAAGGGTGGAAAAGCGCATCTGCTCTATAATTTTGCCGTACTTCCTCTTGAGTGCTATGGTTATTTCTTCTTGCTGGTCATTAACATGCATCGATGATTTATTTTCGAAAGTATAATTTGTAATGATCGTGCCTGGTTTGATGAATGCTACAATTGTGCTGTTTGTTATGCGAAATAATTTTGCGCCAACTTCTGCCTCTGTGTAAGCATATAAACCTTCTGGTAATGCTGCGATCCATTGAGCCAGATATCGTTTCCCATTTATAGATATAACATCTGCCTTTTTACTCCATGTCCCTACATTGAAATGGTACCCTTTTCTATGACATCTAACAGGGAATGATCCCGAACTTACGGGGCAAAATTTTGGATAATGAACGCTAAAGCCTGAGGTTAATTCTTGGACCAAAACAACAGAATTCGGATTTGGATTGGTATCAATTGTAAGAGCCAATAAGGGAGAAGATGAAGCAAATAAACTTGCTGCAATTACGAGGGCTTTGAACGTGGCTTGCATTATAATGGCCTATTTTAGGTGCCAAACCTGCGCATTGAATTTAGTAAAATTAGAAATAATAGTGTATTTGTGCTATAAATTGCAGGTGTGGTCTTTAAGATATTGTACGTCAAATGTGCTAAAACTCAATAATAAAACATTTACTTTGCAAGTGTGTTTAATTTTCCAAAGCCATCTAAAAAATTGATATATTCATCAATTGTAGGCGCTTTAGCAATTTGCCTCTTTCAATTTATCCACATCCATGAGATATGGCAGCGTCAATACCGATAACTCTTGGAGATAGTCATGGAGATTCGTGAGGCCCTCACATTTGATGATGTTTTGCTCGTACCAGGTGCGTCCAGCGTTTTGCCGTCTGATGCCAATACTGCAACGCATGTAACGAAATCTATTGCAATGAATATCCCATTGTTAAGTTCTGCGATGGATACAGTCACCGAAGCGCGTATGGCTATTGCTATGGCGCAAGCGGGGGGGATTGGGGTGATCCACCGCAATCTGAACGAAGAAGAACAAGCGGATCAAGTTCGCCGTGTGAAACGTTTCGTAAGTGGTACAGTTTATTCTCCAGTTACATTAAAAGCCAATCAGACTTTAGCAGATGCAAAAGCATTGCAAGAACGTTACCGCGTCACCGGATTTCCTGTTGTTGATGAAGACGGTAAGGTTGTGGGCATTGTGACAAACCGCGACATGCGTTTTGCAACCGATGACAGCACACCTGTTTCACATATGATGACAGCAAATAATTTGGCGATTGTACAAGAGCCCGCTAATTTGGACGACGCTAAGTTGATGATGCAAGAGCGCCGCATCGAAAAGCTATTGGTAGTGGATGGCTCAAATAAGTTAACTGGCCTTTTGACATTGAAAGACTTGGAACAAGCTGTTTTGAACCCACAAGCCTGTAAAGATGAATTGGGCCGTTTGCGTGTGGCTGCCGCCTCTACAGTAGGGGACGCGGGTTTTGAACGCTCGTCACAATTGATCGACGCAGGTGTCGATCTGTTAGTTATTGATACGGCGCATGGTCATTCGATTAGTGTGTCGCATGCGGTTGAACGTATTAAAAAGCTGAACAGTAATGTGCAAGTTGTGGCAGGTAACGTTGCAACAGGTGAGGCAACCAAAGCTTTGATCGGTGCAGGTGCAGATGCTGTTAAAGTTGGTATTGGACCAGGGTCTATCTGTACGACACGTATCGTTGCAGGTGTTGGTGTTCCTCAGTTGACCGCGATTGATGATTGTTCAAATGCAGCCGCCGCTGACGGTGTTCCTGTGATCGCTGATGGTGGTATTAAATTCTCTGGCGATTTCTCTAAAGCAATCGCAGCGGGTGCACACTGTGCTATGGTTGGCTCTATGCTGGCTGGCACAGATGAAGCACCAGGTGAAGTGATCCTATACCAAGGCCGTAGTTTTAAGTCCTTCCGTGGTATGGGTTCTGTTGGAGCTATGGCACGTGGGTCTGCTGATCGGTATTTCCAAAAAGAAGCAAGCACTGATAAGCTGGTGCCTGAAGGTATCGAAGGTCAAGTGCCTTACAAAGGTGGAGTTACATCAGTTGTGCATCAAATGATCGGCGGCTTGCGGGCTTCAATGGGGTACACAGGATGTGCAACTGTTGATGAGATGCGTCAAAACTGTAAGTTTGTGAAAATTTCTGGTGCCGGTTTGAAAGAAAGCCATGTACATGATGTTCAGATTACACGCGAAAGCCCGAATTACCGGATTGGTTGATCATTCAAAACGGGTAAAGATATTCTAGTTCCCTTGGAGGAACAGCGGTTGACGATACTTGAGCATATAAAACTGCTTGAAGATAATTAACGTTTTCCAAGATAAAGATTCATATTCATAAGTGTTTGATCTTTTGAATATGAAATTACAATCAGATTGGTTCTAATTATGACCCCAAGTGCACGATATGCTGCTGCCATAGATATTTTAGACCGCATATTTGATGGAGCGCCTGCAGAAAAAGTTTTAACCAACTGGGCGCGATCAAATCGCTATGCAGGCTCTAAGGATCGTGCGGCCGTTCGAGATATTGTTTTTGATTGTTTGCGGTGTAAACGGACTTTTATGTTCCGCGCTGGTTTTGAGACTGGCCGAGGTTGCGTGATGGGGCATATTTTAGCGCAAGGTGCTCAAATAGAAGATTTTTTCACGGGTGAGAAATTCGCACCAGCCGTTTTATCTGATGTAGAGTTTACCGTTTTACAAGAACATAAAGGCTGCCCAGAATTTGCAATACAATTGGATATTCCGAATTGGATTGCCCCAAAACTTGATGCCGCTTTAGAGGATGACGATCTTGTGCCTGCGTTATCATCATTGCAAAGTCGTGGATCATTGGATTTACGTGTTAATACCTGTAAGACCACCATCACATCGGCACAGGCTTCTTTGGCGAAAGAGGGTGTTGAAACTGAGGTTTTAGAACTTTCTTCTAGCGCTTTACGCGTTTTAACAAACCCTCGTCGTGTTGCACTCTCAGAAGCGTATCAGAATGGTTTGGTTGAAATCCAAGATGTTGGTTCGCAGATGATTGTTGATGCATTGCCATTGGATACCGTGCAAACAGTTCTGGATTATTGCGCAGGCGGTGGTGGTAAATCTTTAGCGATTGCTGCGCGTTCTGGTGGTAGTAAAAAGCTTTATGCTTATGATCAAAGTCAGGCACGGATGAATGATTTGCCTGCACGGTCCAAACGGGCTGGTGCTCAGGTAAATGTATTAACAAACGACCCTGCCAAACAAAAAATGCAGTATGATCTGGTGTTATTAGATGTTCCATGTTCTGGAACAGGGGCATGGCGCCGAAATCCCGATGGGAAATGGCGGTTTACTAAACGAGACCTAGAAGATCTTTGCATTGTTCAGCAGGATATTTTGCGAAGTACACAAAATTTGGTCAGCACACAGGGATATTTAGCCTATGTGACGTGCTCATTGCTGCTGGAAGAAAATGAAAACCAAATTGAAACCTTTTTAAAAGAGAATCCTGAATGGATATCTTTGAAGCGGATGCGGTTATCGCCAAGCCGTGGAATGGATGGGTTCTTTTTAGAAGTTTTGCAGAAAATACAATTATAGGTTGTTTTTCGTTCAGTAATTTCTTCTAATACTAGTATTGGAAACATTTTATTGATGCGAATTTTATGATAAAAATTTTGACCCTTAAAAGGGATTGGTGGGTAATTGCTACCGTAATATGCATGGCTGCTTTGGTTGCTACCTTGGTCCCTGAACTGGATTCCAGTTTATATCCAGTACTGATTGTCATACCAATTGCGGTTTTTATGACAGCAGGCTTGATATATTGGTTGATTGTATCAAATCGTATTCATTTACAACAAAAAGGCGAAGAGGGTGCTGCAAAGATTGCTAAGCGCAGTTTTGCACATACGGGTGTTAGCACAGTTCAAGACCTGTTTGACGATCTGCCGATAGCATTGTTGCGTGTTACGAAAGATGGACAAATCAAGCAAACAAACCAATTTTCACGCAATATTCTTGGTATTCGCGAAGGTGATTGTCCAAATATTTCTGAAATTATATCTGGGCTGGCGCGCCCAGTACCAGAATGGTTAGAAGAATTAACTGAACGCGCCGCACGAGGAGAACCAAAACTTGTACAAGTGACGGGACCAAAGTCAGAGGTTTTCCTACATGTTTCATTGATAAGTATGGACCCAAGAGGCGGCTCTGATTTAATTGCAGTGATCAGTGATGCAACAGAATTAAAAACCCTAGAAGCGCAATTCGTACAAAGCCAGAAAATGCAGGCGATTGGGCAATTGGCTGGCGGTGTTGCGCATGATTTTAATAATCTATTAACGGCTATTTCTGGTTATTGTGATCTTTTGCTATTGCGGCATGACAAAGGTGATCCTGACTATAGCGATCTGATCCAAATCCATCAAAATGCCAATCGTGCTGCTGCTTTGGTGGGGCAATTATTGGCATTTTCACGCAAGCAGACATTGCAACCAGATGTTTTGAACGTGGATGAAGCACTGGCGGACATGACCCATTTGTTGAACCGTTTATTAGGTGCCAAAATTGATCTGGTACTTAGGCATGCAGAAAACCTACCGAATGTTTACGTTGATAAACGACAGCTAGAACAAGTCGTCATGAACCTTGTTGTGAATGCGCGTGATGCAATGCCCGAAGGAGGGCAGGTTGATATCTTAACCTGTGAAAGAGTTTTCACTGAAGACACGGCCAAAGAAGGGGTGACCATCCCTAAGGGGCGTTATATTGAAATTGTTGTATCAGATAATGGTTGCGGCATTAAACCTAAAAACCTGTCCCATATATTTGACCCGTTTTTTACAACCAAAGATGTAGGTGAGGGAACTGGATTAGGGCTTTCGACGGTTTATGGGATTGTTAAACAAACTGGTGGTTATATTTTTGCTGACAGTGCTTTGGGCCAAGGAACCTCTTTTAGTGTAATTTTACCCGTCACAAAACATGTCGAACAACCCGTTGTTGATACTATGACTGGGCCACGTATGATTGGACAATCACTGAAAGGTACCACCGTTCTTTTGGTAGAAGATGAAGTTCCCGTTCGTAGTTTTGCTGCACGTGCATTAGCGATGCAGGATGTAACAGTTATAGAGGCAGGATCAGCAGAAGAGGCGTTAAAGTTTGTAAATGATTCCAGCTTACATATTGATATCTTTGTATCAGATGTGGTGATGCCTGGTGAAGATGGTCCAACATGGGTGCGCAAGGCTTTGATCACGCGCCCTGATGTAAAGGTTGTATTTGTGTCTGGGTATGCAGAAGAAACATTTTCCCAAGAATTTGGTTCCATAGTTGGGGCTAAATTTTTATCGAAACCTTTTACGTTATCCAGTCTTATTCAAACCATACATGATATTTCCGGCTGATTAAGAGGCAACACCTTCGTATATATCGAAATCAATTCGATAAGCGTTCTGTAATTCGCGCTGTAATTCAGGACTTAAAGAGAGTTCCATCTTGGGGGATACATTGGCTTTGGGTAAATTGATTTGCTTTTTCAAACGCTCAGATAAGAATCGCACCATAGCGTTCATATGGTCGTATTTGAAAATATGTGTCATGCCGACATTACCATTCTTATCAGATATAAATTTTGCTTGGTTGCCAACATTTGCATAGGCTGGCTGGTCATCTTGCAAGTACCCTTCGACAAATTGGTTAAAACTTAAGTTATTTGTGCTGTTGGGTTTGCCTATCAATTCATTGCGGGAGCGGTATCTGTACCAACTGCCCAACCAATCAACGGGCTCCCTGAATGCTGCAACGCAATCAGGTTCGTTTGGCATAACCGTTTGAACAAAGGGCTCTAAAAGACGTTTGTACTTTCTATAGGGAGTGTGCTTTAGGGATGGCATTTTTGATAAACGGATTTCACATAAGGTCCCGAGTGTTGTTTCTATAGATGTAGATGCGGTCTTTGGTGTGGCGAAAAAAACTAAATTTTCTTTTATAAATATCAACATCTTATTTGATCTGCCTGTGTACTCGATAAATCGTTTATAATATTTTTACCTATCATAAACTAACTTTACCAAAAGTAGAATTATAAAATTTATCTTGAAATGTTCCTGTTTTGGTCTCATAACGATAAAAGAGAACATAAATGGAACAAACGACTCATTGTTGCGATCGCAGGGATGTGAAATAAAAAGGAAAAAACATGGGTGCGACTTTACTAGATATGACCGACAAAAAAGCAATGGATAAACAAAAGGCGCTAGAAGCAGCCTTGGGACAGATCGAACGCCAATTCGGCAAAGGCTCTGTTATGAAACTGGGGCAAGACAACCCAGTGATGGATATCGAAGCAACATCAACAGGCTCGTTGGGTTTGGATATCGCACTGGGCATAGGTGGTTTGCCCAAAGGCCGTATTATCGAGATTTATGGCCCTGAAAGTTCAGGTAAAACAACGCTGACTTTGCACGCTATTGCGGAAGAACAGAAAAAGGGCGGTATTTGCGCATTCGTGGATGCGGAACATGCATTGGATCCTGCGTATGCGAAGAAACTTGGTGTGAATTTGGACGACCTGTTGATTTCACAGCCAGATGCAGGTGAGCAAGCTTTGGAAATCACAGATACATTGGTGCGTTCAGGCGCTGTTTCCATGGTTGTCGTGGATTCGGTTGCCGCTTTGACACCAAAAGCGGAATTAGAAGGCGATATGGGCGATCATCAGGTTGGTGCACAAGCACGATTGATGTCGCAAGCGATGCGTAAATTGACAGGCTCAATTGCGAAATCAAACTGTATGGTGATTTTCATCAACCAAATCAGAATGAAGATCGGCGTGATGTTTGGATCACCTGAAACCACATCTGGTGGGAATGCGTTGAAATTCTATTCCTCTGTTCGTTTGGATATCCGCCGCATTGGTGCGATCAAGGATCGTGATGAAATTGTGGGCAACCAAACACGCGTGAAAGTGGTGAAAAACAAAGTTTCACCGCCGTTCAAACAAGTTGAGTTTGATATCATGTATGGCGAAGGCATTTCCAAACGGGGTGAATTGATTGATCTTGGCGTGAAAGCTGGATTGGTTGAAAAATCAGGCTCTTGGTTCTCATATGGGGATGAACGCATCGGGCAGGGCCGTGAGAATGCGAAGAATTATCTGAAAGAAAACCCACGTATGGCGCTGGATATCGAAGATAAAATTCGGGCATCACATGGTTTGGATTTTGATATGCCAGCTGAAGAAGCCAAATTGGTAAAAATGGATGACGATGCGGTTGTTGAAGATTAAATGTGTCTGAAATTAAAGTTTAAAAGGCCAAAGGTTTTCTTTGGCCTTTTTGTTTTTCACAGTGACATGCGATAATTTCTTTACAGTTTTAAAAAATAATGGCTTGGTTCCGATATAGCATTTTAGGAATGATTATGGCTTTTGAACTTTGGCTGGCTTTCGTGGCTGCATCCACCGCATTATTGCTTATTCCAGGGCCGACAATATTGCTGGTGCTGAGCTATGCATTAAGCCAAGGGCGCAGAGTTGCCGTGGCAACCGCTGTTGGCGTTGCCGTTGGTGATTTAATCGCGATGAGTGCATCGCTTGCAGGGTTAGGCGCTTTAGTCTTGGCATCTGCAACTTTATTCACTGCTTTGAAATGGGTAGGGGCTGCTTATTTGATCTATTTGGGTGTTAAGTTGTTTCGCAGTGCGCCCAATGCAAAGGTTGCAATACTCAGCGATGTTGTAGATTTGCCAATGTCCAAAGTCTTTAGCCATGCAGCGGCCGTGACGGCCTTGAACCCCAAGTCCATCGTATTTTTTATAGCCTTCGTGCCACAATTTATCACCACAGAAACGGCATTGTTGCCGCAGTTTTCCATCTTAATAGCTACCTTTGTTTGTTTGGCTGCATTCAATGCCTTAGTATACGCACTCTTGGCTGATAAGCTGCGCGAAAAGATTTCAAAGCCTGCTGTTATTGTTTGGCTTACAAAGTTTGGTGGGGCGGCATTAATTGCAATGGGAGTTGCAACGGCTACGTTCCGACGCGGAACGGTGTAAATTCATGTCGCAGGTGACAATGGATGAATTGCAGGCTGCAATTCCTGATATTTTAGATGCGCCAAAAGATAATGTGCCCGTGCAAATACTCTGTTTGCGCCCTGATTATGGGGAAAGGCAGATTGTGGATCAGATTGAGTTGACCAAAGAATTTGGAATTCCTAGTGAACGTTGGTCAACAGCGGCATGGATGAAACTGCCCGATGGCAAACCTGATCCGCGTATTCAAGTTTCAATTTTGAATAAACGCGTGATGGATTTGGTATGGCTGGATCGGGAAAATACACCACATCCAGGTGATCCGATTGTTGCAGATATTGATACATCAGAGGCGAATATGCCGATTGGTACTATCTTGCAGATTGGAACCGCTGTAATCCGTGTAACCGATGCATTCAATGATGCCTGTGTGAAATGGAAAGTTCGTTATGGCAAAGATGCCAAGGACTGGATTGTACGGCCTGAAAATATCAAACACAAATTGCGCGGATTGCTATGCGAAGTTGTGATAGATGGGCTTGTTTCCAAAGGGGATATGATCCGTAAGGCTTAACTATCGTTTCCCTTTTTCGCTTCACGCCTGAAAAGAATGGCCAAGACAAGAGTTAACCCAAATATAATCGCAGGTGTTGTAACCAATAAATTGAAATCTTCCCCGCTCAACATCCATGGGTATTTGACACTGCAATTCGTTGAGTTGACTGAACCAAAGGCGCAGGCCATGCCCATAACATATATATAAAAGAACGCCCAAAGTCCCAGAACGATTGCGGCTAGTATAAAGAATATAATGGAAAGAATTTTCATGTGTGTCCTGCGTGATGAAATACAGATGTGTTTATATAATGCTATCCTAGCTTTGTGGTAGAGTCGATAAAGGTAAACGTAAGCTGTGGACACCCGTTATCCCCTTGGATACAACGCTGTAAACGACTTAAGCGGAATAGCCAGATGACCAGCGTAAATGACATTCGTGCAACCTTTTTGAACTTCTTTGATCGGAATGATCATCAAGTGGTACAAAGCTCGCCTTTGGTGCCGCGTAATGATCCGACTTTGATGTTTGTGAACTCTGGTATGGTGCAGTTTAAAAATCTGTTCACAGGTCAAGAAACACGTGATTATGTGCGGGCTACTTCGGCGCAAAAATGTGTGCGCGCGGGTGGTAAGCACAATGATCTGGACAATGTTGGTTATACGGCACGTCACCATACATTCTTTGAGATGATGGGGAACTTTTCCTTTGGCGATTACTTCAAAGAGCAAGCGATTACGCAAGCGTGGGATTTGATCACCAAAGACTTCGCAATTGATAAGGATCGTTTGTATGTGACGGTCTATCATACGGATGATGAGGCAGCGGATATTTGGAAGAAATACGCCGGCCTGCCTGATGATCGTATTATTCGCATCGATACAGATGACAACTTTTGGAAAATGGGTCCAACGGGACCTTGTGGACCATGTACCGAGATTTTCTATGATCACGGTGATCACATTTGGGGTGGTCCTCCGGGATCACCAGAAGAAGATGGTGATCGGTTTATCGAGATTTGGAACCTTGTTTTCATGCAAAACGAGCAGTTCGAAGATGGATCCATGGTGCCATTGGATATGCAATCCATTGATACAGGCATGGGTATTGAACGTGTTGCAGCATTGTTGCAGGGCAGCCATGATAACTACCAGACGGATTTGTTCAAGGACCTGATCGAAGCGTCTGCACATGCAACGGGTGTTGATCCTTATGGGGATATGAATGTCAGTCACCGTGTGATTGCGGATCATTTACGCTCGACTTCATTCCTAATTGCGGATGGCGTTTTGCCATCGAATGAAGGCCGTGGGTATGTGTTGCGCCGTATTATGCGCCGTGCGATGCGCCATGCGCATTTGTTGGGGGCGCAAGATCCTGTGATGCACAAATTGGTGCCAGCTTTGGTGAAACAGATGGGCCAAGCCTATCCTGAATTGACCCAAGGCCAAGCGATGATCGAGGAGACATTGCTGTTGGAAGAAACACGTTTCAAAAAGACTTTGGATCGCGGTTTGAAATTGCTGGATGATGAGGTCAGCGGTTTGGGTGAAGGCGGAACCTTGGCGGGTGACACGGCATTTAAGCTTTATGACACTTATGGTTTCCCTGTTGATTTGACCCAAGATGCCCTGCGCGAAAAGGGCATGACGGTTGATGTCGATGGGTTCAATGCAGCAATGGAAGAGCAGAAAGCCAAGGCGCGTGCGGCGTGGTCTGGCTCTGGCGAAGCTGCGGATGAAAGCATTTGGTTTGATATTGCTGAAGACAAAGGTGTGACAGAGTTCCTTGGGTATGACACCGAAACAGCAGAAGGTCAGGTTGTGGCTGTCGTTGTGGATGGGGCTTTGGCGGATAGTGCAGACAAAGGCACAGCTGTTCAGGTTGTTTTGAACCAGACGCCGTTTTACGCGGAAAGCGGTGGTCAGATTGGTGACAGCGGTGTTTTGAAAACGGATGGTGCTACAGTTACTGTGTCCGATGTTAAGAAAAAAGCTGGCGTGTTCATTCACATCGGTGAAGTGAGTGAGGGCACGTTGACCAAAGGCGCAGCAGCTGAGTTAACAGTGGATCACGGTCGCCGTTCAGCCATTCGCAACAGCCACTCTGCAACGCATTTGTTGAACGAAGCATTGCGGAATGCGTTGGGCGATAATGTTGCACAACGCGGGTCGTTGAATGCAGTGGATCGCTTGCGTTTCGATTTCAGCTATTCCAAAGCGATGACTGCGGATGAAATTAAAGCGGTTGAGGCAGAGGTGAATGCTTATATTCGTCAAAATAGCAGTGTGGAAACACGGATTATGACGCCTGATGATGCGCGTGAACTGGGTGCGCAAGCCTTGTTTGGTGAGAAATATGGCGACGAGGTCCGCGTTGTTTCTATGGGTGTTCAAGGCGGCTCTGGTAAGGGATTGGATAAGAATACTTATTCGCTTGAATTATGTGGCGGTACGCATGTCAGCCAATTGGGTCAGATCGGTTTGTTTGCCTTGTTAAGTGAAAGCGCATCGTCAAACGGTGTGCGCCGTATCGAAGCGCTGACTGGGCAAGAAGCGTTAAAGCATCTGACGGGACAATCCGCTGCTTTGGCAGGTGTTGCTGGTACTTTGAAAGCAAAGCCAGAGGATGTGTCCGTGCGCGTTCAGGCGTTGCTGGATGAGCGTAAAGCGTTGCAAAACGAAGTGGCAGAGCTGCGCAAAGCGGTTGCTATGGGCGGCGGTGGTCAATCTGCCGAGGCTGAGGATGTGAATGGTGTGCCGTTCTTTGCGCAAGTGCTGAAAGATGTGCCAGGCAAAGACCTGCGCGGTTTGATTGATGAGCATAAGAACCGTTTGGGCTCTGCTGTGATCCTGTTGATTTCAGATGCGGGCGGCAAAGCGGCTGTTGCGGCTGGTGTGACCGATGATTTGACAAGCAAAGTGAGTGCTGTGGATGTTGTGAAAGCAGCAGCTGCGGAATTGGGCGGCAAAGGCGGCGGTGGCCGTCCTGATATGGCGCAAGCGGGTGGTGCGGATGCAGCAAACGCAGATAAGGCGGTTGCGGTCGCGAAAACAGTTTTAGGAGCATAAAACATGGCAGCTTATTGCATGGTTCAAATCAACGTTCATGATGCGGATGAATACGGTAAATATGTAGAGTTGGCAGGTCCTGCTGTTGCAAAATATGGTGGGGAGTTTTTGGTGCGCGGTGGCAAATGCGTGACCAAAGAAGGGCCAGAACAATTGCGCAACGTGATCATTCGTTTTGAAGATTTTGATACGGCTGTGAAGTTCTATGATGGACCAGAGTATCAAGAAGCTTTGGGCTTTGCGCTGGCAGATGGTGTGTCCACACGCAACTATACAATCGTTGAAGGTCTGTAAGACCAAACAATGACTGATTTCATTCGCCATATTTCCAAGACGGTATTGGTGGATGGATGGAAGCGGTTTTCTGAATTCACATATGAGCTGCGCAACCGTGATGGGTCATGGCAGAAACAAACGCGTGAAGTGTATGAGCGCGGTTCTGCGGTGACGTGTTTGTTGCGTAATCCTAATACGGATAATGTTTTATTAACACGTCAATTTCGATTGCCATGTCATTTGATTGGGCGTGATGCGTTTCTGATTGAAGCCCCTGCTGGGATGTTGGATGGGGCTGATCCTGTCGAACGGATGCGGTTGGAATTGGAAGAGGAAACGGGGTTTTCTGTTTCTAAAATGACCCGATTGTTTGATTTGATTTCATCGCCCGGTGGGGTGGATGAAACAGTGGTGTATTATGTCGGTGAATACCGTGCATCTGATCGGGTATCCGATGGGGGTGGTGTTGTTGATGAGGGCGAAGATATTGAAGTTTTGGAAGTACCCTTAGATGATGCACTGCATATGATCACCACGGGCGAGATTTATGACGCGAAAACAGTGATCTTACTTCAACACTATGCGCTACAGCGGTAGTGCTGTTGTTTCCTTAATCTCTTCCATCACGAAACTGGCGGATACATCAGCCAAGGTCACCTTTTGAATTAGACGCTGGTATAGACGGTCATAGGCGGCCATATCTGCGACTTGAGCGCGGATCAGATAGTCCAGATCGCCACTCATGCGGTATGCGCCCAAGATTTCAGGCATAGAGCGTGTGGCGCTGGCAAATTGGTTTAACCAATCGGGATCGTGCTTGTTGGTTCTAACTGAAATAAACACACTTAAGCCCACATCCAGTTTTTCGGCGTCTAATATGGCGACACGCGATTTGATAAAACCTGCGTCCTCTAAGTTTTTGATGCGGCGCCAACAGGCATTGCGGGACAGACCAACGGATTCGCCTAAATCCTCTAGGCCTAGTGTGGCGTCGCGTTGCAAGTGTTGCAGTATTTGTGTGTCTATGTGATCTATTTTCATAAAGTTACTATATACTGGGATATTTTCACAATAAAGAAGAAAATTACCTTAACTTTGGGACGTTTTTACGTTGGGCGTCTGATATTGTGTGAAAAACAACAGGAGTAGCCCCATGATACGCAAAATTTTCCTAGATCACCCAGCATCTGTAGATGAGACATTTATTGAGCATTTCTTCTTTGCTTTGAAGTTTTCGTCCACTTTGTTTGCCGCTGCTTTCGCTGCATTGCTTCACGCCTTTGTGCCTTGTGCGTGTGAAAAAACGGCGAGTAAGATCGTTGCTAAGCTATATGCAAAGACGCATAATCGAGGTGCTTAATGTGTAGATGGGCGGCCTATATTGGCGAACCTGTTTTTATCGAAGGACTTTTGTTTGACCCGAGCCATTCGTTGATCAAGCAAAGTAAGCAGGCTGAAGAATGTAAAACGGCGATTAATGCCGATGGGTTTGGATTGGCGTGGTATCACGCAAGGCCAGAGCCGGGATTGTACCGTGATGTGTACCCTGCGTGGTCCGATCCGAATTTGAAATCCATTGCCAGTCAAATTCAAACGGGGTTGTTTTTGGCGCATGTGCGTGCCTCCACGGGATCTGCGATCAGTCGTAACAATTGCCATCCGTTTGCTGTGGGCAATTGGAGTTTCATGCACAACGGCCAAATTGGTGGGTTTGAGATGTTTCGTAAAAAGGCGGATATGTTGATCCCAGATGAGTTGTATCAATACCGCAAGGGGGCGACGGACAGCGAAGTGCTGTTTTTATTGGCTTTGGGGTATGGGTTGAACAAGCATCCCTCTAAAGCATTGTCGCGTGCCGTTTTGGAAATGCAGGGCATGTCAGAGCAATATGGCACGGGGCCTGCAATGCGGTTGTCTGCGGCATTTTCAAATGGGAATGATCTCTATGCGGTGCGTTATGCGTCAGATGATCGTGCGCCGTCTTTGTATTATCGCCGTAATGAAGATCAAAACGGATGGGCCGTTGTTTCAGAACCTTTGGATATGTCCGAAGAGGGTTGGATTGAGGTTCAGAACGGTGAGATGTGTTGTTTTCGCAAAAACGGCGTGCATAAAACGCAGTTTTTGTCAGAGTGCCATGAACCAATCGCTGTTTAATGCGGTGTGCTGTTTGAAAACACGTTGATTACGATCACGCCCAACATGATCAAGCCGATGCCGATGTAGGCGGCTAAATCCAAACTCTGTTTGAAAATTACGATGCCGATGATGGTGATTAAGACAATCCCCAATCCCGACCATAATGCGTAGACCACGCCAATGGGCATGTATTTTAGGGTGAGGGATAGAAAATAAAATGCTGCGCCAAAACAGATCAATACGCCAATACTGGGCAGGGGTTTTGTGAACTCTGCGCTGGCTTTGATACAGGCTGTGCCTGCGGTTTCACAGACAACGGCGATGATCAGATAGATGTAATGTACTGGCATTTGATATCCCAATAAAAAAGGGCGGCTTATAAAGCCGCCCCTGAATGCTAATCTGCTTTGGCTTAACCTGCCAAGGCTTTGTTTAGGTTCTCGTCGATTTTTTCCAAGAAACCTTCTGTTGTGAGCCAGCCTTGGTTTGGACCAACCAATAGAGCCAAGTCTTTGGTCATATGGCCGTTTTCAACAGTGTTGATGATTGTTTTTTCCAAAGTCACGGCAAATTCTTTTAGCTTTTCGTTGCCGTCTAGTTTTGCGCGGTGCTTTAGACCACCTGTCCATGCATAGATAGATGCGATGGAGTTTGTTGATGTGGCTTCGCCTTTTTGGTGCTGGCGGTAGTGACGTGTCACTGTGCCGTGTGCTGCTTCTGCTTCGACAATCTTGCCGTCTGGTGTCATCAACTGTGATGTCATCAGGCCCAGTGAACCGTAACCTTGTGCCACTGTGTCTGATTGCACGTCGCCATCGTAGTTTTTACAGGCCCAAACATAACCACCTGACCATTTCAGGGCAGAGGCAACCATATCATCGATCAAGCGGTGCTCGTAGTGAATGCCAGCTTTTTTGAACTCTTCTTCGAATTCGTTTTCATAGACTTCTTGGAAGATGTCTTTGAAACGACCGTCATAGGCTTTTAGGATTGTGTTCTTTGTTGACAGATACACAGGCCAACCAAGGTTCAAACCGTAGTTCATTGAGGCGCGTGCAAAGTCATAGATAGAGGCATCAAGGTTATACATACCCATTGTGATGCCTGAACCTGGTGCATCGAACATGTCTTTTTCGATGATTGTGCCGTCTTTACCTTCGAATTTAATTGAAAGTTTACCTTCGCTTGGGAAAAGGAAGTCTGTTGCTTTGTATTGGTCGCCAAATGCGTGGCGGCCCACAACGATTGGCTTTGTCCAACCTGGGACAAGGCGTGGAACGTTGCTACAGATGATTGGCTGGCGGAAGATCACACCGCCAAGGATGTTGCGGATTGTGCCGTTTGGCGAACGCCACATCTTTTTCAAACCGAACTCTTCTACGCGCGCTTCATCTGGTGTGATGGTCGCACATTTTACGCCAACGCCGTATTTTTTGATGGCTTCAGCGGAATCGATTGTGATTTGGTCGTTGGTTTCGTCACGGACTTCCATGCCGAGGTCATAGTATTTCAAATCGATGTCTAGATATGGAAGGATGAGTTTCTCTTTGATGAAGTGCCAAATAATGCGTGTCATTTCATCACCGTCTAACTCTACGACAGGATTTTCTACTTTGATCTTGGTCATGTGTAACCTCTGGTTATTGGAATCGGAACTTGGCTTATCTATCCCAAGTATCGAAAAATTGAAAGGTCAGTATACAAATGTATACGGACTTTATGTGTAAAGTTTGCGTGCTTTAAGCCACTATAACCGCTGTACTAAGGGAATACGAATTTTATGTGACACTGGTTACTTATGCGTGTGCGGTAGCTTGCACTTAATCTAAGTGGAGCGTATCACGCTGCCAACGACTTTTGGAGCCCTAAAACACATGTCAGGTACAGATCACAGCCAAGCTACGGAATGGAATGGCCCGCAACCCAGTATTATCCTTGTGGAACCGCAAATGGGGGAAAATATCGGTTCTGCTGCGCGGGCGATGTATAACTTTGGGCTGGAATGGATGCGTTTGGTTCATCCGCGTGATGGTTGGCCCAATCAGAAGGCTGTGGCAACGGCATCGGGTGCAGCGCGTGTTTTGGATCAGATCAAAGTGACAGAAACCACTGCGGATGCTGTTGAAGATCTGAATTATGTGTTTGCGACAACTGCGCGGACGCGGGATTTAACCAAGCCGATTATGACACCAGAGCGGGCAATGGCGCATGCGCGGGCGTTGATTGGTGAGGGGCAAAAGGTTGGCGTTTTGTTTGGGCCAGAGCGGGCAGGGTTGGCGAATGACGATATTGTGCGGGCAAATGCGTTGATATCTGTGCCTGTGAACCCTGCGTTTGCATCGCTAAATCTTGCGCAATGTGTTTTGTTGCTTGCCTATGAATGGCGCAGGCAAGAAGCGGATGTGCCAGCAGAAGCGATGGCATTGGCTGGAACGGAGTTTGCGACAGGCATTGAGGTTGAGAAGTTATCGGAACGTTTGGAAGAGCGATTGAGCGAGCGTAATTTCTTTTGGCCTGAGGATAAGGCGGAAAGTATGCGTTTGAATCTACGCAACCTGTTTTCACGTATGCCGCTGACTGGTGCGGATGTGCGGACATTACACGGTGTGTTCCGTGGGTTGGTCAAAAAACCGCAGGATGACTAGATTACTTGTCGGATTGAACCAGACGCCCTAGATTACCGCAAAATGGAGAAAGACCCATGAGCAAGCAACGCAGTATTTTCGAAGAAGTCGCCAGCGATAAACCCAAATCCGAAGCCCCAAAAGGTGGTTTGATTGATGGGGATCGTGGGGGATCACGCAAGGCTGTTGCGCGGTGGTTATTGATCCTGTTTAAGCTTGTTGTTTTGATGATTGTTGTGGGTGGTTTGACCCGTTTAACAGACAGCGGATTGTCAATTACAGAATGGAAACCTATTACAGGTGCCATTCCACCGTTAAATGAAGCGGATTGGATGTCAGAGTTCGAAAAGTATAAGAATATACCTGAGTATATCCTGCAAAACGCAGGTATGACGTTGCAAGAGTTCAAGACGATTTATTGGTGGGAATGGGGTCATCGCCAACTTGGACGCCTTGTTGGGCTGGTTTGGGCCGTTGGTTTCGTCTTTTTCTTAGCGACAAAACGCATTCCAAAAGGTTGGACATTGCGCCTGCTTGGTGTGGGTGCTTTGGGCGGTCTGCAAGGTGCGATTGGCTGGTGGATGGTATCCTCTGGTCTTGAGGGGCGCATGGTTGATGTGGCCTCTTACCGTTTGGCCACGCATCTGGGTTTGGCGTTTGTTATTCTGACAGTACTCATTTGGTACGTTTGGCTGTTGAAGCGTGAAGAAATGGATTTGTTCCAAGCACGCCGTCAGGCGGATGCGCGTTTGGCGCGTATTGGTAAAATCTTACTGGGGCTTGTGTTTGTGCAGATTATACTTGGCGCATTGGTGGCTGGTATTGATGCAGGGCGTGGATATATCGATTGGCCGATGATGAATGGGGAATTCCTGCCATCCGAAAGCTTTGATTACGAACCGTTTTGGACGAACTTCTTTGAAAACCCTGCTTTGGTACAGTTCAATCACCGTATGTTGGGCTATATTGTATTGGCATTTGCTGTGTTTGCATGGTTGCAAAGCCGTGCTTCGGCACTTGTTTCTGTACGCAAATCGTTCAAATGGGCGCTATTCTTTACGATTGGTCAGATGATTTTGGGTATCTTCACTGTGCTTTATGCAGCCCCTTGGAGCATCGCGATTGTGCATCAGTTGGGTGCTGTAGCGGTGATCGTTCTGGTGCTGCGCGCTGTGTTCTCTGTCACATACCCTGCGACGCAAAAACTGCGTTAAGCCCATTACCAGAGTTGGTGACAAAACCAAGAGACGCTTTAGGGATTGCAATGATGGCTTATTTGTCGTTGCCTTGGTTTCTAGGATGGTGATTACCAACCGCTGATATTGTGAGGTTCGTAAATTGGCTACAGCATATAACCCCAAGGCAGTTTGGACTCCATTTGGTGCGTTTTCACAGGCGGTGGTTGCAGGTGAAGGGCGACTTGTGTTTCTAAAGGGACAGGTTGCTCTTGATGCTGACGGTGCAGTCGTTGGGGAGGGGGACATGGTGCGGCAGGTTGAGCAAGTTCTCGATAATATCCAAAATGTCCTAGGGTCTTTTGGTGGTCGAATGGCTGATATAGTCTCTTTAACCCAGCACACCACTGATATCGCTGCCTTTATGGAGTGTGGTTCCATCCGACAGCGCTATTTTAATGAGCCATATCCCGTTACGACGACGATCGAGGTGTCGGCACTCTATGACACGCGGCTGAAAATTGAGATTACCGCGATAGCAGAGATTCCAGTGGATCGGTTTGATGGATCGTTAGATGGGCGACACATGCACGGTTGAGCGATTTACGTTCATTTTTGAAGGCGTCCGTAGGAGATCCTATGCCTTGATCATAGTTAAGGATTTTGCCAAGTCGGATCGCGTTTTTCTAGGAATGCGGCGATGCCTTCTTCGGTGTCTTTATACATCATATTGGCGGCCATAACCTCGCCAGTATAGCTGTAAGCCTCTATTATAGGCATTTGAAGTTGTTCATAAAATGCTTGTTTGCCGATTCTGACGGCTTTGCCGAGTTTGCCCGCAACGGTTTGCGCCAATTCCAGTGTTTCTTTGTTTAAATGTTCATCTGGAACAGCACGATTGATCAGCCCTAATCCTTCGGCTTCTGATGCAAGGATAAACTGTCCTGTGGTCAGCATTTCGAATGTTTTCTTACGCCCGATGTTGCGTGATAGAGCGACCATTGGGGTTGAACAGAACAGGCCGATGTTTACACCGTTTACACCGAAACGGCAGGTATCAGCAGCAATTGCCATGTCGCATGTTGCAACCAATTGGCAGCCAGCGGCGGTTGCGATGCCGTGGGCCTGAGCAATAACAGGCTGGGGCAGGGTCAGAATGCGCTGCATCACGGCACCACAACGGGTGAAGAGATCGGCGAAATAGGCAGCGCCACCATCGGAGTTTGCACGACCTGCGGTCATTTCCTTGAGATCATGGCCTGCACAAAAGGCATTTCCTGCGCCTTTTAGAATAACAGCGCGGCAGGTTTCTGTTTCTGCAATCTCATCTAACGCAGAATGCAGGGTTGCAAGCATATCATCAGAGAGCGCATTGAGCGAATTTGGACGGTTTAACGTTAAGATCGTTACGTCACCTATGTCTTTACGCAGTAGAATTTCTGAGGTCATAGTGCAAACCTATAGTAGCTGAATAATTTGGGGGAGCGTGGCATATGGAATTAAAGATGACAATCGCAGAGATTACTGCGTTTTTGGAAAAAGTATTCCCGCAGATTGATAATGATTTCGATGTGATTTCGCTGAGCTCAGAAGAAGTCGTTGTACGAATGAATGTTAAGGAAAGACATTTGCGTCCAGGTGGCACTGTATCGGGGCCATCTATGTTTGCTTTGGCGGATGTGTCCTATTATATCGCGACATTGGCGTTTATTGGGCCAGAGGCGCTGACTGTAACCACGAACTGTTCGATTGATTTTATGCGCAAACCTGCGGCAACGGATATGATTGCCAAGGCAAGGGTGCTGAAATTGGGGCGTACATTGTCTGTTGGCGATGTGTTATTATATTCAGAAGGGCAAGAAGAGCCTGTAGCGCGGGCGAATTTGACATATGCGATCCCGCCAAAGCGGTAATTTTGTGGGGTATTATTATACCTAATTTTTAACGCATTGTTATTGCTTAATAATTACGGTTTTATCTGTGTTGACTTAACCCCATAAACCCTTAGAACCCCCATATCAGTTTCGGCACATCCCGTGCCATCAACCCTATGGGAAGAAAACAATGAAAACTTTTTCAGCTACTCCTGCTGATATTGAGAAAAAATGGCTTATCATCGACGCTGAAGGCGTTGTACTTGGTCGTTTGGCATCAATCATCGCAATGCGCTTGCGCGGTAAGCACAAGCCAACGTTCACTCCTTCAATGGATATGGGCGACAACGTTATTGTTATCAATGCAGACAAAGTGCAGATGACTGGCAAAAAACGTACAGACAAAATTCACTATTGGCACACTGGTTACCCGGGCGGTATCAAATCCCGCACTGCTGGCCAAATCTTGGAAGGTAAATTCCCAGAGCGTCTGTTGGAAAAAGCCGTACAACGTATGTTGCCAGGCGGTCCATTGTCACGTGAGCAAATGCGTAACCTACGCATCTACGCAGGTGCAGAGCACCCACATGAGGCACAAAACCCAGAAGTTCTAGACGTAAAAGCTATGAACCCTAAAAACACACGGAGCCAATCATGAGCGACGACATCAAATCATTGGACGACTTGAAAGAAGCCGTTGGCGAAGTTACAGCCGCAGAAGCTGTTGCAGCTGCCGTAACACGTGAGCCAGTTCGTGACGAATTGGGCCGTTCATACGCAACTGGTAAACGTAAAGATGCTGTTGCACGTGTTTGGATTAAACCAGGTTCAGGTAAAGTTGTTGTAAACGGCCGTGACCAATCTGTTTATTTTGCACGCCCAGTGTTGCAAATGGTTCTAGCACAGCCTTTCGAAGTTGCTGGCGTTGAAGGCGAATTCGACGTGATGGCAACTGTAAAAGGTGGCGGTCTGTCAGGCCAAGCTGGTGCGGTTAAGCACGGTATTTCAAAAGCATTGCAACTTTATGAACCATCATTGCGTGGTGTATTGAAAGCTGCTGGCTTCTTAACACGTGATGCACGTGTTGTTGAACGTAAGAAATATGGCCGCCGCAAAGCGCGTCGTAGCTTCCAGTTCTCTAAGCGTTAAGCTTTACACTATACGAATTTCGAAAAGGCCAGCGTTTCGCTGGCCTTTTTTTGTTGCATAGCTTCCTTGGTCTATTAAAACGATCATATGGGAAAATTATCTATAAAATCAGAAGTGATCGCTGAAACGCTTGTGGAAGAGATCATTCGTGGAGAATTCGAGCAGGGCGCGCGATTGGGGCAGGATCACCTGGCTGAGCGGTTTGAATGTAGCCATGTGCCTGTCAGAGAAGCATTGCAAAAGCTCATACAAATGGAATTGGCAACGTCAGAGCCGCGGCGCGGCGTGCGTGTTGTATCTTTGGGGCAAGCAGATCATGCAGAGATTCTGGACATGCGGTTAGCTTTAGAACCTTTGGCTCTAAGGGGCGCTGTTCACTCTTTAAATTCTAATGTCATTGGGAATATCAATGTTTTGCGTGATGAATGCGATGCAGCTAAAAATGCAATTGAATGGGAAAAAGCAAACCGTGCGTTTCATTATGCCATCTTAGCCCCCTGCGGTCAGCCGCGCCTATTACAGCGTATTGCAGAGTTACAACGACTGTCAGCCCATCGTTTCCATGCATTGTGGCGCAAGCAGTGGGTTCAGATGGCGGATCGTGAGCATGCTGCGCTTGTCCATGCGATGGCACGCGGGGATGCTGATGCGGCCTGTACTGTTCTTACTAAGCATTTACGGCGACAATAAGTATAATCGCTCCTTTACTATAGATAATTTCGATGCAAAAATAGACAAGAATCATTTTTTATCTATAAAAGGAATTTTGCTTTGAATATTACAACTTTAGCATCGCGTGATAATACGATGTTTGTCGCGAAAATTCTGGTTTCTGTTTGCCTTTTGACAGCTTCAGCAAAACTCGCTGTACCGTTTTGGCCTGTACCAATGACAATGCAGGTGGGTGCTGTTTTGCTGATTGCAGGCCTTGGTGGGCTGCGGTTTGGCACATTAAGCATACTTTCCTATATGGCTGTGGGTGCAGCTGGTTTGCCTGTTTTTTCTGGTACCCCAGAAAAAGGTATTGGTCTGGCATATATTGTGGGGCCAACAGGTGGGTATCTGTTGGGGTTCTTCGTGGCTGCTGCACTAGTGGGTTGGGTTACTGATCACTATGGCCGTGCATTTTCTGCACTGGCCATGTGTATTGGATTGTTGTGCATATATGGTTTTGGCCTTGCATGGCTGGCAGCGTTTGTGCCCGCTCATAAAGTCATCGCTTACGGTCTTGCGCCATTTTGGATGGGCGACCTGTTTAAGTTAGTTTTGGCAGCGTTGGTAACATTCATCATGCCTGCAAAAGTGGTTGCTTGGATCAAAGGAACGCACTGATGTTGGATGGTAATACGACTGATGTATCGGATCTGGCTAATGTCGCAGAGAAATACCTGCGGCTGCCGCTATTAACGCTGATCCATGAAGCGGCAGATGTGCATCGAATGCACCATGATGTGGAAGATATTCAAAAAGCCAGCTTGCTGAGTATAAAGACAGGGGGGTGTCCTGAAGATTGTGCATATTGCCCGCAGTCTGCTCATCACAAAGAGGTGGGCTTGCAAAAAGAGCATTTCATGGAGCCTGCGCGTGTTGTGGCAATGGCTGGTCGTGCTCAAAAAGCGGGTGCTGAGCGGTTTTGCATGGGGGCTGCTTGGCGCAAGGTGCGTGATGGTGCCGAGTTTGATGCGGTGTTGGATATGATACGAGGGGTTCGAAGCTTGGGCATGGAAGCCTGTGTGACATTGGGCATGCTACAGCCCCATCAGGCGGAGGCTTTGGCCAATGCGGGATTGACGGCATACAACCATAATCTGGATACGGGGCCTGAGTTTTATGCCAATATCATTGGCACACGTACATATCGTGACCGTTTGGAGACGCTGAATTATGTGCGTGCAGCGGGTATATCGGTGTGTTGTGGAGGTATCATCGGTATGGGCGAGAGCTTACGAGATCGCGCCGAAATGCTGGCGGTTCTTGCCAGTTTTGCCCCGCAACCTGAAAGTGTTCCAATAAATGCATTGATACCTGTCAAAGGAACGCCTCTTGGGCATTTGCCGCGTGTGCGTTCACCAGAGATAATCCGTATGGTGGCAACAGCACGTATTATGATGCCAGAAACGCGTGTGCGTTTGTCGGCAGGGCGTGATGGGTTTTCAGTCAGCGATCAAATCTTGTGCTTTGTGGCAGGGGCAAATTCTATTTTTTATGGTGATGTGCTTTTGACGGCGCCCAATAGTGGAATTTCATTGGATGATGAACTTTTCGATACGCTTGCAGCTTTATCATAAACAGTTTTTTGAACATGTCATTGTGTGGCGTGTCATAAAGAATGGGTGAGGGTGATTTGAATATATGTAAAGTGGCTAGGTTATTCAAAAATCGAGGACGACGGTGGCTCACACCTGTTTCGACAGGACAAGTGGTCGCTTTTATTTAGTTTATCAGTCATGCGCATTATGCGCTGCGTATGAAGATACTCCTTTGTGGATTTGAGAAGAATATTCGGAAAAATATTATTTTAATGAAATAAATTACTATTTCAGGCAATTAAATATTGCACTTTTCGAAGGATTGTAGTGTTGTGGTTAACTTTTGACATGACGGGGCATATGGACTTTTCCCCTAAAACATAGATACATCTGTCCTAGAATTTAAATATGAGGACAATTATTAGAATGCCAGTCGGAGTTTTCGATAGTGGATTGGGCGGCCTAACCGTTTATCGTGGTATTCAGGAACGGATGCCAGATTTGAAGTTATCCTACATCGGGGACAATATGCATGCGCCATACGGTGTGCGTGATGCGGATGATATTTATAATCTGACTTGTAGAAGTGTTGAGCGGTTGTGGGATGAGGGGTGCAATCTTGCGATCCTTGCCTGTAATACGGCAACTGCTGTGGCTTGTAAGCGTATGCAAGAAGAATGGGTCCCCAAGGATAAGCGCGTACTTGGGGTATTTGTGCCGCTGATTGAGGCGTTAACAGAACGCGATTGGGGTGATAATTCCGCACCGCGCGAGGTTGCTGTGAAACAAGTGGCGTTGTTTGCGACACCTGCAACTGTTGCCAGTCGTGCGTTTCAACGTGAATTGGCGTTTCGGGCTGTTGGTGTGGATGTAGAGGCACAACCCTGTGCCGGTTTGGTTGATGCATTGGAGGACAATGATCTGGAATTGGCCGAAGCCATGGTACGCAGTCATGTCACGGCATTGAAGCGGCGTATGCCGAACCCGCAATCTGCTATCCTTGGGTGTACGCATTACCCGATTTTGGAGCATGTTTTTCAAAGTGCCTTGGGGGATGACGTGAAAGTGTTCTCGCAGGCGAATATCGTGGCGGCATCGCTGGAAGATTACCTGAAACGTCATCCTGATATGGTTGGGACAGATACAGAAGGGCGTTTTTTGACGACGGGCGACCCGCAAGCTGTATCTGATGCGGCAACACGGTTTCTGTCAAAGTCGCTACGATTTGAAGCAGCCTGATTGTCATTTGCGGATGAATCTCTTAAGTCATTCTTGAATTAAGGAGAATTATCATGTCTGCACCAAAAAATATCGCGATCCTAGGGGCCTCTGGCTATACAGGCGCTGAATTGGTGCGCTTGATTGCGACACATCCTATGATGCGTATTGTTGCGCTGACAGCTGAACGTAAAGCTGGTTTGGAAATGGGGGCAGTGTTCCCGCATTTGCGCCATTTGGATTTACCGTCGTTGGTGAAAATCGATGAGGTTGATTTTGCAGGTGTGGATTTATGCTTTTGTGCATTGCCACATGCGACCAGCCAAAAGGTGATCTCTGCTTTGCCAAAAACATTGAAAGTTGTTGATTTATCAGCAGATTTCAGACTGCGGGATCCAGAAGAATATGCCAAATGGTATGGTGGTCAGCATGATGCATTGGAATGTCAGGCAGAAGCGGTTTACGGGCTGACGGAATTTTACCGTGACGACATTAAAGACGCGCGTTTGGTTGCGGGTACGGGCTGTAATGCAGCAACTGGTCAATATGCGTTGCGCCCTTTGATTGCGGCGGATGTGATTGATCTGGATGAGATTATTATTGATCTGAAAACTGGTGTCAGCGGTGCTGGACGTGCATTGAAAGAGAACCTGTTGCATGCGGAATTGTCTGAAGGGGCGCATCCTTATGCGATTGGAGGCACACACCGCCATTTGGCAGAGTTTGATCAGGAATTCAGTGCGATTGCAGGGCGGCCTGTGAAAGTTCAGTTCACGCCGACATTGCTGCCTGCGAACCGTGGGATCATTGCAAATGTCTATGTTAAGGGCGATGCGCAAGTAATTTATGACACGTTGGCAGCGGCTTATGCGGATGAACCGTTTATTGAGATGTTGCCGTTTGGTGAGGCACCAAGCACACGTCATGTGCGCGGCTCAAACTATTGCCACATCGGTGTGACAGCAGATCGTATTTCTGGGCGTGCTATGGTGATTGCGGCTTTGGATAATTTGACCAAGGGGTCGTCAGGTCAGGCCCTGCAAAATGCCAACCTGATGTTGGGATTACCAGAAGCGATGGGACTGGAGCTTGCTCCTGTATTTCCATAATGGCGGTTGGACTTAAGAAAAAACGCCGTATCCAGTTGATTATTATTGGGTTTGTGCTGTTGGCTGTTTCGACAGCATTAATAGGCTATGCTGCGAAAGACGGGATCGAGTTTTTCCGCAGCCCAAGTCAGGTTGCTGAAAATACGCCACCCGAAACGGAAACTTTTCGCATTGGTGGATTGGTGGAAGAGGGCAGTCTTGTTCGTAATGGTGAGAATGCCAGTTTTGTTGTGACCGATGGTGGTGCCTCTGTGCCTGTTACCTTTACGGGAATATTGCCAGATTTGTTTAGTGAAGGAACGGGCATGATCGGAACTGGTAAGTTGATAAATGGCACGTTTGAAGCGCGCGAAATTCTTGCCAAGCACGATGAAAACTATCTGCCGAAAGAAGTGGCAGATGCCTTAAAAGAACAAGGTGTTTTCAAAGAGAACGCTCAATAAATTAATCCGTAAGGTTTTTGTCTAAGTCTTATTCCACGTTTAGAAGTGGGGTAAGATGATGGATAGTGTTGATACGATTGCCGCAGAAATTGTGCATCGCGAAGGCGGGTTTGTGAATGATCCTGATGATCCAGGTGGGGCCACAAAATATGGTGTAACCATTCATACAATGCGCCGTTTGGGGTTGGATTTAACAGGTGATGGGCAGATTGATGTAAATGATGTAAGGCGCTTAAGCGTTGCACAAGCCGTTGATATTTTTAAGAAACACTATTTTTATAAACCTAAGATTGATCAACTGCCAAATGCTTTGCAAGTCAGTGTGTTTGATATGCAAGTCAATGCAGGCGGCACAGCAATTAAGTTGTTGCAAAAGTTGTTGAATGCCTTTGGAGAAGATGTTGTCGCGGACGGTGCATTAGGGCCGCAGAGTATTGAGGCAGCTGGGCGGGTTTTCATGAAAGCTCCTGATCATTTAGTGGACGCTTATGGCATTGAGCGGCGCAATTATTATTACCGTTTGGCAGATAAACGGCCCAAGTCCCGCAAGTATGCGCGTAGACGGAATGGCGGCAAAGGTGGCTGGATCATTCGAGCAGAAGAATTCATTGCAGAACGGTTTCATCTGACACAGGCAGAACATATAGAAAGGACAGCACAATGGGTGTGATTGGTAAGATATTGGGTATTGGCAAAGCTGTTGATCATGTGGGCGGCGCTGTTGAAAACGTGGCAGAGGTGTTCGTTTCAAACCGAACCAAAGCGTTGCAAGCTGCACATGGACAATATGCATCTGAATTTGGTGGACCATCGCATGGACCGTTTGATGATTTTGTGAATGGGTTAAACCGTTTACCGCGCCCGATATTGGCATTGGGGACAGTTGGGTTGTTTGTCTATGCTATGATTGACCCTTATGCGTTTTCAATTCGTATGCAGGGGTTGGATACTGTGCCTGATCAACTGTGGTGGTTATTAGGGGCGATTGTGTCGTTTTATTTTGGTGCACGTGAATTACATCACGCACGTCGCCGAAAGCTGCAACGCAAAATAGAGCCGCAAAGTTTTGCTGTTATGGCGGGGAAAAGTAGTGAAAATGCGGCCTTGGATGAATGGCGCGGATTGAACCGCTAACGCGGCAGTCTGTCCACTTACGGAAATTTCATTTGTAGCTGGCATGGGACGGACTATAGTCCCCCTATGACAGCAGAACTTGGACATTTTGCAACGCTCTTGGCGTTTGTAGTGGCACTTTTACAGTCGGTTATCCCCTTGGTTGGTGCGCAACGTAATCAAGCCAGCTGGATGGCGGCAGGTATGCCTATGGCAATTGCACAGTTCCTGTTGATTGGATTTGCTTTTGTGATGCTTACGCTTGCCTTTGTGACGTCTGATTTCTCTGTGGCTTTGGTGGCGTATAACTCGCATTCCTTAAAACCTATGCTTTATAAAGTGTCTGGTGTTTGGGGGAATCACGAAGGATCAATGTTGTTGTGGATCCTTATCCTTACAATTTACGGCGCTTTGGTTGCGTGGTTCGGAGGAAATTTACCTGACCGTTTGAAAGCACGAGTATTGTCCGTTCAGGCAATGATCTCGGTTGCCTTTTTGGCGTTCTTGATCTTTACATCAAACCCTTTTGAACGATTGCCAAACCCACCAATTGATGGCAACGACTTGAATCCATTGTTGCAAGACCCTGGTTTGGCGTTTCATCCACCATTCCTTTACTTGGGGTATGTTGGCCTCTCTATGAGCTTTAGTTTTGCAATTGCGGCTTTGATCGAAGGCCGCGTTGATGCAGCTTGGGCAAGGTGGGTGCGCCCGTGGACGCTATTGGCTTGGGTAAACCTGACCATTGGGATCGCACTTGGCTCTTGGTGGGCGTATTACGAACTTGGCTGGGGGGGCTGGTGGTTCTGGGATCCTGTTGAAAACGCATCCTTTATGCCTTGGTTGATTTCAGCGGCTTTACTGCATTCTGCAATCGTTGTGGAAAAACGTGATACCTTGAAAAGTTGGACGATTTTACTGGCGATATTAGCGTTTTCATTCTCATTAATAGGTACGTTTATTGTGCGTTCTGGTGTGATCACGTCGGTCCATGCCTTTGCAAATGATCCTGAACGCGGTGTGTTCATTCTGGTGATCCTAGTGATTGCAATTGGTGGGGCTTTAACGCTTTATGCGGCACGTGCTGGGCAGATGAAGGCGACGTCGGCGTTTAACATGATCAGTCGTGAATCTGGTTTGGTTATCAATAATTTATTGCTGGTTGTGGCCACTGGTGTTGTGTTTTGCGGGACGATTTGGCCTTTGGTGGCAGAGATTACAACGGGACGAAAACTATCGATCGGGGCACCGTTTTTTGATCTGGCATTCACGCCATTTATGGTGGCTTTGGCGATGATCTTGCCCATTGGGGCGATCATTCCTTGGAAGCGAGCGCAGTTAAAGAAATCTATGCAGCCGCTTTGGGGCGTTTTGGCGTTGTCCGTCGCATTGGGCGCTTTGGTTTGGACGATGCAAACTGGTGGCCGTATGTTGGGACCTATTGGGATTACATTGGCGACTTGGCTGATCCTTGGGGCTGTTGCAGAGCTTGGATCGCGTGCGAAAGTTGGCAAAGCTACGATTGCAGAAAATTTGCGTCGTTTGCGTAATTTACCGCGTTCTGACTGGGGGAAATCAGTTGCGCATGCTGGGCTTGGTCTGACGATTTTTGGGATTTCTGCGATCACGGCTTGGGAAGTGGAAGATATCCGCGTTGCCAAAGCGGGTGATCGGTTTGAGGTTGGTGGCTATGAATTCCTGTTCCACGGTGTGACCAAAGACAATGGCGCAAACTATAGTGTGGATCGCGGTGCAATCACGGCATTCAAAGATGGCGCAAAGGTTGCAACTCTGCAACCAGAGAAACGGTTCTACCCTGTACAACAAATGCCAACAACGGAAGCAGCGATTGATCAAAGCCTAACACGCGATTTATATGTGGCTTTGGGTGATCAGCAAAACGGCGGTTGGGCTGTGAGAACGTATGTAAAGCCTTTTGCCAATTGGATATGGATTGGTAGTATTGTTATGGCTTTGGGTGGGCTTTTAAGCCTGACAGACAGACGTTACCGCGTTGCGGCTGGTGTGCGCAAGATGCAAGCGGTTCCAGCGGAGTAGGGTGATGATACGGATTATTTTGACATTACTATTACTTGCCACGCCAGTATGGGCAGTGGAGCCTGATGAAATATTGACGGATTCTGGGTTGGAAAGCCGAGCGCGTGAGATTTCAAAGGAATTGCGTTGTTTGGTATGTAGAAATGAAAATATCGACAGTTCCAATGCTGGTATTGCCAAGGATTTACGGGTTTTGGTGCGCGAACGTTTGATTGCTGGTGATGATGATGAGCAAGTGATCGACTATGTGGTTGATCGCTACGGTGAATATGTTCTGCTAAAACCCCGTTTTAGCCTAAAGAATGCGATCCCATGGTTGGCAGGGCCAATACTATTTTTGTTGGGTTTGTTCTTTGCATTGAAGTTTATCGCGCGTCCACGTGCGGAACGGTTGGCGCAATTGACTACAGATGAAGAAAAGCGTCTGAACGATCTTTTGGATAAGTGACGCCACGAAAAACTTTGCAATCTTGTTATCTATGCGCATGGTTGTTTCATGACATATGAAACTATCCTTTATGATTTGACCGATGGTGTCGCGACAATCACTATCAACCGCCCAAATGTTCGCAATGGGTTAAATACAAAATGCCGGATAGAGTTGCTGGATGCTTTTAATAAGGCTGAGGGCGAGGCACGCACTATTGTTCTGACAGGGGCTGGAAAAGGTTTTTGCTCTGGTCAGGATTTGGCTGATGCAACCAGTTTTGATGATTTGGATTTAGAGAGCACATTGCGTGATGAATATGAACCGCTTCTGAAAAAGATATACAACTGTAATTTACCTACGATTGCTGCTGTGAATGGCGCAGCTGCAGGTGCTGGTGCTAATTTGGCATTGGCCTGTGATGTTGTGATTGCTGCGCAATCAGCAGTGTTTTTACAGGCGTTTACTAGGATTGGTTTGATACCAGATGCTGGAGGCACTTATTGGTTGCCGCGTCAGATGGGGTTCCCACGTGCGATGGGCGCTGCATTATTTGCGGAACCTGTAACAGCACAACAGGCAGCAGATTGGGGCATGATATGGGAAGCTGTTGCGGATGATGAATTTGTGGCTCATATCGCTAAACGAGCGGGCCATTTAGCCGAAGGGCCAACTGGTGCATACAAGTTGGTTAAACAAGCATTGCGACAGAGTTATGATAATACTGTTGATGATCAATTGACATTAGAGGCTAAGCTACAAGGCAAGGCTGGTAAATCACATGATTTCCGCGAAGGAGTTATGGCGTTTATGGAAAAACGTAAGCCTGATTATAAGGGAAGCTAATTTGCTTCCACATGGTGTTTCTGGAATTTGCCATAATCCTGTAATTTAATTGCCTTTAAAATGGCACTTTTTATCTTTAGCTAAATTTCAAGAACAGCTTTTTGAAGCAAAAAATGTAATGTGTATTTAGTAGGAGTAGTAAAAATCATGGATAATCAGATTCAATCTTTAAAGAATAAAACGAATTCGAAACAAGATGAGAAAAGGTTTCCAGCTTTTTTAATCTCTGCTTTGGCTCATATTGATGATAATTATACGACTAGCACGCCTGCGGATGCAAAGTAACATAGACCATTTTTTGACTTATTAAATTACGATGTTTAATAAAAAAGGCCGCTAGAAAAGCGGCCTTAGTCATTTCTATCAATTTAAAAATTAACGTTTGTCTAAATCAACGTAATCACGCTGCGTTGCACCTTTGTACAACTGGCGAGGACGGCCAATTTTTTGTGATGGGTCGTTTAGCATTTCTTGCCATTGTGTGATCCAACCCACTGTACGTGACAACGCAAAGATTGGTGTGAACATAGATGTTGGGAAACCCATCGCATCAAGAATGATACCAGAATAGAAGTCTACGTTCGGGTATAGTTTCTTGGATACGAAATATTCATCCTCAAGCGCAATACGCTCTAGTTCTTTGGCGATTTTCAATGTTTCGTTGTTTTCGATACCCAAAAGATCAAGCACTTCGTCAGCACTTTCTTTCATCACTTTTGCACGTGGATCGAAGTTTTTGTATACGCGGTGACCAAAGCCCATCAAACGGAATGGGTCTGATTTGTCTTTTGCGCGTGCTACATATTCTGGAATGCGGTCCACAGTGCCGATTTCACGTAGCATTTCCAAACAAGCTTGGTTTGCACCGCCGTGTGCAGGACCCCACAAACATGCGATACCAGCAGCTATACACGCAAATGGGTTCGCACCAGAAGAACCAGCCAAACGTACAGTTGATGTAGATGCGTTTTGTTCGTGATCAGCATGAAGTGTGAAAATACGGTCCATTGCTTTTGCAAGGATAGGATCAACAACATATTCTTCTGCAGGAACTGCAAAACACATACGTAAGAAGTTTGATGCGTAATCCAGTTTGTTGTCTGGGTAAACGAATGGTTGACCCGCAGAATATTTATAAGCCATCGCAGCAATCGTTGGGATTTTTGCAATCATGCGAATTGATGCGTGTTCACGTTGTTCTGGGTCAGAAATGTCTGTGCTGTCGTGGTAGAATGCAGACAAAGCACCCACAACACCACACATGATGGCCATTGGGTGCGCATCACGACGGAAACCACGGAACAAGAATTGCATCTGGTCGTGGACCATAGTGTGCGTTGTTATCTTGCGCTCAAAATCTATAAGTTTATCTTCTGTTGGCAGCTCGCCGTATAGTAATGTGTAACAAACTTCGATGTAGTTTGATTTTTCAGCCAATTGGTCAATTGGGTAGCCACGGTAAAGCAATTCACCTTTGCCGCCATCAATGTAAGTGATTGTTGAATCACATGATGCTGTTGAAGTGAAACCTGGATCATATGTGAATACACCACCTTGTGCATAAAGCTTTGTAATGTCGATGACATCAGGGCCTGCAGTTGGTGAATACATTGGCAAATCTAGTTCTTTATCGTCAAATGTAAGTTTAGCTGTACGTGGTGCGTCTGTCATATCATCCTCATTCCATTCTGGGCATTAGCCCCTTCAATAATTCTCGGACACCCTAAATGCATCCGAAATGGCCCCGTGCCATGTTCGATGAGCAGTCCAGATCAGTCTGGGTTTGCCGTGCTTGCGATCGTGTCTTCGATCCGTGCAAGCGTTTCATCTCTCCCAATCGCTACCATCATATCAAATGTGGATGGCGACTTCGTCGTGCCTGAAAGAACAACCTTCATCGGTTGCGCAACCTTTCCAAGCCCTAGACCTTCGGCTTCGGCGAAATTCCGAAATAATGCTTCAAGGTCTTCTTTCGTCCAGCTTTTAACCTCTGCTAGCAGCGGGGTCAATCGTTTCAGTATACCATTGAATACTGTATCAACGAATTTCTTATCGTTTTCGTCAGGCGCAAATGGTCGCGCGCCCAATAAGAAGCGTGCTTTGTCTAGGATTTCAGGCAGTTTTTTCGATCTTTCCCGTAGAA
This sequence comes from Amylibacter sp. SFDW26, assembly GCF_009184395.1. GTDB lineage: Bacteria > Pseudomonadota > Alphaproteobacteria > Rhodobacterales > Rhodobacteraceae > Amylibacter. The sequence goes on from NZ_WEIC01000001.1 coordinate 505,760, forward strand.
TCGGCAAAGACGCCTCGATTTTTGCCATATCACTTGCTGACAATGGTTCTTGGCCTTGTGACGCAATGTAATCTGTTAAACCTTTTAACACGACCTCTGCTGGCGCGTTTTCGATGTGATGCTTGCTGACGTTGTCTAGTTTTTTGAAATCGAAACGGGCAGGGGCTTTGTTGATGCCGCTTAGATTGAACCATTCGATTGCTTGCTCTGTAGAAAACAATTCGTCATCCCCATGGCTCCAGCCAAGACGTGCTAGGTAATTGCGCATGGCTTCGGCAAGATATCCCATTGCGCGGTATTCTTCGGCACCTGTGGCACCGTGACGTTTGGATAATTTTTTGCCATCGTCACCAAAGATCAGGGGAATATGCGCAAACACAGGCACAGCCCAACCCATAGCTGTATAGATCAGGCTTTGACGGCCTGCATTGATCAGGTGATCATCCCCGCGAATGATGTGGGTCACGCCCATATCGTGGTCATCTACGACAACTGCTAACATATACGTTGGATTACCGTCTGAACGTAACAGGATCATGTCGTCAAATTCAGTATTTTTCCACGATACTTTGCCTTGGACTTCATCATGAATAGTCAAACCACCTTCGCGCGGCGCTTTAAGACGGACGGCATATGGGGCATCAGGTGCTGTTGCTGGATCAGCGTCACGCCATGGGCTTTGGAAAGCGCCATGTTTGCCTTCTGGTGTGGCGCGGAACGCTTCGATTTCTTCTTTGGTGGAATAGCATTTATAGGCGTGACCATTTGCCAACATTTCATTGGCCACTTCTACATGGCGATCACGACGTTCAAATTGGCTGTATGCGTCACCATCCCAATCAAGACCAAGCCATTTCATACCTTCAAAGATGGCTTGTGTTGCAGCATCAGTTGAACGTTCACGATCAGTGTCTTCGATCCGCAGTAAAAATTTTCCGCCATTCGCACGGGCATAAAGCCAGTTGAACAAAGCGGTGCGTGCACCCCCAATGTGCAAATAACCTGTTGGGGATGGGGCAAAACGGGTGACGACAGACATAAGCCTTAACCTCTTAGAAACTATAATAAAGATAATGTTGTCTTGGTTTAGGCATTTGACATCGGAAGAGCAAGAGACGTGGCATTTACAATGCAGATAAATGCACAACATGGGCGGTTATTTTTATGGGTGCCTGTATGTCTTTCCATCGGTATTGGCATTTATTTTTCCATACGTTTTGAACCTGCGGCTGGGCTTATACAGATTATAGGCGGGGCTTGCGTGATCCTTGGGCTTGTTGCGGTTCTGAGGTGGCGGTCTGGAAACGCTGTGATTTTGCGAGTGGTTTTCTTAATCATACTTGGTTTTTTACTGGCAGTATTTCGAACGCATTCTGTTGCCGAACCCGTATTGGGTTGGCGGTATTATGGCCCGATTGAAGGCACTGTTATGGGCATTGATCGGTCTAACAGTAATAAGCCACGCGTGATTTTGAAAAACGTGGACTTGGGCAAGATATCCAAGCCACGTACACCAACTTATATTCGTGTTTCTTTTCATTCTAATGTGGGCTTGCAGCACCTAATACCAGGGGCACATATTCGAACGATTGGTAGTGTGTCACCGCCATCAGGCCCCGTGGAACCGGGTGGTTTTGATTTTCAAATGTACGCTTGGTTTAAACGTTTGGGGGCTGTGGGATACAGTCGAAAACCTGTCGAGCTGGTTAAACCACCTGATCTGAATACATATTCATTAAAGCTTTTTGATTTACGTATGCGGATATCTGATCACATTCGCAGTCGAATTAAGGGCCAAACGGGTACATTTGCGGCGGCTATTTTAACTGGGGATCGTTCCACGATTGATCCCGATATTTTACAGGATTTACGCGATTCCAATTTAGCACATCTATTAGCGATTTCTGGATTGCACATGGGGCTTTTGGTTGGCTTTTGTTTTGCGTTGGTGCGGTATGGTTTTGCTTTGATACCTTACGTGGCTTTGAAATGGCCAACCAAGAAAATTGGGGCTGTGGTGGCAGTATTTGCAGGGTTTGCATATCTTCAAATCTCTGGTGCTGCTGTCGCTACGGAGCGTGCGTTTATTATGGTTACTGTGATGTTGGTAGGGGTGATTATGGATAAACCTGTGATCACATTGCGGGCTGTGGCGTTGGCAGCAACGATCCTGTTGGTTTTACATCCTGAAAGCCTGTCACAACCCGGGTTTCAAATGTCTTTTGCAGCGACAACCGCATTGGTGGCGAGTTTTGAGTTTTTAAAGCATCAAACCTATTGGCAAAGGTTGCAATTTGGGCGCAATCGGTTTGTGCAACCTATTATCGCATTAGTGATTTCATCGTTCATTGCAGGAGCTGCTACGGCGCCTTTTGCGGCCTATCACTTCAATCAAATCGCTCAATATGGCTTGTTGGCAAATCTGTCGTCTGTGCCAGTGATGGGGATGCTTGTGATGCCAGCTGCCGTTTTGGCTGGTGTGTTATCTGTGATTGGTTTAGATGCGATACCCTTTTGGATTATGGGGGTGGGTATTGATTGGATACTTGGTAGCGCCCATTGGGTAGCTGGTTTAAACGGCTCTGTGATGGCTGTGCCTCAAGGCCAAGTAGGTGTCTTGCCGTTAATCGGATTTGGCGCAGTTTTTTTCATATTATGGAAAGGTTACCTTCGATGGGTTGGCGTGGGCATATGCTGTTTTGCATTTACCCTTTGGACACAAACAGAACGACCTGTAGTTTTAATTTCGGATACAGGGCGATTGTTGGGTATTCTGCATAATGGTGAGCGGGCTTTAAACCGTTCAAAGGGGAGTGGTTTTGCGGCAAGTGTATGGCTGGAAAATGATGGGGATCGGAAGGGGCAGGAAATTGCGGCTTTTCGCTCGGATGGATTTTCAGATGTGATGAAAATTAATTTATATAACAAAGAGATAGGATATGTCTGGCCCAAATCTACACCCATAACAGATATAGAAAATATATGTTCGCAGGTTGATATCCTTATAGCACCTAACTTGAAGGATAAGCTCAGTGCTGGATGCTTCCAAATCACAAAACCCTATTTACGATATCAAGGTGCGGTAGCGCTTACGTTAAGTGGGCAATCCATACATATAAAAACCGCCCGACAGGTTACTGGCGAGCGGTTGTGGAATACTTGGTGGCTGCGAAAGCGAGCAGATAAATCTTAGTAGGTGCGGATCAAGCCAACCAAACGGCCTTGGACCTTTACCTGATCATCACGATATACGCGTGTTTCATAAGCATCGTTTGCCGCTTCAAGAGCTATTGCAGACCCACGCTTGCGCAGACGTTTTAACGTTGCTTCTTGTCCCTCAACCAATGCTACAACGATTTCGCCATTGTTTGCATCGGATTGTTCATGGATCACAACGATATCGCCGTCATTAATACCTGCATCAATCATACTGTCGCCCTTAACTTCTAATGCATAATGTTTGCCGCCATTGGCCAACATTTCACCGGGAACAGCAACGTTATGAGATGGCTCTTGGATAGCTTCTATTGGTGTACCAGCAGCAATACGGCCCATCACTGGCAATTCTAATGAATGGCTAGCCGTTTCCACTGGCAATGCTTCACGCGGGGCTGGTGCTGGGGCCGAGCCTTCGATAACGCGAGGTGTAAAGCCACCTTTATCCATACTATCTGGGAGTTTGATGATTTCTAAGGCGCGGGCGCGGTGGGGAAGGCGACGGATAAACCCGCGTTCTTCTAACGCTGTAATCAAACGGTGGATGCCTGACTTGGAGCGCAAATCCAAAGCTTCCTTCATTTCATCAAATGACGGCGGCACGCCTTCCTTTTCCATTCTGCTGTGAATAAATTCAAGAAGATCGAGTTGTTTACGGGTTAACATGAAGCCGCTCCTATCACAAAGTTTCGCTATATTTCCTCTTTGTTCTACCGATGTTCCCTTTTTGTGTCAACTATTTTACTTTAGACGAGCTTTACTCCTGCTTTATTCCATTAAAGTATATTTTTGAATTATTGCTCATACTTTGGTACTTTTGGGGCTGTATTTGAATGATAGATGGTTAACCGCATATTTTACAGTACTAAGCATTGTTTTTAATCATCTATACTCTATAAGCCAATCAATTATGGAATAAAAACTTTGGCGGTGGCTTTCGTGAAAATAAGTATTATAATCCCTACTCGGGAGCGCGCGGATTATTTATCGTACTCGCTACAGACAGCTTTAGAAATCGAAGATGACAATGTTGAAATCATTGTTAGCGATAATTTCAGCACAGATCATACGCGAGATGTTATTGAAAAATTTTCAGATAAAAGATTGAAATATATCAATACAGGCAAACGAGTTTCTATGCGTGAAAACTTTAATAGCGCTACACTGAAAAGTACTGGCGACTACATTATTTTTTTTGGTGATGATGATGGTATCCTGCCTAAACAATTTAAATATCTTCGCCGTATTTTAGAAAAGCATAAGCCAGATGGTGTGTCTTGGGTAAAATCTACATACCTTTGGCCGAATGACGAGTATGGCGCTAAGACAGGTGGTCGAATACGGTTTTATGGGCCCCGCTCTTATGGGGTTCCATATGAATATAACCCACAGAAAAAGCATATAGATAATTTGATGCAATGTCGTTTAAAGTCATTACGTCCTGCAACTCCCAATATATACCACGGATGTGTTTCACGTGTCTTTTTAGAAAAAAACGCTTCTGAGAAGGATGTGCTTTTTGACAGTACAATTCCAGATGTCAACTTTGAGTATAGGACTATTATGTTGGGCGGAAAATTTATTCATTCAGATCATGCGTTTTCTATTAATGGTGATAGTGCTGTGAGTAATGGACGGGCGCATGGTGGGTACGATTTGAATGACCCTAGAACAAAACCTGCGCAAAAGTTTCATCAAGAAAATGAGAACGACCCATATTTAAACGTATTTGGCAATCAACGCTTCACACCATTACTGTTAATGGCAACGTTAGAGACACTACGCGAACGTATGCCTGATTTTAAGCACCAACCCAATATGGTTGAGTGGTATTCATATGTTTATAATTTATCAAAACAGCAGACTCCCAAGGAAACATTTCAGATTATTGTTAAGTCTTTAAAAGAATATGCTGCTCGAACGGGCACGCTTGATGATTTTAATGTTGCGGAATGTAGGCCATATAAAAAAACCAAAAAGACATGGGGTGATATAAAAGCGCGCCTAAAGCTGAATTTATCAACATTTTCTTTGTCTGCTGAAAAAGATGGTGAGAATACTATTTTATCAGCTGTACGTTTGTATGATGAGATATTGGGAGATGGTTACGAGCATGTTTTAAACAACCCTAAGACGTATAAGACTGAATGGCGTAAAGCAAAAGCTAGATATAAAAAAGCCTTATAATCGAATGATATCTACAATATCTCCTTCTTTCTTTTTTGGTTCGTTTGGTGGGCGGATCATCAAGCAATTTGCTTTTGCCAATACAGATAATAACGAGCTGTCTTGACGATCAAATGGAGTGCATGTCTGAACACCGTTTACCAGTTCTAGGTTTGCACGCATATAGTGGGTGCGAGGACCATTTTTACCGATATCTTGCCCCAATGTGACGGTTTCACGGGCCAATGCTTTGGCTTCAAGTCCCAACATTGCATTAATCGCGGGGCGTAGAAAAACATGCCCACAAACGATCGAGCTGACTGGGTTGCCCGGCAAACCAATCAGTGGCGTGCCGTTATATTGCCCAGCCATAAGCGGTTTTCCAGGGCGCATGGCTACTTTATAAAAGCTGGTGTCCATATCTGAACCCTGTGCCATTTTTCCAATCAGGTCGTGATCTCCAACAGAGGCGCCGCCTAATGTAACGATCACATCCGCCCCTTCGCAAAGATCAAGCACTGTTCGCAGAGCGGCTTCATTATCGCGGGCGATTGGCAGTATACGTGCTTCTGCACCTGTGGATTCTACCATTGCTTTTAGGCCGAAGTTATTGGAACTGACAATGTTATCTGGCCCTAATGGGCTGCCTGGATACACAAGTTCATCCCCAGTTGCGACCAGTGCAATGATTGGTTTGCGGTGCACAGGAATGTCGTGAATGTTCATCGCCGCCAGCAAAGAGATTTCATTGGGGCCAAGATAAAGAGGGGCCGACAGTGCATCGCCAATTACAAAATCACCACCTGCAGGGCGGATATAAGCGGCCGTATCGGTACTATCCGATACTGTGATGGTGTCGCCGTCACGTGTACAATCTTCTTGGATCAGAATTTTATCGGCACTCGGGGGCACAGGGGCACCTGTGAAAATACGAACAGCTTCACCTGATTTGATATCGCCGTCAAACCGAGACCCAGCAGCACTTTCGCCGATAACGTTTAAAGTGGCACCTTTCTGGATGTCATCCGCCATAACCGCATACCCATCCATAGCAGAACTGGCAAAAGGCGGTTGGTTGTGTGTGGCGGCTACATCTTGGGCTAATACGCGTCCACCTGCTTCGGCAATGGGGACGATTTCTACGTCTAATGGGGAAAAGAGGTCTAGGACTTTGGTGAGGGCTTCTTCGACGGTTATCATGATATAGGCTCAATATTGACCTTGAATAATGTTGGATGCTTTGTTGCTTTGTAAAATCTTAAAGGTTTGGCATCAACAACAATACGATTAATAATACTTTCTTTCATCAAATGTATTTGAGTTTCTAATTGAGTAAGTCTTGGCATTTTCATACCAAAAACAACGCACTCAATTGCACCAATTGGAATTTGAAAAAGATGAATTGGTAATCCACCTTCTTTTTCATGGATTTGATGTGCTTTATCAAGTTTTGCAAACATCCTCCATTCACGTTCATATTTCCAGTCTGGGCTCTTTTGAAAGAAAACCTTATAGCCATCTTTCATATCATTTGTGTTTTTAGGTCGCTTGGCTGAATATTTAATTTCTTGAAGCTTGAAGTCCAAATCATTTGTACCCTCTGTAAAAAAGGGATGCGATGAATTGAAACCAATTGCTATTCCTTTGTGATTATTTGCGTAATGCGACCACATTAAAATATTATCATTTGTTTCAGATAAACAAAACATTCCTACAGCCTGATCGAATGCTTTTGTCGTAATATTGGGAACAAGTTTGGAAAATTCTTCAATATGTGCGTCTATTCCAAATGCGCCAGAAATTAAGCCATTATAGATTGTTTGTCTAAATGTATCGGTGACATTCGAAGGAGAATGAAAATTTTTAAGTATTTCCTTATCAATTCTTTCGAATATTTCTGATTTTGGAATATTCTTAAGGCTTTTATATATTTCCCCTTTATTAACGAATAGTTCCATTTCTGGATTAGCATCAAATGGGTCGTTTAAATCGCTTGGTGGTGTAAATCTAAATAAACCAGTTAAAACAGATTCAACGCGATCTTCACTGACATATTTCCATAACATTTTTGGTCTCATAGACCCTCGTATAATCCAGATTTACCGCCATCCTTAAGGACGACACGTATATCACTGATTTGCATGGCTTTATCAACGGCTTTAACCATATCATAAACGGTAAGTGCGGCGATATTAACGGCTGTTAATGCTTCCATCTCTACGCCTGTTTGTCCTGTGGTTTTCACGGTCGCTTCGATATCCACGCAGCTTTGATCTTCGTTCACTGCCAAATCGACAGAAACCTTTGTGATCGGCAGTGGATGGCATAACGGGATCAAATCAGGCGTTTTCTTAGCCGCCATAATACCAGCTAAACGGGCGATACCCAAAACGTCGCCTTTTTTCGCAGTGCCGCTGGCGATCATTGCCAATGTGGTTGGCTCCATAATGATGCGCCCTTTGGCGGTTGCAATGCGTGCGGTGATGTCTTTATCCGACACATCAACCATATGCGCTGCACCTTGGTCGTCGAAATGGGTTAACTTATCGCTCATGCAGCTTTCACCGGGTTGGCTAGCAGGGTTTTCGTGGCTTCGGCAACGTTATCCTGACGCATCAAACTTTCGCCGATTAGGAAACTACGCGCACCAACGGCGGCCATTTCTGCCATGTCGTCAGGGGTAAATATACCACTTTCTGTGACCATATGGCGATCAGATGGCACATTGCGCGACAAATCACGGGTTGTATCCAATGTGACGTCGAATGTTTTTAGATTGCGATTGTTGATGCCTAAAAGGGGGGACTTGAGGTTCAATGCACGGTCAAGTTCTTCGCCATCATGCACCTCTAGCAATACATCCATACCCCATTCAAAAGCGCAGGCTTCTAATTCATTGGCTTGTCCGTCAGAAACGGATGCCATGATGATCAGGATACAGTCGCCACCCCATGCGCGGGCTTGGGCAACTTGGTAGGTGTCGTACATGAAATCTTTGCGCAATGCAGGCAGATCACAAGCGGCACGGGCTTGTGTCAGAAATTCTGGTGCGCCTTGAAAGCTTGGCGTGTCTGTCAGGACTGATAAACATGTTGCTCCACCTGTCTGATAGGCTTCTGCCAATGCAGGTGGGTTGAAATCTGGGCGGATCAAACCTTTAGATGGGCTGGCTTTTTTGATTTCGGCAATCAGGCCATAGCCTGTTTCACATGCTTTTTCCAAAGCGGCAGCAAAACCGCGTGTTGGGCTGGCTTCTTTGGCCATGAATTCCAAGTCATGAAATGGCAGGGCGCGCTTTTGCTTTACCACCTCTTCAAGCTTATACTCTTTGATTTTATCTAAGATATCAGCCATTTAAGATGCCTCTGATGTAATTTTAGCCAACAGAGCCAGTTTTTCTTTTGCTTTGCCACTGTCGATGCTTTCGGCAGCAATCTCAACGCCAGCTTTCAGATTATCAGCTTTATCAGCCACAACCAAAGCTGCGGCTGTGTTCAACAGAACTGCATCACGGTAGGCTGAGGCCTCACCTTCAAGCAATGCTGCCATAGCTGCTGCATTAAATTCAGGGTCACCGCCTTTGATCGCTTCAAAAGGATGCACAGGCAGACCAGCATCTTCTGGGTTAATCTCTCGATCAGTGACTTTGCCATTCTCCAGCGCCGCTAACCATGTGACACCTGCGATAGAAATCTCATCTGTGCCATCAGAGCCATGCACCAACCATGCTTTTTCAGAGCCAAGCTCCAAAAGCACTTCTGCCATAGGGCGGATCATGTCGCGGGAAAAGGCACCTGTTAATTGGCGTTTTACGCCAGCAGGGTTTGTGAGTGGTCCAAGGATATTGAAAATCGTGCGTGTGCCCAATTCCATACGCGTTGGCATTACGTGGCGTACCGCAGGGTGGTGCATTGGTGCCATCATAAAGCCGATGCCAGCCTCGTTAATAGCGCGTTCTACCACGTCTGGGCCAACCATGACGTTTACGCCTGAAACTGACAGCGCATCCGCAGTACCTGATTTAGATGTCAGGTTTTTATTGCCGTGCTTTGCCACAACAACACCCGTACCAGCTGTAACGATTGCAGTGGCCGTTGAAATGTTCAGCGTGGATTTTCCATCACCCCCTGTGCCAACGATATCAATCGCACCTTTAGGAGCTTTAACAGGGTTACATTTGGCGCGCATAACGGCTGCGGCAGCGGCGTATTCTTCAACCGTTTCGCCGCGTGTGCGCATAGCCATCAACAAACCACCTGTTTGGGATGGTGTTGCTTTGCCTTCCATGATGATATCGAACGCGGCTTCTGCCTCTGCACGTGTCAAAGGGCCGTCGGCGGCTTTGCCTATTAAGGGTTTTAAGGCGTCGCTCATGCTGTTTCCTTTGCTTCATCAAGGAAGTTCTTGAGCATGGCATGACCATGTTCAGAGGCAATGCTTTCAGGATGAAATTGGCAGCCGTGAATGGGCAATTCTTTGTGCTTGAGCCCCATAATTGTGCCGTCTTCTAACCAAGCAGTGATTTCTAGGCTGTCTGGCAGCGTATCACGGTCAACGACCAGTGAATGGTAACGTGTTGCTTCGAATGGGCTTGGCAAGCCAGTAAACAAAGATGTGTTATTGTGATGCATCGTACCCATCTTGCCGTGTACGATATCCGTGTGACGTACAACTTTACCGCCAAACGCCTGACCAATTGTCTGGTGACCCAAGCACACGCCAATCAGCGGTGTTTTGGTTTCTGCTGCGGCTTCTGTCATAGCCAAACAAATGCCCGCTTGATCTGGATCACATGGGCCAGGGGACAGCATGATTGCTGATGGATTTAAGGCCATAGCCTCTTGTACATTCAGTTCGTCATTGCGTTTTACAACGACATCAGCACCCAATTCACCAACATAGTGGACAAGGTTGTAGGTAAAGCTGTCGTAGTTATCGATTAATAGCAGCATCAGTTTATTCCAGTTACACGTAAAACAGGGGTGAACCCTGTGAAATTCTGCGCTATACATGCCCCGAGTAGGCGACAATGGTCAATAGACAGACCAGCGTTTTATAAGGAGCAGGGCAATATGTCAGTGGTTAAAGGTTTATCCGGATTTATCGTAGGATTAGGTGTGGGTGGCGCTGCCTTAACTGGTGTTGCAAGTTTTGTGCCACAATTTGAAGGTTTTGCATCTTTAGAAAGCTCCGAAACAGAACAAACAGCTAAGGATACAAAGCCTGTCGAGGTTGTACCAGAAGCTGAAGAAATCGCGGTTTCAGAGGAAAATACTGCTGAAGAAGCGGTGCCAGAGAAAACAAAACCAGAAGTTGATGAGCCTGATGTTGAGATTGCCGAAAAAACAGAAGAGCCAGCAACAGAAAGCGCACCAGAGATAAAAGAGGAAGAGATTGCTGTTATTGTGCCAGAGCCCAAAGAGGGGCTGACAGATACAGAAACTCCGGAAAAAGCGGAACCTGAGCAAGAAAAGAAAAAGATTAATCTGCCGACAATTCAGCCAGAAGAGCCTAAAGAAGAGGTCGTTGAAACCGCAAAAGAGCCTGTTAAAGATCAAGGTATCACAATTGGCAAAAAGCCATCATCGTCTTTGCCGTCAATTTCTGCGGAGGAACCTGCGCCAGAAGTAGCAGTAGCAGAAGAAGAAAAGCCTGATGGGAATGCTTTAGAGTTCAATGCTATAAAATTTGAACGTGGCGAGCGTCCTTTGATGGGTATCGTCCTAGAAGATATTGGCGCTAAAGGTTTGGATGTTGATAAACTTAAAACGTTGAATGCACCCATAACGATTGCGATCCGCACGGATGCACCAGATGCGTCAGAGCGCGCTTTGTCTTATAAAGCAGCGGGTTTTGAGGTCATTGCTATGGCGCCGTCAGGACGTACTGAGGCGTTGAACATTGCATTGAACCCAAATCAGGTAAAAGACGCACTGAATGTATTATTCACATCAGTCCCAAATGCAGTTGGCCTTATTGATAACCCTCAAGCCAAGTTGCAAAAAAGCAGCCGTACATCGGATGCTGTTATTGAAAGTTTTGTTGAGACTGGGCACGGCTTGATTACATATGCCAAAGGCTTAAACTCTGTTGATCGATCAGCACAGTTCAAAGGGGTCAAAACAGCAAAGGTTGCACGTATATTGGACGAGAATCGCGAAAACAAAGCTCTTATAGCGCGGTACTTGGACCGTGTTTCCCTTGATGCGGGTCGGGATGGAAAAGTTCTAATTCTAGGAACAACAGCAAAAGATACTGTTGCGGCATTAGCAGGGTGGATCCTGAGTTCTAAAGGACAAAGCGTTTCCATTGCCCCTGCATCTGCGGTCTTGTTAAGTAAGTAGTAAGCGTTTAAGCAAAAACGCTTACTTGTGTTACAGCATATAATGCTGTGTAGCTTAAGATAAATAATCTAGGTGCAAGTGCTGCGCAGAACGCAATAGCGCCGTCTTTTAGACTTAGCGACCCTACCGGACGTTTTAGGTTTTCTACAATCTTTTTAGGCATTTTTACGCATCTTGCACTTGTCGTAGCATGAATAAAATCACGGACGTTAAAGGCGTCTTTTGGAGTAACTCTTGCTAATGGTTTATTCTTTTTCATGCGATTGAAAAAACAGTATTTCTTTGGTTTCTGCGTATCATTTAACAGCTCTTCAAGTTCTTGATCTGTTAACTGATCTTTTAGGTTTTTTTCAAGCTCTTGAAAGACAAAGGTTCTGAAGTCGTCTTCGATTTCTGGATAGAACCCTTTTGCCATACGGCTAAGGGAAACGCGGTTTCCAAAGCGGGCATCACAGAAGATTTTCTGAATTTTTTTTGGAGCTGCGTTAAATGCAGTAACAGTTTTCGGGTCCCGAAACATTACCATACGCCCCATACCGCTATTGGGTGCGCAGTCTTTGTTGTGTGCAGGTGTTTCTAGGAATAAGTCGCGAGGGATGTCAGCAGCGACATCAAAATCATAATTAAGGGCCATTAGTTCTATCCTTTGGGCAGCTTGGATGGGGTGGGGAACTAATACTGAAAGTAACCAAATACTAACTAAAGTATAAGTTTTGGTTTGGGGCGGCCATAGGGCAGATTTGTGAAAATTTAGTGCCGTTATGTCATTTTAAACAGGATTTAGTTGCCTGATTTAAAGTCAACAAACAGCCCTGCATCCTTTGCTGCTTGACGTAATGCATTGGATTTATTGACTGTTTCTTGAAATTCAGCTTCAGGATCACTGTCATAGACAACGCCGCCACCCGCTTGGATGTAAAGCTTTTCGTCTTTTGTGACTGCTGTACGCAGAGCAATACAGATGTCCATATCACCGTTAGCAGAAAAATAACCGACACCGCCGCCGTATACGCCGCGCTTTTCAGTTTCCAACTCGTCAATGATCTCCATGGCACGAACTTTTGGTGCACCAGATACTGTGCCTGCTGGCAAACCTGCGAGTAGGGCGGAGATGGCGTCATGTTCGTCTGATAGTTCACCTACGACGTTGGATACTATGTGCATCACATGGCTGTAGCGTTCGATGATGAATTGCTCATTTGGGTTCACTGTGCCGATTTTAGCAACACGGCCCACATCATTGCGACCAAGATCTAATAACATCAGATGTTCAGCCAGCTCTTTTGGGTCAGCCAAAAGATCAAGCTCTAGCGCTTTATCTTCTTCGGGTGTTTTGCCGCGCATACGTGTGCCTGCGATTGGGCGAATAGTCACTTCGCCTTCTTGAACTTTTACAAGGATTTCTGGACTAGCCCCGATCACTTGGAAATCACCGAAGTTGAAATAGAACATATAGGGTGATGGGTTCGTGCGACGCAAAGCGCGGTACAAAGAGAACGGCGGTAGTTTAAAGTCTTGTGTCCAGCGTTGTGATGGGACGACCTGGAAGATATCGCCTGCACGAATGTAGTCTTTGGCTTTTTCAACAACTTTAAAGTAATTCTCTTTGGTTGTGTTCGATATTGACGTATCTGTAGTATCCATATCTCCAAAGTCTCGTGTTTCAGAGGTAACAGGACGGTCAAGATCAGACACAGCATCCATGACACGTTCAGCAGCTTGATTATAAGCGGCGCGCGCATTCAACCCATTATCTGCCCATACCGGAGAGATAACAGTAATTTCGCCTTTTACACCGTCGATAACCACAACCACAGAAGGGCGGATCATTACTGCATCGGGCAGTTCAATAGGGTCTGGGTTCACGTCAGGAAGATTTTCAACCAAACGGATCATGTCATAACCAAGATAACCAAACAGGCCTGATGCCATCGGTGGTAAATCTGCGGGCAGATCAATGTGGCTCTCAGTAATTAATGCGCGCAATGTTGTGAGTGGGTCACCTGCAAGATCCTCAAAAGCCTCTTCGTCAAAGCGTGCAGAGCGGTTCACACGCGATGTAGTACCATTACAATCCCAGATCAAATCTGGTTTCATTCCAATGATGGAATAACGTCCCTTAATCTCGCCGCCTGTCACAGATTCCAACATAAAGCTGTTCTTGCCAGCCTGTGATAGCTTCATCATCAAAGACACAGGTGTATCCAGATCTGCGACTAGGCGTGAATAGACAACTTGGTTTTTTCCAGCTTTGAAGTTTTCTTCAAAAGTGGAGAATTCCGGAGATAGGTTCATTATTAATATCCGTTACCGCCGCCATGCCCGCCAGCGTAACCGCCTGTAAGCTGTGCGTTGATTTGGTTGATTGCTTCTTGATTGATAGAAACATCCGCATTTGCACGCAAGGCGTTTGAAAACGTAGAAAGTAAATCATTTGCAATCTGGATGTCTAAACGCTGCTGCACTGATATTGCCAAAGCTTTATTATCGTCTGTAGTCGTATCAAACGCATTAACAGCATCCAAACGCGCTACGAAAACACTGTTTGGACCAGCTATCATTTCAGCTTTGTTCGCTTCTAGATTATAAACTGTATCTAATAGGCCATAAGGTGTATTTTCTATAAAGCCAGAACGACGTACGTTTTTTTCAATGTTCACAGCATAGACACTGAAGCTTCCACCGATATTCAAGCCATCTCTTAACTCTTCTGCTTTCTTTGTTAGCAAGCGTACGGTTTCTGCAGCTTTCCAATCTAAGATCACTTGGTCTTTCACTTCATCCAATGTGCGCAATTTTGGTTGTTTGATTTCATCCACACGTAGGGCAAAAATGCTGCCATCTTCAAAGTTGTTAATTTCAGGGTAATCACCTGGTTCTGATTGATTGGCAATTGTGCGGAAATTTTCATATGCGGCGATGCCATCTGATGTATCCGCAGATAAAGAAATTGTGCCAAGTTGCATATCTGTGTCTCTTACAAGCTCTTCGATTGTCGCGTCACCAGCTAATAGATCGTCAACGTCTTCGACGATATCATTCACTAAGCGGCGTGCAGCCTCTCCAGCCAATTCGCCAACAATTTCTGCACGCGCATCTTCGAATGGTGTAACGTCTTTTGCCAAGACAGCATTTACTCGGAAGATTGCAGGGCCCAATGATGATTCCACAGGTCCCAAAATACCCGTTTCGTTCGTTGAAAAGATCAAATCAGCCGCTGCTTTTGCAATGCCACCAATTTGGACATCACCCAAATTAACATCTTCTGCTGTCAAACCACGCTCTGAAATAATTGTATCGAATGTTTGTGTATTTGCATCAAGGGCGGAACGAGCTGCTTTTGCCTCTTCCATGCTGCCAAAAACGATACGGTCTAAGTTGCGCTTTTCTGCTTTGTTAAAGCGGTCGGGTTGAAGGTCATAAGATTCTTGTATCAATGCTTCGTCTATATTCACTTGATCAGATAACATTTCAGGACTTAACCATGCATATGTAATTTCACGAGACAACGGAGCAGTATATGCTTCTGGTGTTGCTTCATATTGCATTTGAATTTGTGCATCTGTTGGAGTTGCCACTGGTGCATCTAACGCATCAGCAGTAAGCTCTATCCATGTAAAATCGCGTGTTTCACGATCATAAGACAAAAGCGCTTGTGTTTGTGTACCTTGCGATTGAACGCCGTTTAAAATTGCAGATTCAATAAAGCCACGTGATGCTTGTTTGCGAAGGATGTCTTCATATTCTTTTGTAGACAATCGAGCATTCTGTAATGCATTTTGATATGCTTCATTATCAAAGCTACCATCAATGCCCTGAAAGCTTGCTGTTGCAAGAAGCTGTTGGCGGACGGCTTCATCACCAATGCTAAGACCAAGTTTTTTTGCCGCGTCATCTAAGGCAGCTGTTGTCAGTAAGCCTTCCATAACCTGACGTTGCAGGCCTAATTGTTCGGCTTCAAGAGCTGTTAATTGACGGCCCGCTTGTTGAGATAGGCTGTTTAGGGATGTGCTGACCGCTTGGGCGTATGCATCAACGCTGACTTTTTCATCGCCAACAGTTGCGATTGTGCGGATAGTTCCGCCACCAGCACCTGCGCCTCCAAAGCCGATAAGACCTACGATCAATAAGCCTAAGATGATCCAAACTGCTGTTTGGTTTTTCTTATTAGTGCGCATTGAACCCATCATAGTCGATCATCCCTTTTTAATCTTTGAAAGGTTTTAGGATGATGTCAGGGGACTGGCAAGCGAGGAGTAAGGGCAAAACAAGCTTATTTTAGAAAATAAAGCCTATTAGAGGGTGATCACACGGTGAATTGATGGCTTGACCAATTCTTATTCTAGCGCGATAGGGGGAGCATGGCTGCACCTCCGATTTTGACCTTATCTGATATACGCCTTGGTTTTGGCGGAAACCCACTGTTTACAGGACTTGATCTTGTGATCTCTGAAGGAGCGCGTTTGTGTCTTGTCGGGCGTAATGGATCAGGTAAATCGACGCTGTTGAAAGTGATCGCTGGATTGGTGCAAGCAGATGAAGGCGAACGGTTTTTAAGGCCACGTCAATCTGTGGGCTATATGGAACAAGACCCTGATCTGTCTGGTTATGAGACATTGCGTGATTATGCGATGACCTCTTTGGATGCGGCGGATGCTTACCGCGTGGATATGGTGGCCGAAGGTTTGAAGTTGGATTTGGACCGCGCCCCTGACACCGCATCTGGTGGGGAGCGCAGGCGTGCGGCTTTGACTAAGATTGTTGCAGAAGATCCTGATCTAATGTTGTTGGATGAGCCAACGAACCATTTAGATGTGGAAGCTATTGCTTGGTTAGAGGATCATTTGCGGACGACACGCAAAGCGTTCGTGTTGATCAGTCACGATAGAACATTCCTGCGGACATTGACCAAAGGTATCATATGGGTTGATCGTGGGTTGGTACGCCAACACCCAAAAGGCTTTGAAGCTTTCGAAGACTGGCGCGATAAGATGTTCGATGAAGAAGATCAACAACGTCATAAACTTAATCGCCTAATAAAGGCCGAAGGCCGCTGGGCGGTTGAAGGTATATCTGCACGCCGCAAACGCAACCAAGGGCGTGTGCGGCGCTTGGCAGATCTACGTGCTGAAAAAGCAGGGCAAATCAAGCGTACGGGCACGGCTGCTATGGCGCTGGATACGGGGCCTAAATCTGGTAAACTGGTGGTCGAGGCCATAGGGGTTAGCAAAGCTTATGATAAGCCTATTGTTCAGAACTTTGATCTGCGTGTGATGCGAGGGGAACGTATTGCATTGGTTGGACCAAATGGTGTGGGTAAGACCACGCTATTGAATATCCTGACAGGGCAAACAGAGCCTGATAGTGGCACAATTAAACTGGGAACAAACCTTGTCTCAGCGATCTTTGATCAGAACCGCGCGCAATTAGACCCAACAGCCAGTCTGTGGGATACTTTGACCATGGATAAAGAGTTGGGTGTATCGGGTAAGAATGACCAGATCATGGTGCGAGGGAACCCTAAACATGTCGTGGGATATCTAAAAGAGTTCTTGTTTGATGATAACCAAGCACGTGGGCCTGTGTCAGCATTGTCTGGTGGGGAAAAGGCGCGCTTGTTGCTGGCACGTATTATGGCGAAACCCAGCAACCTGCTGATCCTTGATGAGCCAACAAATGATCTGGATGTTGAAACGCTGGATTTATTACAAGAGATTTTAGATGGTTATGATGGTTCTGTAATTCTTGTCAGCCACGACCGCGATTTCCTTGATCTTGTAGCCACCACAACCATTGCGATGGAGGGCGATGGGAATGCCACTGTTTATGCTGGCGGTTGGTCTGATTACCGTTCACAGCGTAAGGAAATATTGGGGCAGGTGGCTAAGGCTCCCAAAAAGGCGAAAAAGACAGATGCTAAAGGGGTAGCAGAGCTAGACCAATCTGGGCTTAATTTTACACAAAAGCATCGTTTGGAAGAATTACCAAGCGTAATGGAGCGTTTAGAGGCCGAGATTGCCAAGCTGCAAGAGTTTATGTCAGACCCAGAATTGTTTACAAAAGAACCAATAAAGTTCCAAAAGGCCACAGATGCCTTGATCGAACGCCAAGCTGCGTTAGATGCAGCGGAAGAAGAATGGCTAGAGCTGGAGGCTTTGGCAGAAGAAACATAAGCTTGGGGAGAGGCATATGACACAGATTACAGTAAGCTTGGACGACATTTTTGATCGATCTAAAGCTGCATTGATGAAACACGGTGCAAATGAGTTTGTTGCAATTGAGGTTGCCAAAGCTGTACGCAAAGCGGAATCTGTAGGAAACTTGATCTGTGGCCTGTATTATCTGGAAAGCTATTGCACACAACTGACGTCTGGTCGTGTGAGCGGTGACATTGAACCGGTTGTTTCTAAACCAAAACTGGCAAGTGTTCAGGTGGATGCAAAACTTGGGTTTGCACAGCCAGCTTTTGCCCGTGGTTTGCCAGAAGCCATCATGGTTGCCCAAGAAGCGGGGACATGTGCATTGGCTATATGTCATTCGCATACATGTACATCGCTTGGCTATTTCACGGAACAAATCGCCAACGCAGGCATGATTGGGATTGGATTTACTAATGCGTCCCCAGTAGTATCGCCACCAAATGGCTATAAAGCCGTGATTGGTACCAATCCAATAGCCATGTCTATCCCAGCCAAAGAGGGGGGTGTTGCGTTCCAATTCGACCAAAGTACATCCGCGGTTGCGCTGGGGAAAATCACTATGGCAGCAAGCGCTGGAGAGAGCATTCCTTTGGGTTGGGCTGTAGATGCTGAAGGCAAGCCAACGACGGATCCAAAAGAAGCTTTGAAGGGGTCATTGGTCTCTACTGGCGGTTATAAAGGTTGGGGTTTTGGTCTCATGACCGAGATTTTAGCGGCTGCAGTTACTGGTTCAGTGAATTCTTTGGATGTAGCAGGGTTGAAGTTGCCAGATGGTAAACCACATGATTTGGGCCAATTCTATTTCATTGTTGATCCAACAACATTCTCTGGCGATGCGTTCTGGGAACGTCTGGCGCGCGTATCAGATGCGGTGACAGAACAAGAAGGTGCGCGTTTACCTGGGACTGGCAAGGCTGATGTATCTGAAGTGACGATTGCAAAAGCCGTTTGGGATCAAACACTAGAGTTGGCGGGTTAATCCTGTACTAGTTTTTTAGCGGCTTCAACTTTGCGTTTGGCAATACGGCAGGCTTCGACAACAGGGCGTAATGCTTTTGTAGACCCTTTAAGCGGAAGCCGTTCTGTAATGCCTGTGGCGATCAGCGAAACATCAGCATAATTGCCTGCAATGAAGTTGCGGAACAATGGGCCAAGGGGTTCTTTATCACGATAACTCCAATCTTTGGCTTCATAATCGTAATTCACTACAGATGTGACGCCAATCTTTGGAAAGTTAAAGAAAAGCATCTCCATATCTGCTAAACTGCTCTCTATAGGTTCGATTTCTGTATTTTTTGGTAATGTTAGATCTTCGATATTTATCGTCACACCGTTCGCTAAAGTAATAACTTCTGATGTTTCTTGTACTTCTGGTTCAGACTTGATTGGAGCATTTATTGGATGGCGTGGACGGTACCTGAATTCCAATTCCGCAGTCTCGGTAAAACACATAATTTGAACGGCAAGCCATATGCCGTCGTCATCGGCACATTGCAAAAGCCCAGAGGCTGGTGTGCCTAATGCTTCGTTTTGGGGGATATGTTCCCATGGCTCACAGGAATTGCGTAGATTTATGGTTTCAGAAAACCCTGTAGTGGCTGTAAAAGTTAAAATTGCCAAACTGGCAGCTGCACGCAAAATCATAGTGTGGAACTCGTTTATTTTGTTTGGCATACGTTACTTTAAATCGGGAAAATGGACAGTAACATTTTTCACCGAACATGAAAATTAAGCGAATTTTTATGAACTGTGGCATGTATACATTATTCGGCTCTTTTTTGATAAAGAATGAAGGTTTTATAACGATCTTAATACAGAAATATTTGAGTTATTTTGTAGAACCTTGAAAACACACACAACTTATTGTGTATTTTCTTTTGACACACACACTATTTAGACGGATAATTCCCTTAGGGAATGTATATGTTTTTTAAGGGGAAAGACAAAATCAGGCCTGCACGAATACTGTGCTTTTCATTGTGACTAATTTATACAATTGAACGTTTTTGAACCTTTACCCCTTATCGTTAAGTTTGGTCATGAGTATCGATTTATGCCCCTTTGGGTATAGCTAAAGTCGGCGAAGCTCTTTGTGTTTTCGAGCAGTAACTTGCCATATCGATAATTATGATCTGCTACTGGATTGCAGAGCCAGTAGCGTAGAGGGCCCTTTCCATTCTCCCGGAGGGCTCTCTTTTCATTTTACAGTCATGGCAAGCGTCTCTTTTGGGGTTTTGCCTGAGATTTCTAAGATCAATTTACGCTCCACCGCTGCTGCAAATAAATCCATGCTTTCTACGGTGACGACAAAAGCGCCTGAACCGCCAATTATGGTGTCTGTATAGCGTTCTACCAGATCGGGTTCTGTTGGTTTACTTTTGCAATTACGACACAGGATTGGCAGTCCATTTATGGTGATGTTCGACGCCAATACTTGTGCGCGTGCATCAGCAATGGAAGGACCATTAAAGCTTATGGCACTGTCACCAGAGATATCAATGACACGACGAATGGCAGAGATATTATTCTTTTCTATCAATTCTTTACCCTTTAACAGGGCAGCCCCAATTGCATTGCGGCCATAAGCGAAGCGGCGAACGGAATGGAGTTGTTGTGTAAAGGCTTTTGCATCTGCTTTGTTGGATATGATGGTCCATGGCACAACCACCTCTTGTCTGCGGTAATCGCCCCATTCAACGTATGTCACAGCGATTTTTCCTGTGAAGGTGTATCTGATCGCATCTAAGACACCGTCAGATACTAAGGCATCGGCATAACCCTTTCTTTGGAAAGAGATTTCTTCGTCGGTAATGGAACCTGTTGTATCAGCTAATAAGACCAATTCCAGATCTACATCTTGGGCGTAAAGAGGTGTGGAAAATAGGATGAAGAGTAAGAGAGAGTGTATAAATTTCATACGTCGGAGGTACACTTGTTGTGTTACGAATTTATGACAATTTCTGTGTATGGAACCTGTATGGCATGCGTATGGCAACCTGTCGGTTATAGTTTTCTTAACATTTCAGCATATTTTGCTGAATGATCGCCCTTATGATTGTCCATTTTGGGATTGGTTAAATATCCGCGTGGTGGCACATAACTTTGAATCTTTCGCTCAGGTGCTTCGGACCAGCGAATATTGAATGCAGCATTCTTTGGGAAGAAGAACAAACGGCAATAGGGTAGGTGGTCATGTATCCACCATGCCAACTGTGTCCATGACATGCCGTCATTGTAGAGTTTGGCAAAGGATGGCACGACAATACTTGCCGTTGCCCCCATATGCCCGTTTTTATCCAGATGGTCCCAGATATGACAGCCAGCTGTGGTGTCATTTGTGGAACAGGAATATCCCGATTTGCCTGCTTGCTGTTGTTCGTTGCCAAAGGTATTCACAGAAGGGGAGCGGTAGCCTGAACGCACTGCAATCCGTCCAAAGCGATCTTGTAGGGGTTCGAGGAGTTGTTCGCAAAGTTGCGTACCAGCTTGAATGGCAAGGTCTGGGTTTTCTGGGATGTTTTGCACCCCATGAAAATTGGCGATCTCAGAATGCAGGAAATCGCGCATGTAAAAGGTCTTTGACAGTTGAATACGCCCAAAATCATCCAATGATGCAACTGAATTGGGCGGTCGTTTGGGCATGTTTATCTGCTGTGTACTGTTGGTGAGAAACGTCGACAACTGTTGCCATCATATTGACTGGATGCAATGCGCCCTTGATCCAAAGTGGCTGTATAAGTGCAGTTGAAATGCGTGGTTTCTGTTACATCACCAATAAGGCGGCTTTTGCCGCGTTGAAAATTCTCAAAGCGGGTTTCCGTAATCTCAACGGTTTTATCGAAATGCCAAATGGCGCTATTTGCGCTTTGTTGGGTTGGGGGGCCAATAAGGCTTGAAACTTGCGCTAATGTTTTGCCGTTGAATTGCTGTGCACGCGTGACTTTCTGTTCTGCACTTTCGAACAGGCAAGCGGAGAGAAATAATGGGGTGGACAGGAATAATACTTTTAAAGCGGGCATTTCGATCACCTGATTGATATTATGGTTATAGCTTAAGAGCTTTTATGTCAGATGCAAATCACAGGTTGGTTTTGCAAAAACTCAAACATCCAATTCCTCAACAAACTGTGCGTTCTGTTGAATATATTCAAACCGTAGCTCGGGTTTTTTACCCATCAAACGATCAACTAAATCTGCTGTTTCCCCTGGTTCATCTTCATCAATGTTGATGCGGATCAATTGGCGTGTGGCAGGGTTCATTGTGGTTTCTTTTAGGTCTTTGGCGTCCATTTCACCCAAACCTTTAAAGCGAGATACCTCGATTTTAGCACGACCGCCCAAGCCTTTTTCCATCAACGCATCCTTTTCTACATCGTCCATGCAGTACTCGCGGCGTGCCCCTTGGGTCAGGCGGTAAAGGGGTGGGCAGGCCATGTAGAGGTGGCCGTTGTCGATAAGGGGGCGCATTTGGGTAAAGAAGAATGTCATCAGCAAGGATGCGATGTGGGCACCGTCGACATCTGCATCCGTCATGATAATGATTTTGTCATACCGTAGGTCTTCGACGTTGAATTTTGTGCCCATTTGCACGCCAAGTGCTTGGCATAGGTCGTTGATTTCGTTGTTGGTTCCAATTTTGCTGGATGCAGCACCTAAAACGTTCAGGATTTTACCGCGTAGGGGTAAAAGGGCTTGGGTTTTGCGGTCACGTGCCATTTTGGCAGACCCACCCGCACTGTCGCCCTCGACGATGAACAGTTCTGTGCCTTCGCGCACATTGGTGGAACAATCCGTTAGTTTTCCTGGTAGGCGGAGTTTTTTGGTTGCTGATTTGCGTGCAGTTTCTTTTTCCTGACGGCGGCGCAGACGTTCTTCGGCCTTTAAGACCATGAAATCTAGGATCGCACCTGCGGATTTATTGTTTGCTGCTAGCCAGTTGTCGAAGTGATCGCGTACGGATGTTTCGACCATTTTTTGGGCGGCGACTGTCGCTAAGCGGTCTTTGGTTTGACCTACAAATTCTGGTTCACGGATAAAGCAAGAGACGAGGGCGCAACCACCTCCCAACACGTCTTCGCGTGTGATTGTTGCGGCTTTTTTATTACCGACCAATTCGCCGTAAGCTTTGATGCCTTTCAGGACAGCTGCCCAGAAACCGCTTTCGTGTGTGCCACCCTCGGGTGTTGGCACGGTGTTACAGTAGGACTGCATGAATGCATCGCGGGACGGGGTCCAGTTGATCGCCCATTCTACGGAACCGGGTGTGTCGTTGCCGAATTTTTCGGTGAAGTTCACTTTGCCCGCAAAGGGTGCTTCGGCATATGTGGATGAGTTTTCTAGACGTTCATTCAGATAGTCGGCAAGGCCGCCTGGGAAGTGGAA
The DNA here is from genome assembly GCF_009184395.1 of Amylibacter sp. SFDW26. GTDB lineage: Bacteria > Pseudomonadota > Alphaproteobacteria > Rhodobacterales > Rhodobacteraceae > Amylibacter. The sequence goes on from NZ_WEIC01000001.1 coordinate 529,067, forward strand.
TGTGGCTTCTAATGGTGTGTCGTCATCTGCTTTGATACAAGATGGGTCACACTTCCAGCGGATTTCCACACCAGAGAAAAGGTAGGCTTTTGATCGTACCATTGTCATAACGCGTTTTGGTTTGAAACGTGCTTTTGGTCCGAAAATTTCTGCGTCTGGATGGAATGTTACGGATGTGCCGCGGCGGTTTGGGGCGGCACCGATTTTTTCAACAGGGCCTTTAGGGATGCCGCGTGAAAATTCTTGGCAATATAGTTCTTTGTTACGTGCCACTTCAACACGCATGTGATCGGAGAGGGCGTTTACTACGGATGCACCAACACCGTGCAAGCCGCCAGAAGTTTGGTAAGCTTTGCCGTTAAATTTACCGCCAGCGTGGAGGGTACATAGAATGACCTCTAGTGCTGATTTTTCTGGAAATTTCGGGTGTGGATCGATTGGGATACCACGGCCGTTGTCGCGGATGGTGACAGAATAATCTGCAAGCAATTCAACATCAATGCGCGTGGCATGGCCTGCCACGGCTTCGTCCATAGAGTTGTCCAACACTTCGGCGATTAGGTGATGCAATGCGCGGTCATCTGTGCCGCCGATATACATGCCGGGGCGTAGGCGAACGGGTTCAAGGCCTTCTAGGACTTCAATACTAGAGGCGTCGTAATCTGTTTGTGCTGGGTCTTCTTTGAATAGGTCTGTTGCGGCCATTATTGATTCTTATTTGCTCGTTTTTACAAAGCATAATCTAAAACGGCGGCGATGTGTATAGGACCTTAGCGTATTAATCCGCTAAGGTTGTGGTTACGTTGATCTCGCCCTCTAATGTGCGGTGTACTGGACATTTATCGGCGATTTCCAAAAGCTTTTGTTTTTGTTCTTCGGTCAGGTTGCCCTTTAGGCGGACTTCGCGTGTGAATTGGTCAATGCGGCCTTCGGTTGTCATGCATGTATCGCAATCTTGGGCGTGGACTTTGTGATGAACAATACTGACCTGCACATGTTCAAGCGGGATTTTTTTGCGTCTTGCATACATGCGAACGGTCATGGATGTACATGCACCCAATCCTGCGGATAGGAATTGATAGGGCGACATGCCTTTGTTCGTGCCACCATAAGTAATGGGTTCATCTGCAAGTGCATGGTGAAGCGGACCTGCGCAGATGTCTTGTAAGAAACCATCTGGGTCTGCTTCGGTGGATCGTACCACACCTTCTGGTGCGCCGATTGGGGCAGCAGGTTGTTTCAGGCCAAGATAGCGTGCTGACCATGCGGCAATAACTTCGGCAGCGTATTCTGCGTCTTCTTTGCGTGTGACCAAGTGATCGGCATCATCTAATGTGATGAAGCTTTTGGGATGCTTTGCATTCGTGAAAATCTGCGCGGCGTTTTCGATACCTACGGTTTGATCTGTTGGGGAATGCAGAACCAATAGGGCGCGTTTTAGATTGGCGATGGCTGGTGTCAGCTCTGCCTCGGATACGTCATTGACGAAATCTTGGGTGATCTTGAATGGGCGGCCTGCCAATTTGACGGTTGCTTTGCCTTTTTGTCTTATCTCATCCAATGAGCTGCCAAAGTTATGGACAACATGACCTGGGTCAGCAGGGGCACCGATGGTTACGACGGCTTTGATGGATGGGATTTCACCCGCAGCTTTTAGGACAGCAGCGCCGCCTAAAGAGTGACCTATTAGTAATGTCGGTGCGCTGTTGTTTTCCGATAAGTATTTTGCAGCGTGTACCAAGTCACCTACGTTACTTGTAAAATCTGTATTTGCGAATTCGCCACCTGAATGGCCAAGGCCAGTAAAATCAAACCTTAGAACGGCAATACCCATCGTTGCCAAACGTTGCGCGATACGGCGTGCGGCGGGGATATCTTTGGTGCAAGTAAAACAATGTGCAAAAATAGCTGTAGCGCGAACATCGCCTGATGGCATGTCCAAGCGTGCTGCAAGTTCTTCACCCGAATGACCAGTGAACGTGATTTTACCCTGTGACATAAAGGGGAACTCCTGTGGCTTGTCTTTAAATTAAGCAAGAGAAGGGCGTTAGCAAGAGAATGAAAGGAAAAGTCACGTGCTTGTGAGGGTTATGCGCCTTATGTTTCACCCATCAGGTGCGGACAGAAGGGATATTTGGTTAAATTCTCAAATCCATCCTCTGTCACCAATACCTGATCTTCGAGTTTTATAGAAAAATCACCGCCTTCTGGACTTACCAAAGCTTCGGCGCAGAGCACCATTCCAGCCTCTAATTCATAATCGAAAGCACCTTCTACATAACCTTCTTTATAGGCGATTAGAGGCCATTCATCGCATAAGCCAACACCGTGAAAACGGCATCCATATTGGCCTTTGATGTATTGATCATCAAGTTGGTGACCTTTGAAGGTTAAATCACGCATGGACACACCAGGTTTCATCAATGCCATATTGGTCATGATGTGTTCATGGGCGTGCTGCATCGCATAAATCATATCTTGGCGGGGCTTTTGATCGCCAAACCACCATGTGCGGCTGATATCAATACAAATGCCGTAACACCCGACTAAATCGGTATCAAAGGCGAGGATTTCGTTATTTTGCAAACGGCGTGGACCGCATTCTTGGAACCATGGGTTTGTGCGTGGTCCTGTTGATAGAAGGCGGGTTTCGATCCATTCGCCGCCGCGTTTGATGTTGGACCTGTGAAGTTCTGCCCAAATCTCATCTTCGGACATGCCTGTTTGGGTGGCTTCAAACATTTCAAGTATTGCTGCTTCGCAAGCATGGGACGCACAGCGCATAGCATGGATTTCATCAGGGCCCTTTATGCTGCGGGACTTTTCGGTGACTTCTTCACCAGGCATGATTTCAAAACCTTGGGCTTCTAACGCGCGTATGCCGTTTAACATGGCTTTATCTACAGCGATGCGATTGTTACCGCCGCCATGTTCATTGATCAGATCGCGCACCTCTTTGGAAAATACATCAGCAGCAACATCCACTTTATCGCCGCGGTCAAAGTAAAACAGATCTGCGCCTGAGCGTTGCTCGCGCACCAAAGGATTGAATGTTGAAAGGAAGGGGGAGTTTTTGTAATCCCAGATCACCATATATCCGTCTGCACATAAAAGGACGGCGCGAAACGGATTGTGTGTGTTCCACAACTGCATGTTTGTGCTGTCTGTGGCATAACGAATGTTCAGTGGGTCGAACATGAGCAGGCCACCATAATCACGATCAACGATGTGTTTTGTCAGGCGTTCCCAGCGGAACTTGCGCATGGCATCTAGGTTTGGTGGTGTTAGACCTGCGGCTTCCCATTCGCGTAAAGCCAAAAGGGTGGGGCCAATCTCGATACGATCACCATCATTCGGGCTGCCATCAGCTAGCGTGTCGCCACGTGTGGGGTCGATTTTGCGTGTATCTGAGTAATGTGTGTTCATTGGTTTGGCGTCCCTTTCTGTTAGGGGAGCATAATCAATGTGTTATTCGCAATTCTATTTGCGTCTTTGATTAAACAAAAATGTCGTGATTAGGATGCGTCTTATACCATTCTAGAAACGGTAAAACGGTAGACGAGATAAATGAATATAGGCACGCCAAGTTCGACTGCTGCTAGAACCACAAAGAGTGGATGTGGATTGCCCACGAAGATGTACGATAGAATACGGCCACTGCCAACGACCATAAAAAGCCCAAGTAAATGAGGTACGTAGTAGAGATGGGTCCTAAGATGTTTGGCACATAGAAATACCATGAAACCGTAAGCGACCATCATTGGGGATAATGTACGGATTTCGCTGTCTACATTTGCGGGTGACATTTCAACGATAGGGGGTTGTTCGCCAAGGATCGGTTTCATGAGATCCAACATAAGGTTAAAAGCTATGTCTGGGCCCAACAAATAATATGAGCTGCCTATGATCATAATCAGGATACTGGATAAGAATAACAGCCCGCGTAAGATATGAAATGACATCTTTGGATCCCCTTATTTCCCTATTGGTATAGTTTGGCGGCTTTAAATGAAGCTGTCCATATAAAAAGGGCCCCCAGTTGGAGGCCCTTTTCGTAATGTGTGTTGTGATCTTAGCGGTAAGAGTCGATGCCTTTTACTTCGCCATCTGGACGTGCAATGGCTTGTACCATTGAGTCCATAGTGACAGAACCAACAACTTTCTTGCCGTCCATAACTGTCGCTGATTTTGCTTTTGCGTTTGAAAGCGCTTGCATAGCAACATCGATCACCATGGATTTGTCCAGTTTCAAAGCAGTCGCTTTGGCTGGTTTTTTACCCATGATAGAGTTCAGCTCCAGAACGCGTGCACGGTTGATGTCTTGGATAAAGTCCGTGACGTATTCATCCGCTGGATTCAGAACAATGTCTTGAGCCGAGCCAGTTTGAACCATGGCACCATCGCGTAGAATGGCGATATTGTCACCGATGCGCAAAGCCTCATCCAAATCGTGTGTGATAAAGATGATGGTTTTGTGCAGCTCTTCTTGCAGTTCCAAAAGGATGTTCTGCATATCTGTACGGATCAATGGATCAAGCGCAGAGAAAGCTTCATCCATCAGTAGGATGTCAGCATCTGTTGCCAATGCGCGGGCAAGGCCCACACGTTGTTGCATACCACCAGACAGTTGCGCAGGGTAGTGATCTTCGAACCCTTTTAGGCCCACACGTTCCAACCATTTTTGGCCACGCTTTACAGCTTCATCCTCGGCTATACCTTGGATTTCCAAACCGTAAAGTACGTTCTTAAGAACTGTACGGTGTGGAAGCAGGGCGAACTTTTGGAACACCATTGATGCTTTGTAACGACGGAAGTCGCGCAATGCATCAGGTGACATGGTCAAAACATCTTGTCCATCAACAATCATTTCACCAGCAGTTGGTTCAATAAGGCGATTGATGTGACGGATCAGGGTAGATTTACCCGAACCAGACAAGCCCATGATCACTTGGATACCCTTTGCAGGGATATCCAGGTTGATGTTGTTTAGGCCGATTACGTGTCCGTGGTTTTTCAACAAGTCTGGTTTAGACATGCCGCCCTCAACATGTTTGACCATGCTTTTGGGATTTTTACCAAAGATTTTGTAAAGGTTTTTGATTTGTACTTTAAGATCAGACACCGTGGCCTCCTTCGCGGTGTTTCTGCAACCGCTTACCATATGCTTGAGATACACGATCAAAGATGATCGCAATCGCAACAATTGCCATACCGTTAAACACACCAAGTGCTAGGTATTGGTTGTTCACGGCGCGTAGCACTGGAGTACCCAGACCACCTGCACCAATCATCGCAGCAATCACAACCATAGCCAAAGCCATCATGATTGTTTGGTTCACACCTGCGAAGATGTTTGGCAGAGCCAGTGGAATTTGAACACCGAACAGGCGCTCTTTTTTGTTGGCGCCAAATGCGTCAGCCGCTTCCAATGTTTCTTTATCCACAAGGCGAATACCAAGGTTTGTCAAACGCACGATCGGTGGGATCGCATAAATCATCACAGCAATCAAAGCTGGTGCTTTACCAATGCCGAGCAGCATAACAACTGGAATAAGGTAAACGAAACTTGGAATTGTTTGCATGATATCGAGAATTGGAACGATGAATGATTGAACGCGATCAGAGCGTGACATCCATACGCCAAGAGGTATTCCAAGGGCGATACAGAGCAGGGTAGATACCGAGACCATAGCAACTGTCGCCATTGTGGCCTCCCACATATCTAACCAACCGATTAGAACAAATGATAAGACTGCGCCTAAGGACAGTTTCCAACTTCTGGAACCAAGATATGATAAGCCTGCGACGATCACTAAAAATAGTGGCCATGGCATCCCAACCATTGCATGTTCAAATTTAATGAGAATCCATTTTAATGGTTCAAAAATATTTTCGATCCATTCGCCATTTTCACGGATGAAATCGCGAAAACCACTATCAATTCCCTTTTTAAGATCCCTTAGGTCAGTGCGGCCCATGACGGGCGGTTCTATCCAAGTGAGCTTAGACCAATCTATAAGACTGTCTTCTGCCATTGTTTTTCCCTCTGAATTTTATATATAAAAAAGCCCACCACTGCTGTGCAGTAATGGGCGATTTTTGCCAAAAGCTTAAAGTGAAGCTTCGATTTTAGCCGCAGCTTCTTCTGAAACCCATGATTTCCACACATCTTTTTGTGTGTTCATGAATTCAACAGCAGCATCTGCACCAGCTGCTTGCTCGTCAGCCATGTAAACCAACATGCTACCCATTACGTCAGCTGGGAATGAACGTTTACCGAAGTAATCCATTGCATCGCCACCTTTTGCTTGAGCTTCTTTTGTGATCACTGTGTTCACAACAGATTCAACATAAGATGTTGGTTGTGGGTCGGCGCAATCTTGCTCTGCTTTAGAGATACAGCCGTTCCAGTTTTCGTCGCCACCCCAATCTTGTTCGATAGTTAGTGGTGAAAGACTTAGACGACCAGCCAAGGCTGTTGGTGACCAGTAGTAGCCTACCCATGGTTGGCCGCGTTCTGTTGCTTTTGTTACAGAACCGTCAAGACCAGCAGCTGAACCTGGGTCAACCAGTTTCCAACCTTTTGCTTCCATGTCGAAAGCGCGGAAAAGGTTTGCACCGATCAATTGACAGCCCCAACCAGCAGGACAACCAAGAATGCCGCCTTTTGATGGGTCTTCTGAATCTGGGAACAAGTCTGGGCGTTCCAAGATTTTTTCTAGTGTGTCTAGTTCTGGATATTTTTCAGCAACCACTGGGTTGATGTAATAACCATCACCAGCACCAACGATTGGTCCTTCGTTTACTACGAACATACGGCCTTCGTCTACGGCAGCATTCAAAGGCTCAGCAACAGCATTTGCCCATAGCTCTGGGGCTACGTCTGGTTGTGCTTTTTCATTCATTGATGCGAATGTTGTTGTCGTCGCGCCTGGAATTAGTTCAACGTTACAGCCGTAACCTGCTTCAAGGATCATTTTGTCTACGTTTGCCATCAACTCAGCAGATGCCCAGTTCATTTCAGCGATAGAAATGTCACCACAAGCAGCGTGAGCAGCAGATGACATTAGTGCAGCGCCAACAGCGAATGCGGCGATACCTTTAAATTTATTACTCATTAGTTTAGTCTCCCATGTTGTTTGTATGTTTTTTCACATACTAGGCTGTCGGTGTTTTCATAGTCCCCGCAGCTCTGGCAGCATTAAGCGATGCAGAAACCCTGTCGTCAAGCTTGTCGTTGAAAAAAAACGTCTATTTTTCAAAAAATGAGAAAAAGTGAACAGTAAATATCGTTTATTTGAATTGAAGTGTCGTTTTCACACTGTATCGCAATGGATTCATATAAATTGTTGATTGATTGGATATGTTTTTTGAATTGATTTGCGTTACGGTTAAGATTAATTCAACTTAAGCAGTGTTGATAGCAACAGATTTGAGTCTACTGGTTTCGAAAGAATCGTATCAAATGTGCCTTTGGGCCCAGCCTTTAGTATTTTCTCTGGTTGGGCAGTTAAGGCAATAATTGGTACGGTCGCATTTTTATGATCCAACTTTCGAATATCATTTAGTAAGGTGTTCCCATCGTAATCAGGTAATTGTAAATCGCATAAAATGATATCGAAATCATAGTTCTCTAAAAGTCTTAAAGCTTTTGCTCCAGTATTAGCATCGATAACTGTGGCTTCTTTATCTTCCAACAATATACGAACCAGTATGAGATTGGTTTTTGTATCCTCAATGTGCAAGATACGCTTGTTTGCTAATGTGCCTATATTTTTAGGGGCATTAATGTCGTCATTGTTAATGTTGAATGTTAACTCAAACTGACTACCACTATCTGAGGATATTAATAGGTTTAATTCTCCATTCATTGCTTGTGCAATATTTCGGATAAGCCAGAGACCGAGACCAGTACCTTGTGCTGGGAGTATTTGATTATCAGCCTTAAAAAACTTATCGAAAATTTTAGCTTTATGCGGTTCTGATATTCCCACACCAGTATCTGTTACACTGATGTGTAGTTTAGAGCTTGAAGTGCCATCTATAATGCAAGCTCGCAATGTGATCTTGCCTTTATTTGTAAAACGAATTGCATTCGACATAAGATTAGATACGCATTGTCCTAACCGTGTTTCGTCAATCATGACTTTGTTTGGAAAATTGCTGCTGATATCCAATATTATATCTATCTCTTTATCTTGAATTGCAGCTTCAAATGTTTTTTGTAATCTATACAACAGGCGAGGTATATTTGTTTCGATTGGATTGTGTAAAAACTGACCACGTTCAATGGCTTCGCTATCCATGATGTTTGAAAGAAGTAAGTTTAAATTTTTTCCGGAGTCTTCGATCAGGTTGATATATTCGCCTTGTTTCGATGATAATTCGGTTGTTTTCATAATGCGAGAAAAGCCAAGAATACCATTCAATGGGGTTCTTAGCTCGTGACCGACTGTTGATAAAAGATCGCTTTTAAACTGGGTTAATTCTTGTGCATGTTTTAATGCTGTATTCAGTTTTTCTTCGTTTCGATTATTCTCTTGATAATTGCGGTAAAAGTATCGCGCGATATCTATTGTAAAAAAGATAAGGATAATGGATGCGAAAAATTCGGCCCATGCGGTTCCTTTTTCTTCTGCTGAGCTGATAAAAACATCTCGTAATGCGATGAATATTATAGCGGAGTTATGGATTAAGAGATGCCCAAATAAAAATATAGCATCATGGAACATAGTGCTGATTATGTAAATTGTTGCAGATAAAATCACCACATAAGGAATAAACTGTGTGTGATTTTCGGTTAATAGGGATAGATGAATAAATATTCCTGCAATGCATATAGATTCCATCCAAGATATGAATAGAAAAAAAACTCTCAACCGTTTGGAAATCTTTTGATCTCTTTCGTGATCCGTAATGATGCGCTTTTCTATTATTATATTTATGAGATCAACGAGCATTAACGGGATAACCCAAAACAAGACAATGTTGGTTGGGTATATTTTAAAAACGATGAGTGTTAGCCCTCCAATGATCAGTGTCCTTATTTTGACACGAGCCATTGATGCTTTGCTGACTTCATAAAGACCTTTATCGTCAGATCGAGATAATAAGGAGAGAAGAGGATTGGTCACGTTTATGCTTTTTACTTTGGTTGTACCAGTCTACATATCTTGTTCTTGAATGCTACTGTTATGATTGCAAACCACAATACTCTTTTGTAGCACTGCTGAGTTTAGTATTGTAGTCAATGTTGAATAGTACATTTTAAGGAAGCTGACTGATGCCTGCGATGATTGAAGATCATTATAACGCGTATCCATATCCAGAGCGTAATCCACAGGATGAACGTAAAAGATTGATCACAGGATCACCATCTAATCCTTTTGAAATTGATCACCATGTATTTGGCGGAAGACGAGATTGGTCTAAGACCATTAAGATATTGGTCGCGGGGGGTGGTTCTGGTGATGGGTTAATCCAAATTGCACAAGGTTTAACGGATGCTAATCGACCCTATGAAATTGTGTATATAGATTTATCGACGTCTACACGAAAAATAGCAGAAGAACGGGCTGAAATTCGTGGGTTGAGAAATATAACCTTTATCACTGGGAGTTTACTGGATGCAGCTGATTACGGTGAGTTTGATTATATCGACTGTTGTGGGGTCTTACACCACCTAGAAGATACGCAAGCTGGTTTCACAGCTCTTTCGAATGCTTTGACAGACGGAGGTGGTTTAGGTTTCATGGTTTATGCTCCATACGGTCGAAGTGGTGTTTATCCTTTGCAGGAAGCTTTTGGAGCCCTGTCAGAAGGGATGACGCCAGAAGAGCGTTTGAAGTTTGGGCAAACCGCTTTTGGACGTGTCCCTGATACACATCCATTTAAGAGAAATGAATTACTTGGGGACCATAATGATGGGCCTGCGGGGTTTTACGATTTATTGCTGCATAATCAAGATCGCGCTACGAGTGTCAAAGAATTAAATGGCTACTTAACTGAAGCAGATTTGGAATTAAGTAGTTTTGCACAACCAGCTTTGTATCGTTTGAGTGACTTTCTACCTGAAGGATTTGAATTGCCTGAGGGGCTATCGAATGTAGACCAAATGCATTTGGCTGAAAAACTACGAGGGACTTTGAAAACCCACGTGGGGTATGCAAATAAAATAGGACAGAGCAAACCTATTAATTTGAACGACCATTCTTTGATCCCACATTTCATTGGAGCTGATCCAAGACAGGCCGCTCAGGTTATTTTGAAAACAGGAGTTCTGCAGATACATCTTGATGGTCAAAAAATTGGTCTGACTATGCCGCCTGTCGCTGCAAAATTAATGGGTGTGATTGATGGGCAGCGCTGCTTGGCTGATATTGTGAAGCTTTCTGGCATGGACAGGATCGCATTTTCATCAATATGGGCGCAGTTATCTGCGTTGTTGTGTGACTATGGACTGCTTCTGTATTCAGATTTAGGCAAAAACTAAATGCAATACCCAGTTCCGCCAATTATGACAGCGCTTTGTTCCGTACAGCTTTTGCTAGAGTGTTGATTTCTTTCTTTTGGCGCATTTGCACATGCTGCCAATAAAAGAGATGCCGTTAAGCATACGAATTTAAAAAATGTATTCATGATCTTACCCGAAATATTCTTAGTTTTATGCTAATAGTTTAAACGTGTAATTTATTTCTGGTCAATATCTATAACTAAAAAGGCCCCCGAAAACTCGGAGGCCTTAAATTTTTTAGTCCTAAAGCTATTAGCAGCTGTAATACATTTGGAATTCCATTGGGTGTGGCGTGTGCTCGTATGCGTGCACTTCTTCCATTTTCAACTCAATGTAACCATCCAATTGTGACTTCGTGAACACGTCACCAGCCAATAGGAAGTCCATGTCTGCTTCAAGCTCTTCTAAAGCTTCACGAAGTGAACCACAAACAGTTGGGATTGCTGCCAACTCTTCTGCTGGTAGATCGTACAAGTCTTTGTCTGATGCTTCACCTGGATCGATTTTGTTTTTGATACCGTCAAGGCCAGCCATCAACAATGCAGAGAAACACAAGTATGGGTTTGCTGCTGGATCAGGGAAACGAGCTTCTACGCGTTTTGCTTTTGGTGATTCAGCCCAAGGAATACGTACACAACCTGAACGGTTACGTGCAGAGTAAGCGCGAAGAACTGGTGCTTCGAAACCTGGGATCAAACGCTTGTAAGAGTTTGTTGATGGGTTTGTAATCGCATTCAACGCTTTAGCGTGCTTCAAGATACCACCGATGAAGTATAGAGCTTCTTGAGATAGGTCAGCGTATTTGTCGCCTGCAAACAATGGTTTGCCATCTTTCCAGATAGACATGTTCACGTGCATACCTGTGCCGTTATCACCAGCGATTGGTTTTGGCATGAATGTAGCAGATTTACCGTATGCGTGTGCAACGTTGTGGATGATGTATTTATATTTTTGCAAATCATCAGCTTGTTTTGTCAAAGGACCAAACACTAGGCCAAGCTCGTGCTGACATGACGCCACTTCGTGGTGGTGTTTGTCAACTTTCATGCCGATACGCTTCATTGTTGAAAGCATTTCGCCACGTAGATCTTGTGCAGCGTCTGTTGGGTTTACTGGGAAGTAACCACCTTTAACGCCTGGGCGGTGACCCATGTTGCCCATTTCAAACTCAGCATCTGTGTTCCATGACGCATCAGCGGCATCAACTTCGTAAGATACTTTGTTGATTGTGTTTGAGTAACGAACATCGTCAAACAAGAAGAATTCAGCTTCTGGACCCCAGAAAGACTGATCGCCGATACCTGATGCGATCAAGTAGTTTTCAGCGCGCATAGCTGTTGAACGTGGGCAACGCTCGTATGTTTCACCAGTGTCTGGTTCAACAACGTGGCAGTGCACACAGATTGTTTTTTCAGCGTAGAACGGATCGATATATGCGCTGTCGCAATCTGGGATCAATTTCATGTCTGACTCGTCGATTGATTTCCAACCAGCGATAGAAGAGCCGTCGAACATAAAGCCGCCTTCTAGAAAGTCTTCATCAACTTCGTCGTTGATTACAGTCACGTGCTGCAGCTTGCCGCGTGGGTCTGTGAAACGGATGTCAACATATTGGATATCTTCATCCGCAATGCGTTTGACTAGGTCTTTTGCACTCATTATAAAATTCCCTCTGAGATAAGGTTACGGGGTTGATGTATTAAAGTGCTTCCGCACCTTCTTCACCGGTGCGAATGCGAATAGCGTGTTCTACGGTGGAGATAAAGATTTTTCCGTCGCCGATTTTTTCAGTACGAGCGGCATTTACGATTGCTTCTACAGCAGCGTCAAGTTGATCGTCGTCTAAAACAACTTCGATTTTCACTTTTGGTAAGAAATCCACAACGTATTCCGCACCGCGGTATAGCTCTGTGTGGCCTTTCTGACGGCCGAAACCTTTGGCTTCTGTTACTGTTAGGCCTTGAATGCCTACATCTTGAAGGGCTTCTTTAACTTCGTCTAATTTAAACGGTTTAATAATGGCTTCGACTTTTTTCATTTTAGCGTTCTCCCAATATATGCTGTGAATGCTTGGCAGGAGTGTTGGAGAGGATTATGTTGATGTGCAATTGAGTGTCTTGCTTCCTGTGTTTTAATTCAGATGATTCAGACTGTTTTGATTAAAAAATAGGCAATATGCATAATAATTAAACAAATGAGAATCCTGAGCTATGGTTGAACTGCTAACATCTGCCCAAATGCGCGCCACTGAGCAATCTGCCATCGACAATGGCGAGGTCACTGGGTTGGAATTGATGGAACGCGCGGGGCGCGGCGTTATTGATGCCATTTTCCAAGAATGGCCAACAATGGCGCGTACATCTTATTCTGCAGTGGTTTTATGTGGACCAGGTAACAATGGTGGCGATGGTTTTGTTATTGCGCGGTTATTAAAGCAATGGGGCTGGGCTGTAGATGTTTTCCTATACGGAGATGCGAATAAATTACCATCAGATGCGCGTATAAATTATGATCGTTGGGCCGATATTGGCGATGTCATGCCCTTAAATGATGCCGACCTTGGGTTCGAAGCAGGTAATATGCCCGATTTGATTGTAGATGCGCTTTTTGGCACAGGATTGACGCGTACTGTTGAAGCACCGCTTTCATTGTTATTAAGAGAACTTGACACCATAAGAGAACGCTATGGTGTGAAATGTGTTTCAGTTGATGTTCCATCAGGCTTATGTGCCGATAGTGGCCGAAACTTAGGGACATATTGTACTGTAGATATGACAGTGACGTTTCACAGCGCAAAAATTGGGCATTATTTGGAACGTGGTTCAAATCAGTGTGGGAAATTGGTGATCACGGATATCGGTTTAAAGCCAAGTGATGGAAGCCCTGTGAGATTAGCCGAACCTGAAAAAGGTATGATGGGCAAAACTTCATTTGCCCATAAGTTTTCACATGGTCATGCTTTTGTGCTATCGGGGCCGCATACGAAAACTGGCGCAGCGCGTCTTGCGGCAGGTGGGGCTTTGCGTGTTGGGGCAGGGTTGGTCACTATTGGGGCGCAACCGTCTGCGATGGCGGAACATGCAGCGCAATTAAACGCTATTATGTTGTCTAAGGTTCAAGGTGCAGAAGATTATGCGAACACTATCGCATTGGATGAACGTCTTAATGCAATCTGTGTTGGCCCTGCTTTTGGATTATCCCAAGATCGTGCGGATCTGTTAAAGGCAATTTTGGTGTCAAAACGGGCGACTGTATTAGATGCAGACGCTTTGACTTTAATCAGTAAAGACAAAGCTTTATTTGACCTTGTTCATGAGAATTGTGTGTTAACACCACATGGTGGGGAATTTGCACGTGTCTTTCCTGATATTGCGAAAAAATTAGATGTCAAAGTTTCTAAGGGGCCTGCATATTCTAAGGTGGATGCGACCAGAGAGACTGCAAAGCGTATAGGTTGTGTGGTTCTGTTTAAAGGGGCGGATACGGTGATTGCAGCCCCTGATGGGCGGTGCGCTATAAATTCGGCGCATTATGAACGCTCAGCACCTTGGTTGGCCACGGCAGGATCAGGTGATGTGCTGGCTGGGTTCATAACAGGACTATTGGCACGGGGCTTTTCACCTATGCAAGCAGCGGAAACCGGGGCGTGGTTGCATGTTGAATGTGCGTTGAAATTTGGTGCTGGTTTGATCGCAGAAGATATCCCAGAGCAGTTGCCGAAAATTTTTTCGGATTTAGGGCTATAAATTTGCATTTTCCTCTCGCCAAGGGAAAAGAGTTAGGCTAGAAGGCACCTCATTCGAGCGAAGCAACCGATCGTTCGAACTTTGTGCGGGTGTGGCGGAATTGGTAGACGCACCAGATTTAGGTTCTGGCGCCGAGAGGCGTGGGGGTTCAAGTCCCTTCACCCGTACCATTTACCAAACAATGCTTTAAGTTTTGATCCTACTTCTGTAGGGGCTTAATGTATTGATTTTAAAGGTGGGGTGGTTCGCATGTTTGACGGTTTGATGCAGTGGTTTTTGAATCGCACGCGTGTGATGTTGATTAAACGTGACGGCTATGTCCCTGTAAACAAAAAGACTTATCTGGCAGAAATTGGTGAGTTTCGCCCAGAAAGCAACTATGAACTGATCGTGCAATGTTTGGGTGAACGGTTGTTTGCAGATGGTGGCTTGGACGCATTAAAGCTGCATGCAGATCATTTATTTTGGTTGATTGTGACTGCGCGTATTCATTTGGGTGAAGCGTTTGCAGAGCCACAAATGCAATTTGCCCAAGCTGTGCGTAAAGGTGATTTGGAAGCGGCGCGTAAATTGGCAGCGGCACCTATATCATATGCAGGGGCTGCATTAGAGGCCGTGAAACTGCGTATTGGGCATAATCCACCGTGGTATGAAGCACAGGCGCGTGAAACGAAAAAAGCATATGTGAAATTCTATGAAGAGCATATCAATGATCCCGAATTTACCGTTGATAAAGCCAAGATGCGGATTTGGGTGAAAGCTGCGAGTTTATAGAATTTAACGGTATACGTGAAACTGTTGCAAACTATAGCCAAAACGCCCTTGCATACCCCCCAATCCATCCATAAAAGGGCACCAGATTTTACCCATGTATGTGGGTGTATGCCTATGCCTGCACCCCTGAAACTTAAAAGGACGCCATAATGCAGGTATCAGAGACCGTTAATGAAGGCCTAAAGCGCGGATATGCGATCACAGTCACAGCCGCTGAGCTGGATGAAAAAGTGAATGCAAAGCTTTTGGAAGCACAGCCAAACGTAGAAATCAAAGGTTTCCGCAAAGGCAAAGTGCCAATGGCGATGCTGAAAAAGCAATTCGGTCAATCTGTATTGGGCGAAGCGATGCAAGAAAGCGTTGACGAAGCGATGAAAAATCACTTTGAAACATCTGGTGATAAGCCAGCTGGTCAACCTGACATCCAAATGACGAACCAAGATTGGAAAGAGGGCGATGATGTTGAAGTATCATTAGCATATGAATGTCTTCCTCCGATCCCAGAAACTGATTTTTCTAAATTAAAGTTGGAAAAACTGGTTGTTGCTGTTGAAGATGCAGACGTTGACGAAGCTTTGGCAAACTTGGCTGGTACTGCAACGAACTATGAAGACAAGAAAAAAGGCGCAAAAGCAAAAGACGGCGACCAAGTTGTAATCAACTTCTTGGGTAAAGTTGACGGCGAAGCTTTTGATGGCGGTCAAGCTGATGACTATCCTTTGGTTTTGGGTTCAAACAGTTTCATCCCTGGTTTCGAAGATCAGTTGGTTGGCGCAAAAGCAGGTGACGACGTAGAAGTTAAGGTGAAATTCCCTGACGAATACGGCGCGCCAAACCTAGCAGGCAAAGACGCTGTGTTTGAATGTAAAGTGAACGCAGTACAAGGTGCTGTTGCAGCAGAAATCGATGATGAGTTGGCAACGAAGTTTGGTGCTGAATCATTGGATGATTTGAAAAAGCAAATCACAGAGCGTTTGGAAGCTGAATATGCAGGCGCTGCACGTATGGTGACAAAGCGTGACTTGATGGACGGTCTGGACAAATTGGTTGATTTCGATCTACCGCCAAGCATGGTTGATGCAGAAGCAAATCAAATTGCACACCAGTTGTGGCACGAAGAAAACCCTGACGTTCAGGGGCATGATCACCCAGAAATCGAAGCAACTGATGAGCACAAAGAATTGGCTGTACGCCGTGTACGTCTAGGTTTGTTGTTGGCTGAAGTTGGTTCTGTGAAAGAGATCACTGTAACAGACGCAGAAATGCAGCAAGCTGTGATGCAACAGGCATCTCAGTACCCTGGTCAAGAGAAGCAATTCTTTGAGTTCATTCAGAAAAATGAACAAGCCTTGCAGCAGTTACGTGCACCAATCTTTGAAGATAAAGTTGTTGATCACATCATGGAACAGGCTGATGTGACGGAGAAGACAATCTCTAAGGATGATCTGCAAAAAGCAGTTGAAGCATTAGAAGATAAATAATTCTTCCACTAATATAATCGAAAAGGGCGCCCGATTTTGGCGCCCTTTTTTTATAGATTTATATCTACCAACAAAAAAGGCCGCCTAAAAAGACGGCCTTAAGTTTTTAGTCTTAAACTTTCTTAGAAGTTTTTAGATAGTTTTATACCAACAGTTGTTACGGAGTTGTTCCCAAAAGCTACTGCTGTATTTGTTCCTGTTGTGTCACCACGGTTTGAATAGCTTATGCCGCCTGAAACTTTGAACCCTTTCCCCATTTTCACAGCAACGCCAACTGTACCACCAAAGATACCATCTGTTGGAGCAAGCTCGCTGCTTGTACCGCCATCTGGTGCTTCATAGAACAATGCGAATGAACCTGACACGTTATCCGTAAACTTGCGGCCAACACCCAATGTATACGCTGTTGTATCTTCAAATTCTGTAAGTGCAGCTCCAGCTGGGGATATGATGTTTGAATCGCCCCAGTTCGCATGTCTGATTGAACCAAATACCAATGTTTTAGGTGCAACGCCTGTTTGGAATTCCAATGTCCATGCAGATGGTGTTGATGCATTTGTAATACCAGTTGATGCGCCACCAGTGGTGTTCAATTGATATTCAATTTCAGATTCGTAACTTAGAGCGACGCGTAAAGCAATCTCTGGCTTCTCGTAAGCAACACCTGCAATATACCCGACTTCACTTTCTGATGCAAAGTTACTTGTTGTTAGGCCAGCAAGAGCAATATTTGCTGTTGCCGATACTGTTTGGTACTTCAACCCGCCATATACGCTAAAATTATCTGTCGCTTTGTATTTCCCTAGCAATGTTAATGCTACTGCTTGTACATTTGCTGCCAGATTGCCCGTTGCTGGACCTAATGTAGTTCCAGCATAATTGATGTCAGAACCAATTGGTTGATTGTTATACGTAAGTGCTACGGCAATTTTCTTACCAATATCAGTTTTAAAACCAATTTTTACAGTGTTAAAGCTCTGTGCGATATCCGTGTTGGGAATGTTTGCCGCAGACACTTTTGGTGTTGTCACGCCGTAAGCGATTTCTGCATATGTACCTTTTTCAAAAAGGATTGCAGAGCTAAATGTAGAGCGGTCAAGACCGCCTGCAAATGCTGTGCTTGTACCTGCTGCTAGAATAGCCGCTGTAGTGGTTATTTTCTTCATTGTCATATTAAGATGCTCCCTCATCGTTAATCATTTCCCTAAATGCACCCTATTTAATCACACTGCGCTCCGTCAAATGTGACCTAACGTTATAATTCGTCGCATTGTTGTGACGTGATAAATCTGCAACCAATTTATAGTGAACGACTGTGTCGGTCAGATGACCAACAAAATTCGACATTGGCTATAAACTTGGTTGAACTGCTCTTGCCTCTCTTTGATCGCGGCACTAATGTTTTGGTTAGATTTACATGCGATAAAGCAAAATACACTTAAATACAGGCGAGACTATGAGAGATCCTTTAGACGTATATATGAATACACTTGTGCCAATGGTTGTTGAACAAACATCTCGTGGTGAACGCGCTTATGATATTTTTTCGCGTATGCTTAAGGAACGGATCATTTTTGTATCTGGTCCGGTACATGACGGCATGTCTACGCTAATCGTAGCACAGTTGCTGTTTTTGGAAGCTGAAAACCCAACAAAAGACATTGCGATGTATATCAACAGCCCAGGTGGTGTTGTGACGTCTGGTTTGTCTATTTATGACACGATGCAATACATCCGCCCGAAAGTTTCAACACTTTGTATTGGTCAAGCGGCTTCTATGGGCTCGTTGTTATTGGCTGCTGGTGAAGAGGGTATGCGTTTTTCATTGCCGAATTCTCGTGTGATGGTGCATCAACCGTCTGGTGGTTTCCAAGGGCAGGCGTCTGATATTGCTTTGCACGCTAAAGAGATTTTGGAACTGAAAGATCGTTTAAATAAGATTTATGTCAAACATTGCGGTCAAAAATTAAAAAATGTTGAAGAAGCGTTAGATCGCGATAACTTTATGACAGCTGAAGAAGCAAAAGGTTGGGGTTTGATCGACGAAATCGTACAGCAACGCACTGTTGTGGAAGAAGATAAGTAATCAAAATCTGATTACTTAGTGAAATTAAGAGTGCCTTACGTGATGTAAGGTGAATAATATGAGCATTGTGCAGGCCTATAAACTGCAATAGTGTTTAATGTAACAGGGTCAAAACTATTATTTGGCGATCCTAAATGAGAATGTGAGCGGAGTTTTTAAAGTATGGCAGATTCAGATAACGGCGAGTCAAAAAACACGCTCTACTGTTCCTTTTGTGGCAAAAGCCAACATGAAGTTCGTAAGTTAATTGCTGGCCCAACTGTTTTTATCTGTGATGAATGTGTTGAACTTTGTATGGATATCATCCGCGAAGAGGCAAAATCATCAACACTGAAAACATCAGAAGGCGTTCCAGCACCAGCAGAGATTTGCGGTGTTCTTGATGATTATGTGATTGGTCAGGATATGGCGAAACGCGTTTTATCTGTTGCTGTTCACAATCACTATAAACGTTTAAACCATGCAGATAACAATTCTGAAATTGAGTTATCTAAGTCTAATATCATGCTTATTGGCCCAACAGGCTGTGGTAAAACACTTCTTGCTCAAACATTGGCGCGTATTTTGGATGTGCCATTTACAATGGCCGATGCGACGACTTTGACAGAAGCGGGTTATGTTGGTGAAGATGTTGAAAATATCATTCTAAAACTTCTACAAGCATCAGAATATAATGTAGAACGTGCTCAGCGCGGTATCGTTTACATTGACGAAGTTGATAAGATCACACGTAAATCTGATAATCCATCGATCACACGGGATGTGTCAGGTGAGGGTGTTCAACAAGCACTTTTAAAGATTATGGAAGGGACTGTTGCATCTGTTCCACCACAAGGTGGCCGTAAACATCCGCAACAAGAATTTCTGCAAGTGGACACAACAAATATTCTGTTTATCTGTGGTGGTGCTTTTGCTGGGCTTGATCGTATCATCGGCCAACGCGGCAAAGGGTCTTCAATTGGTTTTGGTGCTGATGTAAAAGAAGAAGATAACCGTGGCGTTGGTGAAATGTTCACTGATCTTGAACCAGAGGATTTGTTGAAGTTTGGTTTGATTCCAGAATTTGTAGGTCGCTTACCTGTGTTAGCAACGTTGACAGATTTGGACGAAGATGCGCTTGTGACGATCCTTTCTCAGCCTAAGAACGCTTTGGTGAAACAATATCAACGTCTGTTCGAACTGGAAGATGCGAAGCTTACATTTACCGACGAAGCCTTACGCGCTATTGCACAGCGCGCAATTGAGCGGAAAACAGGTGCACGTGGTTTGCGTTCTATTCTAGAAGAAATTCTATTGAATACGATGTTTGAGTTGCCAAGCCTTGAAAATGTAAGTGAAGTTGTTGTTAATGAAGAGGCTGCACGCGGCGAAGGTGAACCGTTAATTGTATACGGTGAGGCTGAAGCGGCGGATGAAAGCGCATCTGCGTCTTAATCCAGCTAGACCTTTTCGCAAAAATTGGGCATAGATCAACCAACGCTAAAATAGGGTGACGAGCATGGATTTCCTAAAACGCCTTTTCACATGGTGGAATGGTCAAACATTGAACACACAGATTCATACTTGGCTAAAAGGTGTGCGTGTGGGTGAAGATGAACAAGGTAATGTGTTCTATGAAACACGTGACGGCAAGCGCCGTTGGGTGATTTTCAACGGCGAAGCAGAGGCAAGCCGCGTGTCCCCAGATTGGCATGGGTGGTTGCACCATACATATAAGCAACCACCAACGGATAAACCTTTGATACATAAATCATGGGAAAAACCACATCAGGAAAACCTGACTGGGACTGCAAATGCGTATGCACCTGCTGGTAGTTTGCGTGCTGCAAAACCTGCAGATCGCTCTGACTACGAAGCTTGGCAACCTGAATAAGGGCTTGAAATCATGAAAAGTAATGTGATTGAAACAACTATTGGGGCAATGGTCGTTGCTGCAGCTGTTGGTTTTCTAGTTTTCGCCGCAAATGCTGTTGGTGTTTCTGGTCCAGAAGACGAATATGAATTGAACGCAAGTTTTAGAAGTGCTGAAGGTGTTTCTTTAGGCACAGACGTACGCATGGCTGGTGTGAAAATTGGTTCTGTTTCTAAGATGGAATTAAATCCATTAACATATCGTGCTGAACTCGGCATATCTATTATCGAAGGTATTGAAATACCAGATGACTCATCAGTGTCAGTTGCATCTGAGGGCCTTTTAGGAGGTAACTTTATCGAAATTATCCCTGGGGCTTCTGAGTTTATGATTGAGAATGATGGCCAGATTGAAGACACGCAAGGCAGTGTAAGTCTTGTAACGCTTCTGTTGAAATTTGTTTCAGGAAGCGGTGAGTGATGATCCGCGCTTTTGTTTTTTGCCTAAGCTCATGTCTATGTCTGGCTGGAACAGCATGGGCGCAAGCTCAGGTTGCAACGGATAATGCAGGTATCGCACAATTACGTGCACTCGATACTTTGACAGGTGCTGTCACCGATATTGATGCGACTGTTGGTGAAACACATAGCTATGAGCGCTTGATGATCACGGTTCAAGAATGTCGTTACCCAAAAGGTAATCCTAATGGGGATGCATTCGCACTTTTGACTATTAAGGACATTCGTGAAGAAAAACCGCGCTTTGATGCATGGATGGTTGCATCTAGTCCAGCTTTATCCGCGCTTGAGCATCCACGTTACGATGTATGGCTGCTTAAGTGTAAGACTTCTGAGGGTTGAACATCCAAAGGCAGTTTATAAAAATCTGCTGATATTTCCAAAGCATATGCCAGACGCTCCCGATACTCATTGCGTGTGATTTCTTGTGCACCTAAACTTTTCAAGTGGTCTGTTTGGAATTGCGTATCTAGCAATGTGAAATCACCATAATTCAAGCGTGCAATGAGGTAGGTGAGGGCGATCTTTGAGGCATCTGTACGGCGTGAGAACATACTTTCACCAAAGAATGCACTGGCCAATGTGACGCCGTATAAACCGCCAATAAGCGTATCTCCATCCATTACTTCGACGGAATGGGCAAACCCTAATTCATGTAGTTGACTATAAAGATCAAATATTTCGGCATTAATCCATGTTTCATCACGGTCAGCACATGCTTTTACAACATCACCAAAACGTTCATCAAAGGTCACCTGATATGGGGCGCGTTTAATTGTACGGGCTAAGCTGCGGGATACATGAAACCCATCTAAAGGAAAAATGCCACGCATCTGCGGGTCTACCCAAAATATATCTGGATCATCCACACTTTCAGACATAGGGAAAACGCCCGAGGCGTAGCCTTGCAGCAACAACTCGGGCGTTATTTTGGTATCAGAATCGGCGGTCATTTTCCGCCAATCCTTATTCGAATGTTTGTGTTTCTAGCCACTTTTCTAGCCAGTGAATATCATAGTCACCCGTTTGAATGGCTTCTTCTTGTAAAAGTGCATGGAATAAAGGAACCGTTGTGTCGATACCATCAATGATCAATTCATCCAAAGAGCGTTTCAAGCGAGCTAAAGCGCCTTCGCGATCCAATCCTGTTACAATCAACTTACCAATCAAGCTGTCATAATAAGGTGGAATTGAGTAGCCATCATAAAGAGCTGAATCCATGCGAACACCTAAACCACCTGGTGCGTGATACATAGATATTTTACCAGGGCAGGGTGTGAAGTTTGGGAGCTTTTCAGCATTGATCCGCACTTCGATCGCGTGACCTTTGATCGACAGATTTTCCTGCTTCAAAGTCATTTCCTGACCTGCAGCAACACGCAATTGTTGTTTTACCAAATCCACGCCGAAAATAGCTTCGGTTACAGGATGTTCTACCTGTAAACGTGTGTTCATCTCGATGAAGTAAAACTCGTCATTCTCGTACAAGAACTCAATTGTACCCGCACCTTCATAACCGATTTTCGCAACAGCATCCGCACATGTTGTGCCGATTTTTTCGCGCAGCTCAGGTGTAATGCTTGGGCCAGGGGCTTCTTCAAAAACCTTTTGGTGACGACGTTGCAAAGAACAATCGCGTTCACCCAAATGAATGGCGCGACCTTTACCATTACCAAAGACCTGAACCTCAATATGACGTGGTAAAGTCAGGTATTTTTCGATGTAAACTTCGTCATTGCCAAAAGCTGACTTTGATTCTGCACGTGCTGTGCTGAAAGCTTCATCCAAGTCCGCTTTTGTTTTGGCAAGTTTCATACCGCGACCACCACCACCAGCAGTGGCCTTCACGATCACAGGGAACCCCATTTCATCAGCCACTTTATGGGCTTCTTCAATGGTTGGAACGCCGCCGTCTGATCCCGGTACACAAGGTACACCAAGATCAATCATGGTTTGTTTGGCTGTGATTTTATCGCCCATCATGCGGATGTGTTCCGCGGATGGCCCGATGAATTTCAAGCCGTGCTCTTCGACAATCTGAACGAATTCAGCGTTTTCAGATAGAAAACCATATCCAGGATGGATGGCTTCGGCACCTGTGATTTCACATGCAGCGATAATAGCTGGGATAGAAAGGTAACTGTCTGTGCCAGATGGTGGGCCAATACAGACGCTTTCATCTGCCATACGCACATGCATGGCATCGCTATCAGCTGTTGAGTGAACAGCAACTGTTGAAACGCCCAATTCTTTACAGGCACGGATGACACGCAATGCGATCTCACCACGGTTCGCGATCAGGACCTTGGAAAACATGGCTGATGCTCCTCTAATTGAACGATTATTCGATAATGACAAGCGGAGAGCCGAACTCTACAGGCACACCATCGTCGACCAAGATACGGGTTACTTTACCCGATTTTGGCGCAGGAATTTGATTCATGGTCTTCATTGCCTCTACGATCAGCAATGTTTGGCCTTCGTTAACTGTTGCGCCAACAGAAATAAACGCAGCGGCGCCTGGTTCTGGTGATAGGTAAGCTGTACCAACCATCGGTGAGGTCACAGCGCCTGGGTGTTGTGATGGATCTTCTGCTGCGGCAGTTGGTGCATCTGCAACTGGAGCGGCAACAGCAGGTGCTGCGGATGGGGCAGGTGCGGCAATGGCAACTTGTTGTGGGGCTGCAGCAACCATAGCTTGACGCGACACACGTACGTTTAATGCTTTGTTACCACCATAATCGCGATGAACTTCTAGCTCAGTTAGATCGTTTTCACGTAACAATTCTGCCAAAGACTGGATGAATTCTACATCTGTTTCTTGATCTTTTTTGGTCATATTCCCCTCAACCGTTACCGCCCACACTGGGCATTTCATCTCTTATACAGCTTCGTGACGCAGGGTTAAAGCATTCTTGTTGCTGTTTTGGCTTTTTACTACTGAGTATTTGCCCGTAATTCAGCAATGATTTGTTCCATTGCATCTTTTGGAACATAGCCACGTACTATTTGATCATTAAATAAAAATGTTGGTGTTCCTGAAACCTGTAAGGTCTCGCCTAACTGACGAGTACGTGCAATGTGTTGTGCTACGGCAGGCTCTTGCATTTGAGCGACTATTTTATCACCATCTAACCCTGCCTTGTTTGCAATAAATGCGATGCTTTTATCGTTAACAGGCCCATCAAACTTTATCAAAGAATTATACATTTTCTTGTAAGCGTCAGATCCTTGGCTTTGTAATGCCGCGATTGCTGCCTGAGATGAAATTAAAGAATCTTGACTTAAGATTGGGTATTCTTTGACGACTAAACGAATATTTCCATCTGCTTTTACCAATGCGACAACGTCATCATGAGCTTTGCGGCAGTAATGGCATTTGTAATCAACGAATTCTACTAGGGTAATATCGCCATCAGGATTGCCACCAACCCATGAAAAACCATCATTCTGGATTTCTTCAATATTTTCAGAGATTAATGCAATCTCACTTTGTTCCTCAGCGGTTGCTTGTCGTTCTTGCAATATTTGGATAGCCTCCATAATCACTTCTGGGTTGTTTACCAAATAATCGCGCACTAATTCACCAAAAAGCGCCTGATCAGATTCGCTCATCGCTTCTAAATCAACGGCAATAGCTGGGGTGCTGAGGGCCATAAAGCCTGTTATTAATGAGACTTTGATCGCATTAAATTTCATCATCTTTTCTTTCTAATTTTAGAAGTGCGTTTTGCAATACTTAATATATCTACGGCTTTACGCCAACCAGTAGAGCCTTGCGGTAATAGTTTTTCTGCACGTTCGGCATGAACTGCAGCAAGTTTAAAATTCGACGCGAGCGCATAGCGTTCTGCAGAAGTAATAGAGGCCATACCCGGGTTGCCTGTTTTTGCATAGGCCACTCCAAGGTCGCGTAACATACGCCCATTACGGGGATCGCGTGCATAAGAGCGTTTTAATGTTTTTAACGCAGCTTGGGTCGAACTCTTGGTGTTTTGGGCAAGTTGTGCTCGGCCAAGTCCTGCTAAAATTTGTGCATCTTTGGGTAATTTATTTACGGCTTTTGCATAAGCCGCGGTAGCAGCCGATGCATTCCCATTTTCCAAAAGCATCTGCCCGTATAACTCTTGATAATATGGATCAGCTGGGCGCATCGCAAGCAGCCGCTTAATTTCTACCATTGATTTTTTCTTATTGGGTAACCGGTGATATGCTATTGCGCGTGTTAATGTTGCAATTTCACCCTTGTCAGTTTTGCTGACTCTTCGCAAAGTGCCCTTTGGACTGCCTATAAAACCGTTGAATTTTGCCACGGAGCGCGCATACCAATAGTCCACATTTGGGTTTTGAGTGCTCACATTTCCTTTGTAAGCTGCAACAACAGTTTTTAAATCTGCAATCCGTTGAGAATGTAATGGATGGGTAATTGCATAAGAATCTTGGCGACTGATATTCAAAGCTTCTTGACCTCTGAATATGTTTAAAACATCCAATGCAGCAGCAGGGTTTATACCAGCACGTGCCATGTAACGGGCGCCGGCCTGATCCGCCGCAGATTCTTGCGCACGTGTAAAAGCGAGAAAGTTACGTTGTCCAGCTGAACTTGTGGCGGCAGCCACACCAACGCCTGCACCACCACCGCCAGCTGCAGCGGTTAAAATACCAAGTAATACACCAACACCAGCGGCTGTATTAGCGCTGCCAATATTGGCAGCTCTTTGTGCTAAATGCCCGCCAGTTAAGTGGCCAATTTCGTGAGCAATGACTGATTGAAGCATTTCAACATTCTTCATCCGCCTAATGAGCCCAGAACTTAGGAAAACATTGTTACCCCCTGTTGCAAATGCGTTGGGGCTATTACTGTTAATAATAAAGATATTTACGCGCCCAATACCAGCAGCCTTAATAATTGGTTCAGCAATGATACGCAGTGTACGTTCAATCTCTGCGTCGCGAATTAAACCTTGAGCATATGCAATTGGTGACCAGAACATGATTGCTAGGGTTACAATTAAATAACTAATTTTATGAAGTTTCATCATATTACTAGATTAAAGCACCGCAGTTAAAAAACACAAGTCATAGAAAAACAAAAGCGCGCCAAACACAAGGTTTGAGCGCGCTGTTGCCGATAAAGTGAATTACTTTAGCCGCGAGACCACCAGCCCCGACGTTTTGGTTTTTTCTCATCCGTTGTAGTTTCCATAATTGGTGCAGGTTCCGTAGTTTCTACACCAGCGGCAACGACTTGCAGCTGCTCGGGTACTTTTTCCGCCGCCGTTTTGCGTGGAGCACGTTTACGCTTTGGTTTTTCTTCAGCATCTGCAGGTGCGTCCGCTGTTGTTTCTGTTTCAGTGGCTTTTTTTGCAGCTGTTTTGCGTGGTGCGCGCTTACGCTTTGGTTTTTCTTCAGCATCTGCAGGTGCGTCCGCTATTGTTTCTGTTTCAGCGGCTTTTTCCGCTGCCGTTTTGCGTGGTGCGCGTTTACGCTTTGGTTTTTCTTCAGCATCTGCAGGTGCGTCTGCTGTTGTTTCTGTTTCAGCGGCTTTTTTTGCAGCTGTTTTGCGTGGAGCACGTTTACGCTTTGGTTTTTCTTCAGCATCTGCAGATGCGTCTGCTGTTGTTTCTGTTTCAGCGGCTTTTTCCGCTGCCGTTTTGCGTGGTGCGCGTTTACGCTTTGGTTTTTCTGCGGACGTGTCTGTGGTTGGTTCTACATCTGTTACAGAGGTAGTTTCCGTTTCTGCATCTGAAGTTTGTTCTTTGCTTTCAGAATTTTGTGGGTTTTCGCCATCTTGTTTGTTGCGCCCACGCCCACGGCCACCACGGCGGCGACGTGATTTTTTCTTTGGCTTCTCCTCCTCATCATTTTCAGAAGATGCCTCAGAAGAAACGTCATCCATACCTTCCATGGATACATTCTCCATTGAGACAGGTGCATTTTCTGGCTGCGGGATAAAGCGTGTTGCCGTTTTAAATTTTTCGACGGAATATTCTGTGCCGATTAATGTTACATCCGCTTCAACACGCACTGATAAGCCGTAACGTGTTTCAATCTTACTGATATGATCACGTTTCTCGTTCAACAAATAGTTAGCAACATTTATCGGTGTTTTCACCAAAACCTCACGAGAACGCTTACGTACACCTTCTTCTTCCAACTCACGTAGGATAGAAAGAGCAAGACTGTCGTCAGAACGTAGTAAGCCTGTGCCGTGACAATGCGGACATTCTTGTGTCGTGGCTTCCAACATACCTGGGCGCAGGCGTTGGCGTGACATTTCCAACAGACCAAAACCAGAAATACGACCAACTTGAATACGCGCGCGATCGTTTTTCAACTTATCCTTCAGACGCTTTTCAACGGCAGTGTTATTGCGCCGTTCTTCCATATCGATGAAATCGATCACGATCAAGCCAGCCAAATCGCGCAGACGCATCTGGCGTGCGACTTCTTCAGCGGCTTCTAAGTTTGTTTTTAAAGCTGTCGCTTCGATAGAATTTTCTTTGGTTGCTTTACCAGAGTTCACATCCACAGCAACTAGTGCTTCGGTAATACCGATCACCAAATACCCACCAGATTTCAATTGAACTGTTGGATTGAACATCGCACCAAGGTGCGTTTCAACCTGGTAACGTGAGAACAATGGCATTTGTTCTCTATATAACTTTACCTTATCCACACGGTTCGGCATGAACATCGTCATGTATTCGCGCGCAGCATCGTATCCACGTTGTCCTTCAACATGAATTTCGTCGATGTCACGCGTGTAAAGATCGCGGATCGAACGTTTGATCAGGTTACCTTCTTCGTAAATCGGAGCAGGGGCGATAGATTTTAATGTCAATTCTCGGATTTGTTCCCACTGACGTGATAGGAATTCATAATCTCGATTGATATCCGCTTCATTGCGACTTGCACCAGCTGTACGGATAATCAAGCCAGCACCTTCTGGAACAACCAGTTTATTCGCAATAGCTTTGATTTTTTTGCGGTCAGCGGCATTGGTGATTTTACGTGAAATACCACCACCACGCGCTGTATTTGGCATCAATACGCAATAACGACCCGCAAGAGATAGGTAAGTTGTAAGGGCAGCGCCCTTATTGCCGCGTTCTTCTTTAACCACTTGGATCAATAGAATTTGACGTACTTTGATGACTTCTTGGATTTTGTAGCGCTTTAGACGTGGTTTACGTGGGCGCACTTCTTCAGATACATCATCATCAGCAACAGACTCTATACCTTCTTTTGGTGTGTCGTCTTTTACCTGAGAATCATCGTCCTCTTCGTCTGTATCATTATCAGAAGGTTCTTCTGATGTTTCAGATTCTGTGTTTTCTTCAATCTCTTCAGTAGGTGTGTTTTCCTCTTTAGGCGCCTTTTTTGTTTTTTCAGCAGCTTTTGCCTCGGGCACTTCAACCAAATCAGATTCGGTTGCGTCTACATCGATAACATCGCCTTCAACTACATCGCTTACAACAATGGCGTCTTCAACAACGGCTGCTTCTGCCACTGCTTTCGCAGGTTTGCGACGACGACGTGTGCGTGATTTTGCGGGTTGTTCGGCGCGGCGCGCTTCTTCTTCTGCCATTGCTTTCGCATAAGCAGCTTCTTCTGCCAGCAGTCTTTCACGATCTGCTACAGGTATTTGATAGTAATCGGGGTGAATCTCGTTAAAGGCCAAGAAACCATGACGGTTTCCACCATAATCAACAAAGGCCGCCTGGAGCGACGGTTCAACGCGCGTTACTTTTGCGAGGTATATGTTGCCAGCTAGTTGGCGTTTATTAAGACTTTCAAAATCGAACTCGTCGACCTTGTTTCCTTCGACCACGACCACGCGAGTTTCCTCTGGGTGGGTGGCATCGATAAGCATTTTCTTTGACATTTAGTATACTCTGAACGCGCATGCGTATTGATCCCTAATGGGTCAACTTCGTCATTGGCGTTATATGTTATGGCGATGGGATGTGGTCGAGCGGTTAGGGCGAAGATTAATTCGTCACAGAGCGCTAAAAAATATATCCACACGCGTTGCATCGCGGTTTTTCTCCAACGTCCTTATGAGCGGACGTTCAGTTCGGGTCATACGGTCTGCATTCGCTAGGTCATACGACAATTCTGTGGCCACTTGGCCTATCGAGCGGATCAGAGGATGACTTTGGCTTTTGGCCTGTCTCATGGTCACAATCGATGAAACTTGTGAGTGCGGCGATATTTTCGCCAGCTACCTTCTTATCATTAGGCACCTTATTTGCGAAATACAATCGCATTTTTCAAAACGTTGGGGTATAAAGAGAAAAAAAAGACGAGGCAGTGCAGTGTTTAAGAAGATTACGGTTTTCGTATGTCTATTCATATGGGGTGTTAATAGTGCAGTATATGCACAGGATTTACGCGCTTTGGCGCGCGTTGATAACGATAATTCTACTATTGCGGATCTGTCTTACCGCGAGATGCAAGTTGAGTTAGAGCTATCACAACCAATTCCATATCGTATCTTCACCCTGACAAAACCAAACCGTATTGTGTTTGATTTCAAAGAAATTGATTGGGCGGGATTCTCTAGTGAAAAGACATTAAAGACTGAAAAAGTAAAGAGCTTGCGCTTTGGTGCCTATCAAGCGGGGTGGTCCCGTATGGTTATCGAATTAACTGAGCCAATGATCTTAGATGAAGTTGAAATGCGTACTGATCCCGATCAGGGTAACGCACGTATGGTTGCGAAATTCAAGTTAAGTAACCAAGATGAATTCAATACACGTTCAGGAATTCGTGAAGAAGCAGGCTGGGATTTGCCAAAGCCAATAGATGTAATCACCCCTAAGCAGCGTCAAGTCGGAGACGCGCCATTGGTCGTTGTCTTGGACCCTGGTCATGGAGGTATAGATTCTGGCGCACGTAGTGGTGGCAAACTTGAAAAAGATTTGGTTTTACAATTTGCGCGCGAATTAAAAGAAAGTCTAATTTTAACAGGGCGCTACAAGGCGCATATGACGCGGGATAAGGATGAGTTTGTATCTTTGCCTGCAAGAATTACGCGCGCACGCGCAGTTGGGGCGGATCTGTTTATTTCATTGCACGCAGATGCATTGAAAAGCGGTTGGGCCACGGGAACAACAGTTTACTCATTATCCGATGAAGCCTCCGATGAAGCTTCAAAAGACCTTGCCGAAAATCAGAACCGTGCTGATTTATTGGCAGGGGTAGATTTGACACAGCAATCAGATGCTGTTGCAACAACTCTCATGGAATTGGCGAGTGTGGAAACGCAATCGCGTAGTGATTTGTTGGCTGATATGGTTGTGTCAGGTGTGGCCCAATCCATTGGGCGTTTGCGTAAACGGCCGCATCTGCAAGCAGGGTTCACGGTTTTAAAGGCGCCTGATATTCCATCTATTTTAGTAGAGCTTGGATTTATGTCGAATGAACGTGATCTGATTAATCTACAAAACCAAGAATGGCGTACGAAAGTGATTGAGGGAATCATATTGGCATTGGACACTTGGTCAGTTGAAGATGCCGCTCAAGGACAATTATTACGTCAATAGGTTACAAAACGTTGCAGAATACCTATGTAATATAGAATATCAGGCATAAACGAGCGCAAATAACTGATAAGTGTTTTTGACCTTCAAACACGCTCGGCCTATAAGCGGTTCAATCTGTAATAAGGGAGGCCACTTGTGCTTCGACCAATCGTATCGTTTTTTGGATGGATTTTCAGTTGGATTACTATTGGTGTAGTCCTTGTTGCTTTAATCATTGGAGCTATCTTTTTTATGTATGGCCGTGATCTACCTGATCATGAACGTCTTGCCAGTTATGAACCAGCTACGATCAGCCGTGTCTATTCTATTGAAGGCAAGGTTATGGATGAGTTTGCACAAGAGCGTCGGTTGTACACGCCAGCGGATGAAATTCCAGAGCTGGTCAAACAGGCATTTATTAGTGCTGAGGACAAAAACTTTTACACTCACAAGGGGTATGATCCACTTGGTATCATTAAAGCGGGTTTTTCTTTTGTAAAAGCTAAGCTTGCTGGCCGTGATAAACGTTTATCAGGTGCGTCTACAATTACCCAACAGGTGATGAAAAACTTTTTGTTATCTGGGGATCGTAAGGTCGAGCGTAAAATCAAAGAGATTATATTGGCAAGCAGGATTGAAGAAACCCTGTCAAAAGATCAAATTCTGACGCTTTACTTGAATGAAATTTTTCTTGGTCAGAATTCATATGGTGTTACAGCAGCAGCACAAACTTATTTTAATAAGAATCTATCGGAATTGTCTCCACAAGAAGCGGCGTATCTAGCTTTATTACCTAAAGCTCCAAGTGATAGGCATCCTGTGGCTGATAAAGAAGTTGCAATTTTTTGGCGTAATTTCGTTTTAAAGGAAATGGGTGAAAACGGTTATTTAACCGTTGAAGAGGTCAAAATAGCCCAAGAAAGCCCATTGTTAACAGTGCAAAATGGTGATTACCCGTCTTCGCGATCTCAACGCCCATCGCGTGATTACTTTACTGATGAAATTCGACGCCAGTTGTCTGGTACTTTTGGCGAAGACGAATTTTTTGGTGGTGGTTTAGCTATTCGTGCGACGATGGATCCCGAATTGCAAAAAGAAGCAGCATTGTCATTACGTGCAGGTTTGGAAAAGTATGATCGCCAATTACGCATATATCGCGGTGCTACTGCTAAGTTGGAAGAGACTGATTTAGTTAATGAGGCAACTTGGCGTAATGCACTATCCAATGTAAAAATTGCCCGTGATGTTGACAGTTGGCATGTGGCCGTTGTTTTAGAACTGGGTGATAAATCTGCGCGTATTGGTATTGAAGGCGTCGACGAAAGTGCAGATGGACATTTCTTGCCAATGGTAGAACTTACATGGCGCCCGCAGGTGGATGGTAAAACACGTGCGAAAGCTAAAAAACCAAGTGATATATTGGCTGTTGGTGATGTGATCCATGTGAAAGCGATTGAAAAAGATGGCGTGTTTAAAAATTGGTCACTGCGCCAAATCCCTGAAATCCAAGGTGGTTTCATGGCAATGGATACAAACTCTGGCCGTGTTCTGGCGATGCAAGGTGGATTTTCTTATCAGCACAGTGTGTTTAACCGTGCAACGCAAGCAACACGCCAACCCGGTTCATCGTTTAAGCCGTTCGTATATGCATCTGCATTAGACAGCGGCTATTCGCCTTCAACAATAATTATCGATGCGCCGATTGAAATCGCAACACCACAAGGGTTATGGCGCCCAAAGAACGCATCTAATAAATTCTATGGTCCAGCACCATTACGTACAGGTATTGAGCGTTCTCGAAACTTGATGACCATTCGATTGGCGCAAGAGGTCGGTATGAATGTTGTTGCTGATTATGCCGAACGTTTTGGTGTTTATCAAAACATGGACCCATTCCTTGCGAATGCTTTGGGAGCTCAAGAGACGACGTTGTTTAAAATGGTTGCTGCCTATGCGATGTTTGCCAATGGTGGTGAGCGTGTAGAACCAACTATGGTCGACCGTGTGCAAAACCGTTGGGGAGAAACTGTTTATCGCCATGATCGTCGATCTTGTGTTGGGTGTACACTTGCATCACTTGAAGCTGGAGTTGCTCCTGAAATTCAAAGCAATCGTCAGCGTATTATGGATGATGTGACCGCTTATCAGCTGACATCTATGATGCGTGGTGTTGTTGATCGTGGTACCGCTAGCCGCACTGTGAACTTGGGCGTGCCTGTTGCTGGTAAAACAGGTACAACAAATGATGCAAAAGATGTCTGGTTTGTTGGATTTACACCAAATATCGTTGCTGGTTGTTACATGGGCTATGATCGTCCACGCAGCCTGGGTCGTGGCGCATCTGGTGGTGGCATGTGTGGCCCTGTATTCAACAGCTTCATGAAGAAAGCTATTGAAGCATATGGTGCTGGTAAGTTCGAGCAACCTGAGAATACCTATTTTATAAAGTTTGACCGTTTCACAGGCACACGTCTGCCAAATGATGCAAAGGGCGAACATGTCGTTGCAGAACTTTTCCGTGTTGGTGAGGATCCATTAGACGGCGCACTTGATATTATCGATGGTGGTTGGGGTTTGGGTTCTGACTTGCTACTATTCTCACGTGGAGAAGGGGATAGTGCAGATACAACTGTAAAAACGGCAACGGGTGCAGTTAAGAAAATTCCGAAAAAAGCCAGCTTTGGTTCGCTTTCATCGGGCGGGTTGTATTAGCACCCTTTACCCGCGCGCAATCGCTTTGTAGAACATCTTGAACACTAAAAAGAATAAGCAGGGCACATGCGCGCAGAAATCGAAAATATTGCAGATGAAATCCGTGACACATTAGAGCTGTTAAAACAGCGTATGGATTGGGAGACTGCTGAGCATCGTTTGGAAGAATTCAATGCGATGTCAGAAGATCCTGATTTGTGGAATGACCCCGCCAAAGCACAAAAACTGATGCGTGAACGCCAGATGCTTGTCGATGCGATGGATAATTTCAAGTCATTAGACCAAGATTTGAATGACAACATTGAGCTTATTGAATTGGGCGAGATGGAAGAGGATCAAGACGTTATTGATGAAGCTGAAAAAGCCATCAAAGGACTTGTTAAGCTTGCAGCCAAGCGCAAATTAGAAGCTTTGTTGAATGGTGAAGCGGATTCCAACGACACATTCCTAGAAGTAAAATCTGGGGCAGGTGGTACGGAAAGCTGTGACTGGGCCTCTATGCTGGCGCGCATGTACGTGCGTTGGGCAGAGAAGAAGGGGTATACTGTAGAACTTCAATCCGAGACGGCTGGCGAGGAGGCGGGGATTAAATCTGCTTCTTATAAGATTTCGGGTCACAATGCTTATGGCTGGTTGAAATCTGAAAGTGGTGTGCACCGTTTGGTCCGCATTTCTCCGTTTGATAGTGCTGCTAAGCGCCATACATCTTTTAGCTCTATTACTGTTTATCCTGTAGTCGATGATAATATTGAGATTGAAGTGAACCCAGCTGATATCCGGATTGATACATACCGCTCTTCTGGAGCAGGCGGTCAGCACGTTAACACAACTGACTCTGCTGTCCGTATCACCCATAATCCCACAGGGATTGTGGTGACATCATCTGAAAAGTCTCAACACCAGAACCGCGAGATTGCGATGAAGGCTTTGAAATCGCGCTTATATCAAATGGAACTAGACAGACGGAATGCTGCTGTAAATGAAGCACATGAAAATAAAGGTGATGCAGGGTGGGGGAACCAGATACGGTCCTATGTATTGCAACCGTATCAGATGATCAAAGACTTACGTACCAATACAGAAACTTCAGATACACAAGGTGTATTAGATGGCGATCTAGACCAGTTCATGGCTGCTGTTTTAGCACAAGATGTTGTTGGTAAAAGTCGTGGTGAGGCAAACGCTGATACTTAAATCTACCATTAAAAAAGCCCGCTTCCTATGACGCGGGCTTTTTGTTTAAACTGTATGTCTAAATTTATGATGCAGATGCTGTCTTTGATTTTGACGATGTCAAAGGATCTTCTTCGCGACGTACAGAACCTTCGAAATGCGCGCCACTCTCAATAGCGATTGTTTTGTGGATGATATCACCCTCAACGCGTGCAGTTGCTGTTAGACGAACTTTCAGACCGCGAACAGTACCAGCAACATGACCGTTTACCACAACATCATCAGCGATTACTTCACCTTTGATTTTTGCTGTTTGGCCAACTGTTAGCAAGTGAGCGCGAACATCGCCAACGATTTCGCCTTCGATTTGGATATCACCAGATGTTTTGATGTTGCCTTTGATGTGCAAGTCGGTGGACAAAACAGATGCAGGTGGTTTTGCTTTTGGAGCAACTGGAGAAGGAGCCGCAGCAGTTGATGACGGCTTTGGTGTATCCGTTTTCTTTTCTGCAGCTTTAGGAGCTTCTGGCTTTTTCTCTGGTTCGTTGATTTTGCTTTTAGAAAACATCTTTAGCAGCCTTTATATAATTCATTGCGTTAACTGGTTTTCCGCCGATGCGGATTTCATAGTGAAGGTGAACACCTGTACTGCGACCCGAGTTGCCCATAGCACCGATTTTATCACCGCGCGAGACCTTTTGTCCCTCTTTTACATTTATACGGTGTAAATGAGCGTAATAGCTCTCAAAGCCTTGCTTGTGTCTGATCTTGATCAGGCGACCATAACCAGATTGACGGCCTGCAAATACAACAACACCGTCACCTGTTGCAACAATTGGTGTGCCTAATGGGCCAGCCATATCCGTACCATTGTGTTGGCGCCATCCACCGTTCTTAGGGTCGCGACGTCCACCAAAACCGCTTGTATAACGATACGACCCACGTACAGGATGAGATAGCGGCATTTGATTGCCAGCAATTTTCAAGAGATTGATACGATCAAGATCTTTCAAAATACCATAAGCGCGCTCAGTATTTCTGTAAGCTGCTGTGCCCTTAGTAGATATTGTCAGTGCTGTTAAAGGGCCGCCAGAGCCAGAATGCGTTCTTTTTACATCACGCAAGAGGGCATCAGCATTAATGCCCGAACGTTTCAACGCGCGTTCAAGTGGTGATAGTGATACTTCGACAGCTTCTGATAAGCGGTTAAAGATTTGTTCATTTTGAAGGTCGTTCAATTCAGCTGTAAACAATAAATCTTGTGCTTGTTGCTTTGCACTCGTTGCTTCATCGTGAAGCTCTTTGCGTTTACCAACTGATGTGGTTAATTCTTGAGACAATAGGGCGACTGTTTTATTTAATTCTTCTGCAGCACCAAGATGCGTTGTCTTATTACCATTCGCTTCTTGTAGTTCTGCCAACAGGTTATCTGAATTGCGTTCCGCTTTATCACGTGCTTTCACTGCATCTTGCAGCTTCGTTTGCATAATCTGTAAGCCTGTCGCTAATTCACGGCGCTGTTCTTCTGCCTCAAGTAAGTCTGTCTGTTGTGCAGAAATTTGATTAAGAGCCACATAGAACTGTTCTTGTGCTGCTTGTGCTTCCAATGCGCGGCGGTCGCGTTCTGCTGAAAGTGTGTTCAAGCGCAACTCATAAGCTTCTTTCAAAGTTTCTGCACGTTTAGATGCAGAGCGTTCCTCGAACATTTCAAAACCAAGAATTGCCGTTGCTATCATCAACCATGAAACGCTAACTGTAGCGATGCCACCAATGAAAAGTTGTGCTTTTGACGTAAGAGTCAAGAAACGCGTTGATTGATCTGTGCGAATATAAATCCGCTGTTCAGGCAAATATTTATTTAGTGCATTTTTCATGCTTTTTTTTCACCAGCCAATTTCATGTATCTCCCCGCACGCCCTATTCCACAAGCGTGGATGTAGAGTTTTTATGCAAATTTTGCCCCTCAATCAACATATTATAATAGAACGTGGCGAAAATATGTCGTTATCCCATATGTTTAGGCAGTTTTACGCTTATTTACCTTGCGTTCTTTTTACAAAAGTTAGCTTTTTTCTCTGACCATTGGCCAGTAGAAATCCAAAGGCAGACCAGCCTCTGCACGTTTTTCATCATTGAAAGGTGGTTTCAATCCCCCAGAGAAATAGGTTTGAACCAATGTATGAAAGCGTTCCTTTGGGTCTTTGTCATGTCGTCCACACAAAAAGTGGAACCATTTAGAGCCGTAAGCCACATGCCCAACTTCTTCGGCATAAATGATTTCCAGGGCTTCGGTGGTTTTAGTGTCTTTGACCCTCTTGAATAAGTCGATCATGCCTGGTGTCACATCTAATCCGCGGGCTTCTAAAACCATTGGAACAATCGCAAGACGTCCCATGAAATCCTCGGCTGTATCTTTTGCTGCACGCCACATTCCAGCATGTGCTGGCATGTCCCCATAAAATGACCCCATTGCTTCAAGTCTATCGCATAGAAGATTGAAATGTTTAGATTCTTCATCAGCTGCTTTCACCCAATCATCGAAATACCCGTGGGGCATTTTTATGTGGGCAAACCGTGGGATGATGTCCCAATGCAAATCAACTGCATTCAACTCTATATGTGCAATAGCGTGAAGTAACGCGATACGCCCTTTTTCTGTACCAGTACGTCTGCGTGGAACTTCGTTGGGTGGGAGCAGTTCTGGTCTATTCGGTCTGCTAGGATCGTTTGGCGGTTGGCTGTTGCCGATCTCCAATGGATTGCCAGCCTCTACACTTGCAAACCATGTTTTCGCGGCTTCGCGTGAAATGTGTGTTTTTTCGCGCCCATCTGCAGTGGTTAATACGGTGCAGGCTAATTCAGTTAAAGTTGGGCGGCTCATAGGTTTTTAACAGCTTCAAGGACAGCTTCTACATGACCTTTTACACGTACCTTTGTCCACATTTCGCGGATAATACCCTCGCCATCTATAATAAATGTTGACCGCTCAATACCCATGTAAGTTTTGCCATACATAGATTTTTCCTTCCAAACACCAAAATCTTCACACATTTGACCGTCAGCGTCCGAAAGAAGAGGGGTTTTTAAGTTATGTTTCGCAATAAATTTATCATGCTTTGCAACTGTATCTTTTGATACACCAATAACAGCAGCACCTAGCGCTTCGAATTCAGATAGGTTTTCGGTAAAACCGATAGCTTCTTTGGTGCAGCCAGATGTGTCATCTTTTGGATAAAAGAAGACGACAAGTGGCTTCCCTGCAAAGCTTTTTAGACTTAATGAACCTTCACCATCGCGTGGGAGTTCAAAACTAGGTGATTTTTTTCCGATTTCTAACAATTGGGACCTCATGGACTGGCGTTTATTCATCTGAATGATAAGATATAATTTATAAATACAAATAGTGTTTGAATAAAAAGATCAAACAAAATTCTAGAGCAGGAGTGTTTCCAAAGAAATGGTTGGGAAGCAAGCTGATATCGAAGAAAGACCTCGGTCAAAATCTGCGTTTCGCAGAGTGTTCAATGCTGCCGTGTATTTAGTTTCGCTTGTTATTGTTCTGTTTGTTATTGCGGGCGCTGCTTTTCTCATACGAATAAAATCTGGCCCCCTTGCTGTTCCAGCAGCGCAACAGACTGTAGAGCGGCTTGCAAGCGATGCCTTAAGTGATTTTGATGTAACGGTTGGGGCCGTCAATTTGGTTATGGCTTCGGAAGGTTTAACCACTCAGGTGCAGTTGTCTGATGTGGTTATTTCATCCAAAGAAGGGCAAAGAATTGTTGCTTTGCCTATTGTGCGTGCAACACTTGATCCAATCACATCAATACGATCAGGTATAGAAGTAAATACTGTTGAAGTAATTGGTGCTGAAATTCGTGTTTTACGTGATCGCAACGGTAAATTTAATTTCTTACCCGCAGATAGTGATAATACTGCGGTTATTGGGCCTGACGTGGTTTTTGCAAACATAAATGCAGCCGCTGTAAAACGTCCATTAAACACTCTAAAACTGATCACTATGGCTGATACACAAGTCACATATGTAGATCAATTGAATGGGCAAATATGGACATCGACTAAGACGCTTTTGAAATCTGAACGTGATGGGGATGTCATAACGGCAGATGCTGACATTGTTCTACAATCTACGGGACAAGAGGATACATCTGCTGGGTTTAGGTTTTCGTATAATGTTGGTGCGGATGATTTTGATTTCGGTTTGAAATTTGAGAATGCAAAAACCACTGTACTTGCCGATCAGGTTCCGACTTTGAATTTTATGCGTAGTTTTGATGCCGCTGTTACGGGTTCTTTGAACACAACGGTAACGACAGATGGGACATTGGGGGCTTTGTCAGGTGTGTTAGAAGCATCTGAAGGCCAACTATTAGAGAGCCCACAGGCGCATCCAGTAAAGTTTAATGGGATCAAAGCCTATTTTGATTACGATAAAGCCGCAGATAGTTTTAATTTTACAGAAGTGACAGCCGAAAGTTCTGTGGGCAAATTATCTGGTGGAAGTAATGTATCACTCTTTAGGGATGATAAAGGTGTTGTTACGTCTGTTTCGGGGGTGATGGATTTAACTAAGTTGGAGCTTTATCCAGAAGGTGTTTTTGAAGAACCTGTTGTCTTAGATAGTGCGCATGCAAATGTTCATCTGACATTGTCACCATTAACACTTACCTTACAAGATGCGACCCTTAAGGCGGGTGACCAAAGTATAAACCTATATGGGTCCTCTGTTGCAGGGGATGTATATTGGAATAATTCGTATCTCATTACATTCAACGAAGCGACGCGTGATGAGGTGATGCATTATTGGCCTGTGATCGCAAAACCAAAAACGCGTGATTGGATTAAACAGAACGTTCAAGAAGGCATTGCAAAAAATGGACGCGCGCAAATAAGCAGTAAAAATGGTGCGATTAATGTCGATTTTAAATTTGATATTGAAGATGCTAAGGTCCGTTATTTGAAAACATTACCCGTTATTCAGAGTGGTTTTGGGAAAGGACACCTGACGGAGAAAACGTTTTCAGCATTTCTATCCACTGGACATGTTATTTCCCCAAATGGTGAGAAAATTATCATCGACGGTTCGAAATTTACGGTCCCCAATTTAACAGCTAAGCCGTCAATTGGGGAGGTGGATCTAAAAGCCAAAAGCACATTACAGGGTGCTTTGTTCTTGCTCGATGAACAACCTTTTGAGTTCCTTAAGAAAGTAAATCTAAAGCCGAATTTGGGAACAGGGCAAGCGGACGTTGTTGGGAAACTCCTGATACCACTTGAAAAAGGTGTCACGACAGATGACGTGATTTTTGATGCGAATGCTATCGTTACAGATTTGACGTCAAAAGAGCTTGTAAAGGGCCGAACAATTGTGTCTGAACAAATGAAGTTACATGCAGATAATGATGGGCTGACGCTAACTGGAAATGCAAAGTTAGATGGTTTATTGGCAAAGACAGAATGGGTCATGCCGATTGGCAAAGAACATAATGGACGCTCTTCTATTGTGGCGGATGTTACTTTGAATGATGCGAATTTACGTATATTGGGTATCCAATTTAATAAAGGGACTGTAACAGGCGCTTCTCCAGCTGTTTTTAAAATTGACTTTGAAAAAGGGCGTGGGCCTGAATATTCCTTGACGTCTACAATGACTGGCTTGGGACTTAACCTGAGTGGATTGAATTGGGCAAAACCTAGGAATGCAAAGGGTAAACTGGCTGTTTCTGGGAAATTGGGAGATAAGTTAACCATTGATGCGCTTTCTGTTGAAGCTGCAGGTTTGAAAGCAAAAGGCGCTGTTTTATTAAACGCTGACAACACATTTAGACGGGCTGACTTTACTAATGTGACTGTGGATCGTTGGTTGAATATTACAGCTGCCATAGAAGCAACAGGTGGAGGGAAAACTAAGATTACAGTCAGTAAGGGGACTGCCGATCTACGCAATGTAAGTTTTTCTAAGTCAGGACAAGGTCAATCTGGTGCGCCAATGGATATTCTTCTTGATCGTTTGATCCTTGCTGATGGCATGACCTTAACGAGTTTACGTGCCAAACTGCAAAACAACAAAGGATTGCGTGGCAATTATTCAGCTCGCGTGAATGGTGGAGCCGCAATTAAGGGAACAATATTTCCGCAACAGCATGGAACAGCAGCAGAGATTACATCTGTAAATGCAGGTGAGGTCATGCGCTCTGCTGATCTTTATAAAAAAGGTGTTGGCGGTGGTTTGCGGATGGTAATTGTCCCGACTGAGAAAGAAGGCGAATATAAGGGCACATTTCAGATCAAAAAGTTTAAAGTAAAGCAAGATAGTGTGTTAGCAGATATTTTGAATGCTATTAGTGTTGTGGGATTAGTCCAACAATTGTCTGGCGATGGAATTGTCTTTGAGAGTGTTGATGGGCAATTTGCATTAAAGCCAAAAGGGGTGGAATTGCGGAAAACTAGCGCTGTGGGAGCATCTATTGGAATGACGCTAGATGGAACATATAATACAGCGACAACAAACTTGAATTTCGAAGGGGTTGTTACGCCAATTTATGCTTTGAATGGGACGTTGGAGCGCATTTTCGGAAAGCTTTTTGGGCGAACAAGGGGGGAAGGATTGTTTAGTTTTGTTTATAACATGTCTGGTCCAGCAAAGGATCCTCAAATTGGAGTGAACCCTTTTTCAATTTTAGCGCCGGGTGCGTTTCGTGAAGTGTTCAGGACGGATATTCCGAATATTGATGCGCCTCAGAAAACGAAGCCTGTCAGAAAGAAAAAACAAACGGATCCAGTCGATGTCGATACACGTAATTAGTACGCTTGAAATTTGATCGTCTTCAAGTCAAAAGACCTTCTATGTACTTATCTGATTTCGACTTTAATCTTCCTGAAGAGCTGATTGCTCTGCGTCCCCTAAAGCCGCGTCCATCGTCACGTTTGTTAATCTCTGACGGCGGAGATAAATTTGACCATCATTTTTCTGATATCTGCGATTACCTTCAAGCAGGTGATAGATTGGTGCTCAATAATACAAAGGTCATTCCTGCGCGTTTAAATGGTCGTAGGCGTCGTATCTCAGATCAAGGAGAAACTTTTGCTGCTGTAGAAATCACATTAATATCTTGTGACGCACAGGGTAACTGGTTGAGTTTAGCGAAACCAGCACGTCGCTTGAATGTGGGTGAAGAGATATACTTTGATCTTGAATTGATTGCGACTGTCATTTCTAAAAACACAGAAGGTGTTGGTCTGTCATTCAATAAAACAGGTAAAGAATTTGATGATGTGATTGCAAATATTGGTATCATGCCTCTTCCACCATATATCGCTGCAAAGCGGCCTGCTGATGAGCAAGATCATGATGACTACCAAACCGTATTTGCAAAAGAATTGGGGGCTGTTGCTGCTCCTACGGCTTCGTTACATTTCGATGAAGCCTTAATGGATAAATTAAATGCCAAAGGAATAACCTTTTCTGAAGTGACACTTCATGTTGGGGCAGGTACTTTTTTACCTGTTAAAACGGATGATATATCAGCGCATAAAATGCACTCAGAATGGGGTCACGTTTCTGAACAAGCGGCTACCGAGATTTTAGATACGAAAGAGCAAGGTGGGCGTGTCATTCCCGTTGGAACTACAGCATTACGGCTGATTGAAACTGCTGCGCGTGATACAGGCCAAATACAAGCTTGGACGGGAGATACAGATATTTTTATTAAGCCTGGTTTTCAGTTTTATGCTACAGATGGGTTAATCACAAATTTTCACCTGCCAAAATCGACACTATTAATGTTGGTGTCTGCGTTGATTGGGCTGGACAGAACACGTGAAATCTACGAACACGCGATTGAAAAAAAGTATAGATTCTTTTCCTATGGAGATGGATCACTTCTTTTCCCATAAACGAGATTAAAAACGACGTTCTAAGGGTCGCGTCTGAAATAATATATTTTCAGAAATGCGCTACAATTTGAATACCGAATA
The DNA here is from genome assembly GCF_009184395.1 of Amylibacter sp. SFDW26. Classification (GTDB taxonomy): domain Bacteria; phylum Pseudomonadota; class Alphaproteobacteria; order Rhodobacterales; family Rhodobacteraceae; genus Amylibacter. The sequence goes on from NZ_WEIC01000001.1 coordinate 571,447, forward strand.
GCGAATACGGAGTACGCCATGCTGTTGGTTCTAAGAAATTCATGGCCCTTGTTTCTGGGTGTTATGTTACTGATGCTTGGCAATGGTTTGCAAGGCACGCTTTTAGGTATCCGCGGTTCTATTGAAGGGTTTAGCCCGAATACAATGGCATGGGTTATGTCAGGGTATTTTGTTGGGTTTCTGGGTGGTAGTCGTATGGCCCCGGAAATGATCCGGCGTGTTGGTCACGTACGAGTGTTTGCTGCACTTGCATCCTTTGTGTCTGCTTGTCTTCTGCTTTATGCGGCCATTCCGAACGTTGTTGCGTGGTTTTTATTGCGTGTGATGATTGGGTTCTGTTTTTCTGGTGTCTACGTCGTGGCGGAAAGCTGGCTGAACGATTCAGCAACGAATGAAACGCGTGGTCAAACATTGTCTTTATATTTGATCGTCCAGATGATCGGTATTGTAACAGCCCAAGGTGTCTTAAATTTTGCTGACCCAAGCGGATACACATTGTTTATTATATCATCTGTTTTGGTTTCTATATCTTTTGCACCTATTTTGCTATCGATCAGTCCTGCGCCAATGTTCCAAGCAACGAAACCGATGTCATTCAAAAAGTTGTACACTTCATCACCAACGGCAGTTGTTGGAACATTCTTCTTGGGTGCTATATTTGCAGCATTGTTTGGTATGGCATCTGTTTTTGGCACTGAAAAAGGGTTGGATGTTAAAACAATTACTATTTTTGTGGCGTCAATCTATATAGGTGGCATGTTGCTACAATATCCAATTGGTTGGATTTCAGACCATATGGATCGCCGTAAGTTGATCATAATGTTGACAATTTTTGCAACAGTGTCGATGTTTGGCGGCAAACTATTCACAGATAATATCTATGCATTATTGATACTCGGTTTTATTATTGGTGGCGTCGCAAATCCACTTTATTCGCTTTATATTGCATACATGAATGATTATCTGGACCACGATGATATGGCAGCAGCCTCTGGTGGTTTGATCTTTATCAATGGGTTAGGGGCTGTTGGAGGACCGTTCTTAGTCGGTTGGATGATGACTGAATTTGGTGCTGATAGTTTTTTTGTTTATCTTGGTGCTCTTTTTGGAGTTAGTGCACTTTGGGCCTTAGTTCGCTCAACACGCCGCGAAGCACCAAATGTCGAAGATACAGCATCTTATGCTCCTATTACAATGAGTGCGACTGCTGTTGCTATGGAACTTGCAACTGAGGTTGCGATTGATATGGCCGAAGACGCGGAAACTGAAGCAGAAAGTGATAATTCAAAAGCTTGATCTAGGACCTGTTTTATTCTTTGTTCTAAGTATTGATGGCAAAGGATAAATATAATGACCATTGCAGATAAAATTGTGCAGTTTTGGGTTCACGACACTGGACCCAAAGGTTGGTACATGGGTACAGAAGAACTTGATGGAACTATTCGCGCGCAATTCCAATCCCATTGGCAAATGGCCCTTGAAGGCGGTTATTTAGACTGGGGGCAGACAGCACGGGGTGCTTTGGCTTATCTTATACTTACGGATCAATTTCCACGTAATATGTTTCGCGATGACTCACGTGCTTTTGCAACGGATGAATTGGCACGATCTATGACACGCAGCGCAATAGAGCAGGGGTTTGATTTGGAAATAGAAGGAGAGGAGCGCCAATTTTTTTACATGCCGTTCGAGCATTCCGAAGATTCTTATGATCAAGAATTATCTATTTCGCTAATTGCAGAGCGTATGCCAGATCACCCAACACAGCTATTACATGCAAAAGCACATCAAGAGGTTATTCGAAAATTTGGACGTTTTCCATATAGAAACAATGCTTTATTACGTGCGTCGTCTGATGAAGAGACTGATTTTATGTTGAATGGTGGGTATCAAATGATCATACGAAAACTGGATAAGAAAGCGTAAATTTCACAGGCTTGTGTTTTATTTCTAAATCCAGCATAAAGAATGCAATAATGGTTTAATGTTAAACTAAATTTTTGAAGGTGCTTTGATATGGCTGCAAAATCTTATGATATGATCGTAATCGGCGCAGGCCCAGGTGGTTATGTGGCAGCTATTCGAGGTGCACAACTTGGATTGAATGTTGCGATCGTTGAGCGTGAACATATGGGTGGCATTTGTTTGAATTGGGGATGTATTCCAACGAAAGCTATGCTTCGATCCTCTGAGGTTTTCCACTTGATGCACCGCGCCAAAGAATTTGGCCTTTCAGCGGATAATATCAATTATGACCTTGATGCTGTTGTAAAGCGTTCGCGCGGCGTTGCTGGACAGCTAAATGCTGGTATCGGTCATTTGCTAAAGAAAAACAAAGTGACTGCTATTATGGGCGAAGCGACTTTGACTGCTAAAGATAAGGTTTCTGTAAAGACGGATAAGGGCACGGAAAAACTGACATCTAAGAATATTGTATTGGCAACTGGTGCACGTGCAAGAGAGTTGCCTGGGCTAGAGGCTGATGGTGATCTAGTTTGGACATATAAAGCAGCATTAACGCCGCCACGTATGCCTAAAAAACTGCTAGTAATTGGATCTGGTGCTATTGGGATCGAGTTTGCGAGTTTTTATAACACACTGGGCGCTGACACGACTGTGGTTGAAGTCATGGAGCGTATTTTACCTGTCGAAGATAAAGAGATTTCTGATTTTGCCAAGAAAGCGTTCAAGAAACAAGGCATGAAGATCATGGAGAATACCATGGTTAAAAAGCTGGACCGTCAAAAGGGCAAAGTGATCGCGCATATCGAAACAAGCGGCAAGCTTGAAAAGGCCGAATTTGATACAGTTATCTCTGCCGTAGGTATAGTTGGTAATGTCGAAGGACTTGGTTTGGATAAAGTTGGCATCAAAGAAGACCGCAGTCATGTTGTTACAGATCCATATTGTCGTACAAATGTTGACGGTATCTTTGCTATTGGTGATTTAGCAGCTCCACCTTGGTTGGCGCATAAAGCCAGTCACGAAGGTGTTATGGTTGCGGAACTAATAGCAGGGCTAAAACCACACCCTGTGAAACCAGAAAGCATTGCGGGGTGTACTTATTGCCATCCACAAATCGCTTCAGTGGGTTATACAGAAGCGGCTGCCAAAGAAAAAGGCTTTGACATCAAAGTTGGGCGCTTCCCATTTGTTGGGAACGGTAAAGCGATTGCTTTGGGGGAGGCGGAAGGCATGGTGAAAACCGTTTTTGATGCGAAGACAGGTGAATTACTTGGCGCGCATATGGTTGGGGCTGAAGTCACCGAAATGATCCAAGGCTATGTTGTTGGACGTCAGTTGGAAACGACAGAAGAAGATTTGATGCACACAGTGTTCCCGCATCCAACATTGTCCGAAATGATGCATGAAAGTGTATTAGATGCTTACGATAAAGCGATCCATATTTAAGCGAATGCTAATCCAACACTGTAAGCAACTGCGGCACATACGCCACCTACCAATACGGTCTCGCCAACACAACGGGTGATATTTTGTTTAATAACCCAATAACGTAACAGTCCAAGAATGGTTAAGGCACTGAAGGTTGCTATAACAGACAGGTGGAATGTGGATTGAATTGGATCCAAAATGAAATATGGAAGAAGGGGGATTACCCCGAATACCATAAAAGCACTAAATGTTGCCAAACCATTTAATGCAGGATTTTCGCCCTCAGGATCAGACATGCCGATCTCATATGTCATCATGAAATCCGCATAGTAATCAGGATACTTCTGCATAATATCCGCCATGGCTCTGGCATCATCACTTGATATCCCTTTTTCTTCTAGTATTTCTAATGTTTCTATGCGTTCCATAGTAGTATTATGTTCGATTTCGTATATTTCTTTTTCACGAATAGAGTAATATAAATCCCTTTCAGAGCGTGCAGATAAGAATTCTCCAAGACCCATTGCCGCTGCGTCTGCGAACAAATTCGCTAAACCAAACAGCAGAACGGCAATGCCCCCAATCTGTGCAATACCATCTGACCCAGCCCCAGCAAAACCAGCAACTACGGCAAAAGTTGTCACAATCCCATCATTGCCGCCATAGATGATTTGCTTGATGAATTCTCCAACACGACTGATGCTGTGTTCTTGGCGTTTATGTTCTGCAAGTGTCTGTATGTCTGCCATTTTGAGCCACCTTTCAACAGTAACGAGCCTAAAGTGTTTCATGAAAAAGGGCCACCCGTGTGGGCAGCCCTAAATCAGTGTTGATGTTAAAGCCGATTATGCCGCTTTGTTTGCATTCGCTTCAAAGTATTTCTTAAGATTTTCTGGTGAGCTTTCACCATATGGGTCATCTGCATGATTATCTGCTTTGCCGGGCTCTTCAAACCATGCTTCAACTTGGCCGTCATTGATAATGGCCGCATAGCGCCATGAACGCATGCCAAAACCAAGGTTATCTTTATCAACCAACATACCGATCTGACGTGTGAATTCGCCAGAGCCGTCAGGGATTACTTTAACGTTTTTAAGATTCTGAGATTGCGCCCATTTATTCATAACAAAGCTGTCATTCACAGACATGCAATATATTTCATCAACACCTTGGGCTTTGAAATCCTGAAAGTTGTTTTCAAAGCCTGGTAACTGGTACGTTGAACATGTTGGTGTGAATGCGCCAGGTAGGGAAAAGAGAACAACACGCTTGCCAGCGAAATAATCATCTGTTGTCATGTTTTGCCAACGAAATGGGTTATCACCACCAATAGATTCGTCGCGAACGCGTGTTCGAAAAGTTACGTTTGGAAGGTTAACGCCAGTTTTCATAGGATATGTCCTTATTGTTGAATATGAGTATAAGACTCACTTGGTTTATTACAGGATATGCCTACGATATTGGTGTCAGAGGACAACTGATAAAACCACTGTGGTGACAACTTGCGACATTATATCCATGACCTTGTTTATGAACGATGAAAAATCAAAATGGGCTGTGCTTTTTTAATGGTTTTATGACGTTTCTGCACAGTTTTTACGGGACATTCTGATCCGCAAGAGTTAGGCTTGTGTGAACAAGAAAGGTATCGCTATGCGTGACTTGAATATTCCTGCGGAACGGCATCCAGAAAAGGCCCATAAGCCTGATAATGTTCAGCCGAAAAAACCTGATTGGATCAGAGTGAAAGCTCCCAGCGGGCAGGGCTATGCAGACACGCGTAAAATCATGCGCGATAATAATCTTGTGACTGTTTGCGAAGAAGCAGGATGTCCAAATGTTGGTGAATGTTGGTCGCAAGGCCACGCCACAATGATGATTATGGGCGAAGTTTGTACGCGTGCCTGTACTTTTTGTAATATCGCGACAGGTAAGCCACCAGAAGATTTAGATGTGTTTGAACCGGGCCGTGTTGCTGCTGCGGTAAAAAAGCTTGGATTGAACCATGTGGTCATCACATCCGTAGATCGTGATGATATCAAAGATGGTGGTGCAGAGCATTTTGCACAGACTATTCGTGCAATCCGTAAGCAATCACCAAAAACAACGATCGAAATTCTAACGCCTGATTTTATTCGTTGTGATAACAGTGTGTTAGAGGTCGTTGTTGAAGCGCGCCCTGATGTGTTTAACCACAACTTAGAAACTGTTCCAGGCCTTTATCCAGAAGTACGTCCTGGTGCGCGGTATTTCCACTCTTTGCGCCTTTTACAGCGTGTGAAAGAACTTGACCCATCCATGTTCACGAAATCGGGTATCATGGTGGGATTGGGTGAAGATCGCCAAGCTGTTATGCAAGTTATGGAAGATATGCGTGCTGCGGATTTAGATTTCTTGACAATCGGTCAGTATTTACAGCCAACACCAAAACACCACGCGGTGGATCGTTTTGTGACGCCTGAAGAGTTCGCAGCTTATGAAAAAGCAGCTTATGGTAAGGGTTTTCTGATGGTTTCTGCCACACCATTGACGCGTTCTAGCTATCATGCAGGTGATGATTTTGCGAAACTGCGTGCCGCACGCACCAAAGCGTTAGGGCTCTAATATTTAAGGGTTTATTATGAAAATGAATAACATTCCGTTTGGAATAACGGATTGGTCTGCCATTGAAAAAACAGAGCATGCAGGCGACACTGGCAAAGCTTTTTGGCAAACGCAGGTTTTTGATGATATCCGCGTGCGTATGGTGGAATATACTGCTGGGTATTTAGCTGATCACTGGTGTGAAAAGGGGCATATTTTAATGTGCCTTGAGGGTGAGCTTACAACCGAATTGGATGATGGCCGTATATTCGTTTTAAAACCTGGTATGAGTTATCAAGTTGCAGATCATGCTGAGGCACATCGTTCATCTACAGAAACTGGCGCCATATTATTCGTAGTAGATTAAAGTAAAGCCCCGCAAAAATTTTGCGAGGCTTTTATTCTTAACGCTTAGATTTACGACCTTTGCCACCGCCTTTTGGTTTCCCTTTTCCTTTAGGGCCACCAAATGATTTGCTTGGGCGAGGGCCACCGCGACCGCGGCCTGACCTGCCGCGTGGTTCTGGTTTTTCCTCTGGTGGGATAACAACCGAAGTCAAGCCTTCTAACTGAGTAACAGGAACAGGCTTTTTAATTGTTTTTTCAATATCGCGCAGGAGTTTTTGTTCATCTGGAGAGCAGAATGAAATCGCACGACCAGATGCGCCCGCACGTGCAGTGCGACCAATACGGTGTACATAGCTTTCTGGAACGTTTGGCAGGTCATAGTTGATTACGATCTCAATACCCGAAATATCAATACCACGTGCTGCAATATCTGTTGCAATCAGCACATATGTTTTACCTTTGCGAAAATCTTCTAATGCACGCTGGCGTTGACCTTGGGATTTATTACCATGAATTGCATCCGCTTTAATATCCTGTGTTGCCAACCACTTAACCAGCTTATCTGATCCATGTTTGGTGCGTGCAAATACGATGATACGCTTGCTAGGGTTTTTCTTTACAATACGTTCAAGTGCCAATCCCTTGTTCATTTTGACAAGGTGCATTACCTCTTGTTTCACTTTTTCCGCTGTTGTGCTTTCAGGGGCAACAGAAACCTCAACTGGGTCATTCAGATGGTCAGATGCTAATTCGCGAATAAGCTTGGGCATTGTTGCAGAAAACAATAAAGTTTGACGTTCTTTCGCCAACTTAGGCAAAATACGCTTGATGGCTGGCATAAAGCCAATATCCATCATTTGATCTGCTTCATCTAAGACAACAAAATTGGTTTGATCTAAGCGTAAACCTTTTTGATCAACCAAGTCTTCTAGGCGACCTGGAGTTGCTACAAGGATATCTACGCCACGAGATAAGGCTTGCATCTGTCTGCGAATAGGGGCGCCACCGATGGCAACCGCAAAATCGAGAGGTAGTTTTTTACCCATATCGCGCAGGTTGGTGTGAATTTGCATCGCCAACTCACGTGTCGGTGTCAGTATTAATACACGTGTGGAACGTGCTTTGCGCTCTATCGGGTTGTGCAATAATTTGTGCAGAATTGGCAAAGAAAAGGCTGCGGTTTTACCAGTGCCCGTTTGGGCCAAACCAACAATATCACGGTCCTTTAGAACTGCTGGAATCGCTTGCGCCTGAATAGGTGTAGGTGTTGTGTATCCAAGGAAAGACAAGGATTTAACCAGCAATGGATCAAGACCAAGCTTATCAAATGCAGATGCATCGCTTTTGGGTGTTTCAGCGATAACCTTCGCTTCGGCCGCTTTCTCCTTTGGAGATTTCTTTTTGGGACGCGGGCGCGGTGCTTCACCTTTAAGCAATGCAAAATTTGCACCAGCTTTGCGACCTGTTTCTGTATCTGTTTGTACATCAAAAGATACACGTATACCTTCTGCAAGGTCTTTCAGGCCAGACGCCTTCAAAGCCTTCATGTGTACAAACACATCATTTTCACCTTCATCGGGATTTACGAATCCGATGCCCTTTTTGGCATCGTACCAAAGCACAGTTCCTGTCAGCATATCGCTCTTTCAAAAAGGCGCAGCCTTCACATACAGGCGCGCGTTAAGGGATGGCGGAGGTGCCGTATATCCCGTAGGCGGCTTCAATAGGGTTCGAGGGCTAAAGTCAAGGCTTATAGATCAAGTGTGTTTGCTACAAAGCGGCGGCGCAGGGATGGAACGCGTGCAAACAGTTTTAAGAGGCGCATAAGGATAAAACGTTTCGTAAAGCTGGTTGTCGTAACCGCTTTTCTCATACGTTCCGACATTTGTATGGCTTTCTTGCCCAACGGGTGGCGGATCGCAGTATAGTTCTTAGTCGTACCATTCGCGATGCATTCGGCCAGTTCTGCGGCATCTGCGATACCTAAGTTCATTCCGCGACCGCCAACAGGGGAATGACAATGCGCTGCATCACCCGCCAAAAACGCGCGACCAAGTTGGTAGGTTTTGGCCTGCCGAATAGACACTTTAAAGGTGCCAGAACGGCGAATCTTTTCGACAATCATTGGAATTGGAAGGGCGGCAAGGGCATCTTTGGATGTAGCAACAACTCTAAAACGCTCTTTATCTAGGGGAACTGTAACCGCAACGTTTCCATCTTTAAGTAAGAAGATACTGAAACTGCGTGGATTTCGCCAAACTTTGGCATCCACATCAGCAATCGACCATGTTTCAGGTAAGTCAAACCCTTCATAAGGAATACGTAAGGCCTCGCGTACTGTAGAATTTACGCCATCTGCACCAATCACGTAATCAAACCGGAAAGCCTTGCCCAAGATGCTAACTGAAACCTCATTGTCTGATTGCGAAAGTGATAAAAATTCGGCGCCGTAATTCACTTTACCACCTAATTCTCGAAATACTTTTAGCAAATGATATTCAGTGCGATCTTGGGGAAGTGCGTACAAACGCTTGTTCAAACCCCTTAAGCCATTCATCTTGATCGAAGAGACCTGTTTATCTTGATTGTGGAAAACACTGGATTGAATAATTACAGCTTCTTTGCGAATGGCTTTTGCAGCGCCAGAAGGTGTCAAAATATCCATTGAGTTTGGTAAGATGCCAACGGCGCGGGATAAATTTGACGCTGTTTTCCGTTTTTCAATCACAACAGGCATAATCCCGCGGCGCGCCAATTCGATTGCAGCGGTTAATCCTGTTGGGCCTGCACCCACTATTAAGACACGTGTGCTTTGGGTCATGATTGTCAGAATTTCGGTGTTCGTCGGATACTGTTGACTGATAGAAAATCTGGCCAACCGTAAAAATATTCGTAAGCGTATAAAAGCGCGCAAGCGAGGATGATATAGAAAACAAATTTTACGCGTTTCCATGACGGAGGGTTTTGCGCCCAACGCTTCATGCGCATCATCCAATGCAATCCAATCATGGTTCGTTTTCCTTTAACCTGCTTACAGGTATTACGCCCTTATGTACCACATGTTAGCGAATTTACCTTATGCTACAAGATAGCACGTGACCTTTGTGAAAACGCTGCCTAAATAGGGGTATGCCTACACACGCTGAAACACGAATAATGCCTTATACAGCCAAACAGATGTACGATCTGATCGCGGATGTGGATGCTTACCCCAAATTTTTACCTTGGTGTTCTGCTGCACGCATTCGTAAGCGCACCCCAGATGGTATGAACGAAATTGTGGATGCGGATTTGGTAATCTCTTTCAAAGTGTTTCGTGAAAGATTTGGGTCTCGCGTTACTTTGATGCCGGAAGATAATAAAATTGTTGTTGAATATCTGGACGGGCCTTTCAAATACCTGAAAAACAATTGGTCATTTGTTGATTGTAAGGATGGCTGTGAGGTGGATTTTTTCGTTGATTTTGAATTTAAATCTAAAATCTTACAAACGCTTATTGGTGTGGTTTTTACCGAAGCTATGCACCGCATTGTAAGGGCATTCGAAGATCGCGCCGCAGAACTATACGGCACTAAATAAATATACAGTATAAAAAAAACCGCCCCCGAAGGGACGGTTAAAGTACAGGAAGAGTACTCGGTAATTATGATGCGTGATCGTATGCGCGCTCACCATGTGATGTCAGATCAAGACCAGTAACTTCATCTTCTTCTGACACACGAATTGGGAAGATAACCGCTACTAATTTCACCAGGATGAATGTCACAACAACAGTAAAGACCCCTACAACGATCAGGCCGCCCACTTGTGCGGTCCAATCTGCGTGACCTAATACTGCTAACATTATGATACCAAACATGCCGCCAACACCGTGTACGGCGAATACGTCTAATGTATCGTCAATTTTCAACATGTTCTTAACAACACCGCAAAGTTCTTGGCAAAGTACGCCTGCGATTGCACCGATCAACATGGCTTCCATTGGGCTAACTGAACCAGATGCAGGTGTAATAGATGCAAGGCCAGCGATTGTACCTGTGACCATGCCAACCATGGATGCCTTACCGTACTTGATACGTTCGTAAGCGGCCCATGTTAAGGATGCTGTTGCGGCAGAGATGTGCGTTACGGTCAATGCCATAGCTGCTGTACCGTCTGCTGCAAGTGCTGAACCGCCGTTAAAGCCGAACCAGCCAACCCATAACATTGATGCACCGATCATCACATAACCAGGATTATGTGGGGGTACGTTTTTATTTCTGCGCGCGCCAAGTACGACGGCAACGACCAAAGCTGCAAGACCAGCTGTTTCGTGTACAACGATACCGCCTGCGAAGTCATTGACGCCTTCTGCAAACAAGGACCATTCAGCGCCAGCCAATAGGCCGCCACCCCAGATCCAGTGCGTGACTGGTGCGTAAACCAACAACATCCATAGGCCAGAGAATGTTAGAACGAATGCAAAGCTGATCCGTTCTACATATGCACCTACGATCAATGCAGGTGTGATGACTGCGAATGTCATCTGGAAAGCAAAGAATAGGATTTCAGGAATAGTGCCCGACATTGTATCTGATGTAACACCTGTCATGAACATTTTGCCTAAGCCGCCCCAGTAAGCGTTCCCTTCGCCAAATGCGATGGAATACCCCGCTACCAGCCATAGGACTGACATCAAACATGCAATTGCAAAACATTGCATTAATACTGAAAGTACGTTGCGTGCGCGAACCAAGCCGCCATAAAAGAGCGCAAGGCCCGGAAGTGTCATAAAGAGTACCAGCGCCGTTGCGACGATGATCCATGCTGTATCTGCACCGTTCATTTTCATATCCCTCAAAAAATGCGTAATTGAGGTGTTTTTAGTCGCGATTGCAGGTTTAGAGGAAGATTAAAGGGCCGTATCGCAGTTTTATAAATAGGCATATTGGTTCAATTGCTTAAAAAATAATCAGTAAAACTTAGAACGCATAAAAAACATGCAAATTTGAGTCTTTCAAATTGCTTTATTTTGCAGCGTTTAAAATCAAATTGAGTGCAAATTGGGCAGATTCTAAACGCACATTCTCGCGTCCAAGGGGGCCAAACTCTACTGTTTGCGTCTGTGTTTTTTGACCTTTAACAGCAAGTCCAAAGCAAACACGTCCCTCTGGTTTATGCTCTGATGGCCCAGGGCCAGCAATGCCTGTAATTGATACAGATATATCTGTATGGCTTGCTTCTAATGCGCCATCAGCCATTTCTTTTGCGACTGGTTCGGACACAGCGCCGTATTCACCCAATGTGTTGCCTTTAACATTGATCATCTGCATTTTTGCAGCATTAGAATATGTAACGTACCCACGATCCACAACATCAGATGATCCAGAAATTTGAGTTAAGGCCGCTACAACCATGCCGCCAGTGCAGCTCTCAGCGGTTGCAAGGGTCCATCCTTTTGCACGGCAGGCGTCTAAAACATCTGATGCGAGTTGTTCCATTAGATATATCCGTGTGCCAACGCACCCAATAAGGTGGTTAAAGTGGCGGCCATAATACCCGCGAAGACATCGTCCAACATGACACCAAAAGGTGTCTCTTTCTTATCTGCCCAGCTCACAGGCCAAGGTTTAAGAATGTCAAAGAAGCGAAAAAACATCAGGCCAACGACCAAACCAGGCCATGGTAGAATGGCAAGTGGTACTTCCCAAAGCCATAACATGCCTGCAAGCGGGAATAGGGTGATCCATTGTCCAACTACCTCATCAATCACCACTTCGCCTGGGTCGTGGTTATCTGTGTTGGCAGTATGCTGTGCGGTTGCCCACCAACCGATGAAAAAGGTGGCGATAGTTGCAATAAGAAGTGCGGGGAAGCTGCCCATTGCAAAAATGATGATTGCAAAAGGTAGCGCAGCCAAAGAACCCCATGTGCCAGGTGCTTTTGGCATCAGACCAACGTAAAAGAAGGTTGCGATTAATTTGCTCATATTTTCACCAATGTTGCAGTGGCTTGGGCTGCAATGCCTTCGCCACGCCCTGTAAAGCCAAGTGTTTCAGATGTTGTTGCCTTCACGCTAATGCGCTCAAGCTCCAACCCAGTGATATCTGACAATGTTTTACGCATTGCTAGTGCGTTTGGGCCGATTTTGGGCTGTTCACAGATCAAAGTGCAATCGATGTTTGTGATCGTAAAGCCCCTAGATGTTGAGGTTTCGACTGCTTTCTTTAGGAAAATATCAGAAGCAGCGCCTTTCCATTGGTCATCATTTGGTGGAAACCATTGGCCAATATCACCTTCTGCCATTGCGCCAAAAATTGCGTCTGTGATTGCATGCATGCCAACATCGGCGTCAGAATGCCCGATCAACCCGCGATCAAATGGGATTTTAACGCCACATAATATTACGTGGTCGCCTTCACCCAATTTGTGAACGTCAAATCCGTTTCCGACACGAATATCCATGCTCTATCCTATTAGTCTTTCAGCCAGATCAAAGTCTTCTGGCTGTGTTATTTTTAAGTTTAGCTCTGACCCAAGAATAGGGGTCACGTCAAGACCTGCTGCGCGTGCCATTGCCACATCATCATCAGCGGGCTCTTTAGCATTTTCATGAGCCGCTATAATATCTGCCGTATAAAAAGCCTGAGGTGTTTGTCCACGCCATAGTGTATCGCGTTTTTGAGCATCTTGAGCTTTTCCATTTGCAACATGCCAAAGGGCGTCAGTGACGGGCAGGGCCAAAAAGGCTGCTTTATCTGTATCTAGGGCATCAATAATGCGGTTAAGCGCGTCATATGGCAGTAATGGTCTCGCACCATCGTGGATGAAAACCTGTTCGCCCTTACATGCTTGAAGGCCATTTAAAACAGACGCGCTGCGTGTATTGCCACCAATGGATGGTGTTTGTAATCGTGCATCATTAATCATTTCGACACAGGCAGCATAATGTACCTGATCGTCTGGATTTATAACGACACGAACCTCGGTAATGCGATCGCTTGCTAGTAACGCTTTGATCGTATGCGTTAAAATAGGGATTCCCGCTAAAGGGCGGTATTGTTTTGGTAATCCACCGCCTGCGCGTGTTCCGCGTCCTGCGGCAACGATAAGTCCTGTGCGTTTCATTGGCATTTTCGTCATTTTTGCTTATTTATTGTGCATATTTCAGTTTGATAGGGCTTTGGCGGATTGCTGATCCCGATAAAGGCGTATAGATGTGATTTTGCATAAGGATTAAGCATGACCTCTATTTTGATTGAAAATAAGGCATTATCACCTGCGGTTTTTCTGGCTCCCCTTGCTGGTATCACAGATTTACCGTTTCGTAACCTCGTATCTGAATTCGGGGCAGGATTAGTTGTGTCCGAAATGGTGGCATCCCAAGAGATGGTTCAAGAACGGCCATCTGTACAAGCGCGTGCAGAGCTAGGGTTTGAATCACAGAACACATCCGTACAAATAGCAGGACGAGACGCTTACTGGATGGCTGAGTGTGCCAAAATGTGCGCTGATAATGGGGCGAAAATCATCGATATCAATATGGGATGTCCTGCAAAACAGGTTACAAATGGTCTTTCTGGTTCTGCTTTGATGAAGACACCAGATTTTGCACTAACATTGATCGAAGCAGTCGTGAACGCTGTTGATCTGCCCGTCACATTGAAAACCCGCCTTGGGTGGGATGATGATATGCTCAATGCCCCGCATATTGCAAAACAGGCGGAAAGTGCTGGCATTAAAATGGTCACAATCCATGGTCGCACACGGTGCCAATTTTATAAGGGCAATGCAGACTGGAACGCTATTCGCGACGTTAAGGATGCAGTTGATATTCCTGTGATTGCGAATGGTGATATCGTTGACACGAAATCCGCAAAGCGGGCGCTAGAAGCCTCTGGTGCAGACGGCATTATGGTAGGGCGCGGGGCGCAAGGTAAACCATGGGCTTTGGCGCAAATCGCACATGATATTTTTGGGACAGATGCACCAAGTATTCCAGTTGGGAATAGTCTTATTGATATGATTACAAGGCATTACGAAGAAATCTTGAAGTTTTATGGGGCAGAGCTTGGCAATCGCGTAGCACGTAAACATCTGGGTTGGTATATGGATTATATCGGTACAAACCGTACATTGCGCCGCGCTGTGCAAACGGAAAAAGATACGACTGTGGTTCTATCATTAATACAGAATTTATATGATGATACCGAGGTGGCGGCATGACTGATACATCTTTTGAAAATGTCTGGAATGCGCTGCCATTCCCTAGCTTTGTTGTAACACAAGACGGGCAAATTACTGATGCGAATGGGGCTGCTGAACAATTGGTGTCTACATCTCAGCGTCAAATGCGCCAAAAGACACTATCGCAAATCTTTCATGAGAATTCGGTGGTCGTGGGAACGGTTCATCAAGCAGCTAAAGATCAGGGATCTATGACGCAATACAATGTGGATGTTGCGATTGAAAATAAAACTACGGCAGTGTGCAATGTCTATGTAAGTTTCCTAAACCCTGAACAGTCTAAGTTGCTTTTGGTTGTGCAGCCCACTGGTGTTGCACAGAAAATGAGCCAATCGCTTACTAATCTGTCGGCTGCCCGTTCCGTCACTGCAATGGCGGCAATGTTGGCGCATGAAATCCGTAATCCATTGGCGGGGATTACTGGCGCGTCGCAACTTTTAGCCATGAACGCCAACGAAGAAGATATCGAATTGGCCGACATGATTGCCCAAGAAGCCAAGCGTATTGGACAATTGGTCGACCGCGTGGAACATTTTGGCGATCAACGTCCAATGGATCCCAAGCCTGTTAATATCCATGACGTTCTAGATCGTGCGCAACGCGCTGCAGCTGCCGGCTATGCATCGCATGTGAATTTCACAGTGGAATATGATCCATCGTTACCTGATACATCCGGTGATGCTGATCAATTATTACAAGTTTTTCAAAACCTTATTAAAAATGCAGCTGAAGCTGTGGACGAGAAACGCGGCACTATTAAAGTACGGACATCATATAATTCTGGCGTAAAGCTTGCAATGCAAGGTAACAAAACCCAAAACTTACCATTACAAATTGAGGTGATTGATAATGGTCGGGGTGTTCCTGCCAATTTGATATCTGAAGTTTTTGACCCGTTTGTTACCAGTAAATCCAATGGCACAGGGCTTGGCCTGTCGCTTGTATCTAAAATTATCGCTGCACATGGCGGCTTGGTTGAGTGTTCCAGCACAGAAGGGCGTACAGTATTTGTTGTGCGCTTACCTGTTTGGCGCGTCAAAAAGGAGAATTAATTATGGATGGAACAGTCATAGTCGCAGACGATGACCGCACAATCCGCACGGTTTTAACACAAGCGCTAACACGAGCAGGCTGCAAGGTTCGTTCGACGGGCAGTGTTTCGACTTTATGGCGCTGGATCGAAGAAGGCGAGGGCGATGCTGTCGTATCGGATGTGATGATGCCAGACGGCAATGGTTTGGATTTATTGCCGCAAATCCACCGTAAACGTCCGAACCTACCTGTGATCATTATTTCTGCACAAAATACGGTTATGACAGCGATCAAGGCTTCTGAGCATGGTGCGTATGATTATTTGCCAAAACCTTTTGATCTGAAAGAGTTATTATCGAAAGTTAGTCGTGCCTTAAGTCAGTCAAATATGGCTGCCGCGCCGACGGCAACAGCTATGAATAGTGGTCAAAACTTGCCACTTGTTGGCAGTTCACCTGCAATGCAAGAGGTGTACCGTGTTGTTGCGCGTGTTCTGAATACGGATCTTAATGTGATGATCACGGGGGAAAGCGGTACGGGTAAAAACCTGTTGGCGAAGACCTTACATGATCTTGGACATCGCGGATCAGCACCAATGGTTACTATAGGAGCCGCCTCAGCAACGCCTGAAAGTGTTGAGCAAATTTTGCAAGACGAAAATAAAACGCCAAATGGAGCGACCATTTATCTTGATGAAATTGCTGAAATGCCAGCCGATACACAATTGAGATTGTTGGATTTAATGCAATCTCCCGTTGTTCAAGATAAAAACCTGCGCTTCATTTCGTCAACACAAAAACCATTGACGAACTTGGTGAATGAAGGTCTGTTCCGTGAGGATTTATTCTACCGTCTTAGCGTTATGCCCATTTCATTGCCGCCGCTACGTGACCGTATGGATGACATTTCTGAGCTTACATTGTACTTCTTGCAAAAAATTGCAGCGGACGGCCAACCATTGAAGACGATTGCCAGCAAAGCGCTGGATCATATGCGTTCAGCACTTTGGCTGGGTAATGTCCGCGAATTGCAAAATTTCGTACAACGCGTTGCCGTACTGTGTACCGAAGAAGAAATCACTGCTCAATTTACCGAAGAGACATTAAAACAAATGCCTAAGGCTAAACCAGAAGGGGTGCCTTTGGGCAATGAACGCCTTTCATCAGCGGTTGAGGCGCATTTGAAACGGTACTTTGATTTGCATGGCGATCAGTTGCCACCACCTGGTTTATACAACCGTATTTTACGTGAAGTTGAACTGCCATTGATAGCTTTGACATTGTCAGCGACCCGAGGAAATCAGATTAAAACGGCAGAATTGCTGGGTATCAACAGGAATACTTTGAGAAAAAAGATCAATGACCTCGATATACAGGTGACACGCACTAAGAAAATGATGTAAAACTGCCACAGTGTATATCGTAATTATGGAACGACTCGGGCAGGATGAGAAAGTTTCCACTTCTAAATAGAATGAACCGCTTGAATATTTGGCGTAAGCGCCGAAATGTTCAAAGCGCTTTAACTTTGTGCCTTGTAGCACTTGGTCCAATCTTACTTGTAACAACAGTTTTCCTGTTGAACCGTTTTGGTTCGCAGATTTCACCTGGGTTGTTTCGTGGGATTGTTCTTGCTGACTTCGTTTACGTTTTGGTAATTGTTGCGCTTGTTGCACAACGTATTATGCAGATGGTAGCAGCACGGCGTGCAAAATCGGCGGGCTCTCGCTTACACATTCGCTTGAGTGGAGTTTTCGCGGCTGTCGCTTTTATTCCAACAGTTTTGGTTGCTGTATTTGCAACTATTACATTGAATATTGGTATCGAAGGTTGGTTTTCAGAACGTGTAAGGGACGCGGTTGGCACATCTTTGTCAGCGGCAGAAGCTTATGAAGCAGAACAACGTGATGACTTGTTAGAAGACGCCGCTTTTCTTGGGCAATATTTGGTAAACCAGAAACGTAGGTTCCCGTTAATAGAAACTGCTGGCATTCGCGATGTTATGATCCAAGGGCAGTCACTTGTACAACGTGGATTGAAGGAAGCTTACGTTATCAACAGTAATTCTGAAATTGTAGCACGTGGGGATCGCAGCTATTTATTTGATTATGAGCCGCCAATCTTAGAAGAAATTACAACAGCAGATGATTTTAAGACCGTTATTATTCGCGACTGGGAAAACAATGAGTTTCGGGCGCTGCTAAAACTACCAAATTTTTTGGATCACTATTTATTAGTTTCACGCACTGTTGATGGTGATATTTTAACTTTGCTGGATGAAACCAAAGAAACCGTATCACTTTATAACCAACTTGAAAGTGATCGAGGTCGCTTACTGTTTGATCTTGGTTTGATGTATCTTGGTTTTGCTTTTTTTGTTATTTTATCTGCTATCTGGTTAGGTTTATGGTTTGCAGAACGTCTTGCGCGCCCTGTTGGCAAGTTGGCTGGTGCAGCACAGCGTGTTGGTGCAGGGGATTTAACAGTACGTGTACGTGAAGAAGCTGGCGATGATGAGATTGCGATGTTGGGGCGTATATTTAATCGGATGACACAGCAGGTGAAACGCCAACGGGATGACTTGATAGATGTAAACGAACGTACGGAAAACCGCAGACGCTTGTTTGATAGTGTATTAACGGGGGTATCAACAGGTGTCATTGGTTTAACACCAAGTGGCGAGATCGAAGTGTTTAATGCGGCGGCCTCTCGTTTGTTAGAGGTCGATGTAGAGAAAGTTATCGGTAAAACACTAAAGAAAACCGTTCCAGAATTTGCAGCCTTATTTAAAGAAAGCCAAGATAAAGGCGGGCAAACGCGCCAAGATGAGATCAGTTTGACACGCGCAGGTCACGCCGAAGTGTTATTGGTACGTATTGCCGCACGTATGACTGATGGGGAAACACTTGAAGGGTATGTTGTGACCTTTGATGATGTTACGGATCTTGTATCTGCTCAGCGTATGGCGGCTTGGGGCGATGTCGCGCGCCGTATTGCGCATGAGATTAAGAACCCGTTAACACCAATTCAACTGTCGGCAGAACGTATGCGCCGCAAGTTTATGCCTTTGGTTGGTGATCAGTCTGATACGTTGGAACAATATACAGATGTGATCATTCGGCAAACAACCGATCTGCGTCGCATTGTCGATGAATTCTCTAAGTTTGCACGTATGCCAGAGCCAGAACGCCGTACACATAACTTGTCTAAACTGATAGGCGATGCCGTTCTATTGCATCAAAATGCGCGGCAAGACATTGAGATTAAACTTAAAAATAATAGAAAGCAGTTGGATGTCGATCTTGATGACACGATGATTTCTCAAGCTCTTACAAATCTTATAAAAAATGCTGGTGAAGCAATTGATAGTTATATCTCACAGCATGGTAACGAAAACTACATACCTGAGATTAGAGTGTTGGTTGATACAAAAGATAAAGTTACAACTATATTGATACAGGATAATGGTATTGGGTTGCCTAAAGAAAAGAGATCAAGATTATTTGAGCCATATGTTACGAACCGTGAAAATGGTACGGGATTGGGACTGCCCATTGTGAAGAAGATTATTGAAGAACATGGAGGTACATTAGAATTACTTGATGCACCGAAGTTTAAAGGCAATAAACATGTAGGTGCTATGGCGCGTATAGTATTGTCTGTGGTAAACCAAGAAGAACAAGAACCTGAAAAAGCCAAAGTAGCATAAGGGTCAAAGGAAAGTATTATGGGCGATATTCTAGTAGTAGATGATGAAAAAGACATTCGAGAATTAGTGTCGGATATTTTAATTGATGAAGGCTATACAACGCGTTTGGCAGCCAATTCGGATGATACATTTTATGAAATTAACTCCGAAGCACCAGATTTGATCATTCTGGATATCTGGCTGAAAGAAAGTAAGTTGGACGGTATCGATATTTTAAAAACGGTCCGCCGTGATAACCCTGATATCCCTATTGTGATCATCTCGGGTCATGGCAATATCGAAATCGCTGTTGCCGCAATCAAACAGGGCGCTTACGATTTTATCCAAAAACCGTTCAATATCGATCAATTGATGGTTGTTATATCACGAGCGATGGAAACTTCCCGCTTACGTCGTGAAAATGCAGCCTTGAAAGTAAGGGATGTAACTTCATCTACGATGGTTGGCGAAAGCCTAATATTCAAAGCGCTTAAATCGCAATTGGATAAAGTTACAAAAACCAATGGTCGAGTAATGTTGCGTGGCGCGTCTGGTTCAGGAAAAGAAGTTGCAGCACGTTATATTCATGCAAACTCTGACCGTTCAAAAGCTCCGTTTGTGTCTGTGAATTCTGCAACGATTGAACCAGAACGTATGGAAGAAGTTTTATTTGGCCGTGAAACAAAAGAGCGTGGCCATGAGCCAGGTCTGCTGGAACAAGCGCATGGCGGTTTTGTCTTTTTTGATGAAATCGCAGATATGCCAATTGGGACACAATCTAAAATCTTACGAGTGCTTGTTGACCAGCAATTCACACGTGTTGGCGGTTCAGATAAAGTCCGCGTTGATATGCGCGTTGTGTCTGCTACGAATAAAAACCTGTTAGATGAAATCGCTGAAGGTAATTTCCGCGAAGAGCTGTACCATCGCTTAAACGTTGTTCCAATAGAGGTTCCAGCTTTGGAAGAACGTCGTGAGGATATTCCTGTTCTAGCGGAACACTTCATTGATGAATTGCACAAAACGCAAGGATTACCCAAACGTAATCTATCCGAAGAAACAGCCGCGATGCTCCAAACTATGTCATGGCCTGGAAATGTTCGCCAATTGCGTAATATTATTGAACGTGTATTGGTGTTGGGTGCTGATACTGGCGACATAGAGCCAAACGAATTACCAAATAACGTAGCAACAGAAAATGATGATGGTCCTACTCAAAAATCTTTTGCTATGTTGCCACTAAGGGAAGCACGCGAAATGTTTGAACGGGACTATTTAATGGCTCAAATCAATCGATTTGGCGGTAATATTTCTAAAACTGCCAATTTTGTTGGTATGGAACGTTCAGCACTGCACCGTAAATTGAAGTCACTAAATGTGATTACTACAAATAAATCCGGCGCACGTGTGGCAGAAATTGATGAGATAGATCAAGGTTAATTATTGACCTAGCTCTATGAATTTGCGATTTATTTGCGATTGCGCTGATTTTTGCGCGTTGATCAGGAGACCGAAATGAAGGTCATCATATGTGGCGCTGGACAAGTTGGTTGGCAAATCGCAAGGCACTTGTCCTCTGAAAGCAATGACGTGACGGTTGTGGACAACAATGCTGAATTGGTTGCACGTGCGACTGACACACTAGATGTCGGTGGTATAACGGGATTTGCATCTTACCCAGATGTTTTGGCTCGTGCAGGTGCAAATGATGCAGATATGATCATTGCTGCAACATTCTCGGATGAGGTTAATATGGTCACATGTCAGGTGGCACATTCGGTTTTTTCAATTCCGCGTAAAATTGCGCGACTACGCTCACAATCCTATTTAGATGTGATTTATTCTGATTTATATCAAAGGGACCACTTGCCAATTGATGTTGTGATCTCACCAGAACTCGAGGTTGCAAAAACAGCTCTTCAACAGATTGAATCACCATCAACTTTTGACACAGAGCCTTTCTTAGAGGGGCAAGCAAAGTTTATTGGCATTGAACTGGATGAAGACTGTCCTGTTCTAAACACGCCATTACGCCAGTTGTCGGAACTCTTTTCAACACTTCGTGCAGTGGTTGTTGGTGTTCGCCGCGAAGGCCATTTGTTTGCACCAAGTGCAGGTGACCAATTGTTTGCTTGTGATCAAGCATATATTGTTATCCACAATGAAGATTTGTCTCGTTGTTTGGAGGTTTTTGGAAAAACTGTCAAAAAACGCGAACGTGTCATTATCTTAGGTGGTGGTAACGTTGGGTTACATGTTGCATATACATTAGAGCAGAGTGGTGACCGTATTCGCACAAAAATTATTGAGAAGAACCGAGAGTGCGCTGAAAATGCAGCTGATGCATTGACCCGTACGATTGTTTTGAATGGCGACGGTTTAGATATGGAACTGCTTGAAGAGGCAAATATTGCACAAGCGGATGCTTTATTGGCTTTGACTGATGATGATAAAACGAACCTTTTAAGTTGTACACGTGCAAAAGCCGCTGGAGTACCTATGACTGTGGCTTTGGTAAATGACCCATCATTGACGGAATTAAAAGAACCACTTGGCATTGATGCTTTCATCAACCCACGCGCAACAACGGTATCATCGATTTTACGGCACATTCGGCACGGACGTGTGAAAGAGGTTTATTCTATTGGAGATGCAGAAGCAGAAGTAATTGAAGCCCAAGTTTTAAACAGTTCTCCGATTGCGGGGATGAAAGTGCGGGATATTGATTTTCCAGAAGGTGCTATTTTAGGGGCTGTACAGAAAGGTACAGAAGTTTTGCGCCCAAATGGTGATACAAAGATCGAAGATGAAGACACCGTGGTGATTTTCTGCCTAGCAGAGGATATTCCTAAAGTGGAAACATTGTTCCAAGTTCAAGTTGATTTTTTCTAGTAATATGAAAGGGATAACAGATATTCCTTTCTTTGTTATTCTTATGGCATTGTCATGTATTGCGATGTTTTTTCCAATTTTACATGCCATTCGCTTGGAGGATTGGTTAACAGCGCGCACGTTTTTCTATAATGGTGCTTTTTTAGGGATTATTACTACGATCATTGGCATTGCTGTAAGACGCCAAGACAGAAGCGCATCCGCAAGCACACATTTGATTACTATGTTATGCGCCTATGTGGTTTTACCCATATTCTTAGCAATGCCGTTTGCCGCCTTAGTTAAAACAGCCTCATTTTTCCAATCGTATTTCGAAATGCTGTCAAGTCTGACAACAACTGGTGCAACATTATTCGATGATCCTAAAGTCTTGTCTGAGCCATTACATTTATGGCGCTCGTTGGTGGGGTGGCTTGGTGGTTTTATGATTTTAGTGGTCGCAATGGCTATTTTCGCCCCCTTAAACATGGGGGGCTTTGAAATTTATGCTTTGCAACGACATCGGAAAGAAGCTGTATCGCAGATGCAAAAAGCTGAGGTTTCTGAGAGACTTAATAAGTTTGCAAATCAAATTTTTCCAATTTATTTGATGCTTACATTGGTTCTGACATTTACTTTGATTATTCTTGGTGAACGCGCGTTTATTGCGGTTACACATGCAATGGCTATTTTATCAACCAGTGGAATATCCCCTGTTGGCGGCTTATCAGGATCGTCTGGTGGTTTTTTCGTTGAACTGGTTATGTTTTTATTTCTGTTTTTTGCGGTTTCTAGAAACACGTTTTTGCCAGGACGTGAACAAGAAAGCTGGCGAACAATCAAACATGATAAAGAAATCACACAAGCTTTGCTGTGTATTACGATCATTCCAGCCTTATTATTTATCCGGCATTGGACTGGCGCAATTGAGGCAAATGCTCAAGGTGATGCTATAACTGGGGTTAGTTCACTTTGGGGGAGTAGCTTTACGATTTTATCGTTTCTTACGACAACAGGTTTTGAAAGCCAATCTTGGGGGACAGCACAAAATTGGTCTGGCTTAGGAACTCCAGGCCTTATTTTTATTGGCCTTTCTGCATTAGGTGGCGGCGTTGCTACGACTGCAGGAGGCATTAAGTTGCTACGGATTTATGCATTATACAAACACGGAATACGTGAGATGGAACGCCTAAGTTACCCAAGTTCTGTGGGGGGTGCAGGGCAACGTGGCCGAGCCATAAGGCGTGAAGGGGCATTTATTGCATGGATATTCTTAATGGTTTTTGTCTTCACATTGGGAATTATTATGTTGGGACTAACTTTAACAGGCTTAGACTTTGAAGAAGCGCTCGTTTTTGCTGTTGCAGCATTGGCTACCTGTGGTCCATTGGTAGGGATTTCGATCGAAGGTAGTTCAAGTTATATACTTCTCTCAGACGAAGCAAAAGCTATCTTATGTGTTGCGATGATTCTCGGACGTTTAGAAACGGTTGCCGTTATTGCCTTATTTAACCCCAATTACTGGCGTTAAAGGCACAATATAGCGAAAAAACGCACTAAAAACGCTGGTTTGCTCTGGATAATCCCAATTTGCTGACTAGTATCGCGCTTATAAAAAGAAAACGCTCACGCAAATGTGGGCCAATAACGAAAGCTGGGACAAATGGCTGCCGATAAACAAAACTTGCAGGACGCATTCCTGAATAACGTTCGCAAAGAAAAAAACTCCGTAACTGTTTTTTTGATTAATGGTGTAAAACTACAAGGTGTTATCACTTGGTTTGATAACTTCTGCATCTTGTTGCGCCGTGATGGTCAATCACAACTGGTGTATAAGCACGCGATTTCTACAATTATGCCTGCACAACCTGTTGTTTTGTATGATGGAGATGGAGAATAGGCGCTCTCGAAACTCGCGTAAGCGTCCTACATCCAAGTATCTGGAACTTAGAAAGCCGCCGCGCGCCAGAACATTCACTGGCAGAGGCCGTTTCTCTTGCGCATGCCTTAAAACTTGACGTTGCCCACGAACTGGTTGTGTCTTTGAAAAAGCCACAAGCTGGGCTTTTATTTGGCAAAGGCAAACTTGAAGAACTGGACGCGATCTTTAAGGCCAAAGAAATTGGCCTTGTTATCATCGATGGTCCTGTTACGCCCATTCAACAACGTAACCTTGAAAAGAAATGGGATGTAAAAGTTCTGGATAGAACGGGCCTAATCCTTGAGATTTTTGGGGATCGTGCGGCAACGCGTGAGGGGGTATTACAAGTTGATCTAGCACATCTATCCTATCAGAAAACGCGTCTTGTACGAAGCTGGACA
This sequence comes from Amylibacter sp. SFDW26, assembly GCF_009184395.1. Classification (GTDB taxonomy): domain Bacteria; phylum Pseudomonadota; class Alphaproteobacteria; order Rhodobacterales; family Rhodobacteraceae; genus Amylibacter. Next base: position 595,909 of record NZ_WEIC01000001.1, read on the forward strand.
CACTTGGAACGCCAAAGGGGTGGCTTAAGCTTTATCGGTGGTTCAGGTGAGACGCAGATCGAGTCGGATCGTCGCATGATTGACGATGCTATTGTACGGTTGAAGCGGCAACTTTCTAAAGTCGTTAAAACACGCTCATTACACCGCGATGCGCGTAAGAAAGTACCGTACCCGATTGTGGCTTTGGTCGGATACACCAATGCAGGTAAATCCACTATTTTCAATCATATAACAGGTGCTTCTGTTATGGCGAAAGATATGCTGTTTGCCACATTGGACCCAACAATGCGGGCGGTAAAATTACCATCTGGGCGTGATATTATCCTATCAGATACTGTAGGCTTTATCTCCGATCTCCCAACGCAATTGGTCGCCGCATTTCGTGCTACATTGGAAGAGGTTTTAGATGCTGATCTTATTTTGCATGTCCGAGATATTTCGCACCCTGAAACTGAAGAACAAGCACATGATGTTCTAGATATTCTAACAGGATTAGGAATTGAGGAAGAAGCTCAACAATCCATGTTAGAAATATGGAACAAAATTGACGCTCTTGATAAAGGTAAAGAAGAGCCTTTGGTGAATGCTGCAGAACGGAATCCAAAAATCGTTGCTACATCAGCACTAACGGGTGTTGGTATTTCCGAACTTATGGACGCGATAGAGTGGAACTTGGCGGAACCAACAAAAACAGAAAAGGTCAAATTAGCCTTTTCAGAGGGCAAACGCCGTGCATGGTTGTTTGACCACAATGTTGTTGATAGCGAAGATCAGATTGATATTGGCTTTGAAGTCACTGTTACATGGACACAAAAACAAGCTGCGCAATTCCAAAAAGTCTAATTTTCAATGTTGATAGGTTGTAGGGTTGTTATACCAACAGCCCCACCACGTGCCAAATCGGGGTCCAATGACATTGGAATGTATTCACCACGACGCCAAAGTTGGGCTAAGTTATCATAGTAATGTGATAATGGATGCCCAGATTGTCCTGTTGAAATAATAAAAACAGAACTGTCTGGGTCTGAAAAGTCCACCACAGCGCGAAAACCACCTGCATGTACATTGGCATAAGGATTGGGCCCTGTGCCCGATGTCCGGGCACGTTGTAAAGTGTTGTCACCACCTGCAGTATCTTGGCGAATATTCGTAAACCACTTTAACACAGAAATTTTGCCCAAAACTTCGTGGTCTTGATGTGCCTGATGTGCTTGTCCCCAACGCCAACTGTCAATGCGTGGGCCATATTTCTCGGTCAACTCGATCAAAGCATCATCCAAAGCTATACGTGCTATATCTGTACATGTTTCTTCGCGTGATGAGGGGCGGATATCACACCATTGTGCGGCGCCATCTATATTGCGGAATACACGCTCAATGAATACGGGATCGGGGCGGGGGAATTTTTCAATCAAGGGCCCCAGTTCATCTGACGCTAAACGGCGTTGTAAATTACGAAGCCATGCTGCGAAAATTAAAGGTTCTGGTAGATGCTGGTCCATTTCACCGTTCCAACTGGCAAGTAACTCTAGTGCAACTTGCTGCTGTCGCTCTGGCGTACCTGCAAGTGCCTTTGTGCCTGAAAACCACAACTCACTTGCGATCAGAGGTAAAAGGGATCGTGCTGTAAATGATACCGCATCGTTTTGTGTTTCGATGAAGCTTTCACGCGTATGTACAGCGCGATTATTCAAAAGTTTTGTTAGACGTTCAATACGTTGTGTATCACCCCAAGAATAGCTGACATGGTTTGGAAATGCTTTATCCGTTAGTTTATTATTGGTATTGGCTACAATACCACTAGACGGGTTACGTACATATGGGTTTTCATTAAAGTCAAAATACCCATCCCAGCGGTTTTGCGGCAACCATCCTTGTGATGGAATACGACCTTTGCTGGAGTGATTGATATGTCGTTTTGGCATTTTGCCAATAGTTTGCATCGCAATTGAGTTTCTATCCGCCAACATCAAATTCTGCGACGGTGCTATAAATTTTTCGGCCGCACGGCGAGCTGCGAAAATTGATTTTGATCGCATCACTTCTAAAGCACCAGACATAGAAGTGTCATCTTGCTCTAAGGCAACCCACCTTAAAGATACCACATGACCTTCTGGCGTAATATCACCTAATGAATAATGTTCCGGTGGGATAACAGGACCATTTTCTGTGTACTTTATAGTTATTGTACGGCTTGGCGCATCTTTGACATTTATGATCACGCTTTTGGTTCGAAATGATTTGTAACCAATTGGCGTTAGATATTCGTCTGGGTTTTCTGGGTTTAATTTCTCAATGTAAACATCAAGGTTATCTAAATAAGAGCTTGTTACACCCCATGCTAAATCATTTGAACGTCCAGCTAATACAGCAGGCATGCCTGGTATGGTTGCGCCAATAACACCGCCCGATTTAAAATCAAGTCGCGCTAACATCCAAATAGAAGGCGCAGAAAGCCCTAAGTGAGGGTCCGTTGCCAATAGGGGCGCATGTGCTGCGGCGCGTTTTGAACCAACGGCCCAAGCATTAGATGCGCCACCCATATTTAATGGGCGAATTGGGTCCAAAGGGTCATAGTCGCTTTGCGCAAATTTAATGGGCTTTTTGATATCTTCGAAAAGCTCTGCAAACTCTGGTAATCCAATCACGCCATCGCCTGGGGCATCAGGCATGATGTCTTTTATCAAATCTGCCCCGACAGTCAGAGAAACTTGAGCACGTGTAATTTCACTACGTAATTGGCTGTCTAATTGCAAAGACATCAATTTTATGATGGCTAAACTGTCAGATGCGACCCATGGAGCAATTTCATTGGAAAACAGAAAAAACTCAGGTGCTCCACGCCCTAAAGCATCCTCATTCACTTTACGTAACCATGCATTTACACCATCTGCGTAAGCATCCAGAGCAAGCTGCGTTTCAGTTGTCTGAACTTTGTATGAGCCTTGTGCCAATGCATATAGGTCTAGGCGACGGATAAAACTATCTATGTTTACTGTGCGTTCCCCAAACAATTCCGATAATCTGCCTTGAGCTGTGCGGCGTAACATTGTCATTTGCCATATGCGATCTTGTGCATGGGCAAACCCTAGACCAAAATAAACATCGTGATCGGTATCGCCAAAAATATGAGGTACATTATGATTGTCGCGGACAATTTCAATCGGTGCTTCTACATCGGGAATATCATAAGCAATGTTATATTCTGGCAATGAGCGTACAGCAAAATAATAGGCTAACACACTACCTGCGATAGCTAAGACAAACATCATAACAAAACTGCGCATAAGCCAGCGAAATAAGAAAGCCAAAGCCACCTCCGATATTGACCCCCAACGATTAGCAGTCCATGTCTATAGGAGCAATATGAATGACATGACAATCGGGAGCTAAAACATGGTAAAAGTAGCGTTTATCGGCTTGGGTGTAATGGGATACCCAATGGCAGGACATCTTCAATCAAAAGGGCATGATGTAACTGTTTATAATCGCACTGTTGCAAAGGCCGAAGATTGGGTGGAAAAATACGGTGGTGCAATGGCTTTAACGCCTGCAGAAGTTGCGAAAGGACAGGATGTTGTCTTTGCATGTGTTGGCAATGATGACGATTTACGCGGTGTTACAATGGGGCCGGATGGGGCTTTTCAAAACATGAGTGCTGGATCTGTATTTGTAGATCACACAACGGCTTCTGCAGAAGTGGCGCGCGAACTTTCGTCTGCTGCTTCCAAAGCGGGCTTTGAATTTATTGATGCACCTGTTTCTGGAGGCCAAGCGGGTGCAGAAAACGGTTTGCTGACTGTTATGTGTGGTGGCGATGAAACTGCTTATGCGCGTGTTGAAGAGATCATTATGTGTTTCGCACAAGCCAGCCGTTTGATGGGTGGTTCTGGTGCTGGGCAGTTAACGAAGATGGTGAACCAGATTTGTATTGCTGGTTTGGTTCAGGGGCTTTCAGAAGGTTTAGCATTTGCCCAGAAATCAGGTCTGGATGGTAAAGCCGTTGTTGATGTGATTTCCAAAGGGGCCGCTGGATCATGGCAAATGGCGAACCGTGGTCATACGATGATTGATGATGAGTTTGAATTCGGCTTTGCTGTGGATTGGATGCGCAAAGATTTGGGCATTTGTCTTGAAGAAGCAAAAAACAATGGCGCTTCATTGGATGTTGCCAAAATGGTTGATGGCTATTACGCGGAAGTCCAAGAAATGGGCGGAGGTCGTTGGGATACATCCAGCCTAATCCGTCGTTTGAATAAGTGAGATTATTATGACTGTAGAGTTTGATCCAAAACGCGAATTAAAAATTGCGCCATCTATCTTATCTGCCGATTTTGCCAGATTAGGCGAAGAAATCCGGGATGTAGAAGAGCAGGGCGCTGATTGGATTCATGTTGATCCGATGGATGGACATTTCGTTCCCAACTTAACCATTGGCCCTAATGTTGTTGCCGCGATCCGCCCACATGTAAAAACGGTGATGGATGTACATTTGATGATTTCGCCAGCAGATACTTATCTGGAAGCTTTTGCTAAAGCGGGTAGTGATATTCTAACTGTACACGCCGAAGCTGGGCCACATTTGGATCGCAGTTTACAAGCAATACGATCTTATGGTTGTAAAGCAGGGGTAGCGTTGAACATCACAACACCTTTATCTGTGATTGAATATTGCTTGGATAAGATTGACCTGATCCTTGTGATGACAATCAACCCTGGTTTTGGTGGCCAGAAATTCACACATTCTGTCGTCGATAAAGTGGCCGCTGCGCGTAAAATGATTGGGGATCGACCTATTTGGTTAGAAGTAGATGGTGGCGTATCGCCAGAAACAGCACCACTTTGTTGGAATGCAGGTGCTGATGTTCATGTAGCGGGTTCTGCTGTGTTTAATGGTGGCACACCAGAAGATTACAAACGCAATATGGATGCTATTCGTGCATCATGTGCATAGAAAAGGCAGCTTAAAGCCGCCTTTTTAGTATTTGAATGTAAACAATAATTACCGAACAATACGGTTGTATTTGGATCCTTCCAAAGACACACCAAGCAACAGCCCAGCTTGTCCGAACACAACGCTGTAAACACCGTCACGGATGCTGTTGCTGTCAAGGCCAGCGGCATCTGCGTTATCAATCAAAGTGTATTCAAGGTCTGCGCCTAAAGTCCAACCTGGCTTAGAGCGGAATTTTTGTAATGAGTTTTGGTCTGCAAAAAACAGAACTTGTGCCACTTGCTGTACGCCGATTTGCAAACCCCATGAGCCAGCAACGATAGAATAATAATCAACAGGGGCTTCGCCCACCAAAAGTGAGCCTTCACCGTAAGAACCGCCAATGATCAAACCACCTTTGGTAATTTTTGGCATCACCAGCATACCAACGGATTGGTTGCGTAATGTCGTTGTGAATGGAAGCTCTGCTTCCATCTGGCGCAATGCTGCATCAACATTTGCGTCAATTTTAAAGCGTGCACGGCTTTCTGTGCCGCCTGCACATGCTGTGGTTAATGATGCGCCAGCTGTCGCGATGAAACTCCGCCGAGTCCAATTTTGCATGGAATGCTCCTGTAATGCCTACTCTTGTTCGATCTTATGCCGATTTCTATACTCTTTTTAGGACAAAACGGACGTGCTGTCATCCTATTACGTGCAAATAGGCGTGATTTTGCTGGAAAATAACACTTATTAGAACGGTTGGGATAATTTTTCAGCAACTTCGCGAGCATAATATGTTAAAATGCCAGCACATCCCGCGCGTTTGAATGCCATTAGGCTTTCCATAATGATTTTATCACGATCAACCCAACCATTGGCAGATGCGGCTTCAATCATCGCGTATTCACCGCTAACTTGATAGGCAAATGTAGGTACTTGGAATTCTGTGTTCACACGTTGGCAAATATCCAAATAGGGTTGGCCTGGTTTCACCATGACCATATCCGCACCTTCATCCAGATCACGTGCAATCATGCGCATCGCTTCATCAGAATTACCAGCATCCATTTGATATGTAGATTTATCACCTGTTAAGGCACCTGTTGCACCCACAGCATCGCGGAAAGGGCCATAAAAAGCAGAAGCATATTTTGCAGAGTAGGCCATAATAGCGACATGCGACAAATCGTTTTGCTCTAAAGCACGACGAATAATGCCCACACGTCCATCCATCATATCAGATGGGCCAAGGATATCTGCGCCAGCCTCTGCGTGGCTTAGCGCTTGACGCTCTAAAATCATCAACGTCTGATCGTTTAGAATTTCACCTTCATGAACTATGCCATCATGGCCCAATGAATTATAAGGGTCTAATGCGACATCCAGCATGACGCCTATATCTGGTACAGCTGATTTAATTGCACGTGTCGCACGGTTAGCAAGGTTTTCAGGATTATAAGCTTCTTCACATTCCGGTGTCTTTAAGTTGGCATCAGTGTATGGAAACAAAGCAACAACGGGAATACCAAGGTTTGCCGCTTCATTGGCCGCGATCACTGCGCGGTCAATCGTCAAACGCTCTACACCAGGCATGGATGGCACCGGTTCAGAAGCGTCTGTGCCGTCCATAATGAAAATAGGCCAAATGAAGTCTGATGCTTTAATATCATTTTCACGCACTAAATCGCGCATCCAATCAGTCCGGCGTAAACGGCGTGGGCGGTTTGCAGGGAAAGGTGCGATTGGCAATGTCATAGCGTATCCTTCAAATATTCAGGCTTTGAGTGCCTAAATTTTGACGTAACTTCAAGTGAAAAGGTTTTTTCTATTGGTTTTCATGAGCATTTTGCTTAGGGAGGTCTCTGAAGTTTGGAACTGATACAAAATGTACGAAGTCATTCTCACCGAAAACACTTTTGCCAACCCTTGGTATTGGGCTGTTGTGATTATTGCGTGGGTTAACCTTTTGCAATACAGCTTTGGAATATCACGTGAAATGTTTAATGCTGCACGTCGTGGTGATGTACAAGCCAAGCAAGATACAATGGCACTATTAGATGTGAATTCGCGTATTATTATTACGGATTACACGAAACTTGGAAGCCTTTTAGTGCTTCTAACATGTTTTGTTCTCTCATCCTTTGCCGTTATTGGCTTCAAGAATGATGTATACACTTTACAAGCCGTTGTCTTTTTGGGTGTTCCCATCGCTTTGATCGGAATTATGGGTTTTGCATACTCAAAGAAAATGATCAGCTATGCAGATAATTGGGAAAGAATTTGCCGAACTTATACTCTGTTTTGGTTTATCAAATGGGCCATAGCGTTGATTTCAATAACGATCACAATGTTTTGGGCCGTTTATATCGAAGTCACAGCATTTTAAGCGGTTGAAGTAGGGCAATAGCTGCGATACCCGTCCCATATGGACACGAAAATACATAATCCAAATCTAACAACAGTAGGCGGCGCACCCGAAGGCTATGATGCGCGTTTATTAGCAGAGCATTTGCAAAAAACGAATGCACCTGTGATCCATATTGCACGGGATGATGCGCGTTTGGCTGACACACAGACAGCCTTACAGTTCTTCGCCCCTGATGTGCCTGTTTTTGTCTTTCCTGCATGGGATTGCTTGCCGTTTGATCGTGTTTCTCCGAACGCTGATATTTCCGCAATGCGTATGGCGACATTAGCAGCACTTGCTGATGGTTTTGATCGTCCATTCATCATGCTGACGACTGTAAGTGCTGCAACGCAACGGATACCTGCACGTGAGATATTAAAGCAATCCAGTTTTACTGCGACTGTCGGGAAGCAAATTGACGAAACCGCTTTACGCAGTTTCTTTACCCGCATGGGCTTTACCCAAGCGCCAACAGTGATGGAACCAGGCGATTATGCGATCCGTGGTGGTTTGATCGATGTCTATCCACCAGGGGATAGTGGTCCAGTACGTCTTGATCTCTTTGGTGACGTTTTGGATGGTGCGCGCCGTTTTGATCCAGAAACCCAGCGCACAGTGGAAAAACTGACCCGTATTGAATTGGCTCCAGTATCTGAAGTGATCTTAGATGAGGCCTCTATTCAACGTTTCCGCCAAAATTATCGGTTAGAATTTGGTGCAGCTGGCACAGATGACCCGCTTTATGAAAGTGTGAGTGCAGGGCGTAAATATCAAGGTGTTGAACATTGGACGCCGTTTTTCCACGAAAAACTGGAAACTCTGTTTGATTACATCCCAAACGCAACAATCTTTTTGGATGACCGCACCACGCAATCACGCCTAGCGCGTTGGGAAAGTGTTGCGGATCAATATGATGCACGCAAAGACGCTTTAGCAAACAAATCGCGTATGGACAGTGTCTATAAACCTTGCCCTGCTGAGTTATTATATATGGATGATCTGGCTTTTGAAAAAGCTCTACACGATCACCAATTGCGCCAGTTATTTGCTTTACCACAAGGTACAGGACCAAATGTAATTGATGCAGGCGGCCGTATTGGGCGCAACTTTGCCCCAGAACGCCAACAAGAGGAAATCAGCCTGTTTGGTGCATTGGCAGATCATATCAAAGACAAACGCGTAAATGGTCATGTCTTGATTGCGTCTTTCTCTGAAGGTGCACGTGAACGTTTGACTGGATTGTTAGAAGATCACGATACCACTGGAGCTACGAATATTGCTAAATGGTCTGATGTTCAGGCTGAAAAGGGTGGTCTGTCTCTAGCCGTTTGGCCCTTAGAGCACGGCTTCGAAGCCAAAGGCTTAACTGTAATTTCGGAACAAGACGTTCTGGGGGATCGTTTGATCCGTACAGGAAAACGCAAACGTAAGGCTGAGAATTTCTTGACTGAGGCAACCAGCCTAACACCTGGTGATCTCGTTGTGCACTTAGATCACGGTATTGGTCGCTACAAAGGTTTGGAAACCGTCACAGCCGCAGGCGCACCACATGATTGCATCCTTTTGGAATACGCAAACAATGATCGTCTGTTTATCCCGGTTGAAAACATCGAGCTTCTTAGCCGTTATGGGCATGAAGAGGGGATGTTGGACCGCTTAGGCGGCGGAGCATGGCAAGCGAAAAAAGCGAAGCTGAAAGAACGCATTCGCGAGATGGCAGATAAGCTGATCCGTGTCGCTGCCGAACGTATGTTGCGTAAAGGTGAAGTTATGGAGCCGCCCGCTGATGCTTGGGACAGTTTTTGCGCGCGTTTCCCATATACGGAAACCGATGATCAGCTAAATGCGATTGAAGATGTGATGGAGGATATGTCCTCTGGTCGTCCTATGGATCGCTTGGTTTGTGGTGATGTCGGTTTTGGAAAAACCGAAGTAGCTTTACGTGCAGCATTCGTAGCAGCTTCTGCGGGTACACAAGTTGCAATTGTTGCACCAACTACGTTGCTAGCCCGCCAACATGCAAAATCATTCGAAGAGCGTTTCCGTGGCACAGGTATCCGCGTAAAACAGCTATCTCGCTTTGTGACTGCAAAAGAAGCAGCCTTAACAAAAGAAGCCATGGCGAATGGTGGCGTAGAGATTGTTGTTGGAACGCACGCTGTATTGGCGAAAGGTATCAAATTCGCAAACCTTGGTCTGTTGATTGTCGATGAAGAACAGCATTTCGGTGTGAACCACAAAGAACGTTTGAAACAACTGCGTACAGACGTGCATGTATTAACCCTAACAGCCACACCAATTCCACGGACATTACAAATGTCACTCTCTGGTGTACGTGAGCTTAGCATCATTGGCACGCCACCAGTCGACCGCCTTGCGATCCGTACATATGTTAGTGAATTCGATAGCGTCACTATTCGCGAAGCCTTGCTGCGCGAACATTATCGTGGTGGCCAAAGCTTCTATGTCGTACCACGCATCAAAGATCTGCCAGAGATTGAAGCATTCCTCAAAGATCAACTGCCAGAGCTCACCTATGTTGTTGCCAATGGACAAATGCCAGCTGGTGAGCTGGATGACCGTATGAATGCTTTTTATGACGGAAAATATGATGTTCTGTTGGCTACAACGATTGTTGAAAGTGGTTTGGATATTCCAACGGCCAATACAATGATCGTCCATCGCGCTGATATGTTCGGCCTTGCACAGCTTTATCAAATTCGTGGTCGTGTTGGTCGTTCCAAAACACGCGCCTATGCATATCTGACAACAAAGCCGCGCCAACGCATAACACCAAACGCAGAAAAGCGTTTACGGGTTCTAGGCTCATTGGACAGCCTGGGCGCAGGTTTCACACTGGCATCGCAAGATTTGGATATCCGCGGGGCAGGGAACCTGTTGGGCGATGAACAATCTGGACAGGTTCGTGAAGTGGGCTTTGAACTGTACCAAGAAATGCTTGAAGAGGCGATTGCCAAGATGAAAGCAGGCGAAATGGAAGGCCTGTCCGAGGTTAATGAAAATTGGTCACCTCAGATCAACCTTGGTGTGCCTGTTTTGATCCCAGCCGATTATGTGACTGATCTTGATGTACGTCTTGGCCTTTACCGTCGCTTATCCAGCCTATCGAAAAAGGTAGAATTAGAAGGTTTTGCCGCAGAATTGATTGACCGCTTTGGTAAGCTGCCTGATGAAGTGAATATGCTGTTGCGCGTTGTACGTGTCAAAGCCATGTGTCGCGCTGCTGGTATTGCGAAACTAGACGGCGGTCCAAAAGGAATTGTGATCCAGTTCCGTAACGATAAGTTTGCACGCCCAGAAGGTTTGGTGCAATTCTTGGCAGATCAACGTGGTACGGCGAAAGTCAAAGACAATAAAATCGTCGTCCGCCGGGATTGGCCCAATGATGATAAGAAGATCAAAGGCGCCTATATCATTACGCGCGATTTAGCCGTTCAGGCAAAAACGCCCAAAAAGAAATAAGCCGCGCTCCATTCGGTTGCGCTGAATGGAGTTATGAATGTCTTTCAAATCGCTTGTTCTGTCTCGGATTATTGCTTTTATCACAGATCAAGACAGACGTGATAAGCGTGCAGATAAATTCGAAGCAAAGCGCAAACGTGCGGGTGATCCGCATGAGGTGATCTTTTTCCATGATGTAACCGATCCATACAGCCATATTCTGTTATTGGCATTGCCAGATGTAATCAAAGATACGGATATTAAACTGACTTGCCATTTGGTGAACGAGCCGAAAGACGATGTTGTGCCTGAACGTGTAATGTTATCGGATTACGCTTTGAAAGACGCTCAAGTTTTGGCAACGAGAGCTGGCTTTAAATGCAAATTAATACCTCCAAGCGATCAGCAAGTAAAGAAGGTGCGCAGTGCAATCGCTGCTGCTTTTGTCGAAAATGATATTCGTACTGCTTGTAATATTAGTAAAGCACTTTGGAGCGATGAAAATATACCAGATTCTGAATATCACTGGCAGCAATCGCAATCTGAAGGTACCGCAATATTAACTAAGCTTGGTCATTATATGGGCGGTATGCTCTATTACGGTGGCGAATGGTATTGGGGTCTGGACCGTTTACATTATCTTGAAACGCGTCTGCGCTCCGTTGGTGCCCTAACAAAGTCTGATACGTTTCCAATGCCGTCCGTTCCCGCATCAACGGGTAAGGTGCATGGTAGGCTTCACATGTATTTTTCTTTTAGAAGTCCTTATTCTTATATCGCTTTGCAACGCGCGATTGCATTGACTGATGCTTATGGCGTCGAATTAAAGCTTCGGTTTGTCTTGCCAATGGTGATGCGTGGCTTACCAGTGCCAAAGTCAAAACGCTTATATATCGTCAATGACGTCGCCCGTGAAGCCAAACGCCTTGGCTTGCCTTTTGGGCGTATCGTCGATCCATTGGGCAAAGCTGTCGAGCGTGGATATGCCTTAATGCCATGGGCAAGAGAACAGGGCCAAGATATAAGACTGGCCCAAAATTTTTCCACGGCAGTTTCGTCTCAAGGCATAGATGCCACCACAGACAAAGGATTGCGCCGTATCGTTGAGACGGCAGGGCTATCTTGGGATGAATCTAAAGAGAAATTGCTAATTGATGAATGGAGCGCAGAAGCAGAGATCAATAGGCAGGAATTAACAAACCATAGCCTATGGGGTGTTCCCAGTTTTCGGTTTGAGGACAAATGCGTCTGGGGACAGGATCGTATGTGGTTGATCGAGGAATGGTTTCAAGACAAGAATAGAGAATAAAGTCTTGGAGGCACAAAATGCAATTCGAACGTACAGGGATTATTCTATTCACCTATAACTATGATGCCTGCGTATCATTTTATACAAAAATCCTAGGGCTTCCTGTACTTTTTTCCATAAATGAAGGTGATACACATTTAACGTGTTGTGATTTTTTCGGTGCGTATCTGATGATTGAAACAGGTGGGCCAGATGCACAACATACAAAGACCATGGCACAAAATCCGACTAAACTTCGTTTTAATGTTGCCGATGTTGAAAATGCTGCCCAAGAGTTGGAAAGCAAAGGTATCATTGTCCAGCGTGGCGTTTTTGACTGGGGCACAATTGCTAATTTTACAGATCCAGACGGTAATATGTGTTCCCTAAGAGATCAAAAAACATTTAGCGAGCAGATGGGTTAAGCGCGCTTATTTCTGAACATATTGTAGTGCATTATGATCGATGGGAAAAAGAACAAGAACCAACCGTTCGTAAAATAGAACCAAAGTGCAGCAGGAATCCATAATACTGACAAAACGGTTCCAACTGCCCCAGAAATACGTGTTGCTATTTCATAAGATGTCAGCCGCATAGCAAATAGGTGGAATAGCTTTCCACCATCTAGTGGATGAACTGGGATCAGATTGAAAATAGCAAGGTACAGATTTAACGTTGCAAAATACCCTAAGTAAGACAATACCATGGCTATTTCATAGCTATCTGCAGGTGCAAATTCAGATATTAAACCACATACGGCCCACAGTATCAGATTTACAATTGGCCCCATTGCAACCACAAGTTCTTCTTCATACGGTGTTGCTGAATGTACGCCCTGACAATATCCACCACCACCATGAAGCGTAATGTTTCGCACAGGCAGACCTTGTATCAAATACCCCCATGCGTGTCCCAATTCATGTAAAAAGATAGAGATCACTAACATTATAAAGAATGTCAAAGACCAAAGGATATCATTACCGCCACCAATAACCACTATAATGACAAAGAGCATAATCAAAGAGGGGTTTATTTGTACAGGAACGCCAAAAGGACCGCGGAATTCAAAAAAAGGGGTTTCGTTTTGCATAATATAATTTACCAAATAAAATTAAACTATTGAAAGTTATAATAAAGTTCTTGGGCGAAATTGCGGCTGAAAAATGGTTTCAAAATTATTTTAATGAGCTTCTTTTTGATCGAAACAGTAGGAACGTTGCTAATATCCAAATGATTATTTCAAGCCAAAAAGTCCAATGAGCTATAAAGGATAATACGAAATGATTGTGGGTTGGTTGCACTCTGACCAATTCATATAAGCGATCTGAAAAAGGCCATAGCCACATTATTCCGCCTGCAATTGTATCAAGAAAAATATGCAAATATATTCCAATCAGGAATGTAAGGAACACTTTAAGAATATATCTGTTCCAAATCGCCAAAACACAGATAATGATTGGTGAAAATAGCAACCAAAACCCAGGAGCATGCACCCAGTAGCGATGATGATGAAATGCTTTTTCATCAAAATAGTAGAACCAAAGTAAATCTAAGTCAGGAAAAATTGCACCCACCATGGCAGCAAACATTAAAACTCGCGTATCAACGCGCATCACTTTACCTAATAAATATCCCGATGGTAAGTGAGCTGTGATCATCCAGTTGCTTTGTTCTTTTCTGCGATCTCTTTAATTACACTGTCCCACATTTCAGTCGGTTGTGCACCGTTCACGACATAATGGTTATCAACAACAAAACAGGGGACACCTTGCACACCTGATTGACGGGATTTTTTATCGCGTTCACGTATATCGCTTTTATCTGCATCACCTTCTAACAACACACGGATCGCTTCACCGTCCATACCAGCAGCATCTGCAATGCGCACCAAGACAGAATGTTCTGAAATATCGCGACCTTCTTTGAAGTATGCTTTGAACAAACGGTCAACGACCGCATTTTGTTTGCCTTCAATACCAGCCCATAAGATTAGGCGATGAGCATCCACTGTGTTTGGCGTGCGCTTGATACCCGCAAAATTTAATTCTAAACCATTATCGCGCGCGGCTTGATCAATTTGACCATAGACTTTGATCGCACCTTCTTGGCCCCCAAATTTGGTTTCCAGATATTCGCGACGATCCATACCATCCGCTGGCATCGTTGGGTTTAATTGAAACGGATGCCATTCAATGATGATATCATGGTTGGGGTTTGCCTCTAAAGCACGGTCCAGACGGGTTTTGCCAATGTAACACCACGGACAAATAGGATCAGAGATAATATCAATCTTAGTCATTGGTTATATAGTCCTTTTAGAACATCTCGTTTGCAAGTCCCTTCGCATTTAGGCTAGAAGAACATCATGAGCAATATAAATGAACCCAGTTTAATCACAATCGCGCGTGCTGACGGTGCGCAAGAGCAAAGTGCCGCCCTTAATTTGGGGCAACGTGTCCGTCAATTGCGCAAGGACCGTAAATGGACTTTGGAACAAGCCGCACAAGAGGCGGGGCTTGCCCGTTCGACTTTATCAAAGATCGAAAATGAACAAATGTCCCCAACATTTGATGCCGTGAAAAAGCTGGCAGAAGGTTTGGGGATTTCCGTTCCTCAATTATTTACTGCCCCAAAATCAGAACAGGTGATGGCACGATTAGCTGTGACCAAGATGAGCGAAGGCCGTGAATTAATCACCAGCACATATGAGCATGAGATGTTAGCACCAGAGCTGAAATCCAAAGCAATGGTGCCATATCGTGCCCGTATTCGTGCGCGTTCTTTTGATGAATTCGAGGGCTGGGTACGCCATGATGGCGAAGAATTCTTGTATGTTCTTTCTGGTGTTGTGAAATTTTTTACAGAATTCTACGAACCCGTAGAAATGCGCCGTGGTGACAGTGCATATTATGATGCCGCGATGGGCCATAACGTGATTTCAACAAGCCAAGATGATGCAGTCGTTTTATGGGTTACGTCTCTTCCGAGTTAAATAATAATTTAGCGCATCCGAGTGCCAATCCCATGCCGACCAACTGACAGACAATGAAAAGCGGTGCATTCATTGGGCTGATACCTGCGAATGTGTCTGACATTGTACGTGCAATCGTAACAGCAGGGTTTGCAAAGCTGGTAGAAGCCGTAAACCAATAAGCCGCAGTAATATAAAGCCCTACAAGCATTGGAACGCTTTCTGGACGATGTTTTATACCACCAAAGATCACCATAAGTAGTCCAAAGGTCGCAATCACCTCTGAAAACCCTTGCGATGGTCCAGCACGTAGTTTGGATGATGTTTGCAATACGGATGTTTCAAACATCACATGTGTGGCCCAGACCCCTAATATGGCCCCAATGATCTGTAGAATAATATAGATGCTGCCGTCTTTTACGCTGATTTTGCCAAGTAAGAAAAATGCTAATGTAACCGCAGGGTTGAAATGCGCTCCAGATACAGGTCCAAAGATCGTAATCAACACATAAAGAATAGCGCCCGTTGCAATTGTATTGCCCAGTAAAGCAATCGCGATGTTTCCACCTGACAATGTATCGCCCATAATGCCAGAACCGATGACTGTTGCTAATAAAAACGCCGTTCCCAGTGCTTCTGCTAGATATCTATTCAAGGTGTAATATCCCCAATGTCGATCAGATGTTTTTGTAACTCGTCTGATGACATATCTTCAAACGGCAAAGCAAGCAATGCAGTGGCGCGGTGATGTAATATTTTATAAGCCTCTGCAAAAGCTGCAGCAACGGCTTCTGGTGGTTCTGTTACATCAGCAGGATCCTCAACCCCCCAGTGAGCTTTCAAAGGTGCGCCAGGCCAGTAGGGACATTCTTCGTTACGGGCATTACCACAAACGGTAATGACTAAATCTACGTGTGGCGCATCATCACCAGAAAACTCGTTCCACGACTTAGAGCGTGCAGTGCTGGCATCAATACCGACAGTCGCTAAATGTGCAACTGCAGCTGGGTTCACTTTGCCCACTGGTTTTGATCCAGCGGAGTAAGCCGTGATGCGATCAGCTTCAAATGCGTTAAATATTGATTCTAAAAGAATCGAACGAGCGGAGTTGCCAGTGCAAAGAACAAGTATTTTCATAGTGGTGCCTTACTCGATTCTGATAACAGTTTTATGACAGGTTGAAAGTGTCCATTAAGTATTTGTTAATAAATGCTTATTTTGAATTCATGAAGTGCGGTTTTACCAAAAAAAACGCCCTCACGAAGAGGGCGTCAAGTATTGAGGCAGGTTTCATACAGGCAAGAAACCTATCGAGCAGTGAAACCTTTATACAAATTACAGCCCGAGTCTCCAAGAGAAAACTTTGTGTTTTCCGTGAATTAAGGCACATAACCCATTGAAAACTGATTCAATTCAATGAATGTTGCCTGCATGTCACGACTCTTATCCAAAGCCCCGCTTATTGTTTCCATATTGGCAACTATAAACATTTTGACGGCAACAATTGCCACATCAGAGCCACAATATGGCATTGCAATGTATGGAAAACCAGCGCTTCCACCGGGATTTGCGCATCTGCCATATGCAAATCCTGAAGCGCCAAAAGGTGGAAAGATCGTTTTAGGCGAATCTGGTGGGTTTGATTCTCTTAATCCGTATATCTTGAAAGGGCGCGCACCTTGGGGGCTTCGGTTGCACGTTGTGGAAAGCTTAATGGGGCGCAATTGGGATGAACCTTTTGGGTTATATGGCGTCTTGGCGCAAAGTATTGAAACGGGCCCAAAGCGCGAATGGGTTGCTTTTACAATTCGCCCAGAGGCAAAATTTTCAAATGGTACGCCTGTAACTGTAGAAGATGTGTTGTGGTCTTTTAAAACTTTGGCAAGCAAAGGGCATCCACGTTATGCAAATGCTTGGGCAAAAGTTGAAACTGCAGAAATCACTGGCCCACGTACTGTACGTTTCACATTTAATACTATTGATCGTGAACTCCCCTTAATTCTTGGCCTCGGTCCCATTTTACAAAAAGCCGATTGGGATGGGCGAGCATTTGAAGAAAGCTCGCTGAATATTCTAAGAGGATCGGGTCCATATGTCGTTGCTGATTTCGAACCTAACCGTTTTATAAGTTTTAAACGTAACCCAGACTATTGGGGAAAAGACCTTCCATTTAATAAGGGGCGTCATAACGTGGATGAAATCCGCTACGATTTCTTTAGTGATAGTGATGTGGTGTTTGAGTCATTTAAAGCAGGTGAAAGTAGTATCTTTCGTGAAAATAACGCAGGCAAATGGGATACACATTACAACTTTCCGGCCGTGATCAATGGTGAAGTCACTAAATCATTGATCGCACATCAACGTCCTTCTGGTATTCGAGGCTGGGTTATGAATACTCGTCGCCCTCAATTTGCAGATATCCGCGTACGTGATGCTTTGATCCATGCATTTAACTATGAATTCATCAACCGCACGATTAATGGAAACCCACAACCACGCATCACATCCTATTACTCAAACTCGGTGTTAGGGATGGAGCAGGGGCCTGCAACAGATAAAGTGCGCGCATTGCTTGAGCCATTTCAGGCCGATCTGCCCAAAGGTGTACTGGATGGCTATATGTTGCCAGTATCGGATGGATCAGAACGCAACCGCAAGAATTTGCGCAAAGCCAAAAAGCTTTTGCAAGAAGCAGGGTGGACTGTTCAAGACGGTATTTTGAAAGATGCTAGTGGCATGCCGTTTAAAATGGAGGTCCTTCTAAGGGCAGGGTCTGCAAGTAATGAAGGCATTATGAATATATACAGTGATGCCCTTAAACGCTTGGGTATAGATCTGGAAATCGCGGTTATTGATGCCGCTCAGTATAAAGAACGCACAAATACATACGACTTTGACATGACCTTTTACCGTCGCGCTTTATCACTCTCGCCTGGTAATGAACAAAAGCTATATTGGGGTGCAGATGGTATTAAAAACCCTGGGACGCGCAATTACATGGGAATGAACAGCCCAGCCGCTGAAGCCATGATTGATCATATGTTAGCCGCCGAAGATCAAGAAGAGTTTACAGCTGCTGTAAAAGCTTTAGATCGCATCTTAACCGCTGGCCGCTATGTAATCCCACTATGGCATTCATTGGAGTCGCGTTTGGCACATAAATCTGAATTGCACTTTCCAGAAAAAAACCTGCCCATGTACGGAGACTGGACAGGTTTTATACCAGATGTCTGGTGGGTTAAATAACCCAGATTAGATGCTTGGATCAGGAAAGAATGTGACCAAGTCAGCTGCCGTAGTACTGGAGGCGTCTAATCCTTGAATTGTGGCTGCAACATTGCCATCCACAAGAATGTTCGTCCCACCAGCACCATCATCAGCGATTGTGACTGTTGGTTCAGCATCAGCAGATGGATACTGTACGTTAATTGTGTCTGTTGCACTGTCAAAATCAGTGATGACAGAACCAGATGTGTTGGTAACCAAAGGATACGACAGTATGAAGTTGTCATTACCGTCGCCGCCAGTTGCCGTATCACCATTTCCGATAATGAATGTATCGTTACCTTCACCACCAAATAGTTGATCTGCTAAGTCTACATCAACTCTGCCAAATGTGCCGTCAGCATTTTGCTCAACGTTTACACCTGAAAGAATATCATCACCATTGCCGCCAAACAATGTGTCTACACCTTTGCCGCCAAATAATGCATCATTACCTTCGCCGCCATTGACAACGTCAGCACCACCTTCGCCAAATAGCGTATCATTACCATCGCCACCGAAAAGTTCATCCGCAGCACCAGATTTGTTCACATCGCCAGTGTCACCGAAGATAACGTCATCGCCAGTGCCACCATATAATTCGTCAGTACCAAAGCCGCCGAATAATGCATCGCCGCCTTCACCACCAAACAATATATCAGAATTGTTCTGGCCATTTAAAAGATCATCGCCTTTAGCGCCGCGAAGAATATCGTCACCGCCGTTACCGCTGATGTTATCATTACCAAAGCCACCGCCTAAATCATCATTGCCGGTCCCGCCAGTAATTGTATCGAAACCATTACCACCAGAGATTTTATCATCACCAGGGCCACCATTGATGTTATCATTACCTTGATTGCCGCTTAAGCTGTCATCGCCTGCAAGGCCATTGATTGTATCGTTGCCAGCAAGACCAGAGATTGTGTCGGCTTCTAAAGCGCCACGTAGTAAATCATTACCATCGGACGGAGACGTTGATGTTGGTTCACCCATGCCGTCATCGTTACCGTCATCTATTATACCTGTTGTGCTTGATGAAGAAGAAGAATCATCATCATCAATCTCAGCAGCTGCAAACCCTAATGCCAGAGGCAATAGGAAAAATAAACCCAACATATCAATAAGACCCCTCAGTCAAACTTTAAACAAAATAATGACACAATTTAAGCCACTCATCAGCAAAAGAGTCAATCTAATGAATTGCAAAAACACTGTTGATGATATGGAAACAATGGGGGGAAAGTCGTGTTATTTGCTTGCTGCAGCTTTTTTTGTACGCACAGTTTTTGCTTTACCAGCAGCCTTCTCTTGCTTTGATGGCGGCATAACAAGACCTGCTGAAATCACAAGTTTTGCAGCTTCCTCAACAGTCATATCTAATTCTAAAACATCTTCTGTGGGGACAAACAGCAAAAAACCCGATGTTGGGTTAGGGGTCGTTGGTAAAAATACAGATGTCATATTCGATTGTTTTGACTTGGTTAAAAGCTCACCACTTGATTTCGTAGATATAAATGCAATCGCCCAAATTCCTTTGCGCGGGTATTCCACCAAACAAGCACGCTCAAACGAGTTGTTACTTTGATTGACCACAGTCTCTGTAATCTGCTTTAGACCATTATAAATAGTCCGCACAACGGGCATACGATCAACCATTGCCTCAGCTGTACGCACTAATGAACGTCCAAAGATACCTTTGGTCATACTACCAATAATTGTCGTGAATATTAAGAAGACGATCACGCCCAAGCCGCGTACATTGATATCCAAATATGTCAGCGGGTTATATTTCGCTGGCAGGAATGGCAGTACACTGGCATCTACAAAGCCAACAAAGCTCCAAACAGCCCAAATTGTTACAGCAACAGGCAAAACCACGGCCAACCCAGTGATAAAGTTATTCCGTAATGATGTGAACATGCGCCCGCGTGGTTTCTTAACAGGCTTTTTCTTTGGTTTTTGCGCCATTTGACCGTATATTCCCTCTAATTGTAGAACAGTTAAGCTACATATTGCGCTTCTTCAAGCTGTTCGTGCATTTATAGTGAAATAGCCCTTGCTATCCTTATAAAACCATCATAAAGACCCCCTCATAAATCCACAGGCGAGGCTTGCGGGTTGCAGGGGAGAAATCCCTGTAGCTCCACCGGTTGGGCATATGTCCTTCTCCTCGCTGCGGCTAAACCGGAAAAGGAAAGTATTATGGCTCTACCTGAGTTCACTATGCGCCAATTGCTAGAAGCAGGCGTACATTTTGGTCACCAAACACATCGCTGGAACCCTCGTATGGGTCAGTTCATCTACGGTCAACGTAATGGCATCCATATCATGGACCTTACACAAACTGTACCATTGTTGGATGCAGCTCTTAATGCGGTTCGCGAAACAGTTGCGAAAAACGGTCGTATCCTATTCGTAGGGACTAAACGCCAAGCATCTCGCGCAGTTGCAGAAGCAGCTGAGCGTTCAGCACAATACTACATGAACCACCGTTGGTTGGGCGGCACTTTGACAAACTGGAACACAGTGTCAAAATCAATCGCACGTCTAAAAACTATCGACGAGAAAATGGAAACTGGCGCAGAAGGCTTGACGAAAAAAGAACGTCTGGGCATGGAGCGCGAACAAGTTAAACTAGAAGCATCATTGGGCGGCATCCGCGAAATGGGCGGCACACCGGATCTTGTTTTCATCATCGACACAAACAAAGAATCTTTGGCTGTGGCAGAAGCGAAAAAATTGGGCATCCCAGTTGTAGCTGTTGTTGATACAAACTGTTCACCAGACGGCATCGACTTCCCGATCCCAGGTAACGATGATGCGGCACGCGCTATTGAACTTTACTGTGACTTGATCGCACGTTCAGCACTAGACGGTATGGCATCTGCTATGGGGTCTGCTGGCATTGATATTGGCGCAGCAGAAGAAGCACCAGTAGAAGAGCTACCAGCGGCTGTTGAAGAAGTTGATGCTCCTGCTGTTAAAGTAGAGAAAAAAGCTACGAAGAAAAAAGTTGCTAAAGAAGAAGCACCTGCTGAAAGCGCTGGCACAAAACCTGCTTTGCTAACAGAAGCACCTGCTGAAAAAGACGATTTGAAAAAAATCGGCGGCGTTGGTCCAAAATTGGAAGAAACATTGAACGGCCTAGGCATCTACCACTTCTCACAAGTGGCAGCATGGTCAGCAGACGAAGTTCAGTGGGTTGATGATAACCTATCTTTCAAAGGTCGCATCGACCGTGATGACTGGATCGGTCAAGCAACAGAATTGATGAACGCTTAATCAGCGTCACACACCTGTCACAGTAGGGCGGTAGACGCCGCCCTATATACGAATTCCGAATTGGAGACATATTATGGCTATTACAGCTGCAATGGTTAAAGAACTACGCGATACAACTGCCGCTGGCATGATGGACGCGAAAAAAGCACTGACAGAAACAAACGGCGACATGGAAGCTGCAATCGATTGGTTGCGCACAAAAGGTCTTGCTAAAGCTGCGAAAAAAGCGGGCCGTACGGCTGCTGAAGGTCTTGTAGGCGTTGCAGTAAATGGCGGCGTTGGTGTTGCTGTTGAGGTTAACTCAGAAACTGACTTTGTTGGTAAAAACGCTGAGTTCCAAGAAATGGTTGGCGGTATCACTGCTGCTGCATTGAACGTATCTGATGTTGACGCACTTAAAGCGGCTGACATGGGCGGCAAAACTGTTGAAACAGTTGTCACAGACAAAATCGCGACAATCGGTGAAAACATGTCTGTACGTCGCATGGCAAAAATCGAAGGCGACGTTGTTGGATCATATATCCACACAGCAGCCGCTGACGGCATGGGCCGCATTGGTGTTTTGGTAGCACTTAAAGGTGGCGACGAAGGCATCGCAAAGCAAATCGCTATGCACGTAGCAGCAACAAACCCTGCATCTTTGTCAGAAGCTGACTTGGATCAATCTGTTGTAGATCGTGAAAAAGCTGTTCTAACAGAACAAGCACGCGAAAGCGGTAAGCCAGACGCAGTGATCGAAAAAATGATCGTTGGCCGTATGAAAAAGTTCTACTCAGAAGTGACTTTGGTCAACCAAGCGTTTGTGATGAACCCAGACGTAACAGTTGGCGAAGCTGCAAAAGAAGCGGGTGCAGAAGTTGTTGCATTCGTACGCTTGGAAGTGGGCGACGGCATTGAAAAAGTAGAAGAAGATTTCGCAGCAGAAGTTGCAAAAACAATGGGCGGCTAAGCCGAACAATTCTTCTTACTAAGAATACAGAAGGCCTCGCATATTTGCGGGGCTTTTTATTTTTATAATGTAGATTAGATTATGAGGGAAATAATTGTAAGATATCATTTTAATTGGTAAGGTGTAATGACATTATAAGGTGCATATGTGCTTAAGAAATTCATTAACAGTTTTAAAAGGAATCCTTCTTCTAGAAGTAAAGTGCAATTTCGTAATGGGCGGCTTGTAAAGCATTATCAATCATTTGATGTAAAAATACCAGATGATGAACTTGAAGAACTTGTTTACGAACCTTTTGATGAAGCGCTTTCAAATATCGACTATGAACGAGTATCTAAGAAGCTCTGGGTTCGCCGTGAATTAACTCCTATATGCCACCTTTTTTCATTAGAAGGGCACGGTAAATTTTATGATAAAATTGCCCCGTCTTTCGGTTTCTCATTAGATTTTGTTCCTCATATATCAGGGAATGATGTTAAATGGCATCGTACTTTGAAGTCTGCGCGTTATGATATGCAAGTCAAAACTTATTCAAAATGTTTTCATATTAATAAATATGATTGTAAGGACTTAATTAAAAAGGATGTGAGTTTTATTTTACCAAGAGGGTTGAAAATGGCTAGCAGGTTTTGTTCGCGTTCCAATACCTTAATGAGTTTACCAGAACTTTTTGAATGGCATAAGCTACATTGGAAATTACGTTCAAATTTTCCATACGAGGTGGTTCATCACTTTGATTCACCTGTGAAAGCATTTTTATTTAAGAAATTAGGAAAAGACTTGGAGGCAAAGGAAATTTTAGATATTTGGCTAGAAGAGAAAAACGCTATGTGTGAATATCCGTTAGAGTCTAGTATATATAAGAAGTTGCATGACTTATTAGAACGAACATAAACATTAACTTACTTATTAAGCTTTTCCCAAATTCAGAACAACCCCAGCCAAAACAACATATCGTCCAACCTTGGCAATCGTTACCAATACTAAAAACCGCCAAAACGGTTCGCGCATCACACCCGCGGCTACGGTGATCGGGTCGCCGATAAGTGGCACCCAACTTAACAGTAATGACCACCGCCCATAACGGCTGTACCATCCTTGTGCGCGTTCCAATGTCTGGGGCTTTGCGGGAAACCACCGTTTATGGCGATAACTCAACGCCAACCGCCCCAGCACGTAATTCACCATGGATCCCAGCACATTCCCCACACTTGCCACGGTGATCAGTAAGGCAGGGGAATATTTGCCCAAAGCCAGCATAACCCCCAAAACCGTTTCGGATTGCGCAGGAAGTATTGTGGCCGCAACGAACGCAGACAGAAACAGCCCTAAATATGCGGAAAGATCGCCCAAATTCGTCTTATATGCTTACAAGTTGCAAGGCTTGGTCGCGAATGTTTTTCAAACCCGCTTGCGTATAGGCACCGCGCGATAGCACGCGCAATGCAATCATATAGGCCAGTAAAGCACTGCCAACCTGTTTGGCATTCAAACCCTTTGGGAAAACACCTAAAGCCTGACCACGTTCAACTATGCGAACGAAAAACGCTTCGGTGCCAGCAATCGAATCTTGGACAATCTTTTGTATCTCTGGGTTATGATGCGGTGTTTCTAGGGACGTATTTACAATAAAACATCCCTTATGGTCGGTATCATTCGTGCAATCTTTTATGATGCTTTCAAACAAAGATTCTAATGCTTCTTTCGGGTTCTCTATTTTTTCAAACATATCCAAAGTACGTTTGGTCACGTCACGGTCATATTGCACAAGAGCACGTTTAAACAGATCATTTTTGCCGCCGAAAGCATTGTAAAGACTGCCTTTATTGATCCCCATAGTCTTGGTTAAATCTGCCATAGAGGTGGCTTCATAACCTTTGCTCCAGAAAAGCGTCATCGCTTTTTCTGTTGCGGTATCAAGTTCAAAAGACTTTTCCCAAGGCATAATAGCTTCCTCTTTTACGCAGTTTATACCGATTGTTCAAAAAAATACAATGCGGGTGTTGACTGATCGGTATAAACAAATTACCCAATATTTAAACCGATCGGTATAAACTATCGATCCTTCATCCTAAGGAAAGAAAATGACGACTTTTACAAGACACACAATTGAAACAGCACCAGAAGCCGCAAAACCAGTTTTAGAAGAAACAAAGGCAGCATTCTCTTTTGTTCCAAACCTATTGGCCAATATGGCCGAAGCGCCAGCATTGCTCAAAGGATACATGGAATTGGCTGCAACATTTGACACAACGAGCCTGACAGTAGCGGAACGTCAGATCGTATTGATGACAAACAACCGCTTGAACGGCTGCACATATTGTATGGCGGCGCACACAAGCATTTCGCAGATGCAGGGCGTAGCTGCCGATGTTATTGAAGCTTTGCGCAACAACACACCGATCGCTGATCCGAAACTAGAAGCATTGCGTCAATTTTCGATCATTGTGAATGAAACGCGCGGGTATCCAAGTGATGCCCAAGTCACTGCATTGTTGGATGCAGGTTATACAAACCAAACAATCCTTGAGGTGATTTTGGGCACAAGTTTGAAAGTGATGTCAAACTACACAAACCACATCGCCCATACAGAAGTGGATGAAGCATTCCAAACAAACGCTTGGGCTGCATAAGTATTCATGTGGATAGTGAACTGTTTGCTATCCACAAACCACAATTGTAACCCGTTCAAATTTCTCATGTGCAAATCAAATAAACCTCTTTCACAAACCGTAATTTCGATTACGCTTCATCCATGTTCTATGAATAGGGAGAAGGGCGCATGACGAAATCATATGATGCCATAATCATCGGCGCAGGTGTGATCGGGGCAAGCATTGCCAAAGAGATGGCCGAAGCGGGATATAAAACCTTGTCATTGGATAAATTACCAGAAGCGGGTCATGGCTCCACCTCTGGGTCATGTGCAATCATTCGCACGTATTATTCTGCCTTCGAAACCTGCGCCTTGGCCTATGAAGGCTGGTTTTACTGGAAAGACTGGGAAAATTATATCGGGCGTGAAAACACCGAAGACATGATCCAATACTTCGATACGGGGTGCTTGGTGATCAAAACTGATCACAACAATCACCTGAAAAATGTATGCGATATGATGGATCAAGTGAGCTGCCCCTATGAACATATTGCCACCGAAGACATTCACAAACGCTTTGGCGGTGTGAACACAGAACGTTTTGATCCAGCAAAACGTCCAGACGATGATGGTTTTGGGCAACCCACAGGTGGTAATGTTTCTGGCGCTGTATTCTTTCCACGCGGTGGATATGTCAGCGATCCAAAGCTTGCAGCACAAAACGCTCAGTCAGCTGCCGCGGCTTTGGGGGCAGAGTTTATGTTCAACGCCGAAGTAACTGAAATCCGTCAATCTGATAACCGTGTTCAAGGAGTAACACTATCCGATGGCACTCAAATTGATGCGCCAATCTTGATCAACGTAGCAGGGCCACATTCCTTTGTTATCAACAAGATGGCGGGTGTTGTTGATAAAATGAAGATGACCACACGCGCACTTCGCCATGAAGTGGCACATGTGCCAGCTCCCGCAAGCTTAGATTATGAAAACAACGGTGTGATTTATTCAGACAGCGATATCCACACATATGCGCGCCCAGAAGTGGGGAATAACATTTTGATTGGGTCAGAAGATCCGCCCTGTGATCCGCAAGAATGGATCGAAGACCCAGATGTATTCGATGACAATATCACCGATCAATGCAAAACCCTTGCCATGCGCTTGGCACAGCGTCTGCCTGATCTCGGCATACCAGAACAGGGGCGTGGTTTGGTGGCGCTTTATGATGTTAGCGAAGATTGGATGCCGATTTACGATAAAAGCGACCTAGGCGGCTTTTATATGGCTATTGGGACCAGCGGAAACCAGTTCAAGAATGCGCCAGTCGTGGGCAAATTAATGACCCATCTGATCAAAACCGTCGAAGGTGGGCAAGATCACGATCAACACCCAGTTTCTTTCCATCTTGATAACATCAACAAAGATATTTCTTTAGATGCGTTTTCGCGGAACCGAGAAATCAATCAAAACTCCAGCTTTTCTGTGATAGGATAATCCATGCTACTTGATACCCCCATATGCGACTTTGACTGGCCAGCGCCAGAATTCACATTGAACGATTTTGATGGGGTGTCTCATAAAATGTCTGATCACTTGGGCGAAAACGGTTTGTTGATCGCCTTTATCTGCAATCATTGTCCGTATGTACTGGCAATCGCCAACCGTCTTGCTGAGGATGCAAAAGAGCTTCAAGCACAGGGCATCGGTGTTTTGGCGGTGATGTCGAATGATTACACATATGTCCCAAGCGACAGTCCAGAAAACATGAAACTATTCTCTCAAAAATACGGGTTTTCCTTCCCATACTTAGTGGATGAAGATCAATCCGTTGGCAAATCATATGGTGCCGTTTGCACTCCTGACTTCTTTGGCTTCAACACTCAAGGTGGTTTACAATACCGTGGACGTTTAGATAGTGCAGCGATGGGGGATCCAACAGGGCGTACATGTGAATTGGTGGATGCTATGACCCAGATTGCGAAAACGGGGCAAGGGCCCCGTCAACAAACCCCAAGCATGGGGTGCTCTATTAAGTGGTCGTAACCTGCTTAGATTTTGCGGAACCATGCCAGCAAAGGTAGGAATACAAAGTACATTGTGATGCCATAAACAGCTGCAGGTAATGAATACGCTGTAAAGCCTGCTGCAGCGCCTGCAATTAATGTGGCAACCGTGATACCCAGTGTAGAGTTCTGAATGCCAGTCTCAATTGCAATGGTTTTCATTTCATTTGCACTTAAACCTGCGGCTCTTGCCGTTAAACACCCAACCGCTAGCAATGCGACATTCAATGTTACCAAAGCAGGCGCAAGTGTTGTTAGATTTTCAATGAATGTGTCCCAATTGGTTGCAACAGCGGCGATGACGATGACAACAAACAGCACGGTCGCTATTTTGCTAAGGATAGCCTCTGCACGATCCGCAGCACCTTTCAAAAGGCGGCGGAAGGTCAAGCCCAATAGAACAGGTAATGTGCTGATCAAGAACATCTTAATTGCGATATCTGTGACATTTACGGGCTCTGCATCTGCACCCATGAAATGCGCAACTGCCAAAGCCAAGAAAAATGGCAAAACCAAAATACTGGATAGACTAATAACGGCTGTCAGAGTGACTGACAAAGCAACATCGCCTTTTGCCAAACGTGTCAGGATATTACTGGTCACACCGCCTGGGCAGAATGATAAAATCATAAAGCCAACGGCCAATTCTTTGGTGATACCAAAAAGCATAATTACGATCAGTGCCATCACTGGTATGATCAGAATTTGGTTCACAGCCCCCACGCCAAACGACAATGGTTTTTGTAAAACACGGCCAAAGTCTGCAAATGTAAGCCCTAGGCCCAGCGAAAACATGATAAACGCAAGCGACAGTGGCAAGACAACACTGATAAGAATGTCCACTTTAAATCTCCCAATTTCCCTTGGGCGACTTTAATCAGACATGATCTTTAAATCTAGTCTGCGCATAAAACGTGACGTGACGAAATTTACAAAAAAGCAGATGCTAAAAATAGCACCCGCTTAATTATTTTATGATACTCTTTATTAGAAGCGGAAAGTACCGCGCACTTGCAGAGTTGTAGCATCTAAATCGATGCCAGATGAATTGAAGTTATCAAACTCATGATACAATAATTCTCCACCGATTGAGAAGTTATCGTATAAAATGTGCTCATAACCTGCACCAGCAAAATATCCATCATCATCGCCAAGACTGTTTGTATCGGCGTTTGCGTAGCCAGCTGTTGCGTATACTAAGCCCTGACCAATCTTATAACCGCTACGCAGTTTTAAGCGCAGTACATTTTCCAATTCAGCCGTTGGGCTGACATCTATTTTGGCAAAGTCATAATCGACACCAGCGCCAGCAACCCAGTTGCCAAAGTCATAATCATAACCTGCAATTATACCACCAATAGCACCATCACCATCGACACCGGCTGTATTAGAACCAACATCACCATAGCCGATTTGGCCACCGATATATCCGCCAGTCCAATTTGGCGTAGTTGGTGCCGCAGCAATTGGTTCTGGTTCAAATACGGGTGCTTCCTCTGGCGGTGTGGCCAATGACCCTGCCATTGCTGGACCTGTTACTAATGTTGCCGTTAATATTGTGTATATGCTCTTTTTTAGCATGCTCTATCCTTTCGAATACTTGTTTGTTCGCAGACCATTGCGGTTTGAATAAACAGAGGAAAGAGCGGAAGATATGATCATAGTGAAGTGGCAGAACTATGCTGGTCGTTGGCGGTATATTGCTGCTATTTTCCGCTCATGTGTTTGATTAAACACAATAAACACAATGCAAGTTGTCACATATATGTGAAAATCTATCATGAGCGTTTTATAACTTAGAATTTTGTTCGAAGATTTTCGAAATTCATGACATTTACGCAGAGTCGAAAACCGGCAATCTCTTCCATGATAAAAATGTCTTTTCATAACAATAAAAGCTAATGATCAAGTCTCGTAAGTTTTGATAATTTAAGCCATGGTCATGAATTGACCGACACATTTATATGTGACATCAAACTTCAAAGACTTGGGAGATTTCATGGCACATATATGGGTGCGCGCAGAACAACGCGCGTTTGAACAGCGCGTTGGCTTAACACCATCAGGGGCAAAAAAACTTATAAGCGCTGGTCATACCGTGACTGTCGAAGAAAGCTCTACACGTGCAATACCCATTATAGGTTATGAAGATGTTGGTTGTACAATTGCAGCGGAGCATTCATGGATGGACGCACCCGATGATGCGATTATTTTTGGCCTGAAAGAATTAAACGAAGATGGCCCAGATCTCAAACATCGCCACATCATGTTTGGTCACGCCTACAAAGGGCAATCAGAAGGGCCTGCCTTATTAAATCGTTTCAAGCGGGCAGGTGGCACACTTTATGATCTGGAATACCTTGTAACTGAAAATGGTCGCCGTATTGCAGCCTTTGGCTATTGGGCTGGTTTCGCAGGTGCCGCTGTTGGTGTAATGACATGGATTGCACAGCAAAAGGGTGAAAAACTTGGCCCTGTAGGTGTCTACCAAAGCAAGGATGATCTTGTTTTTGAATTAAAAGCAGGACTTGTTGGTAAAGTCGACTTACCAACAACAATCATCATCGGTGCTTTAGGCCGTGTTGGTACAGGCGCTGGCGATCTATCTGAAAGCTTAGGGCTTCAGACAACCAGATGGGACATGGCAGAAACGGCTCATGGTGGCCCATTCCCAGAAATTCAGGAACACACATTATTTGTGAATTGTATTCTTGCAGCACCAGATGTACCGCAGTTTGTGCCAGCAGATAGCATTTCAAAATCACGCACTTTAAGTGTGATTGCAGATGTATCGTGTGATCCAAGCAGCGATTACAATCCAATTCCTATATACGACCACTCAACCACTTTTGCAGAACCTGTGATACGTATTGCAGATACACCAAATCTATTGGATGTTATGGCAATTGATAATCTGCCATCTATGTTGCCCGTTGAAAGCAGCGAAGATTATGCCGAGCAATTATTGCCAAGTCTCTTGGAAATCGATGCAATTGATCAAGGCGTATGGGGCCGTGCTGCAGAAACATTCAAAACACACGTGAACAAACTATAAGGAGAGAGACTATGGCAACAATCAATTGGGTCGGCACAGGACTGTCTTCTATTCCGGGTTTACGTCGCTTAATAACTGCAGGCCACGATGTAGTCGTGTGGAACAGAACCGTTGAAAAAGCTAAAGCTGAATTGGATGATCTGAATGCAGACATTCGCACCTTTGATCTTGATACGTTGAAATCCACCTTAACAGCAGGTGATCTGGCAATCTCTATGCTACCAGGTGAATGGCACGTTCCAATTGCCGAAGCCTGTTTTGAAAAAGACGCACATTTCGTGTCGTCATCCTACATTTCCCCTGAAATGGCCGCGTTAAATGACCATGCAAAAGCAAAGGGCTTGTGCTGTGTTAACGAAGTGGGGCTTGATCCAGGTATCGACCACTTAATGGCGCATTGGTTAGTGGCGGATTACCGTGCCTCAGATGCTTATGATGCCAATAATGACCTAAGCTTTATCTCTTATTGTGGAGGTATCCCTAAAATCCAAAATGACTTCCGCTATAAGTTCAGTTGGTCACCGTTGGGTGTTCTAAAAGCTCTTACATCACCATCTAAATCAATACGTGATTTTAAAGATTATGATGTTGCACGCCCATGGGATGCTGTCAGCTCTTATGAAGCACCATTGGAAAAAACGGAAAGCTTTGAAGTTTACCCAAACCGCAACAGTATCCCATTTATGCAGGATTATAACTTTGATCCGACATGGAATGTAAAAACATTCGTGCGTGGCACATTACGTTTAAATGGTTGGGCCGAGGCATGGAAAGATATCTTTACAGAGATTGAAACGCTTGAAGGTGCGGCAGGTGATGCACGTCTCAAAGAAATGTCAGATGGCTTCTGGAAAGCACATGCTTACGACGAAGGCGAACCAGATCGCGTTGTGATGTGTGTAGCTTTGAAAGCAGAGCAGGGGGATGAGGCCGTTTATCATAAAACATACGCAATGGATGCTTGGGGTGACGAAAAGTCAACGGCTATGGCAGACTTGGTCTCTATAACGGTTTCAATGGCTGTCGAATCTGTGCTTGCAGGTGAAATAGAAGCGGGTGTTACACCCGCGCCAGGATCTATGGAACTGGTTGCAAAATGGTTGGATACTGTGGATGGCATTGTACAACATTTAAATATTGTTGATCACACTACCTAAATAGACTTGAGCCGTTCTATAAACTGTTCTAAATGCCGTCTTTCCAAAACACCAAAGGCGTAACATGACCAACAACACACTCGGCATAGATTTCGGAACATCCAATTCTGCCGCTGGTGTATTGGTGAATGGAAAGCCGCACCTTATTGAAATTGAACAGGGACAGAAGACCCTACCCACATCCATATTTTTTGATTTTGACACTCAAAAGACCTTGATTGGTAGCCCAGCAAATGCATCCCTAATTCGCGGTGAAGAGGGGCGATTTATGCGCGCCCTTAAAAGCGTGCTTGGCACATCTTTAATGAATGAACAACGCCGCATTATTGGTCAAACGCTTAGCTTCTACGACATTATTGCTTTGTTTTTAAAACAATTGAAAAGCCGCGCCGAAGAAGCCTGTTATCAAGAGTTTGATTACGCCTTATCAGGTCGCCCAGTTTTATTTCACTCCAATGACGCAACCAAAGACGCCAAGGCTTTGGCTGACCTAACAAGATGTTATGAACTCGCAGGGTTTAAAGGCGTTGATTTCCTTTATGAACCAGAAGCCGCAGCAATCGCAAATGGGGCTTTAGAGACGGATGAAAATATTGGCCTGATCGTAGATATTGGTGGCGGTACATCCGATTTTACAGTGTTCAAAAGCAAAGGCCAAACTATTGATATTATGGCCAGTCACGGCGTGCGTATAGGCGGCACAAACTTTGATAAATCAATAAGCGTCGATCATGTTATGCCACTTCTTGGCAAGGGCACAGATATCCGCAATGAAATGGGCTCTGGTACATTGCCCGCACCAAATGCGATTTTCCAAGATTTAGCCACGTGGGAGAAAATCCCGTTCATGTACAGTCAGGATACACGTAAATCTGTCGCTAAGATGCATAAAATGGCAGTGGAAAAACCACTTTTTGCCCGCCTTGAAAGTGTTTTAGAGCATGAGCTGGCCCATGAAATGGCCTTTGCTGTGGAAACTGGGAAAATCCAAGTGAATAAAGCCGACCAAGACAGATCAAAGATTGACCTAAGTATGATTCAACCAGACTTGGCTGCAATCTTGACCCAATCAGACTTAGATATATCGTTGGCCATTCACGCCCAAGGTATCAAAGAGTGTGCATTGGAAACAGTCAAACGGGCAGAGTGCAACCCCAGCCAAATAAACACGGTCATATTTGTGGGTGGCTCGAGTTTAATGTCAGTTGTTGGGCAAACGATGGCCGATATTTTTCCACAAGCAAAACAGCAATATTCAGATGCATTTACGGCTGTTGTTGACGGCTTAGCGATTGCAGCGGCAGAAGGTTGAAATTCGTATTTACAGACCTAAATGATTTGCCTAATGGGCTGTTAAAACGCTTATTATCGGAATTCTTCCATGTTTAGTATTGCACTCCTTATCGCCCCAATCTTTGCTTTGCTTGTCATCGGAAATCTATTGCGCCGTCACGGCGTGTTGGATACAGACTTTTGGCGCTTAAATGATCGGCTGGTCTATTGGATACTGATGCCCTCATTACTGTTTTATAAAACGTCAACAGCAGATTATGATCTATCCCTTGTCAGCACGTTCGCCACCGTAATCCTTGGCAGTTTCGTTGTTGTCCTTATCTATGGCATTATAATATGGCGCTTGTCATTTTTCTCAGGTGCCGTTTCCAGCTCCATTATGCAAGGTGCTCTACGTCACAACACATTCGTTGCCTTAGCCCTAACCGAACGCATATACGGGGCAGAGGGTTTGGCACTCGGCACATTGGCCTCTGCGATGTTGATCCCAACTACTAACTTCTCAGTCGTCTCTTTAATGGTCGTAATGACAGCAAAAGATAAATCGCAAAACATCGTTACTGCAATCGCACGCGATCTTTTGCGAAACCCACTGCTATTAGCCGTTCTCGCAGGCTTTGCCTGTAACACGGCATTCAGCGGAGATATACCAATCTTACATGACACCACGCGCATTTTAGGCCAAGGGGCACTGCCAATCACATTGCTCAGCGTAGGGGCCAGCATCCGTATCAAACAAATGGCAGCCGATTGGAAACCAATGAGCTTTGCCATCTTTGGCCGCATGATCCTATTCCCAGTCGCGACATTTATCATCGCCCAAATGATTGGCCTCACAGAACTGCAAACAATGGTTGCCTTAATCTTTGCATCTGTCGCGACAGCATCTGCCTCCTATACATTGGCAAATCAAATGAACGGAGACGCACCTCTTATGGCCGCGATCATAACATTCCAAACTTGCCTGACGTTCATTACAATCCCTGTGACACTTACTGTGGCGGCATTTGCATTTTAATCTTAGTAATAAAACTTGAAAAATATAATCTAATGAACATGTTAAAAACACATTCTTGAATGATGAATAAAGGTATCAACTCATAAAGTTCTGATTGGATCATACAGATGTCAATCGTTTCAGATCGCAGCGATTTTTCCGCGCCCTATGGGGCATGGATTGTTGCAGGGTCTCGAATATTCACGAAGTTTGGAGTGGTGCGCATAGAAAGCCTATCCATTGATGATGAGGTCATCACAAGGAGCAATGGATTTCAGAGGATTCAATATTTAGGAAATACGCGCCAGCATGATGAGAAATTCAAAACTTCCATCATGATAAAGACAGGCGTTATTAATAATGAACAAGATATTTTTGTGTCACCTGATCATAAGATATTAGTTTACGGCTCCAAAATTAAACAAGAGTTTGGCAAGCTCGAATATCTGGTGGCAGCCAAAGATTTAATCAATGGCAGCAGTATTGTTAAACTAGATGCGAATGATCTAGAATATCATTGTGTGCTCTTTGAAAAGCACGAGGTAATTTATGTAGAAGGGGCAGCCTTAGAAAGCTTTAACTTAAATGATATCAAAGCGCAGGGCGGTATGTTTTTTGACAAAGGCATGACTGAAATTGCCATTCAAAAACAAGCCAGCTTTACTGAAACAACCAAACCAATCTTAAATCGAACCAAAGCATCCGTTTTGCGAGACAACCCTGATCTTATGCTACGCGATTAGTATAAATCTACCCCAGATGCTGAACCATCCGTTCAATCGCCATCGGATACCCATCTGCGCCATGCCCCATGATTGCATCAAACGCGACACGCCCCACATAACTTATATGGCGAAACTCTTCTCGGGTATGAATATCTGACAGATGCAACTCTAGCGTGGGCACTTCAACAGAAGAAACCGCATCCATAATGGCAATTGATGTATGCGTATAAGCACCCGCATTGATGATGATCCCATCAAACGCTCCACGCGCTTCATGTATCCAATCAATCAACACACCTTCGTGGTTCGACTGCCGACATTCCACTGAAATTCCCATAGCCACAGCTTTATCCGCACACATCTGTTCGATGTCTGCCAAAGTCGTGGTGCCATAAACCTCAGGCTGACGTGTGCCAAGTAGGTTCAAATTCGGGCCGTTCAGGATCAATATACGTTTCATAATTCTGTATCTGCCACGGTTAGCCCCAAAAAACTAGACTATAAAAGAGCGGGAGAAGGGGCGGGTTGCCGGCCGGGAGAGGGCAACCCGCAGAAGAAAGGATAATCAAGCAAGAACATCCTCTACAATTCGTATCTAACAGAACTCAGATCATTGAGAGTGACGAATATCACTCTTTACCCAAAGGAAATAAAATAATTTCCCTTAGGGTAAGGCGCTCAACCCAACGTCAAATGAAAAAACCTGCAAGAAACCCCGATATAGTAGTTCACGAAAACGCTATCGCTAGATATAGTGGCAGGTGAATCATAAAAAAGACCAACGGGACGCAGGGAACAAACATGCCATTAACACCAGAACAACAGGCCGAAATCCAAGATCAACGCGCACAACAGGGGACAACCCGCCGCGCGATATCCGAAGGTATGGAAAATCACCTATACACGGCACATGAAGTTCTGGATCACGGGCTGATCCGCGTCATCGATTACATGGGCAATGACAGTGCCATCACCCAAGCCGCCCGCGTATCATACGGCAAAGGCACCAAAGCGGTGACAAATGACGAGGGTTTAATCCGTTACCTTATGCGCCACTGGCATTCCACACCGTTCGAGATGTGCGAAGTGAAATTCCACATCAAACTCCCAGTGTTTGTTGCACGCCAATGGATCCGTCACCGCACAGCGAATGTGAACGAATACTCTGCACGCTATTCCATCTTGGACCGCGAATTCTATATTCCAAAAGCGGAACACCTTGCCGCCCAATCCGTGATCAACAACCAAGGCCGCGGTGAAGCCTTAACAGGCGCCGAAGCGGACGCCGTGTTGAAATACCTTAAAGACGACAGTGAAAAAGCTTATGACCATTACGAAGAAATGATGGCAGAGGGGGATGACAGCAAACAGGGCTTGGCCCGCGAATTGGCTCGCATGAACCTGCCAGCCAATGTCTATACCCAATGGTATTGGAAGGTCGACTTGCACAACTTATTCCACTTCCTACGCCTGCGCGCCGACAGTCACGCCCAATACGAAATCCGCGTCTACGCCGAAAAAATGTGCGAAATCGTCAAAGACTGGGTGCCAGCAGCCTATTCAGCATTCGAAGACTACCGCATGGGCGGCGCCAATGTATCCGAACGCGGCCTAGAATGCCTACGCCGCCGTTTGGCAGGGGAAGAGGTCACGCAAGAGAACAGCGGCATGTCTAAAGGTGAATGGCGTGAGTTTGAGGCGATGATTAAGGGGTAGATGGTTGATTATCGAGAAATTTCTCAAGATTACGCTCAAGGTGCAATAAAGGCAGCTTTTGCTTTGAATGGAACTTCATGCATAGCTATAGTATCTCAACTTTCCGATATTCGTGATAGTTTATTTTCTAGTTATGTTGGCCTTAGTTTGAAGCTTTGGTGTATTGGCCTTTCCCTGTCAGCATTGACTTGGATTATAGGGTTTGCGTCTGCAAGATATGTGGATAAATCGTATAATGAATCTGGGGAGTGGCAATTAAAAAGAGCTAACGAACTTATGATTGGTGGTTATGTCATTATAATTACATCTATTTTGTTTTCTTATTCGGCGCATTAAATTTAGCTAATGGTTTTAACTCTTAATTAATCACCACAAACACCAGCGCCCGAGACGAGGGTGGGCGCAATGCGCCCTCCCGTGGGGGAGGATCGGGCGCGTCCGTGCTATGCACGGACATGGTTATGGCTGGCGTTGTGTTGTACTGTGCGCAGGTTTCAACGCACCGCACAAAAATATCTACGCAGACTTTTGCATTTCAGCCTGAGCCCAATTCGGGAACGGATCGCTGTATTCTGGCAGTTCTTCCACGCTCTCCGCAATCCCTTCAGGGATCAAAGCACCGTCCAGTTTCGACGTTAAATCCAGCCAGTTCATCCCTGTGCCAATAAACACGATCTCTTGACGGCGATCGCCCCATGGTTCTTGCCAATGTGTTTCCATATAGGCGCGTGCGGTTTCATTCTCTGGCCATCTTTCCTTTGGTGTGGTTGCCCACCACTGGCCAAGCGGTTTCACGGATGACAAAGCCCCCGCCAAAGAAAACTCTGCAACCCACTCAGGACGTGATGCAATCCAAAAGTGGCCTTTGGCGCGGATCACACCTGGCAAAGCGCCGTTTAAAACGGCCAAGATTTTTTCTGGGTCAAACGGGCGGCGTGCGCGGTATACGAATGTTTTCACATCATATTCATCGCTTTCTGGTATGTGATCGGCAAATCCATACAGCTCTTTTGCCCACATCGGGTGATCATGTGCAGAAGCGAAATCAAACAGCCCTGTGTTCAAAATCTCTTTTGCTGGCACATCAGAATAGCTGCTGCGAATGATCTTAGCGTCCGCATTCAAGCTTCGAATAATTTTCAACGCCGCATCCACCTGATCTTTTGTGGCATCTACAACTTTGTTCAGCACCACAACATCCGCAAATTCGATTTGCTCGACCAGTAGGTTTACCAAAGTACGGTCATCCTGTTCGCCCAAGCTTTCACCACGATCGCTTAAGAAGTCATGGCTTGAATAATCATTCAGCAGGTTCACCGCATCCACAACAGTCACCATTGTATCAAGGCGGGCTATATCAGACAGGCTTTGGCCGTCTTCATCACGGAACTCAAATGTTGCGGCTACAGGCAGGGGTTCGGAAATACCCGTGGATTCAATCAACAAATAATCAAAACGACCATCCTCAGACAATCTGCGCACTTCTTGCAAAAGGTCATCACGCAATGTGCAGCAAATACAACCGTTCGACATTTCAACCAATGTTTCATCTGTGCGGCTCAGTTCTGTATTCGCGCGAACAAGGTCTGCATCGATATTCACCTCGGACATATCATTCACGATGACAGCA
The DNA here is from genome assembly GCF_009184395.1 of Amylibacter sp. SFDW26. Lineage (GTDB taxonomy): Bacteria > Pseudomonadota > Alphaproteobacteria > Rhodobacterales > Rhodobacteraceae > Amylibacter. Next base: position 633,703 of record NZ_WEIC01000001.1, read on the forward strand.
ACTTTTAATCCATCACGATTATTTAAAACACGATTGAGCAAGGTGGTTTTGCCTGCACCAAGGAAACCAGATAAAACTGTTACAGGAAGACGGGTGTCGGACATTATAGTGCCTTTCTATTTGATATGTTATAACATAACATACATAGAGCATAAAGAAACTACAACCATTACTGTAAAATTTTCTCTGAATAGGGTTGGAGCCATATATTATATGATCATCCGTTCCTTATCCTTTGCCAATGTCCGCCCTTCTGTCGTTTACAAGGCCATCAAAGCACCTTCAGCATTTTCGCCTTTTGACAAAGTTTTCACCCAAATACGCTTGGCAGATTTCGGTGGCCAAGGCAAAACAACCTCTGATAACCATACGCGCAATGGAGCAGGGAGGGTATCGTAAGATTGCACTGGATTAACCACGCGCTTTTTCCCGCGAAGTGATGTTGAGCCTAAATTCTTGTTCATTGATGTGCATAGGGTAAGTAATTTAAGTGCAATGTTATGCCATAATGCGAAAGCATAAAGGCAAGCGTTGGTTAAGCTATAGTTCACGCATAATATTATTCCCCCGAAGGGGTCTGCGGGGGCGGGGAACCACCGCAGACAAATCTTCTACTGCTCAAGAAGACTTTCTATGAATTCACCGCCGTGGGAGGGCAATGGTAAATCCAGTTTGGCATGATCGGATAGGGAAAGATCAGTCTGCCATGAATTGAGCATATGATATTATATCTGGAAGGTGTGTAATGCACATTACGTAAAGAGCTGAGCATATCTCTTAGAAACCTACGTAGTCGATAAGTTCGAAATATGGTATTTTATATATGTGTCACAATATTGCCCCGAAGCCATCTCAATCTTGGCACAACCCTTCGTCATAATGTTCGAAAAGTGCAGGAGCAGTCCATGAATTTTATCATAAGTTACAGCAGTGTTGAGGGTGTATCTGCGTATACCAAAATTACGGCAGCTAATTTGATTGGGTTTTCATTTATTCTTCCCATCGCTATGTCATATGCCCCTTTGCCTTTCCCAACAGCGCTTTTGGTATTGGTTCTATATCTGATGATGTCTCATGTCCGTCATTGGGAACGTGATAACACGTTGACGGATCCAGAAGGGGTGCGTTTGGACTGGTTTCGCAGTGGTATCTATTTATGGATGCCGATGGCATGTGGTGTGTTTTCCACGATTTTGGTGGCAACAGTCATTTAAAGTGGTCTGACATTTGTCATACGTCCAGTGCACGCACTGTGCACGCGGATCATACATCAGTTTTGCATAAAAAAACGGCGATCCGAAGACCGCCGTTTCAAAATTCCGTAAGCTATAAAAGCTTATGCAAGTGCGATTGCAGTTGCGTTTTCTTTACCGTTACGGCCAGTTTCTAGCTCGTAAGATACTTTTTGGTTGTCGTCCAAACCTTGAAGGCCAGCCGCTTGAACAGCAGTGATGTGTACGAATACATCGTCGCCGCCTTGGTCAGGTTGAATGAAGCCGAAGCCTTTAGTTGGGTTAAACCATTTTACAGTGCCAGTAGCCATCTGTTTATCTCCTAAGTTTCCGCGCACGACATGCCGCGGTGTGGTGTTATCTCCTTGATCCCATTGCAGAAATACAAGGCGGCGCACGGCCGTTAATACAGGACTTTCAAGCATCAGATTTAGGAACTTGGAAAGGCCGGACACTCTGTTAGGAGAGAGGCTGAAACCGTGCAGACCATAATCTGCGTAAGTCTCTTAATTCATCGAATTCTACTAATGTATAACGATCCGAAGACCGCCGTTATCATATATTAAGTGGCACATAAGCTGGAATAGGGGCATCGGTCAAGGGGTATCGGTTTTTGAGACTTTGATAAGCGGGTTTCCCCAAACAAAAACGGCGACCAATGGCCGCCGTTAAAAATCATGAAAAAACAATGAATTATACAAGAGCGATGTTCGTCGCGTTTTCCTTGCCGTTACGGCCAGTTTCTAATTCGTATGTTACTTTTTGGTTGTCGTCCAAACCTTGCAAACCTGCAGCTTGAACAGCCGTTACGTGTACAAATACATCGTTTCCGCCATCATCAGGTTGAATAAAGCCGTAGCCTTTCGTTGGGTTAAACCATTTTACGGTGCCATTCGCCATCCGTGTTCTCCTTCGTAGTGCCACGCGCGACATGCCGTGGGGTGGTGCTGCTGTAGTATTCTCGGTATCAGCAGGCATCACGGGGGAAGTCAGCGGATCAGTGGAACAATTAGCTTTACATCGTGGATAATGGTTCGATTCTGTTGAATTGCAAGCATTTCCTTTGAGGGTTATAGATTTCGGCAATTAACGGAGAATCTGATGAATATTACACTATATGGACTAAAGACCTGTGATACCTGCAAAAAAGCTTTAAAATCACTATCTGCAGCTGGGCATGAGGTGACTTATGTTGATGTACGTGCAGATGGTGTTGCACCGGCTAAATTAGCAGAGTTTCAAGGGCTTTTTGGTGATGCGCTGACAAATACACGCTCAACAACCTGGCGCGGTTTGGATGAAACACAACGTGCACGTCCAGCATTAGAGTTGATTGCAGAAAACCCAACCTTGATGAAGCGACCTGTCATTGAAACAGCAAATGGTTCATATTTAGGATGGGGAAAAGATGTTCAAGCACAGTTTGAAGATTAAGGAAAAGGCCTTAGATATCTACTCTAAGGCCTTTTAATTATTAGCGAATTTTAAGAACGCGATCCAAGGATAATGGTCCTGCGCCTTTTACGATCATCGTAATAAGTAAAGTGATCCACAATAGACGTTGATCCAAGACCAAGCTGTCTGATGCACGGTCAAACCAAGAGCCGAATGTTGCAGAATCAAGGTCATGCCCTGTTTTATCGACGAATGATTGTACAAAAACAAACCCAATCATGCCGATCGCAGCAAAACGCGTGAATAAACCAACGAGGATTAAGAAAGGTAGAACAAACTCTGCGGTCGTACCAGCAATCGCAATCAGTTTGTAGATACCGCCCAATGCACTGCTGTCGTATCCAACAGCATCAAATACTTTTGGGAACATCTGGATGTATGCGTTGTCATTCGGGAATAAGAAGCCCAGAACGCCATCGCCAACTTTGGTTTTTGCAGAGTTCCAGAAATAAACAAGCAAAACAGCAGCAAAAGCAAAACGTGCCAATGTTGGAAGCAGCCATGTGCCTGCTAACTTTGTGATCATATCTATGACCTTATTATAGAGTGTAAAAATTGCGTTCATGATCATCCCCTTTATATGTTTATGTGTGTGATCAGTTGGTGTGTCAGTAATAATCCAAGCGCTTGGCCCAGATCAAAGGTTTCATCGATACCCAGTGTTGCCTCATAGGCTTCGCCAAGTGTGTTATTCTGTAAGTTTGATAAAAAACAATGTGTTGCATCATCTATTTCAACCATATCTACGTCTAGTTCTGGTCTAAATAATAGAACGGCTTGTGCCACAGCTTTTGGTTGCGGTGCCCCTTCAACCATATTCATGTTCCATATTGAAAGAACTGGATATGCTGATTTAAGCATCCGGGCAGCTGGTGATAATTCTAATTTCACGTTCATCAGATCTTCGGGCGCAATAGCGCCAAGAGCATCAGGTGAAATCGCGATGCTGTCTGTTGCATGATAGCTGCTGCGACGCGCCAGTTCCAAACGGGCAACATCTGGCAGATAGGGAAGCTGTTGTACGTGTTCAAAGTTTTCTAAAAATTCAGGGAAGGCTTCACCGTAAAACATCATCATTGGTGTGGTCGGCGGATGTGCACGAACATAAACGCCTGCCATCGCTTTGAAAAATTCATCTCCGACCAATTTATGGATAGCTGGAAAGGCTGTTTCCATTGCATCAATCAGGCTGACCACCACATTATTGCGGTAGACATCAAAGCGTTTGCCAGCAGGACGGCCTTGATAATCAACCATGCCTGCGGGTGTCGCCAAGTCTGCGTTTAACAGGGCGGCTGTGAAATCTGTTTGCGTTACGGTCATTCTGCAGCGACCAACTGCGCGTTTGCCAGCAAATCATCTGCAAGGCGGGCTTCATTGGCTAGAACATCCCAGCTTGGAATGTCATTGTCCCACTCAATCAATGTTGGGCGTGGGCCAGATTGTTTAAGCGTATATTCATATAATTCCCAAACAGGATCAACGACTTGGCGTGAATGGCTGTCGATTAACAGCGTTTCGCCATGATCGTCTGCATCTTCTTCATGCCCACCTAAATGGATTTCCCCAACGTGCTCTAAAGGATAGGCATCAATATAGGCTTCTGGGGAATACTGTTGGTTGGTTGCAGAGATGAAAACGTTGTTCACATCAAGCAGCAAACCACAGCCTGTACGTGTTGCAACTTCTGATAAGAAATCAATTTCAGACATATCGCTTTCTTCAAAAGCGCAATATGTGGATGGGTTTTCAAGCAGCATACGGCGGCCAACTGTATCTTGCACTTGATCGATGTGATCAACGACACGATCAACGACCGCTTGTGTGTAAGGCACAGGAAGGAGATCGTTTAAGAAATGCGTTTCATGTGTAGACCACGCCAAATGTTCAGAAAACAGGGCAGGATTTAACCAGCTTACCAGATGTTTTAGGCGTGCAAGGTGATCTGCATCCAATGGACCTTCAGCACCAATAGACAATCCAACACCATGACAAGACACGGGATACATATCGCGAAGATGTTTAAGCTGCGCTATTGGGCGACCACCGTCACCCATATAATTTTCGGCGTGGATTTCGATCCAACCGATTGCAGAAGGGTCTTTCAAAATGCCATTCAAATGTTGTGCTTTATAGCCTACACCCGCGCGATTGGGGATTTCAGGGATGTTGGCAGAGCTTTGATCTAGCATTGTGAAAACTCCTTTTCAGGGTAGGTGTGGCAGAGTGTCCGCCACACCAAAAGACTTAATGCTTATGCAGGGATGTCGCGTGAAAGCTCTTCCAAAGAACCTGTACGTGGTGTGCCGTCTGCAAGTGCTGGTAGTTCGATACCTTCACATGTACCTTTAGCAACCAATGACCATGCGTTACCTTGGTAATCTACTTTAGATGTACCTGCACATGATGTACCTGGACCAGCTGCACAACCGTTTTCACCAGCCAGAGCAACGCCGTAGCATTTTTCTTTACCAGCTGCTGAAGCTGTGTGTGTTTGCGCTGTAAGAGCTGCTGCAACTGCTGATGCTACTGCTAATGATTTTACTGTTTTTGACATTGTGTGTCTCCTTGAAGGGTCTGTTAATACTGTTCGCTTCTTTGCGATGACTAAGACTTAGCAAAATAAATGTCTAACGCGCCACTCACATCGATGTGAATAACATGTAGTTCAGAGTTTGTAACATTACGGGGGCTAAAACGCAAAAAAGGCTGGAAAACCAGCCTTTTTCAATAAGTTTTGTTACAGATTAGCCTACAAAGGCTTTTTCCACTACGAATTCAGCAGGGGCACTGTTAGAGCCTTCTGTTAGGCCAGCAGCCTCACAAATCTCTTTAATGTCGGTATTTAGACCCATTGAACCACAGACCATCAAGCGATCTGTTTCTGGGTTCAATGGTGGAAGACCAAGATCAGCAGCCAATGTGCCGTCTTTCATCAATGTTGTGATACGGCCCATCTTTGGGCTCTCTTCGCGTGTCGTTGTTGGGTAATATTTCAGTTTGTCACCAACCATTTCACCGATCAAAGGATCAGTCGCCAATGAGGCAATTAAGTCTGCGCCGTATTTTAGTTCCGCCACTTCGCGGCAGGTATGGCACATGATCACTTCGTCATAGCGTTCATATAGATCTGGATCACGCATCAATGATGCAAATGGGGCAATACCAGTACCTGTTGCAATGAAATACATGCGTTTTGCAGGTAAGAGCGCATCTAACACCAATGTACCCACTGGCTTTGGACGTACGATGACTTCGTCACCAACTTTGATATTTTGCAATTTAGATGTCAAAGGACCGTCTTGAACTTTGATCGAATAGAATTCCAATTCCTCGTCCCATGATGGAGAGGCGATAGAATAGGCACGCAACAGTGGTCTTTGCTTGCCAGTTTTTTCATCAGGATCACCCATAAGGCCGATCATTACGAATTCACCAGAGCGAAACCGCAAGGATTGCGGGCGCGATAGGCGGAACGAAAACAAATGGTCCGTATAATGTGTAACGGACTTTACGATTTGTGCATCTGGCAGCACTGGTTTAGCTTTTTCTGTTGTCACAACTGATTGCTCTGTCATTGGTCTTACTTTCGGGAGTGTCTATAGAGGGATTATAGAGAGTTGTTATTACGCTTTTTGGCGCATACGGGATTGGTAATCATGGGCTTTCCAATCTGCGCGGAATTGCCATTGATCTTCGGGCTGGCGTTGGGCTAGCTCATCGGAAATTTCTACTTCATCAAAACCACAGCGACGCGCCATAGCGTATTGGTCTGCTAAGACGTGACCATGCGCACGAATGCGGCCTGTATAGCCCAGCATGCGCAAATGGCGCGCGATTGAAAAACCGCGACCATCTGCAGAAGAAGGGAAATTGATGCGGATGACAGCCGCTTGATTGAAATACGGCTTAATCTGCTCTGCGCCCACAGTATTGGGAACATCCAGACCGTAGCCTGCATCAGCACCGTAAGAGGAAGATGTTACACCCTCCCAATCACGGAAACCGTCTTCCCAATCATCAGCTACAAAGCCAGTGTCATTGATAAGTTGTGTCATTCGTTACTCCGCATCTGCACGCGCTGTAGTACCATTGTCGAAATGGATACCACATTCTGTTTTTTCAACCCCACGCCAGCGGCCAGAGCGTTCATTCTCGCCATCTTTAACAGGGCTGGTACATGGTGCACAACCAAGGGACAGATAGTTTTTAGCTACCAGCGGGTGGCGCGGCAAATCATTATCTACGATATAGTCACGCACATCGCCTTTGCGCCAATGGCTGAGTGGGTTTATTTTGATGCGTTTGTTATCTTCGTTCTCAAACAACGTCAATTCAGCGCGTTGACCCGATTGGAAACGCTTACGGCCCGTGATCCATGCATCAAAACCGCTCAAGGCTTTTTCAAGAGGCTCTGATTTACGCAGGGCACAACATGCATCTGGATTTGACTTGTGTAGTGTACCAGATGGATCGCGTTCAGCGATTGCAGTTTCATCCGCTTTGATCACGCGCACATCTTTCAGGCCAAGCTTTTCAGAAAGCTCGACTTGATACTCAAGTGTTTCTGGAAACAACATTTCCGTATCAATGAACAATACAGGTGTTTCAGGTTTAATAAGTGACACCATTTGCAACAACACAACAGATTCAGCACCAAAAGAAGACACCAAAGCCACATCACCAACGATAGGATCGTTTAAGGCATGACGTAAAACAGGGATTGCCGCATGGTGGCGGTAATATCCGTTCAACATCTGAACCCGTTCATTAATTGAAATATTCGAAATCTCAAAAGGCATAATATTTACTCCGCAGCGACGCGCGTTTCAGGATAAAGCGCCGCTTTAAACGGTGCTGATCCCAAACGGCGATACGTTTCAAGGAAAGTTTCATCCGCGCTTGTGCGGACTTCTAAGTAAGCGCCGACCAACCGTTCGATCGCAGGTACGATTTCTGTATACGAGAAACCTGGGCCAGCACGTTCGCCAATTGCAGCATTTTCAGAGCCGTCACCACCCAAAGTGATCTGATAGCTTTCAACACCAGCTTTATCCAAACCAAGGATACCAATGTGACCCACGTGGTGGTGACCACAAGCATTGATACAGCCAGAGATTTTGATTTTCAGTTCACCAATCTCATGCTCAAGTTTCAACTCGTCAAAACGTGTTGCGATTTGCTGTGCAATAGGGATCGAGCGCGCTGTAGCCAAAGCACAGTAATCCATACCCGGGCAGGCGATGATGTCTGAGATCAAACCAATGTTAGCCGTCGCCAAACCATGTTCACGTAATTTTGCATGGATTGCAGGGATGTGCGACTTGTGCACGTGTGGCAGGATCACGTTTTGCTCGTGGCTGATACGCAGTTCGTCATGCGCGTATTCTTTCGCCAAATCTGCCATAACGCGCATTTGTTCGGATGTCGCATCACCCGGTGTTTGCCCGTGCTTCTTGATGCTGATCGAAACGATCGCATAATCAGGATTACGATGTTCAAACAAGTTTGTATCCGCAAAAGAACGGAAAATAGGATCGCTGTTCACAGCCTCATCAAAAGCAGTAGTTGGTGCTTTCAAATAATCAGGTGCAGCAAAGGCTTCGCGAATGTCTTTGAACAACTCTTGATCATAGCCAGCAAAGGCTTCGCGTTGGATGATGAAACGTTCTTCAACCAACTCCTGAATTTTTTCGATACCGTTTTCATGTACTGTGATCTTAATACGCGCTTTGTATTTGTTATCACGACGACCAAGGGCGTTATAAACTTGCATGATCGCTTCTGAATACGGCAGCAAGTCTTCGCGTGGAAGGAATTCACGCAAAACCTTACCGATCATCGGTGTACGGCCCAAACCGCCGCCGACAAGAACTTTGTAACCAATTTCGCCAGCTGCATTCTTAACGACCTGAATACCAACATCATGCGCTTTAATAACAGCACGGTCTGTTTCAGAGCCAGTTACTGCAAACTTAAACTTACGACCCAAGAAGGCAAACTCTGGATGATCTGTTGACCATTGGCGCAACAACTCAGCAGTCGGGCGCGGGTCTTCAATTTCGTCCTTAGCAGCGCCAGAAAAATGGTCGGCGGTCACGTTGCGGATACAGTTGCCTGATGTTTGAATGGCGTGCATTTCCACGTCTGCCAAAGCTTGCAACATATCTGGCACGTCTTTCAGTTTTGGCCAGTTGTATTGGATATTTTGACGCGTGGTGAAATGGCCATAACCTTTATCCCACTTGTCCGCTACATCTGCCAACACATGCATCTTTTGTGAATTCAGCGTGCCATATGGGATTGCAACGCGCAGCATATAAGCGTGTAATTGCAAATACAGGCCGTTCATCAAACGCAAAGGCTTGAATTCATCTTCTGTTAGGCTGCCATCAACGCGACGTTCCACTTGGGAACGGAATTGTTTCACACGTGTTTGGATGAAATCTTTGTCAAATTCGTTATAGCTGTACATGGGTTATACCTCTGCTTGCTTGCCGTGGTGGTAGTTTGATGGACCACGGGTGCGAAACTCTTCGCGGAAATGAGTAGGGACTGGTTTGCCGTCTTCTAAAGCGGCATTCGCCAAATATGCGCCAACCAGATATTCGGAAAGCTTGCTACATGCCGCCAACAGCTCATTGGCTTGCACTTCATCTGTTAAATAAAGTGCATCATCATGGGATGTGACCCAATCGCCATTGGCGCTGTAATAAATCACGTCACCTTCCAAAAGGCGGTTTGCTGTTAGAACTTTAGGGGTAAATGCACGAGCCATTATGCCAATTCCGTTTCTTCAAGTGTTTCTATTTCGTCCATTGCTGCACGTGGTGATAAGCCAAGTAGGATGACGGCAGGGCCATCAACATCTGCCTTGCTGATCACGTCAGGCAAACCCAATAGGGTGGTGGACAATATGCGTTGATCTGGGCGCGATGCGTTTTCAACGATGGTAATAGGCGTGGACTCTGAAGCACCAAACATCATCAGACGACCGCGCAAGTACGCTGAGGCACGTTTGCCCATGTAAATGACGGCTGTTGAGCCTGTTTTTGCTAGCTCTTTCCAATCGTGATCAGCAAAGCCATCTACATCGTGACCCGTTAGAATACGAAGGGAAGAATTGCGACCGCGTTTTGTAAGCGATTGACCAATGCTTGCAGCTGCTGCTGATGCAGCAGTGATGCCAGGCACGATGTTAAAAGGAATGCCTGCATCTGTTAGGGCATCCATTTCTTCATCCAAACGACCATAAATTACAGGATCGCCAGATTTTAAACGGACAACATGATGGCCTAATGCGGCGTGTTTGATCATGAGTGCGTTGATATCATCTTGTTTCCAAGATGGGCCGAAGCCCTTTTTACCAGTTTCGATCACGATTGCTTCGCGGCGCGCGAGTTCCAAAACGGGTTTGGAGACGAGTTGATCGTGGATCACCACGTCAGCTTCGTGTAATAGATTACGTGCCTTCAGTGTTAAAAGTTCTGCATCACCAGGGCCTGCACCCATCAACCACACGCGACCATTTTCAGCAGCCGTTGAAAGTGTTTGGTTTAGAAGGGCATCAAGTTCTTCTTCCACGGCAGGTTTGCCACCATTCGCCAAGGCCAATGGACCGCGCTTGAAATAGAATTTTGACCAAAAGTCACGGCGACGACGTCCCATTGGGATCTGATCTGCAACAGGGCGAAAGGCTTGACCTATACGCGCAAGTACCCCCAATTGTTCTGGCAGGCTTTCTTCAAGCTGTTGCTTGATCTTACGTGCCAAAACTGGTGCCGCACCCTCTGTGCCAATCGCAACTGTCACAGGGTCACGGTCTACAATGGCAGGTGTTATGAATTGGCTGTCTTCCAGATTATCAACGATATTGATCAATGCGCCAGCTGTGCGACCCAGATCAGTTACACGTTTATCTTCAACAGCATCTTCATTCGCACCGTAAACAAGAACAGCACAAAGTGCGTCGCCTTCTTTCATTGGGCGATCAATATAAGTAATTTTTTCGCTTAGAGCCCATCTCAAAACCTCATGATGAGGTTTTGTGCCAATCACAGTGATATGGGCTTCGGTTTTCAAAAGCAGGCGTAATTTAGCAACCGCGCATTCACCAGCACCAGACACGATGACACGTCTACCAGCGAGGTTCATAAAGATCGGAAAGTGGCGCATGGCTTGTTCCTTTCGGGTTGGCTTTCAAAACATATAGCGTTATTAGAATAAAATTCCTATATCATAGGGTATGTAATTATAAATTAGAAACTTTGTTCTGATTTATTGAGCTAAGAGAATAAAGTATTTTGATTTGAAGGGAAAAATAGAATGGCAGACCAATTAGATGCGATTGATCGAAAAATTCTTATGGAACTGCAATCAGATGCCTCACAAAGTCTTGATGAGATTGCTAAGAAAGTAGGGGCATCTAAGACACCTGTATGGAACCGCATCCGTAAGTTTCGCGATTCTGGACTAATCAAAGCAAACACAGCTATTTTGGACCCTGAAAAACTTGGTTTAGAGGCTTGCTTCTTTGTGCTTGTTCGAACGTCTGAACATGAAAAAGAGTGGCAGGATAAATTTTTGAAGGTTCTTATGGACCGCCCAGAAGTGCTGGAGGCCCATCGTTTGGCTGGTGACATCGATTATATTTTAAAAGTACGCGTTCAAAACGCGAAAGCCTATGATGCATTTTATCAAGCCATGATTGATGATGTACGTATTTTTAATGTGACGGCCTTGTTGTCGATGGAAGAGATTAAGGCGACTACGGTTTTATCTATATAAAGTCATTAAAAAGTCTTTTTTTATCAGTATAATTCGATAATAAATTTATTTTTAGGTAAACTCATAATGATATTCCGTGTCCTTTTCTATTTTGCGATATTTTCGATTTCGCTGTCAAATATAGCTTCATCAGAAGAGCTCTTAGATCGTTCTAATATTCGATCAAAGGTTGACTACCTTTTTTTCAATAAAGATTTTATTGGCGTAGATGCATTGGCAGACGAATATAGAGATACTAGAGCGCGTACTGATAGCGGAGTATGGAAACTTGCTCAATTATATTATGGATTAGGGGATTCAATAAAATATACACGAATTGCTTCGGATAAGAAGCAATTGGATAACATTACTAAAGAATACTTAGAAAAACACCCCAATTCACCTACAGCTATCATTGCGCGCAGTAAGTTCTTTGTTGCATTGGCCTGGAGTTATCGTGGAGGCGGTGTTGCGAGTACCGTTCCTGATGATGCGTGGGAGCCATTTTATGAGAATCTAAAATTAGCTCAGAGCCTTCTTCAGGAGCACAAAAATATAGCGAGCTCTGATCCGCATTGGTATGCTTTAAATATTGAGATACAAAAAGGCTTGGGACGTTCTCAAGGAAATTTAGCGGCAAGCATTGCAGAAGGTGTTCAAGTATTTCCATATTATTATGATATTTATTTTCAGGCCGCTTCAGCCCTTTCTCCTTTTTGGAATGGCAGCCGTATCCATATTGACGCTTTTGCCAGAAGCGCTGCAGAAAGCACAAAAGATATAGATGGTAATAGTGTCTATGCGCGCATCTATTGGTCGCTAAAGAAAGGTTTGCGGAAAAGTGAGAAGCTATTTCGTGATTATGATGTTGACTGGGAGAAAATGAAGCGAGGTATGGAGGATATTATGGTGCAATATCCAGACCAATGGAATATAGTTAATTTTGCAGTCTTTTCCTGTGAGGCGGGGGATGTGGACACAACACGAGATTACATAGAACAAATTAGAACCGATAAATATCACTTCCTATGGAAAAAGGATATTTCTTTTGAAAAGTGTAGTAACTTATAGATAGTAATAAAATTATTGCTAAGCTTTAAAGATAAGCCTTACTTTTTCATTAAGATGTTAGATTTTTTGCGAACTAATACGGTACGTAAATCATGCATTGCCATCAATAAATCATCTGCAAATAGGTCAACTTGTTCATCTGTTGCATCAGATTGGACCCATTGTGCTGTATCATTTAAATGATCCACAGCACGTATAATATCATCAACTTTTCGCGCAGCTAATTGCTTTCGGCGGTCCACAACCCATGCGTCAATGTCGTTGCGTTCAGCAGCTGTTGGAGATTGATCTCCTTGCGGTTTTACTTGTCCATTACGTATATTCACCACCGCAATTTGTTTTAGTTCCAAGCGGCGTTGACGGTTTTCGGTATCCACACGAAATACTGCGGCGCCGTTTTCACGTACTCGAAAGAAAAGCTCTGATTTTTTACTCATTCTGCTAGATACCTGCTATTTTTTCTTTAAACATTACTTTGGCTTTATCTTTAGGTCAACGAAGCGCAAAAGGTCTGAATGCGTGTACAAGCATCCTTTAATTGTTCTTCAGATGTTGCATAACTTACTCTAAAGTTAGGGCTTAAGCCGAAAGCTGCGCCGAAAACAACCGCAACGCCATATTCGGACAGTAATTCTGTTGCAAATTGTTCATCTGTTTCTATTTTCACACCTGATGGCGTCGTTTTTCCGATACAACCCGCAATTGACGGATAAACATAAAAAGCGCCTTCTGGGGAATGGCACTTTATACCTTCAGCTTTATTAAGCATTTCGACAACCATATTGCGGCGTTTTTCAAATATTGGGCGGCTAAATTCGATATAATCTTGTGGACCATTCAAAGCTTCAACTGCCGCCCATTGGCTAATGGAAGAGGGGTTAGACGTACTTTGTGATTGAATTTTGCGCATAGCAGCAATCAGGTGTTCGGGGCCCGCTGCATATCCAATACGCCATCCTGTCATTGCGTAGGATTTTGAAACTCCGTTTACTGTTAATGTACGTTCATAAAGTTTTGGCTCTATTTCGGCAGGGGTGCAAAATTTAAAATCATCATAGGCAAGATGCTCATACATATCATCTGTCATCACCCAAACATGAGGATGACGCAGTAAAACGTCGGTGAGTTCTTTGAGTTCTTCCTTTGAATAACCAGCACCTGATGGGTTTGAGGGCGAATTAAAAATTAACCACTTAGATTTTGGTGTAATTGCGGCCTCTAACTCTGTGGCCGTAAGCTTGTAGTTATTATCAATAGACGCTTGTGCTATAACTGGAGTGCCACCAGCCAATAGGACCATATCGGGATATGATACCCAATAAGGGGCAGGTATAATAACCTCATCATTAGGATTAACTGTTGCCATCAATGCATTGTAAAGTGTCTGTTTTCCGCCAGTCCCAATAGATATTTGTGATTTTGTATAGTCCAAGCCATTGTCACGTTTAAGCTTATCGCACACGGCCTGTTTTAATTCAGGGATACCATCAGGGGCGGTGTATTTTGTTTTTCCTGCATCAATTGCAGCTTTCGCTGCATTTTTGATGTTTTCAGGGGTATCAAAATCAGGTTCGCCTGCGCTCAATGCTATGACGTCTTTGCCTGCGGCTTTTAGTTCTGCAGCATGTGTTGTGATTGCAATTGTAGGGGATGGTTTTACACGTGATAGAGTTTTTGCTAAAAATGACATTAAATTTCCTGCTATACTTCCACAGAATTACTATGCTTGCCTTTATGTTTGTGCAAGTCGGGACTTGTGGTTTTTTTCTGCTTCGTTATCAAACCCGAAAAGGGGATTGTTATGTCTGAGGATCGCGAAACACGTTTAAAACGTCTGCGCTTACGTTCGTGGCGACGTGGCATCAAGGAAATGGATTTAATGTTTGGCAGCTTTGCTGACGAAAAGATGGCGGAACTTACTGACGCTGAATTGGATGCTCATGAAATCTTAATGTCTGAACATGATCAGGACCTTTTGGTTTGGGTGACAGGCCAACAAGAAACCCCAAAAGAGATCAAAACAGCGCTTTCACGCGTAAAAACGCATTATTTTACAAAAATAAACTCATAATTTAACGAGTTGTTTGAGTTTACCCGTCATGAATGAACCAGAGCAGTATCTGGTGGAGTAAAAGAATGAGCGTTTATGAAAACATTTCCGCTGACCCGGTTAAACAACAGGGCAGCGCTTTTTTGGGGTATTATTTAGAGACCCTTTCTATGGTCGAACGGTTGCACAGATTATTATTGGATGTGATTAAAGATGAATTTGAACGACTAGGTTTACTAGATATTAATTCAGTTCAAGCTTTATTGCTTTTTAATATTGGCGATAACGAAGTGACGGCAGGTGAATTGAAATCACGCGGTTACTACCAAGGCTCTAATGTCTCTTATAATCTGAAAAAACTTGTCGAATCTGGTTACATGGAACACAAACGATGTGAAATTGACCGTCGTTCTGTACGTGTCCGCTTATCTGAACGTGGTCGCTATATTCGTAAGGTTGTATCTGAGCTGTTCGGTCGACATTCTGATGGTATTTTAAGCAAAGACGTTCTGGGGGATTTAGATTTAGGAGATCTGAATGGTACATTACATAGATTGGAACGTTATTGGGGCGATCAAATTCGATATATTTATTAATAAACCGTGCTAAAATATAAACAAAAATGAAAAATCTGTGACATTTCGTACCTTGGGAGATTTTTAGCGTGCAGTGCAAGTAGTTTCGTTTTATATCTGACTTGTAAGCTAGGAAAAGACTATGGACTACCAAGCCAGAATAGACTCCGCACTTGAAGCCCTACATGATGAAGGGCGTTACCGTGTATTTCAAAATATTCGCCGTAAAAACCAACAGTTTCCTAAAGCTGTTTGGACAACTACAAACGGCGAAGAGCGTGATATTACTGTTTGGTGTGGCAATGACTATCTTGGCATGGGGCAAAACCCAGTCGTTTTGAATGCAATGCAAAAAGCAATTGAGGTTGCTGGTGCTGGATCAGGTGGAACACGAAATATATCAGGCAACACATCTTATCATAAAGACTTAGAAGCCTCGCTTGCTGATTTACACGGCAAAGAAGCGGCTTTGGTTTTCACATCCGCATATAATGCAAATGAAGCAACGCTTTCGGTATTGCCACGTTTATTTCCAGGTTTAATTATTTATTCAGATGCATTGAATCATGCGTCTATGATCGAAGGTATTCGCCATGGTTTTGGTGAGAAGCGTGTTTTCCGCCACAATGATGTTGCTCATTTACGTGAGATGTTGGAACAAGCGCCAAAAGATGCACCAAAGTTGATTGCATTTGAATCACTCTATTCAATGGATGGTGATTTTGGTCCTATTGAAGAGATTTGTGATCTGGCTGACGAGTTCAACGCATTGACATATATTGATGAGGTTCATGCTGTTGGCCTTTATGGCCCTCGCGGTGGTGGTATTGCCGAACGCGATGGCTTGATGGATCGTTTAGATATGATTAATGGCACTTTGGCAAAGGCTTATGGTGTGATGGGCGGGTATGTAACATGTTCTGCAAAATTGGCAGATGCTATTCGTTCATATGCTCCAGGATTTATATTCACGACATCATTGGCACCTGCAATAGCAGCAGGGGCACTCGCATCTGTTGAGTATTTAAAAATACACCAAGAGTTGCGTGATGAACACCAAGCCCGTGCGCGCAATTTAAAAGAGCAGGTTAAATCATTGGGCATGCCTATTGATGATTACGGCAGCCACATTGTACCTGTGCATGTTGGTGATCCTGTTAAATGTAAAATGCTATCTGATAAGTTATTAGAAGATTATGGCATATACGTTCAGCCAATTAACTTCCCAACAGTTCCGCGTGGAACTGAACGGTTACGGTTTACACCATCACCAGTGCATACGGATTCCATGGTTCGTGAGCTGGTTGTCGCCCTTGACGAACTTTGGGGTCACTGCGCACTAAACCGCTCACAAATGGCTGGCTAACCTTATTTAGTAGGTGGGGCTACATTACTGTACTAATTGTGTTACAATAGAATCGAAGAGGGTATACCTTCTCGATTCGAGGTTATTGAGCGCAGAAATATAGGTAAGTAGAAATGAGCACGTCTGCTGAAGATTTCAGACCACGGGGGTTTGACTCCTACCCA
The DNA here is from genome assembly GCF_009184395.1 of Amylibacter sp. SFDW26. Classification (GTDB taxonomy): domain Bacteria; phylum Pseudomonadota; class Alphaproteobacteria; order Rhodobacterales; family Rhodobacteraceae; genus Amylibacter. Next base: position 650,382 of record NZ_WEIC01000001.1, read on the forward strand.
TTAGCATTAGGGGATATGATGCGCGGTGAACGTGCAACATTGAATAAATCTCTTATTGACGTTCAAGATGATCTGAAAATCGGTGTGAAGTATATTTCAGCTATTGAAAATGGTGACTTATCTGTTTTTGAAACGCGTGGTTTTATCGCTGGTTATGTACGTTCTTATGCGCGGTATTTGAATTTAGATGGCGATAAAGCTTACAAACAATTTTGTGTTGAAACAGGCTTTGACGCCCAAGCCGTTGATGTTGCCGATCGGGAAACACCAAGTCAAAACCAACGTGAACAACGTATTTTACCTGGTGTCGCTGCAAATGATCCAAATGTATCTACAAAGACGCCTATGGCGCTGCCTGTTCCACCTTGGTATGAAAAAATCTCGTTTTCAGCTATTGGATCTCTTTTGGTGTTAATCGCTTTGGTCTCTGGTTTGGGATATGGTGGTTGGATTGTACTTCAAGAGGTGCAGCGCGTGCAATTCGCACCAGTTAATGAAACGCCAGGCGTGGCATCAAATATCTCTGTTTTATCTGATGGAACAAATGGTTTTGATCAGAGTCCAGTGTTAAGTCAAGAGACGGCATCAGCACAAAACTCAACAGGGCCAAGTTTATCTTTGGATCAACTATACCGTCCGCAAGAGTTAGATGTCCCTAGTATCATTTCTCGTGATGGTCCGATCGCAACAATTGATCCATCTACGCAAGGTGCCTTGGCACCATCTCCAATATTAACAGTCTCAGCGCCTAAAGTAGTTGAAGCGACGCCAGTTGCTGTTATTGCTGAAGGCCCACCAACAATTGACGTTGTTGCTACACGTCCAGCTTGGGTGCGTGTCTATTTACCTGATAATAGTGTGCTATTTGAAAAGATATTAAATGTAGGCGAACGCTACCGTGTACCACAAGACTTGCAAGCGCCATTGCTAAAGGCTGGTAATTCGGGATCCGTTTATGTGATGGTTGGGGAAAAAATATTTGGCCCAGTTGGAACTCGCGGCAGCGTTGCACGCAAGGTTTCATTAGTGCAAGCGGATGTTGAGCAAACGTTTACTGAAGCAACAAATCTTTTCACAGAGCCATTATCACCGCCTTTGAACGTTGATGTTGAGAAAACTGCTGAAGCAATTATTGCTGACATTCAAAACAACTAACGTTTTGGTAATCTTGCCGCATTGGCTTTGACGCTTCCCAAACAGTACTATATCTAAAAGCAAAAGCTTACCTATAGATTAGGCCACCCTATGACCCTTAATCACATTCGTCCTTGGCGGAATATTTATCGCCGCAAAAGCCGTCAAATTCATGTGGGCAATGTTCCTGTGGGTGGTGATGCACCGATTTCAGTGCAAACAATGACCAACACATTAACGCATGATGCGAAAGCAACGATTGAACAAATCCAAGCCTGCGCGGAGGCTGGTGCCGATATTGTGCGTGTGTCTTGTCCTGATGAAGCATCAACAGCTGCGATGCATGAGATCGTCAAAGAAAGTCCTGTGCCTTTGGTTGCGGACATTCATTTTCACTATAAACGTGCAATTGAAGCGGCAGAAGCAGGGGCATCTTGCCTGCGGATCAACCCTGGTAATATTGGCAGTGCTGATCGTGTAGCAGAAGTTATCAAAGCTGCCAAAGATTATGGTTGTTCTATCCGTATTGGTGTAAATGCGGGATCTTTGGAAAAGCACCTGTTAGATAAATATGCAGAACCTTGTCCAGAAGCGATGATCGAAAGCGGTATGGAACATATTCGTATTCTGGAAGACAATGATTTCCAAGAATATAAAATTTCTGTGAAAGCATCCGATGTTTTCCTATCTGCGGCGGCTTATCAAGGCTTGGCAGAGGCCACAGATGCCCCAATTCACCTTGGCATTACTGAAGCAGGTGGTTTGACCTCTGGCACGATTAAGTCAGCCATTGGACTTGGAAACCTGCTTTGGATGGGTATTGGCGATACGTTACGTGTATCTTTGTCTGCTGATCCCGTTGAAGAAGTCAAAGTCGGTTATGAAATTCTAAAATCACTTGGATTGCGCCATCGCGGTGTAAATATTATTTCCTGCCCCAGCTGTGCACGCCAAGGATTTGATGTAATCAAAACGGTGGAAGTATTGGAAAAACGTCTTGAACACATCAAAACACCAATGTCGTTGTCGATTATCGGTTGTGTTGTGAATGGTCCAGGCGAAGCATTGATGACCGACGTAGGGTTTACAGGCGGCGGGGCTGGCTCTGGCATGGTCTATATGGCAGGTAAACAGGACCATAAGTTGGACAACGAAAAAATGGTTGATCATATCGTGGGGCTTGTCGAACTGAGAGCTGCAGAGATTGATGCGCAAGACGCAGTGGATACTGCCGCTGAATGAAGCGAGTAAAAATGACGTTTATTGCAATAACCCTTTTTGTAGCCGTTTCATTATTAATATATGTGCGTTTGGCACCCGATATTATCGAGCATTGGCATCAAGATCCTGAAACGGTTAAACCCACGGGCCGTCCGAATGATTACCGTTTGGCAGGAGAAACCTCTATTAGTCTTAATGCTAAACAAACAAAGGTGTCTCAGTATATCTTGGACTATGCTGGCAAACAGGAACGTACAGAGTTAGTGGCAAATACGGAAGATGGGCAATTATTGACCTTTGTTCAACGTTCAAAACTGATTGCATATCCAGATTACATTACATTCAAGATCACACCACAAGAAAATAGATCACAGGTATCGGTTTTTTCCCGTTCCAGATTCGGTTATCGTGATTTCGGTGTGAACAAGTTACGTGTTGAAACTTGGGTTGATGGTATCCGCAGATTGGCCACTGGAAGTTAAACATCCCTTATTCATTTCGCGCCACATGGGAACATTTTGAGACATTTCACATCTGGCAATAAAATCGCGTCCGCCGACATTCATACAGACCATTGTGCCCAATTCCACGCGTAAACCATCTTTGTCAGTACAGTAGCAATCGGGCCATTTTACTTTGGCGCCGTCACCTTGTGCTATCGATGCAGCACATGTGAATATCATCGTTAAAAGCCCCTTCATAAGCATTTATTAGCATAAAATGTTGAAAAAGTCATCCTTGCTCTTGACCAGAGCCTTACAAACCGCAATGTCAGGCGCATGATACCAGAAGATAAACTTATCCAAATTACTAGTCGTTTTGAATTTCTTGAAGCTAAAATGGCAGATGGATCAGCCGTTGATGATTTTGCTGCTTTGTCCAAAGAATATTCGGATTTAAAGCCTGTCGTTGATAAAATTAACGACTATCAACGCCTTGTTGCCGATATTGCCGAAGCCGAAGAAATGATGTCTGACCCAGATATGAAGGAACTCGCCGAAGAAGAACTACCAGAATTGAAAGCAGCTTTGCCAGATGCAGAACACGGATTGCAACTGTCACTTTTACCAAAAGATGAAGCTGATGAACGTTCTGCAGTTCTTGAAATTCGTGCAGGGACAGGCGGTGATGAGGCTGCTTTATTCGCAGGTGATCTGTTTAGAATGTACCAACGCTATTGCGAGTCGGCAGGTTGGAAAATCGAAGTGATTGAAGAGGCTGAAACTGAACTTGGTGGGTACCGCGAAGTTGTTGCCAACATTAAAGGCGCAGGTGTTTTTGCCAAAATGAAGTTTGAAAGCGGTGTTCACCGTGTTCAACGTGTGCCAACCACAGAAAGTGGCGGCCGCGTGCATACATCTGCTGCAACAGTTGCTGTGTTACCAGAGGCAGAAGAGGTAGATATTGATCTGCCTGCAACGGATTTGCGTATTGATACAATGCGTGCATCAGGTTCTGGCGGTCAGCACGTAAATACAACGGATAGTGCAGTGCGAATTGTGCATATTCCAACGGGTATTATGGTTGTGTCAGCTGAGAAATCGCAGCATCGTAACCGTGAAATTGCGATGCAAACGTTGCGCACGCGTTTATATGATTTGAAACGACAAGAGGCGGACGATGAACGGGCTGCAAGCCGTAAAGGGCAGGTGGGGTCTGGTGATCGCTCAGAACGTATCCGTACATATAACTTCCCACAGGGTCGTATGACAGATCACCGCATTAATCTAACGCTTTATAAGTTAGATCAAGTGATGCAGGGTGACTTAGATGAGATTATTGATGCACTAATCGCCGATGATCAGGCACATAAACTATCAGAATTAAACCCATGACCCAAACAGCCCAAGAATTGTTATCTTGGGGACTGGATCAACTTACGCCGGTTCTTGGGGACACTGCCCGCACAGATGCACGTAGTTTATTAGCGCATGCAATTGGAATTGAACGTGGTATGTTGTCTATCCAAATGCTTGATAGTGTTGGTTCTGACGTAATCGAACAATATAAAAAAATGCTCGCACAGCGATTGCAGAGACAACCAGTTTCTCAGATTATTGGTGTGCGCGAATTTTGGGGAAGACGTTTTATAGTAACCCCAGATGTTCTTGACCCACGCCCAGATACAGAAACCTTGATAGAAGAAATATTGAAAGAACATGCGCCTAAAACTATCCTTGATTTAGGGACAGGTTCAGGCTGTATTTTATTGACATTACTATCAGAGTTACCAGAAGCAACTGGTGTGGCTGTGGATTTATCACAAGATGCTTTAGATGTGGCAAATGATAATGCCAATGCTTTAGACGTAAAAGACCGTGTAAAGTTTGTTCAGTCCGATTGGTTTCAAAATATTGATGGTCAATTTGACCTGATCGTTAGTAACCCACCTTACATTACAGCGACAGCAATGGATGAGATTGAACCAGAGGTCCGTGATTGGGAACCTCGTATGGCTTTGACACCAGAAGGGGATGGTTTAGATGCTTACCGTATTATTGCGAGTAAAGCGGAGACGTATTTGTCACGGAACGGGCATATATTTTTAGAAATCGGTTGGGATCAAGCAGCGGCTGTAATGGATATTTTCAAGGCAAAAGGCTTTGAAAATGGAAGATGTATCCAAGATTTAGCCAATAAAGACCGTGTTCTTCATTTTTGTGCGCCAAAAATAGCTTAAATCGCATGTTTTGACGTATAAAATACCATTAGGGCTTGTATCGTTGATTTTCTAAGATATAGTTTGTTCATTGGATGATTGATGTAATCTCATCCATAGAAACCCCAAAAGCTTAATCGGGACATCGCCAAAAGGCGCAAAAATTTCAAATACGACAAAGGCATTCGGATCATATGAGATCTTCTAACAAATCACGCTCACGTAATAAAAATAACAATAACAACCGTCGCGGTAATCCTGCAAATGTTGTGAATCGCGTTTTCGACTCTTCTGGCCCTGAAGGTAAAGTACGCGGCACACCACAACAGATTATTGATAAATATCAAAGCCTTTCAAGTGATGCGATGTTGTCAGGTGATCGTGTGAATGCAGAAAATTTCCTTCAACACTCCGAACACTATTCACGTTTGTTGACTGAGGCACAGCGTGAAATGAATGAACGCCGCGAAGCACAAGAAGCACAACGCCAGCAACAACAACAGAAACAGCAAAATCAGCAAAAGCAAAAGGCTGCTGTGGATGCAAGTGAAGGTGATCAACCCGATGTTGCAGGAAATGCTGGGGATGTATTTCCGGCTCAGGCAGATAACAATCTGGTAGATACACCAGAAACAAAAAAGAAGCCTAGTAAAGCTAAAAAACCAGTTGAAAAAAAGATTAAACTTGCTGAACCAGAAGCTGAGCCAAAAGCAGCGCCTGCGAAAAATTCTGCACCAGACACAGCTGCTGAATAACTTAGCTAAACATCTGACTTAAAGTACAAAACTCTTCGACAGAAAGCTGTTCTGCACGTTCTGTGGGTTTTATGCCTGCTGCATTGATCCGATCTTCAATATCTGGTGCAAGGGATTTTAAACTGGCACGTAACATCTTACGCCTTTGATTAAACGCGGTTGCAACAACGCGTTCTAATACTTTGGCATCGCAGTTAAATTTCGGTTGATCGCATTTCGTAATGTGAACAACAGCCGAAGACACCTTTGGTGCAGGTGTAAAAGCCTGAGGAGGTAAGTCCATTACGATTTTCGCATCAGAACGCCATTGTGACAAGATCGACAGGCGCCCATATGCTTTGCTGCCTGGTTGAGCGACAATGCGGTGGGCAACCTCTCTTTGGAACATCAAAGTTAAGCTGTCCCAGAACGGGGGCCATTCTTTTGGCGTTAGCCAGCGCACAAGTAATTCAGTACCAACATTATAGGGCAGGTTGGCCACGATTTTGATTGGACCTTCAAAATGCTCATGCGGATTCACTGCAAGTGCATCACCTGATATAACTTTTAAACGTCCATCATAGTGCTCTGAAATTTCTGCAAGCGCGGGTAGACAACGTTCATCACGTTCAATAGCAACGACACGACGTGCACCTTCATAAAGCAAGGCACGTGTCAGTCCACCTGGGCCTGGACCAACTTCTAAAACGTCACAATTCGACAAATCGCCTGCCTGACGTGCGATCTTACCTGTCAGGTTTAAGTCCAAAAGGAAGTTTTGTCCTAGTGATTTTTGCGCACGCAATTCATGTGTCGAGATTACATCACGTAAGGGGGGCAATCCATCAGCTGATGTTGTCATAATTCGCTCTATTCTGCGCCATTTGATGAGCTTGTATAATAGCTTCAATCAGGCTTGTTGCATCTGCAGTACCTTTGCCTGCAATATCGAAAGCAGTGCCATGATCAGGGGAGGTGCGTATGAATGGCAGCCCAAGTGTTGTGTTTACGCCTGCAGAAAAGTTCAATGTCTTCAATGGTATCAAAGCTTGATCATGATACATACACACGGCTGTATCATATTTTTCGCGAGCTTGTGGATGAAACATTGTGTCCGCTGGCAATGGTCCAATGAGTATGATGTCCTCTTGACGTAACTCTTCTAAAAGTGGTGTGATACGGTCCATTTCTTCAGTCCCCATTGTACCACCTTCACCTGCATGTGGGTTTAAACCTGCCACTGCAATTCTTGGTTTGGCGAGCCCAAAATCACGTTTTAATGCATATTCGGTAATTCGAATAGTATCTGCAATTAGCCTGTCAGTCAGGGCGTTAGGAACCTCAGAAAGCGCAATATGAATAGTCACTGGAACTGCACGTAATTCTGGAGCAGTTAACATCATTACTGATGTTGGAACGTTTCCTAAGTGTGCAAGGAATTCTGTATGCCCAGGATAAGGAAATGCTGCGCCATCTTTTAAGACTTTTTTGTTTATGGGGTTTGTACATACGGCAGCAGCTTGGCCAGATTTTGTGAAACCAACAGCCATTTCGATTGACTTAATAACCGCATGGGCATTCCCTGGTTGTTCTTTTCCCAGATTTGGGGGTTCGGCAAAAGGGATGTGTAAAACTGGCAAAGATGAGGGGCAGACGTTTATTGCATCTGCTGGTGTATCTATAATTGTCGTTGGTATATTTGTTACTGCCTGTACATGGTTATGATCTGCAATCAAAAAGAAAGGTGCTTTATCTTTCAGCACCTTCCAAGCTAGCCCAGTAATTTCCAAGCCAATACCACTGGGATCACCAGATGTTAAGGCAACGGGTTGTTTCATCTTTCTATAATCGTAGCATCACTGCGTAATTCTTGCAGATATCCATCGCCAAAGCTGCCAACACGCTGGCTAAACAATGCATTGCGAATATTTTCGCGCGCTCCTTCTGGAATATCTTTGGCGCGGTTACAAAGCATTAAAACATTCACGTTTCCAGTTTCTGTAATGAAATAAGTTGCTTCGTTTTTGTCCAAACGTGCCAACTCTGCGCCAATGCGTGCAGGAATTTCTGGTGCCGTAAATGTATAGCTAGTGATTGCGCCTTCGCCAAAACCTGCTGCGTTTGATTGCATATCAAGACAAGTATCGCCTGCGTTTATAAGTTTCGTTGCTTCTGCAATTTGACCAGATTGTGCACCTTTATTTTTTGGTATCGCAACCTGCATGTAACTTACGGCTAATACTTGTTCACTTGCTGATTTTGCTTCACGTATTCCACGGAGTTGGTACAGAGCAATTGCGCTACCAATACTAACGGGAGCAGTCATTTGACCAGGCTGCAACTGAGAGATGCGCGCGGCGACTTGCGGTGGTAAATTTCCAAGTGGAACCCAGCCAACATTGCCACCATTACTTGCAGTAGGGGATTTAGAATGTTTACGTGCGGCAGCAGTAAAATCTTGTTCATTCTTTATGGTTTCTGACAAACGGTCTGCCAAAGCACGTGTTGGGCCATCTCCACGTTCTGCAAACGGCAGAATAATCTCTGCAACATTAACGGTTTTTGGGAAATCGATTGCTGTGTCACCTAAGCGTGCATCAATCTCTTCATCCGCTATGTTTACTTTGGATGCAAAGCGAGACCCAATTACATTTCGCCAAGCTATGCCAGCACGCACGAATGATGCAAATGTCTCGCGTTCAACGCCACGTTGACGCAAATATTGTAATAACTGTTCTGCAGTAAAGTTCCCACGCGCAGCGAATTCATCCATACCAGCTAAAACATCTTCTTCATTAGTTGTGATGCCTGCATCTTTTGCAGCTTGCATACGTAAGCGATCTTCTATCAGCTGAGTCCTCGCTTGCTCAGGAACATCAATCTGAGAGCCAAAAGCACGCAGCATTGCAATGCGCTGATTTAACTCAAACTGCGTTACAACGCTTTCATTGACCTGTAATATAGGGGAATAGATGCCTGCAAGGGTTGGAGATGTGAAGGCAAAGCCTGCTAACATTCCACAAATTAAAAAAGACGTTTTTTTCATTCTATCACCTGTATTCTTTATAGAGCGCAACTGTGACGGCGACGTTTCGCCCGCGCTTTATTCCCTATGCCAACCAATGAGACGGTTAAACCCAATTCTTTTGTTGGTGTTATTGTACCAGAGGCAGCGTATTGAAGCGAGAGTGAAAGGTCTACTTTCACACATTCATTTTCATACACGACACCAAATTCACCTTCAATTGCGCTATCTGTCACGAAGTCGTGACGCCATTCAGCTAAATATGTCCAATTGTCATTTGGAGTGTAATCTAATTTTAATGTTGCTTCTCGTCGTCTATCGCTGGCACCCGCAACGACATCCTCTTCAAGTTGAAGATAATTAATGCTTGTTTCAAGGTCTTTATATATATAGCTAAGATCGGTTTCATTTTTTGATATCTCGAACTCGCTGCTAAAAAGTGTACGATTTGTTAACGTGATTTTATTTGGGAAACTCAGTGATACTGCACCAACCCAATCGGAATTTTGCCCAGAAAGCCCAGTTGCATTTGAAAATTGCCCGAGATCTTGTTCGCGAAAAATGCGTCCAACTGTGCTGCTAATATTCCAACCCGTTGGATCATAGCGCGTATAATTTACGCCTACATTTGCACGTAAGCCAAGTTCTTGTTGGTCAAAGCCAGGAAATCGGTTTGTAGAGAATAAATTTGTTTCTTCAAATTCAACCTGAACGCTATCTTCATTTGGCGCAGCAGTTTGAAAATCCTCATTCCAAACAATCTGGGCTATTGGTTCAATTACATGAACTGCTGATGCTGTTGCTTTTGACAGTGGTAGACGAATTTCGGCAGAAAGAGTGGGGGTTACGCGAGATATTGAATCATCTGTAAATCCTGTGAAATTGTTCAATGAATAATATTCTGCATCAACCTCACCGCGCGCGCCAAATAGAATACCGTTTTTCAGACTCCATTCGCGCTGCCAATCTAATCCACCACCAATACGCGTAAAGCGATTACCGCCTGATCTGAACAGAGTTGTTGAATTTGCCTCAAGTGCAAGCTTTCCGCCAATAAAGGGCGTTTCGCGGATATTACGCCAATAGACTTCTGGTAGAACCAATGGGATTTGAGCGTCGATTTCATTTGTGCGTAAACTTTGGATACTTGCTGTACTAACATTAAAAAAACTGTTGGTTGTATTACGTTCTAAGTATAGCTCAGACACCAATCTATCTTGGGCTGTAACTGAATCTTCGTCTTCAAAGCCATATTGTGCGCGGTATGTTCGATCTGAAGCAACATCAATGTTAAAGCCCCAATCAAAATTGTTGGGTAAACGAAAACGCCCTTCGCCTTTTAACGATGATCTAAATGGGTTGTTATCAAGACCATCAACCAGCAAAATTGAACCGTCCAATGTATAGCTTCCGTTTCGTGTTTCTCGGCGATATTCAACTTCGGTCACGAAGCTGCCAACTGTAGCGAAGAATGCTGTAACTGTTGCATCTGAATGATCATCAATGGCGAAGAAATATGGAATTTTCCCACCGAATTGCAAAAGATCAGATGTAAAGAAAGACGGGACTAAAAGACCTGATGCGCGATCTACTGTGGGATCAGGTAAACGTAAGTTTGGTGCATAAAGTACCGGTACCCCAAGAAATTCCAACTTTGCATGTTCAAAATAAAGCTGTTTTTCTAACTCGTCATGGATAACGCGGTTCGACCGTATCTGCCAGAATGGAATAGGGTTTGATTTACAAATATAACATGTACTAGCGACCACTCGGTCTAAAACTTTAAAGCGATTATCTTTGTATTGAGCTTGGTCTGCGGCCAACTGAAATTGGTCGGCAATTAATATACGTGCACCCTTGATGATATTATTGGCTAAATCTGCCGATAGATCTGCATCAGTACCCGTTAATATACTGCCGTCAGGATTTGTGATTGTAAAACCACCTGGGATCGTAAGCCGCCCCGTTGCTTCGTTAAACAAAACAGTTTTTGCTGATAATACTTGTCCTTCAGAAACAATACGTACGTTACCTGTAGCGCTTAGTACTTTTGCTCGGGCGTTATAATCAACAGAATCGGCTAGCAATCCCACTGGATTATTTGCTTGGGCCAAGGCAGCTGTAGATGTGGAGTTTAATAATAATGCAACCAGCAAGGCGCTTGATAATCTTTTCAAGGTCATTGCTGTTATCCGTCCTCTAAGTGCAAAAATAGTGCGATTGCTGCCAAAAAAGCCGCGATCGGTGGCGCCCATGCTGCAAAGAATATGGGAATCTCTCCAGCCTCTCCTAGTGTTCTAGCAAGATTTTGCAGAAAATGTAGAGAAAACCCGCATAAAAGAGCCATTAATACAGAAACACCTAAATTACCCAGTCGTGCGTTTTGCAAAGTAAACACGGCACCGATAATTAACATGGCTGCAAAAAGGATAGGGCGTGCCAATTCCATTTGTAAATGTACACGATGTTGTAAGGTTGAAAACCCAGCTGCATCCATTGACCGTACAAATTTTGGTAAATCCCAAATGACGACGGTTTCAGGTTTTTGATACCCTTCCAAAATCTGATCGCTGGTGATTGTTGTAGGAACCCTGATGACAGATTCTAGTCGCGAACTCGCTTCTGGGTTACCTGTTGTATTTGATAAATCCCAAACTTTTGTACGGATCAAAACCCACTCGTCTTTTGAAAGTGTCGCAGTTGCTGCTGCGATACGTTTAACAACATTTTTATCCTCATTAAACTCGATCATTGTAACGTCACGAAGGCTGGTGCCATTTTGGTTGGCCTGACTTGCTGTAATTACGATGTGACCAGTTTCATTTTTTTGTCTAAGCCAAAACCCATCATCATTCACTACAATTGCTTTAGGCTCTCGCCCTAAATATTTGTCTTTTAGTGTATCGTAATGCGTCGAAAAAGTAGCAACTAAAGGATTCAGAAATAAGATTGAAACCAATCCAATTAAAAATGCCGTGCTCATTGGAAAGGTTAATCCTTTGAGGGCCGAAACACCTGCGGCACGTGATACGATGAATTCATTAGAACGCGCTAAACCTACGCAAAAAGTTAAACCTGCCAACATAACTATAATTGGCATCGCTTCGCGTATGAAAGATGGTGAACGTGTGCTTGCTAACGCTAATGCTTTTGGAAATGTAATGCCAGAAGATGACAATGCACGGATGTTTTCCATTGTATCGACAAAGAAAATGAGAAGCCCAATTATCAAGAATACACGGATAAATGCGCTGGCGAATTTTTTTGTAAAATACCAATAAAGCGTCATTTCAATGTCCGCCATTTCTTAAAGATATCAGCCAAAGTAAAGCCATTCCATCCTTTTATCGTCAATACTATCAGAAGCGTTGTTATAAAACAGGACAGGGCTAATGGAGAATATAATGTAAAAGAAAGAGAGGGCGTTTTATTCACAAAACTTTCTGCAGCTCCACGCAATGTATTTAAGCTAAATAGAAGTAGAATGGCGAATGTAATGCGATAGAAAAAACCGGCGCGACTAAAATTACCTGAAAACAAAACAGCTGCACCTAACAAAGGCATAATTAGAGAAAATAACGCTTTTACTAGTCGCGATTGCGCCTCGATAGCACTGCTTTGCTCTGCCGCAGGTGCAGAAGCAATCCACCAAGGAAGTTGTGTTGTTATGGTTTCTGCGGCACTTTTTTTCCTCGGACCTAAGTTCTTTGCGAATTGGGTCAAATCATAGGATAAGCTATCAAATTGCACAACATTTAAAAGCCGGTTTTCTGGATCATAGCGTTGCAAGGCACCGTTAATTAAAACCAATTTAGCATTGGTATCATTATCAACAATCCGTCCAGATGGAGCCGAATGTATTGTTTGATTGCCATCCTTTGATGTTTCCCGAATTAAGATATCTTTAAGCAAGCCATCTTCTTGGACTTTACCGAAGTAAAACGTTACACCTTTTTTAGGAGAGATAAACGAGCCTTCTTTTACCAATTGCGATAGAAATTCTTGTCGAATTTCATACTGACGAGTTTGGAAAGCGCTATTACTAATAGGTGTTATATAGTGAGCTAAGGCTGATACCGACAAAAAACAAATCATACCAAAAATAATGAAAGGGCGTGAAAATTGTAGCGGTGTTTGCCCAGCAGCCGTTAATGCAGCATATTCTGATTCTGAGTATAACCGGTTCGTTAGAAAAACAGCCGCAGCGAATGCAGCAACAGGAAAAACACTTTCGATAACGCGTGGCAGTAGATAGGAACTTAGCTCAATAAAGACCATACCAGGTTGGCCGTTTTCAATCACAACATCAACAATTTTTAAGGCTTGGTTTAACCATAAAATACCTGCAAAAATCAGTAAAAAGAATAAAAACGGCCCAATGAGCTGCTTTACAATATACCGATCAATAAGTTTCACGCGGTAATGGCCCTAACCCAAACTAATAAACTCTCAGATTCTTTACAGGATTTTATTCCTTAACAACAGTCCATAGTGGTCAATTGCTCTGAATCACGTTAGGTCTTGAGGAAATCAAGAAAAAGCAATTACAGGAGCCCGCTATGAATGCCCCAATGACCCCGAAATTTGTTGAAACTGATCTGGATAGTATCTCTGACTTTGATGGTAAAGTTGCTGTCTTTATGTCACCAACTGGGCAAATTGGCTTGCCAGCGCGCCGTGTGAATAAACTGATGAAACGTAGCTTAATACGTTTATCTGAAAGTAAAACCTTTGATGATATGCCAAATGCAGGTTGTCATGTTATGTCTATGCCAAATGGTATGGCTGCAAGCGCTGTTATTGTTATTAAAATGCCAAAGCGTGTGACAATTGATGATGCGCGTGCAGCTGGTGCAAGTCTGGCAAAAATAGCTGCAGGCGATGACGTATTGCTACTGACTGGAACGGGAAAGCGTGCATCTGAGATCGCATTTGCTTTCACGCTTCGCCAATATGAATTCCATGATCATAAAACATCTGATGCAATAGGCGCAGGGCAATTGACAGTTATGGCCAATGATGCTGCAGAAGCGGAAACAGATTATGCAGATAAAGGTGCTATTGCTGAAGGTGTATTTTTCACGCGGGATTTAGTCAATGAACCTGCTAATATCCTGACAACGAAAGAATTTGCAAAACGTTTGCACGATTTAGAAGCTCATGGCCTTAAAGTGAAAACTTTGGAAGAGGCGGATATGGAAAAATTGGGCATGCATTCGCTTTTGGGCGTAGGTCAAGGCTCTGAAAGCCCATCTAAGATTGTCATCATGGAATGGAATGGCGGTGGTGATGAGCAACCATTCGCGCTTGTCGGTAAAGGTGTCGTTTTTGACACGGGTGGCATCTCTTTAAAACCAGCTGGCGGCATGGAAGATATGACCATGGATATGGGCGGCGCTGGTGTTGTGGCTGGTGTGATGAAAACATTGGCAATGCGTAAAGCCAAAGCCAATGTTGTGGGTTTGGTTGGCCTTGTCGAAAACATGCCTGACGCCAATGCACAACGTCCTGGGGATGTTGTGAAATCTATGAAAGGTGACACGATTGAGGTTATCAATACAGATGCCGAAGGTCGCTTGGTATTGGCTGATGTTCTTTGGTATGCACAAGAAACGTATAAGCCAACAGGTGTAATTGATTTGGCCACTTTAACGGGCGCAATTATCATTGGTTTGGGGCATGAAAATGCAGGCGTATTCTCTAACAACGATGAATTATCCCGTAAGTTCTTGAATGCAGCGAATATCGAACGCGAAGGCGCATGGCGCATGCCACTTGGAGATGCTTATGATAAGTTAATCAAATCACGCATTGCAGACATCAAGAACGTTGGCGGCCGCGCGGCTGGTTCTATTACAGCGGCACAATTTCTGCAGCGCTTTATCAAAGAAGACATGCCGTGGATTCATTTGGACATAGCAGGCGTAGCCTCCGTGAAAACAGAAACTGACTTTGCGCCAAAAGGTGCGACGGGTTGGGGCGTGCGGGCATTGGACCGTTACATTGCGGATAATCACGAAGCGGAATAATGGCTGAAGTCTTTTTTTATCATTTAACCAGTTCGTTGCTTGAACAAACCTTACCACAATTACTGGAGCGCACTCTTCAAAATAAGTGGCGTGTTCTGGTGAAGTCTGGAGATAAGGGGCGCTTAAACTGGATTGATACACAATTGTGGGGCGGTAACTCTCCACAATTTTTGCCACATGGTGTTAGTGGCGGTCCACATGATGCGGATCAACCCGTGTTATTATCTGATAGCGGTGAGAATACAAATAAAGCGCAAGCTTTGATGTTGGTTTACGGTGCAAAGACAACACCACAAGAAGTTGCTCAATATGAACGCGTCAGTTTGATTTTTAATGGCAACGAGGATGGTCATGTCCAAGATGCGCGGGCAGATTGGAAAACTCTCACAGATGCTGGAATTGCAGCAAAATACTGGAGCCAAGAGACGGGCCGTTGGCAGATGAAAGCCGAAAAGAATACTTAACGCGTTAACGTCAAAGTATTCCCGCTGATTTTAAATTCTGAAAACTGGTTAATGTAATCCATACCAAGCAAGGATTCAAATAATTCGCCACCATTCACAGACGCGTGCATATCATAAAACGTGATATCTCCCAATGTGATGTGATTCAACTTAACCGATGCGGTATCAACCACACCGTTTGCTGTATATGCTTGACCAAGAAAATTAAGGTTCATGACATCAATACCAATATCTTGTGCATCGTCTTTGCTTAGGACAATTGATGTAGCCCCTGTATCAACAACAAACTTTATATCCTGGCCATTAACAGCCAACGTTGCATAGAAATGCCCATCATTTGCGCGGGATAATGTGATACTGCCTTCGCCATTTTGAACAGCCGCAGATGGAAATACCTGCGATTGAAATACGTCTTTAAAACCATATGCGATAATTACACCAACAAAAATTAAGCCCCATATCAAGGCTTGCTGTATAGATTGACTGAGAGTTTCGCGACGATCATACAGGAACCACCCGCCAACCATTACTAATAAAATTAGCATATAAAATAGGTGAGCTTTATCGTCTACTGTCATTATAAAACACCCAAACCATGCATTCCATCTACTACGAATTGTACGGATAAAGCTGCCAAAAGCATGCCCATTAGGCGAGTGATAACGTTGATACCTGTTTTACCCAACAAGCGCTCCAAAATATTGCCCATCAGAAAACCAAGCCCAACCAAGGCAACAACACTGATCATGGCCGCCATGACAACAGCCACCGCTCTTGGAGAGTTTTGCATATCACTTGCCAAAAGGATCATGGCAGCCATTGCGCCAGGGCCCGCTATTAATGGAGTTGCAAGCGGGAAAACAGAAGGATCATCACTTTGATCCGCTTCTTCGGATTGTTCTTCACGACGTTGTCCACGTTTATTAAACAGCATTTCGACGGCGATAAGGAATAACAACAAACCGCCAGAAATACGGAAAGCTGGTAATCCTATGCCTATAAAATCAAGTAACTTTTCACCAACAAGTCCAAATATTGCAAGAATAACAATTGCAATTAAGCAGGCCCGAATAGCGATACTTGTGCGCTTTGCTACATGCCCAACTGTTAACGAAATAAACATCGGTAACAGCCCAATCGGGTCAATGACTAAAAAAAGCGTAACAAAGGCTGTAATGTAGAACTCAATCATTTCTTTCGGGCAACTTCCAAAGCTTCAACGGCTGTTTCCCAAAGGTTCTCAGCTTTTTCCATTGCTTGCAAGATTTCTCCGTGTTTTTTGGTTAATTCTTCAACCTTGGCAGCATTTTCTGGAGCGTAGAAATTTGGATCAGCCATACGTTCAGCAATTACAACTTTCATTTTTTCTAACTTTTCAATGCGTTCTTCGCATTTCGTCACTTCTTCTTTTAATGGCGTCGTCAGCTTTTTGCGCTCTGAATTGGACAAACGCTTCACTTTTGGACCTTTTTCCTTTTTCTTCTTTTGCTCGGATGCAGCACCACCAGCGCCACGTTCAGATAAAAGAAGTGCTTTATAAGCCTCCATATCCTCATCAAATCGATTTACCGTGCCATCTTTAACCAGCCATAATTGGTCTGCGATAGTGTTAATCAAATGTGGATCGTGACTTACCAAGACAACAGCGCCTTGGTAGCCAGCCAATGCCATAGCCAAGGCTTCACGGCTTTCAATGTCCAAGTGGTTTGTCGGCTCGTCGAGGATAACAAGGTGAGGAGCTTCTAATGTGGCTAATAGTAGAGATAGGCGTGCTTTTTGACCACCAGAAAGCTTCCCGACTAACGTATCTACCTGTTCAACACCCATACCACCTGATGCAAGGCGTGCACGCAGGCGTGCTTGCCCTTCTTGTGGTCGTTCGCGTTGGATGTGTTGTAATGGCGTTTCATCCAGATGTAATTCATCCACTTGGTGTTGAGCAAAGTAACCAATCTTTAGTTTTGACGAGCGAACAAGCTTACCTTCCATTGGTTGAAGTTTGTCTGCTAACAGTTTGGAAAGTGTAGATTTACCTTGACCATTTGCCCCAAGCAAAGCAATGCGATCAGATTGATCTATACGCAGGTTTAAGTTTCGTAAAATTGGTGTGTCGTCATAACCAACATCGACACCATCCAAACGTAAGATTGGTGGGGATAGCTCTGTTGGTTCTGGAAAGTTAAAGGATGCAACTGCATTCTCAACAGATGATGCTATAGGTTCCATTTTTTCAAGCATTTTTAAACGAGACTGGGCTTGTTTTGCTTTAGAAGCTTTTGCACGGAAACGATCGACAAAGGATTGTAGGTGGTCGCGTGCTGCTTCTTGTTTCTTTGCCATAGAGGCCTGTTCTGCCAATTTTGCGCGACGAACGGAATCAAATGTATCGTAATTGCCTTGGTATAGTGTCAATTTCTTATCATGCAGATGCAAAATTGAGTTAACTGACTTATTTAACAAAGTGCGGTCATGAGAAATAACCAGTACTGTATGTGGATATTTAGCCAAATAGTTCTCCAACCAAATTGTACCTTCAAGATCCAAATAGTTGGTTGGCTCATCGAGCATCAGGATTTCTGGCTGCCAAAATAACACGCCAGCAAGTGCTACACGCATGCGCCAACCGCCTGAAAACTCGGAGCATGCCCGTAATTGCGCTTCGCGATCAAATCCAAGGCCATGCAGAATACTAGACGCGCGCGCTTCGCCAGAATAAGCATCAATTGCATCTAAACGTTCATAGATTTCCCCAATGCGTTCAGGGTCTTCTGCCGTTTCGGCTTCTTTGAATAATGCCGCACGTTCAATATCGGCCGCCAGAACTGTATCTAACAAACTTACATCGTTTGAGGGCACTTCTTGGCTGACACCACCCACACGTAAACCTTTTGCGGTTGTAATAGCTCCGCCATCTAGAAGTAATTTACCAGTTGTAAGGTGGAAGAGGGTGGTTTTACCTGTTCCGTTGCGGCCAACAATGCCCACTTTGTGGCCAGATGGAATGGTTGCAGAAGCCCCAGCAAGCAGCTGGCGACCTTGGATAGAATAGGAAATGTCATCGATACGTATCATGATGCTCAGATGGCAGAGCCTCTAGAGCGGGTCAAGCTGATCTTAATCAAACGAAAGATTTAGATTGAAGTGAACCATCTGTTCATGATGGCTCACTTCATTTATTTATGATGTGAATGGGGAAACAGATGCTGGTTTTTCAACTGCACTGTTTGGTTTTTCGGTAATTAAGGTATCGCCATTTGCAACAGTGACCACCGCAACAACTGCAGCCAAACCTGCAACAACGATAAACATCTTATCTTTCATGACAAACTCCATTGGTTATCTGTGATTCCCATTTAATCTTGAATTTATGATTTAAGAAGTGTGATTTCAGCATATCTGCAATGTAAAAATTGCATGGTCGTTGAGGCTGATAATTGAATGCTTTTCAAGTGCGTTTTTCCATGTTACTGCGGCGCAGAAATTCATCCCCTGTTAAAGGAACATAGACATGGCTCTAGAACGCACATTTTCAATCGTGAAACCAGACGCAACAAAACGTAACCTTGTTGGTCAAATCGTAGCAAAATTCGAAGAGGGTGGTTTGCGCGTTGTTGCACAAAAACGCATCCAGCTAACACTTTCACAAGCGCAAACATTTTACGGTGTTCACTCTGAGCGTCCATTCTTTGGTGAACTATGTGAATTCATGATCTCTGAACCAATCGTTGTTCAAGTTCTAGAAGGTGAAAATGCAATCGCACGTAACCGTGAAATCATGGGTGCTACAAACCCAGAAGAAGCAGCAGCTGGCACAATTCGTAAAGAGTTCGCACTTTCAATTGGCGAAAACTCAGTACACGGTTCAGACGCTCCTGAAACAGCAGCAGAAGAAATCGCATTCTTCTTCTCTGGTTTAGAATTGGTTGGATAAACCAATTCAGGTGGCAGGGTAATCTCAAAGAAATTGCCCGAGACCCTAGAACAAGTAGGCTAAACTTTCTTAATAACACCTAATTCATTCAGGGCCGTTTCCAGTTTGGAGCGGCCCTTATCTTTTGGTGAAAGCCTTGCTTTGATAGTATCAAAGCGTTTTTGCAGGTCTTTCTTCTCTGATCCTTGGCAATCATTCCATGGGCGACCTTGCATCCCCATAACCATAGCATAATAGCCAATGAAATGCGGCTTGCCGCCAGCTTGTAAAGCAAGGAAATATGCTTCATCTGGACCTAAATCGCGCAATTGCTCCGCGGATGTAATACCTGCGCGACCATAAAATTCATCCGAAGCAGGGCCGAGATTTCGGATGCTGGATGGTTTCGCGGTCATACTGATACAAAAGCCTTTAGTGCAGATGGATAAAGCTTATGCTCTTCTTTAATCACGCGGGCGGCCAATGTATCAGCCGTATCGCTCTCTAAAATAGGCACTTCGATTTGTCCGACAACGGGTCCCGCATCCAATTCAGGTGTTACGATATGTACTGAACATCCCGCAACCTTATCACCAGCATCTAAAGCGCGTTGATGTGTGTTTAAACCTTTGTATTTAGGCAAAAGAGAAGGGTGGATATTTAACATCTTACCAGCCCAGCGATTGATAAAGCTCTCAGTCAGGATACGCATAAAGCCAGCCAAACAAATCACATCTGGCTGATGTGCATCCAATACCTTGTTTAACTCCACCTCAAAAGCTTCACGATCACCGCTGAATGGACGATGATCTACAACCGCCGTCGATACACCAAACCCATTAGCCTTTGCCAAGCCGCCTGCATCCGCATTATTTGCCAATACCAATACAGGTTCTGCGTTAAAATCATCTGCTTTCATGGCTTCAACAAGCGAAACCATGTTAGAGCCGCCGCCAGAAATTAGAATGGCGACGCGTTTTGTCATTATAGAGAGCCTGTGTAGGAGACACCTTCGCCCGCAACGACTTTACCGATGCGTACAGGTGTGATGTCTTGGCTTGCCAATGCTGCTTCGATTTCAGCTGCATTTTCTTCTGATGCAATCGCAATCATGCCAATACCACAGTTGAAAGTTTTCAAAGCTTCAGCTTGTTCAAGACCTGCTTGTTTGATTAGCCAATCAAAAATTGGCAAACGATCCCAAGCATTTAGATCAATCTCCGCACCTAAACCATCAGGCAAAGCACGTGGTAGATTTTCCGTCAAACCACCGCCTGTAATATGTGCCAAAGCTTTTAGATTACCTGTTTCCAGTGCAGCCACAGCAGGGCGCACATAGATTTTTGTTGGTTCAAGCAAAGCATCAGCCGCAGGGCCATCACTGAATGGTGACGGATCATTCCAATCCAATCCTGCCATTTCAACGATCTTACGCACCAATGAATAACCGTTTGAGTGAATGCCAGTTGAAGGCAAACCAATTAATACATCACCATCAGCAACACCTGTTGGCAACATTGCGCCACGTTCCATTGCACCCACAGCAAAACCAGCAAGGTCAAAATCTTCGCCTTCGTACATACCTGGCATTTCAGCAGTTTCACCACCAACCAAAGCTGTGTTCGCTTGGCGACAGCCTTCTGCGATACCATTGATCACATCTGTGGCTTTATCAATTTCCAGCTTACCAGTTGCAAAGTAATCCAAGAAAAAGAGGGGAACGGCACCTTGGCAAATAAGGTCGTTCACACACATAGCTACCAAATCGATACCAACCGTGTCTAATTTGCCTGTATCAATGGCAATTCGTAGTTTCGTACCAACACCATCAGTCGCAGACACAAGAACAGGATCGTTGAACCCCGCAGCTTTCAGATCAAACATGGCACCAAAGCCACCTAAGCCATCCATAACACCAGGGCGTTTTGTGGATTTTGCAGCGGGTTTAATACGCTCAACAAGTTCATTGCCAGCATCGATATCAACACCTGCATCGGCGTAGGTAATAGAGTTTTTTGAATCGCTCATAAGTGTCCCCAAACTGCGTTTGGTTTCCTTTACCTCAAGCTTTCTAAAATGAAAATAGCCAAGCTATTTTAACATTGGATAAATTAAGAATAGGCAAGAAAAGAGCGGGGAATGCCCGCTCTCTAAGTTATTATATATTATAATCCCATGCAGCGGCTTCAAATTGGTATTGATCCCCTTTGCGCACTACATGCCCAAAGCCTGGGAAATCCATATGCATACCTGTGACCATAACTTTATCTGTTGCTACTCTATCCAGTAATCGCGCACGTGTTGCTTTGGCTGTGTTTTGGTCAACATCAAAAGCCAATGCCCAATCTGGGTTTTCAAACTGAAGTTTGGGTGCGTGGATTATATCTCCCCAGATCAACAATTCTTCACCTTCAGAGCGCAGATGTACCCCGATGTGGCCTGGTGTATGCCCTGGTAAAGATACAAGTTCTATACCGTTAACAATCTCTGCATCAGTTTTTGCAAGTGTAATGCGATCTGAATAGGGTGCAGTGCGTGTACGTGCAATATTGATAAATCCTTTAAATGCATCATCTGCTTGTGCCAAAATCGTATCATCATGCCAAAAGTCCCATTCGGTTTGATTTGTAATCACATCTGCATTTGGGAATATGGCAGCACCATGTGCATCAATTAAACCGCCAATATGATCAACGTGCAGATGTGTTGTAATGATATGGTCAATTTGATCAGGTGTAACGCCAGCTTGGGCCAGTGATTTATGATAATTTCCTGTTGTTGGTGTGAAATCATCCGTAGTACCACAATCAATTGCGATTAACTTCTCACCCGTGTTAACCAAATATCCATTCACAGGAATGGCGTGTCCAGACGGTTGAGCTGGTAAATGTTGGTTTGCAAAGGCATCTGCAGCTTTTGCCTCATCGTATCCTACAACCCAATCAGGGGATAACAACAATGCACCATCCAAAAGGGCTGTAACTTCAAAATTGCCAACTTGGTGCGTGTAAACACCTGTGATTTGTTTGCCTTTTTTTTGCGCTTTAGCAAGACTTGGCTTCGCATTTATAAGGGCAGGGGCAGCCAATCCAGCGGCAGTTAAAGTCAAAAATGTTCTTCGTGTGGATTCCATAAGAATCTCCTATATCTAAATTTTTCAATTTGTATAATTCATAAATATATCATTAGTTTACCTTTACATAGCTTGGATAATCTTATATTTACCATAAGGTAATCTTATGGATAAATAATGGATCATCTTGGTTTTTTATCAAATTATCTGATTGTAATTGATGAGGGTTCTTTAAGTGCTGGAGCAAGAAGAACGGGTATATCTCAACCAGCTATCAGCCAGCAAATAGCAACATTAGAAGAATACTATGGCCAAAAGCTGCTAGAACGCAGCAAAGCAGGTGTCCGACCGACAAAAGCAGGCCAAGTCGTTTGCAAATATGCAACCCAGATGCAAGAGGCGCAACATGAGCTTTTGGCTGAATTAGATATACTTGGTAATTCTACCTCTGGCACATTAACACTTTCAACAAGTTTAGTTATGGCAGAACTTGGTGTTGCAGACGTTGTTTATAATTTGCGGCATACAACACCAGATTTAAATATTGTTATGCGCGTTGAGGATCGTTTGGTTGATGTCGTTCGCGAAAACTATGATCTGGCCATTCGTACAGGTAATCTGGGTAATACAGATGGGATTGTCCGTAAAATTGCGATGATCGATACAATCTTGGTCGCAAACCCTGCTTATTTAGATACGCATGGGCGACCGCACATATGGGATGATATGTCTAAACTAGACTTTATTGAATACAGCGTTGGGCGCAGCAATGGATACCTGCCTGTTATCAAAGATAATATCGAAATTGAAATGCCAGTACGCATCGGATTTACTGCAAATACAGTAAATGTTGTTTTATCGGCTCTCGCAAATAGTGTTGGATATGCACGTATGCCTAGGGCATTAGTGCGCGAGCATTTAAAAGATGGTCGATTGGAAGAGGTTTTTCCGAAATATAAAATTGCTCCCAAACCAATTCATGTTGTCTACCCTCATAGACATTCGTTAAACCGTCGCTCGCAGTTGTTAATTGATGCTCTCATTGATGAGTTCAAAACTAACAATGATGTCCATCTTTTGCATTCTATAAAAAAGACTGAGACTATTGCTTGACCACATCGATTACGCACAGTATTCCCACATTTAAGGCGGGCCTGTAGCTCAGTTGGTTAGAGCAGAGCGCTCATAACGCTTTGGTCGCAGGTTCGAGTCCTGCCGGGCCTACCATTATCTTATATTTTATTTCAGCTGAATTTGCGAAAACTGTCGTTCTTTTTGCATGGCTTTCTTTTACCCAAAAGTAAAATGCCCAATCTGTTGCCATAATTGTTGTTCCACAAAAGGTAAATATACAGTTGTATAACAATAAATCTATGCCTAAGCTGACGCTGCGTGAAGAGTTTGCTAGCTTTACATGTGATTATAACTCGCTAGGGTTATTGGATGAATAGGGTCGTTCTATGTTTAACTTCTGCTTAGTGGCAAAATGATAAACACTTAAATTCATAGAACTGATTATAAAAATAATAATAAAACAGTTTCAAATAGGGAGAAAATTATGAAACTTAACCGACGTATCTTTACATTCGCAACGGGTGTAGCACTTGCGCTATCTGCAAGCGTATCCTTTGCCGGTGAAGCAATGGATCGCGTGATGTCATCAGGCACACTGAAAGTTGCAACAGACGCTAACTGGGCACCGCAATCGTTTCTAAATGACGAAAATAAAATGGATGGCTTCGACGTCGATGTTGCCCGCGAAGTAGCAAAACGTTTGGGTGTTGAAGTCGAATTCGTTACACCGTCATGGGATATTATCACTGCTGGTAATTGGAATGGTCGTTGGGATCTGTCTGTAGGATCAATGACACCAACAAAATCACGGGCAGAAGTTCTAAGCTTCCCAGAAGTATACTACTACACACCTGCATCAGTTGCGGTTCACAAAGACAGTGCTGCACAAAGCGTATCTGATCTAGATGGTAAAAACGTTGGTGCATCTACTGCATCTACATTTGACCTATATCTACGCAAAGACTTAACGATCGATGCAGAAGGCACACCAGCATTTGACTATAAGATTACACCTGGCGCAATTAAATCATACAAAGATGGTACCGCTGCTATGGACGACCTTCGTCTAGGTGATGGTGTACGTATTGATGGTATGGTTGGATCATTGCCTGCTATCCTTGCAGGAATCGAAAACAATTATCCTCTACGTGTATTAGGTGATCCAGTATTCTACGAACCATTGTCACTTGCTATTGATAAGGGCGATACAGAGTTCAACGATAAACTTGCTGGTATCGTTCAAGAAATGAGAGCTGATGGGACATTAAAAACGCTTTCTGAAAAATGGTATGGTATCGATTACACAACTGCAATTGAGTAAGATTATATCCATTTTATAAATACATAGGCCTGGCTCAATTTATTGGGCCGGGCTTTTCTATGGGGAGAAGATAAATGCTATTTGCTGATACAGTTGTTGGTGATCCAGCGGTACATAAGCCAAAGATCATTTTGATAATGGTTATGGTGGCGACGGTACTATTCACGTTATTTGGTTTGAACGACACTATATTTGGCGAATTCATGCGGCCAGTGATAGGCGAGCCAAAAGAATCTGGTTTCTTTGGCAATGCATCCATTGGCCTTGTTATGGCAATAATTGTGGTCATAAACATTGTGTTGATCGGGTTTCTACCGTTTCGCATACAAATTCTGATCGTTTGGTTTGAATTGCTCCTCTTATTCTTAACTTTCTTCTATAGTTTTGGCCTGAATTACCAATTCATCCAGTCTAAAATATGGTTCATGATCACGCAGGGTGTTTTCACAACCCTTTATATTTCAGCGATCTCAATCATACTTGCATCAGTTCTTGCTATCGTTGGGGCGATTGCAAAGTTATCATCCAATGGTTTTGCTTTTGCGATTGCTAGTTTCTACACCTCATTCTTTCGCGGTCTGCCACTCCTAATGCAAGTGTATCTAATCTATCTTGGCTTGCCACAGCTTGGTTATGTGATTGATGCTGTTCCAGCGGGCGTTATGGCGCTTACACTTTGTTACGGCGCCTATATGACCGAGATTTTTCGTGCAGGCATTCAATCCATTAACAAAGGCCAATGGGAAGCATCCCGTTCAATGGGCTTTGGGTTTGGCCTAACTATGCGTCGCATCATTTTACCACAAGCCATGCCACTAATCATCCCGCCAACAGGCAACCAATTCATTGCAATGTTGAAAGACAGCTCTTTGGTATCTGTTATCGGTGTTTGGGAACTTATGTTCCTAGCGCGGACATTGGGCAACAAAGACTTCCGTCATATGGAAATGTTAATCACTGCAGCTTTGATTTACTGGGTTCTGACTGTTTGTCTGGAACTGGTGCAAAGCCGTATTGAACGCCATTACCGTACAGCAAGCCATTAGGAGAACGCCATGTCTACACCGATTATTGAAATGACAAACGTGAACAAGTGGTACGGAACTTACCATGCTTTACGAAACATCAATTTTACAGTGAACGAGGGCGATAAGATCGTTGTTTGCGGCCCTTCTGGGTCAGGCAAATCCACAATGATCCGCACGTTAAATTATCTGGAAGCACATCAAGAGGGCACTATTCGTGTGAATGGCACCGATATGCACAGCAAGATGAAAGACGTTGATAAAGTGCGGATGGATGTTGGAATGGTGTTCCAGCATTTCAACCTGTTTCCACATCTTACGATTCTACAAAACCTCATGGCGGGCCCGATGTGGGTGCGTGGCATTTCTGAAGAAGAGGCGCGCAAAACCGCGATGATGTATTTGGAACGTGTTCGTATTCCAGAACAGGCTGATAAATACCCAGGACAACTATCTGGTGGTCAACAACAGCGTGTAGCGATTGCACGGTCATTGTGCATGAAGCCGAAAGTGATGCTGTTTGACGAGCCAACATCCGCACTGGACCCTGAAATGGTGTCAGAAGTCTTGGATACAATGGTCAGCCTTGCCAAAGATGGCATGACAATGGTCTGTGTGACACATGAAATGGGCTTTGCTAAAGCTGTGGCAGATCGCGTGATTTTTATGGATGAAGGGGAAATCATTGAGGAAAACGACCCTATTAATTTCTTTGATAATCCACAAAGCAAACGGACACAGAACTTCTTAGGTCAAATCCTACAACATTAGATTGGTTCGGAAATAAGTTTAAACAATCCATCTACAGTACTGTGCTGCTCTATGCCACGAATAGTGCTAATAATTAGATTGGAACGTTCTTGGCCAAGAATGGGTGATGTCAGTTGTCGATATTTATCCCATATAACATCATCAGAAACCTTATTCTCAGGGTCGCCTTGTGCTTCGGTCACATCCGAAGTCAAAATATTTCCATCAGTTAAATAAAGATGTGCACGCGCAAAACGTTGGGCAGGAAATGCTGCATTAAACGCATCCGTTTCGACAATCTCAACACGTTTCGCCATATCCATTATTTGCGCATCATTAAGCCCATCATCCGTGACTTCTTTGATGCCAATCGTTCCACGGACCAATGCAGCAGCAACAGAGAAGGGCAATGAATATTGTGCTTGTTCTGTGTTCGTTGGAATGGACGTCAGGCGTTTTGCCTCGTGAAAGGTTTCAACCTTTATATGTGAAACTTGCCCCATGCTTAGATAATGTTTTTGAACCAAAGCCAAAACTGCTTCCACAGCAGGTTGCGCCCAGCGACATACGGGATAAAGTTTGATGTATTGCTGTGTGACATACCAGTTTTGTCCCAAATCATTCCAATAGGACGCAAGATCAGGGCTCTCTAATGTGATGGCAGGCGCACCCGTAAATCCATCCTTGGCAAGGTAAGCCGCGGAAATACCCGCCATAGCCCCCCAACCAGAACCATCTTTCACCATAGTTGGCGCATCGATACAGCGCATCATTTGACTGCGTGGGCCGTGATATTCGGCAATGCCTAATGCCTCTCGCGTTTGATCTTTTGATAACCCTAATTGACGTGAACCAAGCGCTGCTGTTGCCAACGCAATCCACGCACCCGAAGTATGATAATCACAAGCACTTGAATGTAATGAAATACCTGAGCGCGTGCCAATCTCATAACCAATAACAATACTGGTTAATAATTCCTTCGGGTCATAAATACCCTCCGCCTGCATTAAAGCAATCAATCCAGGGACTACGCCGCATCCAACATGCCCTTTGGTCAATTTATGACCGTCATGAGCATCCAATGCATCAATCGTCATCCCATTTGCCAATGCAGCACCAGCAGCGCTTACACACCGCCCATCTTGCCACAAAGTTGCATCATCACCACCAAATTGTCTGGCAACATGATTATGGATAATTACAGAAAGTTGCGTTTGTGAACCACCAACGGCTACACCCAATGTATCGACAAGACAGCGTATTGCTTCGTGAATGGTGTGCTTTGGCAACATATCAAATGTCGTGTCATGGATGAAATCAATGGCTTTCATATGACTTCCCCATCATTGTTTACGCGTAATAGGATTGAAAGGACTGTATTGCTAAATCTAAAGCGTCATCACTTATGTCGCGATGCATAACCATCCTTATCGTAGGAGATTGCCCACCAATAACAACACCCGTTTTTGCCATATGTGCATATAAAGTTTTATGATGCTCAGGGGCAGGGGTGAAAAATACCATATTACTGTTATGAACTACAGCCCCCACATCAAGTGTGGTTAATGCATTTGCCAAACGTTCAGCACGATTATGATCCTGTACAAGAGTTTCTATATTATGATCCAATGCATAAAGTGCAGCTGCTGCCAAAATCCCAGATTGGCGCATAGAACCGCCTAATATCTTACGGTTACGCCGCGCTTGCGCAGTTAATGCATGACTGCCAACCAATACGGATCCGACAGGTGTTC
This sequence comes from Amylibacter sp. SFDW26, assembly GCF_009184395.1. GTDB lineage: Bacteria > Pseudomonadota > Alphaproteobacteria > Rhodobacterales > Rhodobacteraceae > Amylibacter. The sequence goes on from NZ_WEIC01000001.1 coordinate 678,555, forward strand.
CCAATCCTTTTGACATGCAAAGCGATATACTGTCAGCACAATCAGCCAATTCCTTTGGACTGCATTTTAACGCGGTAATAGCATTAAAAAACCGCGCGCCGTCAAGATGAACAGAAAGCCCTGCATCCTTTGCAACTTTTGCAGACGTATTTATCGTCTGAATAGGAATAGCACGACCACTAACCGTATTTTCTAAGCATAACAAACGGCTACGCGCATAATGCGGATCATCTTCTTTAATCGCTGCTGCAATAGAGTCTGGCGAAACCTCTCCACCCATTTCGGTTTTAACAGGGTTAAGCGAGATACCAGCCAAAACCGATGCGCCAGCCGCTTCATCACAAAAGGTATGATATTCATTCCCAACAATAATCTCATCACCGCGCCCGCAATGCGCCATAATAGCTGCGAGATTGCTTTGTGTGCCTGTTGGAAAGAATACTGCGGCCTCTTTGCCAAGCATATCAGCCAACCGTTCCTCTAAATGATTTACAGTAGGATCGTCACCGTAAACATCATCCCCCACAACAGCAGAAGCCATCGCTTCTCGCATGGCCACATCTGGGCGTGTAATCGTATCACTGCGAAAATCACAGATTGTATTAACACCCGAAGTTGCGTTCATACCTGAATAAGTACTCATTTTGTAATTTGCTCATAAGCTAAAGCAGCAACAACGTGGATACGGCGTGTCTCACCACCATTTAATGCTGTGTGATACCCACGTGTGTCGGTAAAATAGACTGATCCATCCGCAGGCATATGCGTTACATGATGGTTCACGACGAATAGGGAGCCTGGATTGGATATAACAGGGATATGCAAGCGTGGTTCTGGGTCACGGTGCCAAGAATTACAGTTATACAGCCCCTTAGATAGGACACGCGTGCGCCCGATTGGGAAGCGTTTTGTCAATTCTTCATGAACATACTCAAAATACGTGCCTTTGAATTTTGGATTGAACTCTGAAAAATCTACCTCTGGCACTAAATCTTCCCGAGGTTCTTCAACATAGCGATCATCTGCACGGGTCCAAAAACGTCCAGACAGATCATTGCTGGTCCATTCCGTTTGTCCGGGGCGTTGTGTCAAAGGTAATGCTGCAAATCCTTCGTCTTGCATGTCACCATGAAATGCTTCGATTGCTAAGCATTCATCAAGTGCTTTTTGCAACTCAATGATATCGAATTTTAAATCAAGGCGTTGAATGCCAGGTCCAGGGACGAACTCAGCTACCGAAACTGTGTCAGGTTGTGTTTTCATCCAACCTTCAATGGCTTGAACATCAACATCATTTATTTTTGCAGTGAATGTCATATATCCGATCCTTATATAGTGTAACCTTTAGCGTAACTCTCTTTTTAAATACCTATCGCGGTATCGATAATATCGCCTTCAAACCACCTAAGTCTTGGCTGTGAAACAACTCTAATTTGCCACCATGACTACGCGCAACATCAGCAGCAATTGCAAGACCTAATCCTGATCCAGAGCCTTTGTTTTGGTTTCGAGCTTCATCTAGTCGAGTAAAAGGTTCCAGAGCATCATTACGTTTGTCTTTTGGAATTCCTGGTCCTGCGTCTTCTACCGTAAAATCTACATGCTTGGGATCAAGAGACACAGTAATACGAGCTTTTTCACCATATCTTATTGCGTTCCCAATAAGGTTTTCAATCGCGCGTTGTATAGCGCGTTCACGGCATTTAATTGTCTCTTCACCAGCCGTTATGCCATTAAATACCAATTCCACTGGTTCATTCGCACGCGCATAATTGCGAATGATACGCTTGATCAAAGCTTTTACACCAACTGTTTCCGTTTTTTCACCAGAATCACCACGTGCAAATTCAAGGAATTCTGTCAGCATCGCTTCCATCTCATCAACATCGCGTTCCAAATGTTGGACTTCTTCTGATGGTTCTAATAACTCCAACGACAGCTTCATACGTGTCAGCGGTGTACGTAAATCATGGCTTACACCAGATAACATCATGGTACGTTGGTCAATTTGGCGAATAATCCGTGCACGCATGGATAAAAAAGAATGACCTGCACTCCGCACTTCTCGTGCTCCCCTAGGATGAAAAGGGATAGACCATCCCCGTCCAAAAGCCTCTGCAGCATCTGACAAACGTTTGATTGGGCGTATCTGGTTATTTAGAAATAAAACAGAAATGCCTGTGAACAATACTGATGTTAAAATCATAGCCACTAATAATTGATGTGGGTTGGTGGCAGATGCACGGGTCCGTGCAAATGACATCTGTATTGGTCCTTTAGAGGATTTTATCCCCAATCTCACAAGCTTACGATCTGATTTGAGGTCAACATAAACCAAATTTGGAAGACTCAGACGCAATGCATCAACAACATATTTACCAGATAAATCAAACCATTCCCACGTGTCACGTGTTTGGCTAAATTCTATAGGTAAGGATACATTTACATTCAGCGGACGCGCGTGATTTGTGATTTCTGATATTGCAGCAATACGGTCAGGAGCGTCATTGATCTGTGAAACTATGTGATTCACATCCAAAGATACGTTCGATGACATCTGTTCTGATACATCGCGGAAAAGGCGCTCAGCAAAAAACGCGGCCACAACGATTTGAATAACGACGATAGGGACCGCTAAAATAAGCATAGCGCGGCCAAACAGGCTGCGTGGGAGTTTAGATTTGATCCACTGTTCTATCATATATTTAGGGTTAAGCATATGTCGGGACCTGTGCAAGCAAAGAGATCACGATGGAGATATGACATTTTTTTCGTTTTCTTTAAAAAACCCTATAGACGCCTGAAATAGCTACTGCTATACGCAGCCTCGCAGCGCATGTTGCACTTGGTATTCCGACGTAGCTCAGCGGTAGAGCAGTTGACTGTTAATCAATTGGTCGTAGGTTCGATCCCTACCGTCGGAGCCAGAAAACTTTATAAGTTATTGTTTTTAAATGATAATTTAGGTTCGATCCCATATTTTCTGGCATTTGCATTACAAATTGCATTACATTTTGTATTACGCATCGTGTTTAGCTTCTAATTAATAAATCTTAAGATTGACGCCGATTCACCCGTATTAACTCAAAATCAAATGAGTCAATCTTCATCCTCTTGTTGATCAAATCGTTTCTTTTCTAATAGAAGAGCATTTTGTTTGGCGGTTTGGGCATTTTCTATTAACTCACTAACTTCATTAACTATTGCAGCAGCCTCTTCATCAAAATCCTCATCATCAAAGACGACCGAGCGCGGAGGTGAAAAGTCAACATCACCACCTTTTTCACGAAAAGATAGGTATTTCTTTATTGCATTTTCGAGTACAGCTTTCTGTTCTGGTTTTATTTTATTTGGGAGATGTTCTGTAACTTCTTTTAACGCTTCTTGTGAAATAGCTTTGCGTCGAGTCTTTTCCATAGTGCGGAGCTCTTTTTCAACTGTTGCATTGTGCATTTTTTTTGCACGTAAATCTTCTAGTTGATCAGCAACACCAATAGAATAACTTGCGATTTCCGACGCATGTTTTGCTATGATTGCTAATAATTTGGTTACAGCAGCCGTTGCCGTTAAAAATACAATAATCGAACCATTTGAAACACCAATAATATCAGTTTCTTCAGGGCGTTCATCAACAGCCCCAGCTACACCTGAAATTATTTGCTCCCAATCCTTAGACGATTTTGTAAGATCTGGTACATTCTCTATAGAAGCATCTTTCTGAAACATAACCGCAATACGGTATTTGTCTTCGGGCAGGTCACTTGTTTCTAAATCGAAACCTAGTGGAATGGCAGAGTCTACAAATGTTTTGAGTTCACTTTGAGCTTGTTCAATTCTATTAACTGCCCGTTGAACTTCTTCATATACTGTTGCTGGATCGTAGATGGCAGATTTCACAGTTTTCTTTATCCAATAGACACCATTACGTCCTAATAAGTGTTCTATGCCTATATGTCCTAGGATATTCATTTGGAGCGTGGAAAGCTCTGAAATTGGTACGTTGTATAGAAATTCAACAAGTGTATCGAGTGGGGCGGTAACTGGTTGTGCGCTGGCTTGTTGAGCGTTATTTGCTAAGACATCACGTAGAGGTCTATAATTATCTAATATTTGCGGTGTCCAAATTTCGATCCATTGGTTAAGTGTCAAAATATCTCTAACGTCCATGATATCCCCAAAATTAAAGTACTGATAATAATTAATCAGAATCGTTGAAAATTAATTGCTCTACGATTGCACAAGGGTAAGCTAAGGTAAATGAAGCGTACTTTTCATCCCATATAAACAGTAATCTAACCTGAGTGTTTAGGTTGCTGTTCATATGGAAACATTAATAATTTTTGCATTACATTTTGCATTACAATTTGCATTACATTATGGAGCCAATATTAAATTATTGTTTTAAAACAATAATATATACTACCCCTGCAACGGGATCGCCCCCTACCGTCGGAGCCAAAAAACAAAACCTTAGCGGGAAATCGCTAAGGTTTTGATCGTTTTTAGTCTCTTTTTAGTCACTTAAATCATAAGATTTTGTTATGTTTAGCTATGGGAATATCTGGAGTGAGTAGGGGTATTACACTCCCCATAATCATCTTCACCACATCTGATCCGCGATCTATAACTCCTCTGGCCCGACAGTATTCGCGTAGATTGCAGTAGTGGTAATGAAAGCATGTCCCATCCACTTTTGCAACATGTTGAGTTGCACACCTGATCGGACAGCATTGATACCGTAACCGTGGCGCAAGCCCTTGGGGCTGACTTGTGGGCCTGTGACCTTGGCATCCTTCATGACAGCCTTTATTCATCATTCCAGAAAGACAGAACCTGCGGATAAGTCACAGATTGAAGAATCTGTCCGCCTGAACGCTTTATCTGTGAACATCGTCCAATATCGGTTAGTGCTGAATTGGGGCGTGATAACAGTGCCAAAAGCGCAAAACGTAAGAGATTCCATCCTCACACCCCACGCATCTGCCCATTGCTTTTTAAGCGCATCAATGATGCCAGAAGCAATCAATGGACGGTAATGCTGTGACTTTCTCAGTGAATGAGTTTTGCATCACGCGATTGTCGCGCGTTAGATTATATCGCGAAAGACGTGAGCCCTTATGGTTTCTGACATATCGCTATTTTTTAGTCGAACGGATTTAATCACAACGCCCTACAGGCTGATTAAATTTTAGATAATCAAAGACCTTTTCAAGCCCCAAGCTCCCGAAATAGGATTATCTTCGATCAGTGCTCTCGGAAAGCTCTACATAAATGCAAAGCTTTCCGCATTATCTTCGGTAAGATTAAATCTTAGAATATAAACTCATCTTCATGTGTCTGATCTAAAGTTGCAGCAATAAAGTCAGCCTGAGACAGTGTTGTTCCATCCTCAAAAGTAAACTGATTAACGCTCGCACGGCTCGCAATTGTACTGGATGATGATAATGTATTTAGAATTGTAATAGTATCGTCTGTATTACCTTCAAATCCAATCACAAGGTCATCATGACCATTACCATCAATATCGGCTTTGAATGTGAATATATCTTCCACAGTCAGACCATTTTCAAAAACCAGAGTATCAACTTCCAAGTAGTTTGATGAGTTTGATAAAATCGTATCGTTCCCCATGCCGATACCCGCAACAAATGTATCATTCTCACCGGAACCATTGAATGCATCATCGCCAGCAGTACCAAGTGTCTCTGCTAGGAATTCTTCGCGGGTCAATATAGTGCCATCTGAGAAGGTAAATTGATCAACATGTTGGCGGTCTGAACTATGGCTATCGTTCCCATCGTTTAAAATCGTGAAGGTGCCTTCTGCGTTTTTAAATCCAATGACTAGGTTATCACCATCATAAGTTGAATATACATCCGCAGCAGTTATGCCTTCTTCAAACGTCAAAGTATCGACTTCCAAGTAATTTGATGAATTAGAAGACAGTGTATCATCACCTTGACCTGCGCGAACGATAAACGTGTCATTCTCACCAGAGCCATTGAATGCATCATTACCAGCGGTGCCAAGTGTCTCTGCAAGGAACTCTTCGCGGGTAAATGTAGTCCCATCCGAGAAGGTAAATTGATCAACATGTTGACGGTCTGAATTATGGCTATCGTTCCCATCGTTTAAAATCGTGAAGGTGCCTTCTGCGTTTTTAAATCCAATGACTAAGTTATCACCATCATAAGTCGTATAGATATCTGCAGCAGTGATGCCTTCATCAAATTGTACTGTGTCCACTTCAAGATAGTTTGACGTATTCAATGAGACTGTGTCGTCGCCTTGCCCATATCCAACGTAGAATATATCGTTTCCAGCAGTTCCTGTGAAAGCGTCATCTGCTACTGGCGTATTGCCAAGCGCATTATTTAATGCCTGTTCTATGAATTCAGCTTGAGTAAGAACGGTACCATCAGAAAAGACAACTTGATCAAGGTTCGTTATAGAACTGCCACCACTGTTCAAAATAGTAAGGGACCCTTCTTGTACTACGAACTGAATACGTAGATCACCGCCATTATCAACCGCATATATATCATCTATGGTTATACCGTCCTCAAAGGTCAGAGTATCAACCTCTAAATAATGAGAAGAACTCAAAGACAGGGTATCATCACCTTGACCTGCGCGAACAATAAACGTGTCATTCTCACCAGAGCCGTTGAATGCATCATTGCCAGCGGTGCCCAGTGTTTCGATTAAGAACTCTTCGCGCGACAATGTCGTACCATCTGAGAACGTAAATTGATCGACTTGATGGAAAGCCGCATTCCCATCGTCATCCGCATAATTCAGGATCGTTAATGTTCCTGCTGCATTTCTAAACCCGATAACCAAATTATTGCCATCATAGGTCGTATAGATATCTGCAACAGTAACACCTTCTTCAAAGGTAACAGTATCCACTTCGAGGTAATGGGCTGAGTTCGACGACAGTGTATCATCACCTTGACCTGCGCGAACGATAAACGTGTCATTCTCACCAGAGCCATTGAATGCATCATTACCAGCGGTGCCCAGTGTTTCGATTAAGAACTCTTCTTGAGAGAACGTTGTACCATCTGAAAACGTAAATTGATCGACTTGATGGAAAGCCGCATTCCCATCGTCATCCGCATAATTCAGAATGGTTAATGTGCCCTCGGTATTCTTAAAACCAATAACCAAGTTATTGCCATCATAGGTCGTATAGATATCTGCAACAGTAACACCTTCTTCAAAGGTAACAGTATCGACCTCAAGATAGTTCGAGGAATTCGACGACAGTGTATCATCACCCTGACCTGCGCGAACGATAAACGTGTCATTCTCACCAGAGCCATTGAATGCATCATTGCCAGCGGTGCCCAGTGTTTCGATTAAGAACTCTTCACGCGACAATGTCGTACCATCTGAGAACGTAAATTGATCGACTTGATGGAAAGCCGCATTCCCATCGTCATCCGCATAATTCAGGATCGTTAATGTACCCTCGGCATTCTTAAAACCAATAACCAAATTATTGCCATCATAGGTCGTATAGATATCTGCAACGGTGACACCTTCTTCAAAGGTAACTGTATCAACCTCGAGATAGTTTGCTGAGTTTTCGACAACTTGATCATCACCTTGACCAGATTGTAAATAAAAATTATCGCTTTTTCCCCAGCCATAAAAAATATCATCCCCAGCCGTTCCCAAAGCCTGATCTATATCGGATAATGTATATATTATGCCATCGGCAAATTCGATTAACTCAAGCTCCTCATTATGGCTATTATAATGATTGGCTAAAGTAATCGTACTACCGTCTGGAAGCGTAAGGATAAGATCTCGATCTATATTCTGTGAGAAAGACACGTCACTTGCATTGATATCTGTGAATACAAGTTTATCCTGATATTGATTATGTGTTGAGCCAAAATCAATGATAGTATCGCTGCCATCCCCACTTGTATAAATATATGTATCTTGTGCGTAATTACTTGTGATTATATCGTCGCCAGCGCCACCAACAACAATACTCTCTCCATTATTCACTTCGATTTGATCATCACCAGAGCGCCCAAAAATAGCTCCTGAACCATTTAAAGTAAGTGTATCAGTACCTGTTGTGCCATCTACGAACACCCCAACGTCGAGATATTCGGCAATAAGCGAAACATCAATATCTTCAAACAAGCCGATAACAAGTTCACCTAGACTATCAATATCATTATCGAAGTGAGCCAACACTTCTAGCGCATCAGCATCTGTTCCCAATCCATCAGCGCGGAATAAATCGATGAAGTTTTTTACGAAAGCCGCATAATTACCCTCAATCGTATCGGTAAATGGATTTACTGATAAACCACTAAACGGTTCTAACGCGCCAAGATCGGCATCGGCACCTTCTTGCAACAAAACAGTCCAAACGGATTCAACTAAAAAACGAGATGTCGTATATGAAAGCATTTCATCGTATGACGCTTGTAAATCCGGAATCACTTCCTCTGGTGGGTTATTCAAAATCACATCATCTGGCGCGATAAAGTTTCCACTTTCTGAAAACTCTTGGCCCAATAAGTTCTGAATAAATGCAAACCGTTTTGCATCAAAATCAGGTACGGAGATATCTTCAATGTCGCCTTCATAGATACCGTCGATTGGCGACACATATGGCTCACCACCTGATAATAATGTCTGAAAACGTGGGGCTTCCTCTGCGTAAAAAGTACCATTCCCAAAAGAGCCAAAAGTCCCAAATGAAGGGGTTCCCAAATCTCTTTCATCGATCCATTCTTGTTCTACTATAAAGTCCAAAGCCTCAAACGGAGCACTCACTTCACCAACGTGACCTGGCACTGTATCTGGTCGCGTTACATAATAAATCACCCCAGCGACAGCGGGCGGTGGCAAAGGCACACCATTAAAGGGGGGGACCCAATTTGGATCTAAATCACTTTTATTATAAAGCAGCTTAGTCGTAAGCTCTTGAGCCTCGCCAAGCCAAATAGTTTCGTCTGCAACATCGCCCCATTGGAATAAGAACTCTTCAAACCCTGTTTCAAACATATCGAAATCACCAGATCGCACATCCAAAATCAGGTCTTCGGCTGCTGTAACCAGAGTGTCATCCTGTGCAAAAGCAATATTCAAATCAGCAATATTGCCAAAGCCCCGTAAAAAAGGCAGGGCGTTAACCGCAGCACTGATTTCAAGATCATCAGGGACATTGGCTTGGGTATCTGTTTGGGAAAGCTCAAATAAAACCTCACCAGATTCCGTAGTTGTACCATCGCTAAATTCAACAGTAGAGGTTTCAATGACCTGATTACCGTTGATGGTGAAATCCGTTTCCGTGACATTCAGATTAAGCTCTGTAATGCCAGCTTCTGATAACGTTTGCAGCTCACCCTCATCGGACACGCCGTTCCCATTTGCATCTTGCCAAATCAACAACGTATCAAAATCATCATCATCAGCGTTAACAACACCGTCTCCGTTCGTGTCATAGACCGCTAACTGTTCATAACCCGTTTCGGTTTCCGATCCAAACACCTCTGAAATGTCATCAATGGTTCCATTCCCATTGGCATCAACCGCTAACAGACCATCATCAGGGGCAACCCATGCCGTGTTTTCCGCAAACCCATCGCCATCAAGATCGAAATAAGCATCTGACCCTTCAAGGCTCGTAAGTTCAATGCCATCGCCATCAAGATCAATCACCAACGGATCAATTGGAGGGGTCAGAGCATCAACTAAGTCTTCAAGCCAGTCGGGAAAACCCAAGTCATCTGGGAACAGGTTAGCTATTTCATTATATAAATTTTCATAATAGCTTTCTAAAAAACCACCTAGTAATGATGCACCTACAATTGTTAAACCTATTGTAAGTGCTGATGCAATCAAACCAGCGCCCAATAAAGGTGCAGCGGCCAAACCAAAAGCTCCACCGATAATACCTCCAACAGCTGCGCCAATTACGGCACCAAACCCACCAGCCAATTGTTGCCCAATACTTTCACCAGAAGCCCATGCTTGCCCTACCTCAATTCCTTCTAAAACCGTTGCAACTACTGCATTACCTTGCAGAAGAGTTCGAGAAAGTGCCGCCCCATTTAAACCAGATTGCGGAAAAGCTCTATAAATCTCTTCTACTACGCTATCTAAAAAATCATGAGCGACTGCGGTAAGCGTAGTGATATCTGCAATCGGGATGTTACCCCCAGATGCGATATTATCTATACTCTGCCTAAAATCTTGAATCGCATCTCTGAATGCCTGCGTATTTAAAGATTGTGTAAAACTATCTGCTGTTACATGAGTCACTATTCTTGATCCTTATTCTCTATAAATTTATTAAAAATCTTATAATTCTCGGAAGCTAAAACTTAGATATAATTCTAGATTTTGGATTCCATATTAGTTCTGAAATGACAATTACATTCAAAGGAAATATGATTGTTTTTAAGAAAGATACTAGCCAAATTGGTAACTGTGCTAAATTCGTATTATAATCTACAAAGAAAATCAGAGAACCAGAAAATAATAATTTTTGCTCCAAAAGATACAAAAATAAAACTCCAAAAAACATAAGTGGAAACCTGTGCTTTAAATTACCATTATGCAAAGTTAAAATTTTCAACCTATCGAGCAACATTACAATAATTAGTAAAGTATTTAAAAAAAAGTACGGTAGCATAAGCACCAAAAGCTCTGCGTGTGCAGCGGCATAAGAATTGATTGAATCGTCAAGTAGCATAATTTCAATTTCGACAAAAAAGCCGAGGCTGCTAAAATAACTAAGTTGATCAATAGATAGTATCGACCATGTTGATATATGAGTAATGTATATAATGACCCAAACCCAGAAAACCACACGATAAAATCGTAACATCTTGGGCTGCATCGGCTCAGTATAAATCTTATCTGGAGCCGAAAATATATAATCTTTTAGTTTGGACATTTTAATTATTCCTTAATATTTATGAGCTTTGGCGATCATCATTCCAATTAGAGAAAGGCTTCCTATGTAGTACAAAACAATTAAACTCATGGCTTGGATTTGGTCTGATGCAACGTCTTTAAACACGGCAACGAAATCACCAAACAATACTGCAATAGGAAGAAGGAATAATGAAACCAATATGAAAGTATGAAAAAGAAAAAATATTTTAGCCGACGCTTTATCACCAGGGAACAAGGCTTTTGATACAATAATTTTTTTAAATTCAAGCTCGTTCTTATAGTCTATCATTCGTTTGATTGTCCGAACATACAATCCAAGAAACACTATACATATAGATATTTCCAAAATGACATTGCTAAACATATAGAGCAGTATACCGCTGGTTAATATTAGGAAATGAAACTCAAGTAATAACTTTATCCCCCTTGATCCGCGTAGCCCTAAAATAAACATATTATTTCATTTCCTTAAATAATTTCGGGATATTCACTCATCTTTTAGCAACCATAGTTGCGGCTTTAAAATAACATAATCTAAAAACTGTTTAATCATTAAATTTAGAGCTTGTTAACTTGCTCAAAGACAACACGTCAAGCCGCTAATCTCTCATAACCCGTTTCGGTTTCCGATCCAAACACCTCTGAAATATCATCAATGGTTCCATTCCCATTGGCATCAACCGCTAACAGACCATCATCAGGGGCAACCCATGCCGTGTTTTCCGCAAACCCATCGCCATCAAGATCAATCACCAACGGATCAATTGGAGGGGTCAGAGCATCAAGCTGACATTCGTTGCTGGAGCAACACCTCCAATTTAAGCGTGTCAAAGCGTGCAGAAAATGATAGCTTCCGAACGACCATGGACCAGAATGGAAAGGACCATAACCATGAAGTTCCTAGAGGAAATGTTGTTAAGCATCTTGGAATTTTCTGGTTTTGAAGTCTCGAAATTTGCGCTTGGTGAGTTATTCCCAGCTGCGCTAATCAGCTTGTTCCCAGCCGCAATGATTGGGGGAATAGTCTCTGATTGGAAGTTCAATCAAGGATCGTTGTTTTCTAAACTTCCATTGGACTGGTTGGCGTCATTGCTTACGATGATAGGCACGATCTATCTCTACTACTGGCTGTTTCTGTCGTCATAAAAGCAAGATCAGTCGCTCCTAAAAGTAGGCGGTAAAGTGTAATAATTTGTTCCTCATATACAACTTCTGGAATGTATAGTTGTTTTGTCAGATCACTTAAATAATGAGATTCCGTATGTAATGAAAACAACCGTTAATTTTTACAATTATGAGATTCATAGTAGTGGTATTTTAGACTTCCAATAGCCTGCTGAATATAATTCTTGTTTTGATAAACCCTGGCTAGTGAAATGTTGGCGTACAGCTTGTGCCATAGATTTTTCACCAGCAAACCACACATAGCGAGTTTTGTTTTTCGGGATGCTAATACTATTAACCCTTTTTAACAATTCTGTCTCAGGCTGTATAATTGAGATCCAAGTAATACTCCCATTATCAGGGGCAATTGTAAGTGTTTCATCCTCTTTTGAGCTAGCTTTTATAATCGCGGTTACTTGTGTTTCTTTTGTAGTATTCTCAAGGATGCGCGCAATTGCAGGTAAAGCCGTTGCATCTCCAGCCAATAAAATCCAATCAGCATTTGGGTGCCAGCCGCCACCCGGTCCCATTATGCCGACTTTTTTATAGGGCTCTACAGATGCAGCCCATATGCTGGTGCGGCCACCATCATGTATGAAGATATCAATATCTAATAAACCACTTTGTGGATCAATCCATCTTATAGTGTAGACTGGCTTATGTAGCGTATCTTTGCCTGTTGGCCATTTTGTTTGGCCATTCGATCCAATTTTAGGCCATTTGGGATCACTTGGGTTATTTGGTAATAATAATCGAACATGGAGGCCATCTTGTGCAAATGATGCAAGTGCATCCCCATGTAATCGAATGCGATAATAAGAAGACGATATGCGTTTAGAGGAAACCACCGTCATTAACCGAAAGTTTGGTGGGGTATCCCCTTTTTTAATACTACCTGTCCATTGAAGCGAAGCAGCTAAAGGTTCTGATTTATGGGCAATATGTTGTGTGACACTGTCTTGGAGTGTATATAGGTTTTCTTGTGTTGGAGATCGAAGGCGTATGGTAATACGAGCCGTTTCCATGGATATTTCTATTGCCCCTAGAGGGGTTGCACATATGTATTGATCCGTTGATGTTTTTACGAAACCTAGATCATGATCCTTTGCTAAATTGAAGAAAAGATCACGTACGGCAGAAGATTGAGGAGTCTTTATAATAGCTTCTGAAACCGTGTCTGAATGGTGTTTTTGTGTTATAATTTGTTGTTGCATCATGTTTACTCTTGACGATTTATGATTACCTTATAAAAACACTCAGAAATATACAAATAGCAAGCAACAATGGCCAGCTAGTAAAATTTACTGATTGGATGTAGCATGCCGTTGCTTAAAACAACGACCCCGAAATCTGTGTTCGTGACGCTTATTGGTTTGTATATTGCTCAAGCCATTCCATTATACTTGGTTGCAGCAGCTTTGCCGCCAATATTACGAGAGCGTGGTGTTGACCTTGCCGTGATAGGCGCCTTTGCTGTGCTTTTGGCACCTTGGGTGCTTAAATTTCTATGGGCCCCTTATGTGGATCGACTTTCACGAGGTGGAAAACTAGGGCGTAAAGCTTGGATCATTGCAACGCAATGTTTAGTTTTGTCCTGTATCTTTACTTTATCCAGTTTTGATCCCGTTACAGATGTTGGATATTTTTTCCCATTGCTGATGATGATGTCGGTTGGGGCTGCAACTCAAGACATTGCTACAGATGGGTACGCTGTTGAACATTTGGCCTCGCGAGATCAACCCATTGGCAATGCAATACAAGGTGGAGCCGTTGCTGCAGGTGTTCTGTTGGGGGGATCCGTCACTTTATTTGTCCATGATCTATCTGGTTGGACCATAGCTGTTCTAACCGCAGGCGCTTTGTCTGCCCTAGCGACACTTCCAATTCTTATTGTGAGAGAAGATGTTGGGAAACGAGAACAAGAGGAGATCTCCACCAAAGCATCGCTTTTGACATTCTTCAAGCGTAAAGAAGCGATCGCTATCTTTGTCTTTGCATTATTATTCCGAGTTCCAGAGGGCCTGATTAAAGCTGTTGAACAAGCGTTTCTTGTCGATGCAGGGTTTTCTTTAACAAAGATCGGTTTGATCTCTGGCGGATCAGCCGCCGTTGTAGGTCTCGCAGGTTCAGCCATTGGCATGTTAATTATCCTTAGGTTTGGTCTGAAGTCATTTTTATGGGGCATTATTACCCTACGAACTGTATGTTTTGCAGGGTACGTCGCAGCGGCTTATACAGGATTGCCCGATTGGGCTTTAATCGGATTAAGTGCGCTAAACACATTCAGCCGTTACATGGAAATTGTAGGCCTCTATACGGCGTTTATGCGGATTGCTTCACTGAAACAAGCCGGTACGGATTTTACAATCTTATCAAGTGCAAACCTTTTGATGTATATGGTCGGGTCAATGCTGGCAGGTGTCATTGCATCTGCCGCTGGCTATGCACTTCTCTTTACAATCGCGACGGTCCTCTCTGTGATCACAGGTGTTATGGCCATGTGGATTTTGCCCAGATCTGTCACGGTACATGTTCCTTCAAACCATACTTCCTCAACTCAAAATACAGAGTTTACTGAAAGAGTAACCTAACAATGAAACGTCCTTATTCTTTATGCCTAATGACTACGGCATCATTTTTTGCCTTAAATACAATAACCAATGCACAAGAGCTTGATGATGAACCTTTTGCATTAGATGAGATTGTTGTTGAAGCCTCTCGTACAGGCGCACCTGTTTCATCCATTCCCGGAACTGTCCAAGTTATCGACGGAGATACGCTTAAAGAGCGCATTGGAGCTGGGGATAGTATTGCAACTGTATTGGGGGATTACGTTCCAGGGTTTGCGCCTAACAATGGATCTATTTCTGGCGCAAGCCAAACCTTGCGTGGTCGGAATGTGCAAATTTTGCTAAACGGTATTCCTCGATCGAGTGAACTGCGCGGCTTTAACCGCGATCTTGCTCTGATAAATCCAGACTCGATTGCTTCTATTGAGGTAATTAAAGGATCAAGTGCCATATTCGGAAATGGGGCAACAGGTGGTCTAATCAATATCGTTACGAAAGCTGCTGAAGAAGAAGGAACGCATTATTCGGTTTCTAACAGAGTCTCTTTTCAGGATACGGATATTTCAGATAGTTTGAGTAATGAATTGGCTGTTTCTGTTGATCACAGAAAAGGTGATTTTGGTATTCGTGTTGACGGGTCTTTCAGTACAACGGGTAATAGTTTCGATGGCGCAGGGCGTCAAAGGCCAAGCGATCCATTGATTGGCCAAGGTGGTGGTGATAATGTTGATCGTTATACAATTGGGACGACAATCGATTATGCGTGGGGCGCAAGCGAACTTGAATTCAACTTTAATGCAATCAAGTTAGATCAAGATATAGAATTCAATTCTGATTATTCTACGAACCCAGTTAGTATAGATACAACATCACCTTATGCTGGGCAAAATGTTTTTGATGATACAAAGACAGCATCAGCAACATATAAAAACACTGGATTTGGTTTTGCAGATATAGATTTCACTGTTTACTATAGCGACAGTGAACGCCGCGCAGCCTTTGTTCCTGTGGGACCAGCAAACCCTTTGGTTAATTTTTCTGGTGATCCAGCTAATCCTCAAGATCCTAATGGTCAGTCTGTTTTATTTACAGAACAATATGGTGCACGTCTTGCTTTTCAATCTGGGTTAAATTTTCTGTCAGAAGGTGCCACTTTAACTTATGGTGTTGATTATGGCCATGATGCTGTCAGACAGCAAACGGTTGGTGGAACACCGATTATCTCTCCGATCAGTCAAGATAGTATTGCTGCTTTTGCACAGGCTGAAATACCTATTGGTCAGAAATTTGAGCTTAGTTTAGGTTCGCGTGCCGAGAAATTTTTCCTTGATGTTGGTAATTTCACTCGGCCTGCTATTTTCTTTTCTACGGCTGGTGTTGTTTTACCTGCGGTGGATGTTACTGGTACAAGCACAGATTACTCCGCAGTTGTATTCAATATTGGTGGTGTCTATCATGCGACGCCAAAATTAGATATTTTTGCTGGGCTCAGCCAAGGGTTTTCTATCCCCGATGTAGGTGCATTCACGCGCCGTGCACAAAATACAAATCCGTTTGATGCAACGCCTATTAATTTTGGAAGCATTCAACCTGATGCGCAAATTGTGAACACTTATGAAATAGGTGCGCGTTATACAACATCAACCTTAAGGATTTCTGGGTCTGCTTTCTTATCAACCTCTGATGATGGCACGACATTTGATGCCACAACAAACACGATTACGCAGCAAAAAGAAGAAATCTGGGGGGCAGAATTGTTGGCGGATTATAAGGTGAACACGGATTGGAACGTTGGCGCCTTATTTAGCTTCACTGAGGGGCGCTTTGACAGTGACAATGATGGTCAAATTGATGATTGGTTGCCAAACAACCGTATTCCAGCACCTTACACTGCAACAGTATACAGCGACTATGCCTTTGCTTCTGGTTTTAAGCTGTCAGGTGATGTTGTACTTTCGAGTGCGCGTACAAAAGTTGAGAATGCCGCTTTGGAAAATAATGTACGGATTAACTTGCGGGGCAGTTATCAACTTGGAAATGGCGTTGTTTCAGCTGGGATAGATAATCTGTTTGATACCAATCAATTGAATGCCGCTGCCACTTCAGTCCGTAATATTGCTATTGCGGATGAAGGGCGACGCATTTGGGTGGCATATGGCGCTAAGTTCTAAAGAGAGGGTTTTGCAGATCGGTGCCTAAGTTTGGCATAGGTCGATCTGTATTGTCACCATAACCTATTGTGAACCGCACTTTGTTAATAATAACGCGAGGCAACGTCGGTTTGAAAAGATCAAAGATGTCGAACCGCTCAGAAAGTTCTGGGTGGTTTTTCATATATGCTCGCAAAGTGTTACCCAAAATCTTATAGAAAAGATCCTCTGATATCGCGCCGCAGCAGGCCAATCGTGCTGAAAGAAAGCGTAAAACAGTGACGAAATGGGCCGTTTGGATATCGTGAATAATATGCGCCGCTGGTTTGCGGGGTAACGTATCTTTTATATTCGTAGCTAAGTTATTCAGTTCAGAGAAGTCTTGATCCTCTAAGTCAACATCGCCCTGTAAATCTTTGATAGCCATTCCAATAGGGACATGGTCACGCAATACCACGGTCACATTCTGACCATGAGCAATAAAGCCAATGCCGTATTGGCATAAAAAATGATATAACGGCACTGAAGTAACTTGGAATAGTCTCTCTAGCCACGCTTCAATAGAAAGTCCTGACTTTTGTGCGTGGGCACAGGCAAGCGGTGTGCCTGTGTTGTCCAAATGTAATAAACTCGCCATTAATGTGGCATATGTGTCATCTCCCAAACGTGCCTCTGGTGTTTCTCGCCATATAGCACCTAAGGTCTCTACGTGTTGGTATGGAACGTTGGGGATTTGTGACAAGGTAGAGTGTTTATACCAGATTCCACGTAATTCACGCAGAACTGTTACTCGTTCTGATAATAATGCATCTGCATTTACGATATTGGTCAACCAATCCGATAAGGCTCCACCGCAAGTGATGTATTTTCCAGGAATACCACGCCATGCTGAGGTGTTTAAAATCATTAAGGAAAGCTTGATGTTGGGTGCGCTTGGTTGTTCTAAGTTGACCAGAGTGCGTAAGCTGGGCGTTGCTGCGAATTTGTTACCAAATAAGCCAAGCGGAATAAGACGGCGCAATGCAAAATCTTCTATATAGGCTTGTTGAATGACATGATCCCATTGCCATGGATGTACTGGGATAAGCGTATGGGTTGCAATTGAAATACCTTGTATAGCCATAGCATTTAAGATGTCTTTTGCACCTTGTTGACCTAGGCATGCTGTTAGTAACGAGGTTTCATCGCTCTCTTCGCTATCTCCAATCTCACAGAATTTACGATCAGCGGCTAACCAGAATGTTTGGAAGCCATTCTTACTTTCTGGCGCATAGTTTGTTACGTCATCGATACCCCAACCAAGTCGCCCTTTGTTTGCAACTGCTTTAGGATGCCCTTCGAGTATTGCATGAATCTCATGTGAGGGGAGCGCAATGAGAGCATCGCCAGTAAGTTGCCCAAACTCATTTTCTAATAAAAGATCTTGTTTTAGCGTATTTGAGAGTTCTCGTATAAATGTCGCCTCTGTATCGGGTGACATGCCATGTTCGGCACGTGCATCTATGACGAACTGTAGAGGCGACATCTCTTGTGTATCTTGGACGTTACTACGAGTGATTGAAGCTGGGTCAATCAATAAATTGCCCCAAGCTCCCAATGTTGCATCAAAAATATATGTAACGCCCGACTTAAGTTTAAGCTCTGCTTTCCCATCTTTGTAAATCGGCGAAAGGACTTCTTCATATGATAACTCACTTAGTAATTTTGCTAAGGATTTTCTGCATACGCTCTGCCATATAGCACTTTCAGGTTGGATTTCTTTAAGGGGTATATTCATAATTTCACCTCAGAAAAGAAACGTTGGCGACGGCATTGTACCAATGCTGATCGCTTATGGGGGAAGTCAAATTCCTTGATTTTTTCATAGGCGACATCATCAGCATAACTGAGCATCTTTTTATGATCTGCTCTGGGTTCTCCCATGATGTTCTCTGTCATTGGGCAATCTAGGAATAAGTAATGTGTGATTGCTCTAAAACAGGCCGCTGTTTTCGTACGCCCAAGATGGCTACGTTCACCGATCAAGCCATGCCAACCACGATCCCAGTAAGCTGAATCATAATATGCCCCAAGACGATCTTCGCGGGTCCAGTATGTTTCAAAATAACCAGCATCTTCGCCGTTAAAACAACCAATTACAGGATAAGTATGTGGGTCTGTTTCTAGTTTTAAAAGATACTCGCGTAATTCTTCTTTTGAATGAGCCAGTTCCCAAAAATGGGATACGCGCCCGTCATTCATCCAACGGTAAAATGTATCTAAATCGTTATCAATATCTAAGGCACGAAATGAAACTGTTAAGCTAGCTACTGGGTCATGCCTTTGGTAGCACAACCCAACTGGGGCAGGTGGTCTGTGTGGATGGTCACGTCCGTCTGGACCAGATACGAGTTTAGTTTCAATAAATCCAGAAGGTTGGTGACTGATCCAAAGTGATGAACTTTGATAAAAACCAGAACGATCCACCCAATATGAACCATTATCATAAAATAGAAAATCAACGTCACGTGGTGGTATATTTGCAGTAGTCGTAACGAGTTTCATATTTATGATGTCGGCGTTTTGAGCAAAGACCCATTCAATAGCTCCTGCTATTACTGCGAGGTTCAGTTGGTCTTTGTCTGACTTTAAATGTAATTCTGGTGTTGTATTTAAGACTAATCGTGCGTTTGCTGTATGCGTCTGTCCCACAGTAATGTTCACAGTATTTTCAGATGCGCGTTCGATAATAATTTCAGAATATTGATTTTGCCAACGGACAAGTGATGGTTTCGCGGTGTTTTCTAACTCATTGGATTGGTTCGAGACATGTATATTCATAATGTGTCCTTAGTTTTTAATAAGTGGGTTTGGAATTTGAAGAAATGTTGCAAGCTGCCCATCTGCATCGCCAGATGCTTCATTCACATCGCTTAAGCTGGTCATGTAGTTGCCTTTACTGCACAGAGTTGGCGCATCCAAAAGCATACGGATAAAACCATCATCGCCGTTTGTTTCTATCTGCGTTTTTTCTAAGAAATGGCGGAAGCAGTTATGAAATTGAGCTTCTGTTCCCAAACCATCTATCGCCAATGTGCTTATAATATTCATGATGTTATTGACGACCAAGTAATAACAAAACAGGCTGTCGCCCAATTCAGGATCAGCAACATTTTCAGAAAACCGTCCAATGTCTGGCACATAGCTTTGCAGTAAATCATGAGTCGTCGTTAAATGCCCTGTACCCTGGCAATCCCGAATCCATACATCTGTTGGGTATCCATCTTGCAACTCGACCATCATGTTTTGTTGATGAGCGCCAAACAGCAACCCGTATTCAGACCGCAGATGGAGAAGGGGAGAGACTGCTACCTCTAGAAACCTTTGAAACCAATCAAGGGCAACGGTATTTTCGATATCTTTTGTATGTTTAGATATCGCTCTGATAATGTCACCCAAGGCGGATGATGTACTAAGTGGCGTTTCGCACAAACTGGCCAACATATAGGGTCCTTTGGCGGATTTTGTTGTGAAAGGATTATCGCGGAAAACAACAATGCTTTCCTCTATTTCGATACCATCTAACCCTTTCAGCGCTATGTGTGCAGGCTCTCCTAATATATGCAGTGTTGGCAGGTCTTTTCTTATAGCGCCCCCGATTGGTGTTTCCATTAAACGGTGTAATTGTTTGCCACGTTCCACCTCTTTAAACACTAATGTTCTTAACGAGTTTGTAAGCCGTAAGTTCATTGAAAATTTCAACATATATGGGGCGTGAAATGCGTGGATTGTGCGCATGGAACCCGTTGGTGAATAAGTGCGGCCTACTTTGCCAACGATTTTCAATAAACCCTCTTGCATCCATTGGATAACATCCGAGCGTAATAAAAGATGACTTGCTTGCCAAGGATGCCAAGGAATTGGAATGAAACCTTCTGGGCAATCTTCATCTAATGCACTTGGCAATGTGCCATCAGCGCTGACAAGAGCGCAACACATATCAGCAGCACTTTCGTGGCTTACACTATCTAATGACAGAATAGATTCGTGTGCGAGGCACCAAAACAGTGGAAACTCACCATTAAATTCTGGAGCGTATTCTGAAGCATCTTGTGGTGACATTTCATCACGGCTGCGTGGGTTCGGGTGTGTAGGATGTCCTGCAGTAAGAGCTTTTTCAGCTTCGGCGAAGTTCCAGTTTTCGGGGGGCATTCGTGCAGGTAAAGCTATCAATGCTTCACGTGTCATTTCCAAACTGTCCATAACACGAGCCATAAAGCGTACTTTCTTTTGTGATTTCCCTGCACTTGCCTCATCATCGAATACTAATAACGAAAGCATTGTTTCGGTACTTATCGGCTTGGGTGCGTTGCCGTTCGTTATCCAAAGCGCGGGGAGTGAAAATACCTTTCGGAATCCGCTATCGTGTGTCAGTGAAATTAGGATGGTTCCGCTTGGGGATTGAATGGGTAGTTGAACAACCCTCCCAACTAAGCCCCATGCTTCTTTTTTACTTTCTGGTAATAAAGACCAACCATTCCATTCTCGTAACAGCGCATTCAAAAATGAATTTACGGCACGAAAGTCAGCATCTTGTTGTGCTGTTGTTATATCTTGTTCGGGCAATTGTGGGGGTAATTCGCTCATTTTGAAAACCTATCAATTATCATATTGACGACAGCTAATTAATTCTGACAAATAAAGTCAACTATATATCTTACTAAAATGCTCGGATTTAATGTAACCCTTGTTTTTAAGCAGAAAGTTGCCACTTTGAACACCTCAACGGCTATCGCAATAAGATTCAGTTTGATGGGAAATGGTTTCCATCAATCTGTATTGTTGGCACTAGTACCCATCATCCAAAGCAGCTTTGATTTACCTGTATCTTATGTGGGTTTCATTGTCAGTTTAGGGTTATTGGCATCTGCTGTCACTATTCCAGTGTGGGGTATGATCGTCTCTAGATACGGTTTTAAAATTGTTTTCCATATCGTCATATTGGGTGGGTTATTGGGGTCATTAGGGATTGGTATATTAATTCTACTGTCTCAGAATGGATATGGAGTAGGAGGCGGTGCCTTTGGAATACTTATTCTCTGTCGCTTGATTTATGGATCAACCGCAACTGCAATGCTGCCCATTGCGCAAGCTTATACAAGCATACATTCAATACCGTCACTGACCTTGAAATCATTAGGGCAGTTGAGTGGTACTCTTAGCATTGGGCGTATTGCAGGGAGTGGGCTGGTCTGGCCACTCTTGCTCATAGGCAATAGTATTCCATTATTAGCAACGGCCCCAATTTATATCGTAGCTTGGGTTTTGCTAAGAAAGGAGGTGGATACCTATTGTGTTCCTCCAATCTCTGCCCCCCTAAAGTCAACACTTCGACATGATGTATCAGCGATAATTGTCGTATTTATTTTACAGCTTTCAATAGGCTTGCTCTATGTCGCTTTAGGCCCGCTAATTATGGAACGTACCGCTATGCTGCAAGAGCAGGTAGCTGGTTTTATTGGTTTTTGTATTATGGCTGGTGGAATGGGGGGGATAGCTGCACAGTTTTTAATAGTACCTCGGCTAAATGGCAAAGAAGTAACTGGTCGTATACTTGGTGTTGGAGCCGTTCTGGTTGGTTTCTTATTCATTATATATCAGCCAAAAATAACGATATTACTTCTATCTTGTGCTTTAATCGCGGGCGGTACTGCAACCGTGCTTTCAACAAATTTATCCATTCATTTACGCGGCAAAGATAGCAGGCAGAAAGCCCAGTTAACATCAATCTTGGCAAGCATACAACTTATTGGACTTGCCATAGGCACCTTAGTATCAGGGGTACTTAGCGATATTGCCGCGGATTTACCATTCTGGTTCGCGAACTTATTTATGGCCGTTTTAATGTGTGTGTTGAGTGTAGCGCGGCTGTTTAACATCATAATAATCCCAGCATTTGCAAGGAAGGCAGACACAACTCTGCCGAAATAACCTCCCTATAAATTAAAGGAAATTAATATGTCGACGATATCCACACTTGAAACTATGCAGTCCAACGAACTTGATTTGGCGGGGATTGGTGTTGGGCCATTTAACCTAAGCCTTGCGGCGGTTCTAAGTCATATACCAAACCTAAAAACAGCATTTTTTGAGCGCAGTGTTGATTTTACTTGGCATCCAGGTTTGATGATCCAAAACTCAATATTACAGAGCTCTTTTTTAAAGGATCTTGTGACACCTGTTATGCCCACCAGTCCACATTCATTTTTGAATTATCTTGTCTCACATAAACGGTTTTATGATTTTACATCTGGCCGATTTGGATCTGTAACACGCCAAGAGTTTTCCAATTATTTAAGTTGGGTTGCTATGCGTTTACAATCGGTGCAGTTCAAATCAAATGTGCGCGAAGTCAGGTTTGAAAATGGTGTTTTCCATTTAGACTTTGATAATGCCGAGACTATAAAGGCACAAAACTTATCCCTTGGTACTGGGATGCGGCCTTATCTCCCAGAATGTTCTAAACCTCATATTGGAGAAAGCTGTTTTCATGCGTCTGAATATCTGTTTCGCGCACCAGATTTATCTGGCAAACGTGTTGTCATCATTGGGGGTGGTCAAACAGGTGCAGAGATTTTTTTACAAGCCTTAACAAACGCCAACATGGCGCCATCGCATGTCACTTGGGTTAACCGACGCAATTCATTCTCTCCATTAGAGGAGGGGGCTTTTGTTGATCAAATTTTCACACCGAATTACGTGAAGGCATATCAGAGTTTTTCAGACACTCTGAAAGATCAAGAATATAAAGGGCAAAAACTTGCAAGCGATGGCCTAACACCATCAACTGTTGCTGATATCTATTCTGAACTGTATCGGCGCACACATTTATCCGAAGAACATAACACATTCAGCATGCGGCCTGGGTGTGAGTTGATTGATATGAGTAAGGACTTACAAGGTTACAGATTAACACTTGAAAGCCAGTCTATGGAGCAGAACGCCGAATTGGATGTTGATGTTGTCATTCTTGCGACTGGAGCAAAGCCATTTGTTCCAGAATGTATGAATCCAATTGCAGATCGGTTTGATCGCATCAAAGGAGGTGGTCTTGCCCTTGATGACCATTACCGGGTTCAATGGGATGATTCCAAGACAAACACTATTTATGCTTTGAATCATGGCGCTCAATCCCATGGAATTGTTGATGCTCAACTAAGCCTTATGGCATGGCGTAGCGCAACTATTGCTAACGACATAATCGGGCGAGATATGTTTGATGTGGACCCTGGTATGTGTCTGGTGGATTGGCAAGGTTTACCAGCGTCCGTTATGCATGAGCGCGCTGACTTGATAATGACAGATAGAGCAAGTTAAAGACAATAAGCACAACAATTTTAGATAATCATGAAACATTCTTGACTATTTTGGATTGGTTGAAAACCTAAGGCATTTATGGATAGCTGTTTTGAGGATAAACGAAATGCGAATGTCTGCTTTGTCCGCCATAGCAGACATTGAGATCGCTAATATCGAATGTTTCTTAATGTTCAATGGCAAAGCAATTTAACCAAAATGGCAGTGTGTTTTACCCAATCGTTTTTCTGCTCTAATAAAAACAGTGGGTTACATACTGCCTAATGGTGAACTTAATGTGCTTTCCACATCAAACGTGTAAAAGGTCAGGCAAGTCTGCCATTTTGGTGGCTTTATTGCCATTAGGGCCGATGTGGGATTAAATTATTAGATGAGCGACTGTTTTTGATGACAAATCGCGCTCGAAAATAATATCGTTTGGTAACTAAGGCGGATAGGAGGCATTGCGCTAATAGCAATCTTTTAGTTACCTCAATTTAACGAACGTCTGCTTAGAGCCCAAACTAGACATTCACCTAGAAAAGCACCTTACTATCATTCCTTAAGCACTTGGCTTTGGTAATTTATAGACGTCTCTCGTCACTCCGTCGGGAAATTCTTCCCGCGCAATTTTCTCACCGTTCAACGCTAAAACAAGAGCCTTTGCAGCTAAGTTTTCATCTTTCATATGGGTTTCAACTAATTCCCAGTTCAACGTATCGTATCCAAATTTGATTGCAGCATGTGAGGCTTCCTTCGCAAACCCCATTCTACGCGCAGATAATCCTATCCACCATGTAAGTTCGGATCTCGGCCAGCCCGTAGGCCAAACCATCCCGCAACTTCCAATTATTTCCCCAGTATCTTTTCGCTGTAGTGTCCATTGCCCGTATCCACGAAGATGCCAATGCCCAAGATCACGTGCAATTTTATCCCAAGACGCACTGGTTGATAGTGGCCCACCATAAAATTTGGACGCTTCACCGTCTGCATAAAACTCTTCATATACCTGGGCATCACTATCAGTAGGCGCTCGAAGAATAAGGCGGTTTGTTTCTAATTCAGGGATTTGGGCCATCTAAGTCAGCTCACGATACAATACAAAAAGAGAATCCACCACTTTGCTGTTTACAGCAACATGGATGGTTTTTAGTGGCTCTTCACCTGCTTCAACATAGTCCCAACAGGCGAGAGACGCTTCATAATCGTGAAAACACATCTCGACCATCACCGCAACTTCTGGAAACCGAGTGTCATATCCAGAATGATACGCACGCTCCCACAGACGCCATGAATGTACATATCCTTGTTGGTTAAGATGTTCGCATAAAACGTCATATGCTTGCTTGAATGCAGGCAAGTCGATACCTTTTCGAAGGTTAAAAGCCCCAAACATTGAGCAATGTTTTGTTTGTTTTTCTATCATGTCGCACCACTATTTCAGCCTCTTCTACAGAATAGTTTAGATCACAAGGTATATTTGTCGACAACTGTCACGACGAGAGATTATCCATTCGCGTCAATGATGTTAGCACAAAACGGAACGACCAAGGAAAAGATCAAACGATCCCGAAGGTCAGTATATGTATCTATAAAGGCAAAGCTTTATGGTATTTTACATCTACTGTCGCGTAGCGTGATATTTACCTATACTGACTCTATGAATGCGAATGCCCGCTTTTCCCCCAAACGTGATATTTATTACTGTATTATTTATCATTAACTTTTCATAAGAATTACCTCCTAAAAACGATTGGAACAGTAAACACATATGACTTGTTGCTCAGACCTTTTGGTGCGCTTGGGAATTTATGTGTATTACTGATTGCTTGCAATGCAGCCGTATCCAAAGCATTTGTGCCTGAGCTTTTTTTCAAAGAATATGCTATTATATTTCCAGCTCTTCCAACCGTTAATTTCACCATAGCTTTACCATTTTTACGTGTACCACGTGGATACTTCTTAGACCGTTCAATACGCCGCCTAATCTTTGCACCCCAAACTTGCTTCATATCCGCAATTTGCTTTTTAGAAACACCAGTTGTTACGTTACTTTGTCCTTTACCTGCGAAAGCACCATTGTCCAATCCTGCGGATTTTTGTTCTTTTTGGCGAGATGATGCCACTTGTGCTTTTTCGGCTTTTGGTGCGAGCTTCTTTTTTACTGACTGTTTTGGCTTTTCTACGTCTTTAGGTTTAGGTTTCGGGATTGGTTTGGCCGTTTCAGTCTGTATTTTTACAGGCTCATCAACGTTTGGCGCAGTTAGCGCAATCAAGTTTGGCAACAATACTGCCGCAGTTTGCGATGATGGAGCGGCAATAGCTGGCGCTTGATCAGGTGTTGGTTGTGTTATCGGCTTGATATCCAATGTTTCGGCAAGTTCTGGTGGTTCTTCCCATTTTTGAACCATCCTTTCTATTTGTTGGTTAGCTCCTAAAATAGAAACCGCGTCTTCACCACCGGCACCGCCAGACTGTACACCTTTAGCGGGGATCGTATAAAAGCCTGCAATGTGAATACCCACAGCGATAGAGCCAAAAATTGCAATCTCAGCGTAACGTTTCATTATCCGCCCACCATCACTTCGACATTTGAAAAGCCATTTTCAGTGAGGATTTTTAAAATTTTAGCAATCTCTACCGCAGCAACTGTACCGTCAGCCTGTAATTTCAGAGGGGATTGTTTATCTGCTTGCGCTGTTAATGCATCCAGAACCTTAGGGCCGACGATCCCTTCGAAGCCAAGAACGGCTTCTTCAGAAACATATAAAACAGTTTCACTTTTTGGTTCTTGATCTAATTCTGCAGTAGGCAAATTTACCTCAAAAGGTTCTGGGGGCGTAATCTCTGCGGTCATTAAAAAAAATATAAGTAACAGAAATACCACATTGATCATCGGAATGATGCTTTCGGAAGTTTGACGTTTTTGAGGGGGCTGAAAATTCATTCGACCAACACCAAATTCTGAAATCCAGCTTTCTTAAGCGCGACGCTAATATCCACGATGCGCTGTAGGCTGGCACCATCTTTTCCACGTAATATAATGACATCTGTTTTTTCTTTTGTGAGATCAGCGACAGCATTCGCCAGTAAGTCAATGCCAATATCAATACCATTCAAACGAATAGAATCTTGTAACACGTCAATCAAACGTGGCGGGCCTGTATACTCACCGCCTGCGCCCGCCAATGGAATTTCTATAGCGCTGTTCATTCCAAAACGAGAAGCCAACATAAAGAATACAAGCAACAAAAACACGACATCAATCATGGGTGTTAAACTTGGCTTGCGCCTTTGTCGTGGCTCAAAACCTAAGTGCATCACTCAGCAGCTTTTAATTGACCAACAGGAATAGAAGGCCGGATAAAGGCTCTTGTGGCGATATCCTCATAATCCAGGCGCAATCGCTCAACAATACTCTCGAACCAAGTCAAACTTGCAGATGCTGGGATAGCAACGGCCATTCCAGCAGCCGTTGTAAGCAATGCTTCCCAGATACCACCTGCAAGAATAGATGGATCTGCACGGCTGCCAGATTCTTGTAATGCCTGAAACGCTGCAATCATACCAAGAACCGTACCAAGTAATCCCAGCAATGGAGCGATCGTTGCGATCAATTCAATCAAACGAAAGCCTCCACTGGCTTCTGCCAACCTGTTCTTGGCGATGCGAGAAACTTCATCACGGGCGTCTGTATCGTTTAACGTTTCAATGGCTATAGAGACTTCATGTTTAAAAGCGGTACGATTGCGTTTCGTATTTTTCCAAACACCAGCCATCGTAAACCGCCAAAGTTTCCACAGAATTACGGATAGCAAGATTACAGAAAGTGCTGCAATCGCCCATATAGAAGGGCCCCCGTTTTCTAAAAAAATGGCTGCATTATTAAAAGTATTCTCTACGTCTACTGTTTCCATAATAAACCTCTCTTTCTAGAGCTAGCCGTTCTTGATTTACGACTGATACAGATTGCGGCACATCAGACGCAACTTTATCGATCCCTGCATTTACGACAATCTGATCAAGCGTTTTTCTTCTTGTGCCCCTGCTACATTTGCACAAATCGCTGCAACCACAGCCCCAGTAAATATGTTACTTTTCACGATTCCTTCCCCTTCGCTCTGCTCGTGATGAGTTCGCTGCCTGATAGGAATCGGGTTGCTAATGACGTACTTATCATTAACCCAATAAAAAGAGTCAAGTATTGTGTTAATTTTTCATAATTATAATCATGCGTTATAAAATTTCGACACCTCACAAAAATGACTGGGGCATGTTCTTATCGTTATTTCGTACTCAATTATGATAAATGCCAATGTCTGCTTTGTCCCCCATAGCAGACATTAAACCCATTGTGCCTTTTCAATGTCGGTTATGGGCTGGAAGCAGACTAAGTAACTAAGGGCCGATAGCGGACATTCGCTACGAAAGCAAAGGCTTGAGCATCAAATTTCCCAAGGGGCTTTTTAATATTACAATTCATCTATGTAGTTGTCGTATGTTTAAAGTAGGAGTCACATTAAGTCAGTCTCATCAATTACAGAAAACGACATGTATTATTTTGAAGTTTCAACGTCAGTTGCGACAGTTTTGGAAATGTGAGTATTTAAGCTATACTTAGCCTAAAGATGTTTCTTTCAAATTATTAGATTGTGCTTTGCCACTTTAAGGTAATTAAAGTTCTATTATAGGAAAAGAATGTACAATGTATCAGCCTCTATAGAGCCTCATTCCGCTTTTCCTAAATACTTACAAAAATCAAGGATAATAAAATGAAACGACCTCTAAAAATCTTTACGGCTTCAGTATCAACATTGCTTGCTCTTAGTGCTTCTAGCTTTGCTGAGGACAACCATAGCAACGTGACAGACGAAACCATTGCAGATCAGCGTGTTGTTTTAGCAAAAACTACGCAAGGTGCAGGGTTTGGCGCTCAATCACCAAGAGATATCGACGCAAAGGCAGGCAGCAATTCACGTACATTTGAGGAATCACCACCGTATACAGAAATGAATCTTTGCAACATTCACTTCCATGAAAATGCGGAGCATAAGGGGGGACAATTTACTAAATTTGCAGGAAATGGTGATGGTCACGGCAATGGCACGGGATTTATGTACTCTGGAAAATTATCAGATGCTGAATTAGCTGATGTTGGTGTTAAAATTGGTAACAGCGAGCACGGTGATCTTGTTCCCGGAGATACAATTGAGGTTCATTATGTCTATTCATCTGCCTTGGTTACTCCTGGCCCGACACTGGCCTCTTGCCTTACTGAAACCATAAAGAACCCACAGTTGCGAGTGGAGTCGCAAGTCTATGTTTTGGTAAATGATGAAAACGCGTTAGATTTTACAGAATTGGCTAAAACTGGTGTTGTTGATGGTTTGCAGCAAGCTTTAAATATTCCTTCTAATACAGGTACGCCAGTTCAATATGCAGGTTCAACCACAGGTCCAAGTTATAATGAAAAAGGTTCCCCTTTTCAGGTAACATGGAATGTTCGTCCAGAAGTAGCAAAGGTGAATATACTGACCGTTGGAGCATGGTTAGAAAATAACGTTTTTGACGAAGATCACGCACATGGCGTCAGAAACCTCGTTGTAAACCCTGACCTTTTATCAGAAATTACACAATAGCCATCTCGAGTGTATTTCACCTGCCTGATTTTCAGAGCAGGTTAAATACAAAACTATATAAGTATATAGATCCTAATAAATATTGAGATATATTAAGCTATGTTTTTTGTAGAAATACAACTGTTAATCAATTGGTCTATCACCAGCAACTGCAGGTGATTGGCATGTTGATAAAAAGAATAAATATCAAGTAGGTAAATCATTCCATAAATTTTCACTCGCAACTTATAAATCTGATAAATTAGGAAAATCAGAATACGTGGAAAGCTATATTAGGGTTCCAAAATTTTTCCCAAAAGAAATTCTATTTAATTCACAGACACCAAGGTCACGTGACGAATTTAAAAAACAAGCTTCGAAAATATCTCAGCGCATTACTCAAAAGTACAATGCGAATGCTATGGCAAACGAATATCGAAGTTTTTGTTCTAATTTAAATAGAGAGGGGAATATCAGCCTGGTTAAAATGGGTATAACCCCAGATGAATGTATGGGAATCCTTTCTGCAGAAACAAGCCGAATGATCTTTAATTTCAGTTTCACGCATAATATCGAAGCGTCATATGAACAGGCGATAACTGGGTTTTATAATAGCGACCAAAATAAGTTTGTTTCGATGAACGATATTGCAGATCATGTTGCACCGATAATGGTTCAGATAAAGGCTAATGATTCAACTACATATAGCACTAATTTTACTTTTTTTGCTCCAACGTTACATGATGTAAACTTTGGAGGTCGTATGGCTGAAGATTTAAAACTTTATAGATTTTATACAGGTAAAATATATTGTGCCACGCAAAAGTCAGCCAAAGATAACTCTGAATTTATTGCGGATAATTGTAAAAATGCCAAATCTATCGAGATTGCGAGTGGGAGTATTCATACATCATTAGGTGCTTTTTACAGATACGTAAAAAGTTTGATTCCATTGCTATTAAATTTACACGCCAACTTTACGAAACCATATTGTCTTAACACCAATAAAAGACGTCTATGATCAGCTGTTCGCTGCCAATTAATATGTCCACACACAAGGTTAATGTTTAAGGCTTTATCTTGCCTTAAGTTGGATAACGACATAAAGCAATTGGTATGAAGATAATAACCAAGACAGCCGACTTAGATGCATTTTGTAAAGAGTGTGCCACGCAAGAATATGTTACCGTAGACACAGAGTTTTTACGCGAACGAACTTATTATTCAAAACTGTGTTTGATTCAAATGGCCTATAAAGGGCAGGGGAATGAGAATGCTGTTTTAATTGATCCGTTATCAAACGGGTTATCACTTGATCCATTATACACGCTTTTCAAAAATGAATCTGTTGTGAAGGTGTTTCATGCAGCGCGACAAGACCTAGAAATTTTCTTCGTCGATAAAGGTGTGATCCCATCACCACTCTTTGACACACAAGTCGCAGCGATGGTGTGTGGATACGGTGAACAGGTTGGTTATGAAACACTTGTGCGTAAAATTGCGAATGAGGGTTTGGATAAATCATCCCGCTTTACCGATTGGAGCACGCGCCCGCTGTCAGATAAACAAAAAACATATGCGATTGGCGATGTGACACATCTGCGTGTGATTTATGAACATCTTAAAGCAAGCTTAGATAAATCCAATCGTGCAGCGTGGGTTGATGAAGAATTAGGGATTTTAACCAACCCTGGCACTTATATTGTGGAACCAGATGCTGCCTGGAAACGTGTAAAAACACGTAATGGTTCAGGTAAGATGCTGGCCTATGTTCGTGAATTAGCCCGTTTTCGTGAAAACTATGCGCAGGCCAAAAATATTCCACGTAACCGTGTTTATAAAGATGATGCTTTGCTAGAATTAGCAGCGACCAAACCATCTGGTATGGATCAACTTAAGAAATCACGTTTATTATTGCGTGATGCACGTGGTGGTTCAATTGCAGATGGTATTTTGAAAGCTGTCAAAGCGGCCTCGCAGGTCAAGCCAGAGGACTTTCCCAAAGCGCCTGTACAACGTGTAAAAAAGCAAGGGACTGATGGCTTGGCTGATTTGCTACGCGTTTTATTGAAAGCCAGCGCAGAAGAAGCGGGGGTTGCAACAAAACTGATTTGCAATACCGCTGATTTAGATGCAATAGCATCTGGTGAGCGTGACTTGCCTGCTTTCAGTGGCTGGCGGAAAAAAGTGTTCGGTGAAAACGCCTTGCAACTTTGTGATGGCAAAATTGCTCTATCGGCAAACAAAGACTCAGTTAAGATAGTTAAAATTTAAAATCAGCGCTTGCGAACGCTGATTTGATTTTGTGCTGCAACTACGCGAATACTACTGACGTTTCGAAGAACATTCGTTGAGATAGAGTTTGCAGCTATAATCTCACGTGATCGCTCTGTTCTGGGCGTTGTTCTCGTAACCGGTTCTTCACCTAAGAATTCAAATGTGACAACACCATTTTCATCTGGCAATCCATCATTCACAGGTGATAAGTGAATATTATGATATCCAATGTTACCAGTAAGGGCCGTAGCGCGCACAATAGCTCCTCCGTGGAAACGTTCTACAAAGACATCTTTAACTGTAGGTAATAGTACACGTAAATCTTCAACTTCTTTTCGTTGTTCCAGAACAATTTCTTTTTCACGTTTCTTGCCAAATAAACCAGCAGAACTACCTCCAGAACTTCCAGCAGAGCTCCCTCCAGAACTTCCGCCTGAGCTTCCAGCAGAACTGCCAAAGCTACCGAATACGCCACAACCAGCCATTAAGCTGCTTACCACAATCATGATGAAAGTATTTTTCATGTATTTTCCCACATCTTCTTCGGTAACAGATACCCAAACTCTGACTTAAAGAAAAGCCTTGTGTCATCAAATCGACGAAAAACACTGGACCTTTGTTGATTGCAGTCATAGGTCATGAAAAAACAATAGGCAAAGGTCATGTCAGAAACATTTGAAGATATAGTAGACACTTTTGAATTCCTTGATGATTGGGAAGATCGTTACCGTCATGTTATCGAAATGGGCAAAGCAATGCCTGATCTGGATGATGCGCTTAAAGTGGATGCTTTAAAAGTGGATGGCTGTGCATCACAAGTGTGGATTGCACCTAAGATTTTAGGAACGGGGCCAACTGCTATTCTTGATTTCGATGGTACATCAGATGCTATGATCGTACGTGGGTTAATTGCTATTCTCAAAGTTCTCTATACTGGCAACACAGTTGAAGACGCCTTGAAAATCGATGCCTTAGGCTCTTTTGCAAAACTAGGATTGGATCAACATCTATCCGCGCAAAGGTCAAATGGTTTGCGGGCAATGATAGAACGATTACGTCTTGTTGCAACGAAAGCTGCAAAAGCATAACCCCACCCAAAGTGAATGAAATACATAATTGTTATGCTAAATATGCATTTGTTTCATGGGCAAATCTATGTCACTGGCTTGAATGGTTAAACAGTTAAAGCTGTACTCTATAGAATTGGATATAAATATGTCAGAAATCCTACAAAAAATTATTGATAAACAAGGCTTTGTTTTGACGGATGGGGCAACAGGTACAAACCTTTTTAACATGGGCTTAATGGCCGGTGATGCGCCTGAAATGTGGAATGAAGAGCATCCAGACCGTATTACCAAGCTTTATCAAGACGCTGTGGACGCTGGATCTGATTTATTTTTAACAAATAGCTTTGGCGGCAACGCCTCTCGCTTGAAATTACACAACGCAGGTCATCGTGCGCGTGAACTATCCCGCATGGCTGCTGAGATTGGTCGCGAAGTGGCGGATAAATGTGATCGTGATATCGTCGTTGCTGGCTCTGTTGGCCCAACAGGCGAGATTATGGGCGCTGCTGGTACATTATCGCACGAAGACGCCGTAGAGATTTTTGAAGAACAAGCGCACGGTTTACTTGAAGGCGGCGCAGATGTTCTTTGGGTTGAAACAATTTCTGCCCCAGAAGAATATGCAGCTGCAGCAGAAGCTATGCAAAATGTGGGCGCTGATTGGTGCGGAACTATGAGTTTTGATACAGCAGGGCGCACAATGATGGGCACCACATCCACCGGTATGGTCGATATGATCGCTGGCATGGATTACAAA
Organism: Amylibacter sp. SFDW26; assembly: GCF_009184395.1. Taxonomy (GTDB): domain Bacteria; phylum Pseudomonadota; class Alphaproteobacteria; order Rhodobacterales; family Rhodobacteraceae; genus Amylibacter. The sequence continues at coordinate 712,434 of NZ_WEIC01000001.1, forward strand.
CCGTTCGCATTTGGCGCAAACTGCGGTGTGGGTGCATCTGATTTACTGCGTACCGTTATGGGCTTTTCTGATACTGGAACGGAACGACCTATTATTGCCAAAGGTAATGCAGGCATCCCAAAGTATGTTGATGGCCACATCCATTACGATGGCACACCTGAATTGATGGCTGAATATGCTCAGATGGCGCGCAACGCAGGGGCCACAATTATTGGCGGGTGTTGCGGTACAATGCCAGAGCATTTACGGGCCATGCGCAAAGCATTAGATACGACAGCAAAAGGTGAAAAACCTACATTAGAACAGATCAGTACATCAATTGGCCCATTCTCATCAGAGCATGACGGAACTGGCGATACCTCTAATCAACCAGTACGCCGCAAGCGCCGCAGAGGTTAATACGTCGCAGTGTTGCTGCGTTTTGTCGTAAAATGAAAAGATAAATTGCCTAAAAACGGTGAACTTATAGTGAGTTAACGCCGTTTACTATATAAGGAATACCCGATGTCAGACGAAGAAGATATCATCCTATCCGAATTATCAGACGAAGAGCTCGTCCCACAAATGCACGATGACCTTTATGATGGTATGAAGGAAGAAATCGAAGAAGCTGTACATATCCTTCTGGATCGTGGTTGGATGCCATATGATATTTTGACCAAAGGACTGGTTGAAGGTATGCGTATCGTTGGTATCGATTTCCGTGACGGTATCTTGTTCGTTCCAGAAGTTTTGCTTGCTGCAAACGCTATGAAGGGCGGCATGGCCATTTTAAAACCATTGCTTGCAGAAACTGGCGCGCCGCGCTTGGGCAACATGGTGATCGGTACCGTTAAAGGTGACATTCACGACATCGGTAAGAACCTTGTAACCATGATGATGGAAGGTGCTGGTTTCGAGGTAAAAGACCTTGGCATCAATAACCCAGTAGAAAATTACATCGATGAGTTGGAAACTGGGGACTATGACATCCTAGGTATGTCCGCGCTTTTGACAACAACTATGCCTTATATGAAGGTTGTTATTGATACGATGGTCGAAAAAGGTATGCGCGATGATTACACTATATTGGTTGGTGGCGCGCCATTGAACGACGAATTCGGCAAAGCCATTGGTGCAGATGCATATTGCCGTGATGCGGCTGTTGCTGTGGAAACTGCAAAAGAGTTTATGGCAAAAAAGCACAATCAATTGAGTGCCTAATATGACATTAACAGTTGATGATAATGCATTGACTGAAAACGGTTTAAACGCGCCCAAGGATACCCTTGGGCGCGTTTTACTTTTGGCCTGTGGCGCATTGGCCCATGAAATTTTAGCGTTAAAACGTTTGAATAAGTGGGATCATATGGAATTGCAGTGTTTGCCTGCGAAATATCATCTGTATCCTGAAAAAATCCCACAAGCTGTTGAAGATGCCGTTCATAAATACCGCGACGAATATGAAACCATCTTCGTTGTGTATGCGGATTGTGGAACAGGTGGTCTTTTACAAGCCAAATGCGCCGAATTGGGCGTGGAAATGGTCGAGGGCCCACATTGTTATAGCTTCTTTGAAGGAAACGAGGTGTTTGCAAAGACGTCAGAGGATGAAATTACAGCATTTTACCTCACAGATTTTTTAGTGAAGCAGTTTGATGCCTTCGTGACGCGCCCAATGGGATTGGATCGTCACCCAGAATTGCGCGATATGTATTTTGGGAATTACACTAAAGTGGTTTACCAAGCGCAGATCAATGACCCCGTATTAGATGCAAAGGCACAAGAATGTGCAGATATGCTTGGTTTACCCTTAGAGCGCCGTTACACAGGATATGGCGATCTCGAAGTTACCTTACGTGACATCAAAGCCTAAAGATTGCAGTTCAACATTGGGTTTTGTAGCCTTTCCCTAAACAACAAAGGGTAGGGCAATGAACGTAACCGATGCCATTAAATCACGCCGCACATATCGGGCTTATAAACCCGATCTTATTCCAGATGATGAATTACGCGAACTGATTGATATCGCACGCTGGTCACCATCCAATACTAACACGCAGCCATGGCATTTTGCGGTTGTTTCTGGCAAACCGTTACGCGATTTGGAAAACGAACTTTTAAAACACATCATGAGCGGCGGGCAACAAAACCCAGCATTTGAGCCAAGTTCTGTCCCATTAAAAGGTGTTCACAAAGAACGCCAATACGATTGCGCTAACCGATATTATGGAACGATGGGGATCAAACGTGAAGATAAAAATGCCCGCAATATGTTAGCTTTAAAGAACTTCCAGTTCTTTGGTGCGCCTCATGCTGCATTCCTATCTATGCCAGCGGATATGAATCATACAAATAGCCTTGATTTGGGAATATTCCTACAAAGCTTCATGTTGCTACTCACAGAACGCGGTATGGCTTCATGCGCCCAAGGGGCATTGGCAATGTATCCTGATCCAATATTTAAAGTGGCGGATATTCCAGAAGGAAACGCAATCGTTTGTGGCATTTCGTTTGGTTATGCTGACGATACCGCAAAGATCAATGAAACACGTATGATCCGTGCTAAGCTGGAAGATGTCGCTAGCTTTGTAAGCTAATGGACAACTTATCTATTTAAAAACAATAATTTAAGTGTATGTCCCAGCTGGGACACACACTATTTCAAATCATCTAACCAACATAATTTGAACGGGTCAAACTGTATTTTGCCATTTTCTCGTTCAAAGTACGCCGTGGTAACTTCAATTCTTCCATCACCGATTGAATAGAACCTTTGTGACGGCGCATCGTATTATCGATTAGCATACGTTCAAAGGCTTCAACGTGTTCTTTTAATGGCTTACCATCTTCAATCACTTCAGGCGTCTCTTGATCACCATCCGCCATCAACAGGCTAGAAATCGAATAACTACCACGACGGCTTTGCAGAACTGCACGTTCTGCCAAATTGATCAGCTGACGGATATTTCCAGGCCATGGAGCTTGTAATAATTTTGCTGCATCTTCGGCAGAAACCTCAGGCTCATCACAGCCATACTCATCCGCAAAGTTTTCAGCATACCGTGTAAACAACGTCAAAATATCCTCGCCACGTTGACGTAATGGAGGAGGGGTGATCTGCATGGCTGCCAAACGGAAATACAAATCTTGGCGGATTGTATCATCCAAAGATTTATTGGGATCAGGTTCATTTGAAATCGCAATAATCCGTAATTGCGAAACTTCGCCACGATCATGCTCTGTAATCGAGCTGAGTAATTTTGCTTGAATTGATGCAGGCAGGGACTCGATGTCCTCTAAACACAAAGTACCGCCCAAAGAAGCTTCAAGAAATGGCGTTGCATCCTCATTTGGACCAAACAACCGTTTTGCCAGTTCATCCTCTGTATAGGCCGCGCAATTGACGGTGATGAACTTCTTACCTTGGCGTGAACCACAGGCATGTAATGCATGAGCAATCAAGCTTTTACCTGTTCCAGTTTCACCAGAAATTAAGATATGGCCGTCAGCCTGCGCTAAATCCAGAATATCTTCGCGTAGACGTTCCATTACTGGACTTGTGCCCATCAACTTACGCAAAAGCACCGTTCCATCAGACAATTCACGACGTAATGTCCGATTGTCCAATTGCAATCGGCGTGTTTGTACCGCACGTTTGGCTAATTCCGCCATACGCTCAGGGTTAAATGGCTTTTCAAGGAAATCATATGCACCAATGCGCATTGCTTCCACAGCCATTGATACATCACCGTGTCCCGTGATCATGATCATCGGAAGCGTGTTATCAATGCTTTGAATTTTCTTTAAGAATTGAATGCCATCAATTTCGGGCATCCGCACATCAGAAATGATAATCCCCGGAAAATCTGCATCAATTTCCTTTAATGCGTGAACTGCACTTGGATAGGTAACTGTTCTGTATCCTGAAAGGGTTAACCATTGCGAGATACTTTCGCGCATGTCTTGTTCATCGTCGACAATTGCTATCGTCATTTGTTCTGCCATTTGGTTATTACTCCGCCGCTTTTACAGTCTCTTGTTTAATCATAGGAATTTGGAACTCAAACACTGCACCACGAGGGGATACGTTTCGAGCGAGAAGCCGCCCACCCAGATCATTTGCTATCCCAGAAGAAATAGCCAAACCAAGCCCGACGCCGTCGCCAGGCTGCTTTGTTGTGTAGAAAGGTTCGAACAAATTATCCAAGTTCTCAATGCCTGGGCCATTGTCTTTAATAGATAATTTAGCCATTTTACCCGCAACCAACAGGATATCCAATTGTCGATCGCCCTGAACTTTCATAGAATCAATAGCATTACGAAGCAAATTCACGATCACTTGTTCAATGCGCACCATATCGCCTAAAATCATCACTGGATGCTTTGGCATCGTCTCTGTTATCTCAATTTCTAACTGGTTCAATTGCGGCGACATCATAGACATGCTGCCTTGAACAGCCGTTCTTAAATCCACAGGTTGTAGATCATCACCACCTTTTCGCGCATATGATTTCAACTGTCTTGTAATAGCACCCATACGTTCAATAAGATCATCAATGCGTTGAAAACTGCTGATGGCTTCTTCTGGTCGGCGACGTTTCAGCAGTAGCTTTGCTCCAGCCAAATAGGTCCGCATAGCGGCCAAAGGTTGGTTTAATTCATGACTAACAGCTGCAGACATTTCGCCCAAAGCAGCTAATTTTGAACTTTGTGCCAAGCTTTGTTCTGCTACCTGTAAATTTCTCTCTGCTTCTTCACGTTGCGAAATTTCCAAGGTGAGTTGGTCATTCAGGGCGCGTAGTTCGGCTGATTCCGCTTGGAACACGAAAGACTTACGCATTGCGCGTTTTGACATGATATAAAACATCACAGCCAGCACCATGGCATAGCCCATGATTTCAAGGGCTAAGATACCATTCACACGGGCACGGATACTTTCATATGATGCCAAGTAAACAATATTCCATCCCTGAAAGGGGACTTTTTCATCAATACGAAACAGAGGTTGCCCACGAATATAAGCGTCAGCTACAGATCCAGACCACTCACCCGTAGCCCGTAAAGCGCGCTCCATAGTGGTTAAAACTGGTTGGTTTGATAACGCTTCTACCAATGTTTGGTTTTGAAATTGACGTTCCGTAGACAAAAGAATTTTGCCTTCGCTATCCGTTACAATCAATGTTGCATCGTTTTTGGACCATGTGTCAAACAGGCCATCTAAATCAACCTCTACAACGATGATACCAACGGTTTGGTTACTACTTTGGACGCGGCGAGAAAAGTAATACCCAGTGCCACCGCTTTCATTTTCGAAACTGGTGAAGACTGTATCGCTTCCACGGATAGCAGCAACATAGACGGGCTGATTGTTAAGAAAGCTTCCCAACTTTTGGCGATTACTAGTCGCAACAATACGACCCTCTGCATTCAACAGAGAAATCTCTTTGGCGCCAATATCATCTTGATAACTGATAAGACGTTGAGAAGAAGCAACGAAATCGGAACTGTTAAGTGCCGCAATCAATGTGGTGTCGCGTGACAATAACAATGGAACAACAGAACTACGCTGCAAATCGCTGATGATACGACCACTATAAAGTGACAATTGGCGTTCGGCATTGCCACGTGTTTTTTGCGTAAAACGTTCTGAAAAATAGAGATTACTCAGATACATAACAGCGAAAGCTGTTATTATAATAAACAATACACCAAATCTCAGAAACAGATTAGTGCGTCTTGAATTTACAGACGTTATTGATGCATCGGTGCCCATTATTAAAGTCTAGGCGCAGTCGGCGTTACGCTCAAGCATTTTAACCGCATTATGCAGAAACAAGCGATCCTGCGACGCTTTCAAAAAGCTTAGAGCCATCAACACCACCCAATTCAGGATCATTCAGACGTTCTGGATGTGGCATCATTCCCAACACACGACGGTTTTCTGAAAGAATACCCGCGATATCATCCATAGCACCGTTTGGATTGTTCGTATATGTGTAGGCAACACGATCTTCGCCATGCAACGTTTTTAACGTTTCTGCATCAGCCGTATAATTACCCTCATGATGTGCTACAGGATAGGTAACTATGTCACCTTTCTTATGCTCATTTGTGAATATTGAATCTGTTGTTTCAACTTTTAAGGAAACATCCTTACAGACGAATTTAAGCTGCGCATTGCGCATCAAAACACCTGGCAACAAACCGCTTTCAGTTAAAACCTGAAAACCGTTACAAATGCCAACCACATATCCACCTTTATTGGCAAAATCGACAACAGAACGCATAATCGGCGAACGCGCTGCAATCGCACCGCAGCGCAGGTAATCACCAAAGGAAAACCCGCCTGGAATACCAATCACATCCAAACCTTGTGGTAGGCTGCTTTCTTTGTGCCAAACCATTTGTGTTTGTTTATTGTGACCAGACACTTTGTCAAAAGCGACAGCAAGGTCGCGGTCACAGTTAGAGCCGGGGAATTGGATAACTGCTGCGCGCATTATAGGATTTCCACTGCGTAGTCTTCGATCACTGTATTTGCCAAAAGCTTTTCACACATCGCTTTGACTTGTTCTTCTGCTTTGCCAGCATCCGTTTCAGTCAACTCCATTTCGATGATTTTACCTTGGCGTACTTTTTCAACACCATCAAAGCCTAAAGCACCCAATGAGTGGCGCACGGCCGCCCCTTGAGGATCTAGAACACCATTTTTTAGGGTCACATGTATGCGTGCTTTCATTGGTCTTGCCTCTTATTTTACAAGTTTAGGTGTGGTTGTGTTTTTTGGGAGCAATCCCAAACGGCGTGCAACTTCGGAATAGGCATCTGTTAGATTGCCCAAATCACGACGGAACACGTCTTTATCTAGTTTTTGACCAGTCTCGATATCCCATAAACGACAGCTGTCTGGGCTGATTTCATCTGCGATCACCAATTGCTGGTAATCATTTTCAGTCAAACGGCCAATTTCAATCTTGAAATCGACTAATTTGATGCCAACAGCATGCATTGTGCCAGATAGAAAATCATTCACGCGCAATGCCATTGAAATCATTTCATCCAATTCGCGCTGTGTCGCCCACTCCAAAGCAAGGATATGTTCCTCAGCAACCAACGGATCACCAAGGCTATCGTCTTTATAGCTGAACTCGACCAATGGGCGGTTCAGCTTTGTGCCTTCTTCAATCCCCAAACGTTTTGACATGCTGCCAGCAGCAACATTACGAACGATCACTTCTAGTGGAACGATGTCTACCCGTTTGACCAATTGTTCGCGCATATTCAAACGTTTGATAAAATGTGTCGGCAGACCAATGCTTTCCAAACCTTGCATAAAGTGTTCAGAAAAACGGTTGTTCAGCGCACCTTTGCCATCAATAACGTCTTTTTTCTCTGCGTTGAATGCAGTCGCGTCATCTTTGAAGTATTGAATGATTGTCCCAGGCTCTGGACCTTCGTAAAGCGTTTTGGCTTTGCCTTCGTATATTTTTGCGCCCTTGGCCATCGGGGTCTCCATATATGGGGTGGGGGACTCACATAGCCCCTTACCGTATGCACTCTATAAGCTGTCCCTTGCCGACCAGCAAGGCCATTCCTATGTGGTCTTGTAATGGGTAAACATGACACCACATATTTAAGATAAAGGAATTTTACAGGAGGCTAAATTGACAACATTTGATGAACGCGAACATGCATTTGAAGCAAAGTTCGCACATGATGCAGAAATGCAGTTCAAGGCAGAGGCAAGACGCAATAAGCTATTAGGGCAGTGGGCCGCTAAGTTATTGGGTAAGACTGGTGTGGATGTTCAAACCTATGCTGCCAGTATCGTTAGCACTAATTTAGAAGAGCCGGGTGATGAAGATATATTTCGTAAATTAGCTAGTGATTTAGATGGTCATGTTAATCATGATGATTTGCGGGCAAAAATGTCTAAGCTTATGGCAGCTGCAAAAATAGAAATCATGAACGAACTTTAATAAAAAGGCCCCAGTAAAACTGAGGCCTTCATACTCATAAAAAACGAAAAGATCGACATAAACAGTACACGCATTCCTGCTGGACCGAAATTATCCACGTAAGACATCAACACCGCGAAGTATTTCACTTCTTCCGTTACATCGACCGAACTCTAAAAATTTTATTCAAAGTAACGACAACATGACGTAAGGTAACAAAAAAAAGAGTGACAATAATCACTCTTTTTGAAAATAGACTAACTTTTAGGTAGTCACAATTCTGTTATATTGAATATTAGTTATGGATTATCCGAAAACGCGCTTGAAAATCGTATCAACATGTTTGGTGTGATAGCCAAGATCGAACTTTTCTTCGATCTCTTCAGCGCTTAATGCTTTCAATACATCTTCGTCTGCCAAAAGCTCGGTCTTAAAGTCCTTACCTTCCTCCCAAACCTTCATCGCATTCCGTTGAACCAGCTTATAACTGTCTTCACGGCTTACGCCTGCTTGTGTCAAAGCCAGCAAAACACGTTGAGACATAACCAAACCACGGAACTTATTCATATTCGCCAGCATGTTGTCGGGATAGATCACCAACTTATCAACCAAACCCGTCAAACGTGCCAAAGCAAAGTCCAAAGTCACACAAGTATCTGGACCAATGTTACGCTCTACGGATGAATGCGAAATATCGCGCTCATGCCAAAGCGCTACATTCTCCATCGCAGGCACAACTGCCATACGCACCAAACGCGCTAAACCAGTCAAGTTCTCTGATAGAACAGGGTTACGTTTGTGTGGCATCGCAGACGAACCTTTTTGACCTTTGCTGAAAAACTCTTCCGCTTCCAAAACTTCTGTACGCTGCATGTGACGAATTTCCACTGCGATATTTTCGATGGATGATCCAACCACACCCAATGCAGCAAAGAATGCAGCATGACGGTCACGTGGAATAACCTGCGTGCTGATTGGTTCTGGCTCCAGACCCAATTTCGCACATACATGCTCTTCAACAGCAGGGTCGATGTTTGCGAATGTGCCAACCGCACCAGAAATTGCACCTGTCGCAATTTCCATGCGTGCTTTTTTCAGACGGTTCAGGTTGCGATCCATCTCCGCATAAAAACGTGCAAATGTCAGACCCATTGTCGTTGGTTCTGCATGAATACCATGCGAACGCCCAATGCGTACTGTCATTTTATGCTCAATAGCGCGGCGCTTAAGAGCTTCCAATAAATCTTCCATACCTTTGATCAGGATGTCAGATGCTTTCACCAATTGAACGTTGAAACATGTATCCAATACGTCTGATGATGTCATACCTTGATGAACAAAGCGGGCTTCATCGCTGCCAACGTGTTCCGCCAAATGCGTTAAAAATGCAATCACATCGTGTTTTGTAACAGCTTCGATTTCATCGATACGCGCTACATCAAATTCTACATCCTTTGCTTTCCAAACCGCTTCAGCGTTTTCGCGTGGTATAACACCCAAATCAGCCATCGCATCACAGGCGTGCGCCTCGATTTCATACCAGATACGGAATTTGCTTTCTGGCGAGAAAATAGCGACCATTTCAGGGCGGGAATAACGAGGGATCATGGCAGGACCTTTTTGTGATTGTAGGAGTATCGCGTGCCTCTTAAACTGATGCGACATAAGACGCAAGGACAGGGGGCTTATATGCTACGTTTGATCATTATATTTACATTCATTGGCAGTCTTGCATCTGCTGACACTTGGTTAAAACTCTCAAATAATGAAATAGAAACAGCTTTAAGTAATAGAACCTTACAATATAGTGGCGCAATACAAGTGTTCTATGAAAATGGCGATACATATTATGCGTCTCAAAGACCAACTCATGGTAAATGGGATGTTGAAGAGAACCAATATTGTTCAGTTTGGCCGCCAGCTGTCACTTGGGTTTGTTATGATGTCGAAAGAAATACTGATGGCACAGCAATCCGCTTTATCTCCAAAGATGGTTCAGCCGATATCGGTACTTATAAAGACGGAAATTAACGCCCTAAAGGGCCATCGTATTGGTGCTCTACCTTAGCAATGCGCGTTATATAATAACCATACTACTTTTTGCGCCTCATCTTTCCAATAACTGACAGTAATCCCGAAACCAACATTATCACGTGTACCCTCAACACCAATATACCCCAGGTTGGAGTGCAGCCATTTCAACCATCTTATCAGACATAGCTGCGTAACCTGCATCAAAATCCTTACGTTAGTTTGTAAAGATCACCGCATAATATGGAGGTTCGGGAAGCGGTGCAAAATTATCGGGTGTTATAACCCTCTGGCACGAATGCGTTGGGTTTCTTCTGGACCGCGCGCGCGTGACTTACGATAATCTTTAGGCGTCTGGTTCAATTTAGAATTAAATAGCCGTGTAAAGTAAGCAGGGGAACTGAAGCCAAGGCTTTTTGAAATATCCTGAACCTTCAAGTTGCTATGTAATAAGAGTTGCATTGCTTCACTTAATACACGGTCTTGAATGATTTGGCCTGCAGATTTGTGATTCAAAGCCCGTGATACACGCGACAGATGCGTTGTTGTCACCCCAAGCGCTTCGGCATATTCACTTAACGATCGTCCAGTATTATATTGCCGTTCTAAAATTCTAGAAAAACGGCGCATTAATTTTTGCGATGCGTTTTCCTTTACCTTTTCGATTTGATCACCCGTTAAGCGCAAAATATGAACAATCAAAAGATTCACATAAGATTCCATTGCAGGAAAACGCCCTTCAGTATCTGACGTTGCTTCACTCACAATACTATCGATGTATTTGGTAACTTCCGACTGTTTCATAATATTCAGAACTGGGAATACGAACGAATGCCTTGGCATATTTAAATTCGAATTTGGATATATTGAGATAAACGAACCATATGTATTTGAACCCACTTCAAACACATGTGGTATATTACAAGGAACATAGATGAATGTATTGGGCCCAACGCCTTTGGTAACACCGTCGATCATAATCCGGGCATTGCCTTTGGATATCCAAAGAATTTTATGCATGCCGTTTTGTCCGTCCATACGCAACTCTGGTAGGAAGTTACGAATGCTTGGAGCAAGCGCGCTGACAAAAACAGTTTGCTTACTTTGCATAAGATGAGAATGCGTCAAAATACAGTAGTCCTATATATCTTTGGCTAAACAGCCAAATATCCGATTCGTCTTACCCCTCAAAGACACACTAAACTTAAACGTATGTTTTTAGCAATATTTTGCTTATAAAATTTGCTGTAAATCAAAGCTACTGTCTGATAAGTGCAATTTTTTCCAACTTTTCATACGTCCACGAAACCACGTACGCTGTCGTTTCGCGTATCGCCTACTTTGTAACTTTGCAGCTTCAACCGCCTCGGTCAAACCCATGTTACCTTGAAGGTAGGAAATAAGCTCTTTTGCGCCGATTGCTTTGCACGACGGTTGATTTTCATCCCACCAACCAGCGCTCAATGCGGTTTGACATTCCTCTAACGCACCTAAATCCAACATAATATCAAAGCGGCGATCAATACGCTCATTTAGCCAATCTGTATCACTGGTTAATGAAAATAAATGCATATTGCCTTCGGGCAAAAACGGAGCATCTGTTTGATCTTGCCATTCCGATAAACTTATACCAGTAGCCTTCAAAACTTCCCAAGCACGCTGCGTGCGCGCAGGGTTTTGTGTATCGATGCGGGCATAGGTTTCAGGATCATCCTTTTCCAAAATACCAGAAAATACATTTCTCCCATGATCCAATACCATTTGATTTGCTTCGGCTCGTATTGTTTCAGGCACCTCTGGAATATGCGCCAAACCTTGAGTGAGGGCCGAAAAATAAAGTCCAGTTCCGCCAACAATGATCGGTCGTTCGCCACGTTTCAAACAGGCATTTATCTGTTCTTGTACATCCCGCAACCATTCTCCAGCGGAATAGGCATGGTCCATGGCTACATGCCCGTACATGTAATGCGGACATTGATCTAAATCTTCTTGTGGCGGTCGTGCAGATAAAATGGACCAACCTTCATAAACTTGTAAAGCATCTGCATTTATGATCGCACCATTTACATGCTGTGCAATATTTATAGCCAGTGATGATTTACCAGAGGCCGTAGGACCTGCGATTAAAATTGGCTTTGTATCTGAAAGAAGGGCAGTCACATTCAGCTCTTTATTGGTTTCTAAGCGATATTTAGCGTATACAGTACCACTTTGTCATTGCAACAATGCACTATTTCCGATTATTTGCAGCAACGATAATTTAAAGGAGTCGATTATGTCCGATGGGTCGCAACCTGGCGAAAAACCAACGTATAAGCGGGTTCTTTTAAAGATTTCTGGCGAAGCCCTGATGGGCGACCAAGGATTTGGTCTTAATCCTCCAACAGTTGAACGTATTGCTGGTGAAGTGAAAAATCTTCACGATTTGGGCGTTGAAGTTTGTCTTGTAATCGGTGGTGGTAATATTTTCCGTGGCCTTCAAGGGTCAGCGCAAGGTATGGAACGAACAACTGCCGATTATATGGGGATGTTAGCGACAGTCATGAACGCGCTTGCGATGCAGGGGGCTTTGGAAGCCTTAAATGTTCATACACGTGTGATTTCTGCGATCCCGATGGATCAAGTTTGTGAACCCTATATTCGACGTCGCGCTGTGCGCCACTTAGAAAAGAAGCGTGTTTGTATTTTTGCAGCAGGTACAGGTAACCCGTATTTTACAACAGATACAGCAGCTACATTGCGTGCATCAGAAATGAATTGCGAAGCTATCTTCAAAGGCACACAAGTAGACGGAATTTACAATAAAGACCCTAAGACAAACGAAGATGCCGTGCGTTATGATGCCGTGTCATATGATGAAGTTCTACAAAAGAACCTTAAAGTAATGGATGCGTCAGCAATTGCATTAGCACGTGACAACAATCTACCAATTATCGTATTCTCGTTGGACACACCAGGTGGTTTGGCTGGTATCTTGCGTGGGCAAGGAACTTATACGACAGTGGGTTGAACCACTTAGAGCATGAATGGGGAGACAGTGATGTCTGATATTGAAATTGATCTTAATGACATTGAACGCCGTATGGACGGTGCAATGAGCGCACTAAAAGTAGAATTCGCCAGCTTGCGCACAGGTCGTGCATCAGCATCTATTCTTGAACCCGTTATGGTCGACGCTTACGGATCGTCAATGCCGCTTAACCAATGTGGAACAGTAAATGTTCCTGAACCGCGCATGATTACGGTGACTGTTTGGGATAAGGGTCTTGTTGGGGCTGTTGAAAAAGCAATCCGTGATAGCGGTTTAGGCATGAACCCAGTTGTCGATGGCACAACACTGCGCTTGCCAATTCCAGAATTAAACGAAGAGCGCCGTACAGAGTTGTCAAAACTTGCAGGACAGTATGCAGAAAATGCAAAAGTTTCTGTGCGTAATGTCCGCCGTGACGGCATGGATCAAATCAAGAAAGCCAAAGCTGATGGTATGGGGGAAGATGACCAAAAAATATGGTCTGATGAAATTCAAACCCTGACAGATAATGCTATTGCAGCTCTAGATGCTATATTGGAAACCAAACAAGCAGAGATTATGCAGGTTTAACTGGAGTCCCAATAGGGATATATGCTGTGACACAATCCATTCAAAGAGACTTACAACATGTTGCTATCATAATGGATGGCAATGGACGCTGGGCTGTAAAGCGTGGTTTAGAGCGGCTTGATGGCCATATGCGCGGTGCACGCATGGTTAAAAAGATCGTAAAAGCATCTAAGACATTTGGTGTAAAACATCTTACACTTTATGCATTCTCCACTGAAAATTGGAAACGGTCTGAAAAAGAAGTGTCAGGCTTGATGCGTATCTTTCGTCGTTATATTTTAGCGGAATCTGCCGATATGTTAGCAGAAGGTGTACGCATGAAGTTCATCGGCTGCCGTGAGCCACTGGACCCAAAACTGCGTAAACTAATCGACTGGATCGAAGAACAAACAGCGCATAACACGACATTAGAGCTGAATATCGCGCTAAATTACGGGGGGCGTGATGAATTGGTACGTGCATCTCAGAAAATGGCAACTGCTGTTCAAGCTGGTGATATTGCACCAGAAGAGATAACAGAAGACACAATCAATCAATACTTAGATACAGCAGGCACGCCAGACCCTGATTTGGTAATCCGTACATCTGGCGAATATCGCACATCTAATTTTCTTCCTTGGCAATCGGCATATGCTGAATACGCATTTGTCGAAGAATCTTGGCCAGATTTCACAGTCGCAATCTATGAACAAACGCTTGCAGAATTTCGCAGTCGTGAACGCCGCTTTGGGTCTGTGATCGGGAAATGAGTGCAAAAGCGGACTTCTCTGATTTAACAACGCGGACAATATCCGCAATCGTTATGCTGGCTATCGCAGGTTTTACCCTTTGGCAGGGTGGTCTAGCTTTCCAATACCTATTGATCGTTTTAGCGGGGCTTATGGCTTGGGAACTCAGCCAAATGCACGATACACGCAAATGGCTACCTATATTGTCAGGCGCGTTTGTTGCTGCAGTTGTATACATATCCTTTTTTCCAATAGGTATATCTCCAACGGCATTAACAGTCCTTAAATTGGCTCCATGCTTATTAATTTCTGGCTTACACGTTGAAAAAACGCGCTTTACTGTCTTTTTAGGTCTGTTGGTCTTTATGGCGGCAACGACAGATCTTGGCACATTTAGAATTGAACAAGGGTTTGTTTTAACAATCTGGCTACTCCTTTGTATTATTGCCAGTGATGTTGGTGGATACTTTGCAGGCAAAATCTTTGGCGGCCCAAAACTTTGGGTGCGTATTAGCCCTAAAAAGACATGGTCAGGTACAATAGGCGGTTGGGCATTAGCTGCCATTGTTGGTTTATGTATTGTTATATTTACGGCGCAACCATGGGTATTGGTTCCTGCATCCATTTTGGTCGCCATCGCAGCACAAGCAGGTGATTTGCTTGAATCCGCTGTGAAACGTCGCGCAGGGGTGAAAGATAGCAGCAACCTTATACCTGGTCATGGTGGCCTGTTAGATCGTTTTGACGGCGTATTAGGGGTATGTTTCTTACTAGGTCTAGCTGGCCTCTTAGGTGTTTATTGATGCGTCGCATTTCTATTTTTGGGGCCACAGGATCTGTTGGTCAAAATACAGTAAAGATAATAAAAGGTGACCAAGCAAATTTTAATGTGATTGCTGTAAGCGGTGGTAAGAACATAAAAAAGCTTGCTGAAATAGCCAAGACCTTAGATGCAGACATAGCGATTACATCTGAGATGACGCTTTTAGATGAACTCAAAGACCTACTCAAAGGAACGTCTATATCTGTGCAAGCGGGGCGTGAAGCTTTAATTGATGCTGCTTCACAAACTGTTGATTGGGCTATGTCAGCCGTGGTGGGGTTTGCAGGTCTGGAACTGAGCCTAGCAATCGCTAAGCATAGTAAAACATTGGCATTAGCGAATAAAGAAAGCCTTGTTTGCGGTGGGGTATTGCTAAAAGATACCTGCAAACAATCTGGTTGTCGACTTTTGCCAGTAGACAGTGAACATTCTGCAATTTTTCAATCTCTTGTTGGTGAAAATATTCGCAACGTAGAACGCATCATATTAACAGCATCAGGTGGACCATTTTTAAATACACCACTTGCTGAAATGGCAAAAGTAACACCGGAACAAGCAGCAGATCATCCCAATTGGTCTATGGGAAAACGCATTTCAATTGACAGCGCATCTATGTTTAACAAGGCGATGGAAATCATTGAAACAAAAGAACTATTTGATGTAAAGTCAGATCAAATAGAAGCCGTTATTCATCCACAATCCATTATTCACAGCATGGTTGGATTTAACGACGGTTCTATAATGGCGCAAATGGGACATCCAGACATGTGCAGTGCGATTGGTTATGCATTGTATTGGCCTGACCGCAAAGATGCGGGCGTTAAACGTTTGGATTTTTCCCAATTATCTCAACTTGATTTTCAACAGGCAGATACAAAACGTTTCCCAGCTATTCATATCGCACATGACGTTATGAAAATGGGGGGATTATCAGGTGCTGTATTCAATGCTGCTAAAGAACAAACGCTCGATTTATTTTTAGATGCACAAATTGGTTTCCTTGATATGGCGGATTTGGTTGCAAAAACCGTACACTCCGCTACGGAAATGAACAGTTTCAGTGCAGATTCAATGGACAAAATTACCAAAGCTGATACATGGGCTAGAAGCTATGTGAATGAACTTGCAGGATGTACTAAATAACTAATGTTTGATTTTCTTAATTATATCCCCGTTGTAGGTCCACTTTTAACAACAATCGTTCCATTTGTAATTGTTCTTAGCATTGTCGTTGCTATCCATGAATATGGTCACTACATCGTCGGTCGATGGTGCGGAATTCATGCAGAAGTGTTCTCTTTGGGCTTTGGCCCAGTTATCGTATCACGCTATGATAAACACGGCACCAAATGGCAATTAGCGGCCCTTCCTTTGGGTGGGTATGTTCGTTTTCTAGGTGATTCAGATGGAAGTAGTTTGAAGACATCTAAAGTAGATGCAACACTACAGCATAAAACTTTAAATGGCGCAAAACTATATAAGCGTGCGTTAACTGTTTTTGCAGGTCCTGCAGCAAACTTTATTCTATCGGCCGTTATCTTCACAGGCCTTGCTTTCTATATTGGTACAGCGTCAAATGCACCAATTGTTGGCAAAGTAGCTAACTTACCATCATCACTGTCTCAGCTTGAAGAAGGCGATGAAATCCTTTCGATCAATAGAATAGGGATTAGTGAATTCGCCGATATTTATAACTTATATACACAATTCAATGACGAACCGTCTTTAGAATACGCTGTGATACGAAACGGGAAAGATCTCATCATTCCAGGACCGTCTCTATCGCCAGCCTTGGTTGGTAATGTCTTACCAGTATCTCCGGCAAGTAAAGCTGGGTTAGAGCAGGGTGACGTAATTTTATCCGCAGATAATATCGCAATTACATCATTCTCACGTTTGGTGGAGATCATTAAAGACTCAAAATCAGAAAGTATCGCCCTAAATGTATGGCGTAACGGTACTGAAATTGAACTGTCTATCACACCAGAATTTAGAGATATCCAAGTTGGCGAAGCTCAATTCGAAAAACGAATGATGATTGGTGTAAGTTCTGCTTTACCTTTTCATGCAGTAGTGGAATCTGTACCAGCGTTTGATGCGGTAATGGCTGGTATTTCACGTACATATTTTGTGATTTCAAGCTCTATTGATAGTATTTATTTGATAATTACAGGAAAAGTGGGGGCCGAAAACCTACAAGGGCCTCTTGGTATTGCTCAAGTGTCTGGCCACCAAGCCGCATCTGGACTGTTAGCATTTATCTCTTTAATCGGTTTTATTTCCACAGCAATTGGCTTTTTGAATTTGCTACCAATACCTGTTTTAGATGGCGGACATCTAGTTTTATATCTTTATGAAGCAGTTGTGCGTCGCCCCCCAAGCCCTAAGGCAATTCAAGTCGTTATGACAATGGGTCTAACGATGCTTCTCTCACTGATGTTGTTCGCAACATTTAATGATATAATGAGACTATAATTAAGGGCATAAATTATGATGGTTAAACACAATGAGCCATGATATACCGCAAAAAATCGCGGACAATGCAGATAAGAGTTAATCTATGAAATTCGTTACGAACAAACCAACCCTAAAAACAACACTAAAGTCTACAGCATTAGCTGTCGGTCTAAGTTTTATGACTGCTTCAGTTGCACCAAACTTGTTTATGGTGCATGCGCAAGCCTCCGCTACATTTAGCAGAATTGATGTTGCAGGAAACGAACGTATCTCATCGGATACTATTCGCTCTATTTCAGGGATTACACCTGGTGTGCGTGTTACACCTGGACAAATTAATGGTGCTGTACAAAATTTAGTAGATTCTGGTCTGTTTGAAACTGTTGATGTAAACCCAGAACGCGGCCGCTTGGTTATTGAAGTCGTAGAACACCCAACGATTAACTTAATTCGTATTGAAGGCAATAAACGTCTTAAAGATGATGCTCTGATACAACTCGTTGAATCGAAATCACGCCGCGCATTTTCACCGCGTCTTGCCGAAGCGGATGCACAGGCTATTGCCCAAGCGTACACAGTAACTGGGCGTTTATCTGCTAGTGTAAATCCAAAGATCATCCGTCGTTCAGATAATCGTGTTGATTTGGTATTTGAAGTTAAAGAAGGCGGTATTTCCGATGTTGGGCGTATTACATTTCTTGGTAACAGAAAATATTCAGATCGCCGTTTAAGACGTGTTATTGCCTCTAAACAAGCTGGCCTGTTTAGAGGTATTGTTAAAGGTGACACATTTGTAGAAGATCGTATCGCTGTAGATATACAGCGTCTGCGTGCTTTCTACGAAAAGCGTGGCTATATTGATTTTGAAGTTGAATCCACAACTGCTGAATTTGCAAAACAACGGAACTCGTTCCAAGTGGCTTTAAAAATTAAAGAAGGTCAGAAATATAGCTTTGGTGACGTGACTATCATTAGTCTAGAAGATGATATTGATGAGGCCGATTATCAGAAGCTAAATACACTGAAAAAAGGTTCGACTTATATACCAGATCAAGTGGACAATGTTCTTGAGCGCATTGATTTCCAAGCCGCTTCTGAAGGCAAAAATTTCGTTCAATCTATTCCGCGTATTACACGTAACGATGATACACGCACATTAGACATCGAGATTGAGATTCAACGTGGCGCTCGACGGTTTGTTGAGAGAATTGATATCGAAGGTAACTCTACAACTCTTGACAGAGTTATCCGTGGTAAGTTTAGAACGGTTGAAGGGGATCCATTTAACCGTCGTGAAATCCGTAATGGTACAACACGGGTACGTGCAACAAATTTCTTTGAAAGCGTAGATGTTCAAACGCGTGAAGGGTCTAGTCCGGAACAGGTTATTGTTGACGTAGATGTTGTAGAAAAACCAACTGGGTCATTTGGCTTTGGTATTACGGCGAGTACAGATAATGGCTTGGGTGTGTCTGTTAACATTAATGAACGTAACTTCTTGGGTCGAGGGCAACGTATTGGTGCATCCATTATTGCTGCATCAGAAGATAGCCGTTTTCAAATTGAGTTCCAAGAACCTCAATTTTTAGGGCGCGATATTGCGCTTGGATTGGATTTTGGATTTGGCACAACTGAACGTGATGAAAATGCATTTGAAACAACCTCAATCTCTTTCAGCCCAAGCATTACATTTCCTGTAAGCGAGAATGGCCGTTTGCGTTTATTCACAACATTTTCAAACGACAAAATTGAAGGCACAGGGAATTTAACTGATGCCACAATTACATCACAAGCGCTTCTGAGTGATTTCGATACAACATCAACTGGTTTAATTGGAGCGACTTATAGCTTAGACAAACGAAATTCAGTCATTGAGCCAACATCTGGCTACAATTTTTCAGTTACACAAGAATTGGCTGGATTGACTGGTGATAGGTCTTTTGCGCGTACACAAGCAGAAGCAAAAATCTTTAAGTCGTTTTTTAACGAAGAAGTTATTGTTTCAGCAGAAGTTCAAGGTGGTTTTATTGCATCGTCAGATCCAACACTTATAACGGAACGTTTTTCACTTGGTGGCGATAGTTTGCGTGGCTTTGAGATATTGGGTGTTGGCCCACGTGACACAATCGCAGATCAATCTCTTGGTGGCGATAGATTTGTTTCCGCGCGTGTTGAAGCAAGCTTTCCATTAGGGGCCCCAGAAGAGTTTGGTGTTCATGGTGGTCTATTCTTTGATGCAGGTTCATTGTGGGGATTTGAAAATGCGTTGAACGCAGGAGGTGTTACTGGAACAGATTTCTCTCTCAGAACGGCTGTTGGTGTATCACTTTTCTGGGAATCGCCACTTGGCCCACTTCGGTTTGACTTTGCCCGTGCTTTGCAGAAAGAAGACTTTGACAAGACAGAAAACTTCCGTTTCTCAGTATCTTCGCGCTTCTAGGGTATATGCAAAAATATAGCATCATATTCGTATTTTTTGCTGCACTAATTTTTGGGCAAACGCCTTATAGGGCGTTTGCTCAATCGTTTCCAACATCTGAAGAATTATCAAACGTTGCAACTATAGACCAAGAACGTCTGTTTAATGGCAGTGCGTATGGACAAAGTTTCACAGCGAAACTTCAAAAGGACACCAATGCTTTAGCAGACGAAAATAGACGCATAGAGCAAGAATTGGTTTCTGAAGAAAACGACTTAACACAAAAGCGCAAAGAGCTATCGAATGTCGAATTTCGTAAACTTGCCAGTACATTTAACGAAAAAGTCGAAAAAATACGCGCGGAACAAGCCTTGAAGACCAATGAACTGAATGCAACCCTCATTCAGGCACGCCGAGCCTTTTTTAAACTTGCACAACCTATTATCATAGATTTGATGCAAGAGCGTGGAATTAAATTTATACTGAATAATCAAGCTATTTTCATTTCTACTTCAGACGGTGATATCACCGATGAGGCAATTGAACGAATTAATACTAGCCTTAGTTCTTCACCAGCATCACAAGAATGATAAGCAATCTGCTTGATTAGCAATCATTTGATTGTTACTCAAGATAGATAAACAGCAGGGACAATACGCATGAGCGAAGATACTTCTACTACCGTCGACATTCAGGAAATTAAACGCCTAATTCCACATAGATACCCATTTCTGTTAATCGACAAAGTCCGAGATGTTGTCTTACGCGAAAGCGCTGTTGGCATTAAAAATGTGACATACAATGAGCCACATTTTCAAGGCCATTTCCCAAGTATGCCAGTCATGCCGGGTGTGACAATTGTTGAAGCGATGGCACAAACTGCTGCGGTCTTAGTAAGCAAATCGATGGGTATGCAAGATAGTGAAACATTGGTTTACTTTATGACTATTGATAAATGTAAATTCCGCCATAAAGTCGGACCTGGCGATGTACTTGAACTTCATGTGAAAGTTCTTCGTGGAAGCAGTAAGATTTGGAAGTTTTATGGCGAAGGTATCGTGGATGATAAAGTCGTTACGTCAGCCGAGTTTGCTGCAATGATGGTACCACCAGAAGAGGCCTAAAATGACGGTTCATACGACTGCAGATATACACCCAACAGCAATTATAGAAGAGGGTGCTACTGTCGGTGCAGACTGTAAGATCGGACCCTATGCTGTTGTTGGCCCTGAAGTTACTTTAGGCGCAAATGTTGAATTAAAGTCCCATGCAGTTATCGCTGGTTGGACAGATATTGGTGATGACAGCACAGTATTTCCTTTCGCATCAGTTGGTCATATCCCGCAAGATTTAAAATTTGCAGGAGAACGCACCAAATTAGAAATCGGTAAAAAAAACCGCATTCGGGAAGGGGCAACAATTAGCCCAGGTACTGAAGGTGGCGGTGGTCTAACCAAAATTGGCGATAATAATCTATTAATGATGCACACTCATGTTGGCCATGACTGTATCATTGGCAATAACAATGTACTCGCAAACTACGTTGGTATCGCTGGTCACGTTATTGCTGGTGATAATATAGTTATGGGTGCACATTCTGGCATCCATCAATTTTGCCGTATAGGTTCGGGTGCAATGTTGGCTGCATTCGCTGCTGTGGTAGAGGATGTTATCCCATATGGCACCGTTTCAGGCAATCGCGCTAAACTAGATGCATTAAACCTGATTGGTTTAAAACGTCGCGGACATTCCAAAGATGAAATAAACGCTTTGCGTGCCGCCTATAAAGATGTGTTCCATGGCCAACAGGGTGTTCTGCGTGAACGTGCCCTAGCTGCACTGCAAACATATCCTGACAGTACATTGGTCGCTGATATGGTAGAATTTATGACATCTGATACGAACCGCCACATATGTACTGCAAGTAAGGTTTAAAGTTTATGGGGTCGCAAGCATTAGCAATCGTCGCTGGAACAGGGCGATTACCTGAGCTTTTGGCAAATGCTGCGACAAAGATGGGCCGTAAGGTGGTTTTGGTATGCTTTAACGGTTACCAACCAGAGTGGCGCACAGATCAGCCATTGATCGAGGGGGTTTTTGAAAAGCCCGGTAATTTATTTAAATCACTACATAAAGCTGGCTGTACCGAAATTGTGTTCGCAGGGTACATCTTAAGACCGCGCATTAACCCATTGAAATTTGATATGAAAATGGTTTCTTTGGCAGCAAAATTACTGCCGAAACTTAAAATGGGTGATGGTGCAACTTTGGATGCTGTAAAAGCCGTATTCGAAGGTGAAGGCTTGAATATTATCGGTGCCCATGAACTGTTAAGCGATCTATTGGCGCCAAGCGGGACAATAACAAAGGCCAAACCATCCGAAGATGATCTAAACGACCTGAAACGCGCACAAGAAATCACAGCGCATTTGGGTAATGCTGACGTTGGACAAGGAGCTGTTGTAGCACAAGGCCTATGTTTAGGACTGGAATCCATTCAAGGTACTGATGCCATGTTGGATTTTGTAGCGCAAACATCTGACAATTACCGACCCGATGATAAAGCAGGTCAGGGGGTCTTGTTAAAAGCGCCCAAAGCTGGGCAAGACTGGCGTATAGATCTACCAACTATAGGTCCGCAAACCATTGAAAAAGCTGCAACAGCAAGATTAAGCGGCGTTGCTGTTCAAGCGCAATCCGTTTTGATTTTAGACCCCGAAGAAACAGTAGAGATTGCCAATAAACATGGCCTTTTCATTCACTGTTTTGAAGTCGAAGGGTAATCCAAATGGTGCGCCCTTTGAAAGTCTTCATCATTGCTGGGGAGCCATCAGGCGACAAACTTGGTGGTAATCTAATGAAAGGGCTTCAAAGCCTTACAGACGGCGCAATAGAATTCCAAGGTGTTGGCGGCGAAATGATGCAAGCGGCTGGATTGCAATCTCTTTTCCCCATGTCAGACCTGTCTATCATGGGTTTATTAGAAGTAATTCCAGCCATTCCAAAGCTTAAAAAACGGATCAAACAAACAACAGATGCCGCTATCATGATGGATGCAGATGTGTTTATCACTATCGATAGCCCGGATTTTTGTCTGCGTGTTGGTAAAAAATTGCGTTTGGCAAAACCAAATCAATACAGCATTCATTATGTTGCACCTTCTGTTTGGGCGTGGCGCCCTGAGCGCGCTGCTAAGATGGCAAAAACCGTTGATCATGTACTGGCACTTTTACCATTCGAGCCAATGTATATGGAACATGAAGGCATGACTTGCGATTTTGTGGGGCACCCAGCGGTGAACGAAGAACGCCCTACAAAAGAGGAAGTCAAACAAGTCTTAACTGATTTAAATCTATCACCATCTGATGATATTATCAGTATTTTACCTGGATCACGTAAATCCGAGATTAATCGGCTTTTACCAATATATAAAGAAGCGATTATCGACATTCTAAAACAGCATCCAGACGTAAAGTTTATCTTACCAGCGGCGCGTCCAGTATTAAATCTTATCCAAGAACAGCTTGAAAACACTGATTTACCGATCACAATATTAGATCCATCTGAGTTTGACCCAGTTATTGCAGAGCAACGCAAACGCGCTGTTTATACCGCCAGCCAACTTGCCATTGCCACATCTGGCACAATTGCCTTGGATTTAGCAAAACAACGTTGCCCAATGGTGATTGCTTATCGCGCCAGTTGGATGACAGAACGTGCAGTAAAACGTTTGGCACAGACTGATCGTGCAAACCTGATCAACATCATCACAGACAGCTATGTCGTGCCTGAATTGTTGTTTAATAAGTGTACACCTGATGCCGTAGCAAAATCTGTCTTAGATATCCTAAACGATGAAAGCACTCGTAATGCTCAAGTGGCAGCCTGTGATCATGCAATGAAACAATTGGGAGAGGGACACGAGAACCCAGGGCTACGCAGTGCTCTTTCAGTGATGAATGCAATACAAGCAAATCAATCAGATGCTTGACCCTCGCTTACCTTCTGCCCACAAAGAGATATGATATTTCAAGACCACATTACGACCACCCCATTACCCTACGATCTTGAGCGTGCCCGTGAAACGGTGGCAGCGCTTAATCTATCCTCTGGTCATATTTATGATCTAATACTTGGAACAGCAGGATCCAGCCCGTATTTACGTGGCCTTATCGCCAAAGAACATGAATGGATTCATACACTGTGGGATCGCAATCCTTGGGATGTATTTCAAACGTGTTTAGATGGTATCGACCCAAAGAATTTAGAAACCAGCTTACGCCAAGCCAAACGGCGCATAGCACTTTTAACCGCGCTTTCTGACCTCAGCGGCGTTTGGCCGTTGGAAGACGTGACAAAAGCTTTAACGCTGTTTGCTGATTACGCTGTTCATATAACGCTTAAAACACTTGTCGCGGCAGACATTGAGCGTGGTAAAATTCCACAAACCAATGATCCAGAAAGCTGTGCAGGTATATTCGTGCTCGCCATGGGTAAAATGGGAGCATTTGAGTTAAACTATTCCTCTGACATCGATTTGATCTGTTTCTTTGATGACGCACGATATGCGGATGACGATATCGGTGAACTGCGCCCACATTTGATCAAGATTATTCAACGTATGTGTAAAATTCTATCGGATGTCACACGTGATGGGTATGTGTTCCGTACCGATCTTCGCTTACGCCCAAATCCATCTGTAACACCCGTTTGCGTGTCCACAACAGCCGCGATGCAATATTATGAAACCGAAGGTCGCACATGGGAGCGCGCTGCATTCATCAAAGCCCGCAGTTGTGCGGGTGATATTGCGGCAGGGGAACAGTTTTTAAAGGATTTAAAACCTTTCATTTGGCGAAAACACTTGGATTTTGCAGCTATTGAAGACGCACATGATATGCGATTGCGCATACGCGCGCATAAAAAACTTCATTCAGAAATCACAATCGCAGGTCATAATATGAAGTTGGGCAGGGGCGGTATTCGCGAGATCGAATTTTTCGCCCAAACCCGCCAAATGATAGCAGGGGGTCGCGATAATAAATTACGCGACCGGGGGACCTTGATTTCATTGCAAGACTTGGTCAACAGCAAATGGATAGAACAGCCCATCTGTGACACATTACAAGACGCTTATCGTAAGCACCGTACACACGAACACCGCATTCAAATGATCGGCGACATTCAAACGCATGACCTGCCAACGTCATCCGACGATATGGATCGTTTCGCGCGCTTATGTGGATCAGAGGATACGAAAACGGTGTTTGATGATATTCAAAGTGACCTACAAACCGTTCATAATATCATCGAAGAGTTCTTTGCCCCTGATCAAAAACAAGCCTATACTATTGACGATTTCGAAGAAAGCTTCACGCAATGGCAAAGCTTACCTGCATTCCGCAGCCCACGTGCTGTCGATATATTTGAACGTCTTAAACCGCGTATTTCACAAGGCCTTTCAAATTCTAAACACCCCCAAGAGGCTTTGCGTGATTTCGAAACGTTCATCAGCGGACTGCCCACAGGAGTGCAGTTGTTTTCCTTATTCGACAGCAACCCAAAAATTCTGGACTTAGTATTAGACGTTGTCAGCACAGCCCCATCATTAGCAACTTATCTGGCAAGAAATTCAAGCGTATTAGATGCCGTTATCGCAGGGACATTTTTCGAACCTTTGCCAAATAAAGAAGCTTTGATTATTGATTTTCATAAAACCCTCACAGACTTAACGGATTACGAAGATCAACTGAATATGGCACGGCGTTGGTTTAAGGAACATCATTTCCGCATAGGTGTGCTACAACTGCGCAACATCGCAGATGCCTTTGAAGCGTCCCAAGCCTATTCCGAATTGGCACAAGCCTGTTTGGCTGGACTATTACCCTATGTTGAACGTGATTTTGCCCGCAAACACGGTGTTATTGATGGCGGTGGCTTAGCCATATTAGCAATGGGTAAACTTGGTTCTTGTGAAATGACTGCAACATCTGATCTAGATTTGATTGTTATTTATGACCCAGCCAATCAAGACAGCTCTGATGGCAAACGTCCGTTAGCACCCGCCCAATATTATGCTCGACTAACACAGGCTTTAGTCACAGCCCTGACATCCCCAACAGGGGAAGGAAAGTTATACGAAGTTGATATGCGTTTGCGTCCCTCAGGCCGTAAAGGGCCCGTTGCGACAAGTGTAAAAGGGTTTGAGAACTATCAACGCAATGAAGCTTGGACATGGGAACATCTGGCACTCACGCGTGCCTCTGTTGTTGCCGGCTCTGAAGCCGTTATAAAACAAGTCGCTGATATCCGCGAAAGCATCGTTCAATCAGATCATGACCGTACAAAAGTTTTGGCTGATGTCGCAGATATGCGCAAAAAATTAGGTGAAACAAAATCCAAAGACAAAAGCATATGGGAAGTCAAAGAGGTCAAAGGCGGTTTGCTGGATATAGAACTCTTGGCACAAGCCTGTGCATTGATCGGGAATATCGTGGAGAATGATCCCAAGGGTCAATTGGTTTTGGCCGCAGAGGCAGGTGTATTACCATCTGATGATGCATTAACCCTGATTGAGACCCACAGCTTATTATCGCAGGTTCAACACATCAGCCGTTTGTTGGTAACAGGCAGTTTTGATGTGAATACATTAAGCCAAGCAGGGTTAGATCATATCCTGTCAGTGACCGGATATGACGACAATGCGACGTTAGAAGCAGCTATGATGTCGAAAACAAGGGATGCAGAGCAGGTGATTTTGCAGTATTTGTCATAGAAATAAGTATTTCGAGGGTGACATGGCTGTCTTCAAAGGAAATCTAGAAATCGACCCACGCGGTATGATCTATGAGGCGTACCGCATCGAAGGTGTGACACTAGAGGAGTGTCGCATGATATTCTTAGATTGGGCGATGAATACACCTGTTGGAAATATGCAAGATTTCTTGAACCAATTGCTGACGGAATACGAAACAGACAACCCAGATCATCCGATGACAGATGTGATAAAAGAAGGTCAGAAGTCTGCGAAATCAAAACGCCGTGGTGGGCGGTCATCGCGCGTGGCTGATTAAATAAGCAGACCCAGAACTGACTAAGCAACACAACCATCACACTATGGTTCGAAAACACACTTACCGCCTAAAGTATACACTCACTGAATGGGCCTGCTTCCCCAAGGCTGATACCTAGATATCTGACTATTCTCACTATTCAAGAAATCTTCAAGGTGACGTAACGTAATGAAAGAGCGACAATTTGGGTGATTTACCAAAACCTTAGAAAAGACAAAGCTTTTGATATTGGACATTATCGAGGTGGCTTAGATATGACTGCAATATTGAAATGCGATTTACCCGATGAAAGCTTACTTTCCCAATATGGGAAAGATACTGGCGCATATGTCGATTGTTTTTGCGTTGATGTTCCCAAACAAGTTAATTTGGAAGATTATATAACCGCATTCTACACAACACCTTTGTTTAAATTGGAACGATTACTCTTAAAACTCGCTTCATATCCCTCAACAGATCGAGACGTTATAGCATTAGCCGCAAATCAATCAGATCGTTTCGCTGCATGGAAGCTTGTTGAACGCACACAGAAGCAAATATTCCTGAACGCGGGGCGCACATCATCATGGTTACATGTTGATAAGAACGAGCAGGGCGCGCGGTTGTATTTTGGCTCAGCGGTCGCCAACACAACCAACGCAAAAACTGGAAAAACCGAGATGGGGTTTCTATTCTCCGCATTGCTCGGTTTTCACATTCTTTATTCGCGTGCATTACTTTGGTCAGCCCAAAAGCGGCTTTCAACCTAATTCAAGCAAATGCCTTAAGTGTAAAATATCTGTTATTCGCCTATAAATGACCAAGTATCTGCGCCATCAAAGCGACGAATTCTTATCGAGTTTAATATCGCCGGATCTGATAACCTCAGATTAAAGGCCATTTTGCTGTCAGCTTTAGGCTTAAGATGTTCCCAATGCGTTGTACATCCGCAATTTTTACAACTGTGGAATGCAATATTTTTCTGATCTCTGCTGTATGCAATAGTTCCATCAGGTGGACTTTTTATTGTGACATTTTCAATAAGAGAGTAGCCCCATATAGTGCCCAAGCGAATGCATATAGAACAATTACATTCTAGCGCCGTTTCAATTGTATCGCTCACGTGAAAACGAACCCTACCACAGTGACAACGCCCCTCGATCATATCATGCCTTTCACTCGGTTTGGCTCAGTGCATCCAAAATACGTGCCCAGCTGCGGATACCTTTGTGGAAACTGCGAAGGTCGTATTTCTCATTCGGCGAATGGATACTGTCATCATCTTGAGCAAAGCCGATAAGCATGGTTTCTAGACCGACTATATCTTGGAAATGTCCTGCGATAGGTATCGAGCCACCACAGCCCACAAACACACCTTCGTTCGCCCATTCGTTCGACAATGCATTACGTGCTTTTTCAAACGCTGGGTGATCAATCGCCATGTTGGATGCACTATCCCCACTTGTAGAATGATAGGTCACTGTACAATCCTCTGGCAGATGACTTTCGATATGTTTTTTAAAGGCCGCTTCAACCTGATCAGGATCCTGTTGCCCAACCAAACGAAAACTGACCTTTGCATTGGCCTCTGATGGCAAAACAGTTTTAAACCCTTCGCCTGTATATCCACCCCACATGCCGTTAATCTCGGCTGTTGGACGTGACCACAACATTTCCAAAACACTGCGCCCATCTTCACCAGCTGGTTTAGACAACCCAACTTCGTTCAGGAACTTATCGCCGTCGAAATCAAGGTTATTCCATTGTTCCGCAACATTTGCAGGCAATTCAGGCACACCGTCATAAAACCCTTCTAACGTTACGCGGCCTGTTTCATCATGCAAAGCCCCCAAAGCTTGGCTCATCACGCGCAGCGGGTTGATAGACGGACCACCATACATACCACTGTGTAAATCTTTGCTTGGTCCAGTAATCGTAAACTCTGCCTTCACCATCCCACGCAACATTGTCACGATAGAAGGTGTATTGGGTTCAACCATACCTGTGTCACAGATCAAGGCGACATCCGCTTGCAACTCATCCTTGTTCTCATTCATATAAGGCACAAGAGATGGTGAACTGCTTTCCTCTTCACCTTCAAAGAAGATCGAAATTTTTGTGGGTAATGAACCAGTCACTGTTTTCCAAGCACGACAGGCTTCAACAAATGTCATCAACTGACCTTTGTCATCAGACGATCCACGGCCACGTATCACAGGGCCATTTGGTGTATCCTCAATCTTTGCATCAAACGGTGCTGCATTCCACAATTCCAACGGATCAACAGGTTGAACATCATAATGCCCATAAAATAGCACATGCGTACCATCTGTTTGATCGCCATGCGCCATAACCATCGGGTGACCAGGAGTAGGGCGTTTAGATGCGTCAAAGCCGATTGATTTCAGATCATCTACCAGCCAATCAGCCGCTTTATCACATTCACCTGCATAAGCGGGGTCTGTGGATATGCTTTCGATTTTCAGCAAGTCAATCAAACGCGCTAAAGCGGCGTCTTGATCGGCATCAATATGGACAAGAACTTTCTCTAATGACATGGTACGGATTCTTTCGCTTGTAGATTGCGAGAAACTAAATAGATTTCAGGTTCAAGTTAAAGAGGTAATTATGTTTTTTCGTATATTCTTTTGTTTGTCTCTGACATCACTACCAGCAATGGCAGAACCACCTGTTCTGCAACTCCCAATAGATTGCGAATTAGGAAAAACTTGCTTTATCCAACAATATATGGATTTGGACGACAGCAAGAATGTACGTGATTTTGGTTGTGGTACAGCCAGTTATGATGGCCACAAAGGAACTGACTTTAGATTATTAACCATTCAAGACATGGAAGACGGCGTAAATGTAATCGCATCGGCCAGCGGGCGCGTACAAGGAACACGCAATACTGTCGTAGATAAAATCCTAAAAACACCAGAAGATCGCGCAGCAATCAAAGGCAAGGAATGCGGCAACGGTTTGGTTTTAAAACACGCCGATGGTTGGGAAACCCAATATTGCCATCTGAAACAAGGTAGTGTGACAGTTAAAAAAGGCCAATCCATAGAAGTTGGCGACGTATTAGGGCAGGTAGGATTGTCAGGCCAAACACAATTCCCGCATGTGCATCTGTCTGTACGCCACAATGGCAAAAAAGTTGATCCTTTCTTAAACCCGAATAAAACGGTTCAGTGCGGAGAACTGCCAATAGGCAATCTGTGGGCAGAAGATTTACAAGAGAGACTGGCTTATCAACCCACCCAAATTATCAATCTTGGTTTTGCAGATGGGCCGATCACAGTAAATGATATCGACAACAAAACATTCCAGAACTTTACGCCTTCACGTAAAACCGCCGCATTGGTTGGATATGTTCGCGCGATCAACCTCAATGCAGGAGATCAGGTTCGTATAACACTTTCAAATGAAAAAGGTGAAATCATCACAAATACATATGATCCACTTGAACGTAGGAAAGCGGTTCAATTTAATTTCGCTGGTAAAAAAGCCCCGCGTGGCGGTTGGATTGCGGGGGAATATATAGTTACAGCAGAAATATTAAGAAACGATCACGTTCTTATTAAACGTGTCTTAAAACGTAAGATACTTGAATGATAAGACGAAAGTTGCTTTTTTCCATATAACTTACATAATTTACCCATATGAGGGTATAGGGGACATATATGTATATTAATCTTAAGATTGCTATAGGGCTGCTTCTTATTAGTTTGACCCCAACATTAAGCCATGCCCAAGATCAAAAATTAGACCTTAGCTTAGAAACAAAACGCATTACGCGTACATGTTTAAATGCATTAGAACAAAACCAAAGCGACCTCTCTGCGTTGACCCAATATGCTTTTGTGAAAAAAGGAAACAAGTATTTCAAGCCCAAAATTAAGGCAGGTTTTCTGAACACAAAACGCGCATTCAGAGTCCATATTGGTAAATTTGGTAAAGGTAAAATATGCCACCTAAACGCATTATTCGTTGCAGGTGCGGATGCGAGAAAAATATCAAACGCAGCTTTTTCCGAGGTCAAAAAAAATGGATATAAACAAACAGTCGTTAAAGACAAACGCGGCAGAGCTATGCAGGTTTATAAAAAAGGTGACGTTAACTTACTGATAAATGGTAGTACTATTTATAACAGCGGCTCTCCAACAACGGCACTATCATTTGCAAGAGTGGTCTTTTGATAAATATTAAATTGAAAAATTATATCTTCCTTGTACCATTCGTAATGCTGACTTCTGGGCTGGCTGCACAAGCACAACAATTAAATTTGAATGCAGAAGCTAAATTGGTAACCAGAGCATGTTTGGATGCATTAAAAAACAAACGATCGCATCCTGATTTATTAGGCATATATAACTATACAAAAGTCAAAAAAGCATATGAAAAACCCGTGGTTAAATCAAAGGTGTTTAATAAAAAACAGTATTTTAGTGTTAGAATGATCAAGTGGGGCGGTCAGCCTGCGTGCAGTGGCGTGGCCAATAATGTTAATCGTGCCTCAGCTAAGGATATAACAGATGGTGTGCTATCAGAATTGAAAAAGCGCGGTTATAAGAAAATCACAGCAAAGAATAAATTCGGTGTGGCTTTAACAGCCTATGCAACAAAAGACCATATGATCACAATCAACATGTCACACCAAACGCGTGGCGGCTCACAATTTGTCACGATGCAATTTGGGCAACTTCCATAACAAAATGTATTAAATGCTATGTGTGTTTGAGCCATAGATTTTCGACGAAAACAATAGACCGTACGCAGGTGTAACGCCGTATCAACATTTTGCGGGGTATAACCATTCCCGTCGACACAAATTGGTTTTCGGATTTCCGAAGGACGGGTAACAGCGTCAAATGAAGAAACCGCTAAAATGACAGGTCAAACTAAGCGCAAGGCATGGCAACCTTGTTCGGTTCTATAAACCACATCGGTGGGCCCACCATTTTCAACCATATAAATCTAAGATACTTAACCTCACCAGTAAAATTCTGGGTGCGGAAAATTAGCCGTTGTTTAACACACATTATGTGTTTTAAGTGATTTGAAGCTATTTATAAACTTATTATGGAAGTTCCTAATGCCACTTATATTAAAGCATATTTTCAAAATCACTTGCTTTGCTGTTTTTTCAACGATTGGGTTTTCAAATCATTCATATGCAGAAATCCCGTTGGATATGAAGAAAGAACTTACACTTGTGTATAACACGTGTCTATCGAGCTTAGAGCAAGGTAAAAGTGATGCTCCAGAGCTTTTAAAACATGGTTATAAGAAAAAGAGATTTATTACAAATAGCCTAAGAACAGCAATAGGACGGATTAAGAATACAAATTTATATGTAAAATCACCTAATAAAATACGCCTGGTATCTAAATATCCAATTATAAATATTTCCATGTATTCAAGAAACGACTTAATAGGATGTAAAATTATTATTCCATTTAAGGATGAAGATAATAAAGATAATAGTAAAAGTCACAACGCATATTACAGTTATCTAATAAACACATTAAAACAGTCTAAATATAAGTACTCTCCTGCAAAAAATCGCGCTTTCTACAGCGAAATTCACCGCGAGACAAAACACAAAAGGAAAGAAACCTTTGCTTTTTCAAAAGGCAAAACAGTTGCACATATTGTTGGTGATAGCTTTTATACTATATCTAAACGCGGACCTGAAATTAATTACAGGCATGAATACACTTACATTCAGATTGAAACTCAGAAATAGAATTTGTTTTCAATACCCACGCCAAATCCAGCCACCACCAAAAATCCTAGTGCCTTCGGTTTCGTAGAATACGCAGGCTTGGCCAGGGGCGACGCCTTCTTCGGATGTGAGTAGTTCAACAGAGGCCTCGGTGTCTGAAATCGGACGGATGATCGCTTCTTTGGGTGCGCGGGTAGACCGTACACGCACGCTGACGTGCCATTCGGAGCGAGATTCGAACGGCTCATCACCAAGCCAGTTGATTTCGCGTACAGGGACAGTTGTTGTACCCAAAGCCTCTTTTGGCCCTACGATCACTTGTTTTGTGTCTGCGTCCAATTTCACCACATAAAGCGGATCACGTCCGCCAATGCCCAAACCACGGCGTTGGCCGATGGTGTAGTGGATGATGCCTTTGTGCTGACCCAAAACCTCGCCATCGATGTGAACGATATCCCCTGGGTCTGCGGCCTCGGGCCGTAGTTTTTCGATGACAGCGGCGTAGGACCCGTTTGGCACGAAACAGATGTCTTGGCTGTCTGGTTTGTCTGCAACGGGCAGGCCGAATTTACGGGCCAGATCGCGTGTTTCAGCCTTGGATTTCAGATGCCCCAATGGGAAGCGCAGATAATCCAGCTGATCTTGTTTCGTTGAGAAAAGAAAATAGGATTGATCGCGGTCACCATCTGCCGCTTTGTGCAGCTCTGCCTTTTCGTTACCTTGGAAGCGTTGAATGTAATGGCCTGTTGCCATGCAATCCGCATCCAAATCTTTGGCAGTTTCAAGTAGGTCGCGGAATTTCACACGTTCATTGCAGCGGATACAGGGGACAGGGGTTGCGCCCGCAAGGTAAGCATCTGCAAATTCGTCAATAACGCTTTCTTTGAATTTGTTTTCGTAATCCAGAACATAATGGGGAAAACCCATTTCTTCGGCGACACGGCGGGCATCGTGGATATCGCGACCAGCACAACAGGCCCCTTTTTTGGCCAGCGCTGCACCATGATCGTAAAGCTGTAGTGTGACACCAACCACGTCGTAACCTTCGGATGCCAATTGAGCTGCTACAACAGAACTGTCCACGCCACCTGACATTGCAACAAGCACACGTGTATCTTTGGGCTCTTTGGCAAAGCCCATTGAATTCAATGGTAGTGGTGTATCTAACGCCATGGTTACGATCTCCTTAATTGCTCGCTTTATCGTAAAACCTTAGACATTCACAAGAGCCGCTTTCATTTGTGATTAAGGGTTTTGCGGCAAAACAACGCTACGTTATCAATGCGAGTGGTTATGTATTTAAAGAAAAATGATGGTCCAGCTTATGTGACTTTGCCCAATGGGCAGAAATTTACACGATCAGATCTACCAGAAAGAACGACAAAACGATGGGTCGCCTCTCGCAAGGCGACAGTGATTTTAGGTGTAGAAACGGGCCTTATAACGATGTCCGAAGCCTGCGAACTTTACGGATTATCACAAGATGAGTTTGATGAATGGCATCGCGCTAT
The DNA here is from genome assembly GCF_009184395.1 of Amylibacter sp. SFDW26. Lineage (GTDB taxonomy): Bacteria > Pseudomonadota > Alphaproteobacteria > Rhodobacterales > Rhodobacteraceae > Amylibacter. The sequence goes on from NZ_WEIC01000001.1 coordinate 746,727, forward strand.
CAAGCAGTATGGTTTTGGCGCTTTAAAAGCCACGAAGCTTAAAAGTTATAGACAACCTTAAATTGAGTAATTAAAGTTTTTTTATAGTAAGTAACTCATGATTAACCATTTTTCTACAAAGTAATAATTATATTAATTGACCGCTCGCGGAGGAATTTATGCGAATTTTATTAGTCGAAGACGATCCAACCACGTCTAAAAGTATCGAATTGATGCTGCAAAATGCCAATTTTAATGTCTATGCAACCGATTTGGGTGAAGAGGGCATAGATCTGGCCAAACTCTATGATTACGATTTAATCCTATTAGATTTGAACTTACCTGATATGGATGGTCATGAAGTTTTGAGGCAATTGCGCAATGCAAAAGTTCGTACACCTATTCTAATCCTATCTGGATATGATTCCGTCGAAGATAAATTAAAAGGATTTGGATTTGGTGCAGATGATTATTTAACAAAACCTTTCGATCGCGCCGAGTTGGTTGCTCGCATTCACGCGATTGTACGCCGTTCCCAAGGTCATGCTGAAAGTATTATTACGACAGGCAGCATTAATGTTAACTTGGACCAGAAAACCGTCGATGTTGATGGCAATGATGTCCATTTGACGGGTAAAGAATATCAGATGTTCGAATTACTTTCCTTACGCAAGGGGACCACATTAACTAAAGAGATGTTTTTAAACCACCTGTATGGCGGTATGGATGAACCTGAACTTAAGATTATCGACGTCTTTATTTGTAAGTTACGCAAAAAGCTTGCCAAAGCAACAGATGGCGACAGCCACATCGAAACGGTTTGGGGACGCGGATATGTTTTACGTGACCCAATAGGGGATGAAACACCAATACTTGCAGAGGCTGGATAATCTAAGGAATCTATGGACGGTATTCTTCAAGTGCTTTACATCAATAGGGTATAATATTGATGGGGTGGCATGGACCAATTCGTTCCAGTTTCAGAATTAACCGAAGACCAAGCGCGCAAAGAACTTGCGCGCTTGGCGCTGCAACTAAATGATGCCAATACGCAGTATCATACTGACGATGCACCAGTGATTTCAGATGCAGAGTATGACGCATTAAAGCGTCGCAACTTGGCAGTTGAAACAGCATTCCCAAACCTGAAACGCGCAGATAGTCCCAGCGATAAAATTGGCGGATCTGTTTCAGAAAGTTTTTCAAAAATCACACATACAGTCCGAATGCTGTCCCTTGGAAACGCTTTTAATGATGAGGATGTCACAGAATTTGATACACGTATCCGAAAATATCTGGGTATCGAAATATCTGCAAAGCTTGACTATACGGCTGAACCAAAGATCGATGGCCTGTCATTATCATTACGCTATGAGAACGGTACATTAATTCACGCTGTTACGCGTGGTGACGGTGAAGTTGGTGAAAATGTCACAAATAATGCGCGTACAATTCCTAATATCCCGCAACAGGTTAAAAATGCCCCAGCTGTCATGGAAATCCGCGGCGAAGTTTACATGAGTCATGCTGATTTTCACACTCTAAACAAACGCCAAGAGGAAAAGGGGGGTAAGCTTTTCGCCAATCCGCGCAATGCTGCGGCAGGATCTTTGCGCCAATTGGATGCCAATATTACGGCATCACGTCCGTTGGAGTTTTTCGCTTATGCTTGGGGTGAACTATCTGAGCCTTTGGCAGATACGCAATCAAAAGCCGTAGCGCGCATGGCAGATATGGGTTTTTCAACCAATCCGTTGATGCAAACCTGCAATGGCCCAAAGGCTTTAATCGCACATTATAAAACTATCGAAGAACAACGCGCCACTTTGGGATACGATATTGATGGCGTGGTTTACAAAGTCGATGATTTATCATTGCAAAACCGTCTTGGTTTTCGTTCAACAACACCGCGTTGGGCTGTGGCGCATAAATTCCCTGCCGAAATTGCACACACACGTTTAGAAGCTATTGAAATTCAGGTGGGGCGCACTGGCGCTTTATCTCCTGTGGCACGCTTAACGCCTGTTACAGTGGGCGGTGTGGTTGTCTCTAATGCCACTTTGCACAATGAGGATTATATCGTTGGACGTGACAGTAAAGGTATGCCAATCCGCGAAGGTCGTGATATCCGAGTAGGCGATTGGGTCGAGGTGTACCGCGCGGGTGATGTGATCCCCAAAATACGTGATGTAGATATCAGCAAACGTGCGGATGATAGCCAACCTTATGTATTCCCAACCATATGTCCTGATTGTGGATCACCTGCTATTCGTGAAGATGGCGACAGTGTTGCGCGGTGTACGGGTGGCTTGATTTGCCCAGCACAGGCGGTGGAACGGTTAAAGCATTTTGTGTCACGTGGGGCATTTGACATTGAAGGTTTGGGAAATAAACAGATTGAAATGTTTTTTGACGATGAAAATCTGCTGATCAAAGAGCCTAGCGATATCTTCACACTGGAAACACGTGATACTGCGAACTTTACAAAGTTAAAGAACCGCGAAGGATGGGGCGATAAATCAGCAACAAACTTGTTTGCTGCAATCAATGAAAAACGTGTCATTCCACTGAATAAGTTGATCTTTGCATTAGGCATTCGTCATGTTGGCGATACAACGGGATCATTACTCGCTAAGAATTATCAGTCATGGGATGCTTTTGCCGCTGCAATGGATGCAGCCAAGGATCATGAGGGTGAAGCTTGGGATACTCTGAACGCGATTGACGGTGTGGGATCAGTTATGGCGACCACATTGGTGGACAGCTTTGATGCCCCAGAAACTCGCGCTGCAATTGATCGCTTGGTGGCACACCTTGATATTCACGATGTGGTGCAAACCGATACGTCGGACAGCGCTGTGGCAGGCAAGATTGTTGTTTTCACAGGGACGTTGGAGCGCATGACACGGGCAGAAGCCAAGGATCGTGCGGAAACGCTGGGGGCCAAAGTTTCGGGTTCCGTATCCAAGAAAACCGATATTGTGGTTGCAGGGCCTGGTGCTGGGTCAAAAGAAAAGAAAGCCAAGGAATTGGGGGTCACTTTGATGACCGAGGATGAATGGCTTGCCTTGATCAACGAAACCAGTGGATAATGGCGTATGAGCCGTCGTCCTGAAATATTGTTCCCGCTTTTTGCTGACTTGAAAGGTCTGGATGGGGTTGGGCCGCGTTCGGTTGAAAACTTTGCCAAAATGGGTGTGGAAAAACCAGGCGACCTGCTGTTTACGCTGCCGCATAACCTGATCGATCGCAATCCGATTAAGACCATTAACGATGCGGTTTTGCCCAGTGTTGTGACTGTTGAAGTGACTGTTGGCTTGCATCAACCCAATGCCGTGAAAGGCCGCCCATACCGTGTGATGGTCGAGGATGCAGGGGCCAGTTTTCAGTTGGTGTTTTTCCATGCACGCAAAGATTGGCTGCAAAAACAACTGCCGTCAGGGCAAAAGCGGATCATTTCGGGGAAATTGGAAGTCTTTGATGGTTTGGCGCAAATGGTGCATCCCGATTATATTTTAACGGTGGATGAGGCAGATAGCATTCCGCCGATTGAACCTGTGTATCCGATGTCTGCGGGGATTACGCAAAAACTGATCCAGAAAGCAGCAAAAGGCGCTTTGGCACGTGTGCCCGATTTGCCAGAATGGATTGAACCCTCTGTTTTGAAAAAACACGGTTGGCCGTCTTGGAAAGACGCGGTTTTGGCGGCACATGCTCCGCAATCCACGTCTGATCTGTCACGAGAGGCCAAGGCACGCGAGCGTTTGGCCTATGATGAGTTTCTAGCGCATCAAACAACATTGGCGATTGCACGCGCGAATACACGGCGTGCGAAAGGGATACCGACGCTGGGGACTGGTAAGTTGCGCAATAAAGTGCTGGCAAGCTTACCCTATAAACCCACTGGGGCGCAAAGCCGTTCGATTGATGAGATTACGACGGACATGGCTGACAACAACCGTATGAACCGTTTGTTGCAGGGTGATGTTGGCGCGGGCAAAACATTGGTGGCGTTTATGGCAATGCTTGCCGCTGTAGAAGCGGGCGCGCAGGGTGTAATGATGGCACCCACCGAGATTTTGGCACGTCAGCATCTGGCGGGACTGCAACCGCTTGCTGAAGAGGCAGGTGTTGTACTGGAAATCCTGACGGGGCGCGATAAGGGTAAAGAACGTACAGCAAAACTGAAAGCCTTGGCTGATGGGAATATTCATATTTTGGTGGGCACACATGCGGTATTCCAAAAGGATGTAGAGTTTTCAGGGCTCCGCATTGCTGTGATTGACGAACAGCATCGCTTTGGTGTGCGCCAACGCATGGATTTGGGGGCTAAAGGCGATGCTGTGGATGTGTTGGTTATGACAGCCACACCAATCCCGCGCTCGTTAGAGCTGTCGCATTACGGCGATATGGATGTGTCTGTGCTGGATGAAAAACCACCAGGGCGGAAACCAATAACAACTGTGTTGGTGTCCAATTCCCGTATGGACCAAGTGGTTGACCGATTGAAAGCTGCGATTGCTGAAGGCAAACAAGCCTATTGGGTGTGTCCGTTGGTGGAAGAAAGCGAATTGGTGGATCACGCAGCAGCTGAAGATAGATTTAGAACGCTGCGGTTGGCCTTGGGCGATGAAAACGTTGGATTGGTGCATGGGCAGATGCCAGTGGCACAAAAAGATGCGGCTATGGCTGCGTTTATTCAGGGTGAAACCTCTATTCTGGTCGCAACCACTGTGATTGAAGTGGGCGTTGATGTGCCCAATGCGTCGATTATGGTGATTGAACAGGCAGAACATTTCGGTTTGGCACAGCTGCATCAGCTGCGCGGGCGTGTTGGACGTGGAACCGAGGCAAGTACCTGTTTGCTGATGTATGCGTCCCCTTTGGGCAAAACGGCAGAACGGCGTTTGACTGTGATGCGTGAAACCGAAGATGGGTTCCGAATTTCAGAGGAAGATTTGAAATTACGCGGAGCAGGGGATCTGTTGGGAACAGCGCAATCTGGTGTAGCCCGGTTCCGTGTCGGTGATTTGGAAGCGCAAACAACCCTGATGAAAATCGCCCATGATGACGCCAGATTGCTGATCCATGAGGATGCAAAACTGCAATCACGCCGTGGTAACGCCGTGATCACGCTTTTATACCTGTTAGAACACGAAAAATCTATTCGTTTGTTATCAATAGGTTAAGTATATCTTAGTTAAGGATGTTCTAATTTGTTCGCTAATGTTCTCATAAAGTTCTTTACAAAAGAACAAACATATGAGAACAAAGAGGCAACAAAAAGAACAAAACACTGAAACAACCTTGGCAGGATACGATACAATGAAACATATTTCTAAGCTCGCAACCCACTCTCCAAAAGCCATTATTGAAGATGCTCTTGGCCTGACAGCTATTTTTGTCATGCTGATGGTCGGTCTTCATCTGCCAGGGCTTTATTAATTACCTGTTTTTGCCTGCGGTCTATCTGACGATTAACATCACATACCCTCTATGATGTTCGCTTGGTTCCATGCCTCACACGGAACACGATCTTCCCCGATCACACTCAAGCATACAGATTACGACTTGCTACAACTTCACACCGCATCCCTTTGGATTGCGGTGTTTTTTTATGCTTCTTCCATTGCTTGAAGCGTGGCTTCAAGTGCAAGCATAATAGAGGCATGACGGTTTGAATATTCTTTTGCTGGCAAAAGAACCTCCAAATCATCGAATGGGGCATCAGGTATAGGACCATCACTTTTGAGCATGGCAAACAGTTGATCGCGTGCCTTTTCCAACTGGTCTTTGGAAGCACCGATTGCATGCGCACCCAAAACAGACGCAGCCGTTTGCCCCAATGCGCAGGCTTTTACGTCTTGGCCATATGCTGTGATTACATCGTTTTCGACGTTTACATCAACCTCTACCGTAGAACCGCAGAGTGGCGAGCGTTTACGCACCGTTGCATCTGGGTTTTCCAAACGATCAATCAGGGGAATGTTCGCAGCAAGTTTCAGGATGCGCTGTGAATAAAGCTTCATCAAATCTTGATTGTCTGACATTGGATGGGCCTTTGCATTCCGATCTATTAATGACTAATTAGGGCTAGAATTCCAGAATGCAAAGCGAAACCAGACAAATGACCATAAAATTCGACGCAGCCTCACTGAAATATGATGACAAAGGCCTGATCCCAGCCATTGCCCAGCAAGAGGGTACGGGCGAGGTTTTGATGATGGCTTGGATGAACAAAGAAGCCGTGGAAGAAACTTTGCGTTCGGGTCACGTGACGTATTGGTCGCGTTCACGCCAAGAGTTTTGGAAAAAGGGGCTGACATCAGGGAATATGCAGATGTTGGTATCATTGCGTGTGGATTGTGACCGTGATTGCCTTTTGGTGACTTGTGATCAAACAGGAGCCGCTTGCCACACGAACCGTCGTAATTGTTTTTACACGGAAATTCAGGATGGCAATGAGGTGATCCTGATGGAACCTATGACGTAAGGCCAACCATTTCACGGATATCTTGCGGTGTTAATCCCTGTTCACGATAAGCACGGATAGAACGCGCATCATCGCGCTTGGCCAAACGTTTACCGTTCTCATCGCGGATCAATTTGTGGTGGCGATAGATTGGGGTTGGTAAGCCTAACAAGTTTTGTAGTACTACGTGAATTTTAGTGGCTTCGAATAAATCTTGTCCTCGCGTTACATGAGTAACCCCTTGAAAGGCATCATCAAGCACGACTGCTAAATGATAGCTGATACCAATATCTTTACGTGCAAGAACAATATCACCAATGTTGTTTATAAGTTCCGCCGTAGTCGCTTCAATTAAGCCGGTTTCGCGGTTAGATCCTGAACCAATTTCCGTAAAATAAAACATATCACCACCTAAATTAGGCACAGCTGCCACCATGCATGCAGTTGCCATATCTAAACGCAAAGCTTTTCCTTTCGGAACTGAGAAATTTCCAGAGCTAGATATCATATTTCGACAAGTTCCTGGATAAACAATTCCATCTGGTCCCATCAGAGGTGTACCTCCTTCCTGAGGAGCTGAGGCAATAGCAATATCCTTCCGAGAACAGTCGCAAGCGAAGAGTTTATTTGCATCCCAAAGTTTTTCGACAACATATGAATATGATGATAATTGTCTTGATTGTTTTAATACAGGTTTTTCCCAATGAATACCGAGCCATTCTAAATCTTCATAAATTGCTTGTTCAAATTCAGGCTTACAACGTGGTGCATCGATATCTTCGATACGTAAAAGAAATTGCCCACCATTAGAACATGCACTGTCCCACGCCAGAAGCGCAGAATAAGCGTGCCCCAAGTGCAAAAGACCTGTGGGAGAAGGCGCAAAACGTTCAACAATCACCGTCTGCGCACCACATATACTGTTGATTTGATGCCTTTACCGGGCAGATGATCGCCGTGTTCCTTAAACATCAGTTCATAAGCACCGCAGTCCAAGTGGTTGGATAGGGCGGCCTCATATGCACGATCCTCTAATGTGTGATCGTTAAAAGAAAACACCGCCATACCACCGCTTTTGAGCTTAGCCAGCATTTTATAAAGCGTATCAACCGGGGCTGCGCCAATGCCAATGCACCCAATGGCTGTGATAGCGTCATACAGGCCGTCTTTGAAATTCATTGGTTTACGAACATCTTCTAACCATATGTTATCATAAACATTTCTTGACTTTGCAATTTCCAACATATCAGGATTTATATCGCAACCTTCGATACGGGTGAAGCCCGTTTCAGCCAGAACTTGTCCTGATAATCCTGTGCCGCAACCGATATCCAATATCAATAAATCTTGGTCAGGGGTAAATCCAGCGAGCGCTTTGGCGCACCTAAGTGGCGTTGCATATCCGTTTTCTATGATTTCTGCATCATATGTTGCAGCCCAATCCGAATAGAAATCTTGCGTGTCTTTTACTTTTTCAAGGCCGTATGCTCTTGATAGGTGGTCTTTGTGCGTGTTCATGCCGAGTATGTTAGCAATGCGATGCTAAGCCTGCAACCATGCAGTCCAATCAGTTTTTGCACGGTCTGTATAAGCTTTATAACGATCTTTGCGGTTACGACGACCAGTTTTAGCATTATCCACTGGTGGGAACAGGCCAAAGTTAACGTTCATCGGTTGGAATGTTTTCGCTTCTGCATCACCTGTAATATGGCGGATTAGGGCACCCATAGCTGTGGTGTTTGGTGGTGATTGACGGCTTTCACCACGTGCCTCGGACACAGCTAAACGACCAGCAAGCAATCCCATTGCAGCACTTTCAACATAGCCTTCAACACCTGTAATTTGTCCTGCAAAACGGATGTCAGGACGTGATTTTAGACGCATTTGATCATCTAGTAGCAAAGGTGAATTGATGAATGTGTTGCGATGAATGCCACCCAAACGGGCGAATTCAGCGTTTTCCAAACCTGGGATCATCGAAAGTACACGCGCTTGTTCACCGTATTTCATCTTGGTTTGGAAACCGACAATGTTGAAAAGCGTCCCCAAAGCATTATCACGGCGCAATTGCACGATGGCATGGGCTTTAATGTCTGGCTGATGTGGGTTTGTCAGGCCAACAGGCTTCATTGGACCCCAACGCAAGGTTTCGCGGCCACGTTCGGCCATAACTTCGATGGGCAAGCAACCCTCAAAATACGGTGTGTCTTTTTCCCAGTCTTTAAATTCTGTTTTTTCTGCTGCCAAAAGCGTATCAATAAAGGCGTTATAGGTCTCTTCATCCATTGGGCAGTTCAGATAGGCTGTTTGCTCTTCTTCGGTTTCACCTTTGTCATAGCGGGATTGAAACCATGCTTTGGACATATCAACACTGTCTGCATGTACAATCGGGGCGATGGCATCAAAGAAGGCGAGGGAAGATTGGTCTGTTTCCGCCAATACTGCCTCTGCCATGGATTGTGAGGTTAGGGGGCCTGTGGCAATAATTGTCTGACCCCATTCGGCAGGTGGCAATCCTGTGACTTCACCGCGCTCCAATGTGACCATTGGGTGCGATAGCAATTTTTCAGTCACGCCTTGGCTGAACGCTTCGCGGTCTACGGCCAATGCGCTGCCTGCGGGCACGGAATGTTTGCCACCCATATCCATAATGATTGAATTTGCTGCACGCATTTCCCAATGGAGCAGGCCAACGGCATTGCCTTCGTCATCATCAGAACGGAAAGAGTTTGAACATACGAGTTCTGCCAAGCCTTCGGTTTGATGCGCGAAAGTTTCAACTGTTGGGCGCATTTCGTGGATGACCACAGGGATATCTGCGTTGGCAATTTGCCATGCAGCTTCTGATCCGGCCATGCCGCCGCCGATGATATGAATAGGTTTTGTCATGTGGGGGATGTATTCCAGAGTTGTGTAAAAGAAAAGGGGGCGTATGCCCCCTGATCCGAATTCATACTGTGGCTTATCTATTCTTCTGTTGCTGGCGCTTCTGTTTCGCCACTTTCAGCATCTTCTTCATCCTGCGTCTCAGCAATGTAAGCCACAGAAACCACTTCTTCTTTTTTGCCTAAGCTAAAGACTGTGACGCCTGATGATGTACGACCTTGGCGGGAAATACCTGCCACTGGACAGCGGATGGATTGGCCTGTGGATGTTGCCAACATGATTTGATCCTCATCCTGCACTGTAAAGCTTGCGATGATGTTATCATCACGGCGATCCAAGTTTGCGGCTGCCACACCTTGGCCACCACGGCCAGAGACGCGGTATTCGTGGGCTGATGATCGTTTACCAAAGCCACCGCGTGTGATGGTTAGAACCCATTGTTCCAATGCTGCCAGTTCTTCATAGCGCTCTGATGTGATGGACAGATCAGATGTATCCGCATCGCCACCATCTTCATCAGATAGAGCACGGCGCATTTTGAAGTATTCTGTGCGTTCTTCGGCGGATGCATCCACGTGACGGACAACGGCCATAGAGACAACATGATCGCCTTCAGCCAGTTTGATACCACGTACACCCAATGAATCGCGACCTTTGAAGACACGGACATCTGTGGTTGGGAAGCGGATGGCTTTACCCATAGATGTGGTTAGGAAGAAATCATCATCTTCGGTGGCGATGTTTACGCCAACGATGGAAACACCTTCTGGCAGTTTCATCGCAATCTTACCATTGGATTTCACATTGGTGAAATCCGATAGGGCGTTGCGGCGTACGCCACCTTCGGAATTGGCAAATACGATTTGCAGGTCTTTCCAATCTTCCTCAGCCGCGTCGATTGGCATGATAGCAGCGATGCTGACACCCTGTTGGATTGGCAGTAGATTGATGATGGCTTTACCGCGGGCGTTACGACCACCCAATGGCAAGCGCCATGTTTTCAGCTTATAAACCATACCGTCGGTTGTGAAAAACAACAGGGCGGTGTGGGTGTTGGCGACGAACAGGTTGGTGACGAAATCTTCGTCTTTGGTGTTCATACCTTGTGTGCCTTTGCCACCGCGCTTTTGTTCACGGTATTCGACAAGTTGCGTGCGTTTGATATAGCCAGAGTTGGTGACTGTAACAACCATATCTTCGCGTTCGATTAGATCTTCGTCATCCATATCGCCCGCGAATTCTACGATTTCAGAGCGGCGTGGTTCTGCGAATTTTTCGCGCACTTCTGTCAGTTCATCAGAGATGATCGACATGATGCGGTCGCGAGAACGTAGGATATCCAAGTAATCAGAGATTTTACCAGCAAGCTCTTGCAGCTCGTCTGTGACTTCTTTCACACCCATTGCGGTTAAGCGTTGGAGGCGAAGTTCAAGAATTGCACGCGCCTGTGCTTCGGACAGGTGGTATGTGCCATCATCATTCACTGTGTGTGATGGATCATCGATCAGTTTGATGTATTCCACGATGTCATGGGCAGGCCACGCGCGTGTCATCAGTTTTGAGCGCGCTTCGGCTGGGTCTGCTGATGAGCGGATCGTGGCAACGATTTCATCTACGTTGGATACGGCAACAGCCAAACCGCACAAGAGATGGCTGCGTTCACGTGCTTTGCGTAGTTCATAGGCTGTGCGGCGTGCAACAACTTCTTCGCGGAAACCAATAAAGCTGGTTAGGAAGCCACGTAGATCAAGCTGTTCTGGACGACCTGCGTTCAGAGCCAACATGTTACAGCCAAAGCTGGTTTGCATTGGTGTGTAGCGGAACAGTTGGTTCAACACGACTTCTGCCGTTGCATCACGTTTCAATTCCACAACAACGCGCACGCCAACACGATCAGATTCGTCTTGGACGTGGGCAATGCCCTCGATTTTCTTATCACGGGACAGTTCCGCGATCTTTTCGATCATCGTGGCTTTGTTCACTTGATAAGGGATCTCGTGGATTACGATTGCCCAGCGATCTTTGCGAATTTCTTCGACCGATGTCTTAGAGCGGACAATCACACTGCCGCGTCCCTCAGTATAGGCTTTTAGCGCACCTGAACGACCAAGGATGATACCACCCGTTGGAAAATCAGGGGCAGGGACATGTTCCATCAATTGAACGCTGTCCATGTCTGGGTCTTCGATCAAAGCCAGTGTAGCAGTGATGACTTCGCCAAGGTTATGTGGCGGAATATTAGTTGCCATGCCGACTGCGATACCACCAGCACCGTTGACCAGCATATTTGGATAGCGGGCAGGCAGAACAGTTGGCTCTTGGTCCTTACCGTCGTAGTTGTCCTGGAAATTAACGGTGTCTTTGTCGATATCTGCCAGTAAGAATGCGGCAGGTTTGTCCATGCGCACCTCAGTATAACGCATGGCAGCGGCGTTATCGCCGTCCATAGAGCCAAAGTTACCCTGACCATCAAGCAAAGGCAGGGACATGGAGAAATCTTGCGCCATACGCACCAAAGCATCGTAAATCGCGGCATCACCGTGTGGGTGATATTTACCCATAACGTCGCCCACAGCACGTGCAGACTTACGATATGATTTTTCGTGGCTGTTACCCGCTTCGTGCATCGCATAAAGGATACGGCGGTGAACTGGCTTTAGACCATCGCGCAAATCTGGGATTGCACGACTGACGATCACGCTCATCGCATAGTCAAGATAAGAGGTTTTCATTTCCTCTTCGATGGTGATCTGAGGCCCTTCGTATGCTGGGCGTTCTGGTGCGTTTTCGTCTTGGATTTCTGTCTCGTCGCTCACGGTCTGCTCGTTCTGTTATTTAAACACTATATGTTGTGTATTTTTATAGCATAACGAATGTGTGACCGCAATGTTTAGCGTTACAAAGCGTTTACATTTATCCAAAAAGAAAACAGCCTAAAGATTGATATCTAATAGGCTGTTTTAAATATATAATTTAGTGATTTTTTCTAGAACGGAATTTCATCATCCAAGTCATTGTTCACTGGGGCTGGTGCGCCGCCACCTGAACCACCACCGTAGCCGCCACCGCCGCTTGCTGGTGCATTGTAGCCGCCGCCTTGGCCGCCACCCATGCTGTCGCCACCACCGCGGCCATCTAGCATCGTTAGGGTACCATTAAAGCCTTGCAAAACGACCTCGGTTGAATAGCGGTCATTGCCTGACTGGTCTTGCCATTTACGCGTTTGCAAAGCGCCTTCGATAAAGACTTTTGAGCCTTTTTTCAGGTAGTTTTCACAAACTTTGACCAAACCTTCAGAGAAAATCGCCACTGTGTGCCATTCTGTCTTCTCGCGGTTTTCACCAGTGTTCTTGTCACGCCAGCGTTCTGATGTTGCGATACGTAGGTTACATACGCGCCCACCATTGCCGAATGTGCGGATTTCTGGGTCTGCACCCAAGTTTCCGATTAACATTACTTTATTTAAACTTCCGGCCATTAGGTTTCTCCCCATCGAATCTTAGGCGTAATCTTGGTTAACGATGTTTAGACCATATGAAAGTGATTAAGAAGAGGTGAAAAGGACGTTATTAAATTGTGATTAAGCAAAGACTCGTAAAATTGCACAAAACAGGATAAAGAGTTTGCAATTATAAGTGAATAGAGTGGGCAAAGTGATGAGACGGGGAATATCATTATTATTGGCATTCAGCATTGGGCTGACAAGCGTTGCCTATGCAGGCGGGTTGACTAAGTCCTCGAAATCACGCCAGATTTCCCGATTACACCACAACTTACTTGATGGGCGTTTGGCCAATCAATACAAAGGGTCCAGTCGCTTATTACCCGAAGGCAAAACGGATTACACAGCGATTCCTCGTTATACAGGCAACTATAAGGGTAAATATAAGCCTTTGGCAGAAGCGGCCGCCCGCCGACATGGCATTCCAAGAGATCTGTTTAACCGTTTGGTACAACAAGAAAGTAATTGGAACCCGCAAGCACGGTCCCACGCAGGTGCCGTTGGCTTAGCACAGCTTATGCCAGCCACAGCGCGTGCATTGCGTGTAAACCCACGTGATCCTAAGCAAAACCTAGAAGGTGGCGCACGGTATTTGGCTAAACAATACCGTAAATTCGGTAGCTGGCGTTTGGCACTTGCGGCTTATAACGCTGGTCCTGGAGCTGTTGAAAAATATAATGGCGTTCCGCCCTATAAAGAAACGCGTAATTACGTGAAAAAGATTTTAGGTAGATAATCCCTTAAAATCACTAATGTTCCCCTTGTGTTCCACTCTTTTCACTGGCATGTTTCGCGTGTCCGATTACATATTGCTAAACATTTCTTAGGAATACCCCATTATGGCCGAGCTAAAGAACATTGAAATTCGCGGTGCACGTGAACACAATCTTAAATCTGTGGACGTGGATATTCCACGCGATAAGCTTGTGGTGATCACTGGATTGTCTGGCTCTGGTAAATCTTCACTGGCGTTTGATACGATCTATGCGGAAGGGCAACGCCGTTATGTGGAAAGCTTGTCCGCTTATGCCCGTCAATTCTTGGATATGATGCAAAAACCTGATGTGGATCATATTGCAGGGTTGTCACCTGCGATTTCGATTGAACAAAAGACAACCTCGAAAAATCCGCGTTCTACTGTGGGTACTGTAACAGAGATTTATGATTATATGCGCTTGTTGTTTGCACGTGTGGGAACGCCGTTTTCACCTGCAACGGGTAAACCGATTGAAGCACAGCAAGTTTCCGAAATGGTTGACCGTATTATAGCAATGGAAGAGGGCACGCGTGCCTATCTGTTGGCACCTATCGTGCGTGACCGCAAAGGTGAATACCGCAAGGAATTTCAAGAGCTTAAGAAGCAAGGATTTCAACGTGTTAAGGTGAATGGTGAGTTCTATGAATTGGACGATGCGCCAACTTTGGACAAGAAGTTTCGCCATAATATCGATGTGGTCGTTGACCGTATTGTTGTGCGTGAAGGTTTGGAAACACGTCTAGCAGATAGTTTACGCACCGCTTTGGATTTGGCCGATGGTATTTCTATATTAGAGACAGCACCAAAAGAAGGTGAACCTGAGCGCATTACGTTTTCTGAGAACTTTGCCTGCCCTGTATCTGGATTCACCATTCCAGAAATTGAACCGCGTTTGTTTTCCTTCAACGCGCCCTTTGGGGCATGTCCAGATTGTGACGGCTTAGGGGTGGAATTGTTCTTTGACGAACGTCTTGTTGTGCCTGATACACGTTTATCGCTTTATGATGGGGCTTTGGCACCTTGGGCTAAGGGTAAGTCACCATATTTCAAGCAAACGATTGAAGCGATTGCCAATCACTATGGGTTTGACAAAGACGCCGCATGGCGCGATCTGCCGAAAAAAGTGCAACAGGTCATGTTGCATGGCTCTGGCGATACAGAAATTAAGTTCCGTTATGATGAAGCGGGAAGGGTGTATGAGGTGACGCGGACGTTTGAAGGTGTCATCCCCAATATGGAACGTCGCTACCGTGAAACGGACAGCAATTGGATCCGTGAAGAGTTTGAGCGCTATCAAAACAACCGTGGTTGTGGAACTTGTGGTGGATATCGATTGCGCCCAGAGGCTTTGGCCGTGAAGATCGCTGATCTGCATGTGGGCCAAGTGGTTGAAATGTCTATTAAAGAGGCGTTAGATTGGATTGAAAGTGTCCCTGCATCATTAACCAAGCAAAAGAATGAAATTGCTACGGCAATTTTGAAAGAAATCCGCGAACGTTTGGGTTTCTTGGTGAATGTAGGTCTAGATTATTTAACATTGTCCCGTTCTGCAGGCACTTTATCAGGTGGGGAAAGCCAACGTATTCGTTTAGCATCACAGATTGGCTCTGGTTTGACCGGGGTATTATATGTGCTGGATGAACCATCAATTGGCCTACATCAGCGCGATAATGATCGCTTACTGGAGACCTTGAAAAATCTACGTGATCAAGGGAATACAGTTATTGTTGTAGAACATGATGAAGAAGCCATTCGCACCGCTGACTATGTGCTGGATATTGGCCCAGGTGCTGGCGTACATGGTGGTGAAATCATTGCAAAGGGCACACCATCACAAATTATAAAATCCAAGAAATCAATTACAGGTCAATACCTTACAGGCAAACGTGAAATTAGCATTCCTGCGGAACGTCGTAAAGGTAATGGTAAAGTTGTTTCCGTTGAAGGGGCAACTGGGAACAATCTAAAGAACATCACGGCTGAATATCCATTGGGTAAATTTGTGTGTGTGACTGGTGTTTCTGGCGGCGGCAAATCGACACTGACGATTGAAACGTTGTTTAAAACGGCTTCTATGCGCCTAAACGGTGCAAAACAAACACCTGCACCTTGTGAAGCGGTAAACGGTCTGACTTTATTAGATAAAGTGATTGATATTGATCAACGTGCGATCGGTCGGACACCACGATCCAATCCTGCGACTTATACTGGGGCGTTTACGCCAATCCGTGAATGGTTTGCTGGACTGCCAGAGGCAAAAACGCGCGGTTATAAACCTGGTCGCTTTAGTTTCAATGTAAAAGGCGGACGGTGCGAAGCTTGTCAGGGCGATGGTTTGATCAAGATTGAGATGCACTTCTTACCTGATGTTTATGTGGAATGTGAAACTTGTAAAGGTAAACGCTATAATCGTGAGACTTTAGAGGTGCTTTTCAAAGGTAAAAGCATCGCTGACATCTTAGATATGACAGTTGAAGATGCCGAAGTTTTCTTTAAAGCAGTTCCAAGTATTCGCGATAAAATGACTGCATTGATGCGTGTTGGTTTGGGGTACATAAAAGTTGGGCAACCCGCGACAACATTGTCTGGTGGTGAAGCGCAACGCGTAAAGTTATCCAAAGAACTTGCAAAACGTTCCACGGGTAAAACTCTTTATATTTTGGACGAACCAACAACGGGTCTTCATTTTGAAGATGTTCGAAAACTACTAGAAGTTCTGCACGAATTAGTGGATCAAGGTAATACAGTGATCGTTATTGAACATAATCTAGATGTCGTAAAAACAGCGGATCATATTATTGATATTGGGCCAGAGGGTGGTGATGGTGGCGGGCAAATCGTTGCGACAGGCACACCTGAAGAAGTTGCCGAAGTAAAAGGCAGCTATACGGGTCATTATCTGAAAGACATGCTAAATTTACGGAAAATGGCTGCGCAATAGCGCAACCATAACAGCACCTTAATGCACAGAGCGTTGTGCAGCGTTCAGTAATGCCGCTTCGTGCGCTTTTAACGATTGGCGCGCTGAACTTGAATAACATTCAGTGTTTTTCTTCAAATCAGGGAAGAGCCGCAACAATTCTTTGCGACTTTCATCAGAAACACTGTCGAATGATTGCGCACCTAGCTGAAAACTTTCGCTTGGTACATTTTCTGCAAAGACTATCTCGTGCCGATCAAACAGAATATGAAAATATTCCACATCACCACCACGTTTTATACAGATATCATCATTGTTCACCAAATGCTTTGCTGCAACAAGCACAGATTGTTCCCCAAATAAGAGATGCGTATGCGTATTCGTGATCATCATTCTATGATTTTGCGATACATATAAGTCGCGCGTATTGCCGATAGCACCTGCTTTGAAATAAACTGGCGCTAAATTTTGACAAGCGGGAACTATGGTACTGCCAATCCATCTAATTGTTTGAGCACCGCGATCCAATGTTACAACACGATCCCCTTCACATAAGTCTTCAATAGCAACCTGACCTAAATCAGTCTGTATAAAGGTTCCCTTCGTAAAGCAGGGTACAAGAGAGGAATAGGGTACAGCACCGTCCGTATTAAAAGTTCCAAAGGTATATGTGACAGATGGATCTAACGGTGTATCAGAAACGATGTTCGGACCATAATTAGCTGTGCCATTTGTCGCAATGAAGTATATTGTACCGCTTGAGCCATCAGACCCTGTAAATGTGTATTTATAGCGAAGATCGATAGTATCCCCCACATTAATACCAGGAACCGTTGATGCAGTTACATCTTGATCAGCTACATCGAAGCCACCAGTATGAGTAAAGTCACCAAATATTGCATCATCAGATCCGTTAGAATCATCAATGGATACTTGTCCGCCTACACTAATCGTGAAATTTCCAGAGTGGGGATATGTGTTATCACCAGACGCAAAATTATAAACCAATACGTTTTCTAAAGCCATTATTCTACTCGATACTATACTTACTACTACTCAACACACCCTAAGGTAGTGTGTGTTATAGTATGATTTATGGCAAGAATATGAAGATTTAGTGTTCAAGACGATTATATTTTCATCTTCAGACAATAGGATCATCTTGTAAAATATTGCTTGGTTTATGATGTTATAAAATTATGATAGAATAAGATAATAACAGGAGGTTTATATTTATGCTCGTTCAAAAAATTCTAGATTCAAAACCAAAGACAACCATTTATACAATCACTAAGGATCATTCTATCAGTGATGCCGCTGCAGATTTATCTGCTCATCGTATTGGTGTGTTGGTGGTTAGTGATGATGGGAAGACTATTGATGGAATTTTGTCCGAACGGGATATCATACGAGAATTAGGCAAACGTGGCACAGGATGTTTAACCGAATCCGTATCTAAATTTATGACAGGAACAGTCATCAGTTGTGGGTTGTCTGATTCAGCGCAGACAATTTTAGAAACCATGACCGAAGGACGTTTTCGCCACATGCCAGTGATTGATGATAAGAAACGCTTAGTTGGTCTGATCACACTAGGTGATGTTGTCAAAGCTCGCCTTGAAGAAGTTTCTGGTGAAAACGCCGCTATGATGGATATGATCCGCGGCGTTTAATACTATTTCTTTATAGGGCAGGTGCTGACGCCGATCAGGGAATATAATCCGCAGTTGCCCATAAGCCCAGTCACTAATGGAATAATTCCAATCAGATAAAGCAAGCGCATCGATGCTTCTGGATTCAAGAAGAATGCTGCGAGTAAAGCTAGCCCTGAAATTACGCGGATGATGCGATCTAATGTTCCAACATTTTTGGTCATGCGTTTTCCTTTGCTGAGAGTTCAAAGGCGTTTTACAAAGCGTTTCTGGATGTTGTCTGTGACATGATCACGGTTAACTGGGATTGTTGGCCAGTTTTGACAGTGCTTGTGTATCTATAACTGCGATATGTCCACGGCTGAGTTTTAAAATACCACGTTTGGCCAAGCTTTCTAGCCGGCGCGAAACAACTTCGCGCGCAGAACCGATCATCACAGCCAGCTCTTGATGTGTGGCGTGTATTTCATTGCCTTTTGCGCGTTTTAGCAACGCTGCGGCCAATCTGGTTTCTATTTTGATAAAAGCAACTTGTTCTAGAACTTGTATGGTCGATTGCATTCGGTTCGCAAAAGCGCGGAAAACAAAATTTCGAAAGCCACCAGATTTATCCATGAGGGATAGGAACGTGTCACGTGGGATCATAATCACGCGGCATGGGCTGGTGGAAATTGCCTCGCCAGTGTAGTCATTACCGCCCATCAAACCGAGTGTGGATTGCACACACGACTGACCTGGTTTGATTGAGTATAGCAATAGTTCACGCCCTGATGACCCTATTAAAAACACATCAATTCGCCCATCCAAAAGAAGCGCAAAGCCTGATGCAGCATCCCCCGGTCTGAATAGAACTGTGTCTTTGGGAACTTCGGTGATAGGCAAGGCCATCAACACTCTTTCGGTGTCTTTGTCCAAATCTGTTAAACCATATTTAGACAAAGATAGGGGCATTTTTATCTACTCATTTTTTCGAAACGTGGCAGCATGGCTGAAAAATCAGATCCTAATCCGTCTTCATCTTCAACAAACTGTTTATATAGCTCAGTCGCACGTTCCCCCATCGGCGTTGGAGCGTCAACAGATTCTGCAGCTTGTTGCGAAAGTCGCAAATCTTTGAGCATCAGTTCAGCGGCAAACCCTGGTTGGTAGTCATTATCCGATGG
This sequence comes from Amylibacter sp. SFDW26, assembly GCF_009184395.1. GTDB lineage: Bacteria > Pseudomonadota > Alphaproteobacteria > Rhodobacterales > Rhodobacteraceae > Amylibacter. Next base: position 766,058 of record NZ_WEIC01000001.1, read on the forward strand.
GCTCTGTGGACCGATACCTGGAGCAGGGCAATAAGCATTCATTGACCAGCTGTAACCAGATGATGTGCTGACCACATCAAACATAGACTGACGTTCAAGGCCAAGTTTATCCGCCAAAGCAAAAGCTTCGCATGTGGCGATCATAGTGGCGCCAAGGATCATGTTGTTGCAAATTTTGGCCGCTTGTCCGTTACCAGATGGACCGCAATGCACAGCTTTTTGTCCCATAATATCGAAAAGAGGGTTAACATTGGCAAAAGCTTCATCAGACCCACCAGCCATAAACGTCAGCGTTCCCGCAGCTGCACCGCCAATACCGCCAGAGACAGGTGCATCAACCGCTAATAGGTCCGCGGCTATGGCATCATCTGCCACAGCGCGCGCACTTTGCACATCAACGGTTGAGCAATCCAAAAGGGTTGCACCCGCTTTCATGGCAGGGATGATTTCGCAGGCAACAGAGCGTAAGATCGCCCCGTTTGGCAGCATTGTGATAACGACATCAGCATCCGTTGCCGCTTGGGCAGCTGTGTCTGCTTTTGAAACACCGTCAGGGCAGTCTGTGATCAAATCGAAACCTGATACTTCGTGTCCAGCTGCCGCCAAGTTGACAGCCATTGGTGTTCCCATATTTCCTAAACCGATAAATCCGATTTTCATGACTTACTCCATCACTGGGATTGAGAACTCTCCGCCTTCTTTAATACCAGAAGGCCAGCGCGATGTCACAGTTTTGGTCCGCGTATAGAACTTAAACGCATCAGGCCCGTGTTGGTTTAAATCGCCAAAGACCGATTTTTTCCAACCACCAAACGTGTGATAGGCCAGCGGTACAGGGATTGGAACGTTGATGCCAACCATGCCAATGTTAATACGGTTGGCGAAATCACGTGCAGTGTCACCGTCGCGTGTAAAGATCGCTGTGCCATTGCCGTATTCATGATCCATCGCCATTTTCAGGGCATCTTCGTATGTTTGTGCACGAACTGTTGAAAGCACAGGGCCGAAGATTTCTTTTTTGTAGATGTCCATATCCGTTGTAACGTGATCGAAAAGATGCGCCCCGACAAAGAATCCGTCCTCGTAACCTTGTAGATTGAAATCACGCCCGTCTACGACCAGTTTGGCCCCGTCTTTGACACCGCTTTCAACCAAGTTCAGGATATTTTCTTTGGCGGCACCAGTCACAACAGGGCCGTAATCCACATCGTTGCCAGATGTGTATGGGCCGACTTTTAGCGCCTCCACTTTTGGTGCAAGCTTTTCGATCAAACGATCCGCTGTTTCATCGCCCACAGGCACTGCGACGGAAATCGCCATGCAGCGTTCGCCAGCAGCGCCGTAACCAGCACCTAGTAGGGCATCAGCCGCTTGGTCCAAATCAGCATCCGGCATGATGATCATGTGATTTTTCGCACCACCGAAACATTGAACGCGCTTACCTTGTGAGCAACCCGTGCCGTATATGTATTCAGCAATTGGAGTAGAGCCAACAAAGCCAACAGATTGGATTGTGTCGTTAAATAGGATTGCATCCACGGCTTCTTTATCACCATTAACAACTTGTAAGATACCTTTTGGCAATCCTGCTTCTTCCATTAATTCAGCCAACATCAATGGCACAGATGGGTCACGTTCAGATGGTTTAAGGATGAATGCGTTTCCGCATACTATGGCAGGGGCGAACATCCACATAGGGATCATGGCAGGGAAGTTAAACGGAGTGATACCAGCCGTAACGCCCAATGCTTGGCGCATAGAGTACATATCAATGCCTGGGCCAGCGCTGTCTGTATAATCACCTTTCAGCATTTGCGGCGCACCGATGCAGTATTCCACTACTTCAAGGCCACGTTGCACGTCACCAGCAGCATCTGGAAGGGTTTTGCCATGTTCACGACTTAACGCTTCTGCAAGTTTATCCATATCGCGGTTTAGAAGTGCCACAAAACGCATCATCACACGTGCGCGGCGTTGTGGATTCATTGCCGCCCATGCAGGTTGTGCAGCCGCAGCAACTTCAACAGCCTTTTCCATTTCAGTAGCATTTGCCAATGGCACCTTTGCCTGTACTTCACCCGTTGCTGGATTAAAGACATCTGCGAAGCGTCCTGATGTGCCTTTGACGTGCTCGCCGTTAATGTAATGTGTTAATTCTTGCATGTGAGTTCTCCCAAACACTGTTTGGCAGCAGTATGCTCTTGCATTTTATCTTTTTAAACAGTCAATATAGCACATTCATTTTGCATTTATGCAATACGGAGCATGTAATGAATTGGGATGATATACGAGTATTTTTACATGTGGGGCGGGCGAATAGCCTGACCGCCGCCAGTAAACAGTTGAAAATGGATCCAAGCACCTTGGGGCGTAGAATTGCACGACTAGAAGAGCAGATGGCGGCACGGCTGTTTGTAAAGACACCACAAGGGTATGATTTAACCGATGCAGGACAACGGTTGATGGATCATGCATCAAACATGGAATTATCATCACTTTCTGCGCAAGAGATTATGCAGGGCTCCACAGATCAATTAAGTGGTGTGATCCGTATTGGAGCACCAGATGGTAGTGCTAATTTTTTACTGCCTGAGGTATGCTCAGAAATTTCTGCGGAAAATCCAGATTTGGAAATCCAAATTCTAGCCTTACCGCGTGTTTTAAACCTGTCAAAACGCGAAGCCGATATGGCGATTACAGTGTCGCCGCCAACTGCAGGGCGTTTGTTGGTGCAAAAAGTAACCGATTATCATCTGCATTTGGCCGCACATCGTGATTATATTGATCAGCATCCTGACCTTGCTGAGATAGATAATCTAAAGAACCACCCAATCATTGGTTATATTCCCGATCTGATTTTTGACAAAGAATTGGATTACTTATCCCATATGGGGCTGCAACCATCACCCAGCTTAGCTTCTAATTCAGTCTCTGTTCAGATCAATATGATCAATCAAGGGGCAGGGATTGGGGTTGTGCATGATTTCGCGATGCCGAATTTCCCCAACATTCATTTTCTTCACAGGGCAAAACTCTCTTTAAGTCGTAGTTTCTACCTTGTTCGTCATGAAGGAGACCGCCGCGTGGGACGTTTGAACCGCTTTGCGGACCGATTGGCGCAGGGTATGCGTGACATGGTGAAACGCAAAGAAGCGTAAATCGCTCTTGACCTTAGGCTGTTGATATAGTTCCAGTGGTTTACCATAAAAAGCGATGGAGGTCGCAATGCGCATAGGGCTTTATCCAGGGACATTTGATCCTGTCACTTTAGGGCACTTAGATATTATTGAACGTGCGTGCGTTTTAGTTGATCGCTTGGTTATTGGCGTTGCAATCAATCGCGACAAAGGTCCTTTATTCACACTTGAAGAACGTGTTGATATGATTGAACGCAATGTAGAAAACATGCGAACAAATGGCACAGAAGTGGTTGTTGAGCCTTTTGAAAACCTGTTGATCGATAAAGCGGAAGAGGTTGGGGCCAAACTGATCATCCGCGGTTTGCGCGCGGTATCTGACTTTGAATATGAATATGCATTGGTTGGTATGAACCGCGCTATGAACTCAAATGTAGAAACTGCGTTCCTTATGGCAGAGGCCAAACATCAAGCTATCGCATCACGTTTGGTCAAAGAAATTGCACGCCTTGATGGCGATGTGTCAAAGTTTGTAACACCTGGTGTTCAAAAAGCTTTGATCGAGAAATTCACGAAATCCTAATATGCGGGCTTTTCCTTTGCGAATGCTAAGGATAGTGTACGCCGAACATTGAAAACGGAGACCGAAATGGTTGAGATTAAAGATCCTGAAAACACAATCATCATGGAACTAAAGCATGGTAATGTGACAATCGAATTGCTGCCAGATGTGGCGCCTAAGCATTGTGAGCGTATGAAAGAATTGGCACGTGCTGGTAAATACGACAACGTTGTATTCCACCGTGTGATTGACGGCTTCATGGCGCAAACAGGTGACGTTCAAAACGGCAACACTGGTGCTGATTTTGATCTACGCCGCGCAGGGACTGGTAGCTCTGATCTGCCTGATTTGCCAGCAGAGTTTTCAAAACTACCACATGACAAAGGCACATTAGGTGCGGCACGTTCTGCAATGCCAGACAGTGCAAACTCTCAATTCTTTATCAACTTCAATGACAACCATTTCCTGAACAACCAATACACGGTTTATGGCCGTGTTGTTGAGGGTATGGAACACGTTGACAAAATCAAACGTGGCGAGCCACCAATGGAACCAGACACAATGATTTCCGTTAAAGTTGCGGCAGACGTATAATGCGGTTTTTCACAACTCTGATCGCAGCTGTTTCAATGGCGACTTCTGTATTTGCAGCGGATGCTGACAATACATTGGTGATTGAAGTGGCAGGTAAAAACACGGGCACAATCGAAATCGAATTGTTGCCTGATGTGGCGCCAAAACACGTGACACGCATCAAACGTTTGGCGCGTGAAGGTCACTATGACAACGTGACGTTTCACCGTGTAATCTCTGGTTTTATGGCACAAACAGGCGATGTTCAAAATGGCAAACTAGAGGGTTTTAACCCACGGTTTGCTGGTACAGGTGGTTCAAAACTACCAGATCTGCCAGCAGAGTTTTCAAGCATGAAGTTTGAAAAGGGCGTTGTCGGTATGGCCCGTTCATCAAGCCCAAACAGTGCAAACTCTCAGTTCTTTATCATGCTTCAAGATTACCCATCGTTGAATGGGCAGTACACAGTTCTTGGTCGTGTGAGTTCTGGTCAAGACGTTGTAAATAAAATCAAACGTGGTAGCCAAGCCAACAATGGCTCTGTTGCTAAGCCTGATTATATGAGTAAAGTTTACATCAAATCTGATAAATAAGATATTGATAAACCTAAAGAAAAGGCGGCCAATTGAGCCGCCTTTTTTATTTAAACAAGCTTGATAAGTGCGTGTTTCTTTTTACTTGATGAAATCTTTGGCGTTGCTGCAATGTCATCTTTTGTAAGCATCAAACCTGCATCAGAAACAGTTTCATCATTCAGTTTTGCGCCACCGCCAGCGATTGCACGTTTGGCGTCTTTGCCGCTTGCAACGATGCCAGAACGCACTAAGACTTGTGTAAAGCTGATACCATCGCCGATTTCATCTTCAGTCAGCTCCAGCGTTGGTAAGTCATCCCCAACTCCGCCTTTTTCGAATACTTCTTTGGCTGTGGCTTCGGCAGCAACAGCGGCTTCTGCGCCGTGGCAAAGTTTCGTGACTTCATTCGCCAAGGTGATCTTGGCTTGATTGATGTCAGAACCTTCTAACGCACCAAGACGTTCGCATTCTTCCAGTGGAAGTTCAGTGAACAAACGCAAGAATTTAGCCACATCAGCATCCAATGTATTACGCCAAAATTGCCAAAACTCATAAGAGCTGAGCTTTTCTTCATTTAACCAAATCGCACCAGAAGCAGATTTACCCATTTTAGAGCCGTCAGCCTTGGTTAGAAGTGGGGTGGTTAGGCCATAAACCGTATTTTTGTTAATGCGGCGTGTCAGATCGATACCATTCACGATATTGCCCCATTGGTCTGAGCCACCCATTTGCAAAACCACACCGTAGTTCTTATTTAAAGCCATGAAATCATAGGCTTGTAATAACATGTAGTTGAATTCTAGGAATGTCAGCGGCTGTTCACGATCAAGGCGCAACTTTACGCTTTCCATCGCAATCATGCGGTTGATCGTGAAATGCTTGCCGTAATCACGTAAGAATTCGATGTAATTCAAGTTATCCAGCCATTCTGCGTTGTTTGGCATAATCGCATCGTTTTCACCTGAATCATATGACAGGTATTTTGCAAAAACAGTCTTAATACCTGCAATATTCTCATCAATCTTTTCAGCAGTAATCAACTGACGAGATTCATCTTTACCAGACGGGTCGCCAATCTTGGTCGTGCCACCGCCCATAAGGGTCACAGGTTTATTCCCAGTTTTTTGCCACCAGCGCAGCATCATGATTTGGATCAGTGATCCGACATGTAAACTGTCTGCTGTCGCATCAAAGCCGATATAGGCTGCGGCTGGTCCTTCGAGCAGGCGTTCATCGAGCCCCTCCAGGTCTGTGCAGTCCTGCAAGAAGCCCCGTTCCAACATTGCTGTTAGAAACTCTGATTTGGGCTTGTATGTCATGTGTTTATCGTCCTTTGATATGTAGTAAGTCTATAAATAAACATATACAAAAATGTTTGTGTACAGGTTTATCAGGGCTGTATACCGCATGTTTCGTGAAAGGAAAGAGTGTTGGCTGTATTTGACCCTATATGGGCCCTTGGTTTGATGTCTGGCACCTCTATGGATGGGGTGGATGGTGCTATGCTGATGACCGATGGAGAAAGGATACTTGCCTTTGGCGATAGTTATTTCCGACCTTATAGTAATGAAGAACAAGCCACAATTTCAGCGGCACAAGGGTTGTGGCCAGATGAAAGTCCTAATTTACTGATCGCTGCGGAAAGTGTTGTGCGCGATGCGCATGCAGAAGTTATTGCAAAATTTCCAGATGCAGACGTTGTTGGCTTTCACGGGCAGACCCTAGCACATGATCCAAAAGGTGGACGCACACATCAATTGGGTGCAGGTGCACAACTGGCGCAAGATACCGGTAAAACTGTTGTTTGGGATTTTCGCACGGCTGATATGGAAGCAGGCGGCGAGGGTGCTCCTTTGGCTCCATTTTTTCATCATGCGTGTGCAAAACAGCTGGGCATGAAACGCCCAATGGCTTTTGTAAATTTAGGTGGGGTGGGCAATGTATCATTGGTGAATGGGTCAAAACATGCTCCAGAACATCCAGAAGCTTTATTAGCCTTTGATACAGGGCCAGCAAATGCCCCAATCAATGATTTGTTGGAAAAACGTCTAGGGCAATTGTTTGATGAAAACGGTGCTGTAGCAGCCAAAGGCACTGTAAACACAGATGTGTTAGAGGCAGTCTTTGCAAATGAATACTTCTTAAGAGTGCCGCCTAAATCATTGGATAGGAATAGTTTTACTGAACTAGAGGATTTAATAAAACCGCTTTCAACAGAGGATGGGGCCGCAACATTGACAGCACTAGCAGCATCTTGTGTTTATGCCTCTCAAATGCATTTCAGCACGGATCCATACCGTTGGCTAATCTGTGGCGGTGGGCGTAAAAACACATCCTTAATGAATGCTTTGAAACAACGTTTAGATGTATCGGTTGAACCTGTTGAAAACGTTGGTTTGGATGGGGATATGCTGGAAGCGCAGGCTTTTGCTTATTTGGCTGTACGTGTGGTGCGTGGTTTATCAACATCATCACCAACTACAACGGGCTGTAAATCGCCTGTTTGTGGAGGCATAATTTCAAAACCTTGAAGTAATTTATTCACCACCATAACAAAAACAAATCTTATCCCCCTTATTTCAGGAGGCATTATGCTCAAATCTATTGTTTTTTCCTTTTCTGTTGGCTTATTTGGCCTTTTTGCCCAAACCACCTTAGCTCAAGAGAAAGACAACTATGATTTCCCTGATATTAGCAAAATAAACCCCAACCAAAAATATGTGATTTATTCCCATGGCCTTATTGTCGAAGGAACTGACCCAAGGCCAATTCATCCAAAGTTTGGATTATACGATTTTCCAGCGATTAAAGAGCAATTAGCAAAACGTGGCGATTTTGAACTTATTGCAATACAGCGTCCAAAAGGTGAAAAAATCCCAACCCAAGTAATGCAATTAGTGAAATGGGTGGAAAAACTAACAGAACATGGGGTACCAGCTGAAAATGTAACACTCATTGGTTTTTCACGTGGCGGAGATTTAACGGCAAGAGCGGCAAGTCAACTTAAGCCATTGCCGGTCAACACTGTATTACTTGCGACATGTTGGGATGATGGTGTGAAAGATGATCCAGAAATCAATATTACTGGTCGCTTACTCTCTATCTATGAAGTGACTGACGGGCCGCAATCCTGTGTGAAAATCAAAGAACACAGCCCAAAATTACAGTCATTTGAAGAAATAAAAATCAATACAGGCAAAAGTCATGGCGCATTTTACATGCCAGATTCCGCATGGATGGAGCCGTTGTTAATGTGGGTGACAGATAGGTAAGTCTTGCCCCAAATAATCGGGGCAAGAATTTAACGTGATGTTTCGGTTAGGCGGCGCCGTACATATTCTTCGACAGTGTCCAGCATCAAGTCCATATGCTCTTCGCGTTTGAAGAAGTGATCTGCGCCCTCAAGAATTTCATGCGTAATCGTAATACCTTTTTGTTCGTGAAGTTTATTCACCAACTCTTCGGTATCTGCAGGTGGAGCTACACGGTCAGATGAACCGTTAATAATCAAACCTGATGATGGGCAAGGGGCCAAGAAGCTGAAATCATACATATTTGCAGGGGGGGAAGCACTGATAAAGCCTGAAATTTCAGGACGGCGCATCAAAAGCTGCATACCAATCCATGCACCAAAGCTGAAACCGGCAACCCAGCAATGTTTTGCATTTGGGTTCATCGACTGTAGGTAATCCAAGGCAGATGCTGCATCTGACAATTCGCCAATACCTTGATCATATTCACCCTGAGAACGACCAACGCCGCGAAAGTTAAATCGCAGAACGTTAAAGCCCATATTGTAGAATTTATAATGCAGGTTATAGACAACCTTATTGTTCATAGTGCCGCCGAACTGAGGGTGCGGGTGCAATATGATTGCAATCGGTGCATCCTTGATATTCTTTTGCGGGTGGTAGCGGCCTTCTAGGCGGCCTTCTGGGCCTGGAAAAATAATTTCTGGCATTTTATCCTACGCTCCAAATCATAGTTGGCTCAAAGTTCTGTCTATTAGTTGACAGGAACGCTCAGAAAATTTAGAACCATTCTAAATTGAACGTTTGAACCATATTTTAGTCGTGTCTGACTAAGTGGTAATCACACGTTCGTCAACCAAAGACGTGAGGTTAGCCCCATGAAACTGAGCACAAAAGGCAGATATGCAATGATTGCGCTGGTGGATATTGCTTTAGAGAGCGATGGCGGTACAGTTTCTTTGGCTGAAATTTCAAAACGCCAGGATATTTCGTTGAATTATCTGGAACAACTCTTTGTAAAATTACGCCGCGCAGGATTCGTTGAATCTATTCGCGGGCCAGGTGGCGGTTATAAATTGGCGATGACAACTGACGCGATCCGTGTGTCAGAGGTTTTGGCCTCTGTTGATGAAACAATGGACGCATTATCAAAAGGAGCAGGAGCTTCGGGTGCTTTGTCTGGCAGCCGTGCGCAATCGTTGAACAATCGTTTGTGGGAAAGCTTGTCTGCACAAGTTTACGTGTTTTTACATCAAGCACGTTTATCAGATGTAATCGAAAACCAAATGGCGCCATGTCCTGCAGTCCCATCGTTATTCCAAGTGGTGGATGAGACATGAACCGCGCCTATATGGATTGGAATGCAACTGCACCTTTAAGGCCAGAAGCACGCGCTGCGATGATTGCGGCTATGGATGCTGTGGGCAACCCATCTTCGGTTCATGCCGAGGGTCGTGTTGCGACTGGTATTATCGAGAAGGCGCGCAAGCAGATTTCTGATGCTTTTGGTGCTAATGCTGCTGATATTGCGTTTACGTCAGGTGCTACTGAGGCAGCGGGTCTCGGTCTTGCAAACACCACGATTGAAGCATCTGGCATAGAGCATGACTGTATCGCGGCTTGGACAGATAACTCTATTACTGCTGATGCAAACGGAATCGTCACTGTGAAGACACCTAATAAGGCTGCTTTACAGGCCGCAAATAGCGAAACAGGTGTTTTGCAGGATTTGCCAGCGGGTTTATATCTGTCTGATTATGTACAGGCATTCGGCAAGACATCTTGCGCTTTTGATTGGGCTGACACAACTGTTGGCTTGCTATCTGCGCATAAAGTCGGTGGCCCTAAAGGCGTTGGCGCTTTTGTTATTAAACAAAATGTAGAAATTGCGGCACAGATCAAAGGAGGTGGCCAAGAAATGGGGCGCCGTTCTGGAACTGAAAACGTTGTGGGTATCGCAGGATTTGGTGCTGCTGCAGAAACAGCTGCAAAAGACCTTGCAAATGGCGTTTGGGATGAAGTGGCAGAGTTGCGCGATTATCTGGAAAACCGTATTGCCGAGGTCGCATCTGACGCTATTTTCTTTGGTAAGGACGTAAAAAGATTACCCAACACCAGCAACTTTGCTGTGGCTGGTTGGAAGGGTGAAACCCAAGTTATGCAGATGGATTTGGCAGGCTATGCCATTTCAGCAGGGTCTGCATGTTCAAGCGGTAAAGTTAAGGCCAGCAAGGTATTGCAGGCCATGGGATATGATGACATCACGGCATCATCTGCCATCAGGATTTCATTAGGCCCAACAAACACAAAAGATGAAATAGACGGCTTTGTTTCAGCATGGGGCAAAGCATATACGAAATACCGCGCTAAAGCGGCTTAGAGGACGAATTATGAGCGACGTTATAGTCAAAGAAGGCGTAGAAGCAGAAACCGTTGAAGCGGTTCAAGCACTGGGTGGTAAATATAAATACGGTTTCGAAACAGATATCGAAATCGAATATGCACCATTGGGTTTGACCGAAGATATCGTGCGTTTGATTTCTGAAAAGAATGAAGAGCCAGAGTGGATGCTGGAATGGCGCTTGGAAGCGTATAAACGTTGGTTGCAAATGGAAGAGCCTGATTGGGCTATGGTGGATTACCCAAAAATCGACTTCCAAGACATCTATTATTATGCGCGCCCAAAATCTATGGCAGAAGAAAAGCCAAAGTCATTGGATGACGTTGATCCAAAACTTTTGGAAACATATGCCAAACTTGGTATTCCGTTGAAAGAGCAGGCTTTGTTGGCTGGTGTCGAAGCGCCAGAAGAAGAGCGCAAAGTTGCTGTAGATGCTGTATTTGACTCTGTTTCAGTAGGAACGACATTCCAAGAAGAGTTAAAGAAAGCTGGCGTGATTTTCATGTCGATTTCAGAAGCTTTGAAAGAGCATCCTGATTTGGTTAAGAAATACATTGGCTCTGTGGTTCCACAGTCTGATAATTTCTATGCAACTTTGAACTCGGCTGTGTTCTCTGACGGGTCATTTGTTTACATCCCAGAGGGTGTGAAATGCCCGATGGAGCTTTCTACATATTTCCGTATCAACGCTGAAAACACAGGCCAATTTGAGCGTACACTTATCATCGCAGAAAAAGGGTCGTATGTGTCTTATCTTGAAGGCTGTACAGCCCCACAACGTGACGTAGCACAGTTGCACGCAGCTGTTGTTGAGTTGGTAATTCAGGAAGATGCTGAGATCAAATATTCGACTGTTCAAAACTGGTATCCTGGTGATGAAGACGGCAAAGGTGGTATTTATAACTTTGTAACGAAACGTGCGGATTGCCGTGGAGACCGTGCTAAAGTGATGTGGACACAAGTTGAAACAGGCTCTGCTGTCACTTGGAAATACCCATCTTGCATCTTGCGTGGTGATGACAGCCAAGGTGAATTTTATTCCATCGCGATTGCAAACAACATGCAGCAAGCGGATACGGGAACTAAGATGATCCACTTGGGTAAAAACACCAAGTCACGCATCGTTTCCAAAGGTATCTCTGCGGGTAAAGCGCAAAACACATACCGTGGCTTGGTATCTATGCATCCGAAAGCCAAAGACGGTCGGAATTACACACAATGTGACAGCTTGTTGATCGGCGATAAATGTGGGGCGCACACTGTTCCATATATCGAAGTAAAGAACAACTCTGCCCGTGTAGAGCATGAAGCAACGACATCGAAAGTGGATGATGAACAACTGTTCTATTGCCGTCAGCGCGGCATGGACGAAGAAGAAGCAGTTGCTTTGGTTGTGAATGGGTTCTGTAAGGAAGTGCTGCAAGCACTGCCAATGGAGTTCGCGATGGAAGCACAAGCTTTGGTTGCTATCAGCCTTGAAGGTTCAGTGGGTTAATTAAGTCTGTGGAAACCAAATCACACATACGTGGGCCGATAAACTACGGCGATTTGGAATTGAATATGGTGTTGCGGAAATTCCTGACACACCTTTCAACGCCAATTCGCTATGCATCGGGTTTGTTCGTTGGTTTGGTTCTTGGGGCTTTATACGCGCAATATTTCACGTTTTTCGCCATTGGCTTGATGGTAATAATTATCGTGGCCATTCTTTGGGTGATGACCAGCCTTTATTTTAAATCAGTCGTTCGCACAGCCTTAACTAAGCATCTGCAAGACGGCGAGAAACTGTCTGATTTTCAACAGATGTATTCACGATCATGGATCGCAGCAGTGAGGGAAGCAGATGATAAATAAAAACACGCTGACTTATGGTGCTATAACCGCCATCGCCGCTTTTTTTCATCGGCTGGTCCACAGGGATGGGCGGCACTTGGCTGCCCAACCTATTATTCTCAATTCTTATGGGCGTCTTTGCGGCAGTGATGTTCGTCCTTGTAAAAAAATACGGCAAATCGAAAGAGTAACGACATGTTAGAAATTAAAAACCTCCAAGTTGGCTTGGAAGAAGAAGACAAACAAATCCTTAAAGGCGTTGATTTGAAAATCGGCGAAGGTGAGGTTCATGCGATTATGGGTCCAAACGGATCAGGTAAATCAACAACATCTTATGTTTTGTCTGGTAAAGACGGTTACGAAGTGACTGGCGGTTCAGCTGAACTTTACGGCGAAGACTTATTAGACATGGAACCAGAAGAGCGTGCAGCAGCTGGTCTTTTCTTGGCATTCCAATATCCAGTGGAAATTCCGGGCGTTGGCAACATGACATTCTTGCGCACAGCAGTGAATGCTCAACGTAAAGCACGTGGCGAAGAAGAACTGTCAGCAGGCGAATTCCTGAAGGTAGTACGTGAAAAAGCCAAAGCTTTGAAAATTGATGCAGACATGTTGAAACGCCCAGTAAATGTTGGCTTTTCTGGTGGTGAAAAGAAACGTAATGAAATCTTGCAAATGGCGATGCTAGAGCCAAAGATGTGTGTTTTGGATGAAACGGACAGTGGCTTGGATGTTGATGCCATGAAATTGGTTGCTGAAGGTGTGAACGCTTTGCGCGATGGCAAACGTTCATTCCTTGTGATCACTCATTACCAACGCTTGTTGGATCACATTAAGCCTGACGTAGTGCACATCATGGCAAACGGTAAGATCGTTAAATCTGGTGGTCCTGAGTTGGCGCTAGAAGTTGAAAACAACGGCTATGCTGATATCTTGGCTGAGGTTGCTTAATTATGGCTGTGACTAATCCTAAATTTGAAGCTTCTGAGGCTTTGCTTGCCGCTTATACGACACCAGTTGGTGCAGCATGGGCGACTGAAGCACGCGCCAAGGCGGCTGCGCATTTGCGTGCGATTGGCGCACCAAGCAAGCGCGATGAGTATTGGAAATATACAAACCCTGCGGCGTTGACAGAATTGCCAACACCATCTGCGGCTTTGTTTACCTCTGATGAAGCCCCAATGTTCGATGCGATCGACCGTGTAAAAGTGGTTTTCGTTGATGGTGTTTTAGACGCAGCACAATCTGATGACTTGTCATTGGATGGTGTTGAGATTGAGACATTGGCAGAGGCCACATCAAAAGACATTCACTGGGCAAAAGAGTTGTTCGGTGTTTTGGAAGCAAATGGTCAAAACCCTGTGGATCGTCCGTTGGCTTCTTTGAATACTGCTGTAGCAACAGAGGGTCTTGTGATCCATGTGAAAGCTGAAACGGCAAAGCCATTGGCATTGCGTTACATTCACACATCTGAGAGCTCTGATGCGATGGTACACCATGTCATCAAAGTGGAAGAGGGCGCAAAGTTCACATTGTTGGAAAGCGGCCCTGGTGCTGCGCGTTTCAACTCTGTTCTAGAGGTAGACGTAGCGGACAATGCAGAGTTCCACCATGTGCGCACGCAAGGGCGCGATCACGAACGTAAAACTGCTACACATATGTATGGTCGTTTGGGTAAAGAGAGCATTTACCGTTCCTTCACAATGACAGTGAACGGCATGCTAACACGTAATGAAAGCGTTTTGGAATTCACTGGTGACGATGCACAGGCAACTGTTGGTGGTGCATCTGCGGGTGATGGCAAAGATTTCCATCACGATGACACTGTGTTTGTGACACATGACAGCGTGAACTGTGAAAGCCGTCAGGTGTTCAAAAAAGTTCTACGCAATGGTGCAACGGGTGTTTTCCAAGGTAAAATCCTGGTGAAAGCTGATGCTCAAAAAACGGATGGATATCAGATTTCACAGGGTTTGTTGTTGGATGACGACAGCAATTTCCTAGCGAAACCAGAATTGGAAATCTATGCAGATGATGTTGCGTGTTCACACGGCTCAACCGTTGGTGCGATCGACGAAGATGCAATGTTCTATATGACATCACGCGGTGTGCCAAAAGCACAAGCACAAGATATGCTGGTTTTGGCATTCTTGGGTGAAGCGATTGATGAGATCGACAATACTGATCTGGCTGATGACATTCATGCGCGTTTGGCGGCATGGATGGAGCGCAGACGCGGCTAATGTCATTAATAGGCGATATAGCAGGGGCGTACCGCGCCCCTAGCAACTCTATGCAGGTGCAAATAGAGCGTGGGATTACCGAGCCACAAACTTTGTTCTACGGAATGTTGTTTGGCGTAATCAACCTAATCGCAAGCTTTCCACGTGTTATGCTTTCCGCGCCTGACCAAGATACATTTACAGGTATGATGGCTGGGTTGTTTATATCTTATGTATTCTTCTTACCACTCATGCTTTATGGCCTTGCTGGGTTATTACATTGGGTTTTATTGAAGTTTGACGGCCAAGCAAGTTATGCAGAAATGCGCCGTGCTTTAAATTGGGCTGCAGTGGTAACAGCGCCTTTTGTATTACTGTCAGGTGCTTCATATGCACTTAATAACAGCACTTTAACGTCCATTCTTAACCTAATAACGGCTACCATTTTTTTATGGCAACTCCGTGAAACGGCCAAACAGGTCGAATACACTTAAGGTATACCTCATATTTTCGCCATATTTGCCGCGTATTTAATGCAATTATTGGTATGAGTAAGCGTAAGGGATTCTTTTATGAGTGTGCAACCTGAGATCTATGAAGGGTATACTGGGGTATTTTCTACAGAGCGAACATCTATGCTGGAACGCATTTGGGATGCTTGGAAGGATATGCGCACGTCTGCACGCCGTTTGATAGATGAAGCACCAGATGAAGCTCGTCTCATTTTTATGGTTCTGTTGTCTGACTTGGTGTTTTTCCTGTCATGGAGTATCAAAACAGTAGTGGCACCTATGAGCAGTGCAACAGAGTTAATTCCAATTGAAGTCAGCTTATGGCTTGTTGCTGCTTTAATGGTTCGCACAGCTTTCATGTACCTATTTTCATTCATTGTTTATGGAGCCTGCAAACTCTTTAAAGGGCAGGGAACATGGTATGAAACACGTGTTTGCGTTTTTTGGGCTGCATTGGTTTCAGCCCCATTTGGTTTTATAGCCGCTCTGGTAACCGTTAGCATGTATGGTCTTGAAGATTATGTACCATTATTCCGCGAAGAATGGATTTCACTGCCGCCTTATTGGTTGGGTTTGATCCCATTTGTTTGGTTTATTTCGGAAGGTATTTCTGAATCCCATAAATTTAAGAATTCCTCGCCCGTTTTTATGGTGATGTCTTTGCTTTCTTTAATTGCCCTGCTAGGTGTATTTTACATGAAAGCAAACGGAGCATGGTAAATGCAACTCAATACGGCGAGCGATTGGATTAAGCTGGCGGCAGAGACTCTAATTGAGCCAAAGAAAAGTGTGCGCGTTGTTCTAAGTATAGGCATCACAACGCAACAATTGGTACTTACTGCAGCTTTTGTCATCGTCATCAGTATGATACCATCTACCCTTATGCTTTTAATGCAGCCAATTGAAGTTCAAGAACAGTACAACGAGATATTTCCAGGCCCATTAACAATATTTTCCGTACATTTTGGTTTTCTTTTTTTCGCGTCTTTTCTGATGACCGCCATAGGCCGCTTCTTTGGTGGTCATGGGACATTTAATGATGCACTGTCTGCAATCGTATGGCTGCAGTTTATCTTATTCCTTCTACAAGTTGTTCAACTGATAACAGCAGTAATAAGTGCACCCTTGTTTATCCTCGCTGGTTTAATTTCATTTATAATTTTAATGTATTTATTATTTAATTTCATCTCTGAAGTGCATGGATTTACAAGCATTATGAGTGTGGTATTTGGTACTATGGCCGTAATTATGGGCTTATTAATTGTCTTACCGCCTCTCTTAGCAGCTCTTGGAGTGCCAACAGAGATTTACGAAATAAAGGCTGCCCAAGATGTATGATGTAAACGAAATCCGTAAAGATTTCCCAATTCTTTCGCGTGATGTAAACGGCAAACCTTTGGTCTATTTGGATAATGGTGCGTCTGCCCAAAAACCTCAGGTGGTTATTGATGCGGTCACAACTGCATACAGTCATGAATATGCAAACGTGCATCGCGGCCTGCATTATTTGTCTAATCTTGCAACGGATAAATACGAAGGTGTACGTAAGATTGTTCAGACGTTTTTAAACGCCAAACATGAAGAAGAAATCTTATTCACATCAGGCGGAACAGAAGCGTTAAATTTGGTGTCTTACGCCTGGGGTGTGCCTAACTTAGAAGCTGGCGATGAAGTCATTTTAAGTGTTATGGAACATCATGCAAATATTGTTCCATGGCATTTTTTGCGCGAACGCCATGGCATTGTATTAAAGTGGGTTGAGACGGATGTGAATGGCGACCTAGATGCACAAACAGTGATTGATGCAATTGGACCGAAAACCAAAGTGATTGCGATTACACATATGTCCAATGTTTTAGGTACTGTGGTCGATATTAAAACAATCAGTGCTGCAGCTCGTGAGAAGGGCATCATAACAGTCGTAGACGGATCACAATCCAGCGTGCATGCGCCCGTGGATGTTCAAGATTTAGGGTGCGATTTTTTTGCAATCACAGGGCATAAATTATATGGACCATCGGGTTCAGGCGCACTTTATGTTCGCCAAGAGCGCTTAACTGAGATGCACCCCTTTATTGGTGGTGGTGATATGATCCGCGATGTATCGCGTGATGTGATCACCTACAACGATGCCCCACATAAATTTGAGGCGGGAACGCCCGCGATTGTGCAAACCATCGGTATGGGGGTGGCACTGGATTACATGATGGGTTTGGGGATGCAAAACATTGCGGATCATGAACGTATATTACGTGATTATGCGCAAACAAAGCTGTCTGGTTTGAACTGGTTGAATATTCAGGGCAACTCGGCATCCAAAGGCGCCATTTTTAGCTTTACTATGGATGGTGCAGGCCATCCGCATGACATCTCTACAGTTGTTGATCAAAAAGGTATTGCTGTACGGGCGGGACATCACTGTGCACAGCCCTTGATGCAACATTTAGGTGTGACGGCCACTACACGAGCATCATTCGGATTGTATAACACAACCGAAGAGGTGGATAAGCTAGTTGATGCGTTGGAATTGTGCCACGATTTATTCGCTTAAAACTTACTTAGAAATGCTTTTTCTCGAATTATAACTATGCCATGGGCGTGTTCCATCTGCATCTCTGTTCACATTATACGGTTTTGAAGCGCTTGTTTTTTGCATATCTTCAAGTGCGCTTTTTGGCATAAATTTTTCTATGCCATCAATATTGTGATTATTTTTCAGAAACTTCGCAAACCGCGAACAAGATAGGATACTCATTAAGACACACTTTTAGTTTTTACTAATTACGTAAATAATTTAAAAACATGATGAAATTATGGCAACTGATTAAGAAAAACACAGTCCAAATTATTCTAGTCAGTTAAAATCAAAAACACTTAACCCTGTTGTCATTTCATCTAAGCCAAGCGGTCTGGTAATTGGGGCTTCTGCACGGGATAAACATCCTTGGCGTTCACATAATCGGCATGATGTACCTGTTGGTATTGGCTCCTTACCATCGTCTAAATGTTCACCATAAACAGTTTCTGACAAATGCTCAGCTGGACACCCCAGCAAAAGGGCTGTGCGTCTGATATGTTCGCCAAGTGCGGGCTGTGGGCCATCAACACTGCGTGTCAGTACAAAATATTCACTGCTATCTGCGGTTTCCACCAAGTCCAATTGAATTTGTCGTGGCTGGATAAGTGCCTGATAGACAGGTAATTTAGGGCAAGAGCCACCAAACCGGGCTTTTGGATATCCCTTTACACCTGAGCGCCGCAAAATATTGCCAGCGTGATCAACCTCCATCAGGAAGAATGGCAAACCAGATTGATTTGGACGGTTAAGCGTTGTCATACGCATGGCAGCACGTTCAAAGCTGACACCAAAGCGGGCAGCTAAGGCAGATACATCACTTTTGAGCGTTTTAGTGGCGCGTAAGAAAGCACCATACGGCATTAACATCGCAAGCGCTGAATATCGCGCCAATTCGTTGCGAACTAAACGTAACGCTTCATCCGATGATAGCGTCAGTAAATTTAACTCTTCTTGGATCGCTTCTGGAAACGCCAATAATGTAACCTCTGCAGCGAGCTCGTAAAGCTGTTCAACAGGTGATAGGCGGTCTGAAATAAAGAGACGTAAAGTATGTTTATCAAAACGGCGTAAATGCTGTGGCATCACGTGGACAGGCAGTTTTTGGACCGTGATATTATGATTTTTACGCAGCCAATCTAATAAAAACACCCATAATTCAGGACCATAGGTGCGTTCTGGTATGAAATCTTGAACAGCGTCTTCAATCCAAGGAAAGCAATAGGGGCGGTTTTCAAAAAGCTCTCGCACTTCATCACTTGGCAAATGCTTCGTCGTAACACCTGTATCATGGCCTTCTTGAGCCAATAATGTACTGAGATCGGATAAACGATCTTGGGACTCGCGATAAGCGCGGTACAACTTTAAAATACCAGACGATGCATTCGGGGCAGCTTCGGCAATTTCATAAAGTTCTTCATTGCCTGGCAATTCACCTGTGAGTAGGGGATCAGCGAACACTTCTTTTAATGCCGTTTGATCACCCGCAGCCTCGCCTTTAAGTGCCTCTAGGTCCAAATCATAAGTTGCAGCAAGCTTTAATAGTAATTGTACGGTTAATGGGCGTTGATTGCGCTCTATCAAATTAAGGTAACTTGCAGATACACCAATTTCAGCAGCCATGGCAGCTTGTGTCAGTTCCAAACCATTGCGAATACGTCTAATTCGCGGACCTGCGAATATCTTTTGCTCAGCCATTTACAAAACTTCACTAATTTTTCATAGCTATATATTTACAGAAATTTACAAATTTACAAGCCGTAATTTACATACCCTTTACAGCCTTACACGAAAAAACTGCATATTTTAAACCTCTTAGCTGGCTATTATGGCAAAACATAGCAATACTGAATTCAGTTACACGGTGATGCTTCAAATTTTTACATCATATTTTACTACTGAGCTTCGCCGTTATGACAAAAATTTACAACGTTGATCTTGGAGAAGACACATGACAGATTCAGCAGAAATCAAAGCAATGCCAAGCGCAAAAGACAATGCAGATGCAGCAGACAGCGCAATCCGCATGTTGGCAAACGACCTACACCGCCTGAACCAATCGGTAAGCCGTGCTGTTGAAGCTGGTGTAACAGTCGAGTTGATCCGTTCATCACGCCATCACAGTGGCACTGGTAATTGGGGTGACCTTTTGGTGCCGGTTATCACGAAAAAAGGATAAGTTTTTCAAGCAATGGAACCGGAACAGTCCGCTTGAAATCTTAAAACCTCGCCCTTGGGCGGGGTTTTTTTTGATTTTCAATAAATGATATGCTAAAAGAAGTGTGTTATTTGGGGGAATAATCATGAAAACAAAACACACTATATTTATTTTTGCCTTACTCTCGTCTGGCATAAACTCAGCATCAATAGCATTTGCAGGGGCTGCAGCAGCCGATCCGGCGGCAGGAGGTGGTGGCGGCAATGAAGGCGCACTTGTCGTTGGAATCATTCTGTTTCTTGCCATAATATTTGGATACGGTGGTGGTTCTGCAGGCGGAAATGGATCAGCCGGTGGGAATGGCTCAGCTGGCGGAAATGGATCGGCTGGTGGGAATGGTTCTGCTGGTTTCTAAAAATCAGTTTTCCTACTTCTTTAAAGAACGCCAAGATTTAGTAACTACAGACCACATATCAAAAATAGGTACGATCATAACCGTAATTACCCCAGTGTGTTTCTGGGGTAATTTTTTGCCTGCTTCATCAGCAATACCAACCGTAAGTTTTTGCTCCTCTAAAGGAATATACAAAGTTCCAAAAATCCAATCCCAAATAGCCAGCATTTCGCCAAAGTTCTTATCATGATGCTCAATAGCAATGCTGTGGTGTATTTGGTGCTGAGCGGGAGAAATAAACATCTTGCTCCAGAAGGGGCCAAAATTTATCCAGATATGACTGTGATGAAAATTATGGATAAGGATTAAGAAGCCAAAATAGAAAGCATTGATCCCAAAAATCTCTGCGGTTGTGAACTCCGTCGCGAACAACCCTAAGAAAATGCCTTGGACCGAACCATAGAAAACACTTTGGACAAAGGTTGATATGAATATCGCAAAAGGATGTTGGCGATACGTGGTTGCCGGCGTCAGCACTTCTGCACTGTGGTGAACAGAGTGAATTGGCCAAAGCAATTTGGAATCATGATAAATACGGTGCAGCCAATATGCGATAAAGTCTGAACCCAGAAATATAATTCCAGCAATTATAAATGGATTGGTGAAGATATTTGATGTCAGACTGCTGCTAAATTGCCCCGATAAAAAACTGGCAATGAATGTGGTCAATACGACTTTATTCAGCAAACCGAATATCGATAAAAACTTACCGATGAAAAACAGTTTTATATCAAGAAACGTCGAAGAATGCGTATAGATATGCTTAGGAACCGCCCACGTCCAAAAACCCGTTTGAATTGCTTTGGATTTGTAAACGATAAATGCAATCAGCAATGTGATGAGAATATACTCAGGTGCTATGACAGTGCTCGATCCAAAGAAACGAACATATATATCGTATAAGGATAGTGATTGTAATTCTTCCATCATACTTTGGTAAAAGCATAGGGGTTTAAAGTCAATTTGTGCTGGCTTATGATTTGACTACCCTAGTAGGTCTCTGGCAATCCGTTCAAATATAGACGCACCAACGGGGATTAAGTCGTCGTGGAAGTCGTAATCTGGGTTATGTAAAGCTGCATAGTTTTCACCAGAGCCTAAGCATAACATGGCTGCTTTAGCATCCCAGCCAAATACGCCAAAATCTTCTGATGCGCGCATTGGTAAGCCTTCGTTGCCATTTGGAACCCCAATCGCATTCATTGCTGATACCGCCACATTCGTAGCCTCTTCATCATTTATAGAGGCCGCGAAATCATCAAAGGTTTCGAATTCAACTTTTAAACCAAATTCATCCGCAATTGTTTTTGCCAGATTACAGGCATCATCATGAATTACAGACATTGGCCCGTCATGTGCCGTACGTAGGGTTGCATATATCACGGCATCTGCTGGGGCGATGCCAAATGTGGGTTCACCGACATTAACATGTGTTACGGTCACAAGACGAAAGCCATCGTCTAAAGTGCCACCTGTTCCTAATGCGCTTAAGGCAGGGATAAGTTTAGATACTGCAAGGGTAGGCGATACACCATCTTCGGGAGATGCTGCGTGGGCTGTTTTACCTGTTAGCCTGATTTGCAACCCTTGTGACGCGCAGTTGATCAAGCCAGTTCGCGTTGAGACATAACCAAAAGGGCGTCCCGGTTCGTTATGAATGGCAAAAGCCCAATCTGGTTTGATCTCTTGGAATGCAGGATCTGCGACAACCGCGCGGGCGCCACTGCCGTCTTCTTCGGCTGGTTGGAACATCAAAACCACACGACCTTTTGCAATGGGCTCACGTGATAACATGCGACCCAAAGCTAAAAGCATTGTCATATGCCCATCATGGCCGCAAAGGTGGCCTTTGCCATCCATTTGTGAGACCCAATCATTATCAGATAATTCTTGGATAGGGAGAGCGTCTAATTCAGCGCGAAATAATACCGTAGGACCATCTGCACCGCTGTCAAAGACTGCGGCAACACCGTGACCACCTAAGCCTGTCAAAACCTTAGTTAGTTTAAGTTTATCCAGCGCTTTGACGATTGTTTTGGCTGTTTGTTCTTCTTCACCTGAAATCTCTGGATAGCGGTGCAAATTACGCCGAAATGCTGTGAGTTCAACAAGGTCAGAATTGGATAGCATATATCACCGTGTGAGAGTGTAGTTTGAAATTACCAGCATCACTAAGAAGAAGATGTTCACCAGATGCAATACAAAGGGATCCCCATGTGCGTAATGAGCGATGATCGCTGTTATCAAGAACAGCGCAACACCAGCATAAGCCCATTCTTTGACTTGGACTGGTATTTGTGGGGACAGCAACACAACGACTGCAATCAATTTTAGGATCGCCAATTCTATTCGAAAGAAATCAGGAAACCCAAGATCTTTGAAACCATCGATTGACGCCTTATGAAAAAAGTAACTGCCTGCACTTAGTGTCAGCATCGCTGAAACCAAGCCTGTTGATATCCAATATAAAATGCTCATGCCGTCACTCTATTTACGCTTAAGCATAAGCGCAAACGGAAACGACCCACATCTTTCGATGCAGGCCGTTAGAACTGAAACAGTCCATTGGGATAATTATGCAGCGTCTGCTTTTGCTTCTGGGCCAAAACGACCATAGAATGTTTCGCCGTTTTTCGACAACTCGCGCAATAGAGCAGGGGTTGTGAAGCGTTCGCCGAATTTCTCGGTCAGGTCGTCACAGATTTCAACAGCTTTATCAGCACCGATGATGTCCAACCAGCTGAATGGGCCACCTGACCATGGCATAAAGCCCCAACCAAGGATTGCGCCAACATCACCTTCGCGGATGTCTTCCAATACGCCGTCCTCGAATGAACGCACAGCTTCTAGAACCTGTTGCATCGCTAGGCGGTGTTGGACTTGAGCAAGGTCAGGTTGTTCATCTGAGACTGGCCAGTTTTCACGCAAACCTTCCCAGATACCCGTGCGTTTGCCTTTTTCATCGTAAGCGTAGAAGCCAGCGCCGTTTTTACGGCCCATGCGGTCCTCATCGAACAATTTGAACAGGATTTCTTCGGCATTTGTACCTTTGTAATCGTCACCAAGTGCAGCTTGAGTGGCTTTTACAATTTTCACGGACAAGTCGATAGAAACCTCATCTGCCAATTGCAGTGGGCCCAAAGGCATCCCCAACAATTTTGCAGCATTCTCAATAAGTGCTGGCTCCACGCCTTCGGCCAACATTGTGATGCCCTCATTAACATAAGGCAGGATACAACGGTTGGCGTAGAAAAAGCGTTCATCATTCACAACGATCGGTGTTTTCTTGATCTGGCGCACAAAGTCCAAAGCTTTTGCAACCGCTTCTGGGCCTGTATTTGCACCCTTGATGATTTCCACCAAGTTCATTTTATGCACAGGGCTAAAGAAGTGAATACCGATAAAGCGTGTGTCGTCACGAGAGGCTTTTGCAAGCTCTGTGATTGGCAATGTCGATGTGTTTGTCGCAAAGATTGCTGATGGCTCTAGCTGTTCTTCTACAGCCTTCGTTACAGTTGCTTTGATCGCTGGATCTTCGAACACGGCTTCAACAATAAGATCACAACCTTTTAGAGCGTCATAATCTGGTGTTGCGTTGATGTGAGATAGGATTTCAGCCTTTTTCTCTTCAGTAACCTTCTTACGTTTGATGCCTTGATCCAAGATATCTGTAACAGACGCTAGACCACGGTCACATGCTTCTTGGTCACGGTCCACAAGAACCACATCGATGCCAACTTTGGCAGATACGAATGCAATACCTGCACCCATCATGCCAGCGCCCATAACACCCACTTTTTTCACAGACATATCTGCCACGCCTTCAGGACGCACAGCGCCTTTTTCAAGGGCCGTCTTGTTTGTGAAGATCGTTTTAATCATCGCTGATGATGATGGGTTCATCAGAACGTTTGTAAACCAACGCGCTTCGATTTTAATCGCTGTATCGAATGGTACTTGCGCACCTTCGTAGATAGCAGACAACATCGCACGTGCCGCAGGGTATACACCCTGTGTTTTACCGTGGATCATTGCAGATGCGCCAACATAGTTCATGAAACCAGCGGGGTGGTACGGTGCACCACCTGGCATTTTAAAGCCTTTTTGATCCCATGGTTTTACGATGTCCGCATCAGTTGCGTTTTTCACCCATTCTTTGGCTGAAGATAACAATTCATCCGCTGGAACAACTTCGTCGATAAGGCCAAGTCGCTTTGCAGCTTGTGGATCAGACAATTTACCGTTCATTAGAACAGGCGAACCTGTCATCATGTCCAACTTACGGCTGATACGTGTTGTACCACCAGCACCTGGGAAAATACCCACTAGGATTTCTGGAAGGCCAATTTTTGCTTTTGGATTGTCAGCAGCAAAGATGCGGTGACAGGCCAGAGGGATTTCAAAACCAATGCCCAAAGCAGTGCCGGGTAGGGCAGCAGCAATCGGTTTGCCACCTTTGTTTGTTTTTGCATCCATACCTGCACGCTCGATTTTGCGTGTCATTTGGTGGAAACCCATGATGCCGTCAAAAAGACCTTTGGCAGGGTTATCGCCAGCCATTTCTTTCATCTTTGCGATCACGTTCAGGTCCATACCACCAGCAAAGTCAGCTTTGCCAGATGTGATCACAGCACCTTTAACAGCGTCGTCAGCCAGAACTTTATCAACAAGCGCTTCTAGTTCTTGAGAGGCTTCGATGTTTAGAACGTTCATAGATTTGTTTGGAACGTCCCATGTGATTGTTGCGATGCCGTCTGCATCTACGTCGTATTGAAAATCAGCCATTGTTCTTACACTCTCTCAATAATCGTTGCTGCACCCATGCCAGAGCCGATGCACAATGTTGCCAAACCAGTTTCTTTGTCGTCGCGCTCCATCTCGTCCAGCAATGTACCCAAGATCATCGCACCTGTTGCACCCAATGGGTGACCCATAGCGATTGCGCCGCCGTTTACGTTTAGTTTGTCACGATCAACGTTGAAGTATGTTTGGAAGCGCAGCACCACAGATGCGAATGCTTCGTTTACTTCGAACAGATCGATGTCGTTGATGTTCATGCCTGTTTGAGCCAGAATTTTTTCTGTTACAGGAACTGGACCAGTCAACATGATTGTTGGATCAGTCCCGATTTTAGCTGTTGATTTGATACGTGCGCGCGGTTTCAAACCATTTGCTTCGCCAAATTCTTTGTTGCCGATCAAAACAGCCGCAGCCCCATCAGAGATGGCAGAAGAGTTACCAGCATGGTGTACGTGATTAATACGCTCAAGCTCTGGGTATTTCATCAATGCAACCGCATCAAAACCTGGCATCACTTCGCCCATAGCTTTGAAAGATGGGTTTAATGAGCCCAAACCTTGCATGTTTGTGCCTTCGCGAATTTGTTCATCCACACGTGAAATTTCCAAACCGTTTTGGTCGTTTACAGCAACACGTGATTTGTCAAAGTGACCCGCTGCAGTTGCAGCAACGGCACGTCTATGACTTTCAACAGCATATTCGTCGCACATATCACGGCTGAAACCGTATTTCGTAGCAATAATGTCTGATGAAATACCTTGAGGTACGAAATAGGCTTTCATAGCCAAGTAAGGGTCAACAGCGATTGCGCCGCCATCCATGCCCATTGGCACACGGCTCATGCTTTCAACACCGCCTGCGATGTAAGCATTACCAGCACCACCACGCACTTGGTTTGCGGCCATGTTCACAGCTTCCAAACCAGATGCACAGAAACGGTTTACAGATACACCAGGTACACGCTCATCAAGGTCAGAATAAAGAACCGCTGAACGTGCCAAACACGCGCCTTGTTCACCAACTTGGGTCACGTTGCCCCAAATCACGTCTTCGATTTGTGATGTGTCTTCTAGGTTATTGCGATCAGCAATACCGTTTAGAACGTCTGCGGATAGTTTAACGGCTGTGACTTCGTGCAAAGCACCGTCTTTTTTGCCTTTGCCGCGTGGTGTGCGGATCGCGTCATAAATATAAGCTTCAGTCATTTTCTATTCTCCTTAAAACGCATCTGCGTCGAGGGCCATAACAGTGTCTGCACCAGACATAATACGTGCTTGGTGCGCTTTCGTAGCGGGTAGCATGCGGGCCATATAGTAACGGCCAGTTGCGATTTTATTTTTGTAGAAGTCAGGATCAGAATGATCACCCGCTAAGGCTTCATTGGCTGATTTTGCCATCATGGACCACATCAAACCAAGGCAAACATGACCGAACATGTGAAGGGCATCTGTTGAACCAGCAAGAGCTGCGTTCGGGTTCTTCATGCCTTCTTGCATGAAATACATCATCACAGCTTGCAGGTCTTTTGATGCTTCTTTCAATGGATTTGTGAAATCTGCCATATCTTCATTGTCTTTGTTTTCACCAATGAAGTTTTTGATCATTTCAAAGAACGCCATCACGTGCTTACCGCCGTCTTGCGCCATTTTACGCCCCACAAGATCAAGCGCTTGCACACCGTTTGCACCTTCATAGATCATTGCAATACGTGCATCACGTGTGAACTGAGACATACCCCATTCTTCGATATAACCGTGACCACCATAAACCTGTTGCGCCTGAACAGTCATGTCGTAGCCAACATCTGTTAAGAAACCTTTGATCACAGGTGTGAGTAGGGAGATGATGCCCATAGCTTCTTTGTCATCCGCCAAATGGCCTTTGTCCAACATCATTGCGCCCCAAAGAACAAATGCGCGTGCACCTTCAACAAAGCTTTTCTGGTTCATCAACATACGGCGAATGTCTGGGTGTACGATCAACGGGTCAGCAGGGCCATCAGGGTTCTTAGTACCCGTCACATCACGACCTTGCAGGCGATCCTTGGCATAAATCACTGCGTTTTGGTAGGCTGCTTCGGCTTGAGACAAGCCTTGCATGCCAACACCAAGACGGGCTTCGTTCATCATTGTGAACATCGCGCGCATGCCTTTATGCTCTTCACCAACCAGATAGCCTTCGGCCTCATCGTAGTTCATCACACAGGTTGCGTTGCCATGGATACCCATTTTTTCTTCGATATTACCAACACTTACACCGTTACGCTCACCTAAAGAACCGTCATCTTTGACGATAAACTTAGGAACGATGAACAATGAAACGCCTTTAATGCCTTCTGGTCCACCAGGGATTTTCGCCAGAACCAAGTGAATAACGTTTTCTGTCAAATCTTGGTCACCCGCAGAGATGAAA
Organism: Amylibacter sp. SFDW26; assembly: GCF_009184395.1. GTDB lineage: Bacteria > Pseudomonadota > Alphaproteobacteria > Rhodobacterales > Rhodobacteraceae > Amylibacter. The sequence continues at coordinate 793,523 of NZ_WEIC01000001.1, forward strand.
ATCTTTTGACCTGATACTTTGAAAGTACCGTCGCCCTGAGGTTCCGCTTTCGTACGCATTAAACCTAAATCAGTACCACAATGTGGTTCAGTCAAGTTCATTGTACCAGACCATTTCAGATCAACCATATTAGGCAAGAATTTCGCTTTCAGCTCGTCAGATGCATGTGCATGAATGGCAGAGTAGGCACCGTGTGTCAGGCCTGGATACATTGTAAAGGCCATGTTTGAGCCGCTGAATAACTCGCCAGTTGCTGTTGCCAATGTATACGGCATGCCTTGGCCACCGTATTCTGGATCACAATCTAGACCGTTCCAACCACCAGCAGCAAATTCATCAAATGCTTCTTTAAAACCAGCTGGAGTGCGCACAACGCCGTTTTCCAGTGTACAACCAGCTTTATCGCCAACCTCGTTCAATGGTTGTAATACGTTTGTGGCGATTTTACCTGCTTCTTCTAGAACAGCTGATGTGAAATCAGGTTCTAACTCATTAAATCCAGGAATATCAGCATCTTGTACTTTTAACATTTCGTGCAAAACAAATGACATGTCTTTTGCGGGTGCTGTATAGCTTGGCATTTTTCTCTCCCGTTTGCATCACATGGGCCAACATGTGAAATAAATTAGTAAATTCCAAATCAGTTTGCCGTGAAATTACTGAAACACAAGAGGAACGTAGGGTCACTGACAGTTTACGTCACGTCGAACTACGTAAACTTATAAACTCCACATTAATATCGTTATTTTACACTTTATAGGTTCATGTGGTTGTTTCAGGTATAACAGCGGTTGTAGTGTAAAATCCATTACAAAACACCAGACCATCACCATCTGCCGTTGTTAAGCCTTTAACATGCCCAACAATGATCCAATGATCACCACCTTCATAGACAGCCCAAGTTATGCAATTAAAACGTACTAAGGAGTTTGTAATCTGTGGAACATTGTTTTGATCAACCGTATAATCAACATTTGCGAACTTATCGTGACCGCTGCGCGCAAATTGATTAGACAGTTCTTTTTGATCTGCAGAAAGAATGTGAACAGAAAAATTCTTTGTGGTTTTAAATACCTCAGCAGAAAGCGCATTTTTTCGAACGCTCCATAAAATCAAAGGAGGGTCCATAGATACTGAATTAAAACTGCTTGCCGTCATACCAACTTTTTGACCATCAGCATCACAGGCTGTCACGATAGTCACACCAGTTGCAAACTTTGATAAAGCATTGCGCATATCTTGATCGGTAAAATTTTGCATTTGATGCTGAGTCCAAATCTTATTTAATATGTTATATAATAAATTAGGTTTAAAACGCATAGGGTAAAGTATCATTAAAGTAGTTTGCGTAACTTATTGTTATCATTTAATTACAATTATTTAACATAATATATATTATACGATTTATATGTATTAGAAGTTACCAATGTCGGAACCTTTATATAATGAGACTGATATAATAGGATTCATTGTAAAAACAAACGCCCCTATTGTAAAATCTTTAAATCGCAAGAGTTTTAGATAGAAATGCTCTTAGTAGTATTTAGAGCCCATCAGAACAAAGCTGGCAACGCCATACCGTGTTATAACAACGGGTTCTAACTCTGCTGCTGCATAGACCAGTTTTGGCATACGCCTGAGTTTCGTTATCGTAAATTCTTTCATATCATCATCCTAGTTGTAATTTTTATGCTTAGAATGCACTTGCTGGAAATTTTACAAACAAAGCATCGAGTTCTGAGTTTTGACCTGGAGACATCTCATCACGCAGGTTTTGCATAGTAGGTGCCCTACTCCAGATGTTTTTAACTGGAGCACGAGCTGTAAAGAGATTTGTACAGCCTTTTAAGAGAGCCACGATCAGCGCATGTGTTTTACGTTTAGTCGCTACAGAAGTCGCTCTGTATGGCCTGTGAAGCTTCATGACATTTGCTGGATCAGGCCGGTTTGGAAATGCTGCGCTAGAAAAATGTTCAATCATTGGCATATACCCACGGCTTGATTTCAACAAAATATTAGAAAATTCGATAATGAATGTTCTAAACAAGGTAAGCCTCTTATCAGTTATCTTTGAAGCAAGTGAACGTCTGAGTGTATTTTCCAACCGCACAACAGCATTCCATGCCATTTTAACACTACGATCACTTAAGATACCCAATGCATTTCTGTCTGAGATATTCTGCAAACCAAGTTGAGAGCCTAAGTTAGCCCCACATCGGCTACAAATGATGACCGATTGCTTCCCATCATACGCAAATTGTGGTTTTGCAGCCCTATCAAAGCAATTTAAGCAGTGTGATGTCAGAGGTAATCGATGCTTAGGACAAAATGTATTGGTCCCTAAAGACCAGAGAAGTCGCATATATTGATCCCTACCCTTCGATTGATCCTCCATGAGACATCGTCCACACCACGCATGCTTTAGCGGTCCAGAATACAAATCCTCATATGTATCGATATTACTAACCCCTCCTGAGTATCTTAACTCTTCATCTGAAAGTACAGAAAACGAATGTGATAGAGTTAAGCTGAGTAATCTATTTTTTGTTGTATTTAACTCATTAGGAAGCCGTTTCAGTATTATTGGTTCAAGTTGATGATCGCAAAAATCAAAATCTGTGTAAGCCTCACCAATTGCACCATCATTGATAACTTCCATTAAAAAAGAATTGGCATCCATATCGTAGAAACATGCATTACGGCCTACGAAGGAGGAAAATACTTCACCTCTTATGGTTTTAAACAATATTGGAAGACGTTTAGGAGTTGTCTGCATATCACGACACCGCACCTGGGCGAATATATGGCAAACTGCATCGCGCGGCTCGGCACTAGACGGGAGTGGGTAAAACCTGTGGGTGTTGGGGTAAGCTGCGCCAAAACATAAACAGGCCGGACAGACGACAGTACTGACGAACATGACCGCAAATATCACCAGAAAACACTTGCAATGCAGGAGCCACCCACAAACGCCGTTCTTGATGGACGTTTGTCAGTTTCAAATGCCAAGACAGCGTCATGAGACCCCCAAGTTTTGCCCACTCCCTTACCGAAGTCCTGACCCAAAAAAATCAAGTGATCGCATGATTTCGCCGATTTCTCAGCGCGCGTTCATAAATGCTTTCCAAAGAAACATTCTAAACGTAACTAACATTAAACGAGATGAACACTTCAAGCCATTTACAACTTTAAATTGTATTAGGAGAAAAATACATCGTGAATATTGACACTCCCCAGATATCTAAGCCGTTCTTAAAAAATGATATGAAAGAACTACGAAAACAGGTTTTGCGAAACAAAAATCTACTACCCGATAGTCTGCTCAAAGGCGACGGTATATTTCTAAAACTAAACGAAACTGGAGAAAATTTTCCGATTTTTTGGTGCTTCGATAATTGGATTGAACCTTATTCACTTGCATTCCGTATTGGTTCAAGCCAACCGCTCTATGCGGCTCGCTCCTTTAATTGTAAAATAGGTGACGACCCAGAACAATCAGTTCGCTTAGCGAAGTTATTTGTTGAAGAACTCTTGGAATGTCATGGGACTGGTCCCCTGATATTAGGTGGAGACAATCAAGCTACTGCAATAGTAGAAGCAATGGCGCGTATACTTCTAGAGCATAAAATAGACATCCCTGCCTTGATCGTTTTAGATTGTCAGTTTGTAAGTGATTATCCTGGTTATGTTTTTCAAATATTTGATCAGGCAGGTGACCCATATGAGCGTTTTATTGCGGAAGCCTTGGAGATACGCCAAGGCCAGTCAGGTACCTCAGCCTGGGGGGCGATTGAAGTACAGCAAGGCCAGTTCTTTAGGGCGCCAGCAATCGATCAGCTATCTCAATATATTAAACTGATTTCGAACGCGATTAGCGCCGGAGAAAATTTGCCGATTGGTGAGGTCGTTCTCGGCAACCAATTCAGCGATGGTGATCAAGCGTGATTCAGTTTTCAGATGGTTGTAGTATCCTCGAACGTGTTGAGAGGCATGCTATTGAACGACCAGATGAAAACGCTTTTGTCTACATCAGTGATCGTTCTAATCCTGGTCAAGCGCTTAGTTGGTCGGAGCTTTGGGCTAGGAGCGCGTTTATATCTGACTCTCTTCCAGTATCTAGTGTGAAACAACCTCTTGGTGTTTTGCTCTTTTGCCGTAACGACTTGCACTTTATTATAGGGCTACTGGCGATCTGGATGCGTGGAGGCTTCGCCATTCCTGGAACGGGTAGCTTAAATCGCAAGATCCTTGAACGAAATATTCATATTCTCGATGCTAGCAGGCCAAATATCATCCTTCATGACTTAACGGATTTCGAGCTTGAGAAACTCCGCCCCAATGCGGGCGGTGCGGTTTTTCAAAGAATTGAACCGCTTTCGTCAGACAAAGCACGCTCAAGCCACGCATTATGTCAACGAGGTGGAGGGGTAGTACAGTTTTCATCAGGGACAACCTCCGCGCCGAAAGCGATTGTGCTTACGGAACAGATGATCGTGGAAAACTGCAAGGCAATTGCCAGTAGCTATAATTTATCTCCGGAATCCGTTGGCGTGAATTGGTTACCACTTCATCATGACATGGGGCTTGTTGGCAGCGTTATATCTGCACTTTGGAGCGGTGCATTGTCCGTACTGCTCAAGCCAACATTATTTATCCAAAATCCGCTAAGCTGGCTTTCGACCATTAACAATTGGCGCGCCACCAGCATCAGCGCGCCCAATTTTGCCTACGCAAGTTTGGTTCATGCAGCACAAAGTGGACTACCGGACGACATAGATCTTTCTTGTCTTAAGACCGCCGTAATTGGTGGCGAGCCTGTCCGGAGAGCTACAGTTGAGGGCTTAATTGAGACATTTGAAACTGTCGGCCTTTCTCCTGACGCGCTCGCCCCCTGTTACGGACTTGCGGAAGCGACGTTACTTGTCAGCAGCGGACAACGCCGCGGAGGTCCGGTATTTGATAACGATGACACTGCGCTCTTGGGTTCGCCTATTGATGCATTGAAAGTTGAAGTTTGGAGAGATGGTTTGCAATGCGCTGATGGCGAGGAGGGCGAAGTGGTCTTATCTGGACGTAGTGTTGGTCACATTGTTCCAATCGGAAAAGATTGGCGTAGTTTTGCAAATCAGCACACGGCCCCACCCGTCTTTTCTGGCGATTTTGGCTTTGTCAAAGATGGTGAGCTTTGCGTCACGGGTCGCAAAGCCAACAAAATCATTCTCAGAGGTAGGAATATCTTCGCGGAAGATGTCGAGGGAATAGCTCAAGCCGCGGTGCCAGAGATGGTTCCAGGTGGTGTAGCCGCCTTTGGTATCGCACAAGATTCAACAGAAGGTCTGTGTATACTCATCGAAGTACGCAAGTCCCAGGAATTCAATCATTTGTCAGAACTCAATTCGCAAGTTGGTTCAAGGTTAGGAGTCAAGTTGTCTCGAATAGTCATTCTACGAAATGCAAGCTTACCAAGAACAAGCAGTGGCAAAGTAATACGCGCCGCCGCCCGAGATCTGCTGATCAAAGGGGCCCTGAAAGAAAGGACCAGAGAAGATGTCATTCAAACCAACCACCGATAGCTTTATCAGACGACCGATTAATACTGCTGATCCCGGCCGTGTCTATGACAATGTTCGCGCGGAAGGAGATATCCTTTGGTCTTCTTCCATGCGAATTTGGCTTGTTCTTTCAAAGAGCGCCGCCACGGAGGCACTAAGAAACCGAGATTTACACACATTCAACCTGAGCAATCTATATAATCGCCTGGCCCGACAAACAGAGTATCAGCTGGAAGCTCTTGCGCATCTCGCTACATTCTTACCGATTGTGCAAGAGGGGGAGCGCCATAAGAAATTGCGCAGCCTTTTTGGCAGATTCTTAGCGGATAACCAGGATGCTTATCTAAGTGCATACGCTCAATCATCCCGAGAGCTTCTTGATACCTTAAAGGAAAACGGTGGGGGGGACTTTGCAACAGAATACGCGGACCGTATTCATAGCGACGCTATTGGTAGAATCTGCGATATTGCGCCCGAAAGGCGAGCCTGGATGGCGCAAAAGACGTTTGCCGAAGGCATCTTGGGTGTCGACATGCACTTATCCTCTGTCCAGAACGCCACAATCCGGGTTCGAGAGCTTTTTTCTCACTATGACGAGGTTCTTAGAAGTTCTGCTGAGAATGACATCTTGGCTAATATGGGGCAACACTTCGAAGCAGCAGGCATGCCAGCCGATCACGACTCCAAGGCATCATTTTTGACAGCTCTGACAGTACTTGGTGGAGACACGACGGCGGGAACGCTCAGCTTGGGGTTGGGGCGGCTCCTAGACGCTTTCGAGGGTCGAATAAGTGCACAACAATGGCCCGATCAAAAAAACCTAGTTGAAGAGTTTCTCAGATTATCTGCTGCGATCCAGACCGTCTATCGTGTTGCAAACAAACCCACGATGATTGCCGATCAAAATATCGCAAAAGGCGAAACGGTCCTGATAAATCTATCAGCTGCGAACCGCGACCCAACCGCTTATGAGTGCCCTCATCAGTTCAACGAAAACCACCAGGCTGGTATACAATTTGGTACTGGCCGGCATTTCTGTAGCGGTATGACATTAACACGTAAGGCGGTTGCGATATCGCTGGAGCATCTTTCTGAGTTCTCAGAGATCGTTGCGCGTGAAGGACGGTCATTCAGTGAAGACCGAATTGCTACGAAATACTCAAAATTCCCTATCACACTGGAGTAAACAATGAACAAGCAGGAACTTATTGATCTTTCCTTAGAAAGATTGCAAAAATTTCTAGGTCGCGAAGTAAGCGAAAAAGACCTCGACATCGGATATGATAGTTTAGGAGCGGATTCGATGGACATGGTGGTGTTGGCGTTTGATCTTGAACAACACCTTGGCAAGCCGATAGCTCCAGAAATCTTTCTAGAACATGAGACACTCCGGGCAGCGCTAGAAGATGTGATAGCTCGATGAACGACCTCACCAGGATAGACAAGCAATCGCGCATTTTTCTGATTTTCCAAATGGCAAAGGTTGCGTCGCGGTCATGGTATCAATTGTTGAGTCATAACTTTCCTGATGCGATGATAAGTCACTTTCATGTCATTTCGACCAAACGAACTACTAAGTACCACGAACTTGCCGCGGCCAAGCCCCCTTCGCAGACCATAAAGCACTTAGTAGACCGCGGCTTGAGCTGTCCAGATGCCCGAGCGACGGAGTTTATAGAAGAGGGGTGCTGGGTTGGCCCACCGGCAACCATAATTACTGGTGTCCGCGATCCGGTCGCTCGGGCAATCTCAGCCGTCACCTTTTTGGGAGATCGATATGGATATGAGAGACTTCCAATAGCTCAGCGGGATAATGCTACACCGGAGAATGTACTCGAAGTATTTCACCGAGCTCTTGCAGTAGCTCGCGGACAGGACGCTTGTGACGACACTTTCGTTACTCTTTTGGCTGAGATGATTGGGAGCTATGATCTATGGCTCGAAGAAGAGCTGTCTCCCGCATTTGGATTTAACTTTGAATCAGTAGCCTTTGACCGAAATGCAGGCGCAATTCTGCTTGATAATATACACAAGGCACTTGTTTACCGAATGGAGGATCTCAAAGTACCTTTGGCACATGAACGATTGATGAGAACGGCCAGCATGTTTATTGGAAAGTCTTTGTCCCATTTTCCGTCTCCTAACCAGGGTAATGAGACACGTTACCAGGCATTTTATAAGCAAGTGGTCTCTCAGTTGTGTCTTTCGGATGATGAGTTGGATTGGTTCTATAACAACGACACAGTCAAGAAATTCTATACTGAGGAGGAAGTGGGTGTTTTTCGAAAGCGGTGGAGCTAGGTAGAGGCCAGCTTCTACGCAGCTATGGAAAGATCAGACATGACCCCATCGGAAGGGGTTCGTTCGTAGGATGCCGCTAAGGCAGAATAATATGGGAACTTCTGAAGGTCTGATGAATTTTCCCCAAACGTCATAACCGACCTATTCCCCGTTCAGCCCGTGTGGCCAGTTGCGTTGATCTGACTTCGGGAGTGGGCAAAACTTGGGGGTCTCATGCCGCTGTCATGGCATTTGAAACTGACAAACGTCCATCAAGAACGGCCGCTCGGGTGACTGCCACGTTATGTGCCCCGCGCGGAGACCATCTCATCTGGCGGCGTTTCCCCAAGTACCTACCCATTTTGAATTTCTACCTCCACTTGTTTTACGCATGTGTTTGGCTTCAGGTGATTATGTAGACTTTTTTACAGATGAAACTGACTATGAAGCGGTAATATTAGACTTCGGAATTAAAGATGGAAGCATTGTAATGGAAATCTTTTAAATGTCCGCTTTGTCCGTCATAGCGGACATTCGACCCCTCTACTCACAGTCTTATAATTGAAAAAACTAAGTAGTTGTTTTTATTTGATTTGAAATCCCATTAATTACGTGATCCGACAACCAATATCGGAACTTCGATATAATGGGATTCCGAGTACAGATAAAATCCCCCTATTTGATAATCCTTCAATCTTCGAGATTTTGAGAGAAATGCTCTAAGTAGCATTTAGCACCCATCAGAACGAAGCTAGCAACACCATATGGCCTGTGAAGCTTCATGACATTCGCTGGGTCAGGTCAGCTTGGAAATGCTGTGCTAGAAAAATGTTCAATCGTCGGCATATAGCCACGACTAGATTTCAACAGTATATTAGAAATTCGATAATGAATGTTATAAATAAGGTAAGCATCTTATCTGGTATCTTTGAAGCAAGTGAACGATGGATCGCCAGCTACAATTAGAGCAGCTGACGAAGCTTTACTGATTTATCATATACGAGAATTAAGGTTTGTCTGTTTCTCGTAATTTACCAAAGAATAGCTCACGAGGCCGCTGGAGTATATTTACAAATTGAAAAACTTGGCCACCAGAATAGCGAATTAATACTGCAACGGCTGCAAGATATGCAATTTCGCGTTTTATAGCATTCAAATTATCCCATAAAGTTTTGTCCAGACTGAATTTATTTATGCAATAAAATATAATAACCACACAACATATACTTGCCGCTATACGAACACCGTGCCCCAATATTAGTACAATTCCTAATATGGTCAGGATGATTGGAAAGTTAGTCCAAGACTTTACATGATCAAGGCCATAAAATGCTCCCCCTGCAAGTAAGACCACAGCAATAGAAATACGGATCGTAAACCTAGAGAGAACTAAGTTTGGAAGATTAGCGGGGGCCCCCCTACTCATTACGCTCCTATCAAAACTATATGTACCAGAGCCCATTAAAGCTAAAACAAAGCAGAAGCCAGATAAGCCAATATCACGTATCTGAACTATCATTGCTGGTGTTAAAAAGGTGCTGTTTTCTATATTTTCGCCTGGCGTTGTTAAAACTGGTAAGGCGGCAACAAATGACCACATTAATAAACCAAATACGATTGCTAACGGTCTTACAAATAGCCCGGAAACAAGTGCGATACCCGCAAATAATTCAAATGCGGAAAGTGTTGTCATAAACATCCAAGGCGAAAGTATGCCATTTGAAAAAAGGTAATCTTGAAAGAAGGCATTTATATAACCGTCGGGTGCTAGGTATTTGTTAACTAGCGCATCTGCGCGTAATGGATCTATTGCGCGTGAAAGCTTCCACCAACCACCTATTATAAATACGGCTCCTAAGCCTATGCGCAATATTAATGCAATAAGATCTGCATCTTTATTTGTTAATTGTGTTGAACCACTATTCGATATTTTTTCCCATAGTGTCTGAGTTTCAACGGAATGTGTTGAACGTTGTGTCATTTGGATTCTCCAAAAATTGAATTGAAATGTTTTTTTTGCGCTCAATCGCGCTTAGTTTAAATTCGTCTTTTTGGAGGTTTTGGTTCTAACTTGACTGTTGTTCCTCTTAATGGGTCTTTTTCATATTGATGGTTGTTTTGTTCTGTTGAACCATATGCAAAAATTTTACCTGAATAAAAAAGAGCATTGGAACACAGCTCCGCACATCTGTTTCCACTATTTTCATACTGTCTATCTTGTTTTGATTTTAAATTCTGCTCATCACATGCGTATGAGGTACATGAGAGAGAGTTTATCTGGATTGCAGCATAATTAGTCTTCAACGTAAAATCCCTGACCAAGCTGCTGCTAGTTAGGATACTGAGAATAATCACTAGGTGTAAAAAGACATAAATCGACTTGTTTAACATTACTTTAACTTGCTCTATCTGCCATCATCAAGCCAGCACGCCAGTGCATAATGGACGCCGGTAAACCTTGCCAATACCTAATGACCCCAATAACCCTAAACTGACAATAAAACCCACATAGGAGACGGGTAAATCAAAGCTGCTTTGAATGATGAGTACTAGTGCCAATAATACAGATTGATGAAAACCATTTCCCATCAATCTGAACCTTATTGCGATAGCCGTTGAGGTATTCAAAGTGGAAACTTTCTGTTTAAAAACAAGGGTTATGTTAAATCTTATTGTTTTAGTAAGATATATAGTTGGTTTTACTTTTCAGAATTAATTAGCTGTCGTCAATATGATAATTGAGAGGTTTTCAAAATGAGCGAATTACCCCCACAATTGCCCGAACATGGTATTACAACAGCACTTATTTTTACTCCCTGTGCTTTGGATAACGAATGGCAACGCACCAAGCCAATACGGCCTCAGAAGCTATTATAAAGACTCCTCAATTTTGCTTTTGAAGATCACAGAGCTAGAGCACAATCTCAGAATTCTGATCAGAAGATATTTAAGTATGAGCCCTGCTCTACAACTAAGTAGCAATCTTATTCATAACCTTAGATAATTAAAAACTGGTGATCACAATCCTTGTTAAGTGATCACCAGTTACGTCCAATAAGAAACACTCAAAGAGGAGTTTCATCTCTTACATCGCAGGGACGATCAGGGATAAGAAATTCGCATCAATTCATACGTATGTCTTGGGATTGAGAATAGTACATAAGTGGTTGATCCACTAATTATTTAACGACATAAATTTTATCTTTTCGACATAAAATCTCCAATTTCTCCTTCAGAATTGGCCATAAGTATAAATGTATCAATGCGCCAATTAATTGATAAGCCGAATAGAGTTTTTAACTTAATATTAATTAAAAAAAATAATGCTGGTGATCATCAAACTTGTCAGATGACCACCAGCTACCTGCTGCTAGATATTACCACAGGAAGGTTCTAATACCTACAGCACAGGAGGTATCTTTATACCTTTAAGCTTCTATCGAGATTTTCCCAATTGGGTTTGAACAGCACGCAAGTATATAGCCTTTTTCAATATCGCTTTCTGTAATGCCGCCGTTGTGAACCATATGTACATCGCCAGTCAGCTTCTTGACCTTACATGTGCCACAGACACCAAAGGTACAGCCTGATGGGATGTTTAATCCCGCTGCTTTAGCCGTCGCCAATACAGTATCGGTTTCAGCGCATTTATATCTGACATCAGATTTATGGAAATAGACCTCAGCTTCTGTATCATCATCCAGAACAACATCATCAGATATCTGTTCATCCACGCTCATTTCTAATGGGGCGCCAAAGCTTTCTTGATGGTATCTTTCCATATCAAACCCAAGGCCAGAAAGCGCATCGCGAACAGCCTGCATGAATGGTTCTGGGCCGCAGCAAAAGACTTCTCTTTCAAGATAATCAGGTGCCATAAGGCCAAGCATTAATTGATTTAACACCCCCTGATAGCCTGTCCATGGGCTGTATGCGTCTGGCTCGTCCACAACGAATTTAAGCTCTAAACCCGAGGTTCGACTCGCCATTTGTTCAAGCCGCTGACGGAACAGAATTTCTGATGGGCGGCGTGCGCAATTGATAAACACGACATCCATATCTTTTCCTTCATCCCAAAGACAGGTGGTCATAGACATCATTGGCGTGATGCCAGATCCAGCGGAGATGAACAAAAACTTTTTGTTTTCATGTGACGCGTTTGTGAATGATCCCGCAGGACCAATTGCTTTTAGACGCATCCCAGTCTGCAGATTATCCAACATCCAACGTGTTCCAATACTCGTTGGTTGCGCTTTCGCAGTAATGGTTATGGTTCTAGGACGCGAAGGTGACGATGAAATCGTGTAAGTTCTATGAACCGTTCCAGTTTCTGTTGGTATTTCCAACGTCAAAAACTGCCCAGGATCAAAATCGAAAAATGCCCCAGAAGGCGCGCGGAATGAAAAGCTGGCCGTATTGGGCATTTCTGGAATAACAGACACACATTCCAGCATCTCGGAATCTGACCATACAGATTGTGACCGTTTACGGTCTGTTTCAGTATTGTTCATGGGTTTTATCCTAATTTGTACAGAGTACAGAATTTCCAACTTAGACAAGGCTAATGGTTACTCAGTATCCACCAGCCTTGTTCATTTATTTATTCTGCAGCGATGCTTTGAACATGCAGACGCTTTTCCATCGTTTCAGCATACCAATCGACAAAGCCTCGGACACTAACCTCATGCTCAGGTGAGTAAGGGCCAGGTACATATGCCGGGGAATTCACGCCAATCTGGTTATCCTCTACAACACGACGATCTTCCTCATTTGTAGCAACCCAAACTTCGGTTAAGTGATCGACGTCATAGTCTTTACCTTCCACAGCATCTTTGTGTACAAGCCAGCTTGTCACCAATTCTGTTTCTGTTGGGCTAATTGGCGTGACACGGAATGTCATACAATGATCTGGTAAGAAGTACGCCCATGTGCTCGGGTAATGGAATTTATTAAATACCCCAGAATCTTCTTTCTGAATATTGCCCAAACGTTTGGTTGGAACAGCAAATTCACCATCCATCGTGAAACTTTTCGTGCCTTCAACCAGCGGCATTCTTGACAGTCTATAATGACCATCTTCTGGTACTTTATAATATGCTGGGAGCCCTGCTGCCTCGCATGCTTCAAAGTGTTCCGCAATATAATCAGGAATATTCCCATTCCCAAGGTAAGACACGCGAGGATCCTCTGGAAAGGATCTAATGAGGCTTGGGTGGTTGGCAGCACAGTGGTAGCATTCGCGGTTGTTTTCCCAAACCAACTTCCAATTCCCGTTTTCAATGATACGTGATTCAACTGCAACTTTTGCATTCTCCAAATCATGCGGTGCCAAGTAAGGGCGCACCACATCTGAGAATGCATCAAAATCAGGCGCATCATCAGCAAGGCAAATATAAATAAGACCTTCCAGATTGCGGCAATGTACAGATTTCAGACCATGATCTTCTGGTTTAAAATCTGGCCCCATGTCACGTGCCCAGGCTAACGAACCATCAAGATTGTAAGTCCAAGAGTGGTAAGGGCACACAAGTTTAGCAGCATTGCCTTTGGCGGCCTTACAAATAATTGAACCACGGTGGCGGCATGTGTTGTGGAATGCTCGGATTTCATTGTCTGCACCACGCACAACAACAATCTGATAATCGCCAACTTTATAAGTTACATAGCTTCCAACTTCGGGAAGTTCACAAACTGGCGTCACAAACAGCCAGTCTTTGTAATAAATGTTTTCCAGATCATCCTGAAATATCTGTGGATCGCTATAAAACGACCGCTCAAGTGCATGGCCTGGTTGGCGACGTCCCAAAAGGTCTTGTATGTTTTGGTTCATGATGGCTTTCTCCAGCATAGGGTTTCTTAAAAATCAGGCTTCCTAGAATCTTAGGAAGAACCAAAATTATGAAAAACGTATAATTCACACAAAAAAACTTGTACAATCGATTGTAAATCGATCATCAATCGCCTATAGCGATTGATATGGAGATTAAACTTATAGAAACATTCCTGGATGTCTTAGAAAGCAGAAACTTTAACCTTTCTGCTGAACGATTGAATATTACCCAATCAAGCGTTAGCGCTCGGATAAAGGCATTGGAAACAGCCATAGACGCCACCTTATTTGAAAGAGGCCGCGCAGGTGCTACACCCACTGTTGCGGGGTTTCGTTTTGAGCCACACGCACGCCTTCTTTTGGCGACATGGGATCAAGGGCGCAGAGATGCAGGCGCAGGCCCAAACAGGGATGGTTTACTGCGTTTGGCTGGACAATTTAGTTTGATGCGATCCGTACTTGTGGATTGGGTGATTGAGTTACGCAGGCATTACCCACGAAAGGCTATTGATTTACAAGCAGACTATTCCAACCAAATCGTTCGAGACTTGTCACTTGGTGTCGTTGACATCGGCATTTTATATTCCCCCCAATATTTACCAGACATTGACATACAACAGGTTGGATCAGAGCAATTTGTAATGGTTTCTACGGAAAGTAATACTATAAACAAAATCTCCAAAGAGACATATATCAATACTGGCTACACATCATTCTTCAACCAGTGTCATCAGTCACTCTTACCAGAATTTTCTAACGGCGCACTTTCAGTTGGCTTCGAAGAGTTATCAGTCGAACTTTTGAAACGTATTGGTGGAAGTACATACCTTCCTAAAAGATTTATACCCGACCTTATGCTGACGCTTCCTAGCATTCGATTTGTAGAGGATGCGCCAGAAATTTTGCATCCGGTTTTCTCTGCTGTGCATATAAGAAAACGGCACTATGCTGAAGTTGCACATGCTTTAAAAGTGTTACGGAATACTTTATAATTATGTCAATCGAAGTGCACTATGCCATACCAGTTGTGCATTCTTTAGATATACAACTCATATAAATTAATTTTAATTTGATTACCTTTTGCTGGTAATAAACATTTTTACAACTTTATTCTCAACCTCACAATTTAAGAACTAAGTGTTTGTTTTTATTGGATTGGAAATCTCATTAATTACGTGATCCGACAACTACGATATAAAACACCCCAGTAATAACCAGAACACAGACATAATTCATTATCTCACCTTATTGCGAGTAATTCGCAATAAGCTTTACAGTTGCGAGTAATTCTCATAAGCAGCTTTCAACCCTTATTTAAAATGGAAAGATAAATGTCAGCCTTAAAAAACATTCTATCAGGTAGTTTTGCACTGATACTAACATTTATACCTGCAAGTCTTGTTCATGCAGAAGATAAATTGAAAGTCATCACAACCTTCACAGTTATCGCTGATATGGCCTCTAATGTTGCGGGTGACACAGCAATTGTGGAATCTATCACGAAACCAGGTGCTGAAATTCATGGGTACTCCCCTACTCCGCGTGATATTCTAAAGGCTCAAGATGCTGATCTAATACTATGGAATGGTATGAACCTCGAATTGTGGTTCGAGCAATTCTTTTCCAATCTTAAAGATGTCCCAAGTGCAACTTTGACAAGTGGTATTGAACCGATGAGCATCACCGAAGGATCATATAATGGCAAACCAAACCCACATGCGTGGATGTCTTTGGATAATGCACATATATATATAGACAATATTCAGAAAGCTTTTACAAAAGAGGACCCAGAAAATGCAGCTATTTATTTAGCAAACGCTGAGAAATACAAAGCTGAATTAACAAATCATATTGCGCCCCTACGCGAAGCAATATTAGAGGTTCCTGCCGAAAATCGTTGGTTGGCATCATGTGAAGGTGCGTTCAGCTATCTCGTGCGTGATTTTCAGATGCAAGAATTATACCTTTGGCCTATGAATGCAGATCAAACGGGTACACCGCAACAAGTACGTAAAGTTATTGATGGTATACGTGAAAACAACATTCCTGCCGTGTTTTGTGAAAGTACGGTCAGCAGCGATCCAGCCAAACAAGTCGCGCGTGAAACAGGCGCCGCCTTTGGAGGAATATTGTATGTAGATTCGCTGACTTCGGCTGATGGCCCTGTACCAACTTATTTAGACCTACTACGTGTCACATCAGAAACCATTGCTACAGCCTTGACAGCAGCAACTGATTAGGATTTCACAATGAAGGATATCACATCCAACTTTGGTATTCGCGCACGTAATGTAACTGTGACCTATAAAAACGGTCACACAGCATTGCACGATGCAAGCTTTGAGATACCAACGAGTACGATCACAGCTTTGGTCGGAGTGAATGGTTCTGGTAAATCCACCCTTTTCAAAGCCTTGATGGGCTTTGTTCCAGCATCTTTGGGTGATATATCTATATTAGATATGCCCGTAAAGTCTGCACTTAAGCAAAACATTGTGGCTTATGTTCCCCAAGCCGAAGAAGTTGACTGGTCATTCCCCGTTCTGGTTGAAGATGTGGTTATGATGGGGCGTTACGGCCATATGAACTTCATGCGTATCCCAAAGCGTTCTGATCATAAAGTTGTGACAGACGCCCTGACCCGAGTTGGTATGAATGATTTTCGCGATCGCCAAATCGGCGAATTGTCTGGTGGGCAACGCAAACGCGTGTTCCTAGCGCGAGCACTAGCGCAAGAAAGCAAAGTGATCTTGCTGGATGAGCCCTTTACAGGCGTTGATGTAAAAACCGAAGACGCGATTATCGAATTGCTGCGTGATATGCGTGATGAAGGTCGTGTCATTCTAGTCGCCACGCATAATCTTGGTTCTGTACCAGAATTCTGTGATCGTACAATCTTGGTCAAAGGTACGGTTCTGGCACACGGGCCAACCAGCGAAACGTTCACCCAATCTAATCTCGAAGAAGCCTTTGGCGGTGTATTACGTCATTTTGTTCTAAGCGGCAAAGATTTACATGATGATGACGATACGCGCCAAGTGACAGTTCTGACTGACGACGAACGCCCATTCGTTCTGTACGACGATAAACCAAAAGGCAGTAAAGCTGGAGGATCGAAGTGATCGAAACCATACTCCTACCCTTTAGTTATGGCTATATGACCAATGCCATGTGGGTAAGCGCATTGGTTGGCGGCGTTTGCGCGTTTCTATCCGCATACTTAATGCTCAAAGGGTGGTCCTTAATCGGGGATGCCTTAAGCCACTCAATCGTTCCGGGTGTTGCAGGCGCTTATATGCTTGGCCTACCCTTTGCATTAGGCGCTTTTGCCGCTGGTGGTTTGGCTGCTGGTGCGATGTTATTTCTAAACCAACGGTCGGGCTTAAAAGAGGATGCTATCATTGGTTTGATCTTCACCTCATTCTTTGGGCTCGGCCTGTTCATGGCATCGATTTCCCCAACATCCATCAATATTCAAACCATCACATTGGGAAACATCCTAGCCATTACACCTTATGATACATTACAGCTTGCAATCATTGGTTTTGTATCATTAGCGATCCTGTTGCTGAAATGGAAAGATTTGATGGTCGCTTTTTTTGATGAAAGCCATGCACGCTCTATTGGGATCAATCCTGACCGCCTGAAGGTGCTATTTTTTATGCTATTATCTGCATCATGTGTGGCAGCTTTGCAAACAGTAGGCGCCTTTCTAGTGATTGCTATGGTCGTTACTCCTGGTGCAACGGCATATTTGCTTACAGATCGTTTTCCACGCTTACTACTTTTAAGTGTGGCCATTGGATCAATCACAAGTTTTGTGGGTGCATATATCAGCTTTTTTCTAGATGGCGCCACAGGAGGGATCATTATTTGTTTGCAAACATTGCTATTTTTATTAGCTTTCTTTTTCGCTCCTAAACATGGTTACATCGCGGCCCGTCAAAAGAAAGCCGCAGTCATAAAGGAGCCAAATGATGGATGAGATATTACTTCCCTTCCAATTAGGTTTTATGATCAACGCCTTTATTATCACTGCAATCATTTCTGTTCCAACAGCCCTGCTATCTTGTTATCTGGTTCTAAAAGGGTGGTCTCTAATGGGCGATGCAATCAGTCATGCTGTTTTACCAGGTGTTGTGATTGCATATATTATCAATATCCCCCTCATTATTGGTGCTTTTACTGCAGGCATGATCTGCGCTTTGGCAACGGGATTTTTAAAAGAAAATAGTCGCGTAAAACAAGACACAGTCATGGGTGTTGTGTTTTCTGGTATGTTTGGTTTGGGGATCGTCATGTACACGAAAATCAATACCGATGTACATTTAGATCATATCCTGTTTGGGAATATGTTGGGGATAACGCGCTCTGATATCTTAACCACGGGACTGATATCACTGGTTGTTGCATTGGTAGTGTTTCTAAAACGCCGTGATTTACTCTTGCATGCCTTTGATCCTGCACAAGCAAAAGCGGCGGGCTTGCCTGTCTTTGCTCTACATTATGGTTTATTGGCTATTTTATCCCTAACCATTGTTGCGACACTAAAAGCTGTTGGTATCATATTGGCTATTGGATTGTTGATCGCACCTGGTGCAATTGCGTTCTTACTAACCAAACAGTTTGAAAAAATGTTGCTTATCTCTGTTGCCGTCACATTTATTTCTGGTGTGAGTGGTATCTACTTAAGTTTCTTTATAGACAGCGCCCCTGCCCCAACGATAATTCTGATCCTTACATTCATTTTTATAATAAGCTTTATTTCACAGACGCGAAAAAAATCTAAATTCTTAGACCTCTAAAATTTTCAATAAACTATTCAATCAATACGTGTTGAAAATCGTCTTAATTAATATTTCTTTTGCCACTCTACCCTATTCCTACCGTATACCAGTCAGGAGATGGAAATGGCCGATAGCGCTGCGACTTCAAAAGTAGAAAAATCAAATTTCAATACAATTATAGGCTCCACAGAGGACGATAATATATCAAGTGAACCTGCAAATGATGCTCCTTTATCAGAAGCAACGGACATTGATAAGATAAATGGTAATATTGGGAATGATACTATTGATGCGGGTTCCGGAAATGATTTAGCAGCTGGCGACACAGTTGGGAATGAATGGACACTGGTGGATGGTAAATGGGTTTATGACCCAAGTAAAATCTCCGCAAATGTATCAGATGAAGCGCCAAGTTATGATGACACAATCATTGCAGGTGATGGCGATGACGTTGTATTGGGCAATGGTGGGCAGGATCAACTTTTCGCAGGGAGTGGTGATGATACAGTCAATGCAGGTACAGGTGATGATGTTGTATTTGGTGGGGCTGGTGATGACCTACTTAATTTAGAAGACGGGAATGACACAGCCGAAGGTGGCGCAGGCGATGATGTTATCAATGCAGGTGATGGCGATGATATTGTTTATGGGGATGCAAAAGACGAAAATATCTTACAAAAAACACAAAATGGAGAAACACCTACAAGTTTTGCACAGTATGAAAAATCTGAAGCATGGGATTTAATCGAAGAAGATGGTCATTCATGCATTTCCCAATCTGTCACAACACAAGCGGATGAAACCTATACCATTTCTTTTGATCTTGCCGCCAATTTATCAAGCGGAGCAACATCAGGCACAGTTGAAGTACTTTGGAATGGTCAAGTTGTCGGCGAAATCAGCACCAATTCTGGTGTTTATGAAACTCACACGATTGATGTACCTGGTTTAGGTGGCGAAGGAGACTTAACGTTTCGCGAAGTTGACCCGACACCAAACACTGGACCAGAAATAAACACAGAAGGCCCAATCTTTTCATATGAAAAAGACGTCAATATCGGTGGCGAAGATATAAGTGTTTCTGCTTTTGCACCAGGTCAAGCAAAACTGTATCAAGTCATTGATGGCCAGTTAAAAGTTTTTGACACAACCCAGAACGAATATATTGATGCGGGTGATCCCACGGGGCTGAAATTAAATGCTATTGGTTTCAATGTAGAAGATGACCTGATCTACGGTATTGCAAAAAAAGACGGCGTAGATGCTCTTGGCAATCCTGTATCTGTGAAAGATTTGGTGATGATAGACGCAGATGGTAATGCCTATCGTGTTGGTGAAGCGCCATATGGCGATTATGTTGGTGACTTTGACGACAGTGGCAATTTATGGAGTTTTCACAGCTCTCTAAACCGGGTTACAAAAATTGACATCGATAATCTGGATGCTGATGGCAATCCAACGACAACAGTTTACAACCTGCCAAACAACCTATTCAACGGCCGTGCTTATGACATTGCCTATAATGCAGCAGACGATGTCTTTTATGCTGTTGAATCCCCCAAAAGCAATGGAGCCGAAGGCATAGTACACCGAATTGATATCTCTGATATCGAAAATGGCGGCACCCCAATAATTACATCTGTTCCAATTACAGGAACACTATATGGCGATGAGATGCAATCTGGCTTGGCAAAAGGCGCATATGGTGCTGTATTCCTCGATGGGGATGGTAATCTTTATTATGGTTTAAACAAAGGCGATCATGATCTGGATGGCACAACAACATCAAATGGAGCCATATATAAGGTAAACGTGGATTGGGAAGATGGATCCGCTTATTCAGAATTTATGTCTACATCAGAAGCAACTGGATCAAATGACGGTGCTGTTGATCCAAGGTCTGCCAATGCATTTGATGAAGTTGATACCGAAGCGCCATTTTTACTGCGAAACCCAGAAGTAATCCCCAAAAGTGGTGGAAATGATGATTTACGCGGAGGGGACGGAAACGATATCCTCTTTGGTGGCGGCGGAAACGATATTTTATATGGCGGCAATGACAACGATCAACTTTCAGGAGATCACGGGGATGATCGGTTATATGGTGGAACTGGGGATGATATTCTTTCAGGTGGGTCAGGTGATGACAAAATCAAAGGGGGCGCTGGGGATGACGGCTTATCTGGTGGTGACGGCAAAGATAACCTGAGTGCTGGTGCTGGGGATGATATTATTGATGGAGGCGCAGGAAATGACAAAATTAGAGGCGGTTCTGGAAATGATGACTTATCTGGTGGTGATGGCAAAGATTACTTGAATGCTGGAGATGGTAATGACGTAATTTATGGAGGTGATGGTAACGACAAAATCGTCGGTGGCACTGGTTCAGATACAATAGAAGGTGGTGCCGGGAACGATCACATGTGGGGTGGAAATTGGTGGAAAGATGGTTCCAGCGACACATTCATTGTCTCAGCTGGCAGCGGCAAAGACATGATCCATGACTTTGAAACGCAAAACGACCAAATCGATTTGTCATCATATGGCTTGGAGTTCTCAGACCTCCAAAATCTTATTAACGACAAAGGGTGGGCTACAGAAATTGATCTAAGCGGTTTAGATGGCGCAGGGTCAAATGACAAAGTGATCATAAAATCCGTTGATCCTGACGACTTAGATGAAACAAATTTCATTCTGTAGTCTAAGATAATAAACCAAGGTTATATTTTGTCACAAACTGCACCCCTAACAAGCTTAAAACAACTCATTGCACCAATGCTGATGTTCAGTTTTGTTACAAATCTAGCAATCCTTGTCAGCCCGATTTTCATGATGCAAGTTTTAGATCGGGTTGTTCCAAGTGGAAACCTAAGCACTTTGTTATTACTTCTTTGTTTAGCTATCTTGATCACCTTTACACATTCAATTGTTGAAATGTACCGAGATATGACATTCGATAAATCAGCCCGCTGGATTGAAATGACCGGAGCGCAATCCGCATTAAATATTGAAATCACCAAACGTGAAAATATTATTCAAAATATAGGGCATTGCAGTGCATTTTTTAGATCATCGCAAGCGTCAACCGCTTTAAACATTCCTTGGATCCCAATATTTTTAATTGCTTTAAGCTTTATACACCCCCTCTTTTGCCTCCTTATTGGTGGCATTATCGCCTGTATGTTTACTGTCAAAGTATTTGCAAAAGTCGCTATAGCTGACACGCAAAAAAATACTCAAAATGTTATGCAAAAAGAAACGGAAACATTACGCGATATACATGACAATGCAGTTATTTCAGGCATGCGTGCTGTTGCCGTAAATTTAGCACAGCTTTATTTTAGTTTACAATCTCAAAGACACCGCTTTGAAGACCAAACAAGCTTAAGCAGAAGCGCACAAACAGCAAGCCTAAGTTTTTTACGTACCTCGACGCAACTATTGGCCTTAAGCCTTGGAGCATATCTTGTAGTGAATGGTAGTTTAACTGCGGGTGGCATGATTGGGGCCTCCATAATAACAGCCAAAACAGTTTCAAGCATTGAGAGCTGCGTTAATGCTTTCAAGGATATCAAGGTATCGTTACAAGCATACAAGGCACTTAATATAGATTTAACCAAGCCAAATACAGTGCCCACCGAGATCGTTTCATTAAATGGTCAGATAAAATGCGATGGTTTGATATTTCCACGTGGGAATGGCGCTCCCCCAAGGCTGGACCGTGTATCATTCCATTTAGATGCTGGTCAATGTTTGGCAATCATTGGGGATTCTGGAAGCGGGAAAACCACTTTGCTTCATGCCTTATGTGGTATTGCTCCCTGCCCGATTGGATCGGTTATACTTGACGAAAGTGAAGTGAAGACACTTGGGCCAAAGACGTTACAAACGGAGGTTGGCTATTTAGCTCAACAAGCACGTATTGTGAAAGGTACAATCGCACAGAACATCTCGTGTTTTCAAAATACTCCTGATGACGAGAAAATTATCGCGGCAGCTAAATTGGCAGGTGTTCACGGCCTGATATCTGCATTACCGCAAGGATATGATACAGAAATGGGAACACAATCCTATTTACTTTCCGCGGGCCAAAAACAACGTGTTGCCCTGGCCCGCGCAGTGTATGAGAGCCCCAAATATCTGTTCTTGGACGAGCCTAATGCCTTGTTAGATGCCGTTGGCGAACGTCAATTATGCGACACGCTTTCTATTCTTAAAAAACGTGGCACAACCATTATAATGGTTCTACATCGCTCCGGTATAATGAGCATTGCCGATAAGGTGTTATTTTTGGACCAAGGCCGCATGGCAGATTTTGGCCCGCGTTCAGAAGTCCTAAGTCGCATGAACGATGGCAAACAACGCATCACCCTACCCTTACAACCTGCTTCTCTGTTAGATTTAACAGACTGGATTGTTGCGCAATTTGTACGCCACTCAGATAAAGCGTTTTGCCAAAATGCTGTTATGGTCGCCAATGAGATGTTTAATGTTGCCGATCTAAATGGTCCAAATGATCAAAAGCGCCAAGTAACATTAATTTTTAGATTCATCGATGAGAAACGATGCGAAGTCACATTGCGCGAAGAACACCCAACACGCGCCGCACAAAAGATGCAAAAAATACGCTCGCTTGTCATCCACCCAGAAGTCAGCATGGTTGATTTACCCGATGATGAGATCGGTTTAGCCGTTATTTCACAAATGACGGATAGCTTTGATATTCAGAATATCGATAATGCGTCTCTGTTTTCAGCCCGCCTTTCTGGAAAGGCAAATCATAAAGCGGGGGTTACACTACAATGAAAGACCAAAACACACTCCCAAATAATATAATGCGCCCATTAAACTGGGCCGCTTTAACACTTGCCTGCACAATTTTCTTCATCGCGCTGTGGTCTGTATATGCCCCTCTTGCGACCACAATTAAAGCAGATGGTACATTGGTATCGTCACGGCCAAATTACGAAATCCAACATGTATATGGTGGTGAAATCCAAAAGGTATATGTCAAAGCACAAGATAACATTCAAAAAGGTCAAAAATTACTGCGCCTAAATACAGATACACAATCTGAAAGCCTTACATATATTAAGCAACAAATATTGAGGTTATCTACCGAAAATGAAATCATCACCAACATATTAGGAAGGAACCCTCCCGACCCTAATTACAAAAATCACGCGCTCTACCACAAACACCAAACTTTAATCGCTGATTTGAAATTTAAGACGCAATCTTTAACTCAAACGATTTCTACAAAAGAAGATCAAGTCATTTTGGTTAGAGGTGGAATTGATCTTTTGAAAAAGAGACGTGATTACATGAAACAACGCTCTGAAAGTTATGATCACCTCATCACTAAAGGTGCAGTGGCAGCAATACAAGCAGAAGCGCAGGCAGATCAGTGGCTGGAATTAGAGGGCGAAATTAACGATGAATACGCGCAACTTGAAACCAATTTGAATGATATTGAACAAGCTAAAATCGATCAGCAAAGGTTAAAAACCGAATACCACCTTTCTCTGCTAAATCAGCTAGGGCAGAATAAATCACGCTTACCCGAGTTGCATAGACAAGCTTTAATTTTGCAAGATGAGATAAACAAAGCTTTCGTTCTTTCCCCGATCGATGGTGCCGTTCAATCTTTGAATTTTGACACTGAGCAAATGTATGTAGCAAAAGGCACAACACTTTTAACTCTATCACAGCCACTTCAAAAACCACGTGTTAAGACCACCATTCCCGCATCTTCGGTGGACCAAATTTATATAGGCATGATTGGCAAACTTATTATTCCCAGCCTACCTCAAAGGAATTTACCATCTGTTCATGTCACATTAAGCTCTCTCGCGGCTGAAGCTGTTAAGGATGAGATGGGGCAAACCGTTGGGTATCAGGCATATGCTGATATAAATACTAAAGACTTAAAAAAACTGGAGAATGCTATGGGCGGCAGCTTGAACTTAGCAACAGATATGCCAGTTAACCTTTCTATGGTTGGGAATACGACAACATTATATCAATATCTGATCGTCCCCTTCTTTTCCGCCTTTGATGGCGCTATTCAAGATTAAATCCATAATACACTTTATCAGGCTTCTATATTACCCAGTTTAACCAAAAGAGCTGTTGCATTTTTGACCTTGAATTTCTTTAGTAATCTTGCCCTTACATCTTCAATTGTCCTTGGAGATAAGGATAGATTTTTCGCAATTTCTTTACTGGTTTGCCCAAGGCTCAAATATCCCACGACCTGACGTTCACGGGATGTCAGTATCACTTTTGCATCAGCTTCAGATAATTTAGAAAAACTTAAGACAGTTTGGGCCAATGGGTTTTCAGGGCTTAATGTTTGCGCTCTGAAACGACACCAAAACCACGTGTCATCCCTGTGTTGCATAATGCGTTCATCTGAATACACACCTTTTTGCTCTAATGTACCAATACCAATATCTCTAATACGATCGAATTCTTTTTGTGAACCGTAAAGCATACGAAATGACTGATTATATAGCTCATGCTTCTGGTAACCAAACAAATCAGCAAATGTCTGATTACATGATCGGATGATCCGATTTTCTGTCAAAACTATACCAACAGGAGCATAATCATAAGCAAGTATTGTGTAGTCTATGTCATTCAAATCCTGTCCCCTTTAAAAACGAACACCGTATCACTACGGTATTGATACCGTATATTGTACAACTTACCCTGACAATAGAGGACACTAAAAGGATGAGATTAATGACATTGAAAGATTACATTTGGTTTGATCCAACCAAATGCCTTATTGGTGGAAATTGGGTCTCGCCTCAAAATGGGGACTATATTCCGTTGATAAACCCATCAACTGGAGAAGAATTATGTAACATTGCACGTGGACAATCGGGCGACATAGATGCAGGTGTTTCAGCCGCTCGATCCGCTTTGGATGGTGAATGGGGTCGTATGGCTGCACCTGAACGTGGGCGTATGCTGTTAGAGCTTGGACGTCTTGTTCTGACAAAAGTAGATGAATTAGCACATCTAGAGGCCTTAGATGTCGGTAAACCACTAAAACAAGCACACGCAGATGTTATCGCATTGGCGCGTTACATGGAATTTTATGGCGGTGCTGCGGATAAGTTGCATGGAACGACAATTCCATATTTAGACGGATACACAGTTTATTCGTTACGAGAACCCCATGGTGTAACAGGACATATAGTTCCTTGGAATTATCCAATGCAAATTATTGGCCGTTCAGTGGGCGCAGCTTTAGCAGCTGGTAATGCTGCTGTCTTAAAACCAGCAGAAGAAGCCTGTTTAACCGCATTAGCTTTTGGTGATCTGGCGATGCAAGTCGGCATACCTTCTGGCGCCATCAATATAATCCCAGGTTTAGGCGCAGAAGCAGGTGCAGCACTCTCATCCCATAAAAATGTTGAACATATCTCATTCACCGGATCGGTTGACGTAGGTAGCTTAATACAAACAGCAGCGGCCCAAAATATTGTACCTGTCACGTTAGAATTGGGTGGGAAGTCACCTCAATTGGTGTTCGAAGATGCTGATTTAGAGGCCGCATTACCCTTTCTCGTGAATGCAGGCATTCAAAATGCAGGGCAAACGTGCTCAGCATCATCGCGCATATTAGTACAAAAATCACGGTATGCAGAAGTACTATCACTTATGGCAGACCGCTATAACGCTTTACAAATTGGGCCTGCTTTATCGGATCTAGATGTTGGGCCACTTATTTCACAACGTCAGAAAAAAATTGTCGATGGCTTTATTGAAAAAGGCAGCGATTTAGAAAAAATTGCATCAGGAAAAATTATTGCCGATGCGCCATTAGGTGGATCGTATGCTGTGCCAACATTATTTGCATCGCATGATTGCACTCATTGCCTTGCACAAGATGAAATCTTTGGGCCAATACAGGTTGTTATCCCATTTGAAGATGAAACCGAGGCTTTGGCAATAGCAAATGGGACTGATTATGGGTTGGTTGCTTCTGTTTGGACACAGGACGGAGCACGCCAGATGCGAACAGCAAAAGCAATCAGGTCTGGCCAAGTTTTTATCAACAATTACGGCGCAGGTGGTGGTGTTGAGCTTCCCTTTGGTGGCGTTGGGAAATCAGGGCATGGCCGCGAAAAAGGCTTCGAAGCTTTATATGGCTTCACTAAATTAAAAACAGTTGCAGCCTACCACGGTTAAGGAGAGACATATGAGATTAGAGGGTAAAACAGCCATTGTGACAGGCGGCGCGTCAGGATTTGGTCTGGGAATTGCGCAAAAATTTATTGATGAAGGCGCCCATGTTATGATCGCAGACATCAATGGCAATGCAGCACAAGCAGCGGCAAATCAACTCGGCAACAGAGCGATGGCCTTTGCGGCAAATATGGCCGTCAATAAAGACGTAGCACAACTTGCCACAACAGCATTAGATGTTTTTGATCATATTGACATACTCGTAAACAATGCTGGCATTACGCATCTTCCATCAACAATGGAAGACGTAAGCGAAGAAGACTTTGATAACGTTCTTGCCGTAAATACTAAATCCGTCTTTCTAACCGCAAAGCATATTGTTCCACACATGAAATCGCGCAAGGCAGGTGTGATCTTAAATGTGGCTTCTACAGCAGGCATTAGTCCTCGCCCCCGTTTAAGTTGGTATAATTGTTCAAAGGGTTGGATGATTACAGCAACGAAATCAATGGCCATTGAATTGGCACCAGAAGGTGTGCGTGTAAATGCCATCAACCCCGTTGCAGGAGAAACACCATTATTAAAATCTTTCATGGGGGAAGATACACCCGAAATACGTGCTAAATTCATTTCAACGATACCAATTGGTCGCTTTTCCACACCCGAAGATATGGGGGCTGCCGCATGTTTCCTATGTTCCGATGAAGCAAGTATGATCACTGGCGTTTGTATGGAAGTTGATGGAGGCCGTTGTATCTGAAAAACTCTAGCTACGTGTTTATACCTATATTGTTTGAATATCTTGCATAAGAAAGAATGTTGTGTTTGGTTACTATTGTTGACCAATTCAATGCAATTAACGTATACATTGAGTTGCACCTAAGCAAAAGCTTAGGAATCACCGCTGTAAAAGCACACTTTTGGGAGGAAGTAATGAAGAAAACTATAACTGGCGCACTTGTAGGCGCTACAATGATTGCGGGCACGGCTAGCGCGCAACAAACAATTGAAATGACATCATCATTCCCACAAAATCTACCAATTTTAGGAACGGCTGCATTGGATTTCGTCGCAAAGATGAATGGCATTTCCGAAGAAGTAGAATTTGAACACTTCGATCCAGGTAAATTGGTTCCAACATTGGAAGCACTTGATGCCGTATCAAACGGTTCTGTTGACTCTGCTTATGCAACATCTGGCTATTGGCAAGGTAAGCTAAATTCGGCATCATTATTTGCAGCTGTGCCTTTTGGCCCAGAAGCTGGTGAGTTTTTAGGTTGGATTTTGTATGATGATGGTGCGAAATACTGGCAACAAATGTATGACGACAATGGTTATAACGTAAAAACATTACCTTGTGGGATCATCGCGCCAGAAACATCAGGCTGGTTCAAAAAAGAAATCAACACAGTCGAAGACCTTAAAGGGTTGAACATGCGTTTCTTTGGCCTTGGCGCTAAAGTTATGGATAAGCTAGGCGTATCAACGTCCCTATTAGGTGCCTCTGATATTTTCCCAGCACTTGAGCGTGGCGCAATTGATGCGACAGAATTCTCAATGCCGAAAATTGACGCTCGTTTGGGCTTCCACAAAATTGCAAAATACAACTACTTCCCTGGCTGGCACCAACCATCAACATTGTTTGAGTTGATCATCAACAAAGATGTTTACGAAGGTCTTGGCGAAAAAGCACAAAACCAAATCGAAACAGCTTGCTTGGCAAACATCACAACAAACTTAGCTGAAGGCGAAGCAACAAACTTTGCTGCGATGGTTGAGAACACAGAAAAGAATGGCGTAACAATCAAACGCTGGTCTCCTGAAATTCTTGATGCGTTCCAATCAAACTGGAATGAAGTTGCTGCTGAACTGGCTGCTGATGATCCATTCTTCAAAGAAGTATGGGACGATTTGCAAGAATACCGTGCAGGTTATAAAGTTTGGTCTCAAATCTACCTACCACGTGACTAATTCAGTCATCTATTAATTAAAGGGCGGCGATTATAGCCGCCCTTTTTTCACGAATACATTGGGAGGCGCAGCTTTAAATGCCTGATAGAACACTAGAGATTGCTGAGCAATCGATCGCAATTTCTGATCCAGGAGAAAAGAACCGCGAAAATCATCTTTGGGGTGACCGATTGATGATCAATGTTGGCAATATAGTTGCATGGATATTCCCTATTCTCATGGTAGCAATCGTTACGCAGGTCATTATTCGTAAAGCCGGTTTTAACCAAGCTTGGTTAGACGATGCACAATGGTGGATGTATGGCTTGGCTATGATTGTTGGATTTGGATATGCCATTACAACAGACAGCCATGTTCGTGTTGATATCCTTCACCAAAATTATTCTCCTGAACGTAAAGCCCGTATAGAAGTGTTTGCAATTGGCTGGCTATTACTGCCATTTCTTGTGATTATGTCTGATATTATGATCCACTACGCATATGCCTCTTGGAAAGCTGGCGAAGGATCAGACAGTGCAAACGGCTTACACAGGCTTTATCTTTTGAAAATGGCTATGCCTGTGATCTTCATTTTATCTGGTATTGCTGCATGGTCTGTCATGTACCGCAATATGATGCAATTCATGAACCCAAAAATGTGGCGTCTCTTTATTGCTGCGGCCCCTGCTATCTTATTTATTTCAGAGCGTTTGATCCATTACGGCCTATGGTGGATCGTGCGCATTACACAACCAGACCTAAACCCAAGGCGTATTTCAAGAGAACCACTACTGGAAAACTCTACATGGTTAGCAGTCGGCTTTATGGCCTTCGTGATTATGATCAGTTTTATCATGAACCGTAAGAACGCAGCGAAAGTATAAATTTATGGAAATTCTATCACTATTCGGTGCTCTTTTAGACATGAACCAATGGATGGTGCTGCTTATGTTTGGCACGTTCATTATTATGTTATTTCGTGGCATCCCTGTGGCCTTTGCACTTGTCGGTGTTAGCCTGATCTTTGCTATGGTTGGTGAATTTCTTTTGGATCCCTTCCGAAAAACCATCAACACCTATATCGAATTTGATCGCACTGGCATCACCTATGTAAAACTATTTGCAAACGGCGGTCGTTTCTTTGGTGGTATTATCAAGAATCCAGTGCTCGTTGCCCTACCAATGTTTATTTTCATGGGACTAATGCTGGACCAGTCTGGCGTTGCACAGCGTATGATGAAATCTATGCAGGTACTTTTTGGCGCTCTAAAGGGTGGTCTTGCACTTGCTGTAATGCTTATTGGCATCATACTTGCTGCCTCAACAGGTGTGATTGGCGCATCAGTAGTTCTATTGGGTGTGATGGGCATTCCAACCATGATGAACCAGAACTACGCAAAACCTATCGCAACCGGCACGATTGCCGCTTCGGGTACTTTAGGTATTTTAATCCCACCATCTATTATGCTTGTTATAATGTCAGACCAGCTGGCGATTAGTCTAGGCGACTTGTTCATGGGCGCCCTCTTCCCAGGATTAATTCTTGGTGCTTTATACATCATATTCATCATCGTATATGGCCTAATCAACCCTTCTGCTATGCCGCTTCCAGAAAACCGCGAACCGGTTACAATGAAAGTTGTCCGTGATGTTGCGTTGTCAGTTGTACCACCAATGGCACTTATCTTATTGGTGCTTGGCTCGATCTTTTTTGGGCTCGCAACACCTACAGAGGCCTCTGGTTTAGGCGCTATGGGCGCTACTCTACTAGCACTCGCAGCACGTAACTTGAACTTGAAAGTGTTTAAAGACGTAATGCGCCAAACACTTAACACCTCTGGTTACATTGTTGGTATTTTCATTGCAGCTAATTTCTTTGCCTTTATTTTACGCCGTTTTGGTGGTGATGAAATTATCGAAAACATGGTTTTAGGATCGTTTGATAACCCATATATGGTAATCTGCTTTATCTTGTTCATCATCTTCTTATTGGGTTTCTTGTTGGATTGGATTGAAATCACGTTAATTATTATGCCCCTCATGCTTCCGGTTATCCTTGGTTTGGACATTGCTGTAGAAGGTTATGGCATCGTGGATAATCCATCAATTGTATGGTTTGCGATTTTGGTGGCTGTGACGCTACAAACCTCTTTCTTGACCCCTCCTGTAGGTTTTGCGCTATTCTACCTAAAGGGCGTTTGCCCACCTGAAATCAGTCTCAGCCATATCTACAAAGGTGTTATCCCATTTGTATTGTTACAGATAACCGGTCTGGCGATTGTGTTCTTTTTCCCGGAACTGACCACGTGGCTACCAGCCCTAGCATACGGGAACTAAATTTTAGCAGCCTGATTATTCGGGCTGCTATACCACAGTAGATCTTTTGGGCATTTTATCTTTAGACATCGTTTTTACCAAAGATAATTTCTGCCCTGCACGAACACCTGATAAATCAAGAACCAATTCTGTAACAGCAAGTATTGAAAGCATGGCTGCAACTTGAAAGATGCATATACCGAATATCTTTCTAGATCCGATTTTCGTAGTCATTTTAGCCTCAATAGTGATATTAGCATTTTGCTTTTCATAAAAAAGAAATAGAAACTTGAAGCAATACAAACAACGCATATCTCGCCATATTTGATATGCAATAAATGCATAGCGATGCTAAAAACCAAACATCACGCCAAGAATACGGCTGTAATAAATTAATATAATAGCTTGTTATATAAAGGTAATATATAAATATATTGATTTACAACTTTTCAATGGTTGCAATTATTTTCAAAGCGCCACTATTTTAAAACGACTATTCAAACTCATTGAAAAGCAGCATCGGACACCCATTGCATATAAACTTAAAACAACTAGAAGCCTTTATTTGGGTTGCTGACTTGGGCAGCTTCCGCGGCGCAGCTGATAGGTTGAATACCACCCAGCCAAATATTTCTTCGCGCATCTCAGCTTTAGAAACAAATCTGAATGTTATCCTTATGGAACGCGATGCAGGATCTGTCAGGCTAACAACAAAAGGACAACACCTTCTTATACATGCTAGGCAAGTTATACGAGAAGCTGAAAGCTTTATCGAAGCCGCGGATAACACATCTCTTTTCGATGGAGTTTTACGTTTAGGCGTTACAGAAATGGTTGTGCACACATGGCTGAATGATTTCTTAAAAGCTTTAAACGACCAATTTCCAAAAATCAGCGTCGAACTCAATGTAGATTTATCTATAAATCTAGAAAAAGAATTATCAGAACGGTCCCTAGATCTAGCTTTGCAATACGGTCCTTTCAAAGGAAAAACATCTGGATCGGCAGACTTGGGAACATACCCAATGATATGGGTCGCATCACCAGAATTAAACATCGATACCTCCAGAAAAATGGGTATAGAAGATATCGTGAAACATCCAATCTTGACCCATTCACGTGTTACGCATTCTTTTGAAGAAATCACGCAACATTTTGCAATGCGCCGCGATCTCTCGGCACGGTTGGTTCCATCTAGCAATTTAGCAGCATGCCTTTATATGACCATGAATGGCATGGGGATTGGGATTATGCCTGATGTCATGGTGGCAAAAGAATTGAAGAATGGTGAACTGATACAAGTTCAATATGACTGGACGCCAGAACCATCTCATTTCTTAGCACGCTATGATGCTGATAAATCCGCTAAATT
Organism: Amylibacter sp. SFDW26; assembly: GCF_009184395.1. Classification (GTDB taxonomy): domain Bacteria; phylum Pseudomonadota; class Alphaproteobacteria; order Rhodobacterales; family Rhodobacteraceae; genus Amylibacter. The sequence goes on from NZ_WEIC01000001.1 coordinate 825,812, forward strand.
CGTGGCAAGTGCAGCAAAAATTGCAAGCGACATTGCAAAAAACTACGCAATCGATTTTTCCCGCGAAGCAATTATTCCAGTATGATATTTATTTTACCGATACTCTGATATGTAGTTTACAACAACAAAGTAGGATAAATTTTTATTATACAATACATCCAATAAAGTAATTTGCTCTTATCAAACAAATACTCCAACGTGTTCGCATTAGCTTCATGTGAAAGAGAGCGGAATCACAAATGCATAAATCATCAATTCGTTTGGGCGTAGACATCGGCGGTACATTTACCGATGTTGTTTTGGAAATTGACGCAGAACAGTTTTCTACCAAAGTCCTAACAACATATGCTGCTCCTGAGAATGCAATCATTGATGGTATGCATCTGGTCTGTAACAAAGCTGGCATTATGCCATCTGATATTCAACAAATCATTCATGGCACAACGTTAGCGACAAACGCATTGATTGAACGTCGTGGTGCAAAGACGGCCCTAATCACAACACAGGGGTTCCGGGATGTTATTGAGATGCGCACGGAGTCGCGTTTTGAGCAATATGATTTAAACCTAAATCTACCAGAACCGTTGTTGCCACGTCAGATGCGTTACACAGTAGAAGAGCGTGTTGATGCGAAAGGCAACGTGTTGATTGATCTAGACCGCGCTAAGGTAGAAGCCGTCGTCGATCAAATCGCCGAAGCTGGATATAAGAGTGTCGCCGTTGGCTTGATACATTCGTATCTAAACGATGAACACGAAAAAATGGTACGTGAAGTGCTGACAGAAAAACTGCCAGACGTTATGGTTTCGCTATCTTCTGAAGTTTCCCCTCAGATGCGCGAATATGAACGTTTCAATACAGTGGTTGCAAACGCATATATCAAACCTTTGATGAAAAGCTACTTGGGCCGTCTTGAAGGCCGTCTAAATAATGAAGGCGTGACTTGTAAAATCTTCCTCATGCACTCTGGTGGCGGTATAATTTCTATCGAAAGCGCCGCGGATTTCCCTGTGCGTCTTGTTGAATCTGGTCCTGCAGGTGGTGCAGTTTTCGCTGCCAACATTGCAGCACGTTATAACTTGGATAAAGTGCTGTCATTCGATATGGGCGGTACAACAGCAAAAATTTGTTTGATTAAAAACCAAACTCCAAAAACAAGCCGCGTGTTTGAAGTTGCACGTACATACCGCTTCAAAAAAGGCTCTGGTATGCCAATATCAATCCCTGTCATTGATATGGTCGAAATCGGCGCTGGTGGTGGCTCTTTAGCACATCTAGATAGCATGCGCCAAATCCGTGTCGGTCCAGAATCTGCAGGTTCAGAACCTGGCCCTGCTTGTTATGGTCGTGGCGGCGAAAAACCTGCAGTGACAGATGCCGACCTTGTTTTGGGTAAACTTGACCCAGATAATTTTGCGGGTGGTTCAATCCAACTTCACACAAAAAACTCCGCTGCCGCTTTGGAAGCAGTACTTGGTAAAACATTGGACATGGATGCACAAACAGCTGCGTTTGGTTTGGCCGAAGTTGTGGATGAAAACATGGCAAATGCTGCACGTGTTCACGCGGTAGAAAATGGCGAAGACCTTTCCGAATATACAATGATCGCGTTTGGCGGCGCTGCACCATTGCATGCCGCACGCCTATGCGAAAAACTAGGTGTTGAGCGTCTGTTAGTACCACCTGGTGCTGGCGTTGGCTCTGCGATTGGTTTTTTACGTGCTCCATTCAGCTTTGAGGCAAATCGCTCTGTTTATATGAAACTGTCTGACTTCAACGGCAGCAAGATCCAGAACCTTTTGACAGATTTAAAAGCAGAATCTAATGGATTTGTACGCAACTGTGATGCAAGTGCTGAAATTTTATCAGAGTTTAAAGTGTACATGCGCTACTCTGGTCAGGGTTGGGAAATCCCAATTATCTTAACTGAAGAACAAGCAATGAACCCAGACGTAGATACATTTGAACGTCTGTTCGAAGAGGATTATACAAAACTCTTTGGTCGCCCAGTCGAAGGCCTAGATATCGAGATCACTGTTTGGTCTGTTAACGCCACAACGCCAGCTGAAAAGGTTGCGCCTGTCACAACTTTATCCGCAAAAATGACCGCAGACGTAGATAAACAGCGTCAGATGTTTGATCCAGCACAAGCGGCTTACTTAGAAGCATCGGTTGTTTTGCGCAAACAAATGGCAAATGGCGCAGAAGCCAAAGGCCCTGCTGCGATCACCGAAGAAGAAACAACAATCATTGTACCAGCAAGCCGTACAGCCATTCGTCAACCTGACGGCTGCATCGATGTCGTTGTAAGAACCTGAAGTGGAATAGAATAATGGCAAAAGAACATTCAAACGTCGCCTATCAGGTCATGTGGAACCGCATGATTTCAGTTGTAGAGGAACAAGCACAAGCCTTGGTTCGTACAGCGTTTTCGACATCTGTTCGTGAAGCGGGCGATTTGTCTGCTGGTGTTTATGATACCAAAGGCAACATGCTGGCTCAAGCGGTGACAGGCACACCAGGTCACGTGAACGCTATGGCAGATGCTGTAGCGCACTTCATCCGCCGCATTGGTCGCCAAAATATCATGCAAGGTGATGTTTACATTACCAATGACCCTTGGGAAGGCACAGGCCACCTCCATGACATCACTATGGTAACACCATCTTTTCATAATGATGCGCTCGTTGGCTTTTTTGCGTGTACTGCCCACATCGTTGATATTGGCGGGCGTGGTTTTGGTGCTGATGCAGCAAGTGTTTATGAAGAAGGTCTTTATATTCCGATCATGAAATTCGCAGCAGGCGGTGAAGTAGACAAGACGCTTGTTTCAATCATTCGCGGCAATGTGCGTGAACCAGATCAGTTGATCGGTGACATCTATGCTTTGACAACATGTAACGAAATTGGCCACCGCCGTTTGATCGATATGATGGAAGAATTCGAGTTGGATGATCTAAATGGTATCGGTACATTCATTCTTGAAAATTCACGCCGCGCCACAATCGAACGTATCGCGGGTCTGCCACGCAAAGAGGCAACAGGCGAAATGACAGTTGATGGCTTTAGCGAGCCGATCACATTAAAAGTGAAACTGACGATTGAGGAGGATCGTATCCTATCGGATTTCGAAGGATCATCAGGCTTGGATAAAAAAGGGATTAACTGCCCATTGGTCTATGCAAAAGCTTATGCTTGTTATGCATTGAAATGCGCAATCGCGCCAGAAATTCCAAACAATGCAGCATCACTCGCACCATTTGAAATCACAGCCCCAGAGAATTCTATTGTGAATGCGCTACATCCTGCACCCGTTGCATTACGCCATATAGTTGGTCACTTCGTACCTGACACAGTTTATGATGCTCTGGACAAAATTTTACCAAATACCGTTCCTGCCGAAGGTGCTGGTTGTTTGTGTAACTTCCAAGTGTCGTTGCGCCCACGTATGGATGCACCAGCCCCTGAAGACGCTGTTCGCTCAGAAGTTTTGACATTCAACTCTGGTGGTTCTGGTGCGCGTCCCCTGCATGATGGTTTGAATGCCACAGCATTCCCATCAGGTGTTATGACTATGCCAGTCGAAGCAACTGAACATGCAGGCCCAGTCATCATTTGGCGCAAAGAGTTACGTCCAGACAGCGGTGGCGCAGGTGCACAACGTGGTGGATTGGGGCAATATATGGAAGTTGGGGCGCGTGAAGGGCACGAGTTCGACATACAAGCCATGTTTGACCGTGTTGATCACCCTGCACGCGGTCGCCAAGGTGGTCAAAATGGTGCGCCAACAGTTATTATCCAAGACGATGGCACTAAAATGAATGGCAAGGGCAAGCAATTCGTAGCCCATGGTCGCCGCGTTATGATGGCTTTCCCAGGTGGTGCTGGTTACGGCAACCCATCTGATCGTGATGCAAAACTTGTACACAGAGACCTTGTAAGGGGGTATATTTCTGCCAAAGTAGCAAAAAATGATTACGGTATGCCAGATGCCGATATCGCAGATATTCTTAATACAGTTAAAAAGGGAGAAGCTTTATGATAAGCAAAATCATATCGTTGCAAGCACCTGCTAAAACCAATTATGACGTTGTCATCGTCGGTGGCGCCATTATGGGGGCTTCAGTAGCATGGTTCTTATCAGACAATCCCGATTTTGATGGTAGCGTACTTGTGGTCGAAAAAGACCCAAGTTATCAGTATTCCTGCACTGGAGCGACCAACAGCTGTATGCGCCAACAGTTTAGCAGTGAAATAAATGTTAAGTGCTCACAATTCGCTGCTGATTTTGTGAAAAATCTACGCCAATACATGGGTAATGACCACCGTGTGCCGGATCTGAAAATACAAAATTTTGGATATATGTATTTGGCGGATACAGAAGGTTTTGCAAATATTTTACGCGAAAGCCACGCTATCCAAGCGGCCGCAGGCGCTGGTACAAAATTATTAACACCAGAAAAGATAAAAGCTGCCTACCCATTCTATAATGTCGATGACATCGTTTTAGGTAGCTTAAACCTTATTGATGAAGGATATTGGGATTCCATAACGGTTTTCGATTGGTGGCGTAAATCTGCCCGTGAGCGCGGTGTGGAATACATCACAAACGAGACTGTAAGTATGACAAAGAATACAGCCGGCACTCGTGTTGAAAGTATTACCTTGAAGTCTGGCGAAGTCATATCCTGTGGTAAAGTTGTAAATTGTTCTGGTGCACGCGCAATTGAAACCGCAAAAATGGCTGGTATTACGATCCCTGTGGAACCACGCAAACGCTTCACTTGGATTTTTGACACCGAAGATAAACTCGATCGTCCCTTGCCTTTGACAATCGATCCATCTGGGGTGCATGTCCGTCAAGAAGGTGCAAACAACTATCAGGCTGGTGGTCACGCTGATTATGATCCTGCAGTAGATTACGACGATTTTGAGATGGATCATAATTTATGGCAGGACCACATATGGCCAACCTTGGCGGCACGCATTCCACAGTTTGAAGCTATTAAGGTTACGAATGAATGGGCTGGCCACTACGCGTATAACGTCTTTGATCACAACATGATCCTTGGTCATCATAATCAGGTTGGAAATTTTTACTTTCTAAATGGCGACTCTGGTCATGGCTTACAACAATCCCCGGCTATGGGCCGCGGTGTAGCTGAGCTTTTAACATACGGTGAATATCGCACACTCGACTTATCTGTCTTTGATTATAGCCGCATAGTGAAAAATGAACCCTTTATTGAAAAGGCCGTGATTTGATGAAACTTCCTGTAAATCCATTCACGCAAGCCATTAAAAAGGGCGAAAAACAAATTGGTCTTTGGGTGGGATATGGCAATAATTTCGCGGCCGAGATCATCGCAAGCGCGGGTTATGATTGGGTTGTGGTTGATATGGAACATTCACCAAACGATTATCATTCTGTCTTATCTCAACTTCAAGCATTTGAAGCTTATCCAACGACCGCTCTTGTTCGCCCAGATTGGAACGATACCGTCAAAGTCAAACGTTTGTTAGATATTGGTGCAAATGGCTTGGTCTTCCCGATGGTTCAAAATGTTGAAGAAGCCAAAAACGCTGTAGCAGCAACACGTTATCCCCCTCGTGGTGTACGCGGTGTCAGTGGTTCGACACGTGCTGCAAAATTTGGACGGATTACGGATTATTTCCAACGCATTGAGGAAGAAACGACAATCATCCTGCAATTGGAAACGATTGAAGCTTTAAACAATGCAGAAGAAATTGCCAATGTTGACGGCGTTCATGGTGTTTTCTTTGGCCCCTCCGATATTGCAGCAGACCTTGGTAAAATCGGCAAACCAATGGACCAAGAGGTCTGGAATAATATTTTGCCTGTTGCCCAAAAACTAATGGATAAAGGTATCCCTGTTGGTACCCTAGTTCTTGATCCCGCTTTCGCAGCTAAATTACTGAATGATGGCTTTACATTTGTGGCTTGCGGCATGGACACAGCCCTTTTGGCACGCAGTTCAGAGGCGCTTTTGGCAAGTGTTAAAAAGGACATGAAATGAATTACGCCTCTTCACGCCTAACACCTGTGAAACCATCTGCATCTGCCGCAGTCAGTCAAAATGCGAAAGCGTTAAAGGCCGAAGGTCATGACGTTATTGATGTTGGCCTGGGTGAGCCTGATTTTGATACACCAGCTCATATTATCCAAGCGGCTTATGACGCTGCAAAGTCAGGTCAAACACGTTACCCACCAACGGGTGGTACAGCGGATATGAAAAATGCTGTGGTCGCCAAATTGGCGCGTGAGAACAATCAAACATATACGCCTGACGAAATTATCGTTTCAAACGGTGCAAAACAGGTCTTGTTCAACGCTTTTATGGCAACATTAGAAACAGGTGACGAAGTTCTGTTATGCGCCCCATACTTTGGCCAATATAAAGATATTGTTTTGATCTTGGGTGGTACACCAACAGTTCTGCCTTGTTCCGCTGAAAGTGGGTTTCGCCTGACACCACAGATGTTAGAGGCTGCAATTACGCCAAAAACACGTTGGTTGTTGATCAATTCACCGTCTAACCCATCTGGCGCAATATATACCCCAAAAGAGTTAAAAGCATTGGGGGCCGTTATTGCAAAACACCCAAACCTTTTGGTTATGTCTGATGAAATCTATGAACACATCCTGTTTGACGGGCAAACATTCACATCTTTTACCGATGCAAACCCAAACCTGCGTGATCAAACTCTAATCGTGAATGGCGTTTCCAAAGCCTACGCCATGACAGGTTGGCGCATTGGATATGGTGCTGGTCCAGTTGGATTAATCAATGCCATGGTCAAAGTGCAATCACAGATTTGTTCTGGTGCGTGCTCTATCGCCCAAGCCGCAGCAACTGCTGCTTTGAATGGCCCGCAACATGATGTGCGAATGTTCAACAAAGCCTTTGAAAAACGCCGCAACCTGATCGTGGATAGAGTGGCCGAAACCAATGGGCTGACATTGGATGCACCAGGCGGGGCTTTCTATGCCTATATCGGCTGCGCAGCTTATATAGGTGCTGTGACCCCAAAAGGTGATGTGATATCAGATGATGTCGCTTTTGCTGATTACATCCTAAAGGATGCAAAAGTAGCTTCTGTTCCTGGTTCAGCTTATGACCTTTCCCCTTTCTTTCGGATTTCCACAGCGACATCCGAAGATGTTCTAAACGAAGCTATGGACCGTATTGCGGTCAGTGTTTCAAAACTCACACCAAAAGAAAAATGAGTCCAATTATGAAAAAAATCGTTTTAACAGGCGCAGCGGGCCGTCTTGGGTCTTATCTTCGCGAACATGTTGCAAAATTAGCGGATGAGTTCGTCTCAACTGATTTGGTTGATAATGTTGAGAACATTCTGCCTAATGAAACATATGTCAAAGCCGATTTGACAAATCTTGATGAAATTGTGGAACTGCTTAAAGGCGCTGATATGGTTGTTCATTTTGGCGCCTATGGCGATGAATCTACTTTTGAGACGATCCTTGGGCCAAATATTATCGGTGCTTATAACATTTGGGAGGCTGCCTATCGCAACGGTGTACGCCGCGTAGTTTATGCCAGTTCCATCCATGCTGTTGGTATGCATCCTAAGAACGAATTTATCGGCACAGATGCACCACACCGTCCAGATACATTCTATGGCCTTGCAAAATGTTTCTCTGAGGATTTAGCAAGCTTATATTGGGACAAACGCGGTGTTGAATCCATCTGTATGCGCATTCTATCTTGCGCAAATGTGACCAACCCACGTGCGGTTGGATCATGGTTGTCTTACCCTGACTTGGCTCATTTGGTGGAACGTTGTGTGACAACACCAGTTTGTGGTTTTTCAATTATTTATGGGGTTTCAAATAATGATCGCGCACCTGTTGATAATGCCAAGGCAAGCTTTATTGGATATCGCCCAAAAGACAATGCCGAACAATTCGCAGAAGAAATGTTCGCACAAGCTGGTACTTTGAATACAACAGATTTCGGAAACATGTGCCACGGCGGCCCTTTCGCAGCGATAGAATTGGGCAACAGTGGCCTTGCACAATTAAACCTGAATGAAAAAACAGCGTCCCAAAAGGAGGGCTAAGATATGTTAAATAAACCAGTTGCATTAATCGTTGGTGGCGGAAGCGGTATTGGTGCCGATACTGCAAAGAAGATGTCTGAAATCGGGTATGATGTTGCTGTTATGTCTTCCTCAGGCAAAGGTGAAGCCCTTGGCAAAGGATTAGGTGGCCTTGGCTTTACTGGCTCAAACCAAGTTGTTGAAGACTTACAAGCTTTTGTGGATGCTGCTATGAACCGTTTCGGTCGCATTGATGCTGTGATCAATTGTACAGGCCATGGCCCAAACGGCCCGATCATGGATATCACAGATGAAAATTGGCATATCGGTTTGGATGTTTATTATATGAATGTCGTCCGTATCACACGTATGGTGCTGCCGATCATGCAAAAACAGGGTTCTGGTTCTATCGTGAACATCTCAACATTCGCAGCGTTCGAACCCGATCCTGACTTTCCAACATCTGCAATCTTCCGTGCAAGCTTGGCAACATTTACAAAATTGTTCAGCACGAAATATGCCGCAGAAGGCATTCGTATGAACAACATCTTGCCAGGTTTCATCGACAGCTTGCCAGAGAAACCAGATCGCGTGGCCCGTATTCCTGCTGGCCGTTATGCGAAAGTACGCGAATTGGCCGAAACAGTTGCATTTCTAGCAACAGACGCATCTAGTTATGTGACTGGTCAAAACTTGCGCGTTGATGGCGGCTTAACTGCATCTGTGTAAAACAATAAAGAGGAAAGCAGATATTTTTCTGCTTCCCCTACCCATTTTAAGCTTTTGTCGACATTTTCGTAGCCAAAAGTAAATTTGTTTCGCTAGACATAACCCCATCAATGCGTCGAATACGCGATAAGACTTCATCTAAACCTTCAAGTGTCTCAGTACCAAGTTCCAAAATTAAATCCCACTTTCCATTCGTTGCATGAATAGCCTGAACAGCAGATAGACCACCCAATTGGCGTTTAATTCTATCAGCACCAATCCCTTCGATCGCCAACATCGTCAACCCCCTCACTGGGCTACGTTGAGTGTCCTCTTTTAGGATCACCGTAAACCCCAATATAGTTCCCTCACTGACCAAACGATCAAGGCGTGAGCGTACAGTCACACGTGACAGGCCAATGACATCAGAAAGATCAGATAAAGACATCCTAGAATCGCGTCGCAATTCCGAGATGATTTGACGATCGCGACTATCCATTTTGTATATATTACCTTTCGATTTGATATATTGATGCTCATTTTATACAATTTAATGACTATTATCCATATCATCTTGGTGAGATTTTCCAAATGTATCAAAATCCAAAAGGCGATATGGATGAAAAACAGACACTGCATACTTATTGGCGCACCAGTCGATAGCGGAAAGCATCGCAAAGGTTGCCTTATGGGGCCAGATGCATATCGTACGGCTGAAATCGCTGATACCATTACTAAATTAGGGTATACGGTTGAAGACATCGGTAACGTAGCACCTGCTCCGCAAATAGATGCATCATGCGCCAACGAATTGGTTCATTCATTGGCGGAAACAATTGCATGGTCTGATACTTTAAGATCAACATCTAATAAATTGGTATCAAAAGGCTTTCCTATTTTTCTAGGTGGTGATCATGCTTTATCAATTGGCTCAGTAGCAGGTGTTGCTGATTATGCAGCAACTCAGGGGCGTCCATTATTTGTTTTATGGTTGGATGCACATACGGATTTGCACACCCCACTAACTACAGACTCTGGTAATTTGCACGGAACATCACTTGGATATATTTCTGGCCTAGACGGTTTTGATGCCTTTTCCCCAATGACACACCCTGTTCCAGCCGAAAATATCTGCATGATCGGCCTTCGGTCTGTAGACATTCCGGAAAAAGAAGCCATAGCAGGCAGTGAAATGACAGCGGTGGACATGCGCGCCATAGACGAGCACGGCATCGCACGGCCCCTCGCAGCATTTTTAAAGAAAGTATCCGCCGCCAATGGTATGCTGCATGTATCATTGGACGTTGATTTCATTGACCCGTCTATTGCACCCGCTGTTGGCACAACGGTACCTGGTGGCGCTACATTTCGTGAAGCCCATCATGTGATGGAAATCTTACATGAAAGTAACTTGGTCACTTCACTTGACCTTGTCGAATTGAACCCCTTCCTTGATGAGCGCGGCCGCACAGCATCCTTAATAGTTGATCTGACTGCTTCATTGCTCGGCCGGCGTATCTTTGATCGTTATACACGGAGCTTTTGATGTCTCTACAAGCACCTTCATCCGTTATCATGATAAGACCACATAAATTCGTACCGAAACCAGAAACCTTAGCTGATAATAGTTTTCAAACGGCTGTAATAGGAGCAGCGGCAGATATAGTAAATCAAACCCGCAAAGAGTTTGATGACGCGGTTATGAAGTTAGAGGGTCGTGGCATCACTGTACATATATTTCAAGAAGATGGTTCTAAGGGCACACCAGATACTGTCTTTCCCAACAATATAAACCGCTGGCGGCTCTGTGCGTTGCATGATCGTTGGTATTCACCTGTCTTCGCGTAAAATATAATGAAAGATTGAAAATGACTGCACCCACCCCATCCAAACTCGCTTATGTCCCTTTTGTCAGTGTTGATAACATGATGAAACTAATCTGGCGTACTGGTATTGAAGAAACACTCAAAGAATTGGCGGGATATGTCGAAGATGATTTTCGTCGTTGGGAACTGTTTGATAAAACGCCACGTGTTGCATCTCATTCTGCCGAAGGTGTGATTGAACTAATGCCAACATCAGATGGTGAAGTTTACGGGTTTAAATATGTGAATGGGCATCCAAGTAATACAAAAACAGGTCTTCAAACAGTCACAGCGTTTGGATTGCTTGCAGATGTAGCATCTGGCTATCCTGTATTGTTATCTGAAATGACAGTATTAACTGCTCTACGCACAGCAGCAACGTCTGCAATGGTTGCCAAACATCTAGCACCAAAAGGTGCAAAAACATTAGCGCTCATCGGGAACGGCGCACAATCAGAATTCCAAGCTTTAGCAATGAAAGCCATTGTTGGGATTGAACATATACGCCTTTATGACATTGACGCGGCCGCAACGGATAAAGCCATGCGAAACCTAGCGAACAAAGGGGTCACTTTAACAGCTTGTAAAACACCCGAAGAAGCCATTGAAGGTGCTCATATCATCACTACCTGCACAGCCGATAAACAATATGCAACAATTCTGACCGATAATATGGTCGGCGCTGGTGTACACATCAATGCAATTGGCGGTGACTGTCCTGGTAAAACTGAACTACACAAAGACATTCTGACACGTTCAGATGTCTTTGTAGAATATCCGCCGCAAACACGAATTGAAGGTGACATTCAGCAAATGCCCGAAGATTTCCCAGTTACTGAAATGTGGGAGGTTATCAATGGTACTGCGAAAGGCAGAACTGATGATCGTCAAATCACATTATTTGATGGTGTCGGTTTTGCAATCGAGGATTTTTCAGCTTTACGATATGTGAAGGATAAACTGCAAGGCACTGATCTATATGAAGAGTTAGACATGCTTGCAGACCCTGATGACCCTCGGGATCTATTTGGCATGGTACAACGGGCAAAATAGCCTTAAGCAACCCTATCTTTGGGTTCACGTCCCGCAAAAAAGTCAGACAGATTATCTAATACGCGAAACCCCATAGCTTCGCGCGTTTCTCGTGTAGCACTGCCCAAATGAGGTAAAAGTACTGCGTTTTCACAATCAAAAAACTCTTTTGATATGTTCGGTTCCCCATCAAACACATCCAAACCTGCCCCTGCGATTTTATTAGACTTCAATGCATCCACCAAAGCAGGCTCATCTATCACTTCTCCGCGTGCTGTATTGATCAGAAAAGCATCGTTCTTCATCAATTCGAGCTGCTCTCTCCCAATCATATGCTTGTTGCCATCACCACCTGGGCAATGCAAGGAAACGAAATCAGAACGCTTTAACAGTTCATCAACTGATGAGACCTGCATCGCATTTGTTTTAATTGTAATTTCTGGGTTGATTGCAGAACGGTTATAAAAGACAACTTTCATTCCAAAACCATAATGTGCACGTTTTGCCACTTCTTGACCAATACGTCCAAAACCAATGATGCCCAACGTTTTTCCAGTCATACGCGTGCCAAGCAAATGCGTAGGTTGCCACCCACGCCATTGCCCTTGACGTAATTCACGCTCTCCTTCACCTGCGCGGCGTGCAGCCATTAACATCAAGGTCAATGTCAAATCAGCAGTACAGTCAGATAAAACGTCAGGTGTATTCGTCACCATAATATTTGCGGCTTTTGCAGCATCCGTATTGATATGGCTGTAGCCAACACCAAAATTACCAACGATTTTTGTTGTTGGATTGCTCAATTGAAAAGCTTCGTCTGTGATTTTATCTGTCACAGTTGGCAAGATCGCATCGAAACGCGAAAATGCTTCACGAAATCCAGATTGAGAGATTGGAACACGCGCATCACACATCGTGACATCATAATTTTCGACCAAACGCTTTTCTACCGCACTTGGCCAGCGACATGTGACAAGCACTTTTGGTTTATTAGACATGTTCCAATCCCTTTTCTAGATTTACATTATGCTGGCAATAGTTTCGCCAATCACAGATGGATGTTCTGCTACGGTCACACCAGCAGCAGACAAAATCTCTACTTTCTCACTGGCACTTTCACCAAACGCGGAAATAATCGCGCCCGCATGCCCCATTGTGCGACCTTTAGGTGCAGTCAAACCTGCGATGTAAGCCACAACAGGTTTTTTCATATGATCACGGATGTACTCAGCAGCTTCCGCTTCTTGCGGCCCACCAATCTCACCGATCAAAGCAATCACTTCTGTTTTCGGGTCGTTCTCGAACAATTCCAAAATATCACGAAACGAGGAACCATTTATAGGGTCGCCACCGATACCAACACTGGTAGACACACCAATACCAAGCTCTTTCAACTGCGATGCAGCCTCATAGCCAAGCGTACCCGAGCGACCAACAATACCAACTGGACCTTCTTTATAGATGTGCGGTGGCATAATACCCAAGAAGCCTTTGCCTGGTGAAATTGTACCTGCACAGTTTGGGCCCGTTAGAACCATACGGTTTTCAGCTTTATAACGCTTCATATAACGCTTAACACGCATCATATCTTGGGCTGGAATACCGTCTGTAATACAAACACAATATTTGATACCAGCGTCTGCTGCTTCCATAATACTGTCCGCAGCAAAGGGTGGCGGTACAAATACAAGGCTTGCTTCTGCGCCAGTCGCTTCAACAGCTTCTTTCACAGTGTTGAATACAGGAATGCCTTCTACAACTTCGCCACCTTTGCCAGGTGTTACACCTGCAACTACGTTCGTTCCGTACTCCATCATTTCTTTGGCGTGAAATTGCGCCATACGACCTGTGATACCTTGAACCAATACTTTCGTATCATCGTTAATTAAAATGCTCATCTTATACGGCCTTCACTTCTACTTTGTTTGCTTTGTCGCCTTTCCATGCAGATACCGCACGGTCAGCCGCTTCTTTCAATGTGGATGCGCGAATAATCGGCAAGCCACTTTCAGCAAGGATTTTTTGACCTTCTTCAACGTTTGTACCTGACAAACGCACGATTACAGGGATATCAATCGGTTCATCGCGCAATGCTTGAACCACACCTTCAGCAACCCAGTCACAACGGTTGATACCTGCAAAGATATTTACCAAAATAGCTTCAACTTTGGCATCAGAGCGCACCAAACGGAACGCTTTACCAACACGTTCAGGTGTAGCACCACCACCAATGTCCAAGAAGTTTGCAGGTTCGCCACCAGACAATTTAATCGTGTCCATTGTTGCCATAGCAAGACCCGCACCATTCACGATACAACCAATGTTACCGTCCAAGCCAACATAGCTCAAACCGCGGTCAGCAGCATGGCTTTCGCGTGGATCTTCTTGGCTTTTGTCGCGCAACTCAGAAATTTGTGGGTGACGGAACAATGCGTTATCATCGAATGTCATTTTCGCATCCAATGCAATTACACGGTTATCTGTTGTCACCACCAATGGGTTAATCTCAACCATCGTCGCATCACGATCACGGAATGCACGGAAGCACCCCATCAAAGTACGCACCATATGCTGCGTCAAAGCTGGCTCAATACCAAGTTTGAAAGCAATTTCGCGCGCTTGAAATTCAACCAATCCAACAGCAGGATCAATCGTCGCGCGCACAATGGATTCTGGTTTCTTTTCAGATATTTCCTCAATATCCATGCCGCCTTCAGAAGAAGCAACAATCATAATACGTTGGGATGTACGATCCAACACAAAACCCAAATAGATTTCGCGATCAATTGGAACGCCTGCTTCTACGTATAGACGGTAAACACCTTTACCTTCTGGGCCAGTTTGGTGCGTTACCAACTTCTTGCCCAACATAGAAGCTGCCGCTTCTTGAATTTCCACATCGTTTGAGCAAACTTTCACGCCGCCTGCTTTACCGCGACCACCAGCATGAACCTGTGCTTTTACGATCCACTTATCGCCACCCATTTCACGCGCACGGTATGCAGCCTGTTCTGGGCTATAGGCCAAACCGCCCGCAGGGACAGTAACGCCAAAATCCTTTAAAATTTCTTTTGCTTGATATTCATGAATATCCATTAAAGTCTTTCCTTATTCTGCAGCTAATGATTTTGAATAATATGTATCCAAGCGATCATTCACTGCGGTTAAATCCAAATCAGCACCCATTTTATTCATGGCTTCTGCGAAACGGTTCACAATATCTGTGATTGATGCGCGTGTAAGCTGATTCAAAATACCAATGCGAACTTGAACTGGTGCTGAAAGCGTTGGCCAAATACCAAACCCTTCTGCACGACATGCTTGTACAAGTTCCATTTCACGACCTGCCATGTCGTCTGGCAAGTTCAATACAACAAGGCTTGTCATATTTGATGTGACTTCACAGCCCATTGCTGTCACGGCTTCACTCAATGCAGCTTCGTGATAAACATAGTTCGCAGCACGTTTTGCCAAGCCTTCTTGCAATGTAATACGCAAAGCTTCGTGGAATGCAGCAACCGCATAACCAGAGTGTGTACGGTGATACGTACCCTTCTCTACATCTGCACCGTCAACAATACCCCAATGACGAGCTTCCATAATTGGGTGGTGTACGAATGTACGGCAACCAGATGCTTTTAGTGTTTCGATATACTGATCAGTAAAGCTGACAGGCGCATACGTCAGCGGCAAACACAAAACACCTTTTTGCGGACAAGACGCCCAACCAGCGATGCCTGGGTAGTCATCAATTGCAAAGTTTTCAACACCAAGTGATGACACAGCATCGATCAAACCCATTGCTCCATGACGTTCACATGCATCAGAGAAACCACGAATATCATTGATACGGCCAGAACCTGTTTCCCAATGTGCCATGAATGCCCACTTTGGTTTGTATTCAGCCAAAGCAGCTTCAACCATTTCGCCAGTTACAGATTGACCATGTGGAACTTCGATGACGACAACGCTTGCTGCTTTTGGATTAAGCGAATCTACCATCAATTCATTGGCTGTCGCAGCTTTCATATTCAATGTCAGCGCATCAATGCCAGAAAATGTACCGTTTGCAAAAGCAACAACTGTGTCACCAGGCATAACTGCACTGAACATACAATCCAAACCGCTCCAACCCGTACCAGCAACACCGAATGTATAAGTGTTATTCGTGCCAAATAGGCTACGAAGCATGAACTTACATTCCACCATGCCGCGCAAAACATCTGGCTGCATATGATCGGCCATACCCGCATTTGTGAAAGCTTGCAAAACACGCTCATCTGTATTGCCAGGTCCAGGACCAGCTGCCAGTGTATCAGGAATTTCGAGTTGTGGAAAAATTGAATTGGTGGTCATAGAAATGCGCTTTCTGTGGTAAGCCCTAGGGCTAGGTTGATCAGTTGCGCATCAAGAGACCAAAGTAACCGCTTACTGACAACCTTCCTTACTACCGTAATAGTAAGCCTAATAGGATAGTTAAAAAACTATACTTTTGAGTTGATTTTATAATGCATACGAAGATATACTATAAAAATGGGTAGGTTTTGTCGCCCCTCATCAGCAAGGAGTCGTATTCCATGACCACAAACAACACAGGACCAATCCAGATCGTTTTGGCCGACCCGAATCCACTGATCTTATCCGCGATGTCAGAAAAATTCGCATCCGATCCGCGATTCTCGTTGGTATCGACTGTGGTGAATGCTGAGAATTTCATTTCCACTGTGATGCGTGTGCCAGTGGATTTAGGCATCATCTGTTGGAACTTACCGCAACTTGGTGGCGAAAAGATAATCGAAATTCTGCGCGATCATCCCACTGCCCCAAAATTATTGGTCTATTCGCAAAACACATCACAAGACGTGCCGCGCCGCGCTTTGGCTGCTGGTGCCGCTGGGTATTGCGACAAAAGCCAAACTGTTGAAGAATTATTGGACACCTGTACATCCGTGGCTACTGGCAAAATGGTATTCCCCTTTTTGGACATCCGAGAGCTACAGGCTGATCCATTATTTTCGCTCACCAAACGCGAACGCACAATGTTGCAATCACTGGCAGATGGTATGTCAAATAAAGAGCTGGCAACACACTTTGAAATCTCGATCAATACAGTGAAATTTCACCTGTCAAACCTCTATGAAAAATTAGAAGTAAAAAATCGGTCGCAAGCCATCGCATTTTACTATTCCAGACGTTTGGATCAAGCGAAAGGGCCATCAGCGGGAACTGAGTTACGCGCAGAGTGACGTGCGTAAACGTCGCAGTTCAACATCGTTGACAGAATCCCCAATTTTCGGATTTGAATCCTTTCCCGAACGGAAGCTATAATCTGAAGGGATATTTTTTAATGAGCTTTTACACAATCGAACCAGCAACAGCGCGCCTAAATAGAAGCGAACTTGCTGTACCAGGTAGCCAACCTCAAATGTTTGAAAAGGCTGCAAAATCTGACGTTGATGTTATCTTTTTAGACTTAGAAGATGCAGTTGCTCCTGATGATAAAGAGCAGGCTCGTAAGAACATAATCGAAGGCCTGAATGACATCGATTGGGGTAACAAATCTATGTCCATTCGTATCAACGGTCTGGACACACATTATATGTATCGCGATGTAGTGGACATTGTAGAGCAAGCTGGTGAACGCCTAGATTTGATCATGATCCCGAAAGTTGGTACCGCTTCTGACGTCTATGCTATCGACATGTTAGTAACCCAAATTGAAGACGCAAAAGGTTACAAAAAACGCATCGGTTTTGAGCATATTATTGAGACCGCTTTGGGCATGCAAAACGTACATGAAATCGCAAGCGCATCTAAGCGAAATGAGAGCCTACATTTCGGCGTTGCAGACTATGCTGCTAGTACACGTGCACGCACGACAGTGATCGGTGGTGTAAACCCAGATTATTCCGTTCTAACAGACCCTGCTGACGATGGTTCACGTGACGTTCATTGGGGTGATATGTGGCATTACGCTTTAGCACGTATGGTTGTGGCAGCCCGCGCAAATGGCTTGCGCCCAGTTGACGGTCCATTCGGTGACTTCTCTGATCCAGATGGGTATGTTGCTGCTGCAAAACGTGCCGCAGTTCTGGGTTGCGAAGGCAAATGGGCCATTCACCCAAGCCAAATCGCATTGGCAAACGAAGTGATGAGCCCTTCAGCCGCAGAAGTTGAAAAAGCCAACCGCATTCTAGAAGCAATGGCGCAAGCTGCTGCAGAAGGCAAAGGCGCTGTTTCTTTGGATGGTCGCTTGATTGACTATGCATCTATTCGTCAGGCCGAAGTATTGGTGGAAAAAGCCAAGCAAATCGCTGGAAACTAAACTATTAGGGCTGTTTGGCTTCCCAAGCAGCCCATGCCTCTGGCGTATCTAAATCCAATACCACGGCATCATCCATTTGCACCTCATGCACAGCATCAGAGACTGATTTTAGAATGGATTTTGCCCCAACATCCCCTTCCAGCGCTGTTAAATTCTCTAAATAAGCTGCATCAAATAACACTGGATGGCCACTTGATCCATTTTGAGTGACTGGGCAAATAATGGGTTTTCCTTGAGTATCATTATATTTATTTATCAATGTGTTAAAATGATTTTTAGTTAGGTCTGGCATATCTGCAAAAGCAACGAAAATGCTCGTTGGCGTATGATCCAAGCCTAATACGCCTGCTCGTAAAGAGGCAGACATGCCAAGATCGGCATCATTTGCCTCGATAATTTTAACAGGCAGCCCATCAAGAGCTTCACGATGATAAATTGCGCCTTTATTTATAACAACAACACATTCATTTGCGTTTGAGGCCAAAGCCGTTTGCACACAATGGCGTAATAAAGGAATACCATTCACCGTACGTAGCAGCTTATCGTCCCCACGCATCCGCCGTGACCGACCCGCAGCCAACATTATGACCGTTGCACCAGTATTCTCTTCTGATTTTTTCAATCGTGGTTGTATACGATCAGGAATTTCTTTCAACAAACCACCAACACCCATTTTTGCAACATCATCCATTCCAACAGATAAATTAGCACAAAGCCGTTCTAAGACCCAATCAACTCCATTTATTGCTGGCGACCGCGCACATCCAGGTAAACCTACGACAGAACGGCCTTTGTATTCTGCTAGAACCAGTAGGTTACCAGGATCAACAGGCATACCAAAACGTGTAACACTTCCGCCCGCAGTAACAATTGCAGCAGGAATGACATCATTTCGATCAGATGTTGCAGATGCGCCAAGTATAAGAACCATTTCATTGGTTGTCTTATTTAGGGCATCAGCTACGGCTTCTTCGGTATGGGAAACGACTGAACATATTTCCACATGCAAGTTCAACGGCGCAACACGCGTCCTTATTACTGTTTCTGCCTTAGTCAAAAGTGAAGGTTTAAAACCATCAATCTTTGTCAAAATTATATCGCAGCTTTTCCTCGTAAAACTTTGAATTTCAATAGTTTTATCATCAATTAAATTAATGGCACCTTTTAACAACTTATCCTGTACAGCATATGAAATGATTTTCAAAGTTGCCAACAACATGCCTTTGCGAACGCGTGCATAATTTGGCAATGTTGCGATTGTAATCGCTTCATCAACCGCATTAAAAGAATCTATCGTTTCAGCGTTTAATGATAAAATACCATCGCATTGCGCAATCAGATTAATACGCCCTGCAACAGGGGGCGTTATTTCGATATTTGTTCCCGTAAAAGCATCCGCAAGGATTTGAACCGCATCATTTTCAGCCACATCACCCTGCTCTAATATAGCAACTGTAACAGCATTCTGTCCCATATCGGATAACGATTGAATATCCGCACCAGACAGAACGCTGCCTTTTTTCAGAAGCCCGTTCTTGACTTTGGCAGAATGCGCCAAAATATGGCCTTGAGCTTGCGCCAATTCTACTGATTGGAATTTCATGGACGTGTCTCTGGCTTTCTGAACCGTTCAGTCACTTCAGCCATTATTGAGATTGCGATCTCTGCGGGGGTTTTCGATCCTATATCCAATCCAATCGGGCCGTGAATTCGGATGATATCATCCATCGTAAAGCCTTCATTTTCTAATTGGCGCACCCGTTTTGCATGGGTTTTATTAGACCCAAGTGATCCGATGTAAAACGCATCAGATCGCAATGCGACAGCCAATGCTGGTGTATCAATCTTGGGATCATGACTTAATGTAATAACCGCACATTGCTCATCCAAGCCGATTTGCGTCAAAGCCTTATCAGGCCAAGCATCAATAAAGGTTTCATCTGGAAATCGCTCTGGGCTAGCAAAACTATCACGCGGATCAACAAGATATACATCATACTCAGCCATTTTAGCCATTAAAGACAGGCTTTGGGTGATATGAACGGCTCCTATAATGATCATCCGTAAATTCGGGACATAAGCATGCATAAAATGACCACCATCTATGCCCGTAGGTTTAGAGCAGTCAAAGACTTCTCGCGCCCAATTAGATAGGTTTACGTTTATAGACAATGATTTACGCGACTTATATGCAGCCACAATTTGATTAATCAAATTAATATCAGGCCCATCGCCGACACCGATGGGTTCAACGAGGATTTTGATGTCCCCGCCACAAGCTAACCCCACTGCAAATGCGTCTTCATCTGCCACACCGTATTCCAATACACGGCATTTACCATCCTCAATCGCAGCTTGCGCTTCTAGTATAACGGCAGCTTCGACACAGCCGCCTGATACAGAGCCTTGAAATGTACCGTCCGCAGCTATAGCCAATTGCGAACCCACACGGCGCGGCGCGGATCCCCATGTGGAAATCACAGTGGCCAAAGCAGCCCCCTGACCTGCTGCAATATAAGATTGCACAACTGTGGGCATGTGATTGGAAATCGTCATAGGACAGCCATCATTTTCTGTTTCAGACCTGTATGCTTTGCATCTGAAAGGACATTCGTTAAATCACGCATAGATTTTAAACTGTGACAAGCGACAAATTCATCGACAAAAGGTAACATTGTGCGGATACCTGCCGCTTGCGGTTCAAACTGATCATACCGTAATAGTGGGTTTAACCAAATCAGATGGCGACATGATAACCGCAATCGCTTTATCTGGGCTTTTAAGATATCAGGTTCTCCACGTTCTAATCCATCCGTAACTATCAAAACAACTGCATCCGTCCCTAAAACACGCCGCGACCAGTCTTTGTTAAAGCGTTCTAAACTCTCACCTATTTTCGTACCACCATCCCAATCCTGTACGTCTTGCCCAATGGCTTTCAACGCCGCATCAGGATCTTTTAAGGTAAGGGATTTTGTTATATTTGAAAGCCTCGTTCCAAAGGTAAAAGCATGGACCTGCGCCCAGCCTTTTCCATGTTTAAATGCCATAGAATAAATGAAATGCATCATCATACGCGAGTAAGTGGACATCGATCCCGATATATCCGTCAAAATCACCAGATTGGGTACTTTGGAGCGTGGCCTCCGTTTTGGCAGCTTTAACACTTCCCCACCAGTGCGCCTAGCTTCGCGTAAAACCGCGCGCGCATCAATCTTTGTGCCATATGATGCTGCCATAAACCTCCTGGATGTTTGCTTTGGGGTTTGCAAATGCATATCAGCAATAGCTCTTTCAGCCTCTTTAATCTCTGCATTTGTCATTTGCTCAAAATCCAGAGAATTCAAGCGCTCGTTTTTCGAAATGGTAAATTGTGCATCAAGTGTTAGCTGCTCCTCAACAGGTCGCTGATCTATATGATCATTCCCACCAGACACGGCATCTGATGCCCGTGTTTCCGCAGCCTTTAGCTTCTTTGGTTCTTCAACCGTTTGCAACATTGGCAACATGTTTTGAATCATGCTTTCTAACACTTCAGGATCACGCCAGAACATATTGAAAACTTGTTGAAAAATTTGCAAGTGCTCTACTCTATTAATCAAACAAGCTTGCAGCACGACGAAAAAATCCTCACGTTTTGTAAAACCTATAGTTTGAATTGCACGGATCGCATCGTTCACTTGAGCGGTACCAACGGGAACTTCGGCACGACGCAAAGCACGGCAGAAATAAATTATGTTCTGTGCTAATCGTCCTTCAGTGTTCAACGCTGTAATCGTCATCCCGCAGCTCGTAAATCGCTGCGCGTGGCCTCCAATATACGGGTCACTTCAGAGCCTTGTATTTTGGCAATATCGTCTTGATATTTCAAAACAGCCCCAATTGTGTTTGACACGACTTCGGGTGATAGCGATATAACATCCAACGCCACAAGGCATTTTGCCCAATCAAGCGTCTCGGCAAGACCTGGCGCTTTAAACAAATCCTCATTACGTAAACGCTGAACAAATCCAACCACTTCATTGCTCAACGTGGCCGCTGCTTCTGGCACACGGGCATTCAATATTTCCAACTCGCGGTCGAAATTTGGATAATCCACCCAATGATACAAGCATCTACGCTTCAACGCATCATGCACCTCGCGTGTACGGTTAGACGTTAAGATTATAATCGGTGGTTCAGGTGCTTTAATTGTACCGATTTCGGGCACAGTCACCTGATAATCAGACAATGCTTCCAATAAGAACGCTTCAAACGGAGCATCAGTACGGTCAATCTCATCTATCAACAGCACAGGCGGGCCATTTTTATGTGATTCCATTGCTTGCAATAACGGGCGCTTAAATAAAAACTTATCGTCATAGATATCCACCTCATCCCCACCTGCCCGCAGTGCAAGCATTTGCGCCGAAAAATTCCATTCGCAAACTGCAGTAGAGGCATCTAACCCCTCATAACACTGCAAACGGATCAAATCGCGCCCCAATCCTGTGGCAATTGTTTTGGCTAATTCCGTCTTCCCAACACCGGCTTCCCCTTCCAAAAAGATCGGGCGGTTCAGGCTAAGCGATAGATACGTCAAAGTCGCAAGACTGCGATCACAAACATAATCCTGTTCGCGTAACATGCTAAGCGTTTCATCAATTGATGTGGGTAAATTTGAGGTCATTTAAAAACTATAGCTATTCCAGCCCCGATGAACAGGGCTGGAATAATTTACCTTACGCGCAACCAGCCACAGCACGGCGCGTCATGACTTTCACAAGGTTTGCACGGTATGTGGCATCACCGTGCATATCAGACAACAAACCTTCTGACCCAACCTGAACTCCAGCCAGTGCATTTGGACTCCAATCCGTATCAAGAGCTGCTTCCATATCGAACTGACGATAAACACCATCGTCGCCAGCCCCAGTTACGGCTACGCGTGCCCCATCTACGGTTTGTGCAGCAAAAACGCCAACCATCGCATAACGTGATGCAGGGTTTGGAAACTTAGCATAGGCCGCTTTTGCAGGTGCATCGAAACTGATGGAAACAATAACTTCATCCTCTTCGAGGGCTGTTTCGAACATCCCCACAAAAAAATCAGCCGCTGCAATTTCACGTGCATTGGTTTTGATCGTAGCGTCCAAAGCCAACATTGCTGCAGGATAATCCGCTGCTGGGTCGTTATTGGCAATAGATCCACCAATCGTACCCTTATGACGTACAGCTGGATCACCAATGCCAGCTGCCAAACAGGCAACGCCACCGCATTTGGCCTGCAAATCAGCATTCCCAGCCACATTTGCATGGGTCGTTGCTGCACCAATAGTCACTGTCGATCCGCTAATGCTGACCCCGTGCATATCGGCAATACCGCTGACATCCACCAAATCTGATGGAGCTGCAAGTCGCGCCTTCATCGTTGGCACCAATGTTTGCCCACCTGATAATAGTTTTCCGTCATCTGATTTACCGATTAAGGAAACCGCATCTGCGACGCTCGAAGCTTTATGATATTTTGTCTCATACATGATCGTTCTCCTTATTCTGCTGCTTGTTTGGCGCTTGCGGCTTGCAAAGCGGCCCAAACTTTTGATGGGGTTGCTGGCATAGACAGATCGTTATTACCAATCGCATCCGTTATGGCGTTGATCACCGCAGGTGGCGATCCAATAGCACCCGCCTCCCCACAGCCTTTCATACCCAACGGATTTCCAGGACATTCCGTAGAGGCATGATGTACCGAATAGTTCGGTAGATCATCCGCACGTGGCATTGCGTAATCCATATAGGACGCCGACAATTGTTGCGCATCATCATCATAAACAACGCCCTCTAGCATCGCTTGTCCAATCCCTTGGGCAAGACCGCCATGAACCTGACCTTCAACAATCATCGGATTGATGATTGTGCCAAAATCATCTGAGGCAACAAATTGGATGATATCCGTCACCCCAGTATCTGGATCAACTTCAACTTCGCAGATGTAACACCCCGCTGGGAAGGTAAAGTTTGTCGGGTCATAGAATGATGTTTCTTTCAAACCCGGTTCCATACCCTCTGGCAGATTGTGACCTGTGTAAGCCGCCAAACCAACCTCATGCCAACCCATGGTTTTATCTGTACCAGCAACTTTCACTTCACCGCCTTCGATAACGATGTCATCTTCGGATGCTTCCAAAACATGTGCTGCAATTTTCTTGGCCTTCGCTTCAACCTTATCAAGTGCTTTGAAAATGGCTGACATACCCACCGCACCAGAGCGCGATCCGTAAGTTCCCATACCAAACTGCACTTTGTCTGTGTCACCATGCACAATCTGGATATTCTCAGTTGGCAATCCAAACCGTTCTGCCACAATTTGGGTAAAGGTCGTCTCATGCCCCTGACCATGACTGTGTGAGCCTGTCAGAACTTCGATCGTTCCCACTGGATTTACGCGCACTTCTGCACTTTCCCATAGGCCAACACCAGCCCCTAAGCTGCCCACCGCGGCGGATGGTGCGATACCACAAGCCTCGATATAGTTAGAGAACCCAATACCGCGCAATTTCCCACGTGATGCTGCTTCTGCACGGCGCGCTTCGAACCCATCATAATCAGCCGCTTTAATGGCTTGATCTTGGTTGGTTGCAAAATCACCTGAATCGTAAGTCATAATCACTGGCGTTTCATGCGGAAACGACGTCACAAAGTTTTTACGCCGCAACTCTACTGGGCTGACACCCATTTCACGCGCAGCGGTTTCCATCAGGCGTTCCACCAAATAGCACGCTTCTGGGCGGCCTGCCCCACGATATGCATCTACAGGAACAGTGTTGGTATAAACCGCCTGCACATCGCAATAAATGTTGCTGATATTATACTGACCAGACAACAACGTTGCATACAGATACGTCGGAGTGGCTGAACTGAACAACGACATATAGGCACCAAGGTTAGCTTTGGTATTAACCTTAAGCCCAACGATCTTATGATCCTTATCAAACCCGATCTTTGCTGTTGATACGTGATCGCGACCATGTGCATCTGTTAAGAATGCTTCGGTTCTATCAGATGTCCACTTTACAGAACGGTTGGTTTTCATAGATGCCCATAGACATGTGATCTCTTCTGGATAGATGTAAATCTTCGATCCAAAACCACCACCCACATCTGGCGCAATCACACGCAACTTATGTTCTGGTGCAACTTGATAAAACGCAGATAGAACCAAACGCGCAACATGCGGATTTTGGCTGGTTGTATAAAGCGTATAATGATCCTCGGCATTGTTATATGTCGCAACAGCCGAGCGCGGCTCCATCGGATTGGGCGCCAAACGGTTGTTAACAATTTCCATTTCTGTGATGTGCGCAGCCCCTGCCAATGCAGCGTCTGTTGGCTCTAAAGAACCAATTTCCCAGTCAAACACAACATTACCTGGTGCATTTTCATGGATTTCAGGTGCGCCTGTTCCCAACGCATCCATTGACTGTGCCACAGCTGGAAGGATTTTATAATCCACTTCAACGGCTTCTGCCGCATTGCGCGCTTGTTCAATGCTATCCGCAATCACAACCGCTACAGCATCGCCGACATAGCGCACTTTATTCGTTGCCAATGCAGACCAAGCACCCATGTTCATGCCGCTGCCGTCTTTTTGCGTAACCGCCCAGCCACAAATAATGTTGCCAATACCATCACCAGTGAGTTGTTCACCATTCAACACGTCAACAACGCCATCCATCGCTTTCGCAGCAGAGGCATCAATGCTTTTCACTTCGGCATGTGCATGGGGTGAGCGTACAAACGCTGCATAGGCCTGGTTCGGCTCTACGATATCATCCGTATAGCGGCCCTTACCCATTAAAAATCTTTTGTCCTCTTTGCGCAGGACGCGTGCGCCTATTCCTTCTGTCATAGTCGTTCCTCCCTATGCGCTTGTCATCTTGGACGCACCGTCCGCGATAGCTTTGACAATGTTATGATAGCCCGTGCAGCGGCAAATATTGCCTTCTAATTCGTGACGAATGGCATCTTCGGTCAATTCGCGACCGTCCGCTTGATAGCGTTTCACCATATCTGTAGCTGTCATGATCATACCAGGCGTACAGAACCCACATTGCAGCCCGTGGTTTTCTTTGAATGCCGTTTGCATCGGGTGCAAATCGTTATCCGCGATACCTTCAATCGTTGTGACATCAGCGCCATCAGCAGCAGCTGCCAGCATTGTGCAAGATTTCATCGCCTTGCCATCCACATGCACCACACAAGCACCGCATTGGCTGGTATCGCACCCCACATGCGTTCCTGTTAGTCGTAAATGTTCTCGAATATATTGCACCAGTAAGGTATTATCAGGAACGTCTGCCTTAACGGCCTTTCCGTTCACTGTCATTGAAACTTCAGTCATCGTAATCCTCCCTATTCATTGGGGCATTAGCCCTAATCGTTGGTACTTCACGCAATTATCCTTCGGTATTTTCCTCCTGAGGTTCCAAAGCATCGCGGAAATTTGCAAAAAACTTATCTGCCAGCTTGGCAGAAGTGGATTTTATTAATCTTGAACCAAGCTGGGCAATCTTACCACCCACTTGTGCATTCGCTTGGTATGTGAGGATGGTTTCATCCCCATCTTCGGCCAATTGCACATCAGCGCCACCTTTGGCAAAGCCAGCAACACCACCTTGGCCTTCGCCAACAATGGAATATGCGTTTGGTGGGTCAAGGTTCTCTAAAGTCACGTTTCCATTAAAACGCGCTTTGACTGGCCCAATCTTTAATGCAACTTTTGCAGACATTTCTGTATCGGATGATTTATCCAACTCTTCGCATCCTGGAATGCACCGTTCTAAAACCTCTGCATCATTTAGCGCGGCCCAAACTTCGGCCTTGGATGCGGCAATACGGTATTCGCCTGATAGTTCCATTAAATCTTAGTCCTCCCGCCTAAAATTAGACGCGGTGGCACCCTTTGGAGTCAAGATTTTCGCAGATCAAAGATGACCATGAGCAAGAATTAGCGTTTTAATTTGTCTCAGATGTGAGACAATCAGTTGTTCAGGTCATGTTTTTTGAGCATTCTATAGAATGTAGCACGGCTTACGCCCAGTTCTTTTGCGGCAGATGTCATATTGCCTTGCGCCCTTGAGATGGCCTTTCTAAGGGCAGACCGTTCGGCACTTTTCAGGCCAGATGAATGCGCAGTCCCTGTGATCAAATCATCGCGGGGGATAGGAATTGAAAAGGTTTCATTATGCAAATTCAACATCCGACGTGCAGCACGATTAGCCCCAATAATCAGATCATCGCGATCAGACGCTAACAAAGGTGTTCCCAATGCACTGTATCCTTCTGCAACAACGATTTGGGCATTATCAAAGGATGCGCGAAAATACTCTGTTTCAATGCGGTTAGCTGTGTTTGAAACCAAAGACGTCAACACCTGCGCAAATTCCTTTTGCAAATCATTACGTGCGCTCGATACATCCAGAATGGCCATGATATTCCCATCCGTATCAAAAATGGGCGCTCCCATACAGGTCATACCAATATTCTTTGCTCTAAAATGCTGATCTTTATGGATTAAAATAGGTCGCTCTTCTATCGCGCATGTTCCAATTCCATTGGTGCCTTGGCAATCTTCACTCCAAATACTACCAGACGTCAGCCCCCATTGATCAAAATCAGGGCGATCTACATCGTTAATCAAGCAGTTTAAAATTATACCATTCTTATCCGTCAAAATCACACAACACCCTGTCTGGCCAACGGTCATAAACAGTTGTTCCAGAATTGGTTTAGACAGGTGAATTAACAATTCAACCTTTTGACGGGCTTCTAACAGCTCTCTTGCAGTGACACGGCGCGCAACATTACGTTGGCTTGGCGTAATGCCATGATGCAACAACGATCGGCGCCATGAGGCTGCAATCGTAGAATGCGCTGGCGATTTTACATCGATCGCATAATGCACTTTTTGTGAGTGCTCTTTATAAACCTTCGCCAGTTCTGTCATAAAAGTCTCCCATACGGATAAAAGCACGGGACGATCCAAAGATCAATTATGATAGAGTTAAACGAATTGTGACTATAGAAATCCCCTATTCACCCAACGTCATTTAAGTGACAGAATTGACTTGGCTATATCTGTTTTCTAGCGTTCCCCAAAACAAATCAGGTGACACCAAGGAGCCTTTCATATGACCAAAATAACCGTAAATGGCACAGCGTATGACATTGATGTCGAGCC
Source organism: Amylibacter sp. SFDW26 (assembly GCF_009184395.1). Lineage (GTDB taxonomy): Bacteria > Pseudomonadota > Alphaproteobacteria > Rhodobacterales > Rhodobacteraceae > Amylibacter. The sequence continues at coordinate 854,046 of NZ_WEIC01000001.1, forward strand.
AGAAATGCCATTACTTTGGGTTTTGCGCGATGAATTAAACATTACAGGCCCAAAATATGGTTGCGGTATTGCTCAATGCGGCGCCTGTACTGTGCATATTGACGGGATCGCAACAAAATCCTGTCAGGTTCCTATTGGCAACTTAGAGGGTGATGTGACCACAATCGAAGGATTGGGCACGCCAGAAGCATTACATGCTGTCCAAGAGGCATGGGTCGAACATCAGGTTGCGCAATGTGGGTACTGCCAATCTGGGCAAATCATGGCTGCGGCATCGTTTTTGGCAGAAACCCCAAACCCGACAGATGCAGATATTGATGAAGCTATGTCCAGCAATCTGTGCCGTTGTGGCACCTATCCACGTATTCGCGCCGCAGTAAAAGCGGCCGCCGTTAAATTGGAAGGTGTATAATCATGGGACGTATCAAAACAATCGCAAGACGCACATTCCTGATTGGTTCTGCCGCCATAGTAGGTGGTGTAGCCTTTGGTTATTACGCTTATAAAAAACCTATCACAAACCCACTTTTAGATGACCTTGCAGAGGGTGAAGCAGCAATCACACCCTATGTGCGCATTGACCAAAGCGGCGTTACAATCATCACGCCACGTGCAGATAAAGGGCAAGGCACCTACTCTATCCAAGCAGCATTGGTTGCCGAAGAATTGGATATCGCATGGGAAAACATTCAGGTTGATCCAGGTAAACCAAGCCCAGCGTATTATAACGAAAAGGTCGTCGCCGAAGGCTTGCCTTTCGCTGCTGTGGACGATGGATTTATGGCACGTAATGCCCGCGCATTTGGCGGGGTCATTGGCAAATTGATCGGGCTACAGGTCACAGGTGGTTCCTCTACCGTTCCAGATGCATATGAAAAAATGCGGGTTGCAGGTGCGATTGCCCGTGAAACGTTATTATTAGCGGCAGCCAAGCAATCAGGTATCGCCCGTGACCAATTGAAAACCAAAGATGGTAGCGTAATCCTGCCAGATGGCACATCCCTAGCATACACTGAACTTGCACAAACTGCGGCAGAGATTGATCCTCCTTCAGAAGTAACATTAAAACCAGAAAGCGAATGGCGCTATATTGGCAAAGAAATGCCACGCATTGATATGCTCGCGAAATCCACAGGCACTTTGACTTATGGCATCGATATGAAACTGGACGGCATGGTGCACGCTTCTGTACGCACGAACCCGCGTATTGGCGGTGGTGTGAACAGTTATGATGATAGCATTGCGAAAACCATGCGCGGTGTGCAAAAAATCATCCCAATCACAGGCGGTGCAGGTGTGATTGCCGATAATACATGGCGCGCCATTCAAGCCGTAAATGCAATTGAGTTTGATTGGAAAGATGCGCCCTACCCCAAGACATCTAGCCTGATGTGGAAAAACGTAAAATCTTCGTTGAAAGACGACTATCGTGATAGCCGCTTCAAAGATGACGGTGATGTCGAAAAGTCTTTTAAAAACAGCAATGTGATAAAAGCCGAATATCGCATCCCCCACTTGGCACATGCGCCCCTAGAGCCTATGAATGCTATTGCTTTACTCAAAGACGGACGTTTGGATATTTGGACAGGCACACAGATGCCAATTAACCTGATGCAAACAGCCGAAAAAATGACGGGTATACCTGCAGAAAATATCCATATCCACGCACAAATGATGGGCGGCAGCTTTGGTCGCCGTCTTGAGGATGACTTTGCGCGACAAGCGATTGAACTTGCTCAAGCCATGGAAGGCACGCCCGTTAAAATGACATGGTCACGCGAAGAAGACATGACACATGACTTCCCACGCCCAATGCAAATGTCGAGTGCTTGGGGCACTGTTAAGGATGGCAAAGTCGAAAGTTATGATCTTGCCATTGCTGCAGCATCCACGACGACCTCTCAGCTTTCTCGTGCAGGCATTCCAGCAGTAGGGCCTGATATCGCGATTGTTGCTGCCGCATGGGATCAACCCTTTGCCATCCCAAATCACCGCGTCACAGGATACCGCGTGCCAGAAATGGTGCCTATCAGTTCATGGCGTTCAGTTGGCGCATCGGGTAATGGATTCTTATACAACGCTTTTTTGGATGAATTGATCCATGCCGCAGGTGCTGATCCATTGATGGAGCGCTTACGCCTTTGTAATCATGACCTATCTCGAAAAACCCTTGAAGCAGTTGGTGAAATGTCTAATTGGGGCAGCGATTTAGGTGTAAATCGTTTCCGCGGCCTTGCCTTTAGCTTGTCTTTTGGTGTTCCAGTGGCTGAAGTCATTGAGATCACAAACACCGAGGATGGTATCAAATTAGACAAGGTATATGTCGCTTGTGAAGTCGGTAAAGTATTGGATCCGATCAACTTTGAAAACCAAGTCCAAGGTGGCGTCATTTGGGGTCTTGGACACGCTATGGCTGCAGAATTGACCTATGATGATGGCGTACCAGAACAAACCAATTACGATGGTTACGAATCTATGCGGCTATATCAAGCCCCAGAAATTATCGTTCATGGCTTGGAAAACGGTACCGATGTTCGTGGTATTGGTGAACCGCCTGTACCGCCTGCGGCACCTGCTCTGGCGGCAGCAATATTTGCTGCGACAGGCAAACGGATACGCGAATTGCCAATGAGTAATACGGTCGATTTCGTATAAGCACATAAATCAAGTGGTAACACAGGGCCAAAAATACTTTAATATAGGTATGTAAATATTTGTAATTAAATTAAAATAAACAAAAATTGACATTTACACACCTTTGCGCCTTTTTAAGGGAATGTCTCGTTCTGCGGTTAAAAACTCTGAATACACTCTAGCGATTATTCTACTGCTCGCAGCGGGTATGATCTTGGCAGTGTTCTATACGATTTCTGCACAGACATTTGAAAACATAGAAAAGACGCAAAGCCGATCAAAATTGGCACTTTATCAAAGTACGATTGAAAACGAGCTCCTACGTTTGCAACACCTGCCCTCAGTTATTGCAAATAATCCTTTGGTATTTGAGGCCCTGGAAACCGACGAATTTGATACGTTGAACGCAAAATTGTTAGAGATCTCAAATGCGGCCCGTGCCGAAGCAATATATTTGATGAAGCCAAGCGGTTTAACTGTTGCAGCGTCGAATTATTCAAAGCCGCAGACTTTTATCGGGCAAAATTACGGTTTCAGGAGTTATTTCAAAGAAGCCTCAAAAGGCTTAAGCAGCACATTCTTTGCCATCGGTGCCACAACATCCAGACCGGGCTATTTCCTTGCATCTCCCATCATTTCCCAAGGGCAAACATTAGGCGTTCTTGCCTTAAAACTCGACCTGACGGCCCTGAATCGCATCTTAGAAGAAACAAATGAGCTTATCTTTGTGACAAATCCCGATGGCATTGTGGTTTTGTCATCTAAGCCATCACAGCGCTATAATGCGATCACTTCAATTACAACTGCTAGGTTGGATAAAATTAAGGCAGAACGTCAATTTGGGAAACACACCATTGGAAATATCGACTGGTCACTTAATGATCAAACCCATGTATCCTTTGAGAAAAGCACCTATTACCTTAGTCAATCCAACATTATTGGCACAAAATGGGTCCTACATTACTTAGTGGACACATCAGCTGCACGACAAAAAGCTTTAGGGATTGTTTCTGGCGTCGCAATCATCATGGCTTTAAGTGCATTAGCCTTTGTTTTTTGGCGCGTCCAACGTGTGCGCCGCGCGCTGACAGCCTCTATCGAAGATCGCAAGAGATTGCAGCGCGAGATAGAAACACGGCGCCAAGCCGAGGCTGATTTAAAAAATGCACAAAAAGAATTGAAACGTAGCAGTAAAATGGCAGCTTTAGGTCAACTTTCAGCATCAGTCACTCATGAATTAGGCCAACCAATATCCGCTATGAAAAACCACATTACTGCCGAAGAAATAACGGTTGGAAAATTATCACCTGTAATGACTCATCTATCAGGCATTTTGGGTCGGATGGAGAATATCACACACCAATTGCGGTTTTTCTCTGCATCAGGTTCCGAGACCAGTTCTGTTGTTTCTCTGGCGGATGTGATTAACAATGCCTATGAATTAATTCGCCATGATTGTGAACGCCATAACGTGACATATCTAACGCATGGCTTAGATCAAGACATACAAACATGGGGCAATCAAACGCGTTTGGAACAAGTTCTGATAAACCTAATGAAAAACAGCATCAAAGCGATGGCAGATCAGGCATTAAAAAAGCTGGATGTTAATCTTATGCAAACCAATGATCACATCACAATAACAGTGAAAGATACGGGCCAAGGGCTACAAGGTCAAAGCTTGGATCAGATTGTTGAACCATTTCATACGACCGCCTCTTCTGGTGAAGGCATGGGATTGGGGTTGGCCATTTCCACATCTATTATCAATGAACACGCAGGCACATTAGATGTTGCTGAAAACACGAACGGTGGTGCATGCTTTACCATCACCCTGCCAAAACATATCGAGTAGATTATGACAAAAGCACCTCAATATCGCGCCCTTGTAATCGATGACGATAAGGAAATGCGTCACTCGCTTGTGCATTTGCTAGAAAGCACAGGTTGGGCTGTCGAAACCTCTGCAACAGCCGTTGGCGTAGAAGCTTTGATTGAAGCAACTTTACCAGATGTGATTTTAACCGATGTTCAGATGCCCAATAGATCGGGCCTCCAACTTTTGGTGGAACTTCCTGTCGACATTATGCCACCACTGGTCTTAATCTCTGCTCACGGTGATATTCCTATGGCGGTTGAGGCCATTCAAAACGGTGCTTACGGGTTCTTAGAAAAACCGTTTGAACCGCGTAGATTGCTTACGATATTGCAACATGCAGCAGAACAGCATCAGCTGCAAGAAACCACAAGCCGTCTAAAAGCACGTTTGGCGGATTTATCAGGCCTGAACCGAGTGTTCATTGGGCAATCAAATATTGTAAACTCTGTCCGTGAAATCGTTTTAGATTATAGCCATCTTGAGACATCTGTTCTGATCCTTGGGGAAACGGGCACAGGTAAAGAAGTCGTCGCCAAAGCCATGCATGATCTATCTCCTCGTTCAGACAAACCATTCATAGCTGTTAATTGTACAGCTATTCCAGTCGCTGACTTTGAAGAAATGTTGTTTGGTCGCAAAGGCAAACTTCAGGGGCTTGTGAATAAAGCCCAAGGCGGCACCTTATTTTTGGATGAAATCATTTCCGCGCCTATAGAAATCCAGATGAAATTATTACGTCTTTTGGAAACAAAAGAATTCATCGCCTTAGGATCAGACACAACAGAAATTGCCAATATTCGTATCATTGCCGCATCCAGCGAAGATCCAGATGCCGCCATTGCAGAGGATCGTTTGCGCAAAGATTTGCTGTTCCGCTTAAACGGGTTCACAGTATCTTTGCCAAGTTTACGCGAGCATAAAGATGATATTATTCTTTTATTTGAAAGCTTCGTTGCAGAGTTTTCACGCCTATATGAAATACCACCAGCGTCTCAAACGGCAGAGGACGTAGCTGCACTCTTAGGTCATGACTGGCTTGGAAATGTGCGAGAGTTACGATCCGTGGCTGAACGTTGCGTTCTTGCATCTAAACGCGGCGCAGGTGGCGCTGCAAACGCCCTAACAGGGCCAGAGACCGCAACCGATACACCTGAAAACCTACGTGGTGCTGTGGCCGCTTTTGAGCGTGCACTGATTGCCAAAGCGATAAAAGCTCACGCAGGTAAAATGGACGTGGTCGCAGCCGCTCTTGGGATTGGCAGACGCACATTAAATGAAAAGATTGTCAAACTTAACCTAGATAAAGATACAATCTTATAGCATGCGGAAATCCGCAGACTATATAAAAAACATTGCGCAATTTTCCTCAATCACCTTATCCTCACTTATACGTTATAAATTTAATCGATCGTACCGCGATTCATTTATCGTTCTGGGAGGAACTCATGAAAAAGACTTTGAAAGTGGCTGTAATGGCAGCCGTAACTGCATCTTTTGCTGGCGAAGCAATTGCTGAAACAACATGGAATGTATCCTTATGGGGCAAACGCCGCGCATTTACGGAACATGTTGAGAAACTGGCTGAATTGGTTGCCGATAAAACTGGTGGCGAATTTAAATTGAACATTTCTTATGGTGGCCTGTCTAAAAACAAAGAAAACCTAGATGGTATTTCTATTGGCGCATTTGAAATGGCACAGTTCTGTGCTGGTTATCACCGCGATAAGAACCCATCCATCACAGTGCTTGAATTACCCTTCTTAGGTGTGTCATCGCTAGAAGAAGAACGCAAAATTAGCCAAGCTGTTTACGCACACCCAGCAGTTCAAGCGGATCTTGCCCGCTGGAATGCAACATTGTTGATGCCATCTCCACTACCACAATACAACTTGGTTGGTGTTGGCGATGCACCAAAAACATTAGCTGACTACAAAGGTCTAACAGTGCGCGCAACTGGCGGCATTGGTAAAGCGATGGCAGCCGTTGAAGCCGTACCAACATCCATGTCAGCGACAGAAGTGCGCCAAGCATTGGATGGCGGTGTTGTCAAAGCAGTGGCATTTGCTCCACACGCACATATGTCATTTGGCACAGTTGAAACTGGCAAATGGTGGACGACAAACTTAAACCCAGGCACAGTGAACTGCCCGGTTGTTGCAAACACAGATGCGCTTGCATCCCTAAGTGATGCAAACCGCGATGCACTTCTGAGCTCAATTGACGAGTCGTTAGACTATTACATTGCGACATATAACGGCAAAACAATGGATGCTTGGGGTCCAACATTGGACTCTAAAGGTATTGAAAGCGTGACTTATAGCGATGGCGAATTGGCAAGCTTCAAAGAAGCTGTTGCTGGCCCTGCTGCTGCATCATGGATTGCTGACAACACAGCCAAAGGCCTGCCTGCACAAGAACTATACGACCTTGTCACGGGCATGATCGGCAAATAAGCCGATCCAAACAAAAGTAACCTGTCGCGCATTTTTGCGCGACAGACATTTTGACAACGGAACATTTCCATGGCTTCAAACTCATCCGTATTGACGGACGACAGCTTGCTCAGCAAGCTGGATCAACGTCTGTATAAACTCGAGAGCTTCTTTGCACTTCTAAGTGGCTTAGCAGTTTTTTCTCTTATGATATTAGCCGTGATTTCCGTCACAGGCCGTCACTCTATCAACCAACCCCTCCCTGGGTATGTTGACTGGATTGAACAGGCCATGCCGCTTATCGCCTTTATGGGTGTTGCCTATACACAGCGCGATGGCGGACATATTCGCATGGATATCCTTGTAAGCTTTCTCAAAGGCCGCAGCCTTTGGATCGTTGAGTTTATCACTGCCTTCTTAATGCTTGCAGTGATGCTCCTTATTATATGGGGATCATGGGCACATTTCGGACGTAGCTTTGATTTTAATGCACCAATGTGGAGCCGTGACAGTTCTATGGATATAGCCTTACCACTTTGGCCTGCCAAACTGTTGGCGCCTGTTGCTTTTAGTGTCCTCGCACTGCGCTTAGCACTTCAACTTGTGGCATACGCACGCGCCTTTATAGAAAACACAGACAGCCCTGTTGCTGTTCCCCTTATCGAAGACGCAGCAACACAAGCTGCCAAAGAAGCCGACACGGTTTCGGGCTAGGACGAAAATTATGGAACCTATTGAAATTGGCATATTTGTTAGCCTTGGCCTGTTGGCCGTCGTCATCTTGGGCATGCGTGTGGCATTTGCCGCAGCGATTGCAGGTGTAGTAGGGCTTATTTGGATATTCTGGGCCAAAAAGGGCTACTCCAGCGATAGTTTTTTCTGGGCTTTAACTGTTGCTGCAAAAACCGCAGGACAAGTCCCACATTCAAAAGTATCATCACAAGCACTCTCTCTGATCCCGACGTTCATTTTGATTGGCTATCTCGCCTATTACGCAGGCCTGACAAAAGCGCTTTTTGAGGCTGCAAAAAAATGGGTCGCATGGCTACCAGGTGGCTTAGCTGTTTCCACAGTTTTCGCCACAGCAGGCTTTGCGGCTGTATCAGGCGCATCTGTTGCTACATCAGCCGTATTTGCACGTATTGCGATCCCTGAGATGCTTGCAATCGGCTATGATAAACGATTTGCCGCTGGCGTCGTTGCTGCTGGCGGAACATTGGCCTCTCTCATTCCTCCATCAGCTATTCTCGTCATCTACGCAATCATCGTAGAGCAAGACGTTGGTATGCTACTTCTTGCAGGATTCGTACCAGGTGCTTTCTCCGCTGTTATTTACGGTTTATTAATTGTTGGCCTAGCTTTGACATTCAAAAATTTCGGCCCACCCGTATCAGGCTTTACATGGAAAGAACGTTTTGCCGCTCTTCCACCTGCCCTGCCAATCTTTGCCGTTGTCGCGATTATCATTCTTTTCGTCTACAACCCATTTGGTGGCGATGCATGGGGTACACCAACAGAAGGTGGTGCAATCGGCGCATTCATAGTGTTCTGTATGGCCTTATACAAAGGCATGCGTTGGCCACAGCTAAAAGACGCCTTGATGGAGACTGCAAAATTGGCAGTGATGATATTTACAATTATCTGGGGCGTTCTGATATACGTTCGTTTCCTTGGTTTCGCCGATCTGCCAACAGCATTTTCGGATTGGATCACATCACTTGATCAAAGCCCTATGCTAACCCTTGTTATGATCCTACTTGCCTATGCTATCTTGGGTATGTTCATGGATGCCATCGGTATGTTGCTCTTAACATTACCGATCACATATCCAGCCGTTATGGCCCTTAATGGTGGTGAATTTGTGTCAGCTGCTGACAGTGCATTCGGCATGTCTGGCCCAATGGCAGGCATCTGGTTTGGTATATTGGTCGTGAAAATGGCAGAGTTCTGTCTGATCACACCTCCCATTGGTTTGAACTGTTTTGTTGTAGCTGGTGTACGTGAAGATTTAAGCGTTCAAGACGTATTCAAAGGCGTCACACCATTTTTCATCGCGGATGCGATTACAATCGCAGGCTTAGTGGCTTTCCCAAGCATCGTATTATGGCTTCCCTCCCTAGCTGGATAAGTGAAAAAACATAGAATATTGCCCCAACGGGGCGATATTCCTACCAGATAAAAAAGTGTTACTTGCCACACTGACCTCGACCTGCATAATCAACCGAATGTAAAGAATAAGTGATCTGCAGAATCATGCGGTTAGCGTTCAAGGTTTTACGGCGGGAGACGATGGAACCCTTAATAGAAGTCAAAAATCTGACAATCGGTTTCGGCAACGCTGAACCAACGATTAAAGATGTGAATTTTTCTATCCAAAAGGGTGAAACGCTTGCATTGGTTGGGGAGTCTGGCTCGGGTAAAACACTCAGTTGTCGTGCTATTTTAGGTATCCTGCCAAGTACGGCACATATCCATTCTGGCGAAATTGTTTCGAATACGGGTGAAACCTCTCAAGATTTACTGAAAATCAACGAAAAGCTATTTCGCAAAGTACGCGGTGATTGCATATCAATGATCTTTCAAGAACCTATGCGATCCTTGTCACCTTTGCACAAAGTTGGTCATCAAGTCGCTGAAGTCCTAGAACTTCACCGCAGCATATCTAAAAAGAAAATTAAAAAAGAAGTCTTGGCTCAATTCAAACGTGTTGGATTTCCTGACCCAGAACGCGCATATAAATCCTACCCGTTTGAGATGTCAGGCGGTATGTTGCAACGTGCGATGATCGCAATGGCCATGATTGCAAAACCTGATTTGCTAATAGCAGATGAACCGACCACAGCTCTTGACGTCACCACTCAAGCTCAAGTTCTTGGGCTGATTAATGATTTGCAAAAAGAAACCAATATGGCTGTGATCCTCGTCACGCATGATTTGGGTGTGGTTGCTAATATGGCGGATAAACTCGTCGTAATGAACAAAGGCCGCATTATGGAAAGTGGGACTGCTAAGGATATCTTATCTGCACCTGCGCATCCTTACACAAAGAAACTGTTTGATGCCGCACCAGTTATTCCAATATCAAATGTAGTTGTCCCAGCCGTTCCGCATGATGATCTGATCCTTGATATGAAGAACATCTCTAAGACTTATGTCTCCCGCAGTAGCACTCCATGGAAGCCAGCAACTCAGATAAAGGCCGTGCGCGGTGTGGACTTACAATTGACACGTGGCAAAACTCTAGCCGTAGTTGGGGAATCTGGATCAGGAAAATCAACCTGTGCTCGAATTGCGCTAGGTGCAGAACTGCCTGATGAAGGTAGTCATGTACACTTTTATTCTGAATCCAATGCTGATCCAATTGATGTCAGCGCACTTACACGTAGCGAGCGCTGTGGCTTTCAGAGACAAGCACAGATGGTTTTTCAAGATCCCTACTCGTCCTTAAGTCCAAGAATGCAAATTATTGATACGTTATTAGAACCTTTACGTATTCATAAAATTGGCACCAAAGACGAACGCAAGCAACGGGCACAAGATGTATTAAACTTGGTTGGCTTGGAACCTTCTATTCTACGCCGTTACCCACATGCTTTTTCTGGTGGCCAACGCCAGCGCCTATCTATTGCGCGCGCGTTGATGATGGAGCCCAAGTTACTGGTTTGCGATGAGCCCACTTCTGCCCTAGATGTTTCCGTACAAGACCAGATCCTAGACCTATTAGAAGAGATACGTGATGCCCGCCAATTGTCATATTTGTTTATTTCACATGATTTAGCAGTGGTTTCTAGAATAGCAGATGAGGTCGCAGTTATGCGCCAAGGTCGCGTCGTCGAACAAGCACCGCCTTGTACTTTATTTGCAAACCCAAAACACCCATATACAAAAGCGTTGATTGCAGCCCAACCAGAGCCAGATATTGATCGCCCAATTGATCTTAACCTTGTTGCTCTGGGGGCTGGTGCGCCAAGCTCTTGGGCTGATAATTTCCGTTTTGAAGATGATAATGCTCCCCCCTTACAAGAGCTAGAGCCCGGTCATATGGTGCGTTGTCATGTATAAATTCAAAAGCTTATATATCGCTGCATTCCTGATCTTGGGTGCAACTCATGCACAAGCACAAATATTACAAGAAACATTGCTGTTCGAAGAACAGGTCAAGTCTAATAAATTACCTGCAATTCATGATCGTATACCAGATAATCCTTTAATCGTTGTGCTGCCGAATAAAGGACGCACATTTGGTGTCCAAGGTGGAACATTGCGCACAATGGTCACGCGTTCCAAAGATACACGGCAAATGGTGGTTTATGGGTACTCGCGCCTAGTGAATTATAATGAAGCTTATGAATTAAAAGCTGACATTTTAGAAAACTTTGAAAATGAGGATGATAAAAAGTTCACACTACGTTTGCGTAAAGGGCACAAATGGTCAGATGGTGCGCCATTTACATCTGCTGACTTTAAATATTGGTGGGTAGATGTTGCAAGCAACAAATATCTTTCGCCGTCAGGCTCACCTGATTTCTTATACGTTGATAGAGAGTTACCAACTGTTAGCTTTCCTGATGAGCTAACCATCATCTATGAATGGCAAAATCCAAACCCAAAGTTTTTACAAACTTTAGCTCAGGCGCGCCCACCTTTTATTTTCCGCCCCGCACATTACCTTAAACAGTACCATGCAGATTACGCGGATCCAGATTTTTTAGCGAAAGCAATCGTAAAAAAGAAAGTTCGGAGTTGGGCATCACTGCATAACAAGCTTGATAATATGTACAAGTTTGACAATGCAAAATTACCGACATTACAGCCTTGGCTCGTTGATGAAAAAAGCACAAAAAACCGTAAGCTATTTGTGCGAAATCCTTATTATCATCGTGTTGACGGAAAAGGCGTACAACTACCCTATATTGACCACGTAGATATGAATGTGGTTGGCTCTGGTCTTGTCGCGGCAAAAGCCAATGCTGGAGAGGTTGATCTTCAGGCACGTGGACTAAGTTTCAAAGATATCTCTATCCTGAAAAAAGGCGAAAAAGACGGCGGTAAATATAAAACGTTTCTATGGGCTAATGGCACAGCATCGCAAATCGCCATATATCCAAACCTGAATTTTGCAGATAGAGCTTGGCGCGAAATTATGCGTGATGTGCGTTTCAGACGTGCTTTATCTCTGTCTATTGATCGCAACATGATTAACCGCGTGCTATATTTTGGGTTAGCCAAAGAAAGTTCTATGACGGCTCTACCGCGCAGTGCATTTTATGATCCTCAAAACCGTAAAGCATGGTCTCAATTCGATCTTGATCTTGCAAATGATCTTTTGGATGAGATGGGATTAACAGAACGTCGTTCTGATGGCATTAGATTACTTCCTGATGGGCGCCCTGTTCAAATGGTGGTGGAAACACCTGGCGAACGCCAAGAGGTTGAAAATGCGCTATCCATTATCACTGACACATGGCGAGAAGCTGGCGTTAAGCTTGTTGTGCGCCCTTTAGAACGCGATATTTTACGCAACCGTGTATATTCTGGCACGACTATGGCAGCAATTTGGTTTGGGTGGGACAACGGGTTACCACAACCGAACACATCGCCCAGCTACCTAGCCCCACGTCAACAAGACTTTTTCGCTTGGCCAAAATGGGGGCAACATTATCAAATGCATGGAAAGGGAGGCTATGAAGTGGATATGCCAGAGCCACAAAAGCTTTTGAAACTCTCATTAGACTGGGATCACACATCGGATACAGAAACACGGTCACAAATATGGCAAGAGATGTTAAGCATTCATGCTGATCAACAATATGGCATAGGTATTTTAAGCGAAGCACCACAGCCTGTTGTCGTTTCTAATCATCTTAAAAACGTACCAAAAGACGCTGTTTGGGCGTGGGATCCTGGCGCGCATTTTGGTGTATATCGCATGGATGAATTTTACTTTGATAATGTAGGAGTGGTGCAATGATCTTACTCCGCTTCGCATTCTATCGCCTGCTGACAATGTTAATGACACTTCTACTGGTGTCTGCCTTAATTTTCATGATCATAAATTTACCTCCAGGTGATTACCTCAGCAATCAGATAGAGGAATTGCGCGCAACGGGGCAAACCAATAGCGTGGCGAAAGCAGAATTTTTACGGCATGAATATGCCCTTGATAGACCCATTATAGAACAATATTTCATCTGGATTGGTGCCATACCAGGGCCACATGGGTTTTCTGGATTATTACAGGGTGATTTTGGCTGGTCATTCGAATTTGACCAACCTGTAGCAGATATTGTCGGTCAAGCACTTTGGTTAACAGTTTTGGTCAATTTAGCTGCTGTATTGTTCGTTTACCTAGTAGCTCTGCCTTTGGGCGTGATCGCCGCTGCCCGATCTAAAACTTGGGTTGATTACACATCCGCATTTGTTGGTTATCTTGGGTTGGCCACACCAAACTTCCTGCTCGCATTGATATTATTTTACTACGGTCATCGTTACTTCAATTTACCCATTGGCGGTTTGATGGCGCCAGAATTCGAAGGCGAGCCAATGAGTTTTGATAAGATGAAATCAATTCTTCTGCATCTTATCATCCCCACATTTGTGATTGGTACATCTGGTGCAGCTGCGATGATGCAACGCTTGCGCGCAAATATGCTGGATGAACTTAGTAAACCATATGTAGAAACCGCACGTGCAAAAGGCGTTCCGCCAGCTAAACTGCTTGCAAAATACCCGCTGCGAGTTGCCCTAAACCCTTTTGTTGCCGATATCGGGAACCTGCTCCCATCAATGATTTCAGGTTCTGTTCTTGTATCGGTTGTCCTTGGCCTGCAAACCATCGGACCTGCTTTACTAGCAGCTTTAAAATCCCAAGATCAATTCCTTGCAGGTTTTATACTTTTATTCGTAGCTCTCCTTACCTTGATTGGTACGATGATATCCGATGTATTACTGATGCTTCTTGATCCACGCATCAGATATGGAGCGCGCAAATAATGGCTATCCTTCCTGACGGTCGTTATATAGACGACGCCCCCTATGAAGAAAATGAAAACATCAGCGCTCCAGATCGCCCCGATTTGGATGCACCTAATTGGAAACTGGTTTGGCGCAGGTTTAAACGACATAAATTGGGGCTGATATCTGGCCTGTTCTTACTAATTGCCTACCTTATGCTTCCAATCGCAGGTTTTATCGCGCCATACACACCGAATGAACGTGATGCAGAGCATCTCTATGCCCCTCCTCAAGGCATACATTTATTTCATGATGGCAAATACATTGGCCCACATGTTTTCCCGACAACGGCAAAGGCCGATTTAGAAAATTTCCGCTGGGTTTATAGTGTAGATGAAACACGCCCTATGAAGTTAGAGTTCTTTTGCAAAAGGGATAGTTATAATCTGTTTGGTTTGATTGAGACTGATCGCCATTTATTTTGTGCACCACAAGGTGCAACGGTATTCCTATTGGGATCTGACCGTTTAGGCCGTGATGTGCTTTCGCGCATATTATATGGTGCACAGCTCTCGCTCACTGTTGGCCTAATTGGTATCACCGTTTCATTTATCCTAGGTATTGGGTTTGGCAGTATCGCAGGTTATTTTGGTGGTAAAGTTGACTGGGTCATCCAACGTTCAATTGAAATCCTACGCTCCTTACCTGAATTACCGCTTTGGTTGGCTCTCTCGGCCGCAGTACCGTCTCATTGGGGGCCGGTAGCAGTCTTCTTTATTATATCTATTATATTGGGGATATTGGATTGGCCCGGTTTAGCCAGGGCGGTGCGATCAAAATTCCTGTCTTTACGCGAAGAAGAGTACGTTAAAGCTGCTGAAATGATGGGAGCCGCCCCTACACGCGTCATCCGCCATCATTTGTTACCAAACTTTTCCAGCCATCTGATTGCCAGCGCTATGCTATCCATTCCTGCAATGATACTTGGTGAAACAGCGCTGTCATTTCTTGGGCTTGGTCTCCGCGCTCCTGCAGTCAGTTGGGGGGTTATGCTGAATGATGCACAAAGCTTGGCAGCCATCGAAATATATCCATGGACAGCCACACCAATGTTAATGATTATATTGGTTGTTCTAGCATTCAACTTTCTTGGTGATGGCTTGCGTGACGCCTTAGATCCCTATCAAAACTAACAAAGATAACGGGCCGTTATTCTCCGTTGTCATTGTCACTTGCACCGCCTTCCAAAGCATCCTCATCCAATGCAGATTGTGCCGCTCCTGCAATAGCTTTTTTCTGAGCATCCGTCAGATTCTGCGTTTTGGTGTCATCAGCCAAACGTACAGTTACCTCACGGTGCGCAAACTTGATACCTTCACGTTCAAACAGATCGCGAATTTCTTGGAAGACCCGTTTACGAATAGTCCATTGATCTCCAGGTTTTGTCATAAATTTCACACGTATGATCATCGCAGAATCCTGCATTTCAATCACACCTTGTGATTTCAATGGTTGCAAGAAGTTTTCACCAATCACGGGGTCTTCCATCAATTCTATACCAAGCTTCTTAATCAACTTTCGAACGCGTTCTACGTCAGTGTCATAAGTGACACGCAATGGCAGCTTCATCATAACCCAATCGCGTGAATAGTTTGTAAGAACTTGGATTTCACCGAATGGAATAGTATGCAGCGGACCTAAGTGGTGGCGCAGTTGAAAAGAACGTACCGAGATTTTTTCTACGGTGCCTTTAACATCCCCAACATCAATGTATTCCCCTTTGCGAAAGGCATCATCCACTAAGAAGAATGCACCCGAGAAAATATCACGTACCAAAGTTTGAGCACCGAAACCAATTGCAAGGCCCGCTACACCTGCACCTGCAAACAGCGGACTTACGTTGATCCCCATTTCCAACAAAGCAATCAGCGCAATTGTTACAACAACAACAACCAAAATAAAATTACGGAACAGCGGCAGCAAGGTTGCCAAACGGCTGGCTCCAGATGCTCCACCCTCATCACCGGGTTCAACTTCAACGGCATCTCCCCCCTCTTCTTCGATTTTGCTATCTATCCAAATCCGGAACATGTGATAGATGATGTAGCCGATAAACAAAATGGCAACGACATCGATCCAACGATTAATAGCAACATTAGAGGCAAGCCCGTCCTCAACATTCCAAATCGTGATCAAGGCCCAAACACCCGCAACAAAAGCCAAGATACCTGCAACACGCTGCGCCAGATCACTAAAGCTGGTCATGCGATGCTTATTCATAGCCTTCATAGCTTCTTCTGCTGCAGTATCGCCTTCTCCTTCGAGGGCGGTTTCTGCTTCTAGTTTCATAGCGCTATTGATTTCTTCCATTTTAGCTGCGCGTTGAAACAAACGCTCGATCACGTAATTGATGCAGGCGTAAACCACAATGATAGAGATCAAGATTGCATACGCGCCCAAAATAAGAGGCATAGAAAGTGGGATTTCTAAGACAAGGCGATATACCAGTTCCACCCATGCAAATATCAGATAACCGACCGCTAAATAGGCCCAGGAATAAGATACAAAGTAATTTAGGCGCCCAGCTTCATCCGCACCCAAACCGTTACGAATGGCACGTGAAATGGCGTCGTAGTTTGCGATTATCAAACAGATGTTCAGCATAACAATAAAAAGACTGGAAATTGCAGAGATCAGCGCAAAGACATCATACGTTAAACCAAGCTCAAAAACCCAAGAATCAAATAAAATCGTGGTAATATCGATTGCTGCTGTAATCCAAAGCCAATGATATAAACGACGCGCATCTTGGTTGGAAAAACGCGCAATACGGTATTTTTCTAAATATGGCACCAAAATCATACGCCACAACAAAGCAACAAAACGAGATGCGGCATAAGCTGCATTGATCAAAGTGACTGTAAATTGCAATGCTGGATCATTAAGCTGACCAAAAATCGTTGTACCCAACATATAGGCAACAAGCATTGAAATAAGCACGCCAATAATACGCAGTACGAAGCGCTTAACAAGCACAGGTAATTTTTCAGTGTAACCAACAGGTTCGTCTACCATTGCAGGCGCGAGATAGCTTCGCTTTACATATTTCAGATACAGTTGTCGTTCGACTATGTACCCAACTAAAAATAGCAACAGCGCCTTAATAAGCACATCTAAATATGCAGATATTTTACCTGTTGGGCTCGTTGCTTTTAATATATAAACCACTTCTTCGAATGATTTAGGTAAAGAACGAAGACGGTCAAATAGTGTTTCGCGAAATTTCACAGCTGAAACTTGCGCCTTCATAATGCCAGACATCGTGTCAGCATCTTCTTTTGCTAAATCTGGCGTCTCAGGAGATGTGGTTAATGGCTCGCCATTTGTATCCACAACGATGACTTTTACACCATTCTCTACAGCCTCTTTCATCAAATCAACAAACTCTGTTGAAACGTTTTTTGCACCATCGCTACCAGAGTTTACAGCTCCGAACAAAGTAGAACTTTGCGCATGCACAGAAAAAGTCATCCCAATCAAAAGGATAAAGACTGTAATAAAACGAATGAAAAGAGCGTGCATTGTATTTTTAGGACCTTAAGGAAGTGTTCAAATATACGCTATGCCATGATGTTTAATCCTGCAAGCTTACTGATATCACATCTAAAAATCCAAACTCCGCATTTTAGAAAGCAGATTACAAAATAATCGTAAAATTACACTATACGTAAAATGCTTGTTTTAATTTCACGGTTATTTAGTATTTATAGTTAATCTTGAATAAAGACACGCACATGACCAAAATATCCATGACTCCAGACCTTCGTTCTGCAACAAAATCCAATCGGATTTTATTGTACAGCCATGATACATTTGGCTTGGGGCATATTCGTCGCTGCCGTACACTTGCAAATGCGATTACAGCCTCTGATGAAAACGCATCAGCGCTCATTCTAACAGGCTCTCCTGTTGCAGGTCGTTTCACATTTCCAGAACGCGTTGACCATGTTCGTCTACCTGGCGTCACCAAAATGACAGATGGGTCTTATATGTCTGAAACATTGGGCATGGAAATCGATGAAACGACAACATTAAGATCTGGATTGATCAAAGCAACAATACAGCATTTTGACCCTGACTTGGTAATCGTTGATAAAGAGCCCACTGGATTTCGCGGAGAATTACTTCCAAGCCTTGAATGGCTAAAAGCTCATCGCACAGAAACACGAATTGTTTTAGGTTTGCGCGATGTATTAGACGAGCCAGAAGTTTTAGCCAAGGAATGGGACCGAAAAGGTGCTCTGCAAGCCACAGAAAGGTTCTATGATGAAATATGGGTGTATGGGCTGAAATCAATCTATGATCCTACTCAAGGCTTGGCGCTGTCAGACGATGCCAAAGCTCGCACTAATTGGACGGGCTATCTGCGCCGCGAAAACGTCGAAGATACAACAATCCAATCTGACCCTTACATCCTTGTCACTCCTGGTGGTGGCGGTGATGGGGCCGCTATGGTCGATCACGTTTTATCTGCATATGAAAACGATCCAAGTCTAACGCCATCAGCAGTATTGGTTTATGGTCCTTTCCTGACGGGTGATACACGTGCAGATTTTGAGAAACGCGTGGGAAAATTAAATGGTCGCGTCACAAGTGTTGGGTTCGACTCGCGGATGGAATCTCTAATGTCAAATGCCTTGGGGGTTGTTGCAATGGGTGGATACAATACGTTTTGCGAAATCTTATCTTTTGACAAACCTGCAATTATCATCCCTCGTACAGTACCGCGCTTAGAGCAATATATTCGTGCTAACCGTTCAGAAGAGCTTGGATTAATACGTATGATCCATAAAAGCCGTGACGGAGATGAACCAAATGTTATGATAGATGCCATTCGCAACTTACCAAACCAAGCACCGCCTTCTGCTGGAAGAATTGATGGCCTTTTAGATGGACTAGATGACGTCGTTAAGCGCACAGCAGCTTTATTGGCCAAGGCCACAATAAAATGACATCTCGTAAAAAAACGAACTACGCGGTTGTTGTCAAAGGTTGGCCACGACTATCAGAGACATTCATTGCACAAGAGTTGTTAGCCTTACAAAATCAGGGCCATAGCTTTGATATATGGTCATTACGCTTTCCAACAGATAAGAAAACACATCCTCTGCACGATCAAATCACGGCAAATGTGCGCTATTTGCCAGAGTATCTACATACAGAACCAAAACGTATCTTTGCAGCTTGGGCAAAAGCTCGCAAGCTATCAGGATATAGAACTGCATTAAAAATGTGGCGTGCCGATTACAAACGTGATCGTACACGCAATAGATTACGCCGTTTTGGTCAAGCCTGTGTTATGGCGGTTGAGTTACCCCAGGATGTGCAGGGAATTTATGCACATTTCATGCATACACCATCATCGGTTGCACGTTACGCTGCAATCATGCGTGGCTTACCTTGGAGCTTTTCTGCACATGCGAAAGACATCTGGACATCAGATGAATGGGAGAAACGTGAAAAATTGGATGCGGGCACCTATGGCGCCAGCTTTGGTGTAACCTGCACAGCATATGGCGCACAGCACTTACGCGCACTTGCGGATACGCCAGAACGACTGGATCTTGTTTATCATGGTCTTGACTTATCGCGGTTTCCAGCGCCACCAGAACGCCTTCAAAAACCAATAGATGCTCCACTGACATTCCTTTCTGTTGGTCGCCTGGTAGAAAAGAAAGGTTTTGATCGCCTGATCACAGCCCTTGCTGCATTACCAAATGACGTGGATTGGAAATGGGTTCATATTGGTGGCGGAGGTTTAAAAGATACACTTCAAAAGCAGGCTCAAAACTCTGGAGTTGCTGATCAAATCACATGGATGGGGGCTTGTGATCAGCCTACGGTTATTCAAGCTATGCGTGATTCAGATATGTTCATTTTGCCCAGTCGTATCGCAGATGACGGGGACCGCGACGGATTACCAAATGTACTGATGGAAGCCGCTTCGCAAAAGTTACCAATTATATCGACAAGCGTATCTGCCATTCCTGAATTCATTGAAACTGGTATCCACGGCACATTAGTTCAAGATAATCCAACAGAATTATCTGCAGCAATCCATGATTTAGCAACCAACCCACATAAACGGTTAGAGTTTGCAGAAAATGCTTATGACCGCTTAACAGCTGATTTTGGAATGAACGCTGGTATTAACAAGCTCGTAAAGCATCTCGAGCGCATGTGCCTGGGCCAATAAGTTATGGACGCAATTGCCTTTTATGCCCCTATGAAGTCTCCAACACACCCTATGCCATCTGGGGACAGGCAAATGGCACGCGGCATATTTCAATTGCTTAAGGAAAATGCGTACGGGTATAATGTGGTTTTGGCTTCAGAACTGCGTATCTATGACGGCACGGGTGATCTTGAGACCCAAAATAAGCTTATAAATCAAGCTAATACAGAAATCGAAAAACTGATAAAACAGGGGCAGATTGAAAATTGGGCCGTTTGGATCACGTATCATAATTATTACAAAGCACCGGACCTGATTGGTCCAACTGTCGCAAGAACCTTAGGAATTCCATATGTATTGCTAGAGGCAACACGTGCGCATAAGCGTTTGACTGGTCCTTGGTCAAGTTTTGCTAAGCTCGCAGAAACGGCATCAGATCAGGCCAATATCATTTTCTATTTCACGGAACAGGATAAGCAGGCTTTAGAAGCATATAAAACAAATACCCAGCAGATACTTCATCTGCCACCTTTCCTGTTACAAGACAGCGTAAACTGCCCCGAACGCGTGAAACCACATAAGAATACCTTGCTGTCAGTAGGTATGATGCGATCAGGTGCAAAAACGAAGTCCTATGCCCTTATTGCAGAGGTGTTAAAACATTTAAAGACGAATGACTGGCACCTGAATATCATCGGAGATGGGGAAAATATTTCTGAAATAAAATATATTTTTCAAAAACTTAAAGGCCATATCTCATTCTTAGGCCAACGTGATAAATCAGCGCTGAATACAGCTTATTCATCAGCCTCAGTTTTTCTATGGCCTGGTGTGGATGAAGCTTATGGTATGGTTTATCTAGAAGCTCAAGCCGCAGGGTTACCAATTATCGCCCAAGCCAGACCAGGTGTTCGTGATGTAATTTCTCCTGACACACCATTGCATCCAACGGATGACCCGAAATCAATGGCGCGCGCCATTGATCGCCTGCTTACAGATGATGTTTATTGGCAGTTACAAAGCAAAGCGAGTTTGGATTACATCGCTGCAAATCACTTAAAGCTTAAAGCCGCAAAAACACTTTGGTCGGCTCTTACACCTTTGCTAGGCTGTTAACATGACCACGCTTGCTCTTATACGTCACGGACACACCCCATGGAACCGCGCAGGTCGCATCCAAGGACGCACAGATATTGCACTTGACCCTGATGCTATTACCGAACTGCAAGGATATAAATTACCCGTAGAGTGGCAAAAGGCTGATCTGGTTGCTAGCCCCCTTTTACGCGCCAAAGAAACCGCAAAAATTATTGCTGATTGCTCGCCAAAAATCGTCTCATCTCTTATCGAAATGGATTGGGGAGCTTGGGAAGGATTACGTGGTGTTGACCTTAAAGCCGATAAATCTTCTGGGTTTCGCGATATCGAAGACTGGGGGTGGGATTACTGCCCGCCAAATGGCGAAAGCCCTCAGGATGTCTGGGATCGTATTAAACCATGGGTGATGGGGCTGAGAAAAACAACAGTTGCAGTTTGCCATATCGGTATTATGCGCATGATATTAGCCAAAGCGCATGGATGGGATTTTGACGGACCTGCGCCCTTTAAAATCAAACGCAATCGCCTATATACAATTGAAATAAAAGACAGATTACAAATTGTAGATATAGAACCCATTCGATTAGAGGCCCGTTGAAAATGCAAGTTTTAATCAGCGTGACACATCTTTTGGGAACGGGACATTTAAGTCGCGCCATAACCTTAGCCCACGCTTTTATACATGCAGGCCACACTGTGACATTGATCAGTGGCGGTATGCCTGCACCGCATTTGAATATAGCGGACATTGATCTGCGCCAATTGCCTGCAGTGCGCTCTGATGGCACAAATTTCACAACATTGCTGACACCATCTGACACAATTGCTGATGAGAGCTATTTGACGACACGTAGTTCAAACATGGTTTCTATCCTAGAAGAAGTACAGCCAGATATCGTAATCACCGAACTGTTCCCGTTTGGCCGCCGTGTTTTACGCACCGAATTCAGGGCATTATTAGATGCCGCAGAAGCCCAAAATAAACCCTGTACAATACTTTGTTCGATCCGCGATATTCTTGCCCCGCCATCAAAGCCTGAAAAGGTAACAAAGGCCGATGCATTCATTTCAGATTATTATGACGGCGTACTTGTCCACTCAGATAAAGTCACCACCCCATTAGAGCAAAGCTGGCCAGTATCTGATATGTTATCAGAAAAACTACATTACACAGGATTTGTGGCGCCCGCTCCTGCTGGGTCGCATCCTGAAAAAACGGGGCTAAATGAAATAATTGTCAGTGCTGGTGGTGGTACTGTGGGAGCAAACCTCTTTGAAAACGCCATTGGGGCAGCCGCGTTAAGCACCCAAAATTGGCGTCTATTGGTTGGCGGTAGCAACCCAGATCAAGAAATTAAGCGCTTGAACGCCCTAATTGAAAGTCAAAATATAATTATCGAACGTGCACGCCCCGATTTTCGCCAACTGTTATACCATGCTGCTTGCTCTGTCAGCATGTGTGGGTACAATACCGCCCTTGATCTTATGCAGGCAGGATGCCCCAGTGTATTTGTTCCTTTTGATGATGCTGACGAAGTAGAACAAACATTGCGCGCAACCAGTTTGGCGAAACATCCGTCTTTTGAAGTTGTTACTAACAAAAATATAACTGCAGAAGTCTTATTTTCTGCCATTAAAACCGTACAAAGCGCTGGGCGTTTTCAATCAGATGACACTGCTTTCAACGGCGCGGGCGAAACCGTTCGTATTGCCATAAGAATAGCACAGGACAGATCATGCGCATAGACTGGCATCTTTTAGAGGCAGAAATAGAGCTTTGGCACGAAGCAAATTTAACATTGCCGTTTTGGTGGCGCGATGATGATGCCATTGAACCGTCAGCAAAACTAGATCAACTTATAGAGATTGCAACGCAAGCTGACATACCAGTACATTTGGCTATCATTCCAAAGTTTGCGACTAGAGCTTTGTGTGTTCAAAGCGAACAAACGCAGTATATAATTCCTGTTACTCATGGCTGGTCACATCAAAGCCATGCAAAGGATGGTGAAAAGAATGCTGAATTTGGATCATCACGACCAATCGAAGATTCCGTTCAAGATTTGATTATGGGCGCGGATCGTATGTCTGACCTTTTTGGTAGAAACATGAAGTCAATGTTCGTACCACCCTGGAATCGTATCAACCCAGATTTATTCGAACATTTAAAGGCTATTGGGTATGATGTATTATCCACCTACCTACCTAGAAAAGCGAAATACGCAACATCAAAAATAGAACATATCAATACACATATTGACCCAATATGCTGGAAAAACACACGTTCAATTGTACAAATTGATATATTATTGAATAACATCGTATCATTATTAGTGGACCGCCGTTTGGGTAAAACGGATAATACGGAACCTTTGGGCTTGTTAACACATCACCTGGTTCATGATGACGCCATCTGGCAATTCACAAAAGAATTTATCACAATAATGCGAAAAGCACCCATTGCTGCTTTCAGATAGCTGAATTACCCACTACATGAATCCAGACGAACGAATAAAGGATACACACATGAGCAGATTAGAAAGTATGATGCGCAGATTAGCAGCGCAGAAAATCGGTCTCGAATGGTGTGTAGAACAAACCAAAGATATTATTGGAGACCTCGCAGAAATCGGCCTTGGTAACGGTCGTAGTTATGATCATTTGCGTGAAATTGCACCTGATAGAAAGATTTGGGTGCTTGATCGTGTCTTACAATGCCACCCATCGTGTATACCGCCTGCGGGTACCTTCTTACAAGGCGAAGCAAGTGAGGTCATAGCGCAAATGAAGCGCGACAATATTGGGATTGCTTTAGCACATTACGATTTTGGGGTCGGTATCAAGGATAAAGACGAAGCAGAAGCCGCCGCTTTAAGCCCACTGATCAGAGATATTATGGTAAAGGATGGGCTTTTAATCTCTGGTCAACCATTGGTGGGCTTTACTCAGATCGAAGGACCAGCAGAAATTCCCGCTGGTCGCTATTACTTTTACAAAACTTAATTTTATTCGCCTGTCGCTTTATTCGTCAGCTTATCCAATGCACCTGTCATCTTAGCAATAACTTCAGCATCCGCTGGCAAACCGTGATTTGCAGACAGGCTTGATGGTGGGTGGTAAGCGACAAATACTTTACCTGCTTCATCTTCATAAGCCACGACACGCAATGGCAGGTCCAAACCTGCTGTTTGGCTAAGCAACATCGCAGGTGTGCCAAGCTTTGGGTTACCAAACATCAACATCTGCGTTGGGCGTAAGTCTTGGTCTACAGAAGCAGCGCCTTTTGCGTGATCCACACGTGCAAACACTTTCGCACCAGCACCTTCAACAGCGGCTGACAGACGATCCAGCGTTACATCCACAGAATGCGCGCTTTGTTTTACAATCAATTCGCCTGCATTGGCGAGTGTGGCGGTTGCCATTGTCATAGCTATTACTCCAGCTTTTAAAATATTCATGGACCAATCATCCTTTGTTAAATGTGTTTAGCGATACGGTAATCATGCACAAGGTACTGTAAAGAATTGCCTTGGGTAAACCGTTCAATTTTTCGTCAGCGAAAAAGGGCCAATCATATGATTGGCCCTTCCTTATTAGCATCACTGAAAGCTTATAGCTTATTCAGCTTCTTCGTCTTCTTTAACGGGTACATATAATTCACCACCTTCGCGGAATTTTGCAGCCATAGCTTCCAATCCGTCTTTCTGCGCTTCGGCACGAATATCGTGTGAAATACGCATAGAACAGAACTTCGGGCCACACATAGAGCAGAAGTGTGCAACTTTATGCGCTTCTTTTGGCAGTGTTTGGTCGTGAAAATCACGTGCTGTTTCTGGATCAAGCGCAAGGTTAAACTGATCTTCCCAACGGAATTCGAAACGCGCACGAGACAAGGCATCATCACGCACTTGCGCACCAGGTAAGCCTTTTGCCAAGTCAGCAGCATGCGCTGCGATTTTGTAAGTGATCACACCTGTTTTAACGTCATCACGATCAGGTAGACCCAAATGCTCTTTTGGTGTCACATAACACAACATAGCACAGCCGAACCAACCGATCATAGCAGCACCAATACCTGATGTAATATGATCGTAACCTGGTGCGATATCTGTTGTCAGTGGCCCAAGCGTATAGAATGGTGCTTCGTGACAGCATTCCAACTGCTTATCCATATTTTCTTTGATCTTGTGCATCGCAACGTGGCCTGGGCCTTCGATCATCACCTGACAATCTTTTGCCCATGCAATTTTCGTCAACTCGCCCAGTGTTTCCAACTCAGCAAATTGTGCCTCGTCGTTCGCATCTGCAATTGAACCTGGACGCAAGCCATCACCCAACGAGAAGGAAACATCGTATGCACGACAGATGTCACAAATCTCATCAAAATGCTCGTATAGGAAGCTTTCTTTGTGGTGGTGCATACACCATTTCGCCATGATAGAACCACCACGAGATACGATACCTGTCACACGGTTCACCGTCATAGGTACCATATGCAAACGAACACCCGCGTGGATCGTGAAATAATCAACGCCCTGCTCTGCTTGTTCGATCAATGTGTCACGGAAAACTTCCCATGTCAGATCTTCAGCAATTCCGTTAACCTTTTCTAATGCTTGATAAATTGGCACTGTCCCAATTGGGACCGGACTGTTGCGAATAATCCATTCACGTGTGTTGTGAATGTTACGGCCAGTCGACAAGTCCATAACCGTGTCAGCACCCCAACGGATAGACCAAACCAGTTTATCTACTTCCTCTTCCATTGAAGAAGACACCGCAGATGTCCCCATATTCGCATTGATTTTCACAAGGAAATTACGACCAATGATCATCGGTTCTGTTTCTGGGTGGTTGATGTTTGCAGGAATAATCGCACGGCCCGCAGCAATTTCATCACGCACAAACTCAGGCGTCACTGTATCTGGCAGATTAGCACCCCAATCGTATCCATCACGTTCACCAGCAACTTCAGCGCGTTTTTGGTTTTCACGAATGGCGATATATTCCATTTCAGCAGTCACGATACCAGCACGGGCATAAGCAAGTTGTGTTACTGCTTTGCCGTCTTTGGCGCGCAATGGTTTTGGCTTGATTGGGAATTCAGCTGTTAGGTGATCGCCTTGAACAAAACCGTTGTCAGCAGAGTTAATTTCACGACCTTCATAAGCTTCAACATCGCCGCGACCTTCAATCCACTTGCGACGTACATCTGCCAAACCTTCGCGGATATCGATATCAATCGTTGGGTCTGTATATGGGCCAGATGTATCATATACAGTTACGGGTGGTTCGCCCGCTGTTGGGTGAACAGAAATTTCGCGCATAGGAACAGCTACACCTTCGTGTATGCTACCTTTTACGTAAATCTTTTGGGAGGCAGGCAAACTGCCTGTAGTAATTTTTGGATTAGGGACGTTCATTTAGCTCTCCTCAAGCATTCCACTTAAAAAGACCCGTTATGGAGAACATAGGCAGAAAGGGTTTCCCCTACTTGGATCACTTTGGAGTGCAATGCGATCACTTGCTTCCTACGCCAGTCTTAACTGGGTCAGGTTCAAAGGGTCGCGTCGCTGTGCAAATACACCGTCAGCCTCTCAGGTCCCAAAGCGGACCCCCCCTGCGTGTGTGATTTATAAAGTTTTAGATTAAAACCGTCAACAGGACGCCTATCAATCAGCTTTCCTGAAACTAGCTTCGGCTTTTCTAATTCTTTTGGATCACTCTTTCACAGCTTCCATGACCACATGGGTCGATGTACTGGCCACACAAGGTAACGCAGAAATTCGTTCGCCAAGCGCGATACGGTAAGCTGCGATGCTTTTGGTGCGCACTTTCAACAAATAATCAAACTGGCCAGCGATCATATGACATTGCTCAATTTCAGGTAACTGTATGACCGCTTCGTTAAAAGCGCTTAGCGCGGCTTCTCTCGTGTCATTCAGTTTCACTTCAGTAAACGCAATATGACTGCGATCCAAAACAGCGTGATTTACAAGCGCTTTAAAACCAAGAATGGTTTTATTCTCCACCATTTTTTTAAGACGCGCCTGACAAGGCGTCTTTGATAAACCAACACGCTCAGATAATTCCGAGATCGTAATACGGCCATTTTCTTCTAATACACCAATTATTTTTCGATCAAAACTATCCATATTCACCAAATCTTTTCTTTTATCAGAACTATTCCACATCAATGCGGAGCAAATATAGACATTATATCCAATAAATTAGTTTTAAAAGGAAATAATACATGCCGCAATGTGCTACAATTTGTATAACACCACATCTTAGGATTTATCATGGCTTCCAAATCAAACATCCGTATCGACCTCCGCAACTTTCACCTAAAAGACGAGAACGCTTGCGTTGAAAGCTTGATTCAATCTGTTCTTCTTTCAAAAAGCGCGCGAACTGAAACTGTTGAACGTGCTGCACAGATTGTTACTAGCATACGCAATCAAAAAAGCCCTGGCTTGATGGAAGTATTTTTAGCTGAATATGGCCTTTCAACGGATGAAGGCGTAGCATTAATGTGTTTGGCAGAAGCACTGCTTCGTGTTCCAGATGCCAAGACTATGGATGATCTGATTGAGGATAAGTTGTCTGACCAAAGCTGGTCTAAACATATCGGGCATTCAGACAGCTCACTTGTAAATGCATCTACTTGGGCGCTTATGTTGACGGGCCGTGTATTAAATGAAACCGCTGAAACAGGCATTACAGCATCCATGGGCAAGCTTGTAAAACGTGTGGGTGAACCCGTCATTCGTCGTGCAGTCAAAGCTGCAATGAAAGAAATGGGCAATCAATTTGTATTGGGCGAAACCATTGAAGATGCTGTAGCGCGTGGTGCAAAACGTGAAACGCAGGGATACACGCATTCTTATGATATGCTGGGTGAAGCCGCACTAACTGACAAAGATGCCAAGGGCTTTGTTAAATCATATGCTGACGCAATTGATTACCTTGCAAAACATAGTTTGGATAGTGATGTCCGCAAAAATCCAGGAATCTCCATTAAACTTTCTGCTTTGCATCCACGCTATGAATTACGTCAAAAAGATCAAGTGATGGAGACATTGGTCGAGCGCACTTTACAGCTGGTTCTAAAAGCAAAAGAAGCAAATATGGGGTTGAATATTGATGCCGAAGAGGCCGATCGTTTAGATTTATCACTAGATGTTATAGAAGCCGTTTTATCTGACCCACGTCTCGCTCTCTGGGATGGTTTTGGCGTTGTTATCCAAGCTTATTCAAAACGTGCGCCCGCTGCGATTTCTTGGCTTTATTCATTGGCAGAACAATTAGACCGCAAGATCATGATCCGTTTGGTTAAGGGTGCTTATTGGGATACAGAGATTAAACGTGCTCAAATTGATAGTTTGCCCGATTTTCCAGTATTTACAAAGAAATGTGCAACCGACATTTCCTATATAGCATGTGCAAAACAACTGCTGCTTTTGAATGACCGCATCTATCCGCAATTTGCCACGCATAATGCGCACAGTGTGCAAGCCATATTAGATATGGCTCATTCTAATAATACATATGAATTTCAAAAGCTTCATGGAATGGGTGAAGGTTTGTACGATCATGTTTTAGAAACATTTGACGTTACATGCCGCATCTATGCACCCGTGGGAATTCACGATGATCTTTTGGCTTACCTTGTACGTCGTTTATTAGAAAACGGTGCAAATTCTTCGTTTGTGAATCAGGTCGTTGATAAATCTGTGCCAGCGCATGAGGTTGTCAAAGATCCTTTTGATGCATGGGATTTAATCAAAGAACAGGAAAACACTTCTGTCATAAAACCATATGATATGTATCAGCCAGAGCGCCCGAATTCGCTTGGATTTGACTTTACCAGCGTTACGGAACTGGCGCGCATAGAAAAAGCGCGCGGTAAGTTTGCTAAAGCAACCTGGGATGTATCAGCACAGCTTGCATCTGGCGCCCCCAATGGGAAAACATTGCCCGTTACGAACCCCACAGATTTAACGAAACTTGGTACAGTCACCCTTGCGAATGCAGATGATACCAAAACAGCAATTAAAGCGGCAAAACCATGGAATGCGACACAGGCAGAACGCAGTGACATCTTAAATCGTGCAGCAGATTTATATGAAGAGAATTTTGGTGAATTATTCGCTATTCTAACACGTGAAGCAGGTAAAACCATCAATGATGCCGTATCAGAACTGCGCGAAGCAGTTGATTTCCTGCGTTATTATCCTGCTCAGGCTGCAAATCATGACCACAGGGAACCACGTGGCATATTCGCCTGTATTTCCCCTTGGAACTTCCCATTGGCGATCTTCACAGGCCAGATCGCAGCCGCATTATCAGTTGGTAATGCCGTTCTAGCAAAACCAGCAGAACCTACGCCAATTATCGCAACACGCGCTGTGCAACTGATGTATGAAGCTGGCGTTCCTAAAACAGCATTGCAATTGCTGATTGGATCAGGCCGCGAAGTCGGCGCATTGATTGTAGCCGATCCACAAACCAGCGGTGTTTGTTTCACAGGATCGACAGCAACAGCACAGAACATCAATGCTTCTGCTGCCCAAACAGGCAACGCACGTGCGCCATTAATTGCAGAAACTGGCGGCTTGAACGCAATGATCGTGGACAGTACAGCCCTGCCCGAACAAACCGTTCGCGATATTGTAGACTCATCCTTCCAATCGGCGGGTCAAAGGTGTTCTGCTTTGCGTATGTTGTATTTACAAGAAGATATCGCGCCTAAATTCCTAGAAATGCTTTATGGTGCAATGGACACACAGATTGTCGGCAACCCTTGGGATATGCGCACGGATATTGGTCCTGTCATTACCCAAGATGCGTTAGATGGTATCAACGATCATATTGCAAAAGCTGCAAATGAGGATCGCATATTGCATCAAATCAACATTCCTGATCATGGGACCTTTGCTAAACCCACAGCTATTAGAGTGTCTGGTATTGAGGACTTAGAGGAAGAGATATTTGGCCCTGTTCTGCATATTGCTACATATAAAGCGGATGAAATTGATCAGGTGGTCGAGGCGATTAATGCATCACAATATGGTTTAACCTTTGGCGTACATTCACGGATTGATAGCTTTGTAAATATGCTCGGCAACCGTTTAAATGTGGGTAACGTCTACATCAACCGCAACCAGATTGGCGCTGTAGTAGGATCACAACCCTTTGGTGGTGAAGGTTTATCTGGCACAGGCCCAAAAGCTGGCGGACCAGAATATTTAACGCGGTTTGTTATGGCAGATATTGCCACACCCGCCCCATACGAGCCAACGGATTTATCCGTCAATGATATCCAAGCACACATCAACACAACAAAACGTCCTGTTCGCAAAGCGCTTCACAACAGTGTTCTACCCGGACCAACGGGGGAAATGAATACATTATCCAGCTATGGCTGTGGTGTTGTTTTGTGCCTTGGTCCAACATTAGATATGGCACGCACACAAGCCGCAGCAGTCAAAGGTGTTGGATGCGAGCCTATAATCATTGCACCAAACGCAGATATTGCTGAAGGTTTGTCAGGCGCATTACCATTAGAATTCTTATCTGAACTATCGGGATTCGATGCGGTTATCCTATGGGCAGAAGATGATGCATTGGCACAGGCACGTATTGCCCTATCTAGACGTGATGGCGCGTTGATTCCATTGGTAGATGCTCGTGATATTGCACAACGATGCACGTTTGAGCGACATGTTTGTGTCGATACAACAGCATCTGGTGGGAATGCCGCTCTTTTGGCAGCTGGTAATTAATTTGACCTTACGTCAATTTCAAAAAATGCACTTGTGCGTTAAGGCCATTGGTGAATAGTTCACTTATGGCTTTAACGTTACCCATTAATGATTTCTTAAGCACGGTCGCAGATCGTGGGCGCTCCCTTATTGGATTACCTGTCTTGTCAAAACAAGGTGATGTAGGAGGTACGGTTATTCTTTGCCTACGTTTGCTACAAAGCAAAGGCATGGCATCGGGGTTGGCATTATCACAGCAAATTCTGTCCTCTTATGAGACGTTCAATACGGAACATAAGCTAGAATTCTTTGAGGCGTTATTTCAGAAACTCGCTTGTGATACTGGTGATATCAGCCAAGCTGCGGCGACATTTTTGGAAAACAAATCCCAGAAAAACCTGAAAAAGTTATCAAAAGCTACGAAACCGCAATATGCGACTTTGATAAGCCTGCTTAATCAAAGTCCAGCATCCACAATGAAATTACTGAATATGCGGTCTGATTTGTTAGGTATGTTACGCGACACACCTGAATTAAAAGCACTAGACGAAGAATTCGTGGCAGTTTTTTCTGCATGGTTTAACCGTGGCTTCCTTGGCTTGCGGAATATCGATTGGCACACATCCCCTACTATTCTGGAAAACATTATCAAATATGAAGCCGTTCACGGCATTTCAGACTGGGATGATCTTTCGCGCCGCATAAAACCCGCAGACCGCATGATTTATGGCTTCTTCCATCCGAACTTAGAAGATGAGCCGCTAATATTCGTCGAGGTTGCGCTAATGGACACAATGCCAGATGCGATTGCGCCTGTGTTGACCAAAGACCGCACGCCGCTTGATCCAAGAAAAGCGACCACAGCAGTTTTCTATTCAATTTCAAATTGCCAAAATGGTTTGCGTGGCATTCCATTGGGTAATTTCTTGATCAAACAGGTTGTGGAAGATGTAAAATCGCGCTTTCCAAATCTAAAAGATTTCGTAACTCTGTCGCCAGTTTTGAAATTTGGTGATTGGATGCGTGCGCAAAAAGATGACGTAAATATATTGCCACAAGAATTAACGGCTATTGATGCTGTCACTAAAGACGACCAAGCTTCGTTATTGTCAGCTGCGGCCTATTTCTTAAGCAATGAAAAAGCGAGAGATAACAAACCAGTTGATCCTGTTTGCCGGTTCCATATTGGAAATGGCGCGCGCCTTGAACGTTTAAACTGGGCCGCACGTATAGATGATATTGGGTTTGATAGCTCATTTACCATCATGGCGAACTATCGGTATATAATCGACGATATCGAAAAAAATCACGAAGCTTTTGAGAGTGAAGGTACCGTTACCTTATCTAATGGCGTTAAAAAGATCGCCAATTTAGATAAATCTTAAAAGTTACCCACAAAAATTAATCATTTGTTTATCTAAATTAGAAGTTTGTCACACAACTGTTACATACCTGTGACATGAGCTTCACGTGGACTGCCTATCTAGCACTCAGCCGAGAAGAATCGGTCCATGAAACAAAATTGGGATTGAACTTATGTTCTTTAAAACTCTTTCATTAACAGCAGTTGCATTGGCAACAGCTATCGCGACACCAGCTTTGGCTGAACGCAAAGAAATCAAAATTGTTGGGTCTTCAACAGTATTTCCTTTTTCAACATCAGTTGCAGAGCAATTCGGTCAAAAGACTGACTTCGCTACTCCAGTTGTAGAATCTACTGGTTCAGGCGGCGGCATGAAATTGTTCTGCGCTGGCGTTGGCACTGATCACCCAGACATCACAAACGCTTCTCGTCGTATGAAAGCGAAAGAATGGAAATTGTGCCAAGAAAATGGTGTTACAGACATCGTTGAATCAATCATCGGCTTCGACGGTATCGTAGTTGCAAATGGCATCGACGCTCCATCATTCGAGCTAACAATCGATCACCTTTATAAAGCATTGGCTAAAGGCCAAGGCGAGCCGGCAAAATGGTCAGACATCGACCCATCTTTGCCAGACATCAAGATCGAAGTTCTAGGCCCACCACCATCATCTGGTACACGTGACGCTTTCGAAGAATTAGTGATCCAAAAAGGCGGTAAAGCTGCTGGCCTTGAAAAAGCTGAGTACAAAAAACTTGAAATCCGTACAGACGGTGCTTGGGTTGACGCAGGCGAGAACGACAACCTAATGGTTCAAAAACTGGCTGCTAACCCAGCTGCAGTAGCTGTTTTCGGTTACTCTTTCTTGGATCAAAACTCTGATACTATCAAAGGCGCTACAGTAAACGGCGTAGCACCAGAATTCGAAAACATCGCTGCTGGCGACTACAAAGTATCACGTTCTCTATACTACTACGTGAAAAAACAACACGTAGGTGTTGTACCAGGTATCGCTGAATTCGCTGCTGAGTTCGCATCAGATGCTGCTGCAGGTGAAGAAGGTTACCTTGTAGACAAAGGTTTGATCCCATTGTCAGAAGAGCCTTTCGCTGCAAACCTAGAAACAATGACAAACCTAGTTGTAATGACTGGTTCAGAAGAACTTAAGTAAGCGCCACGCGTTTACTTTCAAGCGACCTCCCCGCTTGTAAAACAAATAACCGTTGGGGGCATGCATTGCCCTCAACTTTCTGCCAAAGCACGCTGCCGTGCTAAATATTAGGACTATAGAAATGCTGGGGATTTCTAATCTAATGCCGATAATTATTCTCGGCCTATCATTTGCTTTCTTTATGATGGCACGATCTAAAGCCACAGCTGTTTCAAATGGCATTCCTTCATCGTTACACTCTCGTCCAAACTACCACGGAACACTTTCGTTTCTGTGGGTTTTGCTTTTAGGGATCGCAGCATATCTTATTCTTTTGATTTTTGGCAGCTGGTTTGTAACGGGCTCTTTATTAAGCCAAATCAAAGCCGCTGACCCATCATTGGCCGACATTCAAGCACAACTGGTTTTATCAGATGCCAAAGCCATATCAGAAGGCCGCACAGCATCATCCGTGGATGATTTGCGCGAAACAATTGCGGGTAATTATTCTGGCCTATCCAATCTGCATAATTGGTCGATGGTTCTGATTCCACTTACACTGTCTGTTCTTGGTGGTTTTTTTCAAATTAAGCGTATTACCGCAGAGTGGCGCGCACGTAATAAATCAGAGCGCATTATCCGTTCTTTCCTATTCGTTTGTGCAGCAATCGCAGTTCTTACGACAGTCGGTATCGTTTTAAGCTTGATCTTTGAAACGATGAACTTCTTTTCAAACATTGGATGGCGTGTAGACAAATACATATTCGGAACAGAATGGTCGCCATTGGCTGGTGTACATTCTGGCACAATGGACCCTGACCGTGTGGGTGCGATCCCATTATTTGTCGGGACTTTACTGATCACATTGATTGCAATGATCGTAGCCGTGCCAATTGGTCTAATGGCAGCGATTTACCTGTCAGATTTTGCATCAGCGCGTGTCCGTGCATGGGCCAAACCAATGTTAGAAATCTTGGCCGGTATTCCCACAGTTGTTTACGGTTTTTTCGCAGCAATCACACTAGCCCCAGCCATTCGCGGATGGGGTGAAGCGATCGGATTATCTGTTGCATCCGAAAGTGCATTGGCTGCGGGTATTGTTATGGGCATCATGATAATCCCATTCATTTCATCGCTATCAGATGACGTTATCAACGCAGTTCCACAATCATTACGTGATGGCTCTTATGGCTTGGGTGCTACCAAAGCTGAAACAATCCGCCAGGTTGTTTTACCAGCCGCCCTACCCGGTATCGTTTCTGCGGTTCTATTGGGTGTGTCGCGCGCCGTTGGCGAAACAATGATCGTTGTTATGGCTGCAGGCCAAGGTGCGAACCTAACCGTGAACCCACTCGAAGCCGTTACCACGGTAACCGTACAAATCGTAATGCTAATCACAGGTGATACAGAAGCTGAAACTGCTGCTGGCCCTGCCTTTACTCTGGGCTTCACATTGTTCTGTGTGACCCTTCTTTTGAATATCGTCGCCTTGCGTATCGTGCGCAAGTACCGCGAAGCGTATGACTAGGATTTTGACCCATGACTGATCTTTCAAAATATTCCGGACATCATACGTCAGAGCTTGCAGCCAAGAACGCAAAGCGCCGCAATGCATCACAAACACGCCTTAAACTATACGGTATCGGTGCAATTACATTATCAGCATTGGCGCTGATATCACTTCTATGGACAGTGCTGGGCAATGCCACGGGTGCAATTCGCGAACATTATGTGACTTTGCCTGTAACACTGGAACAATCCATTGATGCAGAAGCTACAAACGATCCGAAAGTGATTGGTAAAACTGACTTTGCGAAATTGGCTAAGAATAGCCTAAAAAAACATTTCCCGATGGTGAAAAACCGTAAAGCTAAGAAACAACTTTATGATGTGGTAAGCGGTGGTGCAGCCTTTGAATTACGTACATTGGTTCAGGAAAACCCAGAATTGATTGGCACAACAATTGATTATCGCTTCTTAGCATCTGATATTTCCGATCTTTACCTAAAAGGCGAATATGGAACTTTAGTTGAGCAAGAACACAATAAAGCATTAGAAGTCTCTGCATCTAGCAAAGACACCGTCACTTTGAATGTTAGCCCTGATGTCTTCGCATCTGTTGTTGGTGAAATCCAAAATGAATTGCGCAAGCGTGCATCCCGATTAGATGCTAAGGCTGTTCAAGAAAACAATGGTGTGCGTGTCTTTACGGAACGTATGAACGCCGCAACAGATGAAGCGGTTAAAGCAGATGCAAAAGCGCAAGTCGATGCACGTAAAATCAAACGTGATGGCTTTATCGCAGAAGCAGAAGAGTTGCGCCGCATTGCAGAACAACCCAATTACGAAGGTAAGCTTGATAAATTTATGCCTTCTGTTCTGGTTCGCATTGGGGCTGGTTGGGTCAAATTGACGGAGATTGCAGCGGCAGGTAGCACTGCAAAAGTGATTTTGCCGATCAGTGATCAAACTACAATAGCCGCGGATGATTGGGCCTTATATGTGAACAGTTCGCCAGAAGTGGCACGCAAAACATCCGACAACCAGATCGTTTGGCTGGAAAGCTTACGTGCGGATGATCGCATCAGTTCAAACTTTAACTGGCGCTTCTTTTCATCGGGCGACAGCCGCGAACCTGAATTGGCTGGTATCTGGGGTGCATTAGTCGGCTCTGTTTTAACAATGTTCGTAACATTCTTCCTAGCATTTCCAATCGGTGTGCTATCCGCGATTTATCTTGAAGAGTTCGCACCTAAGAACAAATTGACCGACTTTGTCGAAGTGAACATCAACAATCTTGCTGCAGTGCCATCCATTGTGTTTGGTTTGCTTGGCTTGGCTGTGTTCCTAAACGTCTTTGGCGTCCCACGCTCCGCCCCTCTTGCGGGTGGTATCGTTCTAGCATTGATGTCCCTACCAACAATCATCATTGCATCCCGAGCAGCTATCCGTGCTGTGCCGCCATCCATTCGCGATGCGGCTTTAGGATTGGGTGCATCAAAACTACAAACGTCATTCCACCACGTATTACCACTAGCAATGCCAGGTGTTTTAACGGGATCCATCATCGCAATGGCACAAGCCTTGGGTGAAACCGCCCCATTGATCATGATTGGTATGGTGGCCTTTATCGTTGATATTCCAGCAAGTATTACAGACAGCGCATCGGTTCTGCCTGTCCAAGTTTTCCGTTGGGCAGACTTTCCTGAACGCGCCTTTGAAGCCAAAACAGCTGCTGCAATTTGTGTGTTGTTGGTCTTCCTTGTAGTAATGAACCTAATCGCAATCGTACTGCGCAAACGCTTTGAGCGTCGTTGGTAGAAAGTGGTGACAGATATGCAGATTGATTTGAATTTGAGTGAGGAAAATATGGCTCAAGAAGTATCCGAGAAACAAATGAAAATAACAGCGCGTGGCGTTGATGTTTTCTATGGTGAAGCTCAGGCTATTAAACAGGTCGATGTTGATATCGAAGATCATGCCGTGACAGCCTTTATCGGCCCATCTGGTTGTGGTAAATCAACATTCTTACGCTGTTTGAACCGCATGAACGACACGATTGATATTTGCCGTGTCACTGGTGATATTCGTTTGGATGGCAATGATATTTATGATCCAAGCATTGACCCAGTACAGCTTCGCGCACAGGTTGGAATGGTATTCCAAAAGCCAAACCCATTCCCAAAATCAATCTACGATAATGTAGCTTATGGCCCTCGCATACATGGTTTGACCGGTTCTAAATCTGAATTAGATGGTTTGGTCGAATGGGCCCTCACTCGTGCAGGTCTTTGGAACGAAGTGAAAGATCGTTTAGACAAACCTGGTACAGGGCTATCAGGCGGTCAGCAACAACGTCTGTGTATCGCTCGTGCAATCGCAGTTCAGCCAACAGTTATCCTTATGGATGAACCATGTTCTGCACTTGATCCGATCGCGACAGCGACAATCGAAGAACTGATTGACGAGCTACGTACGAAGTTTAGCATCGTGATTGTGACACACTCTATGCAACAGGCTGCACGCGTTTCACAAAAGACAGCCTTTTTCCACCTTGGTGACTTGGTTGAATTTGGCGACACGAATGATATTTTCACGGCTCCTCAAGATGAGCGTACACAAAATTACATTACTGGCCGTATCGGATAGGATAGCGCAATGGAACATACACATATCGTTACACGCTTTGATAAAGAGCTAAATGAGATTGAAACACTTTTGGTTCTTATGGCGGATAAAGTATCCGACCAAATGAAGAACTCTTCAAAAGCTTTGAAAAAGAATGACACAGAACTGGCTGCTAAAGTTGCCAAAGCGGATGCTGCAATCAACGAATTAGAAACACAGATCGATGAAAAAGCCATTCGCTTAATCGCTTTACGTCAACCAATGGCAGAAGATTTACGCAGCGCAATTACAACATTGAAAGTATCACAATGTTTGGAACGCATGGGTGATTATGCGAAAACATTGTCATACCGTGTTGATGCTGTGGATGATTATTCGCCAATGAAACCTGTCGTACGTCGCATTTCGAAGATGTCGAACCAAGTCGCTATTATGCTGGATCAGGTTATGGAGGCCTATGTCACACAAAATACGGAACTGGCCGAAAAAGCACGTTTGGCGGATGAAGACATTAATGATGAAACAGAAGCTCTATTTCGTGAGCTACTGACTTACATGATGGAAAATCCAAGAAATATCGAAGCATGCACACATTTATTGTTCATCTCGAAAAATTTAGAACGCTCTGGCGACCAAGTGAAAAACATCGCTGAACAGGTTCATTATTTGGTCACAGGCGAATTAGTGGAAGAATGATATGGCACAAGGTGGTCCCAAAGTTTTAATCGTCGAAGACGAACCGTCACAGCTAGAATTACTAAGCTACAACCTGAGCGTAGATGGTTATGACGTTTATAAAGCGGAAACTGGTGAAGAAGGTCTTTTGGTTTTAGAAGAAACCGAAATCGATCTGATTTTGTTAGACTGGATGTTACCACAAACATCTGGTTTGGAGATTTGTCGCCAGATTAAACGCAACAAAGAAACTAAAACCATTCCCGTCATCATGTTGACCGCACGCGGTGAAGAAGATGATAAAATTCGCGGCCTAGATACTGGTGCAGATGATTATGTCGTTAAGCCCTATTCTATCAAAGAGCTTATGGCACGTGTACGTGCAAACTTGCGTACAAAATCCAGTAGCATTGGTATCAATGTTCTAAGCTATGAATTACTTTCAATGGATTTGACCCGTCATGTGGTCAGCATTGGTTCACAAGTGGTGCACTTAGGTCCATTAGAATTCAAACTGCTACGTGTTTTACTTGAAGCTCCAAGCCGTGTTTTTTCACGCGATCAATTACTAGAACGCGTTTGGAGCAACAGTCTAGAAGTTGAAACACGTACGGTAGATGTGCACATCGGACGGTTACGTAAACAATTAAATGCCATATCCGAAGATGAATACATCCGCACAGTTCGTGGTTTTGGGTATTCTTTGGACAAGTTTGCCCGAGCGTAAGCGATAAGAAACGCCTTATAATTCTAAGGCCACTTCGCTACGGGCGGCATGCTCATTAATACGGCTGATGGATCATGACCAGATTGCAATCCAAAGTGCGTTCCGCGATCATAAACAAGATTAAACTCGGCATACCGCCCACGTTTGATCAGTTGCACTTCGCGGTCTGCATCTGTCCAAGTTTCTGTGCGGCGTTTTTCCGTAATAGGTAGAAATGCATCAAGGAACGCACGCCCTACATCCTGGGTGAATGCAAAATCTGCATCCCAATCACCTGTATCATGGTCATCAAAGAAAATGCCGCCGACACCGCGGGCTTCACCCCAGTGTTTGATCATGAAATACTCATCTGCCCAATCTTTGAACTTAGGGTAGTATTCAGGATTATGTTTATCACATGCCTTCTTCAATTCATCATGAAAAAATTCAGTGTCTTCTGATACTTCCATCATTGGGTTCAAGTCAGAACCGCCACCAAACCAACTGGCAACGGGTGTCCAAAACATCCGTGTATTCATATGTACAGCAGGTGTTTTTGGGCTGTTCATATGTGCAACCAACGACACGCCTGAAGCCCAGAAAACAGGGTTTTCTTCTAAGCCTGGAATATCTTTACGCGCAGCCATCGCTTTGATCATCATTGGCGATAACGTGCCATGCACAGTCGAAATATTCACGCCTACTTTTTCAAATAAACGCCCACCACGCATAACAGACATCAACCCACCGCCACCATCGCCATCAGTGCCGCGTTGTGTTTTGGTTAATTCAAACCGCCCTGCTGGACGATCGACAAAAGGCCCAGTTGTTTGCGTATCTTCAAGATTTTCAAAAGCGTCACAAATCTGGTTGCGCAATTCTTCGAACCAAGCAGAGGCTTTATCTTTATGGGTTTGTGCATCAGCGATCATGGACCATCTCCAGAACTTAAAGTCACAGGATGTCTACTGAAATCAAACGCAACAGACCAGCATGGAAAGCAAATTAGGTCTAAATGACACAACTTTCTTCAAATTCGCCCATAATCTTCACGTTTTGGTTCTGGCACCGCATCAAATCCTGCTTCTTGCGCATATAAATGGCCTGATTGTACGGCTGCAGCAATTATGCCAGGTGCAATACAGTCACCAATACGCTTTACAGATTTTATACCAGCATCAGCCCAATCTGACCTCAAAACGGTCAGTTCGGCGCATAACTTGTCTTCTGGTGTACGTGATGTGACTGTGATTAATGAACCGCATGCCATCTCCTGCACTTGTCCAGAATAAGCACATGATACTGACAACCGCCCTTCGCTCATTCCAGCCAAATGTTTCATTGGCATAATCTCCACCCCAAGTTCAATCAATCGCGTTTGAATACGTGTTTGTTCTAGAGTATTCTCAGACCAAGGTGCCACAATAGGTGCAGGTGTCACAAACACCACTTCATGCCCTGCAGAAACTACCAATTCAGCCAATACACTCGCCATATAAAACCGATCATCATCATAGATTATCACAGGTCCATTTGATGAGATCACATTTACACCTTTGATCATCAGATCATCTGGTGTGAAAACATGGTCGTTGTTTAAGAATGGCAAAGGAGTACGATGTACCCGCCCTTGTCCATTCTTTCGCCACTTCGCTCCTGTAGCAATAACGACATTAGGAATGGCATAATCCATAATATCTTGCGCAGACAGATGGCTGTTCAAATACATCTGTGCATTTGCAACCTGTTGTAATTGCCATACCCGCCAGTCACGCACCCGTCCCCATGCATTTAAACCAGGCAAATTGCTTTCAGCAGTCACGCGTCCACCCCATACATCTGCCTTATCCGCTAAG
This sequence comes from Amylibacter sp. SFDW26, assembly GCF_009184395.1. Taxonomy (GTDB): domain Bacteria; phylum Pseudomonadota; class Alphaproteobacteria; order Rhodobacterales; family Rhodobacteraceae; genus Amylibacter. The sequence goes on from NZ_WEIC01000001.1 coordinate 894,924, forward strand.
ACCACTTCAGCACCGCGCTGTGTTAACGCGCGTGCAGCCTCTAATCCCGCTGGACCACCACCAACAATCAAATAGGGTTTGGGTTTATCGAGCTTAGTGATAATCTCAGGATGCCAATCTCTGCGCCATTCTTCACCGATTGTAGGATTTTGCGTACAACGCATAGGAACACATGTATTATCCCCTGCCGTACAGATATTACATCCAATACATTCACGGATATCTTCAATACGGCCATTTTCAATCTTCTTTGGCAAAAATGGATCGGCAATAGATGGACGTGCCGCACCAATGAAATCTAACTGCCCCTTATTGATCAAACGCACCATCGTATCGGGTGATGTATACCGCCCAACCCCCACAACGGGTTTCGTGGTCACCGATTTTACAAAACTTGTATAATGCTCTTGAAACCCTTCATTTGAAAAACGTGATGTTTGGCTGTCATTTGACCAGCCAGACAGGTTTACGTCCCAAAGATCAGGCAATTCCGCCAAGGCCTCAATAACATCGTGCGCCTCTGCATCGTATTGCATACCCTCTTTACCAAGCAACTCATCAACCGCCATACGCACAGCCACTGCACATGTATCGCCAACAGCTTCTTTCGTATCTTCAATCACTTCTCGAAACAGGCGCATGCGGTTTTCCAATGATCCACCGTATTCATCGCTACGATGGTTGTGCCGCGCCAACAAAAAATGATGCAGTAGTGTCATATCATGCCCTGCATAGGCATAGACGATGTCAAAACCCGCTCTTTTCGCCCTCAAAGCTGCTTCTACATGCCAACGACGAAACGCTTTGATGTCAGCCTTATCCATTGCACGAGCTTGAACGGGATCATCGCTGTCAATAACGGTATTTGATGGGGCAAGAGGAATAGCTCGTGAATATCGGTTTGCTGTATGCAATCCATTATGCACCAATTGAACAGCAGCAATACTGCCATGTTCATGTACAGCATCTGTTACGGCTCTAAGCGCTGGAATATCCCGATCATCCCAAAGCCTTGCTTCATTGGCAGGCGTAATATCAGAGGTCGGATGTATTTCCGTCTCTTGCGTGGATACAACGCCCCACCCACCTTCGGCTTTTATACCACGCAAGCGCGCTTCTGATTTTGGATATCGATACCCCATCCCTGTACAATGCGGCACTTGATAGAACCTGTTTGGTGCCGTAACAGGTCCAATTTTTACAGGTTCAAACAGAACATCATATCTGGGATCACGCGTCATATGGGCTAACGCCCCTTCCAAACAGGATCCCGTTTTTCGGCAAAAGCTTTTGCTCCCTCCAATTGATCTTCGGATGTATAAAGCGTTTTGACGGTTTCAAATTCACTGGTCGTAATTTTCTTTAAAGCATCGTGGAATTTCATATCCTCTGCTTCGCGCACAACTTCTTTAATCGCCGCATTAACCAAAGGTGGACCACTGGCAATCAGTTGTGCCATTTCGCGCGCCTTTGCCATCAAGTCATCGGCAGCATGTATCTGATTGATCATCCCCCAACGTGCTGCTTCTTCGGCATCCAACCAACGGCCCGTAAGCAGCATTTCCATGGCAATATGATATGGGATGCGTTTTGGCAGCTTGATAGACGCTGCATCTGCCACAGTCCCTGACCGTATTTCAGGTAAAGCAAAACTAGCGTGCTCTGCAGCCATAATAATATCACATGACAAGGCAAGCTCTAAACCACCACCACAACAGATACCGTTCACAGCGCATATCACTGGTTTATTAAAATTTGGCAACTCTTGTATACCACCAAAACCACCAACGCCATAATCACCATCAACAGCATCACCATCAGCCGCCGCTTTCAGATCCCAACCTGGGCAAAAGAACTTTTCACCAGCGGCAGTTACAATCGCCACACGCAATTCAGGATCGTCACGAAAATCGGCAAAGATATCGCCCATGATACGGCTCGTCGCCAAATCAATTGCATTGGCCTTTGGTCTGTCCAATATCACTTCCAATACGGCACCTTCACGATGTGTTTTGATTGGACTATCCGTCATTTTTATCTCCTATCGCAATCAAAGCATCTGCAGCAATTGCATGATCAGACGTACATAAAAGCGGGTTAATTTCCACCTCTTGCACTGTACCTGCATTCTTTATCACATAGTCTTGCACAGCCATTACCGCTGCGACAATAGCATTCATATTTGCTGCGGGCTTTCCACGAAACCCGTTCAATAGAGCTGAAATCTTCAACTGTTGTAATGCGTTTTCAATATCGGTTTCATTTACCGGTATTAATAACGACTGACTGTCCGTTAATAACTCAGTCAAAACGCCGCCCGAAGCCAAGGTTAAAACATAACCATGTGCAGGATCTAGAACCACCCCGATAAGCAATTCAGCCACGGTATTGGTCACCATTTCTTCAATCAAAAAACTATCCGTTGGCATTGCCAAGGCTGCATCATACACAGCCTTTGGTGTTGCTAAATTCAAAACGATAGCGCCTGCCTCTGATTTATGCGCAATTCCTTGCCCTTTTAGAACGACAGGAAACCCAATTTGTTCCGCTATGGCGCCAACAATTCCAACATCATCAGCGGATTGAGCTTTGGGAACACGAACATCATGAGCTTTCAATGCTGCTTTAGCATAATATTCTGTAATCATTTTCACATTATGTGGTTCCACGGGTAAAAGCACAGGATCAATTTGCTTTCGCTTCCGTCCACAGAAAGCAGCCGCTTCAATAGCTCTTAGAGCTTCATCCAAACCACAAAGTGGCACAATACCTTTTTCGATTAAATCTTTGGCAATCGTTTCGGGAAGGGTTTCGGTCAAACTAGACACAATCCCCATTGGGCGGCCTGATATTTCCCGTGCTTTCTCTACTGCATCAATAACGCCATCCCATGCTGCAGGATCACATCGATCATCACGCGGAAAATCTAAGATCAACATACCGAACCCTAAATGCGGTTCCATCATCGCTGTAAAGGTACGGCTCATAGCTTCTAAATCGCCCCAAATATAGGTGTGATAATCCAGTGGATTAGCCAATTTTACCAATTGACCAAGAGCCGCGCGTAAGCTTTCATGTTGAGTGTCTGTAAGATCAGGGAAAACCAAGTCGCGCTCAATAGCTGTATCTGCCATCAAACTGGCCTCACCGCCAGAACAAGACATTGATGCAATTTGGTTGTTTTCCAATGGTCCTGTTGTATGAAGTATTTTTAACGTCTCCAGCAACTCTGGTAACGACCGCACTTGCGCAAAACCAAGCCTGTTGAACAATGCCCCAGCCCCTGCATCGCTACCCGCAAGTGAAGCCGTATGTGAAATGGTTGCCGCTTGCGCTTGATCTGATTTCCCGACTTTCAATACGACAACAGATTTCCCTAAATCATGCGCTGTTTTACTAAGTTTCTCAAAAGCCCGCAGATCGTCAATACCTTCGATATGAAGCCCAAGCGCTGTTACCCTGTCATCCTCTAGTAAAGCCGCACCAATCTCAGAAAACCCTGTTTGTGCCTGATTCCCAGCGGTCACAACATAAGCTACCGGTAACCCTCGCTTTTGCATCGTAAGGTTAATGGCGATATTTGAAGATTGCGTAATAATCGCCACGCCACGGTCTATACGTACACCACCATGTTGATCTGGCCATAAAAGCGCACCATCCAGATAATTCACAAACCCATAACAATTCGGGCCAATCAGTGTCATACCTCCTGCTGCCTCTAGCAACTGCACTTGTAAATCCGCCCCATCTGCGTCTTCGCCAATAGCTTCCAAAAAACCACTGGCAAAACAAACAGCACCACCTGCACCCTTTTCCCGAAGCTGTCTTATAATCTCAATGGTTGCATTTCGGTTCACACCAACGAAACAAGCATCAGGTGCTTCTGGCAAAGCCTCTATTGAAGAGTAGCAAGCAACACCCTCCATAGTCGCTTTACTCGGGTGCACGGGGTATATTTTCCCTGCAAATCCAATTTCTTGGCATTTTGTGATCACATTTTTACACCAACGACCACCACCAATGGCAGCAATGCTTTTTGGTCTAAAAAGACGATCCAGCCCTACCTTCATCTATGCCCCCAATGGTCGCAACAGATCACGGCTTATAATATGGCGCTGAATTTCAGATGTCCCATCCCAAATCCGTTCCACACGTGCATCACGCCAAAACCGTTCAATTGGGAAATCATCCATCAATCCCATACCACCATAAATTTGTAGCGTTGCATCAGTGACGCGTGCCAACATTTCGCTGGCATAAACTTTTGCGCTCGCAATTTCGCGGTTTGCTGGTAAATCGTTATCCAAGCGCCATGCAGCAGCTAATGTTAACCAATCTGCTGCGTCAATCTCTGTAATCATATCGGCAATTTGGAAACTAACACCTTGGAACTTACCAATCTGTTGCCCAAATTGCTTACGTTCTGCTGCGTAATTCAACGCATAATCAAAGCACCTACGTGCGCGGCCTACACACATCGTCGCAACCGTGATCCGTGTAGCATAAAGCCATTCATTCATGACTGCAAAACCGCCATCCACTTCGCCCAAAACTTGTTCTTTGGGTAACCGACAATCATCAAAATCTAGAATACAATTTTTATACCCTTTATGGCTAACCGAATTATACCCATCACGAACTTCAAAACCTGGCGTGCCCCGATCCACTAAAAACGTCGTAATCCGTTTCTTAGGTCCACGTGGTGTTTCATCAACACCTGTAGCTACGAAAACAATAAAAAAATCAGCATGTTCTGCGCCGGAAATAAAGTGCTTTGATCCATTAATCACCCAATCCGCACCATCTTGCACCGCATAACATTTCATACCACGTACATCAGACCCTGCATCGGGTTCAGTCATCGCCAGCGCATCCATTTTTTCACCACGCACCGCTGGCATCAAATATCTCTCAATCTGATCGTCCTTACAGGCCATCAGAATATTCTGAGGACGCCCAAAGAAATGATTCAAGGCCATAGAACCCCGCCCCAATTCACGCTCGACAAGTGCAAAATCCACATGGCTTAGCCCGGCACACCCCACACTTTCAGGGAAATTACAGGCGTAGAATCCTAAATCCATGGTCTTTTGTTTGATCTCTTGTGCTATTTCATTGGGCACCTCACCCGTGCGCTCGACAGCCGCTTCGTGTGGGTAAATCTCATTCTCAACAAAGCTTCTGACCGTATCCACGATCATTTCTTGTTCTTGGGTTAATCCAAAATGCATCTGAATCCTCCTTATGTCCGTGGATCTAGCAGTTTTGCATGTGCAGCAGCGGCTGCTTCTACATTCGCTAAAACGACAGCTGACGGTTCGCATGTTCGGCGCGTTTCTAGGCTGACGTGCAATAAGAATTGCTCTCCTGTAGCCAATAAAGTGCCATCTTTAGAAAACATCTTATGATACAGTTTTAGTTTCTTACCTTCGCCCATAAGAACATGGGACATGACTGTAATCGCTTGCCCAACATGCGTTTCCAGTAAGAATTTGATATCAATATCAACCGTAAAATAACTCAAACCACTTGCAATATAGGCCTCATCCGCCCCTATCGCGACCATCACAGCATCGGCCGCATCCGAAAATACCTGACCGTAACGGCTTTCGTTCATGTGACCATTATAATCAACCCAATCCACTGGGATTACACGGTTCACAGTTTGTAAAGGCTCTTTGAAATCATGTGTATGATCTGCAGCTAGATTCGCTTGATGTGTATTCAGCAATGCGCCTGCAGCAGCATTTTGCCCTTTAAGTGCTCGCATCATCGCAACCAGATTGTTGTCTCTTAATTGTTCTAACTCACGGATCGTCATATGCCCTGATTGTGCATCAGACTGCCCAGCGATCTTTTTTGTAAGCTCGTCTGTAAGCTCAGGCACGTCCATCAATTTGGTCCATGGCCACTTCAAACATGGCCCAAATTGTGCGATGAAATGTTCCATACCCGCTTCGCCCCCCGCGACACGGTAGGTTTCAAACAAACCCATTTGCCCCCACCGCAAGCCAAAGCCGTAACGAATGGCATTATCAATCTCTTCTGTCGTAGCGATGCCATCTTTGATCAACCATAGTGCCTCACGCCAAACCGCTTCTAGGAACCTATCTGCAATATGTGCATCAATCTCTTTACGAACATGAAGTGGGTAAAGCCCCAGAGAAGTTAAAATCCCTTGCGCTCGTTCAATCATCGCCTGATCATTTACAGCGGATGGTACCAATTCGATCAGCGGTAATAAATACACTGGATTAAAAGGATGCGTCACAATCACAGCTTCGGGACGCGATAGACCCTCTTGCAGTTCTGATGGTTTAAAACCTGATGTAGACGAGCCAATTATAGCGTTTTCTGGCGCGTATTTTTCAACCTCAGAAAACACCATATGTTTTATGTCCAAACGCTCAGGCACGCTTTCTTGTATCCATTCAGCGTCAGAAACAGCCGCTTCAATCCTATCGCAAAACGTTAACTTACCTTCAGCAGGTAATGCTACGTCATATAACATTGGTAATGCACGACGTGCATTTGCCAAAACTTCACCGATTTTACGTTCTGCCTCTAGATCAGGGTCAAAAACATTCACATCCCAACCGTTCAGCAAAAACCGCGCCAACCAACCGCCGCCGATTACGCCACCGCCTATGATCGCTGCAACACGGTTCATTTTGGGGCCCGTTTAGTTAATTCTAATTTCTCACGTACAGCTTCAGGGCCCATCACAGATGATCCCATACCTTCAATGATCGTCACAGCACGTTTGACCAAATCCGCATTTGTCGCCAATTGGCCCTTTGCCAACCATAGGTTATCTTCAAGTCCTACGCGCACATTACCACCTGCCAAGGTGGCGGCCGCTACATATGGCAATTCATTGCGACCAATAGAGAAAGCTGACCAGTTCCAATCACTTGGCACATTGTTAACCATCGCCATAAACGTATTCAAATCATCTGGCGCACCCCAAGGAATACCCATACAAAGTTGAACAAGTGCTGGTGATTTAAGGATACCTTTTTCCACTAAGTTCTTTGCCAACCATAGGTGCCCTGTATCAAAAGCCTCAATCTCTGGCTTTACACCAAGATCTTCCATCATTGATCCCATCGCTTCCAGCATTCCTGGCGTATTCGTCATCACGTAATCGGCTTCGGCAAAATTCATCGTACCGCAATCTAATGTGCAAATTTCTGGCAGGCATTCTGCAACATGCGCTACACGCTCCTCTGCACTGGCCATATCTGTACCTTCGCCCAATGGTAATGGAGCATTCGGTTTACCAAACACCATATCGCCACCCATACCAGCCGTGAGATTTAGCACCATATCGACCTCAGCATCCCGAATACGGTCCGTAACCTCACGGTATAGTTTCAAATCTCGTGATGGTGCACCAGTCTCTGGATCACGCACATGACAATGTACTATCGCGGCCCCTGCCTTTGCAGCATCAATTGCACTTTCAGCAATTTGTTTTGGTGAACGGGGTACATGCGGACTACGATCTTGTGTACCACCAGAACCAGTCACAGCACAGGTGATGAAAACGTTGGTGTTCATTTCTAAGGGCATGGCTATCTCCAAAGTATATCCCTTTCAGGGAACACTGGATTGACGAACCACACTATACATATATAGACATAAATCATGCATATATGGACAAAAATACCACCAAAGCCGATTAAAATATCATTTTTGTTGTTTGATCAGTTTTCAAATCATTGCTTGGCAAACTGTCTGGAGCCCTTACGGGCTTGCAGTTCATTTGCCAATCAAACTGTATTTGAATGGCAATTCCTGACACTCTCTGGTGATCCTGTTCAATCATCAAGCGGCTTACCTATATTACCAGATGGTGCGCTATCCCAAATGGGACGCTGTGATTACTTGTTCGTAAATGCCAGCTATGACTATGTCCAACATGACACACCAAAAGCGCGTATAGGACTGCAAAAAGCATCAAAACTCGCAGATATCTTGGTTGGGTTGGATACAGGTGCGTGGCTTATGGCCGCTGCTGGATTGTTGGATGAGAAAACGGCCACCGTTCACTGGGACACTTTCGATAGTTTTGCTGAGGAGTTTCCAAGGGTTGATGCACAACGCCAACGATTAACCCAAGATGGAAACAGATATACATGTGCGGGTGTTATGTCTGCTTTTGATTTAGCATTACTTCTTATTACCAAACACTTAGGACAATCTTCTAAAGTTGATATAGAGTCGTTTTTTCTTTTAAAAGACGCACCATTAACGGCACATCTTCCAAAACAGAACGCACGCAACCCACTATTGAATAAAGCCCTGTCGGTAATGCATGATACAATAGAAAACCCTCTTTCCCGCCACGCCCTTGCCAAACACTTGTCCTGCCAAGCAAAAACATTGGATCGTCGCGCTATTGCAGAGTTTGGGGCAACCATCAGTCAAATATACCGTCATATCCGACTGTCAGCAGTACAACAGATGGTTTTATCGACACCAATGAATATATCCGAAATTTCTTTGCGAGGCGGTTTTCAGGACACCAGCGCAATGACCCGAGCATATAAAGAACGTTTTGGTATGTCACCCAGCCAATGCCGCAAACAATTAGCCAAATAATCGGTAATATAGACCTGCAGGCAAAAAATTCGCACCACGAAAGAACCATGAAAACATGCGTGGGAAATTATACTGAAAGCCCCCTTTTTGCATTGCATTTACTGCATGTTTTGCCGCCTCTGCGCTGCTCATCAAAAATGGCATTGAAAAGTCGTTCTTGTCGGTCATTCGTGTTTTAATGAAACCAGGGTTTAATAATTGTACCTTTACACCTGTTCCCCGCAAATCAGCGTAAAGACATTCTGCAAGATGCATCACTGCAGATTTTGATGCGCTATAACCAATGGATTTCGGCAAACCACGAAAGCCAGATAAGCTGCCAATAATAACAATATGCCCTTGATCACGTTGAATAAAACCTGGGACAACATGGCCTAGCGTTCGCGTACAGCCAAGGAAATTAATATCGCACATAGCTTCAACCTGATCTGCATCCCAAGACTGGGCATTCATTGGGCTATAAACACCTGCGGCATAAATAATACCGTCAATCTGGCCTAAGTTTTTAGCAACTTCAGCAATGTTATCTGCGTCATTAACATCAATGGGCAGTACATCTACGGTACCCTTTAATTCTACCGCCAAATCATCCAAACGCGCTTTGGTGCGAGCGCTGATCACCAAATCAACACCCACATCCGAGAGTTGCAACGCCATTTCGCGCCCCAACCCTTCGCTAGCGCCAACCAGCCAATATCGCTTGCCCTGCAGGGTCATTAGGCAGCTTTACGCATAGTGGCGACCAATTCACCCACTTTGATACCAAACTTACGCATCTGCGAACGGTTCATGATTGTGCCGTTTTCCATCAGATACATCCAATCGGTCACATTCAACACATGTCCACCCGTATCTTCTGGCAATTTCAGGTTGTAATTCAGCATTACACTGGATCCAGAATGAACACCTTTGCCGGTACCAATAATATCAGGCGCAGTGGCATCGAACGTTGCATCGTTTTTTACACTTAACGTCCATTCACGGTTCAACGTATGACCGCTGTCATAGCGGAATTCTTCTGTCATATGCCCCTGATTGCCTTTCCATTCGGCATTCATATTGGCAACAAAGCGGGTTTGAACACGCCCTAATGGGCCATAAATGACACCTTCACACAATATCGGGCCATTCAATTCTCTGCGAATATCAAAATCCGCCCCTTTGCCTGTATAATGTTCAGGCTTTTGCGCCATAAAGCCCATGAAATTACTCGCGTAATAAAGGGCGATTAACCCGCATAAGGCGCATAAAACGATGATGGTTAAAGTCGACATCTAGATCTCCTCTAGCTTTGTGAAAAACAAGCATATGAAGGCGAGTATCTTTAGGATACACGGCACCAATGCGTATAAGATGGACAGCATTTGCAATGCGTCTTGGGAATTGGGTTGCCCGACTTTGAAGCCTGATGCTTCTAACGATGGCAACATTGTAACAGCAGCAATGGCAAGCGTTGCTTTGGAACAGAAGCTCCATAACCCGAATGCCTGCCCACCTGCGTCTGAAATAGCGGTTACACGGCGTGCAAACAGAGCTGGCAGCAATGTCATATCAGCGCCAAGTGCAGCGCCCGATGCGATACAGACGGCGGCAAAAGCAGCAATTTGACCAGTCTGCAAGTTCAAAGCAAAACCAAATGCAACAACAGAGAGCAGCATACCTGTCAGTAAAACGGTTTTTGCCCCAAACCGGCGCGCAGCCATTCCCCATAAAGGTACAGAAGCAGCTGCGGATAAGAAGAATGCCAACAATAATGGCCCGGCGGCATCAGCCGCACCTAAACGATATTCTACGAAGAATAAAAATAAGCTTGATGTAACTGCTACGGGGGCAGCATTTAAGAATGCAATAAGCAGCAAACGTCGAAGGATTTTATCCTGCAGGATTGGAACCCGCGTTTCTTTTGGCTGTTTGACGCTTGCCGACCATTCAGATTGCATGGCCAAAATGGCTAATACAGTCAGCACTGCAAAGAATATCGAAAACAGTGCTAATGGGTGGCCTAATTTTGGGAACATCGCTTGCAGGATGAGTGGCGCAATACAGGCAACACATACACCTATCAACGCACCAGTTTCACGCCAAGCAGCAAGACGTACATGACCCATTTCGCCAATTTTGCCCGCTTTTTGAATACCTTGTGCATAAAACATAATTGTTAACAGGCTAAAGGCCGTGAACAAAACTGCAACACAAAGTATAAACCATATCAACGGATTAAAGGGTGCGGTAATACCGAATAAACCATAAAGGGCGGCCGCCAAAATAAGACCACTTACCGCAACGACTAATGGCTTCGCTTGTTTCAAACGATCTGAAAACCACCCCAATGCTGGATCTTGAACAAAATCCAGAAGGCGTACCAATAGAAGCGCGGTACCAATCGCAGTTAAACTTATACCGTATTCATCCACAAAAAATTTCGGCGCATGAATATAAATAGGCAAACCCACAAATGCCAACATCCCCGAGAACAGGGCGTAACTTGGTAATCCTTTGTGGGTTGTTGCGGGCATTATTCAACACCCTTTAATTTAGCGGATACTTTAGGATCACGCGTTTTAGGGCCAAGCCAAATGCCAAAGAACCGTTCTGTCAATTTTGGGTAGGATAAGTCACAGCTTTTCTGACCATTAAAGAAAAATGTAACATTATCTATATTGGTCGGCATGGCTGTGAAACGATCGCCACGCTTCACATCTGAAAAACAAGTGGTCAACTTTTGCTCTAAATCATCAAAATTCGTTTTTTGGGTATCTTCGATACGAGCAATTTCAAACACTGTCGCCCAGGCCAAAACACTTGCCTTGAAAGATGCTTTATATGTCAGTGACAATGCAAAATCGTCTTTAATCGCAAACGGTTTACCATCCTCTGACCAAAGTTCGGCATCATATATTGTCTTCGTTAAAATACTGGCACTCGCTGCCCCTGTCAGAGATGCATTCTTTAAGTTTGCTTGCACTTCAGGAGGCGTACTCAAAGCGGCAGAGGTTGCTGTACCCCAAATTGCCAAAGTTATTACTAGATATTTCATCTGGAAACCTCACTTTTCGGTGGCAAAGGGCGTGCACGATAAATGGCTCCCTTTAGTTTCAATTTTAAAGCTTGATAGTAAATCAGGGCCAGTACACGGACAGACCCAAAGGGGCGCATGATCGCCGCCCTTAGTATTGAAGCATTCGTCACAGGTTGGCGTTTTCCTACAAAAGTGGCAAAGACCCCGCGATTGCCATCGCGGTAATCGATCCATACGCCAAGGGTTTCAGGCGTTACATCAAATTTAAATGTGTATTCACCCGATACATCTTGAAACGGTGATACATGGAATACTTTGCGTGCTTTGACTTGGTCGCCTTTTATAATAGGGCTCAAATCGTCATGGTGACACAGGTATGAATGCCTATCGCCAAAGGTATTATTCACCTCTGCAATCGCAATTCTTAATCTGTCTTCGGCATCGAACACTAGCCAAAAACTAACAGGGTTGAACACATGACCAAACACACGCGGTTGCGCTAATAATAGAATTTTTGCATCTGTATATTCATCAAACCCATTATCGCGTAACGTTTGGCGTGCCCAATCAAGCCCCTGCCCAGCACCACGCATACCGCCATGATCGCGCCAATACATGCTGACAAGGTTCAGCTTATTTTCAGACATCAAAAATGGCTTTGCTACAGGGCCATCTAAATCCACAAGCATATAATCCACACCATAGCTAAATGCATTGGCAATGGCTCCATGCCGTTTGTGGAACGTGGTTCCGTGGATATGATCCAGCGTTAAGCCCATACGCCCACCCCATCCATATGTTCGGCCACATCGACGCCACTGGAAAAGCCATCTTCATGGAAGCCATTGCGCATATATGCACCACAGAACCATGTATTGTTTTGCCCTTGGATGGCTTGGATTTGCGGTTGCGCTGCTAACGCTTCTTTATCAAAGACTGGGTGACGGAAAGACTTTTCAGAATAAATCAGCTCGTCTTTGATATCATGACTTGGGTTCAACGTTTCCAGCAAAAGGTCATCATGATTGATGTTTTGCAAAAGGTTCATCCAATAAGTTACGCCAATACTGGCATTGCGATTTTCTTCTTTCGTTGAATAAACCCATGACGCCCAACATTGTTTGCGTCGCGGCATAACACTTGCATCACAATGTAGAACTGCGTGATTATCTTGATAGCCAATAGCACCCAGTAAACGTTGCTCATCTGCTGTTGGAGCTTCCAACATCTGCAATGCTTCGTCGGAATGACATGCGAAAACCACACGATCAAAACGTTCCCACGCACCACCTTTGGCGCGAACAAGCACACCTTTTTCATCGCGGCGTACAGACATAACAGGCGCATTCACTCTGATCTTGGTATTCTGCGCTTCTATATTTGCGGTTAAACGCTTTACATACTCAATCGATCCACCAGACACCGTGTACCATTGATGGTGGCCATGGTAGCCAAGCAAATTGTGATTTTCAAAGAAGCGGATCAAAGCTTCTGCGGGGAAATCCATCATGTCTTTAAGCGGTGTGCTCCAAATCGCACCTGAAAATGGCAACAGATAATAATCACGGAACCAATCCCCCAAACGCATCACATTGATAAGTTCACCCAATGTCATCTCACGGCTTTTGACCATATCGGCGGCACGCGCATTAAACCGCACGATATCGCGTAACATTTTATAAAAGGCTGGGTTAATCAAGTTGCGGTTTTGGGCGAACATCGCCTTTATAGAATTCAGCGCATATTCTACCTGACCATTGTTAGCAGAAACGCCAAAACTCATATTGCTTTTCTCAACAGGAACATTCAGTTCTTCAAATAACTTCGTCAAACGTGGATAATTGGCATAGTTGAAAACAATAAACCCCGTATCCACAGGCTGATCATTATTTTTACCGGCTATAACTGTACGGGCATGTCCGCCCAAACGCGCCTCAGATTCAAATAAAGTCACATCATGGGACCGAGATAATAAATATGCCGCCCCTAATCCAGATACTCCGCCCCCGATGATTGCGATCTTTGTTGGAGCAACTGGTAAATTTTCAAACGGCATAGTCGTAGTCCCTTTAGTCTTTTGGGATTGTTACGCGTCAGAAAACAAATTGGATCAAAAATGATCCGATTTTTAATTTACGCCGTAGAAGTGTTATGTTGACAGAAAATTTGCATATAAACCAAGTCGAACCATTGCGATACAAACGCGCCTATGGTTTTGTTGCGCGATCCAAAAAGGTGCGCCAAGGGGGCAAGGCTGTGACAACACAAAAAACCGAGGTTGCCGAATTCAACCAATGTTTGGTGAATATAGCCACTTCACAAGATAAAAAAGCATTCGCTGTCTTATTTGCCCATTTTGCACCCCGCATAAAATCATTTCTGATGAAAGCTGGTGCAACAGAAGGCACCGCAGAAGAATGCGTTCAAGAAACGATGGCCACTGTTTGGCGTAAATCTAAACAGTTTGACCCAAAGCGCGCCTCTGCATCTACATGGATATTCACGATTGCGCGGAACAAACGAATAGACGTAATTCGTAAGCGCAACCGTCCAGAACCAGATGAAGTTCTATGGGGTCCAGTTGAAGAACCAGATGCTCAAGACATCATCGCAACAGCCCAAGAGAGTGAACTCTTGACCAAGGCTGTCTCAAACCTACCTGACAAACAACAAGACTTGGTCAAACGCGCTTTTTACGGGGACTTATCCCACAAAGAAATCGCGGTCGAGACGGGATTACCGCTTGGAACGATCAAATCCAGATTACGATTGGCACTTGAAAAGTTGCGTCATGAAATGAAGCGAGCAGAACAATGAAGATACAACATCATTTAAGCGAAGAACTAATTATGGGATACGCTGCTGGCATCCTACCAGAAGCGTTTGAATTGGCTGTGGCGACGCATATTTCTATGTGTGATGAATGCCGTGCAGCTGTTGAAGCTTACGAAGCAGTTGGTGGTTCTGTTTTGGATGACACTGAAACCATGTCAATCTCAGATGACAGCTTTGAGGCCACATTGGCAAAAATAAATGGCGCGCCTGCTCCCACACCCAAACTTGCCAAAAATGACAGTATTTTCCCAAGAGCATTACAACATTATGTTGGCGAAAACCCTGATGCAGTGAAATGGAAAAGCCTTGGAATGGGCGTAAAACAGGCCATTTTGAAAACATCAAAGGGCGCATCTGCAAGGTTGTTACACATCGAAGCAGGACGCGCTGTTCCAGATCATGGTCATCGCGGAACAGAATTAACGCTTGTTTTGCAAGGTGCATTTGCAGATGAAGTTGATCGTTTTGGGCGCGGTGATATCGAAATCGCTGATGAAGACTTAGAGCACACGCCGCGCGCTGAAATGGGCGAAGATTGCATTTGCTTAGCTGTCACAGATGCACCATTGCGCTTCAATGCAATCATACCACGCCTCTTGCAGCCATTTTTCCGCATTTAATAGGTTGATTTCGCGCCAGTCCTAGATCACGTTCCCTAAAAGACTATACCTCGGGGGACGTGGTGCGTAATTTACAAATTGAACGTATTTTAGGGGATTGGGTACGTAAATACCTGCCCAGTGGGTTAACCGAGCTAATTATGTTTTTTCTAAAACAAGCATGGGCAAGCTTGTTTGGATTAATCTTTTTAATCGTCATAATAATCACCTCACTCATCTGGCAAGATGATTGGGCATTACACCGTTATGACGCACTGTTCATTTTTGCCATTACCACGCAAATTCTATTCCTTGTCTTCAAACTTGAAAGCCTGAACGAGGCAAAGGTCATATTATTATTCCATATCGTTGGAACGATCATGGAAATTTTCAAAGTCAAAATGGGATCATGGGGTTATCCAGAACCTGGGTATATCAAAATAGCAGATGTTCCTTTATTTTCAGGATTTATGTACGCCTGTGTTGGAAGTTTCATGGCACGTGTTATCCGTATCTTTGACATGCGTTTTGCCCCTTACCCACCGTTTTGGATGACTGTTGCCCTTGCGGTTGCCATATATGCTAACTTTTTCACGCACCATTATACATATGACATCCGAAACATCCTATTTGTGGCAACAGTGGTCATTTTTTGGCGCACACGCATATGGTTCTATGTGGGTGTAACGCCACGTTGGATGCCCCTACCTGTTGCTGCATTCCTATCATCATTTTTCCTATGGATTGCCGAAAATGTCGGCACAATGACAGGTACATGGTTATATGCAGGCCAAGGCAACCTAGAAATGGTAAGATGGGCAAAAATGGGATCTTGGTATCTGTTACTATATATCAGCTTTTTGTTGGTTACATTGGTTTACCGCGATATGTTAACCCGCAAACCTTGGGCACCACACATAAAATCAAAGGGTTAGATATTGCTAAGATTTTAAAAACCATCCAAATAAGATAGGCAGGTGCTCTATTACTTATAACTATGGCTACTGCATCTGCCACATGCAGACATGCTCTTGTTCTGGCTTTGGATATTTCTGGATCCGTTGACCCAACCGAATACCGTTTACAATTTTCTGGTGGTGCAAACGCATTGTTAGCTCCGGACGTACAAGAACTAAAAGGCTATTTTGATACTGAAGTTATTCATGGTTTTGGGTCCTTTTCAATGCTTGCCCTTGGCTATCATGACTATAAACGCGCAATGTCAGAGAAACTGTTAAAAGAGTTGTCGTTCCCGATTATCGGATACAATCACCACACTCTGCCTAAAAACAGTAAGAAACCCCTTTAATTACCCTCCTGAAGCCCTTATATTAAATTTGTTCCTTCGGGGACTATGGTGATAAACGCGCATGTAATAAACGGATCGGACCCGGGGGCGGTACCCGGCGACTCCACCAAAAATCCCTTCATTTGAGGGCGGTATGGGGTCGAAATAGGATCGACGGACGTCTAAAGATGTTAGCTTTTACTCGGCTGTCTGCCACCGTTATCGGCGAAAACTGTACAATTGCAAATGACAATCGTGCTCCGGTAGCTCTAGCTGCGTAAGCAGTTCGAAATATCGAAACTTAACTCCTAACGCCTAGCCGCGTTAGGCGGGGTTCGCAGGTACCTTGCAACAGAAACCTGCACTTTCCACAAAATAATCCGTCACGAGATCGTGAAATATTTCGCATCAAGACTACTGTCCAAATGCATTATCCCACCTATAGTTAAACTTTAATCATACGGAGAATTATCATGTCTATAACTGTTACATTGAACCGTCGCCATCTTTTAGCTGGAGCTGCCAGCCTCCCCATTACAACAAGCCTTGCAGCACATGCTGCTGCCCCATTGTTAGGCTCTTCAGAACAAATATTCTCGCGTTTTAAAATGGGCGACTTCGAAATCACAACACTTTTAGTAGCCCAAAGCACACGTAAAGAACCTCAGGGAACTTTTGGAATGAACGTGTCGCCCGAAGAATTTGCAAAAGCAAGTGCAGAAAACTTCATCCCTTACGATCAAACAGAAACCTATTTCACACCGACATTGGTAAACACTGGCAAAGAGTTAATCTTGTTTGATACTGGCCTTGGTGGGGAAACCTTGGGGGTATTACGGGCCTTACGCGCTGCTGGTTATTCCGAGGATCAAGTTGACATTGTTGTGCTAACCCATATGCATCCAGATCATATTGGCGGTTTAATGGTTGAAGGATCGGCAACATTTCCTAATGCAAGATATATTACTGGAACCACTGAATATGAGTTCTGGCTTGCAAAAGGTCCTGAACATCGCATTGGCGGAATGGTCGCAAACTTAGTTAAGCCACTTGCCGAAAAAACAACCTTCATTGACCCAAACTATTCTGTTGCCTCAGGTATTACAGCACTTGATACATCTGGCCACACACCTGGACATATGGGCTATATGCTGGAAAGCGGTGGTAGGCAGGTTTTTATTGCAGCGGATATGGCAAATCACCACGTATGGTCCCTAGCCTATCCTGATTGGGAAGTACGTTTTGATACAGACAAAGTTGCTGCTGCTGCCACACGCCGCAGGGTTTTAGGAATGCTGGCTACGGATAAAATTCCCATGATTGGATACCACTTACCATTCCCAGCATTGGGCTATGTTTCTACGCGTGGTGAGGGCTTTCATTACACACCAGCAAGCTATCAATTTTCTGGGTAACGATAGATATAAACGACCTTATGCTTAATCACATAAGGTCGTCATAGCACTTAATATCAGTATTTATCAGGCCGCCACAATATGGTTCGCGCCGAGTGAAACGATATTTGTCTCACCTAATTGTGCCAATGTAATGCTGACTTCTTGTGTCAGTATATCTGTTAACTGATCCAAGCCACGCGAACCACCTGCAGCAATAGCATATGAAAACGGACGCCCTAAAAAGGTAAAATTAGCACCAACAGCATAGGCTTTTACAATGTCTTCACCACTACGTAAGCCGCTGTCATAAAACAGCGGATATTTCGCACCCACTGCTTTACGTATGTCTCGTAATGCATTGATAGCATTTAAAGAACCGTCCAATTGACGCCCGCCATGGCTAGACACCTGCACAGCATCAACACCCATTTTTTTCATCTTCAAAGCATCACTTGGATCTAAAACACCTTTAACAACCAAGTTTCCTTTCCATGCATCACGAATTTTAGCCAATAACCCCCAATCAGCCCCTGCACGGCTACTGGTACGATCGAATTCGCCAAACTTACCACCAAAATTAGCCAACTCTGGTTTTCCGTGGAAAAGCGTAGATAGCGACCATTGTGGATGACAGGCAAAATCAATGAATTGCCTTGGACCAATTTTAAAGGGCATTTTAAACCCACGGCGTAATTCACGTGGACGACGTCCTACCTCTGGCACATCAACGGTTAATATTAGCGTCTGATATCCAGCATCTTGCGCGCGTTTAATCAATGCGTTTGATGCGTCTTCATTCCCGCTAAAATACAACTGAAACCATGCGTTCCCTTCGGATGTGTCCATCATAACCTCTAATGATGTAGAGGCCGCAGTCGATACCCCTACTGGCATGAAATGCTTTGCAGCAAGTTTTGCCAACATCAAATCAGCCTTGGGCGCTGCAAGGTTACACATTCCCATAGGACTGATTCCAAAGGGTAAATCTGATTTCTTTCCAAAAACTGGAACACTTACGTCCCGCTGCTCCACATTGTTTAAAACCCGCGGTTTTAACCGCAAAGCACGGATTGCATCACGGTTGGCTTGTTCTCCAAAACCATCACCTGCAGCACCATCAATATAATCAAAAACCATCCATGGCAGGCGTTTTTTTGCCAGATGGCGTGCATCTGAAACGGTGTGTATATCAGTGTCAAAAAACATATTAGGCATTCATTCCATCAGTACGATTGCGCAACTATGAAACAGCTATGATTAAAATTACAGTGAAAAAGCATCTAAAATAGCTAGTCCTGATAATACGAAATCATATTATGGAAAATCCGATTAATGCCACCAACGTAAATGTTACTGCTTATCCTTTTACATAGATTGCATTTGAACCGCATTTCTATAGCATTTCTTTTATGTACTCTACGAACACTCACCAAAAATGAATGCTCAACTTTTCATACAAATGTGCTGCGCTGCTTTATTGGGATTTGGCCCTACTCAAGCAATCGCACAAGATAGATGTTCTGTAGAGCTCATCCTTGCACTTGATGTCTCTGGAAGCGTCGACTGGAAAGAGTACCGTTTACAACGTGTCGGCGTCGCCTCTGCATTTCGCGACCCAGAAGTGACCGAGTTAATATCTTTTTTACCAGGCGGCATTCAAGTTGCCATTACACAATGGGCTGGCCCACAAGATCAGCGTGTTGTTTTAAACTGGCATAGCATTCAAAACAAGCAATCCTCTTTTGCGTTTGCAGATAAGATTGAAGATACAACACGTTACACAAGTGGCCCTATGACAGCAATTGGCAATGCCCTAATCCATGCGAACCGATTACTGCAACGTAATCCAAAGCCTTGTCTTAAAAGCGTTATTGATGTCAGTGCAGATGGGCATAATAACCAAGGCAATGAACCAGCTGATGTCGCTGCAATTTTAGAAGCCAAAGGTGTTACAATAAATGCATTGGTCGTTGTTGGCGAAGACCTGACTTTGTTAAGGTATTTTGAAAAGAACGTCATACGTGGCCACGGCGCTTTTGTTCAACCAACATACGGGTATAAAGATTACGCACGCGCCATAAAAGAGAAGTTATTACGAGAACTTTCACCAAGCCTATCTTACATAGATACAGAACAACCAAACCACTTCGTCACAGTGGAATACAAAAAGTAAATGTATTGCCACACCACCAATAGGTGTCGCCAATGGTTTATTTTTTGAAAGTACAAATTATTTTCCATATTATTCAATAAGATAAAAAAGAAAACACAACCCTTGCGGTATTTGAAACATAAGGTGCACCGTCATTTGCAATCTTCCCACATATTCCGTTATTTTAATATAAAAGACTCGTTATCCATTGGCGTTAAGAGATTATAGATTAATAAAGAATAAGCATAGAAAACAGCGTTGGAGTGTAGGGCTTGTAAAATGATGATCAGTAATTTGATTGTAAATGGATCAGACATAATACTTAACCCTAATGTGAATGCACTTTCTGGTGCAGGCAATAATAATGCAGGCCTTATCACTGTTGAAGCAGGACAGTCTGTATTTGAGGATGACGATGTTGTTGTATTCGAAATCCAAGACGTTCCTGTAAATGGTGAGATATCTGGGGCAGCTGGTTTTATTGGTGTTAAAGTGTATGAAAATGCTGCGGATTTTGCGTCAGGTACAATCAAATTCACCTACACTCCACAAAACCATGGACAAACAGCAACCATACAAAATTCAATAGACGGTATTGGGGATACTTATATACGTATCAATTCTGGTGTTTTGATATCCAGTAATGCAGGTGCACCTAGTTTAAGTGGCAATCTATTTATTGCTCCTAGCTCCAATCTTACGAATAGCTCTACGCCACAAACATTCAATCATGAAACTGATATCGACTTTAACGGAGATGGAAGTATTTCATCACCACCATCTGTTGAGACGGGCAATGGAATCTTAAATCTTGAATCGTCTATCGTCCCTTGTTTCGTACGTGGCACACATATCTTAACATCCAAAGGCACTATGAAAATCGAATATATTTCCTTGGGCGATAAAGTTTTAACACGCGAAAATGGATACCAAAAAGTTAAGTGGATAGCTTCAGAAACTGTAAATGCTTTGGGTGATTTGGCACCTATCTTAATTTCCAAAGGTGCAATGCAAAATCATCGCGACTTGTTGGTATCCCCACAGCACCGCATGGTTATACGTGATCCAAAGGCAGAATTGTTGCTTGGCCAATCCGAAGTTCTGATCCCTGCAAAAGATTTAGTGAATGGCACTACAATCGTAACAATCGAAGGCAGTTATATTGAATACTACCATATCATGTTTGAGGAACATCAAATCATCTACGCCGAAGGCATTGCTACAGAAAGCTTTCATCCAGGCAAGCAAATCTTAGAAGCGATGCACCAAGATGCTCGCGATGAAATTCACGCATTGTTCCCGGAACTAAACGGAGACATTGCAGCTTACGGACAAGCAGCAATGCGCAGCTTAAAGAGTTACGAGGCGCGCCTTTTGCCCTAAACACTTATAAATATCCATATATAAGAGTGGTTTTTCACTTAAAGAGCCAATCAAGGTCTTTTCAGTTCTCATCATTGCTATATGCTGGTTTCGACTAATACGAACGAGCATAATATGACTGATACAATTGACTACGGAAAAATGATGCATAACGCCATGCGTGGCCTTATGGCTGACCTTTTACGTAAAATAGCCAAAGACGGCAGCTTACCTGGCGAACATCACTTCTTTATTTGTTTTGATACAAACCATCCAGGCGTAGATATTGCGGATTGGTTACGAGATCGTTACCCAGAAGAAATGACCATTGTTATTCAACATTGGTTTGAAAACCTCACTGTATTAGATGATCGCTTTTCAATCACGTTAAATTTCAATGACTCACCAGAACCATTGGTTGTACCCTATGATGCAATAAAAACATTTGTTGATCCAAGTGTGGAGTTTGGCTTGCGGTTTGAAGAGGAGGAAGAAACCTACCTTGAAGAGGTTCCCGAAAGCCCAATGATTATGATTGAGGATGAGCATGAGGAAATAGCTGAAGAGAAGCCGAAAAAAGAAGCCGAGATCGTTTCCTTGGATAGCTTCAGAAAAGAGTGATTTTCTTGATATAATATCGTTACAATAAGCCAGTAATATATGGCGTATGCTAAACGATAAAGATCATAACCGACTGTTTCGAAAACAACTTTGCACAAAGCCTAAAGAAATTATGGCTATTGCTCCATCATCGCGTGCGCTTTGTGACAAAATGGTTGAAAGATTGCGGCCTAATTTCGGAAATGTAATCGAATTAGGTGCTGGTACGGGGAAAATCACAGAAAGCCTTTTGGTCCACGGGTTTAACCAAAACCAATTAGCATTGTTTGAAATAAATGATTATTTTTACATACATTTACGCAACTCTTTCCCCAAAAGCCATGTAATCAAATCATCAGCAGAAAACCTAAGAACTGCCCCCCTACTGAATGTTCAGGCGGTGGTTTCTGGTTTGCCATTTTTGGGCATGAAAAAGAAATTACAGGAAAACATCTTGAGCGAAGCTTTCAAGAAACTAAAATCTGGTGGTGTATTCATTCAATATACTTATGGTTTAAAACCACCCGTTGCACGTTCAGTAAGGCAAAACTTGGGGCTTTCTACAAAACTTATAGCGCCCGTTTTGAATAATTTACCCCCTGCGCGTGTATATGAGTTCAGAAAAACTATAATATAATGTTTCACAGACTTGTGTAGCATACCCAAAGCCTATTATAGAATCTTAAGACTTATTTGGGGACACGCACGATGACAGCCACACGCACAGAAACTGACAGTTTTGGACCACTAGAGGTTCCTTCGGACAAATATTGGGGCGCACAAACGCAACGAAGCCTAATTAACTTTCCAATCGGTTGGGAGAAACAACCTGTTGCAATCGTTCGCGCCCTTGGTGTTATCAAACAAGCCTGTGCTCAAGCAAACCTTGAACTTGGCAAATTGACACCAGAGGTCGCAGGGCCTGTTATCAGAGCAGCAGGTGAAGTTTTCGAAGGTGCATTGGACGATCATTTCCCTCTAGTTGTTTGGCAAACAGGTTCTGGCACACAATCAAACATGAACGCAAATGAGGTTATTTCAAATCGCGCGATTGAAATCTTGAACGGCGAGATGGGGTCAAAACAACCAGTTCACCCTAATGACCATTGTAATATGGGTCAGTCATCTAACGATACATTCCCAACAGCAATGCACATTGCAACGGCCATGACTGCACATGATATATTAATACCGGGTTTAGAAAAGCTTCATACTGCAATTACAGAAAAAGCTGAAAGTTTCAAAGACATAATCAAAATCGGACGTACACACACACAAGATGCAACTCCGTTGACACTCGGCCAAGAATTTGGCGGTTACGCATTCCAAATCGAACAAGGTATCAAACGCGTCAAACACGCTTTAGAAAACATTTATCCATTAGCCCAAGGCGGCACAGCCGTTGGTACTGGCTTAAACACGCCACAAGGTTGGGGCGAGATGGTTGCCGCAAATATGGCAGAGATTACAGGCCTACCGTTCGTGACAGCACCTAATAAATTCGAAGCATTGGCAGCACATGATGCAATGGTTGAAATGTCTGGTGCTCTAAAAACGGTTGCAGCTTCTCTATTTAAAATAGCCAATGATATCAGACTATTAGGATCGGGCCCACGTTGTGGTCTGGGCGAATTGATGTTGCCAGAGAATGAACCTGGGTCATCCATCATGCCAGGCAAAGTGAACCCAACACAATGTGAAGCACTTACACAAGTTTGCGCCCATGTCTTTGGTAATGATGCAGCAGTTGGTTTTGCAGGATCCCAAGGACACTTTGAGCTGAACGTCTACAAGCCAATGATGGCATACAACGTTTTACAGTCGATGCAATTGCTTGGAGATGCTTCTGTAGCCTTTACGGACAACTGCATTGACGGATTAGAAGCCGATGAAGATCGCATCAGTTCTCTAATGTGGGAAAGCTTAATGTTGGTCACGGCATTGGCTCCAGAGATTGGGTATGACAATGCAACTAAGGTTGCGAAAACTGCCCATAAAAATAGAACCACTTTGAAAGAAGAAGCCGTAAACCTTGGTTTTGTAACAGCTGAGCGCTTTGATGAAGTCGTACAGCCTAAGGATATGATAGGCCCTAAATAGCATAATTTAGACACCATTTATTTTATTGATGGCCCTATCACATTGATGGGGCCATTTGTTTTTTTAAGCCAGGTTGCCCCAAAGGCAAAGTACACCCATAAGTTGCATCAAGTTCCAGCTTACTTTTAGGCAAAGTTTAATGGACAAAATCACAATTTTGTGCAATATTTACTTATAGATAACCTGCCGCAAATAAGGTGGGATCGAAAAAAGAGTAGTTAGGTATGGTTAGTACAGGCACTAAGGCAGGCATAGGTGTGCGTGATCCATTGATGTTGTCAACGGATCAATCGGTGTGCCTAACGCCCATAAAAACCAATAAAAACAAGCCTAAAACAACACAAACCGAACACTTATCATATGACGAACGCTTAAATCTTGCGCGTAAAAAACTATTGGGTGATATGCCTTCACCATGCCCAATAGAAAACGCCTCAAAGGTACAACCTCATAAACCTGCGGAACCTCAAATATCCTCATCTTATGACGCGCGCTTGGAAAGTATTCGTCAAAAATTACTTTCCGACATGGATTTACCATCCTGGAGTAACGTTGAAGCGGACAAAAAAAATACTACAAGAAAGACAATCAAACCTCTTGTTTTAGAAAAAGCACAGATCAAAAATAGCCCAATGTGTCTAATTTCGACTACACAAACAGAGAATACTAAGCCAGTCGATCTAGAAGTTGCTGTAGATAATGAACAATTAGTGCCTGAAAACGAAGAATATCCAGACAACCAAAAGGCTATATTTGAATTCCACCAAAATGAGGTGCAAACAGATGAGGTTTTCTTTGTAGAACCTTCGAACCAAACCGCCCAACAGACAGGTAACGCTGCTGAAAGCACCCCACCAATCGTGCCTGCAAAGAGTTCAAACAAAGTCATCTATACAGCGCCACGCGCAAAGCTCTTTTCGTATGATACCCATATAAAAGTTAGATTTACGCCACATGATTTACCATATGACGTTACTGGCGTTGCTGGTGAAGGCTCAACTGAAACTGAAAGCTGGCTTCAGAAAGATGCCATGGAGCACTACTTGATGCTCCAAGCTCAAGCTCGTGAATACGAAGCCAAACAAGGCGCAACATACAGGTCTTTTACTCATGACGTGTAAATGGGCCATATATAACGACCTGAGCGGGGTGATATAATGCCCCAACAGTTTCTTTCCATACAAGTTAATGGTGACCCTCTAGGCGGTGGCCCACTGACAGCTGGTATCGTTGAAACTGTTACTGTTGTTGATGATGATGGTTTTTTGCAATCAGGCGGGCAAGATGTCTCTGGCACTGCACAATTTCAAATTGGCGGCGCTGACTTTACAACAACATCATGGCCCGGAGATCAGGGTACTGGAATTGAGATTTACTCTGCAACGGTAAATGGGCAACCTGTAACATTTGGCTATTTAACGGCTTCTGGTGACGGTGTTGATGATGCCATTAACCGTCTTGTCGTATTGTCTGGAACGATCAATCCAGGTGATATTATTTCCACCATCACAGCCGTCAGCACAGATACTCAGCTACCGTACACTAAAGGGGGCATACCAAGCATTACGTGCTTTACACCAGGAACAACAATAACAACGCCAACTGGCCCTGTAGCTGTAGAAAACCTAAAAACTGGCGATCTTGTTATAACTGCGGATAATGGCCTTCAAGCTATTCGATGGGTTGGCCGAAAATATATATCTGGCGCACGCATGGAGGCGCACCCCCACCTGCGACCTGTCCGAATTAGGGCACACTCCTTTGGACGCAATAAACCAGAGAGAGATCTAGTTGTATCACCACAACACCGTATATTTATAAAATCTAAACAAGCACAGGTTATGTTCGGTTCTCATGAAGTTCTGATACCAGCCAAAGGGCTACTAAACGACCATACAATTACATTGGATCACAATGCCAAAGCTACGGAATACATCCACATCTTATTCGATAATCACGAACTGATCGAAGCCAATGGTATTTGGTCAGAAAGCTTCCACCCGAACAAAGCATCCGTAGATGGTCTCGATGATGATGCGCGGAATGAGTTATTTGAGATATTCCCCGAATTGAATAATGACATCGGCACTTACGGACCAAGCGCACGACAATCGCTTTCAGTGACTGAGGCCGCGACTTTACAATCGAAATCAAAAATAAAAAATAGCTCATATAGATTAACTTTACACCATAGAAACATGTTTTTTAACGACTTTTAATCATATCACTATTTGCACTTTAAAAGTGTTAATTTATTGCTAAAAAAACTGAATAGCTGTATCTTTTACATAATAAGCTCAAACCCACAAAAAGATGGGTAAAAAAGAGCATAATGAGGCGGGCAGTTCAGATCATACATATAAGTGTGGCTACTCTGCTCATGAAAGCGGTGCAGAGCGGTAAATGCCACAGTCATTTACATCATTTCAGGTCGATCGCGACCCATTAGGTGCATTCCGTCTGCGGATTGGCATCGCTGAAACTGTGGAAATTCCAGATGATGATGGTTTCTTGCAGCCAAACACAACGGATACAGGAACACAATTCACAATCAACGGTGTTGATTTTACATCATCTGCCTATCCAAATTACGCACAAACTGGTAATGCCGTTGAGATATACACGGGCACAGTAAACGGCCAGCCTATAACATTCGCATATCTGACAGCTGCTAATGATGGCGTTGATGATGCGGTCAATCGTATTGTCGTACTTGAAGGTAGCTTAGCCCAAGGCCAGCAAATTCGGAATATTAACCTATCTTCGGGTAACACGAATATTGAATACACGAATATTCCAAGCATAATTTGCTTTACTCCAGGAACGTTCATTGCGACAGCACGCGGCTCTGTTTTAGTTGAAAACCTACAAGTGGATGATTTGGTCATTACAGCAGACAATGGCTTACAAGCTATTCGTTGGGTTGGGAAAAAACGTATGACAGGTGCTCGCCTTATGGCTTACCCGAAATTACGACCAGTTCGCATTCGCAAAGATGCTTTTGGGCCAGGTGTCCCCTACCGCGATATGCACGTGTCACCGCAACACCGCATGTTAATTGATGCCGACCGTGCTTTGATCGACCATGGTGAACGAGAAGTATTGGCACCAGCAAAAGGGTTGCTGAATGATTACTCTGTCACTGTGGATTATAAGATAAAGCAAACAGAATATATTCATATTCTTTTTGACAAACATGAAATCATCTTTGCCAATGGTGCAAAAACGGAAAGCTTTCATCCTGGACATATGTCTATGTCAGCAATAGATGACGCTCCGCGCGAAGAACTGTTTGAAATTTTCCCAGAGCTGCAAACAAACACGAATTCATATGGCCCATCGGCACGTAAAATATTACAAGTAGGTGAAGCAGCCGCCCTTGAAGAGGAAGGTTTCTCACTCTTTAACTAAACAATAAGAGGCCCATGTGAGTATGATAGATACTTTAATCAGTGAACTCGATCTTGGACGCCCCCAAAAGCATTCTCTTACACTACGTGGGCACCGTACTAGCGTATCTTTAGAAGATCCCTATTGGCTTGCGTTTGTCAAAATTGCGCAAAGAGAAAATACACCAATAAATGAATTGGCCGCAAAAATTGACGCGGCACGTTTAGTTGATGCAGGGCTTGCCAGTGCCATCAGGATTTTTGTTTTGCGCTGGTATCAATACCACGCGAAGTAAGTTTTAAATGAATGCCACTTTCAGCCCGCACTGTGAGATGCGCGACTGGCCTTGGCACTATACCAACAGTCTCAATCTTAAAGGCTTGGATCAACATAGTTATCATCAAAACACCTTCGATCATTGCAAACCCCGCCCCCGTACATACACGTTGCCCTGCGGAAAATGGCATGTAAGCTTCGCGGGCTGATTTCTTAGTCGCTTCTTTTTTCCAACGATCAGGATCAAACTCATCAGGCCTATCCCAAAACCGCTCATGGCGTTGTAAATGCCATGGACTTAACACAATTTGGCTACCGACTTTAATCTTACGGTCACGAAAAATCTCTGGCTTAATATTTTCACGCACCATCATCGGAACAGGTGGATACAGGCGCAATGCTTCACGAAATACATCACGTGTGAAAGGCAACTTAGATAAATTAGCAAAACTTAACTCATCCAATGCAGTCACTTCAGCTGCCACTCTATCTTGTGTTTCTTGATCTACCGCCAACAGGTAAAGCGTCCATGCTAATGCACTGGCAGAGGTTTCATGCCCAGCTAGAAAGAAGATCGCCACTTGATCAACCATTTCGGACGGCGTAAATGAGTCACCTGTTACTGGGTCACATGTTGTCATGATCTTAGTCGCCAAATCATCAGGTGCAGTACCTGCCTTGATCTGTTCAAATCGATCATTTGTAAGGCGCGTTAAAAGTTTACGAATATCCGCACTTGTGCGTTTGGTACTGCTACGTTGTAATTTTGGTATCCAATTTGGAATTTTAAAGAAGCTTGCAACTGTCATAAGCGGTTGCGTACGTTGATATTCTTTAAACTTGTTGAAAATTTGTTTTGCGTCATCATCCGTAATTGGAATGGAAAACAAAGTGCGAAATATAATATCAGCAGCCAACTGGCTTGCCTGCTCTTCAATCTCTATTGAAGGCTGATCAGATAACTTTTTGAGTCGTTCAACAGCATCGCTCCCAGCAGCCATCATAGATGGGAAAACATCGCGCAAACGTCCCCCTTCAAAGGCTGGGTCAATGATACGGCGCTGCCGTTTCCACAATTCACCGTTTGATACAAAAACGCCGTCACCTAGGAGTGAATATAGTGCACCTTTAATAATTTCTGACTTTGGAAAACTGTCGGGATCTTTTTTTAAAACATGATCCACTAACTTGGGGTCATTCACAAAGTAAGATTTGAAAAATGGCAATCGAAACTCTGCCATCCAAGCGCGATACAGTTTTTGCGGTTGAGATTCAAAAATATCCTTTCGAAACAATCTCATATGCTGCAACATCGTCACTTTATCTGGGCGATTTTTTGGCTTTGGTGGAATAAAATCTTTACTCATTTCGGCGCCTCTGTCGATGTGAATTTATTCACAGAACGCGTGATCATTGACGGGCTTGGGGCGCGGTTAGCGAAACGGCTTTGTAAAGTTATGGGGCCCGCTGTGATTTGAAAATAATCATAATCTCGCGGACGATCGAAATGACAAAGGTATTGGAAATGCATACGGAAAAAACGGTTCTTGATACGCGCATAATACTCTTTGGATAATGTTTGCGTAAACGCAGCGGAAAACACCAGCGGTCCAGTTTGGCCCGTTTCAGGTGCTACTCCACTGACAGCCGCTGGTTCGCACAAAGCAAAGGTACAGCCATCACCAGGTGCTGTGATATCTACCCAAGTCAACTCTTCGCGTTGGCAAAGGAATTGTAGATCGTTCCGCAACATCCAAGCTTTTGGCAAAAAACTCACCATTGGTACCACATGGCCCAAGGTTAGAAACGCTAACTTTGGACCATCCTTTGGCACACCAAAGCGGCGAATAAGATCAGCAAGAATTGAAATAGACAAGTGAGCGCCAGATGAGTGTCCAACAACCAGCACTTCATCCACATCATCTTGTAATGCTTGATGAATACTCTGTGCAAATTCACGCATTCGCGTCTGTAACACCTCTGGAATATCACCATCATATTGTGCAGAGAATGCATAATCATGCATCAGATAATAAGCATAAATTTTATTATCTATAGATTTGAACCACATCATCACGGCACACAGCACCCCAAGACCAACAACAGCACCAAAAACCCAATGGATTAAATATCCGGCCAAGCTGTAAGCGATGTATCCTAAACATAACCCAACCAACAATTGGGTTAGTAAAATCACAACAGGATAAAGTGCCGCGATAATCGGGCCTTTTTGCAATTTTGTTAGACGAAACAAGGATCCAGTCGAAATATAGGCCCAAGCTGTGCGCGCCAACAACCAAAAGCTGCCTGCAATAGTGCGTTCCATAGATTTTTGGACAATGTCAGACCACAGCAAAAAATCAAAATCTGTATGCGTTGCCTGCCCACCTATCGTTGTATTAACAGTCCAGCCATAGGTTTGGCTTTTGCCACCTCTCCCTTTTAATGTCAGATCATAGCCAGAAACACCGGCCTGCAATGCACCCTCGGTGCGATACAGCTCTCGGTACCTGCGTGGTAAAATCGGGTCATACCCTGGAACGTAAAAGACTTTACGTTTTTTAACCTGTTGTTTTTCGTTGGACATACAATCATGCCTATTTGCTCGTTATAGGCGAACTATAGGCAAAGATTTCGGAAAAAGTAAGGCAGATTAACCAACGGCAGCCAATGCTGGGAAAGTTTCCAACAACCATAATGCAAGGCGGGTAAATGCACCCGTCATCATCATAATACCAACGGTTACCAACATACCGCCCATGATTTTTTCAATCAGCCCCATATGACGCTTAAAACGATTCATCAAACCAATCGCACGATTGATAAATACTGAAGCAATAATAAACGGCACACCCAAACCAATTGCATAGGTTGCCAATAACATCGTTCCGCGTGTGATCGATGCCTCTTGCGCTGACAACGCTAAAATCGCACCCAAAATAGGACCAATACAAGGTGTCCAGCCAAACGCAAATGCAAGGCCTAGGATATAGGCACCAAAGGATGATCCGCCACGATCGCCTGCATCAAAGCGGGCTTCGCGTTGTAAGAATGGTAATGTGATCAAGCCAAGGAAATGCAAGCCAAATACAACGATTACACCACCTGAGATTTGTGCTAGAAGTGTTTGATTTTGCAAAAATAACTGCCCAAATGCAGATGCCGCAAACCCTAAAAATATGAAAACAGTAGATAAACCAAGTGCAAAGAATATCGCTGCGATTACCGCAGGTTTGTTAGACACTTTTTCATCCGTCATTTCTGACATAGAAATACCGCCCATATAGGCCAAGTATGGTGGAACGATCGGCAAGACACATGGCGACAAAAAGCTAATGATCCCTGCAAGCAAGGCCACAAACAAAGACGGCATCAAGGCCGCATCAAAAAGATCGATTCCAAACATAAAGCTCTTCTAACTTGGCAATTCATCAAGGTCACGTCACATATGCGTGGACTTCTGTAACATCCGCGATTAATTCACTGCCTATGACCTATGACGCTGAACTAGATGCAACAGGGCTTTTATGTCCCTTACCTGTGTTAAAAGCCCGCAAACGCTTGCAGGCTTTACAATCTGGACAGGTTCTTAAAATGCTTGCAGATGATCCAGCGGCCATTGTTGATGTTCCCCATTTTTGCGCGGAACAAGGCCATGAATTGTTAAAACAAGCCGAAGAATCTGGTGCGCAAGTCTATTTTTTGCAAAAAGCATAACCCAATCACTATTTTTTCTATGAATCATAGCCACATCGGTTATGGTCATCGCAATTAATAATAAAACAGGGGATTACAATGGATTGGGATAAGCTAAGGGTCTTTCATGCCGTTGCTGATGCTGGCAGCCTTACCCACGCAGGAAATACGCTCCATTTGTCCCAGTCAGCTGTCAGTCGCCAAATTCGTGCGCTAGAAGAAACGCTTGATGTTATTCTATTTCACCGCCACGCCCGCGGTTTGATTTTAACCGAGCAAGGTGAGCTTTTATTTGATGCTACTCGCGATATGTCGAGCAAATTAGAAGCAACAACCGCGCGTATTCGTGATGCAGAAGATGAAGTTATTGGTGAGCTACGCGTTACAACAACAACAGGTTTTGGAACACTGTGGTTGGCGCCACGTATTGGCCGCCTTTATGATAAGCACCCAGAATTGAAAATCGACTTAATGCTGGAAGAACGCGTATTGGATCTGCCAATGCGTGAAGCCGACGTAGCTATTCGTATGAAAGAACCAAGTCAGGCTGATCTCGTGCGCCGTCGCTTGATGGATGTACACATGCGCCTTTACGCAACACAAGAATATCTGGATTATTTTGGTCATCCCAAAACGATGGAAGACTTAGCAAATCACAGAATCCTCAGCCAAAATCTGACATCGCGCCAAGTAAATGAGAGTGTAAAGTGGCTAAAACCCCTACTTTCATCCAATCATGCCTCTCATTTGACAGTGAATAACTACTTTGGCGTCTTACAAGCCACTCTTCACAATGTGGGAATCGGTGTGCTGCCAAACTACGTCAGTAGGAAATTTCCAGACCTTATTCGTGTACTTCCAGAAGACGAAAGTCAGGTTATTCCAGTTTATTTAGCTTACCCAGAGGAACTTAGACAGTCAAAAAGGGTTGCCGCTTTCCGTGACTTCGTTGTGGACGAAATAAAGAATACTAAGAAAAGTGATTTAATATTAGATACTTGAGTATATTTTAATCACTCTACGTAACAGTTATGCAAAAAGTGACTAGCGGGTATGTTCGTTCGTCACTTGTCGTTAACCCTTTGCCTATATAATTATCAGATTGAAGATGAGCGGACGAGCAACGTTGTTGCGTTCCCGCCCGTTCTTCACCTCCCTGTTGGACTAAGGCCGAGCGTTGTCTCGGCCTCTTTTTTTGCGCAAAGGCTTTTTTGCCTTAATCCATACAGATTCTCCTCTTTCCCTTAGTCTCATTGACCGATAAAAGAACCGCAAAACACGCCTACTTTGGGGATCTCATATGACCATCGAGCCAGAAATCAACGAACAACTGATCAAAGACCACGGGCTTGCCCCAAATGAATACCAACGTATTCTTGATTTGATGGGCCGCACCCCAACATTTACCGAACTTGGTATTTTCTCGGCGATGTGGAACGAACACTGTTCCTATAAATCCTCTAAAAAATGGCTACGCACTCTGCCAACCGAAGGTCCACAAGTGATTTGTGGACCAGGTGAAAACGCTGGTATCGTGGATATCGGCGATGGTGATGCGATCGTTTTCAAAATGGAAAGCCACAACCACCCTTCTTACATCGAACCGTACCAAGGTGCAGCAACAGGCGTTGGTGGTATCTTGCGCGATGTGTTCACAATGGGTGCGCGCCCTATTGCGGCTATGAATTCACTATCTTTTGGCGAAATCACACACCCAAAAACAAAATCATTGGTCAACGGCGTTGTTGAAGGTGTTGGCGGTTACGGCAACTGCTTTGGCGTTCCAACTGTTGGCGGCGAAGTCCGTTTCCACGAAGCATACAATGGCAACTGTCTTGTAAATGCATTTGCCGCTGGTTTGGCAAAAACAGACAGCATTTTCTACTCTGCTGCATCAGGTGTTGGTATGCCTGTTGTTTACCTAGGCGCAAAAACAGGCCGCGACGGTGTTGGCGGTGCGACAATGGCATCCGCTGAATTCGACGATACAATCGAAGATAAACGCCCAACAGTTCAAGTGGGTGACCCGTTCACCGAAAAACGCTTGATGGAAGCCACATTGGAATTGATGCAAACAGGTGCTGTGATTTCCATCCAAGATATGGGGGCCGCTGGCCTGACATGTTCTGCGGTGGAAATGGGCGATAAGGGTAATCTTGGTGTGAAGCTCACACTCGAAGATGTGCCAATCCGCGAAGAAAACATGACAGCCTACGAAATGATGCTGTCTGAAAGCCAAGAACGTATGTTGATGGTTCTAAATCCTGATCTTGAAGCAGAAGCAAAAGCTGTGTTTGATAAATGGGACTTGGACTTTGCTATTGTGGGTGAAACAATCGCAGAAGATCGCTTTATCATCATGCACAATGGTGAATTGAAAGCCGACCTGCCGCTGAAAGCTTTGTCTGGTACAGCTCCAGAATACGACCGTCCTTGGGTGGAAACACCGACTGCGGCACCGCTGACAGATGCACCAGAAGTGAATGCAGCAGACGCATTGGTCAAACTGATCGGCACGCCAAACTATTCATCACGTCGTTGGGTCTATGAACAGTACGACCACATGGTGATGGCAGATACCGTTGTGCGCCCTGGTTCAGACGCTGGCGTTGTGCGTATTCACGGCACAGATAAAGCCGTAGCTTTCACATCAGATGTGACACCACGTTATTGTAAAGCCAACCCTACTGAAGGCGGCAAACAAGCGGTTGCAGAAGCCTATCGAAATCTATGTGCAACGGGTGCTAAGCCATTGGCAACAACAGATAATTTGAACTTCGGCAACCCGGAAAAACCAGAAATTATGGGGCAATTCGTGGGCTGTATCAAAGGTATAGGCGAAGCCGTTTCTGCACTGGATATGCCAATCGTATCAGGCAATGTATCGCTTTATAACGAAACCGATGGCGAGGGCATTTTGCCAACCCCAACAATCGGTGCTGTTGGCCTATTGGAAAACTTAGATCAGATGATCCGTGTGCGCCCGAACGATGGCGACACATTGGTATTGATCGGCAAAACAGACGGTCACTTGGGCCAATCAGCATTGCTAAAAGAATTGTTCAACCGCGAAGATGGCGATGCGCCACATGTTGATCTGGCTGCTGAAAAAGCCGCAGGTGAATTTGTGCGTAACGCACATAGAGCGGGACAAATCACAGCGGCACATGATCTGTCAGACGGCGGTCTTGCATTGGCTGTGGCCGATATGGCCCTTGCTGGTAATGTGGGTGCAACAATCAAAGCTGGTGATACAGGTTGGTTCTTTGGCGAAGACCAAGCCCGTTACCTGCTGGCAACCAAAGACGCAGACGCATTGATTACAGCGGCAAAATCTGCTGAAATAGACGCAATTGAAATTGGCAGCTTTGGCGGCACAGACATCACATTGGGCGATACATCAACCACATTGGCCGATATCAAAGCCGCCTCGGATGCTGGCATCCCAAGTTTCGCAGCATAAGGAACAAACATATGGCAATGGAAGCATCACAAATAGAGGCCCTACTGCGTGAAGCCTTTCCAACGGCAGAAATCGAAGTCATGGGCGACGATGGTGTTCATATGGGTGCTAAAGTCGTAGCCGAAGAGTTCAAAGGCAAAAACCGCGTAGCCCAACAGCGCATGGTTTATGCTGCTTTGAAGGGTAAAATGGATGGTTCAAACGGCGAATTGCATGCTCTGCAATTGACGACAGCCGTTAAGGAATAACCTTAAGATTAGCCGCTACCTTGATTTTATAGTCTACTTTCATATTTATATACTTAGAATTTATAAATATGAGGGCACTATTGTTAACTAATCTTGACCTGATACTCATCACAATTATCCCTATTATCCTATGTATCTTTGCAATTGGGTTCATTTTTCGTAAACTGTTTTTCAATAGGAAAGGCTACTATTGGCAAGCCGACACAGAATACGACGTAGTACATCATCAAGTATGGACTTCTGAAATGAACCAACATTCGCATACATATTTGCGTTCAAAAGACCCAAAAATGCATTCAAAGTATTTTGCACCCAAAACAAAGGAGAAAGAATAATGGATTACAATATTATACTTATCGTCGCTGTAATTGGATTGTTCCTCTGGCTAATTCGCTCACATGATCGAGATGTAAAATCTACAGATGCGGACCCAAACATTCACCGCAACAATAAAGAACTCGCTGTGTTTCTTGCCAATCCTGGTACGCAGAACAACGTTCTGAAATCGTTTGCTTTTCGGTAATGATAAGCATTCTTATTACAGATTAGTAATTAACAAAAACACTCATGTGCATACTACAAATAACACAATGGTAGGTTTGTGAATAAGTGAGGCCGTCAGTTTCTAAATTAATTAGATTTCAGACTGTTTACTATAAATGTCTTATCCAGAATAACGGCTAAAAGACTTGCGCCCACACAATTCTCCGCTAAATGATAGTGCAAAGCAAAATTCCTGCAATAAGGACCTGTAAAAATGACTGATGCAAATGCACAAATCAAAGAAACTGTAGACGGCAATGATGTTGTTCTGTTTATGAAAGGCACATCAACAATGCCGCAATGTGGATTTTCATCCCGTGTGGCTGGCGTATTGAATTACATGGGCGTTCAATATGCGGACGTGAATGTATTAGCAGATGAAAATATCCGCCAAGGTATCAAAGATTTTTCAGATTGGCCGACAATTCCACAACTTTATGTCAAAGGTGAATTCGTTGGCGGTTGCGACATTATCACTGAAATGACCTTGTCAGGTGAACTGGATACAATGTTTGAAGAAAACGGCGTTGATTTCGATAAAGAAGCGGCGAACAAAATCCGCGAGTCAAACGCTTGATATATAAAAGGGCGCTTAAGCGCCCTTTTTCTCTATGCTTTCAACCATACGTTCTATCGCATTAACAGCTAAGACTAGCTTAGAATTACTGTCTTCTGCATTTGCGGCACTTTGCTCAGCTTCCGCAGTCTTTTCAGCTAAAGATTTTTCCTTCTCAGCTAAAGCTTTTTCTGCAACTTCTACTTTATCATCTGCAACCTTTAGCTTTTCACCTACAGCCTTTAGCTCGTCATTTGCAGTGGCTAGATCAGCCTTAAGCTTATCAATTTCAGCAGACACTTCATGCGCTAATGGTCCGCCTTCATTTTCTCGCGCTGCTGCGGCCAGTTGATCCTCCAAACTTGCTGTTTTATCAGCAAGCATTAGACCAGACATCAGCAGCATACGGCTTTCTGGGATACGTCCCATAGCGGTATTTAAAGCATCAGCCTCTACATCCAGCATCGCAGCTGCGGCGTGCAAGAAATCTTCTTCACCCTCTTTACAAACAACTTCGAATTCTCTTCCGCCAATATGGATTTTAATCTCTGGCATCTTATTTCGCCTCTACTAGTGGGAGTAACTTTTCAAGAATTACATTTACTTCAGCCAAATCAACTTCGCGTTGAGCTTTTAATGCAGCAAGCTCTTTGGCTATATCCGAAGTATCTGCATTTGAGGCTTGTTTATTTTTTGCTGTATCAAGGGCAGCTTGCAAGTCTGCCTTCGCTTTTTCAGCTTCAGCAAGCTTTGCAACCACAGCTTCCAGTTCACCATCCGCTTTGGATGTATCTGCAATATTTTCTTGCGCCTGACTTAACGCAACCTCTGCAGCTAGTTTTTGTGCCGCAAGTTCAGAGAGTTGATTTTGTGCAATTTCACCTGATTTTACAGAAGCTTCCAAGCTTGTTGTTAGCTCTGTAATTTTAGCTTCCAGTGTAGAGTTAACTTCAGTGGCGTCAGCCGTTTCTTTCTTTGCACTCGCAATTTCTGCTGTCGCAGCTTCAAGAACTTGCTCTTGCTCAACTTTCCATGCTTCAAGCTTTGTTACTTGCTCGGAAAGTTTATTTTTTTCTACATCAACATCTGCATTAGACGCATTCTCTTCCATAGCAGCTAAAGCCGCGTTAAACCTTCTTTCCAGTCTTCTTATTGCCCGCATCTTGCCCCTCGTTGCAAAACTTAATCATTTGATTCGAAATCATATTGGATCAATTATGCATTTTTCCCAATAAAAAACAAATCTATGCGCCATTATCTTCGTGTAATAGCACACATCCGCTTGACCCACCTCAAATGCTTGCTATCACAGGTGTGGGAACTCTCATTCTAATAGCTGCTATAAAGGGCCTTCTTACGTGGAACTTTCAGAACTTAAAACCAAACATCCAGAACATTTCAAAAAAGCGGCTGCGATCCGCATTATGGCAGCAGATGCTGTTCATGCCGCTGCATCGGGTCACCAAGGTATGCCAATTGGCATGGCCGATGTGGCAACCGTGCTTTTTGAAAACCATTTAAAATTCGATGCCAAAAACCCTGATTGGCCAGATCGCGACCGCTTCATTCTGTCTGCAGGTCACGGTTCTATGTTGATTTACGCGCTTTTGCATCTAACTGGATACGAAGACATGACAATGGATCAAATCCGCAACTTCCGCCAATTAGGTGCGAAAACTGCGGGCCACCCTGAATACGGTCATGCAAAAGGTATTGAAACAACAACCGGCCCATTAGGCCAAGGTATTTCAAACGCTGTTGGTTTTGCGATGGCAGAACAATCCCTACAAGCACGCTTTGGCAAAAAAGCTGTTGATCACCATACTTATGTGATCGCAGGCGACGGTTGTTTGATGGAAGGTGTCAGCCAAGAAGCAATCGGTCTAGCTGGTCGTCATCAATTGGGCAAATTGATCGTTCTTTGGGATGATAACAACATCACAATCGACGGCACAGTAGAATTATCAGACAGCACAGATCAATTGGCACGCTTTGAAGCATCGGGTTGGTCTGTATTCGCCGTAGACGGTCATGATCCAGCAGCGATTGATCGTGCTATTTCAGAAGCCAAGAAATCGCCAAAACCTTCAATGATTGCTTGCAAAACAACAATCGCGATTGGTGTGGACGGTGTAGCAAACACATCAGGCGGCCATGGTTACAACATCAAAGGCGATCAATTGGTGCAAATGCGCGAAGCTTATGATTGGCCTTATCCTGCAAATGAAGTCCCGGCCGATGTTAAATCTGCTTGGGAAGCTATTGGTTCCCGCGGTGCCGCAGCACGTGCCGAATGGGATGAAGCCTTTGCAAAACTATCAGGCGCAAAACAGGCTGAATTCAACCGCTGCATGGCAGGTGATCCATCTAAAAAGCTTTCAGCAGCTATCAAACGTCTGAAGAAAGAGATTTCTGAAACGCAGCCAAAAGCAGCAACACGTAAATCCAGCCAAATGGCATTGGAAGTGATCAACCCGATCATGCAAGAAACCATTGGTGGCTCTGCGGATCTGGAAGGCTCTAACAACACACGTACCGCTGGTATGACCAACTTTGAACCAGGCAACC
This sequence comes from Amylibacter sp. SFDW26, assembly GCF_009184395.1. Lineage (GTDB taxonomy): Bacteria > Pseudomonadota > Alphaproteobacteria > Rhodobacterales > Rhodobacteraceae > Amylibacter. The sequence continues at coordinate 933,623 of NZ_WEIC01000001.1, forward strand.
GTGGTGGCCGCCACATCAGCTATGGTATCCGTGAACATGGTATGGCTGCAGCGATGAACGGCATGGCATTGCATGGTGGTGTGCGCCCATATGGTGGTACATTTATGTGTTTCACAGACTATGCCCGCCCTTCTATGCGCTTGGCAGCTTTGATGGAAATTCCAACAGTGTTTGTAATGACGCACGACAGTATTGGTCTGGGCGAAGACGGCCCAACACACCAACCTGTTGAACATTTGGCAATCAGCCGTTCTACACCGAACACAAACGTGTTTCGTCCAGCGGATAGTGTGGAAACAGCAGAAGCTTGGGAATTGGCAATAACGTCGAAAAAGACCCCTTCTGTTCTGTCTTTGACACGTCAAGGATTGCCGACTGTACGCACCAAACACACGAATAAGAATATGACTGCAATGGGTGCTTATGTTTTGGCAGAAGCTGAAAAAGGCATGAAACGTAAAGTGATCTTACTGGCAACAGGCTCCGAAGTGGAAATAGCAATGGAAGCTAAAGCCAAACTAGAGGCCGAAGGTATCGGGACACGCGTTGTATCTATGCCATGCTGGGAACTGTTTGAACAACAAGACGAAACATATCGTCGTCGCGTTCTGCCAGCAGGTCCTGTGCGTGTTGGTGTTGAAGCGGCTTGCCGTCAAGGTTGGGATCGTTGGTTGTCAGGTGAACGTGGTTCTTACAAAAAATCTGCATTCGTGGGCATGGAATCATTCGGTGCCTCTGCCCCAGCAGAAGAGCTGTTTGAGCACTTTGGCATCACAGCAGACAATGTAACAAAAGCCGCAAAAGACCTATTATAATTCGCGTTAGCGTACTTTATCGCTAACATTTTGCGCCATTTTGACGCCCAAGGATAAAACCTTGGGCGTTATGCTTTGTTTAACGCCCATGAGCCTCTATCTAAGTGGCAGATTTATAACAGGCGGTTCTTCCGCCCTATGGAGAGTACCATGACATTAAAAGTTGGCATTAACGGTTTTGGCCGTATTGGTCGTTCAACCCTTTCAGCAATCATTGAAAGCGGCCGTACGGATATCGAAGTTGTAGCATTGAATGCAACAGGCCCGATTGAAACGACAGCCCATCTTTTGAAATACGATTCAGTTCACGGACGTTGTGCGGGTGATGTGAAAATCACTGATGGTGCATTGGACGTTGGCAAAGGCCCAATGCGTATGTTCTCAACATACGATCCAACTGAATTGGATTGGTCTGGTGTGGATGTTGTTTTGGAATGTTCAGGTAAATTCAACTCAAAAGAAGCATCACAAGTCCACTTGGATCAAGGCGCAAAACGCGTATTGATTTCTGCACCAGGTAAGAACGCGGACAAGACTGTTGTTTATGGCGTAAACCATGATTCAATGACATCAGATGATTTGATCGTTTCAAACGCATCTTGCACAACAAACTGCTTGGCTCCTGTTGCAAAAGTTCTAAACGATGCAATCGGCATCGAAAAAGGCATCATGACCACGATCCACGCTTATACAGGTGACCAGCCAACATTGGACCGTCGTCACAAAGACCTATACCGCGCACGTGCAGCGGCAATGTCTATGATCCCAACATCTACAGGTGCTGCGGCAGCTGTTGGTTTGGTTCTGCCAGAGTTAAACGGCAAATTGGACGGCTCTGCAATCCGTGTGCCAACACCAAACGTATCTGCGGTTGATCTAACATTCACAGCATCACGCGATGTGACAATCGAGGAAGTGAACGCAGCGATTGAAGAAGCCGCAAACGGTTACATGAAGGGTGTTCTTGAATACTCAACAGAACCTTTGGTGTCCATTGACTTCAACCACAACACACACTCATCAAACTTTGCTTCTGAACAAACAAAAGTTATGGGCGGAAACATGGTGCGTATCCTATCTTGGTACGACAATGAATGGGGCTTCTCTTGCCGTATGGCAGATACTGCCGTAGCTATGGGTAAGCTTATCTAATAACAGGATGGCCCGCATGATCTGCGGGCCCAATTATATGACGAATAAAACAGCAATCGCTTTTGGCATTTTCCTATTGGCTTTGATCGCCCACGACGTCGTTGTGAATGGATCAGAAAACATCGTTTTCTTAGCGCAAAAAGGGATAGAGCTGATGGATTGGATCGCCTTCTGGAGGTAAGCTTATGGCTTGGAAGACACTTGATGATATGGATTTGGACGGCAAAAACGTTCTGATCCGTGTGGATGTAAACGTGCCAGTTGAAAACGGCAAAGTCACAGACACAACCCGTTTAGACCGCATTAGTCCAACCGTATTGGAAGTATTATCCAAAGGTGGTCGCCCTATCCTGCTGTCACATTTTGGCCGTCCAACACGTGGTTTTGATCTGTCTATGAGCACACAACAGGTTGTCCCTGCTCTATCACAAGTTCTGAATCGCCGCGTTCATTTTGCCAGTTCTTGCATTGGCCAAACAGCACGCGAAGCCGTTGATACACTGCCAGATGGTGATGTGCTTTTGCTGGAGAATACACGTTTCCATGCTGGTGAGAAAAACAACGACCGTGGCTTTGCCAAAGATTTAGCCGCTTTGGGTGATGTATTCGTGTCCGATACATTCTCAACAGCACACCGTGCACACGCCTCTGTTGCAGCGCTTGCAACATTATTGCCAAGCTGCGCAGGTCGTTTGATGGAAGAAGAGCTAAAAGCGTTAACGAATTCTCTATCTGAGCCTGAGCGCCCTGTTTTGGCTGTCGTTGGCGGCGCAAAGGTATCGTCTAAGCTAGTTCTTTTAAAAAACCTTATTGGCCCAATGGATAAAATCGTTATCGGCGGCGGTATGGCAAACACATTCCTTGCAGCCCAAGGTCATCAAGTCGGTCAATCACTATGCGAACACGATCTTCAAGATACAGCACGCGAGATTTTAGCAGAAGCAGAAGCCGCAAACTGTGAAATCATCTTGCCTGTAGATGTTGTTGTTGCCCGTGAGTTTAAAGAATTTGCAGAAAACAAAGTCCGTGCAGCAGATGATTGCCCACGCGATACAATGATCTTGGATGCTGGCCCAGATAGTGTTGAAAACATCTGTAACAAACTGGAAGACGTGAAAACAGTCATCTGGAATGGCCCATTGGGCGCCTTTGAAATTCCACCATTCAACACGGCCACAGACGCAGTCGCACTTAAAGTGGCTGAAATGACGGAAGATGGCCAAATTCTATCCGTTGCTGGTGGCGGTGATACTGTAGCAGCCTTGAAAAAATCAGGTGCAGCCGAGAGTTTTTCATATATATCTACCGCAGGTGGTGCTTTCCTTGAATGGATGGAAGGTAAAACACTGCCAGGTGTTGCTGCATTAGACGACACAAAATAATAATTTAAACGCTTAGGAACGCTTCATGTCTAAAAACGATCAAATCCAACAAATGCAATCAGGTGCTGGTTTCATCGCAGCCCTAGACCAAAGTGGTGGCTCAACACCAAAAGCCCTAGGCTTATATGGTGTAGATGAAAGCGCTTATTCATCAGATGCAGAAATGTTCGACCTGATCCACGCCATGCGTGCTCGTATCGCAAAAGCCCCTGCTTTCAAAAAAGAGCAAGTGATCGGCGCAATTTTGTTTGAAATGACAATGGATCGCGAAATCGAAGGCCAGCCAACAGCGACTTACCTTTGGGAAGAGCGCGGCGTTGTGCCATTCCTAAAAATCGACAAAGGTCTAGAGGCAGAGGCAGACGGCGTTCAATTGATGAAGCCAATTGATGGTCTGGATGCCACTTTGGAACGCGGTACCAGAGCAGGTATTTTCGGTACGAAAATGCGTTCAGTGATCAACAAGGCATCACAAAGCGGCATTGCGGCAGTTGTTGGCCAACAGTTTAAAGTGGGTGAACAGGTTCTATCACACGGCCAAGTGCCAATTATTGAACCAGAAGTGACAATTTCCATTGCAGATAAAGCAGAAGCAGAAAACATCCTGTTGTCTGAACTGACGAAATCACTAGATGCCATGTCTGACGATAAACAAGTGATGTTGAAACTGACTTTGCCAGAGCAAACAAATCTGTACCAACCATTGGTCGATCACCCACGTGTCATGCGTGTTGTTGCCCTATCAGGTGGTTACAGTCGCGAAGAAGCAAACACGCGCCTGTCAAATAACACAGGTATCATCGCCAGTTTCTCTCGCGCTTTGACTGAAGGTTTAAGCGCTGGTCAATCTGATGACGCGTTTAACACAACGATTGCAGCAACAATCGACAGCATCGCAACGGCATCAAACGCGGGCTAAGCCCAATAAATCCTTAATAATCAGGGGCCTTAACCCAAGGCCTCTATTTTTTTCGAATCATTTGCATTTAAGGGATTCACAAAGCGAATCACTTGTGGCATGATTCGTTTGAGTTCGGCGATAAAGATCGAACCGTGAGGCAGACTATGTATAAACAACGTGGAAATTCAGGGGCGCTTTCAACAAGCATGTTTTTAGTAACAGCAGTGTTGCTAATGGCTTACTTTGCCTTTGCCGCAATTCAGGGTGACTTTGGACATTTCAAACGGAACCAAGTCAATGCTGAAGCTTTGGAACTTCAGACACAATTGGCGCAGTTAACCAGTCAACGAGAGTATCTAGAGAATAAAACAAAACGACTATCCGATAAATATCTGGATCTTGACCTGTTAGACGAGCAAGCCCGCAAAGTGTTGGGTATGGCCCGCGAAGATGAAATAATTATAAGGTAAACAAAGATTTACCAACTATCCCAAGACCAAACTGAACCGTAGAGAGATTACTCTTTACGGTTCATCTTGTTCTATATGAGTGTTTTTTTACATTTTCGAATTCAAAAATGATATATATTGATACACTCCAAGCAAAATACAGAAGTATAATTCTAATTTATTAGTATTCATATCAACATATGAGGGGATAAATCATGAAACATGAAAGCGATAAAGCCAATACAATAATAAAAGTTTTCATCACCAGCTCAATTTTACTCATCACACCTGTGCCAACTACAGCTGGCGAAGGTGGTGGTGGTGGTGGTGAAAATCAAGACTTACCAAGTACAACTACTAGTACGAACACGAGTACAAATAGCAAACCAATAATAAAAAATCTTTTCGACAAAAAGGGATACTTACAAGAATGTAAAAAAGATCTCAAAGTCGCTTCAAAAAATTCAAAGGTTGCAAATAAACGCGTTAAAGATACCGAAAAAAAGTACAGGTCTATTCAAAAAAGCGGAACTACAAAGGATAAGAAAAAGATTCAGAAGCAGCTCAAAAAAGATAAAAAAAATCGTGATATAGCTTTGAGAAAAGAAAATAAGTTACGCGACAAATGTCTTAAACTTTCAGAACAAATTAAGAAGGGAAAAAGACAGTAATAAAAAAGCGCGTGCACTTTCCATTAACTTACCCTATAATATAGTTTAACGTTAAACTATATTGATTTTGGAGATGCTATATGCCCGCTAAAAAATCGACCCGAAAGTCAAACATTTCGGGGGAAGAACTGCTAGATCATTACAAAAACATGCTAATGATCCGACGGTTCGAAGAAAAAGCCGGACAACTCTACGGTATGGGCGTCATCGGTGGCTTTTGCCACCTCTACATCGGCCAAGAAGCAGTTGTTGTCGGCCTTGAAGCCGCAGCAAAAGAAGGCGACAGCCGCCTCACCTCTTACCGCGATCACGGTCACATGTTGGCATGTGGTATGGATCCAAAAGGGGTGATGGCAGAATTGACTGGCCGCGAAGGTGGCTATTCCCGCGGCAAAGGCGGCTCCATGCACATGTTCTCTACAGAAAAGAAATTCTATGGCGGTCATGGTATCGTAGCAGCACAGGTTCCAATCGGCGCAGGCTTAGCGTTTGCTGAGAAATATAATGGCACAGACAACGTAAGTTTCACATACTTTGGTGATGGCGCTGCCAACCAAGGCCAAGTCTATGAAGCCTTCAACATGGCAAGCCTTTGGAAACTCCCGGTAATCTTCGTCATCGAAAACAACCAATATGCGATGGGTACATCCCTAGAACGCGCCTCTTCCACACCAGATCTTTATACACGTGGCGAAGCCTTCAACATCCCTGGCGAAGCCGTGGACGGTATGAATGTTCTATCCGTTAAAGAAGCTGGTGAACGTGCTGTAGCGCATTGTCGCGCAGGCAATGGACCTTATATTCTAGGCGTAAAAACATACCGTTACCGTGGTCACTCTATGTCTGACCCTGCTAAATACCGCACCCGCGAAGAAGTGCAAAAGATGAAAGAGGAACGTGATCCAATCGACAATATACGCGAGATGATCGAGCAAGGAAAACACGCCACAGCGGATGAGCTGAAATCTATCGACAAAGAGATCAAATCTGTCGTGTCCGAAGCCGCCGATTTCTCACAAACAAGTCCAGAGCCGTCAACAGACGAACTTTACACCGATATTTTGCGCTAAGGAGCCACAGGAAATGGCACATTTCGAGATTTACATCAAAGATGTAGAGGCAGCAAAAGAATTTTACGGTCATCTCTTTGACTGGACTTTCGAGGCAATGCCTGGAGCAGAAGAAGTTAATTACCACTTGGCATTCTCTGAAGAGATAGGTCCAGAAAAACCACTTTCTGTTGGGTTGTTAACACGCCCAGATGATACACCAGACGCTGGTGGCCCAGTGCGCGGTGGTGCGATGACGTTTGAGGTCGCCGACTGCGATGCTTCATATGTTTGGGCATTAAACAATGGTGGTGCAGAAGCACTACCTCCAACAGATTACCCAGGCATTGGCCGCGCAGCTTATGTCGAAGATGGACAAGGGAATATAGTAGGCATGATTACACCGAGCGAAGGAAGTTAAATAAATGGCAATTCAAATACTTATGCCCGCCCTATCTCCAACGATGGAAGAAGGCACGCTCGCAAAATGGTTGGTCAAAGAAGGTGACACTGTTCAATCCGGTGACATCATGGCTGAGATCGAAACAGATAAAGCCACAATGGAATTCGAAGCGGTGGATGAAGGCGTTATCGGCAAGATATTAGTGGCAGAAGGCACCGAAGGCGTTGCTGTAAACACAGCAATCGCAGTCTTGCTAGAAGACGGAGAAGATGCATCAGCAGCAGACGCAGTCGAAGCACCTGCCCCAACAGCAGAAACACCTGCACCAGTTGAAGAGGTTACAACAGCTCCAGCCAAAGCCATTACGCCAGTAGATGTTCCAATGGAAGACATCCCAGAAGGCACAACATTCACATCCACAACTGTGCGCGAAGCGTTACGCGACGCCATGGCCGAAGAAATGCGCCGCGAAGAAAAAGTATTCCTTATGGGCGAAGAAGTAGGTCAATACCAAGGCGCTTATAAAGTATCCCAAGGTTTGCTGGACGAATTCGGCGAAAAACGCGTCATCGATACGCCAATCACAGAACATGGCTTTGCTGGTCTCGCAGTGGGTGCCGCCTTTGGTGGCCTAAACCCAATTGTCGAATTCATGACCTTTAACTTTGCAATGCAAGCCATTGACCACATCATCAACTCAGCCGCCAAGACACTCTATATGTCGGGCGGTCAAATGGGCTGCCCTATGGTCTTTCGCGGGCCAAACGGTGCCGCTTCCCGCGTTGGTGCCCAACACAGCCAATGTTACGCCGCATGGTATGCTCAAATTCCGGGCCTAAAAGTCGTAATGCCGTATTCAGCAGCAGATGCAAAAGGTTTGTTAAAATCAGCCATCCGCGATCCAAACCCAGTGATTTTCTTGGAAAATGAAATGATCTATGGCACCAGCTTTGATGTCCCGGATTTAGAAGATTTCACAGTGCCAATTGGCAAAGCCAAAATTTGGCGCGAAGGCGAAGATGTAACACTCGTCAGCTTCGGTATAGGCATGAAATACGCCTTAGAAGCCGCAGATAAACTAGCAGAAGAAGGCATTTCAGCAGAAGTTGTAGATCTGCGATCTATTCGTCCGATTGACTACGACACTGTTTTGAATTCTGTAAAGAAAACAAACCGTTGTGTGACAATCGAAGAAGGTTTCCCTGTCGCATCAATCGGCAACCACCTCTCAGCCGTGATCATGGAACGCGCATTCGATTACTTGGACGCGCCAGTGATTAACTGTACAGGCAAAGATGTTCCAATGCCTTATGCCGCCAACCTTGAAAAACTTGCCCTTGTGACCACAGACGAAGTGATTGCAGCAGTCAAACAAGTCACATATCGCTAGGAGATAAGACATGGCAATTCAAATCCTCATGCCCGCCCTATCCCCAACGATGGAAGAAGGCACATTAGCCAAATGGCTAGTCAAGGAAGGTGATACAGTTCAATCTGGCGACCTAATGGCAGAAATCGAGACAGATAAAGCCACCATGGAGTTCGAAGCCGTTGATGAAGGCGTCATAGGCAAAATTTTAGTGGCTGAAGGCACATCAGGCGTGGCTGTAAACACGGCAATCGCAGTTCTATTAGAAGAAGGTGAAGACCCTTCAGCCGCAGAAACAGCACCTCCTGCCCCCACGCCAACAACAGAACTAGAAACGGTAACAGCTGAGGCTCCAAAAGCTGCAGCACCTGCGCAAACAGCTCCTGTAAGATCAGGCGAACGTGTTTTCGCAACGCCATTGGCTCGCCGCATTGCAGCAGACAAAGGCGTTGATCTCACAACCCTATCAGGGTCTGGCCCACATGGTCGTATCATAAAAGCAGATGTAGAAGGCAAACCAGCCAACGTACAACCGTCAGTACCAGTAACAAAAGCTGTCATAGCATCCTCTGCAACCAGCGACAGTGTCAAAGCCATGTACCAAGACCGTACATACGAAGAGGTTCCTTTGGATGGCATGCGTAAAACAATCGCAGCACGCCTTACAGAAGCCAAACAAACCATCCCACACTTCTACCTGCGCCGCTCTATCCACCTGGATCGCCTGATGGCGGCCCGTAAGGAAATGAATGTAGCCCTAGAAACTGATGGCATTAAAATCTCTGTAAACGACTTTATCATCAAAGCCTGTGCAAAAGCCCTGCAAGATGTACCTGATGCAAACGCAGTTTGGGCCGAAGACCGTATTTTGAAACTTGAACCATCCGATGTAGCAGTCGCCGTCGCCATCGAAGGTGGCTTGTTTACACCAGTTCTTCGCGATTCAGACAAAAAGTCCCTTTCAGAACTTTCTTCTGAAATGAAAGACTTAGCGGGCCGCGCACGTGAGCGTAAACTGGCACCACATGAATATCAGGGTGGCAGTTTTGCAATTTCAAACCTTGGCATGATGGGTATCGAAAACTTTGATGCCGTAATCAATCCACCACACGGATCAATCTTAGCTGTGGGTGCTGGCATGAAAAAACCAGTGATTGCGGATGATGGCACAGTCAAAACAGCTATCATAATGTCTGTGACACTCTCAGTGGATCACCGAGTGGTCGACGGCGCATTGGGTGCCGAATTCTTAGGTCGCATAGCACATTACCTTGAAAATCCACTCGCTATGTTTGCCTAAAACATTTTAGGACACAGATAAAAGGCCGCCCACCCAAGAGCGGCCTTTTCCTTTTCTACAATATGTATCAAACTGCACAGATATTCAGTTTGGACATTTCAATGCAAAACACTGCCATTATCACAGCTTCTGCATCCCTCTTTATTTGGGTCGCCACACAATGGGTCAGAATGCTAAGAAATCATTATCAACGTCTTGCAGAACGCAGAAACCTTGTACACGCCCTCTTTTCTGAAATTGATTTCAACACCAAAGACTTGCTGTTCTTTGTTGAAAAATCCGTAACCTTAAAACAACTCGAAACCGAATTTGACAAGAACCCGGCCTTAATACCCCATATCACTGATGCCCATCACACGCTGATTTACACCTATAACATCGACAAATTACATTACATCGATGACCATCTTATTACCCGGTTGGTGGTTTTTTACGGACTTCTTGAGAAGATCAAAGAGCAAATTGATGGATTGAATCGCCCAAGTTATGCCAGCATTTCGGCCCGCGGCAAATACATAACCCTCACATCATTACTGGATAATGCAGCAGAGGCCGAAAAAATCGGATGCAGTATACTTAAAGAATTTCAGGATAAATATCAGAAGCTTAACCTTACGCGCGAATTCAGATTACCGATTAAGTAATCAAAAATCACGACGCTTATATTACGATTGGATCAGGTCCAGACATCGATAACACTCCAGTTTCTATGTTCATTATATAATAACATACATGTATAAACCAACCCCTAATAGATCCTGCCTTGCAAATTGGCGGGATCATAGATTAGCTTTTGTTGCTTGAAAGTAATTGATCCATAGACTGCGCAGGTTGATCGCAACCAGCCTCACCCACAATTTTAGCAGGTACACCAGCCACAGTCTTACACGGTGGAATTTCCTTCAAAACAACAGAACCTGCCGCAATGCGGCTGCAATGCCCGACAGTGATATTCCCCAAGACTTTCGCGCCAGCGCCAATCAAAACTCCATCTTCAATGGTTGGATGACGGATATCATCTTCCTTACCAGTCCCACCAAGTGTCACCGCATGCAACATAGATACATTATCACCCACACGTGCGGTTTCACCGATCACAATCGAATGCGCATGGTCGATCATAATACCCTTACCCATACGTGCGCCTGGATGAATATCCACACCAAACACCTCTGAACTGCGCATCTGCAAGAAGTAAGCAACCTCTTTACGATCCTGTTTCCACAACCAATGTGATACACGATATGCCTGCATCGCTTGGAACCCTTTAAAGAATAACAATGGTTGCAAGAAGTTATGGCAAGCAGGGTCACGCTCATGAACCGCCATAATATCAGCACGTGCATCATCTGCTAAAGACGGATCAGCTGCATAAGCCTTATCAACAATTTCTCGCAAAATTTGCGTTGTCATCTCGTCATTTGATAACTTTAAAGCAATCCTATAACCTAATGTTTTTTCTAAACTATCGTGATGCAACACACTGGAGTGAACCAAGCCAGCCAAAACTGGTTCTCGATCTGCCAACTCCTTCGCATCGTTGCGAATACGTTCCCAAACGGGATCGACCTTACGTAGATTTTCTGCAGCTTGAGCCATGATTATGTCCAATCGCTAAATTCTTTATGGACTCAATGTATTACAGAATTGACAGCGTCAATACAAATCACGTCTAGTTGTGAACATTATGACAAACCATGATGCCGCATATTACATTACCAAACTAACAGCTTTGGTTGCCGAACTCGAAGGTATGGATCAAGCCACCAAAGACAGCAGATCAACAGTGATCTTGGATCAGACCTCTGTAGGTCGTCTATCACGTATGGACGCAATGCAACAACAAGCCATGGCTAATGCCACAAGCCAGCGCAGGCAATCCGAGATATTAGCCGCCAAAGCCGCACTATCACGTATAGACGAAGGTGAATTTGGATATTGTGTGGAATGCGGCGAAGATATCACACCAAAACGTTTAGATCACAACCCGACTGTCGCCACATGTATCACCTGCGCACGCGGCTAGTTGGAAAACCACGTAAAACACGTTCAAAAATCAGACGCATACACTTCGCATACCCCTTATCCGATAAAAACGGTTCTGGCATAAGTGCCCTATCCCAACAGGCAGAGGCCAAACTCCCAGAACCATATCCTCGCAAATACCGCCCAAACCGCTTGCGGTATTTATCCGCCGCATGCGCACGATCAAACAACTGATCACAAAGCGCAACACGTTCCCGATCAGGAACTACCAACAAAGCTCGGGCCGCGGTCACCACATCTACATGTAGCAATGCCCGCATCAAACAGCATCAGGCGGCGTTAAAACCGTTGTGTGAATAGCAAACCGAATAGCGCCACTGACAAAATCACCACCATTCGCCGTCAGCAGCAAAGGTGTATCCGAATAATACGTCTGCGGTTGTCCAGTTAACCCTTGGATATAAGTATTTAACCAATGCCCATATCCACTGCCATAACGGTTATCCGCTCCAACCACCCCAAGATTAAAATCCGTTGCCTCAGCAAACACAATCTCTTCAATCACACGCGCAGTTACCCCAACCACACTGCTATGATGTGGGATCACAACCACTGTTTCATTGGTAGCTCCAGCCGTAATTTGATGATCAAACTGAATATCCACCGTTTGCGCCGACCCCAGCGCACTGGCCTCTAGGGAATTAACATCGCTCCAAACACCGTTTATAAACCGCGCTTGCGCCACTTCATCCACAACCCAAGCAGTCCAACCATCATGTCCATCAACAAACACCCAACCACCATTCAAAAACAATGCGACCTTATGATCTTGCCCTGACCAAACCCCGCTCGCCCCAATAGGCACAGCGTATACCTGCCCATCAGATGGCGTAGTTGGCACATCTTCACTACGCGATTGGAACGTAAGTTGCGCCAAAGCATCTAACCGCGCCAAAGCTTCATTCACAGTCACATGTTTTTGTGCTTGTGACGCTTGCAAGAAAGGTAATTTAAATTGATATGATTCAAACATTTAATGTCATCCTATTATATGGTCCAATTCCAAATCGTTCTGATATCTGTGCGACCTCAAAAGTGATTTCTCCAGCCGCATTATCCATCGTAATATCTCCCGCGCTATACTCCCATTCAGGCACAATACTCTCTGCCTCTCGCAAAACGGTACCACCAGATAGAATACGTATATGGTAACGTTCCGCCTCTTCGCCCAAGGGCACCTCAAGTGATTGCCAACTGTCCCCATCAATGCGCGTACGGCGTATCCAACGAAACCCATAATCATCACCATCAAGAACCGCCTTCAAGTGCACAGGTGCATAAGGCCGCAAACCAACCCCCTCAAAACTCAAGGCTTGTTGTTGATAAGTTGCATCCGATACAGGCCTATCCGCAGATACCACACGGTAATTTCGCTCTAATCCACGCGCAGATGCCGCCAATTCAATCTGCTCAACCCCAGCACCCAATAAAACAACCTGCGCGCCAACTGGCCAGACATCAGGCATAATATGCTCTGTTCCAGCTTGCCCACGCAACAAACCCGCCAAACGATAGCTGCCATCCGCCTGTAAGTCCGCAGATTGAAACTGAAACACCTCCCAATCCCCATCCCCAGATCGAATAGCAGCCGCATTCCCACCATCAAGCACATCGCGCTCAGACAGTGATTGAACATCATCTGAGAAAAACACGAGCACACCGTCGCCATGATCCCAGCGCGCAGGGTTTGAACGCGACAATTCACTCATCGTCACCCCCAAAACCGACTTCACCTCAACCACCGTGTTCAACTGAAACCCATCCGAGCTATTACTGCTATAAACAGCTACACCTGCCCCCCAAGGGTCACCAGTGGCCGCAAAATGCGGCGCATGTGGTACTTCATTACCTGTGAGCAACGGCAAATCCATAAATGCTGTATAAGGAATAGCAGGCCGCACCACAGGAACAGGTTCACGCCCCATATTAATCACTGAAACCGCATCAAGCACATGTCGCTCCACACGCGAAGCTTCCACCACCCGTGCCCCAAACTCCTCCAGCCGATCCACACGATATACAAGCGGGCTTTCTCCCACAGATATGAAATCCCCCAGCGCCACATCCACACGCGATGGCGGCAAGGCGAACTTTATCTCATCACGCGCCACGCGTGCCTCATTCAACATACGATCCGCAATATTCTGCCCTGTTCCACGATCTAGCACCAAAGGCACCTGTACGGACGACGTTCTTAAACTCTCATCCCCTGTCAGGCGGCTCTCAACAGCCGCTACCTCATAATGCGCATTCTGATCCCAAAATTGCACACGAAGCCGCCCCATACGTTCTGCATCGGGTGTACGCACCTTTGCCACAACATCACCTTGATCAGGCAAGACGGCCAAATCAGCTTCATCCAACGCAACAGGTTCAATATCTTTCCGTGTCTTGAAAACCAGCTTGCCGCCCTCTTCAAAACTCGAAAATCCATAGGCTAGCATCAATGATTGCAAACTCTGCCGCCCCGTCTCTACATCCCGAATGGCAAAGCCAGTAATATTCCCCTGCAAATCACTCACATCGTAATCCGCCACCCCAGACAGCTCACATATCTCACGCACCACATTCGCAAGGCTCTGATCCGCAAAACGTCCAGATATCCAATGACCACGGGCAAAGTTCACCCCATCACTCCACAAACTCAAGCGATCTGGAAAATCAGGCCAAGGCCGCGTATCCCACGCCCATACACTGGCATTCGCCAAATCCACCATAGGCCCGTCATAAAATGTCGACACAGGGTTATGTTTTTCATTTCCCCAATACGTCAACATCGCCTTCAAGTATTGGCTTTGGATATAATTATCAGGTGTTCCATTCGAATAATACGGCACAGCAGATTCTGATGACTTTTCATCCAAAAACACATTCGGCTGGTTCGTCCCCTTATCTACAGCAGGGCAACCAAATTCTGTAAACCAAATTGGTTTAGACTGCGGGATCCAATCTGTAGCTTCGTCTTCACGCACTCCACCAATACGGTTATGGTGTACATTTCCCCACCAATTGGTAAAATCTTTATAACGGTAAACCCAATCTTCCCCATATGTTCCATCAACAATAGGCGTGCGGGCCTGTGTGTCACGATCATAAGCACTGGCATAATACCAATCATAACCTTCACCACCTTCAATGTTGCTTCGTAGATAGTCTAATTCATAAACAGACCCAAAACTTGCATCCAAATGTCCGGGCTCATCTCGCCAATCTGTTAACGGTACGTAGTTATCAACCCCGATAAAATCGATATTATCATCTGCCCACAAAGTATCTAAATTAAAGATTACATCACCAGATCCATCTTGCGGGTGATATCCAAAGTACTCGGACCAATCCGCGGCATATCCAATCTTTACATCTGGCCCCAAAATACTGCGCACCTGCTCTGCTAAGTTGCGTAAAATTCTGACCACTGGAAAATTATTACGCCTCATACGTATGCGCGTTAAACCAAGTAATTCTGATCCAATACAAAAAGCATCCACACCACCAGCCAATGCACATAAATGCGCATAATGCAGGATAAACCGTCTGTATGACCATTCAGCAGGGCCAGTATAGCTGATCGTCTGGCCACGCGCTTCAAAGTCATCTGCAGAAGCTTTCCCCATAAACTGCCTGACTTCCTTCAACGCATCAGGCGTTCCATCAGGCGACCCAGGAACCATAGGAGCAAGCGAAGTCGTGATACGCCCCCGCCAAGGAATAATAGGTTGCCCCACTTCACCTGTATAAGGATTAATTAATCCGTTATCTTCTTGAATATCCATCAATATAAAAGGGTAAAATGTAACCTTCTGACCACGTTCTTTAAGTGCTGCAATACTTTCCAATACAGACGCATCAGATGGCGTGCCTCCAAATACAGGCCGCCCATCATTTTGGCTCACCTCAATAGCTTGCGTTCGGTTAATGCCCGACACCTCCCACACCATAGGCGTGCCTTCATAGCGTTTCTGCTCCACTTGTGGCCGTAGCTTACACAACCCACAGCGCAAATCCGTACCAAACCAAGTCACAACCAATGAAGCCGCCCCATTGTTTGGCAGATCAGACACCAAATCATCCAAAGCATGCACCACATTCGCCTGCCCGCGATTGGTGTTTACATTCGCACTCTCATAGCTACCAAAGCCAAACCCATAATCCACAGGCGTGGTCGCCAGCGCGTATTCCCCAGTCCCTGGGATCAAACAAACCGATTGCACCATGCTCGCTGCATCTTCGTCCAAAGCACCTTTAGGCTGCGCTTTACGAAACACTTCAAAATTCAGCTGCGGTATACGATTACCGTATTGCTCAAGCTGCAAATCTTCGATCACAACATAAGCCGTCCCACGAAAGGCAGGTGTATTGTCCATACCCTCAACAGCCGCAATCACTGGATCGGGCAATTGCGCTTCATCCCCCTTATAAACGGTATAATTCAAATCCGCATTGGGCACCTCGACACCATCCGCCCAAATCCGCCCCACACGATCAATCACACCTTCACCCAAAGCAAAAGCCACACTCACTGAATAACTGTAACTCTGCGTCGTCACCTTTGGTGCCGATCCGCCTTTACCACCGCCACCAGAGGTACTCGTTTGAACCGTTTCCTTAAAACGGCTCGACCAAATCATCTGCCCACCAATCCGCATACGTCCCATAACACGCGGAATAACAGTACCTTCTTGTGCAGATTGCACACGGAAACTTTCAACACGCCCCGTTTCAACAACAGGCGCTGCCTGACCAAACAGTTTCTGGTCAATCACACCACCCAGAGCAGCCCCAGCCGCACGCCCTATTACAGCACCAGTTAAACCCAGCACAGTGCCGCCCACACCTCCACCAATCGCAGCACCTGCCGCAGATAATAAAATCGTCGCCATCTATCTTCCCTTCTGTGGAAATTGAAACTGCGCCACAACCTTGCGCTTCCAAGCATCTGTTAAAGGCGTTTCAATCACCCCGCGCCCCGTATAGGCGTGGATAACAGTCGCAAACCCTGCCTCAGAACGCGCCAAAACACCCAAATGCTTGGCAACATGCCCCGTTTTCATCCGAAACAGTACAATCTGCCCAACGCGCGCCAAATCAAGCTCCACAACCTTCATATTCCGTGCAGCCGCTGCCCACAGGCGCTCTTCACGTCCAATCTCAGACCAATCCGCAGTATACGTCGGCACTACTTCAGGCTCGGCGCCAATAACTTCACGCCAAACACCGCGTAATAACCCAAGACAATCACAGCCTTGCCCCTTAACCGATGCCTGATGACGATAAGGCGTGCCTATCCACGCCCGTGCCACACGAACGATTTTTTTCTCTCGTAATGTCATTAATTACCTCAAGCTTGATCCATCATTCTGTCCATCCCGCACAGGGTAAGACAGCGCCCAATCATCACCAGGCATCTTCGGAAAGCCTCTAAAATTCAAAAGGTTTGAAAATTTCACACGGCACGTATTCTCAGCCTTGTCACAGCCAGCTGTCACCTGAACACGGTCACCAACACCAATCGGGTGACGCAAATCTTCCCACATCTCCAACACGCGGCGCGGCCCATTGATCTGATCCACTTTAACCACGCCCACAGCACCTGTGTTCTCACCTGTCACAAACGCAACTGTACCTTGTAAAAACCAAGTATCATCATAAGAATCCAGCCCTTTCAGATGCAAAACACGCTGCCCCACAGAAAACGTCACCTCAGCCTCAGACGTGAACTCTGCGCCCGTCAAATCCACCTGACACCGCGCATCTCCCACTTGAGCACCACATTGACGCAAATACGCCCGCCCAATTGGTTGATTCAAACCTTCGCTGATACTGCGCAACTCTGCCTCAAAAGCCCCAGACCCGCGTTTAATTTCACCAATCGTGCCCTTAAACGTGATCATACGTTGCTCAACATCCTCCCAATTCACCAAATATTGCGTAATAGAAGCTCCATCATAAAGCCCCTGTTCAATATCATCATCGGTCAACCCTACAGAACTGAGCGCCCCGACAGCTTGACTGTTATCAACCGCCAAACCTGTTGAACGCTCCAACGCCGCCGCATCCATACCAGTCGTCGGTATAAACTCAGTTTCCTCAAAGCTCAAACCACAATCATGATCCGTAAACCCCATACGCTCACCATCTGAACGCACCAAAATCCAACACCGACACAGGCTCGTCACACCACTTTTCACATGCGCCTTTAGCGCCTCTGGAATACCGTTCATCACACCCGCAACTCCACAACTGGAATACTGGGAATTTCACCCGCCACAAAGCTCGCATGGCTCATCTCCAACCGATCCGCATCAAACCGTACCGCCACATCGAACTCGAACCCAGCCGTCACCAGCGCGCCTTCACCAGGCGGTTCCAGAAATGTGACAATACCAGTAGTCAAATTCACCGTGTAATGCTTGCCAAGTTCAAGTTCATCGCCACCCACGCCAATAACAACCGTAAACTCCACAGGCTTGCGAATATCTCGGCAATACACCTCATCTCCAGATCGGTAATCCTTACACAACTGAAATTCAAAGGTCACATCATCCCCAACACCAATCTCTTGATCCAAGAAACTCACATCCAAAGACGGCAAGCTGCTCTTATAATCTGTCCAATCTTTCCAGCGAAACCCAAACAAAGGCCCGCGACGCGCCTCATAAAACGCAATCACCTTTTCCATATCGTCCAAGGACCGCATCGAAACACCTGCATCATAGCGTCTGCGCGAATGCGCCCACGGGCTGTTGCGTTCCTCAAATCCACTGTTTAGCGCAACGATCTCAGTGCGCCGTTCAGGCCCCCCCACAGATCCAAAGGATAAATCCGCAGGAAATCTCTCTTCATGAAATGTCATTGTATTCCCTCCTAACGATTACGTTGTCCACGCGCGATCGCACGCTGAATACCCGCCGCAATTTGACTGCTAGACCGTTTAAATCCTGCTGCATCAGGGGTTTGGATGTTCATATTCACTGTCACAGTGCCACCAGCACCAGCACGCACACCCAACGATCCATCCGCCCCACGTGTCAGCGGCATAATCGCCTCTGGCCCCGCTTCCCCCATCAAGCCAGTGCCACCTGACATCGGGAACAGCGTTGGACTGCTCACCACACCACCCTTTGCAAAAGGCGTGACATGCCCCGCAGAAAACACACCGCCCTTTTCAAAGGGCAAAATCCCACTGATCAAATTCGTCAAACCACCTGTCAACGCCCCGGATACGGCAGTGGTCACAGGCTTAATCGCGCTGTTAAACGTGGTTTCCAGCAAAGACTTCGCCACATTCTTCAAAACATCCGATGCCTTTGCCCCTTCAAAAATAATGTCACTAAACGCATTGCGCATCCCAGTGCCCAATGATCGCGACAATCCAGTCGCTTCACGACCAGCCCCCGCAATACCAACCTGCACACCACTCAACTCTCGTTGAAACGCCGCCGACATATCCGCAGCGCCAGCCAAGCGTCCCTCAAGCCCTTCCAACTGTACTTCAAGCTGGTCTATTTCCGTTTCATAATCTGCCATATTCACTCCGTTTTCCATCAGGAAACTGGGCAGAGAGGCCAATCAAATCCGCACGTGTCATCACTGCAGATTTACGCCCCTCCAACCCAGAAATCATAAGGAATTCCAATGGGGTTAACCCCCAAAACTCATCTGGTTTTAAATGCAAATGATGCAATCCAATCCGCATCATCGCAGGCCAATCAAACCCATTCATTGCGGCAAACTAAACGCCGATTTCAAAAGTTGCCCAGCACGCTTTGCTGCCTCAATGGGTCCACCTTCGATATCAGCCGCCATCAATTCAGATCGCCCACATTGCCAGCCCGCACCGCGTAATCCAGCCACCAAAAGCGCAACAATATCACCCGCCTTAAAAGCCCCGCTTTCAAACCGCTCAATCAAACCCATCAAACTGTCATCACCCAGCGTTTCCTCCAACTCTGCCAATGCCCCCAAAGTCAGACGCATCGGCAAAACCTCACCATTGACCGCTAGATCAACATCACCTCTGTAAGGATTGCCCATCACAATGCCGCAAACGTCAATTCACCAGCCGATGCCAAGGCCAACTCATAAACCGCTTCTCCATCGTATCGGCCTGAATATTCCACCGATGTGATCTGAAACGCCCCTTCAACCACGCCAAAATCAGGAATAATCACCTGGAAATCCGATTTCGTGCCATTAAAGAATAATTGTCGCGCCCGCTCATCCGTATCTTCATCCGAAAACACGCCTGACCCAGAAATAGAGGCAGATCGCACACCGCCCCCATCCAACAATTCGCGCCAACCACCAGTGCTGCCTAACGAAGTTACGTCCACAGTTTCGGCATTAAATGCAATACGACTGGCCCGCAGTCCCGCCATCGTTGTAAATGCACCAGAACCATCCAAATCGATCTTAATCAACAGGTCTTTACCATTTTGAGCTGTCATAATTTTTCCTTTAAAAATATATTGTTAAACATCCATAACAAAGGCGCGAAACGTCAGGTTAATCACCCGTTGATCGGGGCTAATTCCCTTGCGCGCCCGCGCAAATCTAAAATTCAAGCTTGTTAAAACACCGCGACTTAACACCAAATCCGCATCAATCAACGCATCGCAAACCGCCCCAGCCAAAGCCTTTGCCGTCTGAAACCCCGCCGTATCACTGTGAATATCAACCGCGATATCATGTAATGCCCCCGATGCTGTGTTAGTCGAGTGATCCCGCACCTTTTCTTCACCCAAAGCGATATAAACCGTTGGCAAAGCCCCACTGGGCACCGCATCGTAAATATGCGCCCCAATTAAGACAGACACAGCAGCGTCCGCACTCAAAGCCGTAAAAACCGCCGCTTGCAAACTTTCTGAAACCGCATAACTCATGCCGCCACCTCAACATGTGCCCAACATTCCAAATACAAACCAGCTTCATCATGAGGTGCCACCGCATCAATCACATAGGCCTGTCTACCATACCGAAATCGTTGATCCGCACGCGGGCGTTGTTCCGATCCCACTGGGGCTGATCGCACCACAATGCGATAGCGTACAACAGATACAGAAACCGCATCGCCATTGCGTACACGCCCTGACCGCGCATCTATATGCGCCCATAAATCACCGACAACACGCCAGCTTTCTACAAACCCACCAGCGCCATCTGCTGTTTCAACACGCTCTTCGAGCGTTAATCGTTTCGATAAATGTACCATCACACACCCCGCGAAACACGCAATGCGCGGTACGGCTCAATCAAACTCAACGCCGCGATAGGCATAGCCTCTGATGTACCTGTACGGTTTTCATAGGCATTCGCTGCTACAATCAGTACCGCTTGAGCCAAATCTGCAGGAACTTCCGCCCACTCGGCTCCAAACCCAGCTTCAAACATCAGATCGACAGATCCACCTACTGGCACTGGCGGTAAAAGCATCCCAGTCGCCTCAACAGCAGGGCAAATATCGTCAGGCACAAAGCGATAGCTGTCTACATCCGCAGCATTCCCCTCACCTGAACCATTAATCATTCGCAACTCAGTCACACCGACCACAGGGCGCACAGGCAAAACCTGCCGTGCCGCATCACGCCAACGCGTCAACGACCACACATATTGCTTACGTAACAAAACCCGCCCAGAGCGTGCTTCTACAGCTGCAATCGCAGCCCGCAAATAAATCTCCAACACTTCATCTTGCAAATCACTATCCGCAAAACCCGTGCCCATCTGCAAATGCGCCTTGAACGCATCCACAGGCAAAACATCCGAAGAAACCGAAATTGTTTCCGTTAAAATCATCAAAATCTCCAAATTCGAAAAAGGACGCCCCCAACGTCTCTCGGACGGAGGGAAGCAGCTAGACGACGCAAAGGGCGTCCAAAGGGTCAGGACAACAGCCCTAACCCGTCACACCTCTTGCAAGGCATGTTCCTAACGCAGTTTAAACCGCAAACTTCAGTAATTTGATCGCCGCAAAATCGCTGACATCACCACCGACACGTTTCGTGGCATAGAACAGCACATTCGGCTTTGCGCTGAATGGATCGCGCAAAATGCGTAGATCAGGGCGCTCTGCAATCGTGTAACCCGCATTAAAATCACCAAAAGCAATCGCAGGCGCCCAAGACGCGATATCTGGCATATCTTCCGCAATCAGCACTGGATAGCCCATCAAGCGTGCAGGTTCACCTGCTGCCAAACCATCAGACCATAGGAAACGGCCATCTGCATCCTTCATCTTGCGCACAGCGCCAGCCGTCTTGGAATTCATCACGAAAGATGCATTGGCACGGTATCGTGCGCCCAACGCATAAACCAAATCCACAATCGCATCCGCAGGGTTCACAGGATCAAAATCACCATCAGCACCTGTTAAAACATGGCCCAATTCTCCCCAAACCTCTGTCCCACTTTGAACGGAATCATATGTCAAAAACCCTGTTGGCTTATCCATACCGTCACCAGATACAAACGCACTGCCCTCTGCACGCGAGAATTTATCAGCAACACGCGATGCCAACCAACCCTCAACATCAAACGCACTGTCATCCAACAAACGTTGCGATGCTTTCGGAAGCGCCGACAATTCATGCAAAGGAATGGAAATACGCTCGACTTGCGGTGTCCCTGTTTCACCTGTCGCATCAACCTCAGTCGCCCAACCGGCGCCCGCTTCAGTCGTATCCACCAATACATCATACGCAGAAGCTTCAATCGCCACCACATTCGCAATTGAACGAATAGACGATGTATCATGCAATACACCTGCAATCTGATCCGCCGTCACAGGGTCCACTAAATAGCCACCATCTGCTGCCACAGCAGACGACAACGCTTTCTCTTCCACACCTAGCGAACGCATTGCATCCTCGTCGCCAGAACGTAAATAAGCTGCAAAAGCCTTCTTATGCGGCACCTCAACCGTAGCAGCACCCGATAACGCAGGTCGGTTCGTATTTTGTGTTTTTCGTTCAATCATTGCTAATCTATCTTCCTGTAGCTGTAATTTTGATTTCAATTCCGTATTCATTTTTGAAAAATCGTTTAAGAACCCCGACAATGCGGCTTTCACCTCTAACCCTTTGGGTTGGGCGCACGCCTCATGGTCCAAGGACTTGGTCTCTTGGTTGCTCATCAATCAATCCTATTTAGATGAAGGTTAACTGCCCGCGTTTCAGGTCAGCATATCATGGCGCGCTGCGTTCAATGCCGCCGCCAACTCGTTTGCAAGTGCATCATCATCCGTTTCCACATCTGATGTCACTCGCGCTTGGGGAAGCATTGGAAATGTTACCAATGATACCTCCCAAAGTTCCAATTTGTGCAATAATCTTCCGATTTTAGGGGATTTTTCCGAAAATAATGTTCGATATCCAATTGACAAACCATCAATCGCACCCGCTTTAATCAGCGCCAAAGCCTCTGATCCGCCTTGAATATCAGGCAATAACCGCCCCTTCACGAACAGCCCATTGGCATCCTCATGAATATCATCCCAAACTCCAATCGGTTTTGTCGGATCATGTTGCCACAACATTTTAACAGATCGCCCCTGATCACTCAAAGACTGTAAACAATCCTTATAAGCCCCCATCTGCACCACATCTCCCGATTGATCCGCAGCCCCAAAAACAGAAGCATACCCCGAGATCTCACACTCATTCTTCAAACAAGATGCCGCATCAAATCGGGCAAACTTTGTTTCTAATCCAAAATCTTTATTTCCATAAAACATATAAATATCCGTTAGTTATTCGCCACTTCTAAGATGTTTAAAACACCTCGAACCAAAACAAAGCTGACCACGCCGAACACAGCCAACCAAAGCCGTTTTTCCAATCGTTCCAACGTGGTTTCAATTTGCCCCAATCGTCGTTCCAACCCGATCCA
The DNA here is from genome assembly GCF_009184395.1 of Amylibacter sp. SFDW26. GTDB lineage: Bacteria > Pseudomonadota > Alphaproteobacteria > Rhodobacterales > Rhodobacteraceae > Amylibacter. Next base: position 957,046 of record NZ_WEIC01000001.1, read on the forward strand.
GCGTTCTTCGATCACCTTTTCATGGGTCTCAAGACGCGCCGCCGCTGCATCAAAGGGTTCGTATAAGAACCGCGACCCCGCCCCGCGTTTACTCATGCGCCACCGCAGGCAACCCCAGCATAACGCGCTTTTCTGTATCCGACAGGAACGTCGCCCCAGACACCCTATTCCACTGCGCTTCACGTTCATGTGCTAATGCAGGAACACCGTCCAAATCCGCCGCCAACTTCAAATCCGCCCCAAAATGCCCAGATAACCACGCCGATAGTGCATCCGCCACCTTACCCACTAAGGGCAACACAGTCAGACGGTAAAAAGCACGGTTCGCCTCTTGATAATTCGAATAGGTGTTATCGCCTGGCAATCCCAACAACATCGGCGGCACCCCAAAGGCCAACGCCACCTCTCGCGCCGCACTGTCCTTCGTCTTCTGAAACTCCATATCAGACGGCGAAAACCCCATAGGCTTCCAATCCAAACCACCTTCCAACAACATCGGGCGCCCCGCATTACGTGCACCTTGATGGTTGCTCTCAATCTCATCCACCAAACGGTTGTATTGATCAGAACCAAGTGTTCCTTGTCCATCTAAGCCCTTGTAAACAATAGCCCCCGACGGACGTGCAGCATTATCCAACAACGCTTTTGACCACCGGCTCGCCGCATTATGCACATCCAGTGCGGAAGCCGCCGCCTGCATCGGTGACAACCCATAATGGTCATCCTGAGGATGAAACGCCTTCACATGGCAAATCGGCGCTACATCCGCACCCATATCAAACCGATGCTTCTTGGCACCGACGCTGTATTCATAAGCAACAGGCCAGCCATCCCCACCAGGGATCACGCGCATACGGTCAGACCGCAGTACATATAACTCCTCAGGTCCACCATCCAAACTGCTACCTGCTGCCTCAAAATACCCATCCCCCGACAGTAACATTTGCCCATAAAAGCTTTCTAACAAATCTGCACGCCCCTGCGCCCCATTGGGCCGCGCTAACAAAGCCAACAAAGGATGCTGATCATACCGACGTTCACTGTCTGACAAAACCCAAGGTACCGCCGCAGCCGCCTCAGCAATCATCTTCACACAGCGAAACCCCACAGGATTCCCCGTAAAACCAGTGCGCGTCAACGATGCTACATCACGCGCACTCCACGCAGGGCGCCCCGCCCCGTGAAAAGCAATCACAGGTGCCGCACCCGATGCCTTAGTTTCAGACACAGGGGATTTCCCCCGCAAAAATTGCAGAACCATAAAGTTGCTCCTAATCAAATAGATTAATAAAGTGTCCGCACCTGCGGACGTTGAAATGTCTGTGCTGGGTCAATCATCAAGTCTGTGATTGCCCAAACCAATGCATCCACACGGTCAGGACTACCCTTACCGCTAAACCCTGCAAGGCTCATCTGACACATCTGATCCTCAAGCTCTCGCAAACCACCCAAATGGTATATGCGTCCCTGCTCGTATAAAGCCGCAACAGGTTCAGCCCGTGCAGACTTACCGCGCGATGCTCGAACCCCTTTGTAAGGCAACAAAGCAGACTGTTGCCGCAGAACAGCTTCTACCATCTCCCCACCTTGATTTACCTCAGCCACAACACGATCCGCCCCAAACTCTTGTGCTGCAACAGCAACCGCTGCTGCCCAAGCATTGGGGCTTGCCGCACTCACCGTCAAATCCGCCAGCACATAAACCCGCCAATCCTGTGGTGGTCCTTGCGCCACAACACCTGCTACAACAATCCCACAATCATCTGCCTTTTCACCGCTCGTAGTAGGCGGGTCCACCGAGATAACCACACGGTCCAGTTTAGGCGCCATCTCAACACGGGTGCCATCCAGATCAGACAGCCGCCAAAGCGCACCATCAACATCTTCCAACAATTCCCCATCCAGTTCCTGACGCCCCAAACGCGTTCCACCGTAATCAGCAGTCACCTTTTCCAAAAACGATTGTGCCAAATTCACCGCATTCGCAGACGTCGGTGCAGACGTCGAAACCACACCAACACCCGCCAAAATCTCACGCAACACCGCCACATTCTTTGGCGTTGTCGTCACCACTTGGCGCGGATCATCCCCCAACCGCAAAGCAAACTGCAACATATCCCACGCCGCACGTCCCTTTTTCCATTTCGCAAGCTCGTCAACCCAAGCCGCATCAAATTGCGGCCCTCGCAAACTTTCAGGGTCACTGGCGGAATAACAACTCGCCACAGCCCCATTCGGCCAAACCAAACGGCGACGCGTCGCTTCCCATTTCGGACGACGGTCAGGTGGAGAACAGGCCAATATACCACTTTCACCAAACACCATGACATCCCGCACCTGATCATAGGTTTCCCCAATCAACGCCACATGACGACACACGCCTTCATCCATAGGTCGCGCACCTTCAACCTGCGAGCGCACCCATTCAGCCCCAGCACGGGTCTTTCCCGCCCCACGACCACCTAAAACCACCCAAGTGTTCCAATCGGCGCAAGGTGGCATTTGATGCGGCAACGCCCAGAACTCAAACATCCACGGCAGAGCCTTTAGAGCATTCGCACTTAGTCCAGACAGAAAATCTTCAACCTCCCGCTCGCTCACGCAGGCGAGTAACTCGCCCAAGGATTTCCTGTTTTGCTTCGGCGAGATCAAGGGCATCTCCGTTGATGACACCAGTAATGGCTTCGCATTGTTTTGCAAATTCGGCCTCTTGTTCATGTAAATAGGTTAAAGCCGCCTCATATTGGCGACAGGTGACTTTGGGATCTTTTCCCAAAGCTTTTGGCGATACATCGCCACTTTCTAGTATTTCAATTTCCCGCTCTAAATTCTTAGAAAATCGGGCAAAGTTCTCTCGTGCCCGCTGCACACGATCCGCAGCAGCTTGCAACCCCTCAGGGAAAGTATCAGTCATGTAGTATGGCGTCCTCTCGGGTTATCCCCGTCGAGTAGAAATGCAAAAGCAGCAACGTTACCGTTACTGCTTACCCACCTCTTCCAGCTTGTCACAAGGTGTACACGGGACCGTTCGCAAAGTCAAGATTTTGCACCTAAGGGTCAGCGAACGCAGCGAAAAGACTTCGTTAATAAAAACCACAAAGCATTGTAATTACTTACTTAATTTTCCTGCTGTTGTTTCCGGCGTTTCTCAGCTTCGATTTTGCGCCACTTCGCAACATTCACATTATGCTGGCGTAAAGTCTCTGCAAACGCATGTCCACCGCTGCCATCTGCCACAAAAAACAGGTTTTTTGTTGGCGCAGGATTAAGGGCCGCTTCAATCGCAGCCTTACCAGGGTTTGCAATCGGGCCTGGTGGCAATGCAGGGATGATATAGGTGTTATACTCAGTCTTCTTTGACAATTCACTACGACGTAATCCACGCCCCAATGTACCTTGACCTTTTGTTATACCGTAAATCACTGTCGGGTCCGTTTGCAGCTTCATACCCTTATTCAAACGGTTCACAAACACACCAGACACTTCTTCACGTTCCGAAGAAACACCCGTTTCTTTTTCAATAATAGATGCCAAAGTTAAAGCCTCCATCGGCGATTTCAAAGGCAATCCCTTGGCGCGACCTTCCCAAGCATCTGCTAAGATTTTCGTTTGCGCACTCATCAACTGTTCCAACACCTCAGAGCGTAACGCCCCACGGCGTACCTCATATGTGTTTGGCGCTAATGTTCCCTCAGCAGGCACAGCAGGCGCTTCACCATCAAGGAAATCCGCGGCCTTCAAAGCCTCAACAAACTGCCAGCTTGTTGCCCCTTCCGCCATAGACACCTGATATGAAATCGGTGTCTTTGCTTCAATCAACTTCACGTATGCCTCTGGCATCTCTTCACCAACCGTAAATGCTGTAATCACAGACGGTGTTGCATCACTCGATGTACGTTCACGCAAAATCAATTCCGCAGGCCCAGCAACTTTTACATTATATCTTGCAACATAACGGAAATTACTACGTCCCCCCTTGGTCACTATATCCAAAATATCAGACATAGATGCTCCCGCAGGGATTTCATAATTCCCAAATTTCAACTGGTTACTTTTTTCCAAATAGTCAGAAGCGACACGCATAATAGTTCCATGACTGACTGCGCCTTTTTCTTCTAAATCTATGGAAACATTTCGCATATTTCCACCGCGTGGTACTTCTATAAAAATAGCCTCTGCCAAAGGGCCAGGTTTGTAAAACTCAGTTTTGGCCCAATAAACCAATCCTGCCAAGGCAATCATGCCAATGATAAGTAGGTTAAAGAAGTTTGCCGCGAAATGTTTATTCATAAGATCAGCCGTCTACCTTACCCATAACAAGCGATGCGTTCGTTCCGCCAAAACCAAAGGAGTTTGACAAAACATAATCGATTTTACGCGAAACAGCTTTATTCGGTGCCAAATCCAAATCTGTTTCCACATCTGGATCATCCAAATTCAATGTCGGCGGTGCCAATTGATCGCGAATTGCCAAGATACAGAAAATCGCTTCAACAGCACCAGCAGCACCTAATAGGTGACCTATAGAAGACTTTGTAGATGACATTGTCGCCGTTTTCGCAGCATCACCCAACAAACGTGTCACAGCTCCCAATTCAATCGTATCAGCCATCGTAGATGTGCCATGCGCGTTGATATAATCAATATCAGACGGCTCAATACCAGCACGTTTAATCGCAGCGGTCATAGAGCGGAAACCGCCGTCACCATCTGATGCAGGGGCCGTGATATGGTGTGCATCACCAGACAGACCATATCCAAGAATTTCAGCATAAATCTTAGCACCACGTGCTTTGGCATGCTCGTATTCTTCCAATACAACCACACCAGCACCTTCCCCCATCACAAACCCATCGCGGTTCGCATCATAGGGGCGCGATGCTGACTTAGGATCATCTCCACGCGATGTAGACAAAGCTTTACAGGCGTTAAAGCCAGCAATACCAATCTCACAAATCGGACTTTCGGTACCACCTGCAATCATCACATCCGCATCATCTAACATGATCAAACGTGCCGCATCACCAATCGCGTGCGCTCCCGTAGAACATGCAGTCACAACAGCATGGTTAGGGCCTTTAAACCCATGACGAATAGACACCTGACCAGATACGAGGTTGATCAAAGCTCCTGGAATAAAGAATGGCGATACGCGACGTGGTCCACGTTCTTTCAACGTCACAGCTGTTTCCGCGATAGAACGCAAACCACCAATACCAGAACCAATCATCACACCTGTGCGAAGCTTGCTTTCTTCATCCTCAGGCGTCCAACCCGCATCAGCAACAGCTTGATCTGCAGCGGCCATACCATAAAGGATAAAATCATCGACTTTACGACGTTCTTTTGGCTCCATCCAATCATCTGGGTTAAATGTACCGTCAGAACCATCACCAAAAGGAATCTCACATGCGTAATTCGTTGCTAAATGATCAGCATCCCAACGTGAAATCGTACCCGCAGCGGACTCACCCGCCGTCAAACGTTTCCACGTTTCATCAACACCACAAGCCAGCGGTGAGACCATTCCTAATCCAGTGACAACAACACGACGCATATTTTCCCCAGTGCTTCTTATATAATTCAAACCTAACTACCCTGCCAGAAAGCCATGAGCAAGCAATCAACAGCATATAGGCGCAGAATCGCACAAAAAAACGCGCCCCAAATTGGAGCGCGTTAAAAAGACTTAAAAGTCTTTAAATTATTAGCCAGCTTCAGTGATGAATTTCACTGCATCGCCGAATGACTGAATAGTTTCAGCTGCGTCGTCTGGGATTTCGATACCAAATTCTTCTTCGAAAGCCATAACCAGCTCAACTGTGTCTAGGCTGTCAGCGCCCAGATCGTCGATGAAAGATGCACCTTCAGTTACTTTTGCTTCGTCAACACTTAGGTGTTCTACAACGATTTTCTTTACACGATCTGCGATGTCGCTCATGATTCAGTCCTCATATTGCGGGGAAATCCCCTTGGTTTTTAGTTCATACCAGATTTTGATACCAACAACAGCCTTATTTTTAAAGGCCAAAAGCCAAAAGCGTTTCCGCCCTTAGCAAATCTCCGCCGCGCTATACCATAAAGTTTCACAATGGCAAACGTTTTCCGACGTTACGTCAAGAATACCCGCTATGCATTCATGGCGGGTTCCATTGAAAACCTGTCGTGCTTTTTCATTGTGTTCCACGCAAACTCCGTTAATCCTTTTGCTAACACTCTGGGAGACGTGACAATGGCATACGAAAAACTTGAACTCTTTATTGATGGGAAATGGTCCCAAGGCACCTCTGGTAAAAGCCAAGACGTGATCAATCCAGCCACAGAAGAAGTTCTGGGAACCTTACCACATGCATCGACTGCTGATCTGGATGCCGCTTTGACTGCCGCAGACAAAGGTTTTAAAATCTGGCGCAACACAACACCTATTGCGCGCCAAATCATTTTGGACAAAGCCGCTGACTTGATGGAAGAACGAAAACCATCCATTGCAAAAAACATCAGCCGCGAAATGGGTAAACCTGTTGGCGAAGCCTCTTTAGAGATGGATTTCGTCATCGGATGTCTGCGTTGGGACGCAGAGCAAGGCAAACGCGCCTATGGTCGCCTGATCCCTGCCCGCATTCCAGGCCAACGCCAAATGATGATAAAAGAGCCTGTTGGCCCAGTGGCAGCTTTCGTTGCATGGAACTTCCCAGCCTCTAATGTGATGCGTAAATTGGGCAACGCTTTGGGCGCAGGTTGTTCTATCATCATGAAAGCTGATGAGGAAACACCATCATCCGCCATCGCAATGGCACGGTGTTTCCAAGATGCCGGCCTGCCAGACGGCGTATTAAACCTTGTTTTCGGCGTTCCTTCTGAAATTTCCAGCTATTTACTAGACAGCCCAATCATCAAAAAGCTCAGCTTCACAGGTTCAACCCCTGTTGGCATGTTGCTTCAAGCCCAAGCGGCCAAACGCATGATCCGTTGCACAATGGAACTGGGCGGACATGCCCCTGTAATGATTTTCAACGATGCAGATATCGCAGCAGCCGCACAAATGTGCTCTGCCACAAAGTTCCGCAACGCAGGCCAAGTGTGCATCAGCCCAACACGCTTCTATGTCCAAGAAGGCGTCTATGATGAATTCGCGGAACGCATGGCACAACACGCCAAAGACATTGTGGTTGCTGAAGGCATTACAGAAGGTGCGCAAATGGGCCCACTCATCGGCGAGCGTCGCTTGGGCGTGATGCAAGACTTGGTAGATGATGCAGTATCGCATGGTGCAGAATTACTTGCAGGCGGTGAACGTCTTGGAAACAAAGGGTTCTTCTATAAACCAACCGTTCTAAAAGGCGTTCCTGAAGAGGCAAAAATCATGAACGAAGAACCGTTCGGCCCAGTCGCCCCTGTCGCATCGTTCAAAGACTTCGACGAAGTGATCGAGCGCGCCAATAAATTGGAATACGGCTTGGCGTCCTATGCCTTCACAACGGATGGCGCCAAAGCCAATGCCATTGGTGATCAAATCAATGCAGGCATGTTTGGCGTCAATCACTTTGGCATCGCCACACCAGAAACACCGTTTGGCGGTGTAAACCACTCTGGCTACGGCACCGAAGGCGGCGAAGAAGGCATTACAGCATACCAACGTGTGAAATTCATCTCTGAGATTGGGGTTTAAAGCCTAACGGCAATGCAACATGCAAACTATCATCAGCATTATAGCAATTGTATTTGGGGTTATTTCACTTGGATTATCCTGCGTATGGGTTTTTCTGGTGCTAGGCCCCTTTGAAAAAGCCTTTGGAATTTACAAAACGACTTATATGTTTTTCAGCATCTTTTTTGCAGCAATTGCTGCTATCATCATTAAACTCATCACTTAAATTGTAGAAAATCAAAAAAGCATTCTTAAATATAGTCATATAAATTCAAAACTAATTGGAAACTCTAAATGAAACGAAAAGTAATAGCTACTTTTATGGCAGTTTGCATGGCCATCATTGCGACTGTTTTCTTATATCTATTATCCATAAGGCCTCCTGAAAGTTGCATGAATTGGGGGAATGAAGATTTCCATGAAGATGCATCAGAGAAAACCTTAATCGACTGCCTTAATGCGGGTGCCAATCCAAATATAAAAGGGGATTATGGTACTCCCGCATTATCGCTGGCGATTTCCTACACAAAAAACCTCGAGCTGATCCAGCTGTTTCTGGATAAAGGCGCAAATCCAAACCGAGGGGATGTATTTGATAGAACAGCATTACACTGGGCGATGTTCAGCAACAGTGCCCCAGCTATTGTAGATGTACTTATTGATGCTGGAGCCGATGTTAATGCAAAGGACGAAGATGGCATAACACCCTTGGCGCAATTGATGCAAAATGAGCCAGAAGTTGGTGTAAACGTCACATTAATCGAGCGTCTCGTAGATGCAGGGGCAAACATCAACTTTAGAAACGACAACGGCGAAACACTATTACACATCGCAGTAGAGCATTACGCAAGTGCGACAACTCTAAAGGCCCTCATCGCACATAACATAGATTTCGGTATTGGATTGACTGCATTAGATGTTTTGCTCTGCAAAGAACCAAATGTTGAAAAGGTACGTATATTTCTAGAAGCTGAACCAAACCTCACAGCTCCCGATCCTTGGGGTAGAACACCGTTGTCCAAAGCAATCTGGTGCCGTGCACCGATAGCGGTTCTTAAAACATTAATCGAAGCAGGTGCACCCGTGAATTCCAAAGATGAAAATGGCAACACACCATTCCACAATTTTTGGCTATATGATGGTTTTGGTCCACGTGCCCCCAAAGCAATTGCAATGATGATAGACGCAGGCGCAGATGTGAATGCACAAAACGCAGATGCTGACACTGCGCTCATGTTAGAAGTCATCCTCGAGGACAGTAACCCAAAGATAATCAAGATACTCTTGAGTGCAGGTGCAGATGTCACAATTGCAAATGAATACCAACAAACTGCATTGCATTGGTTGGCTCGTTATTCCGATGAACCATCACTCATACAGCACGTTATTGACGTTGGCGCTGATATCAATGCCCGTGATGAAAACGGTCAAACACCCCTTCACTGGGCTGCAGAAGATAACAGACATACAGTCGTTGATATGTTGTTAAAAATGGGAGCAGATGCATCGATAAAAGACAACAATGGTCAAGCCCCGAACGAACTCATAATTGACACACAATAATATGGCCTTAAAAAACAAGTAAAATGCTTAAAAATATTAACGTCTTTATCCTCATAGCCGCCACACACCTATTTACAACAGATGCACAGGCAGAAACGATCCAGTGTAACTTTAAAAAAGAATGTGGTTACCGCAGCAAATGCAGCAACATAGACTATAATTTAAATTTTGTTGAGCATGATGAAGGCGATAAATATGGTCTGGTTGATCTCGATACAGCATCCATTGAAGGCCACACAAAATTTGCATTCCGAAAAAGCAACACAGGTACACTATTAGGAGTTGATACCAACTCTAACTTCGAACCAGTCAGATATTATCTACTTAGCTTTGGGCGCAAAGCAGCCACGATGAGCATTCAGGGCGTTGACAATGATGGCATAGGTTGGTCACAGAATTATCATGGAACCTGTATTATCAAGTGACATTATTATGTACGTTTCCAATAATTAAGCCCTATAAGCGTCTATGTAGAAATACATTAAATCCTTTTATACTCTAACGCGCATTTTGGTAAATATACTTAACTTTCTGATAGATCACACCGACGCGGTGAACGGCGAATAGAAAGAACATCAATAACACCATCGCAGAACTTCCCTGCAATGGTGTTATCTCTGCATAGCGTTCTTGCGCAACACCTTGATAAAGCACCCAAATTGATATGGTTAGCATTATCCAGTCAAAGCAAAGCTCCGCCCTCTGACGCATCGCTGCAAAAAACCTATTCATACACGCCACTCCATACTACTCGTTATGGAAACAGACTACGAAGTGGGGGTTTGGGAAAGGTAAATTGAGGGAGATTATATCTAGACAATTTTATTTAAAACCAATCAATTACAATACTTCGCGGAATATACTTCCTCATAGTTTTTTTTGAGTACAGCAATTGTTTTGCTATCCAAGATGCCCGTTTCTTCAATGCTTTGCGAGTGTTGGAAGTTCTTGATTACGGCTTCTTTATCAGGCTCATGCTCGACTATTTGTCGTTTATAATACCCTGCATACCCACGCTGGCTTAGATAAAAATAAATCAGCTCCGGATCATCCCATTTTAAATTCATGCCGATAGGAAAATGCCATGATTGATTATAGGCAGAAATTTGAACGAAATCCCCAGGAATTGCGTCGTTAAACACATATGTAATACAGCCAAAATTATTTGTAGTACCTTGGTCAACAAGTCGGTTTTTATAAATCAGCGTATAAGGTTCATTTTGGTACGGGCTATGTTCAATAATCTCTGGTCTCATTGAAGGGGCAAAAGCTCTGAACGCAATTTCTCTCGGTCCAGTGTAATCTTCACGCTCAGCAACCTTCTTCTGATAATATTCCGTCAAGAAATGAGGAAACTCATCCATATACTCTTGCAAAGGCTCTTGATTATTTTTTTGAATATCCAGCAAGTCTATGTAAGTAAACAAGACAGGTTGGTGTATATCAAACTTCCACTTTTCCTCTGGATCAATGACAGTCTTATTAATCTCGATCAATCTTTTACGTAAAATATTAACATAGACGGAAAGGTCTGGATCATCTCGCAACAAAACGATGGATTGATTGGCATAGAACAGTGTATTGAACAGGCGATTTCTCTTAAAGATATCAGCATGTTCAAGGATACCCACTACCAAATTCACTCGATGTTGTCTGCTTTCGACAGATCGCGTTAATTGGATCATCTCTAGGATGTCTTCATGTTCAATATCAGACAAAGCCACCCGTAATTGCGCTGCATTTAAAAAGCCCAGTTCAAGCATACGCTCATAAGAAAAATCATCATGGTTGCTATATCGCAAACAAAACTCTGCTGGATCATCATATCCAATGTCACTCAACCGTTCAAAAAGCCATATAAACTCTCCTTCGGTAAGAGGTTGATAATGTTCAGCTAAAGTTTTTGACGGGCCGCACGAAAGGTTGGGATTGTCTTTAACAGTAGCCATATATCTCTTGCGGTACTCTGGATACTTCATTCCAAGTGCCATCAATAAAGCCATATTGTTCTGTGTAATGCTCCTGTCTACACTGTCAGAAATGCCAATTTTTTCCTTAGCTTTTTCAATCACCTGCTCAACTTTAGAAGGCGTTTGTAATTCTTTCCAAGCTTGCTCGTATTCTTTGTCTAATTCTCGCAAATGATACGCATACAAGTCACGTTGGCTACGCTCTATAGAGCTTGATACGCCTCTGCCCACTTCAAATATAAGCGGCACAATCATTGTAAGACATAATATGATCAACCTTTGCTTAGGCTTACGATATACACCAACAGCAACGATTATCCCCGCCACAAGGACACCAATAAGTGCTGGAATAATTATGACAACAACGACCGCACCAGCGGGGCCACCGCCCCCTTCGAAAAGGTCAAAAAATAGTAAAAGATACCCACAGGACGTGAAAATGACACAAAAGATTACGTAAATTATGGTTTTTATGTTTGGATGCATTGTGGTTATTTAAAAGACCTAAATACGAATATAAGTAATAATTTTAGTATGTTAGAGATTAGTATACATAAAAAAGCAATCCCTTCGAAGTCACCATTGTGTGATTTTCGAACGAGACAGTACAATTAAAACCGTAATCGAATATTTGGTTGTAACAGTGCTTTAATCGACACAATAAATTAAGGGCAATTCCTTTCGAAATTGCCCTCTTGTTGTTATATAGACTGCTATTCGCAGTCTTATTGCAGTTTTCCGTTGGAAAATTGCAATTAAATCATAGCCATGCCGCCGTTTACATGGATCGTTTGGCCTGTGATATAGCTGGCTTCATCTGATGCAAGGTATGATACAGCTGATGCAATCTCTTCTGGTGTCCCCATACGGCCCGCAGGAATGTTGCCTGTCATTTTCTCTTTCACCGCATCTGGCAGCTCTGCTGTCATAGCCGTTTCGATAAACCCAGGGGCCACGCAGTTGGCTGTAATGCCGCGTGTTGCTATTTCTTGGGCATATGACTTGGTCATGCCGATCATACCAGCCTTGGACGCGGCATAATTCACCTGCCCTGCATTGCCCGTCACACCCACAATAGATGTGATGTTGATGATGCGACCAAAGCGTTGCTTCATCATCGGGCGCATCACAGATTTCATCAGGCGCATAGTGCTTGATAAGTTCACATCAATCACTTGCTGCCATTCTTCGTCAGACATACGCATAAAGATGTTGTCGCGTGTGATACCTGCGTTATTCACCAAGATATCCAAACCGCCCATCGCTTCAGACGCTTGTCCAGCCAAAGCCAAAACAGCTTCGTTATCGCTTAGGTTACACGGCACAACATGTGCGCGTTCACCCAATTCAGCAGCCAATGCATTCAGCGGATCGACCCGTGTGCCAGACAAAGCAACCGTTGCGCCTTGGGCATAAAGACCTTTTGCAATCGCGCCACCAATACCGCCAGAGGCGCCTGTTACGAGTGCTTTTTTACCTGTTAGATCAAACATATATTTGCTTCCTTTAAGCTAAGTCCGCAGCCACAGCTGCAACATTATCTGCGTTATTAACGGCCGTACAGGCAATCTCGCGTTCAATACGGCGGATCATCCCTGACAGGGCTTTACCCGCGCCGATTTCATAAATTTCGGTCACACCTTGCGCTGCCATATACCCAACACTTTCACGCCAGCGTACAGATCCCGTGACCTGCTGAACCAAAAGATCCGCAATCGCACTGCCATCGTCATTAGATGCAGCCAATACGTTTGCCACAACAGGCACCGCTGGATCAGAAATTGTCACCTCTGACAAAGCTTCCGCCATACGGTCAGCGGCGGGTTGCATCAAGGCGCAATGGAATGGTGCAGATACAGGCAATAACATTGCACGTTTGGCGCCCTTCTGTTTTGCAATCTCACAAGCGCGCTCAACAGCTGCCTTATGACCAGATACAACAACTTGGGTCGGATCATTATCATTTGCAGCCTGACACACTTCACCTTGGGCAGCTTCATCTGCAACCGCTTGGGCTGTTGCAAAGTCCAAACCAAGTAAAGCCGCCATAGCGCCAATACCTACAGGAACCGCTTCTTGCATCGCTTTACCGCGAATGCGCAACAAACGTGCTGTATCCGCCAAGGAAAGAGACCCAGCTGCACAAAGCGCTGAATATTCACCAAGGGAGTGACCAGCGACAAAGGACGCCTTATTAATGCCAACACCTTCGGCTTTCAACGCTTCCATCGCAGCAATCGATGTCGCCATCAATGCAGGTTGCGCGTTTTCGGTCAAAGTGAGTTCAGCAATATCGCCGTCCCAGATCAAGCTTGATAAGCTTTCACCCAAAGCCTCATCTACGGCTTCGAAAACTGCTTTGGCTGCTGGATAGCTGTCTGCCAACTCTTTGCCCATACCGATGGTTTGGGCGCCTTGGCCTGGAAATACGAATGCTCTTGTCATGGATCCCTCAAAATTTTCTTGTCATATTGGTCTATAACGCACAGAAAGCAGCGTCTACCCCTTGCTTTCTTTGCTTATAGGAGTAAAAGCCCCAAATCTTCCGTAATTTATTGAAACGCGGTTGCCTCTCGTATTTGGGTGCGGAAGATTTAGCCCAGATTTTGAAGCACGCTTGAAAATGGTGAATATAATGGCGCTCTACGAGCATACATTTATCTCGCGTCAGGACTTGTCCAACGCGCAAGCTGAAGGTCTTATTGAACACTTCGGCGCTGTTCTGTCAGACAACGGTGGTAACGTTGTGGATTCAGAATACTGGGGTCTAAAAACAATGGCCTATAAAATTAACAAAAACCGTAAGGGTCACTACGCATTCCTTAAATCAGACGCACCAGCACCAGCTGTTGCTGAGATGGAACGCCTTATGCGTCTACACGACGATGTAATGCGTGTAATGACAATCCGTGTTGCTGAGCATGAAGAAGGCCCATCTGTGGTTGTTCAAGCGAAATCAGCAAAAGAAGAAAAACGTAGAAACCGTTAAGAGAAGGACTTAAACCATGGCAAACAAACCATTTTTCCGTCGTCGCAAGTCCTGCCCATTCTCTGGTGAGAATGCTCCGGCTATCGATTATAAAGACGTGAAACTATTACAACGCTACGTATCTGAGCGCGGCAAAATCGTTCCATCACGTATCACTGCAGTATCTGCAAAGAAACAACGCGAGCTTGCAAAAGCAATCAAACGCGCACGTTTCCTAGCATTGCTGCCATACGCAGTTAAGTAAGGAGAAATTCAATGGATGTTATCCTACTAGAACGCGTCGCAAAGCTTGGTCAAATGGGCGATGTTGTGACAGTGAAACAAGGTTTCGCACGCAACTTCCTATTGCCACAAGGCAAAGCACTTCGCGCAACTGAAGGCAACAAAACACGTTTTGAGGCTCAGAAAGCTCAACTAGAAGCGCAGAACCTTGAGACCAAAAAAGAAGCAGACGCAGTTGCTGAAAAATTAGACGGTCAACAATTCATCGTGATTCGTTCAGCATCAGACGCTGGTGCGCTTTACGGCTCAGTCACAACACGTGACGCAGCTGATGTTGCCACAGAAGCCGGTTTCACGATCACGAAAAAGCAAGTTGCTTTGGACACACCGATCAAAGAACTTGGCGTGCACGAGATGACTGTGAACCTTCACCCAGAAGTATCTTGTACAATTCAAGTGAACGTTGCCCGTTCGCAAGAAGAAGCAGAACTTCAAGCATCTGGTAAATCAATTCAAGAATTGGCGGCTGAAGCAGAAGCAGAAGCAGAATTCGAAATTTCTGAATTGTTTGACGATATGGGCGCCGCAGCAGCTGAAGAGTTTGGCGACGAAGCTCCAGCAGAAGAAGCTGTTGAAGAAGCATCAGAAGAAGAAACAAAAGCATAAGCTTTCAACCATTCTAAAGAATTTAAGGCCTGCCATTTTGGCAGGCCTTTTTTATGATTTCTTCACATAGACGTGAGTTTTCAGAAATAATTAGAATAAAATCCGTATTCGGTTGTTTACTCTACATACGACAACCAACTCGGAGCACCCTAATGACACTAACAACATCTTTCACTGCTGCAGCCGTGGCTTTGACACTTGCAACATCAGCTTTTGCTGCGGGTTCAGACAGCAGCGAGCCCCCAAAACCAACAGAAACCACTCAGAAATGTAAGAAAAACAAAATCTGGGATGCAAACAAAGGTCGTTGCGTTAAAATCAAAGAAAGCAAGCTTGATGATGATGGTATTTATAAAAATGCACGCGAGTTGGCTTACGCAGGTCGTTATTATAATGCGTTAAACTTGCTGGACCGTGCTGAAAACCAGCAAGATCCACGTATCTTGAATTACAAAGGTTTCACAAACCGTAAACTTGGCTACACGAAGCGAGCAACAGAGTTTTACGAGCAAGCTTTGACAATTGATCCGAAATACATCCTTGCGCGTTCGTATTTTGGTCAGGCAAAAATGCAATCTGGTGATGTTGCAGGTGCAAAAGAGCAATTGGCACTGATTAAGACAATCGGCGGCACAGATAACTGGGCCTATGAAAGTTTGTCACGTGCTATCCAAGGTGACACTGCGTTGAATTATTAATTCAACATTCCTATCTCCTGTCACGAAAACCTGCTCAACCCCGAAATTGAGCAGGTTTTTTCACATTTTTAGATTAATGTTTGTTATGATCGTCACAAAACTCACGAAAGATGTGTCATGGCAGAATATAAGATAGAGATAGATGAGAGTATTAACGTCGTTGGCGAACCGCTTAAGCCCTGCTCTATTGATCCCATCACTGGCTTTTACCGCGATGGATGCTGCAATACAGGCCCTGATGACAAAGGTAAGCATACAGTTTGTGTAGAAATGACCGAAGAATTCCTAGAATTTTCCAGAATGCGCGGAAATGATTTATCTACACCGCGCCCAGAATTCGGCTTTGCGGGTTTAAATCCTGGTGATCGCTGGTGTTTATGCGCTGATCGTTGGGCAGAAGCGGATGCTTTTGATAAAGCGCCACATGTGGTTTTGCAAAGCACGCATATCAATACGCTTGAAACCATTCCATTTGCCATTTTGCGCGCAAAAGCTTTAGATGTGAATTAATCTAAATCTGGAGCTGACATGCCTCGTATAACTGTAAATGGCGTAGACTTATTTTATACGGACACTGGAACTGGTGATGAAACAATCCTGTTTTCACACGGGCTGTTAATGTCTGGGGAAATGTTTGCGCGTCAGATCGAATATTTTTCAAAAAACTACAGGTGCATTGCATATGATCACCGTGGCCAAGCCAACAGTGAAGTCACGGCTGATGGCTATGATATGGATACTCTTGCAGATGATGCCGCCGCGCTGATTACAGCATTAGATATTGGCCCCTGTCACTTTGTGGGCCTGTCCATGGGCGGATTTGTTGGAATGCGTTTGGGGATACATAAACCTGACATGCTAAAATCCCTTACGCTTTTGGATACCAGCGCAGATGCAGAGCCTGCAGAAAATGCAAAAAGCTATAGAACATTGAATTTTGTCGCGCGTTGGTTTGGTCTGAAAATTGTCACCTCAAAAGTTATGCCGATCCTATTTGGAAATACCTTTATGACAGATCCCAACCGTAAGTCAGAACGTGATTTTTGGCGTCAGCATATCGCAAGCCATGACCGCAAAGGGATCACACGTGCCGTTTCAGGTGTTATTGAGCGTACTGCTGTCTATGATAAATTAGGCGGCATTACAGTTCCTACACTTGTGGCAGTCGGTACAGAAGATGTTGCAACGGTACCTGCCAAAGGACAGCGCATTGCAGATGCTATTCCAAACGCCAAGTTCCAAATGATAGAACAGGCAGGTCATTCCGCAACAATTGAACAAGCAGATGCGGTAAATCACGCCATTGAAGCCCACTTGAAATAAGAGCTTCAAAAGCGACACTTTCAATGAAAAAGTGTCGCTTTTAGCTTTTGATAATCCGAAGCTTAAATATCTCCAAATTGTATCAGCCTACTATAGTTGAAAACACGGCAAATTTTCGTGAAAAAACAGGGTAAAGTTTCATGTTTCCCGAAACTGTACTTTGAATCCCCGAAACTCTGAAAAACACCCCTGACAGACTCAGTTTTCCCTGACATTGTCATCTGATTATCATGCTTATGATTATCTTTATTTTTATGGAGGTTCCTTATGGACTATCTTGCCACTAACGATATTCAAGATATCGTTGACAACGACCGCGAACATGTTTGGCATCACCTAAGCCAGCATAAACCATACGAAACCAATGACCCACGTATCATCGTTGAAGGCAAAGGTATGCGTGTATGGGACCAAAAAGGCAAAGAGCATCTTGATGCTGTGTCTGGTGGTGTTTGGACAGTAAACATTGGCTATGGCCGCGAACGTGTTGCAGATGCTGTGCGTGACCAATTGGTTAAAATGAACTACTTCGCACAAACTAACGGTTCGATCCCTGCTGCCATCTTTGCTGACATGTTGATCGACAAAATGCCAGGCATGAGCCGCGTTTATTATTCAAACTCAGGTTCAGAAGCGAATGAAAAAGTTTTCAAAATCGTTCGCCAAATCAGCCACGCAAAACACGATGGCAAGAAGCATAAGATTTTGTACCGTCACCGCGATTACCACGGCACAACAATCACAACATTGTCTGCGACAGGCCAAGAACAGCGTAAAGCACAATACGGCCCTTACACACCAGGTTTCGTAGAAGTTCCACACTGCTTAGAGTACCACGACCAATACGGCGAAGAAGATTACGGTGCAGCATGTGTACGTGCGACAGAAGAAGTGATCTTGCGCGAAGGCCCTGAAACAATCGGTTTGATGTGCCTAGAGCCAATCACAGCGGGTGGCGGTGTTATCGTTCCACCAGCAGGATATTGGGAAGGCATTCAAGCACTTTGTAAAAAGTACGACATTCTATTGCACATCGACGAAGTTGTATGTGGTATTGGCCGTACAGGGACATGGTTTGGATACCAACACTTCGACATTCAACCTGACTTTGTGACAATGGCTAAAGGCGTTGCGTCTGGTTACGCAGCGATCTCTTGTACTGTGACAACTGAAAAAGTCTTCGACATGTTCAAAGAAGACGCATCTGATCCAATGAGCTACTTCCGTGATGTTTCTACATTCGGCGGCTGTACAGCAGGTCCAGCGGCTGCGATCGAAAATATGCAGATCATCGAAGAAGAAGGTCTTTTGGAAAACTGCCAAAAAATGGGTGAATACTGTTTGGGTCGTTTGGAAGAACTAAAAGCCAAGCACGAAGTGATCGGCGACGTTCGCGGCAAAGGTTTGTTCCTTGGCGCAGAACTTGTTGCAAACCGCGAGACAAAAGAACCAGTAGAAGAAAAATTGGTTCAAGCAGTTGTAGGCGATTGTATGGCGAACGGTGTAATCATCGGTTCAACAAACCGCTCACTGCCTGGCTACAACAACACATTGTGCCTGTCTCCTGCATTGATCGCTACGAAAGCTGACATCGATGCAATCGTTGATGCAATCGACGCTGCATTGGGTCGTGTGTTTGGTTAATCATTGATTCACGTGAGGGGCGGATTTTTCGTTGCATATTCGCAACAAGCCGCCCTTCACACCCTGTCTAAAGGCAAATAAGGCACCAAATAAGGCCAATTTAGACGCAAATAAGGCAAAAAATTTTGCCACTATATGTGCCTCACCTTACCCTCAGAGCTACAAGATACTGCCGTACAACACTGTTTTTATGGATAATTTCCATACTCGAAACAGAGTGTTTTTTAATTGCGTGCATTTTTTCCTTCTCAATTTCGCCACAATTGGTAAACCTGTTCTCAACAAACGAGCAAACGACACAACGTCGGAACTTAAACAGGCCTACAAGCCATAAATGAAAAGAAGACATCGCTTTAACGGCGTGAATGTAAAAAGGTAAATGATGGCACAAGACTGTCTGATGACACACAAATCTGATTTAGTACCCTCCAAGTATTCTCGGTCAGGTTTACAGTCACAAACACTCGCTGCAAGACATTGTACAATGTCGACCGCCCTCATCCAGACCTTAACATTATTCACGCTTGCATATGCAGCCCTAGCTACACTTTAGCTGCATTTGCCATCCCAAGCGCGGCGGTCATAACCGGGAGAGATGACCGCCGCTGCAATGGGTCTTATTTGCCAAACCGGCATACACTTATCACGCCTGTGATACCTGCTGGGTTTTTTCAAAACCCGCACTGCCGTTATTTAGCCTGCTCGCTAGATAACATAAACTTTCAGCCAGAGATGCTTTATGCTCTCTGGCTTTTTTCTTATTGAAAACACACGCGATATACGACAACACTTCGCCCAAGAACAAAGGGCTGCTGTCATGTTAAAGAAAAGTGTTCAAACCATTCTAAACGGCTTGTCTGTGGCTGTATTTGTAATTGATGCCAAACAAATCATTCGCTTTGGCAATATAGCTGCTCAAGAACGCTTTGGTATTGATGCAGTCGAAGACGATTTGCTCAGCGTAATTCCCGCCAAAGAATGCCAAAAAGCGGCAGAACGTGTTTTAAAAAATGATGAGACAACAGTTTCCCTAGAGCTAACATTACAAGACGTGGTTCCGACCACATTCCGCATGATCGTCACCCGGCTTGATGCAGAACTAACTGGTAAAAAAGCCCGTGCGATCATCAGCTTAGAGGACATTAGTCACATCCGTGAAGCCGAGCAAATGCGCATTGATTTCGTTGCAAACGTTAGTCATGAACTCCGTTCCCCACTGACATCTCTATCTGGGTTTATCGAAACCCTGCAAGGCGCTGCCAAAGACGACCCAATCGCACGTGAGCGCTTCCTAGATCTGATGCTAAATGATGCGCAACGCATGAGCCGCTTGATCGGTGACCTGCTGTCTTTGTCCAAACTACAAGCCAGCGAACGTGTGGCCCCACAAGAAACTGTTAATCTTGATACTATTCTTCGTCGTGTTGTGGCATCCCTAGAACCAATTTCAAATACTGAAGAAACGTCGATAGTCCTTTTCGTTTCAGATAACTTACCTATGGTTGTCGGCGATGCAGACGAATTAACACAAGTGTTCCAGAACTTGATCGAAAACGGCATCAAGTACAGTAAACGTGGTACAGAGGTCATTATCACAGCAGAGGCTGATCCAAGTCATGATAACCAACTTCGTATTTCTGTACGAGATCATGGTGAAGGTATTGATCCACAACACATCCCGCGTCTGACGGAGCGGTTCTACCGTATCGACAAAGGTCGCTCACGGGATATGGGCGGCACAGGCCTTGGGTTAGCGATTGTAAAACACATTCTGATCCGCCACCGCGCCTATTTACACATCGATAGTAATCTTGGTTTGGGCAGCATTTTTTCTGTATTTTTGCCAGTTGCTGAAACCGAGTAAGCCTAGTTTTAACAATCAGTATTTATATCTCTTAAAAGCAAAAACGCCCCACCAAAGTGGAGCGTTTTTTGTTACGTGGTACCCGAGGCCGGAATCGAACCGGCACGCCTTGCGGCATTGGATTTTGAATCCAACGCGTCTACCAATTCCGCCACTCGGGCAGATAACACGTGTGCGGCTCATTTACCCCCCTGTTACAGTATCGTCAATCACAATAAGGCCCTGAATTGCAAAAAATATCACAGTACTTAATTTAGCGCAGCAAACGTATCGCATTGACGGATATCATTTGTCTTATATCCGCGTATAAACCACTGTTGACGCTGTTCCGATGTACCATGTGTGTACGTGTGCGGCATTGGGCGTTGTCCAGCATTACGTTGCAATGTGTCATCACCAATTTGCTTGGCTGCATTTATAGCCTCACGTAAATCACCTTGGTCAACGGAACCAAATTTTTGCTCTACTCTGCGCGCCCATACACCCGAATAACAATCAGCTTGTAACTCAATCATCACAGACACACGGTTGCTGTCTTTTTTATTCATACGGCTGCGGGCGGCATTCGCTTTGCCCAAAGTACCTAACTCATTTTGTACGTGGTGTGCTACTTCGTGTGCCACAACATAAGCCGCAGCAAAATCGCCCTTTGCCCCCATACGCTTTGATAGCGTTGTGAAAAAATCTGTGTCTAAATATGCTTTTTTGTCACCAGGACAATAAAATGGACCGGTCGCTCCTGATGCATTTCCACATGGCGATTGCGTAACACCTTTGAAAAGTACCAGTGTCACAGGGCGATATGCACGGCCAACCTGTTCATGAAATATCTCTGCCCACACTTCTTCTGTATCAGCCAAAGTCACACTGACAAATTGCCCTTGTTCTTTATCCGCTTGGGTAATGGTTCCAGAATTACTCGATACAGAACCACCGCCACCGTTACCAACAAGTGAACTGACATCTACGCCAAAGACCATCCCGAGTAGCATAACAACGATGACGCCACCTATCCCCATGCCACCAGCTGCCTTGCCTTTGGACATGCGCCTACGATCTTCGATATTACGGCTTCCGCGACGACCACGCCATTTCATGTATTTACTCCCCTATTGAGCTGTTCGTGATATGATAACATCGCTGGGGTTGCGTGCAAGTAATTGTCCTATTCCAACGATATTGCATCACACTACAGACAACTCATAAAAAATATCATGTTGCCATAAAAACACCTTATTACATATAGTATTAACGGATAAAGAAAGTATGCTAAGGTGCTATGGAAAATAGATTATTTTAATAAAGAACTTAATTATCCAGAACTAAACATCTTTAAAATCATATTTTTGTACCTATCTAAAGTACAACGGAGACATAATGATAGATATTTTTTTACACCCTAATTCCTACCCATTTTCCATATCATTAGCGATTGTAACCGGCCTTTTTATCCTTGAAATTTTATCCCTTCTATTTGGTGGTAGTTTATTGGCCATGGGCAGTGATGGACCAGAGATTGATTTGGATGCTGATGCTGATTTTGATCTCAGCATAGAAACAGATACAGACATCCTTCCCGATGCTGATACTGATGTTGCACTTGCTCCTTCCAGCCTTTTGGGATGGTTGGGCATAAAACAAGTGCCCTTTATGATTTGGATGATCTCATTTTTAACGATATTCGGTATGTCAGGTATGATTTTGCAAAGCATTAGTTCTGTAGCTTTGTCTTTTCTTATTCCAAGCGGTATTGCCAGCCTTTTGGTTATGGTGCCAACACTTGCAACTGTTCGCACAATATCTGAAATCGTAGCGGCAATCATGCCAAAGACGGAAAGCTCTGCAATGTCGAAGCGTTTCTTGGGCGGTCATCACGGTGTTATCACCCAAGGTACAGCTAAGCGTGGGAAACCCGCAGAGGCAAAGATCAAAGATAGGCATGGTAATTTTCATTATCTGCGTGTCGAACCATTGGATGACGAAGAGGTTCTTCCAAAAGGGTGTGACATTCACATTATCCGGAAAAAGGACGGCATGTTTTTTGCCGTCGACATTTCTTAACAAAAAAAACGAACATATACTCAAAGAGGACATATTATGGTATTTCAATCCCTACTTGTAACGGCTTGCGCATTTATCCTGTTGTTGATTTTCATCGGCTTGATCATGGCGCGTTTATATCGCCGCGCAACACGTGAGGTAAGCCTTGTAAAAACGGGTTCTGGTGGCAAAAAAGTCATCATGGATGGCGGTACAGTCGCTATTCCTTTCCTACATGAAATTTCATTCGTGAACATGAAAACACTTCGTCTGGAAGTACACCGCACAGGCGACGGTTCTTTGATTACCAAAGACAGGATGCGTGTAGATGTTGGCGTAGAATTCTACGTTTCAGTGAATGCAACAGACGATGGTATTTCACGCGCCGCCCAAACATTGGGTGATCGTACTTTCAACGTCGATCAGTTGCGTGAAATGATCGAAGGTAAATTGATTGACGGCCTGCGTTCTGTTGCGGCACGTATGACAATGGATGAATTGCACGAAAACCGCTCTGAATTTGTTCAAGAAGTGCAAAATGCAATTTCAGAAGACCTGTTGAAAAACGGTTTGGAATTGGAAGCCGTTTCACTGACAGCCTTGGATCAGACATCCTTTGAGTCTCTAGATGAAAACAACGCGTTTAACGCTGTTGGTATGCGAAAATTGGCAGAAGTGATTGCTACATCAAAAAAAGAACGTGCAGAAATTACGGCTGATGCAGATGTATCTGTACGCCGTTCGCAAATGGAAGCAGAACGTTTGAAATATGAAATTGAGCGAGATCAGAAACAAGCTGAAATTGCGCAGATTAAAGAAATTCAAATTCTACAAGCTGATCAAGAAGCTGAAATCGCGCGAAACCAAGAAACAGCGGACCAAGCCAAAGAGCAGGCTCGTATTGAAAAAGAACGTGCCATTCGGGCATCTGAGATTGAGCGTGAACGTTTCATTCGTGATGCTGAAATTGCCAAGGAACGTGAAATCGAAGTTGCAGACCAAGAGCGTCAAATTATCATTGCAAAGAAGTCTGAGGAAGAAAGCCACGCGCGCGCCTCTGCCGATAATGCACGTGCAGATGCTAAGAAAGCAGAAGAAGCAATTGAAACAGCACGTGCCGTTTCAGAAGCTCAGCGTGCCAAAGATATCGCTTTGATTGAAGCAACCAAAGAAGCGGAACGCCAGGCAACCAGAATTCGTGTCGCAGCAGCAGCAGAAAAGGATGCCGCCAATGACCGTGCAACAGCATTACTGGAAGAAGCACAAGCCGAGGCTGGCTCGTTAACAATCCGTGCTGAAGCTAAGAAAACAGACATGTTGGCCGAAGCGGATGGTCGCCGTGCGATTGCAGATGCAGAAAACGTGCTAAGTGAAGAAATCATCAAGATGAAACTCGACATTGCGCGCTTAGAAGCAATGCCACAAATCATTGCTGAAATGGTGAAACCAGCCGAGAAAATCGACTCGATCAAAATACATCAGGTCACAGGTATGGGTGGAAACACCAACGGTGGTGCCGCTGACAGCTCAGCCGGAACACCTGTAAATCAAGCCCTTGATTCAATAATGGGCATGGCCCTTCAAATGCCTGCAATGAAGAAATTAGGTGAAGAATTAGGTGTAAGTCTGGAAAGTGGGCTGGCAGGTGTCACGGATGGCGCCTTAGATGTCATAGAACAACCTGAACCATCGGCAAAAACAGATGAAGCCGATAAGCCAGAGAAACAAGCGGCCAATTAATACTTTTAACATTATGATATGAAGCCAGTGCTGCTGGCTTCATATTTGCATGCCCCCTCTCTTAGTTTTACTTGACGTATCCTCTGTACCGTGGTGCATAAGGCCAAATACGAAAAAGGCTTTCTGACGTGCTTCATAGATTATACAATTGGACATTATCACTTGCGCAAACACAATATGCATTAGCTGCCCTAGCCATCGTCGCTTTTGTTGAAAGTTCTGTTTTTCCCATTCCACCTGACATCTTGCTTATTCCATTGGTGATTGCCGCCCCGCATCGCGCGTGGTTGATCGCAGGTGTCTGTACGGTTGCCAGCGTTTTAGGTGGTGGTTTGGGGTATTATATTGGCTCTGAACTGTTTGATCTGGTTGGAAAACCTGTTCTAGAATTCTATCATAAACTGGATGATTTCGATGCCTTTAAGGAACGTTTTAATGCCTATGGTCATTGGGCCGTTTTAACCGCTGGCGTTACCCCATTCCCTTACAAGGTCATCACTATAACCTCTGGTGCAACGGGTCTGCCACTTGGGCAATTCTTAATCTGGTCACTCATTGCACGGGCGTTACGCTTTTTTATCGTAGCTGCTTTACTGTGGAAATTTGGCGCACCTATCAAAGAGTTCATTGAAAAACGCCTTGGCTTGATGTTCACATTGTTCATCGCCTTATTATTGGGCGCCTTTTATTTAGTGAGATATCTATGACACCCCACCGTTTGATTGCCCTAGCCACCCTTGGCTCGATTGCTTTGCTGGGGGGTGCTTATGCATTTCAGCATTTGGGCGGATTACACCCGTGTAAAATGTGTCTATGGCAACGTTGGCCACATGCGGCTGCAATTGCCATCGGCTTGATTGCTATGGCAACGGGTCAGCATAAATTGGCATGGCTTGGCCTTATAGCGGCATTGATCACATCTGGTACTGGTTTGTATCATGCGGGTGTGGAACAAATGTGGTGGGAAGGCCCCAATAGCTGTACGTCTGGATCAACGGCAGGCCTATCTGTGGACGATTTATTACAACAAATTCTTGAAGCACCGGTTGTACGTTGTGATGAAATCGCGTGGTCCCTATGGGGATTAAGTATGGCTGCTTGGAATGCCGTTTTATCCTTCATCGTCGCCTTGTTCTGGTTCAAAGCCGCGATCAAAAGCTAAGTCTTCATCTTTAGTTATAAAGCGCTTTATTTTATCCTTAACAGCTTGTTTTAGATGAATATCAAGGGATTTACGGGCAGAGCTGCCTGGCAAGAACACATCCAAATTCGATGGTTTGACTGCATTTGAAAGGCCAGCAACACTGGGAAACGTGATTGTCCCGCGTTTGATCAAGATATTTTGCACCTCAGACGCAATCGATGCATCTACGCGCAATAAACGCTGTAACATCGGTACAGAACAGCTGTTGTGCGCCCGCACAATAATTTCAGCCGCTTTCACACTTTCAAGTGCTGCAGCAGATGCAGGTGCTGCAAAACCCGCAACAGGAAGGCTTGGCAATAAGCCAGCAGAAGCTATCCCTGATAAAAATGACCGACGTTTCATGAAAACCCTCCGAAGTTTAGGAATGGACGATGCTGCAATTCAAAGGGGGGGATATGTTTGCAGCATCTGCGTACACCAAGGCCAGTCCTAGGGTGAAGCAAGGTTGAATATACAACCTGTCCTTGTTCAAATATATGATGCCAAAATCATATTTCCAGTACCTTAAAAATAAATAGGCGGAATTATGCTTCTAACTCTGCGTCCCAATATAAATAGTCCATCCAGCTTTCATGTAAGAAGTTTGGCGGGAACTTACGGCCTGCATTCATCAACTGTGATGGCGTTGGCTCTTTTGGTACAGTGCGCAAACGCATTCCCGCCTCTTTCACCAATTTTGACCCTTTGCGCAAATTACATGGGCTGCAAGAGGCCACAACATTTTGCCATGTCGTACGTCCACCGCGTGCGCGCGGCATAACATGATCGAATGTCATATCACCTTGGGAACCACAGTATTGGCAGGTAAATTCATCACGTAAAAACAGATTAAATCTTGTAAAAGCCGTTGATTTCACTGGTTTTACATAATCTTTCAAGACGATAACGGATGGAATGTTTATTTCGGTCGATGGTGAATGAACCACTTGATCATATTCAGCGACGATTGCGACACGGTCAGAATAAACCGCTTTGATACTATCTTGCCAGCTCCATAAGGATAATGGAAAATATGAAAGCGGTCGGAAATCAGCATTTAAAACAAGCGATGGATAGTCGCGCAAGCTTGATGGGTTACGCACAAAATTCTCAGAAAATTCGGTATTCATAAGAGCAAAACGACCCCTGTTCTGTTGTGTTAAGTTATAAACACCAGAACGGGACTTGCCCGTCCCAATATACGAACCACTATATAGAGGGGTCTAAAGCTGACAACCCCCTATATCGTGATAGGCTTTTCATAAAGGTTCTTTGCAACAGAATTATAAAAGGATCGCATCAATTACGGTTTTTCAAGCTCTCGATGGAATTTTGACCAAAAACGATGCGCGGCGCATCTTTTGCAATGGTTTTCACATTTGGCGCTTCAACAGGTGCAGATGCATCTGCAATTTCAACATCACCTTCTTCAACTTGATAAGATGTTTGGGATTGTGGCGCTACATCATGTGTTGGGTACGCCATCATTCCTAAACGGATAATAGCAATTGCAACGAAAATACTGGTAAAACTAGTTTTCGTAACAGATCGAACAACATCGTCCCAAATCGAAAGAGCCATAATAAAATCACCTACACATTACTGATGTATCTGTTTTTGGTAGGTATTTATGGCAAAAATAGACTGTGTCTTTGTCTAAAATGTGAAATTACATACCTAAAGCCAGTTTTGAATGAATTGTAACGCCAATCCAAGCCCATCTGGAGCAATACCATGCCCAGTGCCATGTGATACGTGTGTTTGCACATCAAAACTCGCATCTTTTAACGCAACCTCTGCTTTTGGCATATCACTTGGGGGGACAACCATATCCATATCACCATGAACCAAAAGAACTGGTGGCTTGGTCACAGCCTCTGCGGCTAATGTTTCTGGCTCTAACAAACGACCAGAAAAACCCACAATACCTGCCAGTTGGTGCGCTCGACGTGGACCGACATGTAATGACATCATGGTGCCTTGTGAAAAACCAACCAAAACGGTGCGATCTGGTGTGATGCCTTCTGCCACGAATTCCGCATCCATCCACTCGTTGAACCGCGCGACTGAGGCTTGCATCCCTGCCCGCATTTGTTCGACCGAACTGTTATCAATCATCGGGATTGGAAACCATTCACGACCCATTGGGCTCATCGTGCAAGGATTGGGCGCGTGTGGGGATAAAAACGTAGTGTTGGGCAGATGCTCTGCCAAAGGATCCGCCAGACCAATCAGGTCATGCCCATCCGCACCATAGCCGTGCACAAAGATCACCAAACTGTCTGCGCGGCCTGATTTGGCTGCTCGTTTTTCAACTTCTAAAGTCACGTTCGTATTCCTTCTCGGTCTTTCACAACATGGTAGTAGCGAAACAGTAAACGGGCTGCAACTGCGCGCCACGGCGACCATGCTTTGGCCATTTCTGCCAGTTCTTTTTCTTTGGGGCGTTCGGGCAGTTCAAACAAGATACGTGCCGCCTCTTGCAAAGCTAAATCATTGGCGGCAAAAACATCTGCGCGGCCTAATGAAAACATCGCGTAAATCTCGGCTGTCCAACGCCCCACGCCTTTGATGGTGATCAATTTTGCAATAACGTCCTCGTTGGGACATTCCCTTAGTGCTTTGAAATCAATACCACTTTCAGATAAAGCGCGTGCATATTTCACCTTGGGGCGTGACAGTCCAAAAGAGCGCAGTTCATCATCAGACGCCGCAAGAATAGCTTCTGGTGTGATCATGCCACCCTCTTCCAGACGTTTCCAAATACTGGCTGCGGCAGACACAGAAATCTGTTGGCTGACTATGGCGCTGAGCACTGCATCAAATCCGTCTTTGCGCAATCGCAAAGGCAATGGCCCCGTTTTGCCAAGTGCATATGCAAACTTAGGATCAAGATCCGCTAAAAACGCTGCACCTTCTGCAACACATGCATCTGATGTGATAATACGTCCGACCATTACAATGCCTGCACCCAATGAAGGGCCTCATCTACTGTGCCCAAGACTGTGGCATCTGGCAATTTCGGGCGGTTTATCATCACAACAGGCAACCCCAATTGAGCAGCAGCATCGAGTTTGGATTTGCTTTTCTCACCACCCGCATTTTTGACAACCAGCCATTCGATGCCTCTTTCTTTGAACAACGCGACCTCTTCCGCAATAGAAAACGGCGGTGTGCCAACCAAAAAAGACCCATCTTTATGCGGGAATGGCTTTGTGGGTTCATCAATCACACGTGCCAATAAATGCCGCCCCTTCAGGCAGCTAAATTGATCAAGTGTTTGCCGCCCAGTTCCAAGAAACACAGTTGCCCCTTGTGGGATAATGTTGGGGATATCATCGATACGTTCAACAAAACGCCAATCATCCGTTTCACCCGCGACCCATTCTGGGCGCTGCAAAATCATATGTGGTATATCTAGGCTTTGACAGACAGTTGCCGCTGTATGCGTCATTTGGGCCGCGAACGGATGCGTTGCATCTATCACCGCCGTTATTCCCGCTTTTTGCAAGTAATCCCGAAACCCATCGGCACCGCCAAAGCCACCAATACGGGTTTCGCATGGCAAATCGGCTGGCGCGCGCGTGGCCCCTGCCAAAGAGGCAATTACATCGGTTGTATCCATGCGTTCCAACAGCAGTCTTGCATCGGATGTGCCTGCCAAAACCAGTCGTGTCATTCAGTCTTTCCTAAAACAGTTCCTGATCTATCTATCACAACAATATCAATATCTTGCACTGCGTTCTTTAATTGTTTTTTTACACGTTCTTGCGCTTGTTCTGCGATCGCTTGGGCAAGTTTATTTCCTGTGCGTGTTACCGCTTCTAATGCCGTATTCGCATCAGAGACATCAGGTAAACCAAGGGATAAGGAGAGCGTATTTAACGCTTCGAAATCCACTTGAGAGCGTGAGGAATGTAAATCTACTGCGCCTTGTGCAAGCTTTGTAATCTTACCAATACCACCACCAATGGTGATCCGTGGTAAAGGGTGTTTGGCTACATATTTCAACAAACCGCCCGAGAAATCCCCCATATCCAGCATTGCGTGATCAGGAAGGCCATACATATCCTGCACCACTTTTTCCGACGTTGATCCCGTACAGCCCGCCACATGGGGCAAGCGATCAGCCACCGCAACATCCACACCACGGTGAATAGAGGCAATCCATGCCGCACAGGAAAACGGGCGCACGATGCCTGTGGTGCCCAAAATAGAAATCCCCCCCTTGATCCCAAGGCGTGGGTTCCACGTTTTCAATGCCAAATCTTCACCACCAGGTACCGATACGGTCACTTGAATATCAGCTGTTTGCCCATAAACCGCTGCCTGTTCAGTTACCACACCTGAAATCATCTGGCGAGGCACAGGATTAATCGCAGGTTCACCCACATCGATCGGCAACCCCGCTTTGGTGACAACACCAACACCAGAGCCTGCTTTGAACACAATTCCTGATAGGCTGCGTTCAACACGTGCAATGATCAAGGCGCCATGTGTGACATCGGGATCATCCCCTGCATCTTTTGTGATACCGACCTCTGCCCAATCATTGCCAAGTTGTTGATGTGCCAATGGAAATGTTGGCGTTTCGCCTTTTGGCAAGGTAATTGTGACCTCTTTGGGAAATCCATTGCCCCACAGCGCATCCAACGCTGCCTTTGTGGCGGCGGTGGCACAGGCGCCTGTGGTCCAACCACGGCGCAAATCACCTGTTGGTTTGCGAGTCATGCGTGCGACTATAGGGATGTGTTTGCCTGACGCCAATCGTCCAAATTGGGTCGCCAGTATACTTGGCTTCGCTGGCAAGCTGGGTCATAAGATAAGAATGAACGATACGAATCCCCTTCCCCCAAATGATTGGCCTGAACTACAGGCTGGTTGGGTATGGCTGTGTGGTGCTGGCCCGGGTGATCCGGGGTTACTGACACTCCATGCTTTAAATGCTTTGCGTCAGGCAGACGTGATCATTTACGACGCTTTGGTGGATAGCCGTATCATGGATTGGGCCAGATCAGACGCTGAATTGATCTATGCAGGGAAACGTGGCGGTAAGCCATCTGCAAAACAACGCGATATTTCATTGCATTTGGTTGAATTGGCAAAGGCTGGCAAACGTGTATTGCGTTTGAAAGGCGGCGATCCATTTGTTTTTGGACGTGGTGGCGAAGAAGCACAAACGCTTGTTCAGCATGGTATTCCTGTACGTATCATCCCTGGTATTTCAGCGGGCATTGGCGGTTTGGCCTATGCAGGTATTCCTGTAACGCACCGTGATGTAAACCAATCTGTTACTTTTGTAACGGGTCACGATCAAAGCGGGCAAACACCAAGCTCATTGAATTGGCGTGCGATTTCCGAAGGATCACAGGTTTTGGTGATCTATATGGGTATGAAACATGTGGAACGGATTACGGGTGAATTGTTAGCCGCTGGCCGCCCTGCGAATGAACCCGTGGCTGTGGTGACGCAAGCGACGACCCCTGATCAACGTGTTTTAGAGACCACTTTGGGGACAATTACACAGGATTTAGAGGCGGCTGGTATGGCCCCGCCTGCCATTATCTGTGTGGGCCGTTCTGTGGAGATGCGCCAAGTTCTGGATTGGCAGTCTATGATGGCAGGTGAAGCACCCCGCAATTTAGATCCATTGGGCCGAGGACGCCCTGCTGAAGCCTCATGAAAGGCTTGATCATCACGGCACCCAATTCGGGTGGCGGCAAAACAACCATTACATTGGGATTATTGCGAGCTTTGCGCAATCGCGGCATTGCAATTCGGTCAGCCAAAAGTGGGCCTGATTATATTGACCCACGGTTTCATGAAGCGGCGAGTGGTGAAACCTGTGTGAACCTTGATGCGTGGTCAATGTCTGTGGCGCGTTTGCAAGAACTTGCCGCTGGTGATGCCCCGTTGTTGATTGAAGGCGCTATGGGGTTGTTTGATGGTGCTCCGCCGATGGGTAAAGGTGCGACTGCGGATGTGGCACGGGCACTGAAGCTGCCTTGTGTGTTGATTTGTGACGTGTCGAAACAATCGCAATCTGTAGCGGCTGTTGTCGAAGGATTTTCGCGCCATGCTGCGGATGTAAATGTTGTGGGTGTGATCCTCAATAAGGTCGGAAGCCCACGTCATGAAGCGATGCTGCGTGGTGCATTAGAGCCTGTAGGTTTGCCAATTCTTGGGGCCGTTTATAGGGATGCAAAGCTGGAAACACCATCGCGCCATTTGGGTTTGGTGCAGGCAAATGAACGAAATGACCTTGAAGAATTCATAGATTATTCTGGTAATATTATTGATAAATCTATCGATATCGATCAATTAATATCACTATTCGAACATATTCAACAAAATACGGTTAAAACTACTGCACTCCTACCCCCAGCGCAAAAAATTGCGATTGCATCCGATGATGCCTTTGCTTTTGCCTATCCACATTTGTTGGAAAGCTGGCATAAAGCTGGGGCAAACCTGTCGTTCTTTTCCCCCTTGGCAGATGAAGCACCTGAACAGGCTGATCTGGTTATATTGCCTGGTGGGTATCCAGAATTGCATGCGGGAAAGTTGGCCACAAACAGCAATTTTATGAATGCATTGCGCGAGGCCAGCTCTGTTTATGGGGAATGCGGTGGCTATATGACTATGGGCGAAGGGTTAATTGATGCTGCGGGAAACCGCCATGAAATGCTTGGTCTGTTGAAACTGGAAACCAGTTTTGCGAAGCGAAAACTGCATTTGGGGTATCGCAATTTGAAACCCCAAGGTGGTTTATGGGATATGCCCCTGAATGGGCATGAGTTTCACTATGCAACGACCTTAAAATCTGAAGGGCAACCTTTGTTCCACGCAACCGATGCAGAGGATACAGAGCTTCCTGATATGGGATTGATCAACGGGAAATATTCAGGAAGTTTCGCACACGTCATTGACCGCGCCGATTAAGCGGTCTACCGATTGGGCATTCATTTATTAAAGATGCCTCCATGTCTCATTCAGATGCCTTAGCAAAACGTAATGTTTTAATCCTTGTTCTTGCCCAAGCCTTCCTTGGCGCACAAATGCCAATGATCTTTGTGATGGGTGGTTTGATCGGACAATCTTTGGCCTCAAACATCTGTTGGGCCACGGTTCCAATTTCTATGATCGTCTTTGGCTCGATGACGACGGCGCCATGGATCAGCCCATTTATGCAGAAATATGGGCGTAAAGCTGGCTTTTTGATTGGCATCTTGGGCGGTGCAACTGGTGCTGCCATCTCTGCATATGCCTTATATATCCAATCTTTTGGGATATTCTTAATCGGCAGCTATTTCTTTGGGATTTATATGTCAGCACAAGGGTTTTACCGCTTTGCAGCGACAGACACTGCGTCCGAAGAATTCCGCCCCAAAGCCATTTCTTACGTTATGGCGGGTGGATTGTTGGCTGCAATCATTGGCCCGCAACTGGTGAAACTCACGGCAGATAGCTATGTTATCCCCTTTATCGGCACTTATTTTGCAATTTTTGCCTTAAACGCAATTGGTTCAATATTGATCCTGTTTCTTGATATACCCAAACCGCCAAAACCTGTTGAAGGCAGTTCAACAGGCAGATCACGTTTGGAATTGCTAAAAACACCGCGCATTGCCGTAGCAATCATATGTGGCATGGTTTCTTATTCATTGATGAACTTGGTCATGACGTCTACGCCATTAGCGGTTGTGGGATGCGGGTTTAGCAAAGAAATCGCCGCAGACGTCGTAATGTTGCATGTATTGGGCATGTTTATCCCAAGCTTTTTCACAGGACATTTAATCAGCCGCTTTGGTGTAGAAAAAATCGTCGCCCTTGGTTTGGTTATCTTAGCCGCCGCTGGTGTTGTTGATCTGGCAGGCGTGACCTTGACCAACTTCTTTGGCGGTTTAATCCTGTTAGGCATCGGTTGGAACTTTGGCTTTATTGGTGCAACAGCCATGTTGGCAACTGCACATACACCAGAAGAACGTGGAACGGTTCAAGGTATGAATGACTTTATGGTATTTGGCATGGTCACAGTAGCATCCTTGGCCTCTGGTACATTGATGAATTGCTCTGGTGGGTCCCCTGTCGAAGGCTGGATTGCAGTGAACATAGCAATGGTTCCATTCCTTGCTTTGGCAGGTGGTTCATTGATTTGGTTGGTCAAGCAAGAACGCTTAAAAGCGTGATGTAAGAGTTTTCCACAAGAGTTTGGTTTTTCTATGAAATTCTGGATTTTCCAAACCACCCTCTGCGACCAATTCTGGCTGTCTTAACGCGAGCTTCAAAACATCCATTGCAGTCCATCCGCTGCGCAATGCTGCCCTGATTGGCTTTGGTATCGCCTGCAAATTACGGCGGGCATAACGCAGCCGTTCAAACGCACTGTGCGCCAAAGTGGCGACACCTTCTAATGTGCCATCAACCAGCGGGTATTTTTGGGCATTTTCCAATGCGGGAATAGCTTTCAAAAGCGCGGCAATCCCCATCCCATACCCATAATCCATGATAAAATCTTTATGTGCTTGGGAAGCACCCATAGCTTGCGCAGATAACCACAGCAAACCCGCTGATGTATCCATGATATATTGATCCATTGCAGCCTGATCTGCATGTGGCTCTTTGTATATATCCCATCGGCGTGCTTCGATTAATGCCTCGAATACACTGCGATCTAAACCTTTTTCGTTAATCAAAGCGGCCAAAGGTGTTACAACCTCATGACGGCGCACATCTTTACCATCATAAATCTCGGCAATGGCATCTGCCCACCATTGTAAACGCATTTCAGCGATCATGGCTTCGGCGGTTATCCAAGGGGCGCGCACGACTTCCAGATTAAAGGCATAAAGCACCATCAAAGCGCCGCGGTCGGCTGCTGGTGCTGTCATGGCAGATAAAAAACGGTCTGGATCGCCCCGTTCCACTAAATCTGCACAAGCCTCTACACTCACTGTGGTTTTGCTCCGTCACGGATAAGCTTCCAGTTTATCGCATCAAGAAGCGCTTCGAACGAAGCATCCACTATGTTGGCAGATATCCCTACAGTCGACCAATGACGCCCTTGCCCATCTTCGCAATCAATTATCACGCGTGTCACCGCATCTGTACCGCCATTGGTAATCCGCACACGGAAATCCACCAATCGCATATCATCGATAACAGATTGATAAGGTCCGAAATCTTTGGACAAAGCTTTGCCCAGCGCATTCACTGGGCCGCTATCGACACCGTTTTCATCTATGCTGTGGGTGACGGACATAATCTTCTTTTTGCCAATCTTGGTTACAACCACAGCTTCGGAGACTGAAATCATCTTATTGTGTTTGTTTTTGCGGCGTTCCACAGTCACACGGTAGCGTTTTATCTTAAAGAACGTTGGCAATTCGCCCAAGATTTTGCGTGCTAACAATTCGAAAGACGCTTGTGCGCTGTCATAGGCATAGCCGTCATCTTCGCGTTCTTTGACCTTATCAAGGATTTGACCCAAACGTGGGTCACCCTTTTCAACGCTTAGCCCCGCCTCGGACAAACGACGGCGCAAATTTGATTGCCCCGCTTGATTGGACATTGGGATAACACGTTGATTACCAACAAGTTCAGGGTTGATATGTTCGTAAGTCGTAGGATCCTTGAGGATCGCAGATGCATGCAGCCCTGCCTTATGCGTAAAGGCGGATGCCCCCACATATGCCGCCTGTTTATGTGGAACACGGTTCAATATATCGTCCAACATACGGCTTAATGCGGTAAGCTCTTTTAACTTTTCAACGCTTATACCTGTATCATACAGGCTTGCATAGGGTTCCTTGGTTAAAAGTGTTGGAATGATTGTCGTCAGGTTTGCATTCCCACACCGTTCACCAAGCCCATTCAATGTTCCTTGGATATGCCGCGCCCCCGCATCCACAGCAGCCAAAGTATTGGCAACCGCATGTTCGGTGTCATTATGTGTGTGAATACCCAGATGATCACCAGGGATGCCAGCTTCAATCGCGGCACGTGTGGCCATATGCACCTGTGCTGGCAACGCACCACCATTTGTATCACACAGAACGACCCAGCGCGCACCAGCATCATAGGCCGCTTTGGCCGCTTTTAGTGTGTATTCTGGATCAGAACGGTAGCCATCAAAGAAATGTTCGCAATCAAACAGCGCTTCGCGGCCTTGGGCAACGATATGTTTGATTGAATCTTTGATGCATTCCAAGTTCTCTTCCAGCGTAATACCCAATGCATCCGTGACATGGAAATCGCTGGTTTTTCCCACAAGGCATACCGCAGGTGTGTTGGCATTCAGCACCGCTGCCAGAACATCATCATTCGCCGCAGAACGCCCAGCGCGTTTGGTCATACCGAAAGCTGTGAAGGTTGCCTTTAGCTTTGGCGCTGCATTGAAAAAATCGCTGTCGGTTGGGTTCGCACCGGGCCAACCGCCCTCGATATAATCAAGGCCAAGGTCGTCTAACGCATTGGCAATGCGGATTTTATCATCAGCAGTGAAATCCACGCCTTGGGTTTGTTGACCGTCGCGAAGTGTGGTGTCGAAGAGGTATAGGCGTTCTTTGGTCATAACAGTCCCTCTAATTTTTCAGGGTCGAAATCTGCTTTAGGAATAAGCTCCACACCATCTTTAGACATTCGTACTTCAATATTTGCGGCTTGTAGTTTAGCCTTCAACTCGTCCA
Source organism: Amylibacter sp. SFDW26 (assembly GCF_009184395.1). GTDB lineage: Bacteria > Pseudomonadota > Alphaproteobacteria > Rhodobacterales > Rhodobacteraceae > Amylibacter. The sequence goes on from NZ_WEIC01000001.1 coordinate 993,287, forward strand.
CTTTTGCAAAATTTTTCGTCGACATTGCTACAGAACGTGCATCAGTTAACAATTCGGCGAATGCACTAAGATCCATTCCTGAGTACTCACCCAAACCAACACTTGCCATTTGTCCTAAGCTATCCCAGTCATTGACTAGCCCTAGAAATTCCAGAGATGCTGCTAATTCAGGAATTAGGTCAGTTGACGACAACACCCTAACCTCAACTAGAGCTTGATGAGTATTCAAATCATTTTTTAGAACCTCAACAACCCTTTCATGAGGTTTCCATTGACCTGTATCCTTCAATGTTTGAACTGTATCATTTGTATAATTCATGGTATGTAAAAGCCGATACCAATCTCTTAATGTGGCCTCAGCCTCTTTTGCCTTCTTATCCGTCCAATCCATTGGCTTAGAATAATGCGTGGACAGATACACAAAGCGTATGACTTCCCCCGCATAGCCTTGGTCCAGCAAATCACGCACAGAAAAGAAGTTACCTAAGGATTTCGACATCTTCTTGCCTTCGACCTGTAACATCTCATTGTGCATCCAGACTTGGGCGAATGTATCTTCGCCGCAGCAAGCACAGCTTTGGGCTATTTCATTCTCATGGTGCGGGAATTGTAAGTCTAAACCTCCACCATGGATATCGAACCGTTCTCCAAACAATTCGCGTGCCATAGCAGAACATTCGATGTGCCAACCTGGTCGGCCATATCCCCATGGGCTTTCCCATCCTGGTTGGTCATCTGTGGATGGTTTCCACATCACAAAATCCATTGGATTGCGCTTATAGGGTGCAACTTCCACACGCGCGCCTGCAATCATATCATCCACGGAACGGCCAGACAGTTTGCCATAATGCTCTTTCCAACTGTCTACAGCAAACAGCACATGACCTTCTGCCGCATAGGCATGACCTTTCAGGATCAATTCCTCGATCATCGCGATCATTTGCGGGATATATTCCGTCGCACGTGGCGCTTCATCAGGTTCCATCGCCCCTAGTGCACCCATATCATCCAGATACCAGCCAATGGTTTCATCAGTGATGTCACGAATAGAGCGTCCTGTTTCAGCCGCCTTTGTGTTAATCTTATCATCCACATCCGTGAAATTTCGTGCATAAGTCACATGTTCAGCACCGTAAACATGGCGCAACAACCGATAGAGTGTGTCAAACACCACCACAGGACGGGCATTGCCAATATGCGCGCGGTCATAAACCGTAGGCCCGCAAACATACATACGCACGTTATTTGCATCCAATGGCGTAAAGACCCCTTTCTTGCGGGTCTTTGTGTTGTAAAGTTTGATCTCAGTCATAGTCAGCCTCGCGCGTTTCCCTTGCGGACTTATCAGTTACTTACAATTTTGGAAATAAAAGAACGGCCCGCGTGATGTCTCAGCAGGTAATAATAATGCAGCAGATGATGCAATTCGTTCTCATGATTACTTTCTAACGGCTGAATACGTCTTGATGCAAGGTATTATTCCGTTAGGCTGATATCAAAGGAGCTTACAGTATGACACGACATGACCCAGGCCCCGCCTTTCGCGCCCTACATCAACGCGGCAATCCATTTGTATTGGCAAACGCATGGGATGTGGGCAGTGCACGTCTGTTATCTGCATTGGGTGCCCAAGCGATAGGCACAACATCAGCTGGCTATGGGTTTACCCAAGGCATTCCAGACATGGGATATCTTACGCGTGATCAATCGCTTGCGCATGCGGCTGAATTGGTCGCAGCAACACCTTTGCCAGTGTCAGGTGACTTTGAGAATGGCTTTGGCGACGCCCCTGAAACGGTTGCGGAAACTGTACGTTTAGCGTGTGAGGCAGGTCTGGCAGGATGTTCCATCGAAGATACAATGCTACCAACCCATCAACCCTATGATTTTGATTTGGCTGTCGAGCGTATCAAAGCGGCTGCTGCCGCTGCACGTGCATTGCCACGCGATTTCGTTTTAGTGGCGCGCGCAGACGGCATAATGAACCATCAGTATGATATTGATGAAGCCCTGAAACGACTACAAGCCTTTGAAGCTGTTGGTGCAGACTGTCTATATGCTCCAATGACTGCTTCTTTCGGTGATCTGATGCGTATCTGTGCCAATACCACAGCCCCTGTAAATGCATTGGCAGCTGGTGATTATACGCAGTTCAGCCGCGCACAATATGCAGATATCAGTATTGCGCGCATCTCACTTGGATCTGCTTTATCGCGCTGCATTCATCAAGCAATAATAGAGGGCGCAAGCCCTATCTTTGAAGATGGCAATTTTAGTCAATTGGCCAAAGGTGCACGTGGCGGAGATATTGACCATCTTATTATAAAAGGATCAGGCGCAACATGAGAGCTTTATACAAATATATAATCGTTGTGACTTTGGTTATACCAACGCTATCATTTGCACAGTCTTACCCTGCGCCCCTATCCCCTTATGTCAGCGATTATGCCAATATCATTGATGCACAAACAGAAGCGCGCATCACACAATCATTGCAAAATTTAAAAGCTGCCAAAGGCGTTGAAATGCGTGTTGTGACAATCAACAGCGTTTCAGATTATGGGCACACATCATCCGTCCCTGATTTTACGACAAGTATGATAAATACTTGGGGTATTGGTGATGCATCACGCAATGATGGTATATTATTTTTAACTTCTATTGAGGACCGTGAAATGTTCATCGGCTTAGGATCAGGATACACACCTGTTTATGATGACCGTATGGACCGCGTGTTTGAATATTACGTAAAACCATATTTCAAAAACGAAGACTATGCCCAAGGTATAGAAGTGGGCGTTCTTGAAACAATCAAACGAACTGATGTTGAGTTTGTTGGGGCGCATCAAAATGACAGTTTTATCAGTAAATTTATTCATTACTTTGTAATAGGTTTCATTGGTATTGCAGGCATTCGCATCATTCTGGGCTTTATAAATAGACGCCGTATGCGCAATGCCGCTGGTGCAACCACACATTCCGCACAAAGATCAGATAGCAATCAAACATCCGACCGCGACAGCCCTAATGGCGGCGGATCAAGTGGCGGCGGTGGTGGTGGATCATCTGGTGGCGGTGGTGGTGGCGGTTGGTAACAACCGCTCCCTTTATGCGTCTCGCTTTCTAAGAACCATAAACGTCATCATGCCGAGTGGCGGGATTTGTTTTTCAACTTTCAGTTTCAAAACATCTTGTCGCAAAATACGTTGTTTTTCAAAGTCAGAATGCCACCCCAACAAGTTATCTAGGGGAGCTGTGATTTTTTCAATAAATGCTAGAAACCCTTTATCACGCGCAAAGTGGTTCGTGATGATAACCTCTCCACCTGGTTTTAAAACCCGTGCAATTTCAGCCATAACCTTTTCGGGCTCTGGCACGACAGATAAAATGTGCATCGCGGCCACTGTATCGAATGTATTATCGGGGAATGCTAGTTCGCGCGCATCCATTTGCAGTAATTCTTTCACAGGGCTTAAATTTTTACCCTGATGTTTTTTAACCGCTTTTTCTAACATCTCTGGGCTATAATCGATACCTGTCACTTCAACGGTATCCATATAGCTTGGCAAAGATAGTCCTGTGCCAACGCCCACTTCTAGAACTTTACCACCACGCCCATTGATATAATCCACTGCGCGACGTCGTCCCTGACTGGTTAAAACACCAAACGTTTTATCGTAGATTGGTGCCCAACGGGCGTATGATGAGCTAACGGCGGATAATTCCATGGTTATTCCTTTTTGTTTAAAGCTTTGTATTTAAAAATCGACCAAATCATGACACCAAAATACCCCAGATCAATGATCACAAGACTGAGCCAAGGATAGGTCATCAAAATGGCAAGAGACGCAGCAAAACCAATCAAGATGAACTTGATGTTGCTACTGTAAACAGTTGTTGTCTTAAATGAATAGGTTGGAATGCGGCTGACCAATAATAGGCCGATTGCCGCCATATAAAGCGCGATTAAAACATCGTAATCTACCAGACTGTCCCACCACAAGAAGGATAGGAACATCGGTAAGAGAACAAGTAATGCACCAAGTGGTGACGGAACGCCTACGAAAAAATCTGCAGGGCCTTCGTCTTCATCCGCTTTATTGCCCACATTGAAACGCGCCAAACGTAACACGCAGCAGACTGCGTAAAACAAGACAGCAATCCAGCCATATCCGCGCGCGTCTTGCAGGGCCCATGCGTAAAGCATCAATCCTGGTGCCATACCAAAATTTGCAAAATCGGCAAGACTGTCCAGCTCCGCCCCCATTTTGCTTTCAGATTTCATCATACGGGCGACACGCCCATCTAATCCATCCAAGACACAGGCTAATAAGATTAATTGTACGGCAATCTCAAAGTTTCCTTGAAAGGAAAACCTGATGGCAGTCAGCCCCGCGCATATAGCACCCACGGTCATAATATTTGGTAAGAGTGTCCAAATCGGTAATTTGCGGTCGGCTTTATCTGGTTCAACAAGCATGATTATTCTTCTCGTGCTGTACGTTGAGCTTCATCTGATTTCAGATCAGCCAGAACAGTTTCACCGGCGACCATTGTTTGACCAAGGGCAACCATTGGTTTGACGCCCTCTGGCAGATACACATCCAAGCGAGAGCCAAAACGGATCAGGCCAAATCGTTCGCCCGTACGCAATGTTTGACCTTTTTGCACAAAACCAAGGATACGGCGTGCAACCAGGCCTGCGATTTGCACCACAACAAGTTCGCGACCATCAGCCATTTCGATACATAACGAGTTGCGCTCATTATCTGAACTGGCTTTATCCAAAGCCGCATTAAAAAATTTACCAGGTCGATATGCCATTGCTTTAATGGTTCCAGCAACGGGTGCTCGGTTCACATGGCAGTTGAAAACATTCATAAAGACACTGACACGTGTCAGAGGTTCTGTTCCACAGCCTAATTCCTCTGGTGGCGTTGCTTTTTCGATAAGGGAGACGACACCATCAGCAGGACTAACAATTAATCCCTCACGCACGGGTATAGAGCGTTTCGGATCACGGAAAAAGTAGTAACACCAAACGGTTAAACCTACTCCGATCCATCCTAAGAAATCTGCGATTAAGAAAAGCACTAAAGTTACTGCAGCGAATATCGCAACAAACTTAATGCCTTCCTTGTGCATAGGTTTTACAAACGTGCTTAACATGCTGACTGACATGAGTGTTTCTTCCTTCGTACAAAAGCGACGCTTTAAATCCTATGGCGACGCAATACTTCTATCTTTCCCCTAAGGCAATAGGGCTTTTTGAAACCACTAAAAACGACATTATTGCCGCTTATGTGATAGCAGCAATAGCAGATTTCAGCACACCATTATCACATGATAAATGTAAACTGGATGACTGTTTTAATTTCGCTCACGATTGGTGCCAATCGTGGACGCGCCGCGCGTGGTTCCCCTTATTTTGCTGACTTTCACTAAATTCACGCAAAATCAAGGAACAAATAACAATGTCAGAGAATAGAACACGTAGATCAGGGGGCCGTGCTGCCCGCCAAGCCATGCGTGCAGCCCCGCTAACCGAAGATACCCGCCCAATTCGCGCAGGTATGGAAGGCGGTACATATAAGCCCCTTTCAGACGCTGATGTGCTTAAAATCCACGAAGCGGCTTTGAAAGCGTTGGAAACAATAGGCATGGCTGATGCCCCGCCATCTGGTGTGGAAATTTTGACCAAAGCTGGTGCAATTCTAGGCGAAGACGGTCGTTTGCGTTTCCCCCGTTCGGTGGTTGAAGATGCTTTGGCCGTTGCCGCCAAAAAGGTTACGCTTTACAGTCGGGATGGCAAAAACGATCTAGAGCTTTATGGCAATCGCGTTCATTATGGCACTGCAGGTGCGGCTGTGAACATGGTCGATGTCGAAAAGAACGAATATCGTGAGTGTTATGTTCAAGATTTATATGACGCAGCTAAAATCGTAGATCGTTTGGACAATGTTCATTTTTTCCAACGCCCAATGGTTTGTCGTGACATTCCAGATAATTATGAGATGGATTTGAACACAATCTATGCATCTTGTTCTGGTACAACCAAACATGTTGGCACCAGCTTTACAGAACCTGATTTTGTACCTGGCGCGTTTGAAATGATCTATGAAATCGCAGGCGGTGAAGACAAATACCGTGAGCGGCCTTTCATATGTAATACAAACTGTTTTGTTGTTCCGCCTATGAAGTTCGCAACGGAATCTTGTGAAGTGATGGAACATTGTATTCGCGGTGGTATGCCAATCCTACTTTTATCCGCTGGCATGGCAGGTGCGACGGCTCCATCTACAATTGCAGGTGCAATCGCACAAGCAACAGCAGAATGTCTTGCTGGCCTTGTATATGTAAACGCCGTAGCGCCAGGGCACCCAGCTATAATTGGGACATGGCCGTTTGGACTGGATCTGCGCACAGGCGCTATGTCTGTTGGCTCTGGTGAGCAAGCTTTATTGTCTGCAGGTTCTGCACAAATGCACAAATTCTATGGTTTACCAGGCGGTGCAGCAGCTGGTGCATCTGATGCAAAAATGCCTGATATGCAAGCGGGTTGGGAACAAATGTGTTCAAATGTTATGTCCGGCCTTTCTGGCATGAACATGGTGTATGAGGCAGCTGGTATGCATGCTTCTTTGCTTGGGTTCTGTTTCGAATCTCTAATTCTTGCTGACGATCTTATCGGTCAAGCAATGCGCTGTGTTCGTGGTATTGAGGTTTCTGATGAAACACTGGCGTTAGATCAAATTGCAGATGTTTGTCTAAATGGACCTGGGCACTTTTTGGGTACAGATCAAACATTAAGCCGCATGCAAACAGATCATGTATACCCGACACTAGGGGACCGTACTTCACCCAAAGAATGGGCGGAAAATGACAAACCTGATTTGATCGAAAAAGCAATCAAAATGAAGAATGAGTTCTTGAGTGAAAAATCAAATGCATCTCTTGATCCACAAATTGACGCAGCAATACGCGAAAAGTTTGCAATTCATTTAAAGGCTCAATAACGTCCCGCGTATGATTACGCACTTAATGACAGATGTCCCCGCCTTATTAACTTCACTACCAGCCGTAGCTGGCGCAAGCGGCCTCGTTTCAGGCCTCTTGCATCCCGTTTTGGGATTTGACCATCTTTTGGCAATGATCTCGGTGGGGCTTTTATCTGTTCAATTAGGACATAAACACATTTGGTCTCTACCCGCTGCTTTTGTGATATTCCTAGCTGTTGGCGGAATTTTCGGGCTGGTTGGTATTGGATTACCACAAGTCGAAGGCATCATCGCCCTATCAGTATTGCTTCTTGGTTTGGCTATTGCGACGGGAGCAAAGCTTGGAATTTTTATAGCTTATCCAATGGTGGGTGTTTTTGCGATTTTTCATGGACACGCACATGGGCAAGAAGTGCCATCATTGAATGACCCAACAACCTATGTGATTGGCTTCTTAATTGCGAGTGCGGTTCTGCATCTGATTGGTGTTTTCATCGGGTTCATATTCAAAAGTGCGCGCACAAGATCATTGATCGGCGCTGGCTGTGCAGGCATTGGCCTTCACATGATCCTTTTGACATATGGTTTGGTGTAAACCCGCCTTTAATTCACAGGAACACTAAGATCCCCTTTGGGGCCAAAGTTTAACTCAATCTGAGTGGAGCCTTTCGGCATATTCAAACGATATGGCTCCGATTGAAACGTTACGGTTTTGCCTGGGTTGATGTTTAGGAAATCTACGTTCTTTTGAACGGTCGTCCCGAATATCTTTGCCATCTTATACATAAACGCCCTGCCAGTATCGGTTTTCACATCGCGCAAAACGATGGCGACAGACAGGTTGTTTGTGATGCTCATATAAGCCAGTGATCTATTGGCCTTATCAAGATCAGCCACGACCTGAGTAACAGATGCCTGTACCGTATCAGGCGTTACAACATGATCATCCTCATTTGCAAAGGCGCTGATACTGCTTAGGGAAATGATGGCGAGTGCCGCGGTAGTATTGCGAAACATATTCTGACCTTTAGCGCTACTTATCATGGCATTGATAAGTAGCGCTAAATGAGTGTTTGTCCAGTAGAACGCTATGCTTTCGCACCGCTGGAGTTTTTAAGGGCAATTTGCCGGATAATAATCGGCGCCATTAACCCTAAACCAACCAATGTGGTGATAAGGCCCGGTGCGATAAATAGGAACGCTACCAGACCAACATACCACCGTTCAGCTTTGCTCATTGGTGCCACTAAGAAGCCAGAGAAAGCCACACCCAGACTGGCAATCCCCAACATGGCGCCGGCCAACGTGATCGTGAACAAATACCATGTGAACCCGTCAGCCACTAACAAGAGCGCTGGTGAATAGACAAACACAAATGGTACCAATGCTTTGGCAATGCCAAGCCTAAAGGCTGTGTTCCCTGTCTTGAAGGGGTTAGAGCCCGCAATACCCGCAGCGGCATAAGCAGCAAGAGCTACTGGTGGGGTGATATCCGCCAACACGCCGTAATAGAAGACAAAGAAATGCGATACCAATGGTTGGACCTGCAATTGTGCCAATGCAGGTGCGGCGACTGCCACCAAGATGATATAGGTTGCTGTTGTCGGTATCCCTGCCCCCATGATGATACAGGAAATCGCAATCAGGATCAGCGATACGAATAGCGCCCATTGCTCGACAACAAAGTAGGAAAGAATTGGCACCTGACTTAAGAATGTCCCAATATCCGTTGCCGTTTGAACAACAACATACCCCAGACGGAACCCTACACCAGTCAATGTCACAACGCCCACAACGACACCAACAGTCGCGGCAGCAGCACCTACAGCCAATGTGTTCTTGGCACCAGCCGCTAAGGCTTTCCAAAGATCAGGTATGGTTAGGCGGTCTGTTGGGTTTAAAAACCCAACCACGACACAAGCGATGATGCCATATACAGCCGCAAAGTCTGGGGTCTTACCGTTCAGGATCAAATAAACCAAAATCGCTAATGGGATGATAGACAACCAGTGCTGACGTAAAACAATGCCCGCTTTTGGTAATTCTGCAGCACTTAAGCCTTTCAAGCCAAGTTTTTTGGCCTCTAGGTGCACCATGATGAAAATACCGAAGTAGTGTAACAAAGCTGGGAAGAGCGCCGCTGCAAGAACATCCCGCAGTGGAATTTCCAGATACTCGACCATAATAAAAGCTGCCGCCCCTAAAATGGGCGGTGTGATCTGACCGCCAGTGGAAGCTGTCGCTTCGACAGCGCCAGAGAAATGTGCAGGATATCCCACACGTTTCATCGCTGGGATCGTCAAGGCACCAGTCGTCACAGTGTTTGCGATAGAGGAGCCTGAAATCGTCCCCATGAATGCGGATGAGAAAATCGCCACTTTTGCAGGACCGCCAGAATAACGACCCGCGATTACCATGGCCAAATCAATGAATAGTTGCCCCAAGCCGATACGTGTTGCCAAGACACCAAAGAGAATGAACAAGAATACATACTGCGCCATCACACCGATTGCGATGCCGTAGATGCCTTGGTTGGTCATATAAAGGTGGTTGATCAAACCAAGCCAGCTTGTTCCGCCATGTTTCAACGCACCTGGTGCCCAAGGGCCAAAGATAGCAAAAGCTATAAAAATCAAACCGATAATAGGCAATGTTGGACCAACTGAGCGACGTGAGGCTTCAAGGGTTAGCACCAACAATGCAGTGCCCATAAGGACGTCACTTTGGGATGGGTTCCCGACCCGTTCAGCAACCACTTCTGGAGGTAACAATGGAAGATATAAAGATGCTCCAACAGCAATGATTGCCAATAAAACATCCCAAATTGGAACACCGCTTATGCGGTACCAAGCAGGTGCGGCTGGTTCTAATGTGTTCGCTTTGCGTATGCCAAACAGCAAAAACACTAAGCCCAAAACAAAAGCTAAGTGAATACCACGGTGCAGCAATTCGCGGATCAGGGCAAAACCTGATGCATAAAAATGATAAACAGACATTGCAACCAATGCCGTTGTGATGATGATCGCCAGAGTTTTCCCCGTCGGTCGAAATGCTGTTTCTGGATCAAACTTGCGCTCAATCTCGGCCAATTCTTCCGCTGATAATTCTTTTTCTGTCTCTGTAGACATAATATGTCCTCCCCCAATAACGCATAAAGCCCAAGCGTATGATACACTTGGGCTTTAGCTATTCTTTTAGTGCTTATTTAAGTAGGCCAACTTCTTTATAGAAACGCTCTGCACCTGCGTGCAAAGGAACACCAATACCGTTCAAGGCGGTGTCAGAAGTGATTGTTTTGCCTTTGGCATGACCAACGTCTAACAATTTGCGTGATTTGTCGTTCCACAATGCTTTTGTGATGTTGTAAATCAAATCATCATCTTCTTTTGCAGAAGTGAACCATTGCGCACCAACAGCCACAGTTGCGGTTGCATCAACACCTTCATATGTGCCCGCAGGAATATCGCTTAGGCCAAAGAAACCATATTTCTCTGACAATGCTTTAGCCGCATCACCTGCGATTGGAACCAATTTGATTTTTGCAGCTGATGCTAATTCAACCAATGAACCCGTTGGGTAACCCGCAACCACGAAAAATGCATCGATTTTGCCGTTACGCAATGCTTCTGATGCGGCGCCACCTTTAAGGGCTTCTGCGGTTACATCATCAACACTTAGGCCATTTGCTTCCATAATCAGGTTCGCATCAACATATGTACCAGAACCTGGTTCATCCAATGAAACGCGCTTACCTTTCAGATCAGCAACAGAGTTGATACCGCTGTCAGCCAAAGCCACTAGGTGAATATGCTCTTCGAACAAAGCAGCGATTGTACGTAATTCTGTAGCTGGCTCTTTGCCTTCCATAGTACCCGTACCTGTGTAAGCCCAATAAGCCACATCAGATTGTGCAAAACCAGAATTGCGCAAACCAGAGTTAATCGCATTCACGTTGTCCACTGAACCGCGTGATGAAACGGCTGATGCAATCAGACCTTCCACACCACAGCTACCGCCGGCGTCACACTCACGCGAGCCTGGTGGTTTAGAAATCGCATTCGCGATCACACCGCCCACTGGATAATATGTATAGGCTGTGCCACCCGTACCAATTGTAAAGAACTTAAGATCAGCAGCAATTGCAGATGTGCCCATCCCTACAACCAATGACGCACCAATCGCAAAGGCTTTTAAGTTTCGTGTAAATTTCATGAAGTCTCTCCCAAGTTGGACTTATTTCAAATTGCTGATTAAGCAACATCAGACAAGTAACAAAAAACATAACCACTATATATTCAAGTAAAAAACGACAGTTATTAACCTGAATATTCAAAACATTAAGAGCGGAATATGTATGTTATCTAGGGTAGAGCATTATTTTCAAGCCGCAAGTGATTCAGATTGGAGTTATAAATATATTTCATACAGTAAATAAATTACAAATATGCTGGATAAGAATAAAACCCAAAAGATGACGCATAAATGAGCAAAAAAACCGCAAAACCCATCCAGCTCACTTTTTTTCACCAAAAGTAGCAAAAATAACGAAATTCACTTGCAAGGACGCCAGAATGGGTGCTTTCATCTGCCTGACAGCCATATCTGCAAATTACTTGCTGTCATTTGGGGAGAGAATTTTGGAATATTTTGTACAACAATTGATTAATGGACTAACGCTGGGGTCAATTTATGGACTTATCGCGATTGGATACACGATGGTCTATGGCATTATAGGAATGATTAACTTCGCTCATGGTGATATCTTCATGGTCGGTTCGTTCATTTCCCTAATCCTTATCGTAGCTCTTGGCTTAACAGCTGCAGCAGGTATGTGGACAATTATATTTGTTCTTCTTTTTGTTCTTGTCGTCTCGATGGTACTTACCGCTACATGGGGCTGGGCCGTTGAGCGTATTGCTTATCGCCCTTTACGTGGCTCGTTTCGTTTGGCGCCGCTTATTACTGCAATTGGCATGTCGATTGTGTTGCAAAATTTCGTTCAAATTTCCCAAGGTGCGCGAAATAAATCCATACAACCCCTTGTTACAGGTGGTCATGATGTAATGGTAAATGCAGAAACTGGTTTTTCTGCATATCTATCAAATATTCAAATTCTAATTATGACGGTTACAGTCGTTCTGATGTTTGGCTTTACATTCCTTATTAACAAAACGTCCCTTGGCCGTTCGCAACGTGCATGTGAACAAGATACAAAAATGGCTTCATTATTAGGCGTGAATGTAGATCGCACTATTTCACTAACGTTTATTATGGGGGCTGCACTGGCTTCTGTCGCAGGCGTTATGTTCCTGTTGTATTATGGCGTAGTTGATTTCTACATCGGCTTTTTAGCAGGTGTTAAAGCATTCACAGCAGCTGTTCTTGGAGGTATCGGATCATTACCTGGCGCTATGTTAGGTGGTTTGTTGATCGGGTTGATCGAAACGTTCTGGTCTGGATACTTTAGCGTTGAATACAAAGACGTTGCAGCCTTTTCGATCCTAGCAATCGTATTGATCTTTATGCCGTCTGGTTTGCTAGGCAAACCAGAAGTTGAAAAGGTATAATACAATGGGCAGCGTGACAGACGTAAATCAATATGATGATTCATTGTTGATTAAATCTTTAAAAGAAGCGGTTATTGCAGGTTTCATCACATTCTTGATGGCTGCCATTTTGATTGGTGTAAAATCAGAAATCGCCATTGGCGGTATTGAACTAAAATATCGTTGGGGCGCATTGTTTGCAGCCGCAGGGATCGCAGCAGCAGGCCGTTTTGTTCTGTCTTATTTGTTTTGGGGACGAGACACCAAGGTTGGTGATTATTTAGATAAAGGATTAAACGGCCTTTCAGGGGCAACCTCTGGTATGGGTAAAATCATACCAATCGCACTTCTTGCGCTTGCCATACTCCTTCCATTTCTTTTGATGCAAGCGGTCCCTGCTCAGGCACGTTACTATCTGGATATTGCAACCGTTGTTTTAATTTATGTAATGCTTGGTTGGGGATTGAACATCGTTGTTGGCCTTGCTGGCCTTTTGGATCTTGGCTATGTGGCATTTTATGCCGTTGGTGCTTATTCATATGCTTTGCTTGCCACAACATTCGGCTTATCATTTTGGATATGCTTACCACTTGCAGGTATTTTAGCGGGTTTCTGGGGCGTCATCCTAGGATTTCCTGTTTTACGATTGCGCGGAGATTACCTTGCCATTGTAACCTTGGCCTTTGGTGAAATTATCCGCGTAGTACTTTTGAATTGGTACGAAGTTACTGGTGGTCCTGATGGCATCTCGCGTATTCCGCGCCCAAGTTTCTTTGGTCTTGCCGATTTCAAACGTGGCGACAGTGGTTTTGCAGCATTATTCGACATCCCCTATTCTCCAATGCACCGTATCATTTTCCTATATTTCCTGATCCTAGCACTGGCTTTGCTCACAAACTGGATCACAAACCGCCTGCGCCGCCTTCCTTTAGGTCGTGCATGGGAAGCTTTACGCGAAGACGAAATTGCCTGCCGTTCATTGGGGATCAATACCACCAATACAAAACTATCTGCCTTTGCCATTGGTGCCATGTTTGGCGGTATTGCAGGATCATTCTTTGCAACACGCCAAGGTTTCATCTCACCTGAAAGCTTTACCTTTATCGAAAGCGCAATCATCCTTGCGATCGTTGTTCTTGGCGGATTGGGCAGTCAAATAGGTGTTGTTGTGGCGGCTATTGTTCTGATTGGAGGCACGGAAATTTTCCGTAACCTCGAAGAATATCGGATGCTAGTCTTTGGCCTCGGTATGGTTTTGGTGATGATTTGGAAACCGCGTGGTTTAGTATCAACACGTATTCCAAGCGTCTTCTTGAAAGAACGAAAAGCCGTTTCCGCAGATCTTGTGGCACAAGGCGAAGGACACTGATAATGGCGACCACTCGAAAAACAACAATGACACGTACGCCATTGCTCAGTGTGCAACATCTTACCATGCGCTTTGGTGGCTTACTTGCCATCGATAACTTGTCCTTTGACGCTTACAAAGGTGATATTACAGCTCTGATCGGGCCGAATGGTGCTGGCAAGACAACCGTTTTTAATTGCATCACGGGTTTCTACAAACCCACAGAAGGCCGCATTGGTTTTGCTCATGAAACGGATGCTTATGATAAAATTGATGCATTAACAGCCTCTGCTAACCGTTCTGACATCCATGGTTCCGCTTTATATCTTTTGGAACGCATGCCTGACTTTGAAATATCACGTGATGCAAAAGTTGCACGGACATTCCAAAACATTCGACTATTTGGTGGCATGACCGTTCTGGAAAATCTGATGGTTGCGCAACACGCGCCTTTGATGACAGCGTCATCCTTTACTTTTGGCGGATTGTTTGGCCTGAAAAAATACCAAGATGGTCATAGTCATGCGATGGAATTGGCAAAATTCTGGCTTAATAAGGTTGGCCTGACAGAGCGCGCTGATGATCCAGCCGCTGACTTACCATATGGGGATCAACGTCGTTTGGAAATTGCACGCGCAATGTGTACAGAACCCAAATTATTATGTTTGGACGAGCCCGCCGCAGGTTTAAATGGCAAAGAATCTGCTGAATTGAATGAGTTATTACTGTTTATAGGTAAAGAACATGGCACCAGTGTTTTACTGATCGAACACGACATGAATGTTGTAATGGGCATTTCGGATCATATTGCAGTTCTCGATTATGGTAAAAAAATAGCCGACGCTTCTCCTGAAGAAATTCGCAACGATCCAAAAGTGATTGCGGCCTATTTAGGTGTTGATGAAGACGAAGTTGAAGAAGCTGTGAAAACACCTGTTAAAAAGAAAGCAGCAAAAAGCAAGGGAGCAAAAAAATGAGCGAACCCATGCTAAAAATAGAAGGTGTCGAAACCTACTACGGTCGCATCATTGCCCTGCGTGGTGTGGATGTACACGTGAATGAAGGTGAAATAGTCACCCTTATTGGAGCTAATGGCGCTGGTAAATCTACATTAATGATGACCATTTGTGGCTCACCACAAGCACGCACAGGCACGATCACATATCGTGGTGAGGCCATTGAGAAAATGCCAACCCACGAAATTATGCAGCGCGAAATTGCACAATCGCCAGAAGGGCGCCGTATTTTTTCACGTATGACTGTTCTGGAAAACCTTATGATGGGTGCCAATGTGATTGGCATGGACCATCTGGATGAGGATTTGGAAAAAGTCTTTAATTATTTTCCACGTCTAAAAGAACGGCAAAGCCAACGTGGCGGCACATTATCAGGAGGCGAGCAGCAAATGCTGGCAATTGCCCGTGCTTTGATGAGTCGCCCTAAATTATTGCTGCTTGATGAACCCTCTTTGGGTTTGGCCCCTATTGTTGTGAAGCAAATCTTTGAAACCATCACAGAGTTAAACAAATCGGAAGGTTTAACGGTTTTGCTGGTGGAACAAAACGCCAATATGGCCCTTAAGATTGCCCATCGCGGATATGTCTTGGTGAATGGCCAGATCACACTGACAGGTACTGGCCAAGAATTACTATCGCGTGAAGAGGTTCGTGCGGCTTACCTAGAAGGAGGTCATTAATGGAAGGGTTAATCTGGGAAAGTTCGTTTTTAGTATTTTTCTTTCTTACATGCATCATTGCAGGTGGGATCGCATGGATGACAGGTCGTAGTATAGCATCGACTTGGCGTGCACGCTGGCAAGTTATCGCTTA
This sequence comes from Amylibacter sp. SFDW26, assembly GCF_009184395.1. Taxonomy (GTDB): domain Bacteria; phylum Pseudomonadota; class Alphaproteobacteria; order Rhodobacterales; family Rhodobacteraceae; genus Amylibacter. Next base: position 1,009,008 of record NZ_WEIC01000001.1, read on the forward strand.
TGTAGCGCTCCTAACAGCCGTGACACGCTTCATGCATTTTGCTTTATTCGAGGGTACATTGCTAAGCGCACATTATTATATCGTTGATTTCATAGTTCTAATTGTCATCGGGCATTTAGGGTATTTTACAACACGTGCCAATCAAATGGCACAACAATATAGCTGGATGTACAAAAGAAGCGGCCCTATTACGGCACGTTTAAAACAGAATTCTGATGTGGAATGAAACACAACGACGCTTGCATCAGAGCCCATTCTGGGCACAGTTTGGTCTGTTATATAACAGATTGAATCGGATCCCAAAGATCCACAACAACTAGGAGGAAGTTCTTATGAAAAAGTTACTACTAAGCAGTGCAGTTATGGCATTAAGCATGACCGCATCCTCTGCATGGGCCGATATTGTGATCGGGACTGCAGGACCAATGACAGGTCAGTACGCTTCATTCGGTGAGCAAATGCGCATCGGTGCAGAACAAGCGGTTAAAGATATCAACGCTGCTGGCGGTGTTCTAGGCCAACAACTTGTTCTAGAAGTCGGTGATGATGCATGTGACCCAAAACAAGCGGTTGCAGTTGCAAACCAAATGGCAGGTAAAGGCGCTGTGTTTATGGCAGGTCATTTCTGCTCTGGCTCATCCATCCCAGCATCATCTGTATATGCAGAAGAAGGTATCATCCAAATTTCACCAGCATCCACGAACCCAAAGCTTACGGACGAACGTCCTGGCCCAGGTGTTTACCGCGTATGTGGTCGTGATGACCAACAAGGGGAAGTTGCTGGTGCATTCTTGAAAGCAAACTTTGGCGACAAAAAAGTGGCTGTTGTTCACGATAAAACAGCATATGGTAAAGGTCTTGCTGATGCGACTAAAGCTGCGTTCGAAGCCGCTGGTGGTACAACAACACTTTATGAAGCCTTCACAGCTGGTGAAAAAGACTACACAGCGCTTGTATCAAAGCTAAAACAAAACGGCATTGATGCGCTTTACGTGGGTGGTTACCACACAGAGGCTGGCTTGATGAAACGCCAAATGGTTGACCAAGGTATGAGCACAACGCTTATTTCTGGTGATGCTCTTGTGACAGATGAATATTGGTCCATCACAGGTGAAGCTGGTGCTGGTACACTGATGACATTCTCACCAGACCCTCGCAAAGCTGAAACAGCTAAAGACATCATTGCAGCCCTAGAAGCAGATGGTAAAACAACTGAAGGTTACGTTGTTTACACATATGCTGCTATCCAAGCATGGGCAGCTGCTGCAGAAACTGCAGGCTCAGTAGACTACGACCCAATGGTTGCTGCATTGAATGCAGGTAATTTCTCTACTGCTCTTGGTGATCTTTCATTCGACGACAAAGGTGATGTATCTCTACCAGGTTACGTTTTCTATGAATGGAAAGACGGTAAATACGATTACCTTACAAAATAAGTTTTAAAGACTTTTAATACCCTGCATAGCCTGTGCCATGCGGGGTATTTTTTGACATATAAGAATTCTTAGTCAGGAATAGAAAATATTCCACCAATCAAATTTTCACCCATTAAACGTTGCTCCAGTGTCCCTCTCGGTTCTGAAATGGCGCTTAGATATTTTTGGGTTTGTTTTGCATATATCCGTGCCGAATCTACAGCTTCTTGTGGAGAGACTGCTTTAAACCGCAGTTGGTCTTTATGGCGTAATTGTACTAACCTATCCATATCGGCAGAAAGTACTGTCGCAATTTTAGGATACCCACCGGTTGTTTGATGATCTGATAATAGAACCGTTGGCACTCCATCCCCGGCCACTTGCACAGAACCGCGCACAATAGGCTCTGATGGAATCGATAATGCAGCATCTAATGACAAAGTATCACCATTCAGACGGACTCCCATACGGTCGTAATTTTCTGATAAAGTATAAGCTTTTGTTAAAAAACATTCTAACGCTTGATCTTGAAAGTGCTGATCTTGCGGCCCCATAACCACGCGGGCGGTATTTATAAATTGTAAGTGTTTTGGGCACTGAATCCCCCCATGACGGGCTTCATAAACAGATGCATCTTTAATAGTAATTTCTTGCCCAGTTAATATATTGCCACCACCAAAACCAGACATAGAGTGTGTCGCGGTATGCCCCAACCAAGTTGATGCATCCAGTTGTCCCGAAAATGCCAAATAAGCCCAACTGCCCGTCTGCCCTGCCCGTACCGCCAGCCGTTCACCTTTGTGCAGTGTTATAACGGTCCAAGAGCTGTATTTTTCCCCAGCATGGTCAATTTTAAAATCTCCGCCAGTAACCGAGACAGTCACCGAACCAGACAGACATTCTAGCATTAACCCACCCAACGAAATTTCAATCGCTGAGGTATCAACAGGGTTACCCAACGCAACATTTGCCGCAGCATGTGACAAACGATCCATAGGACCAGAGGCAGGTACACCGTATCGTAAGTGCCCGAAACGCCCGCCGTCTTGCACCGTTACCAATGGACCTGCAAAACTGACCTTTAAACGCGCATCAGCCATTTTTCACCCCTTTGGACATTTGTTCATAGGTTGCAAGATCAATGCGTTTAAATGTAACGCGATCTCCTACATCAAACAAAAATGGCGCATCGGGTTCATTCAACAAAATTTTGGTAGGCGAACGCCCAATGATCGACCACCCCGTTGGCATCACAATCGTAGATACCAAACATTGCGCGCTGGCAATAATGACACTGCCAGCTGCAACATTGCGCACAGGTGTAGGTTTACGCGGAACTTGTATCGCATCAGGTACGCCAGCCATATAGGCATAGCCAGGAGCAAACCCATACATGACAATATGATATTCCCCAGCCAAATGCGCATTAATGACGGCCTCTTTGGTTAAACCGCATGTTTTGGCTACTTCAGTAAGGTCAGGCCCGAAAGCATCATCGTAACAGACATGAACCGTTTTTCGTCCAGCGGAAACATCCCCTACTTGCACAGTTTCCATTAGTTTACGCAATGCGCACTCTAACTCTTGGTGATCTGTTATAAGGGGATCAAAACGGATCAGAATATTCACGAATGCGGGAACTGTTTCACACACACCTTTTAGCTTTGCTTGCATCACAGCCCGATCGAAGGCGACAACCATTTGATTGGCAGCATCACCAATCTCAGTCGCAAAGCTTATTAGAAGCGCGTAATCAGCGACGGGTTTAAACCTTGGCTCCATTAAGCTTCTTCGGGTGCAATAAAACTGGTAAGCGTTACACCTGCCGCCGTTAAACGGTCTTGAATGCGGCGCGTCATAGTGACGGCACCATCACTATCACCATGAACACATATTGAATGCGCGGCCAATGGAATTGGGTCGCCATCAATAACGGGCATCAAACCAGTTTCCAAAAAAGCAACCAAACGATCGGCTGCTTCATCTGCATCATGGATCATCGCCCCATCTTGCCCTCGTGGAACAAGTTGACCATTTGATAAATACCCACGATCCGCAAAAATCTCAGAGTACACTTTTGCACCTGCTGCGCGCCCAGCTTCTTCTAACTGCGTCCCTGAAATCGCAAGAATGGCCAAATCAGGATTCACTTTCAAAGCGGCTGAGACATAAGCATCAGCAACTTTGCGGTCACGCGCCGCCAAATTCGCCAAAGCACCATGCGCTTTTACATATTGAACTTTTACGGGCACCAAAGCAGCCACACCCATTAAGGCCCCAATTTGAGCCGCAACCATACGGCCAACTTCATCAGGCTCCATTGGAATAACACGGCGCCCAAATCCTTCGCGATCATTGTATCCAGGGTGTGCGCCAACAATTACGCCTTTTTCAGCAGCAATTGATAACGTTTGATACATGGTCTCAGGGTCACTTGCATGGCCACCACAGGCTATGTTGGCACTGTTTACCAGTGACAACATTGTTGCATCGTCCCCCATATGCCAGGGGCCAAAACTCTCTCCAAGATCAGAATTTAAATCAATCTGATGCGTCATTATAGTATTCTCCAATAGCCCTATTTGGGCATATTAACCTTATATTTAAAATACATTTATTCCCAGCAACCACAATGAACATCATTGTTTGCAATCAAAACACTCAAAAGAGAAATGGCAGATCGTAACAATCAAACAAGGCTCAATTTTTGCATCTTTTGAATCTGTGCTAGAATTACGAATTATAGAATCATTTATTATTGTGAAAATAACCATGTCAAAAAATATATTAATACTCTCAGATGGCACGGGCCAAGGCGGCGGCGTTATCCTGGATGAGAAACGAAGCAATGTATACAAACTTTACCGTGCTACCCGATCAGGGCCTGAAACTTCTATCGCTCCAGACGAACAAATTGCATTTTATGATCCTGGGCTGGGTTCTAGTAGAGATAACGAACACATCCGTTTTGGGTTATGGCGGAAAATATATAACGCCTTAGCACAAGCCATGGGGCTGGGTATTACACGCAATATAATTGACTGTTATGCCTTCATTATTCAACATTGGCATGAAGGCGATAGAGTCTATCTTTATGGTTTCTCAAGAGGTGCATATACGGCACGTTGTGTGGGCGGTGTAATGGCCTATTGCGGCATCCCTACTATGGAAAACAACAAGCCGATCAAAAGAGACGCAAAAACAGCACGGCGTATCGCTGAAGAAGCCGTTATAAAAGTGTATCAACACGGCGTTGGAAGAAAGCAAGAACGGTTTGCGTTACAAAGAAAGGAACTCGCAGCTGAGTTTCGCAAGAAATATCAGTCGGAAATTAAGCCCAAGAATGTTGAAAAAGGTTGGTCCAATGCTGTGCCATACTTCATTGGTGTGTGGGATACAGTTGCAGCACTTGGCGCAAGCTTACCAAAAATGATTGTCTTAGGTTTGGTTCTAACAGGCTTTGTATTTAGTATGTTCGCGCTCACATATTTTGCATTGGTTTTTTTCGGTTTGTTATCCCCTTCCATTGGATATCTTAAATGGAGTCTTATAGGAACAAGCATAAGCTTTGTATTAGCCTTAGCATCTTACGCATTTACCCATATTCGTTGCGCACCAGAACTGTCGACCCCATGGTGGAAAACAATACACAGACGCGCTTGGAAAATGCAGTTTTATGACACATATCTAAACCCACGCGTACAATACGCAAAGCATGCTCTTTCTATTGATGAAAATAGACACGATTTTAAACGCGTCGAATGGACCGATCACAGTAAATCACACAGGCAAAAAACACAAAACTGGTTCCAACAAATGTGGTTTCCAGGCGTTCACAGCGACGTTGGTGGAAGTTATCTTGAAACAGAATCTCGTCTTTCTGATATTGCATTAAGCTGGATGGTCAAATGTTCGAAATCTGCAAAACACCCAGTGTTATTCGATGAGCATTATCTTCGAATGTATCCTGATGCGAAAGGTGTTCAACATGATGAGCGCAAAGGCAAGTTTCCATGGAAGTTTGGTCTTCGAGACATACCAAATAATGCGGCATTACATCCGAGTGTCATTGAAAGGTTTGAAGCTGGCGCAGTCGTGCATTTTGATGAAGTTACTGAATACAGACCAGTAGCTCTCGAAACACATGACGAGGTAAAACACTTTTTCAAAAAGGACTAAATAGATATGTAATGAAATGGCGGACAGACAGGGATTCGAACCCTGGAGACGGTCACCCGCCTACACACTTTCCAGGCGTGCGCCTTCGACCACTCGGCCACCTGTCCGTAGAGGCTCGTTTACACAATGCATTTTAGGCAAGCAAGGACAAAAAACGCGCTTCATTATTTCTTTGGCTTAGGAACAGCTTTACGTGTAGTTTTTGGTGTCGGTGGCAAGAAATCTTGAGCATTTTTAATACGTACTTCCCGTTGTGCAAACGGAATTTCAATGCCCTCTTCCGTAAACCGTTCGACGATTGCATAGTTGAAATCTGAAAGCGTATCCAAAACATTATTCACATCGCGAATAATTGCACGCAATTCGAAATCCATTGAATCCGCACCGAACCCTTTGAATACCACCCACGGCTTTGGCAGTTTCAATACGTTTGGGTGCTCGGCAGCAATAGACAGTAACACCTCTTCCACCAAACGTGGGTCCGTACCATAAGCAACACCAACTGGGGCTTTTACGCGCCCCCTAAGATTATCATGTGTCCAGTTCGTAACCGTACCGGCAATAAGATCCGCATTTGGGATAATAACTGTCGCACGATCAAATGTTTCAATACTTGTAGAGCGCACTGAGATTTTTGAAATGTTCCCAGAATTACCGCCAACCTCTACCCAGTCTCCAATTTTCACGGGACGTTCGATCAACAAGATAATGCCAGATACAAAATTAGATACAATCGCTTGTAAACCAAAACCGATACCAACGGAAAGCGCACCAGCTACAATAGCTAGATTAGACAGATCAAGGCCTGTTGTCATAATCGCAATCAATGCTGATAGGAAAATACCAATATAACCAAACCCTGTTACAAGTGCGTTCTGCGCACCGCTTTCAATTTTAGTGTTAGGTAAGACTGCCGTACGAAGTGCCGTCTGCATTAAACGCGTAATCGTATAACCAATAAAGAATATTGGGATAAAGATCAGAAAATGGGATACCGATATACGGGTATCACCCAATGAAATCCCTTCATTTAAAATGAACCAAACGTTCGTCAGGTCACTAACACGTGCCCCCCAAATAAGAGCGAGTAAAGGAACTGCAAAGCAGATCAGAAGAAAAGCGAGTAAAACTTTATAAAGGCCACCAGATGGTACATCTTCTTGCTGTTTAGAGCTTCTGTGTAAACCAGACAACATTAGGCGGACGAGTAAAATATAGATGAAAAAGAGTGCCGCTATTAAAGCCAATGTCAGCACCATCGAGAATATCAGGGTCGCACCTGCATTTGAATAGCCAAATGCTGCCAATAACGGGCCACCTAGGCCAGCAATGTAACATGCACCACTCAGCAGTCTTGAAATATTTTCGCGTATTCCAGTTTGTTCTTCGCGCGCATTTAAAAGCGTTTGGACTTTTTTAATTTTGCGTCCCAAGCGAAATACACCGTACCCAAGAAGCACAATAAATGGAAAGCGAATAACGGATAGGATCTCTGTTGGCCATTCAGCCCCTTTAGACAAACCATCAACAAAATAGAAAACAGCCATGACAATGCCGATTGCAACAATTGTACGCTGCCCACCAACAACTAGTCCCGCCTCTTCACCTAAATTGTCACCACTATAAATTTTGCCCTGCGGCAGATTTCGGGCAAGCCAATTAGCCCCAAAAAAAGACAGCCCCATTATAGGAACTGATCGCATCAATAAATCACCACGTAAGGCAAATAATTCCGCAAGCTCAATAGCAGCAACGAGCAACAACAAACCAAACATAGGCAACAAAAAGACAGCCAAAGATGCCAACAATCGTGGCACATCACCAATAGAGCGCAAGCTCTCATCATTTGCAGTTTCTAAACCACGCGTCACCCAATTCCGCACAGGAACCATTAGAATAAGACTCAATGCGATTAAGATTAAAATGATAGGTCCGTTTTGTTTTCGAACTTTGGCTTGCGTTGCACTATCCCACTGTGTCTTAACTTCAGTTCCGATCTCACCGATATATTTTGTAAATGCAGATAATGCATTTGGCCAAAGTTTAGGATTTAAAGGACTACTATCTAATTGAAGCAAAGCGGTAGTATTACGGGCGCGGATGATTTTATCAATTTCGCTGATTAGGCCACCTGCCCTGCGAAATGCTTCTTGAGAAACAATTAAAGGCGCGCGTGCTTCTGCAAGCTGACCGTTTAATTCAGTCCGCCGCGCTGTAACCTGTTCCGTTTCTTGCTGTCCCTCTTCTGGAACCGCACCTAATACCGCAATTTGTTCTTGAACCGTTGCCACACGACGCGCACGTGCTTCTTGTGATGACAAAGCCTGTGCTCTGTATTTCACCAAATCCGAGCGTAAAATTTCTAGTGCTTCTGTTGAAGCTTGACCGTTCGACACAACGCTTTCAGCACGTGAAGCAAGTTCGCGAAACTGTTCAATATCAAAAGCATTATTAGAGTTTTGTGCAAAAGCCGCACAGGCGATAAAGGCAACCACACCCAATGTAATGGTTAGCCTTTTAAGAAGCCATGTCATATTTTAGAGCCTATTCAAATACAGACGGAATGTCTGTTTCAGCTTTATCCAACCACTCTGGCACAGGTAAATTCATTGCCTTTAAGAATGTTGGGTTGAAAATTTTAGACTGGTAACGGTTACCGTAATCACAAAGGATTGTCACAATCTTATGCCCAGGCCCCATCTCTTTGGCCATACGTATAGCACCAGCAATATTTATACCTGTAGAGCACCCCATGCAAAGACCTTCATCTTGCAGCAGATCAAAAACAATAGGAAGTGCTTCTGAATCAGGGATATTGAAGGGCATATCAACATCCAAACCTTCCAGATTTGCAGTAATGCGTCCCTGGCCTACACCTTCAGCAATTGAATCTCCTGATGATTGCAACTCGCCATTTTTATAATAATTGAAAAGCGCGGCGCCATCTGGATCAGCAATCCCAATTTTAATATTTTTATTCTTTTCACGCAAACCTTTAGCCACACCAGCCAATGTACCTCCGGAGCCAACGGCACAAATAAAGCCATCAACTTTGCCGTCTGTTTGCTCCCAAATTTCAGGTGCAGTGCTGACAACATGCGCTTCACGATTGGCTACGTTATCAAATTGGTTTGCCCAAATAGCACCGTTAGGTTCTGTCTTTGCAAGTTTTTCTGCCAAACGCGCTGAATATTTCACATAGTTGTTTGGATCTTTATATGGTTTAGCGGGCACTTGCACCAATTGCGCACCTGCCAAGCGGATCATATCTTTTTTCTCTTGGCTTTGTGTTTCAGGAATAACGATAACCGTCTTAAATCCCATAGAAGCCCCCACCAGCGCCAACCCAATACCTGTATTCCCGGCGGTTCCTTCAACAATTGTACCGCCAGGTTGCAACTTACCTGATTTGATCGCATCTTTTATAATTCCCAAGGCAGCGCGATCTTTTACGGATTGGCCAGGATTCATAAATTCTGCCTTACCGTAAATATCACAACCAGTTAGTTCCGATGCTTTACGCAAACGGATTAGTGGTGTGTTGCCTACTGCATTCGGAAGATCGGAATAAACGTTCATTGCGGGTCCATTTCGTTATTGTTTCCTAATTGATACGCCGCTTAAACGAGAGCATCAACACCCAATACGAGTGGTTTGATGGATGAAACACAATTATGACCAGAAACGATTTGCCAAACCAGCAGCTATACCACTGATACATCCACCTATGACGAGTGCAGCAATAAGTACTGGATCAGATAAAATCTGTATGTAGTTTAATGATGCATCCATAAAGCTATCAAATACACCCCATATCTTTTTGATGTAAAATCCCTTCAGTCTTTCAATGACATGCCAAATAGCATGGGCAACAACTGCGACGAACACCAAAGTAATTGTAGCGCGCAACCCAGCAACAATAGACTTTATACCACCATAGGCTGGCGAAGGACCAAGCGCTTTCCATCCCACAATAAAACCTAAAAATGCATTAGCCGCGTAAAAGTTTACATTACCTTGGAAAACAGCTGTTAATTCGTCATATAAATACGCAACTGTGGTAGCTGTTATTGCTAAAAAAACTGCTCCTACTAATTTTGCAGCTGTTGGCATATATTCATTCCTTACGCATTGTCACCTGAGTTACATCAGTCGTACCGTACTCAAAGCCTGCTGCACAAGATGTTAAATAAAAGTTCCACATGTTACGGAAACGATCATCAAAGCTGTGATCAGAAATTTGACCCCATTTCTGATTAAAATCTTCATACCAACGGCGCAATGTTAAGGAATAGCTTTTGCCAAATTCCATTGAGCCTTCGTAAAATAGTCCTGCTCTTTCAATCTCTTGCCTCAAAACAGTTGGGCTTGGTAACATTCCACCAGGGAAAATATGCTTCTGAATGAAATCTACAGACTTACGATAACTTCCAAAGATGCTATCTGCGATCGTAATAACCTGAATAGTCGCTTGTTTCCCATATTTCAGGCTGTTGTTGATTGTATCAAAATAAGACGGCCAATATTTTTCACCCACAGCTTCAAACATTTCAATGGATGCAATCCCATCATATTGACCTTTTTCATCGCGGTAATCTTGCATAACAACATCTACACGTTCTGCTAAGCCTGCTTTGAACAAACGTTCCTTTGCAAAATCGTGCTGCTCTTTGGAAATGGTCAAACATTTCAATCGCGCACCACGCTGGCCAGCTGCATATTCAGCAAAACCACCCCAGCCACAGCCAATTTCCAGCAGATGATCTCCATCTTGCATCCCCATCAAATCACAAATGGAGGCGTATTTTTGCGTTTGAGCTTTCTCTAAGCTTTCCTGTTCGGTCTTAAACAACGCTGATGAATACGTCATCGTGTCATCCAGCCATTTAGAATAGAAGTCGTTCCCAAGATCGTAATGATATGAAATATTTTTCCGCGCTTGATTTTTGGTATTACGGTTCATCCAATGACGAAAGCGTTCATAAACACGTAGCAATCCAGCACCAGGATAAGAATTGCCAATTTCATGGTAATTATCAAAAACCAAATCCATAAAGGCCATTAAATCAGGCGACGACCATTGCAGATCAAGATAAGCGTCAGAAAAGCCCATATCGCCTTCACGGATCAATCGCGCCCATATAGTATCATCCTTAGATACAACACGCGCAACATGACCCGCATCAGGGCCATCAATACGGAATACACGTCCATCCGTTAGCTCTAATTCTAACGCGCCACGTTTAAGGCTTTTCAATGAATGAAAAACCAATGCGAAATACCGTGGCAAGTTTTCTTGCCCTTTTGTTGAGGTCAAAATGGTCATTGCAGCCTCCTAGGTTGCATAAATGTTACGATGATTCTGTTGTTTTTGCCAATTTTTTGCATAAATCAGGCTTTTTGGGCTGAATAAGCCGCTAAAGCGCGCTCTCGCCCTTCTTTTAAAGATATTATGGGTTCTTCCGATTTTTGCCCTAGGTCAAGCTTCCATGATAGCGGAATTGCCGCGTAAAAAGACATCCCATCGTCATGCGAGTTCTCTTCTGTTGGTAAGAATCTGTCTCTATACGCACGATCCCCATCAAACTTCTCTGCCTGCGTCGCAGGATTGAAAACGCGGAAATAAAGAGCTGCATCTGGTCCACAGCCTGCGACCCACTGCCAGCCCATTGCATTCGATGCTGGATCCCAATCGATCAAAGTATCGGCAAACCAATCCAACCCAACTTTCCAATGCGTCATAAGATGTTTGGTTAAATACGAACCCACCAGCATCCGAACCCGATTGTGCATTATACCAGTAACATAAAGTTCACGCATACCTGCATCAATAAATGGTTCCCCAGTCATGCCTTGGCGCCATAACTCTGCATCTGGATTATCATTGCGCCACGGAAAACTGTCCCATTCTGAGCGCCAATTCGATGTAGTGATCTGAGGTGTGTGGTAAATCAGGTGATAGGCAAACTCGCGCCAAACCACTTCTTTAATGAAATGTTCAGCTCCTTTTGCACCCCGTTCCATAGCTGCACGCCCCGCATGATATAGCACACGTGGTGAAATCTCACCATATGTCAGGTTTTCGGACAAACGCGATGTAGCAGGCAAACCCGCAAAATCACGATCCTCTTTATAACGATCCACTGCTGTATCGATAAAATGGGTTAAGCGATCTAATGCGGCTTCTTCCCCAACACAGACATGTTTGGCAACCACATGGGCACCACGATTCATCGCACGTCCCATTTCCCAATCGACAATATTATCTGTTTTAGGCCAAGTTATAGGGGATGCGATGTTTGTTGGTGCTGGCAAACAATCGGAAACAGGTATTTGCCGCACACAATTCCAAAATGGCGTGTAAACTTTAAAGAAGCCCCCTGCCTTGGTTTGCGCCACCCAAGGTTCAAACAATAAATGCCCTTTGAAACTGTCCGCTTTCAATCCCATTTCGCGTAACGACGTTTTAACTGCTGTGTCGCGTTCAATTGCATCTAGGTCATAGGCACGTGACCAATAAACAGTCGTTGCACCTGTTTCTTTGACTAAACCCTTTAGAACATCAACTGCCTTGCCGCGGCGCAAGATAAGCTTTGAACCCATGTTCTCTAGAGTGGTGGCAAATTGCTTAACGGATAAACCCATGCGCCATTTAGGAGCAGCACCAAGTGTCTCGACACATTCATCATGTATCCAAACGGGGATAATTGGGCGCCCTGTTTGCACTGCAGTATAAAGCGCAGGATGATCGCTTAAACGCAGGTCACGCCGCAACCATAAAATTATAGGTGATTTAGTCGTCATTATATCCCCGCAATTATGTACCTTATACGCGGGAGGTATTTTATTGGATTACAATATTTTATCCAAAGTAGTGATTAATTTTTGAACTTCGTCTTCATGCGTGTAATGTACAAAGCTTAATCGCAAAACACCGTGGTCAGGATCTATACCTTGGCCTTCTAAACAGCGCACGCCATAGAAGTCCCCACCACCTGCCATGATACCGTGGCTTGCTAACTCAGCAGCAACCTCTTCACCGCGCCGCTCTAAGCTAACAGCAACAGTTGGCGCTTTAATGTTCGCATCTCTTGGGCCGAGCATACGAACCGAATTCTTATCCCCCAAATAATCTAACAAAGGCTGCAAAAGCTTCACTTCTTGTGCGCGCATCAGGTCGTGTACAAATGTTCCACGTCCTTTGGCATCTGCCTTTCCAGACTGTTGATGATGCTCATACAATGCATCAACATAATCAGCCATACCAGCACACGCCGCTATTTGCGCATGATCAGGCCCAGCTGGTGTAAACCGCTTATACAAAGATCCAGCATTAAAATAATGTCCTTGATTTGGAAGCCGTTCCCCCAATTCACGTTTTATTGCCATGATACCTTGATGCGGCCCATAGGTTTTATATGCAGAGAACATATATATATCCGCACCAAGGGCCCCAACGTCAGGAATACCATGTGGCGCATAGCTTACACCGTCTACACAGGTCACAGCACCCGCTGCGTGTACAACTCGGCAAATAGACGGCACATCATTCACTTCCCCAACGACATTTGAACAATGCGGAAAACAGACGAGTTTAACCTTATCATCAAGTAAACTAATCAAGTCGAGAATATCTAGATGCCCAGTATCAGGATCAATCTTCCATTCACGTATCTCCACACCACGATCCGCCAATCTGCGCCATGGACCAGAGTTTGCCTCGTGATCTTGGTTTGTTACAATAATGGCCTGTCCTGGGTGTAAATAGTCAGCAAAAGCTTGCGCTAATACATATGTGTTCTGTGTCGTAGAGGGGCCAAAACTCAGCTCATCTTGTTCAATTCCCATAATAGCAGACAGACGTTTGCGCGCTTCATCCATTTCTTCACCAGCCAAACGGCTAGCTTCATAGGCGCTGTATGGCTGAACTTTTCGTTCAATATAGTAACGAGACAAACGGTCGATGACTTGTCTGCAGGTATAAGAACCACCAGCATTTTCAAAAAATGCTTGGTTCGTTAACGGCTTGCTTGAAAACGCAGGGAATTGTTTGCGTACAAATTCTATATCTAACATTTATGGATACCTTGCTCGTGTAAATATAACTCGTTACGAAAACAATCTTGTCCCAATGTTCCGCTAATGCAAGATCATTCTTTACTTTAAGGTAAGTTAAAACCCTTGAGAGAACTCAGTTTATAAAAAGGCATAGAGATTGAATAAAGTATTGAATTTTATAACTATCTAAAAACTTACAAAGCAGCGGTGATCCTTCGGAAAATTTCAATGTTATGATTGGAAACACCGTCTTCTCTAAATCCGCGGTCAACACTATTGACGACAATCACCGTATCAGAGTTGCGGTCAATATAAATATATTGACCATATATACCGTGCGCAAAAAACTCCCCTGCTCTTGGATTTACAGCTGGTATCCACCATTGATATCCATACCCGCGTTCGCCTGCTTTGGTATTTGCACTGGCTTTTGTAGAAGCATATATCCAATCTTTTGGTATAATCTGCTGACCATTATAAAACCCATCTTGCAAGATCATTTGACCAAAACGTGCGTAATCACGCGTGGTTAAATTTAAACCGCCTAAAACAAATGCAACACCTTCGCCATCCGTTAGATAATATGGTTCTTTTTCCAACCCAAGCGGCATTATTATTTTTTCGGACAACAAACTGGTAACTGACCTCCCAGTTGCACCTCTTACAACCATCCCAATGACGTGCGTATCAATAGATACATACTGCATAACTTTTCCAGGTTCTGCGAATGTTTTGCTTATACCTGCAGAAAATCCATCCAATGTTCCACCCAAAGCGATTTCACGTCCCATGCGGTTGATATCGGAATTTTTATCTAAATAGTCTTCATCAAATTCAACACCACTCGACATCTGCAGAACATTCTTCAATGTTGCAGTCTCATATCCACTTCCCTTCAGAAGAGGTACATATTTTGTTACGGGGTCATCAATCGATGCAATCGCTCCCTCTTCCAATAATATGCCAACCAAGGCTGATAGAAAACTTTTGGCAACTGACCACGATATGCGGAGGTCGTCATCCATTGTCCCTTGATAATATTCCTCAAAAACAAGATCACCTGATTTGAGAACAACCAAACTTGTTACCGATCGGTCTTTCACCCAAGTGCGTGTTTCTTGATCCAACTCAATCTGCACATCTTTAGTTAAGATTGTTGCTTTACCTTTTCCTTTGGGAACTGGCGTATTTAAAAAAGCTTGGTCCATATGGCTAAAATTTCGAACAATTTTATCCTCAGCAAACAAGCTGTTCACAGCCATCAGACGCGTAATTTCCTCACGCTTCCAAATCCCAATAGCGGCACCAATCAGGATCAAAACAGCAATTGTCTTAAAGGCAATTATACCAACCCGTTTCATCGAGACCTCTCACGTATAAAATATTAACGAAAGACTGCGATATAATTTCTTAAAAAACCAACAAAACCTTACGTAACCATATCCCAAATAGCAAAAGGCCCCCGTGTAAAACACGAGGGCCCTAAGCTTAGAAAGGTAGTCTGGTTATTTAGTCGTCAGCTACGTGGATAGTTTCAATACCCGCAGCTTCACGCTTACCATCGTTGTAGATAGCTTTAACCAAAGCAGCACATTGAAGTACCATCACAACTGAGAATGGAAGTGCACCGATCACCATCGCTGTTTGAATGGCTTTCAAGCCACCCACTAGCAATAGAGCCGCCACAACTGCACCAAGTGCTACACCCCAGAAGATGATATGTGGACGTGCTTTTGGACCTTCGTCACCCGCAGCGTTGATTGTATTCACGATCAATACCGCAGAGTCAGCTGTTGTCACTAGGTAAGTCATCAACAAGACAACGATCATTACAGCCATTGCCCAACCCAAGAATGGTGAAAGCATGTACTGAACCATAGCGAAGATTTTGTCACCATCTGGCACACCAAAGATCGTTTCGCCAGCTTCGCCGTTCAATGTTAGGTCGATAGCAGTACCACCAGCCCATGTGAACCATACGAAGCACATTAGGGATGGAATGATCATCGCACCAAGAACGAATTCACGGATCGTACGACCTTTAGAAATACGCGCTAGGAACAAGCCCACGAATGGAGCAAATGCAATCCACCAAGCCCAGTAGAATACGGACCAACCGCCCTGCCAGCCTTCTAGTTTAGAAGCAACAGAACCTTCAACACCGTCTGAAGACCAAACAACAAACAATGTCTGAGGCAAGGTAACGATATAATCGATAATACCTAAGAACAGAGCTTGTAAGCCGAAGAATGTTGAACCGAAGATCAAGAAGAATCCCAACAATAGGATACTCAGAACCATGTTGATGTTTGATAGCCATTTAATGCCTTTACCAACACCTGACAAAGCAGACAGTGTTGATGCAGCCATAATCACAACGATCGCAACTACGATACCAAGAGAGTTCGCAGTACCAGCTTCATTCGTCAAACCACCGATACCAATACGTGTTAGACCAGAAACGAACTGTTCCACACCAAAACCAAGTGTTTGAGCAACACCAAGGATTGTCGCAACAACAGCAACGATGTCTACTACGTGACCGATAGAACCAGATAGTTTCGAGCCAAACAATGGTGTCAATGAAGACCGCATTGTCAAAGGCAAACCACGACGGTAGCTAAAGAATGCAAGTGCTAGACCCGCAATCGCATAACACGCCCAAGCGCCTAAACCCCAGTGTACGAAAGACCACTTATAGGCGCTACGTACGTTACCTTCAGTACTACCTTCTGTAATACCTTGGATAACTTCAGGGTTATTCTGGAAGTGATAAACAGGTTCAGCAACGGCCCATGTGAGCATGCCCACACCGATACCAGCACCAAACATCATAGAGAACCATGAGAAGTTTGAGAATTCTGGCTTATCTTCAGCTGTACCTAATTTAAGGCGACCAGCCGTTGGCCAGATAGCAAGACCGATACACATGAGTACGAACAAAGTAACTGTCCAAATGTACCAGTAGTTAAATTTTGCTAAGATGTATGCGTTAATACCGTTAAGAACGGCACCTGATTGCTCTGGAAACGCAATCGCCCAAACGACGAGCCCCCCAATCGCAAGCTTTGAAGTGACCGTAACGATCTTACTGAAGCCGCGGTAAAAGCCCTCGTCAGCAGTTTCGATCGGTAGATCAGTTAATGGTGTTTGTAATGACATATTCCCTCCCAAGATTAATATCAGTTATCGTTGCATTCTGCCCGCCCCCACAGTTTTGGCAGGGTCGTTATACGACAGTAACACCCGAATATCCGACGAAGGAAAGGAAAAAATTCAACAAAACATGAATTAAGATCGTTCATCGCAAGGCCACCACCTCACGATTCTTAACAAAGATTAACGCGAAAAAGCCTTTATTTATTTACGTCTACGACCACTCGGCCTTGTATCTGACCCTTCAAAATATCCCCACCTAACTTAGGTAAATCAGAGAGTGTTGCTGGGACGATCATTTGGTCCAATTTCGCCATTGGCAAGTCAGTTGCGACGCGTTTCCAAGCAGCGAGTCGGTTTTCATAAGGGCGCATAACACTATCAATACCCAGCAGATTCACACCGCGAAGGAGGAATGGAATAACCGTCGCAGGTAGCCCTGCACCGCCTGCCAAACCGACAGCAGCAACAGAAGCTCCATACTTCATTTGCCCCAAGACGCGCGCCAACATATCACCGCCAACGGCATCAACACAGCCAGCCCAGGTTTCAGCTTCCAAAGGACGCTTCACAGTCTCATTGATCTCTTCACGCGCTACGATTTGTGTGGCCCCTAGTGACGTCAAATAATCCGTCGTTTCAGGGCGCCCGGTGACACCAGCAACTTCATATCCAAGGTTCGCTAATATCGCCGTCGCAACAGAGCCAACACCCCCTGCGGCACCCGTCACCAAAACAGGCCCTTGGTCAGGGTTTAACCCATGCTCTTCTAATGCCATCACCGATAACATCGCCGTAAAACCAGCAGTTCCAACAGCCATTGCTTGCTGCGTGGTAATCCCTTCGGGCAATGTCACTAACCAATCCGCATTCACACGTGTTTTTTGAGAATAGCCCCCCCAATGCATTTCACCATAACGCCACCCCGTTAGCACAACTTTGTCACCCGCATTGTAGCGGCTGTCAGACGAACTTTCGACAACGCCAGCCATATCAATGCCTGGAATATGCGGGTAATTCCGAACCAATCCCCCTCCTGGTCCAATACATAAACCATCTTTATAATTGACTGTAGAGTATTCAACAGCAACCGTCACATCACCCTCTGGCAATTTATCCTCTGTAATCTTCTGTACAGACGCACTCGTTTTGCCATCTTCGTCTTTTTCCACCATCAATGCATTGAACGTCATGATCTTATCCTTTCGCATACGCGATCTGAATTGCCTAATCCCCTAGTCTTTTGGGAATCTTTGTGTCATGTGTGGATAGCAGACATTCAAATGTCTGACAATTAAGATACTTATGATGACGATGAAATACACACTTACTCAAGACCGCGAATTATCTACACAAATCGCCGAAGCCATTCGTGAAGCGATTATGGACGGCACACTCATGGTTAATGAACGCCTCCCATCCGAAAACGAATTGTGTGAACGGTTCGAAGTATCACGCTCGACTGTCCGCGAAGCCTTAAACCGCCTTGCCGCACAAAACCTAATCCGTACCCAGCGCGGCGCTTATGGCGGTGCCTTCATTAAAAAAGTCAGTTTCGAAGACGCTTATCCAAATCAAATGACCACATCTAGTTTGTTGTTATCAATGAACGAAGTCAGCTTTGAAACCGCTTGCGAAGCACGTTTTGCAGCTGAACGCGCCTGTATTCCACTATCTGCAAAAAGATGTTCTGCAGATCAAATGGCAACGATGCGTGCAGAAATCCACCGCCAAGGCCAAGAAGGTTTAAGCGACGAAAGCTTCTGCACATCAGATATCACATTCCATAAGGCTTTGATCGAAGGGACAGGAAATCCAGTCCTAAACTTCCAGTCTTCTAGTGCCATTGAATCCATGCAATCTTTGATGAACATGATCACCTATTCCGCCCGTGACCGTGCTGTCATCATCAAGCTACACACAGCCATCGCCGATGCCATCGAAGCAGGTGATGCACAAAAGGCCGAGGCGGAACTCTCTAAACTGGCGGATTACACCATTACACTTGCGGATCAAGTGCGCGAACAACGCGCTGCTAAAAAAGCATAACAAATCAAGATTGAACCCATCACAGCATTCCCCTATACCGCGCATAGAAGCACCCTTAGCTCAGCTGGATAGAGCGCTGCCCTCCGAAGGCAGAGGCCAGAGGTTCGAATCCTCTAGGGTGCGCCATTTGCTTCATTTCTGAAACTTGCGCTACTCAAGATATTTATGGATTTTGAACTCCAGAACATTACAATCAGCATCTAATCAGGTTTAGCTTCTAAAGCTTGATGGCAATCAAACGCCATTAATTATTAGGATACCCTGTGCTCTCACATATAAAGCTCTCAAAACTACTCCTGATCATCTGTGCGACCCTAGTGTCTGCTCAGAGTCTCTCCGCTCAAGGTCTGTCCAGACAGCGCGAAATTTCTCATGTAACGGGTGATGTATACCGTATGAGAGATGGCGGGCATTATTCTCTTATAACAGTCACCCAAAAAGGTGTTGTTCTAGTTGACCCCTTAAACACAAGAGCGGCGCAATGGTTGAAAGCCAATCTAAGCCAAATCACAGATCAGCCTATCACTCACATCATATACAGTCACAGCCATTTGGATCACGCAAGTGGGGGGCGTGTTTTTGGGGAAACCAAGACCTATGCCCATGAAAAAGCGCCTAAAACCATTGATGGCGTCACGCCATTGGTTCGGTTCGAAAACGACCACACATTCAATGTAGGCCAGAAACAATTTGAACTAGATTACCTCGGAGCAGGTGGACATGGAGAGGATTCCATATCCGTTATCGTGCGCCCCGAAAATGTTGGTTTTGTTGTTGATGTAGCAGCTCCAAAGCGCATTCCATCCCTCAGCGAACCGGGGCAATCCGCGATTGCTCAGCTTAATCAGGTAAAACACTTTACATCCAAAAGCTTCACACATTTTGCAGCGGGTCATGGTCGCATTGGAACACATGCAGATGCTGTTGAATGGGTCACATATCTGGAAAGTAGTATTGACGCTGTTCGCACAGGGTTAAACCAAGGTAAATCTGACCGTCAGATAATTTCCGACATTATGCAAAAAGACGCAGATTATAGAACATGGCAGCAGTATGGCCCATGGCGTGCAAGTAGCTTAAGGATCATCATAAAGGAACTAAAGAACCAGTAATAACAGTTATTATTGATATCGTTTTGCCAGAACTTGCTCTGCTTGTTCGACAATCTCATTGATAATGTCAGCAGCAGGTTTGACACCATGGATCAAACCTGTTGCCTCACCAATAAACACATTTGCAGCATTCGGATCGCCAGCGGCCCATCCCTCAACCCATTGTTGGGCTGCCTTCGGCGACTCTTTCAAGCCATCCAAATCATCGTGCCATTGATCTGTAAACTCATTATGCAAAACGCGTGCGTTGTAACGATCGGGCCAAGGGTAACCACGCGCAACATCAACAACCTTTGATCGTATCGTATCATCCCCATCCGCTTTAATCGCGGCATTCAACATATCAGGATGCACCAAAGCTTCCGATGTTGCCCAAAACCGTGAGCCAACCAATACACCATCCGCCCCAAGTGCTAAACTGGCAGCCAAGCCACGACCATCTGCGATACCACCTGCGGCACATAGCACAACATCGGAGGCGCTGGATGCGATATAATCAGCCACCTCTGGCACGAATGTGAACGTTGCACGTTTTTCACCATGCCCACCCGCTTCTGATCCTTGGGCCACGATAACATCAGCTCCCAAATCAATGGCATGTTTGGCATCACGCAAGGTTTGTACTTGGCAAATAAAAGGGACACCAGCTGCCTTAATCGTTTCATTCAGTGGTTCAGGGTCGTCAAAAGATAAGAACACAGCAGCAGGATTACGATCCAAAACCATATCCAACAAATGCGGTTTTTGTTTTATAGACCAAGTGATGAAACCACAGCCCACACTTTGATTACCTGTTGCATCAAACTGTTCATGAACCCAATCTTCATCACCGTAACCACCGCCAATCAAACCAAGACCACCCGCAGCCGTCACAGCAGACGCAAGTTTACCACCCGCAGCAAAGGCCATTGGAGCCTGTATAATAGGATGTTTCAGCTCAAATTTTTCTGTAAGTTTCGTTTTCATCATCCCTACTCCAATTACGGCTTCATCAGCCAAAGGCTTGTTTCTACAGCACCCTTAAACAACGGTATATCTGCGAGTTTAGTTTGCAAGATCATATTTTCCATCCGCGTTGCCACATATGCGCTCGCAAAAACCACATCATACGCACCATTGGCAATCATAGGTCCAAGCGCGTTTTGCTCGTTATATCCACGCCAGAGCCATTGCTCTGGATATGGATCAGGTAATAAAACATCATGGATGTGAATCAACACACCCTTTTTCAAAACAGGTAAGATACGGTTTAAAATCATATCCACATCAGTACCTGGCATTAGAATATGGCTAGAATCAAAAAAAGCGATATCACCAGCTTCTAAATTGGCAAACATCGTCAGATGCGTCTCATTCAACAACTCAGCTTGCCATGTGATCGGCAATGTCTTGATCTTAGCACGTGGAAATGGATCGATCGCAATTTGAGTGCAATCCAGCCCAGCATCTTTCGCAGCTTGCGCCATAAACCGTGTTGAATGACCGGACCCAACTTCGATGATTGTTTTCGGCTTATGTTGACGCACCAAACCATAGGCAGCTGCCCCATCAAGGCGTGGAAACCAATCCTGTTGCCATTTTGGGGTGTCTTGAAACCTTGCAAAAACATCCGCATATTCATCTAAAGACTGGCAAAACGTCGTGAAAACATCTTGTTTCGCGTCAAACACCGCTTCCAGTTCTTTATAAACAGGCTGGGTATCTGGAACGCTCTCTGCATAGCGATATGGGATAAAGAACCCACGCGCGGGTAAACCCATAATTGTTTGCAACCCAAACCGAAAACGACGCCAAGCAATACGAGACAACATTCCAAACTCCAAAATAATATATGTCTCCTACGCATTACAATCACGAAAGAACATCTAATTTTCCATCTACCCCGTTATAAGCTATTCTAAAACCCACATTCATTCTCAAAAAGTTGATCAATGTTACGATATGGCGGCGCCATTTGCCTTGCCCACCGACTGTCTGTAAGGACAAGTTAAGACGACTTTGAGGTACCCAATGACACTATCCCCACGCCGCGCTGCAGATTTCCTAGCCGAACGCTTATATGAAGCAGGCTGCCGATATGCTTTTGGCATGCCGGGTGGCGAAGTATTAACCCTTGTCGATGCATTGCGCAAAGTCGGGATCGAATTTATCTTGGTGAAGCACGAAAATAGTGCGGGCTTTATGGCCGAAGGTGCATACCACCGCACAGGTGCCCCTGGTATTTTAGTGGCTACATTAGGGCCTGGCGCCATGAACGGTATCAATTCAATTGTAAACGCATACCAAGATCGCGTGCCACTAATCGTTTTGACAGGCTGCGTGGATGAAGATGAAGCCCTGACATATACCCACCAAATCATGGATCACAGTGCGGTATTCAACTCCATCACCAAAGCAACATTTCGTTTGACGGCTGATGGCGCAGACACCGTTACAGATAAAGCCGTAGCTATTGCAACCGAAGGCCGTCCTGGCCCTGTGCATATTGATGTGCCTATTTCTGTGGCGGACACACAATCCAAACCAAACCATTTGCGCAGACGCAGCCCAGCAAGCCCACTGGTGCCTGCCCAGGGCCAAGATTTTATAGAAGCATGTAATTGGATCAATGCGGCCACCAAACCTGTGATGATCATTGGCTTAGATGCGATGAATGACATGTCTGGCGCACAAATATTGTCATTTTGCGAAGCTTATAATGTCCCCTTTATGACAACTTATAAAGCCAAAGGTATCGTCCCAGAAGGCCACCCTTTATGCTTGCGCTCTGGTGGGCTTTCCCCTTTAGCAGACAAACACTTAGTGCCGTTTATTCAATCATCTGACTTGGTCATATGCGTTGGTTATGATCCCATTGAAATGCGCCCTGGCTGGCGCGATATTTGGGACCCAGCACAAACCAACGTGATAGATATCACAGCAGAGCCAAATCACCACTATATGCACCAAGCCACATTAAACTTTATCGCAGACACTGGTGCGACGCTGGCCCTGCTATCAGAAAACACAAAGCCAACCACGACATGGCAAAACGGTGAAATTAAAGCGATCAAAGCATCACTAGATAAAGCATTCCCACACGATGATACATGGGGACCAGCTGCCGTGATTGCAGAATGCCGTGCCAATCTGCCAAAAAACACGCTCGCCACTGCTGACAGTGGCGCGCACCGTATCCTTTTGTCTCAGATGTGGGATTGTTATGAACCACGCGGTTTGATGCAATCCTCTGCACTTTGCACAATGGGCTGTGCAGTGCCATTAGCTATGGGCGCTAAAATTGCTTCCCCTGACCGCCCTATTGTATCCTTCTCGGGTGATGCTGGTTTTTTGATGGTGGCTGGCGAATTAGCGACAGCCGCTGAATTGGAGATCAAGCCAATCTTTGTAGTCTTCGTTGACGCAAGCCTTGCCCTCATCGAGCTAAAACAACGTCAGCGCCAATTAACCAATCATGCCGTAGATTTCGGCACACATGATTACGCTGCAATCGCCCGCAGTTTTGGGGGCGCAGGCCACACAGTAGGTTCCCGTGAAGAACTGCAAGAGGCCCTTGCACAAGCGCAAACAGCAGATACATTCACCTTAATTGCTGCTACGATTGATCGTGGTGATTATGATGATCGTATATAGATAGGATAGCAAAATGGCAGGCGCACTTCATGGATTGGTGGTCTTAGACCTATCGCGTATTTTAGCGGGACCAACCGCCACCCAAATGCTGGGCGACCTTGGGGCAACAATCCTGAAAATCGAAAACCCAAAAACAGGTGGCGATGATACGCGCGCTTGGGGGCCTAATTATGCCGTTGGGCATGACGGCGAGAAAACCGATCTAAGCGCCTATTTCATGTGCGCCAATCGTAATAAAAAATCTATCGCCGTAGATATCGCAACCGAAGAAGGCCAGAATATTATTCGCCAATTGGCAGCACGTGCAGATATTGTGATTGAAAATTTCAAACCAGATGGATTGAAAAAATACGGCCTTGATCATGAGGCTTTGCTCAAAGCACACCCTGAATTGATCTATTGTTCTATTTCAGGCTTTGGCCAAACAGGCCCAAACCGCTTAAAACCAGGTTACGATCTTATGGCCCAAGGCTATGGCGGTATAATGAGCCTGACGGGTGACCCCGAAGGTGTCCCAACAAAAGTGGGTGTTGGCATCGCAGATGTGATGTGCGGAATGTATGCCACCATCGGTATTTTGGCAGCCCTGCGTCACCGCGATAAAACAGGCGAAGGTCAACATATTGATGTGGCATTGGTCGATACGCAAATGGCTTGGCTAATCAACGAAGGTACAAATTTCCTGACTTCAGGACAGGTTCCAGAACGGCGCGGCAACGGTCATCCAAACATTGTGCCCTATGACGTATTTGAAGCAAATGATGGCCATATAATTGTCGCCGTTGGCAATGACGCTCAATTCGCAAGGTTCTGTGACTTCATCGAGATGCCTGAACTGGCCCAAGACGATGCTTATAAAACCAATGTCGCCCGTATCGAAAACCGTGTGGCACTAAAAGCGCTTATCAGCCCGCCATTGATGCAATACGCAATGGCAGAGATCATTGAAGGCTTGGAAAGCCTAAAAGTACCCGTCGGTCCAATCAATACTGTCAAAGGCGCATTAGAGTCGGATCAAGCCATTGCGCGCAACATGGTTCGCACCATGCCCCATGATGCAGTGAAGAATGGAAATGTTTCAGTTTTGGGGAACCCACTACATTTTTCTCGCACACCTGTAACATATCGTTCTGCCCCTCCAAGCTGTGGCCAGGACACTGATGAAGTGCTGGAAAAGTACACAAACAAGCAAAAATAAGCATGAAATCGGGTTAAAAAGTACATTTTTAACGTCTGGGATTGTTACATTAATTGTTACAGGCAGTATCTTGCTTACGTCAAATTACGTAAAAAAGCGTATTTTTCCACGAAAACAGCTTAAAAAATGGCCAAAACGATTAAAACTATCCTCAAGGCCGGTCAAATACGCGTTATCTGACATTACAGGCTATATTTCTTGAGCTCAGAACATCATAGAGTGCATGAACGAATATGACTTCATCAAAGGACGCTAGAATGCTTACAGATATCTTCGGGAATGACGTTTCTCTTGAAACAACTGCCGCAGTAGAAAGCTGGAATAAAATGCAGCTTGGTTTTTTAGCACACGCAGCAATAACTCCCACTCATTTGATGGATGTGATTGAGCGCGAACCGCAGTTTGCAGCAGCACAAGCACTGAAAGGTTTGTTCTATCTGATGTTAGGTCGCAAAGAGTTGCGACAGACATCTGTTGAAGCAAACGCAGCAGCACAAGCGGCGATGAAACAAGCAATGCCAACAGCCCGCGAACGCGCTTTTGTAGACGCATTGGGTATGTGGTTATCTGGAAATCCACGCGCAGCACGTGACCGTATTGAAGAAGTGTTGGTTTTTGCTCCGATGGACAGCTTAGCGATGAAAATATCACAAGCCATTTCATTCATTCTTGGCGACGCAAACACAATGCGCGGATCAATCGAAAACGTTATCGATACATATGACGCACAACACGCAGGCCGCGGATATCTTCTGGGCTGCTATGCATTCGCCTTAGAAGAAACAGGCGAATACCGCAGAGCTGAAAAAACAGGCCGTGAAGGCATGTTACTTGCACCTGACGATGCATGGGGCCTACATGCTGTTGCACACGTTTATGAAATGACGGCGAACTCCAAGGGTGGCCTGGATTGGTTAAGCTCACGTGAAAGCGCATGGGAACATTGCAACAACTTCCGCTATCACGTTTGGTGGCACAAAGCATTAATGCACTTAGACGAAGGCCAGATCGATGTGGTTATGGATCTTTACGACAATGAAATCCGCAAAGACAAAACAGACGACTACCGCGACATCTCAAATGCAACCTCTCTCCTCAGCCGTCTAGAGCTTGAAGGCGTCGATGTTGGCAATCGTTGGGAAGAATTAGCAGATCTATCTGAAAACCGTACTGAAGATGGTTGCCTTATCTTTGCAGATTTACACTATATGTTGGCACTTGTTGGCGGTGATCGTGAGGATGCTGTAAAAACAATGATGTCCCGAATGCACAAGGACGCTAAGATGTGCAAATCTGATATCCAAAAAGCAATGGCCGAACCAGGCATTGCAGCCGCCACAGGCCTAGAGGCATTTGGCGAATCTGACTATAAAACAGCCTTCGTAAATCTTTCCCAAGCACGTAGAAATATGCAAGACGCAGGCGGCAGCCATGCCCAACGTGATGTGTTTGAACGTCTGACAATTGATGCTGGTATTCGCAGTGGGTTCTTGAACGAAGCTGAAGCAATACTCAATGAACGCAAAGCAAAACGTAATGGAGCAGAAGACACATATGCATCTGTACGCTTCGAAATGATCGCAGCAGGTCGCGGGGATGGCAATCTGTCCTTGCAAATGCCGGCTGAATAAATAAAAAAGCCCAAAAATCATTAAGTTAGAAGAACACGTATGAGCTTAAAAACGACACCTGCGGGCCCAACAGTTGCACCAACAGCAACCATTCGCGATCCGCGTTTAGATTTCTATCGCGGCATCGCGATGTTTATTATTTTGTTTGCTCATACCCCCGGTAATTTCTTTACCAGCTGGATACCAGCACGTTGGGGGTTCTCTGATGCAACGGAAATGTTCGTATTTTGCTCAGGCATGGCATCCGCTATTGCTTTTGGCCGTACATTTGATCGCGCGGGCTGGGTTTTGGGCACAGCACGCGTCGGATACCGTGTGTGGCAAGTTTATTGGGCGCACATCGCCATGTTCTTTGCAATCGCGATGATGCTCAGTTTTTGGGACAGCACAGGATTATTTAATAAAGACTACACAGGATCACTTAACCTGACCCCATTCTTTAGAGATGCCCAAGAAAACCTAGTTGGCCTTTTCACCCTAACATATGTGCCGAATTATTTCGACATTTTGCCAATGTATATGGTCATCCTCGTGATGATGCCATTAATCATGGCCTTGTCTCGCGTAAACCTATGGTTGGTAGCGGCTTTCGTAGTTATCGTATGGGTATTTGCTCAACGCCTTATTCTTACAAAACATGGATTAGGTGATTTTGCCTTAAACTTACCAGCAGAACCATGGTCTGAGCGTCGCTGGTTCTTTAATCCGTTCGGTTGGCAACTCGTCTTCTTCACTGGTTTTGCACTAATGTGCGGTTGGATACCTGCCCCACCCGTTAACAAATGGTTAATTGCACTTGCAGCGATCATCGTCATCGCAAACATCCCTTTGTCAAACATTGGTGTTCGCGCAATCAACCGCGAATGGTTCGGCGCTTTTGAAAGTAATTGGGTGATCGACTGGCGCGTTGCTAACAAACAGTTCTTCGATAAGTCAGCTTTTGGCATTCTACGATATGTACAATTCCTATCTCTTGCCTATCTAGGCTGGGTGATTGCAGGCGAAGGCGGTAAACGCCTTATCGTCACCAGCAAGGAAGGCCTGTCTGTATTGTGGGCAAAGATCATTGCGATCATCATGAAGGTCGGCCAGCAATCCTTGGCAGTGTTTGTTTTCTCTATGGTTTTCGCGCGTTTCAGCGGTTTCCTGCTGGATCAGATGGGTCGCTCAACCTTCAAGACGACAATGGTAAATTTCCTTGGTATGGCAACAATCATTCTAGTCGCTTATTTCGTCGCATGGATTAAATCCCAACCGTGGCGCGCAAAAAAGGTTTAAGTATTAATGCATAGACGCAGCTTCATATCAGCCCTTGCAAGTTTCGCCGCCGTAGCAGGCAGCAAAGCAATCGCGGCTCCTATGGTAATCGCTGAAAGCCCATTTTCTCGCGAAGCTTTATTAGAAGAAGCACGTGAATTGGCTGCCAATCCATATCAGGAACGCCAGAAGGTTCCACAAGAATGGTTGGATCTATCATACGACGAATACCGCCTGATCCAATTCAACACCAAAAAAGCCTTATGGCGTGATACAGACAGTCCAGTTCATGTAGATTTCTTTCACCCAGGCCTGTACTTCCCACACCCTGTTGAAGTGAACATCGTCGAAGATGCCACGGCCAAGAAGTTAGGCTTTGATTATGATCTATTCAAAAAACAGGAAAACGCCCCTGAACTGCCATTAAATGAAACACTAGGATATTCTGGTTTTCGCCTGCGCACAGAAATGGTCACCGAAGGTAAATTCGAAGAATTCTTCGTGATGCAAGGCTCCAACTATTTCCGTGCCATAGCCAAAGATCAAAACTATGGTCTCTCCGCACGCGGACTTGCCATAAATACGGCTGACCCACGCGGCGAAGAATTCCCAGATTTCACACGCTTCTGGATTGAGCGCCCATCAGCAGATGACACAAGCATCATCATTCACGCCATGATGGACAGCCCTTCTGTAGCTGGCCTTTATAGCTTTACAATCCGCGCTGGCGATACAACCGTCATGGATGTGGCCGCACATATCTTTACACGTACCGAATTAAACAACATAGGTCTGGGCCCATTAACCAGCATGTTCTTGTTCGATGAAACCAATCGTTCGCGTTTTAACGATTTTCGCCCTGCCGTACACGATTCAGACGGGCTATTAATCCAAAACGGTGCTGGCGAAACTTTATGGCGAGCCTTGGCAAATCCAACAACTCTACAAGTGAGCAGTTTTGTTGATGATACTCCCAAAGGGTTTGGTTTAATGCAGCGCCCACAAGGTTTCTCTGATTACGCAGATCTGGAAGCACTCTATCACAAGCGTCCTGGCCTATGGGTTGAACCTGGGGAAAACTGGGGCAAAGGATCTGTCACATTGATAGAGATTCCTGCGGACCGTGAAATTTACGACAACATCGTAGCCTATTGGCGCCCGCGCGCACCAATCCCTGCTGGTGGATCACATAGCTTTCAATATCGCCTCAGTTGGGGCGGTGAACCCTTATCAGGTAAACCTGTCGCCCGTGTTTTAAACACCCGTATGGGTACACGTTTTACAGGTGGATACATAACCACTATTGATTTCGAGAAAAACCTCGCAATCCCCGAAGACTTAGACACCGTCACCATTCACGCAAGTTCAAGTGCTGGCGAAATCAGCGAAGGTATTTTACAACGCAACCCAGATACAGGCGGCGTTCGCTTAGCCTTCACCTTCGATCCAGCTGATGCAAATTCAACGGAGTTGCGCGCGCAATTACTAGTGGCAGGCAAAACTATTACCGAAGTTTGGCTTTATAGGTGGACAGCATAATGACACAGGCCAAACAGACATATCCATTAATGCCCAAACGCAAGCCCCTTGGCATGCCTGAACAAGATTTTCGCAAACCATACCGCGATGCTGCAGCCCCAGATTGGCAGGCAGCACCTGCATCCAAAATATGGAAATATGCCATTTTTGGCCCTGCTATACTAACAACACTATTATTGCTCACAGCTTTCACCGATTGGCTTTCAACAGGTGGCTTAGGCTACGTTGAATTTTTCCTAATCGCTATGGTTGGACTTACATTTTTCTGGATATCTCTTTCCGTCAGCACTGCATCAATAGGACTGTTAAACCTGTTTTTGAAGCGCAAGACTGAAACGCCAAAACTGAACAGCACTCACTCATTAGACGTCGCCCTATTGGTGCCTATATATAATGAAACTCCTTCAGAAGTATTCGGCAACGCAGCCGCTATGTGGGATGAACTGCAAGGTACAGACACTCAACACGATTTTTCGCTATTTATCCTAAGCGACACACAAGACCCTGAAATTGCAGAACAAGAGTTGCATGCAATGGCAACATTGCAATCGTCTTTCCCAGAAGGCGCGCAACTTTATTACCGCCGTCGCAGCCAAAATACGGATCGCAAAACTGGCAATCTTACTGATTGGATCGAAGGTTGGGGTGGCACGTCTGATGCAATGCTCGTTTTGGACGCAGACAGCTTAATGACGGGCGAGGCCATACTTGCACTTTCTAATGAAATGGCAAATGACCCTTCCGTTGGTTTGATACAATCCGCACCAAGCTTGTTTGGCGCTAAGACACTTTTCGCGCGTATGCAGCAATTCTCAAATGTCACTTACGGGCGATTGCTGGCAGAAGGTTTATCTCTTTGGACCAATCGCGAAGCCAACTATTGGGGCCATAACGCAATCATTCGTACCGCTGCGTTTGCGTCTTGTGCCGGCTTACCGCATTTAAAATCTCTTAGCGGCAAAGAAACCCTGATTATGTCCCATGACTTCGTAGAAGCTGGTTTATTGCGCCGTGCTGGTTGGGCTGTTCGTTTTCTACCGCGTATCCAGGGCAGTTACGAAGAAACACCTGCCACATTGATCGACTTTGCCCTGCGCGACAGACGTTGGTGTCAAGGTAACCTTCAACATTTGCGTATCTTACATGCTGCTGGCCTACATGCCACATCGCGTTTTCACATGTTACACGGTGCAATCAGTTACCTTCTTTCTCCCGCTTGGTTCATATTGTTGGCCTTCTGGGCATTGCTTAGCAATGGTCAAAATGAAAACGTCATCAGCTATTTCAGTGATACAAACCCAACAATGCCAATTTGGCCACATATAAGCAACGTCAACAGTCTGCTGATCCTGCTGTTCATGTACGGTATGCTTTTGGCGCCCAAAATCATTGGTGCTGCTGTCATTTGGGCCAGCTCAAATCTGCGTAAATCCTATGGCGGCGGCGTACAATTCTTAATCTCTGTAATGATAGAATTGGTTACATCCATAATATATGCCCCAATCTTGATGATCCAACAATCGGTGGCTGTCTTGCGCTATTTCCTAGGCTTTAGCGATGGTTGGAACCCACAAAAACGTAATGGCGGTGATTATCCAATCGGAACACTCATTAAGTTCCACATTATTGAAACGGTCACGGGTACCGCATTACTTATAGGCATGGCGAATAACCTCGTATCATTATGGCTTTTACCAATCGCAATCAGTCTTGCTGGCGCGATTCAATTTTCGGCTCTAAGCGGTGTGAATTTAACCCGCAAACGCTGGTCCAGCAAACAATTAGGCACGCCAGATGAACTATCAGCACCACATGTAATCGTATTGGCACAACGCTACCGGACACAAATTAGTAAAGCTTTAGATGCATCGTCTAAGATGCCTGCGGAATAAACTATTCGGGAAGTGCTTCGGCCCAATCCAAAATCATATCAGCCCAGCCATTAGGCACAGTATGTCCCCCTGGGAATAGCGCGAATTCTAAAGCGCTATTTGGATCACAATCCACCCATTTACGGCGCATAAAGTTATCCGTGGTTGAGAATTTATTGGCACGCGGTTGCACACATTGGTTGGTTTGCCGCCATATGTTCATGGCATAAAACACATCACCTTGCTGAAATTCCGCTGTGATATGGCGCCCTTCTAATGGAACAGTACTGTCCCGCCATCCGTGTGTGTGAAACAACTTTACAGGTGCTTTACACTCTACTGGATGTGGGCGCCAGAAATTGCCGCTAACAGGGGCGTAAGCCTTAAATAATTCAGGATTATTACACCCCACATAAGCTGTCATAGACCCGCCTATAGAAAATCCAGCCAACATCATATTATCTTGATCTATACCAAATCGTTTTACAGCGTCTTCTTTTACGTCCTTGAAAAACGCAGCTTCGTTACGTTGATGGTGATAGTCAGGATGAAAATTCCATGCCCGCGCATTGCGCCCTTCACGTTTTAAAGCATTCGGTGCAATAACCGCATAGCCACGTTCCAACAATGGTTCTACGATACGTTTATTCCCAATACTTGCTTGACCACTACTACCATATCCATGCAGAAAAAAAACGGTCGGTGTATTGGATGAGTGATTTTCGGGTAATTGAATATGATACGTACCAGATGGAATCTCACAAACGTCTTGTAAATCCACACAATCCGCAATTGCGGCACCAGAGGTCACAGCAGTAATGGCTGCCGTCTTCCACATAACAGAAAACATCGTTGTTCCTTAAATTTAGTGCACCACTGGCAGGCCGCGTTTTAACCAGCCAGGGCCAGCTTGCGACCCAAGCATACCTTCAGGCACATCAATGATATTTGTATACCCTGCATTTATCAAATGTTGGCTCATACGGTTGGAACGCACACCACGCGCGCAAATCAAGGCAACAGGCTTAGAACGGTCACCCCCTACAATCTTATCGAGCTCAGTTATAAAATCTTGGCGACGCATGTCTAAACGGCTAGCCCCTTGACCACTGCCAGTCTTATTCCATTCATCAGGTCGGCGAATATCGATCAATACGATTTGTCCCGATGTTGCATATTCGTGAGCTTGAGATGGCGAAATAGCATCCCCTTTAAAAGGCAACTTTGTTGCTTCACTCCAAGCAATGCTGCCAACGGCAATAGCGCCAATAGCACCCACAATCAGAACACGACGATTCATAAACTTACTCTTTATATCCATTGGCATTTATAGCTCTTAAAAAACAAACTGGGGTGCCAAAACACCCCAGTCAAACATCTTATACCTTATAGAGGTGCAGCAGATGTAAAGAATGGAATTTTATTCTTTGTTGCTGCTTTTGGCTCAATCTTTGTCCAGTTCTTTGTTGATTTCTTCAAGTTACCTGGAATGTCTTGCTCCCAGAAACCAACAACATCTTTGGTTACGTTCAGATACAATTTACCATCGCGAATACGCCATAGGTTTGGATTGCCTGGGATTTTACCACCCTGCGCAACACCATAAGCACAGTGACCATCATATTGTGGTGCATAAGCAGCTGGGTTTGCTAAGAATTTGTCGCGGTTCTTTTTAGATGCAAACGCCCATTTAGAACCGTTATATTCAGCTGTGTATTTAGATTTACCTGGAATACCTTTTGGCTGATCTTGACCAACTGCATTTTGTTTCAAGTTAAAATATTCAACAACATCATAACCAGAAACAGCATAACCTGTTTTGTCTAAATATTGTGGGCCTGCAAAAGCAACCGCAGGAAGTGTCATTGCAACAAAGGCAAATGCTGGGAGAAGTTTCATGATCTATATCCTTTAAGTTTCACCAGTTAAATTTGATTGACCAGATACTACGATGAATTTTCACACAAGATACCCCCCCTCACGCATTCTTTATCCCTTGGTGAAATCCTGTAACAAACGCCCAATAATCCTGACAAAAATTTCATTTCACTTGATCAGGAAAATATCGTTAAAGTGCCCTAATCCAATCACGCATAACGAGGCCTCCGTTGACATCAACGATAAGACACAGCTTACACCAAAAAGCACTTCGCATTTTAACGGCAACTCTAATGTGTACTGCAACAGCTACATCATTTGCAAATGCTGACAGCTTCAAAAAGCCTGACATATTGGTCTTGGGCGATTCACAAATCACATTTGGCTCTGGCCCAGCCTTTTTGGATTTCTTCCAAAACATCAAACAAAACTGCTCTCCAAACAAAAAACAGCTGCGCGATCTGGAAAAACTTGGCGCGCAATCTGTTGCTGTCATCGGCGTACGTTCCACGTCATTGCATTCATGGACAGCCCGCAGCGGCAAACCCAAAGGATCCGTTTGTGATGTTGACCCAACATGGAAAGTAAACGCTGGTTCATACGGCACTGTCGCCAAGAAAAACGCCAAAAACGTCTTCATCCAAATCGGCCAAGGCAAACAATATCAGTTCTGCAAAAAGGGCCTGTCCCCTTTTGAAGCTATGTTCAAAGACAACTACTATGACCCCAAACTTCTGGTACTCTCATTCCTTGGCAACTCCTCTGGCACATGGGCCAAAAGCAAGTCAGCCGCTGTTACAGATGTAAAAGCCACCATCAAACACCTGCCCAAAGACACGCCGTGCATCTTCATGACCACGGCCCCTGCCTATAAGAAAAAGGTCAATGATGACCGATTACGTGCGCAAAAGAACATCAAAGCAGCCTTCGCCGAAACAGGCAACCGCTGCACGTTTGTCGAAGGTCTTACCCCGCAATCCATCGCGGCAAATCTTGGAAATAAAAAGCACTTCCGCTTGAAAAAATCAGGTGCCGTCAAAGATCCATTCCATCCCAACAAACGCGCCGCGCGCAAGTTTTTCAAAATCGAGAAACAAAACATCTGCAATGCAATCTTTGAACAAGTGGCACTCAGCACGAAATCCTAGAAATAAGCGACTGATTGCCTATAAAAGCACAGATAAAGTTTGCACGGAAACTATCACTATCCTAACATCCAACTGAGACAAGAAGGATACACACTATGACTGCAAAACTAACACGCATCACCATCATCGCCGCCCTATTGGGCATCACCGCTTGCGGCACAGCTCAAGGTATCGGCAAAGATATCTCAACAGCAGGCAAAGCGATCAGCAAAGCGGCAAGCTAAAGTTACCGCAAACGACAGTTCAAACCATCTTTCGGCGCCTTGCGCCGTTTCACACACTCCACAGCTGCCGCCTGAACATGGCGATATTTCATCTGATCCGCCACTGCCCCATATTTCTTCTTAAGCATCGCTTTCACACGCGCGATAACAGCGGCGCGTTCAGCCTTGCTTCCTTTGGTGAAAAACGATTCAACAACCACCGTCTTCGGTGCAAAATTCGCAAGAAGCGTTTCGTTCTTGATCGAAGCCGTGAAATTTCCGCCCTGCGCCGTCACCCAAGCATATGTGCCCGTCTTAGCAGGCATCCATTGCACCATATACTTATAGTCTGTTTCCTTCACCCAATCCGTGTTCGGATTGAGGATCGCTTTGCCAAAACGATAACTGTCCGCGCGTTTGCAAAAATTGGAAAACCTACGATCCGCACGCATAGGGCAATAGGTGTTGAACACCACCTGAAACGTGTTGCGAATTTCCTGAACATAAACAACCGAGTTCGGATTACCTAAATCCTTTGCAAAACTCGATGTTGCAACAGACAGCAATAGCCCCGTAGCGGCCAAACATTTCAAAAACACGTATATTTCCCCCTATTAAACTTATGTTCCAAACTTTGTTTCACATCTCACCCCAACGGGCAATATAACCGCCCCAATATTCCAACAGAATACCCAAACTACCCAAATGCGCACCAACTATACTTCTGAGCAACTGTAAAAACACCCTAAGATGGTCTTTGATAAACCTATAGTAAGTAGGAGTTTCATTATGAACAAAAATGGTATGACATTGCAGCAATTGATCGGAACATCATGGCAGGTTGCCCCAGCCCCCACATCAGACAGGACAAATCACCACGAACAATTGTTCGACGATATCACATTGGATTATGCGCGCTGCTTTCCACACACAAGATACGCACACGAGCGTTAAACCAATCTCGCGATACACCCGATCGGCAATATCGAGCAGCACAGCCATAAGAATTTCTGTAGTAGGCAAAACAATCACAAGAGCTACAAGCTCATAGAAAAACGGGCAGACAAAAGCTCAACGACCAGAGTGCACCGCCCTTTTCAATTCGGCCAAAACTGCATCGCTTAACTGGATTTCATCATCCCGATAATTTCTTGATTTCAGCGCAACATCCAACGCATTATCCCCATCGTCAGTTCGTGTGGATGCATCAACACCCAAATCCAGCAAAGCCAAAACAGCATCAGGATAACGCCCAAAAGACGCCGCCAATATCAAAGCGGTCCGCCCCCAATTATCACCTGCATCAATGTCCGCACCCAAACCAGCAAGCAACCGCATATTTTCGACTTTACCATCATAGGCTGCATGCAGAAAAGCCGTAAAGCCATTACCGTCTTTCATCTCAAGATCGGCACCAGCATCCGCCAAAAGCGAAACAACCTCAGAGGAAGCCCTGCTAGCAGCCAAAATAAGGGCAGATCGATCATGCTCATCCTGCAAATCAACCTGAGCACCAGCATCCAATAAGAGTTTCACAACCGAAGCACGATCCTCTGATGCCGCTTCCATCAAAGGGCTATCGCCGTCAGCGTCGCGCGCATTCACATCTGCACCCGCAGAAATCAGCAATGCAATAAGATCATCGTTGGCTTCTCTGATAGCAAGATTATTAAGTAACGGCGGATCATTAGCCCCTGTTGGTTTTGCATTCACATCTGCGCCTGCATCAATCAAAGCAGCGACCACATCCTTGCGGTTCTTAAAAATTGCAAAATCCAGCGGCGTAGAACCATTTGTGCCAAAGCGCACATTCGGATCAGACCCAGCATCCAAAAGAGCCTGTACAATCTCAAAAGACTGATTTTGATCTAATCCAAGCGCTTTTCTAGCTTTTCTAAACTTGTCAGATACGTTTTGGTCTACACCAAAACCCAATTGCTCAATCGCAATCACCAAAGCCGTCTTACCGTCTTTACGACGCATAAGCGCATCCGCCCCCGCCTCCAGCAGCACATCCACAATCTGCGAAGAAAAGTTCTCCGTTTCAGCCGCATACATCAACGCAGAAGCATTATCATATAAAACCTTATTCACATCAGCCCCCGCCGCAAGAAGCGCACGAACCGCATAAGGTTTTTCATATGTAACAGCGATGCCCAACGGTGTGTCACCGTATTCACAAATCTGGTTCACATCCAAACGATCCAAAGGCACATCCGCAAACGCATCACGCGATACAGTTTGCCACCAATTGTGATCGCATATTTTCCCACTGTAATCCGCCGCTTTCGAAATAGTCATAAAAACACTACCGCCCCATATAGAAAGCCCAAGCAAAGAAACCGCAGCAGCGGCTTTCACAACACCATTCATTTCACGTAACATCGCAAACATATAAAACCTTTTCTTTACAATGATTTAGATGATAAATTTTAGATGAATCAATGGCACCGTAATATAAAGTAAAAAGCAACGAAAGCTATAAAAACACCCCAAAGAGCACGGCGGCATTCACAAAAAATTTACCCCGCGTCCAACCCCGCAATATAATCGCGATACACCCGATCCGTCACATCGCGCAGCAGTTCAAAGCTCACAACATTATTTGCACAGGTTTGAAGTGTGGTGAAGGCCATGGGTAATTTTCGTATTTAGAAATCACCTAGAAGAAAACGTTACAAATTGAAAGGCACCTTATTGACTGTTCTATAAAGCAACCACCAACACGATCACTTTATAACGCAGTTTTTTTGCAGGACGTTAGCTTTCTTATCACAAGATACGCTTACCATTTTCAGAACCTCATATTTCATCTTATGAGCAATCTCACCATACTGCTGCACCATCATAGCCTTTGCTCTTTTAATGGCAGCAGCGCGGTTTCCCTCACGACCAGATCGGATAACAACAACGCCAGGTGCAAAATTGGCAACCCATGTACGATCGTGCGGCCAATAAGTATTGGCTACAAATGTCCCATATGTAAATGCGTACAAGCCCTTACCCTTTGGTTCTTCCCAATTTATAGCATATCGGTACCCATTCACCCTAAACGCATCAAAGTGTTTCCGAGACAATTTAGTTCTCTGGCGTAAGAACGTTTCTCTAAAGCCATAACTGACTTTGCCCTTACAAAGCACTGCGAACCCTTTTTTGCTATTTACGGGACAAAAACTCATTCCCCATAACCTGTCACCACGGTATTCTTTTGGCCTATCAACGGGGTCAGGCATCTCTTGAAATAGAACAACAGCATTGGGATTAAGCTTCATACTTTCGGCAGCCATTACCGTCATCGGAAAAATGGTCAGCACAACAGCTGTCAGTGAGTGGAAAAAATAACGTAGCATTGAGGTCCCCTTTTATTATCAAAATCCAATATCAAGCTTTTGAAAATTAACAAAAAACCTACAAAGATAACTAAAATAGTCACTTCACCATTTTGACGCAGCGCACTTTAATCCGCGCCTAAACCCGCAATATAATCCTTGCACACGCGATCCGTCACATCACGCAGCACGGTAACGCGGTCGATCAGATAGCGCAGCTGATCGGCCTCGATGCTGTATTCTTTTTTATAACGTGCCTCGATATAGGCATCGCGCAGCAGTTTGAAACAGTTGGCTTGCCACGGATCGCCCAGATTGAAAATCTCGGTAAAGGCATTGTCGCGCCCCTTACAACGGTTCCAAAGTTTTGCCAGATCATGGGTTTTAGGACGCTCATCCGTCAAAACCAAAACAGCACAGGTCAGCAGGTTTTCTGCTGCTTGGTGTAAATAAAATGCTGATTGATTGTTTTCATTATCGTCCAATTGACGCTGGCTATCTTTTAAAAACAATCTGCTTTTATCAAACCAAACATCATAATGCTCTTGGGCAACCTCACGCCGCTCAGCCACATCCAAATCCCGTGGCCCCGACAGCGGATAATCCTCTGCCTCATAAAACAGCACCCCTTCATTCACGATATCCGTGTAAAAATAATGCTTTTGTTCCAATCGCTTGTTCAGGTCTTCGTAAGCTTCCACAATCACATTGGGCGTATGTTTCAACCGATCTTTGTAGAACTTCAACGTGTCGTTCAAATGACTTTCAAACCGCTGCCCACTGGACCCTTTGCCATATTTCTTGGCCTTGGTGACCACCAAAAAATCCAGATCAGAGGCATAGATATACTGACCATTGTTATACTGCGTGATGTCATAGACCCAATCACCACGCGCAAATGATCCAAACAGAATAATATGGCTGGCCTTATCTTCTGATGCCTCACGCAACATATCCGCCACAGCCGCAATATGCTTCTGCTCCTTTAAAGATCGTTCTGGAAGGTCCCTGCGCATACGCCCGTCTTATATTTGTTTTGGGTTTTATAGCGTGGATTGGGATACAGGGGAAGTAATGATCATTCAAAGCACCGCGCTTGCCACACCCCAATCCGTGCAAAGCACGGATAGCGCCTGACCCTCCCCCACGGGAGGGCGCTTCACGCCCACCCTCGGGTCAGTCGCTGGTTTTTTAATTTGCCTTTCCTTTTTAATAAAGCAATGAAAATCGATAGTGCTTCTAAAAATATGAAAGCTTTTAAATATTAGAAATAATATTTAAGTTGCAAAAGTAATATAAATGTGGCTGTTTAAGCTCCATTAATCCTTATTGAGTTATATTATGAACATATTTGATAGAAACGCACTAATATATTGCATCCACTTATTAGTTGTAATAGCGACAGCATATTTCGCCTTTAAAGGTAATTTTTTTACTTGGTATTATGTTTTAATAGTAGCTTTGCCTTTATTATTGTCATCGTTTCCTAGACTTAAAAATTACTCTTATACAATCAATGTAAGGATATTATTTCCAATTTCCATAGGTTTGTTATGTGTATGTTTTTTCCATTATTTCCCGCATTTAATGATACCAGATACAGGAACATTATCGCCGAGTACTTATGGAATAAAAAATGACACGGGTTCTGTAACTCAAGACTTTTTCGCTGTTAACCCTATATTCAAAGATGCCGTATCTGTTTTATATGCAATCTGCGCAGCCTTCATGTTGTGGAAAGGCTTAACTGACTTCGATGAACTAAAACATGTTTTGTATGAAGAAGCCAACGAAGTGAAAACAATTTCTGATTACTCAAACTATTTTATTGTTAGTGGTGAAATCGAATATCATAAACCCTATGTACTTACTTTAAGAAAGAAACTGTTCTCTTATTTAGAGAATATGCTTCAAGGAAATAAAATTGTAGCAAATTCAAAAAATGAAGACGTTCTAGAAGAATGTATGGCAACAGTAGGAAAACTTAATCCTGGTGATTTCAATGATCAAATTGCACTTGGTGAAATAATGAAAAGCTTATCTAGAATTTCTGTGCTGAGATCACATAGAACTGTATGTATTGAGAAAAAGATGTCACCATTCATTCTTACTCTAATGTTTATGATGTCTGCAACAATGGTAGCATCATTCTTTGGCAAGGCATCCGGAGAAGTTTCAATTGATTATATATATGTATTTCTTTTACCTGCATTTTATACTTCCATTTTTATGACACTAGTTGATCTAGGTTCACCATTCGATGGTTATTGGTCAATAAAACTCGGTGCTGTAGAGACCGCAATGTCAAAATTAAAAGAACAAATTTCTCAGACTGAAGATGATATAGAAACCTCTAATCAAGCGTCACTCATCCATCTTTAACGCAGAAATAAACGCCTGTTGCGGTATCTCTACCTTACCAAACTGGCGCAGCTTCTTCTTACCCGCCTTCTGTTTGTCCAACAGATTCTTCTTCCGCGACACGTCTAATTTGATCCAAGCCTGAATAGAGAAGCTATACATTTATTTTAACGTACATTTGTTATGATTGATCTGAAATTGTACAAATGCGTTTTTAAAAGTACACTTTACTGGTGCAGCTTTAAATGAAACAAATTTCATCTTCTTTGTAAGTTCAGCACCATATTGCTTTTTAAAAGCCGCCTTGGCCCGCTTTAGCGAAGCACTATATCCGTTCTTCCAATCTGTTAGTGGGAGCGTAATCACAGCAACTGTGCCACCTTCCAAGTTGGCAATCTGTGTCACTTCATTTGGGCCATATAATTTATTACTCCAGCCTCCTTGCGCGGTTATGGTGCCTTTAGAAAATGCATACAAGCCTTTGGCTTGTGGCTTCATCCATTGGATATCGTATTCATAGACACCAACGTCAACGACATCGTAAACTTCCTTGGACCATCCAGGATATGAGTATGCTTTGTAACCACAACTACCTTTAAACGTATTCTTTTTACCAACTGGGCAGAATGTCATTTGGACAGCCTTATTATGATCAAACCGAGACGTATCAGTTTCTACAATAATGACGGTTCTTTCTGGGTCTCCTGTAAAAATTCCAGCATACGCTGGTGATATAGAGAAAAGAGATAATGATATTAGTGATAAAAATTTAAGCATAAAAAACCTTTAATTAAACAAAACGCTTCAAAACTGATCTATAAAACCAAGCATATAGAAAAGAACGAAGCAACATTTAATTCACAGATGGCTTACTCATCCATCTTCAACGCAGAAATAAACGCCTGCTGCGGTATCTCTACCTTACCAAACTGGCGCATCTTTTTCTTACCCGCCTTCTGTTTGTCCAACAGCTTCTTCTTACGCGATACGTCCCCGCCGTAACATTTCGCCGTCACATCTTTGCGCATCGCAGCCAGTGTTTCGCGTGCGATGATACGGCCGCCAATGGCTGCCTGAATAGGGATTTTGAACATATGGCGTGGGATCAAATCCTTTAGCTTTTCGCACATCACACGCCCGCGCATCTCAGCACGGTCACGGTGAACCATTGTAGAGAGTGCATCCACAGGTTCATCATTCACCAAAATCTGCATCTTAACCAAGAAATCCTGACGGTAGCCTTCCATCGAATAATCAAACGACGCATAGCCCTTGGTCACCGATTTCAGACGATCATAGAAATCAAACACCACTTCATTAAGCGGCAGATCATAAACCACCATCGCGCGTGTGCCCGCATAAGTCAGGTCTTCTTGGATACCACGGCGGTCTTGGCACAGTTTCAGCACATCGCCCAGATATTCATCAGGCACCAATATTGTCGCCTTAATCCGCGGTTCTTCGATATGATCCACATGGGTCAGATCAGGCATATCCGCAGGGTTGTGCAGTTCGATCACTTCACCATCACGCATATGGATGTGGTAAATCACAGACGGTGCCGTCGTGATCAGCTCGATCCCATATTCGCGTTCCAAACGGTCGCGGATCACTTCCAAATGCAACAGACCCAGGAAGCCACAACGGAACCCGAAACCAAGGGCCGCAGATGTTTCCATCTCATGGCTGAAACTTGCATCATTCAGTGACAGCTTGCTGATCGCCTCACGCAGATCTTCAAACTCGGCGTTATCAACTGGGAACAAGCCACAGAACACCACAGGCTGGCTGGGCGCAAAACCCTCTAACGGTTCAGCGCATTCCTTTTTGTCATGCGTGATCGTATCGCCCACAGCCGTATCGCGCACTTGTTTGATCGATGCCGTTAAAAAGCCAAGCTCCCCTGGCCCCAACCCATCAATATTTTCCATCTGCGGACGGAACACGCCCACACGGTCCACAGGGTACGTCGCACCCGTATTCATCATGCGGATTTTATCGCCCTTTTTCAGGTACCCATCCACAACACGCACCAAAACCACAACGCCCAGATAAGCGTCATACCAACTGTCCACCAACATCGCTTTCAGTGGCGCATCTGGATTACCTTCGGGGGCTGGCAAACGCGTGACAATCGCTTCTAATACATCAGGAATACCAATTCCCGTCTTGGCACTGATCTGCACCGCATCCGTTGCATCAATGCCAATCACATCTTCGATCTGTTCCGCCACACGGTCCACATCTGCCGCTGGCAAATCGATTTTGTTCAACACAGGCACAATCTCATGATCCGCCTCAATCGCATGGTACACATTCGCCAATGTCTGCGCTTCCACACCTTGGGAAGCATCCACAACCAACAACGACCCTTCAACAGCACGCATAGACCGCGACACCTCATAAGCGAAATCAACGTGCCCCGGTGTGTCGATCAGGTTCAGGATATACGTCTCGCCATCCTGCGCTTTATACTCAATCCGAACCGAGTTCGCTTTGATGGTAATCCCACGCTCTTTTTCGATATCCATAGTATCCAGCATCTGCGCTTCCATATCGCGCTCCGCAACAGTGCCCGTTTGCTGAATCAAACGATCCGCAAGCGTAGATTTCCCATGGTCAATATGTGCAACAATCGAAAAGTTGCGGATTTTAGATAGATCAGTCATGGATATGGGATATGATATGGAATTGCGCGGTGGTCAATGGGGTATAGACAATCCACGCACTGGCATTGATTCCAAAATAACGCCCTCCTCTTAAAGCATGTCCTGTTTGACGAACTTATACGACCTGTCTTCAACAAGGAGAGGTGTAAGACCTACCTATTGCAGCGTATTAGTAAACTGTGCCCATTCGAGCATATTTACACCCAAAACTCGAACAAAGCCAAAAGTCAGCATACAACCGAATAAAAAATAAAGAGGAACGCGGCCAAGAGCATAACCACGCAGAAACAGCCCCATGAACCCCACCAACAATGATAAAAACGCAAGAATAACTGCGATAAGAAGGCCACCATTTGCAAATGTATTCGCCGTCTCTGTTTCAATTAACCGCGCGGCAGATGACAAGAACATATAAAGGCAAGCGATCATACCAAGGACAAAACCAATTAATGAGGTAATTACCCGCGTTTTGTTTGAGGCTTGCCGCACAGGTTGTACCATATTGTTCGGAGTTTCATAAGCAGTAACATTATTAGCTTTAGCAGTTGCCCGTACAATCGTTATAATACCGAATAGTACTGCAATTGCCCCCACAAGACCAAGTCCCGCCGCTGCCCCTATACCGCCACTACTTTTAATTACTTGATAATTTTCATTTGCATTTTTAATGAAGTAATTACCAAGTCCAATACTTCCTCCACCCAACGCAGCCAGTTTGTAGTTTACCTTGAATGCTCTTACTTTACTTCCTCTTGAGCGCGGTTTGTAATCTATACATTCATTTATGGGTTCAGGTTGTTGTGAATGTTTATTGATCCGTTGCAAACGATCTTGAAAATCTTTTTTGGTCATAATGTAAATCTCTAAGCTTTAAAAATAAAATTTTGACTTTTACATGTACATAAAATTAGGCAAAAATTTGACTACAGCAAAATCTTTTAACCAACTATGATAATTTACCCCCTGCCTCAATCACACATTTTGTCATACGCACGGTGCACGTCCTGTGCACGCGGATCATACACGGTTTTGTGCGGTTTCATCCCCTTGCCCAACCTCGCAGTTTCGGGCATATCTTAATAAAATGATGGGGCATCCCACGAGATATATGACATGAGAGCGGCCATGAAAATTTTACTGACGACTTGCGCAATTTCACTTCTGGCAACACCGCTTTTTGCGGGCCCGAT
The DNA here is from genome assembly GCF_009184395.1 of Amylibacter sp. SFDW26. Classification (GTDB taxonomy): domain Bacteria; phylum Pseudomonadota; class Alphaproteobacteria; order Rhodobacterales; family Rhodobacteraceae; genus Amylibacter. The sequence continues at coordinate 1,052,884 of NZ_WEIC01000001.1, forward strand.
CGAACGTGCCTGTAACGCCTCTGATCGTCAAAATGCGTCTCGGTCTTTATGTTCCTGCATCCAAGATGTCGCCGATGTGCGTTTGTCCAGCAAGGACCAAAAACAAGCTGCGAAATTCTTTAAAGAACCGCAATTGGCGCAAGACACACGTCAGTCGGATAATGCTGCTAAAGAACGCTTTTGGTTACGTTATAAAGAATGGGGTCAGATTGCTGCTTTGCAGTGCGCACCGTCCTAAGACAGCGCTTTAATCAGCCCCCTGCTGGCCTCTTCGATCAGATCAAAAACACCCTCAAAGTTATCCTCGTAATACGGATCAGGAACCTCTGTAAGTGGTTGATTTGGGGCGTATTCTAGGAATAATTTCAACTCCGCTTGGCTGCCACAAGGTGCAATGGATTTCAGGTTGTTCAGATTGCTTTTGTCCATCGCTAAGATCAGATCAAATTGATTGAAATCTTCCTGACAAACTTGCCGTGATCTTTGTTCAGACAGGTCATACCCACGGGATGCGGCCTCTGCCATCGCACGCCGATCTGGCTGTTCGCCCACATGCCAGCCCCCTGTACCAGAGCTGTCAACAATCACATCCAAACCAGCCTGTGCCGCCAGCCCCCGAAACACGCCTTCGGCGGTGGGGGAACGGCAAATATTGCCAAGGCATACAAACATAATTTTAGAAGGCATCGTGATGTCCTTAATCTGGGTTTTGACCAGAATAACGGTCGAGCACGCTTTGAACCCGACCGTTTAACTATCAGTGGTGTGCTTCACCAGAGGCAGGCTTACGTTCCAAGTCCACAGGGATTTGAATGGTGATTTCTCCTGCCTTTTCAAAGACTAAAGTAATTTCGACCGTATCCCCATGGTTCAAAGCATGCTTCAAACCCATCATCATGACATGATCACCACCACGCTTTAAGTGTGCTTCACCATTCGCAGGAAGATCAAAACCATCCTCATCTGGACGCATCATCATAATGCCATTTTCGCCTTCGATATGCGTGTGCAATTCAACCATATTTGCAACGTCCGTAGATGCTGCAATCAAACGATCATCTTGCGCGTTGTAATTCTTGATTACCATGAATGCAGCACCTGCTTTTGCAGAAGCGCCATTTGCACGGGCATACGCACCTTCAACAACAACGCCTTCGCTTGGCGTTACTTGATGTGCAAACATAGATTCACCATCCATTTTGTGTTTCAATACAACCCCAAGAAACACAAACGCCGTGATAACAACAAGACCCGCTAGAACAATTGCAAATGTACCTGACTTTTGTTTTTCAGCCATTTTTCAATCCTCTTTAAATTTAAATATCTGTGCGGAACCTATTCTTATCAGCCCAGAGTCCAACATGACAAAAAGAAGCGGCCTCAAAGTTTCCTTTGAGGCCGCCAAATTTCCAAAAAACGAAAAGCTTATTCAGCTTGCGCTTTTGCAATGTCTTTCTTAACTTTCAAAGCGTTTGCAGACAATTCGCTGTCTTTCGCTTTTGCCAAGAACGCATCAAAACCACCACGGTGATCGATTGTGCGTAATGCAGCTGCTGAAATGCGGAACTTGAATGAACGACCAAGCACATCGCTTGCCAAAGTCACATCATTCAGGTTCGGCAAAAAGCGGCGTTTAGTTCTGTTTTTAGCGTGGCTGACATTGTTGCCAGTCATTGGACCTTTACCAGTCAATTCGCAAACACGTGACATGTCTAGCTTCCTTGCATTTGTCCAACGGGCCCTTTGCCCCTTGGCACTTGAATTTCGAGCCGCACCTTTATGCCCGATATTGTTGGGCGTCAAGGGATTCTCTGGCTGTAAGTGTGAATTTATCCACATATACTGCGTTGTTACGGCGTTTGACAGGTTAAGCTGTAAGTTTCAAGAGCTGACAATACACCAGAGTAAGGTCGATAAAGATCGCTTTACTGTAATAATGAGGGCATTTTATGCGAATATCTGCGCATTCTATGTAGAAAACTGGTTTTTCATACGATTCATTTCAACTTTGTTAAATACTGTGATGATGGCCCTCTTATATTTATGGGAATTGCTTCATAAATTGACACAAACAAATAATTTCGGAGTATCCGATGAAATCTATCGTGCAGTCACTTTCTCTCATAGGCGCCCTCAGCTTTACAACTGGCGCATATGCGGAAAACATAAACCTCAATCTTTATGCCTTCGGCATTAAAGCCGGAACGATCACCGTTAATGCAGCTGAAACCCCTGACGCCTATGCAGTACGCGGTGCAGTGACGCCGACTAAGTTGCTTAAGAAAATCAAAGACATTGGATATACTGGTTCTGCAACGGGTGTGGTCAAAAAAGATGCACTACAAGTTCGTAAGTATTCTGGAAACGCACGCACTGGGTCGCGTAATTCAGTCGTTAAAATGCGCTGGAAAGGTAGCAGGCCTATTGTCGATACCTATAACCCAGAACGCGCAAGGCGTGATTATGACCTGACACCCTCTAAACAAACTGGCACGATTGATTTGTTGTCTTCAGCCTATCTGACATTCAAAACTGCCACGCCCGAGACTTTGTGTAATTCAAGACGCAAAATGTTTGATGGGCGCCGTTTGTCTGAATTGTCTTTGGGTAAGCCAAAAATTTCAGGCACAACGGCAACATGTAATGGTAATTACAAGCGTCTTGCAGGATTTTCGCCTGACAAGATGAAAAAGAAGGTCAACTTTCCATTCTCAGTACGCTATGAGCAGAATGATGATGGAACATACCGCTTTCAAGAATTCACGGCTGATGCCTCTATCGGCAAAATACGCGCCACACGAAAGTAAGGTGCTATGAGTGCAGTGCTGCCGATTGAGGCAGCCCTGCCCGATCTACTGGCTGCACTGCAATCGGATAACCAAGCCGTCCTTCAAGCTCCACCAGGTGCAGGTAAAACCACACGCATTCCTTTATTCCTGCTGGAACAATCCCTATTTGATCGCAAAATATTAATGTTAGAACCCAGACGTTTAGCAGCGCGTGCCGCGGCGGAACGTATGGCAGATATCTTGGGTGAACCTGTTGGCAAAACGGTTGGGTACCGTATGCGAGGGGACAATAAATCCTCTGCCAATACTAAGATCGAAGTTGTGACTGAGGGTATTTTAACCCGTATGATCCAAAGCAATCCTGAACTACCTGACATATCCTGTGTGATTTTCGATGAATTTCATGAACGCAGTTTGCAAGCCGATCTTGGTTTGGCTTTATCATTAGAAATTCGCAGCGCATTACGCGAAGATCTGTGCATCATTGCCATGTCCGCCACATTGGATGCCGCGCCAGTCGCAAAACTGATGGGTGATGCACCGATTGTCACATCTATGGGTAAGTCATATCCAGTGGAACAACGGTTTTTATCCCGTCCATGGGCACAGCAAGGACGCAAAGGTCCAAGATTAGAAGATGCAACTGCCTCTTTAATCAAAACAGCCATTTCGGAAACCGAAGGTGGCGTTTTGGTATTCCTACCTGGTGCGGGTGAGATTAACCGCGTTCAACAATTATTAGGGAATTCATTGGGATCAGACGTTGCTGTGAAACCGCTTTATGGTGCTATGCCATTCAAAGACCAGCGTGCAGCAATAGAGCCGCCGAAATCAGGGCGCAAAGTGGTCTTGGCAACCTCTATTGCCGAAACATCCCTAACCATTCCTGATATTCGCGTCGTCGTAGATGCGGGTCGCGCACGTCGTGCCCAGTTTGATGGCAACTCTGGTATGTCTCGCCTTGTTACCCAGCGCGTGACCAAGGCCGAAGCCACCCAACGCGAGGGGCGTGCGGGGCGTGTAGCAGAAGGTGTCTGTTATAAACTTTGGACCAAAGGTGAAAACGGCGGCATGGCGGCTTTTCCAGAGCCTGAAATACGGTCCACCGATCTGACAGGTTTGGTTTTGGAATTGGCGCTTTGGGGCACAAATGACCCAACAGAAATGGCATTTCTAAGCCCGCCACGCGAAAATGATTTCGCAACAGCGCAAAACCTACTGCACATGCTGGGCGCATTAGATGACGATGGGCGTATTACAGACTATGGTCGTAAGCTTGCAACCCAACCAACCCATGCAAGATTGGCTCATGTGTTAATGCAAGCAGGGTCAGGTGCAGATTTATTAGCTGCATTGTTAGAGGCGCGCGATCCATTGGTGCGTGAAAATCGTCAATTTCCAAGTGACTTAACATTACGGTGGGAAGCTTTGCGCGATATGGGAAAATTCCATGCTGAACGCCCGTATAAAGCCAACCGTATTACGATTGATGCCATCAAAAAAGAGGCGAAACGACTGAAACCTCAAGGTGGTAAGTCGCTTTCTTTGGGTGCAATGTGTGCCCTTGCCTATCCAGACCGCATTGGATTGCGACGCAAGGGGGATGCACCGAGATACCTGTTATCTGGGGGCAAAGGTGCTGTTTTTGAACTTGGTGACAGTTTAGCAAACCAACGCATGATCGTGGCAACAGATTTGGATGGCGATGCGAAAGAGGCACGTATTCGTTTGGCTGTCGCCCTACCAGAGGAAGATTTCACGAAGCTTTACGGGGGTCAGATCGAAGATCGTAAACTCTGTATCTGGAACAAACGTGATCGCCGCGTAGATGCCCGCATACAAAAGTGTTTTCAAGCTTTGGTTCTGGAAGATCACAATTGGAAAGATTGCCCAGCCGATGAGTTGGCCGCAGGTATGGTCGAAGGCGTGCGTGATTTGGGGTTAAGCATACTTCCCATGTCAAAAGCCGCCACACTATATCGCGCCCGTGTGCAATGGTTGGCCGATAAAGGTGCTGATGTACCTAATCTGTCTGATGAAACCTTGTTGGATACATTGGAAACATGGTTACAGCCGCATCTATCAGGCATGAAAAAGCCCGATGATCTGAAACACCTTGATATGACAATGATCATTAAAGGATGCTTGTCTTGGGAAGAACAACAGCGTGTTGATCAGCTGGCCCCTGCCGCAATCAAAGCCCCAACAGGCACAACACTTGCGATTGATTACAGTGGAGAACAGCCCAGTGTGTCTGTTCGCTTACAAGAACTGTTTGGGTTGACCCAGCATCCTTGTGTTGGCCCAGATCGCTTACCATTGTTGATCAATCTTCTGTCCCCAGCACAACGCCCCGTACAAATGACGGCTGATTTGCCCAATTTTTGGAAAACATCTTATGGAGATGTGCGCAAAGATATGCGCGGGCGTTATCCCAAACACCCATGGCCAGAGGACCCGACTGTTGCAGAACCCACGCGCCGTGTGAAACCGCGTAAAAACTAAGATTTACGCCATTTCAATCCTGCAAGCATAGCAATACCTGCTAGCAATCCCCAAAATGGGGCGGATATGCCAAGTAGGCTGATCCCCGATGCTGTGATAAGAAAGGTTAAACCTGCTGCTTCTCTTTCATCGGCCGTTTCCACGGTTCCTTTTAAAGCGCCAACAAATGCACCTATTAATGCCAAACCCGCTACTGCTTTGATCAATGCAACGGGTGCTAATGCAACAAAAGCAATCGCAGCCCCAACTATGGGCACAAGCATGAGATAAAAAATGCCTGACATAATAGATGACCAATATCTTTTCTTGGGATCAGGTCCCGCTTCATCACTGGCGCACATAGCAGCCGTGATAGCAGCAAGGTTAATACCGTGTCCGCCAAAGGGTGCGGAAAACACTGTGAATAGCCCTGTGACCCAGAACAGCTCCCCTGCTTTGGGAGCATAATCATAGGCACGCAAAACGCCGTAACCCGTTATATTTTGCGATGCCATCGTTACGATAAACAATGGAACACCCACACCGATCATAGCCTGCCATGTGAACTGGGGTGTTACAAATTCTGGAAATACGAATGCTGCTGCAGCGACAGTTTGCATTTGTTCAGAACTGACACCAATGCCTGCGAAAAGAATAACCGCAAAGACAGCCAATGCCGCAGGCACAGCCCAGAGTTTATTGATTTGCCCTATCCCGATCCATGTAAGTAAAATCAATAAACCATAAAGTGGGAAATCATTGATCGCCATGAAAGGCGCTAAACAAAGGGGTAACAGAACCCCTGCCAACATCGCATTTGCAAGGGACAATGGTATGTTAGACACCAAGCGTTCCAATGGCTTCCACAAGCCAGCCAAAACCACAAGTGCGCCTGCAACAACAAAGGCACCAACTGCCGCAGAAAACCCACCCGCCAGCACACCTGTTGAGGCCAACAAGGCAGCACCTGGTGTCGACCATGCTATGGTAATCGGCATTTTCGTTTTTAATGACAGATAGATTTCGCAGATTGCTTTAAAAAAGCAGAGCATCATCAGGCCGGAAATCACCTGCACGTCCGTAGCACCCACAGCATAAAGCCCCTGCATTACGACAGCAAAGGACGCAGCAAACCCTACAAAGGTTGTAAGGAATCCTGTGAATATCGCTTTGGGTGTAATGTCTTTTATCATAAAGACATATTCACCCAAACGGCAGCCTTGTCATCCAAAAATGATACTATTGGTACAATTTAGCGATTTGTATCATCGCGTGATAAAGCCATCGATGTGCGAACACCGCGCGCCACAAATGCCATCATTCCTTTTACACAGCGCTCACTTGGTTCAATCCCAGCACATGTCAAAACTTCACGTCCATCACGCGATTGCGCCCAGCGTTTAATAGTTTCTGTCCCGTTACCGTATTTTTTATCGTCGATGATTGCGTCATCTAATGCAGCCAATACCACTGCTGAAAAGAGTTTTTGAAAGGTTGCAGTCCCTTCAGAAGCCATAGATGCCAAAACGTTTTTCTCCCTACGTTGTCATTTAAACTCATAAGGAGAAATATAGCCAAAATCTTAGTCAGGATGATGAAAGGTATTTGTTAAAAAAAAGGCGCCTTCAAAGAGGCGCCTTTTTTTCGTCTATTTAATTAATTTATGCAGCTTCTTTAGCCGCTGCTTGGCGTTCGCTTTCTTCACGGGACAGCGCAACAGATGTACGCACACCACGGGAAACAAATTCCATCATACCTTTTACACAACGTTCAGTTGGCTCAATACCAGCACACATCAGAACTTCGCGTCCATCACGGGAGCGCGCCCAGCGTGCAATTGATTCAACACCATTGCCATATTTCTTGTCATCTGCGATTGCGTCATCTAGGGCAGCTAGGACGACAGCGGCAAACAACTTGGCAGAGCGTTTACCTTGGTCATTGGTGAAAGCAGAATTATCGATTGTATCAAACATTTTCGTCTTGATCTTTTCTCTTATTTCTAGGTTCGGGCCTTTATGTCATTTTTGTGATGATTCGTGTCATGCTCATATGGAATAGCTTGTATGCATTTTACGCATGACTATTTTGGCAGTCCCCGAACCGATCCCACATCGGCTTGCTTATAGCAGGAGGTCATTATATAGACCCATTAAATAATTTTTCAACCTTTTCAAACGAAAGCAGCGAAAACATGCCTAAGATCAATGGGAACGAAATCCGCCCTGGTAATATTCTTGAACACAATGACGGTCTTTGGATCGCAGTAAAAGTGGACCATGTGAAACCAGGTAAAGGCGGTGCTTTTGCCCAAGTAGAGATGAAGAATCTGCGTAACAATTCAAAATTGAACGAACGTTTTCGTTCTGCGGACAAGGTTGAAAAGGTACGTTTAGACCAAAAAGACCAGCAATTCTTATATGAATCAGATGGTATGTTGGTTTTCATGGATTTGGAAACATACGAGCAAATTGAATTACCAGCAGACATTTTAGGTGACCGTCGCCCGTTCCTTCAAGATGGCATGACCATCAAAATTGAATACCACGAATCTGAAGCTTTAAGTGCTGAAGTTCCCCAAAAGGTCGTTTGCAAAGTTGCCGAGACTGAACCCGCTGTAAAAGGTCAAACAGCGGCCAATAGCTTTAAACCTGCAGTTTTAGACAACGGTGTTCGTGTGATGATTCCCCCTTTTGTTAGCCAGGATGAAGATATCGTGGTGAACACGGAAACAATGGAATACGCAGAACGCGCGTAAATAAATTCCTACTGGGGCGTTGAAAAGCGCCCTATCGGTACCTACCTTCCCCCTACTAATAACCATTTAGGGGGAAACATGTTTAATTCCATAAATAGTGTCGGCGGTTGGTTTGCAGCAAATACTGTAAACATCCTGTATGCCGTGGCGATCATTCTCATCGCAATCTGGGCTTCTAACTTCATCAAAAAGCTCATCGTTGGTATGGGCGAAAATTATGAAAAGCTAGATGAAACGCTTTTCCATTTCTTAGGCTCTATAGCACGTTACGCTGTTTTGGCTTTTGCAGGCATTGCAGTCTTGAACCGCTTTGGCATCGAAACAACATCTCTCATCGCACTGATCGGTGCCGCAGGTCTGGCCGTTGGTTTGGCTCTACAAGGTACCCTATCCAATCTAGCTGCTGGCGTAATGCTATTGATGTTCCGCCCCTATAAAGTCGGTGACTTTGTTCAAGCAGCCGATACATTTGGTAAGGTTGATGCCATCACGCTGTTCACAACAGATATGATCACATTCGACAATCAACATATCATTGTCCCAAATGCCAGTATTTGGGGGGCTAAGATCACCAATCATTCGCACCACAACATCCGCGGTGTCGATATGGTGGCTTCTGTTGCTTATGGGACGGACATTAAAAAAGCCAAGGCAAGTATTGCTAAGGTTCTAAAGGCCAACAAAAACGTTTTGGCTGATCCTGCCCCTTTTGTAGAGGTGGAGACTTTGGCAGCGAGTTCCGTTGATCTGTTGGTACGTCCATTTTGCGAAGGTGAGCATTACTTCGATGTGAAATATTCTCTTCCTCAAGCCATCTATGAGCAGTTCCAAAAAGACGGCATCGAAATCCCATTCCAACAAATCGTTGTTCACAACGCAAAGTAAGAATGAAAAGCCTCGCGGTTTCGCGGGGCTTTACTTTAAGCGGCTTTGTTTTCGGATAGAATACCGCGCAATTGCTGCAAAGAATGAATATCCTCTGTCCCAAACCGCGTCGCCAATCTGGTTTCGACTGTACAATACGGCTCGGGCAATGGCGTACACACTAATTCACGGCTTTTCACATGAGGCTTAAGCGCAGCCTGCGGTAAGACCGCAAAACCCATGCCAGCTTCGACACAGCCCAGAATACCTTCAAATGATCCCATTTCGATCACTTCTGTATCTAGGCGCCCCTGTGATCGCAACCATGTTTCAGACAAAGACCTGTAACTACACCCCTTTGAAAATACCAAAAGTGGTCCCACTGCCTCTTGCCCCTGCGCTACGACCTGCATCAGTTTTTCGGTAAATGCAAAAGTACTTTTAAACCGACTTTCATCCACGGGTGCCGCCACAAAACAAGCATCAATTTGTTGTTCCCACAACAATGTCAACAATGCTGCGGTTGGCCCTGTGCGCAATGACACCTTTGATTTTGGGCATTTATGGCGCAATTCTTTTAGGACGTGCGGCAGCCGTGCAGCTGCAGTTGTTTCCATAGACCCCAATCGCAAGGGGGCTGCGTGATTGGCCGTATCCATAAGTTCTCGTTCGGCTTGATCAAACTCTGCAATAAGGTATTTTGCACGTTCGCATAGGGTTAAGCCAAAGGAAGTAAGACGTGCACCACCACGGCCGCGTTCAAAGATCGTCTGACCATAATGCGCCTCTAAACGTTTGATACGCCCTGTGATATTTGACTGTACACAATTCATAGCATCAGCGGCTTTTGAAAAGCTACCAACGCCCGCGACACATACGATTGTCTTTAAAAGTTGAATATCCATATATCATTAATACTGATATTAAATACTTAAAACAATCACTTTTAAAAAATTATAGATGACCTATAACATATTTAACAAAGGAGACTTGCTATGAACATGTTAGATAAAGTCATTGATAACGCAGAAAAATTCGCAACAGAATACGGTATGAAGGCCCCGATTTTCCTTGGCCCAATGGCTGGCGCTTGTCCTGTCAACCTTTCAGCAGCTGTTGCAAACGGTGGCGGCATGGGGGCATGCGGTGCGCTTTTGATGAAACCAGACGCTATTTTAAAATGGGCTGATGATTTTCGCAATCAGACAGATGGCCCTTTCCAATTAAACCTTTGGATTCCTGATGCAGCCCCAAAACGCGATGAAGCACATGAAAATGAATTACGTGCGTTCCTAAATAAATGGGGCCCAGAGGTAAGCAAAGATGCGGCCAATGGCACGCCACCCAATTTTGATGAGCAATGCCAAGCGCTATTAGAAGCCAATCCTCATGTCATTTCTTCGATCATGGGCGTGTTTGATACCGATTATGTATCCCAGATGAAAGCCAAAGGCATCAAATGGTTTGCCAATGCATCGACTGTAGCAGAAGCATTAGCCGCAGAAGCTGCTGGTGCGGATGTCATCGTGGCCAAAGGTATGGAAGCTGGTGGGCATTCTGGTAATTTTTCACCAGAACTTGCCGCACGCCAAGCCGTTGGTACATTGTCTCTCACTACTGGCATCGTAGATGCAGTTAATATCCCAGTCATTGCAACAGGTGGTATTAGTGACGCCAGAACCGCATTGGCTACTTTAATGCTTGGCGCATCAGGCGTTCAAATTGGAACCGGGTTCTTACGCGCACCAGAAGCAGGCATCTCAACAGCTTGGGCAAGTGCTATTGGACAAACCGCGCCAGAAGATACCATCCTTACACGTGCTTTTTCTGGACGGTATGGGCGCAGTATTGCAACAAAATACGCATTGGCTATGGAAGCAGACGATGCACCAACAGCTGCACCCTACCCTGTTCAACGCGGCTTAAGCCAAGTGATGCGCGATACAGGTGCAAAGGAAAACAATATCGATTGTATTCAAGCTTGGGCTGGCCAAAGCGCGCGATTGGCGCAGAATATATCTGCAACCACAATCACACAAAACCTCTGGTCAGAAATGAAATCCGCTTAGACAAAAAGAAACCCTCTGTAAGGAGACGCCAGCAGAGGGTTTCTATTTGCTATGCAACTTTGTGCAAAGCGGGAGAAGCAATTTTACGACCCAAAGCGCGACACACATCTTGTGTCAGAGACGGATCGTTCAATGTATAGAAGTGTAGATCCTCAACACCTTCACACAACAGATCATCACAGATCTCAGTACAAAGCGCAGTCGACAACATACGTGTTTCTTCTGGTGTCTGTGTATTTTGGAATGCTTTATCCATCCATTGCGGAGTTAAAGTTCCACAACGTGCAGAAAACTTCTTAGTCTTTTCCCAGTTTTCAATCGGCAAGATACCTGGCGTGATTTTACCAGTGATACCTGCTTTTTCACAACGATCGCGGAACCGCAGAAAATCTTCTGCTTCAAAGAAGAACTGCGTCATCGCAACATCAGCGCCTGCATCAAACTTGCGTTTCAAAAATTCAATATCCGCTTGATCATCAGCAGCTTCTGGATGTTTATGTGGATAAGCACCTACGCGGATTTTAAAATCGCCCGTTTCTTTCAACGCTTCAATCAACTCGATACTGCTTACGAAACCTTCTGGATGTGCTGAGAAACTATCAACGCCTTTTGGTGCATCACCGCGCAGGGCAACGATTTCTTTTGCACCGCTTTCAGCATAACCTTTTGCAACATCCATAACCTCTTGGCGTGATGCATTTACACATGTCAGATGGCCTGCAACTTCCAAACCGTAGTTTTCGCGGATCACAGAAACTGCTGAACGCGTAAGCTCACGTGTTGAACCGCCTGCACCGTAAGTGACGGAAACAAAATCTGGGGAAAGGCCAGCCAAAGCATCTACGGCTGACCATAGTTTAAAGCTTGCCTCAAGTGATTGAGGTGGGAAGAATTCGAATGAGAGACCGAAGCTTTCGCGAATAACTGACATTGGTTTAGTTTCCTTTTGTTGAGCCTGATTTCTCACAGAAAGATGATTGAATCAAATTCATATTTCTCATATACAATATGAAAACCACTCACAAAGGTGCTTACATGTATCTAGAATTTCGTCATCTGCGAACAATCAAAGCTATTCATGACCAAGGAGGGTTGGCGCGTGCAGCCGATGTTCTAAACATCACACAGTCAGCTTTATCCCATCAAGTTAAGGCATTGGAGGATCAAGTTGGCATGGAATTGTTTCTGCGCCGCTCCAAACCTTTGAAGTTATCTAAAGCAGGACACAAGCTTTTGAAATTGGCAGAAGAAGTTTTGCCACGTGTTGAAGCCATTGAAGTGGACTTTTCAGAAACCATCGCAGGTAAAGCTGGCCGTTTGCACATTGCGATTGAATGTCATGCTTGTTTTGAATGGTTATTCCCCGTTTTGGAAAGCTTCCGCAAAAGCTGGAGCAGTGTTGATGTAGACATCCGTCCAGGTTTGGCATTCGATGCCCTGCCTGCTTTGCAGCGCGAAGAGGTGGATGTTGTAATTTCTGGCGATCCAGAGAATTTGGAAGGTGTCGAATTTATACCGCTGTTTGATTATGAGCCCACATTCATATGTGCAACAGATCATCCACTAGCGGATAAAGAATTTATCGAGGCCGAAGATCTGCGTGATCAAACCCTAATCACATACCCAGTCGATAAAACACGTCTTGATGTTTTTACTGATTTGTTAACCCCTGCCCGTGTTGAACCAAAAGCACAACGCCAGATCGAATTGACTGCTGTTATCATGTTATTGGTCGCATCGAACCGTGGCGTTTCCGTTTTGCCAGATTGGGTGGTTGCGAATGAACAATATGGCCATGATTTTGTTGCAAAAAAGATTACAAAGAATGGTCTATCACGCCGTTTATATGCTGCAGTCCGCAGTCCTGATAAAGAATTGGGTTATATCAAAGATTTTGTTCAGTTCACGAAAGATCAAACAATGGACTAAAACCCCTTTTGTTTTCTATAAACAAGGCCTATAGAGCGGCCTACCGAACAAAAGGACGAACCCATGTCGCAATGGTCTGCCAATATCAATGTGATGATCAAAGCTGCCCGCAAAGCTGGCCGCTCTTTGATGCGTGACTTTAAAGAAGTTGAAAATCTACAGGTGTCTTCAAAAGGCCCAGGTGATTTCGTAAGTCGTGCAGACATGAAAGCTGAAGAAATTCTGCAAGAAGAGTTGATGGAAGCGCGCCCTAACTATGGTTTCTTGGGCGAAGAGACTGGCGAAGTTAAAGGTGAGGATCCTACACGTCGTTGGATTGTTGACCCATTGGATGGCACAACAAACTTTCTACACGGCCTACCACATTGGGCAATATCTATTGCTTTAGAACACAAAGGCGAAATCGTAGCTGCTGTGATCTTTAACCCGGCAGGCGAAGAAATGTTTATCGCTGAAAAAGGTGGTGGCGCTTGGTTGAACGACAAACGCATTCGTGTGTCTGGTCGCCGCCATATGATCGAAATGATTTTCGCAACTGGCCTACCGTTTGGTGGTCGTGGTGATTTGCCTGATACTTTGCAAGATTTGGCACGTATTTTGCCCGCCTCTGCTGGTGTCCGTCGTTGGGGCGCTGCCTCATTAGATTTGGCATATACTGCCGCTGGTCGTTACGACGGTTTTTGGGAACGCCGTTTGCAGCCATGGGACATCGCAGCAGGTTTATTGATGGTTAAAGAATCTGGTGGTTTGACTGCGTCTGTATATGAAGGTGGCGATAGCATGTCTGATGGCAGTGTGATTGCCTCAAATGAGCTTGTATTCAACCAATTCGTAAAAATTGTCCGCAACGCATAAACTGACATAATACCTCGAAATGTACATTCAACCGTTTGCTTTAAGATATTAAAGCTTTGCACAATTCTTTGCCTACACAACCCTTTGCTTTGGGCTGGCAACAGCTAATAATAGGCGGTTTTAGAATATAGGTATTCTGTAATCAAATCGCTCCATATGATTTTAGTATAGAAGCTAAACTGGAGTGATTATGAAGTGTCCTGTAGATAATGAAACATTGGTTATAACAACACGTGGAGATGTTGAAATCGATTACTGCCCACAATGCCGTGGTGTCTGGCTCGATCGTGGTGAACTTGATAAGATCATCGAACGTTCAGCACAACCGATCCCTACTTATAAAGAAGGTCGAGGTGACTATTCCCGTAAACCTAAAAAGAAAAGCTCCATTTTAAGCGAGCTGTTCGACTTCTAGGTGCTACAATAATGTAATGGCAGCACCTTCGGCCTCCATCTCACCCTTGGCACGATCAAAACGTAGATAGGCAATCGCTTTGCCTTTTGATTGCGTATAGAGCGTGCCAACTGGTTTTCCATTCGCGGTGATCGGAGCCCCGATAGGTGCAGAACCTATTATAGCAACGCGTGCCAAACCTTTACGCAATTCGGTCTTATGCTTCATACGTGCAGATATTTCTTGCCCAACATAACACCCTTTGCGAAAATCAACGCCGTTCAAACGCTCAAACCCCACTTCCAGAATATATGTATCATCTACGACCAACTCGATACCCGTTTCAGGAATACAGTGCTTTACACGTATTGCATCCCAATCAACATCAGTATCTTGGCCAATTTCATTCGAATATAATCGCCAGCCAAGGTCATCATGCCGTGGGTCAAGGTAACCATCTTCTGGAAGGTCACCCAAACCGCGCCGCACATGCAATCCGCTGTCTTCAATCGTTACATCCGCACGTAAACGGTACATCGCCAGACGTTGTGCTAAAGCAGCCGACCGATCAGATTTCACATCTAACAACCAATGGTCGTCTTGTTCCAATATGAAAAAGTCGAACAAATACTTACCTTGAGGTGTCAAAAGTGCTGAATAAACCAACCCATCGCCCGATAGATTATTCGTCACTAAATCCTGCAAAAACTTACGCGCATCACTGCCGCCAATTTTCAATACTGTTCTATCTGTTGCTTGTTCATTCATAACAAACGCACTCCATAGTCGCTTTCCTTTTGCTTATGCTTTAATAAAGGGCGAGACAATCCATTAAGACATCAAAATGCCCGCACCTATCTCTGTTGTGATCCCAACACTCAATACTGCCAAATCCATCGGGCCGACGTTGGCCTGTCTATATGAAGGTATGGGGCAATCCTTATTATGCGAAGTTATCTTTGCAGATGGTGGATCAGACGATGGAATTGAAGATGTAGCAAAAGAAGTTGGCGCAAAACTTATAAAAGCCCCCAAAGGACGCGGTTCACAATTATCCGCAGGCGCACAAGCCGCAAAGGGCAAGTGGATATTGTTCATCCATGCCGATACAGTTTTATCCGACAATTGGGTCAGTGCTATGGGCAATCATATTAACACTGAAACCAAAGCCGCCTATTGCAAACTAAAGTTTGATGCAAACACCTTTCCAGCACGGTTTATTGCAGGATGTGCCAACTTACGCTCCCGTTTATTTGGCCTGCCTTATGGCGACCAAACACTTCTTATATCAAAACACCTATATAAAACATCGGATGGTTACCCCGAAATCCCTTTGATGGAAGATGTTGCCTTGGTTCGAAAATTGCGCGGAAAACTGATGTCTTTAGACGTAACTGCCACCACGGGATCAAACCGTTATATAAAAGACGGGTGGTATAAACGTGCCGCAAAAAACCTAGGCACGCTTGCTCGTTACTTTATTGGTGTCTCGCCAGAAAAGCTTGCAGAACGGTACCGCCGTTAAAAACCAAGCATACGGAACACACGTTCCACAGCGGATACTGCTGGTTTGCGAACACCCACACGTTTACGGCGCGGACCATCTTCTGATGCGCTCATATCAAACTGCAAGTTAAAGAGGTCAGAATACAACCCACCCTCTTCTAGCAATTCATCATGCGTGCCTTGCGCCACAATCTCACCTGCATCCATAACCACAATCTGATCTGCATCTAAGATTGTAGACAAACGGTGCGCGATGACCAATGTCGTGCGCCCTTTGGATAAAGCGTCCAAAGCCTCACGGATAGATGCTTCTGATTCTGCATCCAATGCAGACGTTGGTTCATCTAACAATAAAATAGGTGCATCACGTACAATCGCGCGCGCAATAGATAAACGTTGACGTTCACCACCAGAGAATGTGGATTTTGAGGGTTCGATCATCGTGTCATACCCATCCGTAAGCTTGGATATAAATCCATGCGCTGCGGCGGCTTTCGCAGCAGCCATACAGGCATCACGATCAGCACCTTCACGGCCAAAACCGATGTTATCAACAACTGAGCCTGTTAGCAGGATGCTGTCTTGGCTAACCAATGATATCTGATCCCGCAAGGATTGCAGTGTCAGTGATTTAATATCAGCGCCATCTAATAATATCTTGCCTCCAGATGTATCAAACAAACGTGGCAACAGATTGAAAACCGTGGTTTTACCTGCACCAGAGCGCCCAACGAAAGCATAAGTTTTACCTGCATCAATCTTTAGATTGATATTGCTGAGGGCTTTATATCCATCTGGATACATAAAATTCACATTATCAAATGTGATTTCCCCACGCACACGCCCACCTGTAACTTCGTTTGGCCCATCGGTCACTGTGTTGTTCATATCAAAGAAGCTATAAACACGCTCTAAAGCTGAAATACCCTGAGCACCCACGGCAAACGCCTGCGTCAACTTACGGCCAGGGTTGGTCAATACACCAAGAGCTGTGATCAAACCGATCATCCCAGCAATATCAATCGCGCCATCTTGGATACGCAACGCAACCAAAAACAACGTCAAACCAACAGCAACACCAGCCAATACTTCAACAATCGGTGACAAAGCAGCTTGCCACTTCACAATTGCAACACGCAGCCCATATAGGCGCTCAAAACTTTTGTTCGACGTCTTCTTAAGCTTGTCTTCCAACTGATATGTCCGCACCATACGAATACCAGACAAACCTTCATTGACAGATTTTGTCATCTGTCCGATCTCTTCTTGGATTTCCTTAGATGTTTTACGAATACGAGATCCAGCCAAACCTACAGGCAAAAAAACCAAAGCAAATATCGCTATTAATGCCAATGTCATAGCCCAATCAATTGACAACATCACAACTACAGTTGCCACCAATGTCAGCACATCACGTACAGAGCCAAAGACAGCCACGGTCGCCCCACGGATCAATTCGATATCCGCTGAAAAACGTGCGGAAATTGCTGCGGGTGCTTCTGCAAGCAATTCCGCCAAATCCATATCCACAAGTGTGTCATACATCTGACGTTGCATATCCGCCTGAACACGGCTCAAAATTCTATTTTGCAAAACAACATTCAGATAATGACAAAGACCACGCGTCGTTGTCAGGAAAATAATCCCCAATGGCGCCCAATAGACAACATTCACATCTTTGGCTTCCAAGCCAGCAATAGAATACTCCATAAACTTGGCGTAACCCGCTGTTGCCAAAGCAATAACCACCATCAGGCAAGCAGAAACGATCAACGCACCCCAGTGCTGTTTGACCCAACCATGCCACAAGCGCCCATAGGCTTCTCTTGCAGATAGTTTCCTTGGTTCTTTTTTCGTCATCCCCGACCGACACCTTTTGCCAATTCTGTTCCTCTGTTTATCACTGAAAACAGCGGTGTCCAACGAAGTGTTTGATTGACGCTAATTATACTTTATCCTACCAATTTTAAATCACCAAAAGGATTTTATAAATGTCATTAGGTTATGGTCGCAGACTTATGTCAATTCCTGGCCCATCTGTGATCCCAGAGCGCGTTCTAAATGCAATGCACAGACCATCACCAAATATTTACGCAGGTGAGTTGGTTGATTTAACGGCCACACTTTATCCTGATTTAAAAACTGTTGCTCAAACGAAAGGACAAGTCGCCATATATATTGCCAATGGCCACGGCGCATGGGAAGCAGCGATGACCAATACATTTTCAAGAGGTGATAAGGTTTTGGTTTTGGCAACTGGCCGCTTTGCTATTGGCTGGGGCGAATGGGGTCAAAAAATTGGCATCGAACCAACAGTCATAGATTTCGGCCCGTCCTCCCCTGCTAATCCAGCAAAATTACAAGAAGCTTTGCAAAACGACACTGCACATAAATACAAGGCCATTTTAGTCGCGCAGACAGATACCGCATCATCCGTTCAAAATGACATTCCTGCATTACGCGCAGCTATTGATGCCAGCGGACACCCAGCACTGTTTTATGTGGATTGCATTGCCAGCCTAGGGTGTGAAAAATTTATGATGGACGATTGGGGCGTCGATTTGATGGTTGCAGGTTGCCAAAAGGGATTGATGACACCGCCAGGTCTATCGTTTGTCTATGCCAATGATCGCGCATTAGAAGCCCGTAAGACAGCAGACCTTGTGACAAGCTATTGGGATTTTATCCCGCGCATGAATGCAGACGTGTTTTACCAAAAATTTGGCGGTACGGCACCGACACATCATCTTTATGGCTTGCGCGAGGCTTTAGATATACTTGTACATGAAGAAGGTGTTGAAAACGCTTGGGCCCGACATGCGCGGCTCGCTAAGGCTATTTGGGCTGCCGTAGACAATTGGGGATCAGATGGTGGCGATATAAAAGCAAATGTACCTGATCAAAAAGATAGATCATGTGCTGTAACTTGCATTAAAACGACAAATGGGAATGCTACCAGAATTCGCGAATGGTGCGAAAAAACGGCTGGTGTCACCCTAGGCATAGGTCTTGGCATGGCTGAACACGGGTCGTTAGAATGGCATGATTATTTCCGTATAGGCCATATGGGGCATCTCAATATTCCAATGGTTATGGGAACATTGGGAAGCATTGATAGTGCTTTAAAAGCCTTGGACATTCCCCATGGTACTGGTGCTCTAGAAGCCGCAAGCTCAGTCATTTCGCAATCTTGACCAGCTACTATCCACAGTATTCGCAAGATTATTGACCGATCAAACCAGCAGAAATCAAACATATGATTCGCTTTTAGGAGTGAAATGGTCGCCTTCGACATTCGAAAACTGTAACATCTACATCTTGTATTATTGTTAATTAAACATACCTGATATGCGCACATTGAAGAGGTAATACAGTAAATGTCTATAAAACCGCAAAAACCGTTAAGTAATAAAATTACGCGCAGAGGCCTTTTGGCGACAGCATCCGCTGCAGGAGCTGTGAAATTCCTACCAAATATTGCAAAATCACCGCCTGCGCGGCGAATTTTGACGGTCTATTATGACAAAGCAATTGGTGCAATGCGGGCTATAGATCGGGTCGTTCGCTAATCACATAATGTTCACACACGTGTGTTACACGAACCTGTGGGTTGAGTTTATCCACAAAGTTATCCACATATCTATCATCTGCCAATGAAAGGATACTGAGATGAAACCGATTAAATTTTCAGACTATCGTGCAAAAACATTAGCCATGATGCAAAACCCAACTGTGATTGATCTTCGCGACTACGGTCTAGCGAAATCCGCGCCTCAAGAGGACGGGCATCCAATCCTGACATTACGTGTAGATTTCAAAAGCGGAACGTTGTTGCCTGCGGCGGCTTAAGCTTTAGCACCCTGATGCTATCTGCCTCGCATCAGGGTGTTTTTCAATCTGCTTAAACGGCTTTGGTCTAACCGAGTGCTGCCACGCGCTCAAAAGCCTCTTGTAGGATTTTCAACTCTTCGCCACCCGTTTCAATACGGGCACGATTTTCGGCAACCACAGCTTCTGGCGCATTGTTCACGAATTTCTCGTTCGACAATTTGCCTTTGATACCATTCAGCTCTTTTTCCAGCTTTTCAATCAGCTTGGTCAAACGCGCCTTTTCAGCATCCACATCGATGATATCTGCCAACGGCAGACAGAATGTGCCACCCTCAACAGCCATCGTAACCGAACCTTTTGGTGCTTCGGATGCTTCGGTCAATTCCTCAATCCGCGCCAAACGCATGATCATTGGCAGGTTACGTTCCAATGCAGCTTTACCCAAATCATCCAATTCCAATTGAACCATCGGGATTTTCGCACCTGCATTCACCCGCATTTCTGCGCGCACAGAACGGATTTGTTCGATCAAACCAACCACCCAGTTCATTTCACGTGATGCATCCGCATCCAACAAATCAGCGGATGTATATGTTGGCCAATCTTCATGCACCAACATATTTGCACGATCAGCAATATCACCCCACAATTGTTCGGTGATATACGGCATGATTGGGTGCAGCAGGATGATACATTGATCCAAAACCCATGACAGCGTTGCCTTGGTTTCCGCCTTCACCGCTTCATCTTCACCTTGGAACAATGGTTTTGACAGCTCTACATACCAGTCACACACCTTACCCCAAACGAATGCATACAGCGCGTTTGCGGCATCATTGAAACGGTATTGTTCTAGCGATGCATCCACCGCCTCGCGAACAAGTGCTGTTTCACCAATGATCCATTTGTTCAAGGTCTGCGTGGCTGATGCAGGATCGAAATCCGCAACAGGTGTTGCTTCATTAAACTCTGCAAAACGCGCTGCATTCCAAAGCTTCGTCCCAAAGTTACGGTAGCCTGTAATGCGATCCTCAGACAATTTCAAATCACGCCCCATCGCCGCCATCGCCGTCAGCGTAAAGCGCACAGCATCAGTGCCGTATTTATCGATCAAATCCAATGGGTCCAAAACATTGCCCGTGGATTTAGACATCTTTTTGCCCTTCTCATCACGCACCAATGGATGCACGTAAACCGTTTCGAACGGCACTTTATCCATGGTTTCAATACCCATCATCATCATACGAGCGACCCAGAAGAAGATGATATCGAACCCAGTGATCAATACACGATCAACATTGTCGGATGTGTAATAGCGCTCTAGCTCAGGCGTATTTTCAGGCCAGCCAAGCGTGCCGAATGGCCAAAGACCAGACGAGAACCATGTGTCTAGGACGTCGGGGTCGCGGTAAAGACAAATTTCTTCCAATTTACCATCTGCATCATGTCCCCAACCTCTAATTGCACCCTCCGTATATTCACTTCTAACTTTTATTTCTCGCCCAAGCTTTTCTTCGTAATATTTAGCGGCTTGAGCATAAGCTTCATCTTCAGTAGCAGCACAAAATGCCCGATCTACTGGACGTTTATATGCACTTGATTCATCTGCGGGTTTTGGCAGGTCACAATCAGTTTCAATATCAGGACCATACCAAACAGGAACCTGATGGCCCCACCATAGTTGGCGCGAAATACACCAAGGCTCGATGTTTTCCAACCAGTGGAAATACACCTTTTTATCGCCTTCTGGTAAAATCTTAACCGTGCCATCGCGCACCGCATCAATCGCGGGTTGCACGATTTGGGCTGTGTCCACGAACCATTGATCGGTCAACATCGGCTCGATCACCACTTTGGAACGATCCCCAAACGGCTGCATGATCTTTTTATTCTCGACGTACGGGATTTCAGCACCCTCTTCGTCCTTCGTCATCACAGCCAAACCTTCGGCAGTGATATCCGCCACAACGCGTTTACGCGCTTCGAACCGATCCAAGCCACGGTATTCATCGGGCACAAGGTTCATCGCGGCAATCATCGCCTCGTCAAACTCTTGATCGCCATTGGCAATCGCTTGCGCCACAGCTGCTTCTTCTGCGTATGGTTTACCGTCAGCACGCATATTGCCCTGTGTATCCATCAAAGAATACATCGGGATGCCACCACGTTTCGCCACTTGATAGTCGTTAAAATCATGCGCGCCTGTGATTTTCACAGCACCCGAGCCAAAATCAGGGTCAGGGTATTCATCCGTAATAATCGGGATCAAACGGCGGTGCTCTTTTGGCCCCACAGGAATTTCACAAAGCTTGCCAACCAACGGCGCATACCGTTCGTCACTGACATAAACCGCAACAGCACCGTCACCCAGCATGGTTTCAGGGCGTGTTGTGGCGATAGAAATGTAATCACGTTCCTCTTCCAGCACCACATTGCCATCTTCGTCTTTTTCAACGTAGGTATAGGTCGCACCATCCGCCAATGGGTATTTGAAGTGCCACATATGACCATCAACCTCGATATTCTCCACCTCAAGGTCAGAAATCGCGGTTTCAAACTTCGGGTCCCAATTCACAAGGCGCTTGCCTTTGTAAATCTTGCCCTCGTTGTACATTTTCACGAAGACCTTCAGAACCGCATCGTGAAAGTTCGGGCTGTTTTCGTGGCCTGTGCGCGTGTCACCATGGGCACCCGCCATTGTGAACGCATTGCGATCCCAGTCACAAGACGCACCAAGGCGTTTCAATTGTTCAACAATCGTGCCACCTGATTGCTCTTTCCAAGCCCAGACTTTTTCAAGGAATTTATCGCGCCCCAAGTCAGTGCGTTTGATGCCCTCCTCTGCCAACTGGCGTTCCACAACCATTTGGGTGGCGATCCCCGCATGGTCTTGGCCAGGTTGCCACAGCGTGTCGAACCCACGCATACGGTGCCAGCGCACCAAAATATCTTGCAAAGTGTTGTTAAAGGCATGACCCATGTGCAGAACGCCTGTCACATTTGGCGGTGGGATCATGATACAGAATGCATCTGCACCGTCTTTTGCATTTGCGCCCGCTTTAAACGCGCCAGATGTTTCCCATTTTTCGTAGAGTGCAGCCTCGGATGCGGCTGCATCAAAATTCTTTTCCATCGCCATTGGTTTTTGCCTTGAAACTTTGTGTTTGCATGGCTTTCTACATGGGGTTTTCCATAAGGGGAAGCCCTGTCAGCGCAGTAATACAGCTTTGTTGAAATTAGGCGCGTTCAGCGGCTGTTTCAGCATGCATTAATGGCTGTGGTTTGGCGCTAATGACAGCAGGATCATAAGGCTCACGCGCAAAGACTTCGCGCACCATATTTCTAAAGAATGAAATATCATATGTGTCATAGTCAGGATCAAAGCTGGATTGATCCCAACGCTCGCAAAACTGTGCGCAATCATCAAAAAACTCATGCCCAGCATAGGCTTTGCGTTTTTCAGGATCTGCGCCCACATGTTCGCCGTAATACACCAGCTGAAAGTCGCCATGCTTTTCCACGACCCAACGACATTGTTCACGTACAAAAGGTTTCAGGATCGTTGCAGCGTATTCATCATGATTATATGGCGCAAAGATATCGCCAATGTCGTGTAGTAGTGCTGAAACCACCCAGTCAATATCTGCCCCATCGCGCCAAGCACGGGTAGCAGATTGCAAAGAATGACCCAATCGTGTGATTTGATAGCCAGATAAGCCTTCGTCCAATTCAACAAGTGCTTTTAACAATCTGTCGGCTGTACCTTTGGTATGTTCAATCTCATGTTTGGTTAAGAAATCATAATCTTCACGATCCCCATCTTTCATTTGGGTGAATTTAACCTGATCCATGATACCTCCTATCGCTGATTAGAATGCTACATCCGCTTACAAAGCGCGGTCAATCTTTGTGGTAAGGCGGATTAAGCTTTCAGAAGAATTTACCCCATCCAAAGCCCCTATTTGATCCAAAACATCATCCAACTCTGCTGTCGTGCTTGCTGCAATTTGCAATACAAGATCAAACCGTCCCGATGCTGTGTGCGCCTCTTCTACATTAACCATTGTTTTTAGGCGCCCAATGATACTGGCCTGCTTGCCTGTGTCTGCTTGTACCAGAACCGTCGCCCTTATCCGTCCTGCAATAGCAGCGTCAGTTAAGCGCACAGTATAACCTGCAATCGTTCCAGAACTTTCCAAACGATCCAAACGTGCCTGCACCGTTGTACGTGCCAAGCCAAGCGTTCCAGCCAAAGTAGAAACAGGTGTTCGGGCATTCACAGCCAAAGCTGCGATCAATTTCTTATCTATATCATCCATATAATACGCCCATTATTTCGTCATAATGATTCATATTAATCACAAATTGCCCATATTGCCGACTGTTTTTTACAGGTTCCTGCCGCAGACTATAAGAAAACGGAGACGAGCATGAGTTTTCAAGAAGCCATTTGGCAAACACGGCGTGGGTATCTAAAGCAATGTCAGCCTGACATTCCTGTCTTGTTTTTCAATCCGAATAAGCTGACTGGAACAGCTAAGATATTTCATGATCACTTCCCTGGGCTTGTCACATATGCAGTCAAGGCAAACCCAGATCCAAATGTCATCAAAACACTTATTTCCTGTGGTATCACAAGTTTTGATGTCGCTTCCCCTGTAGAAATAGACTTGATCCGTAACATCGCTCCAAACGCCACATTACATTATCACAACCCAGTCCGATCTATCGCAGAAATCAAACATGCCGTATCAAAGAACATCCGTTGTTATTCTGTGGATCGCATAGCTGAATTGGACAAGCTGTTAAAGTATGTACCAGCAGGCGCAGAAATATCAGTACGCTTAAAATTGGATTTAGAAGGTGCTGCATATGATTTCGGATCGAAATTTGGTGCAAAGCCTGGTGATTGCATCGCTCTTTTAGAACGGTTGAAAAATAGCAATTACCGCACATCAATGACCTTTCATCCGGGTACGCAATGTACTGATCCAAAAGCTTGGGAATTATACATCAAGACTTGTGCTGACATCGCTAAAAAAGCTGGCTGCGTGTTAGAACGGTTGAATGTCGGGGGCGGCTTTCCAAGTTTTAGGGCTAAGAACAAACCTGATTTAATGGCATTCTTTGAGACAATAGGAACTGCTGTTGCAAACCACTTTGACAATAGTATTCCAAAGCTAGTATGCGAACCAGGGCGTAGTCTTTCTGCAGACGGATATAGTTTAGCAACACGCGTTAAAGCACTGGATAAAAAAACTATTTTCTTAAATGACGGTGTTTATGCTGGCTTAACAGAATTCCGCGATATCGGTCCTGTCGATCGTTATCAAACGATTGCATCTGATGGCACTCCCAAGACAGGGGCAAAAGCCAAATACACAGTTTTTGGCCCAACGTGTGATTCATTGGATCAATTGCCAGAACCCCTCCCATTACCAAGCACAATCGCCGAAGGGGATTATATCCTTTTTGAAAATATGGGTGCCTATGTGAAATCCATCACAACCCAATTCAATGGTTACGGTAATTTCAAGGAAATTATGATCTCTAACACAGCACCCTAAGCTGTAACATTTCTAACATCGGATAGCGTTTGCGTGAAAACAACATTGCAGTGTTGTTTTTCCTATTTTCTGTGTAAAGCTTCGCGACATGAACACAGGTAAACCCAGAAATCATATCGTAATTATCGACGGCACCCAAAGCCGCCTTATAGAGGGCCATGAAACCAATGCAGGGTTGCTTTACAAACTGCTAGAAGAAACCAATGATCGCAAAGAAGAAACACTTTGGTATCATCCAGGCGTTCAAGGTCGCGGTCTGTGGAAATGGGTGACCTTGGCAAGTGGTTTGGGGATCAACCAAACGATCCGTGATGCCTATGCGCATCTCAGCAGCAATTTTGAAAAAGGCGATAAAATATATCTGTTTGGGTACAGCCGCGGTGCTTATGCCGTCCGATCTTTGGCTGGGATGATCGATGCGATTGGTTTGCTGCGCAAAGACCGCGCGATTGAACGCAATGTGCGGCAAGCTTTCCGTCTGTATGAATGCGAAGATACTGAAACTGTTATGAAGGCGTTTTTTGATGCGAATTGCCATAGGGACATCGATATTGAAATGATCGGCGTCTGGGATACGGTCAAAGCATTAGGGATCGAATACCCCCTACTCAGCCATTTGGCACCAATGGCAACGGAATTTCACAATGACAGCATCGCTGACCATGTCAAAAACGGGTTTCAAGCGCTTGCCATCAATGAAACACGCACGGCTTATAGCCCTGTGATTTGGCATACAAATCCCAATTGGCCTGGGCATTTGGAACAGGTTTGGTTTCGCGGTGCACATTCCGATGTCGGTGGTCATATCTGGAAGTTTCCCAAAGCGCGGCCATTGTCCAACATTCCGCTTGTATGGATGTTAGAACGCGCTCAAAAATGCGGTATTAAACTGCCCGATGACTGGAAAGACCGTTTTCCCCAAGACCCAAATGCACCACAACAAGGCAACAAACGTGGCATCGCAAAGTTTTTCTTATTCAGAAAGCCTCGCAGTATCGGAAACTGTCCATCAGAATATATCCACCCATCTGTCCTTGAACACACGCCAGAGATGACTGTGTCGGTTCCTGTGCAAAAAAACGCGTAAATCCACTGATTCTTTAATCCAGCTTGGTTGCTCAACCCGTATAACTATGGCACAACAATTCGAAATACAGATACCATGGGACAAAGTTTAAACATGTCTGATTATAAAACAGCACGTATCGCAATGGTCGACTGCCAAGTCCGCCCTTCTGACGTTACCAAATATCCAATCATTGACGCGCTTCTTTCAACACCGCGCGAAGCCTATCTCCCACTCGCAAAACGTCCTGTCGCTTATGCAGGTGAACACATCGCATTAAGTGCTGATCGCGTCCTATTAGATGCGCGTACATTTGCCAAAATGCTGGATGCAGTGTATGTTCAACCAACAGAAATGGTTTTAGATATTGGGTGTGGTCTAGGCTATTCAACTGCAGTGCTTGCCAAAATGGCCGAAGCAGTCGTTTCAGTGGAAAGCGATGCAGCCATGGCAGAAGAAGCAAATGCCACACTTACAGAACAGTCCGTTGACAATGGTTTTGTGACAACAGGTGATTTGTCAGCAGGCAATGCTAAGAATGGTCCTTATGATGTGATTATTCTACAGGGTGCTGTTACAAATATTCCTGCACCCTTGGCAGAACAGTTAAAAGATGGTGGTCGTATTTGTGCGATTTTCCAAGAGGGCCCATTAGGGGCATGCAAAATAGGTTATAAATCTAATGGTAAGATTTCATGGCGCACAGCATTTAATGCAACAGCTCCACTTCTTAATGGATTTGAAACCAAACCAGAATTTACTTTCTAAGTATTAGAAAAAATATACGCCAAAGGATAAGCCCAAATGACTTTTTTAAAGGCTCTTAAGGTTACAACAGCAAGTATCGCACTTTGTGTTGGTGCTCCAAGCTTTGCAACCACACTTACAGATGCATTGATCCAAGCGTATCAAACCAACCCATCTTTGCGTATTGGTCAAAATAGCTTACGTGCAACAGATGAAGGCGTTGCCCAGGCTCGTGGTGCATTGCGCCCAACCATTTCAGCAACAGCTTCAACAAATAGAACACTTAACGAAACGACTGATAGAGCAAGCTCTAGTGACACCGCAGCACTGACAACAAGTGTTCCAATTTATGCAGGTCTAACGGGTTTAAACGGTGTCGACCAAGCAAAGTTTAACGTACAAGCAAGCCGTCAAGCATTGGTGGATACCGAACAAACTGTGCTTTTGAATGCTGTAACAGCCTATATGGATGTACGTCGTGATCAAAGAAATGTTGAATTGGCACGAAACAGTGTAAAAGTTCTATCAGAAGAAGTTCGTGCAGCCCGCGAGCGTTTTGAGGTTGGCGAAGTCACACGTACAGATGTAAGCCAAGCAGAATCACGTTTTGCTGCATCTCAAAGTTCATTAGAAACAAGTCGCGCCGCCCTGAAACGTTCTATAGATTTCTATATTGCTACAATTGGGTCCGCGCCAAAAAATCTACGCACACCGCCGCCTGCCCCAAAACTTCCTAAATCAGCTAATGATGCGGAAAATATTGCTATTGCTAGAAACCCACAAATCTTGCAACAACAATTTCTTGTGAAAGCCGCTGAAAAATCAGTTGATATTGCACGTGGGAACAAAAGACCAACAATCACCGGCAGCATTTCAGCACAACAATCGAATGCTGATCTGACAGATACAAGCGATACGTCTGCAATCCTAGGGTTAAGCGTTTCACAACCCATCTTTCAGGGTGGACGTTTGAACAGTGCTGAACGCCAAGCTCTCGCACAGCTGGATCAAGAAAAATCAGAACTTCAGCTGGCTGGCGTACAAGTACGACAAGAAGTGCAAAGTGCTTACGCCACTTGGGAAGCATCAAAAGCCAGCATTCGTGCACGCCGCGAACAAGTACGCGCAGCAAAGATTGCATTTGAAGGAACAAGTGAAGAGGCAAAATTAGGGGCACGTACAACGCTAGACGCATTGAATGCAGAACAAGAACTACTTGAAGCACGTTCCGACCTTGTCTCAGCAATCCGCGATGAATATGTAAATGCTTATACGGTTTTGTCTGCGATGGGCTTGCTAACAGTCGATCATTTGCAGCTAGGCATAGAGACTTACAACCCAGATACGAATTATTCAGCCGTAGCAAAGCCAAGTCCATTGGGTAAAAAACGCTTAGATACTTTGGATAAAATATTAAAGCGCAACGGTAAGTAGCTTAAATTTTACGGGTTATTTAACCGTTTTATGGCGTTCAATTGTATCACCAACGCCATAATTACGTTTAAATTAACATTTAAGGGACTAGAATTTAACAACATAGTTGTTTGAAATTACAATCTTGGGTACTGTTTTAAAAAAAATAATATCGAGGGACCCATGTCTGAAGCAGAAAAGTCAGCAGAAATAGAAGACGTATTGTCATCCATTCGTCGTTTGGTCGCTGACGGACCGCGCGTTGAAGGAAATAAACCGCAAGCCATAAATCTGGCATCACCACGCATCGAACCACCATTAACGTCTCCAAAAGATATCGATGAAGCTATGGAAGAATTACAGGTTACAGAAGATATCACTCCTGAAGTGAAAAGTTTTGTGCCAGAAGAAGATATTCTGGTCACGACTAAAGATACGATAACCCCGCTTCCTGAAGTCAAAGAAACCGCTGCTGATGGCCCTATTACATTTGTACAAGCTATAAATGCATCCATTGCAGAAATAGCCAAAGGGCAAGACAACACGCAAAAAGATATTGAACCTGTTGCAGAAGAAATCTCTGATCTGGCAGAAACTGTAATAGAAGAAACAACCACTTTGACCGATGACGCTGATGAAGAAGCGCGTACAGCACATGTTAATGCTTTCTTGGCGAATGAAACATCTATGCCTTCAGAAATCGATGCACCAAAAACTGAGAAAACTGAACCTTTTGTATTGCGTGCAGAAATGGCTGCAACTCCTGAAGCAGAAGGACCTGTGGAAGAACTCGCAGATATAGAAGACGATATAGAAGAAGATACCTTCGAGTATACGTCAGGGGACGACACAGAAGAACTTGAGTTAGAAGACGATATAGAAGATGACGATCTCGAAACTGCCGCCGAAGCAGAGCCAAAAGGTGATGCCTTTATCGATGAAGAAACGTTAAGGGAGATCGTCAGCGAATTGGTACGTTCAGAACTACAAGGTGATCTTGGTGATCGTATAACGCGCAATGTGCGCAAACTTGTACGCCGGGAAATTCATCACGCATTAGCTTCGCGTGAAATTCCATAATTTTATTTTGCCAATGAAAAAAGCATATTAAGATCTAAATGGGTCTCGATATGGTCTGCCAAATCATCCAACACTTGATCCACTTGGGCATCGTAGTTGAATACAGCCGCTTGCGCACCCAAGCTCCTTAAAAAAGCTGCGCGAAATGTATCCGCTGTGAAAAGCCCATGGATATAGCATCCCATTATACGCCCATTTGGCGAAGCTGCCCCTTCTGATTTACCACCAAAATCCAACCAAGATCGCTTGCAATCTGGCCCATCGGTTTTGCCAATATGAATTTCATATCCTCGAACCTTATCGCCTGTTGGCGTATATGTTCCTGAAACTTCTGCTAAACGTTTTTCAGGATGCATAGTGGTCGTAACATCTAGCAACCCTAGACCTTTATAGCTGCCCGCTGCTCCTTCAATCCCTTCTGGATCGTGAATATTTGCGCCCAGCATTTGATATCCGCCACAAATCCCCAACACATACCCCCCACGGCGTACATGCGCTGCAAGATCAATATCCCAACCTTGCGCACGAAAGAATGCTAAATCACCAGTCGTTGACTTTGACCCAGGGATCAAAACCATATCCGCATCCAATGGCAATGGCTGCCCCGCTGGGATCATTTGAACAGAAACATTCGGATCTAACCCTAAAGGGTCTAAATCATCAAAATTAGCAATCCGAGACAATTGTGGAACCGCAATTTTAAAACCAGTTCCTTTAGCAGTCTTCATAATATCTGCCGCATCCTCTGCGGGTAACTTTGATGCATCTGCAAACCAAGGTAACACACCGATACTAGCCCAACCAGTACGGTCGACAATCTCAGAGAGCCCCTCATCAAACAAACTAACGTCGCCACGAAACTTATTGATAGAAAAAGCTTTTATACGATCACGATCTGTATTCGGTAAGATGACATGTGTACCCACGATCTGTGCAATCACACCACCCCTATCAATATCGCCCACCAAGATCACCGGCACATCTGCCGCTTCAGCAAAGCCCATATTTGCAATATCACCCTTGCGCAAATTCGTTTCCGCAGGACTACCTGCACCCTCGACAACCACCAAATCCACATCTTGACCTAAGCGGTTAAAGCTTTCCAAAACCGCCGTCATTAAGGTTGGTTTTAATTTCGCATAATCCCGCGCCTTTGCTGTGGTGAGTCGTTTTCCCTGTACAATAACCTGCGCCCCAATATCCGTTTCAGGTTTCAGCAAGACAGGGTTCATATCCGTTATAGCAGGCACACCACATGCCATAGCTTGCAATGCTTGCGCTCGCCCTATTTCACCGCCATCCGCAGTGACAGCTGCGTTGTTCGACATATTCTGCGGCTTAAACGGACGCACCTTTAGGCCGCGCTTTACAGCTGCGCGGCATATCCCTGCCACCACCATCGATTTACCCACATTTGATCCTGCGCCTTGGATCATGATGGACTTTGCCATGTTACGTCCTATAGTTATTGTTAAACCAGTGGGAAAAGGTAATGAACACCCCTGCCCATCTCTTGTTCGCCGCTGGCGTCTTTGCAAAACCAGATAGCCCTAAAATAACCACGGCTGCAATGATCGGTGGGCTTCTTCCCGACCTTTCTTTGTACATAATGGCCAGTTACAGCATATTAATCCTTGGTAACAACCCAACGTATGTCTTTGATGTGCAATATTTCTCGCCGCTCTGGCAACAAACCTTTGCCGTAGACAATTCATTCGTCTTATGGGGGATAATCTTTGCCACTGCCATATGGGTGAACAAAAAATGGCTTATGGCTCTGTCTGGCGCTGCATTACTTCATGTGGCTTTCGACTTTCCACTACATCACGATGACGCCCGTCAACACTTCTGGCCCGTAACCGATTGGGTTTTTTACAGCCCCTATAGCTATTGGGACAGCAATCATCATGGCGGTATTATTTCGACAATAGAACAGATATTAGTGGTCAGCGCTTGGATATTGTTGTGGCGCCGTTTCAAATCCATCAAAATGCGCGCACTTTTCACAGCTATTGCGTTAATGCAAACCACATCATCCGCTATATTTAGCCTGATGTTCTAATCATCATGAACCATCTAGATATATGATTTTTTAATCCGCTTTTTAGATGGTTCTTTCATCTACCCAACACTCAATTATCGTTATCGCCATTAAACGCAACTTGCTACGTTCGTTCGGGTCTCTGAATGCAAAATTGAAATTTCAACCAAAAAATGCTATGCTATAACTATATGCAACCTAAGACCCGCTCATGGAAGGACTTGAAAATGAAAGTAAAATCTAAATCACTTCGACGTTTAAAGTTAAAACGTAAAATTCTAACTAAGAAAATTGTTGGTGAGATCAAAACGGCTCGGCAAAAAGTTGGCTGGTTCTTTCTGTTTATTCTTTCAGCATTCGCTATAGCTATTGCTGTATAATGGGCAGATTTTCATAACATCGCAGTCTTCTCTAACGTTCTATCACCGAACCGTTAGACGGTAACTGTTGAAGTCAATCTTACCGACCATTACAAAGATACAGATTAAAAACATAGCCAGACCACCCCATACTCTCCGTACGTTTAGATATGGGTTTGAGTTTAGCGCGCGTTGATACGGACTTTTCCTGCAAGGGCGGAGTAACCACCCGCCCTACACCAGCCAATTAAGCCCAATATCAATTAGGGTAATCAAACCAGAAAGTTTCGACTTAAACGGATATAATCTTTTCACACCCTATGCATTTTAAGCAGTCAAATAGTGGAGAAATTTTTATATCATAATGAGCCAAACATCGATGAAGGGATTAACCATGACAGGTAAGGTAATTGATAATGTTATAACTCTTGAGCTATCTGAACTGGAAGCATCAACCATTATTGCAGCATTAGAAATGTCTGGACACGTTGTCGCTGAGAAGCTTGCCACACGCTATAGCGATCGAAACACAATAGCATTAAGTCTCGTTTCAAATATTATTAAGAAAATACATACCGCAGACCATAATGAGAAGATCGCATACATTCCCGATGCACTAGAGTCTGAATAGATTTAAGTGAATTTAAAACCACCGCTGATTGAAAACTCTACACATTTTTATGATACATCTCGTATTCGTATTTTATACATGGCTTTCTTCGGAATGAAGCGAATTATACTGGCAAACCCATACTAGAACACGCCTTGAGAACGAATGGCATAAAGAACAGAACAACAACAAAATATGAAATTGATACCCAGTGTGATACTCTTGAATTTCCCTATTGACGCTCACCATCACCCCAATTAATAAACGCCCAATAGTTACAACCACTTACTATTACCGGCGGCGAGTTGGCGGAGTGGTGACGCAGCGGATTGCAAATCCGTGTACACGAGTTCGATTCTCGTACTCGCCTCCATAAATATACGGCTTGCGGTACAAAGAACTTGTTCGTAACGTCCATATCAGAACCTATTAATTATCTGAAAAGCACTCCGATATGCTTGACCAAGACCTGACTGAAGGCCCGATTTCAAGCCACTTTCGAACGTTAGCGATTCCAGCCGCGATGGGAATGCTATTCTCAACCCTTTATAATGTGGTTGATGTGTACTTTGCGGGCCAACTTTCAACAGATGCCCAAGCAGGTTTAGCAATCGGGTTCCAAGCATTTTTCATCATGATGGCAGTGGGTTTTGGCACAGGCTCCGCGATGAGTGCCCTTGTCGGCAATGCGCGCGGTAAAAAGAACGATGATCTGGCGCGTCAAACCGCAATGCAAGGGTTGTCATTCGCCATAGCGGCAACATTGATCCTTATAGTATTGGGTTTTGTAGCGGGGCCATATCTGATCGCATTCGTGTCCGAACCTGGCGCTTATCGTGATGCCGCAAACGGTTACTTCTATTGGCTCTTGGCCTCACTGCCTGGTTTCTTGCTTGCCTATGCAGCCAACGGAATCTTGCAAGCACACGGCAACAGCGTCACAATGCAACGCGCGATGATGGCAGCATTCTTTGCCAATATAATTCTAAACCCTTTATTCATCTACGGCATCCCGGGGGTGATTTCTGGATTAGGCTTTAATGGCATCGCCCTAGCAACAGTTGTATCCCAAACAGGCGTGATGATATTCGTGCTGCGCGCTGTGTTGAACCTGCGTGTTATCAAAGGTGCAAATGCATCTGAACTGTCCCCAAACATCAAATCATACCGTGAAATTTTCGGACAGATGCTGCCCACTACAACGGCATTCATGGTCATGTTTATCTCTGGCTTTGTCATACAATATGCACTTAAAGGATTTGGTGGGCATGCGATTGCTGCATATGGCATCGCCCTTAGGATTGAACAAATCCTTCTCTTACCAGTTCTCGGCATGACAGGGGCACTCTTACCAATTGCAGCCCAGAACTTTGGTGCAGAAAACTATGACCGCGTACGCGAAGCGCTATGGTTTTGTTGGAAACTCGGTTTCATCATGACAATCAGCGCCGCCCCAATCCTGTGGTTCGGCGGCGCATTCGCGATGTCGTTCTTCACGGACAATCAAGCCGTTATCGACGTCGGACAAAGCTATCTGCGCGTCGATAGCTTCTTATTCATCCTGTATATGATGTTGTTCTCGATCAATTCATTCCTACAAGCCCTTAAACGCCCTGTCTGGACCTTGTGGATATCGGTATACCGCCAAGGTTTCGGTATAGCTTTCTTTGTCTGGCTCTTGGTCGGTGTGTACGGCATGGACGTCTGGGGCGTTTGGTTGGGCATTGCTATCGCAGTCAGCACTGGGTGGATCATGGCATTGTTCATTACATCCCGAATTGCCAAACAGGAAATAAATGGACTTCACCAAGCATCATAACAAAATGCCGTAACGTCTTGATTGCTATAGATTGCTTGCTGTTTGATAAAACCAGCACACGCAAATACGAGGCCATATAATATGAACACTGTCGTCGCTGAATTTATCGAACATCTGACACCAAAGGTAAAAGACACCATTGTAGGTACAGCAAAACTGGTCATCAAAGACGAAGGCACGTTGATGTTAGATGCAACAGGTGCGCGTGTTGGGGATGAAGATGTTGACGTGACATTGATTTCATCAGAAGCCGTGTTCAAAGCCATTCTTGATGGGTCTCAAAACCCTGCAATGGCGTTTATGACAGGCAAGCTAAAGGTCGATGGCAGTGCCACGCGTGCGCTTAAAGTTAGCGAAATTCTGACCAGCTGATCTAAGTGTCAGAAACACCTGCTTCGGCAAAGGTTGCCATCCCAGAATGGCAGGCAACAGCCCCTTGTAATACACCCAAAGCCAAAGCCCCGCCTGATCCTTCGCCCAAACGCAGGCCTAGGGATAATAACGGTGTCTTGCCAAGATTTCCCAAGATCACAGCATGTGCGCCCTCAGCGGATAAATGTCCTGCAACTGTGTGATCTAGTGCACCATCAACGGCGGCAGCTAAACAAGATGCTGCAGCAGAACAAATAAAGCCGTCTAAAATTACAGGAATAGATTTTGCCCGCGCACTTGCGATGGCACCAACCATTCCGGCCAACTCGCGACCGCCTAAACACCGCAATGCCTCTAAACCATTCCCAACAGCCGTGGGGTTCGCAGCTATACCTTGAGCAACAACACGCGCCTTTAGGGCCAAACCTTCATCGGTTACGCCCGTTCCACGCCCCACCCAATCGGCGGCATCGCCACCAAACAACGCACAAGCAATCGCAGCGCCAGACGTCGTATTGCCAATGCCCATTTCCCCTGCAACCAAAACATCCGTCTGTGCATCCACAGCGTTCCAACCTGTTTGCAATGCAGTAATAACTTCATCTTCGCTCATTGCTGGCCCAGAAGTAAAATCCGCCGTTGGGCGATCCAATTCCAAAGCATGCACATCCAATTTAGCACCATATGTCTTGCACAATTGATTGATCGCAGCACCACCATGTTGAAAGTTCAACACCATTTGCTCCGTCACCTCTGGTGGAAAAGCAGAAACACCTTGTGCTGCAACGCCGTGATTTCCTGCGAAAACAACAACTTGAGGGTTTGTCCCAACTGGGACATCATCCCCACGCCAACTGGCATACCAAATGGCCAAATCCTCCAAACGCCCCAAAGCTCCAGGAGGTTTCGTCAGCTGTTCATTGCGATCTTGGGCACCAGCAAAGGCCTTTGCGTCAGCTTCTGGCATCACTTCTAAAACGGATTGAAACTCAGCTAAGGTCGTAAAAGTCGCGTTCATTAGAATCCGTCCATTTATCTTGTATTTTAACAGTTTTAGCTGCATTTTCACATTGCTGAAATAGCAATTGCGAAGGCCTCTTATATATGACCGACACATCCTCCCTAAAGCCCGCGCTGGTATCCGATATCCCAGCCGCCATCAGCTTGCTGACACGCCTGCCTGTGCCCGTTGATCACGACTTAACAGGCAAACGAGCAGCCTATGCGACATGGGCTTATCCATTGGTGGGTGCCATACTGGGATTACTCGCAGGTATTATCGGATGCTTACTCTATTGGTTCGGCGCGCCGTCAAATATCGCAGCACTCGTAGCACTTATAAGTCTGGTCATCTTTTCAGGCGGCCTACACGAAGACGGGTTAGCTGATTGCGCCGATGGCTTTGGTGGCGCTTATGAAAAAGACCGCCGCCTTGAAATCATGAAAGACAGCCGCATTGGTGCATTTGGGGCTATTGCATTGATCCTATTCCTATTGGGACGTGCGGGAACCATGGGGACATTGATTGAAACTTCGTTCATCCCTGCTTTGATTGCTGTTGGCGCTGCCAGCCGTTTGCCAATGGTATTGGCCATGTATGCCATGCCAAACGCACGCGGATCAGGTTTGGCATCCAGTGTCGGGAAACCGCCTGAAACATCCTTGATCATAGCAATCATCACAACATTACTATTCTGCTTTATAATGATCGGGTGGTCAGGGATATTCATCTTTGGTTGGGCAATGATTGCCGCCATCATCATGGGTATCATCGCACATCGTTCTATTGGCGGTTACACAGGTGACGTTTTAGGCGCGATACAACAATGCGCCGAACTCGCGGCATTAGCGGCAGCGGTGACTGCTTTAAGCTAGATTTTCGATAATATCGATCAGGTTTGCAGGAAAAATACGGTCAGTTGTGATCTTCAGATCACTTAATGACCACCAACGCGCATCAACCAAAATACGCTTTTCTAAATCGGTCCAACGACTGTGATCAAAGACCTCGTCACCTGTTTCCACCAAGAAAAACCGTTCTTCTGCGTCCACAGGCACACCGTCAGGCATGATGAATTCTACATTATGGCGATGTAATTCTGGGCCAATCGGCAAATCCAGCCCCAACTCTTCGCCCAATTCCCGCTTTGCCGTTTCTTCAAAGCTTTCACCATCATCAACGCCGCCACCTGGAGTGGCCCAAAAAGTATTCATGTCGCCATTTGGTAAACGGAATTGAAATTTGAACAGGAACACCAATCCAATTGGATCCCGCACAATCACCCGCGCTGATGGTCGTTTCTTCAACATAATATCCATAAAAAAACCGCAGCAGGTTCGCCCTAACTGCGGTTTATGCTTTTTATATCTCTGCGTTAAGCTGCCGCTACAACACGCGATAATAGAACTTCGCCGATTTCTTCTGTGGCGCGGCTTTCGTCTACATTGTTCACAACAGCCACTTCCCGCGTCAGACGCTCAAGAGCTGCTTCATACAACTGACGTTCTGAATATGATTGCTCGCGTTGTTCGTCATTGCGGTGTAAATCGCGCACAACTTCTGCAATCGACAATAAATCGCCAGAGTTGATCTTGGCTTCGTATTCTTGGGCACGACGTGACCACATTGCGCGTTTCACACGTGCGCGGCCTTTTAGCGTTGTCATTGCTTTTGCCACCAATTCTGGTGTCGACAGGCTGCGTAAGCCTACAGATTCGACTTTGGCTGTTGGCACGCGCAATGTCATTTTGTCTTTTTCAAAGTCGATAACGAAAAGCTCCAGTTTAACTTCCAAAACCTCTTGTTCTTCAACAGCAACGATTTTGCCAACACCATGTGAGGGGTACACAACATAGTCGTTCAAGCTGAACCCTGCGATTTTTTTTGCTTTAGCCATTTTAGTCTTCCTTACTGCCGTATCCCGATACGAAAAAAAACGCGTCATAAAATGACCGCGCGAATTGGTTAGTGTTTTTGGGAATGTTTTATAGTTTCAGCAACATATACTGATAGGTATCCTACTATTTCGATATACATTGTATCACAAAAACGCATAACTTCCCATACCGTATACGTTAGTAATTTATGAAATCAAAACAGTGTATTACATATGCTTGTTAAAATAAAAATCTGAATGCCACGAATCGCGACCTAACCGCCTTCACCAGGCTCAGGAGAGAAGTACTTCTCTAATTTACCCTCTTCACCATCACGCTCTTCTGCTTCTGGCAGTTGGTCTTTTTTCGTAATGATAACAGGCCATTTTTCCGCATACTCACGGTTAAACTCTACCCATTTTTCCATATCAGGTTCTGTATCTGGACGGATCGCATCTGCTGGGCATTCTGGTTCACATACACCGCAATCGATGCATTCATCAGGGTGGATCACCAACATGTTTTCACCCTCATAGAAACAATCTACAGGGCAAACCTCTACACAGTCTGTGTATTTACAAGCGATACAAGCGTCGTTGACGATATATGTCATGTGCAAAATCCTAGTCTTTGCGGTTGTTACATAGCCCTATATGGGCCGAATTCAGATCAATCAAGACGCTTTGCATGAAAAGCGTCAGTCTGCCGCCTATCTTTCTTTGTAGGACGACCATTTCCTTCAAATTTCGGGTTAGGTGGAATATATTCCTTTTTAGGCGGCGGCGGTGATTGGTCATTGTACAATTGTTGGGCTTCTGGGGCGGGACCGCGCCGTGTTCCAAGATTTGCAACCTCAATCACACGTACCTGTTCCGCTTTCACAAAAGTTAACATATCTCCCACAACAAGACCATGCGCTGGTTTGCTGATTCTGGTGCTGTTAACGCGAAGTTTACCCTCTGCCACAAATTTTGTGGCGAGGCTGCGCGATTTGAAAAACCGCGCATACCATAACCATTTATCAACCCGTTGCGTTTCCGCCATAGATTATGATTTGCCTTTCAGCGCCATCAAGGCAGCGAATGGATTGTCAGGATCAATCGCTTTGTCTTTCTTTGGCGGGCCAGAAGAATGTTGTTTCGGCTTATTCGATTGTTTGCCATTTTTGTTATCGCGGCGCGCTTTTGGTTTCGATTGCTGAGGGCGATTACCTTGTGGGCGTGCTTTTGGCACCCACTTAAAGGTGTAGAACACTTCCTTTGTGTCTTCTTCCACGTTTTCCTCGGTAGGTGCTGGCTCTTCAGAGGCAACATCCGTTGCCACTTCATCACCAGCCGCCTTCGGCGTAGGCTTTACCTTATCACGTTCACCTTTATCAGCAGCATAGCCCAGACCTTGCATCAAATCTGCAAACTGATCCAATGTCATACCAGTGATGGACAACATGTCAGGATTGGCTTCAAAGCCACCTTTGACATCATGGGCACGGATCATGTCCGCCAGACGTTCCAACATATCGATACGGATCGCACGTTCACCGGCCAAACGGTAGCCAGCACGTGGGTAATACCCCTTTGGCGCATCAGGCATCGCAGGAACAGTCACCAACCCAGCTGGTGGAGCTTCTGGGAATTCATCAAGACCTTCGAATAAAGACCAAAGCACCAAACGCAAACGTGTCGGTGCTGGTTTCAGCATTAAGTGGTGGAATACTGTGTATTGGCCAAAACGGATGCCATGTTTACGCAAAGTCCCGCGTTGATCTTGATCCAGCGCTTTTATGTCATTTGAAATCGCAGAACGTGGAATAACGCCAAGACTTTCTGCCAAACGGAACGCAACGCCTTTGGCCAAACCTGGCAAGGCTTCGTCATCGCGCATGTTAATAATATGTTCAAAAGCCGCTGTGATTTTGCGGTCAATAAAATGGCCCAAGCGTTTGCGGACTTTATCAGCAACGTCAGTACCAGCTTCTTCATCCACAAAAACATGAATAGCAGGCGACATAACATCATCACCTTTTACAAGTTTTCCGACAGCGTGTTCGCCCCACATCAGGCCACCTTGTTCTGTAAAATCAAATTCGGTGTCTGGCGCATTGTAAAACCGGTCCGAACGCAGGCTAAATTCAGGCTGAAGCGCTTGAATAGCCGCAGAGCGCAGGGTTTTCACCTGATCTGCATCCGCAGATTTATCCAATTGGAATTGAAATGCATTTAATTTACCGACGAATTCACCTTCGATCGTTACTTCGCCATCTTTATTTACTTCAGCCACCAAGGCCTCCTTTTGCTTCAACCGGCGCATTAAAATAGAGGTACGCCGATCGACAAATCGTTTTGTAAGCGCGCCGTGAAGCGCATCTGATAACCGATCTTCTACTGCACGTGTTTCGTCTCGCCAATAGTTTTCGTCAGTTAACCAGCCTTTTCTCTGTGTCACATAGGTCCATGTGCGGATATATGCCAATCTTTTAGACAATGCATCAATATCTCCATGGGTTTTATCAATACGCCGTACACGGTCTGCAAACCATGCCACAGGAATTTGTCCGCCGTCTGCTAGAAACTCGAAGATTTTCCCCACAATAGCGACATGTTCATTGTGCGACACTTGTCTAAAGTCTGGTAATTGGCACGTATCCCACAACAATTGCACATCACGGGCGTTTTGAATGCGGTCAATGATTTCAGGCTGATCAGATAAGCTGCGCAGGGTCAAATGATCCCCTGCTTCGCGAGCTTTGATCAATAGCGGATCATCACTGCTGCGTTCCAAAGATCGCAATAATGTGGCGGTTGTGCCAAAATCCAATCGAGAATTACGCCATTGCAGCTTTTGAATCGGTGAAAAGCGGTGATTTTCAATCGCATTCACCACTTCATCCTCTAAGGGACGCGCTTCACCTGTGACACCAAAGGTACCATTATTCTGATAACGCCCCGCGCGCCCTGCAATTTGCGCCAACTCATTGGGCATAAGACGGCGCATATTACGACCATCGAACTTTGAAGTACCAGAGAATGCCACATGATCAATATCAAGGTTCAACCCCATGCCAATGGCATCCGTTGCCACCAGATAGTCGACATCCCCGTTTTGATACATCTCTACTTGCGCATTGCGCGTCCGTGGGGAAAGCGCCCCCATCACAACCGCAGCGCCCCCTTTCTGGCGGCGGATAAGCTCCGCGATGGAATAGACATTATCCACAGAAAACCCAA
Source organism: Amylibacter sp. SFDW26 (assembly GCF_009184395.1). Lineage (GTDB taxonomy): Bacteria > Pseudomonadota > Alphaproteobacteria > Rhodobacterales > Rhodobacteraceae > Amylibacter. The sequence continues at coordinate 1,093,538 of NZ_WEIC01000001.1, forward strand.
CGATTGCAGAGCGTTCTGGCATACGGGATATTTTTTTGGACCCTGAATACGTCAGTTCAGAAAATCGATCACGACGTAAAAAATCGGCATCAGGAACCAATTGGGAAATCACGCCCCACATGGCATCTGACCCTAAAAACAAAGTCTCGGACAATCCACGCAGGTTCAACAAACGATCTGTAAACACATGCCCGCGTTCAGGATCAGCACAAAGCTGCACCTCATCAATCGCGACGAACTCCGCGCCAAGGCTTGTTGGCATCGCTTCAACAGTACACACCCAATAGGCTGCACGCGGTGGTACAATGCGTTCTTCACCTGTAATCAAAGCAACAACAGATGGCCCTTTTTTTGCAACCAAACGGTCGTAAACTTCACGTGCTAACAAACGCAAAGGCAGCCCAATCACACCGCTGCGATGAGCCAACATGCGTTCGATCGCATAATGTGTTTTTCCGGTGTTGGTGGGGCCAAGCACCGCGCAGACGCGCGATCGCTGTTGCATTTTAGGTCTGTCCTTAGCCTATAACGAGGTGCCTTTGACCTCATCCTCTAGTCTTTCAATGTTCTTCTTAAGACTATCTTGATGGGGATGCACCTCTAAAGCGCGTTTATAAACCGCAAGCGCATCTTTTTTCCGATCCAATTGATCAAGGATCGATCCAAGACCCGCCATTGCCCCAAAATGCCTTGGGTTTAATTGTAAGGTACGTTGAATGTCCGCCATAGAGAGACCAAACTCATTCATCAAATAAAAGGCTGTTGCCCGCATATTCCATGCTTCGGCAAACTCTGGCGAATGATCAATCACTGTCGAAAAGTGACCAACAGCCACTTTCAATTCACCTTCTTGCATAGCTTGTTTGCCACGACGCAACAAATGATCCATCGCAGGCGAGCCAGATTTACCCCACTCAACCCAAATTTTCTGCTCTGACTTCTTCCATTCCCCATTTTCAGGGTCTTGTAGTTCTGAAAACAATGTATCCAGTTCAGCTGTCTGTGCAAAAGCGTGATTTTTATCACCAAAAACAGCAATTAACGTTACGAAACAAAAGATCGTAGGTATCCAGGACTTTAAGTTTTTAGTATTTGGTTTCATGATAACTATAATGGTATCGCAAACACGCAAGAATGCGAGATTTTTTTACGGTCTAGGAGACACAAATGAGTGACGTAATCACAAAAGCAGTAGAAGCGCTGAACGAAAAGATGGGCAGTGACGGATTTGATGGCTCAGTTAAAGTCGAAATCGAAGGCGAAGGTTGCCTTATGATTGATCAAAATGGTGCACGCGCTGCTGACGAAGATGCTGATTGCACACTAACAGCTGACGCAGAAACATTCCAAGGCATGCTAACAGGTGATGTGAACCCAACAGCAGCCTTTATGTCTGGCGGTCTTAAGGTAGACGGCGATATGGGTGCTGCAATGAAATTGGGCGCAGTTCTTTCCTAATATGACACAAGCACCGTTCTTTGATGATATAGCCAATGCTCCCAAAGGGGGCATTGCCCATTGGAAAACATGCAAAGACGGCGTGCGTATCCGTGTAGCGACTTGGAAAAGTGGAACCAAAGGTACGGTTTTGATTTTCCCTGGTCGCACTGAATACATTGAAAAATATGGACCAACAATACAATCTTTTGTGGATCGCGGTTATTCCGTTGCAGCAATTGATTGGCGCGGGCAAGGCTTAGCTGAACGCATCGCTAAAAATCGCCAATTGGGCCATGTGAAACATTTCCATGACTACCAAATGGATGTGAGCGCAATGCTGGAAGTCGTCGAAGAGGCTGGTTTACCAAAGCCTGAAACACTTTTGGCCCATTCGATGGGCGGCAATATTGCACTTCGTGCACTGCATAATGGTTTAGATATTAAAAAAGTCATATTTTCAGCACCTATGTGGGGCATTTATATTGCGCCTGCCCTTCGTGTCCCTGCCAAATTAATATCAACAATAGGTCCACGTATTGGGTTTTCACAAAAGTTCTCACCAAACACGCGCTCAGAAAACTACGTTCAGATATGTGACTTCGCTGAGAATAAACTTACTAATGACAAAGAAACTTATGATTGGATGATCCGCCAGTTGGATGCACATCCAGAACTTGGCATAGGCGGCCCAAGTATCAATTGGCTACATCAAGCTTTCTTGGAATGCGCAAAATTGTTGATGATACCAACACCACAACAAGATTGCCTTTGCTTTCTGGGCAGCAACGAAGAAATCGTACACCCAAGATCCCTACGCCATATCATGGGCAAATGGGAAAACGCTGAATTGATCGACATCCAAGGCGCCAAACATGAACCCTTGATGGACGGCCCTGAGATATTGAACCAAGTTTGGGGAAATATTGATCGTTTTTTAGCTGTTCAGTAACTTTAACGCTTGCTCATGCACGCGCTTATCGCTTGCTGCAAGTGCCTGACCACCCGCATGCGCAGGCCCGCCTTGCCAATCCGTCACGATACCGCCAGCGGCTTCAACAACAGCTATAGGTCCTTGGATATCGTAAGCATTCAAACCTGCCTCGATGACCAAATCAATTTGTCCTAAAGCAAGTAAAGCATAGGCATAACAGTCCATACCATACCGCGTTAACTTGGCCTGCCCTGCAACCCGTTCAAAAGCAGCACCTTCTGCATCAGTGCCAACCTCAGGAAAGGTGGTAAAGGCAATCGCATCGGAAATATCTGCACAGCTTTTAACAGCCAAGTCACGCGTATGCCCATTATGGGTCAAAGAAGCCACGTCAAATCCGCCTGCAAACCGTTCCCCCGTATAAGGTTGATCGATCAGCCCCAGAACAGGCCCTTCGCCAGCATCCACAGCAATCAGTACACCCCATGTCGGTGTCCCGCTGATAAAACCGCGTGTCCCATCAATTGGATCCAACACCCATGTCAGACCGCTCGTGCCCGTGCTGTTTTCGTATTCCTCCCCTAAAACGCCATCATCAGGGCGGCGTTTTGCCAAGATAGCACGCATTTCACGTTCAATGGCTTTATCTGCAACTGTGACAGGATCGAACCCATACGTCAGCTTGTTCTCTAAATCCTGCCCTGAAGTCCGAAAATACTGCAACGCAATAGGCCCTGCCGCATCAGCCAATGCATGTGCAACATCCCATAATTCATTTTGCAAAGTTTTGGATAGTATAGACAAAGAAAAACTCCAGTTAGGTGCGTGTTCCTAAACTGGAGTTTTCACAATGTAAGGTTTGCGTCAACCGCAGACCTCATGCAACGTCACTTAAAACACGTGCAAGATCAAAAAGTTTGCGGCGCTGATTTTCAGGCATCGCATAATATGAACGCACAAGTTCAAGTGCTTCTTTATCAGCTAATAAATCGCCTTTGGCATTCTGAATTTCAGTACCATCGGCCTCATTATTCAACGCTACACCATCGTAACCTTCAAAGAAAAACGTAACAGGAACGCCCAATGTTTCAGCAATATCCCATAAGCGTGACGCACTGATACGATTCATACCTGTTTCATATTTTTGGATTTGTTGAAATTTAATACCAACTGCTTCGCCCAATTGCTGCTGGCTGTATCCAACCATCCAACGTCTTTGACGAACGCGTTTGCCCACATATTCATCTACGGGATGCGCCATTAATTTAAGTCCTTGCTTGCTACTCAAGGTTTTATACCAATTTTTGAATTCCAATGTAGCCGCGGCCAGTCAACTATCTGATATCTTTACTATAAAAAAATATATGCCATTGTTATAAAACATTTTTTTCACACTTTCATAAATGACATTTAAAAAAAAAATCACACCAATAAGTAGAACACCTATTCAATGGTTAGCATATAAAAAAATTGATATTTGCAAAATGCAAATACATGCAATTTGAAACTTTTGCAAAATGCAAATTCAAATTATAACTAAAGACGAAAAGGAATCGCACTTAGCACTATTACCCATAAGAGTATCGCACGAGAACAAAAACAGCCTTAAAGTGATTTCTTGCCCGAAACCATCAATTACAAAGCAATACTTTATAACAGCCAATCTTTACAAAACACAAAATATAACGCGCAGGGCATAATCCCCATATTACAAATAAAAACCCCGCTGCGCGTTTTCATACGCGCAGCGGGGTTTTCATGTCATCTATACATTCTAAAAGCTAGCTTGCAACTTTAGACATGCGCTTACGTTCATTTGGATCCAAGTAACGTTTACGCAAACGCACAGAGCTTGGCGTCACTTCCACCAACTCATCATTATCGATATACGCAATCGCTTCTTCCAAAGATAATTTAACTGGCGTCGTCAAACGAACCGCTTCATCCGTACCTGATGCACGTACGTTGGTCAGCTTCTTACCTTTAAGTGGGTTCACTTCCAGATCATTCTCACGGTTATGCTCACCAATGATCATACCCTGATAAACATCTTCTTGTGCACCAATAAAGAACTTACCACGATCTTCTAGGTTGAAGATCGCATAAGAAACAGATTGGCCATTCTCCATTGAAATCAACACACCAGCACGGCGACCAGGGATAGCACCCTTGTACTCTGCCCAATCATGGAACACACGGTTCAGAACACCCGTACCGCGTGTATCTGTCAAAAACTCACCGTGATAGCCGATCAAACCACGTGCAGGCACATGTGCCACGATACGTGTTTTGCCAGCGCCCGCTTGTTTCATCTCAACCAGCTCACCGCGGCGGTGACCTGTGATCTTTTCAATCACGGCGCCAGAATATTCGTCATCCACATCGATGGTTACCTCTTCAATAGGTTCCATCTTCTTACCGTCTTCTTCCATGAACAGAACTTGTGGGCGAGAAATCGACAATTCAAACCCTTCGCGGCGCATGTTTTCGATCAAAACGCCCATTTGAAGTTCGCCACGACCAGCAACTTCGAACGCTTCACCGCCAGGTGTGTCTGTCACTTTAATCGCAACATTTGATTCCGCTTCTTTCAACAGACGTTCACGGATCACACGCGACTGTACTTTTTTGCCATCACGACCTGCCAATGGGCTATCGTTAATACCAAAAGTCACAGTAATTGTGGGCGGATCAATAGGTTGTGCAGGAATAGCTTCATCCACAGACTGTGCAGCCAAAGTATCCGCAACCGTTGCTTTTGTCATACCGGCAATAGAAACAATGTCGCCTGCTTCGGCCACATCAATTGCAGTTTGTTCCAAACCACGGAATGCCAAAATTTTCGTCACACGGAAGTTTTCGATCAGCTCACCTTCACGAGACATCGCTTTGATCGTTTCACCCGCCTTCAATGTGCCCGTTTCAACACGGCCCGTTAGCAAACGGCCAAGGAATGGATCACCGCCCAATGTTGTTGCCAACATTGTAAAAGGTTTATCTTGTTCTTGGATTTGCGCAGGCGCTGGAACATGATCAATGATCAGGTCAAACAAAGCAGACAAATCTTTACGAGGACCGTCCAACTCCATATCAGCCCAACCAGAACGGCCAGACGCATACATGGATGGGAAATCAAGCTGATCATCTGTTGCTTCTAGGTTTGCAAACAAATCGAAACATTCATCCAACGCACGATCAGGTTCGCCATCAGGTTTATCCACTTTATTCACGACAACGATTGGGCGCAGACCCAATTTCAACGCTTTAGATGTTACGAATTTTGTTTGTGGCATCGGGCCTTCGGCAGCATCCACCAACAACACAACACCGTCTACCATAGACAGGATACGCTCAACCTCACCACCAAAGTCAGCGTGACCTGGTGTATCAACGATATTGATACGTGTGCCCTTCCACTCAACTGATGTTGGTTTTGCAAAAATCGTAATACCGCGCTCGCGTTCCAAATCGTTGCTGTCCATAGCACGTTCTTGTGTCGCTTCGTTTTCGCGGTAAATACCAGACTGCTTCAGCAGTTCATCTACAAGTGTGGTTTTGCCGTGGTCAACGTGGGCAATAATAGCAATATTTCGTAAATCCATGATACGCGCCTTTATAGGAGGTTGGGCTGTTTGTGTGCGCCTTACAGGGACTATGCACAAATAGCCAGTGATAAATGAGCATAGCTGGGTTCCGCATCAAGCATCGCACAGCTTAAACCAGTCCACCCTCCTATTTCTGCACGTTAGATTACCCCTAATATACGCAATGCAAATACCACCTGACAGCCAACCCCAACAGCAAAAGCTAGGGTTCTTAGCACAGGTATAGCAGCCGTATATATGATGTAATGTGCAACACGGGCAAAGAAATACACAATCGCAGCTGTCGCAGTTGCCCCACTGTTAAGCCCCAAGACTTCGACAATCAGCACCAAAGGTGCAAAAACAGCCATATTCTCTACCGCATTACTATGGGCACGCGCAGCACGGTGCGCCCAGTCTGCATCATGCGGATGAACACCCGTAGGATCCCAAACCGCTTGCACGACCCCCTGCTGCACAATCAATTGTAAAATGTAGGGCAGCCATGACAGCCCAAGCAAACAAACTGCAAGTGTTAACCAATAAAGTTCTGATGACATGATGAAAGTTCCTCTGTTTCCAAAATTAATGGAATCACAGTTACTCTTTTGTTTACATTTACGTAAGTATGCACAAATAATGCATATACTTACAAATAGGATAGTGTAAAATGCGCAAACAACGTCATCCAACAGAGATACTTGAACATTGCCCGATGGAGGCAACTTTGGATCTGATAGGTGGAAAATGGAAAGGCGTTATACTCTTTCGTCTTTACGAGGGCACAAAGCGGTTCAACGAATTATCGCGCCTTATCTGCACAATATCCCCCAGAACATTGACCAAACAACTGCGTGAATTAGAGGCAGATGGGCTTATCAGCCGCACTGTTTATCCAGTCGTTCCGCCAAAAGTGGAATACAATCTGACAGAGCGCGGTCAAACATTACAGCCTGTTTTGTTGGCGTTAATGGAATGGGGTCAAACCAATATCCTTGATGCCACCCCAATTGAGCAGTCAAACAGCCTGTAAATGCTGCGGACGCGCAGGCGTTGATTGACTTGCATAAGCATCCTCAATCAATTCTGCCAAACGATCAACCAATACCGCATTTGCTGAACCTGCTCGTTGCAATGTGATCTTAAACTCAGGCAATTCTGGCAAATTCGCATCTGCTGGCACTTCCATCCAATCAGCAGGCTGCGTTCCAGCTAAACACGCATGAACAGCAAAATCGGCACTGACACAGGCCTCAACAGTCTTTGCATGCGTTGTATCCACAGCCAATTGCCATGTAATGCCAGCTTTATCTAAGGCTTCCACGACAATTGGGCGGAACAAGCAATTGTTCTCATATGCCAATCCAAGCGGTTGTTTTTTCCAAACACGCCCATCTTGTGCACCAAACCATGTAAGTTGTGATGATTGCACAACCTTTGCCCCCACTGGGCAATCAATTTCTGTTGTCAGGATTAAATCAGCCTCGCCCAGCTCCAGCCTTTCTTTCAGATTGATTGTGTAAGAAGACAACAATTGGACCTTCACACGCGGAAACTCGACTGCAAATTGCTTAAGAACCTTAGGGATATGTGGATAAACGATATCATGCGGCACACCCAAAACGATTTCATCTTCGAAATCATCAGATGTTAATCGCCCCCAAGCTTCATCATTTAATGCCATCATGCGCTTGGCATAACTCAGCAACAACTCCCCTTGTTGCGTTAAGGCAACCCCACGCCCTGACCGATCCATCAAGGCTAAACCCATAGCTTCCTCTAACCTTTTCAATTGCATAGAAACCGCTGATTGCGTCAAATGCAGCTGACCTGCTGCTTTTGTTACGCCGCCAGTTTCTGCTACGGCTACAAATGAACGCAACGCAGTTAAATCTAAATTCCGAACCATATCACAATCCTTGATGAATACTGTCACAAATCTTTGTTTTTCAAATGATAGCTTAAGTGGCATAGAGATATCAAGGAATTTGATGAAAAGAACCCATCACATAACAGAATGGAAAGGATCACAAAATGACATATATCGCCGATACTCACATCCCTCGCGCCTCAAAGCGTCCAGCATTCTTTGCGCGCCTTAACTCTGCACTTATGTTGCGCAGTCAACGTAACGCCCTGCAAAGCCTCAGCGATCAATCTTTAAAAGATATCGGCTTAAGCCGCGCTGATGTTCACCGTGAATGCGCAAAAACATTCTTTTCTGACCTCATCAGATAAGATTTTTGCCTAAAGGCGCGCCTACCTCTTCCCTTGAGGCGCGTCTTTTTTAGAAAACCCTTGAATTTAACGATAAATTCATGCGTATTTTCCTTGATAAATCCCAATAACTCCCCATATTCTTTGTTAAGAATGCCACAACTACGTGCGCATCCACCGAAATGTTATCGAGGAGATAAAAAAATGGCTGAATATGATACAGTCCGCCGCGCCTCCGCAGGCGTACAATCATCGGCAATTGACGAGGGTCTTCGCGCCCACATGAATCGCGTTTACGGACTGATGTCCATGGGAATGATCATCACAGGGATCATCGCTTATATTGTAGGTACTGATTTGGCATCTGCAAAAGCAGGCCAACCAACAATGCTTCTATCCCCAGAAATTCTGCAAACGATGTTCTCTAGCCCAATTCGCTATGTGATCATGTTTGCACCTTTGGCTGTTGTCTTTGCATTCGGCGCAGGCATCAATCGCATGTCTGAAAACACAGCACGTCTGGTATTCATGGGCTTCTCAGCTCTGATGGGTCTGTCCATCTCTTGGATCTTTGCTGTTTATACAGGCATCTCAATCGCAAACACATTCTTTGTAACTGCGATCGCATTCGCTGGCCTATCTCTATGGGGTTACACAACAAAGAAAGATATCTCTGGTTGGGGCAGCTTCCTAATCATGGGTGTGATTGGTTTGATCGTTGCATCAATCGTAAACATCTTCCTTGCATCAGGCCCTATTGCTTTTGCGATCTCAGCTTTGGGTATTTTGATCTTTGCGGGCCTAACAGCCTACGACACCCAGAACATTAAGAATACATATCTTCAAATGGCTTCAAATGGCCAAACAGAATGGTTGGGTAAAGCAGCTATCATGGGTGCTTTGAACCTATACTTGGACTTCTTGAACATGTTCATGTTCATGCTACAGTTCTTGGGCGGCCGCGAGTAATCGCAAAACCCTTATTATAAAGAATAAGAACCGAGGCCATGCGCCTCGGTTTTTTTATATCTAAAGGATGACACCATGGAAGATTTCCCACTTACAATCACAGCTTGGACAGCCCTGATTTTAGGCGCATTACTTCTATACTTGACGTTCGCGACTATTCTATACCGCCGCAATAAACATATCGTTCTGGGCGATGGCGATGACAAAGTCATGACCAAGCTTATCCGTGGTCATGCTAACGCATCCGAACAAATCCCAATGGCCCTTATCTTACTCGGCTTGGTAGAATACCTGAATGGCGGCACATACGCCTGTATCATCGCAGTAATTTTGATTACAGGCCGCATATCACACGCCATATACTTCCGCTTTGATGGCACAACATGGCGCTTTCGCTTCTATGGAATGCTTCTCACACTCATAGCACAGGGGTTGTCTATACTAGCACTTCTACGCGCGTTATTGTTCTAACCTCACTCAACGATCATCACCTGCCCAGTAATGGCGCCCTCAACGCTTTTGGCATAAGCACGCCCAACGCGTTCAGATGGAACTGTTTCATGCCCAGGAAACCACGCACCATATCGCGGTGCTGAAACATCTAGCAAACCTGGGCTGACCACATTCAGCCTCAATTGGCGTGGCATCTCAATCGCTGCGCCCACCACAAAGCCGCCAAGTGCCCCATTGGCAGTTGCAGCAGCTGCCCCCATTCGGATGGGGTCACGATCTAATACCCCACTTGTCAGCGTGAATGACCCCGCATCGGCAACAGCACTCAACCCAGCCAAAACTAAATTAACCTGCCCCATCACCTTATTCTGCAAGCCCAACATAAAGGTTTCTTCTGTAAACTCAAACAACAACCCAAAATGTACATCACCTGCCGTAGACACAACCGCATCCACAATTCCAGTCTTTGTATACATCGCATCAACCGATGCACGATCCGCCATATCCACGCGAATATCGCCATTTGAGCGTCCTGCCAAAATTAAATCATGACGCGCGCCCAGTTCCTTACAAACGGCTTTGCCAATATCCCCTTCAAACCCAACAACAATGATCTTCATTCTGGCACTCCCTTAATCTTCGCATAGCAGGTTAATTTATATCTGAGTAAATCTGCACATCGCTCTAATGTTTTGCGGCGCTCTTCAAGATGATCTGAATGTTCTAATAATACCTGTTCACGCTCAGAAACCGTTGTATCGCCCTTGGCATACAACTCTGCAAAATACTGCATCTTCTTCATCGGCATGCCTGTTTCACGCAAAGACGCTAATAGCGTCAGCCATTCAACATTCTCAGGTGAAAACTGGCGCACACCATCAGAACTACGCTCTATTGCAGGAACGAGACCTGATTTTTCATAATATCGGATCGTATCAATACTTAATCCGCTGCGCGATGCTGCTTCTGAAATTCTCATAGGTCACCCAAAATCTACTCAGTTTGGGTAAACTACCGACCTAGAGTGGCTCTAGGTCAAGATAAAAAGCAAAAAGGCGCCCCAAAGAGCGCCCTTCAAAGTCCTAAGACTGAAAAATCAAGCTTACTTGATTTTACCTTCTTTGTAAGGAACGTGCTTACGCACAACTGGGTCGTACTTATTAACAACCATTTTTTCGGTCATTGTACGAGAATTCTTTTTAGTCACATAAAAGTGGCCAGTGTCCGCAGTTGAGTTTAGGCGGATTTTAATTGTGGTTGGCTTCGCCATGGTTTTTCTCCGTGCTGCAGGAAAACCCTGCGAAAATCTGTGAACCCGCCTTCTACTCGCTTCAGCATACGAGTCAAGGGGAAGTCGCGTAATTTATGAAGTCTTTGCGCCATCTCTGGTGATCATGATCTCGCGCAGGTCATCTGGTACGGGTCTGCTCTCTGTTGCCGTTTGATTAACCATCACCAAAGTCGTGTCACCCGTGACCCGAACAGTCCCATCACACCACACTGCATACTCCACAACAAAGCTTGTACGGCCCAAGCGGGATACCCGTGCCAACGTTATGTATTCCTCGGCATTATACATCGGCGCATCATAGGTAATATTCGCAGATCGCACGACAGGTTTGATTTCGCTTGCTTGACTAAACACAATCCCAAGCATCTCTAGATAAAGCACACGCGCGTTTTCGAACCATGTGTGATAAATCTTGTTGTTCACATGGTTATACGTGTCCAAGTCGCTGTATTTCACGACATCAGCCAAACCCAATGTCCAGCCACCCTCAATACCCAGCGCTTCGATCTTTGCTTTGTCTAAAACTTTTGTCATGCCAAGCCTTTTTCCACCAACCCTGCTGCGATCTGAGCATAAGCCTCTGCAATCGGGTTGTCAGTAGCTGCAATCGGTGTGCCACCATCTCCTGCCAAGCGAATCTCTAAATCCAATGGGATTTCACCCAAGAATGGCAATCCCAGACGTTCCGCATCTGCACGCGCACCACCATGACCAAAGATATGCGCCTCATGCCCACATTTAGGGCAGTGATAGCTCGACATGTTTTCGATCATGCCCAAAACTGGCGTTTTCGTCTTTTCAAACATGTTCAAAGCTTTACGTGCATCCAATAACGCCACATCTTGCGGTGTAGAAACAACAATCGCACCTGTCACACTGGCCTTTTGCGCCAATGTCAGCTGTACATCACCCGTACCTGGCGGCAAATCAACGATCAACACGTCCAACTCGCCCCATTCCACTTGGCCCAACATCTGTTGCAATGCACCCATCAGCATAGGGCCACGCCAAACAACGGCTTCATCTTCTTTCAACATCAGCCCAATAGACATCATCGTCACACCGTGGCTTTGCAAAGGAATAATCGTTTTACCGTCAGGTGATGCAGGGCGTTTGTTCACACCCATCATGCGCGGCTGACTTGGGCCATAGATATCCGCATCCAACAAACCAACACGGCGACCTTGTTTTGCCAACGCAACGGCAAGGTTACTGGAAACAGTCGATTTACCAACGCCGCCCTTACCGCTGGCAATAGCCAAAATACGGTCCACACCTTCAACAGGTGCTTTATCCGCAGCGGGTTTCGGATGACCACCAATTTTTAAATTCGGCACAGGTTTAGGTGCATTATGTGCAGTCAACATTACAGACGCAGATGTCACACCATCCAAAGCTTTAACAGCAGCTTCCGCCGCATCCCGCACAGGACCCATCTTTGGGCCATCCTCTGGGGCGACTTCCATTACGAACTGAACAGATCCGCCTTCAACTACCAGCGCGCGGATCAAATCTGCCGCTACAATATCCTGCCCATTTGGCAATTTAACCGCTTTTAAACAGTCTAAAACATCATCACGATTAACGGTCATAATATGGAGCCTTCTCTTTCAGCTTGCGCATCACTATATATCGCCCCTAAATTTAGCATTCTTGCCAGAAGGGCAAGGGCAAACGGGAAAGACCGCGACAATGAGTATCCTTGGCGAAGCCATAGACCTAGTACTCTCTGCTGATGCAGAGCTTGGCGGCATTGTTGGCCTATCTTTGCGCGTCAGTCTTACTGCTACATTAATCGCGTCCATCCTTGCGATTCCCTTAGGGGCTGCGCTTGCGGTCTGGAATTTCAGATTTCGTCAGGTATTGATCGTAATTTCAACATCCTTAATGGCCCTCCCCCCCGTAGTGGTCGGCCTAATGATCTATCTGTTGCTCTCCCGCGCCGGCCCACTGGGATCATACGGCATATTGTTTACACCCATGGCTATGATCATCGCTCAGTCCGTTTTGATCTTCCCTATCGTCCTTGCCTTAACACGCGAAGCCATCTTACCGATTAACCGTGATTACAAGAATCTGCTTGATGCCCTAAACGTCACACCAGTTCAGCGCCTAAAGACCCTTATATGGGATGCAAGATTTGCCATTGTCACCGCATTGCTTGCGGGTTTTGGTCGCGCATTGGCCGAAGTTGGCGCTGTTATCATCGTCGGTGGGAATATCGCGGGCTTTACCCGCGTCATGACCACAACAATCGCGCTGGAAACATCCAAAGGTAATCTGCAACTTGCCTTGGCACTTGGTATCATCCTGTTAAGCATCGCTTTTGCCATTAACATCCTCATCCACTGGATCAGCAGCTTTGGTCGTAAATATCAGGTGACACGCTAATGACCCAGCTCACAATAGAAAACCTGAACTATACCTCAGATGACGCGCGGTTGCTGAAAGACATCAATATTTCGCATAAAAACAACGGAATCACTGCAATTATTGGCGCAAATGGCGCTGGCAAAAGCCTTTTACTGTCGATCCTACACGGCTTGATTGCCCCGACATCAGGACGTGTCGCATGGGATGGAGCATCAGCCACTAAAGGCAAGAACACACGCGGATATGTTTTCCAAAAGCCAATCATCCTGCGGCGATCCGTACGCGACAATCTTGCCTATCCTTTAAAGGTTCAAAATCATCCCAAAACTGGGCAGGCAGAGGCCATAGATCAGATGCTAGAGCTCTCACAGCTTTCCCATCTCGCAGATCAACCCGCCGCCAGCCTGTCAGGTGGCGAAGCCCAACGTATGACCATCGCACGCGCCTTGATCACGCAGCCAAAAACACTGCTATTAGACGAGCCCTGCTCTAACCTTGACCCTGCTTCAACCAAGCTCATTGAAAACATGATCCATAGCTTTGTGGCGGGTGATGGCAGCGTCTACATCTCTACACACGATATGGCGCAAGCAAAACGCCTCTCAAATGTCGTTTTCTTTCTGGAAGCAGGACAATTATTAGAACATAAAGCTGCAAAAGACTTCTTTGCCGCGCCCACTACCCGTGAAGGCAGAGCCTATCTGAACGGAGACCTCTGAATGCGCTTTATGCTCACTTTCTGCCTATTGACCCTATCTTCTATGGTTCAAGCAGAGGATAAATTTATTACAATTGCTTCCACAACCTCCACTCAGAATTCTGGCCTATATGACTATCTGCTTCCACAATTCACCGCAGATACTGGTATCGGTGTGCGTGTTGTTGCAGTGGGCACAGGTCAAGCGATTAAAATAGCGAAAAACGGTGATGCGGACGTTTTGTTGGTTCACCACCGCCCATCCGAAGATGCCTTTGTGGAAAATGGCTATGGCATTGAACGTCGTGATGTCATGTACAATGACTTTGTCATCGTTGGCCCAAAAGGCAAGGCCAGTTTTGAAAGTTTGGAAAATGCGCTGACGACATTCGCATCCACTGAGGATTATGCATTCGTATCGCGCGGTGATGACAGCGGCACCCATAAACGCGAACGCGAATTATGGGCAACGTTCAACCTATCTCCACAAGGGAAATGGTACCGTGAAATCGGCGCGGGCATGGGTGCTGCCCTAAACATGTCCGCCTCAATAGACGCCTACACAATGTCAGATCGTGGAACATGGTTGTCTTTTGGCAATAAGGGGCAACTGGGTATCATTATCCAAGGTGACGACATTTTGTTTAACCCTTACGGCATTATTCTGGTGAACCCTGAAAAACACCCACACGTGAAAATCAGCATGGCACGTCAATTCTCAGATTGGATCGTATCGGATAAAGCACAATCCATTATCGGGGCATTTAGCGTCAATGGCATGCAACTTTTTTGTCCAAATGCAAATCCAGAAGATAATATAAATGTGGTCTGTCCTTCCTCAATTCCTAGGACAGACTAAAAAAGGCATCCCCCGTATAACTGCGCATTGTTTCAAGCTCCTGAGCTATGCAATAATTGCATAACGGAAATGCATTATTGACCCTTTAAGAATGGTTACTCAATACCTATCTTATAGACAGAGCGAAGGACACACCTCCCATTTAGTCCTTCCTTATATAGGATCTCAGCTTCACTCCTCCCATCCGAAGCCCGATCCAAAGTTAGAAAGCGATGCTGCACCTCCTCCCGCGGCATCGCTTTTTCTTTTTGCACTATTCTTATCAGTAAAACTACTTATGCACCAAACGCATGTCGGAAATGCAACCTTATCTGTTTTATTTTTGGGCAGAACGCCTAAATTAAAGTCATCAGATAAACAATGGAGCAAGCCAATGGCAATCCTAGCACAAACATACAAACCGACTTCTGCAGACACATTTACATCAGTATTCAACATGGTGAAAACAGATGTCGCGAACTACTTAGCTTACCGCAAAACAATTTCTGAGCTAAGCAAGTTGACAAACCGCGAATTGGGCGATCTTGGCCTAAGCCGTTCAGGCATCAAAGCATCTGCAATCTACGCAGTATACAACTACTAAAATTACATACTCATACCGATCTGCCCTCCCTCAGATCGTGTTGCATAAAACGGCGTCACCCTCTCCCTGTGGCGCCGTTTTTTATTGGCCCAATAAAACAGCCTTGATATCAGCAGCAGTTTCCATCACTCATGTTCATATGAAATCACACGCAATTATCCCCAGAGAATTACAACCATATTACGATGACTGGAAAATGTCCCCAGGCCTACAGTCTGGTAACCACATTTTCTTTACAGGTTTTACAGGTGCAAATGCTAACGGCGACCTACCAAGCGACCCAGAAGCTCAAATGCGAAATGCGTTTGAAAAAGTTGGCCTTGTTCTAAAAGAAGCAAATTTAGACTTTGGCGCACTTGTAGAAATGACAACATACCACATTGGTTTGCGCGATCATCTTGAGGTCTTCAAGTCTATTAGATCCGAATATGTCCAAGAACCTTACCCAGCATGGACAGCCATTGAAGTTTCAGGTTTTGTCAGAGAAGGCGCGATAATAGAAATTCGCGTTATAGCGCGCACAGAATAAGCATCTAAAACGGCACTTCATCTTCAGCTTGAACAAAGCTCGCTAAAATTTTCTTAGCCCCGCCACCATCAAAAACAATCGACAGTTTATCCGCTTCCACGCCGATTACCGTTCCATTGCCGTATTTCCCATGATTCACACGATCCCCAATCCCAAAATCGGGCACAGCTTCGGCATCAATGATCAACGGTTTACGTGGCTTTGATGGAATCACCGTCATGCCAGATGTACGCGATTGCATCCGTTTCCAGCCCGGTGAACTATAAGCATCGGCCTTAGCAGCCTTATCCGCCAAATCGGACTGCATTGTCGCCCCACCACTCGTGCCACCATAAAGCCCAGGCGCACTTAGAACATCAACATGCTCTGGTGGCAACTCATCCACAAACCGCGATGCCATTTGCGTTTGCCATTGCCCATAAACACGACGGTTTTGCGCAAAACTGATCGTGCAAAACTCTTCGGCCCGCGTGATGCCCACATAGGCCAAGCGTCGTTCTTCCTCGACACCCTTTTGCCCTGTCTCATCCATAGCCCGTTGCGATGGGAACAACCCATCTTCCCAACCGGGTAAAAACACCACAGGAAATTCCAAACCTTTGGCAGCATGCAATGTCATAATACTGACCTTAGGCGTATCCGCTTCCTGCTCATTATCCATAATCAGGCTGACGTGTTCCAAAAACCCTTGCAGATTCTCAAACTCTTCCAACGCCTTCACAAGCTCTTTCAAGTTTTCCAACCGCCCAGGCGCTTCTGGCGTTTTGTCATTCTTCCAGTGATCCGTATAGCCGCTTTCATCCAAAATAAGTTCAGCCACCTCAATATGGCTCATCGCACCGTCCCGAATGGCAGTTGTCCAACGATCGAACCCTTCGACCAGTTGTTTCAATGAATTACGCGCACGGGCAGACAAGCCGCCCTCTTCCACAACAATCCGCGCGCCTTCTAACAAAGACACACCATTTTCACGCGCTGCTTGGTTGATAATTTGCTGCGCCTTGTCGCCAATCCCGCGTTTTGGTGTATTCACAATCCGCTCAAACGCCAAACCATCTTCATTAGAAACCGCAACACGGAAATAGGCCATCGCATCACGGATTTCCATCCGCTCATAAAACCGCGGCCCGCCAATCACGCGGTAATTCAAACCGATGGTCAGGAAACGGTCTTCAAAGGCTCGCATCTGATGGGATGCACGCACAAGAATAGCCATTTCATCCAACGAAACCGCATCATGTCCACGGGTGCCGCGCTGGAAATTCTCAATCTCATCACCAATCCAACGCGCTTCTTCTTCGCCATCCCAATGGCCAATCAAACGAACCTTATCTCCGTCTTTTTTATCCGTCCAAAGCGTCTTTCCTAAACGGTTCTCATTGCCATTGATAACGCCAGAAGCAGCCCCCAGAATATGATGCGTAGACCGATAATTCTGCTCCAGCTTAACAACATGCGCCCCAGGGAAATCCTTTTCAAACCGCAGGATATTTCCCACTTCAGCACCACGCCAACCATAAATCGACTGATCATCATCACCGACACAACAGATGTTCTTATGGTTTGATGCCAACAACCGCAGCCACAAATACTGCGCCACGTTGGTATCTTGGTATTCGTCCACCAGAATGTATTTAAACCAGCGTTGGTATTGCTGCAAAATATCAGGATGCGCTTGAAAAATCGTCACCACATGCAACAGCAAATCCCCAAAATCTGCGGCATTCAGCGTTTTCAAACGCGCTTGATATTGCTCGTATAAATCCACACCTTTGTGATTGAACAAAGCACCGTCACTCGCAGGGACTTTTAAGGGCGTCCAAGCGCGGTTTTTCCAACTGTCAATGATCCCTGCCAACATGCGTGGCGGCCAACGTTTCGGATCAATATGTTCCGCTTCGATCAACTGCTTCATCAAACGGATCTGATCATCCGTGTCCAAAATAGTGAAATTGGATTTCAGTCCAACCAGTTCCGCATGGCGGCGCAGGATTTTCACGCAAAGCGAGTGGAATGTGCCCAGCCAAGGCATCCCTTCGACCATTTCGCCTAACATACCGCCCACACGATTTTTCATCTCGCGTGCCGCTTTATTGGTAAAGGTCACCGCCAAAATCTCATTCGGCCGCGCGGTACCCGTGTTCAACAGATGCACAATACGCGAGGTCAATGCTTTGGTCTTACCCGTTCCCGCACCCGCCAGCATCAACACAGGTCCACTCAGTGTTTCCACCGCCTCGCGCTGTGCAGGGTTCAACCCTTCCAAATACGGTGTCGGCCGCGCGCCCATCGCCATTTGCGAAAGGCTGCGCTTTTCTGCTTGTTCAAAAGCGTCGGTATCATCCCAATCATTCATCCGCGCATCGTAACTGTATTTACAAGAAAGTAAAAGCGTTGTTCACACAATGTTCCACCATAAATAAAAACCATAATTTATGGTTTTTTCCACTTGCAGCAGCTATGGTTAAGTGTATAAACCGCTTTACCAAATGGACGCGGGCGTAGCTCAGGGGTAGAGCATAACCTTGCCAAGGTTAGGGTCGAGAGTTCGAATCTCTTCGCCCGCTCCAATTTGAAAACAAAGGGTCGCAGTGAAAACTGCGACCCTTGTTTCATTTCAGCTGTATAAAATACATATTAGATCAAAGCAAAAAAACAGCCCTACCCCCAAAGAAAAAGGCCCGAACAAATGTTCAGGCCTTTTCATTTTAGAATGCTAAAATGATTTAGCTGCGTGTTGAACCGTCAGAAGAATCGTCAGAATCATAATTAGGGTTCGTCGCACGTTCCGGACCATTCACTTGGTCAGTATTGATGATCTCAGGGTGGAAACGTGGTGTTACAACAACTTCATTCAAAAAGGTCGTCGCAATCAACTGTCCAGCTGAAAGTCTTGGTTCAAACGGAACACCCGTTTGGATCAAAATCAACGTTTCGCCAATTGTCATAGTTGGAATAACCTCATTTGGAAGTCCTGACACATCAAAAACGCGTTGGCCACCATTCACAGCTGTACTCCATTGAATGCGTTTTGTATCTGCATCAACTTGCAAAATACTTGTCACAACCATAGTCGGGTCTGAGCCATCAGCCTCAACAATAGATTCAAACACAGTTCCAACAGTATTAATGAAAGCATCATCTACAACGTCTTGACGTGAAACCAAATCAACAGCTGTATATGTTGCTTTGTTTGCCTTCATGTATGTCTTAAAGCCATCAAAGAAAGAGTAGCTTGTGACGATCCATGTCAGAATTACAGGCGCAATAACTGCAAACTCTACGCTAATGTTACCTTTGTCATTCTGGGTAAACTTGCGGATATATTTTTGAAGAATATTCATTATATTGGCTCCACTACATAAGCTGTATCAGCTACTAATTTCACGTGACCTTCTTCATTGCTGGAAAAGATACCAGGCAATGAATTCGGGAATACACGGTCAATGACTACACATGCACGAACATATACCGCATCATTTTGTTGACCTGGTGTAAACTCAGTCACAGGCTCGCTGTTGTCTGCACGATTGATACATTGGATTGTTGCTGGTTTTGTAAACCCAGCTGATGTATCGATCGGGCTCATTTCAACTGCGATATTTTCAGAGCAGTTTTTGATGAACGTTGCGTGGCTACAAATTTCGCTCTTGAAATAAGCCAACCCATTATCATTTGATTCTGGGAAGCCATGTAGACGCACCTCACGAACAGTTTTGTCCAGTGCTGTCTCTAAGTTTGTATATCTTAGCATCATAACAGCTGCATCAAAGTTTATAGCAACGAGGCCAAAAATCATTGGAAACAAAACCGCGAATTCTACGCCGAGTGATCCCTTTTGGTCTTTAGAGAAGCTCTTGAAGTTTTTAAGAAATTTCATAATCCCATCCTCACTACTGAGTTAGCTTAAGTTTTTGAACAGAAATCGCGATTGAAGCAAAAGCGGCTTCGATGTCCAAAGCGGTTACGTTATAGAATTGACCAGGGCCAGATGCACAATCGCTTAGAAGCGTTTCGGCATTAGATGATCCATTGCTCGTTGTGTTCGCATCACCAAAGTAGATTGTATATACAACCAAGTTATCGTGTTGCTTAGCAGCTTCACATGTCGCACGCATCGCCGTATCGGCTTCTTGTGCTGATGTTTCATTACCATAAAGAGTATTAACACTGCTTACTTGATCAGAGATTTGCACATAATCGTATAGTGTAAGCAAATCCCATGTGTCAGCCCAATCTAATTGTTCAGTGATACCCTCAGGCAAGCTGTCATACTTGATCTTGTTCCAGTTATAATCATAAATGAACCAATAATCATTATAGCTGCTGTCATAGCCGATCTTATAGTACTTACCATCGCTACGTTGCATATAGTGACCAGCATATTGGCTGCCATTCACTTTATACACGTTTGATGGACCGCTACGATAATCATCTTTCAAACGACGGTGGCTTGTATTGTTACCATCACTCATCACGATCAAAGCCTTCAGAACACCAGCCTCAGTGAAGCTTTTTGGGTGATCTGCTGCTTCAGGGCTACCCAAAGCGTTAGCAATTGGAACCGCACCACGGTCTAGCAAAGCTGCACCCCAACGTGTACCAATATGCGTCGCAGTAGAACCTGTTGCCTGTAATGAATTGATTTTAGCTTTCAAGTCATCTTTAGACGTTGAGAAAGGCAAAATCTCTGAATACGCAGATGTTCTACAATCCCTTACTTTATTCAAAGAACCACCATAATATCTATTGAAAGCATAGCTTGAAAGCTGCTTCAACTCTACAGATGTTGGCAATTCTGTTGCCGCATACTCATCATGATCAAAGATAATACAGTGGTGATCATCGTGATGATCCTCAGTTGTATAAAGATCAAACATACTTTCTGGCAAACTTACGTTCGTTGCATATGGAACAATAGATACTGCCGTAACAGTGTTTTCCGCTGCAACTACAGATGGTTCTTTGATCACAGTGTCGATAAACTTGTTAGCGGCCACTTTCAAATTAGAAATCTTAGATCCTTGCATAGATCCAGACACATCCAAAACCATAGAAATCTCTAGGTTAGGAATACGCTCCGAAGCAGTACTTTCCACACGTACATCTAAAGTATCAAGCCCCATTAAGCCTAAGAAATATGTATCTAGTTCTGCTGTCGCATAAGCTGAAACTGTACGTCCAGTTAGCGATACTTCCGTTTTTTCAGGATCGATATCAGCTTGAAAACTAGCAAGAGATGACACCTTGCTCATATATTCTCGCACGATGTCGCCAGCTTCTTCTGCATCACCAGTTTGTCTTAGGGATGCGGCCGCAAGCACGGCACGGTCAAGATTATATTGTATACTACTTCTTACAGCTTCGTGGCGCACAATATCAATTGCACTGCCACCAATGAGGATCATAGTTGATGCCATTGTAGCCGCAAATAGGGAGAAAGAACCGCGTTCATCGCGCTCAAACTTTCTCATCATTTTACTCATGTACTGTTTCATTTTTTCACTTCCATATACATTACGGATTCATAACTACCGATCCTTATCCCCATTCGGCGTGTTCTCAGTTTGGCTGTAACTAGGCTTTAATCGTATGTTTTTCGGACGAAATCGGTCAATACTGTGGTGATGTGTATTTTTGCCATGCAAAATATGACACAACTTAAGATATTGAAATATAATGATTATTACTGTAATAAGCAAAAAACCGCTGTTTAAATGTGGCATAAATGGCGTAGTTTAGGCGAAAAGCATCGCGACAATACTCGCGAATAAATATGACCGTTTCGAACTGCGAAACAATCGACCCAATTTCAAAGCTTCAAAAATTATACTTTTTTAACATTTCGGCTTGAAATTAGGGGAATCACCCTATGTATTTTTTGCTTTCTAGGGCAAAGACTACGATTTACCCGTTGGAATGACCTCATATCCAGGCTCTTCTGCCTCATCATCTGTCATCACAGATGGGAAACCTGGTGCACGAATATCCAATCCTGTAGCATCTTCAAGACGTCTAATAATGTTAGGAGACAATTCACGGCTGCCATAGCGCTCAATACCGTCTTTAAAGATATCGATCATCAACGGATTCATTTCCAATGGCACATCGGCACGATCGGCCACATCTTGGAACAAACCAATGTCCTTTAGTACCAAATCCATTGTGAAGCTGATATCACGTGACCCATTCAGGATCACTTGACTTTCCGTTTCATGAACAAAAGATGTACCAGAACTGATTTTCATCGCCTCATAAGCCGTGTTTAAATCCATTCCAGCAGCTTTTGCCACAACCAGAGCCTCTGAACATGTGATCAGGTTTGCAGTCGCCAGATAGTTCGTCAAAACTTTCAACACACTTGCTGATCCTAGATCACCAGTATGCAACACACGACGCCCCATCGTTGTAAGTAATGGCAGTATTCGCTCAAAGGTGTCCCTATCACAGCCAGCAAAAATTGAAATATTGCCTGTATCGGCACGGTGGCATCCACCAGATACAGGGCAATCAACCGCCGCGCCACCAGCAGCCATCACCATGGCCCCTAATCGCTTCACCTCTGCTTCATCTGTAGTGGACATTTCCATCCAAATTTTACCGTCATCCATAGTTCTTAAAAGACCATCATCTGCTTCCATAACAGCAGCAGATGCCGCAGGGGACGGCAAACAAGTAATAACAGCATCACAGGCTTGCATCATTGCAGCGGGGCTTTCCCCTGCCTTTGCGCCACGTTCGACAAAACTTGAAACCAAATCAGCGTTCAAATCATGAACCATTATATCCATGCCATTGCGTAACAGGCTGCCTGATAGCTTACCGCCTACATTCCCAAGACCAATAAATCCGATTTTCATAGCCATTCCCCCTATTTTACTTTGAGTTTGGGAAAATTTATCGAGTCAGCCCGCCAGAACGCGACATTGGAGTGCCGCAATTAAGATATATAACTATGGATGCCCTAATTCTGAAATATCGCCCTCAGAAGGATCAAAGTCAGCGAACCTAATACGTATAGAAACCGATGGTCCTCTTAATCGAGCTTTGTTTGGCCTGATACATTTCAGTTTTGCCTGTACAGATTTACCGTCCATTTGCAAAGATCCCTGTTTCACTCCGCATTTAGTGGTATGCGATATCGCCACAAGCGCCATTCTGGCAAAATCCTTCGCATTCGCAATCATACCCTGTCCCAGCTGAATAACGGTTACATGTTCCGCCTCGGTAAAGATCGCGAATGAGTTTGATCCAACTTCTACAAATTGCCCACCTTTGTGCACAACTTGTGTGGGCACACCACAAGACGCCAAAAACAAACATCCCAACAGCCAATAGGCTCGCATTTTATACCCTCCTTTAAAAACTCATAAGAAAGGTCGCGGAATTTGTTTAAGCACCTCTAAAAAAGGTACCGTTATTTACAAAGGATAAATCATAAATTTATTTGGATTTTGATCATTTGAACACCATATCCGCAAATTCGCACATCTGCTGTATTAGGCCTATTCTATATATATAGCATTCAATCTGATATTTTCAGGCCAACTTAGATACTGAAAGGACACATCATGTCTGTACGTCCCGTAAAATCGACCTCTATCGGCAATCCCACAATGGAAGGTGCTGGTGTAGAACTGTACCGCGCCTTTGGTTTTCACAACCCATCAGAACTTGACCCATTCCTGTTATTTGATGATTTCCGCAATGATGATCCCAAAGCTTTTGAAAAAGGTTTTCCATGGCACCCCCATCGCGGCATTGAAACCATTACATATATATTGTCAGGAAATGTGGATCATAAAGATAGCTTAGGCAATTCAGGTTCTTTAGGGGCTGGCGACATCCAATGGATGACATCAGGATCGGGTATTTTACACCAAGAAATGCCGCGCGGGAATGCCAATGGGCAAATGCACGGCTTTCAACTTTGGGCCAATTTACCACCTGACTTAAAAATGACTGCCCCGCGGTATCAGGATGTTGGCGCACAAGAAATTCCTGAAATCCTTGAGGATGACGGCACACGTGTAAAAGTCATCGTAGGCGATTTCTGGGGTAGATCAGGTCCAGTGGACGGTATTGCCGCTGATCCACAATACTTGGATATCTATGTACCTGCAGGTGTAAAAAAGGTTTTTCCCGTAGATACTTACAAAAAAGCTTTCGCGTATATTTTCGAAGGCTCTGGTCTGTTCGATTATGCCTCAACACCACGTGGCATCCTGACAGAAAAAGAAGTCATGGGCGAAGAGGTCAACATTCGCGACCTATCAGGTAACCGCACATTGGTAAACTTTGATACGGGCGATACTGTAACCGTCCAAGCTGGCCCAGAGGGTATTCGATTTCTGTTAATCTCGGGCACACCGATCCAAGAACCTGTCGCTTGGCATGGGCCTATTGTGATGAACACCACCGAAGAATTACAAACTGCCTTTGATGAATTAAAGAACGGGACCTTCATTAAGCCCGCTCATTAATTATTATATTCTAATTCAACACTATAGGCGTTTAATTATCAGCGATTAAACGCCTATAAAACATGATAATAAGCAAAAGCTCGCCGCTAAATCGCTCGCCCTTAAAATGCCTAATTCTTACCAAAAAAATTAATGACCGTAACTTAATTGTATTTAAAACCCTTACCGTTCCTTTGGAGAACTCTCATGAAAATTTTGGCTGTAGATGATGACAATTTTATTTTAAACATACTATCAACACTGTTGGCTGAAGCAGGTTTTCACAGCGTTGAAACATGCTGCTCTGCAAAAGATGCTCTTGTTAAGATAGAAGATGAAACTTCCGAATTCGATTGTTTTTTCTTAGACATTCAAATGCCAGAGATGGACGGAATTGAACTTTGTAAAGCAATAAAAACAAACAAACGTTTTACGAACACGCCAGTGGTAATGCTTACCGCTCTTTCCGATAGGTCATACATTGATAAAGCGTTCGAAGCAGGTGCAACAGACTATATCAACAAACCATTTGACGTCACGACTGTAGGAATAAGAGCACGTATTGCTGAAAAGCTTATCTTAGCACAAGATATCCTCCACGAACGTACAGTTGCCCCAGCAAGAACAACCTCCAAAAAATATGAAACTACGGCCGACGAACCAATACAATATACGCTTGCATCAGAACGGTTGTTTCAAGAACCGCAATGGTTTGAAGATATTGATGGTGCAATACATTATAATGCACTCACGAATTATTTGAACCAATTATCGAAATCTGGTCTCAACAACACAAATGTCTTTGCCATAAAAGTAGATGAAGCTGAAAAGATTAACATCAAATCCACTCCTGATGACTTTCTAAGAATATTAAACGAAATTGCTGAAATAATTGCCACTACTCTACGCTCTAAAGGGTTTTTCTTAATATCGTATGCAGGTGGTGGTCATTTTATATGTATTTCACATAGTGAGTTCTTCGAAAATGAACAGAATGCAGAAGACCTTATGCAAGATGCTATGAATACCTCAACGGTACTCTATGAGAATGGCGAGCCTGTTAATATAGGCATATCGATAGGAACACCTTTAAAACCACTTACAAGCAAACATAAACAAACTGCACGCATATTCAGAGTATCAATTGCTAGGTCAGAAGCACGTTATAATGAGAAGCAAACAGCTTCGCTTTTCATTACAGAAGAACCTATATCTCTATCAAAATGACAGTTTAAGACAGAAGGGTTCGTGTTAAACTATCTCTTAGGCTCACGCTTATTCCGTACAGGACGGTTGATATCCTTCTGGAACTTGCCTTCTTGGTGCTTGTTCAGCTTGGTTACACGCTTCTCTTTCTTATCCGCATAAGGGTTCTTATCGGATTGCGAACGTATAAACAGGCGAATTGGTGTGCCAGGCATATCAAAGCCTTCACGCAGACCATTCACCAAATAACGTTCATAACTGGTAGGCAACAAATCAGCATGCGAACACATCGCCACAAAGGTTGGTGGACGTGTTTTAACCTGTGTCATATAGCGTAAACGGATACGACGACCACCTGGCGCGGGCGGTGGGTGCATTTCAACCATACCCTCTAACCAGCGATTCAACTTTGATGTGCCAACACGGCGATTCCATGTTTCATGGGCGGTCATAATCGCTTTATGCAAGCGGTCCAGTCCACGGCCTGTTTTCGCAGACACAGTTACCAAAGGTGCGCCGCGCAGCTGTGGTAACAAACGCCCAAATTTTTCACGCACATCTTTCAGTTTTTCTTGCTTCTCTGTCTCAACATCCCACTTGTTAACAGCAATCACCACGGCACGGCCTTCGCGTTCTGCCAAATCGGCAATACGCAAATCTTGTTGCTCAAACGGGATTTCAGCGTCCAATAGAACGACAACAACTTCAGAGAATTTAACGGCCCGCAGGCCATCAGAGACTGATAATTTTTCTAGCTTTTCCTGAACCTTAGCTTTCTTTCTTATACCAGCCGTATCCCAGATACGGATTGGGACATCTTCCCAGTTTAGGTTCAAGGAAATCGCATCACGCGTAATCCCCGCCTCTGGCCCAGTCAGCAAACGATCATCTTTCAGTATCTGATTGATCAATGTCGACTTCCCCGCGTTCGGGCGCCCCACTACAGCAATTTGCAACGGTTTCTCTTTTGAGATAATGCGCTCGCCACCTAAACCGTCTTCGTCGATTTCAACGTCTGTCTCAGGCGTGCTTTGTTCTTGGCGTTCTTTGAATTCTTCTTCGATTGGGCGTAACACATGCGCCAATTCATCCATGCCTTCACCGTGTTCAGCAGACAGTTGAATAGGTTCGCCTAAACCAAGTGAGAATGCATCGTAATACCCGACCTCACCTGCTTTACCTTCAGCTTTATTCGCCGCCAAGATCACACGCGCCGCTTTTTTACGCAGGATTTCCGCAAACACGCGGTCCGCTGGTAAAACGCCATCACGCGCATCAATCATGAACAAACACACGTCTGCCATGTCCACAGCACGTTCTGTCAGCATCCGCATACGTCCTTGCAGACTTTCATCGGTTGCTTCTTCTAGACCAGCCGTATCAATGATTGTGAATTTCACACCAGCAACACGTGCATCACCTTCGCGCAAATCGCGTGTCACACCCGGTTGATCATCGACCAAAGCAAGCTTTCTGCCGACCAAGCGGTTGAACAGCGTTGATTTGCCCACATTCGGACGCCCAACAATGGCTAGTGTAAAACTCATGGCTCTTGGCCCCTTCATCTCTGAAAGAGCCCCTTACAGGGCTATTGACCTATTTGAAAGCGTGTAATTGCCCATTTCCAGATAGAATATACATTGTGCCGCTCACAATCGCTGGCTGAGACGCGGCTCCACCAGGGATTTGTACATTTCCAAGTGCTGCACCAGTTGAGGCGTTAAAGCTGCGGATTTGGCCATCACTGCCAGCTACGACCAAACGGTTACCAGCCAACACTGGGCCGTAATGCACATTTGCTTCACGGCGGCGTTTGCCGTCTTTAAGATAACCTGGAAGTGGTACAGCCCACATTTCAAGACCATCTGCGGCACGTAGACGTTTCAACTGAAATTGATCTGTTACCAAAAATAAGGAATCGCCTGTCGCCCAAACAGGACCATAAGATCCTTCGTTAACGGTCCAATTCCGTTCTCCAGTTTCACGGTTTGCAGAAATAAGGCGACCAGCTTGGTTCGCGGCATAAACCGTATCACCTGTAATCACAGGATCGCTTGATATAGCGCCAACAAAACCACGAGCATTACCTTTACCACCGCCAGAAACAGCAGCACTCCATGTGCGTGCACCCGTTTTAACGTTGGCACCGACCAGTTCACCAGAACTAAATGGAAGCGCTAGGAATTCACCAACTGCGGCTGGTGCGCCAGCACCTGACAGGCCAGTCGCAGGCCCACCACTGCGAATTTCCCATTGAATACGACCATTCGCAACATCCAGAGCAATCGCTTTATTATTCAAATTCACAGCAATAATAAGACCATCGATTACCAATGGAGCCGCTGAAATAGACGCATCCGTTTTGTGGCGCCATTTGATGGCTCCTGATGCAGGGTCAATGGCAATCACTTCGCCAAAGCCTGTTGTTGCAACGATTAGGCCATTGCCATAAGCAATACCACCACCAGAAGCAGCCCCACCTTTATCCCAAGGTGGCGTTAAATCTTTTACCCAGACAGGTGTTCCTGATGTACTGAAAGCACGCACTTGTGAATTCGAATCCATGGTAAATACACGCCCCGCAGCCACAATTGGGTCAGATGTAATACGTGCTTTTTTACCATTGCCCGAACCAATATTTGCGGACCACGCACGTGTAAGTGCTGTTCCCAGCGCAGGATGTGCAACGCGGTGCGCTGTTGACCCGTTCTTATGTGTCCATTGTGCATAGTTTTGCTGCGTAGGTGCAGCAAGTTGCGTCACTTCTGCAACCTCAACGACTTCTTCAGCTTCACCACGTAAACTCAGGCGTTCACCTTGCAATATTTCTTCTTTTTTAGCACAGGCCGCTAAAGCAAGGCTTGCTGCGATTGCTAATGTCAGAGTTTTGTAGTGAACTCTTGATGTTGTCATAGTGAGAACTCTCTTATTGCCTGTTGTTACGCGTATTGTGCAGTTTAATTGTCAGAAAGCAACTGTGGAACAGATGGAAGTTCACCGCCCAATGATACCAAAAGCTGTGTCGCGCGTTGTTGAATACTTGGAGACACTTCTGACTCTTGCAAAAGTCCGCTCAGCAGTTCAATTGCCCCTGCCTTATCACCCTCATCAAGTTTTGCCACAGCCATTTGCTCTAATGCCATAGGCCGAAACGGGTTGCCAGGTATTGCCAATTGATCCAAGGCTGCCATTCTTGCAGCTGGATCTGCGTCTTTCCCCCGCAACATAAGTGCCTTGAACGTCGCCATATCCCGATAGATCGTATCCAATGTGTCAGAAGCCGCTAAACTGTCCAATGTTGCCAATGCAGCATCTTTTTGACCGTCTTGCACTTGCAAAGCTGCTTTTTGCAAAGCCAATACAGCAAAAGATGCGCCAGCATCCTTGGACAAACTATCAAGCGCAGTAATTTGTTCTGCAGTATTTTCATTTGAAAGTGCTGCTGTAATTGCATCACCACGCGCTTGTGCTACCGCTTCCGCTTGAGACTTAGACCATTCTAAATACGCAGCTCCACCAACTGATCCGACAATCACAACAGCAGCGATCCATCCGTATTTTTTGAAATACCCAAAAAGTTGATCCTTACGGACCTCTTCTGTCACTTCTTCGATAAAACCGTCTGTATCACTCATAGTGGGCCTCTAAATATTTTGGCAGACTTTAAAAGGAAAAACACCCGAATGCCAAGTCAGATTAACTGCTTTCTTTGGCCTTATATGTATGTTCGTCCGTTGGAAAGGCGCGTTTGCGAACTTCTTCTGAATATCGTGTGATCGCGTCACGCATCATATCTTCCATATTCCCATACCGCTTTACGAATGTAGGGACGCGCGGAAACAGGCCTACCATATCTTCAAACACAAGGATTTGACCGTCACATTCCACAGATGCGCCAATTCCAATCGTTGGTATGGACACTGCATTTGTAACCTCATTTGCCAATCTCACAGCAACACCTTCTACAACTACAGAAAACGCCCCCGCGGCTTCGACTGCTTTGGCGTCAGATACAACCGCATCAAACTGATCTTGCTCGCGTACAGCTTTAAATCCACCGGCCGTGTTCATTTGTTGGGGCATCAAACCAATATGTGCCATCACAGGAATACCACGTGTCGACAGGTATTCGATTGTACCGGCCATTTCAGCGCCACCTTCAAGTTTCACCGCCGTACATCCCGTTTCTTTGATGATCCGTGATGCATTGCGAAACGCCACTTCTGGACTTTCTTCGAAGCTGCCAAAGGGCATATCCACCACAACCAACGCTTTTTCAGCGCCGCGCATCACGGCTTGGCCGTGCATAATCATATGTTCCATAGTCACACCCAACGTGTTTGGCATACCGTGGATCACCATCCCCAAACTATCGCCAACCAAGATCATATCTGCCTGTTCATCTACCAAACGGGCAACATGTGCCGTATAGGCGGTTAAACAAACTAACGGATCACCACCCTTACGTCCTGTGAACAAAGGCACCGTCATTTTCTTCTTTTTTGCATAATTTTCGGAAATTTGATCAGGATCAGATACAGCCAGCTTTTTTGATATAGTGCTCGTTGTGGACATGATTATAAGACCTTTTTAAAGATAGAATACGGTATTTCGTCATATTAACCAAAGTTCTAGAAGAATAATATATCCAAATGTAATCCATGTGGACGTTACGTAACGTACATGAATGAGACAAAAACTGCGCTTGCAGGTGGTTTTGACCAAGCGTAGGCTTTGCCTGAATTATAAAGGCCAAAGGGGAAATATTTTAAACCCCTACTTCGAGGAGTATTAAATGCGCCCTGTTCCAATTATACTTGCCTTATTGGTTTGCGCTGCAATTGCGACATTTGTTATTAAAGGTGGCAACTCTGCCGCGCCTAAAGAAGATACACCTGAAAGTAGCCCAGCCATTGCAGGAGAATTCCCACCAGTTTCTGTATTAGTACAAAAATCCGTGGCACAACCTGTGACCAGCGGCATTGTCTTACGCGGTCAAACCGAAGCATTTCGTCAACTAGAAGTCCGTGCAGAAGTGGATGGTAAAGTCATCTCACAACCTCTTCGCAAAGGGACGTTGGTGACAGAAGGTCAGTTGTTATGCGAGTTGGATGTTGGCACACGCCAAGCAGCAATTGCAGAAGCAAAAGCGCGTTACGAAGAGGCAAAAGCAAATAATAAAGGTGCTGCTGGCCTTGTGCAAAAAGGTATCATATCTGAAACAGCTGCGTTTTCACGCGAAGCTGCTTTAGAAGCGGCCCAAGCTAACTTGGACCGTGCCCAGCGCGAATATAATAACTTGAAGATCAACGCGCCATTTTCTGGCCTCTTGGAATCTGACACATCGGAATTTGGATCGTTCATTCAACGCGGCTCTCCATGCGCTACGGTTTTGCAGCTAAATCCAATGAAATTGGTAGGCTTTGCCACGGAAGAGCAAGTTGCGCGCATCACTGAAAATGCGCAAGCAGGTGCACGCCTGCTGTCTGGCCGTCAGGTTGAAGGCAAAGTGACTTTTATCTCACGCAGAGCGGACAGTGTTACACGTACATTCCGTGTAGAAATCACTGTGCCAAATGATGATGGTAAATTGCGCGACGGTTCAACAGCAGATATTTATATCGCTTTATCTGGCGAAAAAGGCCACATCATTCCACAATCTGCACTGACGCTGAATGGTGATGGTATTTTGGGCATTCGCGCTGTGAAGGATAACAAAGCTACCTTTTTACCCATCGAGGTTATCCGCGATAGCGCTGAGGGTATATGGGTGTCTGGCTTGCCAGCAGAAACAAATGTGATCGTTGTTGGCCAAGAATATGTAACAGATGGGCGTGAAGTATCCGTAACCTTTAAAGAGGAAAGCTGATAAAATGGTAGGTATTGTCGATTGGGCCTCTTCCCGCGCCCGAATGATCATCGCCTTTATTTTGATGTCATTGGCAGCCGGTTGGTTGGCCTATACAGGATTACCCAAAGAGGGTGAGCCAGATATTGATATTCCTTTCCTATTCGTTTCAGTTCCTTTCCCAGGCATTTCAGCAGCGGATTCTGAAAAACTGTTGGTCAAACCCCTAGAGACAAAGTTGAAGGAGCTGGAAGGTTTAAAAACCATGACGGCCACGGCTGCCGAAAACTATGGCGGCGTCGGCATGGAATTCGAATTCGGCTGGGACAAAGAGGCCGTGATTGCCGAGGTTCGTGATAAAGTCAGCCAAGCTGAAGCTGAATTTCCTGAGGGCGCTGAACAATATACGATCAATGAGGTGAATTTTTCCCAGTTCCCAATCATCGTTGTATCTCTTTCTGGTGGCGTTCCTGAGCGCACATTGCTGCGGGTTGCAAAAGAATTGCAAACGGAACTAGAGGGATTATCCCCGGTTCTGGAAGCAGGTCTTGCAGGGCATCGTGACGAGATGCTTGAGGTGTTGATCGACCCATTAAAACTAGAAGCATACAATGTAACTGCAGGTGAATTACTCAACGTAGTTCAAAACAACAACCAACTGATCGCAGCTGGTGAAGTCGAAACAGATAGTGGTGCTTTTGCAGTTAAAATTCCATCTTCATTTGATGAACCTCAAGACGTTTATAACCTTCCCGTTAAGGTGAATGGTGACAGTGTAATCACTTTGGGTGATTTGGCTGAAATCCGTCTGACATTCGAAGACCGTTTGGGCACGGCGCGTTATAATGGCGATGCAACAGTGGCCTTGCAGATTGTAAAACGCAAAGGCGCCAACCACATTGAAACCGCTCAATTGGTGCGCGATACTGTGACAAAAGAGATGGAAGAATGGCCACTAGAATTAAAGCAAGCTATTCGTGTTGATTTCACATTGGATCAATCCAAACAAGTTGCCAGTATGATTGGCCAACTTGAAGGGTCCGTTCTAACAGCTATACTACTTGTGATGATCGTGGTTCTCGGTGCTTTGGGTATCCGTTCAGCCTTATTGGTTGGCTTTGCCATTCCAACATCTTTCCTGTTGGCCTTTGCATTTATGGCTGTTGCTGGTTTGGCGATCTCGAATATGGTGATGTTCGGCCTGATCTTGGCTGTTGGTATGCTCGTTGATGGTGCCATTGTTGTAGTGGAATATGCAGACAAACGCATCCGTGATGGCGTTGGCCCCATGCAGGCTTATGTTGCCGCTGCAAAACGCATGTTCTGGCCGATTATATCATCTACAGCAACAACGCTTTGTGCTTTCTTACCAATGCTATTTTGGCCAGGTGTTCCAGGCGAGTTTATGCGCAATTTACCGATTACATTGATTTACGTACTTGCAGCGTCCTTACTTGTAGCGCTTGTGTATTTACCTATCGTAGGTGGGGTTGCGGGACGTTTGACGCGCCTATTGGAAGACATATCAAATTCTCTACGTAGCAACCAAACAGTAACAACACGTGTTACATTACTGATTATTACTCTTGGCCTTATCTTAGGCAGCATTGTGCTGGTTATGACAGGAATGATTGCAGCCGCTGTTTTGACATTACTTCTTTGTTTTGGATTATCAGCCATTGGTGGATCATTGACACCAGAGAATAAAGTCGCGGATCGTGATGCAAATAAACGCACACCATTTGGCAAATTCATCCAAGGCATCGTAAGCACTGCTTATATGCCATTAGTTGCTATCCTTGCCACTTTCGGTTTTGTGGCAATCACATTCATGACCTTTACAAATAACAACAAAGGCGTTGAATTCTTCGTCGATCAAGAGCCTGAAAACGGCATCATATATGTGCGTGCGCGTGGCAACCTCTCACTTGAGGAAAAAGACAAACTTGTACGTGAGGTTGAGACCAGAGTGGCATCTGTAAAGAATGTAGAATCTGTCTTTGCATTCGCAGGTGAAGGCGGCTTGGATCAAAACACTGGTGGCGCGCAAGCTCCATTAGATACAGTTGGACAAATCCAGTTCGAGTTGGACGATTGGAAAGTGCGTGGTACTGGCACTGGTCAAGCCATTTTGGACAACATCACCGAAGTCATACAAGTTGTACCTGGCATTCAGGCTGAAATCCTTGTCGATGAAGATGGCCCTGCTGCGGGCAAAGCATTGAACTTACGCGTGCTTGGTGACAACTGGCCAGATTTGCTGAAATCGGCGCGTTTGGTTCGCGCGCATTTCAACACAGTACCTGGCTTGAAAGACATCGAAGACACAACACCCCTGCCCGGCATTGATTGGCAGATTGATGTGGATGTCGAAGAAGCAGGCCGTTACGGCGCTGACGTTGCATCCGTTGGTGCCATGGTGCAACTGGTCACACGCGGACTGCTGCTTGATACAATGCGCGTAGACAGCTCCGAAGAAGAGATCGATATCCGTGTACGCGTCCCTGAAGAGGACCGTTTATTATCCACATTGGACAGTTTACGTGTACGTACCGCAACAGGCCTGATCCCACTGTCAAACTTCATCAGCCGTACACCTGTATCGCAATTGGGGCAAATCAACCGTGTAGATACAGCCCGCTATTTCGATGTTAAGGCCGATGTTTTGGTCGGCGTAAATGCAAATGAGAAAATTGCCGAAGTGACCGAATGGATGGAAAAACAAGACCTTCCAGCTGGCATCGATTGGGAATGGTCTGGCAACCAAGAAGACGAAGAAGAAAGTGGTGCATTCCTGCAAAAAGCTTTCATCGGCGCTATGGGTTTGATGTTTGTGATTTTGCTGGCGCAGTTCAATAGTTTTTATAACTCTATATTGGTTCTACTGGCTGTGGTCCTATCCACGACAGGTGTTCTGATCGGTATGATGGTTATGGGGCAACCGTTTTCTATCATTATGACAGGGACAGGTATCGTGGCCCTTGCCGGCATTGTAGTAAACAACAACATTGTTCTAATCGATACTTATCAGGAATACTCCACACGCATGCCAAAACTAGAGGCTATTGTGGCAACGGCAGAGGCACGTATTCGCCCTGTTCTGCTGACAACAATCACAACTATGGCTGGCTTAACACCTATGATGCTGGGGCTCTCTATCGATTTTGCCGACGGTGGCTACAGCTTGGATGCGCCAACAGCATTATGGTGGAAACAGCTGGCAACGGCTGTTGTCTTTGGCCTTGGTATTGCAACCATTCTTACTCTTGTTTTGACCCCTGCTATGTTGGCACTGCGTGTTTGGGTTATGGCTTGTGTTAAGTACCTATCAAACGACACAAAAAAAACGGGTGGTAAAAAACTAAGCCTTCATGATACGGCTTATGCAGATATCGCAAAGTAAGGGCTATTATGAGCTATGAAGAGAAATACCAAAAAGCACTGGCCGAATTAGAGGCCAGCGGCATTCGCAAAGCGCATTACTTGCCTGTGGGTCATAGAATATCCAAACACTTTGGGTCACAGTCACGTCCGCCACATTATAACACTTTTTACAAGAATGCTTTTTCCATGGGTATCTGGTTTACCGTTGGTTGGGGCATTGGTATGTGGATATTGGTTTGGCGTCATGCTGACAAAATATATTCCGAAGCGATTACAGCGGCTGGCTTTGCTGGCATGATCTTTGGTCTTGCGATGGGCTGTTTTTACAAGTTCATGGCACGCAAGAATAACCTAAGCGATTGGGACGACCTGTAAGCCGATCAGCGTACGCTGCCCTAATAAAACCATAACACTTTTCACAGTATAACATCCAAGTCGACAAAGTGGTTCACGGGTTTTCAATGGGTGTGTGACAGCACCATATGCGAAAACCACCGAAAAAACGCTAGATTAGGTGCAGGATTAACGCCCCTGTTCGGCTTTATACCCACATCAAGAGGCGTTTCAACACAATAGAAACGCATAGGTGGCGCCACCTTCTTATAATCTTAACACAACAAATCCTGACGAAATACGATCATCCAATACCGTTGATTGATGCATTTACATGTCTGCTATGCACAAAACTCTGCGACTTTTTTGTGCATGTACAATGTCGTGATAAGGTCGATAGTGAGGACTATATAAACTCCTTATGGGATGATGATATTATGTCTGAGAATGTGCAAACACAAGAACGTGATTTTAAAGCAGCTGTTAAAGATGGCTTGGCTTTAAAATGCCCAAATTGTTCCAAAGGGCCGCTTTTGTATAAATACCTAAAGGTCCACGACAGCTGTTCTGTTTGCAATCAAGACTTAAGCTGTCAACGTGCTGACGATGGTCCCGCATATCTGACAATCCTATTCGTAGCCCATTTGGTTGGTTTTTTAGCCCATATATTAATTTCCTATACAGCCCTATCAAACATTGCGCTATTCTTGGCTTTATCAACTGTAGCGACCATATTAGCCCTTATCATATTACCCCGCATGAAAGGCATGATCATAGCTATTCAATGGGCCAAGCGGATGAATGGGTTTTAGAAATAAAGCGCAAACATAATACCTGCGTTTTCCCATACATATCGATCAAAATTGATATGCCATAGATTATACGTTGGCCTTTATATTATTGACCATTACATCTCTGATAATTACTTTATCATAAATGATGGGGGGGTCACTGATGCAAAGCTTGCTGAAAATTGTATTTTTTATTTTGATTTTCACGACAAGTGCCAGTGCAAAAAACTTCAAGTTAGATCCAAGCTCGGTGGTTTTAGTGCAAGAGATTGACATTACCTCAGTGTGGTTGTGTCCAGTTTCACAAACAGGTCAATTCGAAACACATTGCAAAAGAAACAACCATTTGTATTTCTACCTAGAAGGTGGGCGACGTGATTTTATCACTGAGGGAAAAACTGGATATTACGGTGTAAAATCCATCAAAAGCAAAAAAGCAGGAAGATATGCTTATACCCTTGGTCGTATTACATCTGGATCAAATATAACCACTTATAGTATTAAAGATGAAACTATGATCGCAGATGTAAGTTCTGGTACAGTTCTCATAATGCCTTATTCATATGGTTTACCACGAAAAACATTAAACAAAATACTAAAGCAAGTTAAATCTATCTTTAGAAAAAGATATGGCAGTGTCGCCGATCAAATGACTTATAAGATCATGGAAACAAAGAAGATATCCTGTACTAAGTCTAAAATTGCATTCAACTCTGGTCAAAGCTGCACGCTGCGTTAGGTGCAGAAAAGATTACGATTCCACAAAGCCTTTCCCTAAGCCACCTCAGCACCTTGTTCATCTTCATCAGCCAACTGACGGTGCCACATTGTTGCATAACGGCCGTCGCGGGCTAAAAGCTCATCATGTGTTCCTTGTTCAGTCACATGCCCCTCTTCTAGAACGATGATTTGATCGGCATCTACAACAGTAGACAAACGGTGTGCGATGGTGATGACAGAACGCCCCTCACCCATTTGGCGTAGGCTTTCTTGGATGTCCCGCTCAGTTTCTGTGTCCAATGCGGATGTGGCTTCGTCCAGTAACAAAATTGGCGGATTTTTCAACAATGTCCGCGCAATCCCCACACGCTGTTTTTCACCGCCTGACAGCTTCAAACCACGTTCACCTACAGTGGTTTGATATCCCTCAGGGAGGCTCATAATAAAGTCGTGGATTTTCGCAGCTTTTGCTGCCTCAATAATATCAGCTTCGGATGCGCCAGCGCGACCGTAAGCGATGTTGTACCCAACCGTATCGTTAAACAGCACAGTATCCTGTGGAACAATCCCGATTTGGGCGTGTAGGCTGTTTTGAGTAATGTCACGCACGTCTTGTCCATCGATGCGTAATGCCCCAGTACCCACATCATAGAAACGGAACAACAAGCGACCAATTGTGGATTTACCTGATCCAGAGGGACCAACTACAGCAACTGTTTGACCTGGCTCCACGGTTAAGTTCAGGTTTTTCAGAATTCCGCGATTTTCGTTATAAGCAAAATCAACATTATCGAACTTAATCTCACCCTTGGTAACTTCTAACCCTTTGGCATCTGACTTATCAGTAACCTCGGCGGGTTGTGCCAACAAATCAAACATTTCACCCATATCCACCAAAGCTTGGCGAATTTCGCGATAAACAGTGCCAAGGAAATTCAGCGGCATGGTGATTTGGATCATGTAAGCGTTGACCATTACAAAGTCACCAACCGTCAGATCACCGCGTTCCACACCGATTGCTGCCATAGTCATCACCAACACAAGGCCGATGGTGATGATTAGCGACTGGCCAAAGTTTAGGAAACCCAATGTATAGTTGGTCTTTAATGCTGCTTTTTCATATCCGCGCATACTGACGTCATAACGCAACGCTTCGCGTTCTTCTGCGCCAAAATACTTTACGGTTTCAAAGTTCAACAAACTATCAATGGCTTTTTGGTTCGCATCTGTATCCAGATCATTCATTTCCTTGCGAATACGTACACGCCATTCGGTCACTTTGAATGTGAACCAGATATAAATACCGATGGTGACAACAATTACGGCCAGATACCAAACATCGAAGAGATAGAACAGAATACCACCGATAAAAATCAGCTCTAGGATCAACGGACCAATAGAAAACAGCATGAAACGCAATAGGAATTCCACGCCTTTGACACCGCGTTCAATAATGCGGCTTAGCCCACCCGTTTTGCGGGTAATGTGGTAACGCAATGACATCGCATGGATATGTCGGAAAGTTTCCAACGCAAGTTGGCGTAAAGCACGTTGGCCAACTTTGGCGAAAATCACATCGCGTAATTGGTTAAATCCAACAGCAAGCAGGCGCATAACACCATATGCAATTGTAAGCCCAACCGCCCCTGCTGTGAGCATGAATACGGTTTGTGGTTCACTGCTGTCCGGCGCCAAAGCATCCACGGCAGCTTTGAAATAGAACGGTGTGGCTACGCCTACAATCTTTGCAACGAAGAGCGCTATTAAAGCGAGAATGACACGGACTTTGACTGACGTATCACCAACTGGCCACAGATACGGTATTACCTTGCGGATCACCCGCATAGCTTGTTCTTTGTTCACATCCGTTTCAGTGATTGTAGATGGCATACCGCTCTCTCCTGTATACCTTATTTAGGTCGAGAAAACAGGATTGACCAGTGCTAAAACTTACTGTGTTGGCAGGTCAAAAATTTGACCTGGGTAAATTAGGTCGGGGTCTTTGATGATGTCACGGTTAGCTTCAAATATTTGGACATAACGTATCCCGTCACCATATCGATTTTCGGCAAGTTGCCACAGTGTGAAACCTGGTTGAATGGTGACATTGGTTGCTTTGCTTTTGCTAGATGCGACAACCTTTTTTGCAGCCTCTTTTTTGAAAGGGCTTTCGACACGTTCTTTCACGGTTCCAGCCGCATCTATAGTATCCACTCTTAGGGCATATACACCCTCAGGAACATCAGAAAGTGTGATTTTCCACTGGCCATTGTCTTGTATTTTTTCAACCTTATTTGGCTTATTATCCAAATATAATCGAACAAAACCATCACTATTACCACTTCCAGCCACAATCACATCACCCACATCGTCATAGACGATTGTATCTAACGAAAGGGGTGCATCCTTGGCTTTTCCTGATGGCTCAGTGACTGTTTCCTCTGCCGTTTTAACCTCGGCTTTAACCACCTCTATGCTTTCTCGTTTTGCCACAATAATCTTTGGTGCAGCCTCTGTATTTGGAGCAACGGGCATGACCAAAACTTGTTCAGTGGAAGCCTGTTCGAAACCTGTGTCATCAATAGAGATCAAAGAAAGTTCGCGCGGATCAGTATCCGCAGGCAAGTCAAACAGCGCCACGAAAGAACCGTCGTCATCTGATTGACTTGTTGCGATTTCTTGCCCGTCTAGGCGTACGCTAACAGTGATGTTTGCAGCGGCTTTTCCTGCCACAACAGCAGCACCTGATTTGTCTATGCGAACGATATCAAAGCTGGGTAATGTGGCTGCTTTTGCCGCGGACTCTTCAGTGACAACAGGATCAGGTGGTGCAATCAATACATTTTGTGCCGCTAACCCAGCAGGTTCATCTGTAACTGCTGGATCGTCAACAATCACATTATAAGCCGTTACCATTGCCACAACCACAACGGCACTTGCCCCTGCTATTGCCAAACCTGATGATAATGATGTCGCCAAACCCTTGCCCTTTACAGCTTATGTCGTCACCATGTTACACAAATCATACATCAAATCAAAAACAGATTTTCGTTAACTAAGGCTCCACTATGACTAATGTTCCCAAAAAATCTATTTGCATCTTTTGTGGTTCCCGCAGTGGAACCCAACCCGAATATGGCGCAGCAGCTCGTGAAATAGGAACACGCATTGCCAATCAGGGCCTGCGTTTGGTTTATGGTGCGGGTGATGTTGGCCTGATGGGAAAAGTTGCAAACGCCGCACAGGACGCTGGCGGTGATATTCTGGGGGTTATTCCAGAGCATTTGGTGAAATGGGAGGTTGGCAAGATTGATTTGACCCAATATATCGTCACCGAGAACATGCATGAACGCAAAAAAGTTATGTTTATGAACTCTGATGCGATCATCACCCTGCCTGGTGGCCCTGGATCATTGGATGAGTTGTTTGAGGTGCTGACATGGGCGCAGTTGGGTCAGCATGAAAAGCCGATTTATTTGTTGAATGTTGCTGGGTATTGGGATCCGTTGATTACGTTGATCGAACATCAAATCGCACATGGGTTTGCGGCACCTTCATTTCGGGAATTTTTGAAGGACTTTAACGATGTAAATACGCTGTTTGCACAATTGGAAAAAGATATAGCGGATTAATCTATCCACGAATCAGTATAAGCTTTCAGTTCCTTTAACGCAGCAACCACATGTGGGTCATTGCGTTTGCGTATGTGAACCATGGAATAGAGCGGTTGTGGAATAACAGGCGCGTCTTTGACCACTTTCAAGTTTGGGATTCTGTCCGCCACACTGTTCAACACAAAACTTGGTAAATAGAGCGTCCCACCACGACGTTTTAACTGTTCTACGGCAAAGTCATCATTACCAGCGCTTAGAGCTGGATAGCTGAGATGGCTGAGTTGTTCATCGTGATGGCGTGAAAAATATTCCGTATAGGCCACTTTTATATAATCCTCGATGCGGACATCTTTTAGAAATTCTGCTGTGGTTGAAACCATAACATATTCATCACTACCGACCTCTGAAACGATCAAGTCAGGCAAGTATTGCGGTGCAAAAAGCAGGCCAATATCACATACACCTGACAGCACATCCCTTTGAATTTGATAAGAAAAGTTGATTTCAATATGCAGTGCAAGATCAGGTACATTTTCTTGTAAATCATCAATCCAATCCAAGAAGAACGAGCGGATCAAACTGTATTGCGCTGAGATATAAAGACGGCGGCTTAACTTATTTCCGCCTTGCTCCACATCGCGTTTCGCATGCCCCCATAGGTTCAACATAGAGTGGCAATGGGTTTCAAATCTGATGCCAGAAATCGTGGGTTCTGCACCGCCACGTCCCCGTTCGAAAAGGCGTGTGCCAAGCTCTTCTTCCAGTTGTCTGATGCGCGCGCTGACGGTTGATTGGGTGATATTCAACCTGTCCGCAGTGCGGTTAAAGTTGCGCGTTTCAAGCACATCTAAAAAGGTTTTGATAAGCAATTGGTTCATATTCAATCGAATAAACCGATTGATAATGACAAATCAACAATATTTTTAAACTGATTAACCTTTGATAGTATCACCGAAACTTTAAGAACGTATTAAGTGTAGAGGAGTTTACAATGGATCGTAGCCAATATGAAACTTGTCATTTCATCTTTGTTTTGACGGAAGGATTTTCGCAATCCAGTTTGTCGAACTCTATGGCGGTTCTAAACACCTGTAATCGTATTTTAAAGAGACAAGCCTACTCTTGGTCTTTGATCAGCGAAACGGGTGATGCCGTTACCAGTTCATGTGGTGTGCCAATTGCGGTAAGCAGCGGTTTATACCCAGTGAAACGTCAAGATTTTATTGTGCTTTTGAGCAGTGCGGATAATCCACAACTACAATCCAAAACGTTGGTGAATTGGGTGCGCCGTGAGAGTATGAAACGCCCAAGAATTGCTGCATTAGACACTGCAACATATATTTTGGCTGCTGCTGGGTTGTTGAACAACCAGAAATGCACGTTGCACTGGGAAAGTCAGGATGCGTTTAAGGAATGCTATCCTGATATCGATTTGGTCAATCAAATATACACTACAGAGCGTTCAATTTTCACCTGTGCTGGCGGAACTGCCGCTATGGATATGATGCTGCATATCGCAGAAGAAGATCACGATGGTGAAACGGCGCGCGATATTGCAGATCACTTGATTTACGTTTCCTCCCGCAGCCAAGACGACCGTCAACGTATTTCGTTGACGGGCCGTTTTGGCATCCGCAATGCACGTTTGGCAGATGCGATTAACCACATGGAAAATAATCTGGAATTCCCACTGACACCTGCGGAACTGGCAGCAAAGATCAATGTATCTGTGCGTCAATTGGAACGGATATTCAGCCGATATATGGATTGCCCACCCAAGCGGTTTTATATGACGCTTCGTTTGGAAAAAGCACGCCGTTTGATTGCCCAAACAGATATGAGTTTGATAAACATTTCAATGGCTTGTGGTTTTACATCCACATCGCATTTTTCACGGTGGTATAAGCGCCATTACGGTATGCAACCATCGAAGAGTGACAGCTTTACAAACCGTAAGACATTAGCAGCTTAAGGCGCTTTGCGGAGAGATTGATAGGAATAGAGCCCCAGCGCCGTCCATATGATGGCAAAAGCGATGAAGTGCCATTGGGTGAAAGGTTCCATGAAGATCAAAACGCTGACGCCAAATTGTAATGTTGGGTTTAAATATTGGACAAGACCTACTGTTCCCAGTGCCAATCGTTTCATCGAATAAGACATAAGCACTAGGGGCCCGGCTGTAAGTGGCCCAACCAACATCAATAGCACGGTATCCCATCCATGCCCAAAAAAACCACCTTCGCGTCCAACCAAGCCTTGCCAGTTTAATTCGTGGACACCGTAAAGCCAGATCAAAGCCAATGGAGCCAACAAGATAACTTCACACATTACTGATAAGACGGGGCCGCAGGAGAGTGACTTTTTGCTAAGACCATATAGCCCCATTGTGATTGCCAAAATCAGGGAAATCCAAGGGGCTACACCTAAACCTAAAGTGAGCAAGACAACGGCTATAAGCGCCATAGAAACGGCAACCCATTGTAAACGGCTTAAACGCTCGCCAAGAAAGAGGTAGCCAAGTGCCACAGCGACCAATGGGAAAATGTAATAGCCCAAAGAACTTTCGACCAAACGGCCGATTTGGACAGATAAGATATAGGCGAACCAGTTAACCGATATCATCAAGGCTGCGATTGCTATGATGAACAGCGCGCGTTTTTGGCACAAGACTTCTGCAACTTCGCCTAAACGTTTGGAATAAGAGAGTAATACCAAGAGAAAGACTAACGACCATATAGTACGGTGGCTCAGGACCTCTAGTGGAGGAACATGAGCGATCTCACGGTAATAAAGTGCTGATAGCCCCCAAATCGTGCAGGCCAAGACCATAGCTGCAATACCTTTGAACTGTTCAGACATATGCCACGGCCTTTTTTGTGTATGAAAACACTGTCTTTAATGACTGAAGGGGTCAACACAGGAATTGTATCAATTTTAGATCACATGTTATCGCTTTTAAAAAGCTTGGAGGTAAAATGACTCTGTGTTGCTTACTCAAGTATATGAGTTTACAAAAATCAACCTAACACCTGACAGAAACCGCGTTTATTTTCCAGCAGAGGGTTAGTAAACGCTTGTGCTTTTTCAGCTACATCACTGCCAGTTTGAGGGAAAAAGAAGATATTCTTATATTCATAAAAAAAACTTATCACCTCCATCTCTTGGAGAAGGTAACGCCATTCCATAGTACAAAAATAAAACCCCGCCAGCGGGCTGGCGGGGCTTTGAAACGCGTCGCACATCTTTAATCGAAATCAAAGTCCTCCCAGTGCAA
Source organism: Amylibacter sp. SFDW26 (assembly GCF_009184395.1). Classification (GTDB taxonomy): domain Bacteria; phylum Pseudomonadota; class Alphaproteobacteria; order Rhodobacterales; family Rhodobacteraceae; genus Amylibacter. The sequence goes on from NZ_WEIC01000001.1 coordinate 1,137,096, forward strand.
GCAGCGTAGAAACTGTCCCGCTAGAATGAGCAATTTTTCGCCAAAGTCAACTCACTTATTTTTGTCGCATTGAATTTATGCAAATCACAATTAACTGCCTAAAAAAACACCATGTTTTCAGCGTCATAAGCTTTATGACAATTCTACAACTGTAATCTCTGGAACGGAACCAATACGAATTGGGAGTATCGAACATCCTAAACCACCTGAGACAACCAAATCTCTTCCCTGTTCTTGGATGTGTCCGTACACAAAACGATTCCCAAATCTTGATGGCACAACAGGTGCCCAACCGAATAATCGGATTTGACCGCCATGTGTATGGCCCGAAAGCGTCAGGGCAACACGGTCTGGAACTTCGGGAAAAATATCAGGTTCATGGGCCAATAAAATCGCAGGATCATCATCTGTAATTTGGGCCAATGTCTCAGGTAGGTCATCAACGCCTCTATGTTGCAATGGACGATTTCTTAATGCCATTTGATCCCCTAGGCCGAGCAGCCAAAAAGCGTTTTTCCCGCCGCCCAACTTGATAGCTTTGTTTTGAAGAACTGGGATGCCTTCAGCCTCAAAAACACGTTGTGCTTCGATTGGCCCTTTTCCAGTCCGTTGCGCCTCGGCGTCATCCCACCAATCGTGATTTCCCAAAACAGAATGCACGCCTAATGGAGCATGCAGCTTTGCCAACTCTTTCGCCGTTTCATTAATGGGTACGTGTTTAGATATGAAACGATGACTGGCATTGTGATCCCCAAGCAAGAAAATAACATCCGCCCCCAAAGCATTTGTGCGCTTCACGATACGGCGCAACCGTTTCAAGCCGCTGAAAGGTTCGCCCATGTGGATATCTGTAACAATCGCAATACGCAGTTTCTGCCCTTTGCGCCACGTTTTTGGGGAGAGCTTCCATGTGGTAACATTGAGCCTAATCAAAGGCTCAATAATTGTAGCATATAAAGAAACAAAAAGGCCTGCTAGCACAGTTGCGAACAGGCCTTTTAAAATTTGTCGTCGTGTTGGCATTAAGCGTTAGATAGGCGCTCTGCAACATTTTCCCAGTTCACCAAATTGTCCAAGAAGTTGGTGATATATACTGGGCGCTTGTTGCGGAAATCGATGTAGTATGAGTGCTCCCATACATCACAACCCAACAATGCTGTTTGACCAAAGCACAATGGGTTCACGCCGTTTTCTGTTTTGGTTACTTTCAAACCGCCGTCTGCGTCTTTTACCAACCAGCACCAGCCTGAACCGAATTGACCAGCACCTGCTGCGCCGAATTCTGATTTGAATGTGTCTACTGAACCAAAGCTGTCAACGATTGCTGCTTCTAGCTCTGATGGCATTGCACGACCTGATGGGCCCATCATTTCCCAAAATTGGTTGTGGTTCCAAAGCTGTGAGATGTTGTTGAAGATACCGTTTTGTGCCACTGAAGATGCATCGTATGTGCCAACAATGATTTCTTCCAAAGATTTGTTTTCCCACTCTGTGCCCGCAATCGCTGCGTTGCCGTTTGTGACATAAGCGTTGTGGTGTAGATCGTGGTGGAATTCTAGTGTTTCTTGTGACATGCCGCCTGCTGCAAGTGCATCGTGGGCGTATGGTAGATCAGGAAGTTCAAAAGCCATTGGAGTATCCTTTGGGTGTTATGGGTTTCGTTGGCGTGAATATAGCGTAATGACACGCCAAGGGAAGGCCTATTCCGACACAGGCAGTGCTGCAATCGCCACACGGCGACCTTCGGATAACAGCACATTATAGGTACGACATGCGGCAGGTGTGCCCATAACTTCGAACGGTACGTTGACCGCTTCTAATGCGGTTTTTACTGATGCTGGCAGTGGCGCGATATCTTTGCCTGTGCCAATGAAAATGACATCATATTCTGTAGCCGCTTTGATGAGTTGATCTAAATCGTCAAAACCATTCCATTTAATGACACCTTTGGGCAGTATCGCCAATGGACCTTCTTGAACTTGTTCCATCACACGAAAGAAATTTGGGCCATAAGCATCAATGGGCGGCTGACCCTCGTATGTGATTTCTGTTAATTGCATCCGCTTTATACTCTTTGATCAACGTTATTTCTGTTAGTTGTGTGGTCTGTTGTGATTATCTTGGCAAGTCTTAAATCAGTTGATGCATCAACATGTAAAGTTTCGAACATGTCATTTACAATATCTTTGTTGTGGTTTTCATTGGTAAGATAAGCATGATTTAGCCGAAAAGTGGCTGTTAATATTAAGCCATTGAAACTCATGCGAAAAAGAATAGACAAAATCTTTAAAGCAATCATTTACAGGTCACTATCAATGCCTAAAACTAACTCATTTCTTTTAAAAACTACCACATTCTGCGCAATCGTTATCGGTTCACTTTCATCAGCACATGCTACAGAGTTAGAGGTCACTGACCCCTGTTATCATTGGGTGGCAAAGGCCGCCCCTTTAACCAGTGGTTATATGGCATTTAAAGATAGCGAAGACGATCCAATTGGCTTCATAAAAAACTACATCCAATTTGAGGACTATCCAGATGGCAGTGCAGGTCATCAAATATATTCTGATATGTTAAAAACGATAGAAGAGACAGAATCTGAACAACTGACAGAAGAAGCCACCTTGAAAAGCTGTCAGGCTTTACCTGTAGAAGCTGTTCATTCAACCAATATGAATAGTCCTATATCAGACTTCCAATAGGCTTCTTGGTCGCTGCTCCTGTCATCAATCCCAAATGGGCAGGCCTGCAACAGCACTAAAGAGGATAATCGCATAGGCGACACGGCGGTAAATATGTTCCTTTGCAGGGTCAAATACCCATTGCCCAACAAGACCGCCAATTGTGTAAGGAATACTTAGGATTGCGCCGATGAAAAGCGGAATTAGGACCAGCAAACCTTTGATGCCAAAGACAATAAATGTCAGGATATCAACAAGGAAGAGATACATCATTGTATTGCCGCGAATGACCTCTGGCCGTCTTGGGCTGGACATATAAGACAGGATTACAGGTGGCCCTGGCAGAGCGGCTACACCGCATAAGAAGCCGCTGATAACACCTATGAAACTGGTCATTAGGGCGTTGAGTGGATTGCGGTAACGCCATCCGCTTGCAAGTAAGATCAGGAGTGATATGGCGAGCGCAGATACGATCCATCTGAAAATGACAGGGTCAAGTTGGGTCAGCAAATAGACACCGAATGGTAGACCTATGATCGCACCTATCCCCAACAACCCAACATCACGCGGTTCACCATCCCGCCATGCGCGGGGTAATAGTGCAATGGGGCCTAAGAAATCGAAGGTCATCATCATCAAGATGGCATAGATGGGTTCAGCAACTAATGCAGCCATTGGGATGAATACCATTGCCGTACCAAAGCCCGCAAAGCCTCGGACAACGCCCGCTACAAACGCAGCTGCGAGTAACAGCATAAGCCCGTCATATGCCAGTGCTTGGCTTAATATGCCCATCATATCCCCCAAAACGTTAAAGGGACGATGACAGGGATATATCATCCTGTCATCGTCCCTTTTGTAGTTTTGATGTTTTCCCGAAAGGCTTCAGGAAAACCGAACTTTAGGCGTCGATGTTTGCGAACTGTGTTCCTGCGCGACCATCATCGATTTTATCCCAATCACGCTTCACACCAAGGCGTAGAAGGATAGCAGATGCCACGAAGATTGATGAGTAAGTACCAATGATAACTCCCCAGATCATCGCGAATACAAAACCGTGGATCACATCGCCACCAAGAACGAACAGTGAAATCAGCGCGATCAATGTGGTGACAGATGTCATCACTGTACGTGACAATGTTTCATTGATGGACAGGTTAAGCACTTCGTTCAGCGGTTTCTTTTTATACTTACGCAAATTTTCACGCACGCGGTCAAATACAACTACGGTATCGTTTAGAGAGTAACCAACGATGGTCAACAAGGCTGCAATAATCGCGAGATCGAACTTGATTTGAAGGAGGCTGAAAATACCAATGGTAATGACAATATCATGCACCAAGGCTACAACAGCACCGAATGAGAATTGCCACTCAAAACGTAACCAGATGTAGAACAGCACCGCTGCGATCGCCAAGACCACCGCAATCACGGCTGTTTGAATAAGTTCACCCGATACTTTTGGGCCAACACTGTCGACCTGAGGAAAGCTCATAGTTGGATCGACGGCAATCAATGCATCTTTTACCAAACGGATAGTTTCAATTGTTGCCGCCTCCGCACCTTCTTGGGTTTCGATGCGGATTTGCGATACGCTGGATGCAATACCTTGTAATTGTTCAGCAGGGTCAATCACTTCGGTAATGGAAATGTCCCCCAAACCAAGCGGTTCTAATGCTGCACGATAGGCTGTGATATCCACTGTGCTTTGTGAGTCTGTGCGGATTGTTGTGCCACCACGAAAATCAATACCGTAATTCAAACCAATCATAAAAAACAACACAATGGACACGATCATCGCTAAGATAGATATGCCCAGTGTTCCTTTTGTAAATTTGAAAAAATCCAGTGAAGTTTCGGAAGGTACTAATTTAAGTCTCATATCTATCTCCTAAACTTCGATGGTCTTTGGACGGCGGCGCTGCATGTAGATCGAAATCAACAGGCGCGTTACCCAAATTGCAGTAAATACTGACGTGATAATGCCAAGGCCAAGTGTAATTGCAAAACCACGTACAGGGCCAGATCCCATCACAAACAAGATCACAGCAGCGATTAATGTGGTGATATTGGCGTCAATGATGGCGCTGAAAGCGCGCTCATAGCCCAGTTCAATGGAACGGACTGCCGCTTTCTTGGCCCTAATTTCTTCGCGGATACGTTCAAACACCAAAACATTAGCATCCACAGCCATACCGATTGTTAGAACGATACCAGCGATGCCTGGAAGTGTCAGTGTGGCGCCGATCAAGGACAGAAGCCCAAAGATCATGCCAACGTTTATGATCAACGCAATGTTCGCAAACAGGCCAAATAGGCCGTATGATAAAATCATAAAGACAAGTACCGCAATAAACGCCACGATACAGGCAAGCGTACCTGCATCGATACTATCTTGACCAAGTTCTGGCCCAATCGTGCGCTCCTCAAGGTATGTCACTTTGGCAGGCAGCGCCCCTGCCCGCAATTGAATAGCTAGGCTGGTGGTCTCTTCGATATTAAATTGGCCTGTGATTATACCAGAACCACCTGGAATGTGGCTTTGAATAGTTGGGGCTGAAAGCACTTCATCATCCAATACAATCGCAAATGCGCTGCCGATATTATTGGCAGTATACTCGCCAAAAATACGCCCACCGGTCGGGTTTAGACGGAAGTTAACGGCGGCTTGATTATTCTGATCGAATGCAGCTTGCGCATCCACCAAATGATCACCTGTAATCGTTGGCGTCTTCTCAAGAATGTAGAATAGCCCTTCTTGGTTCACATCAGGCAGTAGGATTTGACGTGGTTGCAGAAGCGCTTGATCATCACCAGTACGACCCAAAACCGGGTGGAATGTCAGTTTAGCAGTTTTACCAATCAACTCTTTCAATTCTTCGGCAGAGCCAATACCAGGAACTTGGATCAAGATACGGCGATCGCCTTGGCGTTGAATTGTAGGTTCGCGTGTCCCTGCTTCATCAACACGGCGGCGAATAATCTCTAGCGATTGATCCATAGTACGCTGATTTGTTGCTATTATTTCAGCTTCTGACAGGCGAACAACGATTACGTCCCCTTCTGAAGAAACGTCAATATCGTTAGAACCAACACCCGTTAAAGAAACAATCGGACTTGCCAATTCTCGGACCATTGCGACAGCGCGTGTAATGGCCTCTGGATCTGATGGGGCTTTCAAGCGAATTCTGAGTTGATCAGATGGAGCGTTCCTATCTGATACAATCCCGCCCGTCATTGCACGCTCGGTTCTCAAACGGTTACGTATTTGAGGCCAGTAACCATCCAGACGCTCGACCAAAACATCTTCAACATGAACTTCAGCTAGCAAATGCGCACCGCCACGTAGATCGAGACCAAGATTTACAAGGGATGACGGTAAGAAGCTTGGCCATTGTTCAGCTTGCGCTGTCAATTCAGGCGTTGCTGGCACGCCTGTTTCCAAAATCGCTTCTGCGTCATTGGACTGTTCCACCTGCGTATAAAACGCGTTTGGCGCAGCCATCATAATCCCGATCGCGCAAACCGCCCAAATCAGGAGTTTCTTAGAGAAAGAAAACTGGAGCATTCGCCCGCCTTTAATTGATTTTATTTTGCTGGTTCTGTTTTATTGATAACAGCTTGGATCGTCGACTGGACAACCTTCACTTTTACGCCAGTTGCGATTTCAACTTCAACTTCGTTGTCTGCACCAACTTTAGTGACTTTGCCTTTCAAGCCGCCTGCGGTGATAACTTGATCGCCCTTACGTAAAGCCTCGACCATAGTGCGGTGTTGTTTTGCCTTCTTTTGTTGAGGGCGGATCATAAGGAAATACATGATCGCAAAAATCAAAATCAGTGGAATAAAGCTTTCGATGCCACCGGCACCCCCTGCGGCTTGGGCATAAGCTGGGCTTGCAAACATGTGTATTTCCTTTTCTTAGTACAGATTATCTCTGCTTGTTTGAATCCAGCAGACAGTATCTTTAACATATAGGGATGACAAGAAGCGTTTAAACCTTGAATAGCCGTATTTTATTCTATCCGCATTGTATTTACACGACCATTCAGAGGGGCACCAAAATTTCACCAATATAAAGGTAACATCTGTGTTTTCCCTCGTTCATTGGTTTTCCAACAGCTAAAACACACAAAATCATTCATTACCAAACAGATACGCGCCATAAGTAATGCAAAAATGCAACGGATACATATGGGTATGCAAGCTTTGGCGATTATAAATAAAACATATTTTTCAAATAGATATGCTAACGAGGGAAAATAAATAGAAATTATACATTAACAAAACACACAATCTAAATGCGATGCTTTGGGAAAATTTCTATTATGGGTAGACGTAAAAAACCGAAAAAGCGTATTCTACACTAAAAGCGATTAAGTTACGCATTAGAGGGTTATTATGTTTAAGGGGTTAGACAATGCCACATGGCTGCCAAGTTGGCTGCCTGCGGATATGGTTCCATGGCTTTTGTTATTGGTTATTTTATTTATTGCCGTTTTCATGCGATTCAAATGGGGTCACCGAATTAAACGCCAACTCGCAATTTTAAACGGCATACAACAACCTGCCTTAAAACTACTTGCGTGGATGTCTTTAGTTTTATCCCCGTTATGGGCTGCAATCCTTATATTAGATATGTATAGTTTATGGCTGCTTACTGGATCACTTTCAGATGCCGCTGCATTGGGCGAAGTCCGTCAACATGTTTTGTCATTACTTGGATTGGTTGTAACATTTGTCGGGTTATTAGCGGCCCCATTCGTTATTTTTATAATATTTATGGCCGAACGACGCACACGCGCGACCGAAGAAAGCTACATCACAGGGCGCATTTCTGATGCAGTCACACAATTGGGCATGGAACGCACAGTTTGGGAAGATGGTTTGCAAAACACTGAGCCTAATTTAGAAGTTCGATTGGGTGCAATTTATACATTGGAACGTGTCGCGATTGAATCGCGCCGTGATCATATATCAGTTATGGAAACCCTTTGTGCATATGTGCGTGAAAACACACGTGCACCTCGCTTTGACGAAGATGCCAGTAAAGAAGAATGGGCCAAATTAGCAAAAAAGAAAAAAAAGCAAGTTTGGGATTTGACACCAAATGAGAAGGCATCTGTTGCAACACTCATGCCACCACGCCCTGATATTCAAGCTGTCCTGACGATCTTTGGTCGTCGCGATGAACGCGCGCTTGGACGTATTGACTATGAAATGTCGCAAAACTTTGTACTGGATTTACGTGGATGTAATATCGCGCTGGCGGACTTGAACAACGCCAATCTTGGGCCTGTATTATTAGATGGCTCAAACTTACAGGGCGCATCCCTATCCGTTGCGAAGTTAAATGGTGCCAGCTTGAATCACGTTAATTTACAAGAGGCTGATCTGTTTAAGGCAAATCTTAGCGATGCATCCTTAAATGGAGCGCAAATGCAACGCAGTTGGTTAGATTGGGCGAATTTTCAGGGTGCACGAATGGTTATGGCGCGCTTTCAAGAAGCAAATTTCTCTGCCGCAGAAATGTTATATGCAGGCGTTAAAGCCGCTGATTTCACAGGTGTTACCCATCTATCTGGAGAGCAATTAAAGGTTATGATCGGTGATGGTTCAACAATTTTACCAAAAGGCATGAAGCAACCCACTGTTGAGAATTGGTCTAATAAAGACATGTCATCCGAAGCTTTTTTAAGCTTTTGGCAATCGACAAAGAACAAACTGGCTTAATCCACGGCTTTCATCCCCGAAAAACTTGGGTATAAACCAGCATAATACGAATCCAATCAATCAGGTGATATTATGCACGACATCCGCGCTATCCGCGAAAATCCCGCAGCTTTTGACGCAGCTCTTGCGAAACGAGGTGCTGCACCGATGTCGTCCGAAATATTGGCGATTGACGAAGCGCGCCGTGCAAAGATCACCAAAGCAGAGCAAGCTTTGGCAGAACGCAATGCTGCATCTAAAAATGTTGGTAAGGCAAAGGCTCAAGGCGATGATGCAGAGTTCGAACGTCTGCGCGCGTTGGTTGCTGACAAAAAAACTGAGATTGCGGCTTTGGAAGACGAAGCCAAAGTTGAAGATGACAAGTTGCAAAACCTGTTAGCAACTTTGCCAAACAGCCCACATGACGATGTGCCTGAAGGTGCTGATGAGAATGACAATATCGAGGTGCACCGTTGGGGTACGCCGCGTACATTAGATTTCGATCCAAAAGAGCATTTCGAATTGGCATCTGTTCAAGGTGGTATGGATTTTGAAACGGCCGCTAAACTTAGCGGTTCTCGTTTTGTAATCATGTCAGGTGCTGTTGCCCGTGTTCACCGTGCTTTGGCGCAGTTTATGTTAGACACGCATACAACGGAAAACGGCCTTACAGAAGTTAACACCCCTGTTTTGGTGCGTGATGATGCGATGCATGGCACAGGCCAACTACCGAAGTTTTCTGAGGATAGTTATCAAACAACAAACGGATGGTGGTTGATCCCGACATCAGAGGTGACGCTGACAAATACAGTTGCAGGGGAAATTCTGGATGAAAGCGCCCTACCGCGCCGTATGACTGCACATTCATTGTGCTTCCGTTCAGAGGCTGGCTCTGCGGGTCGTGATACATCTGGCATGTTGCGTCAGCATCAATTTGAAAAAGTTGAAATGGTGAGTGTTACGAAACCAGAAGACAGCCGCGCGGAATTGGACCGTATGACCGAATGTGCCCAAGGTATTTTGGAAAAACTAGGCTTGCCATACCGTACAGTTGTATTGTGCACAGGCGATATGGGTTTTGGTGCACAGCGCACGCATGACATCGAAGTGTGGTTGCCTGGCCAAGATACGTACCGTGAAATTTCAAGCTGTTCTGTGTGTGGCGATTTCCAAGCGCGCCGTATGAATGCACGTTACCGCCCAGAAGGTGCGAAGAAGCCTGAGTATGTACATACATTGAACGGTTCTGGCTTGGCTGTGGGACGTTGCTTGATTGCTGTTTTAGAAAATGGTCAACAAGCGGATGGGTCGGTTGAGCTACCAGAAGCACTACACAATTACACAGGTGGTAAGACAAAAATCACTGCGGATGGTGTTTTAGTTTAATATTCGGAACAAGCAGATGATATCAAAAGAAATTCTTGTATCATCTGCTCTGACACTTAGCAGCCTATCAACGGCGGCTTGGGCCGAATTGAATGTTAAAGTCAGTGGGTTTTATACATCTACATATGCTTATACACATGTATCGCCACGATCTGGTGTGAATGAGGATTTCAGTGGTTTTGACATTAAGACCAGCGCTGAAATTCATTTCAAGCCGTCATTGGTATTGGATAATGGCGTAAAACTTGGTGCGGAAATTCAATTAGAGGCAGAATCCGAAACATCCTTTGATCAGATAGATGAATCCTTTTTCACCGTCTCTGGAGATTTTGGGCGTTTAATCATCGGATCAGAAAACTCCGCTGGGTATTTACAAACGGTCAGAGCCCCCAATGCAGCGCATATATTCTTTGTTACCTCTGCAATAGATGATTTCGTTCCTTATTTTGGCGTTGATAGCCCCGCGGATTTTTTCCGCACTTCACTAGGAACCACTTTAATTGAAAACAACCGGAACAATGATGCCAACCGCATCACGTATTTTTCACCGCGCATCAAAGGGTTTGAGTTTGGTCTTTCCTATGCTCGTGACGAAGGGCAAGGAAATGGAGTTCAACAAGCGAGTTTTAGGCCTGTTGCCGCTGGTGTGATACGAACAAATGCAACGGATATTGTAGATTTAAGCTTTAATTACAAAGGTGCTATAGGGGCTTTAGATGTTCGATCATCTGCAAGATATGGAACTGCAAATATCACGTCAAACATCCCTGCGGCTGGATTAGATACACCCGAAATATGGGGAATTGGTCTATCGCTGGGATATGCAGGATTTACACTTGGTGGGTCTTTTGTTGAACAGAATGGCACAACGGTTCATGATGGGAACGCCTATGATATTGGCCTAAGTTACCGCCATGGGAAATGGACACATTCCATCAACCATTTTCGGGGCAAAAACAGTGATGAAGATGTTCTTTATACATCGTCAGAACGTATAAACACGACGACACTGGCATCGCGATATAAGTTACATAAAAACTTTTCAGTCAGTGCTTTTATATCCCAAACTGATTTTTCAGAAGAATTTGATCCAGCGGGTATTGGCGCAGAAGATGTTGAAGCCACAGTTATTGGGGTTTCGGCATCGTTACGTTTCTAGCGTTTGGCAGTGATCACAACAGCATTGCCCCTTTTCAGCCGACTCGCGATAGTGTAGCAAATTGCTAACTCACAAATCGGGCAAATCATCGTGCGTATTCTAATCACAAATGACGACGGCATCAGGGCACCAGGCTTGGATGTTATGCTGGAAATTGCACGCGAATTGGCAGGTGTTGACGGGGAAGTTTGGACTGTTGCCCCTGAGATGGAACAATCAGGCGTGGCGCATGCGGTGTCTTATGTGAACCCAATGCGGCTTTTTAAATATAGTGAAGATCGTTTTGCTGTGGATGGCATGCCTGCGGATTGCATTTTGGCAGGTATAAACGAAGTGATGCCCGAAAAACCTGACTTGATCTTGTCTGGTGTGAACAAGGGCAATAATGCTGCACAAAACACGCTTTATTCTGGTACAATTGGTGCAGCTATAGAGGGTGCATTACACGGTATTAAATCCATAGCTCTGTCCCAATTTTATGGCCCTGCAAATAAAGATATGGATGATCCGTTTGAAGTGGCACGTGTGCATGGTGCGAAAGCCGTCAAAGACTTATTGGATGCGGGTATTTGGGGCGAAGCACCTTATGGTGTGTTTTATAACATTAACTTCCCCCCTATTCCCGCAGCTGATTGCAAAGGCGTAAAGGCTGTGGCGCAAGGGTTTCGGGATAATACAGAATTTCACACTGTTGCTGAAACGGGGCCTAATGGGCGGCGTTTCTTGTGGGTCACTATGGGATCGCAGCACGAGGCCACAAAACCAGGAACAGATGTGCATGCGAACTTAGATGGATATATTTCTGTGACACCAATGCAGGCCGATATGACAAGCCACGCACATTTAAGCCATTTGCAAGAGGCACTAAAGTGACTTTAAGCCCCGAAGATACAATGCAATTCTTGTTAATGCTTCGCAACAAAGGCGTTGCGGATCATGTTTTGCAGGCCATGGAAAAAGTGCCCCGCGATATGTTCGTGGAAGGTCATTTCAAAGCTCATGCAATGGATGACATGGCATTGCCAATTGATGCGGGCCAAACAATCAGTCAGCCAAGTATTGTGGCAAAGATGACAGAAGCGTTGGATGTGGGTCCACGTGATAAGGTTTTGGAGATTGGCACAGGTTCTGGATATCAAGCTGCAATCCTATCTCAGTTGGCGCGCCGTGTGTATTCGTTGGAACGTCATCGCCAACTTTCTATAAAGGCACGCAAGCGGATTGAGGCGTTAAAATTACGTAATGTAGTGATCACAACGGCCGATGGCAGCTATGGGATGCCAGACCAAGCCCCCTTTGATCGCATTATTTTGACCGCTGCGGCAGAAGACCCCCCTGCAAATCTCTTGGAACAATTGCGTATGGGCGGTATTATGGTATTACCTGTAGGACAGTCTGATGCGGTGCAAAGCCTTATAAAGGTCGAAAAAACACCCGATGGGCTGAACTATACAGAACTTGCAGAGGTGCGCTTTGTGCCACTTGTTGCTGGGGTTGCAAAAACAGACGGGGTATAACCCTGCAAAGACGGGAATTGGGCAAATGGCAGTAATATCAAAAAGATACGGCTTTAAACCAGTGCTTTTAATGTGCAGTGCGCTTGCATTATCAGCCTGTGATGATTTTTCATTGGGCGATCTGAACTCTAAGATCAATCCAGTACCAACGACGGACGGGGGCCAGCTTGCGCCACGACCGAAACCAGACAGCCGTGGTGTGATTACATACCCAAATTATCAAGTGATCGTCGCCAAACGTAATGACCCGATTGATGCGATTGCTGCGCGTGTTGGCATGACTGGGCAAGATCTTGCTCGTCATAATGGCTTACCTGCGGATTATATCGCCCGCAAAGACGAAGTATTAGCCTTGCCCAAAGGTATCATCATTCCCGAAGCGGCTCCTGATGCTGCGGGTGGCACTTCTATTGAAAGCATTGCAACGGCTGCGATTGATCGCGCTGGTCCTACCCCTGTTCAATCAGGCACATTACAGCAAGGTCCTGAACCGATCCGCCATGTGGTTGAAAATGGCGAAACCGCTTATTCTATTGCCCGCCTTTATAATGTGTCGGTCACAGCACTGGCATCGTGGAACGGCTTAGACCGCAATCTATCAGTACGCCCAGGTCAGCAGTTGCTGATCCCTGTCAGTGCTGATGGAACGGTTGCACAGACCATTCCTGTGGCAGAAACACTGCCAGGTGCTGGAAGTGAAGCGCCTGAACCACCAAGCGCTAAGCTCCCGTTACCTGTAAAGCAACAAGATGCGGCTATTCCAGAAAGCCCAAAGCTTTCTGACGATCGCACACCTGTAGGTGCATCACGCAAATTGCTACGCCCTGTGAACGGTGACGTCATCAGAGGCTACTCCAACAAAAAAGGCGGCAATGAGGGTTTAGACATCGCAGCAGCGGCAGGCACTTCTGTAAAAGCGGCAGAAGGTGGCGAAGTGGCTTTGATTTCTAAATCAGCGGGTCAGAATACAATTATCCTGCTACGCCACCCAGATAACCTCTATACAGTCTATTCGAATGTTGGGGATGTTGCCGTGAAAAAAGGGCAGACAGTAAACCGTGGCCAGACGATTGCTAAAATTTCAGATGGTAAGACACCGTTTTTACACTTTGAAATTCGCCGCGGTACTGAAAGCGTTGATCCAGCGCCTTATCTGTAAAAACACACTTTAAAATAAAACAAGGGCCCACGGCAGCGCGGGCCCTTTACTCGTACTGAATGCAATTTGCATTTTACCCAGTCCTATCAGTTGCCTTGCAGATATAAGGCAAATACGACGCAACATTTTTTACTCTTTAAACACACCCACTCGCGAATTTACAATTTACTCAGGTTACTCATTAATCGCTACTGGTTACCTAGGTACTCGTTACTTGCTTACTCAGCACTACATTTACTGTTTTGTTACGTTGTCATTACTAACAGAACCTATTCATCAATGAATAAAGGCTAAATTGTGTTCTACATAGGCCCGATTTTTGTTCTACTAACCGAAAACTAACTAAACGCTAACCTTAGTATTAGTTGAAAAAAAATAGTTGGATTTATCAGGAATTTTAGACAAATCGATCACAGTAAAAATGCTGTTTTTTGGAGAAATTAGAGAATCAATGCTGCCTGTGATTCTTTATAATGCTACACCTCTACGCCCAGCAAGATCTGTGAAATATTGCCAAGCTACACGACCAGAGCGGTTTCCACGAGTTGCTTGCCACTCAATTGCCTCAGCGCGAATTTCTGCATCGGTGATTTCAACACTATGTGCATCACAATATCCACGTATCATTTGTAGATATTGATCTTGGTCACATGGATGGAAGCCAAGCCACAGGCCAAAGCGGTCTGATAACGATACTTTTTCTTCAACAGCTTCTGCAGGGTTGATACCTGTTTGGCGTTCGTTTTCGATCATATCGCGTGGCATCAAATGACGGCGGTTAGATGTGGCATAAAACACCACATTATCTGGACGTCCTTCAACGCCACCATCCAAGACAGCTTTGAGCGATTTATAATGCGTGTCGTCGTTTGAAAAGCTCAGATCATCGCAGAATAAAATGAACCGTTCCGAGGATGCGCGCAAGATGTTTAACAGACGTCCTAGTGTCGGCAGGTCTTCGCGTTGCACTTCGACCAGTTTTGTGCCCGCTACAGCCGCATGAACGGCTTTAACCAAGGATGATTTACCCATGCCTCGCGCCCCCCACAGAAGCGCGTTATTTGCGGGCATTCCGTTGGCGAATTGTTTGGTGTTCGCAAGCAAAGTATCGCGGGAGCGATCAATACCAACCAACAGGTTAATATCAACGCGGTTCACATTATGGACTGGGTCTAATCGATCAGGGGAAACGTGCCATACATAAGCTTGCGCCCCTGAGAAGTCAGGCGCGTCTAAAGGTTTCGGGCTGATCCGTTCTAAGGCTTCGGCAATGCGGGTTAAGGCATCGTCGTTCATGCATTATCCTCTGGGTGGCCGTCTTCGTCATCATAATAACCGTCTTCGGCCAAACGCTTTTCGCGTTTCTTTTCCACCATTGCGACCAGTTGGATAGATACTTCGTAAAGCATATAGACCACTGTGAAGAGGATAATTTGGGTGATCACATCTGGTGGTGTGATGATCGCAGCCAACGTAAGGATGCCAACAACTGCGTATTTACGCATATCTTTAAGGCCTTGTGAGGATACCAATCCAGCCATACCGAGCAGCGTCATCAACACTGGTAATTGGAAACACAAACCAAAAGCCCAAATGAATTTCATAGTGATATCAAGGCTTTCTTTGACAGACCCCAAGAACACTGTCGTGGTTTCTTTGCCTGCGGCATCTGCCACATCGCCTGTGCCACCTGCAACCAATTCGGTGACGGATGGGATAATATCAGAAAAGCCAATAAAGAAGTTCATAGCCAGTGGTGTGACCACATAATGGGCAAAGCTTGCACCCATTAGAAACAGCACAGGTGATGCAATGATGAATGGTAAAAACGCGCCCTTCTCGTTTTTATAAAGGCCAGGTGCTACAAACCGCCACAACTCATTTGCGATCACTGGGAACGAAAGCATGAGACCAGCAAGAACTGAGATGCGGAACAATACAAAGAATTTTTCTTGTGGTGCCGTAAAAATCAAACGCGGGTCTTGGCCACGAGACCGTAGAATTTCTGCGATTGGTTCAACCAAGAAATCCAAGATGGGTTCTGCAAAGAAGAAACAAAACAGCATAGCGACAATGAAAGCCACGAAAGCGCGGATCAAACGTGTGCGCAGTTCCGCCAAATGTTCGATCAATGGCGCGGAGCTTTCTTCGATATCGTCTTCTACATCGCTCATGATTTGGCCTTGGTCGTAGTTTTCTTGGCAGCAGGCTTCTTAGCAGGTGCTTTTTTTGTAGCCGTTTTCTTAGCTGGCGCCTTTT
Organism: Amylibacter sp. SFDW26; assembly: GCF_009184395.1. Classification (GTDB taxonomy): domain Bacteria; phylum Pseudomonadota; class Alphaproteobacteria; order Rhodobacterales; family Rhodobacteraceae; genus Amylibacter. The sequence goes on from NZ_WEIC01000001.1 coordinate 1,152,969, forward strand.
TGGCCGCAGGCTTTTTCGCAGGTGGCTTTTTAGCTGCTGGCTTTGGTGGCTTTACCGGTGGGACATCCGCCGCAGGTTTCATGTCTGCATTGGCGTCATCAAAATCCATAAGGTTGTTCATGGACATATTATCTTTGATATCAGTAGCTTTTTTCACAGTGTCAGTAATGTCTTTCACACCACTTTGATCTGCGGCATCATCCATGGCACGCTGAAAATCACGCGCCATACCGCGTGCTTTACCAACAAACTGTCCCACTTTGCGGAACATCATAGGTAAATCTTTCGGTCCAACGACGATTAACGCCACCACACCGATGATCATCAACTCTGACCATCCAATATCAAACATGCATTATGCCTTATCAGCGAAGGGGCTGATTAGCCCTTTTTGCTTCCATCTTTTTCAGGTGTGATGTCTTTTGCAGTCTCTGATGCATCATCAATCGCTGCGTCCATCTCTTCTTTGCCTTCACTTACGCCCTTTTTGAACGCTGTGATGCCTTTGCCAACCTCGCCCATAAGGTTTGAAACCTTACCGCGGCCAAACAGTAACAAAACAACAACTGCGATCAGCAAGATGCCTGGTAGGCCAATATTCTGAATGAACAGTGGTGTGTGCAGAAACATTTATATTCTCCCAAAGTGGTGACAAAGCCATTCGTGCCCTGTCTCGTCGCCATACATTTATGTATTTTTGCCGCAGGTTCAAACCCTAACATGCATTTCGGGCTTATAAATTGTCACATCAGCGTATTTATACTGACTTTTTAAACAGAAAACAGCGGTCGCGGCGCATAGACAGCCATAATGGTGTATCTGGTTTTGGCAAAAACACACCAGGCATCAGTACTTTTAGAACGCTTTGATCGTAATCCATCATAAATTCGACCAAGCTTTGATGCCCCAAATAGCGTGCACGTTTCACCATGCCACGTGCAGGAACACCTTCGGCAACCGTAGGATTCGGGCCACGTCCCTTACGGTCAAAGTCTAATTTCAGGTGTTGTGGACGAATGATGATCTCTACTTCGGTTCCATCAACCATACCTGGTGTCAGGAATTGGCCAAATGGTGTCTCTGTCAGGGCATTTTTCACTAATCCTTTGATTACATTCACATCAGAAAAGAATGCAGCCGCAGCTTTATCCACTGGAGCGTTATAGATGTTATAGGGTGCGCCTGCCTGAACAATTTTACCATTGCGCATTAATGCAATCTGGTCTGCCATACGCATGGCCTCTTCTGGCTCGTGTGTGACCATTAATACAGCAGTATTTTCTGCCTTTAGCAATTCAAGCGTTGCATCACGCACATCATCGCGCAAACGATCATCAAGACCAGAGAATGGTTCATCCATCAACATAACTTGCGGTTTTGGTGCCAAAGCACGTGCCAAAGCCACGCGTTGCTGTTCACCGCCTGACAGTTGATGTGGATATTTGGATTGATACCCGTCCAAATCAACCTTTTGCAAAAGCTCTTTAACACGTGCTTTTTTACTGGAACGCGAGCTTTTGATGCCGAAACCAACGTTTCGCTCCACATCTAAATGTGGGAAAAGTGCGAAATCTTGGAACATTAAGCCAATATTGCGCGCCTCTGGTGGCATATGCCCTGCATGACCTGATACAGATTGCCCATCAATTAACACACGACCAGTTGTTTGCTTATCAACACCAGCTGCTATGCGTAAAGTCGTGGATTTACCGCAACCTGATGGCCCCAACAAGCATGTCACCTCACCCGCGTTCAAACGAAGGGACAAGCCATCGACAACAGCTTGCCCATCATAGACGCGGGAAATATCTTGTAATTCCAGTTTATAGGCAGGATCGGACACCTAGGGCCTCATTCAGTGCAGTCTTCAATCTGACCCTTTTTATCGGGTATCGCGATCCCCTACCAGCCTTAGTTGCTTCGAGCAAGCTTTCCTTGGGTTACGATCCCAATTAAACCAGCCGCAAAACCCACGATCAGAACAGCGATACAGATGTATAAAAGCTGTTCATATTTATGTGTGCCAGAGAAAAGTGTCATGACCAGTTCAGTGCTGCGGTACATATAAGCTGCTGCACCCAAAATAGCAGCTGAGTAAGCAACCATGAAAGACCATAACGGGATCACACGGTTGAAGACAAAGGCCAACATCAAAACAGGCGTTAAGAACATCGACGCAGTGCCAGACACAGCCACGGCATCGAACAAGGTCTTGTTACCCCAAAGTGTTAACAATGCACCCGCTGCCATAAAGCCGAACATTGCGATACGACCGTTTGTAACGGTACGCGGTGCAGCTTTGAATTCATCAATCACCAAACGGGCTGCTGACGCCAATGCACTGTCTAATGTGGACATGGCTGAAATCAATAATGACGCGGCAATTAAGAAGTAAACCACTGGACCAAACATGCCCTGCCAAGTGCCAAGCAGTTGATTTTCATAAGATGCGCCAAGGATGCCAGCTTGGATCCCAAACATGCCAAAACCGAATATGCAAATAGCTGAGAGCCAGAAAGCATGGAAGAAGCTTTTCTGTGTTGTTTTCTCATCCGCGATAAAGCCGCGATCCATCATCACTGGATCATGTGCTGGGTACGAGAACACTTGTAGGAAAGCCACTGCAACCAATATCCACCCCGGACGGCTGGCCTGATCATGCACACCTTGTGCAGTGAAAATTGCGCCTAAAGAGAAGTCTGCAGCGGAAACCATCACAATAAATGCTAGAACAAATACGATTAAAAATACGATCATTTGCATAACATCCGTACGTAAACTTGCACGAAGCCCACCTAATGCAGAATATACGAGACCCACGACAGCGAGGATAACAATCGACCCAGTTTTGGCCCATGCCATTTCGGGGAAAGCTGCAGAAAAGATTAAACCTACGACGATAAGGTTGGCGAAAACTTCCGAAAGCAAACGCAGTGCAATCACGATGTTGTAGGCAACGTGGCCAGTACGACCGAAATTATCACCAAGCCAATCTTGAACAGAACGGGCACCGCGAGACCGCATTTGACCCACAATGTACATACCCGTTAGAAAACTGAGATAATAGCATGTATAAGCAAGCGTTCCTGCAAATCCGTAGAAGTAGCCAAGGATTGCTGCGTTCATCAGGGAACGTGCAAATATCCATGTCGTAACTTGGCTTAACACAAGCATCCATAGATTTGGTTGTGCACCGACTTTAGATGCCCCATCAAAGAACCCTTCGATGGAAACTTGTCGTGGTGAAATCACCAAGCTTACAATTGTGATAAGCCCAACGAAATAAACCAACGCCATTGGATCAGCTAAAAAGCCCATGTGTCTTCCTCATATTTTATTATCTACAAGTTCTATATAGAGCTTTGATTAAAACAAAAGGAATAAACCATGGCCTGACGGTTTCGTTATGATGCTTTAAATGTTTACATGGTGCTGTTCATCGCTCCACCATCCAGAAGGATATTTTGACCAATCATGTTACCAGCGTATTGCGAGCACATGAATGCACATGTGTTTCCGAATTCCTCTGATGTACCATAACGCTGTACTGGGATTGTTGCTGCGCGTTGTGCTTTTGCTTCATCCATTGTGATCCCTTGAGCTTGGGAAACGCCTGTATCCAATGAAACTGCGCGATCTGTTGCGTGGATGCCCGGTAAAAGGTTATTAATCACAACGCCATGCTTTGCCACATCACGCGAAGTCCCAGCGACATAACCTGTTAATCCTGCACGCGCCGTGTTTGACAGGCCAAGAACGGCAATCGGGCTTTTAACAGATTGTGAAGTGATATTAACGATGCGACCCCATTTTGCATCAATCATAGCTGGTAAAACAGCTTTGATCATAGAAATTGGTGTCATCATATTGGCATCAACAGCTTTGATGAAATCATCACGATCCCAATCAGACCAATGCCCTGGAGGTGGGCCGCCTGCGTTGTTGACCAGAATATCCACATGACCAGCAGCATCTAGAACAGCTTTTTGCCCCGCTTCGGTGGTGATATCACAGGCAACAGCTTTTACATCTGTCCCAAATGCACGCAGTTTTTCCGCCGCATCATCCAAAGTCTCTTGTGTACGGGCACAAATGACCAAGTTTACGCCCGCTTGTGCCAATGCTTCCGCACAACCATATCCCAGACCTTTACTGGCGGCACAAACAACGGCGGTTTTACCCTTGATACCTAAATCCATAATCACGATTCCTTATTTTCCATTCACCATACGCATAATGTTGCTTGGATAAAGATGTGATCGCACAAAAGAGTTCGTTCGATGCTTAAGAAGACATAAGCTTAACAACAAAGTTATTCACGGCGCGATGTTATTGGCATATATTCCTTGCAAACTGGCACCATATATTATGATGATTATCTTTAAAGAAGTCGTTCACAAACTTACTTCACGCATTACGCTAACAGCTTGGGGAGCTGCATCTGTAATTTGCACGCTTACTGGCCCCTTTGGAACGTATAACCTTGATGCGTTCAGCCATCGTTTGTTTTTTTGGGGCTGTCTCTTATTCGCAGGCATCGCATTTTGTCTGTTGTGTCTACACACAATGTTTAATGTGTTTCCTAACCTGCGTCCCATATATTCAAAACTAATCGCAATTTCATTTTTTACAGTGACTTATACCAATGCGATTTATTTCGTGGTCGACATGATATACTTATCCTACACCACCCCATCGATCCTATTGGTCTATGCAGTTGTAGGTTCAATCGCGTTTTCCATATCAGCCGCTATATATTGGTTGCATATAAGGCCGAATGAACTTCGTAAAAAGGCGCAAGAAACCTATAGAAATCCACCAATAGCAAAATCAAAACCAAAAGTTTCTCCTAAGCTTTCAAATGCTGTACTGTCTAAATTTGAGACTGATACACATATTATCAGACTAAACATGCGTGACCATTATGTTGAAGTGTTCAGCGATAAAGGTGCGAAATATATCCACATGCGTTTTGCTGACGCCGTGGGTGCATTGTCCAGTTTGAATGGCATGCAAGTTCACCGATCACATTGGGTTAACCTGGATAACGTTCAGGATGTCATTAAATCTAAAGGGAAAATCTCGTTTAAGATGTCCGATGGAGCAGAAGTTCCGATATCCCGCACAAAGCAAAAAGAACTCAAAGAAATGGGACTATTATAGCGAATTTCTTAAGGTTAAGTAAAACCCTAGGAACTTTATTATCAATACCTATATCATATTACAATCGGCGCAGGACTACTCACTACGCCAAACTAATTACTACTGTTACAGACCTGCGCCTTAACCTTCAGCAAGGAGAAGGTACTAGTCAGAAACGATTGATAGGGGGTGTCATCAACGTCTTTTTCGTGAAATAACGCTTTTGTTTCGTGAATGACATCAATAGTTATGAAAAATATTTTCCTAGATATACGCCAAATATTAAGATCCCCAGTCCCGTTAACAAGTTGGGTTGTGGCCTCTTTAATCTGCACCTTAACTGGACCACTGGGCACTTACGCAGCCGACCCATACAGCTTTCGTCTTATTTTTTGGACAAGCGTTTTATTCATTGCAACCATGTATGCGCTATTTTGTTTTTACACTGCCTTTAACATTTGGCCCAAATGGTCATTTTTAAAAGCAGGTTTCTTTGGCGGGGTATTCTTTGCCATCACATACTCTTGTTTTGGGATTTTTATTGTCGATCAAGTCTACGGTAATTTACAACAACCATCCAATGCACTGATTTTTGCAATTGTATCAAGCTCTACTGCTGCAATCGTAATATTAATCCATTGGGTCGATGTACGACCACGCCTCATTGCAGAAGCAGCATTAGAGGCGCAAAGATTAGAATATGAAGCCGCAATCATTGAAGCTGCAATGGAACCTGTGAACGCTTCTAACCCGCTTTTAGACAGCCGAAGTGATAACCCTTTTCTTTCGCGTTTGAATACAGATATCGGCACATCATTGATCCGCTTACATATGCGCGATCATTATGTCGAAACCTATACAGGCGAGGGCATGCAATTGATCCACATGCGATTTGCGGATGCGGTTGACGCATTGTCCAGCTTTAATGGGTATCAAACGCATCGATCCCATTGGGTTAATTTGGATGAAGTTAAAGGCGTTAAAAAAGTTGATGGAAAAACGTTCTTTGTCATGGCTGATGAAGCAAAGGTACCTATCACACGCAAAAGGCATAAAGAGTTAAAAGAATTAGGAGCCATATAGATCATGGCTAAGGTCTTTCTTGCCCTTAGTGCATTCCTTACATATAGGAATTATCATGTTAGATATCACGTCAAATCAACCCGTATTGCCCCCTGAAATCGATCGTCGCCGTACGTTCGCCATCATCAGTCACCCTGATGCTGGTAAAACCACGTTGACCGAGAAATTTTTACTATATGGTGGTGCGATCCAAATGGCGGGCCAAGTCCGTGCCAAAGGTGAAGCGCGTCGTACACGGTCTGACTTTATGCAGATGGAAAAAGACCGTGGTATTTCGGTTTCAGCATCAGCGATGTCATTTGAATTCAAAGATTATTGGTTCAATCTGGTAGACACACCAGGACACTCTGACTTTTCAGAAGATACTTACCGTACACTGACAGCAGTGGATGCCGCTGTAATGGTTATCGACGGTGCCAAAGGTGTGGAAAGCCAAACACGCAAATTGTTTGAGGTTTGTCGTTTGCGCGACATGCCAATTCTGACATTCTGTAATAAAATGGACCGCGAAAGCCGCGATACATTTGATATTATTGATGAAATCCAAGAAAATCTTGCAATTGATGTAACCCCAGCCAGTTGGCCTATTGGTGTTGGTAAAGAATTTATGGGGTGTTACGATATTCTGAATGATCGTTTGGAATTGATGGATCGTGCGGATCGTAATGTGATCGCAGAATCTGTACAAATCAACGGTTTGGATGATCCTAAATTAGCAGAACATGTACCTGCTGACCTCTTGGAGAAGTTTCTAGAAGAGATCGAAATGGCAAAAGAGCTACTACCGTCTCTTGATCAACAAGCTTTATTAGACGGCACGATGACCCCTATCTGGTTTGGTTCGGCTATTAACAGCTTTGGCGTCCAAGAATTAATGGATGGCATCGGTGATTTTGGCCCAAAACCGCAGATACGCCCTGCGAATGAACGTCAAATCTCACCAGATGAAAAGAAGGTTTCTGGATTTGTGTTCAAAGTACAAGCCAATATGGATCCGAAACACCGTGACCGCATTGCATTTGTACGCTTGTGTTCAGGTCACTTTAAACGTGGCATGAAGCTGACGCATGTACGTACAAAGAAGCCAATGGCGATTGCATCGCCTATGCTATTCTTGGCATCTGACCGTGAATTGGCCGAAGAAGCATGGGCAGGTGACATCATTGGCATTCCAAACCATGGGCAATTGCGTATCGGTGATGCATTGACCGAAGGCGAATTGCTGCGGTTTGCAGGTATCCCATCTTTTGCTCCTGAATTGTTGCAATCCGTGCGTTCAACTGATCCGATGAAATCAAAGCACTTGGATAAAGCACTCACTCAATTTGCCGAAGAAGGTGCGGCAAAACTCTTTAAGCCTATGATTGGTGCGGGTTGGATTGTGGGTGTTGTTGGTGCGTTGCAATTCGAAGTACTTGCCTCACGTATTGAACTTGAATACGGCATCCCTGTTCGTTTTGAACCAACACAGTTCACATCTGCACGCTGGTTATCTGGACCTGATAAAGCCGTAGATAGTTTCATAGATACGAATAAGGGCCACATGGCAAATGACCATGATGGCGACCCTGTTTATATGACGAGACTACAATGGGATATTGACCGTGTAGAGCGTGATTTTCCTGATTTGAAGTTGACGGCAACTAAGGAAATTATGGCTTAGCGGCGGCTTTTAAACCATTCACGCGTGTCATTGATGTCAAAAACAATGGAAATGGCATCAATGACAAACAATATAATCAGGTAAACACCAAAGACACTGTGCGTTCCCATTTTAGGGGCAATAATAAACAACAGTGGGAGCCAGAAAAACAGATGTGGGATTGCCATAGATTTAGCGAACCCACGTTCCGCAATCATAATACCAATATTTGGAAGCATACCGCCAACAGCAAGAGCCGCGATCAATAAGCCGCTGTCAGGATGCTGCCAAAAGATAATTGCAAATAAGTTGGCAGGCACCAGAATACATCCGACCCAGAATTGCACCCAATTTGGTAGGGATCGAAAGCTGTGCCAAATATCTGTTATCAATGACTTCATATTCCACTCCGTATCTCAACTTATCGCGGTCAGCGTTAAAATTACCCCCGTTTACTGGCGTAAATACACCACTTATGACGCAAAAAACACAGTTAGATTGACTTATTCATAGAATCCGCTAGATCAAACATCACATGAACGACAGCACTTCGGCTGTCAGGCCGCGCTGACATTTGCGGCACTCTTGAAGCCGCTAACACCGCGAGTTATATGATAAAATTTACCGATCTGGGGTTAAACCCCAAAGTTCTTAAAGCCGTTAATGAAGTCGGCTATGAAACCCCTACCCCCATCCAAGCCGCAGCTATTCCACACGCAATGAATGGCCGTGATGTATTGGGAATTGCCCAAACTGGCACCGGGAAAACTGCAAGTTTTACATTACCAATGATCAGCAAACTGGCCCGCGGTCGCGCACGCGCACGTATGCCACGTTCATTGGTTTTGGCCCCGACACGCGAGTTGGCTGCACAGGTTGCAGAAAACTTTGAGCTTTATGCAAAGCATTGCAAGCTGGATATGGCTCTGTTGATCGGCGGCGTATCCTTTAAAGATCAAGATCGTTTGATTGACCGTGGTGTAGATGTTTTGATTGCCACACCTGGTCGTTTGTTGGATCATTTCGAACGCGGAAAACTACTGCTGACTGGCATCGAGATCATGGTGGTTGATGAAGCTGACCGTATGTTGGATATGGGTTTCATCCCAGATATCGAACGTATCTTTAAGCTGACACCATTTACACGCCAAACATTGTTTTTCTCAGCAACTATGGCACCAGAGATCACACGGATTACGCAAGAATTCTTACAAAATCCAGAGCGTGTTGAAGTGGCCCGTCAGGCGACAACTTCTGAAAACATTGAACAAAAACTTTGCGCATTCAAAGCCCCTAATCGATCAATGGAAGCAAAGATGAAGCGCACAGTTTTACGCAAAATCATCGATGATGAAGGCGAAAAACTGACAAATGGTATCATCTTCTGTAACCGTAAGGTTGATGTTGATATCGTAATGAAATCATTAAAAAAACATGGGCACTCTGTGGGTGCCATTCATGGTGATTTAGATCAGCGCTACCGTATGGAAGTATTGAGTGGATTTAAAAATAACGACATCAAGTTGCTTGTCGCATCTGATGTTGCGGCACGTGGTTTGGACATTCCGAACGTAAGCCATGTTTTCAACTATGATGTTCCGATCCATTCCGAAGATTATGTTCACCGTATTGGCCGTACAGGCCGTGCAGGACGTAATGGTTGGGCGTTTATGTTGTGTATGCCACATGAAGAAAAGCATATCGATAAAATCGAAGATTTGGTGAAACACCCGATCCCACGTATGGATGCACCAGAAGTAGAATTGAAAGATCGTCGTCGTAAACCAAAAAAAGACGATCATGCAAAAAGTGAAGAGACAAAATCAAAGAAGTCACACTCAAAGAAGCCAAAAAAAGAAGCCAAAGCAGTGGAGCAAGAAGTAGCACCACAAGCTGAGGAAAAACCAAAACAGCAGAAGTCAGCGAAAAAGCCGCGTCAACCACGTGGCAATAAAGGTGGCGGCAACCGTGTTGTGGGTATGGGCGATCACGTGCCAGCATTTATAATGCGCAATATTCGCACTGGTGAAATGCAATCAGATGATGCTGTGGAAATTACTGATGCAGAACCTAATTCTGAAAATAACGACAATGAAACAGCAGCTTAAAGCACAGCACACACTTTAAGCTTAACCGTTTTTAATCTTCTACAAGCCTGTTGATCATGATTTGAGAAACAGGCTTTTTGCCGACTTCATCTTTACAAACACGGTTCACGATACGACTGACAAGCCGTTCAACCTCATCATCGCTTTTGATCAGGTTCTTTTTCGCAGACATCAGTTCCTGTTCAACAGTCACCTCGATTGCTTCATTCAAACTTGGTCCTGAACCGATTGTATCAGGCAGCCCCATCGCCTCGGCCCAAACACCTATCACATCATTATCTTCGATGATGATAGACATTGCTACAGCGCCACGTGTTGCCATGCGGATACGTTGCAGAACCACACCATCGAAAGCACCAATCAGACGTGTACCATCCATATAAAGTCGGCTGGTTTCGATATGATCCAACACCTCAGGCGTTTCGCCTGTTAGGTCTATCATCGCACCATTCGGAGCAATGATACCTGCAATACCTTTGCTTTCACCCAATTCCTTATGTTCTTTCAAGTGACGGTACTCTCCGTGCATTGGTATCAACATTTGTGGATTAAGTATGTCGTGGATTTCTTCCAGATCAGGGCGGTTTGCGTGGCCAGATACGTGGTATTTACCAGCACTGTCATCAATCACCGTCACGCCCATTGCAGACAGACTGTTAATGATGCGACCGACAGAAACTTCATTCCCTGGAATGGTCTTGGACGAGAATAAGAATGTATCGTTTTCACGCATGGTTATACCTAGGTATTTACCACGAGCCAGTTGAGCAGATGCCGCACGCCCTTCGCCTTGTGATCCAGTGACGATCAACATCAGATTTTCGCGAGGTACGTCAGCGACGTCTTCAAGTTCAATCGTTGGCGGGAAATCTTCCAATACACCTGTGCTGTGTGCATAGCCTAACATACGTTGCATAGAACGGCCCAAAACACAGACGGAACGACCTGCATCGACACCCGCTTGTGCCAATGTTTTTAGGCGCGCAACGTTGGATGCGAATGTAGTTGCGACCATCATGCCAGAGGCATTGGCGATCAACTCTGTGATGTTCGCATTCAATGTGGACTCTGATTTACCGCGATGCGGTGAAAACACATTTGTACTGTCACAGACCAAAGCTTTGATGCCGCCCTGTGCAATCTCTGCAAATAAGGCTGGATCGTAGGGTTCACCCACGATTGGTTCTAAGTCCAATTTGAAATCGCCCGTATGCACAATACGTCCTGCTGGGGTATCGATGATCAGACCTGCCGCTTCTGGTATAGAGTGTGCCAGAGGTAAATAACTAACGGTAAAAGGTCCCGCTTCGATCTGTTCGGGATAGCTGTCCACCACTTGAACGACCCAAGGGTCTTGGCCACGTTCTTCCATTTTTGCACGTGCAACCGCTGCTGTGAAAGGGCGTGCATAAACGGGGGCTGCCAATTTCGGGTAAAGCATACCTAATGCGCCAATATGGTCTTCGTGCGCGTGGGTTATGAATATCGCATCCAAACGATCTGCGCGTGCTTCGATATAGGCAGGATCTGCCATGATCAGATCCACACCCGGTGTTGTGTCCATAGTTGGGAAAGTTACACCAAGGTCTACAAGGATAAAGCGTTCTTTACCTTCTGGGCCGTAGCCATAGAGATACATATTCATGCCGATTTCGCCTGCGCCGCCTAGGGGCAAGAAGATCAATTTATTTTGGCTGCTCATTCAGTCAGTTGCTCCGATTTTGAGCTTCGATTAACACAAGCCCATGTAGCGTCAAGTCATTGTCGATGGCATCGAACAGTTTCGTGCCACGTTCAAATAAGGTGGCAAGACCACCTGTACCGATAATTTTCATCTCTGTACCGTGTTCAGCACGGATTTTATCGCAAATGCCTTCAATCAAGCCAATATACCCCCAGAAGACACCTGTTTGCATACAGGCCACAGTATTCGTTCCTATAACCTTGTCGGGCTGTGTTACATCGATATGTGGTAATGCTGCGGCTGCTTCATGTAGCGCTTTGATCGACAGGTTCACACCTGGTGAAATCACACCACCAATATAAGCGCCATCATGATCAACCACGTCAAATGTTGTGGCCGTTCCGAAATCAACAACGATCAGATTGCCACCGTAGCGATCATAGGCACCCACGGTGTTCACCAAGCGATCTGCGCCCACCAAAGTTCCTTCATCTACGCGCACATCGACACCGAGCTTACAATCAGGTTTACCAACAACGATTGGGCGGCAATTAAAGTAACGGTCGGATAATACACGTAAATTAAACACCACTTGCGGGACAACAGATGAAATGATCACACGGTCGATTCTCATATCGATACCTTGCAATTCCATCAATTTCATCAGCCAGACATAATATTCATCAGCTGTGCGTTGATGAACCGTTTCGCACCGCCAATCAGATAAGAACTCCGTTCCATCATGAATGGCAAAAACTGTATTCGTATTTCCAACATCGACCGTTAATAACATGTCTTAACACTCACCAAAAAATATCTCTGCCGCAGTAATGGGCCGCGGGCCGTTAGGCGTTTGTAGTACAAGTGCGCCTGTTTCGTCCACAGTGTCAAATACGCCCTGAATATCCTCTTTCAAGGTGCGCGCTGTGATTACCTCGCCCAGACGTGTTGCATTTTTTAGCCAGTCGCGGCGGATGGTATCAAAACCACCCTCCTTAAACTGACGCTCGCGATTGGCATATGCAGTAGCTAAGGCTGTTAGAAAAACTTCTGCTATGACTTCTAGGTTAGCATCTCCAGCCAAGGATTTGGGCGGCACAGCTGTTAATTCTAAAGCAGTCGTACTCGGCGCATGAGCAAGGTTCACACCGATACCAATACACAGATGGCTTGGTCCAGTTCCTGCTGTTTCTAAAAGGATGCCGGCAATTTTACCGCCCTTTAATAAAACGTCATTAGGCCATTTAAGTCCCAAGTCTTTTTCTGCAACACCAACATCGATAAATGCATCGCGCAAAGCAAGAGAGGTTACAAAGCTTAACAATGCAGCTTGTTCTAACGGGATGTTCAAAGGTTGCAGTAATGTACCTGCAAAGTTGCCAAAATTCGTAGACCACGCACGACCACGACGCCCAATTCCAGCCGTTTGTTCATGTGCTAAAATCCACAATGGCCCCGCAGTGGTTTGCAACCGCCTGCGTGCCTCTGAATTTGTGCTGTCTATGGAGTCGTAGATGACCCGATCATACCCATCGGGCCAGCTTGTCATTATTTAAGCAATGCTTCTGCTGCTACGGCAGCGTAGCCTTCAATACCGAATAGATTCACAACACCAAACAACATGATCCCAGCACATGCCATTAAGGCAATGTAATGCACAGCTGGCATTTTGCCGTTCATTGGTTCTACTTCATCACCGAAATACATATAGTAGATGATACGCAAGTAATAGAAGGCACCGATCACAGATGCGATCACGCCAGCAAGCGCCAACCAAGTCATGTCTGCATCGATTGCAGCTTTCAGTACGTAGAACTTACCAAAGAAACCAACTAATGGCGGAATACCTGCCAATGAGAACATCAAGATGCCAAGTGCCGCTGCACGCGCAGGTTCAATACGTGAATATTGACCAAGAGCAGAGATGTCTGTGATTGCGGTCCCGTCACGTTCCATATTCAAAATGAATGTGAATGTACCGATATTCATCACAACGTAGATTGCCATATAGATCAACAATGCCTGAACACCCGCTTCTGTACCCGCAGCCAACCCCATCAAGGCAAAGCCCATATGCGCGATGGAAGAGAATGCCATCAGGCGTTTGATGTTTGTCTGACCGATCGCAGCAATAGCGCCAAGGAACATAGATAACAGTGATAGAAATGCGATGATCTGTGTCCAATCACCAGTTGCCTCGGTAAACGCATCATGCATCACGCGTGCGAATAAACAAGCCGCTGCCACTTTTGGAGCTGTTGCAAAGAATGCTGTCACTGGTGTTGGAGAACCTTCGTAAACATCTGGTGTCCACATATGGAACGGTGCAGCGGATACTTTGAACGCCATACCAACGCATAGGAACACAAGACCGAACAACATACCCAAACCAAGTTCACCTGTTTCGATTGTCGATGCGATACCCGTAAATGTTGTTGTTCCAGCAAAGCCGTACACCAATGATGCACCGTATAAAAGCATACCAGAAGATAACGCACCAAGAACGAAGTATTTCAAACCAGCCTCTGTTGAACGCAAGCTGTCACGACGGAACGATGCAACCACGTATAAAGATAAGGATTGCAGCTCTAGGCCCATATAAAGCGCCATAAGATCACCAGCGGATACCATCATCATCATACCCAAGGTCGCCAAGGCAATCAGGATTGGATATTCAAACTTAAACAAGTTGTTCTTTTGCAAATAATCCCTGCTGATAAGAATAATCACAGCGCTGGCTAACAGCATAATCACTTTTGCATAGCGCGAGAATGCATCATCAATAAATGCGCCATTGAAAGCTGTCTGTGTACCCGCAGGAGCAAGTGCGATTGCAGCTGCTAAAACAACCAATACGATCGACGTCAGCCAAAAGATAAGGTTGGCGCGGCTGTCTTTGCCAAAGTAAACGGCGAACATCAAAGCTGCCATTGAATAGATCGCTAGGATCAGCTCTGGTAGAACCGTATTTAGATCAGTACCAATCATCTTAATGAGCCTCTACTATTGCTTCAACGGCGGCAGGCATTGCATCAGCAGCTGCCGCTTGAGCGGATGTTACGTTTTCAAGAAGTGCATTCACCGATGGGCCGATGATATCCAATACCAATGCTGGATAGACCCCCAATAGGATAGTCATAATGATCAGCGGTGCCATCATCAAACGCTCACGTGTATTCATGTCTGTGATCGATTTCAGGCTTTCCTTGATCAAGTCACCAAATACGACGCGGCGATAAAGCCATAGTGCGTAACCTGCGGATAAGATCACGCCTGTTGTTGCACCGAATGCAATCCATGTGTTGGCTTTAAAGGCCGCGATCAATGTTAAGAATTCGCCGATGAAACCAGATGTGCCTGGCAAACCTACGTTTGCCATCGTGAACAACATAAACACCAAAGCGTAAGCTGGCATTCGGATTACCAAACCACCGTAAGCATCTATATCGCGTGTATGCATGCGGTCGTAAATCACACCAACGCCCAAGAACAATGCGCCAGAGATAAAGCCGTGTGATAACATTTGGAAAATCGCACCGTCCAAACCTTGTTGGTTCAATGTGAAGATACCCATCGTCACGAACCCCATATGTGCCACAGATGAATAGGCAATCAGCTTTTTCATATCTTCTTGCATCATCGCCACAAGAGACGTGTAGATGATAGCAATGACAGACAGTGTCATAACAAAGGTTGCAAGCAGTTCAGATGCCACTGGGAACATTGGAAGGCTGAAGCGCAAGAAGCCATAGCCACCCATTTTCAATAGGATTGCTGCCAATACAACAGAACCCGCTGTTGGCGCCTGCACGTGTGCGTCAGGCAACCATGTGTGTACAGGCCACATTGGCATTTTTACTGCAAAGCTCGCGAAAAACGCTAAGAATAGAAGTGTTTGCAAACCGCCCATGATTTGGAAACCTAGGACAGTCATAGGCACATAGCTGAACTCATGATTCAACAGTGTAGGAATGTCTGTCGTGCCCGCGTCCATCCACATAACGATCATTGCAACAAGCATCAAAACAGAGCCAAGCAATGTATATAGGAAGAACTTGAATGATGCATATATGCGGTCTTTACCGCCCCAGATGCCTACGATCAGGAACATTGGTATCAAGCCAGCTTCAAATACCACATAGAACAATACCAGATCCAATGCACAGAACACTGCAATCATGAGCGTTTCTAAGACTAGGAACAGCACCATATATTCTTTGACACGCGTGGTTACGGTCCAACAAGCACCGATCACAACTGGCATCAAGAAAGTTGTCAGCATCACAAATAGAACGCTGATACCATCAACACCTAATTTATAATTCAGACCAGCAAGCCATTTGTGCTCTTCGACCATTTGAAACCCAGTATTGCTTGGATCAAATTCGGAATAGATTGCCACTGCAGAAATCACGAAAGTGGCAAGTGTTGTCGCAAGTGCCACACTCTTAGCATTGCGTTGTTCATAATCATCGTCGCCATGTAGACACGCAACCAAAATAACAGCGCCCACCAAAGGCAAGAAGGTGATGATGGATAGGAGATTTTCCATTAATACGTGCCCCCAATGACGAACCAAGTGATGATTGCCGCCAATCCTAGGAACATCGCAAATGCGTAGTGAAATAAGTAACCCGACTGTACGCGGCCAGCCAAGCGTGTGAACCAAGGTATAATGCCCATAGCCAATCCGTTGATGCTGCCATCAATCACTTTACCGTCGCCTTTTTTCCAAAGGAAGACACCTAAAGCTTTCGCAGGGCGCACAAAGATCATCTCGTATAGTTCATCAAAGTACCATTTGTTCAACAAGAACTGATACAAAGCACTTTGCTGTTTAGCCAAGGCAGCAGGGGCTGTTGGGAATTTGATGTACATCAACCAAGACAGGATGAAACCAAGTGCCATCGC
Source organism: Amylibacter sp. SFDW26 (assembly GCF_009184395.1). Classification (GTDB taxonomy): domain Bacteria; phylum Pseudomonadota; class Alphaproteobacteria; order Rhodobacterales; family Rhodobacteraceae; genus Amylibacter. Next base: position 1,169,539 of record NZ_WEIC01000001.1, read on the forward strand.
AACGAATGGCGATACTTTCACCCATTTCGCAACATTATGTGCATCGTGCACCACATGGTTTGTTGCATGGTTTTCGTAGATCGCTGTGCCGAACCATTCTTGATAATGATGGCCAAAGAAATCTTCGTACCATAACATACCAGCAAAGATCGCACCAAGGGCAAGAACACCCAAAGGAATGATCATTGTCAGTGGGCTTTCATGTGCATGATCATGCGTATGCTGATCACCACGCTCTTCACCATAGAAGGTAAGGAAAATCAGGCGCCACGAATAGAAGCTTGTCATTGCAGCCGCAATTACCAACATCCAGAAAGCATATTGTGCAACACCAGGGCCACCCGCAAAAGCGCTTTCGATGATTGCATCTTTAGAAAGGAAACCAGCAAAACCGATATGTGTTAGTGGGATACCAACACCCGTAATCGCCAATGTACCGATCATCATAGCCGCAAAAGTGAATGGAATTTTTTTACGCAAGTTACCATAGTTGCGCATGTCTTGTTCGTGATGCATCGCGTGGATCACAGAACCCGCACCTAAGAACAACATCGCTTTAAAGAATGCGTGTGTGAACAGATGGAACATTGCAGCGCCATATGCACCAACACCTGCGGCTACGAACATGTACCCCAACTGAGAGCATGTTGAATAGGCAATCACGCGTTTGATGTCGTTTTGAACCAAACCAACTGTGGCTGCAAAAAATGCTGTAGTCGCACCAATGAAGATGATGAAGTTCGGTGTGAACTCAGCGTACTCCATAAGCGGCGCCAAACGGCAAACCATGAATACACCAGCCGTTACCATTGTCGCTGCGTGGATAAGTGCAGACACAGGTGTCGGGCCTTCCATCGCGTCTGGCAACCATGTGTGTAACATCAACTGGGCTGATTTACCCATCGCACCAACGAATAATAGGAATGTAATCACTTCAAGTGCATTCATTTCCCAGCTTAGGAACATGAATGTTTGTTTGCTCAGATCTTTTGCTGTGTGCGGATCCAGAACTTCGGAAAAGTTAATGCTGTCTGTTAAGTAGAATAAGCCAAAGATACCCAATGCAAAGCCAAAGTCACCAACACGGTTGACGATAAACGCTTTCATGGCAGCCGCACCTGCAGATGGTTTGCGGTAATAAAAGCCAATCAATAGGTATGAGGCAACGCCCACGCCTTCCCAGCCAAAGAACATTTGCAATAGATTGTCAGATGTGACCAACATCAACATCGCGAATGTAAAGAATGATAGGTATGCAAAGAAGCGTGGCTTGTAACTTTCGCCTTCTTTCCACTGCGGGTCTTTATCCATGTAACCCCATGAATACAGGTGAACCAATGCAGAAACAGTGTTGATTACAATCAGCATAATCACAGTTAGGCGGTCAATACGGATAGCCCAATCTGTGGATAAGCTGCCGCTTTCCAACCAACGGAACAATGTTACGGTATAAGCATCACCATGGAATGTCAGGAACATTACCCATGACAGGATCGCCGTCAGAAACAGCATGCCTGTTGCAAAGCCCATAGCCGCTTTTTCGCCAATCATTTTGTGCCCAAAGCCACAAATGATGGAACCGACAAGCGGTGCGAATAGAAGAATGGTTTCCATTTCCCCTTAACCTTTCATCACATTCACATCTTCCACCGCGATCGTGCCACGGTTACGGAAGAAACAAACTAAAATAGCCAAACCAATCGCAGCTTCGGCAGCGGCAACGGTTAGCACAAATAACGTGAAAATCTGACCTACGAGATCATTCAAATGCGCTGAGAAAGCTACAAAGTTGATATTCACAGCCAGAAGCATTAATTCAATCGACATCAAGATGACGATGACGTTTTTACGGTTTACGAAGATACCAAAGATACCAATCACAAACAGGATCGCGGCAACAGCCAGATAGTGTTCAAGTGTAATCATAGTCCCTGCCCTGGTTTCACATCTTTCAATTCCATTGCGTCTTTTGGATTACGCAACACTTGTTCTGATATGTTCTGACGTTTCACGTCATCACGGTGGCGCAGTGTCAAAACAATCGCCCCGATCATCGCAACCAACAGGATCAAACCCGCTGTTTGGAACATGTAAATATAGTCTGTGTAGATCAACTGCCCCAAAGCGATGGTGTTATGTGCTTCGTCAAGAGATGGTGTAACCGCCGCACGCAAGTCTTGTGCTTGCTCTGCGAACTTCCAGTGACCGAATACCAGTGCCAATTCGCCCAAGAGAACCAGCCCGATGAGTGAACCAATGCCCATGAATTTGGACATACCAGACTTTAACTGTGTGAAGTCCACGTCCAACATCATCACAACGAAGAGGAATAGAACCGCAACCGCACCCACATAAACGATAGCCAAAAGCATCGCGATATATTCTGCGCCCATAAGAACGAATAAACCTGCCGCACTAAAGAAAGCTAAGATCAACCAAAGCACCGAATGTACTGGATTGCGTGCCATAACGACCAAGAACCCAGATACGATAGCTGTGAGTGCAAACAGATAGAATGCCAATACTGTAATAGTCATATCTGCGTCCCCTTACCGATACGGCGCGTCGATTTCGATGTTACGCGCAATTTCCGCTTCCCATCGTTCGCCGTTCGCCAGCAGTTTATCTTTGTCATAGAACAGCTCTTCACGAGTTTCCGTTGCAAACTCAAAGTTCGGGCCTTCTACGATTGCATCCACTGGACAGGCTTCTTGGCAGAAGCCACAGTAAATGCATTTTGTCATGTCGATGTCGTAACGTGTTGTGCGGCGGCTGCCGTCATCACGTGGCTCCGCATCAATCGTAATCGCTTGTGCAGGACAAATCGCTTCGCACAATTTACACGCAATGCAACGCTCTTCGCCATTTGGGTAGCGGCGTAATGCGTGTTCACCACGGAAACGTGGGGACAAAGGCCCCTTTTCGTGTGGGTAGTTCAATGTTGCTTTTGGTTTGAAGAAGTACTTCATACCTAATTTAAAGCCTCTGAAAATATCAAAGAGCAAAAAATAGGAAGCGCGGCGACCAAGTGAATGTTGTGCCATGATTTAACCCCCAACAGCCCAGCGAGCATATGTGCCGCCAAAGGCTCCGTATTGTGCAAAGAATGCTACGATCACAACCCAAGCCAATGAGAGTGGTAGGAAGACTTTCCAACCCAAACGCATCAATTGGTCGTAGCGGTAGCGTGGTACAATGGCTTTAACCATCGCGAATAAGAAGAAGAAGAACACCATCTTAGCAAACAACCACAAAGCGCCGTCTGCGATGAATGGAACAGGTGACAACCAACCGCCAAAGAACAGGATGGATGTCAGTGCGCACATCATCCAGATCGCTAGATATTCACCTATCATGAACAATAGGAATGGCGTCGATGAGTATTCAACTTGATAACCAGCAACCAATTCTGATTCAGCTTCTGGCAAATCAAACGGTGGGCGGTTTGTTTCAGCCAATGCTGAGATGAAGAACAAGAAAACCATAGGGAAGTGTGGCAGCCAGTACCAATTTAATGCACCCCAATTGCCCTCTTGCGCCAATACGATGTCTACTAGGCTCAATGACCCAGTTGATAGGATCACACCAATGATGATGAAACCAATGGACACCTCATAGGAAATCATTTGTGCAGCAGAGCGTAGAGAACCCAAGAATGGATATTTCGAGTTGGATGCCCAACCGCCCATGATTACGCCGTAGACTTCCAATGAGCCGATGGCGAAAATATACAAGATAGCAACGTTCAGGTCCGCCAATATCCATGTTTCGTTAAACGGAATAACCGCCCACATGATCACTGGCAGGATAAACGCAATCAACGGTGCCATAAGGAAAATAGTCTTATCTGCACCCGCAGGCACAACAATTTCTTTGACTACATACTTCAAGAAGTCCGCAATCAGCTGTAACAGCCCCCAAGGGCCCACAACGTTTGGGCCACGGCGCAACTGAACTGCACCCCAAATCTTACGGTCACCGTAAACAAGGAACATTGCACAGACCAAAAGGAAGCCAATGATCAACAGACACTGGCCTGCTATGATCAGGAAAACCCCTAGGTTTGATGAGAAAAATTCAGTCATATCCTAATCCTTAGACCGTCGGTACGTTGTTAGCGGTACAATCTTCGACTGTAACCTCTGCATCAATTGTATGTCGCCCACCTGGGTGTGCGTTCGAAAGTGTGTAAATCGCATTACCTGCCCAAACGCCGCTTTTTTCTTCAGCAACATCTAGTTTTACGCGGCCTGCAAATCCGAAACCACGGATCAACGTATATTGCGCGGCAGCACATTCCACATAAGCCACAACATCCGTTGGCGTACGTGGATTGCGTAGCGTGACAACCATGTTCACAAGTTCTGGGCTCATCAAGCGTGTATCCACCTTGATGTATTCCAGCGTGCCTGTTGTTGGCTTACTTACCTCTTGTCCTTCTGGCCCACAAGCAGACAACAAGCCAAGGGCCAGTCCAATGCTTGTGAGTTTTGAAAGGGTTAAGGTCACGTTCATTTACTCCGCAGCGATTGGCGCATCTTGGCGCGCTTTAGCGTTTGCAGACAATTCAGCCATCACTTCGGATGCCCGCGTGATCGGGTTTGTCATGTAATGATCTGCGATAGCGTTTTTAAATCCACCTGATTTCAGTGCTTTCGGCTTCACAGCTTTCCATACATTTTCTGGCACCATATCAATGGCAGCCAAATGCGGGAACTCTGCAAACAGAGCTTGGCGCAATTGTGCGATACTGTCGTAAGGCAATGTGGCGCCCAGTTCAGCAGACAAGGCACGCAAGATCGCCCAGTTTTCTTTGGCATCACCTGGGGCAAAACCAGCACGTTGCGCCATTTGCGGACGACCTTCTGTATTTACAAAAATGCCGCTTTCTTCTGTATATGTTGCACCTGGTAGAATTACATCAGCACGATGTGCACCACGATCACCATGGCTGCCTTGGTAAATAACAAAAGGATTGTCAGCGATTTCGACTTCGTCAGCACCTAAGTTAAATACAACTTGTGCACCTTTAAGCGCTGATTTCATGCCACCCTTAGTCGTGAAACCAATATCCATACCACCAACGCGAGACGCTGCTGTGTGTAATACCAATAGCTTAGACTTAGAGTTCTCAGCCAACTGCATTGCTGCGGCCAGAACGGCTTCACCATCCGCACCTTGAATGGCGCCTTGGCCAACGATCACAAGGCTTGGTGCCTTTTTCGTTGCAGCCGTAATTTTCTTTTTTGTAAGTTTTTCAAGTGCTGCACGGTCTGTACCCACATGCGCATAGTCATATGTTAGATCAACCGCTTCACCGACCAAACCAATATTTGCACCGCGCGCCCATGCTTTACGAAGGCGTGCATTCAACACAGGCGCTTCTGTACGTGGGTTTGTGCCGATCAATTGGATCATATCAGCGCTATCAATGTCTTCAATCGTAGCGTTTCCAACATAAGCAGAACGATTACCTGTAGGCAGCTTTGCATCATCGACACGGCACTCAACGTTGCCGCCCATGCCTGTAACCAAAGTTTTCAACGCATACATTGCTTCAACAGGAGCTAAGTCACCAGCTACTGCAGCAACCTTCTTGCCTTTAACAGCCTCTGCAACTGCTTGGAATGCTTCACCCCAAGTTGCTGGCTTCAGTTTGCCACCCTTACGCACATAAGGTTTATCTAATCGCTGACGGCGCAGACCATCCCAAACGAAGCGGGCTTTATCAGACAGCCATTCTTCGTTCACGCCATCATGGTTGCGCGGCAAAATACGCATCACTTCGCGACCTTTGGTATCCACACGAATGTTCGAACCAAGTGCATCCATCACATCGATGGTTTCTGTTTTCTTCAATTCCCAAGGGCGCGCAGAAAACGCGTAAGGCTTTGATGTTAAAGCACCAACTGGGCATAGATCAATGATATTACCTTGAAGCTCACTGTCCAATGTTTGGTTTAGATAAGATGTAATCTCAGCATCTTCACCCCGACCCGTTTGACCCATTTGTGTAATGCCAGCAACTTCCGTGGTAAAACGCACGCAACGTGTACACGAAATACAACGCGTCATCGTTGTGGCCACCAATGGCCCCAAATCTAGATCTTCTGTTGCACGTTTTGCTTCGCGGAAACGACTGAAATCAACACCATAAGCCATAGCTTGGTCTTGTAGGTCGCATTCACCACCTTGGTCACAAATTGGACAATCAAGCGGGTGATTGATCAACAAGAACTCCATCACGCCTTCACGCGCTTTTTTCACCATAGGTGACGTCGTTTTCACCTCTGGTGGCTGACCTTCTGGACCTGGACGCAAATCACGTACCTGCATCGCACAAGATGCTGCTGGTTTTGGTGGACCACCAACGACTTCGACCAAACACATGCGGCAATTACCAGCAATCGTCAGACGTTCATGGTAACAAAAACGCGGCACTTCGATACCAGCCACTTCACAGGCTTGGATCAGTGTCATGGCACCTTCGACTTCGACTTCGGTTCCGTCGATGATGATTTTGCGTAGATCAGACATTCAGATTACTCCGCAGCAACCGCAGAAACGCGGCCTGTTCTTTTGTGTTTAATACGGTCTTCGATTTCATCGCGGAAATGGCGGATCAAACCTTGGATCGGCCATGCAGCCGCATCACCCAACGCACAGATTGTGTGGCCTTCGACCTGTTTGGTCACATCCAGCAACATATCGATTTCTTCTGGCTCAGCTTCGCCCGTTACCAAACGATCCATCACGCGCATCATCCAACCTGTACCTTCACGGCACGGCGTACATTGGCCACAGCTTTCGTGTTTGTAAAATTTAGACAAGCGCCAGATCGCTTTGATCACATCTGTGTTTTGATCCATCACAATCACAGCTGCCGTTCCCAAACCAGAGCGCTGGTTGCGCAGCCAATCAAAATCCATGATCGCCTCGTCGCAGATATCTGCAGGTAGCATCGGTACAGATGAACCGCCTGGAATAACCGCTTTTAGGTTTTTCCAGCCACCACGCACACCGCCACAGTGGCGGTCGAGCAATTCTTGTAATGGAATAGACATCGCTTCTTCCACAACACACGGGTTGTTCACATGACCAGAGATTGCAAACAATTTTGTACCCGCATTATTCTCTCGTCCAAAGCTAGAAAACCAATCTGCACCACGGCGCAGGATTGTTGGAACAACAGCAATAGACTCAACGTTATTCACAGTAGTAGGACAACCATACAAACCAGCACCTGCTGGAAATGGTGGCTTCATACGCGGCATACCTTTTTTGCCCTCAAGACTCTCCAGCAATGCTGTTTCTTCACCGCAAATATAGGCACCTGCTCCATGGTGTAGATATAGATCAAAATCCCAACCAGACTTAGCGGCATTTTTACCCAACATACCTTTATCATAGCACTCATCGATCGCTGCTTGCAGCGCTTCGCGTTCGCGAATAAATTCACCACGAATATAAATGTAACAGGCATGTGCTCCCATCGCGAAAGAGGCTATTAACGCACCTTCAATCAATGTGTGCGGATCATGGCGCATGATTTCGCGATCTTTACATGTACCTGGCTCAGACTCATCAGCATTGATAACAAGATAAGCTGGACGGCCATCGCTTTCTTTTGGCATAAAAGACCATTTCAAGCCCGTAGGAAAACCCGCTCCACCACGCCCACGAAGTCCAGATTTTTTCATCTCATCGACGATCCAATCACGGCCATTCTTGATAAATTTCGCAGTTCCATCCCAATGGCCACGCTTCTTGGCGCCTGCCAAAGAGCGGTCATGCTGACCATATAGATTTGTAAAGATACGATCCTTATCTGCGAGCATATCTGTCTTCCTTTATCCGCGGCCTGATTTCCAGACCTGAAACAATACAACCAACGCCCAAAACAGCGCGGCAAGTGCAGCGAAATCGAACAAGAACGCATAGCGTACAGGCAGTCCGATCATTCCGCCAATCCAAGAGGCCCCCATCCAAGCTACAATCGCCACCAAAATGACGATCGAAGCAACCCGCGCCTTTTGGCGCTTTGGATCAGGTAAAGGGGCCACTTAGTTATCCCTTCTTCAGCGTCCTACTTACGCTTCTTCTTTGAAAATTCTGTGTCGCCACCTTTGGCTAGAACTTTCGCTTGCTTCATCCAATTGTCGCGTTCGATGCGACCTTTGAATTTCAGTTGGTCATCTACTTTCTTGATGTCCGCTTTTTTCCAAACAGCAACCTGTTCGTATTTATAAACGCCGATATCGTTCAAGGTTTTCTCCAACTTAGGACCAACGCCAGAGATCAACTTAAGATCATCCACTTTTGCTGGTGCCTTCGTATAGAATTTAGCTGGTGACGCTTTTTTCGCCGCTGCAGGCTTAGCCGCCGCTTTTGCTTTTGGCGCAGCTTTTGCTGCTACAGGTTTTTTAGCCGCTGCAGTTTTTGTTTTGGCAGTCGACGTGGACTTAGCTGCAGTTTTCTTTGCAGGAGCCGCTTTTTTCGCCGCTGGCTTCTTCGCCGTTGCAGGTTTAGCCGCCGCTTTTGCCTTAGGCGCAGCTTTTGCTGCTGCAGGCTTTTTAGCCGCTGCAGTTTTTGTTTTGGCAGTCGACGTGGACTTAGCTGCAGTTTTCTTTGCAGGAGCCGCTTTTTTCGCCGCTGGCTTTTCCGCAGCCGCTGATGTCGCAGCAGTTGCTGTTGCAACAGCACCCGCACCTACAGCCGCTGCTGCAGTTGTTGACGAAACAGTTGATGATGCATCATCCGCACAGAACATACCTTTTAAAATCCAGCCAGCTAGAAGCATTGCTATCAATCCAATAACAGCTGCAAGCAATCCATGTATACTAACCCAGTGAATCAATGCTGCTGCTACGAAAATTCCCAAAGCAAATGCCAACAACCAACACACGATAGAACATGTGGTAAGGCCGTTGGATGAGTTATTATCAGTCATTATAGTCTCCCCTTATAAAGGCCAGCAGAGCTCTTGCTGGCAAATCATTTCGCGGCAGTTGTCTTCCGCGGTTTCAGTACTGGAACTTCATCCCCTTGGATACGTTTTACCGTATCTCCATAGTCTAACGCTAAGGTTGCTGAAGCATTGTTGGCGTATTTGCCAGAATCCATGTCTTTGAGAGTGGTCACACCACCCAATGGCTCCGCCGCATAGCGACCGTTTTGCGGACCAGGTGTTGGCACCTTTCCATCCGCAAAGTCTGCGATGATCTGTGTAAACGTCTCCACAGTCAAATCTTCATAGAAATCTTTCCCGATTTGGGCCATCGGTGCATTTGTACATGCGCCCAAACATTCAACTTCTTCCCAGCTGAATTTGCCGTCTTCGGATATTTGGTGAGGGTTCGGCGCGATCTTATCTTTACATACACCGATCAAATCTTCTGCACCGCAGATCATGCAGGATGTTGTGCCACATACTTGGATGTGCGCCACTGTTCCCACTGGTTGCAATTGGAACATGAAATAGAACGTCGCAACTTCTAAAACACGGATATAGGCCATGCCTAGCATATCAGCCACATACTCAATGGCTGGCTTAGACAACCAACCTTCTTGTTCTTGAGCACGCCAAAGCAGCGGAATAACACCAGAGGCTTGACGGCCTTCTGGGAATTTCTTCAACTGAGCTTGCGCCCATTTCTGGTTCGCAGCTGTGAATTCAAAGCTGTCAGGTTGTGTATGATGTAAACGACGCAATGACATTATTTGCAAAATCCTGATTTGATAACCAAGCTATCGCCCTGAAGCATAGCTTGTGAATGTTTGGAAAGACCTGTCAAAACATTGTTGATGGCTTTTTTAGATTTGATGCTGCGCTTATCAAACTCATTTTTCCAGTCTGCTTTTGACAATGTGCAATTCGTAGCAGCAGCTACCGCTCCCAACTCTTTTGCAAATTTTGGGTAGCCTTTATTCTTTGCCACACGCTTGCTGGTGAATTTTGAATCTAAATTCGTAATTTCCGCCAAAGCGGCTACGGGGCTGAATGAGATCAGAGCGATCGCAGTCAATGTAACAAATCTCATCGATCAATCTCCCCAAAAACAACGTCCATGGTACCAATAATGGCTGCAACGTCAGCCAATTGGTGGCCTTTGCAAATATGATCCATCGCTTGCAGGTGCAAATATCCTGGCGCACGAATTTTGGTTTTATATGGTTTGTTTGTGCCGTCAGAAACAAGATAAACACCAAACTCACCTTTTGGTGCTTCCACAGCAGCATAAACTTCGCCCTCTGGAACGTGGAAGCCTTCGGTGTAAAGTTTGAAGTGGTGGATCAAAGCTTCCATCGAAGTCTTCATATCACCACGTGATGGCGGTGTTAATTTACCACGTGCTAAAACGTCACCCGTTGAGGCTTCTAATTTCTGGATCGCCTGTTGCATAATGCTCAAGCTTTCGCGCATTTCCTGCATACGGCATAGGTAACGATCATAGCAGTCGCCATTTGTACCGACAGGAATTTGGAAATCAAACTCGTCATAGCATTCATATGGCTGCGCACGACGCAAATCCCATGCCATTCCAGAACCGCGCACCATCACACCAGAGAAACCCCAATCAAGGGCTTCTTGTTCCGAAATCACAGCGATATCAACGTTACGCTGCTTAAAGATGCGGTTTTCAGTCAACAGACCGTCGATATCTGCAAGCACCTCTGGGAATTCCAAAGTCCATTGCATGATGTCATCAAGCAAATCCTGCGGCAGGTCTTGGTGAACACCACCCGGGCGGAAGTATGCTGCGTGTAAACGCGCACCACAGGCACGCTCGTAGAACACCATCAGTTTTTCACGCTCTTCAAAGCCCCAAAGCGGCGGCGTAAGCGCACCAACATCCAAAGCTTGTGTTGTGATGTTTAGAAGATGATTTAGAATGCGGCCGATTTCAGAATATAGAACACGGATCAAAGAGGCACGACGCGGCACCTCTACACCTGTTAGTTTTTCGATCGCCAAACACCAAGCATGTTCTTGGTTCATCGGAGCCACATAATCAAGGCGGTCAAAGTATGGAAGGTTTTGCAGATATGTTCTGCTTTCCATCAGTTTTTCTGTACCGCGGTGCAGCAGGCCAATATGCGGATCGCAACGCTCTACCAGCTCGCCATCCAACTCCAACACCAAGCGCAAAACACCGTGTGCCGCAGGGTGTTGCGGACCGAAGTTGATGTTGAAATTACGAATACGTTGTTCGCCCGTTTTCGCATCATTAAATTGAGAGCCGTCCATTATTTACGATCCTCCGCACGAACCACTGCACGTTTTGCAGCTTTCTTGTTGCGCAATGCAGTAGCGAACAATGCTGTTGCCGCCAATATAAAAGCAATTACTTCCATCACTTCGCCCCTTCTGCATTTTCATCACCTGGTAAGATGTATTCTGCACCTTCCCACGGGGACATAAAATCAAACTGACGGTATTCCTGCACAAGGGATACAGGCTCATAAACTACGCGTTTTTCCGCTTCGTCATAACGACACTCTGTATATCCCGTTGTTGGGAAATCCTTGCGTAATGGATATCCGCGGAAACCATAATCTGTCAGGATACGACGTAAATCTGGATGACCCGAGAACATGATACCGTACATGTCAAACACTTCGCGTTCGAACCAATTCGCCGCTGGGAATGGCTCCGTTACTGTTGGCACAACTTCATCCTCTGCCACAGACGCTTTTACGCGGATGCGGTGATTCATATACATAGACAAGAAATGGTACACCATTTCAAACCGCTTTGCGTTCGATGGGTAATCAATTGCAGTAATGTCAATCAAAGTCGAAAACTTGCAGCTACGATCTGATTTAAGGAACTCCAGAAAGTCCGGCAATGAAGACGGTGCAACCTCAACAACAAGCTCGCCCAAATCATTTACAAACCAACCCAAAACCGCAGCAGATTGTTTGCTTTCGATCAACGTGCCTAGATCTTGCATTTCTTGTGACATACGCGCCTACCTTACAATCGTGCCAGTACGGCGAATTTTGCGTTGCAGTTGAAGGATACCATAGAGCAGCGCCTCTGCAGTTGGCGGACACCCCGGAACATAAACATCAACAGGAACGATACGGTCACAACCACGCACGACAGAATAGCTGTAGTGATAGTACCCACCGCCATTTGCGCATGACCCCATAGAGATCACATAACGTGGCTCTGGCATTTGGTCGTAAACTTTACGCAAAGCTGGTGCCATTTTATTTGTCAGCGTTCCCGCAACGATCATCAAATCAGATTGGCGCGGAGAAGCACGAGGCGCAGTTCCGAAACGTTCCATATCATAACGCGGCATCGCTGTGTGCATCATCTCAACAGCACAACATGCCAGGCCGAATGTCATCCAGTGTAACGAACCAGTACGTGCCCAGTTGATCATGTCTTCTGTGGATGTCAGCAAGAAACCTTTATCTTGCAACTCACGGTTCAATGCAGATGTCGTAACTTCTTTGTCAGCGCCTGCGGTGTTTACAGATGTCGCTACTCCCATTCGAGAGCTCCTTTTTTCCACTCATAAGCGAAGCCGATTGTCAGCACGCCCAAGAAAACGATCATCGACCAGAAGCCCAGCAAACCAACGTGTTGGAAACTTGCGGCCCACGGGAAAAGGAAGGCAACTTCCAAATCGAAAATGATGAATAGGATTGAAACCAAATAGAAGCGGATGTCGAACTTCATACGAGCATCATCGAATGCATTAAAACCACATTCGTAAGCCGAGATTTTTTCCGCGTCTGGATTGCGAACTGCAACGACGACGGCTGCCAAAATCAAAACCAAACCAAGGGCTGTTGCAATACCTAGAAATACAAGGATTGGCAGATACTCTCTTAATAGATCTTCCAAGACGACTCCCTTAACGTTTGCTATATGGCTACATTCGTAACAGGTTTACCCTTGCCCAATAGCAAGGTCAACAGAAGGTCGCGTTTTTGAGACTTTTTAAGTCGCAAAATCATCGCTTATTTTACGTTAGCGAATAACATTCGAAGTTACTTCTAAAAAAATACAATTAAACGTTAGTTTCTACACCTTAGTGTCCACACCAACCTTGCCTTTTTCCACCTTGATAAGAGCGCGCCAAATCACTTGCAATCATATGGGATGCAACGTCCCTTCCATCTACAGAAAGGATAACTAGATCACGGCCATATTTATCAAGTTTTGTTTTTTGTATTTCAATTTTATCTGCGAACCACATTGCCCAACGCAATGCCCATGCAGCGCGATTGGCTTTGATATATTCTGCGATGCATTGTGCATTTTTTTCAGGTGCATCGTATCCTAAGATACGTGCGCTTTTATAATCGCCATCTTCGCAATCTAGTTTAACAGTATCCCCATCAACGACCATTACGACACTGCATGCTCCTTCGGATTTCATATATCCATTCACTGCGTCCAAAAGCGGGGGAATAAATAGCAACATCGCAACACATAATAAAAGAAGATTAGATTTAGATCGCATACCTTATGCAGCAGCTTGATATACCGCGCCAACCTCTTCACGTATAATCGCGGCAAGTGTGTCGCAATCTTCCAAACTGAATGTAAGCGGCAAACGCATATCCATAAGACCAGACAACACACGATCTGTTTGTGGCAATTCATGTGCCTCCACATACCGCCAACTGTCGTGGCGCGATGTAAAGCCAACAGGTTTATCCGCACCGAACCATTTCAATTCCACACCACGGTTTGCACAGCGTTGTTGAACATCGTGCACTTTGGCAGCATCCCAATCTGGCAAAGTGAATTGAAAGGATGAGGCCACAAAATATTCTTCCTTAGGGCGTGGTATCAATCGAAGACCAGCAACGCTTTGCAAGCCCTCTTCCATTCGGGCATAGCGTTCATTCCATCTTTTACCCTGCTCATCGAGTTGGGCAAGTTGCGGGCGCAAAATTGCTGCGCGTAAATTATCCATACGACCAGAACAATTCGGAGTATCCAATCGGACATCCGCAAATGCTTCAGCCGGTGCACCCGCAGCGTGCGCACCATACAACATATATGACCCAGACAGCATAGTAGCTCGCGCCATCACTTCAGCATCATCCGTGATCAGCAAACCACCCTCGCCCGAATTGATGTGTTTAAAGGTTTGCGTTGAATAGCACCCAATCAGACCATGGCGCCCACTTGGCGTACCATTCCAGTTCGCACCCATCGTATGTGCACAGTCTTCGATCACGATAACATTTGCCGTATTACAGATTGCCATCAATGCATCCATATCAACAATATGACCACGCATATGGCTAAGCATCAAAAATTTAGCACCACTTTCATCGATCTTTTTATGCAAGTCATCCAAATCCATCACAAGGTCTTCGGTAACTTCTACAAAGATAGGAACACCGCCTGCATTGGCAATCGCACCTGGAACTGGAGCAAGCGTGAAAGCATTGGTCATTACTTTATCACCAGCCGCCATACCTGCAGCGCGCAACCCAGCAGCCAGAGCATACCCACCAGAGGCAACCGCTAGGCAATACTTGGAACCTGTGTACGCAGCATATTCTGTTTCAAGCAAAGAGGTTTCAGCGATCTCCCCTTCCACAACATTATAACGGTGTAAACGACCGTGTTTTAAAACAGCCAATGCAGCCTCAATGCCTGCATCAGGGATTGATTCTTGCTGGGTAAAATTGCCTGTAAACTTATATGCCATCACAACACTCCTTCGTTACTCACTATTAAGAACAACCAAACAAAAGGGTCAATTCGGAATCATAACTTTCAGGATATCGGGAAGATCATTGTAGTGATCCAACAAACCTTCGGGCTCTAATTCAGTTACATCACGCCCATCTGGGCCAAATGTCACAAGAATACATGATACCCATGCATTTTTGGCCGCATTACGGTCTGTAGCGGTATCACCAATCAAAACAGATTTTGACGGATTGCCACCTAATTCTTTAATAGTTCCCAAAAGATGTCCCGCATCTGGTTTTCGCACAGGCAATGTATCAGCCCCTAACAAAGCACCAAAATAATGACGTATTCCCAAACGAGTAATCAGTTTTTCTGCCAATGCTTCTGGTTTATTCGTACATATGCCCAGCGCATATCCTTGCAATGTTAATTCTTTTAGGCAGGTTTCCGCCCCATCGTATAAGAATGTATGATCATCAATATTTTGATCATAGACTTCTAGTAGGCGGTTATAGTTCTCAACCATAAGTTCTTCGGATGGCTCCACACCCAAACGAGAGAACCCGAGATTTAACATCGCACGCCCTCCCTTAAGAGCTGTTCCTGCATCAGTTTCAGTCTTTAATTGTGGCTTTTCGCCCATTTTCACAAAACAAGCATTTGCTGCTGCCAGCAAATCACCGCTTGTATCTGCTAATGTACCATCTAAATCAAAGATAACTGATTTCATTCCAATCTCCCTATTATTTATAGGCTTTGCCACAGACCGTAACGAAGTGAAAGACTTCTTGAGCAGCTACCCCCTTTTGTTGTGCGATAATCTTTCGTAGAAGGCATGGAATATTAAATTTATTAGAGGCATCAATGAGCGTTTCAGTCATAATTTTAGCAGCAGGTATGGGCAGCCGTATGCAATCGGATATGCCAAAAGTCCTTCATAACGTAGCAGGTGCATCTATGTTGATTCACGCAATGCGCTCTGCCGAAGGGATTAATGCAGAAAAGACCGTTATTGTAACGGGTCATGGTGCTAAACATGTTGCTAAGGCTGCGGTTGATTATGATGAAACAGCGCAAACGGTTTTGCAATCAGAACAAAACGGTACAGGTCATGCCGTTCAGCAAGCTGCTCCAGTTTTGCATGATTTTGATGGTGATGTGATTGTCCTCTATGGCGACACACCATTCGTTCGCTCAGAAACCCTACAAGCTATGCTTGATGAAAAAGCCAAGGGCCACGGAGTGGTCGTTTTGGGTTTCAATGCCGCTGATCCAGCAAAATACGGGCGCCTTGTCACAACAGATGATGGACTATTAGATGCAATTGTTGAATTCAAGGATGCAACTGACACTCAACGCGCCATAACATTTTGCAATTCTGGTGTAATATGCGCAGATGCCAAATTGTTATTTGAACTTCTTAATGAAGTAAAAAACGACAATGCAAGTGGTGAATATTATTTGACAGATGTTGTAGGCCTTGCCCGCGCACGCAATTTAACTTGCGCAGCGATAGCCTGTGATGAAGCAGAAACAATGGGTGTAAATTCACGTGTTGATCTTGCTGCAGCGGAAGTCGCCTTTCAAAATACAGCACGCCGTGAAGCTATGGAGAATGGTGCTACATTAACTGCCGCTGAAACAGTTTGGTTTGCCTATGACACAGTAATCGGTCGAGATGTGATTATAGAACCAAATGTAGTCTTTGGCCCCGATGTAACGGTTGAAACAGGTGCTACAATCCGCGCTTTTTCACACTTAGAGGGCTGTCATGTATCCAAAGATGCAATCGTTGGTCCCTACGCGCGCCTGCGTCCTGGTACAGAACTGGGCAATGGTGTTAAGGTCGGTAATTTTGTGGAAATCAAGGCTGCCATCGTTGATGAAGGCGCAAAAGTTAATCACTTGTCATATATAGGTGACGCCGAAGTTGGCAGCGAAGCCAACATTGGCGCAGGTACAATCACCTGTAACTACGACGGTGTATTCAAACATAAGACAAAAATTGGCGCACGCTCCTTTATTGGCTCAAACACAATGCTTGTTGCCCCTGTTTCTGTTGGTGACGATGCCATGACAGGATCCGGCAGTGTGATCACCAAAGATATACCCGATGAAGCCTTGGGATTGGGCCGTGCCAGACAGGATAATAAAGAAGGCTTTGCCTTAAAACTCATGAATAAATTGCGCGCAGCAAAAGCCGCAAAAACAAAGGAATAAAGCTATGTGCGGTATTGTTGGAATATTAGGACAACACGAAGCAGCCCCAATTTTGGTAGATGCTCTTAGGCGTCTTGAATACCGTGGTTATGATAGCGCAGGTATTGCGACCGTTGATGAAGGTAAACTCGGCCGCCGTCGCGCTGTTGGAAAGCTCGTAAACCTTGCAGATTTACTTATGCACGAACCCATTACTGGTAAATCAGGTATAGGACATACACGTTGGGCCACACATGGTGCACCTACTGTTGTGAATTCACACCCACACCGCGCGCGCAATGTGGCTGTTGTGCACAATGGTATTATTGAAAACTTCAAGGAATTACGTGACGAATTAACAGCGGGTGGAATCATTTTCGAAACTGAAACTGACACCGAAACAGTTGTTCAACTTTGTATGACGTATCTCGACCAAGGCATGTCACCTGTGGATGCTGCCGATGCCACAATCAAACGTCTTGAAGGCGCATATGCTCTTTGCTTTCTATTCGAAGGTGAAGATGATCTGTTGATTGCCGCCCGCAAAGGCTCACCACTTGCAATTGGTCATGGTGATAATGAAATGTTTGTAGGCTCTGACGCATTAGCATTGGCCCCTATGACAGACAAAGTTACATACCTAGAAGAAGGTGATTGGGCCGTTCTTACGCGTACATCCCTTGAAATTCGCAATGCAAAAGGCAAAATTGCCAATCGTGATATGCGTGTCATTCCAGTAGAAGCAAATACTGCCGATAAAGGTGTTTATAAGCACTACATGATGAAAGAGATTGCTGAGCAACCAACAGTTTTAGCAGATGCGATCCACAAATATACAGACCCGCAATCGGGTCAGATCACAGTACCAGACCTTGACCTTGATTTTTCTAAAATCGATAAGATTACAATGGTCGCCTGTGGAACAGCCTATCTTGCCTGTAATGTAGCCAAATACTGGTTTGAACAAGTTGCAAGACTACCTGCTGAAATTGATGTAGCCTCAGAGTTTCGTTATCGCGAACCACCAATGAGCAAAAACTCTTTAGCACTTTTTGTCAGTCAATCGGGCGAAACAGCAGATACTTTAGCAGCTCTGCGCTATTGCTCTGGTAATGTTGCAAAAACAATTGCTGTGGTAAACGTGGCTGAAAGCTCTATCTCGCGAGAAAGTGACATCTCTTTACCTATCCATGCAGGTGTTGAAATCGGCGTAGCATCCACCAAAGCTTTCACATGTCAATTAGTGGCGCTTGCAGCACTTGTTATTTCTGCTGCTCGCGAGCGCGGTGAATTAACCGCAGAAGCTGAAGTCGAAATAAAGAAATCATTAGATGCCCTACCAGGGTTGATCAATCAAACACTGCAGCAAAAAGAAAAGATAGATAAAGTTACAAACAAACTATCCAAAGCTTCCGATGCTTTGTTCTTGGGACGTGGGGCAATGTATCCACTCGCCCTAGAAGGTGCTTTAAAGCTGAAAGAAATCAGCTATATACATGCCGAAGGTTATGCGAGTGGTGAATTAAAACACGGGCCAATTGCACTTGTTGATGAAAACATGCCAGTGATTGTTTTAGCTCCAAAAGATGCATTGTTCGACAAAACCGTTAGTAACATGCAAGAAGTCATGGCCCGTAACGGCAAGGTATTATTGGTAACGGACCAAGATGGTGCAGATGAAGCAAGTGATGGCGTATGGAAAACAATTGTGATGCCACCAGTACACGATATGTTAGCTCCAATTTTATATGCAGTCCCAGCTCAATTGCTTGCGTATTATACAGCAGTGCGTAAAGGTACCGATGTGGATCAACCACGTAACTTAGCAAAGTCAGTGACCGTGGAATAAATGGATACAATCCTTCTGCAGCTTATCCCTTTCTTTGCCATCATTGGCTTGGGGTATGCTGCAGGGGTTACAAAGATATTTCCACCAGAAGCTACTGCAGCACTCAGTAAGTTCGTCTTTTTCTTTGCACTCTCTGCAATGCTGTTTCGCTTTGCCGCAAACTTATCCTTATCAGAAATATTCGATGTGCCATTCATTACCGCCTATTTAAGTGGCACGATGTTGATATATTTAATCGCTACTGCAATTGCTATGATACGCCGCAAAGGTATGCAAGAAGCCGCGATTGAAGCCCAGTGTGCTGTCATTGGTAATGTTGGTTTTTTGGGCATACCAGTATTCATTATATTATTGGGTCCACAATCCATAGGACCCGTTATGTTGGCACTTGCCGTTGATTTAATCTTGTTTAGCAGCCTTGTTGTCATTTTGATCACCGCAGGTGGTGGTGACCGAATGACTGCCGCCGTTTTTAAAAAGGTTGCCTTTAGCCTGTTCAAGAACCCAATGGTTGTTTCAATTACATGTGGGATAGTTTGGTCGTTTTTCAATATTCCAATCCCCAAACCTATGAATGACTTCTTGGATATTCTTGGGGCCGCCGCTGCCCCTGGTGCTCTGTTTGCAATTGGTGCATCATTGGCAGATAAATCTGCGGGGCAAGTCAAAGTGGCAAGTTGGCTATCATTTTGCAAACTAGTATTACATCCAGCAGCAGTCGCCTTTTTTGCACTTTATGTATTTGATGTTGCCCCTTATGCAGCAGCTGTAATGATAGCACTCGCCGCCCTACCCGTTGCAGGTAATGTTTATATCATTGCACAACATTATAATGTGGCACCGCAACGTGCATCCGCGGCTATCTTGATCTCTACCATTCTAAGTATCATCACACTGACGGTAATATTAAAATACGTTATGTCCTTTTGATCTGAGACTGTTTATGGAAACCCCAAATATCTTTGGAAGATAATCCTATGACAACACCAGAAACAGCCCTTGCCGATCTACAAGCACTTGCAAACCC
Organism: Amylibacter sp. SFDW26; assembly: GCF_009184395.1. Classification (GTDB taxonomy): domain Bacteria; phylum Pseudomonadota; class Alphaproteobacteria; order Rhodobacterales; family Rhodobacteraceae; genus Amylibacter. The sequence goes on from NZ_WEIC01000001.1 coordinate 1,189,291, forward strand.
AGAAGTTTCAGCAGGGATGAGCAAAAAGCATAAAATCGCGCGTGAGTATCTTGGCATAACAAATCCAGAGTTAGATACCGCCTATAAGGCATGGCGCAAAGATACTAATGTGCAAGAACGTGTAGAGATTGCAGACTATCTATGGAACGGTAATATTCACGAGGGGCGTATTGCTGCCACAAAATTGCTCACACAAGCGCGTATTACATCAGATGATGGCGTATGGAATGCTCTTATCAGATATCTACCCCAAGTAGATACACTCGCTATATCCGACCAGCTATCCGCAGCACTTTCGCGCCGCATTGAAGCACATCCAGAACGCCTAGATATAATTGAAACATGGGCGACTAGCGAGGATCGGTGGACACGCCGTGCCGTTTTAACGGCAACTTTACCTTGGGCAAAATACAGCAATCCAAAAACAAGTGACTTACTCATACTGGATCGTATTTTAGGATGGATTGAGCTCTTAGCACCAGAACATGAGCCTATAATCCAAAAAGCAATTGCGCACTGGCTGCGTAGTTTGTCAAAACACAACAAATCAAAAGTTCAAGATTTCCTCGATGAGCATGGCACTACATTGAAAGCTTTTGCCTTAAAAGAAGCGTCTATACTGCTTTAGCCTCATTAACCTTAACAAAAGCTATAACCTCACCACTGGTGCGGTTATCTGGCAACTTACTGCCCGCGCGAATAGATAATTCGCGCTTTTCATTTACAAAACCAATCACTTCTGCATTGGGCCGGTCTGCCATATAGGCAAGTAAATCATATTCCTCTGTCAGGTTTGTAGAGCGGAATTGCCAACCATCACGGGTTTGATTAAGGATATCATAAAACTTCAAGCCAGATCCGAAACTACGACCACCCAATGTTGGCGGCAAATCTTTGTTACCTTCTTCGCGTTCTGCACGTCCAACTTGAAATACATTTTGGCGGCCAAACTCTGGGCCAAAATCTGTACATATTAAAGCATTGTACGCATCATTATCAGTTGCGGCCAGAAGCGTGCCGTATAGATTCAAATCTAGCGTATGTTCTGCCGCTTCTGACAATATTTCTCCATGAAACGTTGGTAATTCCATCTGTCTGGCTTCGCGCAAGCGCAGATAATTTCGATCAGCCATCAAAACGGGAAAACCTTCGTCTTTTAGTTTTGCAGCCAAAGCTATGGACCATGACGAGGCACCAATAATCAAAACACCCGCTGGCTGGGTTGATGTCAGCCCTAGCAAGCGTGCCATAGGCGCAATCGAAAACCCATGCAAAACAACAGTTGCAGCAACTAATGCGAAAGCGAGTGGAGCAAGCAATGCACCATCTTCCACCCCAAGCTCCACAAGGCGTGCGCCAAACAGCCCTGAAACAGCCACAGCAACCACACCGCGTGGACCAATCCATGCGATGATAGATTTTTCACGCCAATTCAGGTCTGTATTTATAAGGCATAGGAATATAGTAACAGGACGCACCAGCAGAACAATCAAGCCTACAAATACGATCGCATGCCAATCCAACCGTGCGATCGTCGAAAACTCTAACGATGCGGCCAAAAGGATAAATACACCAGATACAAGGATCACAGTGATATGCTCTTTAAATCGTTTCAACTCTTCCAAGGATGGCAAGTGGGCGTTCCCAATCAACATCCCCATAACGGTTACAGCCAGTAATCCACTTTCATGCAGCACCGTATCAGTACTCGCATAAACCACGAGTACAACGCCAAATAACACAGGTACTTTCATATACTCAGGCACCCAACCACGGCGGAATGACGTAATAATTAAACGCGCACCAAGATAACCCACAACAGCAGCGACAATGATACCAATAGCAAGGTGCTCAAAGGCCTTTAACAAATCACCTGCACCGTACAGTGATGTAATAACCTCAAAAGCCAATACAGCAAAAATTGCCCCTACGGGATCATTTACAATGGCTTCCCACCGCAAAATAGATGCAGGACGTGGTGCCAATTTGGCCTGACGCAATAATGGCGTCACAACAGTCGGCCCTGTCACAACCAAGATACCACCAAAGACAGCAGAGCTTTCCCAACTTAACCCAGCACCATAATGAATAGCCAACGTTGACAACACCCAACCTATGGGGGCGCCAAAATAAACTAAGCGCCGCACAGCGGGCCCTGTATCACTTAACTCTTTAAATTTTAGTGTTAAACCGCCCTCAAAAAGAATAACGGCAACCGCTACAGATACAATTGGTTGCAACAAATGCCCCATATCCTTTGCAGGATGAATAACACCAAAAACAGGTCCAGCAAACACACCAGCGGCAAGCATCAATACAATTGCGGGTAATTGTAAGCGCCATGCCAACCATTGTGATCCAATCCCAAGAAATCCGATAATTGCAAAAATGGCTGCAGGTTCTAAATGGGGCATATAATTTCCTAACGGGTAAAAACTTGTACTTCGACTAGATCAGAGATGGCTATGCCCAACAATTGCATAGCAGCAATAGACATTTGCGATCCACTACCAGATGGGGCACCATTTGGTATCAAGCGTACATTGGCTGTTTTTCCTGTGCCCGCATAAAGTACACGTCCTTCAGCTTCGGCGCTAACCAATGGCGTTTGTAGCCAAAATCCAGTTTGATCTAACAAGCCTAAAGATATGACTGTTTTACCAAGATCTTGCTCTGCGCGCACTGATGATTTGGCAACAGCCACTTTCAATTCTGTGTTAGAAACCTTTGCCGCATTCGCAACAGTAATACGGCCTAAATTTTGTGGATTCTTCCTAACTGCACTGCGCAACTTAGGCTTCTCAGTTTCTGAAACAACCTCTTCACTAACAGCTCTATTTTTTTCAAATTTTGAAAATATACCACCTGATGAACAGGCGGACAGCACCATAACAGTTATACAGAATGCCATAATAGGCTTCGTAAAAAGAATGCGCATTATTAAGTTCAGTCCTTATGTTATCTAAGTCATACCCTTTGATCACGACCTTTTCAACGAAACACTATCGCTTTGCTCTTGCCCATAGTGTTTTTGCATCCTAGATGTAAACCACTATGGAAATGCCTCAATTAATAGACCCATTTGATCGGACGATCAGCTATCTGCGTGTCTCTGTGACAGACAGGTGTGATTTCCGGTGTGTCTATTGCATGTCCGAAAATATGACTTTTTTACCTAAAAAAGAATTACTTACGTTAGAGGAACTGGATCGTATGTGTTCCGTTTTCATCTCACAAGGTATTCGTAAATTACGTATTACTGGCGGTGAACCATTGGTGCGCCGCGGTATCATGGGATTCTTTGAAAACATGTCACGGCATCTTGGCAATGGTCTGGATGAGCTGACATTGACGACAAATGGCTCTCAATTGGTTCGTTATGCCGATGATTTGGCCCGTCTCGGCGTCAAGCGCATCAATATTTCTCTGGACACTTTGGGTGCACAAAAATTCAAAGACATCACCCGTTGGGGCGATTTAAGAAAAGTTCTAGACGGTATCAAAGCTGCCAAAGCGGCGGGCATTCGCGTTAAGATTAATATGGTAGCTTTAAAAGGCACCAATGAAGATGAACTTGAAGACGTCATTAAATGGTGTGCCGACGAAGATATGGACATCACCTTTATCGAAGTTATGCCAATGGGCGATTTGGGCAACGAAGATCGTTTAGATCAATATTGGGCATTATCTGACCTGCGCGAACGTCTAGCCAAAACATGGACGTTAACAGATATTCCAGAAAACACAGGCGGCCCGGCCCGTTATGTGCGTTTGAACGAAACCAATCAAAAAGTGGGCTTCATCACACCACTCACCCATAATTTCTGCGAAAGCTGTAACCGCGTGCGTTTGACATGCACAGGTCAGTTATTCCAATGCTTAGGGCAAGAGGACGAAGCGGATTTGCGCAAAGCATTACGCGATAATCCAGACGATAATGGCCCTGTTATTAAAGCAATTCGCGCGGCGATTGCCCTAAAACCCAAAGGGCATGATTTTTCTTATGATCGTCAAAAAGTGGCTGGTGAAATGTCTCGCCACATGAGCCATACAGGCGGTTAAGCCCGTACAACATCCGCATCATTACGTAATAACTGTGCACGCTTTTGTGGAATACGTCCAATTTCCACACCAGTAAAAACATGCAAAGTGCCCAAAGCACGATCAATCACGGCATGATCAGACACCCAACCACCCATAGTTAGATAAGTTCGTAGCAAAGGTGGCATATTTTGGCTGGCCAATTTCAAAACAGGTTTATGGTCTTTTAAATGATCTGCGAAACGGAAAACTTCGCCAGCTTTCGCACACGGTCGCCAAACATCTGGCGCAAGATGGCGTTCTTTTAGCAAAGCAAAAGTGTCAGTATACTTGTCTTCGTCAGTACCTCGAAAAGAAGAACATCCAAACATCAAAGAAATGTCGTTTTCATCCACATAAGTCGTTAGAAATGTCCAAGCGGTCCGTAATAAGCCTGGGTCACGAATATCTTCACGAAGGCAAAATCGCCCAACCTCAATCATAGCTTCGCAGTACTTTTTGAGACGGCTTAAATCGTAATACTGCGCGGAATAACATTTCTCGATCTCATTACCATTCGGTAAATGCATGAATCTAAATGTTGCTAATAATTCACCCGTTTCTACAGATTCGATCAAAACATGGTGATTGATATGATCGAATTCATCATTATCCAGTACAATTTCATCTACATTTTCATAAAATAAACCTGCACGTAAAGCTTGTGCACGTTGGATATCAGCCTCAGTTTGAGCCATGCGCGTTTTATAAAGAACTGCTTCTTGCATTTTGCTTCACCCATACTTGCATTGAACACAAGACTTTCGAGACTTAATTAATACATATATAAACACCCTGTAACCCCCCTTGCACAAAAGGATAACATTGCAATGACAGATAAAGTGACCAAGACCGATGCTGAATGGCGTGCGCAATTAAGTGATTTAGCTTACAAGGTTACACGCAAACACGGTACTGAGCGTGCATTCACAAATGATAATTTTCCAAAGTCTGCAGGCACTTTTTCTTGTATATGCTGCAATGCAGCACTGTTTGATGCAGGCACAAAATTTGATTCAGGCACAGGTTGGCCTTCATTTTATGCTCCTATGTCACCAGAAGCCGTTATTGAAAAAGAAGACAATGGATTCTTTATGCGCAGAACTGAAATTTTATGCTCAAAATGTGATGCACACTTAGGTCATGTTTTTCCAGACGGCCCACAGCCCACAGGGCTGCGGTATTGTATGAATGGTGTTGCTTTGACTTTTGACGAAGATGGTAAGGCTTAGCCGTCGCCAAAAACGTCACCCAAGTCTACGTTGCCGATATTCCGGATAATCTGGCTGATAATGCCAGGGCCTTTAACAGGTTGATCTGTAACACGACGACTTAGAGCAACAACCCGGCCATCCTCCAGACCAAAGCGCTCAACATTCTCAAGAACACCTGTGTCAGCAAAAGAAAGTACAACAACTTCACGTTCTACAGGTTGTGGAGCTTTATATGCATAGTGGCGAAATTTAGACGATACATAGTACCAGTCACCATCAGCTAAAACGCCTGAACTAGAAGGCTTGCCAACCACTTCTTCAACAGTTTCACGAGTATCTGCACCAACCAACAGGTTAGCAAGCTCATCATCTGATGGTGCATAACCATGATATCTGAACGTTGCAGAGCAACCTACTATAACAGTCAAACATGCAATCGCTGCGATTGTTTTAGTTGCCTTTGTTGAAAATCCACCCACCAGAATGCCTCTTAATTTTTTTATCGCTCTTGTTCACATATCGTGACCGTGCTCTACAATCAAATATCTTCTTGGAAATCGCAACAAATTAAAATCAGAATATCCCATGACACACGCAGAAATTACCTACCCAATAAGCCTTAAGGGCATTCCAAAAACAAAACACGTGCCTTTCGACATAACTTTCACAGAAGAAGATATGTCAAAGGTTCGAACGATTCTCTCGGCTGTATCGGTTAAAAAGATGCGGATCAGTGGTAAAATCAGCCCTTTGGATGCAAAAGACTGGCTCTTATCGGCAACAGTTGGCGTAACCGTTACGCAGTCTTGTGTGATCACGTTGAAGCCCGTGCAGACCCGTTTGGATTTACCTGTAAAGTTAAAATACGTTGCAGAGTACGAAAAAGATAACGACGAATCCGTCACAGAAATGACCATTGACGAGACCATTGAGCCCTTAACAGAGGAAATTGACCTTGCTACAGTGGCTATTGAGGCTATTGCGCTGGCTCTTCCTGATTATCCAAGATCAGAAAATGCCACTCTAGAAAACGCGGTTTTTGCAGAGCCTGGCGTTAAACCAATGACGGATGAAGACACAAAACCATTTGCGTCCTTGGCAAGTTTAAAGGATAAGTTATCCCAAGAAGATAAATAAGGTGAAAAAAAGCCTTGCAGAGTTCGAATTTCTTTGTATTTTCGCGGCTCTTATACAAGGGCGTTTTTTGTGGTTAAGTCAGTTCAGTATCTGACAACATATATGAGCGCTGAAATGGGTTAACCCCCGCATTATTCTGAGGTTGTGACATGGCTGTCCCACAAAATAAAATCACTCGCTCACGACGCAACAACCGTCGTTCACACGACGCATTGGTTGCTGACAATCCAAATGAATGCGCGAACTGTGGCGAACTAAAGCGTCCACATCACGTATGTGCATCATGTGGTCACTACGATGACCGTCAAGTTATCTCTGTGGTTGATGATATCGACCTAGATGACGACGCGGCATAAGAAATGCTATTGGGCTGATTGTTGATGTCACAAGACTCGAATTCTATCAGCCCTTTTTCTTCTGAGCATATTGTTCTTTCGATCGACGCCATGGGCGGTGATCTCGGACCATCCGTTGTAATAAACGGGATGGCAAGGTTTCTTAATAGAAATCAAAATGTTAGATACATTGTTCACGGCGACGAAACAAAGCTTAAGATGCTTTTGGAAAAACGTCCTGACTTAGAAAAATGTTGCGACATTCGACACTCTGACGCAATAGTTAAGATGGAAGATAAGCCAAGTCACGTTATGCGACATGGTAAAGATACCAGTATGTGGAGCTGCATTGATGCGGTTCGAGATAAACATGCAGAGGTCGCTGTCTCGTGTGGCAACACAGGCGCTTTGATGGCTGTGTCCATGATACGCCTGCGTAAAGCACCAGGAATTAATCGCCCTGCTATCGCTATTCTATGGCCTTCAGATAACCCGCAAGGCTCAAATGTGATGCTCGATGTTGGGGCAGATATACGTGCAGAAGCATCCGATCTTTTACAATATGCAATGATGGGCGCATCTTATGCGCGCAATGGTTTAGATGTTGCGCGGCCAAGAATCGGTTTACTAAATGTCGGCACAGAAGAGCATAAAGGCCGAATTGAGCTGAAAGAGGCGCATGAACGCATCTCAGAACAAGCAGAAAATGCAAACTTTGAATTTGTTGGTTTTGTTGAAGGTGGTGATATTCCATCCGATAAAGTCGATGTAATTGTAACAGATGGCTTTACAGGTAATGTCGCACTCAAAACAGCTGAGGGAACCGCAACAGTGGTTCGCAAACGTTTGGGGCAAGCGTTTAAGCAAACACCTTTTGCAATGCTTGGCGCATTACTTGCCTATGGTTCTCTACGCCGTTTAAGTAAAAAGATTGACCCACGCCGTTCAAACGGCGGTGTTTTCTTGGGATTGAACGGCACAGTTGTCAAATCACATGGTGGCGCTGATGCTAAGGGCATCGAAGCAGCAATACGACTTGCATATCAGTTAGCACAAAACGGCTTTACAGAAAAACTAGCAGCACGTGTTGCATCTAGTACGTCTCCAAGCAATGATACAGAAAAACAATAATAAAAGGCATACAAATGAGCACGATCAGAGCCGTTCCAATCGGAGTTGGGCATTATTTGCCAAAACGTGTAGTAGAAAACGCCGAGTTTGAACAATGGGTCGAAACAAGTGACGAATGGATTCGAGGCCGCACAGGCATCGAACGCCGCCATTTTGCTGCCGAAGGCGAATTGACATCGGATCTAGCCTATTATGCTGCAATTGATGCCTTGGATGATGCTGGCATTGAAGCTTCGACAATTGATGCAATTGTTTTAGCGACATCAACACCAGATCAAACATTCCCATCCACAGCAACAAAGTTGCAAGCCAAACTTGGTATTACAGTTGGGTTTGCATTTGATTTACAAGCTGTCTGTGCTGGCTTTGCCTACGCACTAACAACAGCAAACTCTCTGATATTATCTGGACAGGCAAAACGTATCTTAGTGATCGGCGCTGAAACCTTTTCTCGCATCATGGATTGGGAAGATCGTACAACCTGTGTTCTCTTTGGCGACGGTGCTGGCGCACTAATCTTAGATGCGCAAGAAGGATCAGGCACGAATGATGATCGTGGTGTTTTATCTTGTGATTTGAATTCTGACGGTACTTACAATGACATCCTTTATGTAGATGGCGGCGTCTCTTCCACCCAAACTACGGGTGTTCTGAAAATGGAAGGACAAGAGGTTTTCAAACACGCAGTTAAAAAACTGGCGTCATCTGGTGAAACAGCTTTGGACAAAGTCGGTCTATCAGGTGATGATGTAGATTGGATTGTTCCACATCAAGCGAATTTACGTATCATAAAAAGTACAGCGCAAAAGATGAACGTACCAATGGAGCGCGTAGTAGTAACTGTACAAGATCACGGTAATACATCCGCAGCATCGATTCCTTTAGCCTTGTCTGTTGCCCACAAAAACGGGCAAATAAAGAAGAATCAGTTGCTTTTGACAGAGGCAATTGGCGGTGGATTGGCTTGGGGAGCCATTGTTTTGCGCTGGTAAGCGCCAAAACACAGGAAAATCCTCAGAATCTGTTGACACTTAAATGATGTTTTCACTAGTCTTTTTAACGGATAGGGGATTTTTATTATGAGCGACAAGACTTTAACACGAATGGATCTAGGCGAAGCTGTATTCCGCGAGGTAGGATTATCGCGAAACGAGTCGGCACATCTGGTGGAATCTGTATTAGACCATCTTTCAAATGCATTGGTTTCAGGCGAAAACGTTAAAATCTCATCATTTGGCACATTCAGCCTGCGTGATAAAAAGGCGCGCGTTGGTCGCAACCCAAAAACAGGTGAAGAAGTACCAATAACACCACGACGCGTTCTAACATTTCGCCCATCTCATTTGATGAAAGAACGTGTTTCAGCTGGTAACCAAAAATAATTAGGTAGGTTTTTATGGCCAAGTCAGCAGACGCATTTCGCACAATATCAGAAGTTGCAGAGTGGCTTGATACACCCGCCCATGTTTTACGATTTTGGGAAAGCCGTTTCACACAAATAAAACCTGTAAAACGCGCAGGCGGCAGACGCTATTACCGCCCTGCCGATATGCTACTTTTAGGTGGCATCAAAAAAATGTTGCACGATGATGGCATCACAATCAAAGGTGCCCAAAAAATACTACGCGAAGATGGCATAAAACACGTGCAGTCTTTATCTCAGCCAGTTGCAATACAGGTCACTATTAAAAAGAAAACCGAAGCAGCTACAAAAACGCCAGAAACTGTTACGGCATCACAAGAACCAATTGTTGAAGAACAAGTGGGGTTATTGGATGAGGTTGCGGATATAACAAAACAGGAAGATGAAACTGTTAATGCAGCTTCTCAGCAAAATGACGACCAAGACTTAAAGCCCGATAATATGAATACAACACAACCAAACGCTGATGAAACTATGCCTATCAGTATCATTAAGATGCCACAAAATATCAAATTGGCAGCAGATATATCTGCAATCAATTTACAAGATATCGAAGCACTTTATTTCAGCCTAAAAATGGTGCGCAACAATATGCAGCGCGCAACAGCAGGAGCGTAGATAAGACGCTTGCACAGCCCCCAATCCACGATATAACCAAGCCTAGTCGGGCTATAGCGCAGTCTGGTAGCGCGTTCGTCTGGGGGACGAGAGGTCGTAGGTTCGAATCCTGCTAGCCCGACCAAAATTCCTGCATCTGCAGGCCTATATGACGGGGGAACGATGTCACAAACGGGTCAAGGCGTATTACCGTCACAAACAATCGAAACAATGTTGGCTAGTGGTGAAATAACCGTATCGCAACCTGTTTTCGATGGCCAAGTTCAACCCGCAAGCTTAGACTTACGTCTCGGAACCAAAGCATACCGCGTTCGCGCGTCTTTCCTTGCAGGACACGGCAACAAAGTCGAAGATCGCCTGCGCGAATTCAAGATGCATGAGGTTGACCTATCAAACGGTGCCGTTTTGGAAAAAGGCTGCGTTTATGTCGTACCTTTGATGGAAGGATTAAATCTTCCTGCAGATGTAAACGCCGTGGCCAATGCCAAAAGTTCTACAGGCCGCGTTGACCTATTCACCCGTTGCATCACAGACAATGGCATCGAATTCGACCGTATCGAGGCCGGCTACACAGGGCCCCTTTACGCCGAAATCAGCCCCCGTTCTTTTTCCATACTTGTACGCCCAGGTATGCGCCTAAATCAAATTCGTTTCAGAAAAGGTCAATCCGTTTTGACAGACGAATGGTTGCAAGTCCTTCACGATGACATTGGTCTGGTAAATGGCCCTGCTCAAATCGACCAAGGCTTAGGTTTTTCTGTAGACCTTGCCATGCCAAACAATTTGGTTGGTTACCGTGCCAAACCCCATACTGGTCTGATCGACCTCGATTTGATCGACCATTACGACCCAGATGAGTATTGGGAACCTGTTTATGCAGAAAAAGGTCGCATCATACTTGATCCCGGAGCATTTTACATTCTCGTCAGTCGCGAAGCCGTCCATATACCACCCAATTGCGCGGCTGAAATGGCGCCCTATTTGGCAATGGTCGGCGAATTCCGCGTCCATTATGCAGGTTTCTTCGATCCCGGTTTCGGCAACGCAGGTGCTGGCGGCAAAGGCTCACGCGGTGTATTAGAAGTACGCTGTCACGAAGCCCCATTTGCCCTAGAACACGGCCAATCCGTTGGCCGTCTCGTCTATGAATACATGGCTGAAGTCCCTGACGTTCTTTATGGCGCTGATTTGAAATCAAATTACCAAGGCCAAGGTTTGAAACTGTCCAAACACTTTAAAACGCCGAAAGGATAACATCATGAAATTGCTACGTTACGGTCCTGAAGGCAGTGAAAAACCTGGGTGTTTGGATGCAGATGGCAATATCCGCGATTTATCTGCTCATACAACAGATTTCGTTGGAAATAGTGTTTCTCTTGAAAACATAGGCAAACTCAAAGCAATCGATACAACAACCCTACCGCTTGTAGATGGCGATGTCAGAATTGCACGCGCACTTAGAGATGTGCCTAACTTCTTTTGCATTGGCTTAAATTACGCCAAACATGCCGCAGAAACAGGGTCAGAACTACCGCCAGAGCCGCTGATCTTTAACAAGGCGACCTCTGCATTAAACGATCCCTTTGGCATAATCCAAATCCCACGCGGTTCAAAACATGTGGATTGGGAAGTTGAACTGGGCGTCGTAATCGGCAAAGAAGCGTCTTATGTATCCGAAGCAGACGCATTGGATTATGTTGCCGCCTATTGCACCATAAATGATGTATCCGAACGCGTGTTCCAAAAACACCGCGGCGGCCAATGGGTAAAAGGCAAATCTGCCCCAACATTCGGTCCTGTTGGTCCCTACTTGGTCACGTGTGATGAGGTTTCTGATCCACAGAACCTAAACGTTAATTGCTCCGTCAATGGTGAGATGCAGCAAAACTCTAACACATCGGATATGATTTTTAGCGTTGCCCAAATCATCAGCGCCATGAGCCAATATTTCACATTACGTGTTGGCGATATCATCGCAACAGGCACACCAGAGGGTGTGGGTGCTGGCAAGAAACCACAAACGCAATTCATGCGCGATGGCGATGTGATCGTAACTGAAGTCGAAGGCTTAGGTGCACAACGTCATACCGTAAAAGGTTGGGGTTAATTTCCAGCCACCCACCGTTTCCAAGCTCTTGCTGAACCGCGGAATGCGTTCAAATCCACATCATCCTCGATACCCGGAATGCGCCCTGTGCTAGAATATTGCCAAAACGTCCAAGGACGGTTTCCATAAAGCTGTGATGGGTGTTTTGCCACTGTACGCAACCAAAAATCGTAACCCTTCACACGCCACAGCTTATTTTCTTCATAAAATTTTGGTGTAGAATAAATCACAGGGCGTTTCCCATAATGCGCTGTAATTCTTTGTAAATACACCCGCATCTCTGACCGCACCCGCGCAGGGTTTGGTCTGTATTTACAAGTCTTGGAATTCGTCCACTCCATATCCAACACATGCGGCAATGATCCATTTTCACGTGGTACATTGCGAATAAACCAATTCGCCTGCTCATGTGCCGTGCGGCAAAAATAATAGAAATGATACGCACCGCGCAATACACCTGCACTACCAGAATTCACCCAATTTTCTCCAAAGCGTTCATCCAGATGATCCCCACCTTCTGTGGCTTTCATCCATGCAAAGTTCACACCGCTGCGCCTGACACGGCGCCAATCAATATCGCCTTGGAACTTGGATACATCAATGCCATGCACAGCATATTGCCAAGGACGACGCGCTGTCCATTCCACAGGATCCACATCCGTAAAACGCACATGGGTTTTTGCCAGCTTAATATTTGTGCTCTGGGCCACAACAGTATTTGACAGTGCAGCTAAACTAAAGATCATCATAAAAATAAGGCGTAGCAATAAAATGCTCCAAGGAAAATAGAATACCCTCTTAGCGTACCACAGAACATTTATAATTTCATAATCACAAAATTATTTACGCAAAAAATCGCGCATATTAATCCCGTGGTTTTTCCAACTTCCATGTCAAATGTGATTTCACCGCTCGCCACTCGGATGCAATGATCGAGTAACACGCAGTATCCCGTACCGATCCATCTGACATCACCATATGTGATCGCAATACACCATCCAGCTTTGCACCCAAACGTTCAATTGCAGAGCGGCTCTGTGTATTCATAAAATGGGTTCTAAACTCTACAGAAATACAGCCTAACTCTTCGAATGCATGTTGTAATAACAATAACTTACACTCTGTATTTAAAGGTGTGCGTTGCACAGATTTGCGGTACCATGTCGATCCAATTTCAATCCGTTTGTTTATCGCATCAATATTCATAAAAGTCGTCATGCCGACCGCACACCCACTTGCTTTATCAATGATAGCAAACGGCAGCATTGATCCTGCTTCGCGCAAGCCAAGGCGACGTTTTATCTCTGCACCCACATCTTCTGGCTTTGGGATCATTGTATACCAAAGGCGGTACAACTCTCCATCTGCCGCAGCCTCAACCAGATCGGCCTCATGCGCGATGGTCAAGGGTTCTGCTATGACGTGATCACCTGTAACAGTAAAATCTTCTGGCCAATGTGACATTATCAATCCTCTAAATCTCTGCTTTTCATCTACGCAAAGAAAAACAGGACTGTCGAGCATTTCCGAACAAATTCGGACACCCAATAACCCTGTTTAAGAAATTTGAAATTAAGGCTGACTTACTTTGCGCTTGGCAATTCGTAAATGCCACCGTTTGCTTTGGACCATTCCAAAGGCGCATTCAAAAACGCTTCCACTTGGTTCAAAGTCTCTTCATCAAACTTGCCTTGAACACGTGCTTCTTTCAAAACATCCCACCAAGTGACAAGGTAGTGCAGTTTCAAGCCGTGCTCATCCAGCATTTCATGCGTATTTTTGAAAATGTCGTAATAAAATACTACCAAGATATGTTCGCACTCAGCACCTGCACGGCGGATCGCATCTGCAAACATCAGCTTTGATCCCCCATCCGTTGTCAGGTCTTCAACCAACAACACGCGTTGACCTTCGGAAATATCGCCCTCGATCTGCGCATCACGACCATAGCCTTTTGGCTTTTTACGCACATATTGCATCGGCAGGTTCATTTTGTCCGAAATCCAAGCCGCAAACGGAATACCGGCTGTCTCACCACCTGCTGCTGCATCAAACTGTTCAAAACCTACGTCACGGTACAGCGTTGAAACAGCAAAATCCATCAAAGCTGAACGAATACGCGGGTATGAAATCAACTTACGGCAATCAATATAAACAGGTGAGGCCAAACCAGATGCGAATGTATATGGTTCATCCGAGCGGAAATTCACCGCACCAATTTCCAGCAACATTTTAGCGGCCAATGAAGCCATAGTTTCTTTATCTGCAAATGTGTTTGGAAATGTCATCGCGGTACGCCCCTTTAGATTTATGAACCTTTAGCCAGATTCGCAGGCCAAGCCAAGTCAAACTGCGCAATTGAGCATTCGGAACGATCAGGTTAGACAGCCATATGAGTTCAGATCACATAATATCCTGGCACCAAGATGCCGTTTTAACCGATAGCAGTGGAAGTAGTATAGCAGCTCATGCCGCGAAGCCTCATGCAAACTGTGATCCCTTAACACCTATATCAAGCCTACCCAGCTATATTGCAGGCATAAGCTCTGGCCATCTGCCACTCATGGGGCATTTTGATGGGGAACGTCCAAGCGTAATTGGAGATTTTCTTACTCAAACAGGTGGTAGCACAGGTCAGCCAAAAATAATCCAACGCAGCAGTGAAAGTTGGCTGTGCAGTTTTCATTATATGCATGAACACTATGCTATTGACCCAAATGCACGTGTCGCAGCTCTTGGATATCTTAACCACTCCCTTGCTCTATACGCAGCCCTAGAGGCATTACATCTAGGCGCCGACTTTCATGCCCTATGTGGCTTGTCACCAGCACAATGTGCAAAAGCAATGCAGGAACGCGGTATTACACACCTATACGCCACACCAACTCAATTACGGTTGCTGGCATCCACACCTATACCAACTGTGAATTACGTCTTTGTTGGCGGCGGTATGATGGATGTTCCAAACAAAACACATGTAACGCAAGTATTTCCGAATGCAGAAATAATAGAATTCTACGGTTCAGCGGAAACAAGCTTTATAACCCTATCAGACAAATACACCCCAACTGGATCAGTTGGAAAACCCTTTTTGGACGTTCGTATCGAAATCAGAAATGAGCGCAAAGAATTATGCGCACCAAACTTAGTGGGGGACGTTTGGGTGAAAACCCCACTCCTGTTTAACCAATATCTTTTCACCTCATCAAACGTCACACAGAAAAACGGCGATTATATTTGTGTAGGTGAAAAAGGGTCGCTTGATAAAAGCGGCTATCTATTCATAAAAGGCCGCACAGATCGTGCCGTTAATATCGCTGATCAGATCGTATATTTAGACCAGATCGAGACAACACTGCAATCCATCCCCAACCTTGAAAATATAGCACTATTTGCAAAGCCCGATGCTTTGCGTGGAAATATCATACACGCTGTTATACAATCTGAATCCATTACCTTAAAAGATATAGCATCTGTATTACCAAGGGCGATACAACCCCGTTCTTTAGTAACCGTTTCAAAATGGCCGCTGTTACCGTCAGGTAAAACCAATTACAAAGCTTTGGAACACCTCATCAAGGGCACCAGTGATGACAACTAAGGCTTATATCATCAGCGCAAAGCGCAGCATCGTCGCACCAATCGGTGGTGCCTTAGCTGCATTAGAGGTTCATGATTTAGCGGCTCCTGTTATCACAGATTGCCTGAAAACAGCACATATCAAATCCGATCAAGTGGATGAGCTTATCCTATCAAATGCCCTATATGGCGGTGGCAATCCTGCCCGCCTTGCGGCTTTAGCCGCTGAATTACCAGAAAAGGTGGCAGGCCTCAGCATAGATCGCCAATGTGTTGGCGGACTGGATGCCATTTTATTGGCTGCTAATATGGTAAAATCAGGCGCAGCAGACATTGTTATTGCAGGTGGAGTAGAAAGTTATTCACGCCGCCCAGTCAGACATAAAACATTCACAGACGGTAGTGCACCTGAAGCATACGATCGCCCCCCTTTCACACCATGGGCAGATCGCGATCCTGAGATGCATATTGCTGCAGGTGATCTTGCAAGCCATTTAAGTATCTCTCAAGCGGATCAAGATACATGGACGATCGAAAGCCATGCAAAAGCTTTACAGCACGCGGATCAGCTATTTCATGAAGTCACGCCTGTTGCGGGGCTATCAGACACATCTGATCCTTATGCTCGCCCTCTAACCCATGCTCTATGCAAACGCGCAAAACCGTTGTCGGGCACAGTAACAAGCGCCAATACAGCCACAGCTGCGGACGCTGCTGCATTCTGTGTGGTTGTTTCTGAAGAGGCTCTTAAAAATATACCAAATTCAAAGGCCATTGAAATAGGCCCAGGAGCAACAGTGGGGGCTGATCCAACGTTACCAGGCCTAGCACCTGTCGCCGCGATCAAAGCCATCGGTGCAGACAAACAAACCTTCACTCATATTGAAATTATGGAAGCTTATGCAGCCCAAGCCATCGCTTGCACACAAGAAGCGGGCCTAGATCCCACTAAAGTAAACCAAAAAGGTGGCGCATTGGCGCGCGGGCACCCAATCGGTGCTTCAGGAACAATTCTTGCCGTCAGACTATACAATGATTTGCTAGAAACGGGCGGCACTGGGTTGGTTGCCATTGCAGCTGCGGGCGGTATTGGAACCGCCCTGCAGCTAAAATCTTAAGCGCGGGAAAATACCGCCGCTGGACGTGCTTTATAAAGAGCTTGTGTGATGATACCTGCCAAAACAGCCTTGATAAGATCGCCTGGGATAAACGGCATCATTGTCGCTGTAGATTCGATCACACCCTTGCCCGTGCCAACCATGTAATATGGGATCGCAATCGCATAAAGCACGCCAATACCGCCAATCACTGCTGCAATACCTGCAACCACAGCAATAGAACCAAATTTGAAGTTTTCCATAATAAAGCCTGCAAAGAATGCAGCAAATGGAAACCCAAACAAGAAACCAGCCCAAGGTGTGCCAAACACACCCAAACCACCACGACCACCTGCCAATAATGGCAAGCCAAGTGCAACAAGAACTAGGAATAAAACAACTGCCATAGTGCCACGTTTTGATCCCAATACTGTACCACACAGCATGATGCCCAAACTTTGCGCTGTAATAGGTATACCGCTTACCAATGTGAACTTTGGCAACAAGCCAAGTGCCGCAATCAATGCTGCAAATAATGCTACATAAGCAATATTACGTTCCATAGAACAATCCTTTTATATGCTTCTATACGCCCCCACGTGCCTTCAAGGCTTCGGCAACACGATCCGCATCATCGACTGCAGTCAGGAACAGTGGCATCACTATGCGCCACCCAGCCCGCTTGGCTGATCGTGCCCGCCAACTTTCCCTAAGGGCAGAGGCTTTGTTTATAAGAACAGGTGTAAAGCGGATGACCATAGCGGTTGCAACCCCGAAAACACGCGTATTAACACCTAATTTCGCCAATGGTGTCAGGCAATATTCCACTATCGTAATCATTTCACTCAATTTAGTGGTCATCGTCACCAAATTCGCCAATGCCACCAATGTCAGCATACGCAAAATTATAGATAAGCCCGCAATAAAATCCGAAGTGAATATATGGAACAGTAAAATGACCGCTGCAAAAACAGCAATTGGTCGCATCATCCAAATGGCATAACGCAAAACATCACGCCCTAAAAGCAAATGCAAAATAGCTACGCCAACCAACAATCCAGACAATAGGAATATATTGGCAATCGGAAAGACTAAAGCCGAAACAATCGCAAGCCCAGCCAGCTTCCACCCCGCAGGTATAGCGTGTGCTTTCGTTTTACGCGGTAGGGTCAGCGCTAGCATCTTGCTCTCCCAACTTTACCATCTCAGCACTGAAGTCTTGCAGCACGTCACCCGCAAGTCCATCGCCAACAATCTGTCCTTTTTCCAACCACAGCACACGGTCAAAATATTTCAGTTTTTCTGGGTCATGCGTGATCATAATAATTTGCTGATCCAACGTTTCCAACCAACGGTGCAATTGTAACGACGTGGGTATATCCAAACCCGCATAAGGTTCATCTAATACAATCGTTTTTGGCTCCATCGCCAACACAGACATCAAACATAAAAAATGCCTCTGGCCTTGGGATAACGTGTGGGTGCTACGATCATACCAATGTGCGCGATTATGATAGGATAATGTTAATTCCGCTTTTTCAGCAGCACGTTCGCGTGACATTCCCAATTGCTGCAGCCCAAATTCTATCTCTTCCCCAACAGTCGGAAAGATAATTTGGTGATCAGGGTTTTGGAAAATAATGCCCACGGTTGATAATGCCGCATTGCGATCCTTGACAACATCCACATTATTTACCATCACTTTTCCAACATCAGAAGTGACTAATCCCGCCAATAAGCGCGAAAAACTAGACTTTCCCGACCCATTGCGCCCAACTATGCCAATGCGGCGTTCTGACAGTTCCACCGTAACAGGCCCCAAGACATGGATGCCTTGTGGGCGATATTCAACATCTTTAAAAATCACAGTCACGGTATTTTGACGCCTATTGTTATATTGGCTTTGCCACTAACATCTTTTGCTATGGTGGGACAAGCCAAGACACTTTAGACTGCGCTCTTGTGACCACATGTTTCTAGCATCGGATAAATCGCCATGAGTGCCGTAAACTTCAACAACAGCTACGCATCCTTGCCAGAGGTTTTTTATACCAAGCAAAAAGCAGACCCAGCGCCCGCCCCATCATGGATCAAAACCAATGATGCGCTGGCAAAAAAACTGGGCATAGATGTAAGCTTTTTAAACTCGAACGCAGGCCTAGACATGCTATCAGGACGCGCAGTAACTGATGGATCATATCCATTGGCCATGGTCTACGCTGGTCACCAATTCGGCGGCTGGTCCCCGCGCTTGGGTGATGGTCGCGCATTGTTATTGGGTGAAGTCATCGGCACTGACAATATCCGCTACGACATCCAACTTAAGGGATCGGGACGCACCCCTTATTCGCGTGGCGGTGACGGCAAAGCTGCCGTAGGCCCAGTTATCCGCGAATACATAGTCTCCGAAGCAATGGCGGCTTTGGGCGTACCTACAACCCGCGCCCTAGCTGCAGTCACCACAGGCGAAGATGTTATCCGTGAAACCCGCTTACCAGGTGCAATCCTAACGCGCGTTGCTCAATCTCATATTCGCGTAGGAACATTCCAATACTTCTACGCCCAAAACGACAAAGCATCACTGAAAACCCTGGCTGATTACGTAATTGACCGTCACTATCCAAAGGCACACGGTACTGAAAACCCAATTCAGGCGATGTACAACAGTATCGTCACGCGCCAAGCCAAACTGATCGCACTTTGGATGAAATATGGTTTCATCCACGGCGTCATGAACACAGATAACTGTCAAATTGCAGGCGAAACCATCGATTACGGCCCCTGTGCTTACATGGATACGTTCCACCCTATGAAGGTTTTCAGTTCTATTGACGAACAAGGTCGCTACGCATGGGGCAAACAGCCCCACCTAGCCCATTGGAACCTATCGCGTCTTGGTGAAGCCTTGATGCCAATCTGGGGAAAAGACGACGATACAACCACGGCAGAAATCAGTACGGCTTTGGATACCTTCAGCGACACTTTTAACGAAAACTTCTATGCCGCCTTTGCTCAAAAGCTTGGTTTGCCTGAACTGGACAGCCAATCGGCACCGTTTTTAGAGACAACGTTCGAAACAATGACATCGAATAAGATCGATTTCACCCTCTTCTTCGCTCATTTGCGCCGCTCAACAGATCCGACCTACCAAGAAAAACTCATCAATCTGTTCGAAACACCAGAAGCAGCAGGCATATGGCTTGGCCAATGGGATACATTAAAAGCAAAATCAGGCATCTCCGCCAATGACAGCCAAACGGCAATGGATACGGCGAACCCGATCTATATCGCGCGCAACCACCGTGTCGAAGAAGCCATTCAGGCAGGGTTACAAGGCAATTACGAGCCGATGAATGCCTTGCACGACATTTTACAAAACCCTTTCACCCAACAAGACGGCGCTGAAACCTATGAAGCAGCGCCAGAAGCCACAGAAATTGTACAACAAACCTTCTGTGGAACCTAAGTCTTGAATTTAATTGCCCTGAAGTCCCCAAGTTTTCGCCTGTATTTCATGGGCTCCATGTCAGCCGTGAACGGATTGTGGATATTACGTATCCTCATCGGGTGGCTCGCGTGGGAATTAACAAATTCTGCCAGCTTCGTAGGATGGATCGCAGCCTTATCCCTGCTTCCATCGCTCTTCATAGGTCCTTTCTTTGGGGTCATGGTTGACCGCGCCAGTATCAAACTTGCTGCTTTTTGTACCAACGCATCAATCATCCTTTGCGTTTGCACACTTTTAGCGATCCAAATCGCGGATATCTTAACCCCCACATTACTCTCTATCTGTACACTTGCTATAGGCATCGTCACTGCTGGTCATCACCCCGTTCGCATGTCTTTAGGCCCCCGTTTGGTTGGGCGCGAACACGTAGGATCAGTCGTCGCCCTAGCCGCTTTAAATTTCAACACCGCCCGTATGATCAGCCCCGCAATTGGCGGTATTATCATCGATCTTTTTGGGATTACAGCGGCTTTGGCCATCACAATATTATTCTATCTACCCAGCTTAATCGTTGTTCCATTCTTACGACCACGCGACCGCGAAAAAATTACAAAAAAAGAAGCGTTTTCAACAGCTTTCACTAACGGGCTGAAATATATTTCGCAACGCATCGAGCTAAAATTAGTTCTAGCCATGACCGCATTAATGTCTGCATCTATCCGCAGTACGACCGAAATCCTTCCTGTCGTGGCAGATGGCATTTTTAACAGTGGCGCAACAGGTCTTGGTCAACTGGGTTCAGCTGTCGGTGCTGGTGCATTACTATCCGCAATCGTCAAAGCACTCGGCCCTGTTCAAACAGATCACACTCTTAAAGGCAGCCCTTTAATCATAGCTGCAATTGGCATCACAACCGTCTTTATATTCGGTAATTCTGAAAACTGGCCTCTGACCCTGTTCACCGCAGCAATTCTTGGATTTTGCAGCACTTACTTGGGCGTCGCCATGCAGTCCGCCATGCAATCCGACCTCCCAGACGGGTTTCGTGGCCGTGTCATGTCCATCTGGACAGTCACTACAATGGGGGCAACAGCCATAGGATCACTTGCTGTCGGAGCCATAACAGAACTACTCCAACTGCCAATGGCGACGTTTTTATTATCATTTGTGTGTTTTATCGCGCTTATCGCCCTGCGGTTTCAGGTATCACAGTCCCAAAAGTTGTAACTTACGAGATAACACAGGAAACATTTCATCATGTCCAAACAAACCGTCCTTATCACATCCGCAACAGGCCGCATCGGTAAAGAGCTGGTTGCACGCTTGGCACAAAAAGGCCAATTCAACGTCCGCGCCTGCTATTTCAGCGAAAGCAAAGCGGAACAATTAAAGACTCTAGGCGCACATGAAGTCGTAAAATTCGACCTATCCGACCCAAACACATGGGGCCCAGCTCTGGATGGCGTATCAGCAATTTATTCCGCTTCCCTTGATCCAATGTTAGAGGGTCACTTGGCATTCTGCAAAGAACTTGGAAACCGCAAAGCAGATATCAAACATGTCGTACGTGTCAGCTGTATGGGCGCAGATACAAATACAGCATCTTATGATGCAGATACACATGCATCCCGCGCGGGGGCTGCTATCCCATTGATGTTGCAACACTATTGGTGGGGTGAAAAAGCACTTTTAGACGAAGGTTTGAATGTCACAGTCCTGCGCAATAACTTCTTTATGAACCATCTTTTAAAAACAGACAGCGAAAGCATTGATACCGAAGGTTGGTTCAGCAACCCATTGGGTGACATGCGCAACTCATTCGTTGCCACACGTGATATCGCCGAAGCCGCTGATGTGGCTCTTTCAGAAGGCCCTGAAAAACACAGCAACAAATTCTATGACATCACAGGCCCGCAGCCACAATCCATGGCAGAAATCGCCGCTGATCTGGGCCGCGCAATGGGCAAGGAAATCGAATACCGCGCCCAATCCATGGTCGATTTTGAAAACGACTTTGGCGCTACGCGTGCAGAGTTCTTTGAATACCTGACGAATGGTTTCTACACACGCTGCAGTCCAGATTTTTACAATCTGACAGGCCATAAACCAACCTCATACTACGATTACTTAACCACCAAAGGCGCAAGTGGTGAAACAGGCCTAGAAGAATTATGGCAGGGCAACCTTTGGAAAAAAGGTGAAGACGCTATGAAAGACGCTGCAAACGCAACAAAGTAATAAAAACATGATACGATTAAGCATCACAATGCCCGTTCACCCTTTAAAATGGGCATTGTTTCAGTGACTTAGATAAAGTCACACTCTGGCCATACTCCTATGTAAAAAAGCATAAAACTTACGGAGCATTGGGTTATGTCACAAGCGATAGAACAAACACGTCCGACTGCAAGTCTCATTGGCGTTGCCTTAGGTGCCTGTGCATTGCTGCTCGTTATGACCCATTTTTGGGTGGGCCCCTTTGCCCCGCAACAAAATGTTGCAGTCAGCATCGGGGAGCTTGCAGGTGAAATTCGTCAAGCAGCAACACGTGCTTTGACGGGCGCTCCTCAACCCGAACCCCAAACAGCACCTTGGAATATTGATGACACTTTAAAACTGGTTGGCACACTTCTTGCGGGTAGCGCTGTCATACTTGGTATCATTGGATTTATCCGCCACGAAACGCGCCGCCCAATCACTGGAGCTTTAGCACTTGGTATCGGCGCAATCCTATTTCAGATTGCCACTTGGACAATCTTAATGGTTATAGGTGTCATCTTACTCATTGGGATCATGCAAAATATGGGCGAAATTCTCGGCGACTGGATTTAAAACTAAGTTTTCCAATACGCTTGATGCTGTGCAGCAATCTTTTCCTCTAACTCTGGAAACGGGCCGCGCACCTCAACAGGGCGGCGTCCAGAGTTGAAAATCACACGACATTCCAAATCTTGCGTCTGGTTTTCAGGATCTTCTCCTGTCAATTCCCCCAAACGATGCTCTGTCATACCAAAAACGACAGCACCAATTTCTGCCCAATAAATTGTTCCTGCACACATCGAGCAAGGTTCAACAGATGTATAAAGCGTGGCTTTATTCAAAGTCTCAACATCAAACTTCCGCGCAGCCGCACGTGCCAAATTGGTTTCGGCATGTCCAGGACCGCGATCGAATGAGAAATTATTTTTGCCTTCCAGCAAAACATCACCAGCCTCAGATACTAAAACAGCCCCAAACGGGTGATTACCCTCTTTCACAGCCTCATCAGCCAATGAAATTGAACGTTCTAAATGTTTGATGTCTGTATTGCGATGCATTCACTTTCCTAACGTTCAAATGTGAATTAAGGCTGAAACATAATATGCTTAATGTCTATCAAAATATTAGAGCTTATAGGGGATCCCATAAAACTTATTTAGCAAGTTTCTTTGTCGCAAACACACACATACCCACAGCGACAGTCACCATAATCATAGACCATTGTATTTGTTCACCAAGCAATCCAGCTGCAATCATCAATCCAAAGAAAGGTTGCAAAAGTTGCAATTGCCCAACAGCAGCAATCCCCCCTTGCGAAAGACCACGATACCAGAACACAAAGCCAATCAACATACTAAATAACGAAACATAGATCAATCCAACCCATCCAGATAGCTCTATACCTGCAAATGTTACGGGGCTTGTTATGTAAGCCAAAAAAACCATTATTGGGAACGAAAGAACAAGAGCCCAAGATATTACCTGCCATCCCCCCAATCTGCGGGATAGCTTTGCCCCCTCGGCATAGCCAAACCCACATGCAACAATGGCACCAAGCATTAAAAGATCGCCAACCAAGGTCACGTTAAAACCTTGTGTTAAAGCAAAAATAAAGACCAATGAGCTACCCAGTATTGAAAACAACCAAAACATGGCACTTGGGCGTTCTCCCGCCCGCAATACCGCAAAGGCCGTAGTGGCCAAAGGCAACAAACCGATATAAACAATCGAATGTGCTGATGTGACATGCTGCAAAGCAAGCGCTGTTAAAAGTGGGAAGCCAACAACGACACCTAAAGAGACTAGAATAAGAGAGAAAAGATCACCACGCTCAGGACGTTTTTGGCGAAAGAGCATAAGAAGCATCATAGCTAGGACAGCGGCAACACTCGCTCTAGCTGTTGTCAGAAAAAATGGATCAAATGATTGTACGGCGACACGTGTTGCTGGCAAAGATGCGCTAAAAATCAACACACCTAAAAACCCATTCATCCATCCGTTCATAACAACATTACCCTTCTATTCTGGGTTTCTTATTGCTTTGAAATGCATTTTAGGTACAGTGACAAATCAGTACAATATACAAAAACTGTACTGCTTGTAAAATAGGTACAGTTCAAATGCCATCATCGTTCAAGCCACCTGAAAACATCTCGCGCACTGAATATGTAATGACAGAAATCAAAGACCGTTTAGCAACTCGCAAGCTTGGGCCGGGATCAAAGCTTCCTTCAATTAGAAACTTTGCAACAACTATGAAAGTTTCAAAATCCACAGTTGTAGAAGCTTATGAACGTTTAGCTGCAGAAGGTATAATAAGCTCTCAACGCGGTTCTGGATTCTATGTAACAGGTCATATTCCTCCGCTTTCTTTAACTGACATGGGGCCGAAATTAGATCGCGCGGTCGATCCCTTTTGGGTTTCCAGACAATCTTTGGAAACAAACGAAACCTTCTTAAAACCAGGATGCGGCTGGTTGCCCACTTCATGGATGCCCGAAGACAGTATCGGCGCTGCAATGCGGTCTTTAGCACGCAAAGGATCTAACTCCTTAACAGAATACGGCACACCATTAGGTTTCGCCCCGCTACGCCACCATTTATCTCGTCGTATTGACGCTCAGAATATCGACGTTTCCCCCGACCAAATCATTCTCACAGACTCTGGCACACAAGCTATAGACCTTTTATGCCGTTTCTTTTTAGAGCCCGGCGACACAGTCTTAGTAGACGACCCATGTTACTTTAACTTCAATGCTTTGCTAAGGGTTCATCGCGCGAAAATAGTAGCAGTGCCTTACACGCCAGCGGGCCCAGATGTTGAACAATTCAAAGCTATCCTCAAAGATCATAAACCCCGTCTTTATATTACAAACTCTGGGTTTCATAATCCCACAGGGGCATCAATCTCACCAATTACAGCCCATAAGCTTCTAATACTTGCAGAACAATTCAACTTAACAATTATAGAAGATGATATTTTTGGCGACTTTGAAACAACCCCCGCTCCCCGATTGGCATCCTTCGACGGACTTGAACGCGTCATATATATTGGCAGTTTTTCCAAGACTATTTCTGCATCTGTACGCTGCGGTTACATTGCCGCGCGCCCAGATTGGATTGATGGTCTAGTCGATCTAAAAATCGCCACAAGTTTCGGTGGAAATGTATTCAACGCAGAACTGATATGGCATGTCCTGAAAAACGGCTCTTACCGCCGACATATACAAGATTTGCGTGAACGCCTTGCAAAAGCTCGGATAGACGTTCAATCCAAACTTGAATCACTCGGCATAACACCTTGGATAACCCCAAAAGGTGGGATGTACCTATGGTGCCGCCTTCCAGACGGTATTGATTCTGCGCAATTGGCACAATCCGCTCTCCCGCAAAATATCGTGCTTGCTCCAGGAAACGTGTTCAGTGTTTCAGGAACAGCAAGCCAATTTATGCGCTTCAATGTAGCGCAATCATTACAGCCTAATTTATATGCGACATTAGCCTTAGAACTCGAAAATTTATGGTCAAAAAAAGAGGGGGGATAAAATCCCCCCAGTCTATGATTCAGGCTCTTATATAACCGCTCTAGTTTTTTGCCTGCGGCCTGAAATCGTCGGGACGGCAGATAGTCCGCGCGCCCCTAACTCTTAGCTACACCCGCTGGTTGCCCCGCATGTGTTGCATTTCATACATGTGCCGTTGCGAACCAATGTGTAGTTACCGCAATCGCCACAAGCGTCGCCTTCATAGCCTTGCATTTTGGCTTTGGTGCGATCATCCATTTTGGTGACAGGGGCTGCCACTTGGGCCGCAGCCGCTGTCACCGCTTCGGTTGAACCAGCAACCTGCTGGCCTCCCCCCCCGAAAAGATTTCCAGAACCACCTTGCAGTACCACCAATTCTTGCGGCATGCGGTTACGGTGATACCCTGGAGAAACAACCTGTTTTAGCATCGCTACCGCATCATCAGATGCTGGCTGAATATTGCTTTGACCTTCTTCAACACCGCGACCCAATTCGTCGAATGTTTCGCCTGTTGGTTTTACGTGCGCCAGATCAGAACGATCTAGGTAAGACACGGCCAATTCGCGGAAGATGTAATCCAGAACAGATGTTGCATTCTTAATGCTGTCATTACCTTGAACCATGCCCGCAGGATCGAAGCGTGTGAATGTAAACGCATCCACGAACTCTTCTAGCGGCACACCATATTGCAGGCCAACAGACACCGCGATAGCGAAGTTGTTCATCATAGCGCGGAAGCCAGCACCTTCTTTGTGCATATCGATAAAGATTTCACCGATGGAGCCGTCTTCATACTCACCTGTACGCAGGTAAACTTTATGGCCACCCACAACAGCTTTCTGAGTATAACCTTTGCGACGCTCTGGAAGTTTTTCACGTGAACGGCGGTTCACTTCCTTAACGATCACCTTCTCAACGATCTTCTCGGCTAGGATAGTCGCGCGCTCACCTGCTGGTGCTTCGGCCAATACTTCATCCAGATCCTCATCATCATCGTCTACCAGTGCTGATGCCAATGGTTGTGACAGTTTTGATCCATCGCGGTACAAAGCATTCGCTTTCACACCCAATGACCAAGACAATTCATATGCTTCCTGACAATCTTCGATCGTTGCATCATTTGGCATGTTGATCGTTTTAGAGATCGCACCAGAGATAAATGATTGTGCCGCAGCCATCATAGTAATGTGGCTTTCAACAGACAGGTAACGTGTACCGATGCGACCACAAGGATTTGCACAGTCAAATACACCGTAATGCTCTTCTTTCAAGTGCGGGGCACCTTCAAGGGACATTGTACCACAAACGTGGTTATTTGCTGCTTCCACTTGTTTCTTGCTGAATCCAAGGTGTGACAGTAAATCAAACGCTGGGTCATTCAACTGTGCTTCTGGAATACCCAATGTGCCTTTGCAGAAGTCTTCACCCAATGTCCATTGGTTGAAAACGAAACGAATGTCGAATGCTGTCGGAAGCGCTGCTTCGATTTTATCCAACTCGTCTTTGCCAAAGCCATGACCAGTCAACGTTGTATGGTTAATATCAGGTGCATTGCCCATTGTTCCGTGACCAACAGCATAGGAAATAATTTCTTCACCTTGAGATGGAGAATACCCCAACATTATTAATGCAGCAGGAACGGATTGGTTGATAATTTTAAAGTAACCACCACCTGCTAGTTTCTTAAACTTAACCAATGCAAAGTCTGGCTCGATACCTGTTGTATCACAATCCATCACCAGACCGATTGTGCCTGTTGGCGCAATCACTGATACTTGTGCGTTACGGTACCCATGGGCTTCACCCAACTTCACCGCTTCATCCCAAGCTGCTGTTGATAGCTTGATCAAGTCCTGATCAGGACAGCTTGCATGATCCAAAGGAACAGGCTTCACTTCCAGACCTTCATAGCCTTCAGTTTCAGCATAAGCCGCATTGCGGTGGTTGCGCATCACACGCAACATATGGTTCGCATTTTTCTGATACCCTGGGAATGGCCCCAATTCTTTCGCCATCTTCGCAGATGTCGCATAAGATGTACCAGTCATAATCGCCGTCAATGCACCACAAAGTGCGCGACCTTCAGCTGAATCGTATGAGTACCCCATATTCATCAGCAAACCACCGATGTTGGCATAACCCAGACCCAATGTGCGGAATTCATATGAACGTTGAGCAATCTCTTTAGATGGGAATTGCGCCATCAATACTGAGATTTCCAATGTCATCGTCCACAACTGTGTCGCGTGGATATAATCATCGGCTTGGAACTTGGCATCTTTGTAGAACTTCAACAAGTTCATCGATGCCAAGTTACAAGCTGTATCGTCTAGGAACATATACTCAGAACATGGATTTGATCCGCGGATATCACCATCTTCTGGACATGTGTGCCATGCGTTGATTGTATCGTGGTATTGAACACCCGGATCAGCACAAGCCCAAGCAGCGTGACCAACCTCTTCCCACAGGTCGCGGGCTTTAACAGTTTTAGAAACTTTACCGTCTGTACGGCGGATCAATTCCCAGTCGCCATCATTCTTAACAGCTTTCAAGAAAGAGTCAGTGACACGAACAGAGTTGTTCGAGTTTTGGCCAGCCACTGTGACGTATGCTTCTGAATCCCAATCTGTGTCATATGTTGGGAACTCAATGCTGCTGTAACCTTGCTTTGCGTACTGTAGAACGCGGTTTACATAAGTTTCTGGGATCATTGATTTTTTAGCTGACTTAACAGCTGTTTTCAGACCCGCATTTTTCTTCGGATCAAATGCATCCAGCTCGGTGCCATCCCAGTTGCGAATAGCGCTGAAAATCTCGTTCAATTTTTGCTCGTGAAGTTTAGAACCAGCAACCAATGAGGCCACTTTTTGCTCTTCTTTCACTTTCCAAGTGATGAACTCTTCTACATCTGGGTGATCCATATCACAGATCACCATCTTCGCTGCACGACGTGTCGTACCACCAGATTTAATCGCACCCGCTGCACGGTCACCGATTTTAAGGAAAGACATCAAACCAGATGATTTACCACCACCACCTAACGACTCTTCTGAGCTGCGCAATGATGAGAAGTTTGTACCTGTACCAGAACCATATTTGAACAAGCGCGCTTCACGCACCCAAAGATCCATAATACCGCCTTCGTTCACAAGGTCATCATCCACGGATTGGATGAAACATGCGTGTGGCTGTGGATGCTCGTATGAGCTGCTTGATTGTGTCAGTTTACCTGATTTGTAATCAACATAGTGGTGGCCTTGTGATGGGCCATCAATACCGTATGCCCAATGAAGACCAGTGTTGAACCACTGTGGGCTGTTTGGCGCTGCCATTTGGCTGGCCAGCATGAAACGCATTTCATCATAATATGTCTTTGCGTCAGCTTCGGTGTCAAACATGCCACCTTTCCAGCCCCAGTATGCCCAAGCACCTGCAAGACGGTCGAACACTTGCTTTGATGATGTCTCACCGCTGTACGTGTCGGAATTCTTTACCTGCTTACCATCTGCTGGCTCAGACCGCCAAAGAAACTCTGGAACGCCTTTTTCTTTCACACGTTTAAGATCAGATGAAACACCCGCTTTGCGGAAATATTTCTGTGCAATCACATCTGCGGCCACTTGTGACCAACCTGTTGGAACTTCTACGTTCTCTAATGAGAAAACGATAGAACCGTCTGGATTGCGAATTTCGGAAGTTGTCTTATGGAACTCGATGCTTGCGTATGCATCTTTTTTTGAGTCAGTAAATCGGCGGTCGATCTTCATTTTGTCCCCTGTCACTTTGGAAAACCTATCGCATTGCCTGAATCGACGCACATAGGTTTATTTTAATTTTATAATGTCACCCCTGCCTCATGACACCATATGTAGTACCCATCGAAGCGACTGCACACAACCTGTACCAAGAGGCACAACGGGTCAACGAAAATATTCACGAAATGGTCATATTTTGTTATTGACCTAAAATTTGAAAAAGCGCGTTCAAAAAATGAGACCGCATGAGTGACGTTCAGGTCATATCTTTTGCCAATATAACGAAGCCATACAATGCCTTAAAAACACTATAAAATTATTGGTATATCTGTCATTTTAGGATCAGATGTTAAATTGGATGAATCCAAGATTTGCATACGAATCTGTAAAAATTACATCAACGAAAAAAATGACCTGACCTCACGTCACTATAATGAACTTAACTTGGTAAACTTAGATGAATTGATACTTTTGTTAGGGTATAGATAAAATAAACCCCAGTGCAGAAAACTGCACTGGGTTTATATTTCTAGGATTTTAGAAAATGGTCGGGACGGCTGGATTCGAACCAACGACCCCTTGTACCCAAAACAAGTGCGCTACCAGACTGCGCCACGCCCCGACTATTTGGCGGGGTTTAAATTGCTCTGAGCAAAATGAAAACCCCTAAAGTGAAGAACTATACTATTTTTTACACGGCAAAGCGGCAATTGCTGGGTCAAATGCTGGATGCTGTAACAGTGCCCCTTCTTTAAGGCCCAAATTTTGGGCTAAACCACCATTCAACTCCAAAACGGCAAAGACATCATTCCCGCCAAAGATCGGCGTTTCATCTAATGGTACCGCATTACTATGCACTTTTGTAACGACACCTACTTCATTAATAAAAAGCATATCTAAAGGAATCAAAGTATTGCGCATCCAGAAACTGGCGGTCTGTGGAGCCTCATAAACAAACAGCATGCCGGAAAACTTGGGCATAGTTTCACGAAACATCAGCCCTTTGTTGCGCTCAGCTTCTGTATCAGCGACTTCAATTGCAAAGGATGCAGAATTTTTCCCCGACTGGACAAGAACTCTATCAACCGCGCAATTAGCAAAGCCCTGCGTAGGCAGGGCTAAAATGAAAGCGACAGAAACTATATATTTACTTTTCCGAAGCAAAATCCCAGGACCTGATTTCAACAGCCAATATGCCACGCGGGCCAGAGGCTGTTCGCACAGAAACCGCTTCACTTTGTTGAAGTTCTGATATGCCATAAGCCCGCAACACTTCTGCATGAACAAAGATATCCTCTGTGCTTCCAAAGACATTTAAGAAACCAAATCCTTTAACTTTATCAAACCACTTTACACGCGCAGGTGTCAGCTCAGAATGTTCCGATAAAGTTGATAGATCAATACCCGCTTCTTCTAAACCACGCAGTGCATTTTCTGGCACACTATCAGGCTGTGCAAGATGCACAATTTCTGCTGCCTGCTGACCCCGATCAGATGACACCACATTAATTTCAATTTTAGTGCCTTCCGCTACTGAACTATGGCCGTAGTTCCGTAAGACATTTGCATGTAGCAAGATGTCTGGACCACCGTCATCATCGATGACAAACCCAAATCCTTTTGCGGTATCAAACCACTTAACTGTACCCGTTTTCTTCTGCATTTTGTTCCCCGTCTTGCCTTACTCTTATAAATTGCTAAAAAAAAGGCAACAAAATTCAAAAGAAATGTTACATAAACGCATAATTATCGCGTGTTTTCAAAAATTTAGTGCTGAATGTCACTCTTTATAAGTGTAATTTAGTTTAAAAAAGCATGCAACAACAATCATGGGTTGAGCCTAACTTTAGTCCAAGTTTTTACGTTGACGTCACGTCTCCATTGAAACCGATCATGAAGTCTAAATGCACCATCAGACCAAAATTCAAACTCGGTTGGCTGTATTCTATACCCCCCCCAAAAATCTGGACGTGGTGGAGAAATTCCTAATTTAAGTCCATATTCAGCAACCCTTTTTACCAAATCAGCTTTATGCTCCAATACTTGCGACTGCTTGCTGGCATAAGCCCCAATACGGCTCTTAAGTGGGCGCGAATTGAAATATTCATCGGCTACATCACCATCTTCACGTACAACAGTGCCACGCACACGAATTTGACGACGCAACGATTTCCAATGCAAAACAATCGCTGCTTTACCAGCACCATCAATCTCTTGTGCTTTCTGGCTTCCATAGTTGGTATAAAAGACAAAAGCGTCGTCCTCGATGTCTTTCAGTAAAACCATACGCACATTTGGCATACCGTCATGATCGACTGTCGAAAGCGCCATTGCGTTCGGATCATTAATCTCAGTCTTTTGTGCCTCAGCCAACCATTTTCGGGCAAGCAAAAATGGATTATCCCCCGCAAATAATTCTGCGTTTTCTGACATTTTCGTGTTTCCTTGCTATTTTATGTATACGTTATTTGGTGCATAAAGCAAACTACAATACAAACGTTACTCAAACATCACAATTTGCCCTAGTGTTACAGATAGCATCTCGTTATCCTAAGGAAAGATTTTAATTACCAAGATGGGGACTTATATGTCGCAAGGAATTATGGCTGGTAAGCGCGGGCTTATTATGGGTGTCGCAAATGACAAGTCTATAGCATGGGGCATTGCACGTGCTTGTTCTGAACAAGGTGCAGAACTTGCGTTTTCATACCAAGGCGAGGCATTAGGCAAACGGGTTAAGCCTCTAGCTGAAAGCATTGATTGTGACATCGTTCTAGAATGCGATGTAACCAACGACGAATCCATTGATGCACTCTTCGCAGAGCTCGAAGCCAAATGGGGTAAATTAGACTTTGTTGTTCACGCCATCGGTTTCTCTGACAAAAACGAACTGCGCGGCCGTTATGTAGACACAAGTGCTGCAAACTTCCGTATGACGATGGATATCTCTGTTTTTTCATTCACAGCAGTAGCACAGCGCGCCGAAAAAATGATGCCCGATGGTGGTTCTTTGCTGACGCTAACATATTACGGCGCCGAAATGGTTATGCCGCATTATAACGTGATGGGCGTTGCAAAAGCGGGCTTAGAGGCATCTGTAAAATACATGGCAATGGATCTTGGTCCAAAGAACATTCGTGTAAACGCTCTATCTGCAGGCCCAATCAAAACATTGGCAGCCTCTGGTATCGGAGATTTCCGCTATATTCTAAAGTGGAACGAATTGAATTCGCCACTGCGCCGCAATGTGACAACCGAAGATGTTGGTAAATCTGCTCTATACCTTCTGTCTGATTTGGCATCTGGCGTAACGGGTGAAAACCTGCATGTTGATTCGGGCTATCACATCGTTGGTATGAAAGCCGAAGACGCCCCAGACATAGACGTTGCCACTGGTCGCAAATGACAACAAGTGCCTTTTTAGCCGTTGCTATACTCCATTTAATGGCAGCTATCAGCCCAGGACCGGCAGTTTTAATGGCTGCGCGCATTGGTGTCACCGAAGGCTTAAAAACAGGGTTCTCCGTTGCTTTCGGAATAGGCATGGGAGCCGTTTTTTGGGCAGCCGCAGCCCTATTTGGCCTTGCATTATTGTTTGAATATGCACCTGTCTTATTAACTTTATTCAAAGTTGCAGGCGGCATTTTCTTGATTTATATGGCCTACAAGCTTTGGAAAACCGCAGATGAACCGCTACCACTAGAGAGCAAAAACAAAGTACCAAGATCATTGCGAAGTGGCTTTTTACTGGGTTTACTCACACAGCTTACAAACCCAAAACCTGCTATTCTGTTTGCTGCAATTTTCGTAGGTACCGTTCCAGAAAGTACGGGAATAGGCGTTTACGTTGCACTTCTCACAGTCGTGTTTTTGAATGAAACCATATGGAATACTATGGTTGCACGTATCTTTTCGCTTAATGTCACACGTACAGTTTACATCAGTCTCAAAGGACTTATTGACCGCGTGTTCGGTGGCTTACTTGCCGTACTAGGTGTCAAAATCGCAGCGACTTAAATGCATATTCAGCCATATGGAAGCAACATAAACCATGAAAAAAAACTCTAGATTGTCTCCAGAAACCATCGCCGCACAGGCAGCAGGTCAGATTGACGAAAAAACAGGGTCCGTTATTCCCCCCATCCAAATGGCAACAACATATGCCCGTGATGAAAACTATGAGCGGCGCGAAGACTTAATTTACGCCCGCTATGGCACACCAACATGTGGCCAAGCCGAAAATGTTTTGGCAAAACTGGAAGAGGCCGAAGATGCGTTATTCTTCAACTCGGGCCTATCCGCCGCGGCCGCCGTATTGGAAAGCCTTCCAGCAGGCGCACATATCGTCGTCCCTGAAAACATGTACTTCGGTGTTCTTGTCTGGATGCAGCGCCAAGCCGATAAAGGTTATTTAAGTTTAGACACTTATGTACCAGCTGATTTGGATAGTCTCGAATCCGCGATGCGCGATGATACAGCACTGATTTGGGTGGAAACACCAACCAATCCGACATGGGCTGTTACAGATATAGCCGCCGTTTCAAAAATTGCCAAAGCCAAAGGTGCACTAGTATTGGTCGACAGCACCACTGCGCCACCTTGCACAACTAAGCCATTAAACCTTGGCGCTGATTACGCCTTTCACTCTGCAACAAAATATCTAAACGGCCACTCCGATGTATTGGCAGGCGCTTTATCAACCAACCTAATAGATGATCGTTGGGAAGATATTGGCGTTGTCCGTAAACTCCAGGGTACCGCCCTACCTGGTTTTGAAGCATGGTTGGTTATGCGCGGCATGCGAACACTTTACGTGCGCTGGAATAAAGCGTGTGAAAATGCGATAAAGATTGCCAAGCACTTCAATGATCACCCGCTTGTAGAACGCGTTCAATACCCAGGTTTGCCAAATGACCCAGGTCACGCCATTGCACAAAAACAAATGACAGGTGGCTTTGGCGGCATGATGTCGATCCTAGTCAAAGGAAGTGAACAAGCGGCACGTAATGTGGCACGAAACACAGAGCTGTTCTTACCAGCCACTTCATTGGGCGGTGTTGAAAGCTTAATCGAACACCGTTTCACTATCGAAGGGCCTGATTACGGTGTAGCGGAAAACTTGTTACGCTTGTCAGTAGGAATTGAGGATGCCGACGACCTGATTGCAGATTTGGAACAAGCTATTACACGCGCTTGTGGATAAGTGTGCAAACATTAGAAGCTAATTCAGAGGAGATTAAATGCGAATTGTTTCCGAGGAAGACTGGAAAGAGTATACATTCCCACACGTAACCACTTCTATACTCGCAACGGTTTCTGATGGTCATGCCTGCGATATGCATCTGCATTGGGTTTCTTTATTGTATCATAAATATAGGCTTGGAAGTTGGCAAAACATTCTTCCCGACCCAAAGATGATTGACGATAAAACTTATCTCATGTGGCATAATGAGGAATATTGTATTTTTCACAAAACTCATGAGAAATTTGGCGAACACATTATTGAATGTGCACATCCCTACTCAGAAAAATTATTCGTATTCTTCGATTATTTTAGCTTAGAACCCGCTTTTAATGCCCTTAATAAAGGAAGCGCAGAACAGATCCCCTATATCCCAACCTATTACGCCCATCCCCATGACAGATATGATTATAAAACTGGGGGGCATCTGTGGAAGTAAAGCCAATATCTATTATAGGCTACAGTAACATTGGTGGTCTTTCATGTATTGGATGTTAACCATTTACCCACCGCAGCATGTGCTAACGTCACCCTTTTGCCCCAATCTTTCCCATCAATTATCACATAGTTTAAGTCGAACTCTTTTAATAAGGTTTTTAATCTGTCGAAAAACCATAACCTTGTATCTTGGTCTTCGGCATATCGAGTACCATCATCAATCCAAGCAACATCTGGATTAAGTAGTAGATAGAAATCTGCAAAAATTGCACTTTCTAAAATATCTTTCAAAGTATGGGGAATATACCCCAGTAAATATTCAGCCCACACAATTGTCTGCAAGATATCTGTATCTTCGAACAAAACATAATTAGAATGCTTTACAGTTGCATCGCGCAATGCAATTTGACCATTAACGATGGCCGTGAAATCTACGTCGGTCCAATCTGTCCCTTGCTTAAATTCAGCATCGTAATCTCGACCATATTCGCGGATGAATTCAGTCATATAGGTATCGGCTAAAAGCTTAGTTAATGTCGTTTTCCCTGCACTTTCAGGACCAAGTAGGCAAATATTTCTTTGATAATAGGACCGAACAGGCTCTGGTATATATTTCCAATTTTCATACGGGGCGCTTCTGATTTGCGTTGCAGATATTGGGATGTTTTTTCTGTCGATATCTACGACAAATGGTTCAGCACCCAATTCATTGGCTAAATGAATGACATATTCCTCTGAGCCAAAAACCACATCAATAGTTTCAGGATGAGCCTCTTTTATTGTAGCCTTCCAAATATTCCAAAAATTAACATGCTCAGATGGTTCTTGCGGTATATCTTTGTGTAAATGAATGAGCTTAATATCTGGCGGCGCACACTTAGTAATCCAATCAAATCTCAGTTGTCCGTCTATAGGTTCGCAATCTCTTGTACATACCAAGACCGTCAATTCATCAACCATTGCATTAGCAACATCACACATGAATAAATGCCCATTATGAACAGGCATAAATTTACCAAGTAAGAACCCTCTTTTTACAGACATCTTATGACGCAGCTAGTTTAGCTTTAGCTTTCCACTGAAATAGACCGATTATAGCAAGAACTAAGAAAACACCGTACAATGCTGCAGTTGGCGTTAAGTCTTTTACAACAAACAAGCCGATGGCAAGCACATCTACGATAATCCATAGATACCAGCTTTCGATATTCCTGCGTGATAATAAGAATTGAGCAAGCACACTCAAGACAGCGATTGAGCCGTCCCAATAAGGATATGATGCATCCGTTAAATTAGCCATTAATGTACTTAGTATTAACCAGCCAACGACTGCAGTCATTAGATAAGATAAATATTGGGTTTTGGGTAAAAACTCTACAATGATTTTACCATCATCTTCACGCCCCTTAAGCCAAAACCAAAGCCCATAAAACTGGATGAAAAAGTAATACACCTGAAGCAGCGCATCGCTATAAAGTTGATAGTCGTAAAATATCTTGGCATATAGAACAACCATTACGAACCCGAATGGATAGTTCCATATCGACCGTCGAATAATTAAGC
This sequence comes from Amylibacter sp. SFDW26, assembly GCF_009184395.1. Lineage (GTDB taxonomy): Bacteria > Pseudomonadota > Alphaproteobacteria > Rhodobacterales > Rhodobacteraceae > Amylibacter. The sequence continues at coordinate 1,226,245 of NZ_WEIC01000001.1, forward strand.
TGACATTAATAAGTCCACAAATTACAGCCGTTATCTCAATTGGCCGCGAACCAACCATTTGTATTAAAAAATCTATCATCGTCGTATAATGGCCCAAACCAATTTATAATTAAACTAATTCATAATACACCACGGATGAAAACGACAACCATTAATACGCCTTCAACCCTCCAATCAGTCACCTGCTAAATATCATGTTACAGCATTATGCAGCGTAACATAACTCATCTGGCAATAGCCCATCTTTAAGGCGCAATTGGATTGCCCGGCATGCGCGTGGAAAAGCAAAAACCGATGCTCTCTCGTCAACAGCACTTAGAAGGCAAATCTCAGCTGTTGAAGTATCGACCACTAAGACACCATATTCCGTTCCATCAGCTTTGAAGAAGCGGTATGTAAGTAACGGTTCTGCTTTTTCAATACACTTTAAACCAATGTATATTGCCATTTCTCACGCCCAAACGATATGATTTTCAAGAATTTTTGTATATTCATGCACGAACCATAGCAATCATGTGGTATGGGTTTCAATCATCCAATTTCAAGTTCTTCGCTCAAGACCAATTTCTGGATTTAAGGTTTGACTGCCTTTAAAGGAACCAATGTAAAAAACCACCGTGCGCACCCCATACTTCAAATTAACCTTCGCCCCCGTATAACTACAGCGTCGACAAAAGTGGTTCACGGGGGCCGAAGGGCGGGTAACAGCGTCAAATGAAGCCTACTAACACTTAACAGTTAAGATATCAGTGCAAGGGTCCATCAAACCCTTGTTCGGCAATATACCACACTTAGGTGGCGCCACCGTTTTAACAATACATAGGTAAACAAATAGATAACCCCGCCAGACAAGATGCTGACGGGGCAAAAATAATGCTCAGTAAAAAGTTATTTATACTTTTTTACACCAGATGTAGTTCTGGAGATACTATTAGAAACTTTACCGCGTGTAGCTTTATTAACTGCATTACGCTTTCCAAAAAATGAAGCCTTCGCAGTTTTGTCTTTTGATACAACGCTTTGTGTTGTTTTCAAGTCAACATGGTCACGTCCACCTTTAGCTTGCACTGGTGCTGATAAAGAAGCCGCAAGACTAATTGCAGTTGCGCCGATTACGATTGATTTTACGAAGATGTTTTTCTGTGTCATGGTCTGTATCCTTATAGAGAATTTCTGATTACCCACAGAAAACACGATCCAATCATAAAGCTCCAACCACGTTTGTTGAAGTTTCTGTTGAGGGACGTGAAGTCTGGTTAAGTAAAAACCATAATTTTAAGTGTGAACATTATAACTTATTAATATTATTTAATATTTTCACTTACAGTTTGTTACATTTACACACATTCAGCGTGAACTCATCATCGCCCTGCCTGGAAAATAATTGATAATGAAATGATAATCACAACGATGTTAGACAGGTTGAGCCGTTTCCACCACGCGCACAAAGAAAGACGCACCAATCGGGCTGATCTCATCATTAAAATTATACGTCGTTTGATGCAGTCCAGCGCTCGGACCATTACCAATAAACAGATACGCACCGGGAGCTTCTTGCAAGAAATAGGAAAAATCCTCAGCAGCCATCATTGGAACCGCATCCATACTCGCATGATCATCACCCACAACCTCTGCCGCAGCCTTGGTTGCAAAAGCAGCTTTGGCTGCATCATTAACAGTTGCAGGATATCCATGTTGGTAATCTAGCCTGGCGGTTGCACCGTACATTGCAGCAACATGCTCCATAATTGTTTTTAACCGCTCCATTGCCTTTGCCCGGACATCCTTTTTAAACGTGCGCAAAGTTCCCACAATTTTTGCACGATCCGAAATCACATTGTCTGCGGTCCCTGCATTAAACCGCGTAACCGACAGCACCACACTATCCACTGGGTCAACTGTACGGCTGACAATGGTTTGCAAATTTTGCACCATTGCTGTGCCAACAATAATCGGGTCAATTGTCAAATGTGGCTGTGCAGCATGGCCATCTTTACCTGTGATCTCAATCTCAAACACATCTGCAGCTGCCATCAAAGGTCCTGCGCGCGTTTCAATCGTACCCACCTCTTGGTTCGGCATATTATGTATGCCGTAAACTTGGGAAATGCCGTATTTATCCATCAAGCCTTCTTCGACCATCATACCAGCACCTGCGCCACCCTCTTCGGCTGGTTGGAAAATCAAAACAACACGGCCTGAAAAATTGCGCGTTTCCGCCAGATATCGCGCTGCCCCCAGCAGCATCGTAGTATGACCATCATGCCCACAAGCATGCATCTTGCCCTCTATTTTAGAGGCATAAGGCAATCCTGTTTCCTCTGGCATCGGCAATGCATCCATATCTGCACGCAAACCAATGGTATCGCCTTCAGACTTACCGTTTATGACCGCAATAACACCCGTCTTTGCCCAACCTTGGGAAATCTCATCAACACCGAATTCTTCCAATCGGGCTGTAACAAAGGCTGCTGTTTCCACGCAATCATATTCCAACTCTGGATTTTCATGCAAATGTTGGCGCCATGCGGTCATATCGTCATAATAATCAGCAATGCGGTTGATCACGGGCATGGCGGGTTTACTCCTAAAGATTCAAGTTCATAATAGGCAGAGAAATTTCCATTAGAAAAGCCCAACAATGACAAAAAACCGCGATGATAGCCAAGCCCTTTGCCTTAACTCAAATGGTGGTCTCCCCCGACTGTTGGAAATCATGGCGCGTTTGCGAGACCCAGAAACGGGATGCCCTTGGGATATTGAGCAAAGTTACAAATCCATAGCACCTTATACGATCGAAGAGGCCTATGAGGTTGCTGACGCCATTGAACAGGATGACATGGCCGAATTGGAAGGCGAATTGGGTGATCTGTTATTGCAGGTGGTTTACTATACCCAGATGGGTTCAGAAGATGGATCATTCACTTTTGAAACTGTGACAAAGAAAATTGCCGATAAAATGGTACATCGCCATCCACATGTATTTGGCGATGAGAACCGCGATAAATCGGCAGATCAACAAACAGCGGATTGGGAAAAGATCAAAGCAGCAGAACGTGCTGCCAAAGGCGAAACGCAGTCTAAGACTTTGGATGGCGTTGCAAAGAATCTGCCAGCCCTCACCCGTGCTGTGAAACTGCAAAAGCGCGCCGCGCGTGTTGGCTTTGATTGGCCTTCCACACAAGGCGTTTTGGATAAAATCATTGAGGAAAGTCAAGAATTAGTCGAAGCGCGTGAAACACTGACACACGATGAACAGGTCGAAGAATATGGTGATCTGATGTTCGTCATGGCAAATCTTGCGCGCCATTTGAAAATCGATCCAGAAGAAGCCTTACGCAAAACCAACGCCAAATTTACCCGTCGTTTTGAAGGGGTAGAAGCAAAGCTTGCGGATATGGGCAAAACACCGCAGCAATCTGACCTAAAAGAAATGGATGCCTTGTGGGATGCGGTTAAAGTAGATGAGCGCAATAATACATAGCACACGTACGGTCAAAATAACCGCTCTTGCCAACGTTCTTAAAAAAGGAATAACTGCATCATTCCAACTTCTACACAAATATAAGTGAATCTGATGTCTTCCATAATTTCAGTACAAGATCTTTCCAAAGAATATGACAATGGCTTTAAGGCTCTGAAAAACATCAACCTAGAGATAGAACAAGGCGAGGTAATCGCTTTGTTAGGTCCAAATGGTGCAGGAAAAACAACCTTAATATCAATAATATGCGGCTTAGTAAGCCCAACTTCAGGTCAAGTACTAGTCGGTGGTAACAATGTCATAAAGGACTACCGCAAAGCCCGCTCCATGATTGGCTTAGTACCACAGGAAATTGCACTAGAACCTTTTCAATCGGTTATGAATGGAATGAAGTTTACCCGTGGTTTATTTGGTAAGCGCCCAGATGCGGAGCTCATGAAAGACATACTGATGCGGCTATCTCTTTGGGATAAAAGAGACGCTAAAACCATGGAATTATCAGGTGGCATGAAAAGACGTGTTCTTATCGCCAAAGCCCTTTGCCATGAACCTGCGGTACTTTTCCTCGATGAACCTACTGCGGGCGTAGATGTTGAATTACGCAAAGATATGTGGGCTGTGATAGAACAACTCAAAGCCGAAGGCGTTACCATTATCCTTACCACCCACTACATCGAAGAAGCTGAAGCTATTGCCGATCGCGTGGGTATCATCAGAAAGGGTGATTTACTGCTCGTCGAGCAAAAAGAAACTCTGATGCAACGTATGGGACAACGTCAAATGGTAATTGAATTATCAGAGCCAATTATTGCTATTCCAAAAAATTTGAAGCCATTCAATTTGGAATACTCATCTGAAGATTTAACACTTACATATAGCTATGAAGCCAGTGGTGAACGTACAGGAATCGCATCCCTTTTTACAGAACTGAGCAATGCCAAAATCATATTACGCGATGTTCAAACTCACCAAAGCTCACTTGAAGATATCTTTGTTGACCTTATTGGAGACAAATCATGAATTTTCCAGGGATGAAATCCATATACCTCTTTGAAATGGCCCGCTTCTATCGCACCATATCCCAAAGCCTGTTTTCACCCGTGCTCTCAACCGTACTTTATTTTATCGTATTTGGGTCAGCCATTGGATCACGCATTCAAGAGGTCGATGGTGTCTCATACGGTGCATTCATTGTACCTGGCCTGATCATGTTGTCAGTCTTAACTCAAAGTATTTCAAATGCTTCGTTCGGCATCTATTTTCCAAAATTCTTAGGATCCATATATGAATTACACACAGCCCCTATTTCCTATCTAGAAATTGTTATTGGATATGTCGGTGCTGCAGCCACCAAATCAATCATCATCGGTTTGGTTATTTTAGCTACCGCTTCTTTATTTGTACCGCTACACATACAACACTTTCCAGCAATGATCGCTTTCTTAGTCTTGACCAGCATATCTTTCAGCCTGTTTGGCTTTATCATCGGCCTTTGGTCAAAGAACTTCGAACAACTACAACTGGTTCCTTTACTGGTTATCACACCTTTGGTGTTTTTGGGTGGCAGTTTTTATTCGATTTCCATGTTACCGCCATTTTGGCAAACCGTGACCTTATTTAACCCCGTAGTATATCTTATATCTGGGTTTCGTTGGAGTTTTTATGGCACTTCTGATGTCAGCCTTGGTCTAAGCTTGGCGATGATTTTCCTATTTCTGATTACATGCCTTGGGGTTATTTGGTGGACATTTAAAACAGGTTTTAAAATCAAAGATTAATAAATAATAAAGTGGTCTTAACGAGACATTTTTTTATTGTATAATTTCTTTACCCAACATCCTTTAGAATGATAGGCATAATCAACATAATTAAGGCTGACCAATGACCGTACTTCAAGTTGCATCACTTTTAATTGTCCTTGCGGGCGTATTTGGAGCTATTAACTATCTGTTTTTAAAGCTCCCTTCTGCCATTGGTATCTTAATTGTCGCATTATTAGCATCACTTAGCGTTATGGGATTAGAGTTTCTTATTCCAAGCCTAGAAGTAACCGATGCGATCCAAAATATTGCTTTAGATATCGAGTTTTCTGAGGCCCTATTGGAAGGCATGTTGGGTTTGCTTCTATTTGCAGGCGCATTACATGTGAAGCTAGGAGATCTGCGTCAACAAGCATGGGTCGTCTTGCTTATGGCCACATTAGGAGTGGGCATTTCCACTGTTGTGGTCGGATACGGCTTCAGTTGGATCACAGGCGCCCCGCTCCTGATCGCGTTGGTATTTGGCGCGCTGATCACACCGACAGACCCAGTTGCAGTCTTAGGCGTATTGCGCGAGGCAAACTTGCGCAAAACCCTAGAAACAAAGATTGCGGGCGAAAGCCTGTTTAATGACGGTGTTGGCTATGTGGTTTTCCTTGTCTTGGTTGGCATCGCCTTTCCATCTGGTGATCACCATGCCGAAGGTGCATCAGGTGCTGCAAAATTGTTTTTCCAGGAAGCCGTTGGAGGGGCACTATTAGGCGCTATTCTAGGGTATCTTGTATTCCAAGTGATGAAACGCATCGATGATTACCCCTTGGAGGTTTTACTCTCTCTTGGGCTTGCCTTTGGCGGTTACCAACTGGCAGTGGCCCTTCATATGTCTGGCCCGATTATGGCTGTTGTTGCAGGACTGTTTATCGGTGATGTTGGTGTGAAATACGGCATGTCCGAACAAACACGTCTATATTTGGATGGATTTTGGCAACTCATAGATGAGATTCTAAATGCTGTTTTATTCCTGCTAATAGGGATCGAAGTCTTCGTTGTAACCTTTGACGCAAGTGCTCTTTTTGCAGGTGTTCTATGCATCGGACTTGCCCTGATTGGTCGTGCAGCCGCTGTGACGGCACCAATCATATTGCTGAAACCATTCCGCACATTCACAGCAGACGTCATTCCGATTATGACATGGGGTGGTATTAAAGGGGGTATATCTGTTGCCCTTGCGCTGACATTACCTGACAGCGAATGGAAACCAATCATCCTAACGGCAACCTACGTCGTTGTGATTTTCTCGATTATAATCCAAGGCTTAACCATTGCCTCATTAGCAAAACGGTTGGGCCGCGAACCAGATTTGCTGTGATATGACAGATTATCTGGTTTATGACGTTTTCACAAAAGATGTATTTGGCGGCAATCAATTGGCTATTATTCCTGACGCCACTGGATTAGCCGAAAAACATTTGCAAAAAATCGCGGCTGAGTTCAATTTTTCAGAAACGACTTTCGTATACCCTGCTGAAAACTCAAATCACACTGCTAAGGTGCGTATTTTTGATCCTAAAAACGAACTCCCATTCGCGGGCCACCCAACAATAGGCACAGCAGTTGCCCTGTCAGATTTAGGTGGACATGATAAAATGATCCTTGAGCTTGGGGTTGGACCTATTCCTTGTAAGGTTCAAAAAGGAGTACCCAGCAGCGCCGCATTCACCTCAACAATTCCCTTAGAGCGTTTCGGCATCATACCTGTGGATATGATTGCAGCCTGCTTATCTCTACCTTCAACAGCTATCGTGACTGAAACGCATATGCCAGAAATGGCCTCTGTGGGTTTACCTTTTGCGATGATCGAACTTGATAGTTTGGAAAGCTTAGCCAAGGCGACTGTAAAGACGGATGTATATGCGAATGCCAACGCGTCACATGGCACCAACATAGATACCTTTGCCACCTATGCTTATGTCAAAACGGATACAGGTTTTCAGGCGCGAATGTTTGCACCTTTGAGTAACATTCCAGAAGATCCTGCAACGGGCAGTGCCGCCGCAGCGCTTGGAACATATCTTACAGCACTTAGTGGGAAAGCTTTGAACACAACCATTATGCAAGGCGTGGAAATGGGGCGACCATCTGCGATCAACATTTCAACGACAATTGAAAGTGGTGTACCAACTTCTGTCACAGTACAGGGTTACGCCGTGAAAGTTATGCAAGGTCAACTTGCTTTTTAACCCTTCCCTTGGGTTGTCCATTAAATTGTTATAGACGTTAACGTAAACGGACTTGCAGGATCGGTGCGAGACTTTAAAAAGCAATCAAAGGGGACCTGATATGACAAAAGACAGTATCATAGCACGCTGCGAGGCACATGGCCTGCGTATGACAGGTCAACGCCGTGTGATTGCGGATGTATTGCAGACCTCAACAGATCATCCAGATGTAGAAGAATTATATGCGCGCGCTTCTGCGATCGATGTGGGCATTTCGATCGCCACGGTTTACCGCACTGTGAAACTATTTGAAGAAACAGGTATTTTAGAGCGCCGTGAATTTGGCGATGGGCGTGCACGTTATGAAGATGCCGAACGCGAACATCATGACCATCTGATCGATATGAATTCAGGTGAGGTTATCGAATTCATTGATAAAGAAATCGAAGCATTACAAGAAAAGATCGCCGAAAAATTAGGGTATGAATTGCGTGGGCATCGTTTGGAATTATACGGTGTGCCAAAGAAACCAAAAGAATAGCGAATTAAAAACATAAATATGGAAAACACCCGTGGCATTTTACTGATGGTCTTTTCCATGTTTGCATTCGCTTCATCGGATGCATTCATCAAAGCAGCTTCGAACAACGATCTAAGCCCCGCCCAGATTATTTTTGTGTTGGGTATCGTGGCTACTATCGCTTTTTCTGTGGTCTGTTTGGTCAACAAACAAAACCCTCTGCCAATGACATTCTTTGCACCTGCAGTTCTGTTACGCAACTTTGGTGAAGTTTTAGGGACAACAGGTGTAGTATTGGCTTTGGCCTATACGGATATATCAACGATGTCATCGATCCATCAGGCAACGCCATTGATGGTAACATTAGGCGCAGCCGTTATCCTTGGCGAAACCGTGGGATGGCGGCGCTGGACCGCCATTACCTTTGGTTTTCTATGCGTTGTTCTCATCATACGCCCTGGTCTTGATGGGTTTGATGCAAACGCCCTGTTTGCCCTTGTGGGTGTGCTTGGCCTGTCCATTCGTGATTTGGCAACGCGCAGGATCAAAGACAGTGTAACCACACTGCAATTGTCCGTCTTTGGATACCTTATCCTGGTCCCTGTTGGGTTTATCATGATCCAGCTAGAGGGTAGTGATCTGACATATATCCTGACAACATCGCACTTAGAGCAGGTCTATATGATCGGCATCATCATCTGTTCCATGCTGGCCTATATCACCATCACAGCTTCGGTACGGTTGGGGCAAATTTCTGCAATCGTTCCATTCCGCTATAGCCGCTTAATTTTCGCACTTTTTTACGGAATCGTTTTCTTTGGTGAACGCCCTGATTGGCAAACACTTTTGGGGGCTACTGGCATAATAGCGTCAGGTTTCTTTCTTATGATGCGAGAACGCGACATCCAAACCCTTCCATCTGACGAGAGTTCACGTTAAAGAGCCTCAACTTTTATAGCTAAAAAGGACTGTTCCCTTATGAGCACCATTATCGAAATCACAGCACGCGAAATTTTAGACAGCCGTGGCAACCCAACTGTCGAAGTCGACGTATATCTTGAAAGCGGCGCTATGGGCCGTGCAGCAGTGCCATCAGGTGCCTCAACAGGTGCGCATGAAGCTGTTGAATTGCGCGATGGCGACAAGAACAGATACTTTGGTAAAGGCGTTCAAAAAGCGGTTGATGCTGTGAACGGCGAAATCGCTGACATGTTGTTGGGTGCGGATGCGTTGGAACAGGTCGAAATCGACAATGCAATGATCGAATTGGACGGCACGCCAAACAAATCCCGCTTGGGCGCAAATGCGATCCTTGGTGTTTCTATGGCTATTGCGAAAGCAGCTGCTGAATTCTCTGGCCAACCTTTGTACCGCTATGTGGGCGGCACATCAGCACGCATTTTGCCAGTGCCAATGATGAACATCATCAATGGTGGTGAACATGCAGATAACCCAATCGACATCCAAGAATTTATGGTGATGCCAGTGGCAGCGGAAAACGTAAAAGATGCGATCCGTATTGGTGCTGAAATTTTCCACACTTTGAAAAAAGAATTGTCAGCCGCGGGTCATAACACAGCCGTTGGTGATGAAGGCGGGTTTGCGCCAAATCTAAGCTCTACAACAGAGGCTTTGGATTTCATCATGACCTCTATTGAAAAAGCGGGCTTTAAGGCTGGCGAAGAGATTTATCTGGCTTTGGATTGCGCATCATCAGAATACTATGAAGATGGCGTTTACAACTACAAAGGCGAAGGTAAGAAACTGACGTCTGCTGAAAACGCTCAGTATTTGGCTGACCTTGTGGGCAAATACCCAATCATCAGCATTGAAGATGGTATGGACGAAGATGATTGGGATGGTTGGAAAGCCCTGACTGATATGATCGGCGACAAGTGCCAATTGGTGGGTGACGATCTGTTCGTAACAAACACAAAGCGTTTGGTGGATGGCATCGAAAAGGGTTCAGCGAACTCTATCCTTGTGAAAGTAAACCAAATCGGCAGCTTGACGGAAACTTTGGAAGCCGTTGAAATGGCGCACCGCGCTGGTTTCACATCTGTGATGTCTCATCGTTCTGGCGAAACAGAGGATGCAACAATCGCTGATTTGGCTGTTGCTACAAACTGTGGTCAGATCAAAACAGGTTCCTTGTCCCGTTCAGACCGTATTGCGAAATACAACCAATTGATCCGTATCGAAGAGATGCTTGGTGAAACTGCACAATATGCAGGGAAATCTATCCTAAAAGGATAAGGTTTCGCATTTAAGATGCATTCAAAATATCCTGTCGCGGGGTTACGCCGTATCGGCGCTTAAAAGCTCGCGACAGGGCCGCAGAACTGGAAAAGCCCACCTTCTGCACCACCGCTTTCAAACGGGTACCACGCGCCAATTCTGCCCGTGCCAAAGACAATCGCCAACTTGATAGATACTCACCCGCAGGAACGCCCACCACTTTGTGGAACGTGTTGGAAAAATGCGTGCGCGACATACCTGCGATTTGTGCCAAGTCTTCGATCAGCCAACTTTTTTGCGGGTCATTGTGCATAGCCACAATTGCATAGGATAGATTGGGATGCGTTAAACCTGCGATCAAACCAACCTCTGCCTCGCCCTTCTCCATCAAATGGCGCAGCAATTGGATCACCATGATTTCACACAGACGGTCGATCACGGCATTCCCCCCACAGCGCGGGGCATAGGATTCAGTGATCAGCATGTCAGCGACGGCTTTTAGGGCTTTCGCATCATTCAGCGGAATCGTCACAACATCGGGTAAAGCCAACGCAATGGGATTCGCATCGCCGCCCATATCGACAGAGGCACAGATGAACTCTGCATCCTGCGTATCCGCATAGCCACAAACGCCTTTCAGGCCACCGTGTGGGAAGAATATCAGCACTGGTGTATCGTCGGTATTTTCAGGGAAATCCGTATTATGCTTATGCAATGATCCCTTTGTTATAATGAACAAATTCGGGCTTAATTGCCCCTTATCCATCATCGCAGGCACACGGCATGCACCAAGGGACAGCACATGCGTATCGACGCGAAAACTGTTGATGAGTGCGGACAGTCTGTCTGGTTTGGGCGGCATAGATATCGTACTTTGGATCAACTTATTTGAACAAAATGTATCTTATAGTACAGTATTGTCAAGAAAAGGCAAAGGATTCTCCTGTGCCCGTTTTATAAAACAAGGACATATAATGCTTACTCCCCGTCAAAAAACACCTGATCTTTCTGTTGAAACTGTTGCCCATGGTTCATTCGATTTAAGCTCGGAAGGATCAGAAAAATTTACATTGGTTGTGTTCTACCGCGGTATTCACTGCCCGATCTGTGCAAATTATCTAAAAGAACTTGAACGCTTGATGCCAGAATTCGCCCAACGCGGTGTGAATGTGATAGCACTTAGCGGTGACACACAAGAAAAAGCAGCGCAGATGGTAGAAGCATCTGGTGCGAATAAATTGCGTATCGGTTATGGTGTGTCATTGGAAAAAGCCCGTGAATGGGGTCTTTATACATCCGAAGGTATCGGTAAAACATCGAATGGCATCGAAGAACCTGCCATCTTTGCTGAACCAGGTCTGTTTCTAGTACGCCCAGATCAAACACTTTATTTTGCATCCATTCAAACGATGCCATTCACACGCCCATCCTTCAAAGAAATGCTTGGTGCTTTGGATTTCGTCATCGCAAAAGACTACCCAGGTCGTGGCGAATATACAGGCGCTGTTTAAACCGCCCTATGCACCGCGAGCCATTCGCGGTGCACCCCAACTTGCCCTTTGACGCAAAGAGCATAGACCGTTAAACCCATTTCAAACAAAGGGGCAAGACGATGTCTGACGTAGAAGCGCACGAACCACAGATTTATCTGATCACACCAACCACGTTTGATTTAGCGACCTTTGGCCCGCAACTGGCCAAGGTTCTGGATGCACATGCGGTGGCTTGTGTGCGCTTGACGATGGCCAGCACCGATGAACGTGAGATTTCACAAGCAGCGGATCAATTGCGCGAGATTTGCCACGCCCGTGAAGTGGCTATTGTGATTGAAAGCCATTTCCGTCTTGTCGAAACACATGGGCTGGACGGTGTGCATTTGCCAGACAGTTCACGCCAAGTGCGCGATGTCCGCAAAGCACTGGGCCCTGATGCCATTGTCGGCACATATTGTGGAGCGTCCAAACATGCTGGCATGACTGCAGGTGAAATTGGTGCGGATTACGTGGCCTTTGGCCCTGTTGGCGAAAGCGCATTGGGTGATGGCACTTTGGCAGAATTTGAAACCTTTGAATGGTGGTCAGAAATGGTCGAAGTGCCTGTGATTGCCGAAGGGAATGTCACATTAGAGATTGCCAAGACACTGGCACCTGTCGTCGATTTCTTTGGCTTGGGTGATGAGATTTGGACCTCGGATGATCCTGTGGCTGCATTAGATAAATATCTAAAAGTGATCGCTTAATTAAACACTGAAAGAGTGTTTATTTTACACGAATAAACAATCAACGTCTGTTATGGTGGACTTTGCTGCCGTTCACAAATTGACTAACCTGTGAGTGCATATTTGATCTTCAAATGGCTGTGCGATCCGCGCTTTGCACCTTTTGATATTGAGGACACCGTTGAGGCAGAGCCCATATTTCT
>NZ_WEIC01000010.1 GCF_009184395.1 Amylibacter sp. SFDW26
CGTGAGCTATATCCATCAACTGCCAGAATAGATTACCTTAGAAGCAAACCAGCAAACAAACAAAAATCTAATATCAAAGTTAAGAATAGTCGCATAGCACAACACTATTTGTAGCGTTAAGCTAGATATGGTGCCTTGCTGGAAGCCGTGATTTATTGTTGATCATATAATCTTGCAAGCTAAACAGTATTGGTATACTGCGGCATACAATTGGCTTAAGCCTTGGTTTTAAGCTTTATTTAACACTTATTCTTCGGGACCGTCATGAGCTTATACACAGACTACCTAAATGAGATTGAAACGCGCAAAGAGCAAGGCTTGAACCCTAAGCCTATTGATGATGGCGCACTTACAAGTGAAATCGTTGCGCAAATCAAAGATGCGGGCAATGAGCACAGAGAAGCGTCTCTTAATTTCTTCATCTACAACACTTTGCCAGGCACAACCAGTGCTGCGGGTGTGAAAGCTAAGTTTCTAAAAGAGATTATTCTTGGTGATGCGGTTGTTGCAGAAATCACGCCAGAATTTGCGTTTGAGTTGTTGTCTCACATGAAAGGTGGCCCATCTGTAGAGGTTCTGTTGGACTTGGCTTTGGGTGATGACGCTGCGATTGCTGCACAAGCGGCTGAAGTGTTGAAAACACAAGTGTTCTTATATGAAGCAGACACAGACCGTCTGGCGGCGGCGCATTCAGCAGGGAATGCAGTCGCGACTGACATTTTGGAAAGCTATGTACAGGCTGAATTCTTTACAAAGCTTCCTGACATTGATGAAGAAGTTAAAGTTGTGACTTACGTTGCTGCCGAAGGTGATGTTTCAACTGACTTATTGTCCCCAGGTAACCAAGCGCACTCAAGATCTGACCGTGAATTGCACGGTAAATGTTTGATTTCTGAAGCCGCACAAGCTGAAATTCAAGACTTGCAAAAGCAACATCCTGGTAAACGTGTGATGTTGGTTGCAGAAAAAGGCACAATGGGTGTTGGCTCTTCTCGTATGTCTGGCGTGAACAACGTTGCATTGTGGACAGGTCAACAAGCCAGCCCATATGTTCCTTTTGTGAATATTGCTCCTGTTGTTGGTGGTACAAACGGTATTTCCCCGATCTTTTTGACGACTGTTGGCGTGACTGGCGGTATCGGCATTGATCTGAAAAACTGGGTTAAGAAACTGGATGCTGATGGCAATCCAATCATGGGCAACAATGATGACCCTCTTCTGGAGCAAACGTATTCTATCAACACAGGTACGGTTCTGACGATCAACACAAAAGAGAAGAAGCTTTATAACGAAGACGGCGACAAAGAACTTGTTGATGTGTCCTCTGCGTTTAGCCCGCAAAAGATTGAATTTATCAAAGCTGGCGGTTCATACGCGATTGTTTTTGGTAAAAAGTTGCAAAACTTTGCAGCTGCAACATTGGGTGTAAAAGCACCAGTTGTTTTTGCGCCTTCGAAAGAAGTATCACACGCGGATCAAGGTCTGACAGCTGTTGAGAAAATCTTTAACAAAAACGCTGTTGGTGTTTCAGAGGGTACTGTTTTACACGCAGGTTCGGATGCACGTGTGAAAGTGAACATCGTTGGTTCGCAAGACACAACAGGTTTGATGACATCCCAAGAATTGGAAGCAATGGCAGCGACTGTTATTTCCCCAACTGTTGACGGTGCATACCAATCTGGCTGTCACACAGCCTCTGTTTGGGATTTGAAAGCGCAAGCAAACATTCCAAAGCTTATGAGCTTCATGAATAAATTCGGTTTGATCACAGCACGTGATCCAAAGGGCGTTTACCATTCGATGACGGATGTGATCCACAAGGTTCTGAACGATATTACAGTGGATGATTGGGCTGTGATCATCGGTGGCGACTCGCATACAAGAATGTCTAAAGGTGTTGCCTTTGGTGCGGATTCTGGAACTGTGGCGCTTGCGTTGGCAACGGGTGAGGCAACAATGCCAATTCCTGAATCTGTTAAAGTGACGTTCAAAGGCAAGTTGCAAGATCACATGGATTTCCGTGATGTTGTGCATGCGACGCAGGCACAGATGTTGAAGAAATTTGGCGACAACGTTTTCCAAGGACGTGTTATCGAAGTTCACATCGGTACATTGATTGCTGACCAAGCGTTTACATTCACTGACTGGTCTGCGGAAATGAAGGCGAAAGCCTCTATCTGTATTTCAGAAGACGATACATTGATTGAATCGCTTGAGATTGCAAAAAGCCGTATTCAAATTATGATCGACAAGGGTATGGAAAATGAAGCTCAAACCTTGAAAGGCTTGATCGATATTGCCAACAAACGTATCGCAGAGATTAAATCTGGTGATAAACCTGCTTTGTCTCCTGATGCAAACGCTGAGTACTTTGCAGAATTCACTGTTGATTTGGATGAAATCGTTGAACCGATGATCGCTGACCCAGATGTGAACAACGTCGAAGTGTCTAAGCGCTATACACACGACACAATCAGACCTGTTTCTTTCTACCAAGGTGAAAAGAATGTTGATCTTGGGTTTGTTGGATCATGTATGGTTCACAAAGGTGACTTGAAAATCGTTGCCCAGATGTTGCGTAACTTGGAAAGCAAAGGTGAAAAGATTGAATTCAATGCACCTTTGGTTGTTGCCGCACCAACCTACAACATCATTGATGAGTTAAAGGAAGAGGGCGATTGGGCTATCTTGCAAAAGTACTCTGGTTTTGAATTCGATGATGATGCGCCAAAGACATCAGCGCGTGTTGAATACGAAAACATTCTATATCTCGAGCGACCAGGTTGTAACTTGTGTATGGGTAACCAAGAAAAAGCTGCGCGCGGTGATACTGTTCTTGCAACATCCACTCGTTTGTTCAAAGGCCGCGTTGTTGAAGATACGGCTGAAAAAAATGGCGAATCCTTATTGGCTTCAACACCCGTTGTGGTTCTTTCAGCCATTCTTGGCAGAACGCCAACCATGGAAGAGTATAAGGCTGCTGTAGACGGGATTGAGCTCACGACATTTGCGCCACCATTACAGAAGCCATTAGATCCACGTTCAGTTCATTACTAAGAGCCTCTGATAATTAATGATTTAAAAGCAAGCTTGTGGAAACATAAGCTTGCTTTTTTTGTTTGTCCTTAGGTCTCATGCTAAATTTTGAAGGTTCCAACGCTTGGTTAATTTTGGCCATGCGATGTAGTCTACAATGCAGTTTAAGCGTTTAGTATACACAGATATTGTGCTCGTATCACTTAGTTAAGTGTATTTTGAGGTAAGTGATGGGGGCATGCACCTCTAAAGTATCGAAAGATACACTAAACTAAAATGATCAAATTTTATTCGGCTCGTTATTCAAGTGAATTATAATAGATTCGCTTTTATAGGCGGAATTGAGATTCGCTGCGTGATTCAACGTTGATTCCTGATGTATCTCGACTTTTTTACATCCAAAATCTTAGATATTTTAGGATTTCGTTGTTTTTTGTGCTTTATATTCAGAGTGGGCAGCTATCTGTAAGGCACTGCAGAGTATTTTAGGGCTGTTTTCCCTTTATAAATAAGCTTTTTAAGAAAAAATGCTATTATTTGAAAAAAGGGGTTGCGGGTTTGATTGAGTGCCACTAGAACCCCCCTACCGACGGAGACAACGTTGATACGAAGGCTTCGGACGGTGATAATAGAGACACTGAGCGGCGGGCGCGCCAAAGGGAA
>NZ_WEIC01000011.1 GCF_009184395.1 Amylibacter sp. SFDW26
GTTTCCAGACGTCATGGCAAAAGCTGGTTATGGCTTTAGACAAGGTCAGGTGAGTTCAGCCGTTAATCTGTCCGCACGCCTTGCCGAAACTGTAGGTGGAACATTCACTCCCGAGAATATTAACAAGCTTGTGAACAATGGCACGTTGACCCTGAAAGAAGGGACATGGTCGATTGATCAAAACAAAATTCCTGGAAGAGTAAACAAGTTTCCGAAAACAAGAGTACAACTCCAACCTAAGCCGGTGAGTGGTCCTCAACCAGTAACTGTACCTGATCTACCAGGAAACCGTCCAATTGTTGTAACACCAACAACGACAGCGGATCAGGTTGTTAAGACCGTAATAAGTAAAAAACACATAGAGGCTATTAAAATTCACAGCCCAAGAGAGCTTTATAAGGAGCTTAATAAGTTCCCTGAAGGCAGCCCTCAAAAAATTGCAGCCAATTTGATACGCGCGAATGGTCTTGTGAAAAGTGGCGTATACAAAGGCAATGTTGATGAAGTGAAATTAACCAAAGATCTGAATACTTATCTAATGAAACCGGCTGTGTCGCAGATAGCCGCAAAAGTACATGATAGTGTGTTCCGTCAGGTAACGGGTCTATCAAAAGCAGAAGTTGTAAAGCAGCTCAAAGGTAAATTGTTATCACCTGATGCAAAAGCTGGTGTTATGGCAATGTCATTTGATCAACGTTCAAAATTTATCAATGGTCTATCTGAACCATTGATGACGATTGATACAAAATTAGCGATGGATGTACATCGTGGATTAACGCTGGAACTTGGGCAGGACCCAAATACTATCCACCGGGCTGGGCGTAAAAAATTGGAAATTTATAAAGCTATTCGACAAAAACAAGCACAAGGAAAACCAATAACAGCGGCAGAAAAAGAATTGCAGACTACTGTAAGACAATCTGCAGATGAAGTTTTCCGTACGGTATATTCACGTGCTCGTGCGCTAACACCAACGTCGATTCACACTACGAAAACATATATTAAGTATCTGGAAACCCCTGCAGGTCTTGAGAACGTTATCGATTTGCTGACGCTTTTCCACAGAGAACGCTTTGATCCGAATGCCCCTAATTTTAAAGATAAGTTCTTAAAAGCTGTAAATGCTTCGAATCTTCCACGTGATATTGAAACTATTTTCAAAAGATGGGCCAAGGCCAAAGGTTTCTTGACTGTTCTAAATACATTAGACGCTGCGTGGAATGTGATTGCATTCGGATATAGTACTGCGGATGTTATCAAAAAACGCAATCAAGGCAAAAAACTATCAGCGTTAGAAATATCGACACAGGTTCAAGAAACACTAGCAGCAATTGGTGCCATCGGTACAACGCCAACCTTGTTTGGTCAATTCTTCGGTGCACCCCGTACAGTGAAAACTGTAGCAGCTGTGTCTGAATATACTGGCATAATTAATACATATAAAACATCGCTTGCCGCTATGGGTGGGGTTTTAAGTCAAGCTAATGCTGTTAAAGCAGATGCGCTTGCACTTGATAGACGTCTTATACCAATGCGGAAGTTTCTTGCAGAACAGCAACCTCTTGAACGTAGTGGCGCCGGGGTGACACCCGCGGTTAAGAAACGACTTGATGAGACAAGAAAAGCCTTGGACACATTTGAGCCTAAACTTGACGCACTTAGAAAAAGGTCTATCTCACTTGAGAAAGACTTCGACGTTTGGAAACAAGGCACACAAGCTGCGTTTAATGGAATGGCAAAGAAACGGTATGATATATTGAGATTGACGAAAGGTGATCCTCGCTATAAGGCTTTTCAGGAAATTAATGACCAACATCATCATTGGGTATCAAAACCTTTCAATCAGTTTTCTGAAGCGGCGCCAGCCCAGGGATTCAGTTTCTCGGGTACTAGTACTCGCCCAGTCTTTACGCAAGAACTATACGATCACATCGATAGCTCTGCGATGGTGAGTGCTGAGAATGCTGCAAGGCATGCACCTTCTACGGCGAACCCATTAGTTCGAGCAATCTCAAATAGCTCTAGATTTGCAACAGCGATGAAAGTATTTGCGCTTCCATATGAGTTAAGCTGGTTAGGTTTCGGTGTATCTTCTGGAATATTTGCAAATGATTTACGCAAAGGTGGCGATAAGGTGGGTGCAGGCCTTAATGCTCTGCAAGGGGCAGCTTTCTTTGGCTTTGGTGTCCCAGGTACGCTTAGTGCATTGACAGGGCTTGGTATTGAAATCGGTGCGGCTGGTACTGCTATTGTTGGGGCCTTTACCCCACCAGTCGCGATGTTTACCGCGGCAACGGCAGCCAGCGTAGCCGTTTCAAATTGGGCGCGTTCGAAAGAGACTGGTGCTGCACTTGCGAAAAACGCACAAAGAGCAGAAATCAATAACACTGGTACGAACCGCGTTTATGCACTCGACTAAGTTTGAAAAAAATTGCAGCCCAATAATCATAATCGATTATTGGGCTGCTTTCTGTCTGATGGTCATACTTGTTCCAATTCGTTTCTTATGCTGTCCATAATCCAAGCAATAATAGGTACAGCCATAAAATTGCCCAATCCTTTGTATTGTGTGTCTAACGTCAGCACTTGTGGGACAGAATTGAGTGTTTGAATAAGGAAGGATTTCTGGTTCATCTTAACCATTAAGGGTTAACGATAAATAAGAAGTCAGGCAGTAGCAAATCAGCTGCAGATAAATTAGTTAAGAACATCCGCCGCAAGACATAGCAAACCTATTCTTCTGAAGAAAAGATCAGGATTGTATTGGCGGGTTTACGGGGAAAAAAAGCATCTCTGCACTGTGTCGCCGACCTGACATTGGAAAACCGTTTTCTCAAAAAAACATGACAGGTAATAGGGAATACGAAGAATGAGATACCCCATTGCCTGACAGGGCACTACTTGTCCGAGAAGCTGCATCTGAAAAGCTAGAAATCATCCGCACGGTTGAAGCTTCGCATCTGCCCACGAAGAAAACGCTGAGGTATGATTTATATCTTGAGGGTGGACTGGATGGAGTAACAGACCAATCCCCGTGCCCGATGTCAGTTTGGAACCGTATTCCAGAAACGAGGCGTGTTGATATGATTCAGTTTGCTTTGGAGCATGAAGCACTGACGCCCAGAAAACTGGCACTTAAATACACCGAAGAGAAGCGACACTTTATCTCTGAAACTTCCGTTTATCGCATTTCAAAAGCGGCAGATTCACTAACTGTGTCAAGTCATGTCACAATCAAAGTCGCGCCTGAGTTCCATGGCAAAACTGCCCATCTCTA
>NZ_WEIC01000012.1 GCF_009184395.1 Amylibacter sp. SFDW26
TGGAAATTCAACAGAAAACGGAGCGATTGTTATGAATAATATTAGTGCTAATAGTGCGAATAAAAATACTCTGGGGAAAGATTTTAATTCGAAGTCATCAATACCAGTATCCAGAGCTAAAGGAACCTCTGCCAAAGGCCGAGGTGCTGCCGCAGCTGATGTGGGTAAAACGGCCTTAGATAAAGATGTAAAAAGTGCACGTGGTGAGTTGGCACAACTTGCGTCCTCTCCTGAAGGTAATGAACAGCTTTCTCATGCTTTGGATGCACAACTTTTGCAAGAGCGTACATTGGATGAGCAGATTGTTCTTGATAAGATGTTTAACCGTTTGGGCACAGATCCTGGCTTTAAGCCAAAAGTTATTATGGTTTCAACGGCAGATATCAATTCTAAAAACGCTCCAGAAACGGCATTACCCAAGGGTGTTAATGCTGCGTTCATCCCGTCAAAAGGTATCATTCTTGTCCGTGAAGGTTTATCGCCTAAAGAGCAAAAGGCAGCGATCCGTGAAGAAATTGGTGAATGGTTTGCAAGTAGTGCAGAGAAAGCTGGTGTAAAACTGGCCAAAGGTGATGCTGGCGCACGGGTACGTTCCTTGATTATAGGAAAAGAAGCTTCAGCGGCTGACTTTAAAGCGAATGCATCCGATACAACGACAGTTCGTTTCGAGGGCAAAACTTATCAAGCACGTGCACAACAAGGTAATGCTTTTTTTGCCTCTGATTTGCCGACAGACGCTCAAAGGGCGAATGCAGAAAAAACGGTGAAAAAAGCCAAGGCAGATTTGCAAGCTGCAAATTTTGCCTTAAATAATAGTAAATTAAACCCTCGTCAAAGAGGGCAGGTTCAAGCAAAAGCGCAAAGATTAAAGCAGCAAATAGGCCTCGAGGAATCCAAACTAAAGACTTGGGATAAGGCTGAAGAATCGTTTACAAAACGGCTTAAGAATGATTTGGGGCCACGTTACATTTCTGCTAGGGATTACAAAGCCCGCGTAGCAAATCTTGAGCAGAAAAAAAATGATTTAGGCGTAGCTTCTTTTGGCGCAAAGAATAGTATATCACTAAAAATTTCTAATCTTACCAACGATCGCCAATGGTCTGCGGCGCGTGAACCTGTAGCACCTAATAAAGCGGCTGGACCTGCGGCTTCTGCTAATAATATTAATTCACGTTTCGCCCCAGCCAAAACAGTAGGTGCCGAAGTCACACAACGAAACGGCAAAAAGACCATCCAAAAGATTGATGTGAAGCGTAACGGACAGAATATCACCAAAATCTCCCTATGGCGATCTAAAGACACAGAAGGTGGACGTAATCCATTTGGGCGCAACAGCAATGAAACCTTTATAAAAGACGTGGCCAACCCTGTTACCAATGTTGTTAACGCTGTAAAGGATGGAATTGGAAACACTCTGGCTGATGCTTTTGGATTTCCCCATAACTACAGCCCACCAGCAGGAAGTGGAGGAAATTCGTTTACAGCTTCCTACAATGGTATGAGGACTGCAACGACTAATATCGTTTCAGCAACGGCAGATCCATTAAATGCAGCGATGCTCGATAAATTAAACAAGAGAGGGTTTCAGGGCTTTAATGTGATCGAAAAAGATTTTGATCCTTCTGGCCAGAAACGCGGCAAAGAACGCACGCGCGGTTATACGAATAAGGTTGGTGTGCCTTTTATTGATATCTCTATGAGACGTGGCCAGGGCGGCACGAAAGAGGCGGTAGAAGGTGCTATTTTTGATGCTTATGCTGCGACAGTCGAAGGTCGGGCACGTTTGCCTGAGTGGAAAAAAAGCAAGGCACTTGATACCGCACCTTTGACGACAGCGAATTGGCCTGCAAGTGCAGCGCCCTTTGCAGCGCGGCAGGATCTAAAGGATAGTTTGAAAGCTTGGATAACCATCGCAAGACGTGGCGCAACGCCGGCTGACAGCAAAACAATTAATTCTTTCAAAGGCAGCTTTGCATATTTTAACCGGACTCTTGCGCCCGAGCTTGGTGTTGCACCTGTCAAGGCAGTCGGTGCGCAGGGTATCCAGAATATCAATGGCGGAAAACCCTTTAATGCTGAGCAGTTTCCAGACGTCATGGCAAAAGCTGGTTATGGCTTTAGACAAGGTCAGGTGAGTTCAGCCGTTAATCTGTCCGCACGCCTTGCCGAAACTGTAGGTGGAACATTCACTCCCGAGAATATTAA
>NZ_WEIC01000002.1 GCF_009184395.1 Amylibacter sp. SFDW26
ACCCAACAAAATGTGCTCACGTGTTTGTGGCATAGGACCATCAGCTGCGTTCACAACCAAAATAGCGCCGTCCATTTGAGCCGCACCAGTGATCATGTTTTTCACATAGTCAGCGTGACCTGGACAATCAACGTGTGCGTAGTGACGACCTTCTGTCTCATACTCAACGTGAGCAGTAGAAATCGTGATACCACGTGCTTTTTCTTCTGGCGCGCCGTCAATCTCGTCGTACGCTTTGAAGCTGTCTGAGAACTGCTTCGTAATCGCAGCTGTCAATGTTGTCTTACCGTGGTCAACGTGGCCAATTGTGCCAATGTTAACGTGCGGCTTATTACGTTCAAACTTTTCTTTTGCCATAACTAGGGCCTCCTAGGTTTGTATTCGGTCGGCAGTGCCTGACCTGTTGGTTTCAGATCAGGCGAATTTTGCCTGGATTTCTTCAGAGATATTGCTCGGTACTGCTTCGTAGTGTGAGAACTGCATAGTAAAGTTCGCACGACCTGAAGACATAGAGCGCAATGTGTTGATGTAACCGAACATGTTTGCCAAAGGCACACGTGCGTCGATTGCAATCGCGTTACCGCGAGTGTCTTGACCTTGAACCATGCCGCGGCGTGATGTCAGGTCACCGATGATACCACCTGTGTATTCGTCAGGTGTCACAACTTCCACTTTCATGATTGGCTCTAGCATTTTCGCACCAGCTTTGCGCATACCTTCGCGCATACCCATACGACCAGCGATTTCAAACGCCATAACACTTGAGTCAACGTCGTGGAATTTACCGTCGATCAACTCTACTTTAAAGTCGATCACTGGGAAACCAGCTAATGGGCCGCTGTCCATTACAGATTCGATACCTTTTTCAACACCAGGGATGTATTCTTTTGGAATAGCACCACCAACGATCTTAGATTCGAAAGAGTAACCTTCACCCGGCTCAGTTGGGATGATGTTCATCTTAACTTCAGCGTACTGACCAGAACCACCAGATTGCTTTTTGTGCGTGTAAGAAATCTCAGCTTCGTGAGAAATCGTTTCACGGTAAGCAACTTGAGGTGCACCGATGTTCGCTTCAACTTTAAATTCACGCTTCAAACGGTCCACAAGGATATCTAGGTGAAGTTCGCCCATACCCTTCATGATTGTTTGACCAGACTCTAGGTCTGTTTCAACGCGGAATGATGGATCTTCTGCAGCCAAACGACCAAGACCTTGAGACATTTTCTCTTGGTCAGCTTTTGTTTTAGGCTCAACAGCAATCTCGATCACAGGATCTGGGAAAGTCATTGTTTCTAGAACAACTGGTTCGTTCACAGCACAAAGTGTATCACCTGTTGTTGTGTCTTTCAGACCGGCCAACGCGATAATGTCACCCGCAAATGCTTCTGTGATTTCTTCACGCTCGATTGAGTGCATCATCATCATACGGCCAACACGCTCTTTTTTACCCTTAGTAGAGTTCAATAGAGTGTCGCCCTTGTTCAAAACACCTGAGTAGATACGTGTGAAAGTCAAAGAACCAACAAATGGGTCGTTCATGATTTTAAACGCAAGACCAGAGAAACCCATTGTGTCGTCTGCACGACGTGCAATGTCACGTGTCTCTGTTTCGTCGCCTGGCTTAAAGCCCATGTAGTCAACAACGTCCAATGGAGACGGAAGATAGTCGATCACAGCGTTTAGAAGTGGTTGAACACCTTTGTTTTTGAACGCAGAACCGCCCAATACAGGAACGAAAGACATAGACAAACAGCCTTTACGAACCAATGTACGCAAAGTTGCAACGTCTGGCTCATTACCTTCTAGGTAAGCTTCCATTGCGTCGTCGTCCATTTCAACAGCGTTCTCAACCAATTTGTTGCGCCACTCATCAGCAGTCGCTTGCAAGCTTTCACGGATCGGAGCTTTCACCCAAGATGCACCAAGGTCTTCGCCCTGCCACAACCATTCTTCCATAGTTACAAGATCAACAAGACCTTCAAGCTCTGTTTCCGCACCGATTGGGAAAGCAACAGGAACAGCAGTTGCACCTGTACGCTCTTCAATCATGTTTACACAGTTAAAGAAGTCTGCGCCGATTTTGTCCATTTTGTTAACAAAGACCATACGAGGCACTTTGTAACGGTCAGCTTGACGCCAAACTGTTTCAGTTTGAGGCTCAACACCTGCGTTCGCATCCAGCACACAAACAGCACCATCCAAAACAGCCAATGAACGCTCAACCTCAATAGTGAAGTCAACGTGCCCTGGTGTATCGATGATGTTCAAACGGTGCTTAGGAGTGTCGGCTTTTGTGCCGTCTTCTGTGCGTTCCCAGAATGTAGTTGTCGCAGCAGACGTAATAGTAATACCACGCTCTTGCTCTTGCTCCATCCAGTCCATAGTCGCGGCGCCATCATGCACCTCGCCAATGTTGTGAGATTTACCTGTGTAGTACAGGATACGTTCGGAACAAGTAGTCTTACCAGCATCGATGTGAGCCATGATGCCGAAGTTACGGTATAGTTCGAGAGGATATTCGCGTGCCATCTGACTGAGCCTTTTCCTAAATTACCAGCGGTAGTGGCTGAATGCTTTGTTAGCATCGGCCATTTTGTGCGTGTCTTCGCGTTTCTTAACGGCTGTGCCGCGGCTGTTGATGGCATCCATCAACTCGCCCGCAAGACGCTCTTCCATTGTGTTTTCGTTGCGCTTACGAGAAGCACCGATCAACCAACGAATAGCCAAAGCTTCACGACGCTCTGTACGCACCTCAACCGGAACCTGGTAAGTAGCACCACCAACACGACGAGAACGAACCTCGACAGATGGTTTGATGTTTTCAAGAGCTTCGTGGAATACTTCTACTGGCGCACGCTTTGTTTTGTCTTCAACGCGATCAAGCGCGCCGTATACAATGCGTTCTGCAACGGATTTTTTACCGTCCAGCATCAAGTTGTTCATAAATTTAGACAATACCTTGTCACCAAATTTGGCATCAGGCAAAATCTCACGTTTTTCAGCGCGGTGGCGTCTAGACATATCGTGTAACCCTTATTTCGGTTTCTTCGCGCCGTATTTCGAACGACGTTGTTTACGGTCTTTTACGCCTTGTGTATCAAGTACACCGCGCAAGATGTGATAGCGAACACCAGGAAGGTCTTTTACACGACCACCACGGATCAGAACAACTGAGTGCTCTTGAAGGTTGTGACTTTCACCTGGAATATATGAGATAACCTCGAAACCGTTCGTTAGACGAACTTTTGCAACTTTACGCATCGCAGAGTTAGGTTTCTTAGGTGTCGTTGTATATACACGTGTACATACGCCACGCTTCTGAGGACATGCCTGCAGGTGCATAGACTTTTGACGTTTTACTTTCGGCTGGCGCGGTTTGCGGATCAGCTGTTGTATTGTTGGCATTCGGAACTCCCGTATGACCTTGTTTCAAACTCGAATAGGCGCCTGATCTGTCGATCAAACACCGCGACACGGCAGCCCGCACGTGTTGTGGATGGACTACCGCGGTAAAAACCAGAGGATCGAGACGCAAAGTCTGGATCATGACCGCCAGATTGTGGCTTGTATGAGAAAAAAAGCGGACTTTTCCCCTCAGGTAGCGCGCGTATAGATCGAGTCGGGGTAGGTGTCAACAGTTGCCACACTCAAAGAGGGAAACTGTGTCTATGTGAATATCTTCGATATCAGGCTCTTAACCTCAAATAAACACATATTAATCTGACTATCGTCTAAATTGTTTGGCACATTTAGAAAAGCCTATATATCTAGCCATATGAAAAACATTCAAGCATTAGGCATATTGCGGTTTTCTTATGCTGCAAAAGGCGGGTTTCAGGTAAATCATGACTCTGTTGAGGAGCGATTAGAGTATTTATTCGCCCCTGTCCGCATCGAAGAACGCTTTATGTTGTTTGAACACGTGACTTTACCCGCAATCAAAGCCCAGACTGACCCAAACTTTACGCTAGTGATTGTCACTAGTCAGGCCATTCCTGAGGTTTATCTGGAGCGATTGCTTAGCTTGGTGGATGGCATTCCCCAAATCGCTGTTGTTTTAAAAGGGCCACTCAAACACCGTATGGCAATGCGCCGTGTTGCCCGCCCCTATAAAGATGAAGATGCAGATGTAATCGCGCATTTCCGTTTGGATGATGACGATGCTATCGCGATTGATTTTATCGAACGTACAAAAGCAGGCTTTGAAAAATGTCAGGTTGCATATGAAACCCACGGCAGATGTGCATTGGACTTCAATCAAGGTTATGAATTGATGATTGGAGATGGGCGTTGCACTGCCCAAAAGATGGAAATGAGAACCGCAACTGCTGGTTTAGTCGCATATATTCCACAATCAGAACCGCAAACCATTATGAATTATCCGCACCACCGTCTTCATGAACATATGCCAGTGGTCACAGATGTAACACCCGATATGTTTGTACGGTCGTTTAACACCTTTAACGACTCACCTTGGTCGCGAGGACGTACAGTGCCAGACAAACGTATATTGAAAAAGGATATCGCAACGCTGAAAAAGCGGTTTAAGATTTCAATTCCAGATATTTTGAAAATAATCCAAGAATAGATAGGAGAGATCATGCACATCGGATTGATTGGTGGGATTGGCCCTGCTGCGACTGTTGCCTATTATACTCGGCTGATTGAGGTGTTCAAAAATGAGAATATTCCCCTAGAAGTGACCATAGTACACGCTAATATTTCAACATTAACTCAGAACTCAGGAAGTGACCGACGCCACGAACAGGCCCAAGTTTTTGCACGCCATATTCAACAGCTGAAGGGCGCTGGTTGTGATATCGCAACAATTACCGCACTGACTGGCCATTTCTGTTTTGAAGAAACAGAACAATTGTCGGAACTCCCTTTGGTAAACGCAATCACATTGATAGATGAATTCTGCCTCAATAGTAAAATTCAGACACTTGGGCTTTTGGGCAGTCCACCTGTTCTTATGACAAAACTATTTGGATTATTAAAAACACCAAATACTGTCGTTCCCCTCGATGGTTTAGATGACTTAGGCAAAACATATATGGATGTAGCGATGTCTGGCATATGCTCTGAGGCTAACCGTCAGAAATTCATCACGGTTGGATATTCTATGATTCAAGATCAAAATGCAGAAGCCGTACTTTTAGCGGGTACCGATCTTGGTCTTGCTTTTAATGGGCAGAGTTTAGATTACAAAGTTATTGATGCGTTGGAAATACATGTTGCGGGGTTGGCAAAGCTTGCCTCTGGTTAACTCAGATAAGATCCACAAAAAAAGCCCCAACCAAATGGAGGGGCTTTTTTAATTTAGTATATTTGGATTTAGCTAGGTTGCTCAGTACCGTCGCCGCCAGTACCCAATTCGACAACCAAGTCATCACCCATAACGTCGCTTGTATCATCAAACACAGAGTTTGGATCAACGGCATCGTCAGATGTAGGCGCTGCAAGTGCTGCTGCTTGTTCAGCTGCTTGACGCTTATCTTCCAGAACCACTGCGTCACGATCGGCCGCAATTTTCTTGATTTGATGCGTCGCACCACCCGTACCAGCTGGGATCAAACGGCCAACAATTACGTTTTCTTTCAGACCGATCAGCTTATCACGCTTACCGCGTGTGGCTGCATCTGTCAGAACACGTGTTGTTTCTTGGAATGAAGCCGCAGAGATGAATGAACGAGTTTGCAACGACGCTTTCGTGATACCCAATAGGATTGGGCCACCTTTTGCTGGCTCACGACCAGCTGCCATTGCTTTTTCGTTTGCCTCGTCGAACTCGATCTTATCGACTTGCTCACCTTTAAGAAGCGTTGTGCCACCACTTTCAGAAATTTCCCATTTCTGAAGCATTTGGCGCACAATAACTTCGATGTGCTTATCGTTGATCTTCACACCTTGCAGACGGTAAACGTCTTGAACTTCGTCAATCATGTAGTCAGCCAAAGCTTCAACACCCATGATGTTCAAGATGTCATGCGGAGCTGGGTTGCCGTCCATGATGTATTCACCCTTTTGGACAAAGTCACCTTCCTGAACAGGAATGTGCTTACCCTTAGGCACCATGTATTCAACTTTCACTTCTGCATCATCTACAGACTCGATCGCAATACGACGCTTGTTCTTGTAGTCTTTACCAAAGCGCACATAACCATCGATTTCAGCAATGATCGCGTGATCTTTTGGACGACGAGCTTCAAACAATTCAGCAACACGTGGTAGACCACCTGTAATGTCTTTTGTTTTCGCGCCTTCGCGTGGGATACGTGCCAGAACGTCACCCGCTTCAACTTCTTGTCCATCTTCAACAGACAAAATAGCGTCCACAGACATGCCATGTGTTTCTGGATTGCCGTTGTCCAAACGAACAGGTTCACCAGTTTTTGGATCCATAACGATAATCTCAGGCTTAAGATCGCTACCTTTAGTGGCTGAACGCCAGTCGATAACGATTTTCTGAGAGATACCAGTTGCATCATCCGTTACATCACGAACCGAGATACCAGACGTCAAGTCTACGAACTTCGCAACACCAGCTTTTTCAGCCAAGATCGGCAATGTGTACGGGTCCCATTCAAACAGTTTGTCACCGCGTGAAACTTTAGCGCCATCTTTGACGAGTAGTTTCGTACCGTACATTAGTTTGAATTTCGCACGTTCAACACCGTTTTCATCCATAACAGCCAATTCAGTCGAACGACCCATGATGATTTGCTCTTTATCACGGTTCGTCAAAATTGCTGGATTGCGGATTTCAACAACACCATCTGTGTTTGTGTCTTGGAATGACTGCTGACCACCTTGCGCAATACCACCAATGTGGAAAGTACGCATTGTAAGCTGTGTACCAGGCTCACCAATGGACTGTGCTGCGATAATACCAACAGCTTCGCCAGGGTTAACCATTGTACCACGCGCTAGGTCACGACCATAACACATTGCACAAATGCCGTCTTCTGCATCACATGTCAGTGGTGAACGGATTTGAACAGTCACAACACCAGCGGCTTCGATCATGTCAGCCATACGTTCGTCAACCAACTCACCTGAACGACAAACAAGTTCGTCAGTTGCTGGGTTGATCACATCTTCTGCTGTTACACGACCCAATAGGCGCTCTGACAATGAAGAAACAACTTCACCGTCATTAATCGCTGCTTGTGCAGTGATTGAACGCTCTGTGCCACAATCGTTCTGACGAACGATACAGTCTTGAGCAACGTCAACCAAACGACGTGTAAGGTAACCAGAGTTAGCCGTTTTAAGCGCCGTATCAGCAAGACCCTTACGAGCCCCGTGAGTTGAGTTAAAGTACTCAAGCACTGTCAAACCTTCTTTAAAGTTTGAGATAATTGGCGTTTCAATGATCTCACCAGAAGGTTTCGCCATCAAACCGCGCATACCACCAAGTTGTTTCATCTGCGCAGGGGAACCACGCGCACCAGAATGAGCCATCATGTAAACACTGTTTGGTTCTTCTTCTGCACCAGCATCAGATACTTTAACAGATGACATTTCACCCATCATCGCATCCGCAACTGAGTCAGAACACTTAGACCAAGTATCAACAACTTTGTTGTACTTCTCGCCCTGTGTGATCAAACCATCTAGATACTGTTGTTCGAACTCTTTAACCTGATCACGTGTGTCATTCACAATTGTCCATTTGCTTTCTGGGATGATCATGTCGTCTTTACCAAACGAAATACCAGCTTTGAAAGCTTCACGGAAACCAAGTGTCATGATCTGGTCACAGAAGATAACAGACTCTTTTTGACCACAATAGCGGTAAACAGTGTCAATCACTTCAGCAACTTCAGACTTACGCAACAAACGGTTTGTCAAATCAAACGGTGCTTTTACATTCAGTGGCAACATTGAACCAAGACGCACACGACCAGGTGTTGTCTCGAAACGCTGCCATACAATGTTACCCTCTTCGTCAACCTGCTCTACACGGCAGATGATTTTAGAGTGTAGGTGCACAAGACCATTGTCCAAAGCATGCTCAACCTCTTGCGGGTTCGCAAAAGTCATGCCTTGGCCTTTTAGACCTTCGCGTTCCATTGTGATGTAGTACAGACCCAAGATCATATCCTGTGATGGAACGATAATTGGCTTACCATTCGCAGGGGATAGAACGTTGTTTGTAGACATCATCAATACACGTGCTTCCAACTGAGCTTCTAGGCTTAGTGGTACGTGAACAGCCATTTGATCACCGTCGAAGTCAGCGTTAAACGCAGAACATACAAGCGGGTGCAATTGGATTGCTTTACCTTCGATCAGCGTCGGTTCGAACGCTTGGATGCCCAAACGGTGCAATGTAGGCGCACGGTTCAGCATCACTGGGTGTTCGCGGATCACTTCGTCCAAGATGTCCCACACTTCTGGGCGCTCTTTTTCAACGATCTTCTTCGCTTGTTTCACAGTCGAAGACATACCTTTGGCTTCTAGACGTGAATAGATAAATGGTTTGAACAGCTCCAACGCCATCTTTTTCGGCAAACCACATTGATGCAGTTTCAACTCAGGGCCAGTCACAATTACAGAACGACCCGAGAAGTCTACGCGTTTACCCAAAAGGTTTTGACGGAAACGGCCTTGTTTACCTTTAAGCATGTCTGACAATGATTTCAGCGCACGCTTGTTCGCACCTGTAATCACACGACCACGACGGCCGTTGTCGAACAATGCGTCAACTGACTCTTGCAACATACGTTTTTCGTTACGTACGATGATGTCAGGTGCGCGCAATTCGATCAAACGCTTCAAACGGTTGTTACGGTTGATCACACGACGGTAAAGGTCGTTCAAATCAGACGTTGCAAAACGACCACCATCTAGTGGCACCAATGGGCGCAACTCTGGCGGGATCACTGGAAGAACAGTCATAACCATCCATTCAGGACGGTTGCCTGAATCGATAAACGCTTCAACAACTTTCAAACGTTTGATGATTTTCTTTGGCTTCAATTCGCCAGTAGCTTCTGCCAACTCTTCGCGCAGTTGTTCGGCTTCTGCTTCCAGATCGATGTTTGACAACATCTCACGGATGGCTTCCGCACCGATGCCAGCGTTGAACGCGTCTTCGCCATAGACGTCTTGTGCGTCCATGTACTCTTCTTCGTTCATCATTTGACCGTAGTTAAGGTCAGTCAAACCTGGCTCGATCACAACGTATTGTTCAAAGTACAAAATACGCTCTAGTTCACGCAAAGTCATGTCCAGCATCAAACCGATGCGAGATGGCAATGACTTCAAAAACCAGATGTGCGCACATGGTGCTGCCAGATCAATGTGGCCCATACGTTCGCGACGTACTTTTTGAAGCGTAACTTCAACACCACATTTCTCGCAGACAACGCCGCGGTACTTCATGCGCTTATATTTTCCGCACAAGCATTCGTAGTCTTTTACTGGGCCAAAGATACGGGCACAGAATAGACCGTCGCGTTCTGGCTTGAACGTACGATAGTTGATAGTTTCCGGTTTCTTAATCTCACCAAAAGACCAAGATAAAATACGCTCTGGCGATGCCAAAGAGATTTTAATCTCGTCAAAAGACTTCGGTGGCTGGACCGGGTTAAACGGGTTGTTCGTGATTTCTTGGTTCATGTTTTAGATCCTAATCTCGATTTCCTAAGGGAGCAGGCGCGAGCGCCTACTCAGTCTCCGCGTCCAGCAATTCGACGTTTAAGCCGAGAGAGCGGATTTCTTTGACAAGTACGTTGAACGATTCTGGGATACCAGCTTCGAAGTTGTCGTCGCCTTTAACAATGCTTTCGTACACTTTCGTACGACCTGCAACGTCATCAGACTTCACTGTTAGCATCTCTTGCAACGTGTAAGCTGCGCCATATGCTTCCAATGCCCAAACTTCCATCTCACCAAAGCGCTGACCACCGAACTGAGCTTTACCGCCCAATGGTTGCTGTGTGACCAAGCTGTATGGGCCAGTTGAACGCGCGTGAATTTTGTCGTCCACCAAGTGGTGAAGTTTCAACAAGTATTTCACACCAACCGTTACAGGACGTGCAAACTGCTCACCTGTACGGCCGTCGAATACGATAGACTGACCTGATGTTTCAAACCCTGCACGCATAAGTGCATCGTTCACATCAGCCTCTTTCGCACCGTCAAATACTGGCGTTGCAATTGGCACACCGCGTGTGACGTTACCCGCTGCTTCAAGGAACTGATCTTCGTCCATTGGTTTGATTGCAGCGTCGTAAACTTCGTCACCATAAGCTGTGCGCATGGCTTCTTGAACAGGTGTCATATCACCAGAACGGCGGTATTCCTGTAACGCCTCGTCTACCGAGATGCCCAAGCCGCGTGCGGCCCAACCCATGTGAGTTTCAAGAATTTGCCCTACGTTCATACGTGATGGAACGCCCAGCGGGTTCAAACAGAAGTCTACTGGAGTACCGTCAGCCAAGAATGGCATGTCTTCTTCTGGCACAACGCGTGAAATCACACCTTTGTTGCCGTGACGGCCAGCCATCTTATCACCCGGTTGAAGCTTACGCTTCACCGCGATGAAGACTTTAACCATTTTCATCACACCTGGAGGCAAGTCATCACCACGGCGTACTTTTTCAACTTTGTCTTCAAAGCGCGCTTCTAGTGTTTTCTTTTGCACTTCGTATTGCGCGTTCAAAGCTTCAACTTCCGCTGCTTCTTTGTCGTCGCTCAGTGCAAGCTGCCACCATTGACCGTTGCTTAGAGTATCCAGCAACTCGTCAGTGATTGTTGAACCTGATTTCACACCTTTCGGGCCTTTCACAGCCGTCTTGCCGATGATCATAGATTTCAAACGTGCATAGATGTTGCGATCCAAGATGGCGATTTCGTCATCACGGTCACGTGCTAGACGTTCAACTTCTTCACGTTCGATTTGCAAGGCACGTTCGTCTTTTTCAATACCATGGCGATTGAAAACACGAACCTCAACAACTGTACCATAATCACCCGGTGGTAGACGCAATGATGTATCACGTACATCAGAAGCTTTCTCACCAAAGATCGCACGCAACAACTTCTCTTCAGGAGTCATTGGGCTTTCGCCTTTTGGCGTGATCTTACCAACAAGAATGTCAGATGGGCCAACTTCTGCACCAATGTAAACGATACCAGCTTCGTCCAAGTTACGCAGAGCTTCTTCGCCTACGTTTGGAATATCACGTGTGATTTCCTCTGGACCTAGTTTCGTATCGCGGGCAGCTACTTCGAACTCTTCGATGTGAACAGATGTAAAGACGTCGTCTTTAACAATACGCTCAGAGATCAAGATTGAGTCTTCGTAGTTGTAACCATTCCACGGCATAAATGCGACGAGGATGTTTTTACCCAAAGCCAATTCACCGATATCTGTTGATGGGCCATCTGCTACAACTTCACCAGCTGCAACACGGTCACCAACTTTCACCAACGGGCGTTGGTTGATACATGTGTTTTGGTTAGACCGTTGGAATTTACGCAAACGGTAGATGTCCACACCAGGGTCACCAGCTTCCATAGCATCCGTAACACGTACAACGATACGCATCGCGTCCACTTGGTCGATGATACCACCACGGCGTGCAGCAATTGCAGCACCTGAATCGCGCGCAACAACGCTTTCGATACCAGTACCAACATATGGTGCTTCCGCTTTCAACAGTGGAACAGCCTGACGTTGCATGTTTGAACCCATCAATGCGCGGTTGGCGTCATCGTTTTCTAGGAATGGGATCAGCGATGCCGCAACAGACACAAGCTGTTTCGGGCTAACGTCGATATAGTCGATGTTTTCTGGTGGGTTCAACATGAAGTCACCGCCCTTACGGGTAGATGCCAATTCATTTACGAACTTACCATTTTCATCAAGTGTTGCGTTGGCCTGCGCTACTGTGTGGCGCATTTCTTCGGTTGCAGACATGTAGTTAACTTCGTCTGTTACCTGACCTTCGATCACTTTGCGGTATGGTGTTTCAATGAAACCATATTTGTTCACACGTGCGAATGACGCCAATGAGTTGATCAAACCAATGTTTGGACCCTCTGGAGTTTCAATCGGACACATACGACCATAGTGTGTTGGGTGAACGTCGCGGACTTCAAAGCCTGCACGTTCACGTGTCAAACCACCTGGCCCAAGCGCTGACAAGCGGCGCTTGTGAGTAACTTCGGACAATGGGTTCGTTTGGTCCATAAACTGTGACAGCTGTGATGAGCCAAAGAATTCACGCACCGCAGCCGCAGCTGGTTTCGCATTGATCAAATCTTGCGGCATGATCGCATCGATTTCTACAGATGACATACGCTCTTTGATTGCGCGGTCCATACGTAGAAGGCCAACACGGTATTGATTTTCCATCAATTCGCCAACAGAACGAACACGGCGGTTGCCCAAGTGGTCGATATCATCCACGTCGCCTTTGCCATCACGCAATTCAACCAAAGCTTTTACAACAGCTAGGATGTCTTCTTTGCGCAATGTGCGTTGTGTGTCTTCTGCATCTAGTTCAAGACGCATGTTCATTTTCACACGACCCACAGCTGACAAGTCATAACGCTCAGAATCGAAGAACAATGTGTCAAACAATGCTGATGCAGCATCAACGGTTGGTGGCTCACCTGGGCGCATAACGCGGTAGATGTCCATCAATGCTGTGTCACGACCCAAGTTTTTGTCCGCAGCTAATGTGTTGCGGATGTATGGACCAACATTTACGTTATCGATGTCCAATGTTGGGATGTCTGTTACGCCATTTTCCAACAATGTGTGAATTGTACCACCAACGATGTTTTCTTCTTTGTCGAACTCAAGTGTTAGTTCGTCACCCGCTTCTACCCAGATCTCACCAGTTTCTTCGTTGATGATATCTTTTGCAGAAAAACGACCAACCAAGCCTTCGAATGGCACAAGAACGTCTGTTACTTTGCCTTCTTCGATCAGTTTCTTAACTGCGCGCGGAGTTACTTTTTTGCCTGCTTCTGCAATCACGTCGCCTGTTTTAGCGTCGATGATATCCAAAACTGGTTTTGTACCACGAACACGACCAGGGAAGAATTTAGTCACCCATGACTTTTTCTTCTTGTTGAACTTGTAGTTCACTGTGTCGTAATACGCGTCACAAATGCCTTCTTGGTCTAGGCCAAGCGCATAAAGAAGCGTTGTTACAGGCAATTTACGACGACGGTCGATACGTGCGTATACGATGTCTTTCGCATCAAATTCAAAGTCCAACCAAGAACCGCGGTAAGGGATAATGCGGCTGGCGAACAATAGTTTACCTGATGAGTGTGTTTTACCACGGTCATGGTCAAAGAACACGCCAGGTGAACGGTGCATTTGAGATACGATAACACGCTCAGTACCGTTCACAACGAATGTACCATTTTGTGTCATCAAAGGCATATCGCCCATGAATACGTCTTGTTCTTTGATGTCTTTAACAGAACGTGCGCCTGTATCTTCGTCCACATCAAACACGATCAAGCGCAACGTCACCTTCAGTGGAGCGCTGTATGTCATGTCGCGTTGCTGACATTCTTCAACATCGTACTTTGGTTTTTCAAGTTCGTATTTTACGTACTCAAGAACCGCAGTTTCATTGAAGTCCTTGATTGGGAATACAGATTGGAAAACACCATTGATGCCTTCGCCGTCCATATGTGTGTCTTGATCACCGGAGCGCAAGAAAAGATCGTAAGAGCTTTTTTGAACTTCGATAAGGTTAGGCATATCCAAAACTTCGCGGATTTTGCCATAATATTTACGAATACGTTTTGTACCGGAATGCGTCTGAGCCATGCTCGTCTTCACCTTCTTCTAAATTGTTCACCCTGAACCATCGTCGGGTACCGACGTCCAAAGCCAACGAAACACGCTTCAGTCCTATTCTTGCCAAAGATCCCTAGTGCTCTGGCTCCCGAACTTGAACCGTGTCTTTCAAAGGGTCTGATAAAAGGCCCTTGGAAAGACAGGTTCGGCTGGGCCCACAATTTGCAGACCCAGCCAAATTTTTGTTGGGGTTAAACCCCGAAGATTACTTAAGCTCGACTTCAGCGCCTGCTTCTTCAAGTTTCTTCTTGATCTCTTCAGCTTCTGCTTTTGGCGCGCCTTCTTTAACCGCTTTGCCACCAGCTTCCACTAGATCTTTTGCTTCTTTCAGACCAAGACCAGTGATCGAACGTACTTCTTTGATCACATTGATTTTCTTGTCGCCAGCAGATTTCAAGATAACATCGAATTCATCTTTTTCTTCTGCAGCACCACCAGCGTCACCACCAGCTGCGCCAGCAACCATTACAGCGCCACCAGCAGCAGGCTCGATGCCGTACTCGTCTTTAAGAATTGTTTTTAGTTCTTGAGCTTCCAAAAGCGTTAGACCAACGATTTCTTCTGCAAGTTTTTTAATATCAGCCATTTGATATATCCAGTTCAGTTTTTAAGTTCTGTTTCCAGTGATGTCACTATCCGCGACACCGATATTACATTTGCGTTCTTATGCAGCTTTCTCTTCAACCGTTTCCAAGATGGAAGCGATATTCGAAGCAGGCGCGCCAATTGCACCAGCGATGTTGCTTGCAGGTGCTCCGATACAGCCAACGATAGAAGCAATAAGCTCCTCACGTGACGGCATAGCAGCAACGGCTTTAACACCAGCTAGATCAAGTGCTGTCTCACCCATAGCACCGCCAAGAATAACAAGCTTGTCATTCTCTTTAGCGTAATCGTTGGTAACCTTAGCGGCAGCAACAGGGTCTTCTGAATAAGACATTACAGTCATTCCTGTCAGCATACCTGAAATGCTTTCGCATGGTTTGCCATCAAGAGCGATTTTGGCGAGCTTGTTTTTGGCTACACGTACAGAACCACCCGCCTCACGCATGCGCGCGCGGAAGTCCTGCATTTCTGCAACTGTAATGCCGGCGTAGTGAGATACTACAACAACACCAGAGTCCGTGAAGATTTGGCCAAGTTCATCGACCAGGGCTTCTTTTTGGGCTCTATCCACAGTTTTTCTCCAAATTATAGAAGGCTTACGCCCTCCGGCTCAGTTTTCACCAGATCGGCCTAAACCAACCTAGCATCTTAGGGTCCTATATTACGGGTCCCTCCCAAAGTCGCTCGAGGCATATGCATCGGGCTAATTGTTCGTTCCCCATCTCAGGCAGGAGATTAAGTCGTTTGTAGCGACACCCACCGTCTCGGACAGTATGAAGAGTGGCGAACCACTCTTCGTATCAACCGCACCCCAAAGGACGCGATCAAATTCTTTTACCCAGCAATCGCTGCATCAACATTCAAAGTCACACCTGGGCCCATTGTTGAGCTTACAGCGATCTTTTTCATGTATGTGCCTTTTGCACCTTCTGGTTTAGCTTTTTGAACAGCTGCAACGAATGCTTTGATGTTCTCGGCCAATTTTGCTTCGTCGAAAGATGCTTTACCAACACCTGCGTGCACAACACCCGCTTTTTCAACTTTGAACTGCACTTCGCCGCCTTTAGCTGCTTCAACAGCTGCTTTAACGTCCATAGTCACAGTACCCACACGTGGGTTTGGCATAAGGTTACGTGGGCCAAGTACTTTACCCAAGCGACCAACAACAGCCATCATGTCTGGCGTAGCAATACAACGATCGAATTCGATTGTGCCGCCTTGTACGATTTCCATAAGGTCCTCTGCACCAACGATGTCAGCACCAGCTGCTTTAGCTTCTTCAGCTTTTGCATCACGTGCAAATACAGCTACGCGCATTGTTTTACCTGTGCCGTTTGGCAAAGCAACAACACCACGAACCATTTGGTCAGCGTGACGTGGGTCAACACCCAAGTTCACAGCGATATCTACGGTTTCATCGAATTTAGCATTTGCGTTTGATTTAATCAAAGCTACTGCTTCTTCGATTGTAACGTCTGCTTTGCCAGCGAATGCAGCTTTAGCAGCCGTTGTTCTTTTACCTAGTTTAGCCATTACTTCACCTCGATGCCCATAGAACGCGCAGAACCCATGATGATCAGCATAGCTGCATCGATGTCATTTGCGTTTAGGTCTTTCATTTTCGCTTCAGCGATTTCTTTAACTTGCTTCGCAGTTACAGAACCGACAACTTCGCGACCTGGAAGGTTTGCACCAGACTTAAGCTTTGCAGCTTTTTTCAGCATGTATGATGCTGGTGGTGTTTTAACATCCATAGTAAATGATTTATCAACATAGTATGTGATAATTGTTGGACAAGGCGCACCTGGCTCCAACTCCTGTGTTTTCGCGTTAAACGCCTTACAGAATTCCATGATGTTGATACCGCGTTGACCCAATGCTGGGCCTACGGGTGGTGATGGGTTGGCTTGACCTGCAGGGACCTGCAGTTTCATTGTGCCAGCTACTTTTTTAGCCATAATGGCCTCCTACTTTGCTCCGATCCTCAGGGCGCGTCCCTTTAGACCAATTTGGTGTGGTGCGGTTTCAGATCACGCGTGACCTTAGCCTCCCACAAACACCATACTAAGTGATCTTACTCACCTGCATGTATTCCAGTTCTACAGGCGTCTCACGCCCGAAGATCGATACGGTCACTTTGAGACGTGAATTCTCTTCGTCCACCTCTTCGACCATTCCAGAAAACCCTTCGAATGGTCCATCTGTTACATTCACTTGCTCGCCGATGTCGAACACGATTGTTGAACGCGGGCTATCTGCGCCCTCTTCAACTTGGTTCAAGATCGCTGCAACCTCGCGATCGCGCATTGGGATTGGCTTACCTGGTTGACCCAAGAAACCTGTCACACGGTTCACATTAGAGATCAGGTGATATCCGCGCTCAGTCATGTCCATGCGGATCAAGATATAGCCTGGCATAAAGCGACGTTCTGCTGTCACTTTTTTGCCTTTGCGAACCTCAATTACCTCCTCGGTCGGAACCAAAGCTTCCTCGATTTGGTCCTCTAGGCCTTCTTGTTCAACAAGTTCTTTGATCTGTTCAGCAACTTTTTTCTCGTAATTCGAGAGAACACTTACTGAATACCAACGTTTAGCCATTTAGTCCGACACCTTGTGCACTGGCAGCTTCCTGCCAAAAATTCCATTTATTTCAAATACTTAACGTATCCAAACACTGCAACAAAATAGCGCGCATACCGAATCGTTGCGCGCTAAGATCTGTTGAGTACTGGGCTGATACCGCCCTAACCCTTTAATTTCAAGAGGCTAAGTTCACAATTGCATCCAAACCAGAACGTGCTGTGATGTCCACGATTGAAAAGAAAATCGCAAAAATAGTTGCCATGATAAATACCATGACAGTTGTGATGCCTGTCTCGCGACGAGAAGGCCACACGACCTTAGCCACTTCTGCGCGAACTTGCTGTACGAATTGCATTGGGTTAGCCATTGCTATCATCCTTTATGAATCAAATAATCTGATACGCAGGATTGGTGGGGAATTCAAGAGCTCTGGCACCAGAAGTGATGTTAGAGGCTTCGCAGCCCCCAATTTCACCAAATTACTGCGTAGCATCAGCTAAATACGCCAACAAGTTCTCAACATCAGCTTCTTTTTTCAGACCGCCAAAAGACATATTTGTGCCCTTAACAAATGCTTTGGGCTTGGTCAGAAATGCTGTTAAATTTTCAGCGTCCCAAGTTATACCAGACTCTTTCATCGCCTTAGAGAACTTAAAGCCCTCAACAGCCGCTGCTTGCGCGCCTATGATGCCATGCAATGATGGGCCTGCACCATTTTTACCAGCTTTAACGCTGTGGCATGCTTTACACTTTTTGAAAACTTTTTTGCCTTTCTTAATATCACCCGCAAAAACAACTGCTTCTAAAGTGGCTTCCTCTGTTGCAGCTTCTTCCGTAACTGCTGGTGCCTCTTCTGTTGTTGCTGTATCTTGCGCAATGGCTGCGAAGCTGGTTGATGACATCGCAGTTATAACTACTAACATATTAAGTGTTTTTGGCATTTTGCTTTCCTTAGGTATATAAGTGTAAATCACACCACAGTATTTGTGGCTTTTATTTCGTGTTGAAAACAAGCCGCAATGTCACAGGCGATGTGCGTGTGATACCCGGCAGTTTTGCCAGTTCCATCAACTTAGTCACACCATCATTAATACCAACATCTTCTGAACCGATGAAAATCATATCATTCGTTGTGACCACAGCTTTGTCGTCAGCAATACGTGCCACAAACATTTCTGTTTCAACTTCGATGCTTTGACCCAAGAATGAAAGAACGCCTTCGACATCAACAATAGACATAGCGCCAGCTTCCATGTGGGCAATTTCTTCCATATCTACTGTTGCTGAAAGATTTGCAGTTGCTGCACCTTTGAACACGTGCTCGATCATACGTTCGTTACGAATGTCGATGTTTGTTTGAACAGAGGCTAGATCGATGTCGATTGAAACTTCACCTTTTGCAGACACTGTGCCGCTGATTGTTTCAAAGCTGTGTATTTCGCCAACTTTTTCTTTCTTGATCGAACCAAACGCAACTTTCGAATTTTCGCTATCCAAAGTCCACGCTTTTGCATGACCACCAGCATATGCAGTTGAACCCATTGATACGATAGCAGCGATCGTTGCGCCTTTGATAATTGTCTTGAGCATTTTGCCCTCCCTATAACATTTACTTTAGCTGTTAAAACTAATGCTTGTACTCGTAGACACCTAAAGGTTAGAAATTATTCAATGAAACGCGAAAAAACATATCAACAAAATATGGGAACGGCCCTGCAAGAGCATATGCCAGCAATTTGGCGTTTCGCTTTTTCTTTGGCGGGAACACCCGATGTTGCGGATGATTTGGCCCAAGCCACATGTCTGCGCGCCATCGAAAAATCCCATCAATTTCAAGAGGGTGGTGCCTTAATTGGCTGGTGTTTAACCATCTGTCGGTCAATTTGGCTGAATGAACTGCGATCCAAAGCCGTTCGTAATGCCGGCGGCCTGGAAAGTATCGAAGCAAAAGACCTTGCTGATTTATCTCCGTCTGTAGAAACGAATATTTTCGCGTCTGAGGTGTTTACAAGGATAATGGAACTGCCAGAAGCGCAACGAAGCACAGTGGAAATGGTCTATGTTCAGGGATTCAGCTATAAAGAAGCCGCGGAAACCCTGCAGGTGCCAATTGGTACGATCATGAGCCGCCTTGCAACAGCGCGCAAAGCTTTGGCTGATTTAAACAACGAAGAGTTCATATCTTCGAAGGTCGTTAAAAATGAGATATAGTGACGATACATTGATAGAATTCCTAAACGGCACTTTGGCCGAGGATGATGCACGCGCTATTGAAACAGCATTGGAAACCGATGTTGAATTGGGCGAGCGCATGATGGCTCTTGATACATTTGCAACGCCTGTACGCGAAGTTATGGAAACAATTCCAAGCCAAGAGCGCATTGAACGTTTACAAGCAGAACTTGAAGCAATAGCGGCACCTGCTGCAGCCCCCAAATCCAGTTGGGGCTTTCAAAAAATGGCTGCAAGCATTGCGCTTGGTTTGATTGCTGGCTGGTCTGCAAACGCATATCTGACAACTCCAGAACCAACAAAACCAAGCTGGCGTATGGAAGTTGCGAATTACCAAGCATTATATGTGCCAGAAACAGTCGCACATCTGCAAATCGATCCTGATGCGCTGAAGAACCAATTCGAACGGGCATCAAGCGCTGTTAATTTGGATTTGCCACAAGATGCATTGGATAATGTGGCAGATTTAACATTAGCACGCGCTCAGGTTTTAGGGTTTTCGGGCAAACCTCTGATCCAGATCGCATATAAAGACGCAAAAGGAATGCCAATTGCACTTTGTATCATTGCAAAACCAAATGTTGCGCCAAAAGACAGCACAAAGTTTGAAGTGCTTCAAGGGATGGCAAGTGCAACTTGGGAAACGGCTACACACCAATTCTTGTTGATTGGTAACTCCGAGCAAGAAAACATTAAGAATTGGTCTGATGTTATGCAAAAAGCTTTCACAGAGGTTTAAAAGCACACTCACTTATATAAATTGTTTAAGGTTTGTGTCCCATGGCGGATCACAAACCTTTTTCGTTTTAGAAAGATTTTGATTGTAATTTCATTTCTTTTTTGAAATTATACGAACGTATAATAATGTATGTTCACAGGAAATCAATGGCACC
This sequence comes from Amylibacter sp. SFDW26, assembly GCF_009184395.1. Classification (GTDB taxonomy): domain Bacteria; phylum Pseudomonadota; class Alphaproteobacteria; order Rhodobacterales; family Rhodobacteraceae; genus Amylibacter. Next base: position 20,161 of record NZ_WEIC01000002.1, read on the forward strand.
CGAAAGACGCAGCTTTAAAAGGGAAACCGCAGACCAACGCCAAAAGGCATTGATCCAGTCCACCCTACGCTTAATTGCCTCTGGCGGTCCAGAGGCAGCAACAGTACGTACAATCTCCGAAGATGCGGGCGTGACCCAGGGCTTAATCCGTCACTACTTTTCATCAAAAGAGGAGCTGTTTCTGGCTGCATATGAACACCATATGACCGAAATGACAAATACGACCAGCGGCGTATTAGCAGCGGATCATCCCAGCGCAGTCGAACACCTAAAAGCGTTCATCGTTGCCGCACTAACCCCCCCTGTTGTTGATGCCCAAGCCGTCTCAATATGGGCGGGCTTCATTCACATGGTACAACGTGACCCTGCGATGCGCGCGATACACGAAAAAACCTATTACCATTTCCGGGATGAACTACAGGTCTTGGTCGCTTCAGCATGGACAGAGGTTGGGATCGAAAAATCACAGACAGAACACCGCGCAGCCGCGATTGCCTGCAATGCTTTGCTGGATGGTCTTTGGCTAGAAGGTGGCGCATTGCCTGACTCTTTTGAAACAGGTGAATTGGCTAATGTTGGCTTGTCCTCTTTGGGTGCCATCCTAAATGTTAATTTTTCTAACGTGGGGCAGTGATCATGAAATATGCATCCGTTACAGACCGTTTGGCAGATTTGGGCGGGCAAAAATGGGAAATACACGCCCTTGCCCGCAAACTTGTAAGCGAAGGTCACGATATTGTTGAGCTGACGATTGGCGAACCAGATGTGTCAACACCATCAGAGTTAATTCAGATCGCATCAAATGCTATGATCAATGGGCGCACTGGCTATTCCAACGGCAGCGGCGAAGCATCATTACTTGCAGCACTTTCAGAACGATATTCCACGCGCCTTGGTCGTAAAATAAATACGGATCAATTCTTATGTTTACCAGGCACGCAAACATCACTTTACACTGTACTTATGGGTTTAACCGAAACAGGTGATGAAGTGTTGGTTGGCGACCCTATGTATGCAACATACGAGGGCGTCATTGCTGCAGGCGGAGCCACTGTTGTACCTGTTCCTTTAAAACCAGAAAATGGCTTTCGCATTACCGCCGCAGATATTGAAAAACGGATCACATCCAAAAGCCGTGCGATATTGCTAAACACACCGCACAACCCGACGGGGGCTATCTTATCGAAACAGGATATCTTGGATATCTGCCTGCTTGCCCAAAAACATGACCTTTGGATCGTATCGGATGAGGTCTATGAAGAGATGGTTTATGATGGGGAAGTTTTCACATCCCCTCTATCCTTCCCAGAGTTCTCTGATCGTGTTGTTGCAGTCTCTTCGATTTCAAAATCACACGCAGCCCCTGGATTTCGCAGCGGTTGGTGTGTGGGATCAGCTGAATTCAAAGCACGGTTATTACCGCTTGCTGAAACCATGTTGTTTGGCAATCAACCATTCATTGCGGATATGACGGCAGAAGCCGTATCAAAGCCATCCGCAGCCGCCATAGATATGACTGCACGCTTTTCACGACGTGCAGATATGGTGTTTGACGCCTTAAACAACGTTTCAGGTTTGCAGGCGCATCGCCCGCAAGCTGGGATGTTTATGCTGCTGAATGTTGCTTCTACTGGTCTGACAGGCAAAGAATTTGCTTTGGATCTGTTGGAAAATGGGGGGGTCGCTGTCATGCCTGGCGATTCATTTGGCACTGCTTTAACCGATTGGGTGCGACTTGGGTTAACCACTGATGATGAAAGCCTTATGAAAGCATGCCAGCGCATCGTGGATTACGTTTCCAATCGCAATACCAACAAAGGTGCTGCATGAAAAGCATCGGTGAAACACTGATTGATCAGCTTCAGGAACATGATGCAGAGGTTGTATTTGGCATTCCGGGGGTTCATACGGTCGAACTGTACCGCGGCCTATCTTCTTCAAACATTCGCCACATCACCCCACGCCATGAACAAGGTGCAGGCTTTATGGCAGATGGCTATGCCCGTGTTTCGGGAAAAACGGGCATCGCTTTTGTCATCACTGGTCCCGGCCTGACAAACATCCTGACACCTATGGGGCAAGCACGTGCAGATAGTGTGCCTATGCTTGTCGTATCCAGTGTGAATGCCACCTATAATTTGGGTCTCGGCTTGGGGCATCTACATGAGCTGCCCGATCAGTTGAAAATGGCGCAAACAGTTGCGCTATCCTCTGAACAAGTCACCAAGGCCGCTGAATTAGTGCCCGCTGTGGACAACGCTTATCGCATCTTAAATACAGAACGCGGCGGCCCTGTTCATATTGAAATCCCGCTAGATGTGATGGCACATCCATTCGATCATAATCCCAAAGAACACACGGCATCATCAAAGCCGTACACACCCATTGATCAAATAAAAGCCGCTGTTGATCTGTTAGAAACAGCCAAATCACCCGTTATTATTGCTGGTGGCGGGGCAAAGCACTCAGGCGATTTAATTACACAGCTTGCAGACAGTCTGGACGCCCCTGTCGTGCAGACCACAAATGCACGTGGCATCATGCATAAACATCCTTTGGGTATTCCTGCCAGTCCAAGTCTTGCTGCAGTACGTTCATTACTAAAACAGGCCGATGTTGTGTTGGGCATTGGAACAGAAGTTGGGCCAACAGATTTTGATATGTATCAGAACGGGGAATTCCCTAAGCTATCCCGTTTTATCCGTATCGATATCAGTTCTGAACAATTAGCGCGCCATGATACCACGATTGGAATTTGTGGACGCGTAGAGGATATATTGCCAGAGTTGCTTTCTATGCTTCCATCAGAACTTAAATCTGATGGCTTAAACCGCGCATCAACGACTAGGGATGCAGCCTATGCAGAGCTTACAGGTGATATGCGTGAACAAATAGGTTGTCTTGAAACCATACGTGACGCCTATCCAAATGCAATTGTTGTGGGGGATTCCACACAACCCATCTATGCAGGCAATCTATACTATGATCACGACCGTGCAGGTGGATGGTTTAATGCGGCAACAGGCTTTGGTGCGCTTGGATACGGTATTCCTGCTGCAATCGGTGCCGCAATCGCTGATCCAAAAACGCAGGTCATATGTCTTACGGGTGATGGCGGCGCTCAGTTTACATTACCAGAGTTGATGACTGCCAAAGATGAAAAGCTGCCAATCCTCTTTATCGTTTGGAACAACAACGGCTACCGCGAAATAGAAACATCTATGATTGATGCTGGTGTAGATGTTGTTGGCTGCGATCCAAACGCACCCGATTTCAAACACGTCGCGGCCTCTTGCGGGATATCGTATCAATCCTGCACCTTGGACGATGGCACTTTGGAAACCACATTAAAATCAGCAGATATGACAAATGGCCCTGCCATGATTGAAATTAAAATCGCCTAGGCGGACACCATGGAGATATGACAATGGCAGAAACATCATATGAATTCACACGCGCAATCACACGCGCGCCTTGTAAAAGTATCATTGATGGCTTGCGCGCTGTTGATATCGGTACGCCTGATTTGGATCAAATGCGTGCAGATCATGAATTATATGTGGCGACGTTAAAAGAAACAGGCGCAACTGTTCTTGAATTGCCTGCGGTTGATGATTTTCCAGATTCCGTTTTCGTAGAAGACACCGCATTATGCCTACCCCAAGGTGCCGTTTTAATGCGCCCCGGCGCCCCATCGCGTATGGGAGAGGTCGCTCATATGGCACCGCATTTGCGCGAACTTTATGACGATGTTCGTGAAATCAAAGGCCCAGGTCATATCGAAGGCGGAGACATCTTAACCACATCAAGAGAAATCTTAGTGGGATTATCAGAACGCACAGATATGGAAGGCGTCGAGGAATTACGCGCGCTTGTGAAAGATTGGGGACACACAGTGCGTGTCGTTCACACACCCGAAGGCGTGTTACATTTCAAAACAGATTGCTCACTGTTGGATGCAGATACAATTCTATCCACCAAACGCCTTGCCGTTTCTGGGTGCTTTAAAGATTACCGTGTTTTGCATACAGCTGACGGCGAAGAAGCTTGCGCCAATGCAATTCGTTTCAATCAATTCGTCCTGATGCCAGCAGGCTTTCCAAATACACGCGATATGTTGCAGGAAAACGGATACCAAGTCCGCGAAATCGGCAATACAGAATGCGCCAAGTTGGATGGTGGCATGTCCTGCCTGTCGCTTAGGTTCTAATGCAAGCCCTCAGCCGATTTCTTTACAAGTTCAGAAATTAGTAGAAACTGTTCTGTCAATGGACTCGCTTTGCGCCAGATCATACCGATTGTACGAGAAGGTTGTTTTCCCTTAAATCGTGCCGCAGAAACTGGCGCAGAGCGTGTTTCAACGGCAACGGCCATTTCGGGTATAAGTGTAACACCAATACCTGTTCCGACCATTTGAACAAGTGTTGATAAAGAGCTTCCATCAAGACCCTCCCGTGGCAATCCAGAGCGAATATTGCAAAATGACAATGCTTGGTCTCTAAAGCAATGCCCCTCTTCTAAAAGCAGCAATCGCATTTCACGCAAAGATGCGCTGTCAGGGACTGGTTTTTCGGCATCTGCATTACTGCGCACGAGAACGAAGTCTTCCTTAAATAGTTCAACTTCAGTTAAAACTGGCTCAGATATAGGTAGAGCTACGATTGCTGCATCCAGCTTACCATCTTCCAACTCTTGGATAAGTTTTTCTGTTAGAGTTTCTCGCACTTGTATTTCTAGGGTTGGGTAAGTCTGCGTCAGATTTCCAATAATTGCTGGTAATAGATAAGGCGCAATTGTGGGGATTACACCAATACGCAGCTGCCGCATCATGCCATCTGTTGAAGCTCTGGCCAGATCACCCAGCTCGTCAACAGATTGCAGAATATCGCGAACACGAACGGCGAACTGTTCACCGAAATTTGTTAATCTAATTTTTCGAGGGGCACGTTCAAATAGATCCGTTCCCAATGTTTCTTCCAGTTCTTTAATCTGCATAGACAAAGCTGGTTGCGAAATAGCGCAGGCATCAGCGGCATGCCCAAAATGCCCATGTCGTGCCAAAGCTTCAAAATATCGAAAGTGTTTGAGCGTTAAGTTTTTCATAAGTATTCCTTATCAAAATCATCAGAAAATACAACTTCAACCTATCTACTTTTTCGGTAATGATATGCGGGACGATTAAAGATTCTCAATAAATGATTACTCTTCTAAACAGCTAAAACACATACGCCATGATTGGAGAAAATAATGGACGGAAATTCAACAGATAACGGTGGCAAATGCCCAGTGATGCACGGCTCTCGTGCGAATGTAACGACATCAGGCACTTCTAATCCTGATTGGTGGCCAAACCAATTGAACCTAAAAATTCTCCACCAACATTCTTCAATGTCTGACCCAATGGGCGATACATTCAACTATGCCGAAGAATTTAAGTCGCTTGATCTCGATGCTATTAAAAAAGATTTATACGCATTAATGACAGATTCCCAAGATTGGTGGCCTGCTGACTATGGTCACTATGGAGGTCTATTCATCCGTATGGCGTGGCACAGTGCAGGCACATACCGTACGTCTGACGGCCGTGGTGGTGCTGGTACGGGCAACCAACGTTTTGCGCCTGTTAACAGCTGGCCTGATAATGGCAACTTGGATAAAGCACGCCGCCTGCTTTGGCCAATTAAACAGAAATACGGCAATAAGATTTCTTGGGCTGACTTGATGATCCTTGCTGGCAACTGTGCTTTGGAAGACATGGGCTTTAAAACATTCGGTTTTGCTGGTGGTCGTGAAGACATTTGGGCACCAGAAGAAGACATCTATTGGGGTGCTGAAACAGAATGGCTTGGTGATGAACGTTACAGTGGCGAGCGTGATTTAGAAAACCCATTAGCTGCCGTTCAAATGGGTCTGATCTATGTGAACCCAGAAGGTCCTAATGGAAACCCTGATCCAGTCGCTTCTGGTTTTGACGTACGTGATACATTCGCCCGCATGGGTATGAACGACGAAGAAACTGTTGCTTTGGTTGCTGGTGGCCACACATTCGGTAAAGCTCACGGCGCAGGCGATCCTGAGTTAGTTGGCGCAGAACCAGAAGCATCAAGCATCGAAGATATGGGCTTAGGTTGGAAAAACAGCTTTGGCTCTGGCAAAGGTATCCACACAACAACCAGTGGTATCGAGGGTGCGTGGAAAGCCAATCCAACACAATGGGACAACGGCTATTTTGACGCTCTGTTTGGTTACGAATGGGAACTAACAAAAAGCCCTGCTGGAGCACAGCAATGGGTGGCAAAAGATGTGGCTGACGAACATATGGTTGTTGATGCGCATGATCCATCAATCAAGCATGCACCGATGATGACAACGGCAGATATGTCCCTACGTATGGATCCAGCATATGAAAAAATCTCACGTCGTTACCATGAGAACCCAGAAGAATTTGCAGATGCATTCGCACGTGCTTGGTTCAAGCTAACGCACCGTGATATGGGCCCAATTGCACGTTATTTAGGCGCAGAAGTGCCATCAGAAGAATTGATCTGGCAAGACCCGATCCCTGCTGGCAATACTATCAGCGATCAAGACGTTGCAGAGCTAAAAGCGAAAGTTTTGGCTTCTGACCTATCAATCTCTGAATTGGTCTCCACAGCTTGGGCATCAGCATCTACTTTCCGTGGTTCTGACAAACGTGGTGGCGCTAATGGTGCACGTATTCGTTTGGCTCCGCAAAAAGATTGGGATGTGAACCAACCTGCACAACTGGCAAAAGTTCTAGGCGTTTTGGAAGGCATTCAATCTGATTTCCAATCAGATGGTAAAACAGTTTCTATGGCTGACTTGATTGTCTTAGCTGGTTCTGCGGCTGTTGAAAAAGCTGCAAAAGATGGCGGCCATGATGTAATTGTTCCATTCACACCTGGTCGTGGCGATGCCACACAAGAGCAAACGGACGTAGAGTCTGTAGCAATGCTTGAACCAGCGGCAGATGGTTTCCGTAACTATCAAAAAGCCCAATACACTGTTTCAGCAGAAGAGCTGTTAATCGACCGTGCACAATTGCTGACATTGACAGCACCAGAAATGACAGTTCTGGTTGGTGGTCTGCGTGTGTTGAACACAAATGCAGATCAATCCCAGCATGGTGTATTCACCTCAAACCCGGAAACACTCAGCAATGATTTCTTTGTGAACCTGTTAGATATGGGTGCCGAATGGATCCCAACATCTGATGCTGGCATTGAGTTCGAAGCACGTGATCGTTCAACAGGTAAGGTATTGCGCACTGGTACACGTATTGATCTGGTGTTTGGTTCAAATTCACAACTTCGCGCTCTTGCAGAGGTTTATGCTTCTGATGACGCAAAAGGTGCGTTTGTAAACGACTTCGTTGCAGCCTGGACAAAAGTGATGAACTTGGATCGTTTTGATCTGGTTTAGTCCACATTAACGATAAGTGAGCTTAGAACTTCTTATTTAAAAAATGACGGCGTTTCAAAATATTGAAGCGCCGTCATTCTGAGTGTCGATCCTAAGGGCAAGCGCGTAATTTAAAATGCATGCGAATAACTATCTTTTGTAAGGAACAATCTGATCTGCAGCTAGAGAATAAGAAACTTTTGCAAGCTGAGTAGACGTTGATGCAGTTCCAAATTGTCCAATCACATTTACAGCTTCATATAGCCCTGTATTTTCATATGGCTTTTCTGTCGTAACAAAAACCAATTGATTGGCTGGAGGTGGCGGCACATGTACACAGGCGCCCACAAAAGGCACGAGAATAAATGCACTCACACCTGTTCCTGAATAATCGATAGGAACGATATAACCTGGTATGCGAACAATCTGACCATTCCATTCGGTACGTGTCCCAAATGACTTGGGTTGTTGGCTCATAGGGTTCTTAAGTTCGTGATCTATTAGGCTTTGTAGCAATGGTGGGGTAGAAACTTGTCCATCAGGTAAAAGATCCGACCAATCCAGATCAATGAAATCTTTGGCCCAAGCGACCTGTGGCGATGCAGTTAATGCACTTATGCCCGCCAGAACAGCTCTGCGATTTAAACCAAGATTACCACACATAGATATCCATCTTGTCCGCTGTAAGTGTATAGCCAGTTTGCGCAATCTCAGTGGCTTGCAACTCATGCTCCAATCGTCCAGTCACCCAAACGGCCTCCCATAAGTCGTCATTGGGCCATGGTATCTTACTCGTGACAAAAACCAGTTGATTTGGCGGTGGTGGCGGTGTGTGAATACATGCGCCAACATACGGCACTAAAATAAAACTAGTGACACCTTTTGTAGACATATCAATAGGAATAATAAAACCAGGCATCTTGATATATTTACCATTCAAATCATCATTCAGCTTTGTAGCATTGGCATCAAAGATAGGGCGCCATGTATCGTTTTCCACGTCCCGTTCACCTTCACCAATAATCTCAGAATATGGTACACCTGGGGGGATAAGATCATCCCAAGTGATTTCGCTTGGTGTTACCGCAAAAGCGGTTCGTGGAAACGTTGCGAAAGCTGTCGCAGCAGTTACAAGGCTACGGCGCGATATATTCATCTTCTCATACCTTTCACTTAAATTTTGACCATCATACCATCGACCAAAGATAAACGATAGGCTCTTAATGCAGGTACTAAGCTCACAATTGCGCTAGCAGCTATTACGGCGAGCAACACACATACTTCGCGTGCGGTAGGTGCGTCGATCGGAAGCCAAAGCCCAAACGCACTATCGACAAGAGGCTGTGCTATTGCTAGCCCCACATAAAGGAATACAAGACCAAGCACCGCTCCGATTGCAGCCATTAAACTAGCCTCTAACACCAGCAACCCAAGAATCACGCGCGGGCGCGCACCCATAGCTCGAAAGATGGCCATCTCACGACGGCGCTCATTCAAGCTAGAAAAGATTGTTGCCATCATTCCTATGAGGGCTGTGATAACAACCATTCCAGAAACACCGATCAATGCCGTTTCTGCGATGCCGACGATTTGCCAAAGCTCTTGTAAGGCAACGCCTGGTAAAACCGCCAGAAGCGGCTCTTGTTTGTATTCATTAATCGCTCGTTGCAAACCGAATACTTGCAAACGACCTTTGACACCGACCAATGCTGCAGTTACTGCTTGAGGCTGCAATTCCATCTGGCGGATAACGTCAGCAGGTGTAGACTTCCCTGGAATCTTGGCACCGCTTTTCCAATCGACATGAATAGCTTCAATAGCCTCTAGGCTAACCATCACAGTACGATCAACTGGTGTGCCAGTTTTTTCCAATATACCAGAAATACGGAAAGGTTGGTCTTCATGTTCTGTAAACGAAGCTAAACCATGCGCAACTACAATCGGGTCACCAACTCGATAACCAAGTGTTGCAGCAACATCCGCCCCAATCACAGTATCGAAAAGGTCAGACATGACCGCACCATCTTTTAGCTTTATTGATTGGCCAGAACGATATTTATAACGATCAAAAAATGCAGTTGTCGTTCCCATTACACGAAATTGTCGATGACTATCGCCTAACGAAATTGGAACGATCCAATCCACTTCAGATCGTGCTGCAATATCTTGATAGCTTTCCCAGCTTAGGTTGCTCGTTGCATTACCAATTCTGAATACCGAATAAAGTAAAAGTTGCACAGAACCGGATCGTGCGCCAACAATCAAATCAGTGCCTGAGATTGTGTCGGCAAAACTAGCTTTTGCTCCAGTACGGACCTTCTCCACCCCCAGAAACAAAGCAACAGATAAAGCAATTGCTAAAATCGTCATTCCAACGGTCAATGCTCGTGCCATCAATGAGCCAAAGGCAAGACGAAAGATCATGCTGATTGTCTTTCTACCTGAGATATATCCGACATCTGTACAACACGGTCAAATTGATCCGCTAACCGTGCATCATGACTTACCATTAAAAGCGTTGTGCTATGTGCCTTTGACTGCGCAAAAAGCAATTTTAGAAAAGTTGTTTGTGTCGCCGCATCAAGAGCAGACGTTGGCTCATCCGCAATAATTAAAGGGGGTTGCCCGATCAGTGCACGCGCAGTCGCAACTCGTTGTTGTTGCCCTACACTCAGCGTTCCCGCTCGAGCATCAATGACATCGCGAGGCAAGCCTAAGTCTTGGCATAGCTGCTTTGCCTCTTCCTTGGGCGTATTCACACGGCTACGACGTTCAGGCGCAAAATCTAAAGGCAGAAGAATATTATCTAAAACACTTGCATAAGGGAGAAGATTGAATTGTTGGAAAATCAAACCAATCTGTTCAGCACGAAATCTGTCTCGCTCACCAGCCGATAATGATGCAATATCAGTTCCTGACACTGACACCATACCAAATTGCGCAGAAACCGTTCCACAAATCAAAGACAAAAGCGTTGATTTCCCTGAACCACTTTCACCTAGTAATAGAACCGTCTCGCCAGACGTCAGGTCGAATTCAGGAACCGTCAAGCCAAAAGAGAATCGCCCAGGCCAGCTGTAGCGAACATCTTTTAGCTTCAAAATAGATGCTTCTTCAAACAATACGGATTGCCTTAAAACATGCCACGCAAATCAAGCATTGGGTTATCACGCTCCACCTCAAATGCATTAGCACCTGTGTTAGATACAACCTGTACTTCAAGCTCTAACGCGTTTGGGAAAACGTCGAAATATGCAAATTTAATCTCAGAAACTGCAGCAGGTTCAGCGCATGTCAAAAGATATTCGGCATGGAATTCCGTGTGCCCACTTTCATCTTCATGTTTCTCATGATCAGCGTGATCTGCATGTTCGTCCTTATGCTCTTTGTCATGATTTGAATGGTCTTCTTCATGTGCATCCTCGCTTTCCAATGCAGCGCTTGCTTGTACGACACTACATTTAGCCACAGCAGGTAAAACAAACAGGTCAAGTGGTACCGCTAATTTTGCAACTGCAGCATCAACTGCAGCACGGTCTTCTGAACTTTCAGCAGCATATTCAAAACCTACGATATCCGCACCTGGTGCATGTAACTCTATTGCAATCTGTTTATCATCAAACGCAATATCCAACTGACCGACGCCATGTTCGTGTGCATCAACTTGGCGCGTTTCTTCAGCCACGGCTGGTGATACTGCAAGAGCTAAAAATAGGAGTGTTTTCATTTCTAAAATCCTTTAGTTTTCATGATAAATTTCAAGTACTGCATCGCCGACACTGGCCATGAATTTCAACGATATGACGCGCAGCATTAAATTTGCTTTTAGCCGAAATTTCTGACAATTCTGAAAGTAACTGTGTCCCATTATGCTCCTCGACAGTTCCACAGCCTTCACAAATAGCAAGTACAGGAACAGAAGAATCATGATTACAACGGCAAGGCACAAAAGCTTTAATGGATTCTAGTTTATGAGCCCGCCCCTGATCTGTCAGCGCAGCCAAAGCCCGGTAAACTGTAGGTGCCGCAAGATCAGGTTCATCTAGCTTCATATGATCCAAAATAGCATACGCTGTCATGGGCTTATCATGCTTTTGCAAGACACCTAAAACATCTAATTGCCGTGTTGCTGCTTGCTTACGCACTTTATGTTATCCATTTTAGCTTGAATGTTTGTTATTTTATAAAGTAACAAATGACAACATAAGAATAGAAACAAAGAGCTTGCGGCATATTTCAGCGCATATATTTCATATGATATAATTGTACTCCTCATAACTTTTTTGATCAATTTTCAGACTGTATATCTTCATCTTCGATTAAGATACGCGATGCATTGCCATCTGGGTCATCAAATTGCTTGGATTTAAGCGCCCAAAAGAACGCTAGCAATCCTATACCGCCTAACAACATTGATATTGGGATAAGATATAATAAAACTGACATTAAGACCTTTCCTTTAAGCGCAACGCATTCAATGATACACAAATTGATGAGGCTGACATTGCAACAGCTGCGAGTAATGGTGTCGCCAATCCAGTCAACGCAATCGGTATAGCAATCGCATTATATCCCGCAGCAATACCAAAATTTTCCAGCATACGCCGTTTGGCTGATTTTGATAGAGATACACAATCATCAATCAATGTTAAGTCATCTTTTATCAAAACAAAATCAGAGGCAGCACGCGCGGCATCAATTGCAGTTGCAGGGGACATTGATACATACGCTGATGCTAAAGCAGCAGTATCGTTTAATCCATCCCCGACCATTAAAACATGATCACCAAGGCTTTTAACTACAGCCATTTTCTGATCTGGCAAAGTGCCCCCAATTGCTTGATCAACTCCAAGCTTAAGCGCCAACTGATCTGTTGCGAATTGCGTATCGCCAGATAACATAACCACTTTCAAACCTCTTGCCTGCAATCGTTTGATCGTAGCTACTGCCGTATCCTTTAGTGTATCTTCAAACAAGAATGGAACAGGTTGCTCTCCATCAATACACAACCAGCTTTGAACATGATCGGTTTTTGGAGAAACACCAATCCAATCGGCGCGTCCTAGTTTAACTATTCTGCCATCCACTTTGGCTTCAAGACCTTGTCCAGGATGTTCAATAATATCCGTTATAGCCGTTAATTTGTTGCTACCGTAATGGCGCAATATAGCGCGCGATTGCGGATGGTCAGAACTTGCGGCTAAACTGGCAGCTATTTGAAGTGCGCGGCCTGTTGGTGCGGATAGAACTGTCATTTCCCCTTTGGTCAACGTCCCCGTTTTATCAAATACCACTGTATCCACATCAACCAAACGCTCCAGTGCAGATCCGTCTTTAATCAACACACCAGAGCGAAATAAACGCCCGCTAGCAGCAGTCATAACAGCAGGGACTGCCAGACCAAGTGCACAGGGACATGTTATAATCAAAACAGCCGTAGCAATACCTACAGCCAATCTTGTATCCCCTGTCCACAATTGCCAAAAAACGAATGCTGCCAAGGCTAGCAGATGAACCACAGGTGCATAAATTTGTGCTGCACGGTCTGCAAGCGTTGTATATTTTGTTTTAAGCGTTTCCGCGGAGGCGACCAATGCCGTAATCTCTGCCAGCTTGGTCCCGTTCCCTATCTGCGTAACGTCCACTTGGAAAGGTGCCGCCATATTAATGGTACCACTGTAAACAGGATCACCAATTTTCACAACATGAGGCATCGTTTCGCCTGTAATCAGGGACATGTCCAATTCACTGCGGCCCTCAGCAACGACACCATCTACGGGTATGCGTGCACCACGGCGAATTAAAACCCGGTCTCCTATGTTCAATTTTTCGACATCAACCGTTTCAACGATACCGTCTTGCATGCGTTGTGCCGTTGGCATTTCCAAAGCGGATAATTCAACAGCTGCTGAACGTGCCTTTGCCCGTGTTTGATGATCAAGGAAACGTCCCGCTAATAGAAAGAATGTTAACGATAGGGCCGCATCAAAATAAGCGTGTCTTCCACTGTGAATGGTTTCATACAGCGACAAAGCTACAGCCATTAAAATCGCTAAGGATATAGGCACATCCATATTCAACCTCTTAGCGGATAAAGCAGCCCATGCATTTTTGAAAAATGGCTGTGATGCATAGGCAACTGTCGGTAAGGCAATCGCTGCAGAAACCCAATGTAAAAAATCACGTGTAGCTCCATCGGCCCCCGCCCATACAGAAACGGATAGCAACATCACATTCATAGCAGCAAAACCAGAAACACCTAGTCGGATCAACAACCCAAAGGCCACATCATCCTTATTTTTGTTCAACATTTTACGATCAAGGGGCTGCGCGTCAAACCCAAGGTTTACCAAACGATCAAGGATCGCATCATCTATTCTCGGTTGCCCATTGTGGTGTACAGTTGCGCGTTTCATAGATAGGTTTACCCGAACCGCAGTGACGCCCTCTAGCTTACCAATTCCACGTTCGATCGCGCTAATGCAAGCAGCACAGTGCACGGTGGGAATTGAAAATTCGGATTGATGAATGCTCTCGACGATATGGTTGATCTGTTCGCTAGACATAGCTGAGCAAGCTGGACATGCTGCAGTCATTACTTCACCTCGCTTTTAATCAAGAGCGGTAAAGTGCGGCGAAAATCAGTGCCATCTAAAGCCATCGTGTGAATTTGCACCTGCCAATTTCCAGCAGGTAAATCGATATCTACGCTATAAACCTTACCATTAAAATCTAATGTTAAGCTGCGGTCCCATTGATGTCCTGTTGCTTTACCAATGCGCACCTTAATCTCTGGAACAACAACTGTAGCACCACCTATTTCAGTCAGCGATAAAACCACTCTACCATCTTTATAAGACACCAAGCTGGTCCAGTTTAACTGTTCTTGCGCGATGCGTCTGGCTTCAAAGCTCTGCGCTTCAATATATGGCTGACGTGTTTCTAACCCTGGGAACGTGCCAAAGGCAGAATATACCAATGCAGTATTCGCCCCAATAATCGTTATAAAAGCCCCCACAAACATAAGTGCAACTTTCCGACCTGTCAGAGGTTTTTTTGAAGCCTGTGTATTCATCTTACATCTCCTGAAAATCCGCTATCTACATGTGTACGCTCACCTGTTTGTCTATCCTCGACCCAGAACCGCACAGATGATGACTTTGCTTTACTTGCTGCATGTTCTGGCTTTGCAAAGATATAGACACGTTGGTGCAACGTATCATCTGCGGGAACCACGACACTCAATGTATCTGTACCCTGCAAATCAACACGCAAAGGGTCATCCGTTTTGATTGAGATATGAAACCTGCGATCTTGGCCCGTTTGATTACTGATCTTCAAATCATAGGCATTACGTACAGTACCGTCAGACATGGTTACAAACCTAGGGTTACGATCAGGTTTCACCGAGGTTGAAAAATCAGATCTGATGAATAGAGCAACAACCATAGCAACCCCGATCCCTGCCCATAATCCAAAATAGATGAAGTTCCGTAAGCGCAACACATGACTCCATATAGATTTCGGAGGTTTGCCTGCACGCTCCAATGGCTCATCACTAAGCGAGCAGTAATCGATCAAGCCGCGCGGACGACCAATGCGATCCATGACGGTATCACAAGCATCAATGCACAACGCACAAGTTATACATTCCACTTGTTGGCCATCTCGAATGTCGATGCCTTGCGGGCAAACATTTACGCATGCCATACAATCAATACAATCACCCTCTGCCTTATCTAATTTACCACGCGGCTCACCTCGCCAATCACGATAAGCAACGGTTAGTGAATCCTCATCCATCATTGCCGCTTGGATACGTGGCCATGGGCACATGTATGTACAAACTTGTTCTCGTAAAAACCCGCCAAAAATAAACGTTGTGACTGTCATCACTGCAATCGTCCCATAGGCCACGAAAGCTGCTTGGCCCGTTAACAGATCACGTAATAATGTTGGGGCATCGGCAAAGTAGAATACCCAAGCGCCTCCTGTTGCCATTGCTATAAACAACCAGACAATCCACTTTGTTACCCTTAATCGAAGCTTACGAAAGCTCCATTTGGCGCGCAACAAACGAATGCGCTCATTACGATCACCCTCGATCCAACGTTCCACCAAAATAAACAAATCTGTCCAAACAGTTTGGGGACAAGCGTAGCCACACCAAACGCGACCCAGTATAGACGTGAAAAGAAACAAACCAAGGCCAGCCATGATCAACAAACCAGCGACAAAGTATAACTCATGTGGCCAAATTTCGATCCAAAAGAAATAAAATCGCGCATTTGCTAAATCAACCAACACAGCTTGATCCGGTAAGTTTACACCCCGATCCCAACGTATCCATGGTGTTAGGTAATAAATGCTGAGCGTAAAGCCCATTAACCACCATTTAAAACGGCGAAACCAGCCACTTACACGTTGTGGAAATACTGGTTCACGCCCCTCAAATAGACGTGGTGGTTGTTCTGATTGGGATGTCATTCCGTCATCCTTTTGTCCTGTTCAAAGGCAAGATAGGTCTAAAACCCAAAGATGATCCTTGATGCAGATCAAATTTGAAAAGAAAAAGCACCAACCCCGATCTGAACAGGACTAGGGTTGGTGCAGGTCTCCTTGCTATATCGAGACCTATTCTCCGCCACCAAGCTGATGAACGTAGAATGTCACTTGTTTAATTTGTGCTTCAGTCAAACGACCCTGCCATGCAGGCATTACACCAAAACGGCTGTTTTTTATCGTATGTGAAATTGCTTCCCGATCTCCACCGTAAAGCCAAAGTGCATCTGCAAGATTAGGGGCACCTTGTTCACGATCACCTTGTGCAGTTTCGCCATGACAAGAACTACAATTATCAGCAAATAGGGATTGACCCTTTACAACGGCAGAACTGTCGTGATCTTGACTAGAAACTGACAGCACGTATTCCGTCAATTGTGCTATTTCAGCTTCTTCTAGTATTTCGCCAAATTTTGGCATTTCAGAATACCGCGTATCATCATCTGCATCGTGGCGAATACCGTGGCGAATTGTGATTTCAATTGCATCTAAATCACCTCCCCACAGCCAATCATCATCCTGCAAGTTTGGATACCCTTTAAAACCTTGCGCTCCTGCTCCGTGGCATTGTGCGCAATACGTTTTGAATACAGAATTACCTCCTGCTGTCGCAAACCTTGATAAGTCTGCATCTGCAGCAACTTGCTCTAATGGTGTCGATAACAACCGTGCTTCAATCTCAGCATTTTGAGCATTTACAGCATCAATATGCTCTCTGACTTCCATACGTGTGGAATACTTCAACACACCAGGTGTCGCCGAATTCACAAGTGGAATAGCGGGGTAAGCAATCACATATCCGATCGAAAAGATAATCGTTAAATAAAACGTCCATAACCACCAACGTGGCATAGGTTTATCATACTCGCGAATACCATCCCACTCATGGCCTGTTGTAGGATAATCTTCATCCTGAAGTTTCTTTTTCTTACTCATTTTATATCCTCCGCTATCTGCGCGGAACCTGTGAAATCATCACGGCATGGTTTTTCATTAAAAGGTATGTTGGCAGCATCTTTGTGCAATGCTTTTGCACCTGGACGAAACAGCATCAACACCGCACCGATAAAGAACAAAAACATGCCCAATAGTCCCCAACTGTCAGCGAATTCACGGAATATCGAATAGGTATCCATCACGCCCTCCTATCGATTTGCTTCTGGTTGGAAGGTGGAAAAATCAACCAACGTACCAAGCATTTGCAGGTAAGCAACAAGTGCATCCATTTCGGTCAATTCTGGTTGCCCATCAAAATTACGCACTTGCGCTTTTGGATAGCGTTCAACCATCTCTTCCCAATCACCATCAGGATCAACTTGTACTTTGAAATCAGATGCCGCCTGTTCAATCATCTCTGATGTATAGGGAACACCAACACGAGCATTTGCAGTAAGCACCGCCGCACTGTCATCGGCATCTAGTTTATTGTTCAGCAAAAAACCGTATTTAGGCATGATGCTTTCAGGCACAACAGATCGTGGATCAGCCAGATGCGCTACATGCCATTCATCTGAATAACGTGCACCAACACGCGCTAAATCAGGACCTGTACGTTTTGACCCCCACTGGAACGGGTGATCATATATACTTTCAACAGCTAATGAATAATGACCATATCGTTCGACCTCGTCACGTAATGGACGGATCATTTGGCTGTGGCAAGTATAACAACCCTCACGAATATAGATATTCCGCCCAGCTAATTCCAACGGTGTATATGGCCGCATACCTTCGACTTTTTCAATCGTATTTTCTAGGTAGAAAAGGGGAGCAATCTCGACAATACCACCAACAGATACCACACCTAGACTTAAAACGAGCAACACGGTTGCATGTGTTTCAACTTTTTTATGATGTTT
Organism: Amylibacter sp. SFDW26; assembly: GCF_009184395.1. Classification (GTDB taxonomy): domain Bacteria; phylum Pseudomonadota; class Alphaproteobacteria; order Rhodobacterales; family Rhodobacteraceae; genus Amylibacter. Next base: position 38,004 of record NZ_WEIC01000002.1, read on the forward strand.
TAGAAATGACATAATACGCCCCTACTCTGCTGGAACTGCATCAGCAGTGTTATATTTGCGTTCACCTGCTCCTGTGGCTGTCAACCACAGGTTTACACACATGATAACTGCGCCAGCCAGATACAATATCCCACCCAGTCCACGGACTACGTACATTGGGAATTTTGCAGAGACTGTGTCAGCGAATGAATTTACAAGGAAACCTTGGGCATCAACTTCGCGCCACATCAGACCTTCCATAATACCAGTCACCCACATAGATGCAGCGTAGAAAATGATGCCAATTGTGGCCAACCAGAAGTGCCAATTCACCATACTAATAGAATACAGTTTAGCGCGGCCCCATAAGCGCGGCGTTAGGTAATAAAGAGCCGCAAATGTGATCATACCGTTCCAACCCAGCGCACCAGAATGTACATGGCCGATCGTCCAATCCGTATAGTGAGACAGAGAGTTCACAACCTTGATAGACATCACAGGCCCTTCGAATGTGGACATGCCGTAGAATGCAAGACTGATCACCATCATCTTTAATACAGGATCAGTCCGCAATTTATCCCATGCCCCATTTAAGGTCATCAAACCGTTGATCATACCGCCCCAACTAGGCATCCAAAGCATGATAGAAAACACCATACCCAATGTTTGCGCCCAATCGGGCAGCGCAGTATAATGCAAATGATGCGGGCCAGCCCAGATGTATAAAAAGATCAACGACCAAAAATGAATAATAGACAGCTTGTAACTGAATACAGGCTTATTCGCCTGTTTTGGCACGAAGTAATACATCATGCCCAAGAAGCCCGCAGTTAGAAAGAAACCAACTGCGTTGTGTCCGTACCACCACTGGGTCAACGCATCTTGAACACCAGAGAAAAGTTGCACTGATTTAGAACCAAAGATCGAAACAGGCATACTCAAATTGTTTACAATATGTAGCATCGCAACAGTAACGATGAAGGCTAAGAAAAACCAGTTTGCAACATATATATGGGGTTCTTTTCGTCTTATAATTGTGCCCATGAATACCAGTAAATATGCCACCCAAACGATGGTAAGCCATATATCCACATACCATTCAGGTTCTGCATATTCTTTGGATTGTGTTGCACCTAACAGGTAACCAGTAGCAGCTAAAACGATGAATAATTGATAACCCCAGAAAACAAACCAACACAGATTACCACCCCAAAGGCGTACAGCTGATGTGCGTTGCACGATATAAAAAGATGTAGCAATCAATGCATTCCCACAGAACGCAAAAATCACTGCGGACGTATGCAATGGCCGCAATCTGCCGAACGTTGTGTATGATAAATCTAAGTTCAGCGCAGGAAACGCCAATTGAAAAGCAATATAAACACCAACAAGAAACCCAACGATGCCCCAAAATGCAGTTGCAATTACCCCCGCACGCACGACGTCATCTTGATACCCCGCAGCAAGTGTGGGTATCGGCTCGCCAACCTGCCGCAATGTTCTGATGAACACATAAGCTGCACAAAGCATTATGATAAATGCATGAACTGAATAAGGCCAGTCATGCCCCAGATTTGTGGCCATAGCTGCAAACACAGTTATGAATGCCAAAATGGTTAACTTTAAAATATCCATTTCTACCCCTTAGGTCCTGCTCTTCACCATTTATGCAAAGGGCTAAGGAGAGTTTCTTTGATCCAGATCAAAGTTTATGATCATTTTCCGATCTAGTTTTCATTGAAACTTATTAGGAGTCGTCAAATGGCATATCGATCAATCTTAAGTATTTGGGATGGTAAGAAGAGCAGCCTTTCCTCTTTGAGAAAAGCAATAGAACTAACAAGTGCATCAAATGGGCACCTACATGTTATATGCCCTGCGTACATCAGAGTCCCTAGCCATGATGGGTTTCCGTATAGCGAGCTGCCCACATCACTTAGCATGAGCGAACGGGAAGATGCTTTGGAAAAGGTTGATGCTTTAGGAGCTGGAGCAAAAAAAATCCTTGAAAAAGAGGACGTCTCTTACACTGTTGAAACCGCAATAATGAACCGCGATCAACTGGCCTCGTTTATGTCTAATGCAGTTAAGTATTGTGATCTTACCGTCCTTCCTCAACCTTTTGGTCGTGACCGATGCACAGCGGATGAAAAAATCACTGAAGGAACTTTATTCTCGTCAGATTGCCCTATTTTGATTGTTCCCGAAAAAGTACCCGATAACAATCTACGCGTTCTCATTGCTTGGGATGGAGGACAGGAATCGTTACGTGCCGTACGTTCCGCTATGCCTTTTTTACGAGAGGCTGAAACAGTCGATGCCTTAACCATTTCAAGTAAAAAACCAGATACTAAAGCAAAAGATATAGCTTCTGATCTCGCGATTTTTCTTTCTCGTCACAGGGTTAAATCCAACATTAATGTTATCCCCAAGAAACAACCTAAAATATCGGAAAACATTCAGACATATGCGAAGGATTTAGATGCTAACTTAATAGTAATGGGTGGATACAGCCACTCGCCATTGCGCGAATTCTTCTTCGGCGGGCCAACACGTGATATGCTAAACAATTGTGATGTGCCTATCTTAATGGCCCACTAAGCATCTACTCGAAATAACCACCATCGGCATCATCACCTGTTTCATTCAAAAGGCGGGTGATGTCTTTTACAAAAACATGCCGTTTGCGTTCTAACTCAATAACACCGTCTTTTTTCAGAGCATTTATTTGGCGACTAACTGTTTCTAATGTCAGCCCCAAATAATCAGCCATTGCTTCGCGAGTTAAGCTAAGCTCAAACTTTAACTCCTCCACATTTTCTATGGGCTTCAAAGTGTTTTGACGTTTTGCAATAATCATCAATAGACTAGCAATTTTTTCACGAGCGGTTTTACGGCCTAATAGCAGCATCCATTCACGCGCAGCATCCAATTCATCAAGAGCCATTTCCAACATACGTTCCCGTAAGTGAGGCATATCATTAAGGAGTTTCTCAAACGGTTTGCGTGCAAATTTGCACAAAGTCACGTCAGTTGTCGCTTCAACATTGAACGCAGCATATTCACGGCCAGGCCGCCCGACAAAATCGCTTGGCAATAACAACCCAACCATTTGTCTCCTGCCATCTTCCATTGTCTGAGAAAGTGTTGCTACACCCGTGACAACAGACCCTACAAATTCCATATGATCTCCAACAAAAGTAATCGGTGATCCAGCCTCATATGTTTTATATGATTTGATTGTTTCCAGCAGCAATAATTCAGTTTTATCACAATAAGCACAAACCGCACGATGCTGTATCGGACAATCCGAACATTTTTCAAGAGACTTAGCTGGGCTTATATTTGGCACTGGCTGCATGGCCCTATATGACGCAATAATTTGATCCAGATCAAGGCAGAACATACGGACTGCGCTATCATGCAGCATGACACACGATACAGAACTTTCAAAATTGGGCGTATATGACGCACGTGCGCCGCGATACACGAGTTATCCAACAGCCGTACATTTCGGAAATCAAATTGGCCCTGACTTTACAAAGAACCAATTACAAAACCTTCCTATTAAACAAGCAGTTTCCTTGTACATTCACATTCCTTTTTGTGAACGACTTTGCTGGTTTTGTGCCTGTCGCACCCAAGGTACCAAAAGCGCCTCTCCGATCACAGCATATCTGGACACCTTAGTAAAAGAGATCACAATGATAAGCGATGAGCTTCCAAAGGGCGTTAAAGTAGCAAAAATACATTGGGGTGGCGGAACACCTACAATATTATCACCTGATCAAATCCACAGGCTGGCAACAACACTACAGGATGCAATCCCGCAAACCAAGGATGTTGAGTTTTCTGTAGAGATTGATCCCACTTTAATCGACCCCGAAAAAATTAAAGCATTAGTTGAAACGGGTATGTCACGCGCCAGCATCGGTGTTCAAGATTTCGCCATAGAAGTTCAAAAAGCGATTGGGCGACAACAAAGCTATGAAACAACCAAGCAATGTGTCCAGCTACTTAGAGATGCAAATATCAATTCATTGAACATGGACATTTTATACGGCCTTCCTCATCAAACCAAAGAAAGTGTTCTAAAAACAATTGATATGGTTTCATCCTTGTCGCCAGATCGCATAGCACTTTATGGGTATGCACATGTCCCTTGGATGGCAACTCGGCAAAAACTTATAAATGAAAATGATCTGCCTGATGGAAAGACGCGCCGACACCTATTTAACCTAATGGCTGCAAAGCTTGAAAAGAGTAATTATACGCCCATAGGAATTGATCACTTTGCAAAAGCAAATGATCCAATGGCTATAGCAAAAAATAACGGCAAATTGCGGCGTAATTTTCAAGGATACACTACAGATGAACAAGATTTCCTTATAGGCATAGGCGCTAGTGCAATTTCTAAATACCCAAACGGATACGTTCAAAACATTGCTAAATCATCTAATTATTCACGAGCAGTCCACGATGGTAAATTCCCTTCGTATCGTGGTGTAGAAATGACAAAACAAGACCATCTAATTGCGCGTGTTATTGAAATGATCTTATGTGACTTTGAAGTGGATTATTCAAAATTAACTGATGAATACGAAATTGATTTGAAGCCTGTTATGGAGCCAATGTTTGAGCTTCAGAAGCGTTTCAGTAATGTCGTACAGATTACACAGGACGGTTTTAAAATAATACGCTACAAGCGTGAATTAGCACGTATCATCGCTCAGTTGTTCGATAAATACGATCAAACCAAAGCACGTTATAGCTCGGTGAGTTAAATTCGTTATTTCAATATTGATTGATGGCCGAAAATCTTGGCCATGATACACTTTGGGTATTAAGGCATCCGTTTTTGCCTCTGGGTGTAAAATCAACTTAGCAATACACAATCCACTGCACTTATTATCATTCACGTACGCTTAACAAATAAACCTTTAATTACCACATAGAACACTGGCGTAAAAAACAGACCAAGAATAGTCACACCCAGCATTCCAGAAAACACTGCTGTACCAAGAGCTTGACGCATCTCTGCTCCGGGGCCAGTTGAGATCATCAACGGAACCACCCCTAAAATAAAAGCAAAAGCAGTCATTAGAATAGGACGCAACCGCAACCGGCTAGCCTCTATTGCCGCATCAACAGCGCTCAAGCCTCTTTCTTCTTGTGCTTGCTTTGCAAACTCTACAATCAAAATAGCATTCTTTGCCGCCAAACCAACAAGTACGATCAAGCCAACCTGTGTGAGAATATTGTTGTCCATTCCACGCGTCATGACACCCAAAAGTGCTGCAAGCATCGATAACGGTACAATCAAAATAATTGCGAATGGTAAGGTCCAACTTTCATACAAAGCCGCCAAGAATAGAAACGCAAATAAGATTGAGAATGCAAAAATATAAATAGCGGTATTCCCTTGGTTGCGTTCTTGATAAGCAAGTTCTGTCCATTCATAATCTACACCATGGGGTAAAATTGACTCTGCCAGTTTTTCCATCGCGACTAAAGCCTGACCTGTTGAGATACCAGGTGCAGCAGAGCCTTGAATCGGGACTGAAACCCGTTGATTGTATCTTTGCACCAAAGAAGGTCCCGATGTATCGCGAATTTCCATAATAGTCCCAAGAGGCACCAAAGCTCCCGTCACAGAACGCACTTTCAGAGCTGCAATATCCTCTTTTTCAAGGCGGAATTTTTGATCCGCCTGTGCCCGCACCTGAAATTGGCGACCAAATGAATTGAAATCATTCACAAAGGAGGAGCCCAGATTAATAGCAAGTGTTTCAAAAATAGCACCTATAGGCACATTCAATATCTGAGCTTTTACGCGATCAATTTCTAAGTAAACTTGTGGACTACCTGCGGAGAATGTAGTGAAGACACCAGTCACATCTTTGGATTGGGCAGCAGCTCCCATAATTGCATAAGCGGACCCTAAAACCCGAGACATATCTGAGCCTTCGTTCTCTTTAAGTTGCAATTTAAAACCACCACCATTACCGACACCACGAACTGATGGCGGTGCAATTGCAATAATAAAAGCTTCCCTCAAACCCTGCATACGGCCGAATAGGTTCCCAACAATCTTCTGGGCACTAAGCCCGCTTTTCAATCTATCATCAAAGCTATCAAATGGCGTGAAAATCACGCCTTGATTAGATGCATTGGTAAATGTAGCGCCTGAAAATCCTGCAAAAGCAACGGCATTGGCCACCCCCGGCGTTTCAAGTGCAATCTGCGATGCCTCTCGCATCACTTCATCAGTACGCTCCAAAGACGCACCATCTGGTAATTGAACAACGACAATCGCATACCCTTGGTCTGTCTGTGGAATAAACCCTGTTGGAACTTTTTGTCCAATCCATACTGTACCAACCAACAGAGCAACAAAAACAATTAAGCTCGCACTGATCATCTTCCACGATCCGATCAAAAAGGCGACGATCTTTACATAGACCTGCGTAACCACATCAAAACCCTTATTAAACGCAGTTGTGAAAATAGACAGGAACTGTCCCAAAGGGTTTTGACTGGGCTCTTTGCCTTTGGCTTTCAGCAAAATTGCAGACAATGCTGGAGACAAACTAAGAGAATTGATAGTCGACAGAATGGTAGCAACAGAAATTGTTACCGCAAATTGCGTATAGAATTGACCGGTAATTCCAGGAACAAACGCAGATGGGATAAACACAGCAATCAAGACCAATGACGTCCCAATAATGGCATTAGAAACTTCATCCATTGTGCGGGCAGATGCATCACGTGCAGACTTACCCTCTTCTATGTTCCTCTCAACATTCTCCACCACAACAATGGCATCATCGACCACGATACCAATTGCAAGAATAAGACCAAACAGTGTTAAGAGATTCAAGGAATACCCCAAAGCAAGCATGACGGCAAAGGTACCAACCAACGAAACGGGGATGGCAAGCAGCGGGATAATGGCCATACGCCAACTTTGTAGAAACACCAAAACAACTACAATCACTAGCAATACAGCCTCAAAGATCGTTTTATAAACGGCATTGATTGATGCAGAAATAAATTCCGTCGGATTGTAAACAATTTGATGCTCCAACCCTGGCGGAAAATCTTCACTCAGCTCATCCATTTTATTGATGATCTCTTCAGCTGTTGCTAAAGCATTCGATCCAGGTCGCTGAAATACACCTAAAGCAACAGCAGGCTTGTTATTTAGATAGGAATTAGTCACGTAAGAACGCGCGCCGATTTCTACGCGTGCAACATCCCTAAGCCTTACAACACGACCATCTTCCGTTGCGCGAACAATCACACTTCCAAATTCCTTAGGTGTCTCCAAGCGCCCCGCTGTTGTGACCGTAACCTGAAATGCACTATCGCTATCATTTGGTGGGGCACCAAGGGCACCACCTGAAACTTGTACATTCTGCTCTCGTAAGGCCCCAACGACATCACTCGCGACAAGACCTAATGATGACATCTTATCTGGATCTAACCAAACACGTGCAGCAAATTCACGTTCGCCGAAAATAAGTATATTACCAACCCCATCAGATCGGATCAGTAAATCTCGAACTCTTGCACGCGCATAATTCGATACATAGAGCTGGTCGTACGTTTCATCAGGTGACAACATATGGATCACCATCATCAAATCTGGAGATGATTTAGTTGTCGTCACACCAAGATCACGGACCTCTTGTGGCAATCGTGGCAATGATGTTGTTACTCGGTTCTGAACGAGAACCTGCGCTGAATCCAAATTGGTGCCAATTTCAAATGTAACAGTCAAACTCATTGAACCATCTGCGGTAGCATATGATGACATATACAACATTCCCTCAACACCGTTGATGGATTGCTCAAGCGGTGTTGCGACTGTTGCAGCAACAGTTTCAGCATCAGCTCCAGGATAGTTTGCTTGTACCACAATAGAAGGTGGGGCAATTGGCGGGTATTGTTCTACAGGCAGCTGGGTATACCCAACCGCACCTAGAATTGTCATGATAACAGATAAAACAATCGCAAAAACGGGGCGATCAACAAAGAATCTTCCCATCCTCTTATTCCGCAACCAATGGTAATTCGATTAGTTCAGGCGTTACCGTCGCACCAGGGCGCGCGCGTAATAAACCTTCGATAACGATTTGCTCGCTGCCGTCCAAACCAGAGCGGATGATCCGATAGCCATCATGCATGGGACCTGGGCGAACAACCTTCCCTTTGGCTTTACCCTCTTCATCGATCACCATAACAACGCGTCGGTTTTGATCTGTAGCCAATGCCGCGTCTGGGATAAGGATACCTTTGTAAGGCAAAGACCCAGGAACGATAACTGTACCAAATAAACCTGGTGTTAATATCCCATCAGGATTATCTAAAATAGCACGTACACGCATTGTACCAGTTTGCTCATCTATGCGATTTTCAGAAAAATCCAAAAAACCTTTTTGCGGCGCAATCTTATTGTCAGACAGCTTAATAGTAACTTCAAGTCCACCAGCTCCTTCTTGGATAACACTGCCGCGCGCACGCGCATCTCTTGCATAAGCAAGGAAATAACGCTCATCGATATCGAAAAAGAAATGAATCGGATCGCCAGAGACAATAGATGTCAGCACGGTTTCATTCTGGTTAATTAAGTTGCCCGCAGATACTAGATTTTGATCAATACGGCCTGAAATTGGTGCGCGAATTTCAGTAAATTCCAAATCAATCTTTGCCAATTCTTCTGCAGATTTAGCTTGCTCCAAAGTACCTTGCGCAGCCAAAAAAGCTTCTTGGCGCTCATCCACAGTACTTCGTGAAATATTACCGTTTTTCACTAAAGCTTCAGCACGCTCCAACTGTTCTTTGGCAAATTTATGTGCTGCTGTTGCAATATTAATTTGCGACTGCGCCTGGCGCAAAGCCGTTTCGAATGTGCGTTGATCAATTGTATATAAAAGATCACCTTTATTTACCAATGCACCATCTTTGAAATGTACGGCACTTAAATATCCAGACACGCGTGCACGTAGCATCACCTCAGACTTAGAAGCAAAACGCCCTACGAACTCATCCTGTTCGATAATGTTCTTAACCACAGGTTTTGCAACTGTAACAGGCGGCGGCGGCTGCTGTGCATTTGCAGGAGACATAAAGTTCCCTAATAAAAACAAAGCCGCAAAAGTACTAAATCTCATAGTCGATATTCCTTGGGAGAATCTATAAATCACATAGAGCATTATTAAAAAAATGGTGACACATTTTTAATAACCATAATATATATATTATAGAGTACAATGCGCATAAGTGCACATGTTATGGCAAAATAATTGGCGCCCTTAAAAAAATAGGTGGCATAATGTGCCACCCACTCAATTTATAAGCAATTGTTTAGTATAATTAAAATAGTTTACACATTATTTATATTTTCGCAGAAATTGGGCGCAAAGCATTTAACATATCACGCCCAATTCCAACCATACTCTCTATGTTTGTTTACCAGCGACAATTCGGTCAAGAATTAGAGCACAAAACAGAATTGCTAAACCTGCTAAGATTCCTTGCCCTGCTGCTGCATACTGCAAAGCTTCGAGTACATCTTCACCAAGCCCTTTTGCACCAATAAGCGAGGCAACAACGACCATTGCTAATGACAGCAAAATTGTTTGGTTAACTCCAGCCATGATCGTTTTAGCGGCCAATGGTAAGTCTACACGCCACAATAGATATCGTGGTGTTGCACCGAAAGCCAAAGCAGCTTCACGAACAGTGTCAGGAACTTGCTGAAGGCCTAAAACCGTAAAGCGAATGACAGGTGGGCTACCAAAAATCATCGTTGCCACAACACCGGCTGGTTTACCTGAACCAATAAAAGCAACAACAGGGATAAGATAAACGAAAGATGGCATCGATTGCATGAAATCAAGAATTGGGCGCACAATCGCAAACATCCTTGGACGGCGTGCACAGTAAATACCAAGAGGGATACCAAGCGTGATGGAAATCATCGCCGCAGCACCCAACAAAGCAACTGTTGTCATCGCTTTTTCCCAGAAATCCAAAAGGCCAAGATAAGCCAGCGCAGCACCAGTAAAGATCGCAACTCGGGCACCCGCTGACAGATACGCCAACATAACAATAATCAACGTTACGACAGGCCAAGGAGTTTGAACCAACACAACTTCAATCCAGTCAAGCAGTGTACGCATACCAGTTGTAATCGCATCAAAAAAGCCACGCCCATGAATCTTTGTCCAATCAAAGCCAGCTTGCACTCCGTCACCAACATTCAAGCGCCAATTTCGATCAGTTGGAAATGCAGACAGTATTGGAAAGGCATCGGGTTGCGCAAATTTTGCAGCTGAAATAACGACGACAAAAAGAGTCAAAAGTAATGATACGACCATTCGTCTCATTGAAAACCCATTCAAGACATTACGGTTAGACCGCCACCGTGTAAATTGATTTTCCAATGACCAATTGGCCAATACCGCTGCTCCGAACTTAATGGCAAGCAGTAGAACAATACCCGTTAAGATATATATTGATCCTGTCGCATCCGCAGATGTTGCAGCCTCGCTTGCCTTCGCCAATGCACTCTCTAAGGATGCAGCCGCTCTTTTAAGGGCCTCTAATGATGAGGACCCTGATTGTTCAGCTGCTGCAATCTGCTGGTATCGCAAATCTAATGTTGATGCGATACTTTCAGCACGTTGTCGAAATTCGCGCCCCAAGTCGCCAAACAAACCGCGCCCTATTTGGATATATGCAAAGGTTTCCAATAGCAAAAATGTCAAAAACCATGACCATAAACCACGAGCACCGAACCAAACTGGACCGAGCAAACCCGCGACCCAGTTTATTGTAAACCTATAGCCAGGTGCTTCCATCATATAACCGAAAACTTTCCGATAGTAGCTTTGCCCTTGCCCTACAAATTCATCGATTAGGGTATTCATTTGCTCTTGAGTTTTTTCTTGTATTTGTCCCATCTTATCCCCCGATCACTATTGGCTGTTCTGGATTGCACGGATCAAACCCGCACGATTAATAACGCCAACGGTTTTATTCCCATCAGAAACAGCAACAATACCGTGACCATCCACGCACAAGTCCATCAAGTCATTTAAATCCATCGATGTATGCGCCTCTTTGGCATCCTTAGGAATATCACCATGTTTCTTTTCAAATTCATCAACAGATTTCATCACATTATGCGCCGCAACCATGCTCAACTTGGATATACCAGCAACAAAGTCGGACACGTAATCATCAACAGGGTTCAGAATAATCTCTTCTGGCGTACCTGTTTGAACAATTCGACCATCTTTCATAATGGCAATACGATCACCGATACGGATCGCTTCATCCAGATCATGCGTGATAAACATTGTTGTTTTTTTCAGTTTTTGTGACAGGTCCATGAATTGATCTTGTAATTGCTTACGGATCAAAGGGTCGAGTGCCGAGAATGGCTCATCCATCAATAGAATTTCAGGGTCAGATGCAATCGCACGAGCCAAACCTACGCGCTGCTGCATACCACCAGATAATTCATGGGCGTATTTATCTTCCCAACCTGTCAATTCGACAAGCTCTAGCACACGGTCAGCTTCTTCCCAACGGCGCGCTTTACCTGTGCCACGAATTTCTAGCGGCATAGCAACATTATCTCGCACCGTTCTGTGCGGCATCAAACCAAAACTTTGAAAAACCATGGCGACACGACGGTTGCGCAAATCACGTAATGCAACATCATCCAGTCCCATGACATCGTCATTACCAATCAAAATTTTACCTGCAGTTGGTTCCAACAAACGGTTTACATGGCGAACAAGTGTAGATTTACCCGAGCCAGAAAGCCCCATAACACAAAATAATTCACCTTCCTGAATTTCAAAGCTGGCATCTGCAACACCGACAACACATCCATATCTTTCGAGAACTTCTGCTTTACTCAGCCCTTCGGCATGAATAGCCGCTAAAGCTTCTTCTGCTCTATCTCCAAATATCTTCCACACCCCACGTGCATCGATCGCAATATTATCCGACACTTTTTCATCCTTTCATTTAAAAGCCTTGGCGGTGAAAAACCGCCAAGGAAGTCAGGGAGAGATGCCTTAGTTTACACCAAGCCAAGTATCGACAGTGTCACCATTTGCTGCAATCCACTCAGCAACAACACCATCAATTTCATTGCCTTGCACAACAACTTTATATGTGAGCTCAGACAAAGCGTCAGAATTCATATCGATGTTAGCAAGGAAAGCTGCGGCGGCTTCATTCCGTGAATTCAAAGAATTTGAATACGCAACTTTCACTGTCTTAACTTTATCACCTGTCGTGATTTTTGATTTATTAAACCAGTCCGCATCTTGGTCTGGTGTTACCATTTTAAAGCCATCCTCTGTGTGCTCTGGCTCTTCCAAGATCGTGACAGGATATAATGCATGAACGTAGTGTGGTTTATAGCAATAGAAGACCACGCCTTTTTCATCTGCGATAGCGTCTTTTAAGCCAGCATAAAACACTGTTTCATCCTCTGTTGTTGGCTCAAGGAAGGTATCAATACCATAATCGCGCGCTTTAACTTTGTGGATGTTTGTTGATGCCCAACCAGATGCGCCGATCCAGATTTCACCTTTGCCATCGCCATCTTTATCATACAAATCTTGTGCTTCCGGTGTCCCTAAATCGAATACAGACTTAATATTGTGCTTTTCAACCATATAGTTTGGTGTGCAAAATCCTGTACGACCTTCATATGAACCAGAAGACAAGGAAACTGATTTTTTCTGGTCGACATATTCATCTGTGAAAGATGATTGATTTGGCAGCCAAACATCTGGGTGCACATCGATATCACCACGGCCACCGTCCATAGCAGCAAAAATAACAGCATTTGCGCCTGGTGCGTAGCCCACTTCGCCACCTAAACGATCTGTAATAACTTGGCCGATAAGGTTCGCCATAATTTTAGCACCTGGCCAGCTTGGCTCACCAATCATAACTTTTTCTTGTGCCATAGCGCTTGAGGCAGTTAATGCCACAGTCGCAGCAATGGCGAATGACTTAAGATGTTTCATTATTATCTCCTAGTTGGTTATTTTTTATAATTTACACGTGGTTACGCACGTGCACGTTTACGTTGCGGATCCACAAATGGGATATCCGTTACCGTTGCTTTGAGGCGCTTCATATGACCGCCCATCTGTCCAATTTCTAATATCGTTCCATTTTCAGCTTGCTCAATCGCAACACGCCCGATTGCAATTGCTGTTTCTAATGTTGGGGACCGCGTGGCCGAGGTCACTACACCCACAGGGCGCTCATTTAAATAAATATGTGCGCCATGATGCGGGATATCATCACAGTCTAAAATCAAGCCTTTCAAAACGCGTCTTGGATTTTCAGAATTACGTTCAAGCGCAGCTTTACCGATAAAATCAGCTTTACGCAGATCAACGGCAAAGCCTAAACCTGCTTCAAAAGCATCAACATCTGCTGCAAATTCTGCGCCACCTGCGGCCAAACCTGCTTCAATACGAATGGTCTCTAAGGCCGCAGTACCCATTGGGGCAATCCCAAACTCTTCGCCAGCTTCCATAAGCGCATTCCATAATTCTGGGGCATGTGATTTATCGCAGAACAACTCATAGCCAAGCTCACCAGTATATCCTGAACGAGACAACATAAATGGTATCCCATCTCTATTGTTCAGACGCGCCATAGTCACGCCAAACCATTTCAAATCATCAAGAGCAGGAACGTGAGGCTGTGTAAAAACAAGTTTTCGCAATACATCACGTGATCGCGGGCCTTGTAATGCAAGATTAGGCAAAGCGCTGCGCATTGCATTAATTCGCACTTGTAGGCCATCAGTTTCTGCAAGCTCAGTTAGCACGCGTGCGCTTTCTTCCGTACCACAGCACCAACGGAACAATTGTGGTCCCAACCTAAATAATGTGCCATCATCAATAACCGTACCCTGTGCGTCACAAATCAACAAATAAGAGCCGCGCCAAACTGCCAATTTTGCTACATCGCGCGTCATTGCCTTTTGCAATAATTTTTCAGCATCAGGCCCTACGATATCATATTTTCGCAAGCCACTCATATCTTGTAATGTCACAGCATTGCGACATTTCCAATATTCCCCCAAAGTCCCCAAAGATGGGTATGAAATAGGCGCCCAAAGGTCGCGTGCTGGCGCAAACTGCTGAGTAAGCTTTTCTGTACAACTTTGAAATGCGGACTCTTCACTTATAGACAAAACTGCATTTTCCTTTTCTCTATATCCTATTGACCGTCTTATCGGCTCATCTGATTTATAAATTCTGACGTGAATATCTGTTGGGTTCCAACCATTGATCGGATCAATATCGTCTGGGCAAGCGGTGCTGACACAAACTAAATCATCCATTGCTTTTAACGCAATATAGTCCCCTGCTCGCGACCACGACTCTTCGGACTGGATATGATTATCCCCATGATCGATCCATGAATTGAAAAAGAAATTGATCGCAGGCCATGCATTTCTGCGTTGCACTCCATAGCTTTCAACGGCACTTGAAATATTATCCGAACAATTTACATGCCCTGGAAATCCACGCTCTTCATAACCGCGAGCGGTGCATGCCAATGCAAATGTATCGTGACGCCCTACTGTATCTTGAACAACATTTAAAAGTGGGCGCATTTCCGAATCGTAAAATTTATCGAACATACCAGGTGTTGGGTATGCGCCGCCAACCATAGTACGCGTGACGGTACTATCAATCCGCTGCTCCAACCCTTTCATCAAACCATCTGCACGGAAAGCCATGAAATCTGAACATTGCTGACCTTGCACATCAATGACTTGGACAACCTCACCTTTTTTTAATTCATAAGATTGGGCTGTTGCACGTGAGATCGTAAATTCATCTCTAACCTCAGCTAATGGAGGAGGTAATAATAATGAGTTTGGGCTCGCCCTTTGCATACTGACAGAAATGGCCCCAACAGCACCACCAGCAATAAAGTTATCGACATTTTGGGTAAGTGCAACCCACACTTGGCATTTAGATTTTGCTTTAAGAATTAGAAGGTCTTCATCCGTTAAAACATGTTTACATGGAATGTCTTGATTTAAATCACCACCGTTAGCGACATACCAACCTGTAAATTGCCTCGCATCAAATGATGCTAAATTTAAGCAGGCGTTGGATATCAAATTGATCGCAGATAATGCGTCACGGCCATTATCATCAAAAGCAACGATTGAAATTTGGTCGATGGACGAAAGCCCCGTTAGAGACAACAAATCACCCTCATTAAGATCAAACATTTTCGCTTGGCGCGGGTCTAATTCCCACGATAGCGAAGTATGTGGTGCATCCATTCCAGGAAACACACGCCCAACGGGGTCATGCATCCCATTCTTGAAACTGAATAAATTTTGGATTTCCAATTTTTAACTCCGCAAGTCGAATCAATGTAACCGTTTACATGCGTAATAAATGTAAACGGTTACATGAGTCAATCACCCATTTAACTTTCGAAAGATTTGTTTATTATAGTAGAATGAGCAGTATAAGAAATTTACCCAAAAAGAAGGCAACGCTAAAAGACGTTGCGCGTACAGCAAACGTTTCTATTGCAACAGTTTCACGCGTTTTAAATAATTCACCAAGCGTTACAAAAAAAACAAAAGATCATGTAAATGATGTGATCCAAAAATTAAGCTTTTCACCAAGTCCGATGGCACGCGCCTTGAACTCAGGGCGCACCCGTACAGTTGGCGCCTTAGTGCCAACATTAGATCACGCCATTTTTTCTAAATTTCTGGAAGCATTAGAAAAACGGTTGTCAGATCACAAACATTCCTTAGTTATCTCTACAACCAATGGCAGCCCCAAAACAGAATTCGAACAAGCCACAGCATTGCTAAACATGGGCGCTGAAGCATTGATCGTATCTGGCAAGCAACGTAGCCTAGAATTTGATGCATTAGTTAAACGTTTTAACGTGCCAGTTATCATAACATCATATTATGATCCTAATGCAGATTACCCCTCTATCGGTTATGATAATGCGGCCATATCAAAGCTTGCCTTAAACCATTTTATTGAAAAGCAGTATAATACTGTCGC
This sequence comes from Amylibacter sp. SFDW26, assembly GCF_009184395.1. Lineage (GTDB taxonomy): Bacteria > Pseudomonadota > Alphaproteobacteria > Rhodobacterales > Rhodobacteraceae > Amylibacter. The sequence continues at coordinate 54,095 of NZ_WEIC01000002.1, forward strand.
TGTCATACACGGACCAACAACCGATAATGACCGTACACGTGACCGTTTAGAAGGTATCAAGTCAGATAACCGCTTTAGCGATGTAAACTACATGGAAGTCGCATTAAGTATAGATGGTGGCTGCCAAGCAACTCGAAGAATAATTTCATCGGGCCAAAGGCCAGACGTAATCTTCTGTCTATCAGATGTGTTAGCTTTGGGCGTATTATTTGAATTACAGCGCAACAATATCAGCATTCCAAATGATGTTGCAGTAATGGGTTTTGACAACTTAGAATGGGCTGAGCACACTGTCCCTCCACTGACATCGATTGAACTTTCTGTAAAAGACATGGGAAAACATGCTGCTGACGAAGTCTGTAGTTTCTTAAACACAGGAAAGCCAATTGATAGCGTTAAGTTATCAGGGCATCTTTTAAAAAGAGAAACCACTTAAGTGCGAACAAGCCTATGCTCGCATCAATGTAAAGACCAGCACCAAGCCTTGTTCACGACTACTCACTCACGGGTCTGTAGTTTTCATCCTAAGGTAAAGGGTGGTTTCTAGGTATTCCAATGCCACCTTTTTATTACCCAACAGCGAAACACGTGAATACGAGGAAACGGTCTTTTCCATTTTAAGCGCGCCTTTATGCGGGCTACTCGCACGTTACAAAGGACATTTGGCGAAAGACATTCAATAATTTACTTGAGCCCTGAATCACAGCTTGTTAGAATCGATTTATGACATGCTGCCTTATGTTAAACGACGACCCTAAAAAAACCTCTGCTCGGTTTTACCGAATAGAGATTTGCGCAAATCTTTTCGAAGAATTCTCAGTTCTTCGGGAATGGGGCCGTGTTGGTGGTAATGGGCGACAAATCATTGATCTTTTCCCGGATCTATTAAGTGCATCACATGCAGCTGACAGCATTCGTAAAACGAATCTTCGTCGCGGGTATCAAAAAGTTTAATTTCAAAAGCATCTGATCTGTTTTCCCCAAGCCTATTACACATATGTAGATTGGGTCACTTCACGCTGATGTCATAAATGATATTCACACAAACACAGACCTGTGAAACTTAATGTAATTGACCACACGCCTATGAGAATTATCGTGAGAATTTATTTACATTTACGTTATAAAACAATAACTTACAAAAAATTTACTACCATCAAATGAATAAATCACCCAAGAAAGCGTTAACGCAACTTCACTTTATGGGAGATATTCACAATGAAGAATTCGTTATTGTGCACAACAGCAGTAGCCATCGTAGGTTTTACTGGTGCAGCAAATGCTGCAGACAATGCATTAGAAGTTAAAGTCGGTGGTTTTTATAACGCCATCCTAAGTTTTACCTCGGTCGATGGCCCTGCTGGCACTGATTTTGATGGCGCGGATGTTTTTACAAATGCTGAAATTATTTTCAAACCATCACTTACATTAGACAACGGTATCAAAATTGGTGCCGAAATTCAGCTAGAAGCTGACTCTGGTGCAAATGGCGATCAAATCGATGAATCATTCATCACAATCACAGGTAACTTTGGTCAACTTGTTATCGGCTCTGAAAACTCTGCTGGATACAAACTTACAAAAAGTGCTCCAGATGTATCACTCATTTTCGCTAACTCTAGCTCACTAACAGCCTTTATTCCATTTTCTGGAGCAGCCGGCGGTGTAAACACTGGTGATGATTTTTTCCGCGGCACACTAGGGACAACATTCCTAGAAAATGCTCGCAACAATGACGCCAACCGTATTACATACTTCACTCCGAAATTCGCAGGCTTCAAAGCAGGTATTTCATACGCGCGTGACGGTGGCGAAGGTAGTGGCCCAGTTGATAATAACGCAGTTGCAACTGGCCCAACAGACTTTGTAGATATTGGTGCATCTTATGATCATTCATTCGGTGGTTTAGATCTCGGATTATCAGCACGCTACGGCATTGCAAGCGGCACAGCTGGTACACCTAATGATCCAGAAATCTGGGGGGGTGGTATTAACCTAGGTTGGAATGGATTCACTATTGGTGGTTCATATGCAGAACAAGATGGTACACCAACAGACGATGGTCGTTCATATGACGTAGGTATTGGTTACTCGAATGGCCCTTGGGGTTACTCTTTAACTTATTTCAACGGTGAGAACATCGATGATGAAAACGCTATTACAAACTCTCGCGAAGAGCTTGATATACTTATTGCGGCAGCAACATATACTGTTAACAAAAACTTTAAAGTGTCCGCATTCCTTGCTGATGTAGACTTTACTGAGCAGTTGAATGATGCAGGCGTAGCAAATGGTTCCGATGATGTAAGCGGTACTGTTCTTGGTTTAGGCGCTAAATTCAGTTTCTAAACAACCCGCCAGGATATCCCAATCCAAGAAAACTGACCTATTCATTTAGGTCAGTTTTTTATTTTACACACAATCCTCACCCCAAAAATCTGCAGCACGTCTCTTAAAATACGGGATCAACAAATCTTTAAAAGCTCGTACTTTTGGCGCTTTGCGCAAATCCGCATGCGTTAGAACCCAAATATCCCAATATGGTTGCGGCTGTAGGATCGGAAGCTGAACAACACCATCTGATTGCCCCAAAAACATTGGCATTCGGGCGACCCCTAGGCCCGATTGAACTGCGCCTAATATCGCGGACATATCATCAAATCGGTAAACAATTTCTGCATTCGGATAATTTCGCAGCGATGCTTTTGGCGCACCTTTTGTATTTAACAACCCAACCCATGGAATAGGCTGTGTTGGGGTTTCTCTTAACATCTTAGCGAGACCAACAGATGCAAATGATGCTGACCTTTGTCTTGCCAATCGTTGCCCAACCAATGTCTCATCAGGTGTATTACTAATACGAATTGCAATATCAGCCTCTGGTTTATTCAAGTCCAAAGCATGATTTGTAGCCCTGATATTCAGTTCAACATTTGGGTACCGTTCTTTAAAAGCTGCAAATACATCCGTAAGAAAAGGTCCAACCAACAAAGGTGGAACAGTAATTGTCAACACACCACTTAAGACATCTTCCCGTGCTAGAAGTGATCGTTGTAATTCACTATTGTGTTCGTCCATACGCCTTGCTGTTTGGCCAACCTGTAGTCCTGCTTCTGTTGGCTTATATCCTGATTTAGCCTTTAAAAATAATTGTTGGCCTAAGGTTCTTTCAATACGCGTAATACGGCGCGCTACAGTCGTATAATTCACGCCAAGCATTTCACCAGCTTTCGCTAATGATCCACCTTCTATCAAGCAAAGGACAGTTTTTATATCTTCCCAATCAGCGCCCATACATGCATTTTTGCACATACTTAAATATTTTTCACGTGTTTTTGCATGCATTAAACACGGCTATGTCATTTACATCACAAGGAGATAGATATGGTTTATGTTTACCTAGACTTAAAAATTACCAACCCAGAAACTTTCGCAAAATATAAAGAAGTCGCTGCGCCAGCTTTGCAAGCGCATGGATGCTCTGTTCTTACTGTTGGTAAAGCCAATGAAATTATAGATGGCTCAAGGCAAGCACCCGATATTGCTGTAATTTTAACTTTCCCAGATAAACTTGCCATCACAGCTTGGATGGAAGACCCATCACTTCAAGAAACTCATCGTTTACGTCGAAATTCAGGCGATTTATCCATGATGATAATAGGTTAGAAGAAGGGGCTTATCCGGATCTGGATGAAGCCGTAAATGACGCTGACGTCGTTGGGGGTGACCACATTAGTGACTTCATCATTGGGACTGGGATCAGAATAACATTTTAATTCTGATCACTTACTTTTATGAAATGTATAATTTGGCTGCATAAAATCTGCAGCCAAATATTCCAATACCTATTCCGCTGCGATCGCGTCTGATACTTTCTCTACCTTCACAGCCGAGAATTTAAACTCTGGGATTTTACCAAACGGATCAAGCGCAGAGTTTGTCAGAACATTCGCAGCTGCTTCCACATATGCAAACGGTAAAAATACCATATCTTCTGCAATTGCACGGTCCGCACGCGCCATCACGGTTATAGAGCCTCGTTTTGTCGTCAATCGGATCATGCCACCCGGCTCAACACCCAATGCGCGTAAGGTTTTCGGGTGCAATGAACAGTTCGCTTCTGGTTCAACCGCATCCAATACCGTTGAACGACGTGTCATCGATCCTGTGTGCCAATGCTCCAACTGGCGACCCGTAGTCAGGATCATTGGATATTCAGCATCTGGCACATCATCAGGTGCAATAATGCTAGCAGGTGTAAACTTCGCACGACCTTCTGGACGTGGGAAACCGTCGCCAAACACAATCGCCTGACCAGGGTCTTCTGGGGATAATGACGGATATGTCACCGCTTCATTTTCCAATCTATCCCATGTGATGTTATCCAATGACGCCATGTTCATCTTCATCTCAGCAAAGATTTGCGATGGATGTGTGTAATCCCAATCCAAGCCCAAACGTCGTGCCAATTCCGTTGTAATCGCCCAATCTTCACGCGCCTCACCCGGAGGTGTCACAGCTTGGCGGCCCATTTGAACCTGACGGTTTGTGTTTGTCACTGTGCCATTTTTCTCTGCGAATGCAGAAGCAGGCAAAATAACATCAGCATAGTTTGCTGTTTCCGTCACAAAGATATCTTGCACAACTAAATGCTCTAGTTTTGCAAGTGCATCACGCGCGTGTTCTACATCAGGGTCAGACATCGCAGGATTTTCACCAAGGATGTACATGCCTTTGATTTTATCATCATGAACAGCGTCCATGATTTCCACAACAGTCAGACCTTTTTCAGCGCCGAAATCAACATCACTGTTCCAAACTTCATTAAAGGCAGACCGCACACCATCGTCCGTAACTGTTTGGTAATCGGGTAAAAACATCGGGATCAAGCCCGCATCAGATGCACCTTGTACATTGTTTTGACCTCGCAATGGGTGCAAACCAGCACCTGGACGGCCGATTTGACCTGTCATCAAAGCTAACGAGATCAAGCAACGTGAATTATCTGTGCCGTGGATGTGTTGGGAAACACCCATCCCCCAGAAAATCATGCCCGCATTTGCATTGGCAAAGAGACGTGCAACTTCTTTCAGTTCTTCGGCTTCGATACCACAAAGTGGTGCCATTTTTTCGGGGCTGAAATCTTTTAAGTGTTTCTTCTGAGCTTCCCAATTTTCTGTGTAAGCTTCGATATATTGCTTATCATATAGTTCTTCTTCCACAATCGTATGCATGATCGCATTCAACATTGAAACGTCCGTACCTGGGCGGAACTTAAGACGGTGTGTCGCATGCTTACCCAAACCAACACCGCGTGGATCCATAACAATCAGCTTACCACCACGTTTGGTGAATTGCTTAAAGTATGTCGCCGCAACTGGATGGTTTTCAATTGGATTACACCCAATCGCAATCGCCACATCTGCGTTTTCAATTTCGTTAAATGTTGCAGTAACAGCACCAGAACCCACATTTTCCAACAACGCAGCAACGGATGATGCGTGACACAAACGGGTACAGTGATCTACGTTGTTATGCCCAAAACCTTGACGGATCAATTTTTGGAACAAATATGCTTCTTCGTTTGTACATTTCGCAGACCCGAAACCAGCAACAGATTTGCCGCCCTCAGTATCGCGCAGCTTTGCCAAACCACCAGCTGCAGCTTCCATTGCTTCTTCCCATGATGCTTCACGGAAGTGCGTCAATGGGTTACCTGGATCAACATTCAGACCTTTTGGCACGCCTTCTTTACGGATCAGCGGCTTCGTTACACGGTGTGAGTGGTCGATATAGTCAAAACCAAAACGACCTTTCACGCACAAACGGTTTTCGTTCGCAGGACCATCAATGCCATCGACCCATGCCACTTTATCGTCTTTGATTTTCAGGCTGATCTGACAGCCAACACCGCAGAACGGACAAACAGATTTCACTTCGCGGTCGAAATCTTTGCTATCGCCCACTTGGTTTTCATCAACAGCTTTCGCTGGCATCAACGCTCCTGTTGGACACGCTTGCACACATTCACCACAGGCCACACAGCTGGATGTTCCCATTGGGTCATCCATATCAAATACAATCTTTGCATCAGCACCCCGACCAGCCATACCGATCACATCGTTTACCTGTACTTCACGACAGGCGCGCACACACAAGTTACACTGAATACAAGCATCCAAATTCACAGACATCGCAACGTGACTGTCATCCAACAGTGGCACACGCGGTTGCTCAATTTGCGGAAAGCGACTTTCTGACACGCCTTGCATCTCCGCCATATCCCATAGATGTGAAGACTTATCATGCGCTTCTTCTTGGGCTGGCTGGTCTGCAACCAATAATTCCATAACCATCTTACGCGCTGTTTCTGCGCGATTAGATTCGCTTTTTACAACCATGCCTTCGGATGGTGTGCGGATACAGGACGCGGCCAATGTGCGTTCGCCATCGATTTCCACCATACAAGCGCGACAGTTCCCATCAGAGCGATACCCCTTTTTACCAGAATGGCACAGGTGCGGAATGGTCGTCCCTTCACGCTTCGCAACTTCCCAGATTGTTTCGTCTTTCTGAGCGGAAACTTCTTTTCCGTCTAATGTAAATTTGATGATATCAGACACGTGGCATGCTCCTATTGGCAAAGGCTAACGATATTTATGCAATTTATATGCGAAAACGCAATTCGGATTCCCGACGTAGCATAGCTCAAATGCGCCTTTAGGCCTAAAAACAGGGTTAAAAGCACATAATCGGAAACAAACGTTCTAAATCGGCATTACTCGTCTTTTGTTACATGCCGCTTAATTCGGCGGATCATACCCCAGACGATCAAAACTGTTGGAATGATCAATGCAGCCGTCAATTGCCACTTTTCAAAGTGGAATATTTTGGCAACGGGTATCAGCAGGTAAGTCGCTAAATTAACAGCATAATAACTGATCGCAACCACAGACAAACCTTCAACAGTTTCTTGTAAACGCAATTGTAACGACGCCCGTTCATCCATTTGATGCAGCAACGCCCGGTTCTGTTCGTTAGTACGCACAGTCACCCGTGTTGCCAACAAATCTGATGCACGCGCTGCACGCGCTGAAATATCCCGCAAACGGGCTTGCGCCGACTCACATGTCCGCATCGCAGGATCAAACCTGCGCATCATAAATTCAGTAAAAGTTTGACGACCTTGCAACCGTTCTTCGCGCAAAACCTGAATGCGCTGTGTAACAATCGCATTGTAAGCCTCTACCGCACTAAAACGATAAGAGCTTTGAGATTGCAAATATTCGATTTTTGCAGCTACGGACAATAACGCATCCAAACGATCTTGCGACGTCCCCTCACCTTCTGCAATGGCATGTACAGCACCTGTTAAACTTTTATTTAAAACCCCGACTTGCGCAAATATATCCCGTGCGACAGGTAAAGTTAGCATTGCTAATGACTTATATGTTTCAATTTCAAACAAACGTTGAACAATTCGCCCTAAACGATTCTCACCAACTTGCCCTATGGCCATAACAACAAGCTTGATATGCCCACTTTCATCCATAGTGAAATCACTAGCAACAACAGCTTCGCGGTTCAGAACATAATTTACTGCTAAACTTTCTGCAGAAAAGTGCTTGAAAAACTCTTTGGTAACATAACCTTCCGCTTCCTTTTGTCCAAAAGGACCCAAAATATCCAAAAAGCAGGATGTCAAAATTTGCCCATCAAATTTGTCCATCCACTCTTTAGGGAAATGATCATGTGGATTGCTCTGAAAAAGTTCTGATGTTTCGCGTTTGATAAACAATGTATATGACACAAACTCTGTGTGCCTTTCCCATTTCAATTCATATTCACCCAAACGGCTATAAAAGTGGCTCCCCTCAGGCTTTAAATCGCCATATCCCATCAACTTAAGCAGCTTACACAATATAGCTCTATCTTCATCAGGCGTGCCTTCAGACACAATAGCCCAATATGCAACAGATGCAGGTGCATTCACTTTTGGAAAAGGTCGCGCGTGTAGTTCGCGCGATAACATTTCACGTTGCGGATGATCTTGAAGCATTACGGGCCTTACCACTTAATTACGTTCTGCGGGCCAACTTGCCCAAAAAACGTATATATAAGCAAGGGACACGGTGACGCGACCCTTTAATTATGTCCAGAATCATTCAGGTGGCATCGGAATAGGTGGCCATTCTTGCGTTACTTCTGCCTGTATGGGACGTTCCAGATACGTGGACAAAACAACATAACTGCGTGTGCTACGCACGCCTGGCAACATATAAAGCTGCGCCAAAAACGCCTCCATCGCTTGCGCGTTTGCGCAACGCACTTTCATCATCACACAGGTATCTCCCGCAACAGAGTGGATTTCTTCTACCTCAGGGAATTTTTGCAAACGCATCATACGTTCACTTTTCCCCCAGCCCTCCGCATCAACTTGGACAAAGGCCAAAAATGGCTTCCCAATGGCTTCTCCATCAAGACAAGTGGTCGTTCCTTTTAACACGCCAGAAGCACGCAAACGTTTTACGCGTTCATGTACGGCAGGTGCGGACAATCCTGCAACCTGTCCGATTTCAGCATAAGTCAAACGCGCATCCGTCGTCAGCGCCCTTAATATTTTTCGGTCAAAAGCATCTAAAGGGCGGGCAGGCTTACCATTTGGCTGAACATCCTCTTTATCTTTATTCATTCTGCATTTTCCTTCTTTTAATCCAATAATAATCCGCATTTTATGAATTTAGCAAAAGGATATTCACTATGAAGATGGAAACGGTTAACCCGAAAAAAGGCGTGTACCCAGCAACGAAAGATTATGTTCATGCAATGAAAGTCACGGGTGCAGCAAGCATGTTGTTTATCAGTGGAACAATGGGATTGGACGAAACAGGCCTTGCGCCTAAGACCATAGATGAACAGCTGTCCCTTGTATGGTCAAACATCAGATGCATCTTAGCAAATGCAGAAATGAACACCGATAATATCGTAAGAACAACCAGCTATTTGCGTGATACCAAATATGCCAAGAAAAATGAAAATGCGCGCGTAGCGGCTCTTGAGGGTCGTCGCATTCCAACCACGACAATCGTCGCCGAAACTTTGACCCCAAAGTGGTTGATCGAAATCGAAGTCATCGCTGCAGTGTAAGGATATCATCATGAATTTTGACACATACCTATTATTCACAGTTACGACCGCCATTATCATCTTTTCACCAGGGCCAACCGCCATATTGGTTGCATCACAAGGCGCATCAAATGGTTTGGCACGCACGTTATTCAGTATTTTCGGTATAACGTTGGCGACCATCACTTATTTCATATTTTCCGCAACGGGCATTGCATCTGTAATTGTTGCCTCTCATCTCATGTTTTCAATCATCAAATGGATTGGCGTTGCTTATTTATTATATCTCGGCCTTACCGCGATATTCAGTAAATCTGGCGGCATAAGTGTAAATCGCAGCACAGTTCAGAAAAGCCGCAAAGTGCTTTTTTCACAAGGCTTTTTAGTGGAATTTTCCAACCCAAAAGCATTGTTGTATTTCGCGGCCATACTTCCGCAATTTCTGGATGTGACTAAAGCAATCTTTCCACAGGTATTAGCGATGGGTACCACAACCTTTATTCTGCAAATCATCATATATGGCGCATATTCTTATATGGGTGACCGATTGGTACGTGGCGGCGTTAAACACTGGATTATCAAAACCATCAACAAAACAGCAGGCGGTGCGCTTATCTTTGCTGGTGTAAAAATGGCCAGTGTTACAGCAAGTAACTGAATAAATTACGCGCCCGTTTTCGGGTTCAATTTGACCACATCAGCAGAGGCATCCGAAATTTCTTCAAAATCAAAGGCATCAAGCCGCTTTGCCCGCGTGCCTGCTTTGGTCGCAGATATCTTAATGTCTTCGATGTCTTTACTCGCTTGTGAAAAGTGACGGTCAAGATTTTCAACACGCCCACCAAGGCGCTCCACATCTTTAAACAACGCGCCCAGCTCTTTGCGAATAGCCCCCGCCTGTTCACGCATTCGCGCATCCTTCAACACAGCACGCATTGTGTTCAGCGTAGCCATACAAGTCGTTGGTGACACGATCCAAACACGTGCATCGAACCCTTCACGCACAACTTCTGGGAAATTCGCATGAAGTTCCGCATAAACAGCTTCGGATGGTAAGAACATCAAAGCACCATCTGCCGTTTCACCTTCGATAATATACTTCTCACTGATCGCTTTGATATGTGTGCGTATAGAGGATTTCATCAAACGCGCAGCAACAACTGCCTGTTCGTCTGTTTCTGCATTCCGCAACGCTTCATAAGCCTCCAACGGGAACTTTGAATCAATCACAATCGGACCAGGTGGGTTTGGCAGATGGATCAAACAATCCGCACGCTTGCCATTCGATAAAGTTGCTTGAAAACTATACGCCTCAGGTGTCAAAGCTTTCGATACGATATCGTTCAGCTGGATTTCACCAAACGCCCCACGTGTCTGTTTATTCGACAGGATATCTTGCAAACCCAGCACATCCCCAGACAGCTTTTCAATATTCGTCTGCGCCTTATCAATCGTCGCCAAACGTTCTTGCAATTGCGTCAGCGATTGCGTGGTTTTTTCAGATGACCCATGTAGGCTTTCTTTCATCCGTTCCTGCATTTCATGTAAGGATTGCGCCGATTTCAATGCGCTCGTATGTAGCGTATCATTCATATGTTGCTGTACTGTAGCTAAACGCTTCTCCATTGTCTGGATCATATTCACTTGCGCATTGGCCTGCGTATCTGAAACGCTTTGCAGGTTCCCCGCCAGTTGCTGTTGGTTGACGCCCAGCGTTTGAATATCTTCGTTCAACCGTCCGAATTGCATGGCAACTTGTTCCACCGCATTCTGCGATCGTCCCGCACGGCGCACGGATGTGATCAGCAAAACCACCACAAGCAACAGCACAGCAGTCGCTAAAATCACGCCCATTACCAGCGGATCATTCAATGCATAGCTTTGTCCATTAATTTCTATCATGTGCGCCCAAACAACCGTTCAATATCTGCCAATTTCAATTCTACATAGGTCGGGCGTCCATGGTTACATTGTCCCGAATGTGGTGTCGCTTCCATTTCGCGCAGCAATGCATTCATTTCTTCAGCGCGCATTTGGCGCCCTGAACGGATAGATCCATGACACGCCACACGGGATAGGATCGCTTCGATCTTATCCGCCACAACTTTTGTCGTCGTCTGATCCGTCAGTTCATCACAGATATCACGCACCAAGGCTTGTGCGTTCACCTCCCCCAAAATCGCAGGCGTCTCGCGCACACAGACTGCATTGCCGCCAAACTCCTCGATCACCAATCCGAACTTCGCCAACTCATCCAAAACATCGATCAAGACCAGCCGTTCATTTTCAGACAGATCAACAACCTCTGGCAACAACAACGCCTGCGATGCCACACCATTCTCTGCCATTTGATTTTTCAGTTTTTCATACACCAATCGCTCATGCGCAGCGTGTTGATCAACGATAACCAAACCATCTGGCGTTTGGGCGATAATATAATTCTCATGCAATTGTGCACGCGCTGCTCCAAGAGGTTTCTCGGCGGCATCTTCGACCTCAACCGTTTCAATAACAGGTTCCACACGCCCAGAGTATTCGGTTTGAACATCTGCAAACCCTGACTGCACAGGCGGCACCATCGTAGAGCGTGAACGTTGATCCATCTGATAAACAGGTGCTACAGGTCGAGCCTCTGCCTGAAAAGCCCCCAATGTGGCATCTGCCACTGTAGATGACGCCCGATGCCCCGCACTGGATAATGCATGGCGCAAACCAGACACAATCAAACTGCGCGCACCAGCAGGATCGCGGAAACGTACCTCTGCCTTAGCAGGATGCACATTCACATCTACCAATGTTGGATCACACTCGATGAACAGGGCAACAACAGGATGACGATCACGGCTTAGGTAATCTGAATAGGCGCCGCGTACAGCACCCAACAGCAACCGATCCTTCACAGGCCGCCCATTCACAAACAGATACTGTCCAATAGCAGCCCCGCGCGAATAGGTCGGCAACGATGCATAGCCATGCAACGATAATCCTTCGCGTTCGAAATCCAACGCTACAGAATTTTCCGCAAACTCTGTGCCAAGAATAGAGCGCAACCGCCCCAAAACAGCATCAAACAAATCGCCCGATTGCGCGTCCGAGCGGAACGTCACACGCCCCTGCCCGCCCCCAGACACATCACGCAATGTGAACCCAACATAGGGTTCCGACATCGCCAAACGTTTGATCACATCTGTGATCGCCTGTGCCTCGGCACGATCAGTCCGCAGAAATTTCAAACGCGCAGGGGTCGCGTGAAACAAATCGTTCAATTCAACCGTTGTGCCCTTTGATCGCGCCACAGGTTTTATCGGGCGAATATCCCCACCATTCACCGTGATCTCTGATGCATGATCCGTCTCGAACCCACGCGAAGAAATCGTCAAACGACCGACTGCACCCAAGGAAGGCAATGCCTCGCCGCGAAAACCAAAAGAACTGATGTTCAACAAATCTGTTCCATCAATTTTTGACGTCGCATGACGCGATAAAGCAAGGTGCAACTGATCCTCTGGAATACCAATTCCATCGTCAGAAACACGGATTAGCGTCTTGCCCCCATCCGCATAAGCAATATCAATACGCGTTGCGCCCGCATCCAAAGAATTCTCAACCAATTCTTTTACAGCAGAGCTTGGACGTTCCACCACTTCACCCGCTGCAATACGATTTGCAGCAGCATCATCCAATTGACGGATTTCGGGTCGATCGCCCTTTATATTGGGGGTATGCGTGTTCATACCACTATAGATAGCATGAACACTCGCGATTCGACAGTGGTCTTAGGGTTAATCAGTGTTAACCAAACCTTCAGGCTTACCAACCACAACAAAGCGCATCGCTTCTGGTTGTAACAGCTCTTTAGCCACACGGTTCACATCCTCTAACGTCACCGCATTGATCTTGTCATTGCGTGTTTTTGGATAATCAATCGGATAACCACTCATCTGCATTCCAACCAACAAATTTGCGATCCGTCCGTTGCCATCAAAACGTAACGGGTAAGCGCCCGTCAGATATTTCTTAGAAGCCTCCAACTCTTCAGCAGTCACGCCAAACTCGGCCATTTTACGCCATTCTTCTTTGATAACATCCAAAGCCGTTTTGATCCGGTCATTCGATGACGAAACGCCACCAGCATAAATGTTAGTATAATCAAAAGGCGCTAAATAAGAATAAACACCGTAAGTAAGGCCACGCTTTTCGCGCACCTCAGCTGTCAAACGAGATGATAGACCACCGCCGCCCAATGTGTGGTTTAACAAATAAGCCGCAAAGAAATCAGGATCATGACGATCCATGCCATCATGTGCCCAAATTGCCACTGCTTGTGGTGTATCAAAGTCTACAACAGTCACACCACCAGAAGCAGAAAATTCTGTTTTTTGTGGTAAAGCTTTTCCTGTTTCAGGCAGGTCACCCAACAATGCGTCGACCATAGGGCCAACCTCTTCAGCACGAATATCGCCAACGACACTAACAAATAAGCGATCTTTTGCGAAGATATTCTTATGAGCTTGGCGCATATCTTCTGCGGTCAAATTCGTCACTGTCTCCAAAGTTCCTTCTAACGATTGGCTATAAGGGTGGTTTGAATATGCAAGCGCCGCCATTGCCCGCGTTGCAATATCTTGCGGATCTGTTTGTTTCGATTTCACAATCGATACGACCTGATTTTGGACACGTGCAAAGGCTACATCGGAAAATGTTGGCTGCATTAAAGCTTGCTTAAGCAATGCCAAAGACTGATCTTGGTTCTCTTTTAAAACCCGTGCAGAAATAGACACACTGTCACGTGATGCATCAAAGCCAAATCCAGCAGCCAATTCTTCGGTAGCACGCGAAAATGCAGAGGCATCCATATCCCCAGAACCTTCTTCTAACAGCCCTGTCATCAAATATGTTGCGCCCATTTTATCAGCATCATCCAGTGATGCGCCACCTTTAAAGGCAACTTCAAGCGCAACAAAGGGGATACTGGGCTCATCCACTAACCAAACGGTGATACCACCTTTTGATGTGATTTCTTGGATGTTGGTTTCAGCAAAGGCAACCGCCGTACTTAAAGACCAAATGATAAATGTGAAAACAAATCGCATGTCTTATCCTTTCGTCTCTGGCAACAGCCAAGAAGAAACTGAATTGTTAATATTAAGAACTTTACGTGCTGCCGCCATAACATCTTCGGCTGTAACGGCTTGCAATACAGCAGGCCAGTCTTGCACATCTTGAATGGTTAAACCTGTTGTTAAAGCCGTTCCATACTCACGCGCTAAACCTGACAAACTATCGCGTGCATAAATCTGCGATGCCATAGCTTGGGTTTTCAAACGTTCCAAATGTGCGGCATCTACATCTGTTTCCAGAAACGTTTCGATGGCTTTATCCAAAGCAGCTTCTGCATCCTCGTTAGACGTTCCAGGAGCAGGCAAAATATACAGACCAAACGTTTCCATATCTAAAGCCGTTCCGTCATAAAAAGCAGAACTGTTGATTACAACTTTCTGTTTCAATTGTAATTCCTGACCCAAATAGGATGTCAGCCCTGAACCACCCAAAAGTTCCGCCAACATAACCAAGGCGGCTGCTTCTTTTTGATCTCCTGCTTTACGACTTTCCGCCAAATAGGTGCGTATAAACTGTGGCTGACGTACACGTGCATCTGTCAGTGTTGTCCTAAACGGCGCAATATGCGGTGGCTCTTGTGTGCGAACACGTTCTGGCAAATCCTTAGATGGCACCAATGGCCCGTAATGCTCAGTTGCTAACGCACGAACTTCTTCTGGTGTTGTATCCCCAGCGACGATCAAGATCGCATTGTTTGGCGCATAATACGTCCTATAGAACTCTAAAGCATCTTGTCGCGTTAACTGTTTAATTTCATGCATCCAACCGATCACAGGAATACCGTAACGATGGTTGTGAAACTGTAGTGCATTACGTTGTTCGTGTAATAATGAGTTCGGGTTATTCTCTGTACGAGAATTGCGTTCTTCGACAACAACATCGCGTTCAGGCAGAACTTCTTCCTCAGAAAGAATTAGATTTTGCATGCGATCGGCTTCAAGCCCCATCATCAATGACAAACGGTCTGCAGATACTCTTTGAAAATAAGCCGTATAATCATACGACGTAAATGCGTTTTCTTGGCCACCATTTGCGGCAACGATTTCAGAAAACTCGCCTGGCTTCAGCGTTTCCGTTCCTTTAAACAATAAATGTTCCAAGAAATGTGCAATGCCCGACTTCCCAGCCTTTTCATCTGCGGACCCGACACGATACCAAACCATATGGGTCACTACAGGTGCACGGTGATCTTCGATCACAACAACCTGCATACCGTTATCCAAATTAAAAGATGTTACGTTTTCTGCGTACAAAATAGACGGGATTAGAAACGTAATAAATGCAATAAAACCTGTGAGTATTTTCATATAAAAACCGCTGCCTTTTTAAAGTTTCTCAAAAATATACCTAGGATCAATTAAAACCCTAGGCAATAAAACATACGCATTTGTGATGATTAAGTATTAACTTGCTTACTCAACAATTCTTACAGAAGGCGTGCGAACACCTTGGCGACGTAAGCGATCCGTTTCTAGGACTGGGTCAAGTGATTCAGATTTGTACGTTTGCAACCGACCATCATGCCCGATCCAACGTTGGAAAAATCTAGGTTTTCTCTTCTTTGCAATGACTTTAGCATCTGCGTCGATTTGGTCGCGAATATTACCCGGTACGCCAGAACGCGAAGCCGCGGCAATCAAAGCTTGCTCATCGCTTGCGATTAATTCACTGTCTAAACGTTCAGGATTACCGCCCAATGCAGTGATTGCATCACGGTCTGGCTCAAGATCAACACGATTTTTAGAGCCCAATGTGGGTTCTGGTAGTGTGACCGTATCTTCTGGAATTTCCAACGGTTTAGTCGGAATGATGGAGAATTCATCTGGCCCAGCATCTCTAATTTTGAAATCACCATTTTTGTCAAAAATAGACTCACCACGCCCACATGCGGCTACCAAAAAGCCAAGAGCAAGCATAAAAATCAATTTAGTCGGACGAAAATTCATGTGCTGCACACACCCCAAGAAACTCTTTTCATGCTGTTTAACCTAGAATTATACCCGCGTCACGCCTTCTTTGGCAGCTTTTCGGAAAAGAATATGAAACCAAAGGCACCCGCAAAGACAAATATATCTGCAACGTTAAACACAGAAGGGTTTTGCCAGCCACAACACGACATGTTCAAAAAGTCGGCAACAGCCCCGTGAATGACACGATCAAGCGCATTTCCAAGCGCTCCACCGATCACGCAGCCAAAAAGAATAGCTGCAAACCACCCCGTAAATTGACGCGAATACCATAAAACACCAACAGAGATAGCCACAGCTAGGGTAATCAACCCCCAGCGCATAATTTCGGAATCATTTCCAAACAGACCGAAATTGATGCCATCATTCCAACCCATGCGGAAATTCAGCAAAGGTGGGATCACATCAATTTCACGGCCATCAACCAAACGCAGATAAAACACCACGTACCACTTCGTAAACTGATCAATCAGAAACGTTACAACTGCGATAAGTGCTGTTTTACTCATAACGATAGTCCTTAGTGTCTAAAGTGGCGCATGCCTGTGTAAACCATAGCCAAGCCAGCCTCATCCGCTGCTTTGATCACTTCTTCGTCACGCATAGAGCCACCTGGTTGAATAACAGCCGTTGCACCCGCTTCTGCAGCAGTTAGCAAACCGTCAGAGAATGGGAAGAACGCATCAGATGCCACAACAGAGCCTTTGGTCAATGGCTCAAACAAGCCCATAGCCTCTGCCATATCAATAGATTTACGTGCAGCAATACGTGTGCTGTCTACACGGCTCATTTGCCCTGCACCAACACCTACAGTCGCTTGGTCTTTTACATAAACAATCGCATTTGATTTCACGTGTTTTGCCACTTTCCATGCAAATAACATATCGCGCAACTCATCCTCAGATGGCGCACGTTTCGTGACAACTTTCAGATCGTCCAATCCGATAAAGCCATTGTCGCGGTCTTGGATCAAATACCCACCAGAAACTTGCTTCCAAACCTGCGCAGCCGTGCGAATATCAGGCAAACCACCTGTTTCCAACAAACGCAGGTTTTTCTTAGCTGCAAAAATCGCTTTCGCTTCATCACTGATGCTTGGTGCAATCACAACTTCTGTGAAAATCTCTACAATTTGTTCTGCCGTTGCTGCATCCAAAGTTTGGTTCAACGCAATGATACCGCCAAATGCGGATGTGCGATCACAATCAAACGCAGATTGATACGCATCCGCCAATGTTGCACCACGTGCCACACCACAAGGGTTCGCATGTTTGATGATCGCACAGGCTGGGCCTTCTGCTGGATCAAACTCTGCCACCAATTCAAACGCGGCATCCGTGTCATTAATGTTGTTGTAAGACAGTTCCTTGCCTTGTAACTGAACAGCCGTGGATACACCTTCACGTGTACTGCCATCGCGGTAAAAACTTGCTGTTTGATGTGGGTTCTCGCCATAACGCAATGTTTGCGCATGTGTTCCTGCAATCGCTTTGCGACGTGGTGCAGTTGATCCAATAGCACCCGCCATCCAAGTGGATACTGCAGCATCATAGGCACCTGTGCGCGCATACGCCGTTTGCGCCATCTTTTGACGGAACTCAAGGCTTGTACCACCACCAGTCACGGTCATTTCTTCTAACAATGCATCGTAATCTTCAACATCCACAACAGTCACAACAAAACCGTGGTTTTTTGCAGCGGCGCGGATCATTGCAGGACCGCCAATATCAATGTTCTCGATACAATCGTCATAGGCACCGCCAGCAGCAACAGTTGCTTCAAACGGGTATAAATTCACAACCAACAAATCGATCGCGCCAATGTCGTGTTCATCCATAGCTGCCAAGTGATCATCGTTGTCACGCAGCGCCAATAGGCCGCCATGCACCATTGGGTGCAACGTTTTCACACGGCCATCCATCATCTCAGGAAAATTCGTGATGTCCGATACATCTTTCACTGGCAAACCCGCATCGCGAATGGCTTTCGCCGTACCACCAGTAGACAACAACTCAACCCCAGCCTCGTTTAAAGAGCTGGCCAAATCGATCAGCCCCGTTTTATCAGATACAGAAAGCAATGCGCGGCGAATGGAAACTGGGCTGTTCATAAGATCGGTCCTTTGTATTGGCCGCCCCCCAAAGGCGACCCTAAATAGCTATCTTGGGTGCACACTATAAACGAGTCACAACCCAACTTACGGCGCCTTCATAGTTAACTGCGAAAGAAGTTACCACGATTTGTTTTGTCGCGCGTGGTTTCAAACGATCAGCTGAGAAATATGCACTGCCTTCCAGTGATATTTTCCCACCAGAGGCTTTGAATATCCAAACTTCCTCATTTGGCAGTTTCAATGATACCGCTGTTCCGCCCAAATCCAATTCTACATCCACATCTGCAGCTATACGGAACCGCGATATAAATGGAATAGTCTTTGTGACTTGATGTAATATCGCAGCATCAAAAACCGCTTCATCTTTTTTGTGAGCACAGAACAATCGATCCGTTCCAGACAAGCTACGCCCATTGGGCGACATCTCTAAACTGCGATTATAGGTCAAACCAAATTCTTGCTTATACCCGACATGCTGCCCAGACAACAAAGCTGCGCTTCCCATCTCACGTTCGGAACGGATTAACTTCACATCCGCAGCATCAAACATCGGTGCAACTTGCCTACGCTGCCGTATTGATGCTTCTGATGAAAACGGCTGGATGGAGGCAACATTAAATGCAGCCGCTGTTTTCGCAGCAGTGCGCCACCCCTGACTTAAATTTCGCCCAGCACCCGTACTTTTAAAGATACAACATTCACCGCTGGAAAACTCAAACGCCAATGCACAGTCGTACCGCGCATCACCAACAGGCGGCGGTGCCATATCTGCCACCAATACTGATGCCACCCTAGACATCCGCGAATAGCCCATGACATCGCCAAGCACAGATGTGCCACGCACCCCACCATCTTGCAGAATATTATCAATCCGTTCAGCGTCTGACGCTTCACCACCATGAAACTCAGCTAAACGACCGTCACCCATACGCAATGTACGGATCAGCGGCGCAATGCGCTCGATCGCAGTTAATAAAGCGCGATCAGGTGTCAGATCGGCCGTGGTGATCCCTTGATCCACCCAAACCAACAATGTGAAGATTTCCAACAGTTCTTCTGGATTGCGAGATGGAATATCACCATCCTCGCCAATATAAGCTTCACATTCCTTCGTCAGCCGCGCCAACGATGGTTTCAAATCCTTTGCGAATTCTTCCAATGCCAAAGCACTATAGACATAGCCAACCAAGGCTTGAAAACGCGGCAATCCTTCAGGTGCTGTATTCCATGTCTTTTTTAAAAATCGCGCATGATGTGAAATAGCGGCAAAATACTGTTTTGATTGCACAGCATCCGCGCCATTCAACAAAACAATAGCATGGTTCACCATTCGAATAATTCGCGCCCCAGCCATTTCTGGCGTCCATGCAAGGTTTTCACCATTCCCAAAACGCCCCAACCAATCATAGAACCACAGCTTTGCCGTATCTAAACAATCACGTGACCCATTCGCAGCCAAGTCATCGAGCCAGAAAAATCCATGTGCTTTGATCTGAAATTCTTCGTGGTCTTTCTCCACATCCCAGATCACATCATCGGGCTCTTTCACCAAACGGCCATCAATCAGGAAATTCCCAGCTGCCAATTGCAAGCCTTTGCTTGATGATCCAACACCGCGCGGCATTGGTTGTGAGATAAACGCTTTAGCTGCGCGCCCGCGCCGTGTGCTTTTGGCCAAGGCCTGTGTTTTCCGATCCAGATGATCAGATTTCAGAAATTCAAAAAGATCGAAAATCTTCATAACCACGTCAGATTACCCAGCTTGCTTCTTCAACCGCACAACAAAAAATCCATCCATGCCACCCTGTTCTGCCATGAAATGCGGTAGCGTGCGAATGCACCCATGCTTATTCAACCACTGCTCAGGAATACCCATATCGGCAGAGAGTATAGGATCAATTTCAGCGTCATCATTTTCACGCACGAACTTCGCCGCTTGATCTTCACCTTCTGGGCGCAACAGCGAACAAGTACTATAGACCATCACACCACCTGGTTTTAACCACCGCCATGCGCAATCCAGCATTTCGCGCTGCAAAACCACCAAGCTTTTAACTGCATCCTTATCTTTCAAATGCGGCAAATCTGGATGACGTCGGATTGTTCCCGTGGCCGAACAAGGCGCATCCAACAGGATCGCATCATATTCCACACCTGGTTTCCATGTCAGCACATCCGCATGCACAACCTTGGCCTTCAACCCAGTGCGTTCCAAGTTCTCACGCACACGGTTCAAACGGTATTTTGAAACATCCGCCGCCGTCACATCCGCACCAGCGGCTGCAAACTGCAATGTCTTACCCCCAGGGGCTGCACATAAATCCAGCACAGTTTTACCAGACACATCCCCCAGAGCTTTGGCTGGCAAACTGGCAGCCACATCTTGAACCCACCAAGCGCCTTCATCAAACCCAAACAAGCGCGAAACTTGTCCTGCCTGTTTCAGACGTAGTGACTTCTCACCAACCTGCTGCGCTTCCAGTTCATCCAACAAGCGCGGCATGTCGCCTGCATCTTTCAATGAAATATCCAATGGCGCATTCCAAACGTGCGCCTCTTCAATCTTCGCCGCAGATACTTCGCCATGATCACCCACTACCATTTTACGCAAATAATAAGGCATCTGATGCGTCGGATGTTCCTCCCAATGCTCGCGCCCTTCAGTGTTAATCTTGCGGCATACCGCATTGATCAAACCAGACAGAAACGAAGTATGTCGCGAAGCCTTTGCCATATTCACAGCACTATCAATCGCTGCATGTGGGCTGATCCCATCCACCAAAAGCTCTGTCGCACAAAGACGCAGAATATGGCGCCCATGCACAGGCGGTTCTTTCTTTAGGTAAAAGTCGATCAACATATCCAGCGGTTCAAGATGTTTAAGCGTGCTCAAAACCAAGCTCTGTGCACGTGCCCGTTCAGACCCCGATAGTTTCTTCATAATATCACTGGCCCCATCCGTCATTTCAGATAGGGGGCGTTTTTCCACCAAAACACCATTCAACATATCCATAGCCGCCATACGGGCGGACAAACCAGCTTTTGCCATTCAAAAGAGCCTTACGAGCAAGAAATTCAGTATCAAAAGGCTTATGCCTGAAAGATTGCCGCACAACCAGTCCATAAAATTGCCCTTCCCCCAAACTTGCGTTAAATAAGCATCACAAACGATAGGCTATCCCATGACCGCTACACCAACAGATAAAACAAAACGTATCGAAGACGCCGCAAAGCGTGCACTTGAAGAAGCGCAAAAACGCAAGGCAGAGAATCAAGGCCCGAATCTACAGACTGAGCTTGGCGGTCGTAATGGTCCAGAACCAACGCGTTTTGGCGATTGGGAGAAAAAAGGTATTACATCGGATTTTTAGAAAATTCGCGTGATAATTCCCTAATCTATTAATCTAATCACAGAACCCATCCGCTCTAATCGTCCCAAACAAGGGACCGATTATGAAACCGTTTATCTTTTTAGCAATCAGCACATGGTGGATCGTATTTTCGCCTGTGTCTGCACAAGCGCAATCCGAAAACTTTACATGGATGGTGTGGGAGCAGCGCAAAGTAGATCCAATACTTTGTAGGGATAAAAACCTCTGCGACCCGCAGCGCAAATACATCACACGTCTTATTGAGCAACCAACCGAACAAAAAGCCCGTGAGATGTTAGGCGCAATAGCACAATTGGCAAAACTCCGCGGGCAACCTGTCGAACATCCAGAAGCACCACGAATGTGCCGTCATACCGAGGCTGGTAAAATTCTAGGTTTCGATCCAGAGCTTTGGGATATGTCCGATAAGCTTGCAGCACTCAAAGATTTGGGTGGCGTCTATTTTTCCGTCCAAACCATGAAAGGCCCCAAATCATATAAAGGTCAATTTGGTCTAGACCTTCAAAAAAACATGGAAGCACGCTTCAAAAATGCAGGCCTGCCTGTTCTATCCGAAGATCAGATGGAACAAACTGCGGGCAAACCCCATCTGAACATCTACTTCTCAAACACCAATCCCAAAACGGGATGTACATACAGCGTATTTGCAAGCCTCACACAAACCATGCTGCTGACACGTAACCACACCACCAAGCTGAAAGTCGGCACATGGGGGTTTTCTGGCGGCCCATCTAAAGACCACCCAAACGGCACCGAATATGACGCCGTTATGCGTGTCGTTGATAGGTTCTTAGAGGATTACAAGCGGGCAAACACCTTGCGAAATTAAAGACCCAGCACATCCATCATGTCATATTCACCTGGTGCTTTACCTTGCCCCCATAAAGCAGCCTTTAAAGCACCACGTGCAAATATCTGACGATCCGTTGCCAAGTGACGCAAAACAATACGCTCACCATCTGCGGCAAAAATTACATCATGTTCGCCCACAACATCACCGCCACGGATAGCATGAAAACCAATGTCACCACGTTTACGCGCGCCAGTAATGCCATCACGCCCACGATCGGATACTTCTTTCAAGTCAACACCACGTCCTTCTGCGGCCGCTTCACCCAACATCAAAGCGGTGCCAGATGGCGCATCCACTTTATGCTTATGATGCCCTTCGATGATCTCAATATCAAAGTCTGCATCCAACGCCTCGGCAACTTTCTTAGTCAATTGCGTCAACAGGTTCACACCCAAGCTCATGTTGCCAGCACGCACAATTGCACAATGACGCGCCGCTGCATTCAGCTTTGCCAAATGCGTATCATCAAAACCAGTTGTCCCAATCACATGCACCGCGCGCGCCTGTGCCGCCAATTCCGCATGTGCCACAGTTGCATCTGGCGACGTAAAATCAATAATCGCCTGCGCTTTTGCAAACACTTCTAACGGATCATCAGACACCATCACGCCAGAGGCCGCACCGCCCATAGCAACGCCCAGATCCTGACCAACCCAATCGTGGCCAGTACGCTCTGTTACACCGCACAAAGCAGCCTTATCGCTTTCGTTCACAGCCTTAATCAACATCTGACCCATACGACCAGAGGCACCAACGATAGCAATTTGTGTCACATCAGACATAACAGAACTCCATAATTATTGCCCTTCCTTTACCCCGCATATTCACCAAAGGCAAAGGCTAGCTTGCACACACGCGCCAACTCTCTTAAATGAAGCATCACTTATAGATAGGTAGAATCTCTTATGGCCAGTGCAGAACCATCCCAAAGACAGCTTCGTGTCGGCGAAATGCTGCGCCGTTCCATATCCGAAATTTTAGCACGTGGCGAATTATACGATCCGGATTTGGCACATACGTCGATCACAGTGGGCGAAGTCCGCACATCATCCGATCTGCGTAATGCAACCGTCTTTGTGTACCCTTTGGGCGGTCAAAACTCTGATGTCATCGTCAAAGCCTTAAATCGTTCTGCAAGCGAGGTGCGCCGCTACTTAAACAAGGATATCAGCCTTAAATACTCTCCAAATATTAAGTTCGCATTGGACACAACATTCGACCAAATGGACGAAACCCGTAGATTGCTGAACCAAGACAGTGTTACACGTGATTTAGAGGATAACTCCTCAGACGATTAAGCATGCCAAAGGTTGATACAATATGATCTCAACAGATATCGCAGCGCTTCGCGCCATTTCAAAGCCTACACTCGACAGGCGATATGGCATCAGCCTTATGACAACGGATGAATATCCATTGTATTACCGCATGATCACCAAATGTGGCTGCACAACAGTAATCAATCTGATCTATTACCTGCATACGGGTCAACAACAACAAGACCCAAACGCTATTCACAAAAACGAAGACTTGGTTCCCAAGGCTGAATATGTGACGAACACTCAAATCAGAAACAGCCCCTACAGCTTTATAGTGATCCGAAACCCCATAAAACGGTTCATGTCATTATATTACGACAAACTATTATCACCAACTCAGCGCGGCAAACCAAACCGTATCGGGAAGTATTTTATCGAAAACGGGCTGGTTGACCCGAATGCCGGCCAAGATGTGGATAAGCATCGGGAGAATTGCATTAATTCAATCAAGTGGATCAACAAAAATCTAGCTGGTCAAACAGACCAAAAGAAAAACTTCCACTGGCGCCCACAAACAATGCGGCTAAAGCAAGTATACTCATTAAACTTCAACGTTCTAATGTTGGAGGATTTGAACTATCAGCTGATCAAAACACTCAGCCCACTTATCCCTCATATCGCAGAGGCGATCGAAGCCATCTCGGCAAAGAACGTATCACCTAAACCAGTACCCGCAGATGCCATCCTAGATGACACCCTACGACAACTCATTACTGATACCTATTCAGATGATACAAAAATATACAACGAAGTCGCCGCTTATTGGCGCGATCAATAAAGAAGCCATATGCAGCAGAAATCAAAGAAACGCGATCTAGACGGGTGGCTGATCATAGACAAAGTCGCTGGCATCACATCCACAAGCGTGGTCAATAAGTGTAAATGGTTATTCAAAGCCAAAAAGGCAGGTCATGCAGGCACGCTTGATCCGGACGCTACAGGATTACTTGCCGTGGCTTTTGGCGAAGCTACAAAAACCATACCCTACATTATGGACGGTATCAAAACCTATAAATTCGTTGCTACACTAGGCACTGCAACATCGACCGATGACGCAGAAGGTGATGTTATTAATACGTCCACCCTACGTCCAAGCGATGACGATATTCGCGCAGCCCTACCGAATTTTTGCGGATACATCCAACAAACGCCGCCTAAATTTTCAGCCGTGAAAATCGACGGTGAACGTGCCTATACAATCGCACGGCGCGGCGATGATATCGAATTGGCCAGCCGTGAACTGTATGTCGAACGCTTAGAGTTTGTGGAACGCCTGTCTGAGACCGAGGTTGAGCTGAGCCTCACTTGCGGCAAAGGTGGATATGTCCGATCAATCGCCCGTGATCTTGGCGAACATCTTGGATGTCTTGCCCACGTCAAATGGCTCCGCCGCATGGACACTGGTCCTTTTGATATCGACCAATGCACAACCATCGCACATCTGGAGAGTTTGGAAACCATGTCAGAACGCGAAACCATGCTGCTATCCACAGAAGCCGCATTAGAGCCCATCATGCGCATCGACATCAGCGACCAAGACGCCACCGACATCCAATTCGGCAAAAGCATCCTTGTCACACAGGCCCCTGATGACCCAGAAACACCCGTTTGGGTCAGTCATAACGGCAAAGCCCAAGCGATCGGTCATGTCTCAGATGGGACTTTCCAACCGAAACGCGTCATTCTACAACGTGACGCATGATCACAAAAACACATATCAAAGATGATGCCCCATCGATTGCCATCTATTCCGATTGCGAAAACTACCGCTACAGCCTGACCCGCACATGGGATGAGGCTGGCAAACGCGTTTTATTCGTCATGCTGAACCCATCCACAGCGACCGAAGTGCAAAACGACCCAACGGTCGAACGCTGTGAACGCCGCGCCCGTACTTTGGGCTACGGCGCATTTTGCGTCTGCAACATCTTCGCTTACCGCGCCACAGACCCCAAAGTCATGCGCGCGCAATCTGATCCAACAGGCCCAGCAAATGACGCCGCAATCATCGAAGCATCGGATTGGGCAGATGACATCGTGTGTGCGTGGGGCACCCACGGTGAACACTTGCAACGCGGCCCAGAAATGGAGCGTATCTTACGCGCCCAACCCAAACCCCTCACACACCTAGGGTTGTCAAAAGCAGGTCATCCAAAACATCCCCTTTACATTGGCTACAAAGTACAGCCTATGATGTGGGATGAATGATCAAACCAAAGGCTTTTTAATCACGATTATCGGCGTACTGTTTATCGTACCCGATAGCCTTTTCATCCGTTTGATCGAAGCGGATACATTAACCATAGCATTTTGGCGCAACAGCCTTTCTGGCATTGTTATGTGCATTGCTTATTTGATGATCGGCGGCTTAACACCTTTCAAACAAGCCATTAATGCTGGAAAACCCGCATGGCTTTACATGTTCTTTGTAGGGTTCACAGGCATACTTTTTGTCATGGCCATTCAAAACACCAGTGTCGCCAACACAGTGTTTATTTTGGCATCAATGCCAATCTTCGCAGCATTTTTCAGTTGGCTCGCTCTTGGTGAACGCATCAGCCAACGCATGATCTGGACGATTCTATTCGTAATCATTGGCATTGGGATCATTGCCAGCGGCTCAGGTCATAACGAAAATGCGCATATATTCGGTGATATCATTGCGCTAATCGCTGCCGCCAACTTTGCAATTGCCCTCACCGCTGCAAGGCGCGCAAAATCTGTATCGCTCGTTCCACTGGCCGCCATTGCCTATATTATTTCTGGTATCGCCGTTATCCCCTTCACAGATATCTTTGACTTTCCTGCCCATCAATGGTGGATCATCGGCCTTCACGGTGCCGTTTTCACAGCCATCAGCATGGCCTTCTTAACATTGGGACCACGCTATATCACCTCTGCCGAAGTCTCCCTTTTGATCCTTCTTGAAAGCGTCCTTGCCCCACTACTGGTTTGGTTCGTCATAGGTGAAGACCCTGGTGTTTGGACACTCATAGGTGGCGCAATCATCATCAGTGTTTTATTCATCTCGAACATAATTGTTCTGATGCGCAAGAAACCCTGATTATAATCACACCACCATTAAGAACTATGCCAATGTTGCAGCAGCAGCTTTTAACTCTGCATCCAAAGCGGCGTCCTTCATAACACCTTTCTCTGCATCAAATGCATCATAGAAACTCGGCACAGACACAGTCGCCTTAACCTCTGCCCCAAAATGCGGCATTGATCCTGCGGCAGCAGCCAAAACAGATTGTGCACCACCTGCACCCGGTGATGTTGCCAGCAAAACCATCGCTTTATCTGCGTAAACTTTGCCTTCCAAACGAGAGGCCCAGTCAAACGTGTTCTTATAAGCCGCCGAATAGCTGCCATTATGCTCTGCAAATGAAATTATCACAGCATCAACCGCGGCAATCTTATCTTTAAACGCCTGAGCCAAATCAGGAACACCAGCAGCCTCTTCACGATCGCTGCTATAAATAGGCATTTCAAAGTCATTCAGATCAATGACCTCCACATCTGCATTCGGAACAAGACCCGCTGCATATGTCACCAATTGTTTGTTTATCGATTTTGAGCTGCTGCTTGCAGCAAATGCTAGAATTTTCATGACTTTCCTCATCATTAATTTTCAAACAAACTTGCATGTCATAAAAATATACACAATATATTTAAAAATACATCAGATGTGCGTTTATGCAAAGGTAAACTATGGATCATTGGACAGAAATTAAAACCGCATACGAAGTCGTCCGTTTGGGCACTGTCAGTGCAGCCGCTGACGCTTTAAACGTACACCGCGCCACAGTCATTCGACATATTGACCTGCTAGAAGCAGAGCTCGGCACGAAATTGTTCCAACGACACGCACGTGGATACACTCCAACAGAGGCAGGCCAAGATTTATTGCGTGTCGCAAAAACCACGGATGAGCAATTCAACCAACTTGCCATGCGCACCAAGGGCAGCGCATCAGAATTATCTGGCGAGCTCGTCATCACATCACTGGAATCTATGGCTTCTATCTTGATGCCCGCCATCAATACGTTTCGCACAGAGTACCCAAACGTCATCATCCGCTACATCACCAGCGGCCGTGTGATAAAACTGGAATACGGCGAGGCACATATCGCCATTCGCGCAGGCCCAAAACCAACGGAATTGGACAACGTCGTTCAACCCTACATAACATCCGAGATGGGGTTATATGCATCCAAAGATTATATTGACCGCAAAGGCACAAACATCGACATAACCGACCACGATTTCATTGGCCCGCATGATACAAATGTTGGCGCGCCATTCTTTAAATGGCTTCTCGCTAACATCCCATCGGAACAAATCGTTTTACGCACCACAAACGAAAGCGTCGGCACAAAAGCCGTACTCTCTGGAATAGGTGTTGGCTTTATGGAGACCAACAGAGCCAAAAGAAACGGTTTGGTAGAAATCGTAGCCCCCAAAGAGGAATGGAGCGGACAAACATGGTTGGTCACACATGTGGACTTACACCGCACAGCCAAAGTTCAAGCTTTCTTAAACATCTTAAAACAGCGCAATATTTAAGAGCTTATCAATCCATGTGGATACAAACCTCGGTTAATGTTCACGGAATACTGATGTAGTGTGATTGGCAGCACAGCAAGTTTATAGCCTATGCATAGTGCAATTAAGCACATGAAAGGCTCTTTATGGTACTGGCAATTAACCTTAAATCCCGCATTTTTTTCATTGTATCACTGGCAATGCTTTCTCTATCATGGACCCAAACACTCAGGGCCCAAGAAACAGTGAAATTGCCCAACTATGTGATTGAGCAATATGGAACGCCCCCAGTAGTCCCAAAAGGCCCATTGCCAAAGGCACTGCGGTCAGCCGTAAAAGTAGCATTTATTGATAGTATGGCCCAATCAACTTGGGGAAGAGATCAAACATTAGCTTTGGCAGAAATTTCTGAATCAAAAGACCCTCGGATTGTTTGGCTTATCAGTGATTTGATGCGCTTCGCATCTAGTCCACAGCTAAACACAGTGCTGACGACTGCTGCTAATGATTTACTTGGTACAAACTTATCAGACCGAAATAGTTGGGGAACCGTTACCGATCACCTCATCGCTTGGGATATTCCAGAACCCCCAAATTACCTGCGTGTTAAACGTGCTATCTTCACAAGCGTTTTTCCTGGCTGGGACAAAATATTTGTAAAAGGTGACATTGATTGGAGATTGGTATCATGGGGCGGCGTTCTTATCGACAACCGCGCATACGATACAACAGATGAAGCCTGTAATTGCATTCCTGCGGCTGATAATCCTGAGGTAAGTAACGCAAAAGATGCCACATGGCTCAAAGACAGCGACATTGTTTTTGGCATTGAAGTGAACGGTGAATATCGCGCCTATCCTCGTCAAATTATGGAAGTTCGCGAAATGGTGAACGACACATTGGGGGGGCGTGATCTAGGAATTCCTTACTGTACTCTATGTGGTGCGGCACAGGCATATTTTACCGACCAACTGCCACGAGGCGTTAAACGACCAATATTGCGCACCTCTGGATTGCTAAGTCGATCCAACAAAGTGATGTACGATCTCAATACCTATTCTGTTTTTGATACGTTCTTAGGTCACGCGGTCACAGGACCACTTGCCAAAAAGAACATCAAACTTAAACAAGCGGCGGTCATCACAACAGATTGGGGAACTTGGAAGAAAGAACATCCAGAGACAACGGTGCTACTTGAAAGATACGCACTTGGTCGCGACCCAGATTTTCGCAATGGACGTGATGCCAATGGCCCAATATTTCCAATTGGTGATGTTGATCCACGTTTGCCAGTCCATGAAGATATCATTGGTATCGTTACAGCATCAGGCAAACCAGTGGCCTTTCAACGAAGCAAAGCATTTGTAGCTTTAAAAAAAGGCAAGGAAATCTCTTTTGAAAATATCCAACTAAAACTGGATGCTGGTGGTATAAAAGCGGTGGATGCAAACGGCTCAGATCTTGGTAGTCATCAGGCATTCTGGTTTGCGTGGTCTCAGTTCCACCCACAAACGGCGCTCTGGCCTCGGTGAAGTAACTTCTGATGCACTCAAGCAACAAATCAACCCCAACGCATATTTTGCTTCCATTCCTAACGATTCGGGCATAAAAGCCCCAAATCCGTGCAAATTCACGGACTCCATGGGCCCTGCTGGACGATATCCCGGCTTGCGCCATTAACTCTAACCAAGGAGACCCCGATGTCGATCACTGCAGAGCGTAAAGCTGAGCTAATTAAAGAGTATGCAACAAAACCTGGTGACACTGGTTCCCCAGAAGTTCAAGTTGCTATTCTTACTTCACGTATCTCTACACTTACAGAGCACTTTAAAACCAACAAAAAAGACAACCACTCACGTCGTGGTCTTTTGAAAATGGTTGCTCTACGTCGTAAGCTGCTAGATTACACAAAAGGCAAAGACGAGGCGCGTTACCAAGACCTTATCAAACGCCTAGGCATCCGCCGCTAATACTCAAACGCACTCCTTCGGGGGTGCGTTTGCATTTTGACTAAGGGGCCGTGATCCCCTGCAATGGTGCAAAATCACAAATGTCCGTTGATCGGCAGGCCTGCCCGCCCCACCGATCGGATGATATGAAACAAGGGCACGGTCGCATACCAACGGGTGGCACCGTTATGAAAGAAGAAACGTTATGTTTAACGAAGTAAAAAAATCCATAAAATGGGGTGAAGAAACCCTTACACTTGAAACAGGCAAAGTTGCACGTCAGGCTGACAGCACAGTGATCGCTACATACGGCGAAACTTCTGTTCTAGCTGCCGTTTGTTTTGCAAAATCAGAAAAAGAGGGCCAAGGCTTTTTCCCTCTGACAGTGAATTACCAAGAAAAATACTACGCTGCGGGTAAAATCCCGGGTGGTTTCTTTAAGCGTGAAGCACGCCCAACAGAAAAAGAAACACTGACAGCACGTCTAATCGACCGTCCAATCCGCCCGCTTTTCGTGGACGGTTTCAAACACGAAGTTCAAGTCACTTTGACAGTTCTATCACATGATCTGACAAACGACCCAGATATGGTTGCGATGATCGCAGCATCTGCTGCGCTTACACTATCAGGCGCACCATTCATGGGCCCAATCGGCAACTGTCGTGTTGGTTTTGAAGAAGGTCAATACGTTCTGAACCCAACAGTGGACGATATGCACGATCTGAAAAACAACCCAGATCAACGTCTGGATCTTGTTGTTGCAGGCACCAAAGACGCTGTGATGATGGTTGAATCAGAAGCATACGAGTTGACTGAGGAAGAAATGCTGGGTGCGATCAACTTTGCACACGAGCAAATTCAGCCAGTGATCGACATGATCATCGACATGGCAGAAGACGCAGCAAACGAGCCTTTCGATTACCAACCAGCAGATTACAGCGATCTTTATACAGCTGTTAAAAAAGCTGGCGAAAAAGGTATGCGCGCTGCTTACGGCAACACAGACAAACAAGAACGCACAGCCGCTGTTTCAGCAGCACGTGAAGCGATTGTTGAAGGCCTATCAGAAGATCAAGCCGCAGACACAAACTTGGGCACATGTTTGAAAAAACTAGAGTCCGAAGTTGTTCGTGGCGACATCGTGAAAACAGGCAAGCGTATTGATGGTCGTGACCTATCTACAGTACGCCCAATTGTATCTGAAACAGGTATCCTACCACGTACACACGGTTCTGCGTTGTTCACACGTGGCGAAACACAGGGCCTTGTTGTCACAACATTGGGCACTGGCGATGACGAGCAAATGATCGACGCATTGAACGGCACATACCGTTCGAACTTCTTACTACACTACAACTTCCCTCCATACTCTGTTGGTGAATGTGGTCGTATGATGGGCCCAGGCCGTCGTGAAATCGGTCACGGTAAATTGGCATGGCGCGCGTTGCAGGCAGTTCTGCCAGCAGCAACTGACTTCCCATACACAGTGCGCGTTGTTTCAGAAATCACTGAATCAAACGGCTCGTCTTCAATGGCATCCGTTTGTGGTGGTTCTTTGTCTATGATGGACGCAGGCGTTCCACTAAAAGCACCAGTTGCTGGTGTGGCTATGGGTCTGATCTTACAAGACAGCGGTGAATATGCTGTGCTTACTGACATCCTAGGTGATGAAGATCACTTGGGCGACATGGACTTTAAAGTGGCAGGTACTGAAAACGGTATCACATCACTGCAAATGGACATCAAAGTGACAGGCATCACAACAGAGATTATGGAAAAAGCTATGGCACAAGCCAAAGACGGCCGTATCCATATCCTGAATGAAATGGCAAACGCTTTGACAGAAGCTGGTTCTTTCTCTGAACACGCTCCACGTATTGAAACGATCAACATCAACCCAGAAAAAATCCGCGAAGTGATCGGTTCTGGTGGTAAAGTGATCCGTGAAATCGTGGAAACATCTGGTGCGAAAATCGACATCAACGACGACGGCGTAATCAAAATCGCATCTTCGAATGGCGAACAGATTGAAACAGCCCGCAAGATGATCATGGACATCGCAGCAGAACCAGAAGTAGGCACAATCTACACTGGTAAAGTTGTAAAAGTCATGGACTTCGGCGCATTCGTAAACTTCTTTGGCAAACGCGACGGACTTGTGCACGTATCCCAAATGGCGAACGAGCGCGTAAATCACCCGAACGATTTGGTTAAAGAAGGCCAAGACGTAAAAGTGAAATTGATGGGCTTCGATGACCGCGGCAAAGTTCGCTTGTCTATGAAAGTGGTTGATCAAGACACTGGCGAAGAAATCGCCGCTGAGAAAAAAGACTAATCTTTTAACTCAGTCAGAATTAAGAAAGGCCTCGCATTCGCGGGGCCTTTTTTATGTGCTATAATAAACTAGATATAGAGCTTACCTTGGCTCACGCGTCTGAATTTCCAATATCAGCGCACGACCAATATCAGAGACAATTTTATTTCGAAGCTGAAAGTCTGCGTCATTTTCAGTCAGATAAATTGCTGCAAGATATTGCCCGCCATCAGGAACCTGTAAGAAGGCAATAATACTACGCGAACCAAAGCCGCCAGCACCCGTTTTATCTCCAATAACCCAACCATCTGGCAAATGCGCTCTGATCAATGCATCAGCAACCTGATCATCAATCATCCATTGTGCCAGCTGTTTTGCAGAGGCAGGTTTTAACACGTCACCCAAAAGAAGTGTTTCAAGAGTGCTTAAAATAGCGCGTGGCGTTGTTGTATCACGCAAATCACCTGGTGTTCCTTCATTCAATTCAGTTTCCCATCGGTCAAGGCGAGTAGTGGCATCACCAATCTTGCGTAAAAAATCTGTTAATCCTTTAGGACCGCCCATCGTTTCCAAAAGCAAATTAGCTGCAGTATTATCGCTGATCGTTATTGTTGCTTCACATAAACTTCCCACACTCATCCCAACCTGAACATGTTCTTCAGTTACTGGCGAATAAGACACCAGATCATCTTCTTGAAAGTTCACAAGTCTGGAAATATCCTCTTGTTCTGCATCAACACGTGCAAGGACCGCACCGCAAAGAAGAGCCTTGAACGTACTGGACATTGGGAAGCGTTCATCTGCACGCATTGCGATTTCCCAATCAGAGGAAACATCCCTTAACAAAACACCAATACGTGCCCCCAGTTTTGCTTCCCAATTGCTAACGGTTTTCTGCACTCCTTGGGCAAAACCAGCTCCAGCAACAGATGTACTAATCCCTGCGATTATTATGAAATGATACAAAATTCTCTTCGATAATCCTACCATGACTACTCTCCAATTTCTTTGCTTTAATACCTGTGTAAATTTATCTCTTGAAACAAATATGCAATAGCATCGATGCATCATAAATGTTCCTTCAAAATTGCACTTAGATCACCAACTCTTAATTTTTCAAATAATAAAAGACGCATTTAAAAATAGCGTTGAAGGTTAGGCAAAATTTTGCGCATTAAATCGATAAAGCGCGGCGATATTAAGACAGCACAGCAAACATAACCCTTCGATCTAAATCCCCCAATTTAACCCATCGGCGAATATCGCGGCCCGAAATCAATTGCTATCTCGAACTCATCGAACGCAATCCCGTGTTCAGCATATTCGGAGTTACACACATGAGAAAAACAACAACAGCCCTAAGCGCCCTAGCAATCGCAGCTGCCCTAACACCAGCTCTAGCTGCCAGCGCCCCAGAGGTGACGGATCAAATCGTCGCGCAAATGAAAGAGCAAGGCTACACAAACATCACTGTAGAAACTTCGCTTCTGGGTCGCACAGAAATCGAAGGCGAAAAAGACGGTGAAGAACGTGAAGTGGTTCTTAATAAATCAGGTGAAATCCTACGGGACGAAGTTGAATTGGAAAGTGACGACGACTAGTGGTCAGTAATAAGGCTGCATAGATTCCCGTCTCGCGGCTATAGTATCCCTTTCCTTTTCGCGCCACCTTTGCCAAAAAGGTGGCGCAACTTTTTGAAGGTTTATGATGTTACCATCTGTCATACGATTTATCCTGATCATCCAAATCATCTGCGCGTTGGTGTTCATCTCTGAATTCATCGGGCAAGTGTTCGGCATCAAAGCATTAGACCTGCCATGGCAATGGCACGAATACATCGAAATATCCGCCGTCGCAGGTTTGCTGATCGGCATGGGCGTTACCATATATACCCTACGCGCCACATTACAGCGCAACCGCAAAATCGAAGATCAACTGTTGCTGGCCTCTGGTGAGTTCGAAGAATTATTAAAGTTGAAATTCAAAAAATGGTCTTTGACCAAAGCCGAAAAAGACGTGGCGCATCTGATCATCAAAGGCTTCACTACATCAGAGATTGCAGAGTTTCGTGGCAAAAGCGAAGGTACGATCAAAGCCCAAAGTGCCGCTGTTTATAAAAAGGCTGGTATGGGCGGGCGCACCCAGCTTTTGGTCTCTTTCGTCGAAGACATGGTTGATCATGGGCAAGAAAAAAATACACCTGTGACCTAAGATAAATTCATATAAAGATCACAGATATGACCATCACGCGCAGCTATGAAGCACGCATGGCAACAGATGCAATCCTTGTAGAAATCTGTATCATCGCCGCCATCAATTAACCTTTCGCGTATGGCAAACTGTCATACGTGCTGTGCACGTTCTGTGCACGTCGATCATACATCCTGTTTTGATGTGTTTTCGTATGGGTTAACACAAAGTTCGCCATACTGTTTTCTGGACATGGGATCACCGCTTGGGTAGCTAAGACACATACTCAAATCTCAGGAGATACCCCATGTCCATTACCCGTATGCATTCATCTGAACGCGCCACCCAAATCGTCATTCACAACAGCACGGTTTATCTGTCAGGTCAGGTTCCAAATGATGTCACCAAAGACATCCAAGAACAGACACAGGATTGTTTGGATAAGGTCGAGGGACGTTTGGTCGAAGCGGGATCAGACAAAGATCACATCCTATCTGCCACAATATTCCTGCGCGATATCGACCGTGACTTTGCCCCAATGAACGAGATTTGGAATGCTTGGGTTGCAGGCGGCGAAAAACCAGCACGCGCTTGTGTCCAAGCACATATGGCACGCGAGGCAATCTTGATTGAGATATGTATAGTCGCAGCTGTCAAAGACTAGACTTGTATATGAAGCGTAGATTTACTCATTGCCTGCGCTTCCTTTAACACACTGTTTTTAAACAATATATATTAAGTCACAATTCTTAACACTCCTGTGAAAATGTGTGATGGAATAAAACAAAGTTCCGCCGTGTTTTCTCAATATCCAGCTCACAGAATAGCTGGTTTTGAATTACACACTTAGGAAATAGAAATGAAATTTACGAAATCAATTGCTGCCATCGCAGCAGCATCCGCACTATCCACAACAGCAGCCTTTGCTGATGGTCACGCTGGCGGTCATGGATATTACATCCAAGGGTCACTTGGCTTTAACCAATTGCAAGATACAGACCAATCAGGTGCCCCAGGCACAGTCGCATCAGATTACGACGGTGGTTACAATATCAGCGTTGCGGTTGGTAAGAAAATCCCAGCATGGGGCGGCACACGTGCAGAGCTAGAACTTTCATACAGCGAAAACGATGCTGATACGATTGACTTCTCTGGCAACGGTGCAGGTAACGAGGCAAATGTTGCGGGCGACATCAACTCAACATCGATCCGTGCAAACTTGCTTTATGATTTCAAAACAGCTGGTAAAATCACACCATATGTAGGTGCAGGTGTTGGTGTGTCTTTCATCGATTCAAGCATAGCATACGGCGGCGCACCAGTACGTATCGATGATGATGACACAGTGCTTTCAGCACAATTGATTGCTGGTGCAGCTTATAAAATCTCTGACAACTTAGATCTAACATTGGATGCCCGTTATAGCCGTGCATTTGGCGTAGAATTCAGCCGCGTCAGCCCAGGTGGCACAGCGACTGTAGAAGATGATTTCGACAACCTAAGTGTAAACCTTGGTCTGCGTTTCGCATTCTAAGAACATACGAACCCCCAGAGCTGCCCTGGGATGATGTGGTCATTAATGCAAACTGAAGTAGCGTAATATGTGTAATGAGTATCCAACAGTTTGCCGGCGGTAAAAAATAAATCCACATCGACTGCGGGGTCGTCTTGCTGGCCCCGCAGTTAATATATTTAGCTTGGTAACGATGTCTTGCGTAGATACGGAAGGACCGTTTCAAATTCACCAAACTTCGCAGTTGCATCTTCATTGCTAACTGTTGGTGGAATAATCACATCTTGGCTTAATTCCCAGTTTGCAGGCGTCGCAACACCGTGTTTCGCAGTTGTTTGCAACGCATCCAAAGCCCGTAGGATTTCAGAGAAATTACGCCCAACTGTCATTGGATACGTCATCGACAGTTTCAACTGTTTATCTGGTCCAATGATGAACACAGAACGCACTGTTGCACTGTCCGCAGGTGTGCGGCCATCAGGCAAATACGCCTCTGCTGGTAACATATCAAAAGCTTTAGAAACCTCTAAACCTTCATCCGCAATGATTGGAAAACCCGCCGCAGCACCAGATACTTTTTCAATGTCCACTTTCCATTTCTTATGATCGGCAACACCGTCCACGGAAACACCCATCACTTTCGTGCCACGTTTTTCCCATTCGTCAGCAAGCTGTGCCACAGCGCCAAACTCTGTCGTGCAAACAGGTGTGAAATCCTTTGGATGGCTGAACAAAATCGCCCAGCTATCACCGATCCAATCGTGGAACTGATACGTTCCTTGATCTGTTTCAGCAGTGAAGTTCGGGACAACGTCATTGATACGTAAAGACATAATATTCTCCTATCTAAAATCGCAATTTACCCACAAGCTATGCTTGGCCTCACCAAAGGTCAATTCACTCGGCGCCTATGCGCCAAAGAGTCCACGCCGCATTAAGTTCAACCCTAAAAGAAGGAACAAAATCAAAAACGCCCGTGTAAACTGTGCCATGTTCATGCGTGCGCGTTGTTTTTCACCAAAATACATACCAGCAAATGTTGGTATCAGCATCAGGATACCAATAAGCGCAAGACGCGGTGTTAACTCACCAGATACGGTAAACCCTGCAACCAGAAAAAACGACTGCACTGCAAACATGACACCAAGTGTTTTTATCATAATATTATTATCAAGACGCAAAGACATCAGATACACCACCAAAGGTGGGCTCCAAATGGCTGTCAAACCACCGAGTATACCACTTGCGGCTCCTGAAATCAGTTGCGCGGGTGTGTTATATTTTTCATTCAGCACAGGCACAGAACCAAACAAGCTGGTGAGCGAGAAAACCACCATCGCCAACCCCACACAGGTTTGCAATATTCCCACAGAAACCTGGCCACCAATCAATGCCATAAAGAAAATCGCAATACATGCTGAAATGCAAAGCATCCAATGGCTCTTCAAAATAGGCCATACACTACCGCCAACCAAAGCCTGCCGCACATTGGTAACCATGATAGGAAAGACGATTATCGCAACAGCAACACGCGGTTCATATATGAATGTTAGAAACCCCACCAAAAGCGCTGGTAAGCCAATGCCAAGCGTCCCTTTCACAAAACCGCCTATGAAAAATAGACCGACGAGCAACGAAACTTCTAATATTGTCATAGCTATCTCTCGAATGAAAATGCACGCTAACGAATGGAACGCTTGCAATGGTGCATATTGGGTGTAACTGTCTAGAAAACCTCACACAAAGACAAGGTGTTTCACATGTTAGATAAACGCGATTTCTATATTAACGGTGCATGGGTTAAACCAGCTAAGGCAAACGATCTCAATGTCATCAATCCTGCCACAGAAGAGGCATGCGCAGTCATATCTTTGGGGGATCAATCCGATACGGATGCAACTGTTGCAGCAGCCAAAGCCGCTTTTGAACCTTGGGCCATGACACCCAAAGCAGAACGCTTGGATTATATCAAAGCCATCTTAGAAGAATACAAAAAGCGTAATGATGATATGGCCGAAGCCATCTCTATAGAAATGGGCGCACCCATCGATATGGCACGCGCTGCCCAAGCGGGTGCTGGCAGTTGGCACATACAAGGGTTCATCGACAGTTTCACAGAAATGGATTTCGAAGAAGCGCCATGGCCAAGCTCCCCTAATGAGCGCATCCTCCACGAACCAATTGGTGTATGTGCAATGATCACACCGTGGAATTGGCCAATGAACCAAGTCACGTTGAAAGTCATTCCAGCATTGGCAGTGGGTTGTACTGTGGTTCTAAAACCATCCGAAGAATCCCCATTATCCTCTATGGTCTTCGCTGAAATCATTGATGCGGTTGGCCTGCCAAAAGGCGTGTTCAACATGGTCAATGGCGACGGTGTAGGCGTTGGCAGTCAACTGTCCAGCCACGCTGATGTGGACATGGTCAGCTTTACAGGTTCCACACGTGCTGGACGCCTGATCACCAAAGCAGCCGCTGACACAATCAAACGTGTTACACTTGAATTGGGTGGCAAAGGTGCAAACATCATCTTTGCAGATGCAGACGAAAAAGCAGTTATTCGCGGCGCACGCCATTGCTTTGGCAACACAGGCCAATCCTGTAATGCTCCAACCCGCATGTTGGTTGAACGCAGCCGTTATGACGAAGCCGTTCAACAAGCCGCAGAAACAGCGGATGCAACACCCGTGAATGATCCATCTATGAATGGTCGCCACATCGGGCCTGTGGTCAACAAAGTACAATTCGATAAAATCCAAGGCTTAATCGAAACAGGCATATCCGAAGCCCGTCTTGTTGCAGGTGGCATTGGCCGCCCCGAAGGATTGAACCGTGGCTATTACGTCCGCCCAACTGTGTTTGCCGATGTAAACAATGAAATGACCATCGCACGTGAAGAGGTGTTTGGCCCAGTTCTGTCCATCATCCCGTTTGATACCGAAGAAGAAGCCGTTCGGATCGCCAATGACACAGTTTACGGCCTGACGAATTATGTCCAAACCCAAGATGCAGAAAAAGCATCCCGCGTGGCACGTCGTATGCGTTCTGGCATGGTGCGGATCAATGGTGAAGACAGCGCACACCCCTCACCCTTCGGCGGCTACAAACAATCTGGTAACGGACGCGAGGGCGGTGTTTGGGGATTGGAAGATTTCCTTGAAGTGAAGCACGTCACTGGGTTAAGCAGTTAATAATATCTGCAACCCTTTGAGGACAAAATGATTTCATTGCGTGTAATTTTATGTGCAGCGACATTCGCGGCTGCACCAGTCGCCTCTTTCGCGGCAACCTGTGGCGGTAACTTTAACAGTTGGATGTCAGCCCTGAAATCCGAAGCGGTTTCCAAAGGACACAGCAAATCCGACGTTAACAGGTTTTTCAAATCGGCACGCATTGATCCTAAAGTTATCAGGGCAGATCGCTCCCAAGGTGTTTTCCGCCTGACCTTCTCAGAATTTGCAGCACGCTCCATCAGTTCTGGCCGTATGAACAACGGCAAACGGAACATGGGGAAATACAAAAACACCTTCGCCAAAATTCAGAAAAAATATGGCGTGCAGCCCGCAGTGCTAACAGCGTTTTGGGCATTGGAAACCGATTACGGCGCTGTTCAGGGGAACTTTAACACGCTCAATGCTTTGATCACCCTATCGCATGATTGCCGCCGCCCAGAATTGTTCCGCCCGCAAATCTTCGCATTAATCGAACTGTGGAAGCGTGGCGATTTTAGCCCAACAAAAACCAAAGGTGCATGGGCTGGTGAGATCGGCATGGTGCAAATGCTGCCAGAGGATATTTTGCACCGTGGCGTCGACGGTGATGGCGATGGACGTGTACGTCTGAAAACCAGCGCCCCTGATGCCCTGCACACAGGGGGTCGCTTATTGAAAGATTTGGGATGGAACGCCAACCAACCCTGGCTGGTCGAAGTCACCGTTCCAAAAAATCTGGATTGGTCAGAAACAGGTTTAGACAAACAAAAACCTGTCTCTTATTGGGCCAGCAAAGGCGTGAAAGCACGCGGCGTAAAAATGCCATCTGGCAATCTAAAGGCATCCCTGATGCTGCCCCAAGGGCGCAAAGGTCCAGCGTTTTTGGCACTGCCCAATTTCTTCACCTATTTTGAATGGAACAAGTCTCTGGTCTACGTTTCAACCGCCGCCTATTTCGCAACACGCTTGAATGGCGCACCACCCTTTAACAAAGGCAAGCCAGATCCAGCACTAAGTGATGCAGGCATGAAGTCTTTGCAGAAAAAACTAAAAGCACGCGGGCATGATGTTGGCAAAGTGGATGGTATCTTGGGCGCTAAAACACGTGCTGCCGTGCAAAAAGAGCAAAAACGTTTGGGCTTTCCAGCGGATGCATGGCCAACGAAAGCGTTTGTTGCAAAACTTTAAACGTCCAACACCATTTCTTCGGCTTCTTGCAGATCAACTGAAACCAGTTGGCTGACACCCTGCTCTGCCATCGTCACACCGAACAAACGATCCATGCGTGCCATGGTTACGGCGTGGTGCGTGATGATCAGGAAGCGTGTGTCTGTGCGTTCCGTCATCTCATCCAACAGATCACAGAAACGCGTGACGTTCGCATCATCCAGCGGCGCATCCACCTCGTCCAGCACACAGATCGGCGATGGGTTCGCAAGGAACACCGCAAAGATCAAGGACAGCGCTGTCAACGTTTGCTCCCCACCTGACAGCAGTGAAAGTGTTGCCAGTTTCTTACCTGGTGGCTGACACATGATTTCCAAACCAGCCTCTAGCGGGTCATCACTTTCCACCAGCACCAAATTCGCTTCACCGCCACCAAATAGATGCTTAAACAAAATTGAGAAGTTTTTATTCACTTCATCAAACGCCGCCAACAAACGCTCGCGGCCTTCTTTGTTCAGGCTGGCAATTCCAGTACGTAACTTGCGAATAGCCGCTTCCAGATCAATCTTTTCTGCTGCCAGAGTATCATGTTCTTCTTTAACTTCTTTGGCATCTTCTTCGGCACGCAAGTTCACAGCGCCCAGCGCATCGCGTTGACGGCGCAAACGCATCACATCGTTTTCAACACGTTCTGCATTTGGCATCTTCTCTGGATCAATATCCAGCTGCTCTAACAGGTTCGCAGGACTAACTTCCAACTCTTCATGAATACGGTCAGCAGCTGTCGATACCTGAACACGCGCCGCATCTGAAACCGCATCGGCACGCGCACGGCTTTCACGCGCACCTGATGCCGCACGTTCCGCTTCACGTTCTTCATTTTCTGCATTGCGCAGTGCTGTTTCCGCTTCTGCCAATGTATCAGAGGCCGCTTTTAAACGTTCCTCAGCTTTGCCAATCGATTTGGAAAGCTCTTCGCGTTTCGCAAGAATTTCTTCAGGTGCTGCTGTTGCATCTTTCAACTCAGCTTCAGAACTTAACTTGCGCTCTTCCAGCTCAGCAATACGTTTGCCCGCTGTTTCTAAACGATAGCGCCAGCCGCTTGATTCCTTGGTGATCTCTTGCTGACGTTTCAAACGCGCTTCGCCTTCACGACGCGTTTCATCGAACATCGACCGTTTTGTCAGCATCGTCACACGTGCCGCTTCCACACCGATTTTCAGTGCTTCCACTTCTGCGCGTGCTGTATCCAGATCACCCAGATCGCGGATACCCAACTCTGCTTCTTTCAATGCAGTGCGCGCAGCCGTGGTCTCTTCTTCCAAACGTGAACGGGACAGTTGCAATGTTTCCAGCTTACCAGACAGCATATCGCGATCCGCTTCGGAACGGGACATCTGACGCGTAGCATCCGTTGCCTCATCATCCGCTGCTTTACGGTTACGACGCGCTTCGTGATCCGCCTCTGTCGCCGCCAGCAAAGCAGCATGTGCCGTATCAAACGCACAGCGTGCATCCGCAGCCTTCGCACCAGCCGTTTGATAGACATCTTTCAGTTCAGCCAAACGGTTTTCTTGTTGCAAACGCAATGCCGCCTCGGACGGTGCATCATCTGCACCCGCGCGGTATCCATCCCAGCGCCATAAATCACCTTCGACACTGACCAATCGTTGACCAGGTTTCAAATCAGTCTGCAACCGTGCGCCATCTGCACGGGAAACCAATCCGATTTGCCCCAAACGACGTGCCAAAACATCAGGCGCTGTTACATAAGCAGACAGTTTTTCAACACCTGCAGGCAATCCCGCATCCGATGCATAATCATCCAAACGCGCCCAACCAGAAACACCCTCTGGCCCCACAATCGGCGCTTTCAAATCATCTGCCAATGCAGCGCCCAAAGCTGCTTCATATCCAGATTTTGCACGCACATCATCAATCAACTGCGCACCTGTATCACGTGCACGCGCAATCACACGCTCCAGTGCTGCCACCTCTGCACCCAATGCATTTGCTTCACCTTCGGCTTCGGATAACGCGCCACGCACTTCGCTTTCAGCCGCTTGTGCATCCACGCGCTTGCGATCCATATCCGCCAACAGTTGTTCCGCACGCAAAGCCGTTTCATGCGCCACAGCATATTTCGTCTGTGCTGTTTTCAAACGCTCTTCGGCATCTTTCAACGCCTCTTCGGCAGAGGTTACAGATGAAACCGCAGCAGCACTTTGTTCTTCGCGTTTTTCAAAGACCTTTTGTGCGTCTTCCAACTTGCGGTGTGCAGATTGGTGGCGCGCTGACAGACGCGCAACATCTTCGGATTGTTTATCCAACCCAGATTCTTTTTCCTGCATAACAGCAGCAGCATCACGCGCTTCTTTGTTTGCAGCATCCACTTTTTCGTCATGTCCCAAAGAGGCTTTATCCAAAGCTTCTTTTTCCCACGTCAGACGGTCAATCGTTTCTGTCGCATCTTTGTTCAGGCCGTTTTCGCGGTCGATATCATGCCCCAGTTGCGCAATACGCGATTGCAACGTTTCAATGGTTTGGCGCGCACGATTTTCCTGATCGTTCAGCGTATCCCGCTCCACCATCAAACGTTGTACAATCGCACCTGCAATGGCTTCTTCTTCACGCAGTGGCGGCACTTTGCCTTCAAATTCTGTGCGTTGCTTCGCTGCCTTGCTAGCAGCAGTTTGTGCTTCACCAGCAATTTTTGTCGCTTCGGTCAAAGCTTGCTGTGCAGCCAATCGTGCCGCCTCAGCCTCTTTCCAGCGACCATACAACAACAGACCCTCAGCCTGACGCAAATCTGTGCCAATCTCACGGTACCGTGCAGCTTGGCGTGCTTGGCGAGCTAATGAGTTCAGCTGGCTTTCCAACTGTTCCAAAACATCATCCACACGCGATAGATTTGTTTCAGCCCCTTTCAGTTTCAACTCCGCTTCATGGCGACGTTGATACAGCCCAGAAATACCTGCGGCCTCTTCCAAAATGCGGCGGCGCGCTTTTGGTTTGGCGTTGATCAATTCAGAAATCTGACCCTGACGTACCAACGCAGGTGAATGTGCACCTGTGGAAGCATCGGCAAACAACATCTGCACATCGCGTGCGCGGGTCTCTTTACCATTGGCTTTATAGGCTGATCCAACATCGCGGGTGATCCGGCGGATCACCTCTAACATATCAGAATCATTAAACGTTGGTGGGGCGGTACGGTCCTCATTACCCATTAATAACGCTACTTCGGCGTAATTTCGTGCAGGCCGCGATGACGCGCCAGCAAAAATTACATCCTCCATACCGCCACCACGCATAGCCGTAGGACGATTTTCCCCCATTACCCAACGCAACGCTTCAAGCAGATTGGATTTACCGCAACCGTTTGGACCGACAACACCAGTTAAACCATCAGAAATCGTTAATTCTGTCGGATCCACAAAGCTTTTAAAGCCAGTTAGTCTGAGTTTGCTAAATTGCACGGTGCGTTTAAATCCCCTGATTCCGCTTGTTCTATAATCTGGTAGGGCAAACCCCACTGAGTCAACACTCAATACCCACTATGTTGCGTGTTTTTACAAGTTATCCACAACATATTGGTGCTTTATGGCCAATTCGCCGTATTTCACGGTCATTTTCGCCCGCTGCCGTTAACAGGCATCCGACAGTCGCAAATCTTCTTGACCCTATCCCCTTCTAGAGTCATTAAGGTCGGGCATGGTTCCCCACTAGGATGCGAAGCGTCTGGGGATCAAATGGGAATGTGGACGGGGATGACCAAATCAGGGCCCTAAGCCACGACCGCCCCCGCGACTGTGTGTGGTGAGCGACTGTCAATAACGTCACTGGTGAAAACACTGGGAAGGCAAGGCAGACCGCGATGATCCACAAGTCAGGACACCAGCCAAGC
Organism: Amylibacter sp. SFDW26; assembly: GCF_009184395.1. GTDB lineage: Bacteria > Pseudomonadota > Alphaproteobacteria > Rhodobacterales > Rhodobacteraceae > Amylibacter. The sequence goes on from NZ_WEIC01000002.1 coordinate 98,789, forward strand.
AACCGTGGCAACACGGACCAAGAAAACGGACGGGGTGTTCCGTGATGGTAAAGGGTAAAACCCTTCTATCGCATCATGAACCCTCCCAAATGAAATAATTAATTGGGGGATTCCTAATGAGAAAAATTTTCGCAACTTTGGCAACAACTGTTGCCCTTGGCCTTGGCTAAATCCACCCACTAAATAAATGCATTAACGGTCAGATTTCCCTAACCGTTCTCTTTTCACAACTCTACGGACACATAATTCAATGGCTCAAAAAATCCCTGCTACAGTTGTTACTGGCTTTCTAGGCGCTGGCAAAACCACACTGATCCGTCACATGCTGCAAAATGCCGAAGGCAAGCGCATTGCATTGATCATCAATGAATTCGGCGACCTTGGTGTGGATGGTGATATCCTTAAAGGGTGCGGTGACGAAACATGTACCGAAGATGATGTAATGGAACTGTCCAACGGCTGTATCTGTTGTACAGTTGCTGATGACTTTATCCCAACTATGGAAAAACTGCTAGAACGCGATCAAAAGCCTGATCACATTGTGATCGAAACTTCTGGTTTGGCTTTACCACAACCACTTGTGCGCGCGTTCAACTGGCCAGAGATCAAGACCAAAGTGACCGTTGATGGTGTTGTTACAGTGGTGGATGGTAAAGCCGTCACTGAGGGTCGTTTTGCCCATTCTGTTGAGGCTGTTGATGCACAACGGAAACTGGATGAGAACTTAGATCACGAAACACCATTATCTGAATTGTTCGAGGATCAGGTCGCTTGTGCCGACATGATCGTCGTGAACAAATCTGATTTACTGGGCGCCGATGAAGCCAAAGATTTGGTTGCTAAGTTAAAAGGCGAAAGCCGTGACGGTGTGCAGGTTGTGAAAGCCTCTATGGGGGCTTTGCCTGTGGACGTGTTGTTGGGTCAGGGCATTGGTGCCGAAGATGATCTGTCATCGCGCCACGAAGTGCACCACCATCATCACCACGATGACGAAGACCATCACGACGATCACCATGATGATGACCACGATCATGATCATCACCACCATCACGAGCACAGCCACGATGAATTCGAAAGCTTTGTGGTGGATCGCGGTGAAATCACAGATCCAAATGCATTTGCAGAACAAGTGGCCGATGTGATCCGCGCACATGATATTTTGCGCCTGAAAGGGTTCGCGGCTGTTGAAGGCAAACCAATGCGTTTGACTTTGCAAGCAGTTGGACCACGTGTGGACACATATTTCGACAAGCCATTTGGTTCTGATCCACGCAGCACGCGTTTGGTTGTGATTGGTCAAGCTGGTTTGGATGAAGTTGCCATCACAAAGGCATTGCAAGCCTAATGTCTATCTCGGTCGCCATAGAAAGCCCGATCACTCCGGAAGGTCGTGAATTGATCGCAGGCAGTGAAGATGCGCTGCGTGCGGTTTATACCGAGGATGAATGCTTCACCTTTACGGCCGAAGAATTATTGGATGATACGATCGCTTTTTATGTCGCTCGCAAGGATGATGCACCTGTGGGCTGTGTGGCTTTGGTGGATTACAAAACCTACGGCGAAATAAAGCGGCTTTATGTACCACATACGGCACGCGGCTTAGGTATTGCTAAAATCCTAATGGCGCATTTGGAAAATGAAGCGACAGCCAAAGGACATACATCTGTTAAATTAGAAACAGGTGATAAATTGGCAGCGGCAGTTTCTCTTTACAAAACTCTGGGCTATTCCGTTTGCGGAAAATTCGGCGACTACGAAGATCACCCTGCCAGCCTGTTCATGGAAAAGGCATTATAGATGCACCTGCTTGCAGCCACACCTGGCAGTATTGATGACGGCTCAGAACCCGTTGATTTAGGTCAAACTCCAGCAGATATCATTTTTATTTCTGCCGCAGATACCGAGCTTGCAGGGCTTTCAGAAGCCCGCGCAAATCTGGATAGTAACGTCGGCAGTTTACGCTTAGCAAGCATGATGCATTTACAGCATCCGATGTCTGTTGATTTGCACATTGAGGATTGCGCAGAAAAATCCAAAATTGTGATTGCCCGCGTGTTGGGTGGCACTGGATATTGGAAATATGGTTTAGAGCAATATGCCATGCGTTTGGGTGCAGCTGGTATTCCATTTGTGGCGCTACCTGGGGACGATAAACCAGATCAAGAACTGTGGGATTTATCCACGGTTTCGCGCGAAGACTGGGATGCGCTTTGGGCTTATATGGTCGAAGGTGGGCCGCAGAATAACGAAAATTTCCTGCGCTATGCTCAAGCGATGTTAGATGGCTCAGAAAAACCCGCTGCTGCAAGCCCATTGTTGCGTGCGGGTGTCTATTGGCCCGGCGCTGGGATAGCCGATATTGAAGCAGCACGTGAAGATTGGACGGAAGGTGCACCTGTGGTTCCGTTGGTGTTTTACCGTGCCTTGGTTCAAGGGGCTGGGTTACATCCGATCAACCGTTTGGTGAAAAGCCTGTTGAAACGCGGTTTAAATCCGATGCCGATCTTTGTGGCCTCTTTGAAAGATCCAGTCTCTGTTGCCACACTTGAGAACCTGTTCGAGGCTGCACCGCCATCAACGATTTTAAACTGCACCAGTTTTGCTGTGGGATCACCGCATCAAGATGAGCATGGTAAAGGGGCATCGAACCCCTTTACCATGCCAGCCGCACAAAATGCGCCTGTGTTTCAGGTTGTTCTATCGGCAGCTTCAGAAGCCTCTTGGGAAGAGGGTTTGAATGGGTTGTCAGCGCGAGACATCGCGATGAATGTTGCTTTGCCAGAAGTAGACGGACGCATTCTATCGCGCGCTGTTTCATTCAAGGGTGAAGCGTTTTTTGATGAAGCTACGGAATGTGCGATTGCCACATATCGTGCCCGTGGCGACCGTATTGAGTTTGTGGCAGAGCTTGCCAAAAATTGGGCTGAACTGCGTAAGACTGATATTGCGGATCGCAAGGTTGGCATTATCTTGGCAAACTATCCAAATAAGGATGGTCGACTTGCCAATGGTGTAGGGTTGGATACGCCTGCGGGTACTGTGAATGTATTACAGCATTTGGCAGCGTCTGGATATACGGTTAAAGACCTGCCAGCGGATAGCAAGGCATTGATGGATCGCATCACATCTGGCCCGACGAATTGGCTGACAGACCGGGCTGACCGCACAGGTGGTGAGCGTTTAACTTTGTCTGAGTATTTAGACGCTTATAAAAAGTTACCATTGGACGTGCGTGATAAGATCACTGACCAATGGGGCGCACCTGAGGATGATCCATTTTTTACAGAGGGTGCATTCGCTTTATCGATCTTTCCTTATGGCAATGCAGTTGTTGGTGTGCAGCCTGCGCGTGGTTATAATATTGATCCGAAAGAGACCTACCATTCGCCTGATTTAGTACCCCCGCATAACTATTTGGCGTTTTATTTCTGGATGCGTCACCACTTTAAAACCGATGCATTGATCCATATGGGCAAGCACGGGAATTTAGAGTGGTTACCCGGCAAAGCTTTGGCTTTGTCCGAGACATGTTTGCCCGAAGCCGTGTTTGGCCCAATGCCACATATTTATCCGTTTATCGTGAATGACCCTGGTGAAGGAACGCAGGCAAAACGCCGCGCACAGGCTGTGATTATTGACCATCTTACGCCGCCATTGAGCCGTGCTGAAACCTATGGGCCGTTAAAAGACTTAGAGGCTTTGGTGGATGAATATTATGAAGCGGCTGGCGTTGATCCACGCCGCTTGGATCATCTGCGCCGTGAGATATTAGCGCTGACATCTGCCACTGGTCTGAACGAAGATGCTGGCATGACGGGGGAAGATGAAGACGGAGATTTGGCAAAGCTGGATGAATATCTGTGCGAGCTAAAAGAAGCGCAAATTCGCGACGGCTTGCATATTTTTGGCGCCTCCCCTGAGGTGGGGTTAGAAGCGGATTTGGTGCAAGCTCTGGTGCGTGTCCCGCGTGGTACAGCACAAGGCGCAGATGCATCGTTGCAACGGGCTATTGCAGCTGATCTGGGGTTGGATTTTGATCCGCTGGATTGCGAAATGGCGAAGACTTGGGATTTGGCAAGACCTGACGCTTTGGCTGCTGTATCTGATGATCTCTGGCGCAGTTATGGGGATACGGTTGAGCGGATTGAATTGCTGTCTGGTGCTTTGATTACTGGACAAGATGCAGTTGGGGATGCTTCGCAAGCCGTATTGGATGGGATCGATGCGCATGTGCGGCCTATCGTACAGGATTGCGGACCATCAGAGATGAAGGGGCTCCTCACCGCCCTGAATGGGCAGTTCGTCGCCCCTGCGCCTTCTGGCGCGCCCACTCGCGGACGTTTGGATGTTTTACCTACGGGGAAAAATTTCTTTTCCGTTGATAGTCGTGCGGTACCCACACCAACTGCTTGGGCATTGGGGTGGAAATCTGCGAACCTGTTGATTGAACGTCACTTGCAGGATCACGGGGATTGGCCACGTTCAATGCTGTTAACCGCTTGGGGTACAGCGAATATGCGGACGGGTGGGGATGATATTGCACAAGCTCTGGCGTTGATGGGCGTGAAACCGAAATGGGATAGTGCGAACCGTCGTGTGACTGGGTTTGAAATCTTGCCCTTGTCCGTTTTGGATCGCCCGCGTGTGGATGTCACATTGCGGGTCTCTGGTTTTTTCCGCGATGCATTCCCGCAATTGATTGCACTTGTAGACTCCGCAGCCCGTGCAGTGATGGAACAAGATGAACCACATGATATGAACCCAGCTTTGGCAGCCGCAAGTAAAGGCGAGGAAAGCCACCGTGTGTTTGGATCAAAACCCGGGGCTTATGGCGCTGGTTTGCAAGCGATGATTGATGAGCGGTTGTGGAATGATCAGGCGGATCTGGGCGATGCTTATCTGGAATGGGGCAGCTATGCTTATGGGAAAAATGATCAGGGCACATCGGCACGTTCTGCTATGGAAGCGCAGCTATCCCGTGTGGATGCGATTGTGCAGAACCAAGACAACCGCGAGCATGATATCCTAGACAGCGATGATTACTATCAATTCGAGGGCGGTGCAGCGGCTGCTGTGAAATCGCTACAAGGCAAGGATCGCCCGATTTATCACAATGACCATTCCCGCCCTGAACGGCCTGTTATCCGCACACTTGATGATGAGATCGGGCGTGTCGTGCGCAGCCGTGTGGTGAACCCAAAGTGGATCGATGGTGTGAAGCGCCATGGCTATAAAGGGGCGTTTGAAATGGCCGCAACGCTGGATTATCTGTTTGCTTTTGCAGCGACCACAGGTGTTGTGAAAAACCACCACTTCGACCTGGTGCACAATGCATTCTTAGAAGATGATGATACGCGTGAGTTTATCGCAGAGCATAATCCAGCCGCCCTGCGTGAAATGGCGGAACGCTTGCAAGAAGCGATTGATCGTGGATTATGGGTGCCAAAGTCGAACTCGGCACGTGCGCGGTTAGAGGAATTATTATGAGCAAAGGGCATTGTCTATGTGGATCGGTTTCTTGGGAATACTCAGGACCTGAAACATGGGCGTGCTTTTGCCATTGCGATACATGTCGCCGCAATTGTGCAGCCCCTGTTGTGGCCTTTATCGGTGTGCGTTTGGATCATTTCAAATGGACGGGGCAAACGCCGAAATATTATGCCTCTTCCAAAGGGGTGAAACGCCATTTCTGTGATACGTGCGGCACGCCTATGGCATTTGAAGCCGAGCATTATGCAGGTGAAATTCACCTTTACGCAGCAAGCCTTGAAAACCCGCAGGAATTCAAACCCGAATTCCACGTCCATTACGAACATACATTAGACTGGTTGCATATGGCGGATGATCTGCCAAAATACCCTAACTCAAAGACCTAAAGGATACGCCAATGACCGAGGATACAGAACGCCACGCCGTGAAGATGGCCAAAAAGAAAGCCGCGCGTGATAAGATCATGGCGACCAAAACTGAACAGCGCGGTTTGATCATCGTGCATACAGGTAAGGGTAAGGGCAAATCTTCAGCAGCCTTCGGGATGATTTTCCGCCACATCGCGCATGGCATGAAATCTGCGGTCGTGCAATTCATCAAGGGCGGTATGTCCACAGGTGAACGTGATCTGATCCTGAAAAACCATTCTGACATTTGTTCGTTCCACACGATGGGCGAAGGATTTACGTGGGAAACACAGGACAAAACACGTGATACGGAAATGGCACAAGCGGCTTGGGAAAAGGCCAAAGAGCTGATCCGTGATGAAAGCAATTCTATGGTTCTGTTGGATGAGATTAACATCGCCATTCGCTATGACTATGTGGATATCAATGAGGTTGTGGAATTTCTGGCCACCGAAAAACCACATATGACCCATGTTGTTTTGACAGGCCGCAACGCCAAAGATGACCTGATTGAAATCGCTGATCTGGTGACGGAAATGGAACTGATCAAACACCCGTTCCGCTCAGGTATCAAAGCACAGATTGGTGTGGAATATTGAGCATTGAGGACTGGCAAGACGAGCTGAAAGAGCTGCGTGCCGAAGTGGCACGGCTGAATTCACATCGTTTTATCAGAATGCACAATTCGACCACGCGGCTTGTTTGGTTTAACTTCCTGCGTGGTTTGGCCTTTGGTCTTGGGTCTGTGATCGGGGCTACGGTTTTGGTTTCGCTTTTGGTTTTCTTTTTACGCGAGATCAATTTTATCCCGATTATTGGGGATTGGGCAGCGCAGGTTTTGGATGTTATTTCAGCAGATACAACGCCAAGATAACAAGCGTAGCACAACCACCTACGCCCCGCCGCTGATTTCAGTGGCAGGGTAAATCGTTTGTTTACTGTATGATGATTAAGATTGGCGGGCCCGCCGATGTGCGGTTATAGCCGGACAAGGGGTGGTGGCCCCCTGAAACTTGATCTTAACTGTTAAGCTCGGATGATTTTCGCATTTGATGCTGTCACACACCCTTTGAAAACCCGTGAACCACTTTTGCTAGCAGGGAAGTTATACTCCGCAAACTCTTTACGTTTTGTTAGAGGTGCGTACGCAACCTATTCCATCTGCCAATCAACGGTGAAATTGCGAGGTAGGTCAAAGGAACCACCACCCGCATAATCCGCAAGTACTTCACCGACTTTATGCGCGATGCCAAAGCCGACGGTATAGGCGCCCATGGCACTGTATACACCTTTTACCTCTGGTATGGGTCCCAACATTGGGTGACGGCGACGTGCTTTGGGACGTAGCCCTGCCCAACGCTGTAGGATGTGTGCCTCTTTTAAAGCAGGCATCAAATCATAGGCTTTGTCCAAAATCACATCCAGTTTGTCATCAATTTCAAACGGTTGCCCCCATGTTTTTTCAGATGTCGCCCCAATGGTCGTGACACCACCAATATGCGGAATGATATAAACACCGTTGGCATAGATTTGTGGGACATCGCCCATGTCATAGTCCAACAAAGCCGCCTGCCCTTTGACACCAACGCCTGTGTTGCACCCCAGATGGTAGTCCAACAAAGCAAAACCTTCGGTACCGCCTGCAATGATGATTGCATCAGCGCGAGCTTCGCCCCAAGCCCCGAAAACAGTGTGATCGTCAAAACCTGTGACACGGCGGTTTTCTATGATTTCCACGCCTAGGTTTTGGCACGCTTTTGCAAGCGATACGACCGCTTTAGCAGGGTATATGCGCGCTGTGATTTCATCGTGGACAACACCATATGGCGTGGTTGATGATGGCAACATTGGATGGCTTTCCAACACGTTCCATTTGTACTTACCTAGGAAAACTGTTTTAGCAATTTCGCGACGTTCTTCTGCCAGCTCACGGTCCCGTTCTGTGGTGATTGGAATAATGCGTCCGATACGCCCATAACCTGATTGCAGGCCAGATTTTACATCGACCTCAGCCCAGAAACGTTCGGCACTGTCCAATGCTTCGAACTGGAACTGTTTCTTCTCATTCCAACTGTCAGGCGCATGAGGAGCCATTGCGCCAACAATACCACCGCTGGCACCTTGTCCAACTGTACCTGCTTCGAATACTGCAACGGATTGTCCGCGTTTGGCACATGCATAGGCACAGGATAATCCCCATACGCCCGCGCCAATCACAATCACATCCCACTCTTTGGGCATTTAATATCACCTTTTAAAACATGCAGGCTTGCTTTACTCCAAAGCCATATGAGCGACCAGAGCAAAACCGCAAAACTTGAATGGCGTGATGGGGTGATCCCCATCGCAACCCAATTCGATGATCCATATTTCAGCCTAGATGATGGGTTGGCGGAAACCGAATTTGTATTTCTAGGTGGCAATGATTTGCCCGCGCGATTTGTGGATGGGTTTCATATAGCAGAATTGGGTTTTGGAACCGGTTTGAACCTGTTGGCTGCATGGCGCGCTTGGGTGCAATCGGAGCAAAAGGGACGGTTGCATTATACCAGTTTCGAAGCTTACCCGATGGATATAGCCGCCATGGCCAAGGCCACGTCTGTCTGGCCAGAATTATGTGGGTATTCAAAAGATATGATCGCGCATTTGATGAATGGGTCATTTCAAATTGAGACCCCTAATTTATCCGCAAAGATCATTATTGGGGATGCCCGTGAAACAGTCGCAAAATGGGATCATAAAGCGGATGCATGGTTTTTAGATGGGTTTAGCCCTGCGAAAAACCCAGAGCTTTGGGAAACGGGTTTGATGCAAACGGTCGCGGATCATACAGCCCCACAGGGAACCTTTGCCACATACACGGCTGCGGGACATGTCAGACAAAGCTTGGCAAGTGCAGGTTTTACAGTCACAAAGGTCAAAGGGTTTGGGCGCAAGCGCCATATGACCGTCGGTACTTTGTGAAAGATACAGGGAATGCCAGAGAACAACAGCCAACTTGGTATCACCTTAATGATATTCACAACGTTTGTATTTGCGATGCAAGACGGTATATCACGACATTTAGCAGGTGAATATAACGTCTATATGGTCGTGATGATCCGCTATTGGTTCTTTGCCGCATTTGTCATTGCATATGCAAAAATCAAACGGGGATCTGTGCGTAAAGTTGCGCGCACACAACAGCCTTTGTTGCAGATTGCACGTGGTTTGATCTTAGTGACTGAGATTTGCGTGATGGTTTTAGGGTTTGTTTATCTGGGCTTGATCGAAGCTCATGCGATTTTTACAGCATATCCTTTGATCATTGCAGCCCTATCAGGTGTTATCTTGGGCGAAACTGTTGGTTGGCGGCGGTGGTCTGCGATCTTGGTTGGCTTTATTGGCATCTTGGTGATCTTGCAGCCAGGGCTCAGGGTCTTTAGCCCCAATGCACTTTTCCCCCTTATCGCTGCCCTAATGTTTGCTCTTTATGGCTTATTAACGCGTTATGCCGCCCGTAAGGACAGTGCCGAAACCAGTTTCTTTTGGACAGGTGTTGTGGGGGCTATTGGCATGACATGCGTCGGGATCTTCTATTGGGAGCCTATGTCAGGCAGCGATTGGATTTGGATGATAGCGCTTTGCATCACAGGCGCCTTGGGCCACTTCACCCTGATTAAGTGTTATGAAGTGACCGAAGCCAGCACCGTACAACCCTTTGCCTACATGCAATTGGTTTTTGGCAGTGGTTTAGGGTTGTTAGTCTTTGATGAAACTTTGCGTTGGGGCACAGCCATAGGAGCTGGCATTGTGATCACCGCAGGTTTGTTCACACTTTGGCGCGAACATGTGGCCAAAAAATCAGCCGCGCGTTAGATCTTGGGTTAATTGCAACGGGGGCGTCGCGCCGTTCAAACGTGCACGGTATACATGCAAAGATTCCATAACGCGCATCACATAGTTTCGCGTTTCTCGGTACGGAATATGTTCAATCCAATCCACCTGATCAATTATGCTGTCCCGGGGATCGCCGTATTCTTCGATCCATTTTTCAGCGCGGTTTGGGCCAGCATTGTAACCCGCGAAGGCAAGAATATATGACCCCTCGAAGAGCTTTAACAAACCACCCAAATAAGCCGTTCCAAGTTGCGCATTATACCGCCAATCTGTTGTCAGCCTTTGTTTGGAATATTCCACACCAATATCTTCGGCCACATTTCGTGCAGTACCTGGCATAATTTGCATCAAGCCACGTGCACCTGCTGGGCTTATTGCCGTCGCATTCAGCTCACTTTCACGGCGCGCAATCGCCATAGCAATTTCTGGCTCCACGTCGACAGAGTAATTCGCCAAATCCGTCACTGGGAAATACGCTTTAGACAAAATCATACCGCGTTTTGCCCCCTCTTTCGCAACAGCAAGTGCCACATTCGGACGGTTCAACTCTAATGCAAGATCAGCCAACTGGCTTAACCCCACCGTGTCCAAGCTTTCTGCAACATGAGAAAAGAACCATCGCAAACGCGGTTGGTCATCAGCGTAATGTAGCAACAAACCAGCACGGATTGGGGCAGAGCTCAAAAATGTAGCCGTGCGCCAGTCCGGTACATTTTGCAGACCTGTTAAGGATGCATCTGGATCAAGACCCAGTTTTTCCGCAGCCAACTGACCGTAAAAGCTGGTTTGATATTTGGCGCCCTCCGTATAGGCGGCAGATGCTTTTTCATAATCGCCAAGCTGTTCATAGGTTCGGCCCAACCAATACCCCGAGCGGCCCAAACTAATTGGGCTTTTTACTGCAGAGTTAAAGGCTTTAAAATGCATCAACGCCTGTTGCGGTGCCTTCATTTTCGTTAGCGCAATATAACCAGACAGCCATTCAAGATCAGCAAAGTTAGATCCAGAGGACAATTCATGTTGACTGGCCAAGAAATACGCCAAATCTGTATCACCTGAACGCATGGCGCGCCGCGCAAACCCACGACGGCGGCTGGCCCATTCTTCAGGGCGACCCAATTTAGCAACTGATCCTGTATGACGCGCAAGGAATTCTTGGGCATCATCCCAACGTCCCTTTTTCACGCGCCATTGAAAGCGATCATAAGAAAGCCCCGGATCATTCATCAAACGTTCTGGAATGGCTTCGATATCCGCATCAACCGCTTTGCTGGCACGTTGCAAACTGATCCGCGCCTTTGCCAGTTTAATTTGATCTTGTGGAACACGATCCAACATCCGCTCTGCTTCGCGTGTACGGCCACGCCACAACAGGTTATCAAGACGTTGTTCATTATAGCGCGACAACACCCCTTTGAATTTTGCATATAGTGCGCGTTCTTCGTGTTCCTTTAACGACATTTGCGTCCATGCGCGGATTGCTTCGGTGCGCGCTTCGGATGCACGTCCCTGTGCGGAATACGCTTCAGCCAATCGCAATGACCCTGCCCCAGTTTGTGGCATCTGGATCGCAAAATATGCCCGCACATTTGCAGCATCTGCATTTGGTGGAATTGCCGCTTCGCCTTTGCGACGCAATCGTTTCAAACCAGGCCAATCAGAATTGACCTCCAGAAACGCCATATACTCTGACCAGTTGCCCTCGCCCTGACGCAAACGTTCCCATAAAACCAAATCTGAGCCGACGGAATCATTGATCTGGGCGGCGTAATGATCCGCAGTTACCCAATCTTCGTTACTAACGGCATTAAAAGCCGTTGAAAGCAGATCACCATTTTCCTCTTCGGTATTAGACCACGCCGTAATGGGTGCCCAAAAGGTCACACAAATCGTGATTATTCTGATCCAAAACGACATAGACAGGCTTTCATTCGAATTCTGTGGAGAAAATAGCCAACTTCCTCTTGTTTTCCTAGGATCTTCTTGGCAAAGGTCGGATTGTTCGTGCCAAATGGCACAAATGACGTTAAAGCAACACACTATGTATCATCTATCGGAGGTTAAACCCATGTTTAAAGGTTCATTCCCAGCTCTTATCACACCGTTTAAGAACGGTAAGGTGGACGATGATGCATTGAAGGCATTGGTTGAGTGGCATATCGACGAAGGCACACACGGTTTGGCACCCGTGGGCACGACTGGCGAAAGCCCGACCTTAAGCCATGCTGAGCACATGCAAGTGATCAAAACTGTGGTAGAGGCTGTAAATGGCCGTATCCCAGTGATTGCTGGTGCTGGTTCAAACAACACAGCTGAAGCCTTAGAATTCGCACAGTTTGCAAAAGACGTAGGCGCCGATGCGGCATTGGTTGTGACACCATATTATAACAAACCAACAGCACGCGGTTTAGTTGCGCATTACACAGCTTTGAATGAAGTTGGCATTCCAATCATTATCTACAATATCCCGTCACGCTCTGTGATCGATATGTTGCCAGAGACAATGGGTGAATTGGCTAAACTGGAAAACATCGTTGGCGTGAAAGACGCAACAGGTGATTTGGCGCGTGTTTGTCATCAACGTGCATCTTGTGGTGCTGACTTTGTTCAGCTGTCTGGTGAAGATGCAACAGCGCATGGATTTAATGCCCAAGGCGGCGTTGGCATGATTTCTGTAACAGCAAATGTTGCGCCAAAGCTTTGCGCAGAGATGCAAGAAGCCACATTGGCAGGTGACTTTGCAAAAGCGTTGGAACTGCAAGATAAACTGATGCCATTGCACAATGCGATCTTTACAGAACCAGGTTTGGTTGGCGCAAAATACGGCGTTGCCAAATTGGGTCGTGCATCTGATGAGGTGCGTTTACCACTGACAACATTATCAGATGAAACCAAAGCAAAGATGGATGCAGCCATGCGTAATGCAGGGCTGATCAACTAGGGCTATGGCCGCAAAGAAAAAGAAACCTACGGACAACAACAAACTGATCGCTGAAAATCGGCGGGCTCGGTATGACTATGCCATCGAGGACACGATTGAATGCGGTATGGTTTTGATGGGATCCGAGGTGAAATCCCTTCGCGGTGGTGGTGCGAATATCACGGAAAGCTATGCGGATGTTGAAGATGGTGAATTGATGCTGATCAACAGCTCTGTTGCATTGTATTCTCAAGCCCGCAACTTTGGACACGAAGAACGTCGTCGTCGTAAATTACTGGTGTCAAAACGCGAGTTGTCGAAGTTATGGCAAGCGATCGGGCGCCAAGGTATGACACTTGTGCCCTTGAAGATGTACTTCAACGAAAAAGGCCGTGTGAAGCTTTTGCTGGGTGTCGCTAAGGGTAAAAAGAACGCTGATAAACGCGATACGGAAAAGAAACGTGATTGGCAGCGCCAAAAATCCCGTTTGATGCGCGATCACGGCTAACAATCCCATTTTTCAAGTTTTCTTGCAAAATTTGCGGGTTTTTCTATGGTAAAGCCACAGATTACAGTCCCGTGATCTGAAAAAAATATAAAGGGGACTAAAAATGGAAGCTTTGATTATACAAGCCGTTTCTGGTGCAATTGGCGGCAATCTCGCTGGTGCAGCTTTAAAGAACCTCAATATGGGCGTGTTATTAAATTCTGTAGCTGGCATTGTTGGTGGTGGCGTAGGTGGTAATATTTTAAGTGCAGTCGCAGGCGGTGGTATGGACGGCATCGTTGGCCAAATCGCAGGCGGTGGTGTTGGTGGTGCAGTCGTGCTGGCAATCGTAGGCGCTGTTAAAAATATGATGAATAAATAAAGGCTGTCATAGCCTGAAATTTTAAACGCGCATGCCTAATCCCATGCGCGTTTCTTTTTGTCCACTTGCATCCCCTTCGCGACAGGTTTAGGTGGAGACGAACGACAAAGAGGCTGGGATCATGATTCATTCAGATCCGAAAATTTTAGTTACAACCGATTGGTTGGCGCAGAACCTGTCAGACCCAAACATTCGGGTGTTAGACGGCTCTTGGCATTTACCCACTGAAAACCGCGACCCGTTTGCAGAGTTCCAAGCAGAGCATATTCATGATGCGCAGTTTTTCGATATTGATGCGATCAGCGATACCTCATCTGACTTGCCACACATGATCCCATCAACGGATCAATTCGCGCAACAAGTTGCAGCTTTGGGTATTTCGAATGACAGTCAGATCGTTGTCTATGATACCGAAGGTCTGTTTTCAGCTGCGCGCGTTTGGTGGCTGTTCCGTTATTTCGGCCATATGGATATTGCCGTTTTAGATGGCGGTCTGAAAAAGTGGAAAACCGAAGAACGCGAGACAACAGATCAGACCGTTGCGGCCCCTGCTGCAAATATGTCTGCCACTGCGACCCCGACAATGGAGCGCAAAGCCGCAGAAGTTTTAAGTGCCAGCAAAACACTAAGTGCACAAATCTTGGATGCCCGCGCCCCTGCCCGTTTCAAAGGTGAGGTTGCCGAACCACGCGCAGGGTTGCGTTCGGGTCATATGCCAAATGCCATCAATGTGTTTTTTAAGTCACTTTTGAATGACGATGGCACACTGAAATCAATTGACGAATTGCACACGATATTCAAAGCGCAAAGCGTCGACCTAAACAAACCGATCATCACCTCTTGTGGCTCAGGCGTGACAGCCTCTGTCATCATGCTGGCTTTACAGATGGTCGGACACACAGATAACGCACTCTATGATGGCTCTTGGTCAGAATGGGGTGGGCTTCATGATTATCCCGTTGAACAGGGCTAAGGCCCAAAAGGAAATACAATGTTAAACAATCTTAAACCACGTCCAGCTGATAAAATTCTTGTGCTGTCTACTCTGTTCCGTGCAGACGATCGCGCAGAAAAAATCGACCTTGGTGTTGGCGTTTACAAAAACGCCGAAGGCCACACACCGATTATGCGCGCTGTGAAAAGTGCTGAAAAGCAATTGTGGAATGAAGAAGATACAAAAACATACACAAGCCTGCCTGGTGACGCTGGCTTTCACCAAGCTATGGCAGACATGGTTTTGGCTGATAGCGTTGACCGTGACCGCATTTCATTTTGCGCGACACCAGGTGGCACAGGTGCCATTCACAATGTTTTGGAAACAATCCAAGCGGCACACCCAGACACAACTGTTTGGTTAAGCAACCCATCATGGGGCAACCACCAATCTATGTTGAACCACTTGGGTATGAAATCAGTTTCTTATGATTACTTTGATGCAGAAGCTTGTGCTGTGGATTACCCAGCAATGCTTGCCAGCCTTCAAGGTGTAAAAGAGGGCGATGTCGTGTTGTTACATGGCTGCTGCCACAACCCAACAGGTGCAAACATCAACAATACACAATGGGAAGAGGTTGCTGAATTGCTTTTGGCAAAAGGCGCTATCCCATTCGTAGACATCGCATACCAAGGGTTCGGCAACGGTTTGGAAGAAGATGCATTTGGCACACGTTTGCTGGCGTCTAAATTCCCAGAAATGATGATCGCAGCCAGCTGTTCTAAGAACTTCGGTATCTACCGCGAACGCACAGGTATCGTGATGGCCATTTCTGCGGATGCGGAAACTGCAAAAGTGACACAACAAACATTGTCACACATGAACCGTCAAAACTTTAGCTTTCCACCAGATCACGGTGCACGTCTTGTGACAATGGTTCTAACCGATCCTGAGTTGCGCGCAGAATGGGCCGCAGAGCTGGAAGAAGTGCGCACAGGTATGTTGGCATTACGCCAACAATTGGCTGATGCATTGAAAGCAGAAACTGGTTCTGATCGTTTTGGTTTCATCGCAGATCACCGCGGAATGTTCTCGCGTCTGGGTTTGACCGAAGAACAAGTGATTAAATTGCGTGAAGACAATGCAATTTATATGGTGGGCGACAGCCGCATCAATATCGCTGGTTTAACGCAGAAAAACGTACCTATTATTGCAAAAGCTGTGGCTGCAGTTCTCTAAATATAGGGGCTGATCACACTCTTTTCTCAACATTTTGCGCAATTGTTACAAAAAAACGTTTGGAAATTTCGCAAAGTCGTTGCATGATTCACTTATCGGCAACAGCCGGTCAAAGTAAACAATCGAAAGGAGGTGCCAATGATTATTGGGAAACAGGAGCAGCTGGTGAAGGATACGTGCGAGGTGACGACCTAGGGGGCAGCCCCTCTACTAGACATCTGGCTTCAAGATTTTCTAATCTTGCTTGGCCACCTCTAAATCTCGAGACGAGCCCGCATTCCTTGGTGCGGGCTCTTTCAATTGAAGAATACTAACTTAGTCTTTATATCGGTTGCTAATGGAATAAGGACTAAGTCATGGCACGTCGCCCAACACTTAAAGATGTTGCACAAATTGCCCGTGTCAGTGAAATGACAGCATCACGCGTTTTACGTGGCAAAGGAGAGGCATCCGCCTATACATGCGACCGTGTCCGCGATGCTGCGAAAACCTTGGGATATGTGCCCAATCAGATTGCAGGGTCTTTATCCTCTAACCGCGTGAATTTGGTGGGCGTGATTGTACCATCGGTCAGTAGTTCGGTTTTTTCAGAAGTTTTAACAGGCATCATCAACGTTTTAAAAGAAACGCAATTACAGCCTGTTTTTGGTGTGACTGGTTATGACTTAGACACTGAAGAGACGGTTATTCGCCAAATGCTATCATGGCAGCCAAGTGGTGTTATTCTGGCTGGATTAGAGCACACAGAAACCGCTCGTCGTATGTTGCAAAACGCTGGCATTCCAATTGCCGAGATCATGGATACGGATGGTGATCCCGTTGATATGAACATCGGTATCTCGCACGAAAAAGCAGGATACGAGATGGGGCAGATGTTTGTGGAACGTGGATATAAAAAGATCGGGTTCATCGGTACAAAAACCGAAACAGATTACCGTGCCACAAAACGGTTGCGTGGTTTTGAACGGGCTTTATCCGAAGCAAACCTATCCATCATTGACCGTGAGTTTTACACAGGATCATCCTCCCTGATCATCGGGAAAGATATTACCAAGATGCTGTTGGATCGCAGCCCAGATTTGGACTGCATCTATTATTCAGGTGATATGATGGCCTCTGGCGGTTTGATGCATTGTTTGCAAAACGACATTTCCGTACCCAACCAACTGGGGCTAGCGGGTTTTAACGGCTTGGACATTCGCGAAGGGTTGCCAGCTTTGACAGCTACAACATATGCATTCCGCAAAGAAATCGGTGAAGCGGCGGCAAAGATGATTGTTGCAGCAAAAAACTCTGAAAAAACACGCACAGGGGAAAAAATCAGTTTTGATCCTGTCATCCATATCGGCGATACGTTGTGATATGATAAAAATTTCCGACAGTATCGCATTGGAAGACTGGGAAATCACCGAAAGTTTCCATCGTTCATCAGGCCCAGGTGGTCAGAATGTGAATAAAGTTTCTACGGCTGTAGAGTTGCGGTTCGAAGCTGCACGTTCCCCGAACTTACCACCCTATGTAAAGAACCGCTTACGAACTTTAGCGGGACGAAAATGGACCAAGGATGGTGCATTGATTATCACGGCTGAAAAGCATCGTTCGCAAGCTATGAACCGCGAATTGGCGATGGAAAAATTGGTAGCTTTGATCCTGAAAGCAACAGAACGCCCCAAATACCGTGTTAAGACGCGCCCCACACTCGCATCTAAACGTCGTAGGCTTGAGGGTAAAAAACAACGCTCTCAAATCAAATCATTGCGCGGCAAAATTTCCGAGTAAACCTTAACAGGTTATTCATTTTCTTTTCTCATTCTGAAGGTTAAATAGGACCTTTTAGATATGTTTTTCAGATCACTGTTATCATTCTTCCATTTTATGGTGATCATTATCGGCTTAACTATTCCACACCAAAGCTTTGCATCAGAAGTCAAAAAGCTACCAAAGTTATCTTATATAACCGCAGGCACGTTGCGGTTTCCCTATTCATTACAGCCCAATGACGACAATAATATTTACTTTGAAACATTCATCAAAGTTGCCTTGCCCGTCTGGAAAACGGACAGGACCAAAGTGTCTTTTTTCTTGCGTGGGTTTTACAGCGGTGACAGTCAAGAATTCAGTTTCAACAATCGTGCAAAAATATCTATTGGCCTCTCGTATAATCGCAAGTTAAGTAAAACGTTTAACGTTTCATTAGATCTGCAATACGACATAGATAATCGCTATACGACACAACAAACTCAAACTGGTTTGCGCGGAAAGCTATCCTATTTCTATTACGATAATATCTGGCGCAATCGCCCCCGCGATCACAAAGGCTGGTTTCGGCAAAATTCATGGGCAAAAACTTGGGGTGTTCTTACATTTCCTGAAAGCTTAGCTGATGGCAATCGCAATCTGGCATTTATTACGGGTGGTGAACTGGCAACAGCATTTGTACGCCCAAACTCAAAGCTGCAATATGTACCTTTTGTCGATCTAATCCTTGCCAAAGATAGCTATAAATTAGCGGCAAATAGCAAAGCGATTTTTGGGTTGGGATTTAAATTGCGTAAATCTATCAAAGGTGGGGAAATTTCTGCGGGGGCCAAATACGCATTTGATCGTCGTTGGACGCGTGGCACCACCCAAAGTGGTGTTGTTGTATCGGGTGGTTGGTATAAATCCTTTTAACACCCTCTGGACGACTCTGGTTTGCAGGCGTATAGGGTCGCGCATGTCTAAATTTGTTGTTGCAGCGCTATATCACTTTACGAAGTTTAAGGACCACAAGTCTCTTCAAGCTCCGCTTCAGGCTGTCTGTGATGAACACGGCGTCAAAGGATCACTTTTGCTGGCCTTTGAAGGCATCAATGGAACAATTGCAGGCACACGCAACGGCATCGATGCAGCATTAGCTGCAATCCGCGCCTTGCCAGGTTGTGCTGATTTTGAGCACAAAGAAAGTTTCGCAAGCCACATGCCATTTTTGCGCATGAAGGTGAAACTAAAAAAAGAGATCGTGACATTAGGTCAACCGTCTGTCGACCCAACAGCACATGTTGGGAATTATGTAAACGCCGAGGACTGGAACGACCTGATCGAACAGGATGATGTTGTGGTCATCGACACGCGTAATGATTACGAGGTTGATATCGGCACATTCAAAGGTGCAATTGATCCGAAAACAAAATCATTCGGTGAATTCCCAGCGTGGTGGGCGAAGAACAAAGAACGATTCCACAACAAACGCATCGCGATGTTTTGTACTGGTGGCATTCGCTGTGAAAAATCCACGAACTTCTTGATGAACGAAGGCGTTGAGGATGTGTACCATTTAAAAGGTGGTATTCTGAAATACCTAGAAGAAGTACCACAAGAAGACAGTACATGGGATGGCGAATGCTTTGTCTTCGACAGCCGCGTTTCTGTGAAACACGGGCTGGAAGAAGGCAGATATGAGCTGTGCTTTGCGTGCCGTATGCCATTGGCGCCCGAAGATTTTGACCGTCCCGAATTTGAGCATGGCGTGACTTGTCACCAATGCATCAATGACCATTCCGAAGAGCGCAAAGAAAGCTTTCGCGAACGTCAAAAGCAAATCCGTTTGGCCGAAGAACGCGGCACAAAACATATCGGATCATAAACCGTTAGACGTGCCCCCGAATGCTTGATAGTCGGGATGCATGGAAGACCCATCACTCTGGATATACGCGGCCCTGATAGCAGTGGCTTTTGTCGCTGGCGCTATAGATGCTATCGCTGGCGGGGGTGGTTTGTTAGTTTTACCTGCATTGCTGTTAGCAGGCATTCCACCGTTGGAAGCTTTGGCAACCAACAAAATCCAAGGATTGTTCGGGACTGGATCAGCAACACTGACGTTTGCGCGTAAAGGTCTGTTAGACTTAAAAACAGAGTTCCCCTATGCTATCGCGTGTTTCATTGGATCTGTTATTGGCGCAATTTTGGCAACACGACTGCCAACGGAATTTCTGCGGATGATGATGCCCATCGTATTAATCGCAATCGCAATTTACTTCTTATTCCAGAAAAACCTGTCCGATGAAGATCGAAAATCCTATGTGTCACCCTTTTTGATGGGCTTTATGGTTTTACCAATGGTTGGGTTTTATGACGGCATCTTTGGCCCAGGCGCTGGCAGTTTCTATATGCTCGCATTGGTGTCTTTGGGGGGTTTTGGAATTTTAAAGGCAACTGCGCGGACAAAATTTATGAACTTTGCTTCCAACGTAGGCGGTGCTGTTAGTTTTGCAATCGCTGGCGCTGTCATATGGCCCATTGGTCTGGCGATGGCCTTTGGGCAAGTTCTGGGTGCCAATATCGGTGCAAAACTTGCGATTAATAATGGCGCCAAACTGATCCGCCCCTTGTTGGTTGTAATGTGTATCGCTTTAGCAATTAAACTGCTGGTGCAATAGCCTCGCGCTCTTTTAATGGCTTTTCCCAAATCGGCAAATGCACGATGGCAGAGAATGCACCAACGCCTACACCAACCCACCAAACAGTCGTGTAGCTGCCGTATATGTCATACAAGCGACCACCTAGCCAAACGCCAAGAAATGACCCTAACTGGTGGCTAAAGAACACGATGCCGTAAAGCGTGCCCATATAGCGCAATCCGTAAATGTATCCGACGAGCCCTGATGTTAAGGGTACAGATGCCAGCCATAAAAAACCCATTGAGGATGCAAATAATAGAACTGTAAACGGCGTCATGGGGAACATGATGAACAATGCGCCAATGATTGTTCGCAGTGTATAAATACCTGCAAGAAGGTATTTTTTACTGTAGCTGTGTCCAAGTTTACCCGCCAAGATTGTACCCGCGATATTAGCGGCACCGATCACAGCGATGGACATAGCCCCCAATGCAGATGTGGTTTTCACACCCATGCTGGCCAACAAACCATCTTGGGCAATTGGGCCGCACATTTCAGTCACGAAGGCAGGAAAATGCGCCGTGATGAATGCCAGCTGGAACCCACAGGAAAAGAAACCAAGAAAGATCAATGTGAATGATGGGTCTTTGAACGCTTTTGCTAAGATTTCACTCAGCGTTTCATCCAACTCTGCTTTGCTTTGCGAAACTGGGGAACGCAGGAAAGGCAATAACATGAGCGAGGCAAGGATTGCTGCGGCGAATATAATAAACACCCAACTCCAGTTCATATATCCCAATAAAAGCTCTGCAATCGGAGGCCCAACAATTTGGCCAGCAGATCCAAATGCTGTGGCAACACCCAATGCCATTGACCTGTTTTCATCAGACGCCGCGCGTCCGACTATGGCAAGGATCACGCCAAAGCCAGTACCCGCAATACCAAACCCAACAAGAACCTCATAAAACTGATGTTCACCTGTCGTTGTAGCAAAACTGGATAGGATCAACCCCAATGCATAAACAGCAGCACCTAATATGATCGCTTTGCGGTCACCGAATTTTTCGGCAAAGGCACCAAAAATTGGCTGGCCAATACCCCATGCAAGGTTTTGGATTGCGATTGCTAATGAAAACTCTGATCTTAACCATCCAAATTCTTCTGCAATCGGGATTTGGAAAACACCAAAACTCGCCCGAATAGCAAAGCATATCATCAAGATCAAAGAACTGGCAATCAGGACGGGCGTGAATAATGGTGTTTTTGACTGGGTCATCGTATTCTCCGTTGTCGGATACTGCTTAAATTGCTATGTCTCGTCAAAGAGAATATCTGTATGGAAGACGAATAATAGTGATGTCACCTATCACAGAATATGAACGCCGTGTTGCTGATGGCGAACTTACATACGATCCTAATCAACGTGGGGCGTTAGAATTATTGGATGAGCTTCATAAGAGTTTAGCATCTTACAGGCCTCCAAAGATGGGGTTTTTAACCTCTTTTTTTGCTGGAAACCGCCGTGCGCCTAAAGGGCAATATATCTATGGTGGCGTTGGGCGCGGTAAATCAATGTTGATGGATATGTTTTATGACTTATCTCCAACGACTGCAAAAAGGCGCGTGCATTTTCATGCATTCATGCAAGAAGTTCATGAACATATGCATGAAGTACGCAAAACAGGCGTAGAAGATGCGTTAAAACCCGTAGCGCAAAAAATCATAAATGAAACAGATTTACTGTGTTTTGACGAAATGCAAATCACCGACATTACCGATGCTATGATTGTCGGGCGATTGTTCGAGGCCTTATTTGCAGCGGGTGTTGTGATTGTAACTACATCGAACCGCCATCCAAATGAACTTTATAAAAACGGTTTAAACCGCTCTTTGTTTTTGCCCTTTATCCAGATAATTTCTGAGCGTTTGAATGTATACTGCTTGGATAGTCAAACAGACCATCGCCAAGATCGTTTAACAGATCAACAACTGTATTTTTATCCGTTAGACGAGGCCAGTAAATTCGCAATAGATCATTTATGGCAGGACTTGTCTGATGGTACATCCGATGCTTTGGTCATCAAACGCAAGGGGCGCGATGTGATCGTTCCTGAATTTAGTAGCGGCGTTGGCAAAGCATCCTTCAAAGACCTTTGCGCAATCCCATTAGGTCCAGGGGATTATTTAGAAATCGCAAAAAGTGTACGCGTAATCATCATCACAGACGTTCCAAAATTAAGCAGAGATAACAGCAACGAAGCCAAACGTTTTGTGACATTAATAGATGCTCTTTATGAGGGCGGAACAAAACTAATTATCTCCGCCGATGCTGACCCAGAAAACCTGTATGTTGATGGCACGGGTGCATTTGAATTCGAACGTACCGCCAGCCGTTTACGCGAAATGCAATCTGCGGATTGGGCAAACGCTTAGCGCACGCGCTTGCGCAATTCTTTCAAGAATACTTGATCCGCTTTGCTGTTAGGCTGTTGCCCCCAAGATGCTTGGATTGCATTCACAGCATCCAACGTCTTTGGACCGATGATGCCATCAGGCTCACCCACATCGTATCCAGCACTATTCAACAATTCTTGCACAGCCAGCTTTTCTGCCAGTTTCAATGCACCAGGACCACGTGGCCATTCTTTGACGAACTCACCTTGCCCTTTGATTTTACCCGCCAGATGACCAACGCCCATCGCATAAGAATTGGCGTTGTTATAACGCTTGATCACACCAAAGTTCTTAAACACGATAAATGCAGGTCCATCAGACCCCGCAGGAAGAAATACCGATCCTTTGCCGTGGTTCGGAATTTTGTTACCATTGATCGTACGCACACCCAATTCAGTCCAACGCGCAGGCGTGGCTTTTACCTTTAGACTTGCATTACCGTGATAGAAATCCTTGGGCAGTTTTACTTCAATGCCCCAAGGTTGGTTTTGCACCCAACCAGAACGTTTGAAATAGTTTGCTGTCGATGCCAACGCATCGGATGGGTCGTTTTCATCCCAAACATTGCGTTTGCCATCGCCATCAAAATCTTGGGCAAAGGCTTCGTAACTGGTTGGAATAAACTGCGTATGCCCCATTGCCCCCGCCCATGAACCGTTCATTCGGTTTGGTGTAATGTCGCCATTTTGAATGATTTTCAAAGCCTGTAAAAGTTGCTGACGGCCAAATTTTTCGCGACGACCATCATAAGCCAATGTTGCCAAAGCTTCGACAATATTAATGTTGCCCATATTGGCACCATAACCAGTTTCCATGCCCCAAACGGCCAAAACTACCTCTTTATCAACACCGTATTTACGTTCGATCTGACGCAAAACATTGCCATGTTTTTTCAGCGCGGCACGTCCGTTTTTCACGCGTTTTGGCGATGTTGCCGTATCTAGGTAATCCCAAATTTCACGTGAAAATTCTGCCTGTTTACGATCCAGACGCACCACACGTTCATTCAATTTTACACCGCGAAATGCGCGATCATAAACACGTGCAGAAACACCGTTTTTCAATGCTGTGCTGCGAAATTGTTTGACCCAGGCCTGAAAGCCCGCTTCGGTTTGGGCATGGGCTGTTTGCATCCCACCAAAGCTTAAAGCCAGAATAAGGGCTGCTGATAATAGTTTCATATGTATATCCCCTGCTCGAGATGAATTTATTATTATTTCCTCTGAGTGTAGCGCAACATTTTCAAAGTCCAAGCTTAAAAGCAGAGTTTTTCAATCACTATGCGGAGAGCCGCTTATGTTTTAACAATTTTCTGACTGTATCTGCTCTAGGCATTCGCGCAGCATGCCAACGCGCCTTGGTTTGAACGATGTATCGGTGAAATGCAGTTCTTTGATACGGTCCACACGAAACATTCTGTAATCTTTGCGTAACTGACAATAGGCCAACAGAACCAAGCTTTCATCCATGAATACAATTGATAGCGGCCAAATCGTACGCGTTGTGACTGCTTCTTTCTGATCCGAATAAAGCATATCCAAAACTTGCTCATCGCGTGTGGCTTTGCGTAGAGCGGCAATATCAATTTTGATCGGATGCAGTTTACGGAACTTCTTTGCGTATAAAACTGCGCTTTGTAGCTGTCGTTGCATATCTTTTGGCAAAGATGCATTCACTTTGGACAACACGTTTCGGGCAGCATCTGCCAACACAGGATCAGCAACTTGCTGGACTTCGCGTAATCCCAAAACCAATGCTTCGATCTCATCCTGATTGAACATCATTGGTGGCATGGCAGCATCTTCAACAACTGTAAATCCATACCCAGCGGCACCATCAATCACAGCGCCCGCAGCACGCAAATTATCAATGTAACGATAAATCGTTCGTTCAGACGCACCTAATTCCTGCGCCAATTGCGTTGCCGTCACAGGGGACGGCAATGTGCGCAGCAGTTGCATGAGTTCCAGTAATCGGTCACTTTTAGCCATATCAAATGTATAAATATCTCTACTGACAGTTTTTGTCAGTATTCTTTGTTAGACAACCGTTATTATTATTTTCAATGAGGTTATAATGTTAAAACTTACCATCTTCCCCGAAGGCTTTAACGAACCGTCTGGCAGTCCTTTTGCTGTTAAGGCTTTATGCTTGGTGGAAAACTCGGGCCAACCTTACGAGGTGATTGTCACTCCTGATCCGCGCAAAGCCCCCAAACAGAAATTGCCCGTTCTAGAGCATGGCGCAAATGTTATTCCAGACAGCGATCAAATTCGCGATTATTTGGAAAGCGCGTTTGATGTTGATTATGACAAAGGACTTTCGGATGAACAGCGTGCTGTTTCCCGCAGCATAATTCGCATGCTGGAAGAGCATCTGTATTTCGCGATCTATTCTGATCGTTGGCAAGATGATGGGAATTGGGCACTGACCAAAAGTATTTACTTCAACGATATGCCACCCGTCATCGGTGGGTTTATCACCAATCAAATCCGCAAAGGGGCTGTTGCACAGATTACGGGTCAAGGCATGGGGCGCCATTCACCAACAGAACAAGCAACGCGTGTTGAAAAAGACATTGCTGCGGTTGAAACCATTTTGGGGGATAAGCCGTTTTTATTTGGCGATACGCCAAGTGGCGCAGATTATACAGCCGTTCCATTTTTAGCAGCGGCAGCAGCATTTCCATCTGAAACCCCGATCACAACAGTCGTTCAATCGCGTCCAAATCTGATGGCCTATATCGCACGTGGTAAGGATACGTTTTACCCGAAATGATACCGCCAATCACTAACCCAATGGTGCAAGCTGCATATGATAAATTGCCCGCAGCATCCCAAAAGGGTGCCCTGATGTTACGTGATCTGATTTATCAAACAGCACATGAGTTGCCCGAAACCCCACCGTTGACAGAATGCCTGCGGTGGGGACAGCCATCATATATTACCCCTAAAGGCTCTACATTGCGTATAGGGGTTCCTAAATCTGGTGCCTTTGCACTTTATGCTCATTGCCAAAGCACAATAATTTCGCAGTTCGCACTGACTTTTGGGAATGAATATAAATTTGATGGCAATCGCGCCGTCATTTTTGACGGCATTGACGAAATAGATGCAAAGCAACTTAAATTACTCATCAAACACGCACTTACATATAAAATGAAACCTTAGCGTCTGCGTTTTAACACTCGTTTACGGCTTTTACCTTTGGCCGCTGGTTTACGGCTGCGCGAAAACTTCTTACCGCCCGTACCCTTGGGCATCGGTTTTCCGTCAAGTTCCAGCATTTCTAATGTCAGCCCACCTGTTACAGCCGTGGCATCCACGAGTGATACCTTACAAGGCATACCAACCGCAATGATCCGATTGCTTTCATCGCCCTTCAGCGTGCCATCACGCTCGTTATATCGCCAATATTCACGCCCCAAATGTGCCAGAGGAATAATCCCATCTGCACCTGTTTCCAGCAGTTTCACGAACAGGCCAAATTTGGCGATGCCAGATACACGTCCTTCGAATTCATTACCAACGCGTTCAGACAGGAACGCTGCCAAATATCGATCTGTCGTATCACGTTCTGCCAACATAGAGCGACGTTCTGTTTCAGAAATCCATTCGCCTGTTTGTGCCAATTCTTCGACATCATCAGCCGTTAAACCATCATCGCCCCAACCATGCGCGGTGATCAATGCACGGTGCACGATCAAATCCGCATAGCGGCGGATGGGGGATGTGAAATGGGCATAACGGCGCAGATTCAAACCAAAGTGACCCAAATTATCAGGCGCATAATACGCCTGCTTCATCGATCGCAGAACGGTCATGTTGATGACCTCTGCATCCTCTGAACCAGCTGCACCATCCAGCAATTTGTTCAAATGTTGCGTCTTAACACCCTGCCCTTTAGCAAGCTGTAATCCAGCGGAATCCGCCACTTCGCGGAGTGTTTCCAGCTTTTCTGGCGTTGGCTCTTCGTGGACGCGGTAAATCAGCGGTTGTTTTTTCGCTTCAAGCGTTTCTGCGGCACAAACATTCGCAGTGACCATAAACTCTTCAACCAATTTATGTGCATCAAAACGTTCTTTAAATGCCACGGACATCACTTTGCCCTCATCCGACAAAACAATCTGACGTTCTGGCAGATCAAGGTTCAATGGTTGTCGTAAATTACGAGCCTTCGTTGCTGAAGCATAGGCCGCAAACAAATCGTCAATCGCCTTTGCCAGCAGTTTAGTTGCTTCATCATAATCACCCTGTGAAGCTGCTTGCGCTTGTTCATAGGACAAGGATGCAGGTGACCGCATCAAACCACGGAAAAATTCATGCCCCAGCTTTTGCCCTTTGGAATCCAGAACGATACGAACGGCCATACATGCGCGGTCTACACCTTCGTGCAACGAACACAAATCACCCGACAACGCATCAGGCAACATCGGCACAACACGGTCTGGGAAATAACTGGAATTACCACGCTTACGCGCCTCTTTATCCAACTGTGATCCACCCTGCACATAATGCGCCACATCAGCGATAGCGACCCAAACAATATGCCCACCTGCATTCTTTGGGTCATCATCAGGGAGTGCGCAAATCGCATCATCGTGGTCACGGGCATCAGATGGATCGATTGTGAATAATGGCAAATCGCGCAGGTCTTTGCGTTGCCTCAGTTCAACAGGCTCTGCTGCTTCTGCCTCGGCAATCACCGCATCGGGAAAATCATCTGGGATGCCGTGTTGGTGGATGGCAATCAGCGACACCGCTTTTGGTGCCATCGGATCGCCCAATACATCTGTAATCCGCGCACTTGGCAATCCCATACGCGACTTTGGCCCTGTTTGTTCCGCCTCGACCAATTCACCATCTTTGGCATTGGCAGAGTTCTCTTTGCTGACAGTCCATTCGCTGGTCGATTTCTTATCCACGGGCACAATACGCCCACCTTCAGATCCCAATCGGTAAAGGCCAATAATCTTTTGCGGCCCACCTGCAAGGCGGCGGATAAGGCGGGCATCATAATCAATGTCAGGATCAGGGGACGGAGTTAGGCGACATAAAACACGGTCACCTTCTTTCAATGCTGGGTCACCTTTTTTCGCGACAAAATAAATCTTGGGTTCTGGATCATCGCTGTTCCATTCCATAGGAGCAGCCCATAGATCACCATCTTTGTCGGGCGATAACATCCGCAAAACCGACACAGGCGGTAATGCCCCAGCCGCGTCATAAGTCTTGCGCGTTTTGGTCAGATGACCTTCAGCAGTCAGTTCTTTTAAGATGCGTTTTAAGTCAATACGGGCAGCGCCTTTGATGCCAAAGGCCTTACCAATATCGCGTTTTGAGGTTTTGTCTGGATGATCCTGAATCCATTGCAGGATATCTTCTTTACTGGGCATTTTTTTCATGCCCCACCCATATCACGATTGCTGGTTTATACCATCTAAATCGCGAATGGTGTCCACATCTTGCAAGGTATCAATCATTGCAACACGCATATCGCCAAGGGTGGCAATTGTGTCTGATAAAGCATGTTCAGTTGACCAGCGCACATTTTCAAACATCTTAGATGGCACAGCATTCACGCCGTTTTTCAACCCAATCAACCAATAACCCCCATCAGGAGCTGGACCGAAAACAGCATCATGGTTGCCCAAGGCACGGAACGCTTTGTTGATCAGGTGTGGCGTTATATTGGGAATATCCGCGCCAACGATCACAATCGACCCTAGTGGCCCTTCACAAAATATCCGCCCCATTCGGTCACCCAAATCGCCCTGACCTTGTGCCCAGCGTGGTAAATCAGCAGGCCATATACGACTTTTCAATCCTTCAATATCTGGCGAAACCGCCAGTACCGTTTGCCACCTTGGATCATAACCCACTGCACGGATCAATTTACGCGTTTGATGGCGAAACCACCATGCGGCTGATGTCAGACCCAGATCACGCCCAAGCCGTGTTTTCACGCGGCCCGGATGGGGTTCCTTGACCATGATAAAAAGCGTTGGTTTTATAAAGGGCATGTCATGTCTTTATGTGGAATACCCGCATCATCATATTCAGCGCCATAAGCGGTGAACCCTAATCGTTCATAGAATCCAATAGCATGAGTTTGTGAACCAAGTTTTGCGGTTTTTATATTGGGTTGTTCACGCAAAACGTCTAGGCATTTTTGAATCAACTTCGCGCCCAGACCTGTACCGCGTTGGTCTTTTAAAACGCAAACGCGACCTATCTTTCCGACCGTATCAACCAATATGATCCGCGCGCTACCAACAGGCCGTTTATCCACAGTTGCAAGAATATGGATAGCTTCACTATCCAAATCATCTAGTTCTTCGTCCTCAGAAACATTTTGTTCCTCGATAAAGACCCTACGACGCAAGGCGCGACATGCTGCGATATCATCCGTTACGAAAACCTCAAGCGTCATGCAAAATAGTCCTGCAAGATTTTTGTATATATGGATTTCAGCTGTTCAATTTGAACAACCTCAACACGCTCATCCACCTGGTGCATTGTTTTTCCCACAAGGCCAAATTCAACAACAGGACAGTGACTTTTCACAAAGCGTGCATCAGATGTGCCGCCTGATGTGGACGCTTCTGGTGTAATGCCTGTTTCCGCTTTCACAGCTTTCGCGATCAAAGCAGATAGCTCACCGGGTGGTGTGACGAAACTCTCGCCAGACACCTGAACACGCATATCAATTTCTATACCTGTGCTTGCCGCAACCTTATCCGCTTCGGCACGCAACCATTCAGTAATTTTATCAGAGGTATGCACATCATTGAAACGGATGTTCACCGTAGATTTCGTTTCTGCAGGGATCACATTATTCGCAGGATTGCCTGTATCAATTGTTGTCACCGCTAAAGTGGAGGCATCAAAATGATCTGTGCCCTGATCCAACTCATGCGCGGCTAATCTCGCCATCAGTTGCGCCATTGCAGGGATCGGGTTTTTAGCGCGGTGCGGATAGGCCGAATGCCCCTGCACACCTTTGCATGTGAAATAAGCTGTCATCGATCCACGACGCCCGATTTTCATCATCTCGCCCATATTGTTAGGACATGTTGGTTCACCCACCAAACAATGATCGATACGTTCGTTATTGGCATCCATCCAATCGAGCAACGCAACCGTTCCGTCGGTTGCAACACCTTCTTCATCGCCCGTGATTGCCATGACGACTGAACCATCGGGCGGTGTATCTGTCACAAAATCAATCGCAGCTGCCGCAAATGCTGCAACACCAGATTTCATATCCGTGGCACCGCGCCCATACATGAAACCATCTTTGATCTCAGCCCCAAACGGATCAACCGTCCAAGCAGCGCGGTCACCCAAAGGCACCACATCCGTGTGACCGTTAAAGCCAAATGTACGCCCATTCGCCCCTGCACCCCAGCGGGCAAACAGGTTGGAAATACCGTTGCGATCCACGCGTGTGCAGGTAAAGCCAGCCTCTGATAAAAGTTTTTCAAGCAGCACCAATGCACCACCCTCTTCGGGTGTTACAGAAGGGCAGCGGATAAGGTCGGCTGTTAATGCGACGGGATCACTAGTCATGGTTTTTCCTTTGCTTATCCCCAGATAACTTTTTCAAAGGTATGCGGCAAGACTTAGAATGGGCAAGGTGCTGTGATGGTAAGCCATTCACCACCATCAGGATGACGCAGGCTTAGATCATAAGCATGAAGTTGTAAGCGTTCCGCTTTTGCGATCACGGCATCGGTTCCGTAAAACCTGTCACCCAAAATCGTATGACCAATCTTCAGCATGTGCACACGCAATTGATGGCTGCGCCCCGTTTCAGGCTTCAACTCTATGCGTGTTGCATCTGTTTCACGTTCTAGCACTGTCCAGTGCGTAATGGATGGTTTTCCCGTCTCATTGCAAACCTTTTGCAACGGACGATTTGGCCAATCAACAATCAGTGGCAGGTCAACAGTTCCCGTATCCTCGGCAATCACACCATCCACACGAGCGATATAAGTCTTTTTCAAATACCGCTTCGCGAATTGACCGCCAATGTGCTTTTGAGCATGAGGTGTGCGCCCAAAGATCATCACACCAGAGGTGTCCATATCCAAACGATGCACCAAAAGCGCATCGGGATAGGCCGCTTTCACACGCGTTTCCAAACAATCGCGGTGTTCTAAAGCTTTGCCAGGGACAGAGAGTAAACCAGAGGGTTTGTTGACCGCTAGGATTTGATCATCGATGTGCAAAACATCCAGATCATCCAAAGGTGGGTCGTATATAAAGGGCGGGTTTGCAGTCATACCCGCCCTTTACACGATTAATTAAACTTTAACACGCTCAGATGTTGGATCGTACATTGGTTTCATGGAAACTTCTGCTTTGACCTTTGTACCAGCAACGTCGATTTCATAAGTGGATGCCAAAACATCCGCCAATTTTTCGCCTTCGCTTGGAACATAACCCAAACCAACAGCACCGCCCAATGTGTGACCATAGTTACCTGATGTCAGATAGCTGACAACTTCGCCATCACGCAAGATTGGCTCAGCGTGGTACAATAGTGGCTCTGGGTCAGTCAGTTTGAACTGAAGCATACGGTTGTGTGGGCCGCTTTCTTTGCGTG
Organism: Amylibacter sp. SFDW26; assembly: GCF_009184395.1. Taxonomy (GTDB): domain Bacteria; phylum Pseudomonadota; class Alphaproteobacteria; order Rhodobacterales; family Rhodobacteraceae; genus Amylibacter. The sequence goes on from NZ_WEIC01000002.1 coordinate 129,970, forward strand.
CGATCACAGCTTCACGACCGATAAAGTCTGGCTTGTCCACTTTCACAGCAAAGCCGATACCTGCGTCAATCACGTGATCTTCACATGTGATGTCGTGACCAAAGTGACGGTAGCCTTTTTCGATACGCAGGCTGTCCATCATGTGCATACCGCATAATTTCAGATCAAGCTCTTTACCTGCATTATGCAATGTGTCGAACACATGACCCGCCATGTCAGAAGAGGCATAAACCTCCCAGCCAAGCTCACCTACGTATGTCACGCGGTGCACACGTGCCAGACCCATGCCAAGCTCAACTTCTTGGGCTGTACCGAATGGATTGTTCTCGTTTGAAAAATCACCAGATGAAACCATTTCCAACAACTTACGAGAGTTTGGACCCATAACAGCCAAAACAGCTTCGCCGTTTGTAACGTCTGTGATCATCACGTTGAAATCGCCTTTGTGACGTTCCATCCAAACTTGATCCGCTTGGCGTGTCGCTGCTGGTGTCACCACCAAGTAAGCTGTTTCAGTGATACGTGTGATTGTTACATCAGCCTCGATTCCACCACGAGAGTTTAGGAATTGAGAGTAAACGATTTTACCGACTGGTACGTCGTACTGACCACCTGCAACGTAATTCAAGAACTCAGTTGCTTGTGGACCTTCAACACGGATTTTACCGAATGAAGACATGTCATACATGCCAACGTTTTCGCGAACCGCTTTGTGTTCTGCGGCAACGTTGTCAAAGAAGTTTTGACGCTTCCATGAATATTCGTATTCCGCTTTTTGACCTTCATTAGCAATCCAGTTTGCACGTTCCCAACCTGCAAATTCACCCATAACCGCGCCATTGGCGATCATTTCGTGGTGAACTGGTGAGCGGCGAATGCCACGCGCAGTTTCTTTTTGCTTAAATGGGAAGTGATCTTTGTAAAGCAGACCCAGAGTTTCTGTTGAACGCTCTGCAAGATACTGTTTGTTGCTTTGGAACGGTTGCATACGTGCGATGTCAACATCACCCAAATCGAATGGCTTTTCACCAGTGTCCATCCATTCAGCCAATGCACTACCAGCGCCGCCCGCAGATTGGATGCCGATTGAGTTAAAGCCTGCTGCCACCCAGAAGTTGTCTAACTCTGGCGCAAGACCAAGGTGGTATGCGTCATCAGGTGTAAAGCTTTCAGGGCCGTTAAAGAATGTGTGAATGCCAGCTTCTGCCAACAATGGAACACGGTCACATGCCATCTCAAGAATAGGTTCGAAGTGGTCGAAATCTTCTGGCAACTGATCAAATTCAAAGTTGTCCGGAATGCCGTCAACCGCCCAAGGTTTTGCAACTGGTTCAAATGCACCCAGCAAAATCTTACCAGCGTCTTCTTTGTAGTATGCGTATTCATCAGGCACACGTAGAACAGGAAGCTGTTCCATGCCATCGATGTTTTCTGTCACGATATAGAAGTGTTCACATGCTTGAAGTGGTACACTTACGTCAGCCATTTTGCCAACTTCACGGCCCCACATACCGCCACAGTTTACGACCATGTCGCATTCGATGTGGCCTGTTGAACCGTCTTCTGCTGTCCAATCAACACCTGTTACTGTTTTACCGTCTTTAACGATGCCATCCACTTTGATGCGTTCTTTGATCAATGCACCGCGCTGACGTGCGCCTTTGGCCAATGCCAATGCGATGTTTGCTGGGTCGCCTTGGCCATCCAATGGCAGGTAAACGGCAGCTTTTACGCCTTCTAGGTTGATGTGTGGATACAGCTCTTGCACACGTTCGTTTGAAATCTCTTCGACTTCAACACCGAATGCACGTGCCATAGCAGCCTGACGGTAAATCTCTTCTTTACGCTCGTCTGTCAGCGCAACAGTGATCGAACCACAACGTTTAAAGCCAGTTGCAACGCCTGTTTCTTCTTCCAAAGTACCATAAAGTTCTTGGCTATATTTCGCCAACTTCGTCATGTTTTTTGTCGCGCGCAATTGCGCGATCAAACCAGCAGCATGCCATGTTGTACCAGAGGTCAACTGTTTACGCTCTAACAACACCACATCTTCCCAACCAAGCTTGGTCAGGTGATAAGCAACGGAACAGCCGATAACGCCACCACCAATGATGACAACGCGGGCTTTTTTAGGAAGATCTGACATCTTTGCGAATCCTTCGGAAATTTTACAGTTTATTCTACTTTGACAGGCGTAATTCCTGTCGTGAAAATGCGACAAATCGCTGTCGCATCTTAACTTTTTAAGGAGTTACATCTTGTCAATCTGGGCACGGCGCACTTGGTGCGGCGTTTGGCCAAACGATTGACGGTAAGCAACAGAAAACCCTGATTGGTAGCCACAAGCCAGAGCGACCTCTTGGATGCTCATATTCGTATTCAGCAACAGGTTATGCGCATGGCTTAAACGCAGTTCGCGATAATAACGACCAGGGCTGCAACCTGTTAGTGACTTGAAGTTACGCTCCAACCAACGCGGTGTGCGACCGATGCTTTTGGCAAGGTCAGTCATCGTGACAGGTTCTTCAATATTTTCCTGCATGATTTTGACAGCTTTATTCAAAATACGTGCGTCTGTGTTTAACGTGGCAAGAATTTCTGGCTGTAGCGTGTCAAACGCGCGAATGCGGTCGTGCAAGATAATCTTGGAAACGATCATCAGTTTGGCACTGGAAACATAACGCCCCAAAAGTGCCAAAGCGATGTCAGCTGTGGCACCCATACCCGCACTTGTAATAACCTGATCTTGGGTCACAGCAAGCGATGAACGGATGCCGTAAATACCTTGCTCTTCTTCCAACAGCGCACGGTTTTCCCAGTGGGTTGTGTGCAAAATTGCATTGTCTTGATTTGACGAAATATAACGGCTGGCAGCCTCTGCCAATAGGATCACAAGCGCACCGCCGTGGCGGTAACGTGCGGCGAATTTTTCCACATCCAAAGACATGTAAAACGGATCAGCACTGCCGATAAACACCACATGATCTGGGCGAGGATTCTCAGCAATAACCTCTGTTTCCACATAGGCGCCGATGCTGGACGTCACACGTCCACCATCCTCTGAACAGAACTTCCATTTGAACTTTTCAAAGCTCAACACACGGTTCGCAATACGCAGAACATCCACGATTCCAGACAACTCCATCATCACGAAGTTCTCTGATAAAACGACATCAAAAGTTACAACATCTTTTGCAGTATCCAAAGTCGTATTCGCTTGTTTTTCCATCACTTAATCTCTCTATGACGCAAAATTCTTGGCTAACAACGCAATATGCGCTGGCCCAACTTCACAACAACCACCCACAATCGCGGCACCTTCATTAACCCAGTCTTGGGCAAACTTTAAATAGGCTTCTGGGCCTAAATCCGTTCGTGTCTCCAACACATCTACCGTTGCACCGATGCGATCAAACGCATCAGATATGTTCACAAAACCATTCGCATATGCACCAACTGGCAAATCGTTCCCAACCAGAATTGGAACTGCATTTGACACTGCTTCTGGTGCGGAACAATTCACCAAAACAGCAGCTGGGCCGTATTCTTTTAACAGCGGCAAAACATCACTTACTGCTTCACCTGACCGTAATTTAGCACCATCTTTGTCATCAACAGATATGGCCACCCAAACAGGTATATCATATTCCATTGATGCCATCAAAGCACCGTGCACCTGATCCACAGATGCCATCGTTTCACATATAAACATATCCACGAATTTCGCCTGTGTATCACAGACCCGTCGATAAGCTTGTGCTGCTTCTTTCGCTGGTGGACATTTGTCAGGTTGGTATGAAAACCCCTGTGGTCCAAGTGATCCAGCAACCAATCCCGCGCCATGTGCATCACGTGATTGAACAGCTTGTTGGCAGGCAACTTCGGTTAACTCTTGTAGACGATCGCCTAACCCATGATGGATCAGGCGATCTGGTAGAACCGAATACGTATTGGTCGTTGCAATATGCGCCCCAGCGGCAAAATACTCGTCGTGTACTTCGCGCACCATTTCTGGGTTATCCAGTAAGGCTTGCACTGACCAAAGCGATGTCGCTTTGCCGGCACGGGCCACCAATTCTTGGCCCATGCCTCCATCTAGTATGGCTATGCTCAAGCCATGATTCTTTCGTTAGAAGGATCCCAAAGTGGTTGGTCTTCTTGAACAACTGCTTTGAAACGATTGCCATAGATTTCCAATTCCAGCTCTGTACCAGGTGCTGCTGCATCTGCGCGGACAACGCCCAATGCGATACTTGCGTTCACACGGTAGCCGTAGTTGCCAGATGTTGTTTCACCAACACGTTCGCCGTCTTTCCAAACGATTGACATGTATGGCGCATCGATTTCTGGTGTATCCACGATCAACGTTACGAAGGCTTTCTTTGATCCTGCTTGCTTCTCAGCTTGCAAGACTGCTTTACCTGGGAAGTCTTGTTCTTTGTTCAAACGTGTAAAGCGCTCAAGACCGCCTTCAAGCAATGTGTAATCTGTTGAAAGATCACCTTTCCAAGAACGGTAGCCTTTTTCGATACGCATTGAATCTAGGGCAAACATACCGAATGGTGTAGCGCCTGCTTCACGAATAGCTTCGTAAGCATTTGCTGCATCTTCCGTTTTTGTATGAACTTCCCAGCCCAATTCACCACCGAAACAGATACGCATCAATTTCGCAGGCTTACCTGCAAATGTTGCGTCTTGGTGTGTCAACCAACCTGTAGACAAATCAGCGTCTGTCAGACCAGCCAACAACTCGCGTGACTTTGGACCACAAACAAGGTGTGTGCTGTATTCTGTCGTGGTGTCGACAAGTTCGAATGATGCATTCGCAGGAACAGCAGCTTGCAAAAACTCAAGATCGTGCCATTGCGCAACAGCCGCTGTCATCAACATGAAGTCATCTTCGCCAAAGCGGATGATTGTCACCTCTGTTACGATACGACCGCGTGTATCTGCAAAGTAACCCAATGTCATACGACCTGCTTTTGGAAGTGCACCAGCAACCTGAGTGCGAAGCCATTCAGCAGCGCCTTCACCTTTTAGCGTGTAACGAGAGAAACCTGGCATATCCAAAACAGCAACATTGTCACGACATGCTTCAACTTCTTCTTTAACACGCACAGCCCATGGACCATTGCGCTCCCAAGTTTCTGTCGCCGCTTCTGAAGTGTCATCACCGTCTTTTGCAAACCAGTTCGCACGTTCCCAACCGTTATATGCGCCCATTTGACCGCCATCAGCCAACAAACGATCGTGGTTCTGTGACAATTTCTTATCACGACCAGCAGGCCATTCGTGGTGTGGGAAATGCATCGCATATTCGTTGCCATATGTTTCCATAGCTTTTTGGTAACAGAAATCTTCGTCAGCGTGGTCTGTATAACGACGTGGATCGATTGCCCACATATCCCACTCTGTTTCGCCGTGCATGATCCATTCAGAAAGGACCTTACCAGCGCCACCACCTTGTGTGATACCGAATGTGAATGAATGTGCCTCGAATGCATTTTTAACACCTGGCATTGGGCCAACCATTGGCAAACCATCTGGTGCGTATGGAATTGGACCGTTGATGTTACGGCTCACACCACCTGTACCTAACAATGGTACACGCTCACATGCATCCATGATGTACCACTCAAGACGATCCAAATCATCTGGGTAAAGTTGGAAGCTAAAGTCGTCTGGCATTTTATCTTCTGGAGTTACCCAATGTGCCTTACAGTTACGCTCATATGGACCTAGGTTCAGACCATAGTTATCTTGGCGCAGGTAATATGAGCTGTCTACGTCACGCAACATAGGAATGTGACCACCGCCATTACCAACTGTCCATTCTTTCAACTCAGGAATTTCTTCTGTTAGGAAGTACTGGTGAGACATTGTGATCATTGGAACAGTACGGCCACCGTATGGTTTGAACCATTCGCCAACGCGTTGCGCATAGTAACCACCAGCATTTACAACGAACTCACAACGAATGTCGCCTTTATCTGTGTGTACAACCCATTCATCACCATCACGTGTTACATTTGTTGCTGGTGTGAAACGGTGGATTGAACCGCCTGCGTCACGAGCACCTTTAGCCAAAGCCTGTGTCAGCTGCGCTGGATCGATGTCACCATCCAATGGGTCCCAAAGACCACCAGCCAAATCATGTGTTTCCATGAATGGGAAGTGTTTTTGCAGTTCTTCTGGGGAACACATGTCCATTTCAAGACCTTGGTAACGTGCCATGGATGCCACGTGTTCAAATTCTTGCATACGTTCTTTGGTGTGCGCCAAACGAACGGCACCTGTTACGTGATAGTTGATTGGATAATCAACCATATCAGCCAAGTCACGGTACATAGCCAATGAATAACGCTGCATGTTCATCACAGCCCAGTTCGCTGCGAAGTTAGGAGTGTTACCAGCTGCGTGCCATGTAGACCCCGCAGTCAATTCGTTCTTTTCCAAAAGAACACAATCTTTCCAACCAGCTTTCGCTAGGTGGTATAACGTAGAAACACCGACGACGCCGCCGCCGATAATGACAACTCGCGCTGTCGTTGGAAAATCAGACATAGTTTTCTCCCTTAGTCCATTCCTTGCTTTGCAGCTGCACTACAAAACATTTACCTAAAAATTCTCTCAGTACTGGTCCAATTGTCTTGGGCCAGTCTCAATCTCGTAATAGTCACCTTTGTCCGCCACAAAGATATGGCGGTCTGTAGTCAAACCTGTTTCACCATCCAAAGTGCCTGTCGCAACAGATGTCGCATCTTCACCATCTAGCTGCCAAAACATGCTGGAACCGCAGTCTTTGCAAAACGCGCGGCGTGCCGTGTCAGATGAACGGAACCATTTCAATCCAGCGTCTTTGGTCACAACAAAGTCCTTGCTAGGGGTTTGGGTTGCCGACCAATAATGTCCACTGGTTTTACGGCACTGCGTACAATGACACGCAACAGATGGGCGCAAAGCGCCACGTAATTCATATTGCACCGCACCGCAGCAGCAGGATCCTTTATGTACTTCAGTCATACTCAATCCTCCTCAATACACTGGCGGTGCAATAACCCACACAGCAACCGCTTCAACGGCATGTGGGTTTGACCATTTAAAAGGTTCACCTTTGATGCGAAAACTATCACCAGGTGACAGATCGAATTTCTTATCACCTATCCAAAGTGTCATATTTCCAGACAGCATATATCCAACTTCTTGCGTTGGACGTGTCACATAATCTGGCAAAGCGGCACCTGGTTCAAAGATGGAGTGAATCATCTCAAAATCATCTGTCAGATCAGGGGATAATAACTCCTCGACCAACCCAACGGCGCCGCCGCCGATTTTGCGACGTGTATCTTTTCGAACGACATATCCAATTTCATCTGAATGCGCTTCGGCCTGACCAAAGAAGATAGAAACAGGGACAGTCAAAACCTTGGCAATAGAGCGCAGTTCTTCGATCGAGGGCTCAGAGATATCTCGTTCAACTTGGCTCATCCAGCCTACAGATCTGTCTAATGTTTCTGACATCTCAATCAGCGTTATGCCGCGCGATTTACGTATGCTGCGGACATCTGCGCCTAAAGATCCAGATTTTTGTGTAATATATGTCATAATCGTCCGTGAAATTTATCGTTAAAATTTCATGAAGACAAGCGAATTTCGCGTCGGATTGCGACCAAAACCTGTCGCTCATGAAGCTATTTTTAAAAAAATGAGAGAAAGCTTTGTCAAAAAGTGTGACTTATGTCACTGTTTGGTAAATTCGAATCTTTGGTGACATATGCTACGCAACAAACACACGTTCAAACCAAACTCATTTCTTGGAAGCATCAGCCAAGAAAGTTGGGATGTATTGTCCGCACATTGGACAACACATACGTATCAATCTGGTCAGTTCTTAATATCTGCGGATGATGAACATACCGATATATTTTTTATCCTATCAGGTGCAGCAAAAGTTACAATCTATACGCCAGCTGGTCGCGAAGTTTCTTTTGCAGCCATCACCGCTGGTGACAGCTTTGGCGAATATGCTGCAATTGATAACGCGCCGAGATCCAGCAGTGTGGTCGCTTCTGGTGATTGTATAGCCGCATCGCTAGGCTCTGATCAATTCCGCAACCTATTGCTTTCAAACTCAGATATATCATTTGCGCTGCACAAAGTTATGGTCGCGCAACTGCGTAAGCTTTCAAAGCGCGTGATCGATTTTAATGCAAAATCTGCAGATATGCGGTTACAAGAAACGCTTTTAGAATTGGCCAATACACAGGCCCATGAACAAGACGCTGTTTTAATCGAACGCCCGCCAACACAAAGCGAGCTGGCTGCTTATATTTTCTCATCCCGTGAAGGTGTTGCACGTGAAATGGGACGTTTGCGCAAAGCGGGAATTATAGAACGCCAAAAACGCAGCCTATACATACCGTCCGTGAAAAAATTGCAAAATTTGATTGATGAAAATAGTTAAACTTGCGCTTGCTTTCGCGTGAACACCCAATCATTTTCACCTGATAGTTTTGGCTGGAATTTATACCCATCGATGTCAAAATCCTTCAACCCATCTGGCCGATCAATACGATTTTGCACCATATAGCGCGCCATAGAACCGCGTGCTTTCTTTGCAAAGAAGCCAATCATCTTTAATCCATCTTCTCGTTCTTCTTTAAACGCTGGAACGATGACACGAGATGACATGTTTTTACCTGTGGCTTTGAAATATTCATTCGATGCACAGTTCACGACCACGCCGTTTGATACTTCATCTAAAGCAATCCCAACTTTATCGCCCCAATAGGCGTAAAGATTGGTACCCGCAGAATTTTTCAAACGGCTGCCCATTTCCAAACGGTAGGGTTGAATGCGGTCCAGCGGACGCAACACACCATAAAGGCCAGATAAAATACGCAAATGCTCTTGGGCGTATTCCACATCACCTGAATCCAAACTGTCGGCTTGCAATCCAGTGTATGTATCACCCGCAAACGCATAGGCCGCTTGTTTGGAATTACGTTCATCAGACTTTGCAGCAAACGCTGCAAATCGGTCTTTGTTCAAGCTTGCCAAATCTTCACTGATTTTCATGAGATTACGCAGATCAGAAACAGATAGCTTACGTGCCACTTCAGCCAATTCATTCGCATTGTCCTGAAAGTCAGGCATAGTTTGCCCAAAGCCATCTTTAAGCGGATCAAAATTCAGTTTCTTAGCAGGTGATAAAACAGCAAGCATTGCACAGCCCCAAAATTCAAAGTTGAAATAGAACATAGCACTCTTGGCGACCGCGCCAAGGTCATTCTGTTGTCAGAACGTTCAAAAAAGCTTGCCCAAAGCGTTCAGCTTTTTTCGCCCCCATACCTTGAATATTTTCCAACTCTGATAGATTGCGCGGACGGCGTTGTGCGATCTGAGAAAGTGTGGAGCTTGTACAGTTCAAATAGGTGTCGAACCCGCTTTCACCTTTTGCCAAACGCACTTGCACCTCTTGCAACTGATCAAAGACTTCTCCTGCATCGCGCCCCACTAAACGACGGCGCTGTGGATGCACCTCGTCAACATTGCCAGAGATCACCTCCAAAAATGCTTTACCATATCGCTCTAGTTTTTTTGCACCCACACCTGGCAACTGTAAAAACCCATCCAAATCCATCGGTTTCATAGTGGCCATGGCAATCAAAGTACTATCTGGAAACACCACATAAGCCGGTGCTTGAATAGCTTCGGCCAATTCACGGCGCTTGGCTTTTAGTGCTGACATCAACGCTTCATCTTCTTCTGCCACCAATGCTTTTACGCGTGGCCCGCGGCGTGATTGTTTCACGATCGTATCAAGGCGCAACTCAATCTTTTCCTCATCCCGCAAAATCGGGCGCGCCGCTTCGGTCATCCTCATTGCACCATAGCGTTCCATATCAGGACGGATCAGATCATATCCCATCATTTGCCTGAAAATAGCTTGCCACTGCGCACGATCATAATCTTTACCCACACCATAGGTCGGTAAATCCTGATGACCTTTGGCTTTGACTTTATCCGTTTCTTTACCCAACAAGATATCAATCAGATGTCCCGCACCAAACCATTCTCCTGTACGTAAAATAGCGGATAATGCCATACGCACAGCTGTGGTTCCATCGAACAATTCTGGTGGACTGTCACACAGATCACAGTTGCCACAGCTTTCCATGTCATCACCGAAATATCGCAACAACACGCGGCGACGGCAACGGCGCGCCTCTGCCAATCCCAACAGTGCATTCAAACGTCCATGATCCGCTTGTTTGCGTTCTGCGGGTGCCAAACCCTCATCAATCTGACTTCTACGCAACCGCACATCATCGGCACCGTATAATGTCAGCGTTTCCGCTGGTGCTCCATCGCGGCCAGCGCGACCAATTTCTTGGTAATAGGACTCCATCGATTTTGGCAAATCCGCATGTGCGACCCAACGGATATCAGGCTTATCTATACCCATGCCAAACGCCACAGTTGCACAGACAATCAGCCCATCCTCACGTTGAAATCGTGTTTCGGCCAAACGGCGATCATCTGGATCCATACCCGCATGATAATGCAAGGCAACATGTCCCTCAGCACGCAAAGCTTGCGCTAGCGTTTCAGTTTTGGCACGCGAGCCACAATAAATAATCCCAGATTGATCTTTGCGCGCAGATACAAAATCCAACAACTGTTTACGAGGACTGTTCTTTGGCGCAAAGGCCAGATGGATGTTCGGGCGATCAAACCCTTTCAGGAAAACCTGCGCATCACGCCCTTTAAACAGGCGCTCGCCAATCTCATCACGCGTCTCTTGATCTGCTGTCGCCGTGAACGCGGCCAGCGGCACATTTAGCATATCACGCAACTCACCAATACGCAGATAATCGGGTCGAAAATCATGTCCCCATTGGCTGACACAATGCGCTTCGTCCACCGCTATCATCGACACGTTTGCCTTACGCAGCAATATCGATGTACCTGGATTTGCCAACCGTTCAGGTGCGATATAAAGCAGTTTAAGACGCCCCTCTTCAATTGCTTGGAACACCAGTTCGGTTTCTTCTTCGGTATTGCCAGAGGTCAATGCGCCTGCTTCCACCCCAATCGCTTGCAATGCATTCACCTGATCTCGCATCAATGCAATCAGCGGCGAAATCACAACCGTCACACCATCACGCACCAATGCAGGTAGTTGGAAACATAATGATTTACCACCACCTGTTGGCATAATCGCTAGAACGTCTTTGCCCTTAGATACAGCCGCAACAATTTCTTCCTGTCCCTCGCGGAACTGGTCAAAACCAAAAACGTCTTTCAAAAAAGAGGTGTGTGCGTTCATCTATCTATTATTATTTGGCTGCTTGTTAACCATAAGACTCGCATATTGAGAATCTATGAACAAGCGCCAACTAGATGTGTTGTAAAATATGTACCCATGTATCGCCGTATTTGCGTGCATCTAACATCTCAAACCCGTCTATCGCAATCTGTTCACTGCCTTCTTCCCAAACCACCAACGCATTTTGGGCCAACCACCCACCTTCTGCTGCGGCAGCCAAAGCTTTACCACCAAGATTTTTGCCATAAGGGGGATCCAAAAAAATCAGATTAAACGGTTCATAATTCGAAGGGCCCATTTTTGTAGCGTCACGGCGAAACAGCTTGGTTACACCAATCACACGTAAAATATCAATATTCTGGCGGATCAACGCACGCGCCTTTACACCATCATCCACAAACAATGCGAATGACGCTCCACGTGACAGCGCCTCAAACCCCAATGCACCCGTACCTGCAAACAGATCCAATACACGCGCATCGGCAATAGGATCGCCGTAGCCACCATTCACCAGTAAATTGAAAATACTTTCGCGCACACGGTCCGTTGTTGGGCGTAGATGTGCTCCACTGTCACCTTTGCCGACAGACGCTAGTGCTGTGCTTTTATATTTGCCCGCAACAATCCGCATTACATGAAAGACTTCAGGTCAGCATCTGGATCAGCGACAGCTGCTTTATCAATCGTCTTACCAGCTTCGATAACACGCTTGCCGATCATATACCCACGCGGGTCATTCATCGCATCAACAGCCAGCAATTGATCGCCCTTGTAGTACCAGAATGACACCGTACTGTCCTTGTCGCCCTGACGCGTGACAACATCATCGTAGCCCGTGTTCAAGCCAGCGATTTGCAACTTCACATCATACTGATCTGACCAAAACCACGGCTTTGCCACATAAGGTTTCTTCGCACCCATGATATTTTCGGCAACAATCTCTGCCTGATCAATCGCGTTTGGAACCGATTCCAAACGAATGCGTTCGCCTTTATATGGGAAAGACGCGCAATCGCCTGCCGCCCATATATTTGAAAAGGATGTGCAGCCGTAAGCGTCCGTTGCGATACCATTATCAATCTCAACACCCGCATCCTCAGCTACATCGATATTAGGCAGAATGCCCACGCCAACGATTGCAAAATCGATATCCATTTCGGTGCCGTCTGAAAGTTTGGCCCCCACCACACGGCCATCATCGCCGATCAAGTGATCCAATCCAACGCCTTCGATGATATTCACACCTTTTGATCTGTGCAAAGCACGGAAATAATAAGACGTTTGTGAACAGGCCACACGTTGTAAAATACGATCAGCCATTTCCACCAAGGTCACTTTCAAGCCCTTAGCGGATGCTACGGCGGCTGCTTCCAACCCAATGTAACCGCCACCGATAACCAACACATGCTTGCCTTCGGCAAACTCTGGCTCCATCGCATCCACATCCGTCAAACCACGCACGCCGTAAACACCATCCAAATCACCGCCGATTGAGGCAGGTAAATAGCGCAGTTTCGATCCGGTCGTGAAGACAAGGTGATCATATTTCAGCTCTTCACCAGAAACCGTAATCGTGCCCTTATATACGTCCAAAGCTGAAACCGTTTCACCTGTGCGCAAATTGATTTCATTCTCTGCGTAAAATGATTCTGGTTTTAGGTACAAACGTTCCAAATCCATCTCACCCAAAAGGTATTTTTTTGACAAAGGCGGGCGTTGATAAGGTGGTGCTTTTTCTTCGCCGATCAAAGTGATTTGTCCATCAAACCCTTGATTTCTAAGCTTAACCACCAAAGAACTGCCAGCTTGACCAGCGCCAATTACAACGACATGTGACATTTAGTTAGTACCCTAATTAATTTACTGGTCTAAAACCATTCAACGATCTATATATATTCATAATGCAAACTCAACTTAGAAAGTGAACCCTATGTCATTATCTGCTGGCGATACATTACCAGACGCAACTTTGATGCATCTTGGCGCTGAAGGCCCTGAAGAAATTAACCTAAATGAATTGGTAGCTGGCAAGAAAGTTGTCATCTTTGCCGTACCGGGCGCATATACTCCAACATGTTCATCCGCTCACATGCCAAGCTTTGTGAAAAATGCTGATGCATTGAAAGCAAAAGGTGTGGACGAAATTATATGTGTGTCCGTAAACGATGTTTTCGTGATGAACTCATGGGGCAAAGATATGGGTGCGGATGCTGCTGGCATTCACTGTTTCGCAGATGGCGATAGCAGCTTTACAAAAGCAATCGGCATGGATTTTTCTGCCCCACCTGTTGGCCTGATCGACCGTTCAAAGCGTTACGCAATGGTTGTGAACGACGGCACAGTCACAGCATTCCAAGCCGAAGAAAGCCCAGGCGTATGTGACGTATCAGGTGCTGAACACATCATGGATGCTCTGTAAAATTATTGGGCCAATTTGTTCATCATCTTGGCCAACTTAATATCCAACTCTGACAACCCATCCACATCATGGGTTGTCAGTATAACCTCAACTCGGTTGTAAACATTCGACCACTCAGGATGATGGTTCCATTTTTCCGCATACATCGCAACACGGGTCATCCAACCAAAAGCCTGGTTGAAAGTTTTGAATTTAAAGCTTTGGGAAATCGCATCGCGATCATCCACCATCGCCCAACCTTCATTCAGAAGTTCTGCCAAAACCGTTTCGCGTTCTTGTGACGTTAATAGTTCAGCCATCTTGTTCACCTTCCACTTTTTTAAACGGGCCGTAATCCGTTAGAATTTCGATTTCTTCATCTATAGCCTCACGTTCCGCCTGTAGATACTTTCCAACAGCGTCCCGAAACCCTGGATCAGCAAACCAGTGCAGCGAATACGTTGGCTTGGGCAAATACCCACGTGCCAGTTTATGTTCACCTTGCGCGCCCGCCTCTACCCGTTTCAACCCATGTCGGATCGCATAATCAATCGCCACATAGTAACACACTTCAAAATGCAAACAGGAATGATGTTCTGTACAGCCCCAATAACGACCATACAAACAATCCTCTCCAATAAAATTCAAAGCCCCCGCGACCCAGCGCCCTTCGCGTTCGCAAAGCACTAACAGCACATCATCGCGCATCTGTTCCTGCACAATATCAAAGAACTCCCGTGTTAAATATGGCGATCCCCATTTCCGCATTCCAGTGTCTTGGTAAAACATCCAAAACGCATCCCAATGTTCAGGCTGAATATCATCGCCTGTCAGCTCGACAATACGTCCGCCAAACGCTTGTGCTTGTTTGCGCTCTTTGCGGATGTTTTTGCGTTTACGGGATGAAAGGGCATTCAAAAAATCGTCGAAAGTTTCATAGTTATCATTCAACCAATGAAACTGCTGTCCTGTTCTTTGCAACAATCCAATCTGTTCACCAATCTCAAACTCTTCTTGCGTACAAAAGGTCATATGAAAAGACGACAGTTGATTGTTCGCCGCAACTTGAACAGCGCCTTGGGCAAGTGCAGATTGCCCAACCACTTCATACCCCTCGCGGCACAAAAAGCGTGAGCCAGTCACAGGTGTGAATGGAATAGCTGCTTGTAGTTTTGGATAATACCGCCCACCTGCATTTTCATAGGCATGAGCCCAATTGTGATCAAAGATGTATTCGCCCTGTGAGTGCGATTTAGCATAAAGCGGCATCACGGCAATAATGTCATCACCTTGGCGTGCAACCAAATGATGCGCTTGCCAACCTGTACCTGCGCCAACAGAACCGCTGTCTTCGAGTGCTTTTAAAAACCGATGTGTTGTGAACGGATCATGTGCGCGCCCATCCGTATGCCGCACACATGCATCCCAATCCTTGGCTGAAATGTCTGACAAGCCATTCAATACATCTATGGTAATTTTTTCTGGGTCAGACATAGGGTCGCTTAAGCTAGGTACCTTTCAAAGGTAACATTCTGTGCCACTTGTCGAGCAATTTTTTCCTGCTCCGCAGATTTGACAGTCCAACATAAAATATCCGCACCCATAGCTTTAACTCGCGCAACAGGCGCATCCGTCAGATAGTTTACATTATGTGAAATGAAACAGGCACCCACCCGCTCATAATCAGGGATTTCCGCCAATTCTTTGCGTCTTGCCTCTGGGATCAACGGCCAATTTTCTTTCAAATACGGATCTGTTACGATACCCCGCGCGATGTCTGGCGCCCACTTTGCACATTTCGCAACCGTATGCGGGTTAAAGGACATCAATGCCTTGTCCCCTTTATACGCGTTCATCAACGCACAGGTTGCTTTGGCCAATTTGCCAACCTTTGGCCCCAAAGCCCCGTCTTGATCTTTGATTTCCACCAACAATGGAACCTGCCCATTCACCTCTGCCAAAAACGCTTCAAGCGTGGGAATACCTTCATCCCCACCCTTTAGGGCAACACTACTCAATTCCGCTGCATTACACTGCGCCACAACACCATTTGCATATGTTAGACGTTCCAATGAATAGTCATGAAACACCATTGGAACACCATCTTTGGACAGTTGTAGATCAATCTCTATGCCATATCCGCGTTCAATAGCGGCACGCGCGCCTGCAATAGAGTTTTCAGGCCGCCCATCTGTCACATCATGCAAAGTACGATGTGTAATAGGCGCCTGAAAAAATGATTTTGCTAACATTATGCAGAAATCTGGAAGATGCCTTCCACTTCGACAGACACATTGAACGGTAACGATCCACAGCCAACAGCCGCACGCGCATGAGCGCCAAGATCACCAAAAACCTCACCCATCAGGTCAGATGCGCCGTTCACAACAGCAGGGTGATTCTCAAAATCAGGGGTCGCATTCACGAATCCACCCAATTTTACGACTTTTTTCACGCGATCTAGATCACCACCACAAGCTTCACGCAGTTGAGCGATAAGATTTAAGCCACAAACACGTGCTGCAGCCGCACCATCCTCTACAGATGCGCTATCACCCAGCTTTCCAGTGATTAAACCCGTTGAATCTTTAGATACTTGGCCTGAAATATAGACCATATCGCCAACAATTACGTATGGAACGTAGTTTGCAGCAGGTGCGGGCGCTTCTGGCAACTCTATACCTAATTCTACCAAGCGTGTTTCGATTTTACCGGCCATTTGGCTCTCCTTTAACAAATCGTCTTTGTGCATTGATGCAACAGAATTAATCAAGCGTCATCAATAATCGTGACATTTGTCATATGCTGGATGGACAGTCTCGTCCAAAAGGCTATTATTAAGTCTGATTTAAACAATAAGAAGTAGTTCCGTGTTTTTTAATAAGTCTCCCCTAATTAGATACACAGCTAAAGCCACAGCAATGGCATCGGCAGCGATTGCGCTGTCTGCATGCACCCCACCTGTGTCGAAATCTGCGTTCAACGACCCGTACGAACCACAAAACCGCAAGGTTCATAAGTTCAACAAAGGCCTTGATAGAGCATTGGTTGGCCCAACTGCTAAAGGCTATGGCTTCATCACGCCACCTGTATTGATCAACGCTGTTGACAATGCCGCAGCTTATTTAGGCCTACCAGGTCAAGCGATCAATAATATTTTGCAAGGTGATGCTAAAGGGTTTGGACAAACGGTTTTAACCTTTACGCTTAACACACTTACTTTTGGCATTGGTGATTTGGCAGGTAATGCTGGCGTTACTGATAATAATGCTGACTTTGGGCAAACACTTGATGTTTGGGGGTTCCGCGAAGGTATCTATCACGAAGTACCTGTCTTGGGTCCAAGCACAGAGCGCGATACAATTGGCTTTGTTGTCGATACAGCCCTAAATCCAACAAATTTCTTCTTGGGTGATGGCATTGGCCTTACATTTGGCATTCTGGATCGCTTAGGCGATAGAAACGAATTTTCTGATGTTATTGAGGACACTCTTTATAAATCAGAGGACAGTTATGCGGCTGCACGATCACTTTACTTGCAAAACCGTAATTTCAAATTAAATAATGGCGTTAACGAAGACAGTCTGGAGGATCCCTTTGCTGATTTCTAACACATCAACCCGTAGATCATTTCTTTTATGCGCAGCCGCAACTGCTGGTGTAGCAGCTGTGCCTACAGCAAGCTTTGCCTTAACAACAGCTGGTGCTGAAAAACTTATCAACCGTCTGACTGATGACATTTTCACGGTTATCAATTCAGGTAAAACAGGTGCTCCGCTTTATCGTGAGTTTAACCGCATCTTTAACCGCTATGCTGCGGTAAGTGCGATTGCGCGTACAACACTAGGTCCACCTTGGCGTTCTGCATCACCAGCACAGCAAAAAGCCTATGTGAATGCATTTGGTGGTTACTTGTCTCGCAAATACGGCAAGCGTTTCCGCGAATTCATCGGTGCCGAGATTCAAGTGGTCAGCGCTAAATCCGTGAAGCGCGGTGTTTTGGTTAAAAGCAACGTAAAGCTTAAAGGCAAATCACCATTCACTGTTGAATGGCAGGTTTTTGACCGCGGAAACAATCCACAAATGTTCGATCTTTATATCGAAGGCATCAGCATGATCAAATCAGAGCGCGAAGAAATCGGCACTCTGTTTGACCGCAGCGGCGGCAAGATGGATAAATTCATCGAACGCTTGAAAGCAGCTGGTTAATTCTTACGTCCAAAAATGTTGCCGAGCACTTTCTTTAGGATTGTCTCGGCATCATCTTCCAAACGTTTCAACTCTTCATCAATTTTCTGACCTAAATTCCCACCACCAATTGTCGTGGTTGGTCGTCCTTCTGCTGTTTCAGGAACCAGGTCATCCACAACAGGCAATGGGCGGATCATTGGTAAGGTTTTAGAGGGAACTCCCTCATGAACCCGCACCATCGTTTCGCGCCAAATGTCAGCAGGCAGTCCACCGCCTGTAACCCCAGTTAACTTAGAGTTATCGTCGTACCCCATCCAAACACCAGCAACATAATCTGCTGTAAATCCAATAAACCATGCATCACGTGCACCTTGTGTTGTGCCAGTCTTACCAGCGGCCTCACGCCCTTCTAGGCGCGCGCGGCGGCCCGTTCCGTTTTCCACAACTTGGTTCATCATATAAATCAATTCAGCCGCTGAACGGTCGTTGATAACACGTTGCCCGTTCCCTGCCGATTTACCCATCAACGGCGTATCATCCCCCTGGATAGTCAATTCCATTACACCATATGGTTTCGCATTGACACCTGAGTTCAAAATACCCGCATACGCACCAGTCATTTCTAGTAATGTTGACTCAGATGCACCTAATGCCAAGGCAGGGCCATCCGCCAATTTATTAGCAATCCCAAAATCCTGCGCCAATACTTTGACTTTTTCACGCCCGACATTCTCCGATACTCTCACAGCCGCTGTATTCACAGACTCAGATAGGGCTTCTGTAAACGTTATGGGGCCTAGGAATTTTTTCGTATAATTTTTGGGGCTCCATTTCCCTGAGCCAGGAATGTTCAACGTTAGCGGCTCATCAATCACAACAGAATCGTAACTCATCCCGTTTTCCAAAGCCGCTGCATAAACAAACGGCTTAAAAGATGACCCTGTTTGGCGTAACGCTTGTGTGGCGCGGTTAAATCCACCTGCAATCCCAAGGTTGCGACCACCAACAATGGCGCGCACAGCCCCATCACGAGACATCACAACAATCGCCGCTTGTGCCTTCGACCCTTCGCGCACTTTTTCAGCAAAGATATAATCAAGTGCGCTTTCTGCAGCACGTTGAACGCGCTCATCAAACGTTGTCTTAATCACGATATCTTCTGTCGTGTCTTTCAAAATAAAGTCAGGACCAGATTCCATAATCCAATCTGCAAAATATCCACCTGCACGTTTTTCAGCCACCGCAGATAATTTGGCAGGATTATTCCGCGCAGTGATCGCTTCGCCCTTTGACAGGTACCCCTGATCTTCCATTAACCCGACAATCAGATTGGCACGCCCTTGTGCCCTGCCAATATCACGTGTTGGCGCAAAGCGACTTGGGGCTTTCAACAAACCCGCCAACATCGCGGCTTCGGACGCATTCACAACACGCGCAGACTTTGCAAAATATCTTTGGCTTGCCGCTTCAAACCCATAAGACCCAGCGCCCAAATAAGCACGGTTCAAATAGATCGTTAGGATTTCTTCTTTCGTGTATTTCAATTCCATCGCGATGGACATTGGCACTTCTTTTAACTTCCGCTCCTTGGATGGAAGATCGGAAAAGAACACACGCTTTGCCACCTGTTGCGTAATCGTGGAACCGCCATTACCAGATAACGGCGAACGACCTGCACGCATGTTAATACGTATCGCACTGGCGATACCGCGCGGGGAAATCCCGAAATGTCTGTAAAATCTCTTATCCTCTGTCGCAACGACAGCATCCTTCAAATAAGGCGATACAGTTTCCGAAGAAACCAAACCACCGAATTGATCGCCCCGCCATGCAAACACTTCACCCTGATGATCCCTCATAGTCACAGAGCCGCGCTTACGATCATCCATCAACGCAACAGCATCAGGCAGATCTTTATAATAATAAGCAGTGCCTGCGCCGATGAGCAAAGCCAACAGAACGGCAACCGTTAAACCGATTTTCCAGAAAACCCGCAAAATGGAAAAAAGAATCCTTTTAAAGAATCCAATAACCCCGCCTTGCCGCTTTTTTGGCGGCTTTGTAGGTTTCCTCTTTTTGGGTGCCTTTTTCGGCGGCTCGTCGAAATGTTTCATCGGCGCCACCAATGGGGGCTTGTTGATACCTTTGTTTGCCATAGCGGTTCTTTGCTGCTCTTTTTTACCCGAATCTATGCGTTCTGAACGCATTTGTGGAGTACCTAAGATGGGATTTCCACAATACTTTTTGCATATTTTTTATACAATTTTATATCTGTGTCTATTTTTTAGGCATAAATGTTAATTTTTTCACAAACTGCTCCCAGATTCATTGAAGCTGGTACTCAGTGCCTATCTTTTGACCCTCATTGAAAGCGCACCACGTTGGTGTGCCCATGAAAGAGGGTCAAATGAAACTTATCATTGCAACCATAAAGCCGTTCAAATTGGAAGAAGTACGCGAAGCACTCACCAAAGCGGGCGCAACAGGTATGATGGTATCCGAAATTAAAGGATACGGCGCACAGTCTGGTCATACAGAAATTTATCGCGGTGCGGAGTATGCTGTAAACTTCGTTCCAAAAATCCGCATCGAAGTGGTCGTTGCTGACGATCTAACCGATACAATTATTTCCACCATCGAAGACACTGCCAAAACAGGCAAAATCGGTGATGGCAAAATCTTTGTCCTAAACGTGGAAGAAGCCGTACGCGTACGTACTGGCGAAAAAGGCGCAGACGCCGTCTAAAACTTATCCAAGGAAATGAACATGTACTCTTTAACAAAAACTCTTGGTCTTGGATTGGCCGCAACTGCACTGCCAGTTGCAGCTCTTGCACAAGACGCCCCTACAGCTGTGCCAACAGAAGTGGGTTACATCCTTACAACGCTACTATTTCTAATTGGTGGCTTCTTAGTTTTCTTCATGGCAGCTGGTTTTGCTATGTTGGAAGCAGGCCTTGTTCGTTCTAAAAACGTAACAATGCAGCTGACAAAAAACATGGGGTTGTTCGGCCTTGCATGTATCTTTTACTACCTGATCGGCTTTAAGCTAATGTATCCAGGTAAGGATTGGACAACATTTGGGGGTAAACTTCCAGAAGGTATTCTTGGTACGTTTGAACGAACAATCTTAGAACCAGTTGGCTTAGCAGCAGCAGATGCTGACTTAGCTTATGCATCTGTTGGTTCAGATTTCTTCTTTCAGTTGATGTTCTGTGCAGCAACAGCGTCTATCGTTTCTGGCGCTTTGGCTGAGCGTATCAAACTATGGCCATTCCTGATCTTCACAATCGTTTTGACAGCAGTGATCTACCCAATCCAGGCTTCTTGGAAATGGGGCGGTGGCTTCTTGGACGCTATGGGTTTCCTAGACTTCGCTGGTTCAACAGTTGTTCACTCTGTAGGTGGCTGGGCTGCTTTGGCTGGTGCGCTAATTCTTGGTGCACGTATCGGTAAATACAAAGACGGTAAAACTGTTCCAATGATCGCGTCAAACCTTCCAATGGCAACATTGGGCACATTCATCCTTTGGTTGGGTTGGTTTGGCTTTAACGGTGGCTCACAATTGGCTATGGGCACAGTTGGCGATATTGCGGATATCTCTCGTATCTTTGTAAACACAAACGCAGCAGCTGCCGCAGGTGCCGTGGCCGCTTTGATCCTTACACAACTGCTTTACAAAAAGCCTGATCTTACAATGATCCTAAACGGAGCACTAGCAGGCCTAGTCTCTATCACTGCAGAACCACTAACACCAAGCATTGGCGCAGCATCTTTGATCGGTGCCGCTGGTGGTATCATCGTAGTGTTCGGTGTTCCATTCTTGGACAAACTGAAAATCGACGATGTTGTTGGTGCAATCCCAGTTCACCTGTTCTGCGGTATCTGGGGTACAATCGCTGTTGTATTCACTAACGGTGACGCTTCACTGGGCACGCAATTGTACTCAATCGCAGTTGTCGGCGTGTTCACATTCGTAGCGTCAGCCATCCTTTGGTTCATCCTAAAAGCAGTCATGGGCATCCGTGTCAGCGAAGAAGAGGAAGTGATGGGCTTAGATAAATCTGAGCTGGGTATGGAAGCATACAACATCGAAGGTTAATCCCTGACCTTCATATCCTCCCAATCGAACCAGCCCTTCGGGGCTGGTTTTTTAGTTTAACGGCAGTGCTAAACGCACCTTTAAACCACCAAGCTTTTCACTACGTTCAAAGCCAATCTGCCCATCATATAAACCGACCATAGCCTGAACGATACTTAACCCAAGACCTGCGCCATCTGGATTAACAGGGGCGTTTTGTATTGTTTCCGCTCTGTAAAACTCGTGCGTTACTTGTTGGATTTGGCTATCGGTCAGCCCTGCGCCATTATCTTCAATCGATAGAAAAACCTGTTCCTGATCACGTACGCATGAAATCAAAATACTCTGTTGTTTCTCCGCCTTAGGTTTGCCGTACCACTTTGCATTGTCCAACAGATTGCGCACAATCACCTCTATGGCAAACATATCGGCAGAAATTACAATCGATGCATCCCCCACCATCTGCAAGTCTATTTCAGGGTGTGCACCAACGACTTCGGCAGCGGTTTGCCGGATCACTTCGCACAGATCGAACCGATCTTCTGATCCTTTCAATGCCGCCGTATTCTTTGATTTCGCAAGCGCTAAAAACTGATTAGCAACACGCACAGTTCTGTCGGCACACGATCTGACATTATCCAATTTCGCTTGTGTCTCTGCATCGATATTTTCCAAACTTTGCATTTGTGAAATCAACCCTGCAATTGGCGTGCGAATTTCATGTGCGTAGGTGTTCAAGAACCCACGTTCTTTTTCAAGCTGTGTTTTCAGGTTTTCGATCAAAGTGTTGATCGCAGCAACCAATGGTTTCAATTCTTCGTCCACATTTTGCGCAGGCAATTTTTCCAACTTATCCAAATCCGCATCCCCAACCTGACCCGCCAGAATATTCAGGGGTTTTAACGCAGAGCGCACAGCCGCAATCGCTGCAACCAACCCAATGAGGAATATAAAGAATAAAGGGATATAAATTGACACCAACAGCCATCTTACGGCAAATTTCCGGTCTGTATCGCGTGTGCCTACAATCAAGCAAATCTCTTGTGCACATCTGGACGAAAACACCCAATTGTCACCATTGATTTTTTGGATAAAATCCGCATTTTCATGGGGTTTTCCCAGAACCATTTGCCCTTTGGAAAATATAAGCTCTTCATGCACCCAGGCCGCCAAAATTTCATTTTCACGCCCCGCCAGATGTGTTGGCTCCAGAGCCACACCTTTAACAACTGTCATCCAGCTGTCTGCAACCGTTTTTGTTTGTTCCACCAAAAATTCGCGTGATTTTTTAAAGGCCGCTTTTTTGGTAAAAACAGCGCCCCCTATCCATGTGACAGACAGGATTAAGGTAATAGGCAAAATCAGCCGCGTCTGTATTTTCATGATTTCACGCTAGGGGCGGAATACCCAATACCGCGAATTGTTTTAATCACATCAGGCCAAAGTAATTTACGCAGTTGCGATACATAAACTTCAATCGTGTTTTCTGCGACTGAATCATCCCATGAATAAAGCGTTTCAATAATCTGTTGTTTTGTCTTCACACGCCCTTCAGCCTCGATCAAATACTGTAACAACCTCAGCTGGCTGATTGGAATGCTAACAGGCGCACCCGCAAGCCGCGCTTCCATTTTTTGGGGTTCTAGGACCAAATCGCCATAGCATATTTCTGGCATCGTACGCCCCGAACGACGGCGCATTAATGCACGAATGCGGGCAACCAATTCATCCATGTCAAAAGGCTTTGCTAAGTAGTCATCGGCCCCAAGATCCAAGCCTTCGACACGTTCACGCGGCTTATCTCGGGCTGTTAAAATAAGCACAGGAATTTCTTTACCATATGCACGTAGCTTTCTTAGAAACGACAGCCCATCCCCATCTGGCAAATTCAAATCCAGGATGATCAATTCAAACTCATAAGTATCAATTGCGTGTTGTGCATCTGTAAGCGAATGCACCGCATCAATAGCCAGTTCTGTCTTTCGAATAGATCTCAAAATTGCATCTGAAATCATCAAATCATCTTCGATAAGTAAAAGTTTCAATGAACGCGCCCTTATATTTGATCTCACACTCTTAAACCGAAAGACTATAAAGCCTGAACCTGATTCTTAGCTGAAAATTCTCATGTAATGTTTCACGATAGCTTTATATTCAAATCAGTTTCAAATCAGCTTTCAAACTTATCTTCTCGGCATGGATATTTTGTCCAGTTTCGCATTACCATGAGGATTTACCATGTACTTGAAAACACTAACCACGATCGTTGCTTTAGCTGCATCTCCTGTGCTTGCTGACGACCTGCACAACATTACAGAGCCTACAGAAAGCAAAGGTATCACAATCGAACCCTTGCAAAAAAGTGACCTTGTTGAACAGTTACCACAATTCAAAGGTTTCGATTTTCGCGCACGCCGCCTTACCTTTGCTGCAGGTGCATCATTTCCAAAACATAACCATGCTGTTCGCCCTGGATTTGTTTATGTGGAAAGTGGTGAAATCATCGAAAGCCGCAATGGTGTGACACGCAAGTTCAAAGCTGGCGACACATGGATTGAAACAGCAGATACAGAGCATTGGATCCGCAACATTTCAGACAAAGACACTGTAATTATTGCAGTTGATTTACCAAAACAAAAGTAAACCTATTTAGCAGAAATTTTTTCCCCAAACTGGGCATAAAAGGGTCATCCCCATCTTCTTTGCAACAGCCCAGCTCAACCAGCCCTTCGGGGCTGGTTTTTATTTGACCGTACGCATAGATAAGAAACCTGAAACCATTTCCAGCGTATAAAGTTTCCGTTGCAACAAACGTGGACTATGGGTTTTCAAAGGGCGGGTAACAGCGTCAAATGCGAAAACCACCGAAATGACAGGTCAAACTAGGTACAAGGGTTATCACCCCTTGGCAGGCTATATCCCACAACGGTGGCGCCACCTTTTATAACCTTAGATACGATAGATATGCGGAACCATTCGAATATGTCGCGTGGCAGCATTTTCGCACGCCTACTTTTTCTTTTTCCCTAAATATCCCCGCGCGAAGCGCATATAAACCGACATATCCATGTCGGTATTCTGGTAGGCAATACATATGATTTCGGCTTTGCTGTGTATGAGGAGATACATCATGCCAGAAAACATCGCCCGCCTACCCAACCTACCCCACAAACAAGAGCGTATAGATATGGCTGCGGCCTTTCGTTGGACAGAACGCTATAATCTGCACGAAAGCGTTGCCAATCATTTCAGCCTTGCTGTGAATGACGATGGCACGCAATTCCTGATGAACCCCAATCAAATGCATTTCAGCCGCATCAAAGCCAGTGACCTGTTATTGCTCGATGCAAATGATCCTGACACGCTCAATAAACCTGACGCCCCTGATATCACCGCATGGGGACTTCACGGGGCGATCCACCGACATTGCCCCCACGCGCGTTGTGCGATGCATGTCCATTCAATCCACGCAACAGTGCTTGCATGCCTTGCAGACAGCAACATGCCAGCCATTGATCAGAATACAGCGATGTTTTTCAACCGCTACGTGATTGACGAAAACTTTGGTGGTATTGGCACTGACGAAGAAGGGGAACGTTGCGCACAGCTGTTTCAAAACCCAGCGCATAAAGTGATGATCATGGGCAATCACGGCATCATGGTGATTGGCAATAGTGTGGCAGATACCTTCAACCGTATGTATTATTTTGAACGTGCTGCTGAAACATATATCCGCGCTCTTCAAACAGGTCAGACATTGCGTATCTTATCTGATGAGATTGCTGAAAAAACAGCTCAAGAACTAGATGATTATCCAGATCAAGCCGAAAAGCATTTAAGCGAATTAAAAGCGATCTTAGATCATGAAGGTGCAGATTACGCTGCATAAGAAAAAGGCTGATAACGTATTACCAGCCTTCAAATATATTCGATAACTTAACCGTAAAGTGGCGGTTCACCCATTTGCGCGTGAATTTGGTTCACAGTATTTTCCTGCAATCCCAACGCCACAGCAAAGCTGTTCAAGTACCGCGCTTCTGCATCGCTGTCCAAATCACAAGCAATCAGTGACATCGCATATGTTTGCGCTTCTGCCCCTTGTGGAACTTCGCGTGCCAATGCTTTGGCATCCACTGGGGATTCCATAACCTGATTTACAAATGCCATATCCTCTGGACCTGCATCGCCTAGGTTCTCCATCAGCGCCTTTTGTTCAGCCGCATCAATACGACCATCTGATTTTGCGGCCTGCAACATTGCTTTCAGCATCACACCAGCCGTTGCATCTTGTTCCGTGGATGGGGCGGCCTGTGGCTCTCCAAAACGCTCAAAAGATTGGTTCAGCATATCACCGATACCACCTGACCCTGTACCGCCGGCTGCACCTTTGCCTGCAAGACTGTCTAGCATGCCACCAAGACCACCAACGCCACCAGAAGAAGATGGTGCATTCCCAAAAACGCCACCCATCATATTTTCAAGACCTAAGCCACCGTCATTATCAGCACTCTGACCTCTAGCTTGGCCACCAGAAAGTTGTCCAAGTAGGTCACCAAGACCGCCACCGCCAGATTGTGTTCGACCAGCGCCGCCCAATTGACCCAATAGATCGCCAAGACCGCCGCCAGAAGATTGTCGACCGCGGCTTGCGGAGCCGCCACCAAGCTGACCTAAAAGATCGCCTAAACCACCGCCACCACCAGAAGACGCGCGCCCACCGCTTGTCATGCTTTTCACACCTTTAGCAACAGCCATGCCGATTGCCACTTTGGCAAGTGTACCCATTAAACTCATTGAATTATCTCCCTATCACTTCTGATAAATGATTTTAAACACGTCAAAATTGTACGTGATTTCCTGTTCCTTAGATATGATCAAACTTTACTTTTTCCATAGCGGAAGAACAAATAATATGCACTTGGGACGAAAAACAATGACATCACAGATGATAATAATAGCCCACCAATCATAAGTGTCGCCATTGGTTCAAACAATGCCCCCCCTGATATTGCCATTGGGACAAGCCCCAATACCGTGGTTAAAGACGTCAGAATAATCGGGGTAACGCGTTTTCCAGCCGCTTCAACAATCGCATCATACAAGTCCATTGTCTTACGCTCGATATCGATCTGGTCGATCAACACAATCGCATTGTTGATGATAATCCCCATAAGCGAAATCAAACCTAAAATGGCAAAGAACGACATTGGCTGCCCCGTGATATACAACGCCAATGGTGCGCCCGTAATGATCAATGGAATTGTCATGAATGTCAGAATAACGCGGCGTGCAGAATTGAATTGGAACATCAAAGCCAACAACATGATGGTCAAACCTAATGGCAAGCCAGCGCCCAATTTTTCATTCGTCTCCGCACTGGATTCTGTTTCACCACCAATTTCCAATTCATGACCGCCAGACAGATCCAAACCGTCCAACGTAGGTTGAATAAGTGCTACAACACTTGCAGCATCCAAAGTTTCGCTTTTGCCAGAAATAATAATTTGCCGTTCTTGGTTTTCACGACGGAATTGTGAGTATTCCAACTGTGGGCGGAAAGTTGCAACCTGATCCAATGAGATCAATTGCCCACCCGCAGGAATAGAAAGGTTTGCCAAATCCTCTAGACTATCACGGAAGTTTTCACTGGCACGTAATACAATCGGGATAGATTCTGATCCATCGCGGAAAGTCGAGTAGGATGTACCCGAGAAATAAGTATCCATTACATCAGAAATTTCTTCAGACGTTACACCTAATTCACGTGCCTTATTTTGAGCGATATCAATCACCATTTTTAGTGACTTATTACCCCAGTTATTTTCGTTTTGGCCAATACCAGGGACTGTACTAAACGCACCTTCAACTTCTTTGGCAAGCGCCAACAACTTATCCAATTCTGGCCCTTTAATCTTGATCTCTACGATACCAGATTCAGCACCACCCATGGAAAGGCGTTTCACTTTGAAACGCGCCGAAGGATGGTTTTCCAACAGATATTTTTTGGCACGGTTACCAGCTACAACAGCCCCCGCTGCATCTTTTGTATTTACCAAAATAAAAGCTGATGATGGGTTTGTATCTGCTGGGCTAAGTGCCAGATAAAACCGTGGACCACCGTCACCAACGTAAACCGTTGTATTCACAACTTCAGAATTTGCATCTTTATCCAACAGCCATTGTTCTACAGCCAAAGCTTCTTCTTCGGTCCGTTCAATGGCTGTGCCTTTTGGCATATCCAGATAAATCATATATTCCGCACGCTCACTAAGCGGGAACATTTCTGATCGCAGCCAGCCAAAGACGTTTGTAGATAGGAAAACCGTGAAATACGCCAATAGAATTATGGGTATACCAAACGGTAATATCTTTGAAATCACACTGCGATATATCACGACAAGTTTGCTATCACCCTTGGGCTCTGCATCCTTGTTTTCTTTTAACAGCGACACACACAAAAAAGGCAAAATGTAGTGTGCCGTAACCCATGATCCAAATAACATCAGACCAACAACAGCACCCAGAGAAAAGGCAAACTCCCCTTCGGTACCATTTAGAATGAACATTGGTGTAAATGCTGAAATTGTTGTAATAGATGCTACAGCCAGTGGCGCAAAGAACTGACCCCCAGCGCCAACTGCAGCTTCTTCTGCGGGCACACCTTTTGCAATACGACTTTGTATTTCTTCTACAACCACCAAGCCATTATCCACCAACAAACCCAGCGAAATAATTACAGCAGCAATTGAAATTTGGTGCAGATCAATGCCCATTTGTGACATGCCCATCAGAGCAAACATCAATGTAAATGGAACGATACACGCGATGACGAATGCAACGCGTAAGCCAAGGAAAACCATCATGACCAAAATAACTACGGCAAAGGTCTGTAGAACATTTATCAAAGCCGCGTTTATCGACTCTGTGACTGCCGTTTCTTGGAATGTCGAAAATGTATAGGAAATTCCAATTGGTTGTGTTTGTTCGTAAGCTTTTACTCGGTCTTTCAATTCAACGCCAATTTTCTGAACATCTTGGCTATCTGACATTTCAACCGCCAACATCACTGCTGGCTGACCATTAAAAAAGACGGGTTTATCATGGGGCTCTTGATATCCGCGACGCACTGTCATCAAATCACGCAATCGCACAAATCCTGAAAGCCCTTGGACTTTTGTCAGCACCTCACCGACGGCTTCAACGGAATCCAAATCACCATTTGCTTCTAGAATAAGTGTCGTGCCATTCGAGTTCAGCTCACCTGCTGGTAAGATCACATTTTGCGCGCGCAAATCATCAAGCACTTGATTGACCTGAACGCCGACAGACGCCAGTTTACGAGAGTCTAATTCAAGCCAAATACGTTCTTCTTGCTCACCGAAAATCGTGACCTTGGAAATGCCATCTAATTTGTATAAATCTTCACGCAAATCATCACCTGAATCTTTCAATTCACGATACGAAAACCCATCTCCTGTCACAGCAATCGTTGCGATAGACACATCGCCAAAGTTGGTGTTCACATCTGGGCCGATTGTGCCTTCTGGCAAATCACCAGCCACGTCTGACATTTTATTTCTGATATCTTGAAAAACCTGATCAATTTCAGCTTTTGGAACATCATCATAAACGATCAATTCAAGCTTTGCGAAACCAGTGGAAATAAGAGTTTGTATATCTTCAACTTCACCGATTTCACGTACAGCACGTTCTAATGGCGTGACAATTAAGTCTTCCATACGTTCTGGCGACATGCCAGGGAACTGTGCAGTAACAATAGCTGAGCGGATGGTGATCGCAGGATTTTCACGTTTCGGCAAACCACCATAAGTGATCAATCCTTGTAACAACAAACCCACCATAACCAGTATCGTGAGACGGCTTTTATTCAATCCAAATCGGGTTAGAAAATCCATGGTGCGTCCTACTCAGTGTCTGGCAGTAATTTGACTTTCAAACCATCGCGCAGGAACGATACCCCTGCCGAAGCAATCCTATCACCCGCTTTAAGCCCCTCGACCACAAGCAATGAATTTTCACGTACACCTGCAACCATCACCTCATGTGCTTTCACGGTGCTTGTTTCAGGGTCATACACATAAACACCCATAGGCGCTGGATCAGTTATGCGCTCTTTGGGTTCAATTTGACCTTCTTTGATCGCAGCGCTTAATGGTACGGTAAAGCCCGCACCCGCAGGAACGACGAACTCTATCGACACCTCAACAGCCATGCCCGCTTTGATAGATGGCTCAGTATCTGTCAACGTAACCACAACTGGGAATGATGAAACGGTATCGGCACGTGACCCCAATTCACTGACAACTGCGTCTAAGACAACAGATGGGTTATCAGCCAATCTTACCGTGGCGCGCTTGCCTACAGTCAACATGCTGACGACTTCGTAATTGACAGAAAATGAAACCTCGAAAGCATCCGTTGCATAAATTGTAGCAATCGGTGAACCCGCGCTTACCGTGGCAAAAGAATCTACATCCATTGTGTTTATGATCCCATTGAATGGTGCTTTAAGGTCTGCTTTTAAAAGATCTTCTTTTGCTGTTTCCAACTGTTTTTCAGCTTGGGTCAACTGCGCAGCAGCACGTGCCGCTTCTGTACGTGCATCATCGCGTGCAACTTTCGTAACGGATCCATTTGCCAGTAGTTTTTCCTGCCGTACCAAATCATCCGCAGCGTTTTCTGCGGTTGCTTTGGCCACATCTACAGCAGCCTGCATATTTTCCACATTCAGTTCCAAAGATGTTGGATCAAGTTCAGCAATTACATCGCCTTGTTTAACCTGTTCGCCAACCTTTAAGGACACTTCCTTTAACTTCCCCGAAACTTCAAACGATAAGGCCGAAACAGACGCTGGCTGTAGGACGGATGGAAAATGCCGCACAGTAGAGCGTTCAACATCCTCGATTAAAATCGTCTTTAACCCCCTGACAGGCGCATCTTCATTCTTAGCGCTTTGCTCTTCGTCTTTACATGCAGCAAGCGCAATGATCGTGGTTAGGAAAAGGATGAACTTGTTCATGGAAGACCCCAATATATTTGGCAGCTAAAAAAACAAGCTTAGCACCAGCTTGACGATGAAGAAAACAACAATTTCAAATACGACAGTATTAGTGCATATTCCAATTCAATAGCTATAGGGGCTAAATATGACAGTTTTATCTCAGATATTACTTGGCACAGTCATTCTTGTACTTTGCTCTCTTATTCACAGTGTCATATTGGTTTGGTCTATAAACACGCTCAAAAGTGTTGCGAGCAAATTAGAAAGCGGAAATACAAGTTTACGTATTGTGATATTCACAACAATTGCCCTCACATTTGTCGTCTTAGCGCATACAATCCAAGTTTGGGTATGGGCGATTTCATTCATATCCTTTGGCGCATTAGAGACACTGAGCGATTCCATCTATTTTGCGTTAATCACCTATACCACGCTTGGGTATGGCGACATTGTATTAGGCGAAGCATATAGAATTTACGGCGCTATGGCTGCTGTAACAGGATTATTGAACTTCGGGCTAAGCACCGCGTTCCTTGTTGGATTAGCATCGCGGTTTTTACCCAAATGATTTCAACTCAAAAGCCGCGCCAGCTATTTTAAACATGACAAAACTCTACGTCTTGCATGCATGTCACCGCATTACGAAAGGGTCTGGAATCGGGTCATCGCTTGTACGCAACCACACAGCTTTCACCTTTGTATAATCCAGTGCAGCTTGCAAACCACCTTCACGACCATGACCACTAAGGCCGTGTCCGCCAAAAGGTGCTATAGGACTAACTGCACGATAAGTATTCACCCAAACAATGCCTGCACGGATACCGCGGATCATACGATGCGCACGCGTTAAGTCTTTGGTGAATACACCAGACGCCAATCCAAATGTAGTGTCATTTGCGATTTTTAATGCCTCTTCTTCAGTATCAAAACCGACAACAGACAGCACTGGTCCAAAAAACTCATTCCTTAAACATGGTGCATCAGGTATATTTGAACAATCGATAATCGTTGGCGGGAAATAGATGCCTTCGCAATCAATTGCTGTTCCGCCAGTGATGACTTTTGCACCTAACTCAACAGAGTCTTCTATCAATTTAAGCGCATTCTTACGTTGGCCTTCTGTACATAATGGACCCACTTCAGTAGCCATATCATCGGGCGCACCAATAACAACAGCTTCGGCTTTTTGTTTTAATTGGCTCAGAAATTCGTCCTTTATATTATTTGAAATAACCAGCCTAGAACCTGCCACACAGCTTTGGCCGGTTGCTGCAAAAATACCAGATATCTGAGCATTAACAGCACTTTCAATATCGGCATCGTCAAAAACGATAAAAGGTGATTTACCACCTA
The DNA here is from genome assembly GCF_009184395.1 of Amylibacter sp. SFDW26. GTDB lineage: Bacteria > Pseudomonadota > Alphaproteobacteria > Rhodobacterales > Rhodobacteraceae > Amylibacter. The sequence goes on from NZ_WEIC01000002.1 coordinate 162,347, forward strand.
GCTCCAAGGATGTAGACGCAAGGTTTTCTGCCGAGTTACGCACAATATGTCGTGCCGTATCTGGCCCTCCTGTAAACGCGACATGCGCAACTTTTGGATGGCTTGTTAAAACGGAACCACATTCTGCACCAAACCCAGTAATAACATTCAATACCCCTGTAGGAAATCCAGCTTGATCAAATATACGTGCGAATTCCAACATAGGTGAAGGTGCTTCTTCTGATGCTTTTAACACAACAGTACATCCAGCAGCCAAAGCTGGGCCAATTTTCACCGCAGATAAAAATAGTTGCGAGTTCCAAGGCACAACCGCCGCTACAACACCAACTGGTTCGCGGCGCAGCCAGACTTCCATATCTGGTTTATCAATTGGTAAATATGCACCTTCGATCTTATCAGCCAAGCCTGCATAGTATCTGTAAAACTCTGCTACGTATGCAATTTGCGCAGACGTTTCGCGGATAATTTTACCCGTGTCACGCGTTTCTAATTCTGCAAGGCGCGGTGCATTCTCACTTATTAAATCAGCAAGACGGTATAGTAACTTACCGCGCTGCGTTGCTGTCATCGATGACCATTCAGGCGAAAAGAAAGCATGATCAGCCGCATCAACAGCCGCATTCACATCATCAACCCGCGCTTCTGGCATCATAGCCCAAGTTTGTCCTGTTGCAGGATCAATACTCGCAAACTGTGCAGCACCATCTGAAAAGGTGCCATTGATATATTGTTGGAATTTTTGCATCGTATTTCCCTATTCAAAGGCTGGCATAACATCACGAATAAAACGTTCGAGCGAAGCTTTTTTGCGTTCAAAACTCATTCCGCTATCGATCCAGAATGAGTACTCATCATAGCCTAATGCCTCGTATGATTTTAGACGTTTGATTGCAGCATCAGGTGTAGCGATAACATTATCGCGCATCATTGCTTCTGGTGTATAGAATGGGTGTCCTGCAATTTCTTCATCACTCAAAGGTTTGATTAAACCCTGCGAAATAGGACGTTCATTTTTGAACCAAGCCCCAAAATAACAATAGAAGCGGTTAATTTCTTCTGATGCTAAATGGGCATCTTCGTCATCAGATGCGATATAAGTATGATTTAGCAGCATGATTTTTGGACGCGCAATATCAGGATGCTTTTCACACGCATCATTGAACGTTTGCATCAAGCTTTCGATTTCTTCATCACCTTGCCATAACGGGGTAACCTGCACATTGCAGCCAGTAGAAACTGCAAATTCATGACTATTAGGATCGCGCGCAGCAACCCATATAGGCGGACCATTTTTTTGTATTGGCTTCGGGGATGATGATGTTTTGGGAAAAGAGTGAAATTCACCGTCTTGTGCGTAATCACCTTTCCAAAGCGCTTTTACTGCTGGAATCAATTCACGCATGCGTTGTCCGGCTTCCCAAGCATCCATGCCTGGCTGCATTCGTTCATATTCAAAATTGTAAGCACCGCGCGCAATGCCCAAATCAAGACGCCCTTCTGTTATAATATCTGCCATCGCTGCTTCGCCAGCCATGCGTATTGGGTGCCAGAATGGAGCAATCATCGTGCCCGTTCCCAAGCGCACATTTTCAGTATGCCGAGCCACATCAATAAGATTTAAAAGCGGGTTGGGAGCAATGGTGAAATTCATACCATGATGTTCACCTGTCCAAACCGCATGCATCCCGCCCTTATCAGCGATTTTGCAAAGCTCGATAAACTCATCATATAATTGCTTCTGATCTTGGTCAGGGGAAACTCGTTCCATATGTGCAAACAAAGAAAACTTCATCTTTTAACCCTTTGAATTTACTGCGCGGACTTTCCCGCTTGTTTCATTTCCCACATAAACACCATAGTTCCCTATGCTGTTTTCATTAGCAAAACGTTCTAACATAGACGCCACTGCTGGGTCGCTTATCTGTGAAAGTACTTGTTCTGTAAGCTTTTCAAAACTGCCCAAATTAGGCAGTCCATCTCCTGCTTTACATAAAAAGGAAATGTTCTGCCTTTCACGTTCGGCGTCTTCAAAGATTGAATATACAAAACCAGGTTGTGCACCCAAACCAGTAGATGCGATCAAATTATTTAATGCAATAGTAGCGCCACTTTTATCAGCAGTGATTTCTGGCAAAGCTAATCCACCTTGGCCATCATCGATTAAAAGCACTTCGTCAGCACGCTCTATAATTGCGGATACCACCAAGTTTGTAGTTTTATTTAGCGCTTCAGCAGTTGCAGATGGTGTCACGTAAGCACCGTTTGCATATCCTAAACCAGGAGCTGTAGATGCATCATAAACTTCGACTTTACCAATTAAAATAATATGGTCTCCCGCCTCTACAATCTTATGCATGGAACAATCGAACCATGCCGAAACGCCACTTAGAATAGGTGAACCATGTGGGCCTTTTTTCCATGAAACTGCCGCAAATCGATCATCAACTTTACGCGCAAACGTATTCGAAACATCTTTTTGATCTTCAGCTAAAATATTAACAGCAAACCCTTCGGCTTGAGTTAAGGCCTCATAATTACTTGAGCTATTCGCCAAGCAAACGAGTAGCAGCGGAGGCTCTAAAGAAACGGATGTAAACGAATTGGCCGTAAACCCTAACGGATTTCCGTTTTTATCATGTGAGGTTACAACTGTAACGCCCGTCATAAATGTACCAAATGCATCACGCAGGCCGCGTGGGTCCATATAATCCATTATACGTCCTTTCTCACTTCAGGTTGTTTTAACCATTCTAACAGTATGTGGTTAACTTCGTCAGGCGCAGTCAAATTCACCATATGTCGCTGCCCTGGCAATACTCTATAATTCCCATTTTGCACGGCAGATGCCATATCAATAGCCATTTGGGGTGTGGAATTTGGATCATCGTCACCCGTAAGAGCGAGCATAGGGCAAGCAATATCTGACAATTGGTCAACATATGCCATATCTCCAGACGCGAACGCGCCGTATGCCGTTGCATAACCAAACAAATCCACATCACTTAACCAAACTGCAACTTTTTCACGTACAATTTCATCATCGCAAGAAAACCAACGTTTAAGTGGCGTTTCTAAGTCGATATTGCCTTGCTTAATCTCTGCAGCGCGCGCCTTTACAGCAGCGCGAGCCTCTGTTGTGCGTCTATAAACACCGTTTAATAAAGCAACACGTCGCACAAAGTTTGGATAAGTTACAGCATAGCCACCAGCAATCATAGCGCCCATGGAATGACCCGCTAAGTTGATCCGATCAACATTCAACCCAAGCGTAAAAGAATGAAACCAAAAAACATAGTCTTCAATACCAGCGCCTTCTGGCAAAGGATCACTTTTACCATGACCTGGCATGTCTACGGCTATCACTCGATACGACTTAGACAGCTCCTTTATCTGCGGCTCCCATGCGCAAGATTGCATACCCACACCGTGAATTAAGATCAAAGGTTCCCCATGGCCAATATCCTGATAGGATACCTTAAGTGGGCTATTTGACAGCTGCAGGGTTTTCAACGTCATGTCCTAATTCTTTTAAATCTTGATATCTATCACCAATGCGGTGATGTGGACGACCACCAATAGAAGCGCCAAGCGCAATGACGATTTCATCAGCCGCAGGAGCATCGCAAATTGATGTTTGGATTGTTAAATAGTGCGAGCGGCGCCCACCATCATTTTTATCCATCAAGGGAATGAGGAGTGGTGCATTTGCTGGGCCGCGCGTGTTGCAAAATGACAGGTATGATTTAGCACCAACAGCTTCTCGGTAATGATTACCAAAACGCAAAGTATGGATCAGCGCCGAAGCATGTTCCACCTCACCATCCAAGCCTACGATTGCAGATTTTCCATAGCCCTCAACCTTATCACCCCCACCAGCAGCATCCAAAATCATCTTGGTCAGCAATTCGCCCAAACCAGGTGCACAGTCGTTAATTGCGGGGCGTAGATCTTCGACAAAACCCTGACCTGCCCATGGGTTTTTTATAATCGCAATTGCTGCAATCATTTTTAGCGGCGTCTCAGCAATCTTACCGCCCTCAATTAGGGTATCTTCGACATGCAATAGTGTTTTGCGAATTTCGGCTGGCATTTTGGGTAGCTTTCCATTTAAATTAATCTATTGTATGATGGTATACCATAATATTAGAGTCAATACCTGAATATACCTTGCTGGGCTCCAAAGCGGCTGATAATGAAATTACCTATGACACCAGAACGTTCCAACCTTTCTAAGATCGAGCAACACCCCATAACACTTAGGGATAAGGTTCAAGAACGTATGCGCGAAGCTATAATTCAAGGTCACTTTCAACCTGGAGAACGTCTTGTCGAAAGACCCTTGTGTGAACAATTGGGTGTGAGCAGAACAGTCATCAGAGAAACTATTCGCTATTTAGAAGCTGAAGGTCTTGTCGAAATCCTTCCCAATCGTGGACCCATTGTAGCTAAAATGAACTGGGATGACGCCAAGCAAATTTATGAAATCCGCAAACAACTCGAAACTTCTGCAGCTGTTGCTTGTGCGAAAAACCATTCGAATGAAACACAAGACAAATTAAAATCATCATTAAACGCATTGGAGCTCGCTTTCAAAGATGGCGGCACGGCCACACTTTTCCAAGCTACAGCCCAATTCTACCAAGTGATATTTGAAGAAGCTGGGCACCATATTGCTTTAGAGATTGTTCAAAGGTTGAACGGCCGGATCAGTAGGTTGCGTGTTATGACATTGTCAACAAACGACCGTTTTCAATCAGGGTTCGCCCATATGACAGCTATCTGTGAGGCGATTCTATCACGTGATCCAAAAGCTGCAAAACGCGCTGTTGAGACTCATATTCATGATGCCGCACAGATCGCAAAACGCTTGCTAGCAGACGAAGATATGGGTGTTTAAAATGCCAAAAGGATATTGGATTGCTCACGTTACAATAACTGATGCAGGTCAGTATAAAACTTACCAAGAAATAGCGCCAAAAGCTTTCCAAAAATACGACGCAAAATTTCTTGCACGGGGCAGCGATGCGCAAACGCTAGAAGGTGATCAATGGCAGCGTCATGTTGTTATCGAATTTGATAGCATGGAGCAGGCATTAGAATGTTATAACAGCACGGAATACAAAAACGCTCGTGCCCTTCGAGACGGCACATGCAAGGCAAGTATTACGATCATAAACGGTATGGAATAGTAAGCCCATTTCAATCTAAAGGTTTTCATTCACTCAGGTGGGCCGTTGGTGATTTCATTAAAATTTCAGAAAATTTCTTCCCAATATACTCAGGGCATAATGTGTTTTTATCTCCTATCGCAACAATCTGAGATGACATCTTTTGCAACTGCAACGGCTTTTCCGCAGCCTCTATAGTCGCTCTATACCCTACTAAATCGAATAAATATGGTGTTTCGGGCGCATCAGAAAACCGCAAGATACCCTTCGCGCGATAGCAATATTTTGGAAGCATTCTCGCAAAGCTTGCAAACTGTTCGCGATCAATCAAAACGCCAGTTTCTGCACTCCATCTTTTATAGTGTTCAGTGTGATTTACAGCTTTCAAAGAGTTGAATTTTTTCTTCTTAGTTTCACGCACTGCAATATCAATTTCCCGACTAATCAATATAGACACATCAATCGAACAGTAGGACGTTGATACAACATTCGTAAATGGTGCTGCGTCTTTCAGAGTATGAGTTAATGCTGTTTGCCTATCTTTTGGCGTAATATCAACTTTGTTTAAAAGAACCAAATCGCTGACTGCAGCGCAGTCTAAAATATATTCTGAATCTTCAAAGTTTAAATTGCAGAATTCATATGCATCAAGAACATAAAGCTTTGTGTCCAATCGCGTAAGGCCCGCTGCCTCAAGCATATCTAAAGATGCATCAAGAGCACGTGGATCTGAAACACCACTCGCTTCAATTATAATAGCATCTGGCAGGATTTCTTGGCGGGCAAAGTCTGCAATCCCAGCAACTAGATCATCATTTAATGAGCAACACACACATCCATTTTTTAAAGAGATGCGATTTTCCTCTACTGTTTCTATCTTTTCGAAATCAATATTGATCGCACCAAAATCATTTACAAAAACAACATATCTTTTGCCATTTGCCTGAGACAAAATACGGTTCACAAGTGTCGTTTTACCTGATCCAAGAAACCCCCCAATTGTAATGATAGGGAGCCTATTTTTTGCTTTAGAGACCATTATGCCAAACCAATTCACCAGCAAGATATGTGGCGTGTATATTTATCTTTGAGAGCTCGTTTGGATCGCACTGGAAAACATCTTGATCCAGAATAACAAAATCTGCGTGTTTACCAGATGTGATTGATCCTAGCTTATCTTCCATTCCAATTTGATACGCAGCATCAATTGTAACGGACTTCAGTGCAGTCATAACATCAAGACACTCGTCCTGCCCAAGACAACGACCATCGCCCGCTTTTCGCGTAATTGCAGCCTGCATCAATTCCAAACCTGATGGGTCAGTCATCGGAGTATCCGCATGAAGACTAATTTTCATACCATATTTCACGGCAGTTCCTGCAGGCATGTAATGTGCAGCTCGCTCTGGGCCAAACAACGCATCTTCGATAGGCGCTCCCCAGTGAGTAATGTGGTTGATGAAAAAACTACATAGAACACCAAGCTCTTGCGCACGTATTATTTGATCTTCGCGCATAAGTGCGCAGTGTTCTAATCTAAACCTATGATCATCTCTTGGCGTCTCAGACAAGATTGTTTCCACAAGATCAAGAACCATATCAATGGTTCTGTCCCCTTGTGTGTGTATTGTCATTTGCCATCCTTGCGCAAAATATGTGCGCACCATTTTTTCAAAGAACTCCTGCGGGTAATTCACAGAACCAGTATGACCTGGCTTAAGATTCATACGCTCCAAAGTTGTTTCAGTTTCAAGATATGGTTGTGATAACCAGATGTTTCCAATCAGCGGTGATCCATCTGCATGTATCTTCACACCTGCCATCCATAAACGATCATCGCCCATGGAAAGATTTTCAACTTGCATATCAGCAGTTGTAGCTTGTTGGTATGCCGCAACCCGTGGCAACGATAATCCTTGGTTTAAGGCGCTTTGATAATAAGCTTTATAAAATGGCATATAAAGATGCTCGGTTACCGTTGTAATACCGTTTTGAATAAATTCACAAATAGACGCTTTAAACTGATCGTTAAGACGTTGATCCCCCCATGCTGTATAAAATGTTTCTAAAGCTGACCAAGTAATAGCTTCCGCAATCTTACCGCTCGGACGGCCTGCGCTATCTCTTTCAATAATACTACCAGTAGGTGTTGGCGTATTTTCATCAATACCACACACCTCAAACCCCTTAGAATTCATATAAAGTGCGTGACAATTTGAAGTTTGAATCCCGATCGGATTATGAGGGGCAATTTCGTCCAATAACGCACGCGTTGGCGATTCCATATCTGGATGTAATTGCGCATCTAAACCGAAAAATATTAAATGCTCATTTGGCTCTGCAACAGCTACACGCCGTTTGATTTTACTTAAGACTGCTTGGTATGTTGGAACGGTTTCAGCACGGACATCTACAACAGGCGCACCACGTGTTTTTGCAGCCCACAGTGGGTGTGAGTGGGCATCAATAAGCCCAGGTAAAAGGTACTTTCCCTTTAGATCAACCGTCTGATGGCCGTCCGAGAGGAGTGATTGGGTCTCACCTAAAGACCCAACCCCAATTATTTTACCATTTCTTACGGCAACAGCTTCAGGAAAACGATTGTCACTATCAACGGTAATAATCGTTCCACCAACGAAAAGTATTTCCATTAGTCACCTTTCACGGCTGTATAACTATCACGTAATTCGCCCGCTTTGCTCTGGCTCGCAACGAAATCATCATTGCTTATAAGCGGAATAATCTTGTGATATTTAGACATCCCAGTTGCATCGGCAAGATGCATATTCGCTGCTACAGACGCCATATCAGGCATATTGTATACAAACATCATGTCGTATTCACCAAAGGTGCCATAGGCGTTTATAAGATTACCTCCCATAGCCCCTATTGCCTTGCGGCACACTTCGGCCCGATCACTTGGATGCGTTAGCATTTCTTCTTTTTTATCGTTTTCATATTTAATGAATAAAGCGACGGTTACTGTCATGGCTTATCTCCTTTTGCCTTGAATAATTCGGTCGAGGATCATCGCGCAGAATAAGATCGCTAAACCTGCTAAAATGCCTTGTCCTTCAGATGCGTATTGCAGTGCTTCCAGAACGTCTTCACCTAAGCCTTTGGCACCAATCAAAGATGCAATCACAACCATAGCCAAGCTCAATAGAATTGTTTGATTGATACCTGCCATTATGGATGGAGCAGCAAGTGGAATATCGACTTTCCAAAGAAGATATCTTTTGCTTGCACCATATGCCATTGCAGCTTCGCGGACAGACGATGGAACGCCCTTTAGGCCAAGCACTGTTAAACGCACCACAGGAGAACCACCAAAGATCATCGTTGCAATAATGGCTGCAGGTTTTCCTGTTCCAAAGAATGCAATTACTGGGATCAGGTATACAAATGCAGGCATTGTTTGCATAAAATCCAATATCGGACGCACGACTGCATATAATTTTGGTTTGCGCGCGCATGCGATACCCAATGGAATACCCAAAGCAATGCTGATACATGCGGCAGTTCCCAGCAAAGCCATCGTTTTCATACTTTTATCCCAGAACCCAAGATAACCAAGATATGCAAGTGCTGCTGCAGTAAAGATTGACGCGCGCCAACCCGCAGATAGTCCAGTCAGTAAAAGGATGAACCCACCCATAACAGGCCATGGTGTTTCTACAAAAATCGTTTCCAATGCATCAAGTACACTTCTGATGCCAAACGTGAGGCCATCAAAAAACCATTCTGAGCTGAGCGATGCTGATGTCATCCAAGCTTTAATAGCGTCCGCAGCAGTCGTTTGTATGCTTGGGTCGGCAGGAAAGCTTTGCAAGGCAGCCACTTGAGACGGAAACCCAAATTTCAAAGCACAGGTCACATAAGTCATAATAGCAAGAAGTGTTGCCAACGAAATTTGTGGTACGCCAAAACCAGAGCTAAGAGTACGGTCAGAGCGCCATTTTGTATAACGACGTTGCAAGGCTGTATTTGCTAAAATTGCTTGAACAATTTTCACACCAATCAAAACGGCAATACCAAGCAGAACCAATTGAGTTGCAGTATTTTGCGCAGCTACCGCATCGAGTTTAATACCTTCAATTGCGCGTTCTAGAGACGCAATTGTTTTTTCAAAAGCAGCGACTTTATCAGGCGTATTTTCTTGCGCATCCAACAATTGCTCACGCCTTGTTGCTAACGTTTGCTCAATGCCCCCTAGGCGTTGAAGGAATGGTGCGCCAAGATCCCCCCATACACCGCGTGCGATTTGAACGACTGCCATTGTTTCAATGGCCACGAATGGTAGAAAATACGCCCAAAGGTTTCGCATCCCAAACCATATTGACCCAAGTAAAAACGCTGCAATATTAAATGTGAATTCAAAGCCGCGTTTATCCCCGATTTTCTTAAACTGTTCATCATAGTATTCGGCGTTTACGTCTACAAAATCTTGTACGCTTTGTTCTGTTTCTAATACGCCAGTATTATCTAATGTATTATCCATTAGGCTTCCGTCCCTTTAACCACACCGTTAAGCAGGTCATTTTTTGTAACGACCCCGATTTTTTCTCCTGCATTGTTCTCAATCACAATCGGAGCATCCAAATCTACAGAGGCTGCAATAAGTTCTTTTAATGTTGCATTGTCAGACATCGACACCGCATTTTTTGGTATCTTTCCGCCAGATTTTTTGTACTCGTCGAGCGGTGTTAACAAGCTATGCGCACGGATCAAATTAATCCGTGAAATTCCAGCTACAAAATCAGATACGTATTTGTCACCTGGGTTCATAATTATTTCTTCAGGCGTTCCTGTTTGCACAATGATACCGTCACGCATGATTGCAATACGGTCACCAATGCGGACCGCTTCATCAAGGTCATGCGTGATAAAGACAGTTGTCTTATTCATTTTAGACGCAAGGTGCATAAATTCATCTTGCAACTGGCGGCGGATCAATGGGTCAAGCGCACTGAATGGCTCATCCATCAAAAGAACATCTGCGTCCGCCGCAATAGCACGCGCCAAACCTACACGTTGTTGCATACCGCCAGAAAGTTCATGGGCAAATTTATCCCCCCAATCGCCTAATTCAACCATTGCAAGCGCGCTTTCAGCAGCAGCCCAGCGTTCGTTTTGCGAAAAACCTCTGATCTCTAAAGCCATCGCAACATTGTCGCGAACAGACCTGTGTGGCATCAAACCAAAATCCTGAAAAACCATCGCAATCTTTTCATTGCGCACTTTTAAAAGCTCATCATCATCCAAAGCCATTATATCTTGCCCAGCTACAAGTACTTTACCAGCAGTTGGCGTTAACAATCGGTTGATGTGGCGAACAAGTGTAGATTTACCACTGCCAGACAAACCCATCACACAAAAAATCTCACCACGCTTAACTTTGAAACTTGCATCAGCTACGCCGACAACACAGTTAAAGCGTTCTAAAACTTCTGGCTTTGTTAGGCCTTCATTTTTTATGGCCTTAAAAGCTTCATCGTGCTTTTCGCCAAAAATTTTCCACACACCATCAATTTCGATCACAGGTTGACCATCAGATGGATTCTCATTCTCTATCGACACGGAATTTCCTCGTTACCTAAAATGGTAATTAAAGTGTTAGTCTACCAGCACAGCACCAAACTGCGCTGGTAGAAACATGCTAGTTTATAAGGGAGAGTTCACAAACCTAGCCATTTATCAACGCGCTCAGAATTCGCCGCGATCCATTCACGGGCTACATCTTGGCTATCGCGTTTTTTGACAATGATTTCATGCGTCCAGTTGTTCACTGTTTCAGTATCAAGAGCGATATTTGATAACATTGCAGCCACATCTGGTACGCGAGATTCTAATGATTTTGAATAACCAACATGGATGCTCTTAGCCTTGTCCCCCGTTTCAACTTTGGAGTTTTCAAACCACTTAGGATCTTCTGCTGGTTGCTTCATATCGTACTTTGAAGCGTCAAATGCTGGTTCTTCCAACTGCACCATGTCAAACACAAACCAGTTGTAATGTGGTGCGTAACAATAGAAGGCATATCCTTCACTCTTGTTAATTGAATCTTTGATAGATGCTGTTGCTATCTCTTCTTCTGCCTGAATTGGGCTAAAGAAATTACCGATGCCATAATCCCGCACCTTAACCATGTTGATCTTTGTTGAAGCCCAGCCTGGTGCTCCAACCCATATATCACCTTTACCATCACCATCACGATCCATTAATTTCGCAATTTCTGGTGTTGCTAGGTCGTACACTGTTTTCACGTTATGTTTTTCGCTAAATTCACGTGATACACAAAACCCAGAAAAGCCTTCATAATTACTTTGGCTCAACGCAACAGTGTTCTTTTCACCGACATATTCATCTGTGAAATTTGACTGGTTTGGCAACCAAACGTCTGGGTGCACATCAATTTCACCTTTACCACGATCCATCGCCTTAAAGACAACAGCATTAGTTCCCGGAACAAGCTCTGCGCTACCGCCAAGCTTGTCTTCAATAATGACCTTCACAAGCCCTGCAACTGCACGACCACTTGCCCAGTTAGGTTCCGCAATTTTTACAACTTCTTGCGCATAGCCCGCAACGGCTGTTGTTGCGCTCAGCACAGCTGAAAGCGCAATTGTTTTCCAATTGTTCATTTTTGGCCTCCTCCCAAATGATTCCAATATCTGACATGTTAGTTATTATTTACTGACATGTCAACAAAGGGTTCTGGCCAACAAAAGGGTTTAAACTATATCTTCAAAATGTTATGAGTAGGCCTAAATTTTATGGAAATGCAAAATGAACAAACAGAACGTTCAACCCTCTATGTTAAAGGATGAAGCTTACACATCACTGGAAAGAATGATTGTGAATGGCGACTTGGCACCAGGGGAATGGGTATCAGAAACTGACCTGATAGAAGCTTCAGGTTACACCCGTGCATCCGTACGTTCAGCAGTTCAACGCCTAGAAGATCAAGAGCTTATAAAAATCTTCCCACGAAGAGGAGCGCAGGTATGCCCAATTGACTACACACGACAATTTAGAGCTCTTGAATTAAGGCGTGCAGTGGAAACATTAATCGCCCGCTCTGCAGCTAAACGTGCTAGCGAAGAACAAAAAAATAAGTTTTTAAAGCTTTCAAAAAGCTTTATTGAAGTTTCTCAATCTGGCAATCAACTATCAATGACTGAAGTAGATTCAGAAAATTACGCTCTCTTATTAGAAACAGCTGACAATCCGTTTGCGGCAAAAGCAATGACATCCGTAAAAGGTTTATCGAGAAGATTCTGGGTCATGTATTCCGAGGAATATGGTGACATTGAAAAAATGGCCGATGCTCATTCTGATATCGCATTAGCCGTATCTAATGCAGATGAAGATGCCGCTGAAAAGGCAGTGGAGAACTTAATCAGTTATGTAGAACAATTCACATTAGAAGTGGTTGGTTATGGCTCCTAGTCTCTGTCGTTGGAAATATTAAAGAAATCACACTCGTAAAATAACTACATAAAATAATGGAATATCTATTTCGTTTTATGTGACGCCGACAATCTTATTCTCTGAATGACCAGAGCTTGTTGAGACCAAAAGTGACGATGATCAATACACACGTCGTCAGGACTTGTGCCCAGAAATATGGTAGTCGCAGCCAGATCGTAAATGTGGCCATTAGCACCGTGTTAAAGACAATCGCTAAGATAGCAACGATAAAGAACTTTGGCGCCGTTCTTGCATGGCTTATTTTGGAAACAAATGTGTAATTTCTGTTCAGATAGTAGCTGATAACGGCTCCAGTTACTGCGCCAATCATAGATGCGGTAACTGGTAGTACATGCCCAATTTCGACCAAGAACAATAACACCGAATAATGGCCTGACGTGGCAATCACACCTGCCCCGAGAAATGTAATGAATTGGCGCATAAGATCAGGTTTCATAAATTAATTTACCAACACTTTGATTGCACTCCAAATATTGGCCAAAGTTAAAGGTTCGAAGCGGAAAATGATATGACTTTCTTGCGTTGAAAGTGGTATTGATCTGAACAAACCCTCATGTTTTGAGATTTTCACTGGCTTTCCATTCACGGTTGCCTGCCACCCTGGGTAATAGAATTCCCGAAGAACAAACATTCCTGCATCGCCAGCGCCAACTATGATCTCAATTTCTGCATTTCTATATTTGACACTTGAAATCTCTCTGTCGATTTTCTGCCCTTCCTCAGCCTGTACAACAGCACGCGGAAGGGCCTTAGTATTCTCATAAAAATAAGCAGTGCGCCACTTGTGCTTGGCTGTTCCAAGAAGAGTAAGATGATCACCACCTAAACTGGTGTCAATTTCATTTAGCGGAGCACCGCTAATGATGTACCTCAGGCCAAGTTGATTTGCCATGTCACTATTATAGCTGGTCATCTTGTCGCCAAATCTGCGCTTCGTACTGGCATTGTTTTGCATGTTGGGTGCGATATGTTGCTCAAAACCTGACAGGCGCAATGGGTTATACCCTAGCAAGCCTTGCGATTGAATCACCTGTGGCAGGTTTTGAACGACGGGCCCTAGGCCAATGATTTCCGTACGCCAGTTAACTCCAAGCGCGTCTGTCCTAGGCAACAATGTCAGCATTTTGGAAAAGATTGGATGATCCTGAGGGTCTTGCAGCACCTGATACGCCCCAGCGGATCGGGCATTTATTCTGGTGTTGGAGGAATGATAGATAAGGTCAGCAGCCACGACCCCAGCAAGAACCATCATCATCGCATGCCTCGACCTTCCTGAACGCTGTGCAATATAAATTGTCAAAAGACTTGTTGCTATGATGACAAGCGGCACAATCAAACTGTTTACAAAATCTGGCAACCGTTCATAGCTATTGGCCAGCCAAAACATCCCTACAAACAAGATCGTCAGACCAACAGCTGTTAGAATGTGTAGTACACGTGACGGAATATCGCGCTGTAAAAACAGGCCTTGTTGAATTAATGCACCTGACAGCAAACTTAGTGAAAACCCGAAGATAAATAACGCATCCGCTGGTCGGCGAAACAAATCTATTCCGGGAATGAATTTGTAAAACACATAGAATACTGGCGTGTATCGACCCAAAGCATAGATAACGCAAATGATGCAGGCAATTGCGAAAAAACGGGCCTCTTTTATGAACAGTTGACGTTTGATGATGCCAAACCACACGATTAGCAGCAACGGCACTGCACCAGAATACATATGCAACATGCCACGATGAATCTGTAACCCCTTTTCCCCCCAAATGTTGCTTGGTGGGCCCCAATGTTGACCACCACCTAGACGAAGGGATCCAAAGTATTCGGGTAAGATGAAGGAAAACAAAGCCACTGGATGCAAGGATTGCCAGCTGGCCTCTAGATACGAAAATTCAGGGCGGTTGCTGTCATTCGCAAGTTGCAGCAATAAAATTACAGGCACGGCGATGACGATCAGCGCAAACACACCCCCGATTGCAACAGGGATATGGCTTCGTCTAACCACATCAGATTTACGTTGTGAAACATCACGCACAACGGCGGCGATCCAATAGATAAATAGAAACCAAGTCCCCATATAAGCCACATGGTTCCGATCGATCAAAACAAGTGCCAACGCGATACCAAAGGTAAGCCCTCGCCATATGCCACCATATTCCATTACGGCCTTCAATCGCCATAAGGTAATAGCAAGCCACATATAACTGACAGTCATCAGCATGTGTTCTAATCGCAGGCTGGATGGACCTGCCATCATATAGATCAAGGCCGCGACTACAGATGCCTCCCACCGCCATCCACTAATGCGGCCAAAGCCAAAAATGGCAAAAGCCCCAAACAACAAATGTATAAGATGTACGAAATCGACCAATTGCATGCTGGGGTTGGGACTGATCAGGGATGGTATCCAGAACGTCGGCGTCCATATCGCCGACTGTGGATCTGCGATCATGGGAAAGCCACCGTAATGATGCGGGCTCCAGGTAAAGCTTTCCCCTGAATGCCAAGCATCAGCCACAAATCTGATCATTGGATAGAAATGATTTTTGGCGTCATAGGGAATGATTTTGCCACCCCAAAACCATGGCCAACAGAACAAAACCCAAGCTATTGTAATAGCCAAAAGGCAAAAAATCGTAGTGCGTCTGTCGTTAAAAGTCATACGTCACACTTGGGTCAGCAAGGGAGTTTCTTGATTTTAGCTGTCTCGCTACGCATAGTCTTAGCCTGATCAAATCCATATTTAGCACTGATGAGGTACAAAGGCCTTTGTTTGACCTCTTTCAGAACCCGCCCAAGATAGTCCCCGATAATCCCTAAGCCCAACAATTGAATGCCTGAGAAGAAACAAACAGCAACCATCAAAGATGCATAGCCTGGCACATCAATACCAAGGATCATCGTTTTGATCATAATATACCCCCCATAGGCAAAAGACGGAATGGCAAGGAAGAGTCCAACATACGTCCAAATTTTAAGAGGGATCGTGGAAAATGAGGTAATGGCCCCAAGTGCAAATAGATAAAGCCTTAGAATACTCCAAGCAGATTGGCCATGCTCTCTGGGGGCAACGTCGAATGGGACAGCAACGCGTTTAAATCCGACCCAAGCGTATAGCCCTTTTGTAAAACGCTCGCGTTCTGGTAACGACAATAATGCGTCTACGACCTTTCGGTCCATCAGAAGGAAATCACCCAGACCGTTCATCAATTTCACATCAGAAACAGTTGCGAAAATCTTGTAAAAGCTACGGGTCAGAAAACCGCGAAGAGCACTGTCGTCATCGCGGGATGTCCGTTGGCCGTAAACAATTTCGGCACCGCTTTTCCATTCTTGATAAAATGTACGGATTACCTCTGGTGGATGCTGTAAATCGGCATCTATTTGAATAATAGCCTGACCCGAAGCATAGGATAGACCTGCATTAAGGGCTGCTTCTTTCCCGAAGTTTCGGCTAAAAGCGAGGAACTTGAGCTTTGCATTCACTTCACAATATTCGATAACTTTCTCAGCTGTATTATCTCGACTACCATCATCGACTAAAATGATTTCGTAATTTGGTTCGATATCTTCGACAACGGGGATAACATGTTCCAGCAATCTATCAACGTTCTGTTCCTCATTGTACATTGGCACAATGATCGACAATATGGGGTTTTTAATCTGGGATCCGAGCGGGGATATATCTGGGTTATATGTCATCAAAATCCCTGCTTTGGATTGAATTATTTGTGATCGGGTTTAACCTTGGTGAACGCACGATTTGCGTATAAATGGTTAGATGATTGACCATAGAGAGTCGAGCGCCGTAGCCACACGCATTCTCAAGATCATGTGATAATTGAGCGGGAATTCTGTAACAATGACCCAATACACCCTTTGTGCTGATGATTTCGGTCTACATCAATCCGTTGATGATGGGATCATCTCTCTAGTCAAAGCAGGGCGCCTCAATGCGGTTAGTTGCATGAGTATCGGGAAGACATTAAGCAAAAATGCCCAAGCCCTTTTAGAGGCATCAAAAGAGTCAAGTATCCCAGTGCAAATCGGGTTGCATTTGACCTTTACCGAATATGCACCCGTTGGGGACATGCCTATCCTTGCACCAGATGGGGGGTTTCCAACGATTGAAGCCCTTATCCAATATGCACATTTGGGGCGTTTGAACCAACATGAGATTTCAACACAAATCAACCGACAACTTGACGTTTTCAAAGATACTTTTGGAACTTTACCTGACTTTATAGATGGGCATCAACATGCGCATATCTTGCCCACCATTCGAGAAGCACTTGTATCAACAGCCAAATCCAACATGTCACCGGACGGGTGGATACGATCCTGTGATCTCCCGTTTTCAGAGATTATAAAGACAAAAATATCAGTAAAGCGCGCTTTGATCATTTCGGTATTATCGCGACGCCTGAAAACTATGCTTTTTAAAAACGCAATCAAAACGAATGGTGTTTTCTATGGGGTGAATGACTTCACCTCGCAACAAGACTTTGCGCAAATGATGCAGGTTTGGCTGCACTCCGCTGGAAAGTCGGATAAAAGTGCCCTGATCATGTGTCATCCTGGACAATTGAAATATCCCAACGATAAATCCATTTCTGACCCCATTGCGGATCGAAGACCTGATGAACTTTCTTACCTAGCATCCGAACAATTCTTGCAAGATATGCGCAACTATAAAGTAGAGCTCGGATAGAGACCCATTTTCACTGTTGATCATGCGAAGGAATAATTTTGAACTTAAAGTGCGTGACGCTGGAAAAACGCCAACCCGATCTCAGGGTGCGCTGTAGCAAGCCCAAGCATCCAAGTTGAAAAATCGATCGCCTCAAGGCGTCTGACACGCAGAGAAGTATCTTTTGGAGAACAGCGCCATAAAAAACCCAAACCCTGATGTTGATATCGACACGATCCGTTGTCCCATAATGCCTTCAACTCGTTAAGAGTCTCCAGCTTCCCATCCGCAAAATCGACAGGTAAAAAACCAGCCATGATGGCAGGAGAAGCAGTACCATTAGGGTTCTTACCCAAACGCGAAACGCCATAACGATACTTTAAAACCTCTCCATTTTCGTCAAAAACAACCTCAGATCCAGCTCCAAGCCCCCAAAGGCCAGGCTGCGCTCCGTCCTTCACAAACCAACGGCGGTCAGCTTCTCGTAGCTCTCTTAGCTCCTCAAGAAAGGCTGGGTCCCGTGCGTAGGCACCACAAAGATAAAAAGCGAACTGGTGCGTGAAATGCGACGGCACATTGCCAGTCGGTTTACCCAATAAAGTCAGGTCATCGTAGTCAGACATTGGAAGGTCATCGACCATGTCAAAGTGCTTACGCCAAGCTTTGGTGGCAACTCCTTCGCGACCATTGGCGGCCTCATAGCCAGCCGCCATACATGGCAAAAGCGCGTATTCATCAAAGGGTATGGTCGCAGTCTTTTTGGTTGGGCGTTCATCGGTTCCAAAAAACACCAGATGAATTGACCCGCGTTTCGGATCGCGGATCGCTGTTGTCCAGTTAATCGACATGACCAGCTCTTGGGCAAGCTGAGCTGCCCTTGGTATAGGTGTGTTGCTTTTGGCAGCTTTGTCTCGAAAATAGCTCGCAAGGATTTCCGCACCCGCACCCAAAATCGCGGTGTCTATAGTTGAAAATTTGTCTTTGTTACCTTTTGGTGCCGTTCCAGTGTTTATGTTGAACCAATGACGATACCAGCCGCTTGCCGAGCGTTCGACATGAAAGCCCGTATTTTGATCGACACCTAATAGATGTGTAAGCGTAACCTCCGCCTTCGTTTCTGCGTCAGGAATTATGCCAAGCGCATCGCCGATCGCAAGACTTATAAGGCCCATTCCAGTCGCCGCAATCGAAGAAGTCCGCGATCCAGCCCTGTCGTCTAAGCGAATAGAATCAAGATACTGGCCAGTTTCTACGTTGCGAAGAGCCTGATCGTAAACAAAGACAGCGTCTCGAAGGCGGCTGGTGACGAAATTGTCAAGCGTGTCCGCTCTTACCGAAGTAGCTGAGAGTAGCAAAAGGAGGAAAATGCGAAGCATGAACGGCTCTTTTTATGAATCAATGATCAGGCCAGCTACCACGTCGAAACTCATTTAGCATTACACAAATAGTTGTACCATTGAAATCAATCAACCTGCTCCTGCGGCGTACATAAAAGGCAAACTGTGAAAATTATGGGGATCTCTACAAATATTTAGAAATCTAAATTCTCTACTGACAGCGCATTTTGTTGAATAAATTCACGACGAGGCTCTACCACATCACCCATAAGCTTAGTAAACAGATCATCTGCATCAGCCAAATCATCCACTTTCACTTGCAACAAAGTACGCGCCTCTGGGTCAAGCGTGGTTTCCCACAACTGGTCAGGGTTCATTTCACCCAAGCCTTTGTAGCGTTGCAGGCTCAGACCTTTTTCACCCTCAGCCATCACAAGGCTTAACAGTGCTGTGGGGCTATGCACGACAGTCGTTTTATCTTTACGTGTAAAGCGTGCCGTTTTACCGTAAACCTCTTGCAAGGCTTTGGTCATATCGCTCAACTTTCGTGCCTCACCGGAGCGCAAGCATTTACCATCCAATGTATGACCTTCTTCAACACCACGCACGATGCGGCTGAAACGTAAGCCGTGATCTTGTGTTGGGCGCCCTGCCCAACCGCGTTCGTATTCAAGGCTAACATGATCCAAGCGCGTTGCAACTTGGTTTGCAGTGCCTTGCGGATCATCATCGACAACACCTGGCATCAATGCACCTGCAATCGCAGCTTGTTCCAAAACGTGGCGATCATAGTTCGTAGGGAATGCGTTCAAAATTGTACGCGCATGACGTGCCTCTTCCACAACACGCGCAAGGTCGGCGCCTGTGATAACAGAGCCACCACCGATATCCAGTGATGCACCGTCGATACCTTGTTCAATCAGATAGTCATCCAATGCACCTTGATCTTTTAGATAAACTTCGGATTTACCACGTGCCACTTTGTAAAGCGGTGGCTGTGCGATGTAGAGGTATCCACCATCAATCAACTCTGGCATTTGCCGGAAGAAGAATGTCAGCAACAATGTTCGAATGTGCGCACCATCAACATCCGCATCCGTCATGATGACCACTTTATGGTAACGTAATTTTTCGATGTTGAACTCGTCACGACCGATACCAGTCCCCAATGCAGTGATCAGGTTGGTGATCTGTTCAGACGTCAGCATTTTGTCAAAACGTGCACGTTCGATGTTTAAGATTTTACCACGCAGCGGCAGCACAGCTTGATTTTCACGTGAACGACCCTGTTTGGCAGATCCACCAGCACTGTCCCCCTCCACTAGGAAGACTTCAGATTTAGACGGATCGCGCTCTTGGCAATCCGCCAGCTTACCTGGCAGTGATGTACCGCCAAAGGCTGTCTTGCGGCGTGTTAATTCGCGCGCCTTACGCGCAGCTTCGCGGGCCAATGCAGCCTCTACGATCTTACCGACAATCTCTCTGGCAAGCTGTGGGTTTTCTTCGAACCACTCTGCCAATTTCTCATTCATCAAACTTTCAACAGCAGGACGTACCTCTGATGATACCAGTTTGTCTTTGGTCTGAGACGAGAATTTCGGATCTGGTACTTTAACAGACAACACACAGGTCAGACCTTCACGCGCATCATCACCGCTAAACGAAACCTTTTCCTTTTTCGCAATACCAGAGGATGCCGCATAAGCATTGATCGTACGTGTTAACGCACCACGGAAGCCTGCAAGATGTGTACCACCATCGCGTTGCGGAATGTTGTTTGTGAATGGCAAAACTGTTTCATGGTAGCTGTCATTCCACCACATTGCGACTTCAACCGTGATGTCATCACGTTCGCCAATCACATAAATTGGCTCTTCAATCAGTGGTGTTTTAGAACGGTCTAGGAATTTCACAAACTCTTTTACGCCCCCATCGTAATACAGCGTAGATTCCAAATGTTCAGCAGGGCGCTCATCGCGCAAAATAATCTTCACGCCAGAGTTTAAGAATGCCAATTCACGCAAACGGTTTTCCAACGTTTTGAACGACCATTCGCGATTAGAGAACGTATCCAATGATGCCATGAAACGCACTTCAGTCCCTGTTTCATCACCAGCATCACCGATAACTTCCAAATGTTTTGCAGTTTCGCCGTGTTCAAAACGTGCGATGTGAATTTTACCTTCGCGCCAGATTTTTAACTCTAGCCAATCTGACAGCGCATTCACAACAGACACACCCACGCCGTGCAAACCACCAGACACCTTGTATGAATTGCTGTCGAATTTACCGCCCGCGTGAAGCTGAGTCATAATCACCTCAGCCGCAGAAACGCCTTCTTCTTCGTGGATGCCTACTGGAATACCGCGACCATTATCGCGCACAGAAACACTTTCATCATCGTGAATTGTTACGGAAACAAAGTCCGCATGTTTGGCCAAAGCTTCGTCAATACCGTTATCAACGACCTCATAAACCATATGGTGCAAACCTGACCCATCGTCCGTATCACCGATATACATACCAGGACGCTTGCGCACAGCCTCTAAGCCTTTGAGAACTTTGATAGAATCCGCGCCATATTCTTCTGGTATTTGCTGCTCGTCAGACATTTGGTTTTCCCATTTTATTTAACGCCAAATATAGCGTTATGTCACAGGAATGTCACGCCCGAACCACAAGATTTTGTGCCAGACATGAACTAGGCTTCCCCTACAATAAAGCCATCATCATCTAGGGTCCAAAACGGGTTATGGGCCAGCTCCCACATATGCCCATCAGGGTCAGCAAAGTTACCCGAATATCCACCCCAAAATATCTCTGCGGGCGTGCTGATTTCCACAGCACCCGCAGTCATGGCATCTTTGAAAGCTTTATCGACCTCTTCACGGCTGTTGTAATTCGTGGCCATCGTTACATTGCCCGTACTACGTTCGTGTATTGGCATTCCGATATCTTTGGTCAGTGCTGCTTTGGAATACAAAGCAAAGAACTGCCCACCTGCTTTA
Source organism: Amylibacter sp. SFDW26 (assembly GCF_009184395.1). Taxonomy (GTDB): domain Bacteria; phylum Pseudomonadota; class Alphaproteobacteria; order Rhodobacterales; family Rhodobacteraceae; genus Amylibacter. The sequence goes on from NZ_WEIC01000002.1 coordinate 184,044, forward strand.
TAAAAGGCAATCATATCATTGCCCCCAGATGCTTCTTCCCAACCTATATCAGAATAAAATTTACGAGATCGTTCCAGATCAGAAACCGCTAAGGTAACCATTGTAATGCGTTGCGATTTCATTCCCTACTCCTAATGCGGCCTGACGCTTGAAATCCCCCCGTCGTCAGACACCTCTAAATATAATGCACGCTCGCCCATGGCTTCAAACAATTCAGCCCCCGTGCCTGTCATCCAGGCCTGCGCCCCTAATGCACAAATCTCATCATACAGTGCTGCGCGGCGGTCAGCATCCAAATGCGCCGCCACTTCATCCAATAAATAAATCGGCGGTGCTCCAAAATCTTGCGCGACTGCGCGTCCATTTGCAAGGATAAGTGACACAAGCAATGCTTTCTGCTCTCCCGTCGAGCATTGCTTGGCCTGCGTTCCCTTGGCAGCATAAATAGCGTTCAGGTCGTCACGATGTGGCCCGACCAATGTACGGCCTGCCATCATATCGCGCGGGCGACTTTCAGAAAAAGCTGTCAGCAAGTCATCCTTATCTGTGATGACTTCACTTGCATCTGCACCTATCAAGGATAACTCAGCCGATGGGAAAGCCGTGTCAGCCCCTTTCTGCGCTTCTTGCAGCCGTTGTACAGTCAACAAACGGTTTACTTCGATCAAAGCACCAGCTTCGGCCATTTGCTGTTCTACAGCGCTGTACCATGATGGATCACGTACACCGTCCTTTAGCATGCGATTGCGTTCACGCATGGTTTTTTCATAAGTCACGGAATATTCTGCGTGTTTCGGCTCTAAGCTCATTGTCAGGCGATCCAGAAATCTGCGCCGCCCTTCTGCGCCTTCGACCCACAAACGATCCATGACGGGGATCAACCAAACAATACGCGCTAAACGACCCAGCGCCAATTGGGGTGCAGGCTTCTCATCAATCAATACGGATCGTGATCCTTCGCCTTTATAGCTGGTTTCTACTTCGTGAATTCGCCCAAGGCTTTCCAGAACCCCTGAAACCTTCCAACCAACATTTTCAGGCGCACGCGCCATTTCATCCACCGTTGCACGGCGCATACCACGCCCTGGTGACAATAAAGAAATCGCCTCAAGGATATTGGTCTTACCAGCACCGTTCGATCCATAAATCGCAATCGGGCGCCCATCTGTTTCCAGTTGGACGCGTTTGTGCGATCTGAAATGTGAAAGTGTTAAGCTTTGAAGTGCAAGGCGGCCCAAGCAGTTACACCCGCATTGGCATCACAACGTAAACAGCGCTTTCATCGTTGCCTTCACGCATTAGGGTTGGATCCCCAGATGAATTGAACAAGAACACTGCGTTTTCACGATCCACCTGACCTGCGATTTCCAATAAGTACTTCGCATTGAAACCAATTTCCAATGGTTCATCACCATAAGCCACAGCAAGTTCTTCCTCTGCAGCACCGCTATCAGGCGCATTCACAGCCAGCACCAAACGATCTTCGTCCAATGTCAGCTTAACAGCACGCGAACGCTCGGATGAAACTGTAGACACACGATCAACGGCTTGTGCAAATTCTGCGGCATCCACTTCCAAACGGCGTGTATTACCTACTGGAATAACGCGTGTGTAATCTGGGAATGATCCATCGATCACTTTCGATGTCAGTGTAATTTCTGGTGTTGCGAAACGAATTTTTGTTTCAGATACGGATACAGCGATTTGCATATCATCATCTTCAACCAATTTACGCAGCTCATTCACTGTCTTACGCGGCACAATCACACCTGGCAATTCTTCGGCACCTGCTGGCAGTTCTGCATCAATACGCGCCAAGCGGTGACCGTCAGTTGCAACACAGCGCAATACCTTGCCGTCAGCACCATCAGATGCATGCATATAAACACCGTTCAAATAATAACGTGTTTCTTCTGTAGAAATCGCGAACTTGGATTTATCAAACAAGCGGCGCAAAACAGGTGCCGCTGCTGAAAAGTTACAAGCGTATTCAGACGACGCCATAACTGGAAAGTCTTCTTTTGGAAGCGTCGCCAAGGAAAAGCTGGAACGCCCTGCTTTTACATCCAGACGACCAGATGATCCGTCATCTGCCAATTCAACCATCGCACCATCAGGTAATTTACGGACAATCTCGTGTAACGTATGCGCGCCAACTGTTGTGGCACCTGCACGTTCGACCATAGCAGGTGCTTTATCGATCACTTCGATGTCCAGATCAGTTGCGCGAAAGCTGATATCATTGCCTTCTGCTTCAATCAAAACGTTCGCTAGTATTGGAATTGTATTCCGACGCTCTACAACGGATTGTGCCTGTGACATGGCCTTTAGCAATGCGCTACGTTCGATGCTGACTTTCATTTTCCCGCTCCCCTGATCTAGTGGGACTGTGACCCTACCCGATCTATCGGTTTTTTCAATGTTAAAAACACAATTTACGGGATTAGGCGCAAGGTCAAGAACGACCGCACCTTTATCCCGAATAATAGTGTTTTTTTAGCTTATGCTTCCAGCATACGACGTAGTAATTCCACGTCTTCTGCGATTTGGTTATCGATAGAGCGTAACTCTTCGATTTTCTTCACTGCATGGATCACTGTCGTATGATCACGGCCACCAAAGCGGCGGCCAATTTCTGGCAATGATTTTGATGTCAGTGTTTTCGCCAAGAACATCGCAACCTGGCGTGGCCGCGCAACGGAACGCGCGCGGCGTGGGCTTAAGATATCCGTCAAACGTAGGTTATAATGATCTGCAACTTTGCGAATGATTTCATCGATCGTCACTTTACGATCTGATGCACGCAACACATCTGCAAGCGACTCTTGCACAACATCCAATGTCACCTCACGACCAACAAGGGATGCGAATGCGAACAAGCGTGTTAGAGCACCCTCAAGCACGCGAACATTGTTGGAAATACGGTGCGCTAGGAATTCCAATACACCTTCAGCCAATTGAACTTCTGGATAGTGTTTTAATTGTGCTTCTGCTTTGGATTGCAAAATACCCAAACGCAATTCGTAATCTGTTGGATGTAAATCAACCACCAGACCCCATTGTAGACGGGATTTAATGCGGTCTTCCAAACCGTCAATTTCACCTGGTGCACGGTCCGCAGAAATGATGATCTGTTTGTTTTGGTCTACCAACGCATTAAATGTGTGGAAGAATTCGTCTTGTGTGCTGTCTTTGCCCGCGATGAATTGGACATCATCCACCATCAATACATCCACAGAACGGAACAGCTCTTTAAAACTCATTGTATCTTTGAAACGTAGTGCTTGAACAAAGCGGTACATGAATTGTTCAGCAGACAGATACAGCACCTTTGCCTTTGGGTTGCGTTCTTGGATTTCCCAAGCAATCGCATGCATCAAATGCGTTTTACCTAAACCTACGCCACCATACAGGAACAATGGGTTGAACGTGACTGGCCCACCTTCGGCCACACGGCGTGCGGCAGCATGCGCCAATTCGTTTGGTTTACCCACAACAAAACTGTCAAATGTGAAACGGTTATCCAATGGCGCGCCAGGTAAATCTTCTGAGCCTGACGTGCGGATCGGGCGTGTTGCTTTGGGGGGCATTGCTTGCTCGGACAGTGCTTCTGGTTCAGGCGCTTTTTCAGCCTTCACCAATACATCTGCTTTGAAATCCAAACGGTCAACATCAACACCTTCGCGTGTCATCATCAATGCTATGCTGTCACCGTAATTACGGTTGACCCATGTCCCTACAAAACTTGTAGGTGCAGAAAAAGATGCAACACCGTGTTCAACGCTCAATAAATTAAGCGGCTCAATCCAGTTTTGAAAAGCATCTTGTCCAATATCACTTCGGAGTTGGTCGCACACGCGCCCCCAGCACTCAATTACCATTATTTTCGATCTCATACAGTTATTAAGATTGACCCCAAGCCAACCCCCGGGATTTCCACCCGTTCGTTTCTCCCCGATGCCGTTCTGGATTCAAGTCCCCTTCGAATCCTTCAAGCACATTCACGCACACCGCAGACTGGCCTTGTGCAGATAAGGCCTTATTTACCACATGTGCAGCTTCTAACGATCGCACACCAGAACGACATAAAAAATATATCTTGGAAGGAGCAGACCCTCCAAACTGATCTAGTATATTCGCAACAAAGCCTTCGTTCACAGACATATCTGGGTATTGACGCCATTCTTGCAGTATTACTTTCTTACCCAATGCACTTAGGTCAGGAATGCCAACAAAAGACCACTCAGCCTTTGTGCGGACATCTACAAGAACTGCGTCAGATGCATTTTCTAAACCGGACCATGTTTCTTGAGGTGTTTCCTCAATCACATTCTCATTATTGGTCGCGGCCATCATCTTCCCCATATCTGAATCACTCTAAAGACGATAGCAAGGTGTCCCTATAGCTTTCAATGAATCTTCTCTGTTGACACAAAATTAGTTCATCCGAATCTATCCACAGGAGTTAAGTTGCTGTTTTAAAATGATTTTATAGGATGCAAATAACCCCTCACCTTAAAAATTAAAGTAAGCGGCATAAACTAACGTAACGGAATACAAAGGGGACAGAATCCCTTTGAAGATAAGCATCCTTGATAAAGCGATCACGTCTATCAAACAAGGTGTCCAAAAATAGAACATTGCATTTAGGCACAAAAAAACGGGGCTATTAACCCCGTCTTAAAATTCATGTTTTCAAAAACTGTGCTTAAGCGCCTAAAGCTTTAACACGTGCAGACAAGCGAGAAACTTTGCGGCTTGCTGTGTTTTTGTGCAGAACACCTTTTGTCACGCCACGCATGATTTCTGGTTGAGCTGCTTTAAGCGCCGCTGCTGCAGCTGCTTGATCGCCACCAGAAATCGCTTCTTCTACTTTACGCAAGAAAGTACGAATGCGAGACCGGCGGCCTTTGTTTACTTCAGTGCGACGTTCGATTTGACGTGCGCGTTTTTTCGCTTGTGGCGAGTTTGCCATGATAGAATCCTGTTATCGTGTTTGACGATGAAGCGGCCTTCTAGGACTGGATCGCTTTAAAGTCAACGGGTCATGCATTATTTATCTCTGAATTGTGGCGTTCTTTTCTCAATAAAGGCTTCCATACCCTCTGTTTGGTCTTCTGTAGCGAATAAAGCGTGGAAAAGACGGCGTTCAAACAACAATCCTTCGGCCTGAGTCGTTTCATAAGCCCGATTTACCGATTCTTTTACCGCCATCGTCGCAATTGACGATTTATCAGCGATTTTACCAGCAACCGTTTTCGCTTCATCCACCAGTTTTTTTGCAGGCACGATACGGCTGACCAATCCAGAGCGCTCCGCCTCTTCCGCATCCATAAAGCGACCTGTCAGATGCATTTCCATTGCCTTTGATTTGCCCACAATACGCGTCAAACGCTGTGTGCCGCCAATCCCAGCAATAACACCAAGGTTAATTTCAGGCTGACCAAACTTTGCAGTTTCTGAACACAGAATAAAGTCGCACATCATCGCCAATTCGCAACCACCACCCAGCGCATAACCAGAAACAGCAGCAATAATAGGCTTACGGCATTTCAAGAATTGCTCGATATCATCACCAAAGAAATTCTTTGTATACATGTCCACAAACGTATTGCTGGACATCTCTTTAATATCCGCCCCCGCAGCGAATGCTTTTTCACTGCCTGTCAGAACAATCGCACGCACCTTGGAATTATTATCCAAATCCGTGATCGCCGTTGTTAATTCGCCCAGCAATTCCGAGTTCAACGCGTTCAACGCATCTGGACGGTTTAATTGAACCACAGCTACATGGTCTTCAATCTCAACGATAAGCGTATTATAGGCCATATCTATGTATCCTTACTTCTTCAGCTTTTGGCATTTTGGGCAATAAAAGCTGGAACGCCCCGATTGTACAACCCGCTTAATCGTACCACCGCAATTTTCCTTACGGCAGTCTTTGCCTTCGCGCCCATAAACTGAAAAGCTATGTTGAAAATAACCCAATTCACCATCCGCCTGACGGTAATCTTTCAACGAAGAGCCGCCAGCTGCAATGGCTTCGCTCAATACATCACGAATCGCTGGTACCATTTTCCACACACATCGCTTGGACAAATTTCCAGCTATATTCAGCGGGGAAATCCCAGTCCGCCAAAGCGTTTCACACACATATATGTTTCCTAAGCCTGCAACAATCTTTTGATCCAACAATGCAGACTTAATTGGCATTTTGCGCCCAGACAATGCATTCTCCAGATAAGCTTCATCAAAACTATTGCCCAGTGGTTCAGGCCCGATCCCTGACAGCAATTTATGATCTTCAGCCGTTTTCGTATCCAGTAAATCCATCGCCCCAAAACGGCGGGCGTCGTTAAATGTAATACGCGCCCCGTTATCCATATCCAGCACAACATGATCATGTTTCTCTATAGCTGGGTGCAAATGATGGAAATCACCCACCATATCTTTGGCACCGTCAGGAGCCGAAATCGTCATCCGTCCAGACATGCCTAAATGGATTAAAAGCGTCTCTTCGCTATCCAAATCACATAAAACGTATTTAGAGCGCCTGCGAAGCCGCTCTACCCGTTTACCTGTTAATCTTTCAGACATATTCTCTGGAAATGGCCAACGCAGGTCGGGGCGGCGAATATCGGCCTGTGCAATAACAAATCCTGTCATATGAGGCTCTAACCCTTTTCGGACAGTTTCAACTTCGGGTAATTCGGGCAATGATTTTTCCTTGGGCGTAGGTGACGCATTTATAATTTTATGAACACACTATATAGGAGTGAATAACAGAATAAAAAGGTGTCGACTCATGGCTTCTGATCAAAGAACTACACATTTCGGTTTTAAAACCGTTGATGAAGGCGAAAAAGCCGACATGGTACACGGTGTTTTCTCTAATGTTGCCTCTAAATATGACATCATGAACGATGTAATGTCCGTAGGAATTCACCGCATCTGGAAAAATGCCATGATGGATTGGTTGGTACCACGTGGCGATCAAAAACTGCTGGATGTTGCAGGCGGCACAGGTGATATTTCGTTCCGTTTTCTAAAACGCGCCCCAAATGCACATGCCACTGTATTTGATATGACCCAAGGCATGTTGGATGCAGGCCGCGAACGCGCCGAAGCGGATGATATGGCGGATCGTTTGGACTGGGTTTGCGGTGATGCAATGGCATTACCATTCGCCGACAACACATTCGACGTTTACACTATCTCTTTTGGCATCCGTAACGTGACACGCCCACAAGAAGCGCTGAATGAAGCATATCGCGTTCTAAAGCCAGGTGGTCGTTTGATGGTCCTGGAATTCAGCCAAATTCCAAACCCAGCCATGCAATGGGCCTATGATCGCTACTCTTTCAACGTAATTCCACCAATGGGCAAAATCATCGCCAATGATGCTGACAGCTACCAATACCTTGTCGAAAGCATCCGCAAATTCCCTGACCAAGAAACATTCCTTGGCATGGTCAAAGAAGCAGGATTTGAAAACGCCAAATACCGCAACATGACAATGGGCATCGCATGCCTGCATTCAGGCTGGAAAATCTAAACTATGCGCGGCCCACATAATATCTGGCGTTTGATCCGAACAGGCGCAACATTTGAACGCACAGGTGCGATGAAAATTGCATTGGAAATGTTGGACGTTCCACCCAGCATTAAAATTGCTGCACGCGTATTAGGATGGCCATTCAAATGGCTTGGCCTAAAAGGGGATACGTCCCAGCCACCCGTTTTACGCGCTGTTACAGCCCTTGGTCCTGCTTACATCAAATTCGGGCAAATCATGTCTACGCGCCCAGACGTTGTTGGCCCACAAATGGCAATGGAATTACGCGTTCTCCAAGACAGCTTACCAGCCTTTTCAACGGATGAGGCCAAAGCTGAAATTTTGCGCGAACTCGGACAGCCAACTGATGATCTCTTCTCTGAATTCAGCGAACCCGTTGCCGCTGCATCCATCGCCCAAGTACATCGCGCCCGTCTAAAAGAAACAGACCAAGAAGTCGCCGTCAAAGTATTGCGCCCAAATATCGAACGCGCATTTCAAAAAGACATCGATGCATTTTATTTTGCTGCGAGCACAATAGAATTTCTATCACCTGCATCGCGCCGCCTGCGCCCAACCGCCGTCATCGAACATTTTGACAGCGTTGTTCAGGGTGAATTGGATTTGCGTATGGAAGCATCAGCAGCCGCTGAATTCGCATCAAACACAGAAGATGATGCAAGCTTCGAAGTACCCAAACTGATCTGGGAACATTCCGCACGTCGCGTGATGACCCTAGAATGGGCCGAAGGTATTCCATTGGGCGATTTTGATAGATTACAAGCCAGCGGCTATGATCTGCGCGCGCTTGGCGCACGCATTATTCAAATGTTCCTACGCCACGCATTGCGTGATGGTTTCTTTCACGGCGACATGCACCAAGGCAATTTAAAGCTCGCATCAAACGGCGATCTCGTTGCATTGGACTTCGGCATCATGGGGCGCATCGATGAATACACCCGCCGTGTTTACGCTGAAATCTTGATGGGCTTCATCCGCAAAGATTACCGCCGCATCGCCGAAGTTCATTTTGAAGCGGGTTATGTCCCCGCTGATCAGGATGTTGATGCATTCGCCCAAGCCTTACGCTCTGTTGGCGAACCAATCTTTGGCCAAGGCGCAGATCAAATCTCTATGGCGCGCCTGTTGGCACATTTGTTCGATGTAACAGAACGTTTCGGCATGGAAACCCGTACCGAGCTGATCCTATTGCAGCGCACAATGGTTGTGGTCGAAGGCGTTGCACGATCACTGGACCCAAGCCTAAACCTGTGGACTGTTGCAAAACCAGAAGTCGAAGATTACATCAAAACCCACCTCGGCCCACGCGCTATGGTCAAAGACCTTGTGAAAACGGCAATGGTGCTATCACGGTATGGTCCCAAACTTCCAGAAATGCTGGAAAGCTTCCTGACCCAAGGCAGTAAAGATCCCGTTGTGAAACCAAAACTAACACGCAAAAAATTCGCAGGCTACACAATCGCAGCTACAGCTTTTGCAGCAATCGGGTTTGGCTTAGCGCACCTGCTCTAAAGCTGCGATTTCTAGCAGCTTAGCTTCGCCATACTCTTTCAAACCACGTGCTTCTTTCCACGAACAATAGGCCGCCATACGCCAATGGTAAAACGGCGCCATATGCTTATAACGATCGCGGACATCTTTTTCAGGATAGGCCGCAACAAACGTTGCGCATTCTTCATCTGTTAAAACAGACCCACGATAAACATGTTGCATCGCAGGGGATAAAAACATCGCTAAATCCTCTACAGGATCACCCGCTCCTGGACATTGCCAATCAATCAACCGAACACCGTCTGTGGTCTGTATCAAGTTTCCTGCAACCACATCCGTGTGAACGAAACTCAATACCTCACATCCAGCAACACGTCCTACAGGTTTCAATGCTTCGATAACATCGACATCTTCTGGCTTAACCTCTTTTAAGATATCCAAAGTCTGCATCACCACAGCATCAGAACCAACAGCCAAACTCCGCAAACCTTGAGGTACAGGTTCTGAATGAATGCGCGCCAACAGCTTTGCAACAGACACCACATCATTATTCCAGTCAGTGCCGTGCAAGTAATCATACACCAGCACATCACCGAATGCCGTTTGCATAAAACAAACCGCTTCGGGTGCCACGCCTTTACCAGAGAGTTGTTTCAAACACTCATACTCAGATTGCGGAGCATTTTCATATAGGGGGTTTTGTGTGCTTTCGCTATATAATTTACATACCAGATCACACGTTCCAGAGATTTTCCAAACACGATTGGTCCTCCCTCCAGCCAAGGGCACAAAAACATCTCCTGTCTGGATAATCCCCTCATCCACCAAAAGCTGCCAAACTTGACCCTCAATATCACGCAAATCAATGCCCCCTTCTCTCATGGTCTTCTAGAGGCAGGGTGAAATGCAATCAAGCATGCAAAAGGTGGTTGATCTCAAGGTAACTTATAGCTTTAAACACATTCGTGGCTCTGTGGCTCAACTGGATAGAGCAGCCCCCTCCTAAGGGGCAGGTTACTGGTTCGAATCCAGTCAGGGTCACCATTAAAAACCTTTTAAAACAAAGGGTTTAGCCGATTTAAGCAAAACTGAAAGCTTCACAATTTACGAAAATAAACGAGAACAAACGCAGAATTACGCAAACAATCCGTACCATTCCCGTACCAGTTGGGCACTTTTTGTTCTCTAATTACCTAAAACTTACGGTAATAAGCCATTAGTGGTTTTGGCTCTACAAATACGTTCTTAGGTTGAACATTGCATACAAGCAGTATTTATCTATAGTGAGTTTTCTTGAGGGAGTTATTGTGCCAAACCGTTTTGTATTCCGTCAGGTTGATTATCGTGATATTCCGCTTTTTTTGGAAAACGGAGAGTTGCGTGCACACAACCACCATACACCCCAAAAATGTTATCAAACCAGTTACCCTAATCTTGTTGATAGGCGTGGTACTAATATGTTCAGAATGCCATGCGGGGGAGTAGTTAATGATTATGTAGCCTTTTATTTTTCTCCGTTCACATCTTTTTCATGTTCAATCAATAGAGGTGGTGTTGAAGTCATATCTCCAAACGCTGAACCTTTAGGGAGATCAAATTTTGAAGATAGAGCGTTTTTTGTTTACTCTGTACCTCTATTAACCAGTGCTGGATTACAGTGTTGTTTTAGTGATTGCTCACTCACTTCTAACGCTCCACTTCCTTCAGTAATTCAAGATACTAACAGCATTGAAGATCATATCCATTGGGATCTTTTCGATGAATATCCAATGACAGCGAAGATAGACGAAATAGGTTATGAAGGAGTATGTAAATTTTTTGGTTTCAAAGATACGCCGCCACGCTACCAACTTCGAAAGCAACGCCGAATGGCTGAATTTCTAGTTAGAACATCCGTGCCCGTTGAACTTGCTTCTTGCATTGTGACACCTTCTAGTGGCAAAAAGGAACAAGTGCAGTCAGCGATGGATGCTTCAGACTGGGATATCTCAGTATACTCAAAACCAGAGTGCTTTGTAAGATGACAATCATATTTAAACAAGGAGACATGTTCGAGGAACCCGTTCAGGCGACTGTGAATACAGTCAACTGCGTTGGCGTCATGGGCAAAGGTATTGCTCTTGAGTTTAAAAAAAGATGGCCTGCAAACTTTAAAGCTTATAAAAAAATCTGTGATGCAAAAGAGCTATCTCCTGGAACTTTATTCGTATTTGATACTCATGAACTATTTCCTCAGGATGGTCCTAGATATCTTATCAACTTTCCAACAAAAGCTCACTGGAGAGCAAAATCTAAATACTCCTATGTAGAAGATGGCCTCGATGCTTTAGTTAAAGCTATTCGTGAGTACGGAATTAAATCAATAGCGATTCCACCACTTGGATGCGGTAATGGTGGTCTAGAATGGGCTGACGTAAAGCCGCTGATTGTATCTAAACTCGGGAAACTAGATGATGTTGATATAATTATATTCCCACCCAAAAACTCAGTTGATGACCCTGAACATATCCATTCAGATTTTCCGATGACGTTTGAGCGTGCGGCTCTATTAAAAACCCTTGGTGACTTAGAGGGATACTTCGATGGTGTCTTTGATCGAATTTCCCTCCAAAAAATTGCCTACTTTCTTCAAGTTTTAGGTGTAAACTTTAACCTGAAATTTTCACGTAACCTACATGGTCCATATTCAGAAACACTCAAAAAAGCTTACTTAACTCTGGAAAGTAATGGGATGATTAGTGGGTTTACGGATGGTGATCGCTTATCACACGTAACACCTAGTGGTTACGCAGTTGCCGACGAGTATTTAACTACTACTCGCTCCAGTAATGGAGAAATCATCGATCGTTTAGATAAGTTAATTCAAGGTTACGAAAGCCCATACGGGCTTGAACTTCTTTCATCAGTTCATTGGCTGGCGCATCACGAGGGATATCACCCTGTAGAGAAAGTAGTCGAAGCAATGCAAAGCTGGAGTGAGCGAAAGCGTAACTCTTTCGAGGAAGAGGCTATCAGAGTAGCTTATAGCCGTTTACAAAATGATGGCTTGCTACATTAAGGCTTAAATTACTTCGTACCAAACCAGTACCGTCAGCGCTCTTAAAAATCAGCTAAGACACTGTTAAATAATAGAAATTCAGAATCTGAGCAGCCCTTCGCTAAGGGGCAGGTTGCAGGTTCGAATCCCGCCAGAGTCACCACAAAAAACCTTTTAAAACAAATACCTTACGTTATTTTAATTAAAATTTTAATTCTATAACTAACGGGAATTTACGCAGAAAAATGAGCAATAACGCATACAATCCGTACAATTCCCGTACAGTTAGTTCACGCTTCATTCAATTAGTTTTCAGAAAAAGATGGGGCACTTGAACTATCCTGTTTATTTTTGATTTCGATCAAAAAGTACAAATACTTTACTGACATACTTGGCCTTCAATTCGGTGACTAATCATTTAGAAACTCGAAGGAGATGTTATGCCTGATGCTCACATTCAACAAGAAACCTCATCATCACGCGCGGATTTAAAAGACCGATTTCCGTCTGCTTTTTCCATATTATTCGTTTTGATTTTAGTTATGTCCGCTCTCACATGGATTATTCCTGCGGGTCAGTATGACCGTGTTTCAAACCAAGCTTTGGGTAAAGATGTTCCAATCCCTGGCACCTATCAAGTTGTTGAAAGCACTCCGCAGAGTATCATTGATGTGTTTTTAGCCCCTATAGCTGGGTTTTATGACCCGTCTGAATATATCGCGAATGCTATAGATGTGTCTCTTTTTGTCTTAGTGATTGGTGGTTTTCTGGGGGTCGTCAATCAAACTGGCGCAATTAATACTGGTATTACATCGGCTATGACCCGCATGAAAGGGCGTGAAAAGTGGATGATCCCTATTTTGATGGCGCTTTTTGCATTAGGCGGCACGACATATGGGATGGCAGAAGAAACTTTAGCATTCTATGCGATATTGATCCCAGTGATGATTGCTGCTGGGTATGATGCTGTGACGGGGGTTGCTGTCATTTTGATTGGTGCGGGGATTGGTGTTTTAGGGTCAACGATAAACCCGTTTGCAACAACAATTGCATCTAATGCTGCAGGTATTCCGTTCACTGATGGTATGCCGCTTCGGCTGGCTATTCTAATATTAGGTTGGGTGATTTGTACGGCATTTGTCATGCGATATGCAGAACGTGTTAAGGACGACCCAAGTAGATCTATCGTTGCCGACCGACAAGAGGATAATATTACACATTTCCTTGGAGCGGGAGCTCAAGTTACGGAAGCATTGTCCAAACGCCAAACTTTAGTACTTTTTCTGTTTGTAGCAACATTTGCGGTCATGGTTTGGGGGGTTGCATTGCAAGGGTGGTGGATGGCTGAAATGTCAGCCTTGTTCTTAGCGGCATCTCTGGTTGTTGGGATTGCAGGGTGGATCGGAGAAAAACCTTTTGTCGAAGCCTTTGTGAATGGTGCGCGCGACTTACTGGGTGTTGCCCTTATTATCGGGCTAGCGCGTGGCATCGTTGTTGTCATGGATGCAGGTAAAATTACAGATACTATTTTATTCACATCTGAAGAAGCTATTTCTGGGTATTCGGATATCGTCTTCATCAATGCGATGTATTGGATAGAGGTTTTGATGAGCTTCCTTGTGCCATCAACATCAGGGTTAGCCGTTCTAACAATGCCTATTTTAGCCCCGCTTTCTGATTTTGCAGGTGTTGAACGGGACTTGGCCGTAACAGCCTATCAATCTGCTTCTGGTATTGTGAACTTGATTACACCGACATCTGCTGTTGTTGTAGGTGGGCTAGCCATTGGGCGGGTTCCTTATAACCGATGGCTGAAATTTATCGCACCACTTTTACTGATCTTAACTGTGTTCATTATGGTCTGTTTAAGTATCGGAGTGGTGTTATGAGTGACTTGGGTGTTTATTCAGAAATTGGAAAGCTGCATAAAGTTATTGTCTCTAGGCCGGGGCTTGCACACGAACGTTTGACGCCAGAGAACTGCAATTCCTTACTTTTTGATGATGTATTTTGGGTGGAGCAAGCGCGAAGAGATCACGCTGATTTTTGTCAAAAGATGGAAGAACGTGGCGTTGAGACCTTAGAAGTACGCGATTTATTAACCACAATCTTGAAACAAAAAAGATCCCGCAACTGGATTTTGAACAGATGTATTACTGTTGACGATGTTGGTGTGGGAATGCTCGATGAGTTTTTAGGTTGGTGCGAGGCGATGCCCGCTGAAGAATTGGCTAATTTCCTGATTGGAGGAATAGCAATTCATGACATCCCATTTACACCGAGTGGCATGGTTGCCTCTGTACTCGGGCCTGAAGGTTTCATATTGCCACCGCTCCCAAATATGATGTTCACCCGAGACACATCATGCTGGATATATGGCGGTGTAACATTGAATCCGATGCGCTGGCCTGCACGCCAACAAGAGATGCTATTAATGGCTGCTATTTATCATTTTCATCCAATGTTTCGCAAAATACCCGTTTGGTGGGGCGGTTATGATCAAAACCATAAATCCGCATATCTTGAAGGTGGTGATGTCATGCCTATCGGTAATGGCGTAGTATTGATGGGAATGGGGGAACGCACGACGCCGCAAGCCGTAAGCCAAGTGAGTAATGCTCTTTTTACGGCCGGTGCAGCCGAACATGTTATTGGATGTGTTCTTCCAAAATCCAGATCAGCGATGCATTTAGATACGGTTTTCACATTGTGTGACCGTGATATTGCCACAAGTTTTACAGATGTTGCGCAGGCATTGACTTGCTTTTCTATTCGACCAGATAAGCGCGAAGGTCAGTTAGATATTCGCTTAGAAGATCGCCTTTTTTATGATGTTGTTTCAGAGGCATTAGGTATTCGGAAGCTGCGCATTATTCCAACGGGCGGCGATACATATGAACAAGCACGTGAACAATGGGATGATGGGAATAATGTTGTCGCCTTAGAGCCAGGTGTGGTGGTCGGATATGAACGCAACACATACACCAATAATCTTTTACGTGATGCTGGAATAGAAGTGATCACCGTACGTGGTTCCGAGCTGGGACGTGGGCGAGGCGGAGGACATTGTATGACTTGCCCCATCCAACGTGACCCTGTTGATTGATAAAGGAATATATTATGTCATTAAATCTTAGAAACAGAAGCTTTCTGACACTACGGGATTTTACGGGTGATGAGATTGTATTTCTGTTAAAGCTCTCAGCTGATTTAAAGTCCGCAAAATATGCGGGTACTGAACAGCCACTTTTAAATGGGAAAGAGATTGCACTAATCTTTGAAAAAGATTCAACGCGTACACGCGTAGGGTTTGAAGTTGCGGCGCATGATCAAGGTGCACATGTAACATATTTAGGCCCATCTGGATCACATTTAGGGAAAAAGGAAACCGTAAAAGATACCGCGCGCGTTTTAGGGCGTGTGTACGATGCAATTGAATATCGCGGGTTTGGACAATCCATTGTTGAAGAATTGGCGCAATGGTCGGGTGTACCAGTGTATAATGGTTTGACCGATACATTTCACCCAACACAAATTTTAGCGGATTTGCTGACTATGCGTGAACATAGCGATAAATCTTTGCGTGAAATTGCTTTTTGTTTCCTTGGAGATGTCGGGAACAATATGGGCGTATCTCTTTTAATAGGCGCTGCGAAACTTGGGATGAGCGTCAGGCTTTGTGGTCCAAAGTCATCTTGGCCAGATGCTCAAATCATATCAGATGCAAAGCTCGATGCAGCAAAGACTGGTGCTCGAATTACCATAACTGATGATTTGGAAAGAGGGATAAAAGGATGCGATTTTATATATACGGATGTCTGGGTTTCTATGGGAGAGCCAGAAGGTGTTTGGGCCGACCGTATTGCGCAGATGAAGCCATATCAAGTGACAGAAAAAGTAATGAAAATGGCTGGTAATCCTCATGTTAAATTCATGCATTGCTTACCTGCATGCCACAACTCCGATACGGAGATTGGTCAACTTATAAAGACAAAGCACGGATTAGAGGCACTTGAAGTAACCGAGGATGTGTTTGAAAGCCCTGCATCAATCGTTTTTGATCAAGCAGAAAACCGGATGCACACAATTAAAGCCGTTCTTGTGGCCACATTAGGAGGATAGGATATCATGCGAGTTATAATTGCACTTGGTGGTAATGCTTTATTACGGCGCGGCGAGAGGATGACTGCGAAAAATCAACGCGTGAATATTCGTGCAGCAGCAAAGTCTATCGTTAAAATCATCAGAGATGGCCATCAAGTTGTCATAACCCATGGCAATGGCCCACAAATTGGTCTTTTGGCTTTGCAAATGGAACGGCAAAGTGACCCAACGGCCTTTCCTTTGGATGTATTAGGGGCTGAAACCGATGGAATGATCGGATATGTTTTGCAACAAGAATTGGACAACCTGTTAGGTGAAAAGATTGAAATTGCAACCTTGCTTACACAAATTGAAGTAAAGCCATCTGATACTGCGTTTTTTAAGCCAACAAAACCAATTGGCCCAATTTACACCGAAGAAGAAGCAAAGCGTCTAAAGCATCAACGCGGATGGCATATAGCTCAAGACGGTGAGGCATGGCGCCGTGTCATTGCATCACCTAAACCTATTCGTATTCTTGAAATGGGTGTTATCCAAAAGCTTGTTAATCTTGATGTTGTTGTTATTTGTGCAGGAGGTGGGGGTATACCCGTTGTAAGGCGGCGTGATGACAGTTTTTTTGGTGTAGAAGCAGTCATCGATAAGGATCGTGCAAGCTGCTTGCTTGCCGAAGGTCTGAAAGCAGATGCGTTGCTTATGCTTACAGATGTGGATGCCGTATATTCCGAATGGGGCAGTGATAATGCAAAGCCTATTCACCACATCACGAGCTCTGATTTAAAGCAAATGACTTTTGCAGAAGGCTCTATGGCACCTAAAGTTGAGGCAGCTATTCGCTTTGTTGAAAAAACAGGAGGTGTGGCTGGAATTGGTGCACTATCCGATGCATCAGAAATTTTGAACGGAACAAAAGGTACTATTGTCAAACAATAGGGGATGATAATGTTTACAGCATTAAAGGCTGGCTTGTTTTACTTTCTAGTTATTTTCATTGCAGGATCTATTTTGGGAATTGGTCGCAATGTATTGCTGGTTCCATGGATAGGGGAAATTGCTTCAGTCCTTTGGGAAATCCCTGTCATGCTTTTTATTGCGTGGTTCGTGTCATCTTATGTCATCGAAAAACTCGAAGTAGAACCAACGATAATCGCAAGATTGATAATGGGTGGTGTTGCATTGGCACTTTTGATTGTCGGAGAATTAAGTCTGTCGATATATATGACCTATTTAACATCAGATATGTCTACTGCTTTATATCGCGATACGAAAAGTATTTTAGGTCTTCTTGCTCAAATTACAGCAGCATTTTTTCCTTTATTACAAAGCTACAAAAGAAAGACGTTTGATTAAGGTCAAAGCGTTACTTCTGAATATAATTTACGCAGGTCATATGCCTGTTTCTAAAAATAAGCCTAGGGAAATTTTCAAGATATCCCATCTCTCCAAGATTTATCGAACTGGAGAAGTAGAAGTACGGGCAATGAATGATGTGTCTCTAGACATGATAGAAGGGGAAATGACGGTTCTTTTGGGACCGTCTGGTAGTGGGAAGTCAACCTTTTTAAATATTGTTGGAGGGTTGGATCAGGCAAGCAGTGGAACTGTATTTTTTAAGGATATGGAACTTACATCCTTTAATGAAAGACAGTTAACACGATATCGACGTGATCATGTAGGGTTTGTCTTTCAGTTTTATAATCTTATTCCCAGCCTGACAGCATGGGAAAATGTTGCATTGGTTACAGAGGTTTCGAAAAACCCAATGAAGGCTGGTGATGCGCTGGCAATGGTTGGCCTTGAAAACAGGATGACACATTTCCCTGCACAACTTTCAGGAGGCGAGCAACAACGTGTTGCTATTGCGCGTGCGATTGCCAAGCGGCCAGAGGTTTTACTTTGTGATGAGCCAACGGGAGCGCTAGATTCCAAGACAGGCATTATCGTTCTTGATGCATTGACAAAAGTGAATGAAGAGCTGGGTACAACAACCGCAATCATTACGCATAATGCGGGCATTCAGAAAATTGCCCATAGAGTCATTTCTTTTTTGGATGGCAAGCTTTCAAACTGTCACGAAAACAAATCGCGGATTAAGCCTGCAGAAGTGGTTTGGTAGCCATGCGCGTTCTTGATAGAAAAATAATTCGTGATATCTGGCGTTTATGGGCGCAAGTTCTGGCCGTTGCATTGGTTATGGCATGTGGTGCAGCAACAATCATTATGGCTGTCGGGGCTTATCGGTCTTTGGATGAAACACGTGACGCTTTTTATGATCGGTATAAGTTTGGGTCTGTCTTTGCCTCGGCTGTCCGGGCACCAAATCATTTGAAGTCAAGGATCGAAGCTATTTCGGGAGTATCTGGAGCAGAGCTTAGGATCGTTAAACCTGTTCTTTTGGATGTGATTGGAATGAAAGAACCAGGGTCTGGTATTGCGGTTTCAATACCAGATCATCGCATGACTAAGGTGAACCAGCTTTATGTACGACAAGGTAGATTACCCGAACCAGGGCGTGGGGTTGAAGTTGCTGTTGTTGAATCATTTGCAAAGGCACATGGTTTTGTTCCAGGCGATCAATTTGGCACAATAATTAACGGAAAAAAACTAACGTTAAACATCGTTGGTATCGTTTTGTCGCCAGAGTATATTTATTCGCTTGGGCCAGGGGAAATGGTACCTAATCCCAAAATATTTGGAGTTTTTTACATATCTGAAGAAGTCTTGAGGGGGCTCTTTGATATGGAAGGGAGTTTCAATGATTTGAGCATTACAACAATGCGCAACACAGAGTTAGAAAGTGTCAT
Organism: Amylibacter sp. SFDW26; assembly: GCF_009184395.1. Taxonomy (GTDB): domain Bacteria; phylum Pseudomonadota; class Alphaproteobacteria; order Rhodobacterales; family Rhodobacteraceae; genus Amylibacter. The sequence goes on from NZ_WEIC01000002.1 coordinate 203,056, forward strand.
CAAAGATATTGACGCGTTGTTGGAACCATATGGTGGAGTCGGTGCGTATGATAGAGAAGATCAAGCCTCGAATGCTTTCCTAGACGCAGAGTTAGATCAGCTTCGTGCTATGGCAAAAATTATCCCACCTATATTTTTATTTGTCTCCGCATTCTTAGTTAACATGATTTTATCACGATTGATTGCTCTTGAAAGAGAACATGTGGGTTTATTCAAGGCCCTTGGGTATGGCAATATTGCCATTGGTGGGCATTATGCAAAGCTGGTTATAGTGATTGCCATAATAGGTATCCTTATTGGGTCTGGTGCCGGTTTATGGCTTGGTATGGGTTTAACCCGACTTTATGCAAGCTTTTACTCGTATCCATTTTTACTTTTCGAACAAAGTTATGATCTATATGTTTTGTCTGCTGGGATTACTTTAACCGCAGCACTCTCAGGAGCTGTGAAATCAATTTGGTCCGTTGTTATCCTTCCGCCTGCGGTTGCGATGCGACCTCAGGCACCGACACGTTATAAAAGCCTCTTTGTAGGGCGGATGAATTTCACGCGCATCTTTTCGCAACTGACAACAATGGCGTTTCGACATATTATAAGATGGCCCGTACGTTTTCTGATGACAACTTTTGGCACAGCATTGTCGGTAGCATTGCTGGTCACGTCTTTGTTTTCGTATGATTCAATTGAAGATATGATTGATGTTATATTCTTTCAAACGGACCGTCAGGATGTAACGCTTACGTTTTCTGATGACCGTGGGCAGGACGTTTTATGGCTGGTCAATAAATTACCTGGGGTGGTTAGGGTCGAACCCTTTCGAGCTACTCCAGTTAAACTTAAAAATGGGCACCGCACGATGCAAATGTCACTACTTGCCCTGTCGCATGAAACGGACTTATCGCAAATACTGGATATCGATTCAGCACCAATGGAGCCGCCAAAAAACGGACTGGTTATATCAGAACGTGTGGCTGATAAATTGCATTTAAATCTTGGCGATTTGGTTGATGTGGTTCTGACCAAGAAAAGCAACCGTATTGCAAGCCTGCCTATTTCGGGAATAGCCCAAAGCTATGTTGGGTTAACGGCTTATATGTCGTTTGAAGCACTCAATCGTGTGATGCGTGATGGTCAAAGGGTATCTGGCGCGCGCATAAAAATTGACGAGGCAAAGCTTGATGAGTTTTATGAAGCGGTGAAAGAAACACCCGTGATTGCATCAACAGCTTTGCAAGATATTTCAAGGGATAAGTTCCGTGAAACCATTGAGCAAAACATCACAACGATGACATCCGTTTATATTGTACTTGCCGTTATTATTACATTTGGAGTGATTTATAATTCTGCCAGAATTCAGTTGTCTGAACGCGCAAGAGAATTAGCGAGCTTGAGAGTTTTTGGATTTACGCGGGCAGAAGTATCAAGTGTTTTGATGGTAGAACTCGCCATTATAGTTTTGCTTGCGCAACCTCTTGGGTGGTTACTTGGCTACGCATTATCGTGGTCAGTGGTGAAAGGGTTTGAAACCGATCTTTTCCGTATTCCTCTTGTTGTAAATGCAAATACTTTTGCATGGGCTAGCGTTGTCGTGCTGACTGCTGCGCTGGTTTCAGCCTTAATCGTCCGGCGTCGTATCGACCATTTGGACTTAATCAGCGTTTTAAAAACGAGGGAGTGATATGGATATTTGGGCAAAACGCATTGGCGTAATTCTGATTGTAGCTGTTATTGCTGCGGGCTTTTATTTGGCATTCCGTGAGAAGCCGATCTTGGTTGATATTGCAAAAGTCGAAATTGGGCCAATGCAAGTGACAATTGATGAGGAAGGGGTCGCACGTGTGCGCGATACATACATTGTTTCCTCACCTATATCGGGGCATTTGGATAGAACTAAATTGGAAGAAGGGGAACCAGTTATTGCAAATGAAACGATTATTGCATCAATCCACCCACTTGACCCACCGTTTCTGGATAAACGTACTGAAGCCGAATTAGAAGCTGCGTTAGAAGCCGCAAAATCAGCGTTTACTTTAGCGAAAGTTGAACGTGCTCAAGCTCAAACAGCACTTGAACAAGCAGAGTCTGATTACCGTCGAACTTTGGAGCTTTCAAAAACTAATGTTGTGTCTGAAAGTAAGCTTGAGCGCGCATATAGCGAATTAAAATTGCAACAAGCACAGGTCGAAAGCAGAGATGCTGTTATTCGGTTGCGACAAGCAGAAATCATCAGTGCAGAAATTCGTTTGCAGCAACCTAATAGTGTATCGATGGTTCCAAGAGATAAAGGATGTTGCGTGCATCTCATATCGCCAATTGATGGCGTTGTATTAAAAGTACTGGCACGCAGTGAACAAGCCGTGACACCAGGCACGTCCATCACCGAAGTGGGTGATCCTCAAAATATTGAGATCGCAGTTGATTTACTTTCGAGTGATACACCGAGATTGAAAATGGGTTCGAAGGTTGAGATTAGCGATTGGGGAGGTGATAATGTTTTAGAAGCGCGCATTCGCAGGATTAATCCCGCCGCCTTCACTAAAGTTTCCTCCCTTGGGATAGAAGAACAACGTGTTGATGTTATCCTTGATCTTAAAACTGTACCTAAATCAATCGGCCACGGGTACCGCGTTTTGGCTAAGTTAGAAGTGTGGTCAACAGAAAGCGCATTACAGGTTCCTGTAGGGGCCTTATTTCGCTCTAATGGGGATTGGGCCGTTTTTACTGTTGATGATGGTGTAGCAAGGTTGCAAACACTTAAATTAGGTCACATTAATAATCAAATGGCAGAGGTTTATGAAGGTCTTGCCTCTGGGCAAGAAGTGGTCCTTTACCCAAGTGATTTATTAGAAGATGGACGACTTATATCGATTAGATAAATGGTCATGATCCAGATCAATGTGATGCGTGAATAATTCGTTAATGATCGTATCATAATATTAGGAGCGGTCATGATCAGATGTTTTATAAGTCTTATATGTATTGGCACAATATTGATAAGTTGTGACACAAAAAGCGACCCAACAGAGCCTATCATATGCGAGATGTGTAATGGCCCATTTCATAAAGAAACAGGCGAAGAACTTTAATTTACCAACTCTTAATGGATAGATATGTCAGCCCAAACAGGTAAATGATCCGATGCAATTTTTGCTACTTTTTTCTCGTATACACCTGCGTCATTAACTGTAAGGTCATTCGAATATGCAAATCTATCAAGTTGAGCCATTGGAATTGCTGAGTGAAAGCTTTTACCAGGAGATAAGATTGAAAAACTATCTGATATTGGCTCCATACCCTTTTTCAAAGACCATTCATTGAAATCACCCATAATAATTGTGGGGAGTGTCTTTTTCTTTGCGAGTAGATTTTGCAAGTGATCCAGTTGTTTGATCCTGCTCTTTCGTAAGAGCCCTAAATGTATTGCAACTATACGTATTGGGTTGCCATTTTTCACATGAACGTCAGCCATAAGTGCCCCGCGCGGTTCCAGCCCAGGCAAGGTAATGTCTTCAACATTTTCTGCATTTGCATGTTTGTTTATTAAAATTGAATTGCCATGCCAGCCCAGGCTTTGCGCTGTTTTATCCATTGAAACGGGTTTCATATTTGTTTTCCGCCTGATCTCATCAAATGGGATTGAAGTGGGGCGTTGCCCAAGGCGTTTGTCAGCTTCTTGTAAAGCAATGACATCAACCGAAAGATCATCAATTATGGATAGGACACGCTGCGGATTACGTTGGCGATCAAGACCAATGCACTTGCGAATGTTATAACTTGCGATTTTCATATCCGATTAAATTCCTACCTTTTTTATAATATAGGTATTCAGCTGCTATTTTATAATTGCTCTTCGTCATTATTTTCCAAATAATCAAAGTTAGAATACACTCTAATCTCTATTTAATCTGAAAAGGTGTGTCTGTGCTTTCATTGACAAATATCCCCACCTATATCGTTTGGTGTGTTTTGGTCGTGGCCTCTTTCGCTGGTGCTTTTACGCTCAATTGGTCGTTAGCAGCCGTTGCTGCTGGTACATTTATACTGACGCTTATTCCGACAATTTTTCAAAATAAGTTCCCAATAAAATTACCAGCCAGTTTTGTCTCAATGATTGTCGTCTTTATTTTTGCAACAATTTTTTTGGGTGAAGCTTTCGATTTTTATGAACAGTATTGGTGGTGGGATGTTTTGCTTCATGGCGGATCTGCAATGGGGTTTGGGTTGTTTAGCTTCTTATTTGTTTTTCTGTTGTTCGAGGGTGATAGGTATGCTGCCCCCGCATTAACTATTACGTTTATAAGTTTCAGTTGCGCTGTTTCTATTGGTGTGGCTTGGGAGATATTAGAATTCACAGTGGATACACTGTTTGGTCTTAACATGCAGAAATCTGGCTTGCAGGACACCATGTGGGACTTGATTGTCGATTGTATTGGTGCGTCTTTATCTGCGTGGTGTGGTTTCTTTTATCTAAAAGGCCGAGAGCTGGGTGGTTTTTCCCAGCTCACAGAGGAGTTTATTCAGTTAAACAAGACGTTTATACAAAAAATGCGCGACCGCAAACGGCTTAAACGTGATGAAAAAGATAAACTTTAGCGATATCTTTAAGCGGACAATAAGACTGGAACGGTTGTGTTTTTCAAAACAGCCTTAGCACTATCACCGTGTGTTAAATTATATCCAATACCATGATGGCCAGCCCCGATAACAATTAAATCATGGCTGCCGTTTTTTGCTTCATTTGTAATTTGTTTTCCAACGGATTTATGACTTAATTTTGAATGCCAAACATTCATATTTGCACCGTGTCTATCAAGCATCGAAGCAATTTCATGGCCGTCTGTTATACTTTCAGTACATATAGATTTCTTTTTGTTAACGGTCATCAGTGTCGTATTTTTTGCTTTTTGCATAAATCCTAATGCGCTGTGAACAGCATTGCTTGCCTCGGCACTTGCACGCCAGCCTACTAGAATATTTTGTGGTGTCTTTTTGAGTTCATATCCTTCTGGGATGACCAGAACAGGCCTTCCGGAACCCATGATCAATTTGTGTATTGGCTCCATTCCTATTGATGTAACTTGTGCCCAAGTTGGCAAAGACATGAGAACCAAATCCGCCCCATAAGTATCAATCAACAATTGTCTGGTTTTCTGTTTCCCAGTTAAACGTTCTACTCTGTATTCTGATATAAAATCTTGCGATTTTGTATGTGCATCGAACGTCTTTTTTATTTCATAGTGCTCGTGGGTATTTTGGGCCGTGATTTTTTCCATGATATCATCAGTGAAATAACTGGATACCGCTTGAGGTAGATCAAAGTCTAAGAAAGGTTTTACACAAATCAAATGAGCGCCAAAGTTTTGAGCGATTTCACAAGCGGCTGGGATTAAAGTTTCTGCGCTATTGGGGTTCTCTATGATTGCGAGTATAGTTTTATACGACATTATTTATCCTTTCCATTTGATTGCCCTTTGTTTTCTGAAAGCAATTCTTCTGCGCGAATAATTTCATCGGCAACAGGCAGACCCAAGCTTTTATATTCAGAAATTTTCTCGCGTAATTGCTCTTGTAGTTGGTGATAGTCTTCCGGCTGTTCAGTCATCTCTTCTAATAAAAGAAGGATAGATGCCTTTAATGCTTCCATTGCCATTGGATCATCCTTTATTCATACAATTTCGACATACTGCTGCATAAGGAATTGCGTTAAGACGCTCCATAGATATGGGCTCACTGCAATTCGCGCAGATACCATAACTTCCCTTCTTAATGTTTTTTAATGCGGTTTGAATCAGTTTGATCTCTTGTTGTCCCACAATTCCAAGCTCTTCAAGAACTTCCGTATGTTCGACCTCTTGTGCAAAGTCTTCCGCATCTTTGGAGTGAGGTGTATCTAGTTGGTCCTCTAAAGAATGTAATCTTGAATTCAGAAATCTTAATCGCTCTTCTAAGATCAGTTTTTGATGACGCCATTTTTGCATAGTCACACTCCTTATATGGAGCATTTATAAAACAGTTGAACCTAAGTGTGATTGATTTAGATCAATGATAGAGGCGATATTTTTGGTTAGTTTTAAGATGCAATCTTAATAGGTGAGATATGAAACATCCTAAAACTTGGTTTGTGATCGCTAATCAATCATCAGCGAGATTTTTTGAAAACACAGGTGTCGGAAAAGGACTTCAGACTGTTGAATTAACGCCGCTTAGTAATACAAATGAAACGGTTTATAGGAACAAACAAGGGCGGACGTATGACAGTGTTGGTTCTACACGTCATAAGCTCGAGGCAAATACCAAAGAAATATCAGCTCCTTTTGTTGCTCAATTATTAGATGATTTGGCACTGCAAATGGAAAACGGGCGGTTTGACAGATTGATCATCTGTGCCGCACCCAAAGTTCTTGGCGAGATCCGTAATACTATGAAACCGCCAATGAAAAAGGCCGTATATGCGGAGTTGGATAAAGACTTGGTTAATACGCGCTTGGATGATCTTCCATCGCACTTTGAAAATGTGATTGCTCTTTGATTTGGGTCAAAGCCAATTTTTTGAATTTCAATATTCTGTGCGTATGAAAGGAGATTACCATGAAGAAAGAAACGCTTCCAGATTTCTGGAAAAATACTGATAATTACTTCCCGTTATTTACAACACTGCATCATGAAATTGATCGCGTCTTTGATAAGTTTGTATCTCTAAAGCCTGAACAGCAAAAAGATGCTGGTGCTTTTAAGGGAGTGTCTTTTCAACCTGTTTTTGACGTTTCAGAGGCAAATGGCAGTTTCACGATCGATGTTGAATTACCAGGTATGGATATCGAAGACTTTGATATTTCGTATAAAGGCGAAACTCTGGTCATTTCAGGCGAAAAAACGACTGAGAAAGATGAAACTGAAAACGATTATCATGTTGTAGAACGTAGCTACGGTAAGTTTTACCGATCTATACCGCTGGGATTTCAAGTGGAACCCGAAGAAGTAAAAGCAACATATAAGAATGGTGTTTTGACTGTCACTATCCCAAAGCCAAAAGAGCTAGAAGATAAGTCGCAAAAGATCGAAGTATCCGCAGCTTAACTCATCAATGTCATCTAGGCGATTATAGCCGCTTAGGTGACATTTTAATTATTGCTTAACTCAAATCACTAAGTGCGATTTTTGACCAAGCATTTTTATCAAGGAAAAATAAAATGGTTTTTAAATCTATCCTATCATTTCATTTGGTTTATAATGATATGCATGACCTTTTCGATATTATTGAGTTTTCTAAAAATAACAGTTCGCATTTAGATATTGTAATTATGGTTCCATTTATTCGACCTGTTGTTGCGGGCGATGGCATGGTGACACATGATACGATGCTTGAACAAAACCAAGAACTGTCAAAGAAAGCAAAACAACAAAGGCAAGCATTGTTAGAGTATGCTGAAAAACAGCGTGTATCACTGTCTGTCTGTGTCGAAATTGCAGACAGATTGCAATTCCGTGCGATAATGAGAAACTATGCAAATTGTGCAGATGCACTTATTTTAATGCGTAGTGAAATCAACAATAGTGATATTGCTGAAAAGGTATTTATTAGTGTTTTAATGGATACGAGTTGCCCAACGGTTTTGTTGTCAGGGAAATCGCCTGTATTTAAAGATTTAAACAATGTTTTGGTGGCTTGGGATGGTGGGGCGACTGCGGCTACCTCGGTACGTCAAGCTTTACCGATATTACAAGTTGCGCAAAAAGTTACATTGGTTTCCATAGACCCAAAACCTGCAAAAGAAGGTGACGCTCCTGGGCATGATATGGCGCTTTATCTTTCCAGACACGGTGTAACTGTAGATGTTGATTTAATACCAAGTGCAGGCAAGAGTGTTGCACATGCTCTTTTCCAAGCTGCGGAAGATATTGATGCTGATATTGTCGTTATGGGGGGATATGGCCGTAGCCGCCTAAGCGAGTGGATTTTAGGTGGCACAACACGCGAAACACTGTCCGATGCTAAACGGACTGTTTTTTTATCCCATTAGAATATTTGTAATAAATCACCCAAAATGTTAAACAGATAAACTGTAGATGAAGTCATTAGTGCCGCTTAGTTAATTCGTTACATTGAGGCCTTTTAATATGAAATCCACTCAAAGCACTATTCTGATTGTCGATGATGATCCTAAAATTCGAACATTGCTTCGGCGGTGTTTGGAGCTTGAGGGATATAATATTTTAGAAGCCGAAAATGCTTCTGAAGTTAAAAACTGTTTTGCGAAACATCATATCGATTTGGTTACGTTGGATTTGAATTTAGGTGCAGATAATGGGCTGTCTATTGCGACAGAGTTAAAGTCTACACATGATGTGGCAATCCTTATTATTACAGGCAAGGGCGAGGTCATTGATCGTGTTGTCGGCCTAGAGGTTGGCGCCGATGATTATATTTCAAAGCCATTCCATGTTAGAGAAGTTTTAGCGCGTATCAGATCTGTCCTGCGCCGAACAAAATCACCATCACGAGCGGTTATGAATGACCATACTGTTTGTGATGCCACGTTCGCATTTGAGGGATGGACGGCGATCCCTTCAAGACTAGAATTGAAAGATTCATCAGGCGTTATTAGTGATCTTACATCTAGTGATTTTAAACTACTCATGGTTTTCTTAGAAAGGCCAAAGCGGGTTTTATCACGAGAACAACTTATGGATTATATTGGTGGTATTGAATGGACACCACTAGATAGGACAATAGATAATCAAGTTGCTCGGTTGCGCAAAAAAATCGAACCAGACCCCGCAAACCCGATGATTATTAAAACCGTTCGTGGAATTGGATATATGTTTGCCTCTGATGTTTTGCAAAGTTAATTATTGATGCTAATGCCAGATTTTCGCGATTTTTTGCGCTAGCTCTGCTTGGCCGTAAGGCTTGCGCAGCACTTCAATTTTCAAATCACTGAGTGGGCCATTCTGAAGAATACCCTTTGAGTATCCTGATGTTAAAAGTACTTTGATATCGGGATATTTTAATTTGATATATAATGCGAGATCTTGTCCTGAAACTCTCCCAGGCATGATCAAATCTGTAAACACAAGTTGGATATCCGGATGTGTTTGCAACATTTCTTTAGCATGGTTTCCATCTTTAGCTTCCACCACTTCATAAGACAAAGATTCAAGTCTTTGCACAGCCAAGCGGCGCACATTTTTATCGTCTTCAACAACTAATATAAGCTGGCCTTTCCCTTGTGTTGTGCTTTTGGGAGTTGAGGGGCTCACTTCTGCGACATGCTTATTATCAATGTAACGAGGAAGGTACATGTTCACAGTCGTTCCATATCCCAATTCGCTGTAAATTGTGGTATGCCCGCCAGATTGTTTGCAAAATCCATGAACCATGGACAAACCTAACCCCGTTCCTTTACCGACTTCTTTCGTCGTAAAGAATGGATCGAAAGCTTTTTGCACCGCCTCATTGCTCATACCACTACCATTGTCCGAAACAGAAAGGCGTACATAATCGCCAAAGGTAATAGTCGCTCCTAAAACATCCATGGTTTGATCGGCCGTAAAGTTGCTGGCTTCAATGACAAGAAGCCCCTTATTATTCAAAGCATCTTTGGCGTTTACAGCCAAATTTACGATCGCGGATTCAGCCTGATTAGCGTCTACTTGGACAGGCCATAAGTCGTTTTCGAAATTAACCCTAAAATCATGTAGATTGCCAAGGCTGCGTTTTAAGAGCGGCCTAATTCGTTCAATTAGTGCGCCTAAATCTACAACCTCAGGATATAGTAGACTACGCCTAGCAAAGGAAAGAAGCCTGTTTGTTAGCTCTGCTCCCATTGCTGCAGCGTCCTGAGCTTCTTGCAAAAGTTCAAGTTTTATCGGGTCTTGCAGTTGCATTTCCAATAACTCAAGGTTCCCAGAAATAATGGTTAAAAGGTTGTTGAAGTCATGTGCTATTCCGCCAGATAGCTGTCCGATGGACTCCATTTTATTTGCTTGAAATAGGGAACGTTCAGCAAGCTTTCGCGCCGTTAAGTCATGAACAATGCCTGCATAGAAAACTTGCCCATCCACGTTAAATTCGCTGACGGCAAGATGCATAGGGAATACAGATCCATCTTTACGTTTACCTTGAACTTCACGCCCAATACCTATGATTTTTTTATACCCCGTCTTATTATAATTTGCGATATATTCATCATGCTCAGATGCCCATGGTTCTGGCATTAAGAGCTTAACATTATTTCCAATGAGTTCGTCTTTTTCATATCCAAATAAGGTTTCTGTGGATTTGTTTATTGTACGGATATTGGCATCTGTATCGATGGTAATAATGGCATCAACAGCAGATTCTAATAAAGCTGTTAGCATATTATTATTTTTGTTTTCAGCGACCAATATCAGATATCCTTAGGGTTATATTAAGTCTATGAGTAGGTAGGGTCGAATAAATTATTTGATAAAGTAAAAAATAATTAACCCTGAAAAATACGTTAAGATCACCAAAAGGCTATCGATACCAAAGCCCGCAATGTTTATTTTCCTACGAACGATCAAGCCTACAAGATATATAGTTGTTGTCAAAAGGCCCAAAGCAACTGCGAGCTCTAATGTATGAGACGTATGCTTTAAGATAGGGCCAGATCTATCAAGAGTGTCTGCGGGCAACACGAGAACGAGCATAATAAGGTTGCTACCGAAAATATTTGAAATTGCGAGTGTATAAGCCCCTAATCGTACTGCGGCTATTGTGGTTGCAAGCTCTGGTAAGGATGTAGCTGCCGCAAGAAAGGTAACACCTACAAAGCTTGATCCTAATCCAGTCTGTAAAGCAATCTTTTCAGACAACATAACAATACCAACACCGAAGAATAGAATACAGCCACAGGTGAAAGCTGTTAATAAGTATGTTTTATGTAGTTTTGTGTCTCTGATTTTTTGCGCAACGCCAAACTTAAAAGAACTGGGTTCCGATAATTCAGGTAAATCGATAGGAATCCAATCGTTATTGGTTTCGTAACGCCGCAGTAATACAAGCGCAGAAATATATAGTATTGCAATTGTAATGCTGCCTAAGCCAACGCCATATATCGCAATAGGTTCACCAAGTAAGATGATTATTTGCAGACATACAAGTAAGGTGACCAATAGGGTGGCTTCTAAAGCGCTGCTGGCTTTTCTTGGGTAATTTGTAATTGCCCCGCGTGCCCAAAAATCTGCTACGGCTAAAATTGTTGTTTGAAGGGCAATACCTCCAAACAAATTATTAAGTACGAGATCAGGGTTGCCAATAATTGAGCCACTTACAGTCGTGGCGATCTCAGGTAAAGATGTTGCTGATGCTAAGAGAACTAGACCAATTGTTGTACGGGCAAGTTTATGACGTTCTGAAATGAAATCCGCGATGATTGTTAAACGTGTCCCTGCCCACCAAATACCTGCTGTGAATATTAGGAAAAGCAATAGATTGTATTCAAGGGGAAGTGTCTGGATGAATTGGTACATTGAAACAACATAAGCAATATACAGCTTTTAGTATTTGATATGGCTCAAGTATTTTAAGATTAATGCATTACTAATTTATTGCGTAAAGACACGTAATCCATCATGTCAGCCAATGTAATGACCCCAAGTAATATACCATTATCAGAAACAAGCATCTTTCTTTGGTTTTCCTTTGACATAATATCGATAAGTTCCGGTAATGAAGTAGCTGAGCTGACTGTGTTTTGAGGAGTGCTTGTTATATAGACATCTCCAACCTTTGACGTTGCCCAATTGTCCGTATCAATTTTATGTATGACATTTTTGTCGATATAGCCCAACAACATATCGCCTTCGGTAACGGGAACAAAGCTTACGCCGTATCGCAGGATTACGTCTTCAACCAATGCATCAATGGTGTCTGCGACATCAGCTGTGTGAATGACTTGACTCATCAGATTACTAATCGTTTTTTCTTTTAAAGCTTCGCGCATTAAAACTTGGGCATAACTGCTGCGTGATGCCATGAAAATAAAGAAGCCTATTAAAACTTGCCACAATCCACCCGATCCAAACCCTGTAAATATGGCTAACATTCCAGTAATTATTAGGAAAACTGAAAACACCTGCCCCGCCAAACTTGCGACATATGTAGCCCCAATATAATTACCGCTGCGCTTCCATAAAAGTGAACGTAAGATGCGACCGCCATCTAATGGGAAAGCGGGTACTAGATTGAAAACCGCGATGACTAGATTAATAAATGTTAAATACTTCAATAATTCTATAAGCGGGTCAGATGCATTTAATGAGATATTAATGTGACCAAGAGTGTAAAACAAACCAGCGAGTATAAAACTACTTACAGGGCCTACGATCGCAATCCAAAATTCTGCCGCAGGTGTAGTCACTTCCTTTTCAAGCTCAGCAACACCGCCAAAAATGAATAACGTAATATTCGTGACATTTATATTATATGTACGGGCGACCAAAGAATGCGATAATTCATGAATGAGCAGTGAAACAAAAGCCCCAATTGTTGCTGCAATTGATAATGCAAAGTAATCCAACCTTGATTGTTCTGGTAGGGTTTCTGGAAAATAAGTTATTGTGAGAGACCAGACCATTAACGCTGCGATCAAAAACCAGCTTGGATCAACTCTAATTTTAAAACCAAATACTTCAATAAGATTGAATGCATTTTTAAACATATGAAGCTCTCTTATATTCTCTTAAGATTGCTGAGAGCATATGTCTTTTTTATATTTAGAAATTGATTTCGATCAAAATAAGCGAATGGAAAACCACCTTTTGAGCTTTCTAAGGCGGAACTTTTCATATCTGCCTTACTCTATTTTACATTTGATTACTCAGGCGTTGACATAATCAGACGCGCTAATTTTTCAATCTTTTGAGTTAGATCAATGAGAGTGAATTTAATCAGTGTATTATTTTAATTGGATTCAAAAAATATAAAGGAGTTCGAGTGGTGAGCGTTAACATTAAAAAAATCGATAATGACTTTTCAATAGCCGATCAGGTTAATGCAACTGACATTGCATTGATCAGTGCTATGGGGTTCCGGTCTATTGTTTGTGTGCGGCCAGATGGTGAGGATAAGGCGCAAGAGCTTTTTGAAATCGTTGCAAATTCTGCAACGATTTCAGGAGTTGAACCCATTTACTTACCAGTTCATGAATTAGAGCCTACACAAAAGCATGTGAATGTTTTTGCTAGGCTTTTCCCTAAAATGGCAAGGCCCATCCTTGCTTATTCTAAGACTGGTGAAAGGGCAAAAGCATTGTATGTCGCATATTGCAACAATGCTTTTTCGGCAGGGTAATTATCTTTTGTAACCTGAACTTGTTTATATCTGCAAATGAAAGGAGATGAGATATGTCAGCTAAAGGATTAGAGGTCATAGAACATACTGCCCAAATCACACACGAATGGATCAACGAGTTAAAGGAGCGCTTAGAATGGCAAAGCCATCGTGATGTTCTTCGATTGTTGCGTGTGACATTACATCAAGTACGTGATCATTTACTGATAGATGAAATGGCGCAATTCTCGGCTCAACTTCCATTATTGATTAGGGGTATGTTCTTTGAGGGATGGGTTCCAAAGAGAACGCCCATTAAACAGCGACATGCCGTAGATTTTATATCTGATATAGAGCAGCATGTTGGTGCTGTATTGGATTATCGTGGTGCAGAAGATATTCGGAAAGTTTTTGAGTTAATTAACGCTAAGTTGTCTCGCAGTGAGGTTTCTGATGTGCGTGCAAATCTTTCCAAGGAAATTCGATTGTTATGGCCAGATCCATGACTGCAAGAAATATGAACCCATAGAATAACCATCGTCATCACATCAAACTGTCAATGTGAATGCTGACGGAATATCCCAAGCTTCGACCAGTTGATCATGCGCGATGCGCCAAACGACCACAACATCAATGGCAAATGAATTACCGTCACGCTCCATAGTGTCACGAGCATGGACGACAACCAGTTCGTCGCCGATAGGCGTTGCAGATACTGGTTCAACTTTGAAAGTACCGTTGGTTTCTTTTTCTATTATTTTGAAGAAGCGTTTCAATCCTTCAATGCCAACATAGTCTCCTTCAACATCTGGTAAGTTAGGGTTAAAATAATGCCATACAAAGTTATCAGAGAACAACACTGCAGATGCGTCCAAATCAAGGATGTTCAGTTTCGACAACAACTTTAGGTTTTGATGTTCTTTGTTCATAATCCAAGCGTATAACTGTCGAATTATGTGTGATTGATTTAGATCAATCAGCCTCAAAAAATAAGCTCTATAGTTTTTAAAACAAGCAAACATTCAACAGTTATAGGTATGTCATGTATAGGTATTTTCTGGCGGCGGTTTTTATCGTGCTCGCAATTACTCCTTTGGCGGCAGAGGAGAAAAAAGGTTACTTCGATTTCAATAAAGATCGTTTCTTAGCTGGAAGCACCATGGTCCAGGACACAGAAGGTGTGGATGATCTTTTCATGGCTGGTGAAACCGTTCGTAGTCAAAAGAATATCACTGGATCTGCACATTTGGCTGGACGCAAGATCGTCTCAACGGGTGACGTTGGTGGGGATGCTTATCTGGCTGGAATGGATGTATCATTGGATGGCAAGGTTTCTGGTGATGTTACCGTCAGCGGCTACAGCATACAGGTTGGAGAAGTCGCAGGCGATCTCAGGATGTCAGGCTCAAAGCTTGTTATTTCTGGCCCTGTTTCTGGATATGCGTTGATTGCGGGTGAAGAGGTGAGGCTTGAAGCGGCCATCAAAGGTGATGTTAGCCTATCAGCTCGAAAGGTGAGCTTTGCCGATGGTGCTAAAATAGATGGGAAATTAACTGTCTATGAGGAAAAAACAGGCGAAATAGAAATACCTTCGCAAGTAATTCCTGCAGAACGTGTAGACCGACGCGATATTTCCGAATGGTCTGAGGTGACTAAGGGATTAAAGGTTTGGGATTGGCGTGTAGCGTTATTACAGTTTTTAATTGGTGTAATTGTTATTGCGGGCATTGCGGCGTTGATAGCAGCGATAGCACCACAGAAATTAGCAGACCTTCGTCGTGGTATTCTTGAACGACCCTTTCGAACACTCTGGTTTGGCATTCTGGCAGAGTCTGCGGTTGTGGGATCAACGATTATTCTAATGATGACAGTCATTGGTTTGTTATTGGCTCCTGCCACAGTATTTATTACACTGATTTTTGCATTTGCAGGTTACATTGTTGCAGCTTATGCCTTTGGTGTCGCGCTGCTCATGGCAGCAGGGAAACAAGAGCCGAATAGCATTGGATCAAGAGCTATAGCCGCGGGTGGTGGTGCGTTGGCAGCTGGGCTGATTGCCATGATACCGTTTATTGGATGGTTGTTTGTGTTATCGCTTGCTTTAACCGGAGTGGGTTCGATTGTAATTTGGCTGTTTCGTCCGAAATTTTTTGCATCTGCAGAAGCGACAGGATGAACTTGAATATTTGAAATTATAAATGAATGCGGACATTACCTCATATAGTAATGCAATGCGTGCGGTTTTTCATACATGAGCGAGATGAGGAGATACAATTACAGGACAGCGTGCCGTATTTAATATGTTGTTAATACCTAATTTCTTTGCGAGGTTATAAGGCATAATCACTAATGCTGAATTGGTCTTATGTAATTGTTCCAGAACATCTGTTGAATATGGAATGTTTTCTATTTTTAAGAATACTGTTTGTACCTGTAACTTATGGGCCAATGATTTTGAAAGCTCATTGAGTTGCGGTGATGAGTGTGTTCCTTCTTCTATAAGGACAACATTGCCTCTACTCTTATTCAGCTTTGGGAAGCCATATAGAATTATGCTTTTACCCTTTGAGGATAGGGTCAGCAATGTTTCGGGAATATCATCAGTATGGTGGAAACTCCAATTCAACGCTTTTGATTGTGCTGCGCGCGACAGGGTTTTTTCATAAAATTGTGCATCTCTGTTGTATGCTTTTTGCAGCGCTTGACCGCCAATACCAGAACTGCCCCCAGAAAGAGATATAGCGCGTGTAAAAGGTAGGTCGGCGGCATCAAATGCATTCTGATCTTTCAAGAGATATGCCTTAATTCGGAGCTCTAACGTTTTAGCTAAAAATGCGGCAATCTCGATTACAGAATTTGCATCAGCGAAACATTGGGCGCTGATTATGAGTTGTCCTTGTTCTTTTTCATCAGACATTTTTCATCTCACTAACGATATCATTGGATGTGTCAGTTTTTTGGTATTTTTTGATCTGATCAGCAAACTTTAGGAGACGCATTTCGACTTTATGGTTGATTGTTCCTGTTTGAAATTGTCCAGCTTTATCCCGCATACCTGGTTTCGCATTCATCAAAAGTTCGATGCCCTCATCTACAGTTTCGATTGGAAAGATATGGAACTTTTTAATTTTCACGGCTTCAATAACACGCGGTCTGAGCGCTAGGTTTTTTATGTTCGACTTTGGCATAATGACACCTTGTGTTCCAGTTAAAGCGCGTGAAGCACATACATCAAAAAAGCCTTCTATTTTCTCATTAATCCCGCCGATTGGTTGGATTTTTCCAAATTGGTTAATTGACCCAGTTACAGCAAAAGATTGATCTATTGCGCATTCAGAGAGTGCTGAAATCAATGCAAATAACTCTGCTGCAGATGCGCTATCGCCATCTACGCCCCCATAACTTTGCTCAAAAACGATACTGGCCCATAAAGACATCGGAACATCCAATGCAAAATGTGTTGCCAAATAGCTGGATAAAATCAAAACCCCTTTTGAATGTAAGGGGCCGCCCAATTCAACTTCGCGTTCTATATCAACCACTTTACCTTTGCCTGCACGTACACGCGCCGTTAAGCGGGAAGGGCGACCGAATTGAAAGTCCCCGACTTTTAGGACTGATAAAGCGTTTATTTGTCCAACGACATCGCCAGATGTTTCAATGAGTAAAGTATCGCGATCTATAGCTTCATAAGTCAGGCGCTGGGGACGGTTTGCTCGGCTTTCAGCTTGTTCTATTGCAGTACTAATATGCGCATCAGTTATCGTTTTAGATTTATTTTCAACGGCTAAAAAATTTGCCTCACAAATGGTATCCGAAAAGAACTGAACGTTAAGGGACAGTTTTTCGGCATCGTCTGCCAGTCTAGTTGCTTCAACAAGTAATCTTGAGATTGCTTTTTTACTAAGTGGTAATAAATTGTTTTCAGTGGTTATATTTTTCAAAACCTGTGTGAAGTTTTGTATGGTTTCATCAGAACTAAAAACACTGTCGTCAAAGTCTGCCTGAACTTTGAAAAGCTCAAGAAATTCTGGATCAAAAGCCGCGAGCAAATAATACAATCTGCGATCTCCTACGAGTGCAAAACGTATATTTAAGGGGATTGGGTCTGGTTCTAATGAAATTGTGCTTGATAAGCTAAGACGGTCTTGTGCTGATATAATCGAAATATTCTGGCTCTTAATGCACCGTTTCAAAGCATCCCAAGCAAAGGGTTCTGTCAGTACTTTGCGAATGTCCAGTACAAGAAAGCCACCGTTTGCCCTATGCAAAGCTCCCGGCCGGATCATCGTGTGGTCTGTTAATATAGCCCCCATTTCAGAGAAATGTTCAACATGGCCAACTAGATTGGAAAGAGTGGGAAGGTCTTCTGTGATTACAGGTGCTGCTTTTGAAGCAGTAGCATCACTTGGGTGAATAATATTTACGGCATAAACATAATATTGGGGTTCTTTATAATGCTTAGTCGTTGCAACAGGGAACGCACCAGCATGAACCGCAGGTCCAGAGTTTAAAAATTGCTCTGCATTTTCAATTAAGTCTCTTTTCACAGCGGCAAGGTATTCTGGCATCTTTGGTATATGCCCAAATTTCTTGAATAAATCACTGATGGCACTTTCAACACCACCCAATGCGACTTCGGAATTTAGTTTTTCAATGGCTCTACGATGATTTTTCTCATTCTCAGGGATTTGTTTTAACGCTATTTCCAAATGTTCCTGTACTGCTTTAATATCAGCTTCGATCAATTCTTTTTCAGCATCGGGAAGTTCACTAAATTCATGCGGTTTTATGGGTTGGTCATCTTTCATGGCTGTTATTATGAACCCCATTGGGGTCCTTAATAATGCGAGACCTTTTTCTTTTGCTTTTTCAATGACAAAACTGACGGCATCGTCACCTATTTGACCATACTCTTGTTCCATACTGCGTCGGTCATTTTGATAAGCATCCGCTTGGAATAATGCGGGGATTTCATTCGCAAGATCATCAACAAGATTTTGCATGGCCTTCTTCAAACGAATGGCTTGACCTGCAGGAAGTTGAATTGCAATTGGTTTGTGTGGGGTTTCAAAATTATGGACATAAACCCAGTCAGAAGGTTCAGATTGCCTTTGGGCTTCTACCCTTAAAATTTCCATTACAGTTCGGTGTCTGCCACATCCCGTTTGTCCAAGCGCAAAAAGATTGAAATTGGGGTGCTTTATTCGCGCTGAGAACTTGATTGCATCTACTGCTTCTGAATGCCCCATCATACACATTGATTGTGTCATGTGATCAGTTTTCACAGTTTTATTTATAGTTTTGAAAGTTGCACATAACTCTGCTGCTTTTAGAGGTTTTACCTTTGAAGTTTTAATCAGCATGATGTGCTTCCTCGGGTGCGATACTGCTATAAAACTATTCAAATAAAGCGACCGATCATTGATCTAGGTCAACGTAATATGCCTTTGTTCATTATTTCAAATATGCGAATATCATGACGATTGACGCTTGCCTTTTCGGTGCCGAAAAATGTTCCAGTTTTAAAGTATCACAATATCAAAGGCCCAATCAGTAATCCTAAGCAGGTTAAGGCGCCTAATACGGGGATTAAGATAGGAACAGTGAATAGGCCATCTTCGGTGGGTGTCTTGCGTAATTTCATCCATACAAGTGCAATATTAATTAAACAAAAGACACTAAGGTTAATCTGGGATGTCCATTCGGCCAATTGATCAAGCGGCACAAAGGCAACAAGGAATATCACGAAAAGGCTAAGTATTAAGGTCGCTAAAATAGGTGTTTTTGTTACCTTGTTTAACTTAGAAAACATCTTGGGTAGTTGACCTCTGCGTGACAAGCCATACAAAACGCGAGATGCCATAATCAGCTGGATTATGACGCCATTCAAAGTTGCAAATATAGCAATTAACGTAATTCCCAACGGAGAGATACCTGTTAGGCGTTCAAACAATAAACCAACAGGAGCTTTAGACGCACTCAGTTCTGATAAAGGTAAAACATTCAGTGCGACAAGTGTTATTAATACATAAAGTATTGTAACGACGATCAATGTTATACCGATTGCAATCGGCATAATTCTAGCTGGGTTAATTGTTTCCTCAACGATATTGACGACGTCATCAAAACCAACAAAAGCGAAAAACGCTATCAAGCTGGCGCTGAGTATTGCTGATAATGCAGGTCCATCGGTTAGTGTTGGGATTGATGCTGGTAACGTGGATAAAAGTGATGGCTCTTTGTGGAAACCTGCAACGATGATGATCAGTAACCCTAAAATTTCTATTACGGTTAATACACTTGCAAAGGTTACGCTTTCTTGGATGCCCCAACAGGCCAAGCCGCCCATTAAAATGACAATAATGACTGCCAATAGTGGGATAGGTAAATCAATCAATTGAGCAACATAGCCAGCAGACCCCAGGCTGATGGCTGAAGCGGCAACACTACCAGATAAAACAATAGAAAGCCCCGTTACCAAAGTAAGCCAAGTCCAGCCGAACGCTGCATCTACATAAGCGGCCTCACCTGCACTTTTGGGAATGCGGCTGGAAAGCTCTGCAAAGCTGCATGCGCTAAATGCCATAACAAAAGCAGCTAATAGAAAGGCAATGGGGGCGTATATACCCGCACGGGCGGCTGTTTCACCAACTAATACATAAATACCTGCACCGATAGTGACGCCTAGCCCATATAAAACAAGTCTTGGTAAACCAATCGCACGTTTTAATTCCACTTGATGTAGTGCAGCATTTTCCATCGAGAACATTCCTTATGGCTGGTTATTTAATGCTCGACTTCTGTAAGCCCTTGAAGAGCGCCTAAGTCATAAATGCAAACCTGATTTATTTGGGGTAAACCTATAATGCCTTCTTGGCGTAATTTTGAAAAACAACGACTTACAGTTTCAATACTGAGGCCTAGGTAATCTGCAATGTCAGTGCGATTCATAGGTAGGTCGTAACACACGCTTTTACCATCACGCTTGCCTATACGGTTTTGTAAAACGTTTAGAAAAGAAGCTACTTTTTCCATGGCTGATTTACGGCCTAATAAAAGAAAGTGTTCGTGCATGAGTGTCAGTTCAGCTGCTGTATATCTTATAAGTGAATAGGCAAAATCAGTATCCGTTTTTTGATCAATGGCTTTTAATGTAACATCAGAAATTGCATCGCAATCATTATGATGGCACCCATCATGGTTTATCCCAATGATATCACCTGGGTAACCGAAGGAAACGATTTGTCTGCGGCCATCAGCTGTTAATTTATAATTACGCACAACACCTTCTACAACTTCATATAAACCTCTTGCCGTGTCTCCTTCATAGAAAATAGGTTGCCCAGTTTTTAGGCTTCTTAATTTGTTATTTTTTATAGGGTTGGGTTTGTTTGCAAGGAAATGATCAAACATAGGTTTTGAATTTTGTGAGTTATTTAAGTGCATTTAATTTCTCCATTCATAAGGCTGGAAATAATTAACGATGCATCTGTAATGCACATATGATTAGAGTGTAATTGTTTGTAACGATTTGTATCTCTGTACCTGCGTACCAAGCTACAAAAGCGAACATCAGTGTTGTATACTTTCTAAATAGTTCGCTAAGGCAAGAAGATCAGCAGGTATCGGGGTTGAAATGCCGTCTTTCTCAACCTGAATAAGAGGGCCAAGGTCGCCTTCTCCGAAGTCAGGCATAACTTCACTGGTATGGCCATTTTGTTTCAAGCCGTAGATTTTACTCATGACATAATCACGTGGAAAAGCACCGTTATTAGCTGCTGAAAGCTTTGTTAAACTTGGTGGTTTCATACCAAGCCCCAAAGACGCTGGACCAGCACCGCTTGCATCATAGTTATGGCATTCTGCACATTCTTTTAAAAATAAGTGCCTGCCATCTTTTATATTCATTTTTGTGATATAGTGATCAGGGGTGCAGCCAAATAAAACCGCCAATATAGCAACGTAAATTAGTAAAACTGTTCCCCTTAACATAACCATGCCTCCTAAGTATGCCATTCTTAAAAGATCGTAATGTTTTATTTTTAAATTGAATTGATCTATGTCATTCGCAGTATGATCCGAGTGATTATCATTATTAGATTTTCATCTTTACACATTCATTAATCATGCAATTTCCAGAAATCGTTCCGTTTAGAAGTTTCAAAATACATACGCAGCTTCAATTAATACGCGCGTTTTCGTATCCAGATGCTTCTTTCTCAGATCGAAAGCTTGGTTATCAGTGTAGTTTGTAAACTCATAAATTGGATCAAATCCAAGGATCCCTGTTATTTTAAAATGTTCGATTGAAGTCAGCAAGCGTACTGCATCGCAAAAACGCTCATAGTAGCAACAATCAAGCAGAAATACGCGAGTCAATTCGTACAAACTAAGTACAGCAGGAAACTGAAAAGGATGTATAATATTGACTGTAATTAAAAAACGCCTGCCCCTTCTTAAGAGGCAGGTTGCAGGTTCGAATTCCGCCAGGGTCACAAATTCACATTAAGTTGCGACTTACCATTTTGCGACATAACTCTACCTAATTAAGCCCCCCCAACTTACCTGATTAACTTTGCTCAACCGAAACGCAATAAATTTGCTAGACTCAGTTCGACCAATATGCAAATGATGAAGCCTAATGGTGTTTTCGGCACAAAGTGCTGCAGACTGAAAGAGGAACACGGTGAGGAGTAGCCAATAGGCGCCAATTCCGTGACTGCCCCCGCAACTGTAAGCGGCGAGCGACCCCGAAGTGATCCACTGGGCTAAACCCTGGGAAGGATCGGGAAAGCTTTGACCCGCGAGTCAGGAGACCTGCCATTTAACGTAATTTCTAAGCCAGGCGGGGTGTCCTGGAGGAGGCAGCTATGCATCAGGCGGTAAACGTCGATAAAAAATTTGTACATGAACCAACCTCGCAATTGCGGAGGTGGTCATGAACTCTATGTCAAATATCTCGGAAGCAGGACAGGCGCCAGTTTGGACTAAACAAAGCTCTGTTGTTGCCGAGCGAAAACCGCCTTGTTTAACAGAGCTCAGTGCCTTGGGCCTGATCGGCGGAGCACTTGTGTTGTCTGCAGTGCTTTGGACTGCGATTTTCGCCGTTATTTGATGCAACCGGTATTTCAGGTCTGGGATTTGTCTCTTGGCTATCCTGGCAAGACGCTGTTCGAGCATCTTTCGTTTTCAATTGAATCTGGCACAACGCTCGCTGTTTTAGGCGCGAACGGGTCTGGAAAGAGCACATTTGTCAAAATGATGCTAAACTTGCTGTCGCCCCTATCGGGCGAAGTTATATGGCCAGCGGGTCGTCCACGCGAAATTGGATATCTTGCACAAATGGCAGAGTTTGATAGCCGCTTTCCCATTCGCGTACGTGATCTTGCTGCCATGGGTGCTTGGGGCGGTTTTGGCATGCGCAGAAGATTAGACCGTGAAGGTCACATGAGGGTTGCGGCAGCACTGGATGAAGCAGGTGTTTTATCAATTGCAGATCAACCAATCCACACATTATCTGGTGGGCAATTGCAGCGCGCATTGTTTGCAAGAGTCATTATGCAAGACGCACCACTGATCCTATTGGACGAGCCTTTTGCCGCTGTGGATCAACAAACTGAAGCGCATCTTTTAACAATCATCAACCGCTGGCGCGACGAAGGTCGTGCGGTTGTTCTTGTAATCCATGATCTGTCGTCAGTTCTAGATCACTGTACCCACGCGCTTTTACTCGGTGGAGGTCATGCAAACCACGGATCAGTCACTGAAGTTCTAACACCCGAGCGTTTAGTAAGTCAGAAATATATGTCTGAAAGCCAAGCAGCCTGGATGTTTAGGAGCGCTTTGGGGGATACGAAAAAGGACACATCACATGTTTGAATTTTTCACCGAGATGTGGGGATTTGCTTTTATGCAACGTGCTTTTGTAGCTACGACAGTGTTATCAGCTTCAGTTGCTCCTGTTGGGGCATTTCTTGTGCTGCGTCGCCTTTCGCTGGCTGGTGAAGCTATGGCCCATGCAATAACACCAGGTATCGTGATCGGTTTTGTCACCGCAGGTTTGTCGGTAATGTCGTTGCTGATTGGTGGATTGATTGCTGGTGTCGGTGTTGCTGTGCTAACCTCTCTGCTAGCACGCAAGACCATCCTACGCAGTGATGCCAGCTTGGCCTCTCTGTATCTGATCGCCCTTGCCGCAGGGATTTTCATCTTGTCAGCAGCTGGATCAGCTATTCCGCTAAAAAGCTTTTTGTTCGGATCCATTCTAGGCATTGATGATGCTTCAATGATGCTTGTCGGCGGCGTTGCGATGGTAACATTGCTGTCCTTTGCCGTTTTGCTACGCCCGTTAATTGTCAGTACTTGTGACCCCGTCTTCTTTGAGGCGCGCACACGTTGGCCGTGGCTGGTGGATCAAGGATTTATGCTACTGTTGGTTCTGAACCTTTTGGCAGCTTTCAAAACCCTTGGCACATTAATGGCGGTTGGTTTGATGATTTTACCTGCGACTGCTGCACGCTATTGGGCGGCAACAATCACTGGGCAATTGGTGCTTGGCTTTGTCTTTGCACTGCTCAGTTGCTGGATCGGCCTAACCCTATCTTATATTTTTCCAAACACACCGTCTGGACCTGCGATCGTGTTGGTCGCTGGCGCATTTTTCTTGATTTCCGTTCTCTGCGCCCCATTAGGGTTTGGGCGGAAACCCCGAAAACAGTCCCACGCGGACACCACTTCATTAACCTAAAACCCTGTATTAAAAGAGGATCCAATGAACATTTTAAATACAATTCGCATCGGTTTTGCATCTGCAACCCTTGCTTTTACAGCTCTGCCAGCAATCGCAGATGAACTAAAAATCGTAGCCAGCTTTTCCATTCTAGGTGATATGGTGGAACAAGTTGCTGGTGATGCGGCAGAAGTTACAACAATTGTTGGCCCTGATGCAGATGCACATGTGTATCAACCTTCTGTTGCAGACGCCCGTGCCGTGGCCGAAGCAGACATCATTTTTGTGAACGGTCTGGGATTTGAAACTTGGTCAGATACCCTGATTTCAGAGTCTGGCAGCAAGGCATCAGTCCATGTCGCAACGGATGGCGTAACACCAGTAGAAGTCGAAGGTGAAGTTGACCCACATGCTTGGAACTCTTTGTTGAACGGTGTTGTATACGTTCAAAACATCACGAATGTTCTGGCTAAAGCGGTTCCTGATCACGCAGATGATTTCAAGGCAAATGCCGAAGCCTATATCGCAAAGCTAACCGCTCTGGATACTGAGACACGCGCGAAGCTTGCTATTTTGCCAGAAAACCGCCGTACGGTTGTAACAGCGCATGATGCATTTGGCTATTTGGCGGATGCATACGGTCTAACATTCCTAGCACCTGTTGGGATTGACACAGAAGCAGAGCCATCCGCGCGTGATTTAGCCGTGTTGATTGAAAACCTAAAAGAGCAAGGCGCTTCTGCACTGTTTGTTGAAAACATCACAAGCCCTGCGCTTATCAACCAGATTTCAGAAGAAACAGGTATCGAGATCGGTGGTCGTCTTTACTCTGACGCACTGTCCGAGCGTGGCGGTCCAGCAACCAGCTATTTGGCAATGTTCCAGCACAATTTAGGTGCTTTGATTACAGCGCTTAACAAGGCAGATGCCAGCTGATTTTTTGAAGGGAGTGGTTAATCCGCTCCCTTTATTATGCGCATCTTTAGAGTTAGCACTTCAAGCTTACGAATACGTATTGGATTTTCCCCGCGAAAATCACCTTTCTGCGTACTTACAGATGCATTGATAATTCCAGACCCAAACGTTCTCGTTCAAGCGGTTAATAGATGGGCAGGGAATAGTATTAAATGACATGCTTGAGAAAATGAAATTCATACGGGTGTTCTTCACAAAATTTCACCAGTGGAATTAAATAAATATGGTTACTTTGTTATCTATCCCGATAGCAACAAAGTAACCACAAACCCATGTACTGCAAAATTCCTAGAATGGTTGTAACATCTATAAGGTATTAAACGTATCTAAGATCCCGTAAATTATCGACCTTCACTTCCGAACTTAGCGCGCAGCGCATCAGCGATCTCGTCGTCACGCTGCTTAAGATAATCTTTCTCATTCAGGTTTTGCATTAGTTTTAACACATGTAGTTTTTGCTCTGATGTCATATCAATTTCCCGCTCTTGCTTGTTTTTATAGTTAGAATCTTCACCGTCATTTGTGACAATTTCAAGACTTATTTTTGCAAAGAATCGTAAAGATCACATTATTTGGGGGTTCTAAGACCACCAAACGATCAAAAAAGGTGCTCATACCCCATAATAAAGGTTTTAAATCATCTTGATGACGTCTTTTTCAATCGCCAACATATAGCCCTTACGACTGATGTTCTTAATCAACAACTGAGACATCATTTGATTGCCCAAATGATCGCGCAAGCGTTTAATGCGTGTCGCCCCTGCGGCCTCATCCACGTCCACTTTATTCTTACCGCTGATCATCGCTTCAAGATCAGAGCCAGTGATCACCTCATCATCCAAACGCGCTTCACAAAGCACTGACAAGGTTTCTAAAATCGATTCAGTCAGCTCGAATTCCATATTATTGATGTAAACAACCCGTTCATCACGGTTAACCACAAGGCTGGTAACATGAATGCCTGAACGTTCAATTTCAGTCATCCGCTGGTTCAGCCCATAGTTTGTCATTAAGAAATACAACGCAGAAATCAACAACGCAGATGACAACACCAGCAACACGAAAATGATAAACCGGTATCCTTGCAAAACTTCTGCAAACGAAGTTCCAGATTGCGCCAAAATTTCCAATAGCTTGGTTTCATTTGGACTGGTCAGTGCATCGTTTTCCACAAAGATACGTTCAACACGATCGTTAAACATATTCGCATCAGGCAGATTAATAAACAAAACGATAGATGCGGCCAGTAGCAGCCCAACAATCATCAGACTGCCCCACAATGCAATAGACCGCGGTTTAAAGCGACTGTTCTCAGTATCTAAGGAAGTACGCACCTGCATTACCTTGTCTTTGTTTTGCACCATTGGCATCCAGTATTGAAAGTATTGTTAACAGAGTCCAACCATTCTTTGCCAATCGCGCCGAAACAACTTGTTGTGCGCTACTGCGATTGCCACATGCACCGCCTGACAACTGCATCACACCATAATGCAGTTTTAAACCATTTGCGGTTTGCTTTGCCTTATAGTCCACGAAACAGTCTGCTGCATGACTAGGCGTTGCAACTGCGAATGTTAGGCCAATGGCCACGACGATATTTTTTAATGCGTTTTTCATGATCATTACTTGGGTCATATTGCGATGTTATTCAATAACAACCCACATCAAATGCCTCGTTATCCAATAACACGCCGCTGTAATTGCCTAACTTTGCCACTCCCCCCAAATTTATCACAGGCCAAATGCCAGAGCGCACATAAGGCGCATAAATTGGATCGCAAAAGGCGGTTCGTAAGAAAGGTAAAGAAAATGAAAACATCTCGCTTAATCGCCCTAACAGTATCAGGTGCCATCGCATTAACCGCAGTTGCAACACCTGCATCCGCTGCCAGTGATGGTGATCGTCTTGCACAATTCCTATTCGGTGCAGCCGCCATTGGCGCCATCGCGCATGTCGTGCACAAAGATAAAAAGAAACGCCGCCAACAAGAAGCTGCGCGTCGCCAACACTATGAACCAAAGCCAGTGTACCAAAACCACAAGCCGCGCCATTGTCTGCGTCAGAAATGGACAAACCACGGTTGGAAAAAATATTACTCGCGTAAATGTTTGAAACAACATGGCTACGGTCAGCAAGCGCGCCATGATTACAACGACTATCACAGTCACGGCAGCTACCAGCATAGTCATAAGAAGCATTACAAAAAGCATCACCACGGCAACAACCAACATGTGTACCACAGTGATAAATAATTAACGCATAACAAGACCGAGCAGGAGGGGCGCCCAAAATGGGCGTCCCGTTTTATTTTGTCAGGATCAATTTACCCTGGCGCGTAATACGCAATGTATAAATTTTCTCATCCAAATGGATTTTCGCCAATGTGCCCTTTTGTGTCAGGGCTAATGCATCGTGCTCAGGAATAGAGGCTACCTGCTGGGCATCTTGAATATTCACATTTTGAATTAAAGACATAACCGTCTCCTTGTTGATTCTAATCTATGGCTTATTTCTGACTATTTTAATCAGGTATGTCAAACAGAATAATCATTACTTGCAAAAAGGCACGTGCAACCACCCCCTATGAAGGGTATGAAATCACATGCCAGATTTTATACGTGAACAAGAATTATTAACCACATTGGGCCCCTTTGCAAAAATCGCAGGGGTCGATGAAGTGGGCCGCGGTCCGTGGTCGGGACCTGTGACTGCTTGCGCCGTAGTTTTAGATCCGAATAATATTCCTGACGGATTAAACGACTCTAAAAAACTGACTGCAAAAAAACGCGAACAGCTTTTTGATGTGATCATGGAAACTGCAGATGTTTCTATAGCTCACGTATCAGTAGAAGAGATCGACCAAATCAACATCCTACAAGCATCTCTATTAGCGATGGAAAAAGCCGTTTCTGGATTATCCGTCTCCTGCGACTTTGCCCTAATTGACGGTAACAAGACACCTAAAAATCTAACATGCTCATCTGAAACAATCGTCAAGGGCGATGCCAAATCAGCCAGCATTGCAGCCGCATCAATCATCGCAAAGGTCACTCGCGATCAATTAATGGTGACTCTTTCGCAACAGTACCCCGGCTATGGGTGGGAAACCAACGCTGGATACGGCACAAAACAGCACCAAGAGGGACTCGCTACATTAGGTATAACCCCACACCATAGACGTTCTTTCAAACCGATACACAACATCTTGTATGGCGAAAATAAGGCAAGTGATTGATTCATAAAGAAATTGACGCCGAATCCGTAATGAATCATCTTAGGTCTCAACAACGACGCGAAAAGCGCATTGAGGCAGTAAAGAATGACAAAGACCAAGAAAACGGCGGGGGCAACCTTGCCATTAAACCAGATATTGTCTGGCGATTGTATCGAAGTGATGAACTCACTTCCCGAAGAATCTGTTGACCTAATCTTCGCAGACCCACCCTATAACTTGCAATTAAAAGGCGAACTTCATCGCCCTGATAATTCCAAAGTCGATGCCGTGGACAACGATTGGGATCAATTCTCTTCTTTCCAAAAATACGATGAATTTTCGCGTGACTGGCTGAAAGCCGCACGTCGCATCCTAAAACCAAATGGTGCCATTTGGGTCATCGGGTCTTATCACAACATCTTCCGTGTAGGTGCTGTTTTACAAGACGCTGGCTACTGGATTTTGAACGATGTGATCTGGCGCAAATCAAACCCAATGCCAAACTTCCGCGGCATGCGTTTGACCAATGCACATGAAACAATGATTTGGGCTGCCAAATCTGAAAAATCTAAAAACACATTTAACTACGAAGCTTTGAAAGCCTTGAATGACGGTGTTCAAATGCGCTCTGATTGGGTTCTACCAATCTGTAACGGCCACGAACGCCTGAAAGACAAAGACGGCAACAAAGCCCATCCAACACAAAAACCTGAAAGCTTGCTACACCGCTTGCTTGTAGGTTCAACAAACCCAGGTGACGTGGTTCTGGACCCTTTCTTTGGCTCAGGCACAACAGGTGCTGTTGCCAAAAAACTTGGTCGTAATTTCATCGGTATTGAACGCGAAGCGGCCTACCGCGAAGTTGCAGAAGCGCGCCTAAAATCAATCCGCACATTGGACAGCTCTTCATTAGAAGTCAGCCAATCCAAACGTGCAGCACCACGTGTGCCATTCGGCCAGTTGGTGGAACGTGGCATGTTGCGCCCTGGTGAAAAGCTACACAGCTTAAACGGTCGCCACTCTGCCAAAATCCGTGCAGACGGCACATTAATCGCGCATGACACCAAAGGCTCGATCCACCAAGTGGGTGCCGCTTTGGAAGGCGCGCCATCTTGCAACGGCTGGACATATTGGTGCTTCCGCAAAGAGGGAAAAAACATCCCGATTGATTTGCTGCGCCAACAAATCCGCGCAGAGATGCAAGTTTAGATACACAACAAGAAAACACAGTTACCGCCGGTATCAAAGCTCCGCCGCTTTGATACCATGCCTAACTTCCCCGTCCCTAGTGACGGGGTTTTTTTGTTATTTGGGCTGTGGATTAAGCGCTTTGTTATAAGGATGCCAATCTTCTACATCAGGATAATGCTGCGCCCGCCATGCCTTTACGCGGTGGTTCATAACCTTTTTCCAAACAGGCGGTATCATCGCTGCGATCGTCATCAATGAATAACTTGCGGGTAGTTGCGGCGCTTCATTTTCATCATAGGTTTGCAACAACGGAAAACGACGATCAGGTTTATAATGATGGTCAGAATGACGTTGCAAATTAATCAAGAAATAGTTCGTCACTTTATGCGCTGCGTTCCACGAATGATGCGGCTTCACATGCTCATATTTACCATCACCCAAATGGCGGCGTGTTAACCCATAGTGCTCCACATAATTCACCAGTTCCAATTGCCAGATCGCAGTGAATGCTTGCACACAGAACAATCCAACGCCCATCCAGCCACCAATGACAAAAGCCAAAGCTAGGAATGAAACCTGCAAAATCGCATACTTCCAAAATGGATTGCTAGGATGATAAACAGGCAAGCCTTTGCGTGCCAGCATCGCTTTCTCAGCACCCCAAGATGACGTCAAACAGCTGATCAGAACACGTGGAAAGAAACGGTGAAACCCTTCGTTATAGCGGGCAGTCACTGGATCACGCGGTGTGGCGACATAACGGTGATGCACCAATAAATGTTCCGAACGAAAGTGCCCGTACAGCGTTAAACACATCAAACCATCACCCATATGGCGTTCATATTTCGGTTTCTGATGCATCAACTCATGTGCGTAAACAATACCAACACTGCCGCTGACAACACCCACACCAAATAGTAACCACCATGCCTGCGCACCCGGTAAATTATCTGTCCAACTCACATATGCAATCGCACCAAAGATCAAAACGAATTGCAATGGGAACCAAATGATCGTGATCAAACGGTACCAAAACAATTCGCTGTCAGGGGTATTTGGGTCTTTGTTAGACAGCTCATAACCCTCAAAGTGATCAACAATCGCCAAAAACCACCATGTATAGGCAGGAATCATAATCAACCACCAACCGCCCAAATAGGCAGCGATCAAAACAACACCAACGATTGTCAGTGAAAGCCAAAAAGGCAAAGCGGCTGTAAAGCTATTGTTTTTCATCAACGTTCCTTTGTTGAAACAGAGCTTAGCTCAAGTTCCTATTTAATCAAACATGACGTCACGCCACGTGTTCAGACCGTAGGGTTCACCAACTTCCAAACCTTACGCATCACAGTCGGCAAATCATTCACATCATAATCTGATGCCGCAATAAATTCACCGACATCTTGATCAAAATCATCAGTCACCACTGCGCATTGCACAGACAACCGCAGATGAAAATGCGTAAACGTATGTCGCGCCTCTTCGCTTAAAACAGTCCATTCCGCTTCAAACGGCGGCCTCATATCAGGTGCATCCACAGCCCATTCCGTCCCGGGCCACCCCAGCAT
This sequence comes from Amylibacter sp. SFDW26, assembly GCF_009184395.1. Classification (GTDB taxonomy): domain Bacteria; phylum Pseudomonadota; class Alphaproteobacteria; order Rhodobacterales; family Rhodobacteraceae; genus Amylibacter. The sequence goes on from NZ_WEIC01000002.1 coordinate 234,034, forward strand.
ACCACCAAGTAAACCCTTATCAGGACGCCGCTCCAACAAAACAGCCCCATCCTTACGGATCGCCACATAACAGGTACCAAACCGCGTCGGTTTAACAGCCTTTGGCAGTTTTTTCGGCAACTCCGCCGCCATTCCAGCAGGCCGCGCCTTACACCCTTCCATCCAAGGGCAAATCCCACAAGCAGGGGATCGCGGCGTACAAATCGTTGCTCCCAGATCCATAATCGCCTGTGAATAATCCCCAAACCGCGCATCGGGCAACATACCAGCCGCTAAACCGCGCAAGGTTTCCTTACTGGTTGGCAAAGGCTCTTCAATCAAGTGATACCGCGCCATCACGCGTTCCACATTCCCATCCAAAACCGTCGCTGATTGATCAAACGCAATTGATGCCACAGCCGCCGATGTATATGGCCCTACACCTGGTAATTTCTGTAAACCAACCTCATCCGATGGAAACACGCCGCCCAATTCATTGGCCACAACACGCGCACATTTCAGCAAATTCCGCGCCCGCGCATAATACCCAAGCCCAGCCCAAGCCGCCATAACATCCGCATCATCCGCCGCCGCCAAATCCTGCACAGTTGGCCAGCGCTGCGTGAATTTCACAAAATAATCCTTCACAGCCGCAACAGTCGTTTGCTGCAACATAATTTCGGACATCCACACATGATACGGATCGGGCGCGACACCCGCCAAACGATCCGCAGGAGCCACACGCCAAGGCATTTCGCGTGCATGTTCATCATACCAAGCCAACAAAACATCAGCATCTTTTGATCTATTATCACGCAAGTTTTATCGCCCTATTCGCTTTTAATTGCTGGAATTATACCTATCTCTGCGTAAGATAGTCTGAATTCAGAATTATGGAAGCTATGGTACGACCTGCAACACATAAAAAACCAAATGGCTACAAACCCATGCGCGGCAAGCGTGGGTTTATAAGCACGGGTAGTGTGTTGAACAAACAGATTCGCAAAGCCACAGAAAAGCGCGGTTTCGTTGAAACACGGCTTTTAACCCATTGGGACGAGTTTGTAGGCGAAACAATTGCCAAAATCGCAAAACCCGTCAAAGTTGGCTATGCCCGCGATGGATTTGGCGCAACACTTACAATCCTAACCACAGGCGCAAACGCCCCAATGCTACAAATGCAAATTCCAAACATCTTGGAACGTGTAAACGCCTGCTATGGCTATTCTGCCATCAGCAAAATTAAAATTACACAAACATCACCTACTGGTTTTAGCGAAAGTCAAAAAGAGTTCGAGCAACCGCAACCAGCGAAAACACTCTCACCTGAAGCGGTCCGACAAGTTGACACGACCGTAGAAAATGTATCCAACCAAAGTCTAAAAGATGCGCTTACCCAATTGGGTAAAAACATCAAACAGAAAAACAATAAGTAAAGGCAGCACAATGCACCGTAGACAATTTATTTCATATTCCCTAGCAGCCACATCTGTTGGCTCAATGTCATTCGCACAAGACGCTGCGGCTAACCAAGTCGAGGACATCGTTCTAGGCAATCCAGATGCTGCAGTTACAATGATCGAATATGCATCATTCACTTGCCCACATTGCGCACGCTTCCACGCAGACGTCATGCCAAAAATCAAATCTGAATATATCGACACTGGTAAAATCAAATTCATCTACCGCGAAGTATTCTTTGACCGCCCAGGTCTTTGGGGGGCAATGATCGCGCGCTGCGGTGGTACTGACAAATACATGGGCATCGCAGATATCTTATATCAACGCCAGCGTGAATGGACATCGGGTGCGGGTGGCGCAGAAATTGCACAGAGCCTTTATAAAATTGGCCGCATTGCCGGTCTAAAAAATGAAACAATGGAAGCATGCCTTCAAGATCAGGATATGGCTAAAGCACTTGTTGAAAACTTCCAAAAACAAACAGAGGCGGACGGTGTAAACTCAACACCATCCGTCTTCATTAATGGCGTAAATCACGGCAACAAGTCGTTCGCTCAATTCAAAGAGCTTCTTGATAGCCAGCTAGAAAGCTAATCGAAAACGCGTGAAGGCTGTTTAAAAAATGGCCTTCAACGCTTGATCAAATTGATCCGTTTCATTTAATTCTAAACGCACAGGCACTGTCAGCACCTTTTGCTGCCAGTCTTTGGGCAATCGTACAGCATCTTTTTCAGTTGTGACCAGTTGTGCACCCAAATCCCACGCTTCTTTTTCCAAACGTGCTAACAGGGCTGTTGGGATTTTTTGATGGTCATCAAAACTGCGCGTTGCTTTGATATCTACGCCCAATTCTTTAAGCGTTCGAAAAAACTTTTCAGGCCGTCCAATCCCTGCAAAAGCCAATGCATGCAATCCGTCCCAATCCATCCCTGTTTGCAAAGGCATGATCGTTGATGAAACATGTGGCAGACCTTTAACCTGATCCCATTGATCCACAAATGTGCTGTGCATATCCGTATCAGGCCCGATCGTTAATAATACATCAGCTTTTGCAACAGCATCTTCAACCGTCTCACGCAAAGGCCCAGATGGCATCACACGCCCATTTCCAAAGCCAACCTCTGCGTCCACAACAAGAATGGTCAAATCTTTGGCCAAGGCAGGGTTCTGCAAACCATCATCCAAAACGATGACATCGGCACCCGCAGCTTTTGCCGCTAAAGCACCACTCAGCCGATCTTTGGCAACCCAAGTGGGTGCAAAAGCGGCCAGTAATAACGGTTCATCCCCAACATCATCAGCACTGTGTGTTTTTTCATCAACTTGAACTGGTCCCGCCAACTGCCCCTTGTATCCTTTGGACACGACATGCGGCACCCTCCCAAGCGCTTGTAAACGCATCACTGTCGCAATAACCGTTGGTGTCTTACCCGTACCACCAAGATTAACATTCCCAACACAAATCACGGGAATACCAACCGTCGCATGCGCGCCCTGCTTCCAACGCCAAGTTGTTACCAACGACCAAACACATGAAAGAGGCGCCAAAATAGACGGCCATATTCCTACTTGTTCAGGTGGGTTTTTCCAAAACTTAGGTGGCTGCATCAGTCTGTGCCCCATCTGCAAGTTTTTCGAGTATCTCAGAAATCACCGTACCAGAAACTTCGCCACCTTCCGAACTAATTTCCCACGCCTTATGTGCCAGCATCGCTGCAACATCAGGGCCAATTGTTTCAGTCAGTGTATTCGCCAATTCACCGCCATTAGACACCTGGCGCGTTGCCTCTGCTTCATTATAACGTGTATATGTTTCCCTATGATCTCCATAAGAAGGCCCATGTATTATCGCAGAACCTGCAGCGGCTGGATGAAACGGATCAATCGATTGACCATCAGACAACGTCCCACCACAGAATGTAACTGGAGCAAGCTGTAGGTATGTTGCCAGCTCATCCACATCCTCTGATACAAAAACATCCGTTGCATCATCAATAACACCTCCTTTTTCTTGAAAAGAAAACGTTAGGTTTTTATTTTGATGGCGTTCGGCAATGTACGCACCTCGTCCCTTTTCACGCGTGTGTAAAATCAACAACAACCGTCTATTACGGCGCATAGCAATCTTATGCGCATTTACAATAACATCTTCTTCGTTCCGATTAGTGGCGGCAGATAACCAAACAGATCGGCTGCCAATTTTAGCAGACATAGATGAATGTAAGCTTTCATCAAAGTTCAACAACTTTGGCGTTTCCGCCAAAACACCAGCGACACGTATCTTAGTTGTCTTGGCACCAAGCCGTTTCAAACGACTTGCCACAAATTGATCTTGCACCAAGATCAAATCAAACGTGTTTAGCACTTTTTTTGCTAAGCCCGGCAGCCACAACCAATTACGATAGACCTTGTCTTTCATCTTCGTATTTACTGCAATCAAAGGAACTTTGCGTACCGTAAGCTTATTCAGCATCCGAGGCCAAAATTCACCCTCTGAAATTACAGCAACATCAGGAAGCCAATGATTTAAAAACGCCGTCATAGGAACTTTTAAATCGACAGGGAGGAATTGATGTACTGTGTTTTCTGGCAACAAAGGAACAAAATCATCTGTCTGCTCTGCCCGTCGTGTTGTGACCAGAAAACTCAAGCCCAGCTCTTGGTAATTCAACTGTGTTATTAATTCTAATAATGGTTTTGCTGAATGCAAATCCCGCGCATGAAACCAAACCAACCGTCCTTCAGGACGATCCTCTAATATACCTGTACATCTCTCTATTGAAAGTCCAGCCTTACGAAACACGCTAATGCGCTTTTCCGCAAACTTATCAGCCGCTACATAAGTAGCGAATTTATACAGGCAAAATTCTATAGTTCCCAGCATTCAACGTAAACTTATCCCAGTTCTTCTGTTGCACTCGCAGCAGTTCCTTCATCACGCAAACGGTGTAAATGAGCGATAAAATAGCGTGCATGCGCATTATCTACAGTTTGTTGGGCCTTTGATTTCCACGCACTATAAGCAGCTTCATAATTTGGAAAGATGCCTACAATATCGATATTCTCAACATCGCGAAACTCTTTTGTCGCTGGATCTTTTAACTCACCACCAAATACCAAGTGCAATCTTTGTGTCATCTTTAAACCCTTCGTAAATATTATCGGCACCATAGGCTTTCACCCCTAAAATGGCAATTCACTTCAAGTACGGTATCAGTCCGTCATGCAATTCAGGCGCCGCTGCGATCATACCCGCTAAAAGCGGTCTGGATTGATTATAAATGGGTACTTTTGCACCCCTGTCAGAAACCTTCGCACCTGCTTCACGGCAAATCAAATCACCCGCTGCAACATCCCATTCCCATGTATCACGCAAGGTCATCATCCCGTCAAAACGCCCCTGCGCGACAAGACATAAACGGTATGCCAAGGAGGATCGAAAGTGTCGCTCAATGGGGGGCGGCTGATCTTTCCAATATCCCAATTTCATCTGTGATCCAGCTGCTAATATGCGTGCAGAACGCACGGCGTTTGCGCCATTATGCGCGATAGCTTCACCATTCAGAAATGCGCCTTGTCCAGCACTGGCCCAATAGGTCAACTGCTTCACAGGACAATGTACAACTGCATCACGTACAACACCTTTTTCAGCAATCGCTATAGATGTTGCAAAATTCTCATGCCCGTTGATAAATGATTTTGTCCCATCAATCGGATCTACGATAAAAGCAACGTCACGGTCCAACCGTTCTGTATTATCTTCAGTTTCTTCTGACAACCAACCATAGTCAGATCGTGCACCTAACAATTCCGCGTGCAACATCTGGTCAATCTCAATATCTGCTTGAGTTACAGGTCCCTGACCACCACCCTTATCCCACGTATCCACATCACTTTGAAAATATTTCAAAGCGATATCACCAGCAGCTTTAGCCGCATCCAATAAAAGAGTTAGATCATGCCCCTGCAATCGTCAGCCTTTCAACCAAAAGACTTGGGATCACACGTGAAAGATGTTCCCGGCCATCATTGCCAAGCACAATACCCTTCAGCATGTCGCGCAGATTTCCAGCAATCGTACATTCATTCACGGGGCGGATAATTTCACCGCTTTCAACCCAGAACCCATTCGCACCCCGCGAATAATCCCCTGTTGTTGGGCTGACCGTTGAACCGATCAAACCCGTCACCAGCAAACCAGTGCCCATTTCTGCAATCAATTCGTCGCGCGATTTCGTTCCACCCAACAGTTGCAAATTGCCAGTTGATGGTGACGGCGGCGACCCAACGCTACGTGATGCATTCGATGTACTTGGCATCCCCAGCTTACGCCCGCTTGCCAAATCCAATGTCCATCCTGTCAACATGCCATCATTAATCACATTACGCGCCGAAACTGGCAAACCTTCTGCATCAAACGGTTTGGCCCCTGATGTGCGTGGTCGCATTGGATCTTCCAACAAATTTACACCTTTTGGCAAAACCTGTTCACCCAGAGCATCCTTTAACCAACTAGAACCACGAATAATCGATGTGCCGTTGATTGCTGCCAATAGATGCCCAATCAACGTTGATGAAATACGTTCATCGAATAAAACGGGGTAATTTCCCGTTGGTGGTTTCGTCGACCCAAACTTTGCAACCGCTCGTTCGCCCGCCAATTGCCCCACTTCTTGTGCGCTTGGCATATGCGCCCAATGTGCACGTCCTTCACCGCAATAATCGCGCTCCATTTCCAGACCTTCGCCAGAAATGGCCACACAACTTGTTGAAAACCCAGTGCGGCGATATCCACCTTCAAACCCATTGGTAGCCGCCAAATAAATCCGCGTATCACTCCAGCCACAGCTTGCCCCCTGCGCTTTGGAAACCCTTTTCACCCCCAGCGCAGCCGCTTCGGCCTCTTGCGCTGTTTCCTGCATCGCCTCAGACGAAGGCTTTTCAGACATATCCGCCAAATCCAACGCATCCACATCCCAAGATGTGGCCAATTGTTCAGGATCAGCCAAACCAATATGCGCATCCTCTGGCGCTTCATTCGCCATAGCTACAGCACGTTGCGCCATCTGTTCCAAAGTATAATCGCTAATGTCAGAAGCAGATACACATGCTTGCTTCTTACCCATCAAAACGCGTAGTCCAACATCCACACCTTCAGACCGTTCCGCATGCTCTAAAGCACCACCACGCACATCTACAGAAACGCTCTGCCCATCAACCAACAAAACGTCAGCCGATTGCGCACCTGCATCTTTTGCAGCTTTCAACAGTTTTTGGGATAGCACTTGAAAATCAGTCATTGGGCAGAATACTCACAATTTACTTTATCGGCACATCATTGGCCGTGATCCGACCGTTTTTATTCATCTTTATCGTAGAGACAAGGTGGTCATCGCCCTGATCCTCAAAGAAGACCGCACTCATACCCCGAATAGCCAATGCATTTTGCAAAGGTAGCAGTCCTGCTTCGGATAGTTTAGTCAGCAATCCTTGGGCTCCTTTTAGCGAAACATTGACCGTGCCATCTGGAACAGGTGGAAATTGTGAATTATCCAAAACAATAGCACCATCCGTTTGCAATTCTGCGCCTGCCACTCGTAAGTTTATCGCATTAATTTTTGCACTCTCTAAAGCGACAGGAGGCGCCTGATGTTTATCATTCACATTGATTTCTGCTAATTTTTTAAGCCACAGCATATTTGCAGATAAATCAATATCCAAATCGGCTTCATCACGAGGCAAAATAGCCTTTGGATCAAATATACTCCACACTCCCTCTGACATGTTCAAACCAGTCATAGCGAACTTTATCTCTGATGCTTTTGCATCTTCAGTATTGTCCAATGGCACAACAAACTTTGCGACCATTTCCTTCATACCTAGTTCGATTGGTGGCAAACCTATATCCGGTGCCGTGATATCATAGCTGACATCTTGCGTTTCTCCAGACATTTCAGCGATTGAATCAAGCAAAGCAAACTTCCCGAAACCTACGCCATGTTTAGTGACAACATTAAAAGTCCCGTTAATGTCTTTAACAACCGTTTTCGCTAAACCAGACGCAACATTATATTCAATCAGCATATTTTGATTTGCATCAAAAGAGCTCATAAAATCCTCTTGGTCGATATCTTTGTATAACGGTATCTCAAACGTACCAGTAAGTTTGTCAAAAGATGCAGCGCTTCCAAGTGCTTTTCCTTCAACATCAAAGGCGTAATTAAAAGTCATCGATGCAACACTAAAGTCACCTGATGACACATCAATTTCACCCTTTTTGATCGTTTGCGTACTTGTTCCATCTGTAACTATAGCATCGATAGAAATATCATCACTGCCAACCGTTTTAAACGTCACTTCATCAAACTCGGATGCATAGGATCGCGCACCTGCCTCCCCATCAATGCCAACGACAGCTCCTTTGCTTATAACAACAAATTTAATAGGTTCAGCAGTGTCTTCATTAAAACCTTTAAGCGCACCGTTGATCTCTTCGGCAAAGGTCATCTCCAGCCCACCCAAAAGTTTACGACTAACTTTGATCCAAGGGATATTCAAAACCGCATCACTGCTTTCATACTTTACAACAATATCATTCCATTGCGTGAAACGACTACCATCGTCCTTAGTTCCAACATCAATCGTGACAGGCGCCGATTTAAACAGCTCAAAATATTCTTCCAAAATTTCAGTCGTCTGCGCGTCTGAAAATACAGGTGTCGCTGACAAAGCACTGACAGCAACTGCGGCTGTCCAAAAGCGGGTTGATCTAAACATGAATTGTCCTCAAATTACATGCTGCAAAGCTATGCTACACAACAGATGCAGACAACCGCCAAACGCATATAATTAACTTTTACGTGCAATACACATGTCATACACTTTCCATACGCCCGCCATACCGCTACAATTATAAAAAAACCGCCAAAGGTTAACCTTCCGTGCAGCGGACCACTTTTAAGATGTAGGATTTATTAATATGGCAGATTTAAAAAACAAAACCGTTCTCATCACAGGCGCAAGTCGTGGCATTGGCGCAGCAGCAGCATATGAGTTTGCAAGCCTTGGCGCCAAAGTGGTTTTAGCCGCACGATCCGCTGATCAAATCAAATCTATTGCTGATAACATTGCAACCAAAGGCGGCAAAGCTATCGCAATTACTTGCGATGTTTCCAACGCATCTGATGTTGCCGATATGGTCACGAAAACTGTCGAAACATTTGGCACACTAGATGTCCTAATCAATAATGCTGGCATCATTGACCCCATCGGGAAAATGAACGGCATGGATGTAGACGCATGGGGCAATCTGATCGATATTAATCTCAAAGGCGTCTTCTATGGCATCCACGCAGCCCTGCCCCATATGAAAAAGGGCGGCACAATTATCACTATCGGTTCAGGTGCGGCCACATATCCATTAGAGGGCTGGGCACATTACTGTGCATCCAAAGCAGCCGTACACCAATTAAACGCATGCCTAGACGTAGAAGAACGTGCCAATGGCATTCGCGCATTGGTTCTGTCCCCTGGAACCGTTGCCACAGACATGCAAGTCGCAATCAAAGACAGCGGCGTGAATTCCGTCAGTGCATTGGATTGGTCGGATCACATCCCCGCAGATTGGCCTGCCAAAGCAATGGTCTGGATGTGTGGTGCAGAAGCTGATCCATGGTTAGGCCAAGTCATTAGCCTGCGCGACGATAATATCCGCCGCAATGTTGGCCTTATAGACTAGTAAAACAGGCGCGCTTACCCACTGTGAAGTTACCGTAGAATTTTCAAGAAAACCCTTATAAAGGTAACTGATTAACACATTAAGCGGGAGCTTTATCAATGTCTCTTCAGGAACAAGCCTTATCCTATGCACAACAGGGATATGATATCGCCATCACATGGTTAACCAGCCCCGCAGCATGGTCACAATTCGGCCTGTTGGTTTTAGCATTTATACTGGCCTATGGCGCACGTAAAAAGCTGGCACCGCTGATTGAACGACTTCTAACACCCAAAGAAGGTCAAACAGGTGCAATCGCCAAAACGCTACGTTTTGGACTTTTATTCCTACCATTGCTTTTACCACTTCTAGCTTATGGCTTCACTGCAGTAGGTGAACAAATCACACGTTCTGTCTTTGGATCAGGCGCAGTGATTGCATTTGGCAAGCGCCTCTTTATTCTACTCGCCGCACGCATATTGGTACGCGACATCGTCTATGATCCATTCCTGAAACTCCTTGGGAAATACGTCGTTATCCCAGTCGCTATTTTATACGCCTTAGGATTACTAGACCCATTGGTCGCATTCCTTGGTGCCACAAAAATCGCGGTCGGCAACATCAGCTTTTCTATCCTGTCTATCGCACGCGGCGTTATCTTCGGCAGCATCCTATTCTGGTTGGGTCGTTGGTCAAACGACCGCGGTGCCGAATATATCCGCGCCCAAGAAAACATGCGTGTCCCAACCCGCGAATTGGCAACCAAAGCGGTTGAATTGGCAATCTTTGGTGGTTGTTTCCTACTGCTAATGAACATCCTCGGCCTGAACTTATCAACGCTCGCAGTCATCGGTGGCGCTGTTGGTGTTGGTCTTGGTTTCGGCCTGCAAAAAATTGCATCCAACTTCATCTCTGGCATCATCCTTTTGCTGGAAGGCCAAGCAACCGTTGGCGACTTCGTCGAACTAGATGGCGGTGAAAAAGGCACGATCGTAAAAATGCTATCGCGCGCCACAATCCTAGAAACATTCGACGGCAAATGGATTGTTGTCCCCAACGAAGATTTCATCACGACACGCATTGTAAATTGGTCAGATGCAGGATCAGGCAACAGATATAATGCTGACTTCTCTGTTTCTTACGATACAGATATAAACCTCGTTCCTGATATCGTTGAACAAGCAGTGGGCACACATCCATCCGTGCTGAAAAAGCCCTTCAAACCTGATTGCGAACTCGTGGCTTTTGGCGATTCAGGGGTCGATTTCACAGTCGAATTTTGGGTCGAAGGTATTGATGATGGCAAAAACAAGTATACATCTGACGTGCTGTTCTTGATCTGGAATGCATTGAAAGAAAACAACATCACAATCCCATATCCACACCGCGTAGTGGAAATCAAAGGTGGCTTGCCAAAACAATGATCGACCTATGCGTCATCGGGGCAGGCCCTGCCGGATTAATGGCGGCTGAGGTGGTTGCTGATGCTGGGTTATCTGTACTTGTCATAGATGCAAAACCATCCTTTGGGCGCAAATTTTTAATGGCTGGGAAGTCAGGTTTAAACCTGACCAAAAACGAACCCTTTGACGTGTTCACAGCCAACTATGATGAAGCCGAACCATGGTTACGCCCCATGCTTTCAGAGTTCACAAACACGGATGTTTGCACATGGGCGCAGTCGCTCGGCCAAGAGGTTTTCACTGGCAGTTCAGGCCGTGTATTTCCAAAATCCATGAAAGCATCCCCACTATTACGCGCATGGTTGCTACGCCTTTCTGAAAAAGGCGTGCAATTCAAAACACGTTGGCGCTGGACAGGTTGGGATAAAACCGACCTAAAATTCAACACCCCAGAGGGCATAGAAACCATCAACGCCAAAACAACAGTACTTGCTTTGGGCGGCGCAAGTTGGGCAAACTTAGGGTCAGATGGAAAATGGTCAGACATCCTTTCAAACGAAGGTATTGCCATTCACCCCTTCAAACCTGCGAACATGGGCTTCATCATTCCGTGGTCACACCACATGCAACCCCATTTCGGCACACCCGTTAAAACAATCACCTTACAAGCTGGCACTAAAACCATCCGCGGCGACTTTGTCATTTCCGCAAAAGGTATTGAGGGCAGCGCAATATATGCAGCCAGCAAATATATTCGCAAAGGTGCACCATTGGTAATTGATCTGTTGCCCGATCATTCCGAAGAACAGCTCCAAAGCCGCCTTTTACAGCGTAAAACAAAAGCATCCCGCAGCTCCGTCTTACGCAAAGCGTTGCATCTTGATCCTGTAAAAGCTGCGCTCATAAATGAGTTCTACACAAAAACACCCATCCAAGACCTGCCAAAAATCATCAAGTCATTTCACATCCCGCACAATGGCCCACGCCCGATGGATGAAGCCATTTCAACAGCTGGCGGTATTCCCCAAAGCGCGTTGACCGAGGGTTTGATGTTGAAAGACAAACCAAGCGTATTTTGTGCAGGTGAAATGTTGGATTGGGAAGCGCCTACAGGTGGCTATTTAATCACGGGATGCTTGGCCACGGGTCGCTGCGCAGGGCAATCCGCAGTGACCTATTTAACCGCGTAGCACATCTGCGCGTTTATAAGCAGGCCGCGCAATCATGCGTTTGAAATAGTCGCGCAGCTTTCCATCAGGAATATCAAAACCTGCAACACGCGCCCAGCCACCACATTGGGTCAGGATAATATCTGGCACTGTGATTTTATCACCCATCAGGAATTCATTATCCCCTATACGCCCCTCAAGAATTTTCAAGGATCGCGTGAATTCCCATTTCAATGTTTCTTTGATCTGCGGCACACGTTTTTCCTTGGGCAATACAAATGTATTACGTGCAGCCGACCATAATGCGGCATCAATCTCATCAAGGATAAACTGCGTAAAACTATCCTGTTGCGCCCGTTCAATGGTACCCGCAGGATAGGTCAAACCGCCATGTTTATCCGCAAGGTATTGAATGATCGCTGTGCTATCCAACACAACATCATCCCCTTCAACCAAAGCAGGAACTTTACCCGTTGGATTTACCGCCTTCATATCGTCAGAGCCTGGTTGCAAATCCAAATGTTGATATTCTAATCCCAGCTCTTCCATCATCCACAAAACACGAAACGTGCGCGTGGCTGTCATCCCCAGAACTTTATACATATCAACTCTCCTATTTCGGGCGCATCATCGCCAATCGTATAAAAGCACGTTCAATCACCGCCATTGCTGGTACTGGTTTTGATGATCTTAGCGTCAAATCAGTATCCATCAACTCTTGCAGCGCTTTCTCCAAACGCGCCGATCCCCATCCACGTGCTTGACGTACAAGTCGGTCTTTGCGTGGGCCAAAAACAGGCGGGCGTGATTTACTGAATCCAACATCAGGCCCTTGTGGGTCACTAACCGCGGCATGCAGCATGCGAAAGTGGCGCGTGGCGCCTATACAAAGCGAAGTTGCATTCACACCCTGCCCTGCAAGCCGTTCCAAAGTTGGACCAACTTCGCCACTGCGCGCCTCTGCCACCATATGCAAAACATCATCGATATCCGCATCTAATGTGGCTGGCGCACAGGCTTCGATATCACCCACTTCAACAGGGCTGTCATCTTTGAGTTTATAAAGTGACAGCTTCGTTAGAACCTGTTTGAAATCCCCAAGCCCCAAATCACGCGCCAAAGCCATAAGATATTTTTTTGCTTCCATCGACACATTCGTCAATTGCACATCCGCCAACATACGGTCCACTTCTTCTGGGCGTGTCGGATCATCATAAAGGCCGATTGTATATGTGTTTTGCGGTGCCTCAAAAACCTTGCGCAGTTTTGATCGTGCATTCAAAGACCCAGCCGTAACAATCAAATGGGCATCCCCTTGCGACCATTCTTTCAATGCCGCATCAAACACAGACGTCAGCCCATCTGTGGCATCTTCCACCACAACAACCCGTGGCCCTGGGAAAAACCCTTGGGCTTTGATTGCATCCAATACCAATGCTGGTTCTTTACGCACCTCACCCGCAGACAAGCGCGTTAGGCGCATTTCATCCATGGCTTCTTTGCCAACCAAGGCCAAAGTCAATTCCTGCCTGCGCGTTGAAATTTTTTCGGAGTCCATGCCAAATATCAAAACAGCTGCACAAGATTTATCTGGGTTTGCAAAAAATCCAGTCGCCTTGGCACCCGCTAATTTCATTTGGCCCACTTCGGAGCAGTTGCAGAAACACGTGTCACAATTTGATCCGCCAAAGCCAACGCCAAACGGGATCGTGCATCTTGTTCAGCAACCCGTGTTGGGAACGTTTCAGATGTAGCGCTATAGGCCGTTTTTGATGTGACGGTTCCAGTCAACAAAACAGCACCTGTATCAGCATCCACAACTTTGAAATCAGATGTGCCGTCTAGGTTAAAACGTGTAACCTCTGCCGTAGTCGAAACAGCCAAACCTTCGGATTCAGCCTTATAAGTGAACGACAAACGGTATTTCGGTGCAGATGTGAACCCAAACCGTTCCACAAGTCGTTCGCGCATGGCAAAGAACTCGCGACCTTTGCCAGATGTTATGTCAATTGTACCACGCAAGCCATCCGCTGCAGTGCCTTCGCCATAAATAGGCGAGAACCCACATCCACCTAACAAAGAGGCAGATATTAAAGCAGCAAGGGCAGTTCGACGGTTATACAACGACATTAACAATTCTTCCTGGCACCACGATCAGTTTCTTGGGCGCATTTCCATCCAACGCCCTGACAACACTGTCATGCGCAAGAACAAGTTTTTCAAGCTCTTCCTTTGTGATCGATGCAGAAACTTCGATCTCATCACGGCGTTTACCGTTGATTTGGATCGGCATCGTCACCGTATCATCCACCAACATATCAGGATCAACAGCAGGCCATTCAGCTTGTGAAACCAAACCTTCACCACCCAAAGCATTCCACATCTCTTCGGCCAAATGTGGCGTCATCGGTTGCATCATCTGCGCCATGATTTTCATAGCATCTGCTTTGGCAGCTTTGTCTGCTTTCGATTTCGCTACTGTGTTCGTAAATTGGTAAAGGGCAGCGACAGATTTGTTAAACGCAAACCCTTCGATGCCTTTAGTCACTTCATCCAATGTGCGGTGCGTTGTTTTTTGCAAAGCAAGCGCCTCCTTAGGCTCGGATGAGCCCGCGTCGGCACTTTGACAGATTTCATCTGTCATTCGCCACACCCGCTGAAGGTGTTTCCAAGCCGCATCCGCACCCGATGCAGTCCATTCCACATCCCGTTCTGGTGGGCTGTCAGACATCACAAACCAACGCGCCGTATCAGCACCGTATTGATCAATAATGTCCTCTGGGTCGACCACGTTCTTTTTGGATTTAGACATCTTAATCGAAGGACCAACCTTTACAGGTTGCCCATCAGCCGTCTCATATCCACCCTCAACTGGCTTAATCTCATCAGGTGTAAGCCATTTTCCGTCAGGATTTTGATATGTTTCGTGGCACACCATGCCCTGCGTAAACAACGCATTGAACGGTTCAACAGCAGACTTTGGCAAGTGACCCGTTAGGTTCATTGCACGCGCAAAAAAGCGGGAATACAACAGATGCAAAATCGCGTGTTCCACACCGCCAATATACTGATCCACATTCATCCAGTATTCGGCATCCGCAGCAACTGTTGGTGTATCTGCGCGTGGGCTTGTAAAGCGGGCGAAGTACCATGAGCTGTCTGCGAATGTATCCATCGTATCCGTTTCACGTTGCGCAGGTTTGCCACAAGAGGGGCATTCACATGCGCGCCATTCATCATGGCGATCCAAAGGATTGCCTGGGCGATCAAACGTCACATCTTTTGGCAATTCAATCGGTAGGTTCTCTTTCTTCTCTGGCACCACGCCACAGTCATCACAATGCACCACAGGAATTGGGCACCCCCAATAACGTTGACGGGACACACCCCAGTCACGCAAACGGTAGTTGGTTTTAGCCGTACCAATACCTTTGGCTTCAATCCGTTTGTTCACTTCCAGCTTGGCTTCTTCGATGGTCATGCCATCCAAGAACCGTGAATTGATCATACGGCCCGGGCCGGTGTAGGCCTCAGTACCAATCGAAAATGTATCAGGATCTTGCTTTTCATCACAAACAACAGGGGTCACAACCAAATCGTATTTACGTGCAAAATCCAAATCGCGTTGGTCATGCGCAGGACAAGCAAAAATAGCACCTGTGCCGTAACCCATCAATACGAAGTTCGCGATATAAACAGGCAATTCCCAACCAGAATCCAACGGATGCTTCACCGTGATACCTGTGTTGAAACCCTTCTTTTCAGCTGTTTCCAACGCTTCTTCAGTTGTTCCCAACTGACGGCATTCTTGGTTAAAAGCCGCAATCTCTGTATTGTCTTTTTCCAGCTGCTTCGCCAATGGGTGGTCGCAAGAAATCGCAGCAAAGCTTGCGCCGAACAATGTGTCAGGGCGTGTTGTATAAACTTCTAACTGCTCATGACCCTCAGGCGCACCAACTGTTTCAAAGTTAAATTGCAAACCATGGCTTTTACCAATCCAGTTCTTTTGCATTGTGCGTACTTTTTCTGGCCATTCGTCCAAGCCATCAATCGCATCCAACAATTCTTCTGAAAACTCAGAGATTTTGAAAAACCATTGCGTTAGTTCTTTACGCTCCACCAAAGCACCTGAACGCCACCCGCGCCCGTTTTCCACCTGCTCATTCGCAAGCACAGTCATGTCCACAGGATCCCAGTTCACCACAGCATTTTTCCGGTACACTAATTCCTTATCCATCATGTCGATGAACATGGCTTGTTGTTGGCCGTAGTATTCAGGATCACAGGTCGCAAATTCACGCGACCAATCAATCGACAAGCCAATGGGTTTTAATTGCGAACGCATGTCTGCGATATTCTGATAGGTCCAATCGCCAGGGTGAACCTTCTTTTCCATCGCAGCGTTTTCAGCAGGCATACCAAAAGCATCCCACCCCATAGGGTGCAATACATTAAAGCCTTTTGCGGATTTATAACGCGCTACAACATCGCCCATAGTGTAGTTGCGGACATGACCCATATGAATGCGGCCTGACGGATAGGGAAACATCTCAAGCACATAGTATTTTTCACGACTTTCATCGCGTTCAGCTTTAAATATCTCTGCGCTGTTCCATGCTTCTTGCCATTTCGGCTCAACAACCCGTGCGTTGTAACGTGACATAACTTACCCTTATACGTTTAACGCCGAGCAATGGGCTCGGCGTTTTCGATTTATACTGAATTTATAGTTCCGAAAAGACCTAACGCTTGGTCGCTGCAATCCGCAGTTGGCGCGCACGCGTTAGGATCGCATCTTCGATACGTTTGTTTGTTTCCACACTTGCAGGGCCATTACGTTTTTGCATCGCAACTTTCAATGAGCTTGCTTCAAGTGCTGGGTCTTGGATTAGGACTGTCGCTCTGAATTGTGTGTTCGATCCAGGTGCGCGACCCCATCCTAAAACAATAACACCGGAAAATGGATCAGCTGCTTCAATCGGGAGGAAATTCAGAGTTTCCAATGTTGCAGTCCATAGATGCTTATTAACACGAATGTCTTTATCATCATTAGGAGGTCTAAAGAGCGCATTAAGATCAAGACCGCCAGCAGCAAGACCGCCTTGCAACTGCTCCTTTGGTGTCCGAGGAATATCTGCGCTCGCCCCTTGTTGGATAATCCTGCCGTCCTTGTCTCGCGGTTTTTCAACTTTGGCCTGCGCCGCCCTATCACGTTTGAAAAGACCTGCTGAACTCCCTGCACTATTGATTCTGCCACAGCTTGCCACGACGGCAGCCACCAACAAAAGACTTAGCACTTTAGACATTTTACCTGACATTATGAACTGCCCCTCGAAATTTCTTACCAACATCTATCCTGTTGTTTTTAAGCGAACAAGGGGTTTGGTAAAGTTTCTGCTTGTTTATCTGCTATACACGTCAAATTGAAGTCATTGTGGTTTTCGGGGTTTACGAAACCATTTGATCACGCCAAAAAAGGTTTATGTCATTAAATGAGATAAAAACCCGCATCCTAAAAGCTGAAGAAACAGCGAAGCGCCCTGCTGGCAGCACACAATTGATCGCCGTTTCTAAGGTACAACCAAATGAGCGCGTTCATGCTGTATTGCAACAAGGCCACCGTTTGTTTGGTGAAAATAAAGTACAAGAATCCGAAGGGAAATGGCCTGATTTTAAACAGGAATTTCCAGATGCTAAGGTACATCTTATTGGACCTTTGCAAACCAACAAGGTTAAGAATGCTGTTGCCTTATTCGATGCCATTCACGCTGTAGATCGCCCAAAACTTGCAAATAAGCTTGCGTCTGAAATTCAAACGCAAGGCAAAGCGCCTGATATGTTTATTCAAGTCAACACAGGCGAAGAACCACAAAAAGCAGGTATTTTACCAGCGGATGCAGATGCTTTCATCAAAGAATGCATTGCAATGGAACTACCTATTATCGGCCTTATGGTGATCCCGCCTGTGAATGAAGAATCTTCACTTCACTTTACACTCTTACGTAAAATTGCAGAACGTAATGGATTAACTGGATTATCCATGGGTATGAGCGGTGATTTTGAACGCGCTGTGGCATTGGGTGCCACGCATGTTCGTGTTGGTTCTGCGATATTCGGCGAACGGGACTACGGTTAACAACCACAGTCCCGCTCTTTTCGATTTATGCTGGCTCAGCAACCACTTTTTGCGGCGAAGTCGTTGCATAAAGGGCTATGAACCCCAGCAAGCCAGATAAAATCGAACCTGATAATACACCTAAGCGCACCTCGTTCATGACCTCTGGGGATGAGAATGCCAGTGAACCGATGAACAAACTCATCGTGAAACCTACGCCTGTTAAACACGCCACTCCGTATACATGGCGCCACCCAACATTTTCAGGCAACCGTGCAATCTTTGTATTGATCGCCAACCATGTGATACCAAACACACCAACCTGCTTACCAACGAACAGACCTGCCGCGATACCCAGCGGCAATGGTTGCAACAGTTGTGCGAATGACAACCCTGCCAATGATACGCCCGCATTTGCAAAGGCAAACAATGGAAGGATTAAGAATGCGACCCACGGGTGCAATCCATGTTCAGCGCGATGTACCATTGATTCTTCGCCATCACCCTCTTTCAACGGGATAGTGAGCGCAATCAAAACACCAGCTAATGTTGCGTGCACACCAGACTTCAGCACACAGACCCACATAAAAATACCGATGATGATATAGGGTGCAAATTTGCGCACACCCATACGGTTCAAACCAACAGCGACGGCAAAACCAAGCATAGATAGCGTTAATGCATTTACAGACAGATCAGCACTATAGAATATCGCAATGATCAGAATTGCACCAAGGTCATCAATGATCGCAATCGCAAGCAAGAATACCTTTAAGGATACAGGCACGCGCGATCCAAGCAGCGCCAAAATACCCAGCGCAAACGCAATATCTGTTGCGGCAGGTATCGCCCACCCTGAAATCGTTTCTGGGCTACCCCAATTAAACCATGCAAACACCAATGCTGGGCCAGCCATACCACCAATAGCAGCAAGGACAGGCAAAATTGCTTTGTCAAAACTAGATAATTCACCTGCTAAAACTTCGCGTTTAATCTCTAATCCAACTAGGAAAAAGAATATGGCCATCAATCCATCGTTGATCCACAGAACCAATGCTTTGGAAATCTCAAGACTGCCAATAGCAACTGTAATTGGCGTATTCAAAAAAACCGAATAGAACCCTGAAAAAACAGAGTTACTGATGATCAACGCAGCAATTGTCGTAAACATCAGAATGATCCCTGCACTCGCCTCTAGGTGCAGAAAATGTTGAATTCGCGAAAGGACTCTCGTCATTATTATATTCCTTTGATCATGCACACGCTTGTTCGTTTTTCTTTTTGCGCGTGCGTTATGATCTTCATATGGGTTGCCAAAATACATAATTCAAATATATAAAAACACTCATATATATAGTTTAAGGCTATGATTAAATGAAACCCACATTGCGCCAAATGGAATACATCGTCACCGTTGCAGAAACAGGTCGCTTTGGTGTGGCAGCTTCTAAATTAAACGTCAGCCAACCCAGCCTGTCTGCCCAGATTGCAGAAACAGAAGCTTTCTTAGGTGTGCGTATTTTTAACCGTGGGCGCACAGGGGCAACGACCACAAAAGAAGGTGAAGATATCGTACGCCGTGCACGCCTTATATTGCGCGATGTCGAAGACCTATGTGTATCCGTTCGCGACAAAGGCGTTTTAGCGGGCCGCCTGCGCTTAGGCGTCTTATCATCTGTTGGCCCGTATCTTTTACCCTCTGTTGTACGCGACATTCACAAAAACCATCCAACACTACGATTGGTCGTACGTGAAGAAAACACGCGAGAATTAGAAGAAGGTTTGAAATCAGGCCGCCTTGATATGGTCATTTCATCCCCCGAAGACCATCCAGGAACATTACAAATACCATTGTTCCAAGAACGACTCTGGGCTGCATTCGCCATTGATGACCCATTGGCCCAGACAACAGGCCCAATCGCACTGAAAAAACTTGCGGGGCAAACCCTGCTAACTTTGGGCCGCGCATATCGCTTATCAAACGTTGTCTCATCCTTGGCAGCAAAATGCGGCGGGTATGTCTCTGATGAATACGAAGGCACCAGCCTAGACGCTATTCGCTTAATGGCAGCCACAGGTGCTGGCGTGGCAATCCTCCCACAATTATATGCACAGACAGAGGCCCAGCGCGGGCGTGATATCATGTTGCGTGAAATCTTGGATACGACAGCAATACGTCAAATCGCGCTGATCATGCCGACAAGTGAAACCATTGATAGCGGCGGGCAAGTTTTGGCAGATACATTAAAAAAGCACGCTTTAAAGATTATGAAATAGGTTTTGCTGCTTTCACCAACGCATCAAAAATATTCTGCTGACTTTCATCTACATCTGCCGTCATTTCAGGATGCCATTGCACTGCAATACAAAACGGATGATCTGCCACCTCTAACGCCTCAACAATACCATCAGCAGCTGTTGCCGAAGCAGATAGCCCCTCACCAATATCCTTAACCCCTTGATGATGACCCGACATGGTTTTTACCACATCCCGATCGACAACATTAAACAGCTTTGACTCTTCTATGATATCAGCCGCCTGTAATGTCCAAATCGTTTCAGTCCCTTGGTGAATATTCTCAGGATGCACATCTGCAATATGCTCATACAAAGTCCCGCCCGATAAAACATTCAAAACTTGCAAGCCGCGGCAGATCAACAAAACGGGCTTATCCTTACGACCTAAAACAGCACGCAACAAAGCGAATTCCGTTTCATCCCGCTCCGTATCTTTTGACCCCAGCTTCGGATGTTCAACATCACCACTATAATATGTCGGATCGATATCGGCACCACCTGCAAAGACAATACCATCAACAGTATCCAACCAACCTTCGATATTCTGTTCACCAGGTGGCAATAAAACAGGTACAGCACCAGCACGTCTGACAGCATCTACATAAGCAGTGGGCACCGTGAAAAATTGATCATCCGCTTCGCTTGGAACTTTCTTTTCCGTTCGCCCATATGTTGTGATGCCAATAATCGGTGCTGACATACCTTATTGCCCCTTAATAATCACACGCGACCACGGCTTCCAATTTTCAAAAATCCAGATCAGATCATTGCGATCAAAAGCAATACACCCTTCTGTCGGATGCCGCGGCTTACGCCAAACATGCATGAATATCGCACTGCCAGCACCCGGCACAGCATCAGGCCAGTTGTAATCCAATATTCCAAAAGCATCATATAAAGGATCAGCGCGACGTTGCTTTTCATGGCTATAAGGATGTTCAGGTGCATAAAGACCATGGTTATAATCGGGGTCTTTCGGATCATCCGACCAAATATCACCCAGCCCTATAGAATCTTGTGCAACCGCACGTGCATTAAAATCCAAACGATCTGTACGAAACTTAATGCCTTCCAAATGAAACGTTCCAATGGGTGTAATACCATCGCCTTCACCTTGTTTGACAGCGATACCGCCACGACCGATCGCACAGTGTAAGTTCACGCCCATAAACCGTGCGCCCCATTCTGTGACAACCAAATCATCAAAGCGTGCGTTCATAAAAGATGCCCGCTTTTGTTCGCTTTGGTCGCCAAGTAATGCGCATTCAACGGATTCTCGCCCACCTTCAGCTCTATGCGCTCAGCAACTTCAAGGCCTGCATCATTCATGCGCGCCACTTTATTCGGATTGTTCGTCATCAAACGCACCGAGTTAAAGCCAAGGGACTTTAAAATCTCTGCACCCAATTTAAAATCACGCTCATCGTCTTCAAACCCCAAACGGTGGTTCGCTTCAACCGTATCGAACCCTTGGGACTGCAAAGCATAGGCACGCATTTTATTCGCCAACCCAATACCACGCCCCTCTTGGTTCATATATAAAAGGACACCAGAGCCTTCTGCAGCGATCTGTTGCATCGCCGCATTTAACTGCGGGCCACAATCACATTTCAACGATCCAATGATATCACCCGTGAAACAGGCCGAATGTAGGCGCGATAAAACAGGTTCATCCCGTTTTGGGCTGCCAATCTCAATCGCATAATGCTCTGTCCCCCCATCATCAGGGCGAAACACATGCACTTTAGACGCATTTGAAACTGCCAATGGTACATTTGCCGCTGCAACCAAAGCCAAAGGACTACTTTTATGCAAACACGGCCCAATAGCATCCAATGTTAAACAGTGCAGATATGGTAATTCACTTACTTGCTGTTTGGTAATTTCCACAACAACGGCCGCAGGCAACAATCGCGCCCATTTACAAATCATTAATGCAATACGATGTGGTTCAGCCGTCCCATCACAAATGGGCATAAACGGACCCTTCATAGGATTTTGTAAATCATCCACTGGATTTGCAACGGCATTCAACCATGCCAAATCACGGTCCGCAGGTACTGCAAGACGCGCCAAATCACCACCAGATGCATAAGTGGCCAATGTCTTTGCCCGCCAATCCGTAATCGTCAATTCCAACGAATCAGAAAAACCACGCAAATGTTTCAATCTATCTGCATGTAATGTTTCAACAGCCGCAGCCATCCACACAGAATCCCCATTAGACAGCAAAATGGGTACGCCCATGCGCAAATCAGCCCGCATTCGGGCTATTTGTTCTTCGACTGTCAGTAGAATCGCCATAGTCGGGCCTTCAAAATTGTAACAAATCAGATGCTTTCTATATCCTGCATTATCCAAATATGAAACATTTCCCGTCATTTCGACACGAGCCTGTGAGTTTTATGATCCAGATGTTGCCGAAACCGTAAAAACATCAGAAGTTTGAATCAACAAATGGAGCGCTATTATGAGCAACGTAAAAAAAATATTAATGGTCGATGATGACGATGACTTGCGCGAAGCGCTTGCAGATCAACTGGTCCTGACAGAAGATTTTGATGTATTTGAAGCAGCAGATGGCGCTGGCGGCTTGGATAAAGCCAAAGAAGCAATCTATGATCTTGTGATCCTAGACGTTGGCTTGCCAGACATGGATGGCCGTGAATTGTGCCGTTTGATGCGCAAACAAGGCGTGAAATGCCCAATCGTAATGCTTACAGCGCATGACACAGATGCAGACACAATTTTGGGTCTGGATGCAGGTGCAAACGATTACATCTCAAAACCGTTCAAATTCCCAGTATTACTGGCACGTATTCGCGCACAATTGCGTCAACACGAGCAATCAGAAGATGCCGTATTCACGCTTGGGCCATACACGTTCAAACCAGCGTCAAAAATGTTGATCACTGAGGACGAAAAGAAAATCCGTCTGACAGAAAAAGAAACTAACATTTTGAAATTCCTATACCGCGCTCAAGATGGCGTAGTGGCCCGCGATGTGCTGTTGCACGAAGTGTGGGGTTACAATGCAGGTGTTACAACACACACATTGGAAACACACATCTACCGCTTGCGTCAAAAGATCGAGCCCGATCCTAGCACAGCGCGTTTATTAGTTACTGAATCAGGTGGTTACCGCTTGGTTGCTTAATTCTCCCTGAAGTCCTCCCAAGACTTTATCCTGACTGGCCCGCCATTTTTGGCGGGCTTTTTTTATTTCATAAACTGTGACAGCCCTCACATAATCAAGCAAAACATCGCAGTAAAAAGAGCTAAAACATAATAATAATGAAGGCTCAAAATGAAACTCAAAAGATACCCTTTTATCGTCAGCGTAATCATTATGTCCTTAGTTGCAGTCAGCCTAAGCGCATGTGGAAGCAATGATCCAAATAGTAGTTTCTATCTTCCGCTTGGCAGCTTCTAAATTCGGGAATTTACGGATATTTCACCTATCTGCGCCGCGCACGATCTGTTAGGCTTATTCAAGCATATCCGAAAATGACAAGAAGAACTCAAATGCCAATTACAATCTGCACATGGAACATCAACTCAGTCCGCCTTCGTGAACCCATCGTTCTAAAACTTTTAGAAGAAGAAAAACCTGACGTTCTATGTCTGCAAGAATGCAAATCCCCTGTCGATAAAATCCCAACAGCAGGGTTCGAAGCTTTGGGATACACCCACATGGTTGCCAATGGGCAAAAGGGTTACAATGGCGTCGCCATCCTATCCCGCATCCCAATGGTCGAACAACATCGCGAAGATTTCGCCAACCTTGAACATGCCCGTCATATTGCTGGCAAGCTGGACAACGGTATGACGATCCACAATTTCTATGTTCCCGCAGGCGGTGATGTTGCTGACCGCGAAGTGAACGAAAAATTTGGTCAAAAACTGGATTACTTGGCCGACATGCGCGATTGGTTCAAAGCCAACACACCTGAAAAATCAGTGATGGTGGGCGATCTGAATATCGCCCCGCGCGAAGATGACGTTTGGGATCATAAAAAGCTGCTCAAAGTCGTGTCACACACACCGATTGAGGTGGAAAAATTGGCCGAAACCCAAGCCGCAGGAAACTGGGTCGATATCACACGCCAAGACATCACAGATGGCAAACTTTACACATGGTGGTCCTACCGCGCCCGCGACTGGGACACCGCCGACAAAGGTCGCCGTTTGGATCACATCTGGGCCACACCAGATATTTCCAACGCAGCCCATTCCAGCCGCGTTTTACGCGATGCACGTGGTTGGGAAAAACCCAGCGATCACGCACCGTTATTTGCTACCTTTGATATCTAACTTGCCCCAACGCCCATAGATGACTACATCAAGGGCAACCAAAATATAGAAATGGAGCATCCGTTGTTAGAACTTGGAAACGCACCTGCCGCAAACGGCGACCTGATCAAAGACGTTAACGAAGATACATTCATGGAAGACGTGATTGAGGCCAGTAAGTCTCAACCTGTCATCGTGGACTTTTGGGCACCATGGTGTGGCCCCTGTAAAACACTAATCCCAAACCTAGAGGCAGAAGTGAAAGCCGCAGGCGGCAAAGTGAAAATGGTAAAGGTTGATATCGACCAAAACCAAATGCTCGCCAGCCAAATGCGCATTCAATCCGTCCCAGCCGTATTCGCATTCGTCGATGGTCAACCTGTGGACGGCTTCATGGGCGCCAAAGCCCCATCCGAAATCAAAGCTTTCATAGATAAGCTGCTTGCCTCTACGGGCGAAGATGGCGGTTTAGAAGAAGCTGTCGCAATGGCCGAAGAAATGCTGGAACAAGGCGCATTAAACGATGCGGCAGATACATTCTCTGCCATCCTTGGCGAAGAACCTGAAAATGCAGCGGCCTACGCAGGTTATGTCAAAGCACAGATCGCTATGGGCAACATCGAACAAGCACAGAAAAATCTAGGTGCGCTTCCTGAAAGCATCAAAAACGACCCTGCTATCCTTGCCGTAATTGCACAGGTCGAAATCGCCAGTATGGCATCAGACGCTGGTGAAACTAGCGAATTAAAAGCAAAACTGGAAGCCAATCCTGACGATCACCAAACACGCTTTGATTTGGCAATGGCAGAATTGGCCGCAGATGATTCCGCTGCTGCCATCGATACGCTCCTCGATCTCTTCCGCCGCGATGCAGAATGGAACGAAGGCGCTGCCAAAGAGCAGCTGTTCAAAATCTTCGACGCCCTTGGCGCCAAAGACCCAATAGCACAGGCAGGGCGCCGCAAATTATCGTCCATTATATTTGCCTAAACGCAGGACAGACCTAAATGAAGCAGATGTTTAATCTTTCCGATCTACCCGCTTCGATCCCCGTCTTTCCTTTGACTGGCGCGCTGGTTTTACCCCGCGCCCGTCTGCCACTGAACATCTTTGAACCACGCTATTTGCAGATGGTCGATGACGCATTGAAAACAGATCATCGCCTGATCGGTATGATCCAAAAGCGCGACGCCCCAAATGACATCAGCAACCCACCCTTGCACCAAATTGGCTGCGCAGGTCGCATCACATCGTTTACTGAAACGGATGATGGCCGCTATCTGATTTCCATCAACGGCGTCAGCCGTTACCGCATCAAAGAAACCCACACAGGGTTCACGCCTTACATAAAAGCAGACGTAGACTGGGCCCCCTTTGAACGCGATCTGGGCGACGAAGAAGCCGATGAAACATTCGACCGCGAAGCGTTTCTGAAAAAACTACATGCCTATTTCGAAGTGCACGAATTACAAACAGACTGGGACAGCCTTAAAGATGCAAATCAAGAGTTGCTGATCAATTCCCTATCAATGATGTGCCCCTTTGACCCAGAAGAACGCCAAGCCTTACTGGAATCGCCATGCCTAAAAACACGGCGCGAAACTGTTTCCACTTTGATGGAATTTTCATTACGCTCTAATCGTGATGACAAAGGCCAAGTACAATGAGCAACACATGCAAAGCGGATGGCAGAATGTTAGAGGCATTGATGTGCCCCATCACCCACGGCCCATTGGAATATGATGCCGAAAAAAACGAACTGATTTCCAAAGGCGCGAAATGCGCTTTCCCAATCCGTAACGGTATCCCAATCATGTTGGTCGCAGAAGCACGCGTCATAGATTAAATTGCTTTAAAGTTCACTCTGCGTAATATGCTGTCATCATAGATATAGGTGACCGCATATGAGCAAAGCCAACCGCACAGGATACTCCATCGGCGCCGCTTACCCCCCCCGATTGGGGCAAACACACAATGTCCCTGCGCGGGGGTGACAAAACCATTTTACGCGAAAACATGACCTTCCATTTCATGACAGGATTATGGGCAGACGACTGGGGCTTTGAGATTACTGAAAGTATTAGGATTGGGGAAAACAATCCTGAGTGTCTGGCGAATGTGCCACGTAAGATGTTTGTAAAGGAATAAGCAACATTACCATGATTGATCGATATCAAATATCTTGTTATTTCAAAATTTTATTATAAAATTCCTGTATGAAAAATGCGAAATTAAGCTACCATCAAGACTTCCCTCAAACGCCAGTCAGTGGTTGGGCGGGCGTTCGTAGATATGCATGGGTGAACCAACAGAATGATAGTGGACAATGGAAACGCCCAAAACATAAATATGTATATCCATTTGAGAAACAACGTAAACTCTGGTGCTTGCTTGAAATACATTTTCAAGGAGTTGATTTGATCTTTGCATTACCGGCTGAGCTGGATCAATTCATTGAAATTATGTCCCAAAACCCACTGCCATCTGGCAACAGGCTCATCAAAGGGCGAAAATTAGGTAGGCCAAATAACCATTGGCTATCGCGTTTACCCAAAAAAACAAAACCATGGGCATTCAGACAAAAATTATGCAAATATCTTGAAACGGCTCCACAAGCTTCTGAATTCCGAGAATTCTATACATCTCACCCTGTTAGGCTAAAATTTGATGGATACTATGACAGTTTCTATGATGCAATAAGAGCACAAAAGATGCACACGTCTACGCCTTGAAATAAGTGCGCCATACATCTAAAAATACAATACTTTCAATAAGTTAAATAGTTGCTTCAACTGGAACACTACATAAAAATCAGACAATGCGCCCCTGCAACATCTTCGGCAAGTCCCCCGTTAAACCCGCCGCCTGACGCATAAATCCGCGGCGCATTGCAGGGTTCGAATTCACGAAACCCAACCCCAAACCACGTACCGTCCGCAGCAATGGATTGTCATTCGAAAACAACCGATTGATTCCATCTGTCGCCGCCGCCAATCCAGCTGTATCAAAGCGACGCCATTGCTGGAACCGCTGCAAAACATTCAACGCGCCGATATCCTCACCACGGCGCATCGCATCGGCCAACACCTCAACCAGTGCCGCAATATCGCGCAGCCCAAGGTTCAAACCCTGCCCCGCCAGTGGATGCACACCATGCGCCGCATCGCCCACCAACGCCAAACGATGATCGACGAACCGATCCGCCAAGCTTAGGCCAAGTGGATAGGAATACCGCCCACCTGCCAATGAAATCTTACCTAGAAAATCACCAAAACACGGGCGCAGACAATCCAGATAATCCGCTTCATCCATCGCAGAGATTTCCTCCGCACGTTCCGTACTTTCTGTCCAAACAATCGACGACACATTCCCGTTCAACGGCAAAATCGCCAAAGGTCCCGCAGGCATAAAGAACTGATGTGCTGTATTATCATGTGGCTTTCCATGCGCGACTGCACAAACAAGGCTGGTCTGGTCATACCCCCAACCTTTGCGCCCAATACCAGCGCGAACAGCAACTTGGCTAGACCGACCATCACAGCCAACCAACAGTTTCGCATGCAAGACCTGGCCGCTTTCTAACGTCACAGAAACACCGCCAACATCAATCTGTTGATCAACAACCTTAGTGCTTTCCATATGTGTGATCGCAGGCGTATCATCAATCGCTTTCAACAAAGCCTGACGCAAATATCGATCTTCCAGCATATGGCCCATTGGGCCTTCTTCCAGCTCGTTATGATCGAAATGAACGAACCAAGGTGCTGCGCCTTCGCCCGCACGTCCATCGCTGACTTTGATATCCAGCATAGGGCAGCTTTTATCCGCAACCTCGCCCCACAGCCCCAAAACATTCAGCATATTTTTTGACGTCAAAGCCAGCGCATAGCTGCGCCCATCAAAAATATCAGAGGCCAACGTTGAGCTGTCCATTGCATCAATCAAAATCACCTCTTGTCCAATCTGGGCAAGCGCCAATGCGGTTGTGCAACCGTTCAGGCCACCGCCAACAATGATGATATCTGCGTCTTGTTCCATGCTTTTGAATATGAACTGAAAACATGGATTGTCCAGCCGACAATGCGTCGCTAGGCTGCGTCAAAAGGGGAATACGCAATGTCCAACGATCTGCTTACAAAAACCGCCAGCGATTTGGGCCGTATGATTGGCAGCAAAGAGGTCAGCCCAACAGAGGTGACAGAAGCTTTCCTTTCCGAGATTGACAAAAACCCACTCACTGAACGCATCTATGCTCGTACCACACCAGACCGTGCCCGTGCAGAAGCCAAAGCCGCAACAGATCGTGCTCAAAATGGCACACGCATCGGTCCTTTGGATGGTGTGCCAATCTCATGGAAAGATTTATTTGATACGGCTGGCATAACCACCGAAGCAGGATCAAAATTACTAGATGGTCGTACACCAACTGCAGATGCCACAGTTTTGAAAAACGCAACGCTTGGCGGATTGGTCTGCTTGGGCAAAACACACATGTCAGAGCTGGCCTTTTCTGGCCTTGGCGTAAATCCAATCACACGCACACCGCCCTGTGTGAATGACCTTGATGCAGCACCTGGTGGCTCTTCATCAGGATCGGCCGCTTCTGTTGCATTCAATCTGGCCCCCGCAAGTATTGGTTCGGATACTGGCGGTTCTGTTCGCATTCCATCTGCTTGGAATGATATAGTTGGCTTGAAAACCACACACGGGTTATTGCCTACCACAGGATCTGTTCCGCTATGTACAAAATTCGACACTGTCGGCCCCATGTGCCGTTCCGTTGAAGACACCGCCAATCTCTTCGCAGCATTAGCAGGCGAACGACCAATGCCCCTTATCCAATCAAACATTAAAGGAAAACGTTTCGCTATATGCACAACTGCCGCATTAGATGACATGGATTCAGAACCACAAAAAGCGTTTGAAAGGAACATCGAAGCACTCAAAGCTGCTGGTGCTATTATCGAAGAATTAGAAATACCCGAAGTCGCACACGCTTTGCCTTTATCCAGCTGTCTATTCACAACTGAAGCTTATGCACAATGGGGCGAAACTATCGCCGAAAAACCAAATGTAATGTTCTCAGAAATTGAGGCGCGTTTCATGTTAGGTAAAGGTTTTTCTGGCGCCGAATACATTCGCGCTTGGCACAAACTAGACGCATTACGCGCAAGTTATGTTGAACGGGTTGCGGCATATGATGCAATTCTTATGCCAACTGCATGTGTCAGCCCCCCAAATGTAAAGCGTTTATCCACCGACAGCGATTATTACATCCGTGTTAATTTATTGGCCCTTCGCAACACCCGAATTTCTAATTTATTGGGCCTTTGTGCGATAACTTTACCTTCTAGGACACCCTCATGCGGGCTTATGATCTGTGGAAAACCATTCGAAGAACGTAAAATACTCTCTATCGCTTCGCAAATGGAACCTATTTTGGGGTAAAGCCACGCTTTAGGCAAATAAGCCACAACAGGCAATCAGATTGTAAAAAACCTTTGTCCAAGAGCACTTTATTGGCTAAACTGCATGTAAATGGGACGATTAGATCCCTAAGAATGAGGCAGACATGCAGTTTCCAGAGCGGTTTTCGAACCTGCCCGAATACGCATTTCCACGTTTACGTACCTTGTTGGACCCACATCCAGCAGGCGGTGACGTTTTGCATATGTCGATTGGCGAACCGAAACATAAATTCCCCGATTTCATCATGGATGCAATCGCAGAACATTCAGCTGGGTTTAACAATTACCCAACGAATGAAGGCTGCCCAGAGCTTTTGACAGCAATTTCTGATTGGGTGACACGCCGCTACAACGTGCCATGCGATGCAAATAAAAACGTCCTAGCGCTGAACGGATCACGCGAGGGTTTGTTCAACGCTTGTGTTGCTTTGTGCCCTGAAAAGAAAAACGGCCGCCAACCAAACGTTTTGCTGCCAAATCCATTTTATCAAGTTTATGCCGTTGCCACGTTAACAGTTGGCGCAACACCAATTTATGTTCCAGCGCACCGCGAAAATGGCTTTTTGCCAGATTACGCATCTGTTGGCGAAGATATCTTAAACGATACATCCATCATTTACATTTGCTCGCCATCAAACCCTCAGGGGGCTGTAGCCAGCAAAGAATATTGGCGTGATCTGATCAATTTGGCCGAAGAATACGATATCCGTATTTTCGCAGATGAATGTTATTCGGAAATCTACCGCGACACACCACCGATTGGTGCATTGGAAGTTGCCCATGAAATGGGCGTAGACCCAGAACGTGTTCTGGCATTCCATTCATTATCCAAACGTTCAAACCTACCTGGTTTGCGTTCAGGGTCCGCAACAGGTGGTCCAGATACAATCGCAGCACTGAAAACTTTGCGTTCATATGCAGGGTCCCCAATTCCGCAACCATTGCAAATGGCTGCCGCCAAAGCATGGTCTGATGAAGATCACGTTATTGCAAACCGTGCGCAATATCTGACGAAATACGCCATCGCTGACAAAGTCTTTGGCGACGTTCCAAATTACACCAGCCCTGAAGCTGGGTTTTTCTTGTGGTTGCCCGTCGAAGACGGCGAAGCAGCAACATTGAAACTATGGCAATCGACCGGCGTGCGCGTCTTGCCAGGATCATATTTAGCACGCCCAACAAAAGAGGGTGATCCAGCAAAAGGATACATCCGTGTGGCCCTAGTGGCCCCAGAGCAGGAAATCACGCGTGGCCTGAACGCTATTCACGCGTGTTTGTACGAGGTAAATAAATAATGGCATATCAATCTAGACCCCGCGACCCCCTATTGGAAGAGCACATGCAGGCCGCAATCCGCAAGCGTGGATCGGAACTCATCGGCCTTGGTCTCCTTGCCATTGGCGTATTATTCGCACTGATCATGTGGAGTTATTCTCCTGATGATCCAAGCCGTTTTAACGTTACATCTGCCCCCGCCAAAAACATGTTGGGTGAATTTGGTGCAGCAATTGCCAGCACACTTATCCTGACCATGGGCAAAGCCGCATGGACCATTCCATTGTTTATGGTCACATGGGGCGTTCGTTTTGTTTTACATATTGGTGAAACACGTGCTGTAAGCCGTGTAATCTTTTCACCAATCTTTGCGGCATTTGCAGCTATTTTCATGGCCGCACATGTGCCAGCAGACGCATGGACACACAGCTTTGGTCTGGGTGGTTTATTCGGCGATATGGCACTTGGCTTTTTAGTGGACATAAATCCATTAAGTCTTGGGTTTGGCGTAGCATTAATCACATTGGTACTTGCCGCAATCACTGTCAGCCTTGGCCTGTATGTGTTGGGTTACACAATCCAAGAGCTACGTACAATCAACCGCTATGCGATCGTTGCTATCATTCTATCTTATGCCAGCATCATCAATCTGATCTCGATGATCACAAGCAAAGTACAACAACACCGCGCGAACCGTCCTGTGCGAACTTCAGCAACAGACATTCCGCAAGCACAACCAGAAACATCTTTTGTGGCACGTGCTGAACCAAGCCTTGTCGAAGAGTATATTGACCCTGTGGAAGCGGCGCCCGTAGAAGAACAAGCACCTGCTAAAAAACTATCGTTCCCATCTTTGCCAACATTTGGTTTGGGTAAACGCGCAGAACCAGAAATGGTTGCGGAAACAGCGCATGTTGAACCACAACTGCAAACACCATCACAAGATCGCGTTAAAATGCGCATCACGGAAGCTGTACAAAGTAAAATTCTAGCAAAACGTAATGAAGCACAAGATCAAGCACGTGTTGAACCCGTTCTAGTAGCAGAACCTGCTATGGCACCACCTACCTCGCAAGAACCAATCATGGCGAAAGAGTTCACAGACGACGGTGAATTAGATTTGAACGATCCTGTTGAAAACATTTTTGCAGTTCCAACACCAGAACCCAAAGCGGTTGTGCAACACACGACACCAAAGCCTGTTCAGAAAAGTAAAAAAGCCAAAGCGGAAGCACAGCCAAGCTTGTTCGCAGATAAAAATGGCGCTGAATACGAAACGCCACCTTTGGGATTGTTGGCCAGCCCAACAACCATCGTACGCCACCACCTAAGCGATGAAGCACTAGAGCAAAATGCACGTATGCTGGAAACTGTTTTGGATGATTACGGTGTCAAAGGTGAAATCGTTTCAGTTCGCCCAGGCCCAGTTGTGACCATGTACGAACTTGAACCAGCACCAGGCTTGAAAGCCAGCCGCGTTATCGGTTTGGCTGATGATATTGCCCGTTCAATGTCAGCTCTATCCGCGCGCGTTTCTACAGTTCCAGGTCGCACTGTTGTGGGTATCGAATTGCCGAATGAAAACCGCGAAACTGTCCTGCTGCGTGAAATGCTTGCAGGCAAAGAATATGGTGATGGCAATCACGGCCTGCCATTGGCACTTGGCAAAGACATTGGTGGCGAGCCTATCATTGCGAACCTAGCAAAGATGCCTCACCTATTGATCGCGGGGACAACAGGCTCTGGTAAATCTGTGGCGATCAACACTATGATCTTATCATTGCTATACAAGCTTTCACCAGAAGACTGTCGCATGATCATGATTGACCCAAAAATGTTGGAGCTGTCAGTTTATGACGGTATCCCTCACCTATTATCACCTGTTGTGACAGACCCGAAAAAAGCAGTTGTTGCGTTGAAATGGGTCGTTGGCGAGATGGAAGAACGTTACCGCAAGATGTCCAAAATGGGCGTGCGTAATGTGGGTGGTTACAATGCCCGCGTTGAAGACGCTCTGAAAAAAGGCGAAGACTTTGAGCGCACAGTTCAAACAGGTTTTGCCGAAGATACAGGCGAACCAATTTTCGAGACCGAAACATTCAAACCAGAAAAACTACCATTTATCGTTGTAATTGTGGATGAGATGGCTGACTTGATGATGGTCGCTGGTAAAGAAATCGAAGCTTGTATTCAACGCTTGGCGCAAATGGCACGTGCCTCGGGTATCCACCTGATCATGGCCACACAACGCCCATCTGTGGATGTAATCACGGGTACAATCAAAGCGAATTTCCCAACACGTATTTCCTTCCAAGTGACATCGAAAATCGACAGTCGCACCATCCTAGGTGAAATGGGTGCCGAACAACTGCTTGGCATGGGTGACATGCTGTACATGGAAGGTGGCGGTAAAATCACCCGTGTCCACGGTCCATTCGCAAGCGACGAAGAAGTCGAAGAAGTGGTAAACCATCTGAAATCATTCGGTGCACCAGAATACATCAAAGGTGTGGTTGATGGCCCCGAAAGCAACAAGGAAAGCGATATTGATGCGGTTCTTGGTTTGGGCGGTAACACTGGCAAAGAAGATGCTTTGTATGATCAAGCTGTAGCAATCGTAGCAAAAGATCGTAAATGCTCAACTTCTTATATCCAACGCAAGCTTTCTATCGGCTACAATAAAGCTGCGAAAATTGTTGAGGAAATGGAAGATCAGGGCATTGTCTCTGCGGCCAACCACGTTGGTAAGCGTGATATTCTATTGCCTGAGTAATAAGGCTTTACCCCCGTTATCATCTGCTTATTAAAACCAGCAGATGGTAACTTGCTTTTTTTTCGCATCCCCGTTTAGCTAATCCTAATTTTATAAGAAGGATTTGATATGCAACAAGAAGGCGGATGTTATTGTGGAAAACTACGCTACAAAATAAGCGAACGCCCAATTTTTAAAGCTCTATGTTATTGTCGCGCTTGCCAACATATCTCTGGAGGTGGCCCTCAATATTTTATGCTGGTTCCAACCTCCGGTTTCAGATGGGCAAACGGCGAACCCAACACATTCAAACGCCAAGACAAAGAAGATGCCGTCACACGTAGTTTTTGCAGCCATTGTGGCACGCATGTAGTCACACATCGCCCAGGGCTTGATGGCGTAATCGTCAAAATCGGCACCTTAGATAATCCAGAGAGCTTCGACGAACCAAAAGCAGCCATTTTTGTCGAAGAAAAGCAGCCTTTTCACGTCATTCCTGAAACGCTTCCACAGTTTAAAACCCTTCCAGAAAGTAGCTGATACATACAGCCACTTCTGTTAACTCTTAACTGCAAATGTCACCGCCAATTCAATCGGTGAATTCAACGGCAATTGCGAAACGGAAAACGCCGTACGCGCATGATCACCCTGCTCCCCTAAATACTCTGCAAACAAATCAGACGCGCCATTTAAAACCGCGGGCTGATCCAAAAAGCCTTTGGCACTGGCAACATATCCATCCAAGCGCAACAACCCGTCTAGAGTATTAAATTGATCTGTCAGCCGTGCAATTTGCGCCAACACATTTAACCCAGCAAGACGAGCTGCTTCAAAACCTTCATCAGTCGTTAATTCCGCACCAACATGCCCTGTAAATGCCAATTTACCATCAACCAATGGAAACTGCCCTGAAACAAACCCGATACCACCTCTAATGATCCCTGCTTTATAAGATCCGACAGGGTTTGGTGGTGTCGGTAGTACTATTTTCGATGTCATAGTGTGTTTTCCAGCAATTTAAAGCACGACAATACTCTGTTGCAGAGCCTCGTCAATGAAATGCAAAATCACTTGTGATTTTCAAAAAACATATGCAGTGTTTTCGAATGTACCTATCAGGATTTGAGAAAACCATTCTTTCTGGTTCCACAGGTCAGCGTGGCGATCAAATGGCACTGGAAATTGTAGCAGAGACTGCTCGAATGCTTGGCGCCGAACGTTTGGTTGAAATCGAATCCAGCCATATTGACGGATGCCTTTATCACGGCGACTCTGGTGTGCTCTTTTGTGAGAAACTTGTGACCGAAGGTGCACGCATAAAAGTTCCTACCACCACAAATGTCGGTGCTTTAAACTTGTTAAAACCAGACCAGACACGATTACCACCTGAGCAACGCAAAATGGCATTTCGCTTGATGGTTGCACATGAAAAAATGGGTTGCACCCCAAGCTGGACATGCGCCCCTTACCAAGCAGGAATGCGCCCTACTCTAGGCCAACAAGTTGCATGGGGTGAATCCAATGCGGTTGCCTTCACAAACACTGTCTTAGGCGCACGAACAAACCGTTATGGTGATTTTCTAGATATCGCCTGTGCAATCTCAGGTC
Organism: Amylibacter sp. SFDW26; assembly: GCF_009184395.1. Classification (GTDB taxonomy): domain Bacteria; phylum Pseudomonadota; class Alphaproteobacteria; order Rhodobacterales; family Rhodobacteraceae; genus Amylibacter. The sequence continues at coordinate 269,572 of NZ_WEIC01000002.1, forward strand.
GCGCACCCTATTACGGTTTACATAAAGACGAAAACCGCATTGCAGAAATGCTTATTGATGTCTCTGGCTTATCACCAAGTTTGATAAGCACAGATGCATTCTTCCCAGTTCTTGGTGCTATGATAGGACGCTTAGCAGGCGAAACAGTCTGCGTAGTTGATGGCATGCCAAAACACGCAACAGACGATCAATTAAAAGCACTATGTGCAGGGGCTGCATCAACAGGTGCTGTTGCCCTTATTCATATCACAGGCATCACACCAGAAGCCCCAGATGCAGCAACTGCATTAGGTGGGCTAGAACCCAAAGAGATAATCCACATCACCCATGATATGGTGATTGAAGCACGCAACAGCCTAAGCTTGGCAAAAGCAGGCCCAATCGACAGTGTAGCTCTTGGTAGCCCACATTTTTCCAACGAAGAGTGTCGCAGTTTATTGACACTAGCAAACGGGCAAAAATTCAAAGTACCTGTTTATATCTGTTTAGGCCGTCACACATTAGAACAGCTCGAGGCCGACAACGCAGATAAAGACCTTCGTAATTTAGGTGCAGAATTTGTGGTCGATACGTGTGTCGTCGTTACGCCAATCTTACCAGAAAGCCCTGGTGTGATGATGACGAACTCTGCTAAATTTGCACATTACGCAACTGGAAACACAGGTCATGCACCTGTTTTTGGTACGCTCTTTGATTGCGTAAAAAGTGCGCAAGCTGGCCATGTGATTTGGGATCAAGGAGTGTGGGGATGACTTGGGAAAGTGAGGTCTTATTCGCAGGGACCGCCCAAGGCACTGTTTTACGATTCGATAAACCCATAAGTTTTTGGGGCGGTATTAACCCCGTTACTTCTGCTGTTACATTAGCAGGACATCCACAGCACGGTTTAACAATCGCAGATAAAATACTGGTCATTCCTAGCTTAATTGGCTCCAGCTCTTCATCCGCAATTATTTTAGAGCTATTTTACAAAAAAATGGCTCCCAAAGCTCTGATATTGGGCAATCGCGACGCCATTTTACCTGTCGGTGTCGTCGTCGCAAAACAAATGGATTGGCCAACAATCCCCGTCGTTGTTTTACCTGATCCACCCTTTCAAACGGGAACAAAACTCCATATTGATGAAAATGGCCTGATCAGCGAATTCCAGCCATATACAAACTCGTGATATCTTGTAGGTTTGAAACTGTGTTTAGAATGATTAAATGAGACTTATGAAACATTTTACAAAATTGGTCGCTCTGGCCCTTATGATCACCCCAACTGTTGCAAATGCAGAAAAACTGTCTTTGCAAGAGGTTTCCAGTTATTTAAACCAGCTGAAATCGGCAAAAGGTGCCTTTACGCAAATCAACCCAGACAGCACATTGTCTAAGGGTGATTTCATGATCAAACGTCCTGGGCGTATGCGGTTTGAATACGCAAAGCCAAATCCAGCGTTAGTGGTTGCCAGCACAGGGCAGATTGCGGTGTTTGATAAAAAGTCATCCGCAGGACCACAAGGCTTTCCAATCGGGCAAACGCCACTTGGCTTAATCTTGAAAAAGAATGTGAACTTGGCAACAAGCGGTATGGTTCTCAGCCATACAGAAGTTGGCCCAACGACAAAGATCAAAGCACAAGATCCAAAGCATCCAAATTATGGCAGCATTGAATTAGTGTTCACGGCAAACCCAACAGAATTACGCCAATGGGTTGTGACAGATCAATCTGGCAAAAAGACCACTGTGGTTTTGGGCAAACTCGATCGCAAAGCACGCTTAAACGAAGATCTATTTGATATTGAGCAAATCGCTAACGATCTTGGCCAATCCACAGGCAAACGAGATAACTAACTACAGGTTCTAAGCTGCTCTTGATACATGATTGCACGGTTTTCAACTTTTTGCGCAACACCCAATAACCATGATTTATTACGGTAAGATCCACGTTTAAATCCTGTACGCCCTTCGTGATAGGCTAGATATTGATTATAGGCATCCGTCTTAGCGATACCTACACCACGCGTTGTACCGTTCATATACCACCCCATGAAATCCACAGAGTCCGCAAAGTCTTTACGGCTCTTTCCAAAACCACCTGTGGCACGTTTGTATTCATCCCACGTACCATCCAAAGCTTGAGAATAACCCAGTGCCGATGATTGACGCCCCAATGGGATTACACCAAGCGCATATCGCTGCGGTGTACGTGCATCATGCTTAAACCGCGATTCATGATAAATCGTTGCCAAAAAGATTGGTGTAGGAACACCCCACTTATCGCCCGCGCGATCCATCGCTTTAAACCACTTAGGTTTTTGCGCTTTAATGGAACATGCATTGTCCAAATTACGAGGCGGAGTTGTACCACCACCAGAACACGACGCCACAGCCAATAAGGCCAATAATACAATTGCTTTTTTCATCTACTGCTCGCTTTTCCAGTCTAACGCTGGGTTTTTTCAAACTATAGACGAAAAAGCAGAAATGTTTAAACGAAAAATGCCAACGTCAGCGGGATCGTGATCACAGATAAAAGAGTGGACACCACCACCAAACCCGCCACTTCATTTGCATCAGCCCCGTATTTCTCCGCCAACAGATAAGATGTAACCGCAACAGGCGTCGCAATCTGCATAACCAAGACTGCCAACGCAACCGGTTCCAATGCAAAATACAGCCCAACACCCCATGCAATGCCCGTACAAAGTGCTACCTTTACAACAGACAGCACAATCGCACGCCCGAAACTATCGGGTTTCAAACGCGCTAACGCAACACCCAACGTGATCAACATAATAGGGATTGCCATCTGCCCAATCAGTTCCAGCGCATTCGTTAAAAAGGTTGGTGTTTCCCAACCATTGTACAAAAACAGTGCCCCTAACAAGGTTGCGCCCACCAATGGCTCTTTCACGATTTTAATTAAAGACCCGCCACCAGACACAAGCCAAACACCCACAGAAAAGGAATAAACGGCCATCACCGCAAATATGATAATCGCATAACTCAACCCGACTTCGCCAAAGGCAAATAATGCCAAAGGCAGACCAAGATTACCCGTATTCCCAAAAATTAGCGGTGCTAAAAACGTGCGCATCTCCAGTTTAAATAAGCGCACGATCAATGCAAAAACCACAGTCACTACCAGATAGGCCACGCAGGACGCTAAGAAAGTTACAGCCAAAGCACTGCGGTCGATGTCTGCTTTCATAAGAGCTACAAAAATCAAACAAGGCACAGATAACGTCATCGCAAGACGCGTCACAAACTCAACCTGATACTCAAATCCATGCTTTACCCAAACAAAACCAATCAAGGCCAAAAGGAACACCGGAGCAACGATTTCAAGAACTGTTAACAATAAGTTCACAGACTGTTTCCCCTTTTTGGGTTGATTTTTGCGACAGTTTTATGGACACATTGCCTGATAAAGTTTTAGATACAAGCTGGAATTTGGGGATTCGGGTCAACAATGCTGCAAGTGAACGCAAAATACGGAATTGGGACAGTTGTCCGCCACAAGAAACATCCATTTCGCGGTGTTATCTTTGATGTGGACCCGCAATTTGCCAATACTGAAGAGTGGTGGGATTCCATTCCAGAAGATATGCGCCCAAGCAAAGAACAGCCTTTTTATCACCTTTTGGCGGAAAACGACTCGTCTTATTACGTGGCATATGTATCCGAACAAAACCTTGTAATGGACGAAAGCGGTGAACCTGTTCAACACCCAGAAGTCGCTGATTTATTCGGTTCTATGGACAACGGTCAGTATCGTCTTGAAGTTCAGATGAACTAAGACGCCTAAGGTTAATACCCCAAAGCACATCCATCTTTACGCGCATCAGATGCACCTTCCAGCACACCTGTTTCGTGGTTGATCAAAATCGATTGCGCCCCGCCAATAGCGACTTCAGGCACAATCACATCATGCCCCATCTCAACCAGTTCAGCATGTACAGCGTCACTATACCCACGTTCCACTTTTAGTTGCCCTGCATCAGGAAAACTGCGTGGCGCATCAATCGCCGTCTGACTATCCATTCCAAAATCAATCATATTGGACATAAATCGTGCATGGCCTGCAGGTTGATATGATCCACCCATCACACCAAATGGCATCGTTACTTTACCATCCTTGCGCAGCATTCCCGGAATGATCGTGTGCATCGGGCGTTTATCCCCTGCTGCTTCATTCGGATGGCCTTCTTCCAACGTAAATCCAGCGCCACGGTTTTGGAAATTGATCCCGAACTTCGATGACGCCATTCCAGAGCCAAAGCTTTCATAGATGGAATAAATCAGGGAAACAGACATCAAATCCTTATCCACCACGGTCAAATAAACCGTATCTTTGTGCACTGTTTCAGACAGTTTCACAGGATCCGCCATAACACGTTTTGGATCAACCAATGCCGCCAATTGCGCAGCGGTTTCAGGCGACAACATATGCTCCAACCGTGTCATATGATTTTCATCCGCCAACATACGGTTGCGCGTATCATAAGCCAGCTTTGCAACCTCTGCCTCAATATGCACACGTTGCGCACCCAGCGCATCCATGCTTGCGATATCAAAGTGCTGCAACATATTGTTCATCAAGATCGCCGTTGCACCCTGCCCATTCGGTGGGTGCTCCACCAATTCCGTGCCCTTATAGTCGCCCGAAATCGGCGTCGTATATTCACAGGCAGTATTGTAAAAATCTTCCAATGTATGCGAACCACCAAGCGCATTCAGGGACGCAACCATATCTTCGGCAACCTCACCCTCATAAAACCCATCGCGGCCTTCTAATGCGACACGTTCCAATACCTCTGCTTGATTGGGTGCCTTAAACATCTGCCCAACTGTCGCTGCTGCACCATTATTCAAATAGAATTTTTGTGCATCCCCTGTAATGGTTCCCGCTGCGATCGCCCAGTCAAATGCTGTGCGCGGCGTTACAGGCACACCCGCTTTTGCGTAATAAATCGCAGGCGCCAAACAGCTGGCGATACCAATCTTACCATAATCTTTGGACAACCGACAAAACGCATCAATTGCCCCTGGCACCGTGATTGCTTCTACAGATTTGCGCGGCACAGCCGTATGCCCCGCTTCACGTAATGCAGCGGCTGATAACCCCGCTGGCGAGCGACCTGAACCATTCAGCGCAATCACTTCTTCTGATCCCGCTGGGGATAACAAAATAAAGCAATCGCCACCAATCCCTGTCATTTGCGGCTCGCAAATACCCAACAAAACACCTGCTGCAATCGCAGCATCAACGGCATTGCCGCCACTCTCTAATATCTGAACAGCCACTTTAGCGGCCAAAGGATGGGATGTGGCGCACATGCCATTGGTTGCATACGTCGCGGATCGACCGGGCAAGTGAAAGTCACGCATTTTGAAACTCCATTGGATTAAAGCCAACAAAGAACAATGCATACCAAAGGTCAATATCTTAAGGGGGGGGGGAGATGTAGTCCTCGGTACCGTAACTTGAGTGGGGGCAAAGAAGCCACGGTACCGAGGGTTAGCTGATTGCTAGCTACATGGACTGTAATGATCGTTGATCGCGGCAATAGGTGGGAGGGAATAAGGCAATTGTTAGGCTTTTCCGCAAAAACCAATAAAACCGCTTATTCGCTACGCGCGAAGATCACTGTTACTCATAAAGTCTACAGGGTTTACTAACTAATCTGACAAAACGCCCCGCCCTATTGAGCGGGGCGCGTTGTTACTCATTACACATAAAAACACTTACTATCGCAGTAGATAGAATTTAAACGTGACACTCAAAGGGATAGATTTGGACTTCTTATTGTTATTTTTGCTAACCTAAAACTAACCTTTTCCCTAACTTTGCGAACCAACCCTTGATTTCAAAGCGGGAACACGCAAAACTAAACGCATGTTTCAGGATATAAATTACGCCCAAAAGGGCCAATCAAAGCTCCCTATTCATTTCCATCGAACAGAGCTCGCGCTGATCATGTCGCTATATGGCAGGATGGTTGCGGCAGGAGAATGGCGGGATTATGGAATTTCTCCGCTCAAAGATGTCGCGATCTTTTCAATATTCAGACGCACAGCAGAACATCCAATTTATCGCATCGAAAAACGACCAAAATTATCAACAAAACAAGGGCTTTACGCGATTATAGGTATGGATGGACGCATCTTAAAACGCGGTCATGATTTGAAAACAGTTTTGCGCGTTTTAGAGCGGAAAATGATCCGTTTGGTAGATTAAGGCAAACGCTTCCGTAGGGTAACGGGGCCATTGCCCGCTGCCAATATACGTGCGCAGGCCTGTTCAAACGGCTCAAACACCGTCTTCATGTGATGGCCATTTGCGTGCAACAGCATATCTGGCCCATAGATCAACCCAACATGACCTTTCCAAAACACAAAATCCCCCCGTTTTAAGGGTTGGTTAGCATCTAATGGCTCGCCTAAGGTTTTTTCCTGTACGCCACTATCGGCCGCACATTCGATTTTCGCACCCTTTAAGGCAGCTGAAATCAGACCAGAACAATCGATTCCATATTGCGCATTGCCACCCCATAAATACGGCACACCCAGATAGCGTTCAGCCGTTTTCACATAGTCAGGCTCAATTGCAACCAATGATTCGACCTGTTGCTGGTGGATAAACCCACCCCCAGCCAGTTCTACATAGTTGCCTTCTTCACCCACGACAGTGATTTCAGCCTGAAACGGCAAATGCATCATTGGAACGGTTTTAAAATTCGGTGTCGCATAAACATGCGCGCCCATATCAGAAATACGGTTACTTGGGTCAGCCCATCCCGCCAAATCATCGATACGTGTAAACCCTGCATAGTTGTCAGATGGGCGATACCCTTCTGCCCAACCCTCTTTCTCCGCAATCACACAGAACGCCTCACCAAACAAAAGTTGGCGTTCCAGCGTTACACCGTGATCACTGTACAGATTTGCAACAGGCGCTTTTATGCGGCGGATATCAGACATAATTTTCTTCGATCACCCGCAATATTGCCCGCGTTGATTGACAAGCTCCGCCCAAAGTCCGCGCAGGTTTTGCCGCTGGCGTCCAACCGTATAAATCCAGATGCACAAAATCCCCTGCATCTTCCACAAAACGACGTAGGAATAACGCGGCTGTAATCGCCCCCCCAAACCGACCTTTGGGCGCATTGTCCAAATCAGCCACGTCAGGTTCAATCACGGGTTCATACGGATCCCAAAACGGCATACGCCACAATGGATCTGCTTCTTTATCAGCCGCCTTAGAAATCGCATTTGCCAGCTTATCACTGTCTGTGAAAAACGGCGGCACATCAGGGCCAAGCGCTACACGCGCAGCCCCTGTTAAGGTCGCCATGCAAACCATGAACTCTGGTTTTTCTTCATCCGCAAATGCCAAAGCATCCGCCAATACCAAACGCCCTTCAGCATCTGTATTGTTTACCTCAACCGTCAAACCTTTACGGGATGTCAAAACATCCTGAGGGCGGTACGCGCCTGCGGAAATAGAATTTTCAACCGCTGGCACCAGCACACGCAATCGCACACGCACACCCAGCGCCATAATCATATGCGCCAGTCCCATCACATTGGCAGAGCCACCCATATCCTTTTTCATCAAACCCATGGATGACGCTGGTTTGATGTTCAAACCGCCCGTATCAAAACAAACGCCTTTACCAACCAAAGTGATCTTTGGATCGCTGGCCTTACCCCATGTCATATCCAACAAACGCGGCTCTTGATCAGACGCACGCCCAACCGTATGGATCATTGGGAAGTTCTTTTTCAACAATGCATCGCCTTTGGTCACTGTGACCTTGGCTTTGTGCTGTTTACCCAAAGCCCTAAAAGCAGCTTCCAACTGCTCTGGCCCCATATCAGAGGTTGGTGTGTTGATCAGATCACGTGTTAAAAACTCACCAGCCGCCAAGATTTCCAATCGCTTGGCATCCACATCTTTGTTGGCTTTCAGTTTCGCAGAAGCGCCAGATTTATCCTTATACCGGTCAAACGTATATTGCGCCAAAAGCCATGCCAAACTGGCCTCAGTCATTTCTGATTTTTTCAAGCCAGAGGCAAATTCATACACCCCTTTGGGCAATTGCATTGCAGCCATAGCTGCCCAATAACGCCCACGCGTGCGCGCAGCGGCATCACCCCAACCAGCCAGTACTTGGTCAATACCGCCCTCTTTGTTTGGCACAGTCAAAACCTGCCCCAAACCACCTGTAAACGCGCTGGCCTTAACCCACGCTTGAACAGCTTTTGGCTTTTTCGCCAGCCACTTTTTCAAACTTGCTGTTTCAATAAAATGGATGGGTGTTGTTTTTGATGACTTACCAGCAAACTTCGGGCTCATTCGGATCTCCTAAACTATCCTCGTAACCCTAGTCAATTTCACAGGCTCTTCAAGCTATTGATCCGCTAAAACCCGTGGCAACTCCGCCAATTGAAACAGGCTTGCTTCACCCAAACAAACCATGCGCTGGCAAATGACTGGCATAATCGCCAAATCACCTGAATCAATAACCTCGATCAATTGACACGCCACACCGCAAACACTGTCCAAACCGACCTGCGGGCATAAAGTTTTCAAACTGCCAGCAATCCGCCGCGCATTTTGCATATCTTTTTCATAAATCGCCATTTCCAGCTGGCACAGCTTATCTGACACCTCAAACAACACACGCTCGAACACACGCAGCCCCTGCTGTGTGCCCAATTCAGACAATAAAATATGGATTTCATCGTAATTTAACTTTGGCACTTCATTCGATCGAAATGCAATTATATCAGCCATTCTATTCACCATTCATCATACGCCCCAGCCATGACCATAAAGGGCTATTTGCAAAAAACTCCTAACCGATGCGTACGCAGCTCTTGTAAAATCACTCAAAATCTACGAAAAATGAGACTAAATTCAGGGTCAGACTACACATGAAATACATTAAGCCGCTGCCAAGCTTCCTTGCCAATCGTTACCACGGTTGGAAAGCGACACAGTTCCAAGAAAACAAAGCTTGGATCGCAAAACTGGTTGATGACGGCCAGCACCCACGCACAATGGTCATCGCGTGCTGCGACAGCCGCGTGCATGTCACATCTGTTTTTGGCGCGGAAACAGGCGAGTTTTTCCTGCACCGTAACATCGCAAACCTTGTTCCAAAATTCCTGCCTGATGGGCAACATCACGGCACATCTGCAGCCATTGAATATGCTGTCACCGCTTTGGGTGTGACCAATATTCTGGTCGTCGGCCATTCCCATTGCGGTGGTGTCAAAGGCTGCCATGATATGTGTTCAGGCAAAGCGCCAGAGCTTGAAGAAAAAAGCAGTTTTGTAGGCAGCTGGGTTGATATCCTGCGCGAAGGTTATGAGCGTGTGGCAGAACGCGGTGGTACAGAAGACGAACAAGTCAGCGCATTAGAGCGCGAAGGTATATTGGTATCCTTGAAAAACCTTATGACTTTCCCATTCGTTCAAGAGCGTGTTGAAAAAGGTGAATTGTCTCTACACGGCCTGTGGATGGACATCCGCGATGGCGGCTTAGAAAACTATAATCCAGCCAGCGATACATTCGAACAAATCTAAAGCAGCGCACGCACCTCTAAAAACCTATTAACCTTTTGTGCGGTATAAAAGCCGTGTCGACAAAGTGGTTCATGGGTTTTCAAAGGGCGGGTAACAGCGTCAAATGCGAAAACCACCGAAATAACAGTTAGATTAGGTGCAGGGGATAAAATCCCTGTTCAGCACATATACCGCATATGGTGGCGCCACCTTTTTAACCTTACACAGATTAACAAACGATAAACCCCGCCACCAAACATTGGCGACGGGGCAAAAAGCATGTTCTATTCACTGGTTTTAACGACGCCCCAGCTGTTTGTCCTCTGGCCATTTCAACGTCCAATCATAGTTGATCGTTTCAGTTGACCCCGCTTCCATAGCAACAGTCCAACCGACCACACCACGGCGACCTTCGATATTCGTCTCTGTCGGCTTCGGGTTGGTGTCCAAAGTCACTTCCAAATCCTCAGCCTCGGAAACTGGCAATGCCACATAAGCCGTCACATCAATCGCATAATCCAACAGGCTGCGGATATTGACCTCGTATTTTTCAATCTTCTGATTATAGGATGAAATGATGCCCGTATCGCCATCTTGAACTTGCAACGTACGTTGCTCTACCAAGATGCCATTCAATGGCCCAAGCGCCATATCGAATGTATCACCATTGGCAACTTCACCGATATAAGACTGACCGACCATCACACCATCACGGATCAATGTCGCCTCACCCGGCAACAAAGTCCCACCTGTGGTATTTTCCAACTCAGCATATAAAACCGCAGTGCTGTTCTGCCCAATCGTAGCACGCGCACCCAATTCCACATCGCTTTGAATGGCATCTAAACGGAACAGCTTGCCGTTGGTATCGCCGCGCAACTTGCCAATACGCCCCAATTCAAACTCAATCGTTTGTCCACGTATAGTCGATGCATATTGTTCATATCGCGGTGCCGCAGCCGTTTCCAAAACAGGTTCTGCCAAAGCATCCGCCTGACCACGTGCAACAGACTTCTGCGCCATGCGCAGCAATTCTTTTGGATCAAAAATATACTTGATATCTGGATACGGCAAAGACACCTGCGTTGCACGGTTCAAATCAGACGTCGACAATGTCACAGCCACATCCTGCCAATCCTCACCACTGCGTTGCCAGATGTTTGCTTGGCGTACCATATCCACTTTGGCGGTGGCCTTTTCCTGCTCTACTTTGATCTCATAACTCGGTTGCCACCCCGCATTTTGACTTGCGTAAATCAATGTTAGGTCACCCTTAAATTCCGCATCCACAACCAAATCAATAATAGCCGTTGCCCTTGCGCGCTCCAAAGGAAGAGTTGCTTCCAGAGCTGCATGCGCACGCGCAACTTTTGCATCCGCTTCATTCACTGCTCGGTTTGTCTGTGTCAGTTCATTCTGTGCGGTTTCCAAAGCGACAACTGCTGCTGAAATCTCTGCGCCCAGCACGCCAATAAGGCTGGTTAACTCATCCGCTGTTAGCGTGCTCCCACCAGCACCGCCTGCCATCTTACCTTCAGATATAGATGTCAAATATTGCACTTTTAAATTAGACGCCGCGACCGCAGCCTTGGCCGCAACACGTGTCGTTTCTACTGCAATCAATTCACCCTTAGCAGCATCCAATACTTTTTCTGCAGCAAGCTGTTCATCCGACTTCACAGGCTCTGCTGGCACTTGCCGCTCGGTACTAAAACCAATGGACTGTATCGTCACCCCATCTGCAAATGCTTGAAACTGGCCTCCTTGCAAATCTTGAGGCAAGTCCGTCACCAAAACCTGATGCTGTCCTGCGGGTAAATCCAAACCGACCTTACGGTCATATAAAGCAGCTTGTGGGAAAATTTTCACCGTATCCAACGTGCTGGTCGTAGTGACCGTTTCAGCAACAGCGAACTGTGGGAATAAAGAAAGAATTACGAGTAGCGAGTAACGCATTAAAACACCTAAAGTTAGTTATGTCTGAATTGAATATAATCATACAATTGCATAAAAAAAGTGCTGTTATGATCAACAGCATAAATTGGTAATATAATGACTTGCTGTTTTTTGGGATTATATGAGCTTAAAAAAGTATTTTAAAAGCTCATATAAAAATTCAACGTCTTATCGACTTGGATCTGTTGGAATACGTGATCCAAGAACAACACATCTTTTCATGCTACCTGTACGTGCACGATTGCAAGCCTTAATCGAAGACCATTGCCCACCATATAATGTTTTATAACCTGTTGAATATGCCGCAACACCAGGTTGTGGAACCTCCACGTCATTTTCATCAAATTTTGGTATTGCAGTTGATACCGCATAAGATCCAAATCGTTCTGATTTTGCAGCCCAACGTTGCAATTCTTTCATTTGTTGTTCAGTTAAGTTTGGAACAACTCTAATATAATAATCAAAATCATCCGCAAAAGACATTGTAGGGGTTAGCGCTAGAACAGTAGCACAAACCAATTTAAATTTTGTCATTTTGATACCCTTACCCATTATTAATATTTGGCAAATAATTAAATTACCACCGAAGTGGCGTTTATTTAAGATACATAAGAATCACGTCAAGTGTTTCGTTATGCATTTCTTAATACCATGAATTAAAAAAGGGTCCAATAATGGGCCCTTTTAATCTTTTGTTAATTATTGCACAAATCAGCCTTTTTTCAAAACCTCACGGCCCAAAAGCTCTGCAATCTGTACTGTATTCAACGCAGCACCTTTGCGCAGGTTGTCGGAAACAACCCACAGGTTCACACCGTTATCAATTGTGCTGTCTTGGCGAATACGGCTTACATATGTTGCAAACTCACCCACGCAATCGATTGGTGTGATGTACCCGCCGTCTTCGCGTTTATCGACAACCATAACACCTGGTGCTTCACGCAGGATGTCACGCACTTCGTCTTCATCAACGAAATCTTCAAACTCAATGTTCACTGCTTCGGAGTGACCCACGAATACAGGTACACGCACACAAGTCGCTGTCACTTTGATGGATTTATCGATGATCTTCTTTGTTTCAGCGACCATCTTCCACTCTTCTTTGGTGGAGCCATCATCCATGAACACATCAATATGTGGGATTACGTTGAATGCGATGTCTTTTGGATAAACTTTTGCTTCCACTTCCTGACCTGGTACATATTTACCTTTGGTTTGGTTCCACAATTCTTCGATCGCTGCTTTACCAGTGCCTGAAACAGACTGGTAAGTTGAAACAACAACACGTTTGATTTTCGAGCGGTCGTGCAAAGGCTTCAATGCCACAACCATCTGTGCTGTTGAACAGTTCGGGTTGGCAATGATGTTTTTGTTTTTGTAATCGTGAATCGCTTCAGGGTTACACTCTGGCACGATCAAAGGGATATCTGGATCGTAGCGGTATAGCGATGAGTTATCGATTACCACACAACCAGCTGCAGCCGCTTTTGGCGCATACTCTTTAGTTGCATCAGAACCCACAGCAAACAAAGCCATGTCCCAACCCGTGAAATCGAAAGTGTCCAAATCTTCCGTCTTCAACGTCTTGTCACCAAAGCTACATTCCGTTCCAAGTGAATTGCGGCTTGCAAGCACAGCAATCTGATCAATCGGGAACTGACGTTCATCAAGAATATTTAGCATTTCGCGGCCTACGTTGCCTGTGGCACCCGCGACGACAATACGGTAACCCATTTTAGGTCTCCTAAGTTAAAGTTTGGACATGTTCATAAGCGAACGAGGCGGCTATACTCTGTTCAACACTATTGTGAAATGCCAAATGCGCAGATTCTTTGTATTCTGTTGCAAAAGAATGAGGTTTCGAGATGAAATTTACGTGTACCGCCCTATTTGCTGCCCTTATCAGCACAGCAGCCTTTGCTGATTCTCCTGTGATTGTTGCTGTGGATGCAGGAAAGTCAGGTTCTACATGGCGTTTTGATGTCACATTGAAACATGCTGATACAGGCTGGGATCACTATGCAGATGGTTGGGGTGTGTATTTGAAAGACGGCACCGAATTGGGTTACCGCGTGTTGGCGCATCCGCATGTGAACGAGCAACCGTTTACCCGTTCACTGGGTGGGGTCAGCATTCCAGCGGGCACAAAATCCGTCATCATCAAACCGCGTGATAGCGTGCATGGCGTGGGCGCAGATTTTGAGGTCAATCTAAGGTAACTGCCATAACACGCACCACATCTTGCGAAAGTATATCATTTACTGATGATCATAAGCTGCAATCTTTTAACTTCCCGAATGACACGATCAGCTTGCATTTGAGGAGCCAAGCTAAGTTTGATTTGTAATGCCATAATAGCGAGTGCAGCACTGGGTATACCCCATTGAATTGCAAGCAATGCTGTGTCAGCCGCATAAAACTTTATCGCGCACCACACAGCAGCCACAAACATTGTACCTTGCAAAAGCATCAGGACCCATGTGACCCATCCTAATTTACCGCCAAATTGGCTTAGACCCAAAGCCAAATATCCCAGCTCTTCTGTTTCTTTTAATATCTCATGATCTTGATCAGTTAGCGCAGCTTCGATCATCTCATCCAATTTATTAAACTTATCATCAGTCATCAGCTTTTCCTTTCAACTCTTCTTTCAGTTTTGTTCGGGCGTGCATTAAGCGGGTCTTTACGGTTCCAATGGGTACATCCAGAGCTACGGCAACTTCTGAAATACGCATATCTTCTAGATAAAATAATGCGACTGTTGCTGATTGCTCTGGTGAAAGCTTTGAAATGGCGTCCCGAACTTTTGCATTTTCATCTGACATTAGAACCGTGGTTGGTTCGTTTTCAGGTAAAGGTTCTTGGCTTAACTTATGAACCAAATTCCGTTGACGTTGTTTGCCTGTAATAAGTTTTGCACACCGTCGGGTAACAATCCGAAGCGCCCATGATCGGAACGCTCGTGGAGATTTTAAACGTCGCAAGCCTTTATAAATATCGATCCAGGCTTCTTGGACTGCCTCTTGAGCTTCTTCATGATCCCCAAGTAAGCGATTGGCATGAACAACCAGTCTTGGGCCAACAAGTAAAACCAATTGCGACAAAGCATTTTTATCGCCACTCATCGAAACCGTGACCAAATACTCTTCTAATGCGCGCGACTTTTCCAACATTACGCCATCTCTTTATAGCTTATGTATAAAGGTGCCCAGTTATCTCTAAAAGGTTCAAATTCTTTTTAAGATGTTAAGTAATCCTATTGTTCATAAACCTCTGACACATCCGCCAAATAACCATTCCATGCGAACCAATAAGCGATGTGCCCTGCCACACGCGGCAGGCGTTCACCTGTAGTTGAAACCAATGCATCCTCTGTCATCTGCCAAGATGTTTTATCCGCTGACACCAATGCACCACCTTGACCATGTTTAAACTTATGACCTTTACTTGCATAGGCACGTACGCTGCGTTTTTTCGGATCACCGATTAAAACCAACTCTTTCCCAGCAACCGCGTCATTGATCACAGGTTGCGTAGCAAACGCTTTCAACGGCCATGCCTTTGCACCCCCAAAAGCACGCACACCAAACACGTAATCCTTTTGGCGATGGCGCGACTGATCCACAATCGTTGGGAACATCAATTCGCCAGATGCAAAGTAATCACTGTAAACTATCCCCGACCCATAATCGCGCTTATGCCCTGTGTTCAGTGATACAATCGTCGTGTCAGGATTGCGAGATTTCCAATCCGCCCAAGTCGTGATCACCACAGGGCGTTGTTTCAGCTCAATGCCACTGTTCACCAATGGACCCGACACAGGTTTGCCTGTGAATTGATTCCACAAGGAATGCGTCTGGCGGTCAAACATCAACTTGTTCGAACGATACAAAAATCCTGACGAGCCAAATACAAATGGTTCGCTGCGCCCAGCGACATTCGTTTCAAACAGAATGCCTGAACCACATAAAGTGCAATACGCCAATGCAACAGGCACGCGGCCAATCACGGCATTGAACATCTCATGCCACCCCATCACGCGCAGTGGATAGGCGCGTGTATCGCCATTAATGGACACGCCAAACACCAGATCATCGTCCAACATATACGCCGCTTTTGCATCTGTTGCGGATACCAATTCAGGACGATCCAGTGATGGGATACCATCTTTGCGCGCGCCACCCCATGTAATCTCTTCCATGCGGATTTTCATGCGGTCCTGTCTGAAATGTTTTGGTTTTAGAAACACATCAAAATTCGGATCAATCGTCAGATACATTTCGCGTTTAAACGCGGCATAGCTTTCATGCGGCACCACCTCTGGATGCGCTTCTTGCCACAGCATCCAATCGTTCCAGCGCGACCATTTCCCGATTTTCGTATCGCCCGTCAGTTCGCGTAATACTTCGATCAAAGGGGCGACGGACATACGGGTAAACCGCAAAGCCAAAATAAGCCCAGGGATCATGTCCTGATTGCCACGTTCCGAAATAGCCTTTAGCGCCGCTAAATATTCCGCCTCTTGTCCAAAAACCAAAGAGTGGTGCGCGTCATTCATAGATAGAGATTGCGCAAAGCTCGCAGAAGGGATTGCAGCAGTGCCAGCGCAAAGCGCGGTAAACTGGCGACGTGAAATCATAGTCATCTCCTCTTAGCGCATATGATTGGCGTAAGTGGTGATAAAATACCAATGACACTGTTGTGAGAGGTTTTTAAACCTTAGCCAATTTCATCAAAGCAGCACCTGTTAAGGTCAAAAAGGTGGACAGAACCTTGCCCAAATCCAAACGTTCTTTCAAAAAGAATACACCAATGAACAAGGCAAAAATAATGCTGGTTTCACGCAGGGCCGTAACCAATGCGATTGGTGCCTGAGTAAAGGCGTATACAACAAATGCATAGGCAGTGAATGATGCGCCGCCCCCCAAAACAGTGACCATTTTACCTGTTTTCAACACACCCAATACTTGGGGTTGCCAGAATGGAACCGTACAAAAATACATCACACACCCGATGATCGCAGAATAGGAATAGAACCCTACCCCCGTTCCAGCGACACGCGCCCCAATGCCGTCAATCATGGAATAAGACGCAATAAAGCACCCCGTTATCATCGCCAAAACAGCCGCTTTATGATTCTGTCCGCCATCCACTTGGCGCACACGCGCAAGGCTTACGATACCCAAAACAATCAAAGCTACGGCCAATAATTGCAATGATTGGAACTGAATTCCCAACACCATAATCGAAACAATTGTCACCAAAACAGGCGCCAAGCCACGCGCAATTGGATAGACCTGTGTCAGGTCACCGATACGGTAGGCTGACATTAAGAAAACATTGTATCCAACATGAAGTGCACCGCTTAAAAGCAAATACGGCCAGCTTTCAAATGCAGGTGTCGGTACAAGAAATAAAACCCCAAACCCAAACAATGCTTGGCCTAAAACCACTGCACTCATGCTCATCGTTTTGTCCAAACCACTTTTTACCAACCCATTCCAAGTGGCGTGTAGAAAGGCGGCAACGATGACGAGGAAATATATGCTGAGGCTCATTTTGGTTCCAAAATTTACTTAAATCTTTCCGTCAGCCTAGCGGAATAAAATCTAAGCACAAATCATATGTTATTGTTCTTCTTAAAAATAAAAAGATTGAAATTGTAAAATTATAAGATAGGTTAGTATTTATGACCTATTTTGATACATCCCTTGAGGACAAGTTCGACCTAGACAAAACCCGCATCTATACATCAGGCACGCAAGCGCTTGTCAGGTTGTGTTTGATGCAAGCTGCCCGTGATCGCGTAAACGGTTTAGACACTGGTGGGTACATTACAGGCTATCGCGGATCCCCCCTTGGTGGATTGGATCAACAGTTCGGCGTTGCTAAAAAACAGCTGACAGAAGCAAATGTTATCTTTGAGGCGGGTCTAAACGAAGACATTGCCGCCACAGCAATTTGGGGTACACAGCAGGCCGAATTGCGCGGTGATGGCAAACACGATGGCGTTTTTGCCATGTGGTACGGCAAAGGCCCAGGTGTGGATCGCACGGGCGATGTATTCCGTCATGCAAACCTTGCAGGCACATCCAAAAACGGTGGTGTGTTGGTATTGATGGGGGATGATCACACCTGTGAAAGTTCCACCACAGCGCACCAAAGTGAATATGCTTTACGCGATGCGATGATCCCGATTTTAAACCCCGCAAATATTTCCGAAATCATCGAATACGGATTACACGGCTGGGCGTTGTCACGCTTTTCTGGCCTGTGGTGCGGATTGAAAGGTGTGAAGGATAACATCGAATCTTCGGGCACTGTAGACGTTGCATTGGATGCCATTCAAACGCGTATCCCTACCGATTATGACATGCCAGAGGGCGGTTTAAACATCCGCCTAAACGATCCCCCCGTTGAACAAGAAGCGCGTTTACACCAGCATAAACTGAACGCAGTACGTGCCTATGTGCGTGAGAACCAGTTGAACAAAGTGGTTTATTCAGGTGGTAAAAAACCCAAGATCGGGATTGTGTCCACAGGTAAATCTTATCTGGATGTTCTGCAAGCTTTCGAAGAACTGGGCATTGATGAAAAACGCGCCGATCAGATGGGGTTGGCGCTGTATAAAGTGGCTATGCCTTGGCCGTTGGAACCTACTGGCATTTTGGATTTCGCCAAGAGTTTAGATCAAGTCATTGTTGTCGAAGAAAAGCGCGGATTGATGGAAGGTCAGATCAAAAGCATTCTATATGATCTGGAAAAACGTCCCAATGTGATTGGGAAAACATCCGAAACGGGCGAGACATTATTTCAAGTTGAATACGCCCTAACCACCACACAGATTGCAGCGCAAATCGGTACGCGATTACTGGCATTGAAAGATGGCAAATCACTGGAAAACAAAGTCAGTGATTTAAAAGCCCGCATGACAGCAACCCGCGAAGAATTACCGGTCACACGCGGCGTTGCCTTCTGCGCTGGCTGCCCGCACAATTCATCGACCGTATTGCCAGAAGGGTCGCGTGGGTTCGCTGGCATTGGCTGTCACTACATGGCACAATTCATGGATCGCAATGTCGAAGGTTACACCCATATGGGTGGCGAAGGCGCCAACTGGATTGGCGAAAGCAAATTTTCCAAACGTGATCATGTGTTCCAGAATTTGGGCGATGGCACATACAACCACTCTGGTCTGATGTCCCTGCGCGGCGCCGTCGCGTTTGACACGAACATCACCTATAAAATTCTCTACAATGACGCCGTTGCCATGACTGGCGGACAAGCACATGAAGGCGGTCTTGGCCCCTATGATATTGTGGCAGAAGTACTGGGCGCTGGTGTGAAAAAACTGGCTTATGTCACTGATGATATTTCGCGTATTGATACAGCAAAATTGCCCGCAAATGTGGATGTGTATCACCGCCGTGATGTGATCAAAGTGCAAGAAGACTTGGCACAGGTTAAAGGCGTAACCGTCCTGTTGTACGACCAAACATGTGCCACAGAAAAACGTCGCCGTATCAAGCGCAACACGATGGAAGACGTCAACAAGCGCCTGTTCATAAACCCCGATGTCTGCGAAGGCTGCGGCGATTGTGGCGTGCAATCCAACTGTGTTGCCCTGCAACCTTTGGAAACACCATTGGGTCGTAAACGCCGTATCGATCAATCCGCATGCAACAAAGATTTCTCTTGCCAAGATGGGTTCTGCCCGAGCTTTGTCAGCGTAAAGAACGGAACACCGCGTAAACCCGAAGCAGCCAAAATCGACCTGCCTGATTTGCCAGAACCATCCAGCAAACCCGCATTGGAAACGCCCTACTCTATCCTTGTCACTGGTATCGGTGGCACGGGCGTTGTGACCATCAGCGCATTGCTGGGCATGGCTGCCCATTTGGATGGCAAAGGCAGCGGTTTGATTGATATGGCTGGTTTGGCGCAAAAAGGCGGATCCGTGTTTTCACATGTGAAGCTGGCGAACTCTTCTAAGGATGTAAAAAGCATCCGTGTGGCAGAAGGCACCGCTGATTTATTGCTGGGCTGTGATGTGGTTGTATCCGCTGGAAACCCAGCGCTTTCAACACTTTCAAAATCATCGCACGTGATGATCAACACCCACGAGCAAATGCCAAAAGATTTCACACTACAACGCGATTTCACATTGCCCACAGATTTGATGCACGACCGTATTGTTGAAGCTGTTGATCGTGGCAACGCCGCGTTTGTGGATGCCACAAGATATGCGATTAAACTGCTGGGTAACAGTATTGGCGCCAACCTGTTCATGCTGGGTGTTGCGTATCAAAAGGGTTTGATCCCGTTGACAGATAAAGCCATCATGCATGCAATCAAACTAAACGGCGTGGCAATTAAGATGAACCAAAATGCGTTTACATTAGGACGCCACTGGGTGATTGATCCTGCCCGTTTAGATGCGTACATGCCTAAAACAATCAAGGCGCCTGAACTGACAAGTTTGGATGAAATTATAGCAGACCGCGTGGAACGTTTAACCGCTTATCAAAACGCTGCTTACGCAAAATCATACAGTGATTTCATGGCACAGGTTGCAGACAAACCATATGCCCTTGCTGTGGCCAAAAACCTGTTCAAGCTGATGGCATATAAAGACGAATACGAAGTCGCACGTTTGTATTCCGAAGACAGCTTTATGAAAAATCTAAAAGCGCAGTTCGAAGGTGATCTGAAACTCAAAATCGCCTTGGCGCCACCACTGCTTTGCCGCCCTGATCCTGTGACAGGCAAGGCAAAGAAAATCGAATTTGGTCCGTGGATATTCAAAGCCTTCTCTATTCTAAAACGTTTCAAGGGGCTTCGTGGAACAGCACTTGATCCGTTCGGCTATACGGCTGAACGCAAAATGGAACGTGCTTTGGTCGAAGAGTACAAAGAAACAGTCGCAGGTTTAGATGCGCTTGATCCAGAAACTGCGCAAAAATTGGCGGAACTGCCAAACAACATTCGTGGCTTTGGACATGTAAAATTGGCAAGTATAAAAACTGCACAAACGAAAAAAGAAAAGTTACTCACAAGTTTATAAATTACTATTGATTTACGAATAACCCTAAAAAATCCTTATTGAATTATAATGACTGTTGCTGCTTAGCTGTCTATCATGCGCAAAATAAGCCTTGTCAGCAAACGGCAGAAATAATGAATGAGGAATACAATCTATGGCAATCACACTAGAGCAGGCAATAGAAGCGACAAAATTAAAAGAGCTTTCAGAGTTAGATATCTCAGTATTTTCAGATGAGGATGCTATAAATTTTATCCTCCAAAGATCAGAGGTTTTAAGCGATATAGAGTTTTCAGGTCGGATCGTTCGTGCATGGACGAATGGAAATGAGACTCCCATACGGAAAACTGTCTCAAGCATGAAAGAAGAGGTTATTAAGCGAGCAATTGGCTTTATATATCTCGAATACCTAAAATTAAAACCACTACTGCTCAGTTTAAAAAATAAAAAAGTCTGTGATATTGGTTGTGGGTATGCAATCTTTGATTTTTTTGTGGCCAAAGAACTTGGCTCTAAAGTGGTACTTATTGATTTAGAAAATAATGATAAACGCCATTTTGGATACAAAAATGAAGGCGCTGCTTATACTAACCTTTCTGTTGCAAAAAAGTTTTTAGTACAAAATGGTATCAAGGCGAATAGTATAAAAACAGTAAACCCAAATACTGACAGTTTGGAAGCGATTAAGGACGTCGACATAGCAGTCAGTTTTATTTCTTGTGGTTTTCATTACCCTTGGACAGAATACGAAGATTTCTTTAAAACTTCTGTTTCACAAGAAGGTTCTATTATCCTTGATGTTCGCAATAGGCTTTCTGATAGAATTCAAAATGAGTTGAGTGCATTAGGAGATGTTAGCGTTCTCCATAAAACGGCAAATGATGGTGCAGACCGAATATATGTTCAAAAAACATAACATTAGCACATCAAAATTAGCTTGAAAAATTCTACCAAAGAAAAAGGTCGCCCAAGACAGGCGGCCTTTAATACATTTACGTAATATTTAAAGTGATGCTTCCAATTCAGCGATGATTGCATCACCCATTTCAGTTGTAGAAACTGGTGTACCACCGTCTGCCATCATCAAGTCGCCAGTGCGGATACCTTTGGCTAAAACTGTTTCCACAGCTTTTTCCAAACGTGTCGCTTCTTCGCCTTGATCAAAGCTGTAACGCAGCGCCATTGCAAAACTCAGGATACACGCCGATGGGTTGGCTTTGTTCTGACCAGAAATATCAGGTGCTGAACCGTGTACTGGTTCGTATAACGCTTTCGGACGACCATTTTCCATTGGTGCACCCAAGGATGCTGATGGCAACATGCCCAATGACCCTGTTAGCATCGCTGCACAATCAGATAGAATGTCACCGAACAGGTTGTCCGTTAGGATCACGTCAAACTGTTTCGGTGCTTTCACCAACTGCATCGCACCATTGTCTGCATACATGTGTGACAATTCAATTTCTGGGTAATCCGCAGCATGAATAGCTGTCACAACTTCGCGCCATAGGATGCCGCTTTCCATAACGTTGGCTTTTTCCATAGAACAAACTTTGTTGCCACGGCGTTTTGCCAATTCAAATGCTGAACGTGCAACGCGGTCGATTTCCGCTTCTGTGTAACGCTGTGTGTTGATGCCAACGCGTTGGCCATCTTCCTCAAAAATACCGCGTGGCTCACCAAAGTAAGACCCTGATGTCAATTCGCGTACGATCATGATGTCCAAACCAGATACGATATCTTTTTTCAAAGATGAAAAATCTGCAAGCGCATCAAAACATTGCGCTGGGCGCAAATTTGAAAACAAATCCATCTCTTTACGAAGACGTAGTAAGCCGCGTTCAGGTTTTACACTGAAATCCAGATCATCATAGGCAGGGCCGCCTACGGCGCCAAGCAATACAGCGTCTACTTCTTGTGCTTTAGCCATTGTATCATCATGCAATGGTGTACCGTGCTTGTCATAAGCGGCACCACCGACAAGGTCTTCGGACACTTCAAACTTCAGGTCACGTTTATCGCCATACCAAGCTACAATTTTCTGCACCTCAGTCATAACTTCTTGGCCGATGCCGTCACCCGGCAATATCAATAAAGATGGAGTGTTCATGTCCGTCATATCCTTTTTCAAAACTTGGATATGCCGTAATCTGCTATGACCCAATGGTCAAGGTAACAGGGTGTATTGAGACCGATTCAACCTTTATGCTGTCACTAAATCACTCTTATCAGAATGATTAATAGCAATTTTCGCCAATGCTGCAGCGCGCATAAAAAACACGCCTTGGAAAAATGACCAGAAAGCTATGCACCAAATGGAGATGATCGGCGCCAATTGTCCGCTTTCTGCAAAATTCACAAAAATAACCTCTGCAACGGTGGGGCCCAATAAGGGTATCAAGCACGCAATCAAAAGGCTTGCAAATGCCGAGTTCATTAAGCGTTCTTGTAGCGTCTTAGTTTCATAAGATTTATATGTCGGCATATTCTGCCACATATTGAAACCTGAACCACCGAAACGCCAAAGATTCAAATAGATCGCTACACAGAATGACGTAATGCACGCAAACATTATAATTGTGTTGAATGCAATTGCCTGGGCAAAGGCTGCTTGTAAGCTTTCATTTTCCCCAGATAACGTTTCAGCAACCACCATAAACGGGCTGTATGTGAAGTCTAATAAGGCAATGCCTTTATCTGCTATCGTTGGAAGAAATCCCACCATGTTTGCTCCTGCTAAGGTATAGCCAACCAAAAAAGTAGGGGCCAAAACAAGCACAGATAAAAGTAGGAAACGAATACGATTATACGGGGCTGCAAATCTAAACTCGATCAATGAAGGAGAAGAAAACCCATATTCATACATGACGAATATGGATACGATCGTCGCCAAAATGCGTGTGAATTCTATTGAAGATTGGGAAACACCAAAAAGTAAGAAAGCTGGTAGCATAATCAGACACGCTACACACACCGCCCTTACAGTTGCCCCTGTAAGTCTTAAAAACACTGCCTTGTCCTCGTTTGTGATCCCATTTTTAGGATCGGTTTGGCCTTAGGGCCTTATTATTGCCCTAATTGTGTCAATAAAGCCTTATTCGTCAAGCTTTTTTTAAAAATTTATGTAGATTCAGAGGGTTTCGGTGTTTTGTTAACACAAAAATCATACAAAAAAGGCTGCCTATGGGCAGCCTTTAGCACTATATATGGTATAAGATTTACACCCAAGGCATATTTTTGCCATATTCTGTTTCAAACGTATCGATTGCCTTAACCTTCTGCATTGTAAGGCCGATATCGTCCAAACCGTCCATCAAACATTCTTTTTTGAATGGGTCGACTTCGAATTTGAACTCCGTTCCGTCTGTTGCTGAAACCGTCTGATTTTCCAAATCAACCGTAATGCGCGCATTTGAGCCCTTTTGCGCATCTTCCATCAATACATCCACAGCTTCTTTTGGCAAAACCACTGGCAAAATACCGTTTTTAAAGCTGTTGTTGTAAAAGATATCCGCAAAAGATGTTGAAATGATCACTTTGATACCAAAGTCCTTTAATGCCCAAGGTGCGTGCTCACGTGATGAGCCACAGCCAAAATTATCGCCAGCAACAATTATTTCTGCGTCGCGGTACGCAGTTTGGTTCAGCACGAAATCAGAAATTTCATTGCCTTTGTCATCGTAACGCATTTCATCAAACAAGTTCACGCCCAAACCTGAGCGTTTGATCGTTTTCAAAAACTGTTTTGGAATGATCATATCTGTATCGATATTAATCAATGGCATAGGTGCAGCAACACCTGAGACGTTTTCAAACTTTTCCATTTTTCAGTCCTTTCATCAGAACGTTTATAAGTCTTAATTTTTTTCCAGCTTGAATATTGTATTCAGCTTCGTAACAAAATGATCGGTATAGCCAATTTTTCCCAACTCACCGACCAAATCCATATCCCAGTCCTCGTTCCACGCAGATTCCATCATTATGTAATCTGGCCAATGAACATCTTTTGCATTTTCAAACATCGGCTTGAAAACTGATGCCTCAAATCCTTCAACATCAATCTTTAACATTGAAAGATCATAACCTTTAGGGCTGATCATTTCACTTGGCAGTGTTGATAAAGTAACTTCTATACCCTGCTGAGAATCGCCATCAATCGCAGCTTGGCCTAAATTCCCACCCTTACCCAATGACAGGTGAACTTTTCCTTTTTCTTCACCTAATGCTTTTGGAACAACCTTGATATTCTTAAACTTGTTTAGGTCAATATTACGCTTTAGCCTTTTGATCATCACAGGGTTTGGTTCAAACGAAATGATACGGCTTGTCTTCTTACCTGCCTTGGCAATTTGTAAGGAATATACACCTGCATTCGCGCCAATATCGTAAAACAGAACACGCTTTTTAGATGCCAACTTTATCATCTCTTGCATTTCTTGCGCTTCTGCAGGCGCACCAATTGCAATACAACGCTCTGTATAATTGTCATGGGGAACCAACCGCATTGTAACGTCACCCCAAGCGCCATCCATTTCAATCGCACCTGTTTCGGAATCATGTCCAAAGTTTTTCAACACACTGGACTTGCCAAACATATCCTCGCGTTTTTCATCCAACCAGAGGTTTGTTTTGTAGATTGCACCCACACGACGCAACGGTCTTTTGCTTTTTCCAAACGTACACACCGTTTGATGAAACTCTTTCAAACCTTCATCGCCCCTGTCATCGTATAAGCCCTGCAACACACCGCCCAAGGTATTTTCAATACCTTGGTGACGCATAATCCGTTTTTGGTTCACTGGTCTATAGGACCCTTTTTCAAGACGGTATTTTACGTGATCCATCCATTCATCAAAGTCACCACCATGCAAATGCAATAATTTCATATTCACTGCTGTTTCACCGCGATTACGCACGCCTTCCATGTATGGCCCATGAATACTCATAATTAAATCAGGTACACCTGTTTTAACAAAGAACTTGCCTTCTACATGGCTCAAAAAGCCCAACGATAAACATTCATGAAACGGTGTATAAACTTTTTCGGCAATACGTCGGCCCTGACGCGTTTGTGGAATAGCGCCTTTGAAAACATATCTAAAGTTGTTGTTTGCGCGCCCACCAGGTTGGTACATCAATTCATACGGTTGCAAGCGAACCACAGGATCAGAAACAGTGCTGAGCTCTTTGGAGACAACAACACCATCAGCATCAACCATTTCATCAGCATCTAGATGAATCAGCCAATCAGTTTCAGCAAAACCATAACAGTTTCGAACATTCGCTTTTTGACGCGCTTGGTGCGCATCTGGGCGTGGCACCTCTAAGGACGCCCAATATTTTTCATCACATTTTACAACATGAACCTTTGGATTCTTAGAAACAATATCAATGGCTGCATCATTAGGATCATCAAAGAACAAATATATTTTATCTGCTCCCATCACCAAATGGTGTGCAACAAAATTAAGCGTTGTATTGACCGTCTCTTTCAGAGTGGTGACCGTTGCCCATGTTGTTGATGGTTTTTTTGAAGTAGCCATTGAATGATCCGCCTTAACTAAAGCTTCTGATATCCGTCAATTTACCAGTCACAGCCGCTGCTGCTGCCATTGCTGGGCTTAGCAAGTGTGTGCGTCCGCCACGGCCCTGACGACCTTCAAAATTACGGTTGGACGTTGCTGCACAACGCTCACCTGGCGCCAATTGATCTGGATTCATCGCAAGACACATTGAACACCCTGCCATGCGCCATTCAAAGCCAGCGTCTTTGAATATCTCAGCCAAGCCCTCTTCTTCGGCCTGTGCACGCACAAGACCCGAACCAGGCACAACCATCGCACGCATACCGTCTTTGATCTTTTTACCTTTCAACACAGCTGCTGCTGCGCGCAGGTCTTCGATACGGCCGTTTGTACAAGATCCGATAAACACTGTGTCGATTTCAACGTCAGTTAATTTCTGACCCGCTTCTAAACCCATGTATTCCAAGGAACGCGTAACCGCATCAACCTTACCGCCTTCAAAGTCAGTAGGATTTGGTACAACCGCGTCAATCGGCAATACGTCTTCTGGTGAGGTGCCCCAAGTCACGCTTGGCGCAATGTCTTCGCCCTTTAGCGTCACAACCAGATCAAAATGTGCATCTTCATCAGTGAACAATGTTTTCCAATATGCCAATGCCGCATCCCAATCAGCGCCTTTTGGTGCATGTGGGCGACCCTTAACGTAGTCGAATGTTTTCTGATCAGGTGCGATTAAACCCGCACGCGCGCCGCCTTCGATCGCCATGTTACAGACAGTCATGCGACCTTCCATAGACAGCTCTTCGATGGCTTGGCCACAGTATTCAATCACATAGCCCGTACCACCAGCAGTCCCTGTGTGACCGATGACTGACATAGTGATGTCTTTCGCTGTCACACCCGGACGCAAAGACCCCGTGATTTCCACTTTCATGTTCTTTGATTTCTTTTGGATCAACGTTTGCGTTGCCAAAACATGTTCAACTTCTGATGTACCGATACCATGGGCCAACGCACCAAAGGCACCGTGTGTTGCTGTGTGGCTGTCACCACAAACAACTGTCATACCCGGCAAAGTCCAACCTTGCTCTGGGCCAACGATGTGTACGATACCTTGGCGTACGTCAGACACTGGATAGTAATGAACGCCAAACTCTTTTGCGTTCTTATCCAAAGCTTCCACTTGGATGCGGCTTTCTTCGTTATCGATGCCTTTGGCACGGTCCAATGTTGTTGGAACGTTGTGATCAGGCACAGCAATCGTTTTTTCTGGTGCACGCACTGTGCGACCAGACATACGCAAACCTTCAAAGGCTTGTGGGGATGTCACTTCGTGAACAAGGTGACGGTCGATGTATAGCAAACATGTGCCATCATCGGCTTCATGCGCTACGTGAGCGTCCCAGATTTTATCGTATATTGTTTTTGGTGCGGACATGATGTCTCTCCTCCGCTTAGAATTTGGCTTTTAGGGCTAATAGTGAATATGGATTACGCGCGCAGATCGCCAAGCACGGCAAGACGCTCACCGTGGAACCGCCAAGGTAAGCGTGTTTTATCATCCATATCAAAGATTCTGTTCATATAGGGGCAATACCCCTTTGTGCGTTTAGCTTCAAGGGTCTGCTTTAAGCGTCAGGTTCAAACTCTAACAAATCTGCTGGTGTGCAATCCAATGCCACACAGATGTTATTGAGCGTTTCAAACCGAACACCGCGCACCTTACCTGATTTCAACAGGCTCAGATTCTGTTCCGAAATTCCAATAATCTTTGCCAGCTCTTTGGACTGCATTTTACGTTTCGCAAGCATCACATCCAGACGTACAACAATAGCCATTACACATATTCCTTGTGCTCTTGGTCAATCGTCATCGCTTCGCGCATCATCCAACCGAATGCGAATATGACAGCAGCCAATATAAGGTTCTTTATATCAGTCGGGTCGTATTGATAGGCCAGCGACCATCCGCCATCTGCGTTTTGTGACGTAATCAAAACTGCTGTAATTGATTCCATGATCGTATCCAAAATGATCACCAAAACGCTCATTCCACCCAGCATTTGAACAACCCATGCTGTGTGCGTATCAAAGAACAAACCTTTGCGCAGACGGTTTAGTAAATACAGACCAAATAGAATTGAGATGATGGATGCAATAATCGTGGGCATCCAGCCAAAGAAATACATCATACGGATGTTCAAACTAAGTTTAATACCCTCATCAATCATCCAATGGTTTTCCCAAAATTCAGGATGCGTAAAGGATCGCGAAATAAACCGACTAAAGGATTCATAGATATAGTAGATCAGATAGATCGCGGTAGGGGCCATCAATGCCCCAGCGCCAAACTGTACTTTTTGCTTAAACGATTGAACAGACATTACACAAAATCCTTAATCTCTTGGTCTTGCAAAGCCACGACCTTCAACACCCAACCACCAATGAACAAGCCAATTCCTGTTAAGATCAGACTGATTTCAGAAGGGTCATATCCAAAGTGAATACCGTGCTTGTCAGCCACATTCATAAATGTAAGCAGCCAATTCACCACTGAATATGCAAGGGTGATACCTGCACCAGCAACAACAGCACACAGACCCATCAATTGAACATCACGGACTGTTTTGGGATCAAAATAAACACCCTGTCGCAATAGGTGAAAAAAATGCATTGCGATGGCGGTCATAGCCATAGTTGCCAAAACAGGAACCAACCACAAAACCAGATAAGCCAACCGAATACTCGTTGGGATCATGACCCCTTTTTCAACCATCCAATGCGTTTCCCAAAGCTCTGGGTTTGTTAGTGCAAAGGGGACAATTTCGTTGAATACACGGTATGGATAATAGATCAAAAAAATCGCCAGACCGATCATAATAACAGTAGAGACATATTTAACTTTGGCTTTTTGCATTTCAGCAACCTTATTAAAAATTAATGTTTTACGATAATTAATAAATAAAAAACATTGAGTCAATTTCTTTTTCTTCCTGCGGCCCTATACACTGGAAAAACCAAGCCAATCGTCCTATCGTGGCGTTAAGGGCAAGGAAAACTATGGAAAACAAAGAAGAGGCAGCGGCCGAACCAACAGAAATAATTACAACAGCACAGGACTTCTGGGCTGATATACTGCGCTTTGGTGATCGTTTGACCCAAACATGGGCCTTGTACCAATTGGTGATCATCTCAGTAACCATTATTTTTTGCGTCCTCTTGGCCCGCGCGCTTTACCCGAAATGCGAAAAGTGGTTTGAAAACAAAACGGGCATCATCGGGCGCATTAGCCATGTCTTTGTAGACGTACATCGCCGTTTGGCTTTGCTAATCTATGTTCCAATCGGATATTCTATTGTCACGTTAATGCAAATCTACACATGGCCCAGCCGATCCTTTTTCGTTGATCTGTCTGTAAAGCTTGCTTTCGCATGGTTGATCATTTCTGTGGTTAGCTCCTTCATCAAAAACAAAGCTCTACGATCATTTATAATGTGGCTTGGATGGATCATTGTCACATTACAAATGACAGGCTTTTTAGAATCAACCAAAGCCGTATTGGATAGTGCCGCACTGGAAATAGGCGATACCCGCATATCCTTGTTGATGATTATGATCGCAATCTTCTCTTTGGCAGCTCTGTTTATCCTCGCCAGCTTAATCTCAAAAGCAGGCGCAAAGCGCATAGATACGATCGAAGACATGTCGCCGTCGATAAAGGTTCTGTTGGGCAAAACTTTACAAATCGCTCTATACACAACTGCCTTTTTGATGGGCCTAAAAGCCGTTGGTTTTGACCTAGGCAGCCTTGCTGTCCTGTCTGGTGCTATTGGTTTAGGTATCGGTTTTGGTCTACAAAAAATCGTATCCAATTTGATTTCAGGCATTATTATCCTACTGGATAAATCCATCAAGCCAGGGGATGTGATTTCATTAGATGGCACATTCGGTTGGATCACCCAACTGGGCGCTCGCTATGCATCGGTTACAACACGTGACGGGCGTGAACATCTGATCCCGAATGAAGATTTCATCACCAACCAAGTCATCAATTGGTCCCATTCATCCGACTTTGTTCGCTTAGATATCTTTTTTGGCGTCGATTACGACAGCAACCCTCATGAAGTAAAAAAGGTGGCATCCCAAGCCCCACTGACAGTAGAACGCGTCGTCAACAACCCTGCCCCTGTCTGCCATGTAGTCAACTTTGGCGACAGCTCAATCGATTTTATTCTGCGGTTCTGGATTCGCGATCCAAACAAAGGGCTGACGAATATTCGCGGGAATGTTTATCTCGCACTCTGGGATACACTCCAAGAAAACAACATCAACATCCCATTCCCACGTCGTGAGATTACGATGCTGAACCCGCCACAAGATGACGAAGTGAAAACAACAAAGAAATAAGGCAGGTTAGCAAAACACCAACCCGCCCCACTGTTTAACAATTTGCAACCGCGGCAACAGCCGCCAAGGAAATTTCGCGGTCTTGCTTTTGCGTTACACCTGCAGCACCGATACCCCCGATGATTTCATCTCCTTTGACCAAAACTTCACCCCCTTCTGCAGCATGAACATGCAAATCAGAAAATCCCAAAATGGCAGAACGTCCGTTCGATAAAGCATCCGAAAACACTTTCGTAGACCGTTTTGTCATCACAGCGGATGAGGCTTTGGCCATAGCAAAATCTGGACTGGCGCGGTGTGCATTATCCAAACGTCCCAATGCCATAACCTGCCCTGCAGTATCAACAACCGCAATAGAAACCGCCCAATTCTTTGATTGTGCATACTCTACTGCCGCTGACAAAGCAGATGCAGCACACGCGTGTGAAATGTTTGTGCCATAAGATAATGGAAACGTGTTCGCCACAGGGGCATCAACCGTTTTTGCTGTGGCTTGCAGCGGGGAAACAGCCAAGCCAGAAATAAAAATTAAATTCAATAAAGACAGTGTTTTATATGATTTTATACGCTCTGTAATCATGCTTTTCTAAGCTCCTAACATTATTTTGATATGGCTTAACTCCCATTTTAAATGCACTGCGTCCAATTCTATGATCTGATCTATTGATAAGATTTTCTAATGGTGGATTTATGAACTTACGGTCATTTGAATGTGTAGTTGCCTTGGCAGAAGAGGCACATTTTGGACAGGCCGCCAATCGGTTAAACATCACACAACCTGCCCTCAGCCAACGCATCGCGACCTTAGAGGATCAAATCGGCTATCCGTTATTCACCCGCACACGCGGGCCTATTTACCCGACCAAAGCAGGTATTGCCTTCATCCGCCGCGCGCGTATTGCAATTGCGAATGCCAAAGCTGCACAAACAGATGCAAAACTCGCAGCCACAGGATTAATCGGTGAATTGAAAATCGGCTTCACGCAAATCGTTCTTTACAGAAGTTTCCCCCAAATATTACGCCAGTTTCACACTGCATATTCTGGCATCACAACCGTGTTGCACGAACAATATTCTTTGACACAAGAACAGGCTTTGTTGGATGGGCGCATTGATGTGGGATTGGTGCATCCACCACTTACATTTAAAGAGTTGGATTATCACGATATGGATCGTATCCCGCTTGTAATGGTCGTACCAGACAACTGGCCACAAGCTCAGCAAGGCATCATCAAGCTTTCAGACTGCAAAGATTTGCCCTTTATCCTGCCACCGCGCGAAATTGGACCAGTGTTTTATGATGGCCTGATTGCAGCTTTTACGAATGCAGGGATAAGCCCAAATATAGTGCAAAAAGCGGCACCTATGTCGATGCTCATCGGCCTTGCATCCGCAGGCATTGGCGCAGGGTTTGTCGCCGAATGTCTGTCTGTCGTGAAAATGCCAGGGGTAACGTTTTTACCAGTTGAAGATGATTTACCCAAACTACCGATTGCCGTTGCATGGAACAAAGACACTGAAAACCCAGCCATAACGCATTTTGTGGAAACCGCATTATCAACAGATTTGCGGCCAATAGGCCTAGAACCTTAGGAAAGTGCGACGCCACCTTTATAAATCGCATCACTTGGACGAATAGAGCCAACCAAGAAGTCGTTGCAATTGCGCTGCTCTGCAAACAGGCGGTTTTTCACCAGTGGGTTGTTCGCATCTGCAACACCCAAACGCACCAACAGCGCTGCAATGGCCGCTTCTGATGCGCGTGTTGCACCGTCTTCGATTTTCAGCGCAACACCCAAACCTTGTTCTGGAAGGATTGCGATAAACACACCTTCGGCGCCTGTTTTAACAGCAACCTTGCCATCCATCGCGCGCATCAAATCGGTGCATGCTCGTGTTTCACCCGCAACCAATTCGGGATGCTTGCCCATTGCTTCCACCAAAGAACGTGCAGCGGTTTCGCGTGTATCACCCAACCCACGCGGATCAGCCATGCGCGCCATTGAATGTGCCAGGCCTTTCAATGACACGGCAAAGTTTGGGGCAGAGCAACCGTCAATCACATGACCTTGGGTGTCTTCGCTGGCCATTTCTTCAATGGCTGTTTTGATCGCTTTTTGAACAGGGTGATCCACCTCATTATATTCCGATCCACCGTCCAGATGTTTGTTCAACGTCAAAAATCCAGCATGTTTGCCAGAACAATTGTTGTGGGTCTGATCAATGCAATGATCACCACAATAAATCCCTTTGCGTGCATCTTCATCATGCGGTTGATGGCCGCCACAGCGCAAATCGCTTTCGGACAGCCCAATGTGATCCAACCATTTGGTCACACGATCCGTATGAATGGCAGCACCTTGGTGTGATGCACAGGCCAATGCCAAATGCTTGGCACCCAAGCCAAATTCTTTGGCAGCACCACTTTCGATCAAAGGCAAAGCTTGCAACATTTTGCACGATGAACGCGGCAAAACGGCCTTGCTTGGATCGCCCCAAGCAGCACGAACATTGCCCTGAACATCACAAATCACGGCATGGCCACGATGAACACACTCTAAAAAGTCGCCACGCCACACTTCTGCCACAATTTCTGAGCCTGTCATTTGCCAATCCCTTATTTCGGTCGGAAATCCGCCGATTCCCTACATTTTGTATCTACGTGGTGGTAATAATTATCCAAGTTCTCTAATTATTTTGCCATAACATCAACACATTTCCGTCCTATTTTGTGCGGAACAATAATAAAAAACAGCTTGGAGGCTGTAAGGCAGTATGATTAGACCCGTTGCATTGGTATGTAGCATCACAGCAGCTATGTCATTTTATTCAAACACAGCATCAGCACAGGATTCAACAAATGTTGTCGATTCCAAATCAGACTGGTCCGTGTTTGTGGAAAACAATCCGAAACGTTGTTGGATCGTTTCGAAACCTACAAAAACAGTAAACGTAAAAGGCGGAAAACCTGTTGTCGTGAACCGTGGCGATATTCGCTTTTTCGTAACCTACTTGCCCTCAAACGGCATCAGCGGCGAAGTATCATTTACGGGCGGTTACCCATTCGCGCCGGACAGCACGGTTGGTCTGACAGTCGGTTCATCCGAATATAAATTATACGTAGACGGCGAATATGCATGGCCTGAATCAGGTGCCGTAGACAACCAAATCCGTTCATCCATGAAGCGCGGTGCAAATGCTGTTGTACGCGCACAATCCGCACGCGGAACACAAACAACAGACACGTTTTCACTGGTTGGCTTCACAGCAGCCCTAGCTGAAGCTGAAAAGCGCTGTAAGTAAGAATACATTATACGCTTCTAATGCGTGAAATTGTGGTATATTAGCCCCCAGACCCAGTTTTGGGGGCTTATTTTATGGAAAGCAGTCCAATGACCGCAAAGGCACCGATCAACCAAGATTATATCACTATCCCGCGCAAGCAGGATCCTGACGCGCGCCCAAGTTTGATTGGCCTGAACCGCGATGCTTTAAAAGCTGCATTATTGGAACTGGGCGCACCTGAAAAACAGCTGAAAATGCGTGTTAATCAGTTATGGAGTTGGATGTACCAAAAAGGTGCGAAGTCTTTTGATGAGATGACAAACCTATCCAAAGACTTCCGTGCTTTACTGGCAGAGAACTTCATCATTGGCCGTCCAGAAATCGTAACCAAACAAGTGTCAGAAGATGGCACACGCAAGTATCTGTTGCGCATTGCTGGTGGGCACGAAGTCGAGGCGGTTTATATTCCAGAAGCCAATCGCGGCACGCTTTGCATCTCATCCCAAATCGGTTGCACGCTAACATGTACCTTCTGTCATACAGGCACGCAAAAACTGGTACGCAATCTGACCGCAGGTGAAATCGTTGGTCAGATCATGGTTGCCCGTGATGACCTTGATGAATGGGGTAAAGACCCTGGCGATAAACGTTTGGTGTCTAACATTGTTTTGATGGGCATGGGTGAACCGCTTTACAACACAAATAATGTGCGTGATGCAATGTTGATCGCGATGGATAACGAAGGCATTTCATTGTCTCGCCGCCGCATCACCCTGTCCACAAGTGGCGTTGTGCCAGAGATCATTCGCGCAGGCGAAGAAATCGGCTGTATGTTGGCGATTAGCTTTCACGCCACCACTGATGAAGTGCGTGATGTATTAGTGCCAATCAATCGCAAACACAAAATCGACGAGCTGTTACAAGCGTGCCGTGATTACCCACGTTTATCTAATTCTGAACGCATTACATTCGAATATGTGATGCTAAAAGACGTAAATGACAGCGATGCAGACGCACATCGCTTGGTAAAACTCATTTCTGGCATCCCTGCCAAAATCAACTTAATCCCCTTTAATCCTTGGCCCGGATCGCCATATGAGCGCTCAGATTGGGATCGAATAGAGGCATTTGCCGAAATTGTGAACAACGCTGGCTATGCTAGCCCTGTACGTACACCCCGTGGTGAGGATATAATGGCCGCATGTGGTCAGCTGAAAAGTGCGACCGAACGTGAACGCAAATCCGCAAAAGAGATAGCGCGCGAAGCAGGGGTATAAAATGAAGAGACGGGATTTTTTTCCTATTGCAGCAGGTGGGCTTATGCTTTCGGCATGTGGCCCTGGGCAAGTTCAAAAGTTTCAAACTTATAACGGACCAGCTGTAACACGGGTTATAGTCGAGAAATCAACACGTCAAATGTGGTTGATGCATGAAAAGCGTGTTTTACGTAAGTACGATATGGAATTGGGCTTTGCGCCAGCTGGCCATAAACAATTCGAAGGTGACGGAAAAACGCCAGAGGGCAGCTATTGGATCGATCGCCGCAATCCAAACAGTGCATTTTATCTAAGTCTTGGGATTTCATACCCGAATGCGCAGGATATTGCTTATGCAAAAGCACAGGGCCAAGATCCAGGTGGAGAGATTTTTATCCACGGCGGACCTGTATTATTTGGCGATAGAAACAAGCCCGATTGGACAGCGGGATGTATCGCTGTGACCAACGAAGAAATGGCTGAAATTTACGCGATGGTTAAGAACGGCACACAGATTGATATTCTAAAATAACTCTTGGCGAAGCTTAGCTTCCAAGAATTTGTGTCCACCAGATTTTACCGTTCTTTTCCTGATGCCAAGACAATCCAATAAAGCGTGCGCTTGGGTCTAAGATGCCTGCACGAGAATCTTCGTCACCCATCCAAACCTTCAATGTTTCTGTATCATTTTCATATGTCTCAGAAATGTTTTCTGACAACATAATACCTGCATAACCAGTGCGTGCCACACGATCTAGTGGTGATGAGCCGTCTGAGCCAAAGTGCCATGGACGCTGTTGCGCTGCCATATCAATCGAGTGTGTTGCTGCCGCTGCATTCAACTGTGCGGACAACTCTACCGTAGATAATCCGCGTGCTGTACGGATGGCATTCACTGTATCCAAATGGCGGAATAAAAGTTTGTTTACGCCAGATTCACTCTTAGGTGTTTTAAAAACCGCTGGGCGAAATTTACCATCAGCAACTGGTTCCTGAGAAGGGGGCGTACACGCACCCAAGATGAACACAGCAGCGATACTTACAAGAAATGCTCTAATCATTTATTCGCCTTACCTTACAGTCAGATCAATTTTATTCGGTACTGTTTAGGATGACTTGAACCCCTTGGGAACCCCGTTCATAGTCGATAACAGATGTTTGAGTGGTAAAATTGTAGCAAAGACACTATTTTGTCCATGAATCGGCGAAAATCGGAGCAAAACGATGGAAAAAAAGATAACAAGACGTGCATTTACAGGATCTGTGCTAGCTGCACCCACCTTAATAGGCACACAGGCATGGGCACAAAGCACGACTCAGGACGCATTAGACAGTGCTGTACTCAAAGATATTGATGCAGAAAATATTGCCGATCCAAATTCAGGGACAGTAAAGCGCAATGCATCTAGCTTCAGATCAAAAGATTGGCGTCCTTACTTTTCTAACCTAAAAAACCACGTTGTTTTGGTTGATACACGCAGCCGCGCTCTTCATTATTGGTCAGAAGATGGCAACACTTACCGTCTTTTCCCTACATCTGTGCCAGAATCTGATGATTTAACACGTCTGGGTCGCACATCGATTATCCGTAAGCGCATTGGCCCTGACTGGCGTCCAACTGCCAATATGCTTAAACGCAATCCAGATTGGCCAAAATACATCCCAGCTGGTCCTGAAAACCCATTGGGAACACATGCTTTGTACCTAACTTGGCAGTATTACCGCATCCATGGCACACATGATACGCGCAAAATTGGCCGCAGATCATCGAATGGTTGTATTGGGTTATTTAATGAACACATTGCGCAATTGTTCGATTTGACCAAAGTTGGCACACAAGTGTTGCTAATTTAACGACATTTCCCCTCAGTTTGACCTATTTGTAGCATCTAATAGTTGCAATGAGAAAACGAAGCTGTTTAAAAAGTCGCACGAGGTACAGTCTTGGGTGTTCGTCGTGGGTGTCCTACCTTACCCGCTAACTACGACGAACTTATATAATTTGGAGGATTTTCGTAATGAAATCTATCGCACTAGCAGCTGCTCTTTCTCTAGCAGCAACAACAGCATTCGCAGGTTCATTGGCTGAGCCAGTAGTAGAAGCACCAGTAGAAGAAGCTGAAACAGGTTCATCTGCAGGTTCTTCAGCTTCTTCAGGCGGCGGCGTTATCTTGCCAATCATCTTGCTTCTAGCAGTTGGTGCAGCAGTAGCAGCTAACGACTAATCGTCGTACCGCTCTGGTTTTGACCAGAAGCACAAAGTTTCTAGGGACAGTGACATTCACTGTCCCTTTTGTTTTGTCAGCTTTCCGCCAATAACGCTTTTAAGCCCGCTTTATAATCTGGATATTTCAACTCGACACCCAGCTCTTCTTTGATCTTCTTATTCGATACTTTTTTCGATTCAGAATAAAAACTACGCGCCATTGGTGTCATATCCGCAGTTTCAAAATCTTCTCCCTCAGGCACAGGGACACCCAATAATTCTGCAGCATAGCCGATCACATCTTCAGGTGGGGCAGCAAAATCATCACATACGTTGTAAATTGATCCCACATTCGGTTGTGCGATTGATGCAAGAACAACCTGTGCAATATCCTCTACATGAATGCGGCTGAACAGTTGGTTCTTTTTTATAATACGCCGCGCTGTCCCATTACGGACTTTCGAAAATGGTCCGCGGCCTGGTCCATAAATCCCAGCCAAACGAAAAATGTGCAAAGGCAAACCCATATCAGCCCAAGCCGTTTCTGCGGCAACGCGCATTTTTCCACGTTCAGTTGAAGGCGTTAGCCGTGTGCTTTCATCCACCCAACCACCTTGGTGATCACCATACACACCCGTGGTCGATAAATATCCGACCCACTCAAATTGATCGCGCCGTGCTTTGATCGCATCGGATAAAGCGTTCAAGACGGGGTCGCCGTTTTCATTGGGTGCAGCTGAAATGAGCAAATGCGTTGCTTCATCCAAAAGTGTTTCCATTGAATCCGCGCCAGGCCAAACAATTGGTTTAGCAACTGAATTCAATATTGCACCTATTTTATCCAAGGACCGTGTTGTTCCAAAAATCTCCCAACCGCCTTGTGCATACAAAGCGCGTGAAATGGCTTGGCCAGAAAACCCATGTCCAAAACTTAACATTATACCAGTCATGTGCCCCTCAACTTTCCTACTGCCCAAGTAGCAGCATCTGAAACTGTTGAATCATCGTCGGCTTCCAACCCTAGAGCAATCTCCAAAAGGGTCGAGTCGGCGGAATTACCAATTGCATACAAAACATTACGTATAAACTGATTACGTCCGATACGCTTAATAGGCGACTTACTAAAAAACGTTCTAAACGTAGCATCGTCTAATTGTGCCAATTCTGCAAGCTTTGGGGCCTTTAATTCTTCACGTGCATGATAAATAGTGTCTTTTGCTTCAACGGCAAACTTGTTCCATGGGCAAACAGCCAGGCAATCATCGCAACCATAAATACGATTCCCCATCATTTCACGCAGCTCTAAATCCACAGGACCTTTGTGCTCAATAGTCAGATACGAAATGCATTTACGCGCATCTAGTTGATACGGGGCAGGGAACGCATTCGTGGGGCATATGTCCAAACACGCACGGCACGATCCGCAGTGATCAATACCCGCTTCATCTTTGTCAAAATCAACGGTGGTAAAAATCGCACCCAGAAAAAACCAATTACCCAACTCATTGGACACAAGGTTCGTGTGTTTACCTTGCCAACCTAAACCCGCAGCACCACCCAACGGTTTTTCCATGACAGGGGCCGTATCCACAAACACCTTTATCTGCGTATCCGCTTCTTGTTCAATCAACCAACGGCCAACACGTTTCAGGCGTTTTTTCACAGCATCGTGGTAATCGCGATTTTGAGCATAAACAGAAATTGCTGCGCGTTCCGGATGTTTCAAAACCTCCAACGGATCATGCATAGGTGAGTAGGGTTCTGCCAACATAATCACCGACTTCGCCTCGGCCCATAACTCAGCAGGATTACCGCGCCAATGCATCCGTTCCGCCATCCATTGCATCTGTCCATGGCGACCTTCTTCAACAAATGTATTCAGACGATCAGCGATATGCGGTACCGCATCAGGCGCACAAATACCCATCTTGGCAAAGCCTTCAAACAGCGCACGCTCATGCAGCCGTTCACGCAGGGTTTGCACCCCGCCTGTCATTAAAAGTCCAAATCTGCGTAATGTGGCGGCTGTGGAAACCCTGGTAATTGATCCGCCAGTAAGGATCGGAATGCAGGACGTGACTTAATCTTCGCATACCATTCCTTAACCAATTCATGGCTATTCCAATCCACATCTGAAATATAATCCAAACAAGAAATCTGCGCAGCCGCAGAAAAATCAGCTAGCGTCATACGATCCCCAGCCAACCACCGGCGGCGATCCAATAGATACGTCATATAGCTTAGATGATAGCGAATGTTTTTCGCGCCCATCTTCACATTCTTACTTTCAGGGTACCCACCGCCCATTACTTTTTTCTGTAAGCGTTCACCCAGCAAATTCAGCGTAACCTCACGGTAAAATTTATCATCGAACCATGTTGTCAGTCGGCGAACTTCTGCACGCTTTGCAGCATCAACAGGCATCAATGCAGGTTCAGGATGGATTTCTTCGATATATTCGCAAATCGCATTGGATTCGCCCAATGTCAGCTTATCTGTTTTTAAAACAGGCACCTTACCACTAGGATTCATGCGCATAAACTCTGGGCGGGCTTCCCAATACTTTTCTTCAATCAGCTCTACTTCGATACCTTTTTCCGCCAGCACAAGCCGTACTTTGCGCGAAAATGGTGATAAAGGAAAATGATATAAACGGTACATTAATGACTTCGATTTCTGTTAGGACTTACTTGCTTTTGCACCGAACTTTGAAACAATTCAACCTCTACTGAAAGCAATCTGCGCGCCCATCCGCTGCTATTGTTGCTTCACCCGATAAAATTTGACTGGTGCGCTTACGCACAAATGCTGTTGGGCGACTTGCCGACCGTGTTTTCGGACTGGGTAAAACCGCCGCCAAACGTGCCGCTTGCAATCTTGTTATTTTATTTGGCTGAACACCGAAATAATGCCGTGCCGCCGCACCGACACCAAATACACCTTCGTCAAATTCAGCCACATTCAGATAGACCTCAACAATCCGTTCTTTAGTCCACAGCATTTCCACCAAAACAGTAAAACCAGCCTCAAAGCCCTTACGCACCCAAGACCGCCCATGCCACAAAAACACATTCTTGGACACTTGTTGGGATAGGGTTGATGCGCCCCGTAATTTCCCCTTGCCGCTTAATGCTTTTTGGATAGAGCTGAAATCAAAGCCAGAGTGATGGCAAAAATTCGCGTCCTCAGCCGCCACAACAGAACGCGCCATGTAATCAGGGAAAGTTTCAATCGGCACCCAATGGCGTTTCATTTCACCCAAGCGATACCATTCCGAAGCCATGTAATAATTCACAGGCGGGTTCACAAATCGAAAGATAAACACAATAACGGCCGCCGCCGTGACGGCAATAATCAACAACTTTAACGCAAAGCGCAAAATACGCTTAAAACGATCCGTCGCCCAACCAATTGGACGAAATGACCGCTTCACAGGCGTCTTAGTATCGCTTTTGGATTTGCTCACAATATCCCCAGAGTTTTTTACAGCATAAGGGGAATAGGGCGTGGATCAAT
Source organism: Amylibacter sp. SFDW26 (assembly GCF_009184395.1). Taxonomy (GTDB): domain Bacteria; phylum Pseudomonadota; class Alphaproteobacteria; order Rhodobacterales; family Rhodobacteraceae; genus Amylibacter. The sequence goes on from NZ_WEIC01000002.1 coordinate 310,325, forward strand.
AGGGTAGTAAATTAACTCTCAACCTAATCATTCCCAACGTGAAGGGTGTAGAAAAAAGCAAGCTCTTGTCGCTTGTATAAAAACAAATGCCAAGATTGCGATCCATAAAACACCAGCCAAATGACCTGTTTCTAAAATAACAAGTATGCTATTTATAGCTAAAATACCTAATAGCAATACTCCAGCTACACGCCAGCGTCTCCTTAATCCATAAACGCCCAAGGCAATGAGAACATAGTATAAAATTAATGTAATCAAATCTGGTGTGTAGAGTGGTGTAAATGCGCTAGAGTTATAACCCATTGGGTATAAAGTATCTGCAAAACCAATACCTAACATTATTGCATAAGCAACCCCACCAATCATTCCATTACCAATAATATCTGGGCATTTTTCGCGTGTAATTCTCATAACATAAATACTCTAACCTCTAAAAATTCATTTATATTGTATGAGTACAGTTTTATCTATCAAGCAGGTATCACTCTTAAACTTAAAACCCACGTATTTATAGCTGCGTGGGTTTTACTCAATTTATTTAAGCAGACTTTTTGCCGCTCTCCAAAGACAACGGATGCGGAATGCTTTTTAGCATTTCTTTTGGACAGATCTGAACAAAATTTGCACGTTCTTCATCCCAACGATGCAAAATCTCTTTTGCTTTCGGGCTGTCCGTTTCGGCAACATGCTCTTCAAGTAAGCCTTTCAACTGATCTTCCCAATGTGGGACAGTCACAGGGACCAATTCCAACGATTCAGGATTCACATAACGATCGAACTGTTTCTTTGGATCGTAAACATAGGCCATACCACCCGTCATACCCGCACCAAAGTTGGCACCAACATCACCAAGAATAACCGTCACACCGCCAGTCATGTATTCACAACCGTTCGAGCCACAACCCTCGACCACAACTTGTGCACCAGAGTTCCGCACGCAGAACCGTTCACCTGCACGACCGTTGGCAAACAACTTACCATCCGTCGCACCGTATAGAACTGTGTTACCGATAATTGTATTTTCAGCCGCAATCAGTGGGCTGCCTTTTGGTGGGCGTACAACGATCATACCGCCAGACAGGCCCTTACCAACATAGTCATTCGCATCACCAGACACTTCCAATTTCAAACCCGGAGGAGAGAAGGCGCCAAGCGACTGACCTGCAGACCCTGTCAGTTTCACTGTCAGATGGTCCTGCATCAGTTCATTGCGCATACCAAAGCGTTTCACGATATGGCTGGAAACACGTGTACCGATTGTACGGTGTGTGTTTTGCACCGCATAAGACAGCTGCATTTTTTCGCCGTCTTTAAAGAACGGTTCAGCATCTTTCAGGATTTCAGCATCCAATGTGTCAGGCACAGATTGACGGTCTTTGTCACGGTTATAAATAATCGCATCCGCTGCATCCACGCTGATTAGAAGTGGGTTCAAATCTAGATCATCAAGGTGCGCAGATCCACGGCTGACCTGAGCCAACATATCTGCACGGCCGATAACTTCGTCCATCGAACGCATACCCAAAGACGCCAGAATTTCACGCACTTCTTGCGCATAGAATGTGATCAGATTGACCACTTTATCCGCGTTACCTGTGAACTTCTTACGCAGTTCTTCATCTTGAACACAGACACCAACAGGGCAAGTGTTAGATTGGCACTGACGCACCATGATACAGCCCATCGCGATCAACGCAGCCGTACCGATACCATATTCCTCGGCACCCAACATTGCCGCCATCACAATGTCACGACCCGTACGCAAACCACCATCAGTCCGCAATGTTACGCGGTCACGCAGGTTGTTCATCGCCAACACTTGGTGTGCTTCACTCAGGCCCATTTCCCATGGCAAACCAGCGTATTTAATCGATGTCGCAGGGGACGCACCAGTGCCGCCGTTGTGACCAGAAATCAGGATCACATCCGCCATCGCTTTCGCAACACCAGCGGCAATCGTACCAACGCCAGAAGAGGATACCAGTTTCACTGTTACCTTCGCACGTGGATTGATTTGCTTAAGATCGTAAATCAACTGCGCCAAATCCTCGATCGAATAAATATCGTGGTGTGGCGGCGGTGAAATCAATGTCACGCCTTTGGTTGAATGACGCAATCGTGCAATCAAATCCGTGACCTTAATACCAGGCAACTGACCACCCTCACCAGGTTTCGCACCTTGGGCAACTTTGATCTCTAGCTCTTCACATTGGTTCAAATATTCCGCTGTCACACCAAAACGGCCAGAGGCCACCTGCTTGATTTTCGCAGATGGATTGTCACCATTTGGCTCTGGCACAAAGTGTGCTGGATCTTCGCCACCTTCACCACTGTCAGATTTCGCACCAATACGGTTCATCGCAACATTCAGTGTTTTATGCGCTTCAGGGCTCAACGCACCCAGCGACATACCCGGTGTCACGAAACGCTTACGGATCGATGTAATACTTTCCACCTCTTCAACAGGAATAGGTTTTGCCACAGGTTTGAAATCCATCAAGTCGCGTAACGCAATCGGTGGGTTCGCCTGCATCTTGGCAGAATACTGTTTCCATAATTCATAAGATGAACGGTCACAGGCAGATTGCATGATATGCATATTCTGCGCTTGCCACGCATGTGTTTCACCCGAACGGCGCGCCTTATAGAAACCACCAATCGGTAGGACATCTTGACCAGCTTTCCAGCCCAACGCGTGCACATTCACAACTTTGCGCTGGATACCGTGCAGACCAATACCTGAAATACGGCTCAGCATACCTGGGAAGAATTCCGCAACCATCGCACGGGACAGGCCAACTGCTTCAAAGTTCAAACCACCGCGATAGGCAGCGATCACAGAAATCCCCATCTTCGCCATGATTTTCAACAAGCCTTGATTGATCGCCTCTTTATAACGCGCAATTGCCACGTCTAAAGTCTGATCCAATAGGCCACGCTCAATACGGTCTGCCAAACTGTCCTGCGCCAAATACGCATTCACAGTCGTTGCACCCGCACCGACCAAAACGGCAAAGTAATGCGGATCAATACATTCCGCAGACTGCACATTGATCGAACAGAATGTGCGCAAGCCAATTGCGGTCAAACCAGAATGCACAGCAGACGTCGCCAAAATCATCGGCATCGGCACTTTATCTTCGTTCTGGCCTTTGTCTGTCAAAACAATGTGGCTGGAACCAGAGCGCACAGCATCTTCAGCTTCTGCTTTGATACGGTTCAGCGCAGCACGCAACGCACCCTCAGAAGAGCCATCAAATGTACAATCGATTGTGGAAACACCATCACCGAAATATTTAACAATGCTGTCAAAACGTGCATTCGATACAAACGGGCTTTCCAGTGACAAGATTTCAGTCTGTTCACTGCTTTCATCCAACACGTTACGCAAGTTACCAAAACGTGTGCGCAAAGACATCACACGATGTTCGCGCAAACTGTCGATCGGCGGGTTTGTCACCTGTGAAAACGCCTGACGGAAGAAATGTGAAAGCGGGCGGTATTTATCCGACAAAACAGCAGACGGTGTATCATCACCCATCGATGCTAAAACCTCTTTTGCATCTTCAGCCATCGGGTGCAGGATCATTTCCAATTCTTCGATAGAATACCCAGCAGCGATCTGGCGTTTGCGTAATTCAGCGCCTGTAAACCCAGCTTCTTCTTTTGAACCAGCATCGTTGTTTTCCAAATTCACAACGTTCTTAACCCATTTGCCAAACTCACGGCTTGCAGCCAATTCATTTTTCAACTCTTCGTCGTGCAACAAACGACCTTCGGCCATATCCACGGCCAACATTTGACCCGGGCCAAGTGCGCCTTTTTCCAACACAGTCATTTCATCAGTTGGCACCATGCCCACTTCGGAACCCGCAATCAGCATGCCGTCACCAGTGATCACGTAACGCATCGGGCGCAGACCATTACGGTCAAGACCTGCACAAACCCAACGACCATCCGTCATTACCAATGCAGCGGGGCCATCCCATGGCTCCATCACAGCGCTACAATAGGAATACATATCGCGCCATTCTGGTTTCATTTCAGTAGAGTTTGAGCTTTCAGGCACCAACATAGTCTTTGCCATCGGTGCATTACGCCCAGCGCGTACCATAACCTCAAACACAGAATCCAATGCAGCAGAGTCAGATGACCCGCCTGCAATAATCGGTTTAATATCTTCAGCACTGTCGCCAAAGTTTTTGGATGCCATGCGAATTTCATGGGACTTCATCCAGTTCACATTGCCCTTCAATGTGTTGATTTCACCATTGTGCGCCAACATGCGGAATGGCTGTGCCAACCACCATTGTGGGAATGTGTTTGTAGAATAACGCTGGTGATAAATCGCAAACGCAGATTCAAAACGCTCGTCCATCAAGTCAGGATAGAATACCGCAACCTGCTCAGCCAACATCATGCCTTTATAGATGATGGAGCGACAAGACATCGAACATACATAGAAGTCATTCAGATGCGATTCTTTAACAGCCTTTTCAATACGGCGACGGATTACATACAGCTCACGCTCAAATGTTTCCTCGTCAACGCCTTTAGCGTTTGAGATCAGAATTTGTTCGATCTCAGGGCGGGTCGCATCGGCTTTTTCACCCAAGCAAGAAACATCCACAGGAACATGACGCCAGCCGTAGATATAGTACCCCATGCGCAGAACTTCTGCTTCCACGATTGTACGGCACGCTTCTTGCGCACCAAAGTCTGTGCGCGGCAGGAATACCTGACCAACAGCAACCAATTCATCTGTGCGTGGTTTGTGACCTGTGCGTTCGATCTGATCGTAAAAGAATTTAACTGGGATCTGAACATGGATACCGGCACCATCACCAGTTTTACCATCCGCATCCACAGCACCACGGTGCCAAATTGCTTTTAGCGCGGCGATACCATTATCAACCACTTTGCGTGATTTTTTACCATCGATAGAAACAACCAGCCCCACACCACAAGAGCTGTGTTCGTCTTCTTCACGGTACATGCCATGCTCTGCCATATAGGCACGCTTGGCTTCTTGGCTTGCTTTCCAGCTGGCGTCAAATTTTGTCATTGTACATCTCCAGACACTTGAAGGTCGTTTTGTATTTCTACTTGTTTTGTTGTTATGCGATGAATAATCATGATGAAAATTATGTACGCTGGCACAGTGGTTGCAAAAATAATCCAATCAAAAATTACAATGTCGCGTGTAATATCAAAATCTTCAGCCAAAGAGATCCGAAACGAGATATTTGATAAAATGTTATTCAAAACCCATGCTGCCCACCAAAACCAAAAAAGCATCGGAAGCCCGCGTGTTATATCACCATTAACATTAAACGTGCTATTCCATGTTTGTTTGATAGCAACATATGGCTTCCACAAAGATAGAAGCGGAATGAAGTTCCATATTACAGCCCACTTTGGAGATACTCTTTCCTCTGATGGTTGCAAAATGCCTGCATTAAAGCTGCTTCTGTAAATCCAAATCAGATTTAGAACCGCTGATGTTATAATAATAACTAAAAAACCAACGCCCAAAATTACACCCGCAAGATCAAATAAATCAATAAATTCATCTGATATATCAATGTTTATTTCTGGATCTTGAAATGCTTCTACTAGCTTTAGATAAAATTCAGAATGAATATTGAGCGCTAACTCTAAGCACATGGCAAGCAGCAACAATCCGATACACCAGTTAGATAACTTATCTAAATTGTATTTTAAAATCATAGCGACTCTTTCTTCGAAAAGGGCAGCCGTTCTGACTGATTAATCTTTATAGGTAAAAGGTTAACCTTTCGCGCGCCATACGCCTGCCATACGCTTTCCATACAGAAATCATACAGCGCATTTTGCGCCTTATTAAGAAGTGTTAAGATCATTCCGCAGCCACCGAAGTTTTGGCATTCAGGTAATCCATAATGCTGTCAGCCGCATCGCGACCGTCACGGATCGCCCATACAACCAGTGATGCACCACGTACAATATCACCTGCAGCAAACACACCATCCAATGATGTTTGTTTCGTCGTAAAATCAGCCAATACTGTGCCCCAACGCGTCACTTCCAACTCTGGTGTATCCCACAATGTTGGCAGGTCTTCTGGGCTGAAACCCAGCGCTTTGATCACAAGATCCGCGTCTTCTGTATAATCCGCACCTGGAATTTCTTCTGGTGATTGGCGACCTGATGCATCTGGTGCACCCAAACGCATTTTTGATACCACAACACCTGAAACATCACCTTCACCAGTGAAGCCTTTTGGCGCTGCAAGCCATACAAATTCTACACCTTCTTCTTTGGCATTCGCTGTTTCACGCACAGAACCTGGCATGTTTGCCTCGTCACGGCGGTATAAGCATTTCACAGATTTCGCACCTTGGCGCGTCGCTGTACGTACACAATCCATTGCCGTGTCACCACCACCGATGACCACAACGTTTTTACCTTCTGCGTTCAATTCACCGCTTTCGATCTCTGGCACTGTATCGCCAAAGTTCAAACGGTTAGACGCTGTCAGATAATCAATTGCTTTAACGATACCTTTGTTACCCGCACCCGGACCACCAAGATCACGTGATGCATAAACACCCGTACCAATAAGGATTGCATCATGTTTCGCACGTACATCCGCAAAGCTGATATCTTCACCTATGTTCGTGTTCAGAACAAACTTCACACCACTTTCAGACAACAATTCATTGCGGCGCATCACTACGTCTTTTTCCAGTTTGAACCCTGGGATGCCATAAGTCAGCAAACCACCAGCGCGGTCATAACGATCATAGATCGTGACTTGGATACCTTGGCGGCGCAGCATATCAGCCGCGGCCAAACCAGCAGGGCCCGCACCGATGATGCCAACACTTTCAACACGTTCAGATGCTGGTTTAGCGGCTTTCACCCAACCGTTGTCCCAAGCTGTGTCCGTGATGTATTTCTCTACTGCACCGATTGTCACTGTACCGTGGCCAGCATTTTCAATCACACAGTTGCCTTCGCACAGGCGATCTTGTGGACAGATACGACCACAGATTTCTGGAAATGTATTTGTCGCTTGGCTGACTTCATACGCTTCTTGCAAACGACCCTCGGCTGTTAGGCGCAACCAATCTGGGATGTTGTTGTGAAGCGGGCAGTGGGTTTGACAATATGGAACACCGCATTGCGAACAGCGTGATGCTTGTTCTGCAGCTTTTTCCGCAGCAAACTCTTGGTAAATCTCATCGTAATCATTTGTACGTAAGTTTGGGACACGCTTTTCAGGCATATCGCGCTCTACTTGCACAAATTTTAACATTTTGTTTTCAGCCATTTTAGGTACACCCTCGTGTTTACAGACAAAATTTCCAGAACTACCGATTATACTCTACAGAAAAGGAATAAAAGTAAGTACTACTTACCTATTATATAGAAAGTTATGGATTTTGTGAAAATATCACACAGTGTCGCACAATTATAAGTAAGTACTACTTACCTATATAAGGGATTCCCTTTTTAACAAGGCCTCAATAGGGTTGCGGCTAATATTATTATAGGCCCGAATCATGTCATTACTTCATCTTTTCATCTTAGCCATCATTCAAGGTATTACAGAATTCCTTCCAGTATCTTCGTCAGGCCACCTTATCCTGCTCCCACAACTCACTGGCCTGCAAGATCAAGGGCAAGCCATTGATGTAGCTGTCCATGTAGGCACTTTAGGTGCTGTAATTCTGTATTTCTGGCAAGACGTCAAAAAAACCATCGGCGGTTGCGGTGATATTATACACGGTCATTTTGGAACAGAGGGTGCCAAACTTGCCTTTATGTTGGTCGCCGCAACAATCCCCGTAATCATATTCGGCTTAATTCTAAAACTAACAGGATATGATGATGCCTTACGATCCATCAAAGTGATCGGATGGGCCATGTTGATCTTTGGCATCGTTCTGTATTTCGCCGATCAAAAAGGCGCTCAAGATAAAACGACTGCAGATTGGAATTATTCAGACGCTATCAGGCTGGGGTTATGGCAGGCTGTTGCGCTGATTCCTGGAACATCTCGTTCAGGCATAACCATCACAGGCGCGCGGCAAATGGGATACAGCCGCGAAGATGGCGCACGCATTGCAATGTTGATGTCGATCCCAACTATCATTGCGTCGGGTGTTTTATTAGGGGCAGAAGTGATTTCAACTGCGGATGCACAGGTCGCAAGAGACGGTGCGATCGGTGCCATTTTTGCCTTTGTTTCAGCTTTGTTAGCATTGTCTCTTATGATGAAATTACTCAAAAGTGTAAGCTTCACACCTTATGTTATATACCGCGTATTCTTGGGTATCGTTCTGTTATGGATTGCTTACACTTAAGAACTTAAATTTTTACCAGATTCTGTAAGTTCCGTGTACTGACCATATGGGCGATGGCAGTATAGATACGTATCCAAAACTGCATCCATTGCTGTTGGCTCAATATCTAATTTTGCAAAGCCCTTGGCTTTTGCACCTACAACATTATCACTGCGCAATTGCTTTACCTGATCAGCTGTAACGATGTTGTTTTTAAACAACCCAAATGTCAGTCCAAAAGCAATATCCAACGCCTTTGCTTTAATAGCCGCGATAAAGAATGGGACATTCGCTTTCAAACGCTTGCGACGCACAACCTTCAACATGCGATCAACAAGTTCAGAAAAAGTTTCCACATCAGGGCCGCCCAATTCATATGTACCAGCGGGCGCCTCACCCAACACGCCTTTTACAGCAGCTTTAGCCACATCATCCACGTAAACAGGTTGGAATTTTGTGCCGCCACCGATCAAAGGAATAACAGGCGAAATTTTCGCCATTTCCGCAAAGCGGTTAAAGAAGTTGTCTTCTGGGCCAAAGATTACAGAAGGGCGCAAAATAACGGCACGCGGGAAAGACGCTTTGACCAAAGCTTCGCCTTCACCTTTGGTGCGTGCATAATCACTGGCACCGTCTTCATCTGCGCCAATCGCAGAAAGGTGTACCATGCGCTTGATACCTTCGGCCTTTGCCAAACGTGCGATACGCCCAGCGCCTTCGGCCTGAACCGCATCAAAGTTATTGCGGCCTTTTTTATCGAATGTGCCCACGCAGTTCACAACAGCATCCGCACCAGACAAAGCTGCAGCCACAGATGCATCATCACGGATATTGGCAAGGATTGGCTCAACTTGACCAACAGTGCCATAAGGCTTCACAAAGATTGCTTCATTCGGGCGACGAACCGCAACGCGAACACGCCAACCTTGTTTCGCCATACGACGCGCAATGTAGCGACCTACAAAACCAGATCCCCCAAAAATTGTAACGAGTTTAGGCGATTGTGACATGTGAATTCCCTTGGCGTTTTAATTGCTAGCACAGGAATAACCGTTCAAACCCGCAGGGACAAGTTTGTTTTGCGTCATTATCGGCATGAAGTGCCAAAAGAGATGGACCGACTTTATATGCCGCCAGCCACATCAATGATCGTCCCCGTTGAATAAGACGCCGCATCACTACAAAGCCAAACAATTGCTTCTGCAACTTCTTCAGCCGTGCCAGGTCGTGCCATTGGAACTTGCTTCCCTAATCTTTGAGCACGATCCGGCTGGCCATTCCTTGCATGTATTTCTGTTTCAACAAGCCCAGGTCGCACAGCATTCACTCGAATGTTTTTTTCGGCCAACTCTTTTGACAAACCAATCGTCAAAGTATCCATTGCGCCTTTAGTAGCGGCATAATCTACGTATTGAAATGCAGAACCCAGCCGAGATGCAGCAGATGATACAAACACGATAGAGGCAGATGGCTCTGACAAAGAGCGCGGCAACTGTCGCGCCGCTTCGCGGGCACAAAATAAAGTGCCGAGCATATTAACATCAATAACGCTTTTTAAGCGTTCCTCCGTCATTTCTGCCAATGTCATTTGCGGAGCAACAATGCCAGCATTTAAAACCACCACATCAATCCTCCCAAACGCAGAGGCAGTTTCTTCAAACATTCTAATAACGTCAGCTTCATGGGAAATATCACCCTGAACGATATGGGCGCTACCACCAGCAGCTTTAACAGCTGCTGCGGTTTCTTGTGCCTCATCCAAACCTGAGCGATAATTCACACCTACAGACCATCCATTCATACCAGCAAGAATAGCCGTAGCTCTGCCAATCCCGCGTGATGCTCCAGTGATCAGTATAGTTTTAGACAATTTCCAAAACACGGTGCTGTTTAAAGCTACGCCATGCGTTGTCTGCTTGGCAATAAATAGAAATGCGGCCGCTGCTTTTGATGCTGTCATCCAGCTTTAGCTCACTGCTGGGCTGAAATGATCCGTTGATAATACGTTGTGATCCATCGCTTTTCAGAACTGTGACTTGCGCCATTTCCGTTCCTTTAGCTTTGACCAAGTCCCATACTTTGGATTCGTTTAGTGGCTCCATAGATGTGTTCTCCCTTGTGTCTATATCTATCAGCTTACCCAAATAATCAGCAGAGTCCAAAAATTTCAGATAACTTTTTTAAATGCGCCCGCTTTTTAGACGGTTTTGCTTTCCAGCCTTTAAAACTGCAGGTATGAAAGGCCTATGACAAATTATCTTTACCAAGGCGATCTGCCTGACGACCTAGATCTTGGCCCGATTGTGGCTATCGACAGTGAAACAATGGGGCTGATTCCACACCGCGACAGGTTATGTGTTATTCAGCTGTCATCAGGGGACGGTCATGCGCATCTGGTGCAAATTGCCCAAGATCAGACCGAAGCTCCTAATCTGTGCGCAATGCTGGCGAATCCAGATCAGTTAAAACTGTTCCACTTTGGTCGTTTCGACATTGCCGTTATGGAAAATCGTTTTGGTGTACGCTGCGCACCTGTTTATTGCACTAAGATCGCTTCTAAATTGGTACGTACCTATACAGATCGCCACGGGCTGAAAAACCTGCTTCAGGAATTGTTAAGCGTTGATATTTCCAAACAACAACAAAGCTCTGATTGGGGCGCTGTGGACTTAACAAAAGAACAAATCGCTTATGCGGCATCTGATGTTTTATACCTGCACGAACTCAAAGAAGAGTTGGATTCGCGACTGATCCGTGAGGGTCGCATGGAATTGGCACAAGCCTGTTTTGATTTCCTACCACACCGTGCAGCATTAGATTTAGAAGGCTGGCCCGATACAGATATCTTTGCGCATTAATCCGCCGCAACAAAATTTCGTTACGAAACTGTGTGGGTCGCATCTATTGACCCACGCCCAACATAAGCCCATGTAACCAGTATGACAGAAGTAAAAGACACCTATTCGCAATTTGTGCGCTTTGCCAAGATCGGGATGCCCATTTTGGCAGCTTTGTTGATGATTGGTGTTTTCGTTTTCACCAAGACCAACCCTATTCGGGATGGTATTATTATTGCTGACAGCAAACTGGCTGAATTGGCAGTTGGACAAAAAATCACCAACCCGCATTATTCTGGTGTGACCAAATCTGGCGATGCTTTTTCAATCTCTGCAGAATCCGCTTTGCCAAACGCACCGAAACCAGATCAAATTGATCTGGTCGCCCCAAGCACAACAATCGGATTTTCTGATGGGTTAGAGGTAAAAACAGATTCCGAAGTGGGCCTGTTAAACCTTGAAACACAAGAAGCCACATTAAGCGGTTCTGTTGCCCTGAAAACTTCTGATAATTACACGGCAAATGTCGAAAAGATTATTTTGAACTTTTATACAGGCAATGCAACTAGCCCTGGACCTGTTGCTGCAAGTGGGCCTGTTGGGAACATCACAGCAGGATCTATGGAGCTAACACAAGACTTGCATAAAGCGCCATCAGACGAAGGTCCAATTCTTCGCTTTGGCAATGGCGTAAAACTGATATACTATCCAAAACAAGTTAGCGAATAAGGTAGAAATTGCGTGGGTAAATTTATAACTTCAGTTCTAACGCTATGCCTTTTAGCGTCTCCGACATTTTCACAAGCCACTTCAAGAAATGCAGCGCTACCCGTTGAAGCGACAGCTGATAACCTACAAGTGAACAGCCAAGAAAATTCTGCCGTATTCTCTGGAAATGCAAAAGTGGTGCAAGGTATTTTAAATCTAAACGCCAATACAATTACTGTTTTCTTTGAGGAAGAGGCTAAAAATATTTCATCCGTAGATGCACTGGGCAATGTAAAGTTCACAAACGGCACCGAAACAGCAGAAGCCCGCAGTGCCAATTTTAATGTTACGACCCAAACCATTCTGTTCACTGGCAATGTTATTTTGCGTCAAGCACAAACAGTTTTGACAGGCAATCAATTGACATACAACATCACAACAGGCCGCAGTAAAATGACGGGCAATGTGAAAACTGTTTATAAGCCGAACTAGCATTATGGCTAAATCAAAATCCAATAAATCGGATGCCAATAAAAACGGCCTTGTTGTTAAAAACATCAAAAAATCCTTTAAGCAACGTCATGTTTTGGATGATGTCAGCCTAGAGTTGGGCCAAGGTGAAGTTGTTGCTTTGTTGGGCCCCAATGGTGCTGGCAAAACCACGTGCTTTTATTCTGTGGTCGGTCTGATCCGCCCTGATGCTGGCAGTGTTTCCGTGAATGGTCGTGATGCAACAAAACTACCAATGTATCGCCGCGCTCAGATGGGTATTGGGTATTTACCCCAAGAAGCCAGCATTTTTCGTGGCATGAATGTAGAGCAAAATATCCAATCTATTTTAGAGATTTGGGAACCTGTTAAGGCAGAACAAAAGATCAAGCTGGAACAGCTGTTAGAAGAGTTCTCTATCACTCATATCCGTAACTCCTCAGCCTTAGCATTATCTGGTGGCGAACGTCGCCGTGTGGAAATTGCGCGCTGCTTGGCGAGCGACCCAAAATATGTGCTGTTAGACGAACCTTTTGCAGGCGTTGACCCAATTGCTGTTGGGGATATCCGTGATCTAGTTGCAAAACTAAAAAGCCGCGATATTGGCGTGTTGATCACAGACCATAATGTACGCGAAACGCTCGAAATCGTAGATCGCGCATATATTTTACATGGAGGGACCGTTTTAATGAGCGGCACACCAGAGGAAGTTATTTCCGATCCAAACGTACGAAACGTTTATCTTGGAAGTACTTTTAAAATATAGATAAAATCCGCCTACGCAGATTTTTATTACGGATTCTATTGCACGACTCGGAAACCCGTCTTAAGCTAAGGTTATGAAATTTCCACATTCTAAATTTTAACTTCTGTCTGGCAGTGTCAGGCATGCGCGTGCGTGTGGGACGTTCATAATTATAATAAATAAGGAGCTTTAATGCGTTATCAAATCAGCGGAAAACAAATCGACATAGGCGAATCATTAACCACTCACGTTAAAACTGAAATTGGAGAAATTACTGGAAAATATGCGGAGCGACCCACCGAAGCACACGTCACATTTTCAAAAGACGCCTACGAGTTACGCTGCGAAACGACGATACATTTATCAACAGGTTTGACCGTTGCAGCAGAAGGAAAAGCCACGGAAATATATGATTCCTTTGAAAAATGTTCTGAAAAAGTTGAAAAGCAACTTAGACGTTACAAAAGACGTCTAAAAGATCACCATAAAGAGCGCGTAACACCGGTTGAAGTTATGGAGGCTTCGTCGTATATCCTCGCAGGAGAAGACACAGACGATGCAAATGAGCCAGAATCACTTCAGCCAGTTATCGTCGCAGAGATGGAAACGAAAATTCAGTCCCTATCGGTTGGCGAAGCTGTAATGCAGATGGAACTAGCGGATGAACCGGTTTTAGTTTTTAGAAATGAAGGCCATAAACGCTTAAGCGTGGTGTATAAGAGGAAAGACGGAAATATAGGCTGGATCGATCCAACCAATTTGGAATAGTCGAACAGCGTAGTTACCGGCGGTAATACATGGAACTTACGGAAATTCTCGTAGCAGATGCAGTGCATTACGCACAAAGCGCATCAAGTAAGAAGCGGCTTCTTCAGAAAATCTCTGAACAGGCAGCTTCTATCTATGATTTGGACAGCGAGCAGGTTTTTGCGGCTTTAACGGCACGCGAAGCACTGGGCACAACTGGCGTTGGCCGTGGTGTTGCCATTCCTCACGCACGCTTTGAAAACTTGGACCGCGTTGTGGGCCTATTTACACGTTTGGAAAAGCCGTTGGATTACGATTCAATGGATCACCAAGCTGTGGATTTAGTATTTACACTACTTGCCCCACAAAAAGAGGGTGCAGAGCATCTTAAAGCGCTTGCATTGGTATCTAGAACATTGCGAGATGAAGATGTTTGTTCAAAGTTACGTTCAAATAACGATGCGCAAACGATCTTTTCTATTCTTGTAGAAAAACAATCGTCACAAGCAGCTTAACCACGCCAAGACTTAAAGCCAAAATTCATATAATCGCGAGAGTACGCTTTCGCGATTAATTCCTCTACCTCATCATCATAAACCTGTGTGATAGAAAAGGCTGCTTCGTCTTCTTCTATGTCGCTGACCGCGATGTTTTTTAGCCCCAACTGTTCTTCAATCAAAGCTAAAGCACTTTTATAAGTTTCATCGCGTAATAAATAATCAGGATGGACGGCTTTCGTATACCCATCTAAAATTGCCGTTTGGCTAGCCCATGAATGATCAATTCGAGCCCGCGTTTGCCCCTTTAAGTTACCATTTAAGAACTTAGCAAATTTCTTAAACGCCTGACGGTAATCTTCCACATCATAACCAATACTATCCAATGCGCCCTTATTCAGCGTCTCACACAAAGCAGCATCAGGTAGTTTGACATTATATTGTTCAATTAAAATCTTGCGTATCCAAGGGAAGCCATCGTCACCTGCCTGAAAAATATACTTATTAAATGCGTCATGCGCACGAACAACAGGGTGTGCCAACATCGTAAATGAAACACGTGTTGGGTGGTTTCTAAGCCACTCAAAAATCTCTTTTTGCTTCAAACCAGATGATAGTTGCCCATCACTATGAGATGACATCCAATTTCCTAAAACAGACTGCCCATATGCACCAATAGGCTGGAAAAGCAGGGGCGTATTAGACCCAACAATAAAATTCTTTGCTGCCGCATGGCGCTCAGGCTCATGAAATTCTGGAAGGCCAGAATCTAAGAAATTAATGGATTTCACTTGCTCCATCATTTCTTTGTAGTTGTTCACTTTCTCTGACAGGCTTTCAGGGTTTTGGCGTTTGATTTTTTCTTTCAGCCCCTCAAGCTCCTCTTCGCTTTCTAAAAATTGTGACAAGCCATTGAAAACATCTAACTCACCCAAATCTTTGTAAGATAGCTGAAACGCAGCTTGGCCTGTTTTTTGCAAAGTTGTTCTTATTCTTCTCGCAAATTCAGACAAAACATTCACATAAGATTTGAACCCAAGGATATCAAAATCAACCTGAGCTGTTTTGCGCTTGTGTAAATCTGATAATTTCCACTGATCCGTTTTGCGCGCAATTGCATAGGAAATATACGAATCCAACGGATTCCGCGTTAACACGATCTTTGCGCAGGTTTCATCAGCCAACACATAATCCAAAACCCTGCGATCATGATCCGAAAACAGCCGAAACCCTGGCAAAGTATCGTTGTTTTGCGCAACCATCTTCCGGATCAACTTAAAGGGGTCTTTGTCTCGATCTACAGTATTCATACCACAATAGGTTTCCTGATTGGGAAACCCAATAAAGCTTGGGTTAAACAATTCACCATTACAGGAAAAACCGTTAAACAGATTTATATTTTGCTCAAATAGATTGGACCCTGTCCGCATATTCGCTAGCAATACAAAATACTTATACTTTTTTTTGGCCATTATCTAACAACATAGGGTCGGTTCACTGCTTTTTCGGCCTCTTTTGAGGCACGCTTCTTTTTCTTACTTGGCTTATACGATAACCGTACACCATTTTTATTCAATTTGCGAACCACTGTATCTAACTTCGAGATATCGGCAAGTTCTGGGATTTCAATAGGACCGTTAGCTATTTGTGGATCAAGCGTTTTAAGAGCAGATTGTAAAATCACGCCTGGTGTATTCAATGCATCCTCAAGTGAGAAAATTGTATAATTGCCTGGGTTGAATTTTTCCAACAACTTAAGAAATTCTTTCTCTCTTGCCTGAAGCACCTGTGCGTTCATTAGCTTGCCTCTAAATTTCATATGGCTGCTCGCAACATCTAATAACCAAGCTTCCTTAATCACTGTTATATGTGCATGCTTATCTCTTGCTAAAACGGGTGCAATTTTCTGCACGTCTGACATATCAAACTGAAAAGCAAGCAGGGGACTGTTTCTTTCGCTCCACATAAAATTACATAAAAAACTGCGTGGATTGGCATCCCTTAACTTAGCGTTCGCCAGCAAGTTCCCTTTCATCAGCCCCATTTTCTTTCGAAACGTAAATTTGCGCCGCGCAAAAATATTACTGAAAACATTCAGGCCCTTATCGTCATGTGCCCATAACTGAAAATCTTTGAATAAAGATTTATAGCCCACCAAAACCCCAAAATTGCGCGTCGTAACACCTGAAAGTTTCCCGTGATCAGTTGGATAACGACCCTGTAAGAATCGCCCCTCTCCACCTGAAATACATTGCTGGTTTGCTCTTGCAAATTTTTCGTTAAAAACGTCCTCATCTGCTTTAGACAAAGGATGATTTTTGCGGTCATCAGAAAGCAGCTCACGGTATAATTTTACAGCACCAGGCCAAACTTTTCGAATGAAAAATGCATTCACTTTTGGCAACTCATCCAGATGATCATCATAGAAAAGAAATGGTTTGCCTTCTGCATCAAAGGCAACAAAGGTCAAAGATATCGGCTTTATATGATCTGAATGATTTTGCGCTAAAGATTGGAAATACGACTCGTCAGGTATCCAGCTTTTAGAGAAATACTGATCATTTTTTTTACGGTTTGGGTCTTCTATTATTTTCCTAAGAGTCTTTGCTGTTAAACACCACCATTGCGACCCCATATGTGGGGAGATGTTTTCTGGTACTGTACGCTTGATTTTAAAAAAACGCTGCAAGTCCACAAGGCGATCAAAAACATACCTACTTTTTCGCCAAGAAACAGGGAAAAACAGCGTGAACCGTTCAGAATCCAAACCACCTTTTACCCATTTTTTATCCTCTAATGAAAAAGACTCGATAAAATCGATCCCCTTATGACGCTCCAAAAAAGCCTTAAGTTGACCCAATGGGCGCACTGGTAAACATGATCCACTTATCAAGCATACATTTGTTACATCTGGGTGTGCTTTAAACAGGGCTTCAGCAGCATTCAATGTGGCCTTAACTATTGAAAATTGCCCCCAGCCACATCTTTCCTGCTTAGAAAAAACAACATCATCCAAGTGATTCACGGAGGAAATCAATGCATCAACTTTTGATTTATCTGCCGTTTGATCCACATGCAAACTGACCGGGCAACCATTTTTCGCCAAAAACCGCACCAGTTGTGTTGTTCTGTGCAAATCTTGATGCGCTAATATGATAAAACCTAACTTCATCATGCCCAGTTCCCACGGGACATTAGGCCCAACTCTTCAAGCTGCTGCCAATCTTTATATCGCACGGAATGGCGCGTCCACATTTCCTCGTTTATTGACGCATACTCTCTATATTCTCGACTAGCAGCATAATGCTCTTTACGCTCTAATTCTTCTTCGACCTTACCAGAAAATGTACTTAAAAATTTTGTGTGCATTAGGCACCCACAAATATTTTGACCGCCTTTTCTATCGTAAACAATGTTTAAACGACGTGGCAATATACTGTGCGTAGACCCTACAAACACATTTCCTCGTGACCACTTGACCAGCGGTATCTTATTTAAAGAGGGTGCAATCTCTGGTTTATCTTTAAAGAAAACACGCTGGCGCACACCGCCTTGGATCCATAAGTTCCGGTATTTAATATTACGTTCAGCCGTATAGTTTCCAGAATCAAAAAACGGCGCAGCACGCATTGGGTTTTTTCCTTCTGCACACTTCGCATCTTCAATTTTACCTTTCGGATACATATCAATCATAAGTGTTCCAAAAGACTCTATATCGTACTGATCTAGCCAATCCGTTAGGGCCTTTAAAGGCCGCGTATCACAATGCGGATATACAAAGAATTCATCTACATCGACAACCAGAACCCAATGCCCAACTGCATATTTAGACTTAAGTCCATTCAACCAATCAACGCCAAAATTTGCACGTTTATAGCTTTTATCGGTTGTCCAAAGCGATACATCTGACTCGTTTTCTAAATATTCACGGCCACCATCATCAGAGCCGTTATCGACACAAAAGAAATGATTAACACCAAGGCGGCGGTAATACTCTAGGAAAAACTTCAAACGCGGTTTTTCATTTCGAAATGTTGTGAAAAGGAAAATATCATCGGGTTTTGCTTCAAAAGTACGGTCGACAACACATTCTAGGTCCCGTCTTTTACGTAAAGACCGAATGCGCCTGCGTTTGCGTTCTATGCGCAATTTATATCTGGACCACGCGCCCATATTTAAACCCATACAATTTACTTAAACTTATATTCACCAAAAACATGGCAAAAATGTGCACTCCACGTTGGAATGATGAAGTTACTTAAGTTTTTTTCCTCTGATATTGTCCATTTAGAACCTTGTCTCATAATCTCAAGCAGCTTAGCTACCCATAATTCAATATTCTCGTAAGGTAACAGATGTGCGTTTTCACCAAGAAGCTCTTTAAAAACGGGGATATCAGAACAAACCACAGGTACTTTCATTGCCAAAGCTTCCAAAGCAGGCAAACCATATCCTTCTGTAAAGCTTGGAAATAGGAGCGCCCTGGTATTATTTAGCAAGTCACTTAACGCAACATCATCCAAATTATTATGCTCTATGATTTTGTGCCCCAAAAGGTGAGAAGCATCCAATCGTTCAAAAAACGACCCATTTTCCCAACCGCGCTTTCCCACAATATGTAGAATTGGCATTTCGGCTTCTGAGGTTTGTTGTGAAAGTGCCTCCCAAACATCCAACAAGAGCTTATGGTTTTTGCGCGGCTCTATTGTACCCAATATTGTAAAATGCGCAGGTATAGGTTTTGCCTTTTTCTTTGCTTTAAAATACGATTCCACCCCCAAAGGCGCGACCACGTATGAAACATTATTTGGCCAATCAGCAAAATAGGTTTGCACACGCGACTTCGTATATTCAGAATTACAAATCACTTCATCAGAATGAGCAGCAACCGCCTGCATTTTGCGCAAGAAATCTTGCGGCGTTTGTGGTCTACAATATTCTGGAAAATCCAAAGGGATCATATCATGAACCATTATGCGAATATCATCACAACCACCCGGCTTTAACGTTGCCAAAAATGGATCCGTTAAATTGCTGTGGCCAACATTTGTATAATCAAAACCGTCTGGGAATTTTTCATTTAATATAGTGGATATATTTCTTTCAGCAGACCACTTTGCTTTCTTGTGTATAAAACTTTGCGCTCTTCTTCGGGGGCGCGACAGCTTTAAGCGCATAACATCTTTAAAACCGATAAAAGTATCCAAGCTATTACCGAAATCTGCGGCAACAAATCGCTCCATATCAATCGCATCCAACACAAAGCAACCATCAGAAAGCTTCGCAAGAAATACAGCTTCATCAGGAAACACTTTTAGAAAAGCGCCAATGTAAGCACGCTCAACACGATCTATACCCGTTGGGTGACTAAGACCTACACGCGTAATCGTTCTGGTAATATCCAAAATACGGTACTTCATGTTACAGAAATACCGTTAATGGGTTTGTAATGATACTGGCTATTGTGCAGCCTTTTGCATTGCTACGGTATCAATCATAAAGTCCATCAAATCATCGCGCAACTCTGGACGGTCTAAGGCAAATGCAATCGTTGCTTGTAAGAAGCCAGATTTTGAGCCGCAATCATAGCGCTGGCCATCAAAACGATACCCATAAACGTCTGAGCCGTTTTCAATTTCCATTGCAATCGCATCTGTTAATTGGATTTCGCCACCTGCACCTTTTTTTAATGTTGATACATTCCTTAAAACATCTGGTGTCAAAATATATCTACCGATCACAGCTAAATTAGATGGCGCGTCTTCTGGCTCTGGTTTTTCCACCATACCGTTGATTTTCAACAACGATCCCATATCTTCGGCAACATCTAACAGACCATAGGCCGATGCTTTACTTTCAGGCACTTCCATGGCCGCAACCATGCAGCCGCCTGTATCTTCATATGCTTCAACCATCTGTTTTAAGCATGGCTTTTCAGCAGCAATAACATCGTCAGGCAAAATAACGGCAAACGGCTCATTCGCAATCAAACGACGTGCGCACCATACAGCGTGCCCCAAACCCAACGCTTCGCGCTGACGAACATAAGCAATTTCACCACTATCCATCGTAGATTGTTTAAGTTCTGCTAAAAGATCAGTTTTTTTCTTCTTACGCAAAGATTGCTCCAATTGAGGAGCCCCATCAAAATAATCTTCCAATGCGCCTTTACCCCGAGAGGTAACAAAAATAAATTCTTTAATCCCAGCTTCACGCGCTTCATCAATTGCATATTGAATTAATGGACGATCAACCAATGACAAAATTTCTTTGGGAATTGATTTTGTCGCTGGTAAGAATCGAGTTCCCAATCCAGCCACTGGGAAAATCGCTTTGGTTACTTTTCTGCGCATTTCAGCCTACCTCTATTTTTTACTTTTATGCTTCTTTTGTATTATTTCTTGTTATTTTTGTGACCTTTAATACTCTTTTAAACCGAAAAAAACTAATTTTTTCTATCTTTCTAAATTTTTTAAGGAATAAAATTTCACTTAGGCCACGGGAAAATATCCTGTTAAATTTGAAAATTGATTGAGCCCTGTCAGATTTTCCAAACAAACCTCCAGTTTGTACCCAAAACCCTCTTTCATCAAAAAACCTGTGGTGAAATAGCGCCGTAAAGCTCCAATACAATAAAGTACATGGAATGCCTTTTGAGGCCAAATCCATTGCACATTGAATCATCTGTTTTTTGGAAATATGACTTCCTACAAATGCTTCCCCTCTTAAGTCATTGTCCCACTCATTAACAAATTCAAGGAATTCATCATTCGTATGTCTAATCTCTTTTTGATCATTACAAACCAAACGTTTTTGACCTTCTGTAAAACCCATTCGCAACGTTCTTAGTAGTACCTTAATATCTTTGGGCTCTATCAACCCATCTACCAAAAGTTTTAACAGCCTTTTGCGCTGCTCTGCTTCAAAGGTCTTATAAACACTTTCAGGATTGTAATCGTTAACATGCTTCTTACAATAGTGTGCCTTGCTTTTTCCTTCAGCAAACAAGCTTTTAGGAACGCGGTTCACAGTACGCCGATCACTTTCTTCAAACCCATGCTGAACTTCTGCTTTTGGCACAATAGCTGTTTGCCAACCTGCCTGTGATGCACGTACGCAAACATCCGTTTCATCAAGATAAAACTGGAACTCTTCGTCAAACCCCCCCAGTGCAACCAACATGCTTTTACGAAACATGCAATTTGTTCCCTGAACCTTGGGGGCATGACCCTTGTCAGCTTGCACAACACTAAAATCAGCATCCGTCCCTAATTCCAAAGGTTTGTCGTTCCCAAAACAATCAACCTGCTGTGCCTTCCATTGAAAATCTATACCGTTGCGCCCACGCACAAACCCACCAGCAACACCAATTTTTTGGTCATCAAATGGTGTTATTAACATTTCTAACCATGTCGGCTCGGGCACAGCATCATCATCACAAAAAGCAATCAAATCACCTGCTGCAGCTTCAATACCCAAATTGCGAGCGGCAGATATATTTGGCTCATCAAAGTGAACATATTTAACACGCTCGATATCGAAGTCATGCGTATTACACACAACGATGACTTCGAAATTTTTATAAAACTGAAACCTAAGAGATGTCAGTAGTCGCGCAAGCCCATCGGGACGATCCCGGCTAACGACTACAACACTTATCTTCGGTTCATACATCAAGCATTCTGCAAATCAATTCCAGGGGCATATGCAATGAAAAACGGGTTTTCAAAGATGTTCTTACCATAAGATAGTGGTTCGTGATTATCAAACCGAACAACCTTGCCGCCTGCACCTTGCAAGACTGCCTGACCTGCAGCTGTGTCCCATTCCATAGTGCGGCCCAACCGAGGATATATATCTGCCTCTCCAGTGGCGACCAAACAGAACTTCAAAGACGACCCCGCGCTGCGCATATCCTCAACACTATATTTATTGATGTAATCATCCGTTGCCTGATCGCGATGTGATTTTGATGCAACAACTATCAGCTTATCCTGATCTGGAGCGCTCACTTTAATTGGATTGCGCGCACCAACAACATCATCGGAAAACGGCCCTACTTCTTCGTATGACACACCGTTTTCATCAGTAATAAATAAACGCTCGCGCGCTGGCGCATAAACAACACCAAGTGTTGGCATACCATCTTCAACATAAGCAATATTAACTGTAAAATCCCCACGTTTATGGATAAATTCTTTTGTTCCATCCAAAGGATCAACAATCAAAAATGTATCTGCCGAATTAACATGTGTTTCGCTTTGCTCTTCCGTGACAATCATTGTGTTTGGAAAAGATTTAGACAGGCCATCAAAAATAATTTGATCGGCTGTTTCATCCGCAATGGTTACTGGGCTTTCATCAGATTTCGTCTTCACCTCGAAATCATCAGCATTATAAATCTCCATAATTGCACGACCTGCCATCAAGGCAAGTTGGCGCATTTCGAAGCATAGTAAAGATTTATCAATTTTAGACATTTATGAAAACTTTCAAGTAATATTAGCATTTCTTGCTTCATAACAATATTCATTCTAGTATCAAACGATAAAAGAAGAAGAAAACAAAGGGCAATGTACCCTTTCAGCAAATGCAGGTTACGATACAATGTCGAAAACACTCCGCGGGACGTTACGATTTCTTTCGTTACTCTATCACTCTATTGTAAATGATATAAAAAAATCAGATGGAAACGCTTTGCGTGGGCTCTTTATGGAGATCATGCAGATTATGGTAATGTTGGTAATCTTTTATGCCATGATAAGTATTCTTAACCTGCGTGGCGCCGCTGTTAGGGGGAATTTTATTCTCTTCCTAATGACAGGTATTTTCCTCTTTATGACTCACATTAAAGCAGTCGGAAAAATTGCTGGCTCAGGCAATGCAACCAACCCAATGCTGAAACACGCACCAGTTTCAACTTTACTGCTCATTATTTCGGCCGCTTTTTCAGCGCTGTATATACAATTTCTTGCTATGGGTGTTATTCTGTTAATTGCACATGTTCTAATTGAGCCTATAGTCTTCTTTGACTTTAAAGGGTTTATGATGTGCTTCTTCATTGCTTGGGGATCTGGTGCCTCTATTGGCCTAGTTTTCTTGGCTTTGATGCCATTTATGCCCAGAATTATAACAATTATTAAAACAGTATATCAACGTGCGAACATGATATTTAGTGGTAAAATGGTTCTCGCAAACACGATGCCAGGATACATATTGCCAATGTTTCTGTGGAACCCTTTATTTCATTCTATTGACCAAGCGCGCGGCTATACCTTTATAAACTACAGTCCCAAAACAACCAATTTAGAATATCCACTTATTTTAACATGTGTATTCTTACTACTGGGAATGCTGTTAGAACATTGGGCCCGTAAATACGTTTCTGAAAGCTGGGCAAACAGGCAGTGATTAATCTACAACTCTTAACGTGAGGTTTATACGCCCAGCAGCCTTAAGCAACTGAGAGCTGCCAAACTTGACGCGATCAATCCCATGATATGCAAGCCTGCTTTCGCCCCCCATGACTAAAATGTCACCCGAAGATAGCCACACAGATTCTGTTGAGTCGTTTTTCTGAACCCCCCCCATTCGAAATAGGGCATCATCACCCAATGATATGGACAACACAGGGTGCGAAAAATCCTTCTCATCTTTATCCTGATGCAACCCCATCTTGGCACCATCTTGATAAAAATTCACCAGACAGCATTCTGGCCTTGGACTATCTGGGCACAATTCATTCCAAATCTTCAAAATAGTCAGTGGAATTTCAGGCCATTCGACCCCATTAGGGTGCTGCGTAGAATATCGGTATCCTGTCTTATCTGAGTACCATCCATATTTACCCGCCGATGTCATTTTAACAGACATTGGCTTTCCCCATGGCGTCATTGGTGAAAAGAGCGGCGCCTTACCAACAATACTGCGCACATCCCCAAGCAGGCTGTGTTGGGCGCTTTTATCTAAATACCCTTTATAAACCTTACATCCCTTCAGATTAAGAGGCGTGATTTCTGCCATTATCGACCTTTAGACTTACTAAAAATTAGCACTTTAAACCTAACACTTTTGCCCATGATGAATATAGCTCAAATACCGTAACAACAATTTGTGAAAAAACTTAGCATTAGAGTGTTGATGTTGTACACATCGAGACATATATACATCGCGTACTTAAAGAGCCAAACACTGGTTTCTTTTGGGATAAAGATCAGGTGCCGCAATCGGGCCTGGGCTTAATAATCGCCGAGAAAGGAAAACGAAATGGGCAAAGTTATTGGTATCGACCTAGGGACAACAAACTCTTGTGTCGCAATTATGGATGGCTCTCAGCCAAAAGTTATAGAAAATTCAGAAGGTGCGCGTACAACGCCATCTATCGTAGGTTTCACAGATGACGAGCGCTTGGTAGGCCAAGCAGCTAAACGTCAAGCTGTTACAAACCCAGAAAACACACTCTTTGCAGTTAAGCGTTTGATCGGTCGTCGTCGTGACGACAAGCTATTGGCAAAAGATTTGAAAAACTTGCCATACAATGTGATCGACGGCGGTAACGGCGATGCATGGTTGGAAGTTCGTGGCGAGAAATACTCTCCATCACAAGTTTCTGCTTTCATCCTACAAAAAATGAAAGAAACAGCCGAAGGTTACTTAGGCGAAGACGTAACAGAAGCTGTTATCACAGTTCCTGCTTACTTTAACGACGCGCAACGTCAAGCGACGAAAGATGCTGGTAAAATTGCTGGTCTAGATGTTCTGCGTATCATCAACGAACCAACAGCAGCTGCTTTGGCTTATGGCCTAGACAAAGAAGGCACAAAAACAATCGCTGTTTATGACCTTGGTGGTGGTACATTCGACGTATCCATCTTGGAAATCGACGACGGTCTGTTCGAAGTGAAATCAACAAACGGCGACACAATGCTGGGCGGCGAAGACTTTGACATGCGCATCGTTCAGTATTTGGCTGACGAGTTCAAAAAAGAGAACGGCGTTGACCTGACAAAAGACAAAATGGCTCTACAGCGTTTGAAAGAAGCTGCTGAAAAAGCTAAAATCGAATTGTCATCTTCTACACAAACAGAGATCAACCAACCGTTTATCTCTATGGATCCAAATGGCGGTCAGCCATTGCACCTTGTGTTGAAATTAACACGTGCAAAATTGGAAAGCCTTGTTGCTGACCTGATCAAACGTTCAATGAAACCATGTGAAGCTGCACTGAAAGACGCTGGCATTTCTAAATCAGAAATCGACGAAGTTGTTCTTGTTGGTGGTATGACACGTATGCCAAAGGTTATGGACGAAGTGACTAAGTTCTTCGGTAAAGAACCAAACAAAGGTGTGAACCCAGACGAAGTTGTGGCCATGGGTGCTGCAATTCAAGCGGGTGTTCTTCAGGGCGACGTAACTGACGTTGTTCTTTTGGACGTGACACCACTTTCACTTGGTATCGAAACTTTGGGCGGTGTGTTCACACGATTGATCGATCGCAACACAACGATCCCAACGAAGAAATCACAAGTTTTCTCAACTGCGGAAGACAACCAAAACGCTGTAACCATCCGCGTGTTCCAAGGTGAACGCGAAATGGCAATGGATAACAAAATTCTTGGTCAGTTTAACCTAGAAGATATCCCACCAGCACCACGTGGTTTGCCGCAAATCGAAGTGACTTTCGATATTGATGCCAACGGTATCGTATCTGTGTCTGCAAAAGACAAAGGCACGAACAAAGAGCAAAACATCACGATCCAAGCATCTGGTGGCCTGTCAGATGACGACATCGAAAACATGGTACGCGAAGCGGAAGAAAACGCTGAAGCTGATAAAGAGCGTAAAGATTTGGTGGAAGCTAAGAATACAGGTGAAAGCCTTATTCACAGCACTGAAAAATCTGTTGAAGAGCACGGCGATAAAGTTGATCCGACAACGATCGAAGTTATCGAACTGGCAATCAAAGTTCTGAATGAAGCTTTGGAAACAGAAGATGCTGGCAAAATCCAAGCGCGCACTCAAGACCTGACAGAAGCTGCAATGAAACTTGGCGAGGCGATTTACAAGTCGCAACAAGAAGAAGCAGAACCTGAAGCACCAGAAGGTTTTGGTGAAACAGACGAAGGTCCACGCGGCGTAGACGAAGATATCGTTGATGCGGACTTTGAAGATCTTGGCAACAAAGACCGGTAAAACGCTCTTTCCTGAATTTCGCTAAAGGTGGGCCCGAAAGGGTCCCCTTTTCGCGTATAGGAGGCAACTATGTCTAAAAGTGATTATTACGACCTTCTTGGGGTTTCCAAGGGTGCGACAGACGCCGAGATCAAAAAAGCTTACCGTAAAAAAGCGATGGAACTTCATCCTGACCGTAATAAGGATGACGCATCAGCCGAAGGTAAGTTCAAAGAAGTAAACGAAGCTTACGACGCATTAAAAGACCCAGAGAAAAAAGCAGCATACGATCGTTACGGTCATGCAGCATTCGAAGGTGGCATGGGCGGCGGTGGCGGCTTTGGTGGTCGCGGCGGTGGTCATGGTGACTTTGGTTCTGCATTCTCAGATGTATTCGATGATCTATTCGGCGATATGATGGGTGGTCGTGGCGGACGCGGTGGTGGGCAACGCCCAGCGCGCGGGTCTGATTTACGTTATAACTTAAGCGTATCTCTAGAAGATGCTTTCACAGGCAAACAAGAAACCATCAATGTAAACAGTTCTGTAAACTGTGACAGCTGTTCAGGCACAGGCGCAGAGGGCGGTTCAGAACCCTCAACATGCCCAACTTGTTCTGGCATGGGTAAAGTCCGCGCACAGCAAGGCTTCTTTACTGTAGAACGTACATGTCCGACCTGTAATGGCCGCGGTAGTATCATAACGAACCCTTGTAAAGTTTGTGATGGTTCCGGTCGTCAGCAACGTGAGCGTTCACTTAGCGTGAACATTCCGGCTGGTGTTGAAACAGGCACACGCATTCGTTTAGCTGGCGAAGGTGAAGCAGGAACACGAGGTGGCCCGACAGGTGATCTGTATATTTTTATAGAAGTAGAAGAGCACGATCTATTCGAGCGTGAAGGCCCTAATCTTTACTGTCGCGTCCCTGTCGCAATGACTAAGGCCGCATTGGGCGGTGAAATTGAAGTACCAACAATTGATGGTGGTAAAAGCCGTGTAAAAGTTCCTGCGGGATCACAAGCTGGCACGCAAATGCGTCTACGTGGCAAAGGCATGCCTGGTTTACGCAGCAATGCAAAAGGTGATTTGTTCCTAGAAATAGGCGTTGAAACACCTGTGAATCTATCATCCAAGCAAAAAGAACTCCTGAAAGAGTTTGAATCACTTGGCGAAGACAATAGTCCAGAAAGCAAAGATTTCTTTAGCACAGTTAAAAGCTTTTGGGACGGTATGAAGGGTTAATCAATTGGCCTTGGGATTACCCAAGGCCAAGCCCATATTTATCAGAAGGGTCCTAACCCTTCATTCTTTCCACATCACAAGACGCCATAACGGCCATATTCAAAATATCATTCGATGATGATGTTGTAGAACACAGCTGAATTGGCTTTTCGATACCTGACATGATTGGGCCAATCACAGTCGCACCACCCAATTCTTGCATCATTTTAACAGAGATCGATGCAGAATGGCGTGCAGGCACAACCAAAATATTTGCAGGGCCTGTCAAACGTGAAAACGGGTAATCCGCTTGGATTTCACTGTTCAGAGCAACATCAACTGTCATTTCACCTTCGTATTCAAAATCAACACCGCGTGCGTCTAATACTTCAGCAGCATTGTGCATTTTTTCTGCGCGCTCTGATTCAGGATAACCAAAGTTCGAAAAACTAACGAATGCAACACGTGGTTCTAGCCCCATAGTTCTCGCCACTTTAGCAGCGTGTTCAGCGATATCAGCCAAATCATTTTCATCAGGCCATTCGTTCACCAATGTATCAGATACGAGCACGATGCGACCATTTTTCAGGATCGCGTTCACACCAACAACACCATCACCTGGCGCAACATCAAATACATGGCTTAACAGGTTCAGAACGTGTGCTGATTTTTTCGTAGCACCCGTTACCAATGCATCCGCATGTCCATGTTGTACCATCAAGGCTGCAAAAACATGGCGGTCACGTGAAGCTAATTTATGAACATCATTGGCATCATAGCCTTTACGTTTCAAACGGTCGTAAAGAAACTCTTTGTATGTTTCCAAATGATCCGAAATCTTAGCGTTGATAATCTCAATCTCATCATATGCATCTGCCATGCCAGCTTCTGCTAATTTCGCTTTAACGTCATCCTCACGACCCACAACAATCGCATGACCAAGACCAGAACGCGCATATGAAACAGCTGCGCGCAGTACTTTCGGGTCTTGGCCTTCAGCAAATAACATGCGTGCTTGATTGTTACGCGCACGAATAAACATAGACTGCAAAATTGATGCCGCTGGATCCAAACGGGATTTCAAATCCAGTTCATACGCATCCATATCAATGATCGGGCGGCGTGCTACACCAGTGTTCATGCCAGCCTTAGCAACAGCAGGCGGAATAATATGGATCAAACGCGGATCAAATGGTGTTGGGATAATATAATCAGGGCCAAACTTCAGACTTTTACCATATGCAAGCGCCACCTCATCTGGCACATCAGCCTGCGCCAGCTCTGCCAATGCCTGCGCACATGCAATTTTCATTTCTTCGTTGATAGAACGCGCATGAATATCCAACGCACCGCGGAACAAATAGGGGAAACACAACACGTTGTTCACTTGGTTTGGATAATCCGAACGACCCGTTGCAACAATTGCATCAGGGCGCACTTCACGCGCCTCTTCTGGCGTAATCTCTGGGTCTGGGTTTGCCATCGCAAAAATAACTGGATTTGGCGCCATCGCCTTAACCATCTCTTGCGTCACAGCACCCTTGGCAGACACACCAAGGAAAACATCAGCACCGTCCATTGCTTCGATCAATGTGCGTTTTTCTGTCTTAATCGCATGTGCAGATTTCCATTGATTCATACCCTCAGTACGACCTTGGTAAATCACACCTTTCGTATCACAGATAACGCAATTTTCATGCTTAGCACCCATTGCCTTAATCAGTTCAAGACAAGCAATACCTGCCGCACCCGCACCGTTCAAAACAACTTTAACATCTTCGATTTTCTTTTTACTGATCTTCAACGCATTCAGCAAACCAGCCGCACAAATCACAGCCGTACCATGTTGGTCATCATGGAACACTGGAATGTCCATCAACTCTTTCAGCTCTTGTTCAATGATAAAACATTCTGGTGCTTTGATATCTTCCAGATTGATGCCGCCAAAGCTTGGGCCCATCAATTTTACTGCATTGATAAAATCATTCGCATCTTGCGTGTCCAGCTCAAGGTCAATCGAGTTTACATCGGCAAACCGCTTAAACAGAACGGATTTACCTTCCATCACAGGTTTAGACGCCAATGCGCCAAGATTACCCAAACCCAAAATCGCAGAACCGTTTGAAATAACAGCAACCATGTTGCCCTTGGACGTATAATCATATGCTGTTTCTGGATTTTCAGCGATCGCTTCAACAGGAACGGCCACACCTGGAGAATAGGCCAATGACAAATCACGTTGTGTCGCCATCGCAGTGGACGGGACGATCTCAATTTTACCTGGTGTTGGCTCTAAATGGTAATTTAAAGCTTCTTCGTTCGTAATTGTGCGGTTTTTTGTCATTTTTTCATTATCCGTAGATGTAATTTTTTACATCCGAATGGTTCTAAGAGTTAATTTAAGAAGATACAAGAAACTTTACCGTATGACCTTTCCCATTGAATCCGAGTTTAGTAGTCTAACCTAAATTAGCCTTGGGGATCAAAAAGTGTCAGCGCCAAAAAGTGCCGTAACGCCAATGATGGCGCAATTTCTAGAGATCAAAGCAGAGTATCCAGACGCTTTGTTGTTCTACCGTATGGGTGATTTTTACGAGATGTTTTTTGATGATGCTGTGAACGCAGCAGAGGCATTGGACATCGCGCTAACAAAGCGTGGCAAACATAACGGCGATGACATTCCAATGTGCGGTGTGCCACATCATGCTGCCGAAGGATATTTCCTAACACTCATCCGCAAAGGCTTTCGCGTTGCTGTCTGTGAACAATTAGAAAGCCCTGCCGAAGCTAAAAAACGCGGCTATAAAGCCGTCGTTAAGCGTGGTGTTGTGCGTCTCGTAACCCCTGGCACATTGACCGAAGACAGCTTGTTGAATGCACGCCAACATAACTTCTTATGCAGTTTTTCAAATATTCGTGGCGAATGCGCTTTATCTTGGGTCGATGTATCTACAGGTGACTTTTATGTGCAAACTTTGGACCCTACCAAACTAGGTCCGCTTTTGGCGCGCCTTGCGCCAAAAGAGGTTCTGATTTCCGAAACTTCCGATTTAGACCTGCAAGAACAGATCGAAGAAATCGGATGTTCCGCCACAACATTATCACGCGCCAGCTTTGATAGTGATTTAGCCGTAAAGCGTTTAGGCGATTTGTTTAATGTGAAAACATTAGATGGCTTTGGCACCTTCAGCCGCCCCGAACTGTCCTGCCTTGGCGCCATCGTTGATTATCTGGACATCACCCAAAAGGGTAAACTACCGCTGCTGCATCCACCCGTTCAAGAGCGCAATGATGCAGGTGTTCACATTGATGCCGCCACGCGTCGCAACTTAGAAATCACACGGTCATTGTCTGGCGAAAAATCGGGCGCATTGCTTCAAGCAATTGACCGCACAGTCACAGGGGCAGGCGGGCGCTTGTTAGAAATTCGCCTGACGAATCCTTCGACAGACATCACAACCATCAGCAATCGTTTGGATTCTGTAACTTACTTTTCCGATCAACCCGACAAACGCGACCTTGCACGTAATTTGTTAAAACAAGTGCCTGACATCAGCCGCGCCTTATCACGCCTCTCACTGGAACGCGGCGGTCCGCGTGATTTAGAAGCTATTAAAAATGGCCTGACCCAAGCAGATGCATTCTTGCAGAAATTCCCTTCAGAGGATTTGCCGAACAATCTGCAGCAAACATTCAAAAGCTTGCAAACCAATCCGAAAATTGTGGAGCTACTTGGCAATGCCATCAAAACAGAGCCGCCTTTACTAACACGTGACGGTGGATTTGTGGAAACGGGCTATAATGACGAATTGGATGAGCTCCGCACGCTGCGCGACGAAGGCCGCAAAGTCATCCTTGGTCTACAAGCGAATTATACAGAGCTGACAAGCATCACTGCGCTAAAAATCAAGCACAACAATGTGCTGGGTTATTTCATCGAAACGCCTGCAACCCATGCCGAAAAAATGCTGGGCGAGCCATTCTCAGAAACATTTATCCACCGCCAAACAACCGCCAATGCCGTGCGTTTCACAACTGTTGAATTGTCCGAGCTAGAAACGAAAATCCTAAATGCTGGTGGGCGTATTTTAGAGCTGGAAAAAGAAATTTTCAGCGATGTTGCCCGTTTTGTTTTAAACAACGCGCCAGAGATTGCGAACTGTGCCAAATCATTGGCAGAAATAGACGTTCACGCAGCCTTCGCCGATTTATGCATTGCCGAAAACTGGACGCGCCCCACATTAACCAACGGATTAGAGTTCGAAATCGTTGGTGGTCGTCACCCCGTTGTAGAAATGGCATTGCGTAAAGAAGCCTCTGGTCATTTCGTAGCAAATGACTGTGACTTATCCGCAGGCAAAGCAGACAAAAAACCTGTTTGGCTGCTCACGGGCCCAAACATGGCTGGTAAATCTACATTCCTACGTCAAAATGCATTGATCGCAATTCTTGCGCAAATCGGCAGTTATGTGCCAGCAACCTCTGCCAAAATTGGCGTGGTTTCCCAAATATTCTCTCGCGTGGGCGCATCTGATGATTTAGCGCGTGGGCGTTCTACATTCATGGTCGAAATGGTCGAAACCGCTGCCATCCTAAACCAAGCAGGCGAACGCGCTTTGGTTATTCTAGATGAAATCGGACGCGGTACAGCAACCTATGATGGCCTATCAATTGCATGGGCTACATTGGAACATCTGCACGACGTCAATAAATGCCGCTGCCTGTTTGCAACACACTATCACGAACTAACTGGACTATCCTCTAAACTCACAGGACTTACCAATGCAACCGTTGCTGTTCGCGAATGGGAAGGGGACATCATATTCTTACACGAAGTACGCCAAGGATCCGCCGATCGGTCTTATGGTGTACAGGTCGCCAAGCTTGCAGGACTACCGTCAGCCGTTATCGAACGTGCCAGAACTGTTTTGGAAAAGCTGGAATCAGGTGATCAAAAATCTGCATCAGGCTTAATCGAAGAGCTGCCCTTGTTTTCCGCAACACCACCACCCGCACCAATGCTGCAAAAATCAAGCGCTGTTGAGGATTATCTGGCAGACGTCACGCCAGATAATTTAAGCCCACGTGAGGCATTAGACATTCTCTATAAACTAAAAAATCTCGAGGATTAAAGCCCGGGCCCAGCTTCACCAGGTGACAAATCCTGACCAAAGCATAGCAGATTACCATCAAGGTCTTTCACCTCAAGATCACGACACCCATAAAAGCGATCCATAGCTTCGCGCTCTAATTTTACACCATTGCTTTGGATTTGATCGGCGTAAGCATCCACATCTTCAACATAGAAATATGTTGCCCATGGTCCAGGTGGTGTAACTTTCTTAACCACCTGCAAACCAACCGTGATGTCATCCATGCGCACAATCGCAAATGTTGGCACGCCATCATCTTCAGTCCATTTACCTGCAAGGGTAAATCCAAGGCCACTCACAAAAAACTCTGCTGTTTTATCAACATCAGTCACTGCCAAAACTGGCATAGAACGGTGGCCCTGTTTCATAACGATTCCTCTGTGCTATACAGTGGATGATACCCCAACTTGGGCAGCGCGCAACAGGCGATCACCAATCATAAAGCCTTGGCTCATCACCTGAATGATGTGGCCGCCCTTGATATCTGGAACAGGAGCTTCGAACATTGCTTCGTGGATTTGCGGATCAAACTTATCACCTACCTCTGGCAATACAGCTTCAATCTTATGTTGCTTAAACACGTTCAACAATTCACGCTGTGTCAGCTCGATACCTTCGATCAAGGCTTTTGATGCTTCGCGCTGCTCATCACCAATCGTATCCAATGCACGTGTCATGTTGTCATAAACAGACAGCATATCTTTCGCCAAACGCGCACCGCCATAAACTTCGGCATCACGGCGATTGCGTTCGCCACGTTTCCGCTGGTTTTCAGCCTCTGCCAAAGCACGCATAACACGGTCTTTCAACTCTTCGTTTTCTTGACGCAGTGCATCATTTTCAGAAAGCTCTACGCCTTCTTCGCTGATATCGATTTCTTCAAAATCCTCGATATCGTCCAAGTTCAATTCAGTCACGTTATCTTCTACTTCTACTTCTTGTTTTTCGTCAGCCATTTTCTTTGCCTTCGTGCCTATTTCGACAACATGCGCCCCATCAGTTGCGCAGTATAATCAACAATCGGAACAATCCGACCATAATTCAGACGTGTCGGACCAATAACACCGACAGCGCCAATAATTTTCCGTTCAGAGTTCATATAAGGAGAAACCACCAAAGAGCTACCCGAAAGTGAAAATAATTTGTTTTCTGAGCCAATAAAAATGCGCACACCCTCACCTTGCTCGGATAAGGACAAGAATTCGGTGATTTCCCGCTTCTGTTCCAGATCATCAAACAGCTCTTTGATGCGATCCAAATCTTGCTGAGTCGATGCCTCATCCAACAGGTTAGAGCGTCCGCGCACAATCAAACGCGCCTCTGATCCATCATCGGATGACCAGCTGGCAACACCTTCTTCAATCAGGCTTTGCGCCAAAACATCCAATTCACGGCGGTGCTTTTCAATTTGTGCCGCCAGTACTGTACGCAATTCACTTAACGTGTGACCCGATACAATCGAATTCACAAAATTCGCCGCTTCACGCATCGACGATTGTGTTTGACCAGGGGGCGGTGTGAAAACACGGTTTTCAACTTCACCATCCACCATAACCAATACTACAATCGCACGGTCAGCTGTAAGCGGTACAAATTCAATATGTTTAATCGGCGTTTCAGATTTGGGTGCCAAAACCACACTTGCCGTTTGCGTCAACCCAGACAGCAATGATCCAGCTTTATCCAACATGGAAGCCATTTCATTTTCTTCTGGTGCTATGGATGATTCGATTTGTTTTCGTTCTTGGTTGGACAGATCACCCACTTCTAACAAGCCATCCACAAACATCCGCAATCCTTGTTGCGTTGGAATGCGGCCAGCGGAAACATGTGGGCTGTCCAACAAACCCAGATACTCTAAATCCTGCATAACATTGCGAATTGTCGCTGCAGAAACTTGTTCTTGCAGGGATCTGGTCAATGTGCGCGACCCCACAGGATCGCCCGTTTCCAGATACGATTCCACCAACAACCGAAAAACCTCGCGGCTACGGTCGTTTAAATTGGCAATCGGACTGACAGGCAAATCAACCAAGGGTTCGTTCCACTGTTTAAAGCCTGTTATTTCTATTGTTTGCAGCAACATTGGTCAATCGACCTTTGCACCTTTGTGATCAAACGGGTATCACTCTGAAAAAAGGAATTTAGCTATGCGCCCATCAAACAGAGCCACCGACGAAATGCGCAGCATTGTTGTCGAAACAAACATCACAAAACACGCCCAAGGATCATGTCTGATCAAATGCGGCGACACACATGTTTTGTGTACAGCATCTGTCGAAGAGCGCGTTCCACCGTTCATGCGCAACAGCGGTTTGGGTTGGGTCACAGGCGAATACGGAATGTTGCCGGGCGCCACAAACACACGCAACCGCCGCGAAGCAACAGCAGGCAAACAATCTGGCCGCACACAAGAAATCCAACGGTTGATCGGTCGGTCATTACGTGCGGGCGTTGACCGCGTTGCATTAGGCGAGCGTCAAATCACAGTCGACTGTGATGTTATTCAGGCAGACGGCGGCACACGCTGTGCATCCATCACAGGTGGCTGGATCGCATTGCGTTTGGCAGTAAACGGATTGATGGAGCAGGGCTTGATCAAAGACGATCCATTGATGGGTCACGTTGCTGCCGTTAGCTGTGGCATCTACGGTGGGCAACCTGTTTTGGATTTGGACTATGCCGAAGACAGCGAAGCTGGCACAGATGCAAACTTTGTAATGACAGACAGCAACGGCTTGATCGAAATCCAAGGCTCTGCCGAAGGCGCAACATTCTCGCGCGACGAATTCAACGCGCTGATGGATTTGGCTGAAAAAGGCACAGCCGCATTAGTTGCAGCACAAAAAGCAGCAACATCTTAATATGCGTAAACTAACCGAAGAAAAACTAGTTCTAGCATCCCATAACAAAGGGAAACTGATTGAAATTGCGGAGTTGCTAAAACCCTTTGGCAAATCCGTCGTTTCAGCAGGGGACTTAGGCTTCGAAGAACCGGCCGAAACCGAAGACACATTCGAAGGTAACGCACGCATCAAAGCACATTTCGCCGCCAAATCCTCTGGCTTGCCAGCCTTATCAGATGACAGCGGTATCGAGATAAAATCATTGGGCAACGCCCCTGGTGTTTATTCCGCAGATTGGGCCGAAACAGTTAATGGTCGCGATTTTCCAATGGCCATGGAAAAAATCTGGAACATGCTAGAAGCGAAAAGAGCGCATCGCCCCTACAAAGCACGTTTCGTATGTGTGCTGTGTATCGCTTGGCCAGATGGGCACGATGAAATTTTCCGCGGCACCGTTGATGGCACAATCGTTTGGCCGATGCGCGGGGCAAACGGATTTGGCTACGATCCCATTTTCCAACCCATGGGCAGGTTGGAAACATTCGGCGAAATGGACCCAGCAGAAAAACACGCGATGAGCCATCGCGCGGATGCATTCAACAAACTCATAGAGTGTTTAAGTGACTGAAGATTGGCAAAATGGCGGCTTTGGCATTTATGTCCACTGGCCTTTTTGCCAATCCAAATGCCCCTATTGCGATTTCAATTCGCACGTACGCCAAAACATTGACCACTCTGTATGGAAAGATGCGCTGTTATCCGAACTGCGTCACGCCGCACTATTAACGCCTGATCGTTCTGTTCAATCCATATTCTTTGGCGGCGGCACACCCAGTCTGATGGCACCAGAAACTGTAGGAGCCATCATTGATGAAGTCGCCAAGCTCTGGCATATTGGAAATGACGTTGAGGTCACTTTAGAAGCAAACCCCACATCCATCGAAGCGGGCAAATTCGCCGCCTTTAACACAGCAGGTATCAATCGCGTCTCTATGGGTGCCCAAGCCTTGAACGATCGTGACCTACAACGCCTTGGGCGACTTCATACGGCAGCAGAAGCAATACAAGCCTTTGATATTGCTAAAGAAAACTTCAAACGTGTTAGCTTTGATCTAATCTATGCCCGCCAAGATCAATCCCTTTCCGATTGGCAGGCTGAATTAACCAAAGCCCTTGGATTAGCCATTGATCACCTCTCTTTATACCAGCTCACAATTGAAAACGGCACCAGATTTGGCGAACTTTATGACAGAGGCAAACTCTTGGGCCTACCAGATGATGGATTGGCCGCTGATATGTATCAAGCCACCCAAGACATTTGCGCAACGGCTGGCCTAAACGCCTATGAGGTTTCAAACCACGCAAAAGCAGGATCAGAGTCGCGCCACAATTTAATCTATTGGCGCTACGGGGATTACGTTGGCATCGGCCCAGGCGCACATGGGCGCATCACACATGATGGCATCAAACAAGCAACCGAAGCGCTGCGATCACCCGAAGATTGGCTTAATACAGTTCAAAACAAAGGATCTTCGTTTGTGATCACGGATAAGATTTCCAAAACAGATCAAGCCGAAGAATACTTAATGATGTCACTGCGCCTATCCGAAGGCACAGACCTTGCGCGATTTAAAACCTTGTCAGGGTGCGCATTAGATACAAATAAAATTGATGACCTTACATCTTTAAATCTTGTTCAAAAAACGGATGATAGGCTTATCGCAACATCCAAAGGACGGATGATTTTAAACTCAGTTCTAAAAGAGCTGTTAACCTGAACGGAAAACAATGCGCGGCATTTGGTTTATCGCTGGCTGGATTTCAGTTGCCATCGGCATCATTGGTGTAGTGTTGCCTTTGTTACCAACCGTTCCACTCTTGTTGCTGGCTGCTATTTGTTTTGCCAAGTCATCCGACAGGGCACATGACTGGTTGATGAATCACAAAACCCTTGGCCCACCTATTCATGATTGGCAAAGAAGCGGGTCAATCAAACGATCAGCAAAAATTTCAGCTACAGCATGTATTGCTGCAGCTTTTATCATTTCATTATTTTTAGGCGTCGCATGGTGGGCGCTTTGTTTGCAAGCAGCCGTATTATGCTGCGTTGCAACTTTTATTTGGACCCGCCCAGAGGTCTAGACGATAACAATTGGCACAGCTCATCAAGCTGATCCAAAGATTTATATGAAATGGTAATACCACCACCGCCTGTTCCATCTTTATGGTCAATGGAAACCTTCATATTCAAATTCGCAGCCAAATCATTTTCCAATACAACAGTATCAGCGTCTTTTTCTCTACGCGGCGCAGCATTCTTTGGCTTCGATTCGGCATCCGCAGATGCACGCACCAAACGTTCCGTTTCACGTACAGACAATCCTTTTGCCACAACCATAGCTGCTAATTTCGACGGGTTATCCGCCGTAACCATTGCCCGCGCATGACCAGATGATAATTGCCCGGCCCGCAACAATGCCAAAACATCGTCTGGCAAACTCAACAAACGCAGAATATTCGCAATATGACTGCGGCTCTTGCCCAAAGCTTTCGCTAATTTTTCCTGCGTATGCCCATAACTGTCCATCAATTGGCGAAAACCAAGCGCTTCTTCGACTGGATTCAGGTCAGAACGCTGCACATTCTCGATAATTGCGACTTCTAACACCTCTGTGTCGTCCATCTCGCGGATAATAATCGGTATATCATGCACGAGCGCGATCTGAGAGGCCCTCCAGCGACGCTCTCCAGCGATGATTTGGTACAGATTTTCGTCTTTTGGGTCTGTCCGAACGATAATTGGCTGAATCACACCCTTCTCAGAAATCGAAGATGCCAACTCTTCCAGCTCTTTTTGGCCAAAATCTTGACGTGGCTGATCAGGGTTTGGTCTGACCTTTTCAATCGGAACCACAATATCTGACTTTACAGCTGTATTTGTGCTGGATGGCTCGTTTTCAGCACTCACTTCTGGCTCAATATCTGCCATCAAAGCCGATAAACCGCGGCCAAGACCTCTTTTTTCTGGTTTTCTACTCATTTTTCTTTTAATTCCAATGGCTTAGATGGTTTTTTACTGTTTTCACGGCGCACAAACTCAGCCGCCAGTCGTCTATAGGCAATGCTACCCCTGCTTGACTTGTCATACAAGATACCAGGCAGCCCATAAGATGGCGCTTCACTCAAACGTACGTTTCTAGGAACAATCGTCTCATAAACCAATGCACCTAGGTTTTCACGCACATCACGCTCTACCTGACCAGATAGATTATTACGCTTATCGTGCATGGTCAGTACAACCCCTTCAAAAACAAGGGTTTTATTCAAGTTGTCGCGCACTTCACGCACAGTTAACATAAGCTGAGACAAGCCTTCCAACGCAAAAAACTCGCACTGCAATGGCACCAGCACAGAATTACTGGCGGCAAGGGCGTTCAACGTCAACAAGTTCAGCGACGGCGGGCAATCGATAATAACATATTCAATGCCCGACTGTTCTAATCGTGCACTAGCAATGGATTCTTTCAGGCGCAAAATTCTGCGTCGATCATCAACCAACTCAACGTCAGCAGAGCTTAAATCAGTTGTAGATGGCGCAAGATACAGGTTTTCAATGCCTGTTTCGACAATACAATCATAAATCGGCATTTCCTCAACCAAAACATCATACATCGTAACTTTGCGGCTTTTCGCGTCCACACCAAGCCCAGTAGAGGCATTTCCTTGCGGATCAAAGTCAATTATCAAGCATTTACGCCCAGAAAGCGCCAATGCTGCGCCCAAATTGATTGCAGTCGTAGTTTTACCAACACCACCCTTTTGGTTGGCTACAGATATGATTTTAGGGCTTTTTGCCACTTTTTCCTGCTCAGACACGGTCAATATTCCAGATTTTCAGAATTTCGCCTGCGGAATCAGAGATACTTTTCGTTGTCTCTGACTGAAACCGCCACGATTCTTGTGCGTTTTTTACTTCAATAGCACACCCTTGGCCTTTCAAGAACAGGCAAAAAGCGTCCTGTTTTAAAAATTTTCCTGACATTTCCAGTAGTTTATCTACGGATGCTAATGCCCGTGCCGAAACAACATCTGCGTTTATTTCAGGTGCATTTTCAATACGGCACGTATGAACAGTGGTGTTTAAAGATGTTTCACGTGAAACATTTCGCAAAAACGCACATTTGCGCGCATCGCTTTCAATCATGTGAAATTCCATATCTGGCGCCTGATGTTTGGCTATAATTGCCAAAACCAAGGCCGGAAAGCCGCCACCAGACCCTAAATCCACCCAATTTTCGACATTTTCAGGCCGATACGCCCATACCTGTGCAGAATCGAGGATATGCCGCGCCCACAGCTCATCTATTGTCGATTTGCTAACCAAATTGATAGTTTTATTCCATTTCACCAGCAACTCAGCCAGTTTTTCCAGATCTGCCATTGTTTCACGTGAAACATTTAGATCATCAAGCAAAATAGATTTAGCAGCACTTTCAGATATCATGCGCGCTTTTTAGACTGAGCAAGCCTAATCTTTCCAAGCAAAAGCGTTAATGCAGCAGGGGTCATCCCATCAATACGACCAGCCTGTGCAAGCGTAGAGGGCTGAACTGTGGTTAATTTTTGCTGCAATTCATTAGAAAGCCCTGGAATCCCTTTATAAGAAAAACCTTCCGGTATTTTCAGGTTTTCATCACGGCGCATCGCCGCCACATCGTTTTTCTGGCGATCAATGTAATGGACATACATCGCGTCTTTTTCCACCTGTTGGGCGATTTCATCGTCCAAATCAGCCAACTCAGGCCATATTTTCGATAAAACACCCAAATCAATGTCCTTAAAGGACAACAAATCCAACGCCTTACGTTTTACGCCGTCCTTATTGATCTTGATGTCATATTTGGCAGCCTCGGTCGGTGACAGTGATTTATCAGACAACATATCATTGGCTAAATGAAGTTTTTCCATCTTGGTTTCAAAGGCCGTTTTGCGCGCTTCTTTCACCAAGCCAACCTCAATACCCTTCTTTGTCAGGCGCTGATCGGCATTATCCGCCCGCAAAGACAGGCGATATTCGGCACGCGATGTAAACATACGATACGGCTCTGTGACACCACGGGTAGTAAGATCATCGATCATAACCCCAATATATGCCTCTGCGCGGTCAAAATAGACGGGCTCATTACCCAACACTTTACGCGCCGCATTCAGGCCAGCAACCAAGCCTTGGGCGGCTGCTTCTTCATATCCTGTGGTACCATTTATTTGGCCAGCCAGATAAAGACCTGGCACATCTTTCAATTCCAAAGTTGCCTTCAGCGCGCGGGGATCAATGTAATCATATTCAATCGCATAGCCCGGTTGCAGGATTTTCACATTCTCCAAACCCACAATAGACGTCACATAGGCCTCTTGCACATCAACAGGCAAAGATGTGGAAATACCGTTTGGATAGATCGTGTGATCGTTCAAACCTTCAGGTTCTAGGAAAATCTGATGCGAATCTTTATCTGCAAACCGTACAATCTTATCTTCGATAGACGGGCAATAACGTGGGCCTACACCATCAATATGCCCGCCATACATCGCAGAGCGCGATAGGTTTTTTTCTATAATTTCATGGGTTTTCGCATTTGTGTGGGTGATTCCACACTCTACTTGATCCACAAATGCTTTCTTATGCAGGAACGAAAACAACACAGGATCATCATCCGCTGGCTGTGTTTCCAAACCTTCCCAATTGATCGTACGACCATCAAGACGCGGGGGGGTGCCCGTTTTCAAACGCCCCATCGGTAAATTGAACCCATCAAGGCGCTCTGCCAAAGGAATAGCAGGGGCGTCGCCCATGCGCCCACCCGGGGTCGCAACATCGCCCACATGGATCACACCACGCAAGAATGTGCCTGTTGTTAGCACAACAGCACCCGCTTTAACCTCTGATCCGTCTTTTAAAATGACACCAGAAACAACATCATCTGCTTGAATAAGATCAGCGACTTCCGCTTCGATCACATCCAAACCATCTGTGTTTTTAAACTCTTCTTGCATCGCAGCACGGTACAATGCACGGTCTGCTTGGGTACGCGGCCCTTGAACAGCTGGTCCTTTACGGCGGTTAAGCATGCGAAACTGGATACCTGCCTTATCAGCAACGCGACCCATGACACCGTCAAGCGCATCGATTTCGCGCACCAAGTGGCCCTTACCAAGGCCGCCAATCGCAGGGTTACAAGACATCTCGCCGATGGTGGAAAACTTATGGGTGATCAGGGCGGTTTTCGCGCCCGCACGCCACGCGGCCTGTGCTGCATCCGCACCCGCGTGTCCGCCACC
This sequence comes from Amylibacter sp. SFDW26, assembly GCF_009184395.1. GTDB lineage: Bacteria > Pseudomonadota > Alphaproteobacteria > Rhodobacterales > Rhodobacteraceae > Amylibacter. Next base: position 352,405 of record NZ_WEIC01000002.1, read on the forward strand.
GATTACAATTACGTCGTAATGTTTCACGTGAAACAATCCTAAATAAGGGGTTTATTTACCCAGACAAAAGCTGGAAAAAATCTCATCGAGTATGTGTTCTACATCAACTCGACCAATAAGGGAATTCAAAGCGTATATGCCTTGGTGAATTTCTGCCGCTGCCAGCTCTGAAAACTCATAACCCTTTGATATTATTGATTTTCCTTCGAAAATATACTCGGATGCCTGTAAAAGTGCTACGCGATGGCGCTCATGTGTCGCCGCCATAGCATTCGAAGATTTCTTTTCAAGAATCCCAGAAACTTCGCGCACAAGCGTATCGATTCCATCTCCTGTGAGTGATGAAATATTTAATCCGTCACGTTGACCCATAAGATCGGACTTAGACCAAACCCGCAGATCGTTTTCCGCTGGCGTAAGACCAAATGTAGGATCACCTACGTCTTCGTTCAAAAAGACACGGATGTCGGCACGCTGCGCGCGATCAATAGCGCGATCAATGCCGATGCTTTCCACGGTGTCATTTGTTTCACGCAAACCTGCCGTATCCAAAAGGGTCACGGGCAAACCACCAAGATCCATCCGCACCTCAATCACATCGCGTGTTGTGCCAGCAACTTCGGATGTAATAGCAGCATCACGACCTGCAAGCGTATTCAAAAGCGTAGACTTCCCAGCATTCGGTGGGCCAACAATAGCCACCTCAAACCCTTCGCGAATACGCTCCGCTGCAAAGCTGCCATCGATTTGCTGCTGAAGATCCTCCAGAACGCCATTTAAAAGCTCGCTGACCTCCGGTGAGACATCTTGAGGGATGTCTTCATCTGCAAAATCTATCGTCGCCTCAATAAGCGCTACAGCGCGTATCAGGTCTTTGCGCCAATCTTCAACCTTATTGGACAGGCCGCCTTGCATCACCAATAATGCTTGTTTTTGTTGGGCTTCAGTTTCCGCTTCGATCAGATCACCCAAACCTTCGACTTGGGATAAATCCAAGCGGTTGTTTGTAAGCGCCCGTCTGGTGAATTCACCCGCTTCTGCCAGACGGCAATTTTCGTAAGAAGACAAAGTTTTCAAAACAGAGGCCACCACAGCCACGCTGCCATGGCATTGCAGCTCAATCACATCTTCGCCCGTAAAGCTGGCAGGGCCTTTGAAGCCCAAAACCAGTGCTTCGTCGATTGTTTGATTATCTGCGTCTTTTAAATTCCGCACCACAGGGGAGCGGGCAGGGATATCTGATCCGCAAATTTTCGCTGCAGCCGTAAAAGCATCAGGTCCAGAAATGCGGATGACAGAAACACCCGCACGGCCCTTTGCGGTTGCCAATGCAAAAATCGTATCAGACATTTTAGAACCCGTTTATAAGGGGTTTAGGTGTTCATAGAATCGAAGAATTCAGAGTTTGTCTTCGTCTGTTTCAATTTACCTAACAAGAATTCGATCGCATCTGTTGTGCCCATTGGATTAAGGATACGACGCAGAACGAATGTTTTTGCAAGATCAACCTGATCCACAAGTAAGTCTTCCTTACGTGTACCAGATTTCAGAATATCAATCGCTGGGAACACACGTTTGTCTGCAATCTTACGATCCAGAACAATCTCAGAGTTACCTGTGCCTTTGAATTCCTCAAAGATAACTTCGTCCATACGTGATCCTGTATCGATCAGAGCGGTCGCAACAATGGTTAATGACCCGCCTTCTTCGATATTACGTGCCGCACCAAAGAAACGTTTTGGGCGTTGTAATGCATTTGCATCCACACCACCTGTAAGCACTTTACCAGAAGATGGTACCACAGTGTTGAAGGCACGACCAAGACGTGTGATGGAATCAAGAAGGATCACAACATCACGTTTGTGTTCCACAAGGCGTTTGGCTTTTTCGATCACCATTTCAGACACGGCTACGTGACGTGTGGCAGGTTCATCGAATGTAGAGGATACAACCTCACCCTTCACAGAACGCTGCATGTCTGTAACTTCTTCTGGACGTTCATCAATCAGAAGAACGATTAAGTAACACTCAGGGTGGTTTTTCTCGATAGAGTTCGCAATGTTTTGCAGGATTACTGTTTTACCAGTCCGTGGTGGCGCCACAATCAAAGAACGCTGACCTTTACCAATTGGGGATACCAAATCGATTACACGCGCTGATTTATCTTTTATGGTCGGATCTTCGATTTCCATATTCAGACGCTCATCAGGATAAAGCGGTGTTAGGTTGTCAAAGTGAACTTTGTGTTTCGCATCTTCTGGATCACTAAAGTTAATAGAAATTGCTTTTGTAAGACCAAAATAACGCTCACCCTCATTCGGGGCTTGGATCACACCTTCGACTGTATCACCCGTGCGCAAAGAATATTTGCGAATTTGTGTAGGGCTTACATAAATATCTTCGGGACCTGGCAGATAATTTGCTTCTGGAGAGCGTAAAAATCCGAACCCGTCTTGGAGAACTTCAAGAACACCATCGCCAACAATTTCCGATCCTTCTTCTGCCATCTCTTTTAAGATTGCGAACATCATATCGCCTTTGCGCATTGTTGATGCGTTTTCGATATCCAGCTCTTCGGCAAGTTTTAAAAGATTTGCAGGGCTTTTTGCTTTCAATTCTGAAAGGCTAATCGTCTGTTCTGTCATAACGGATGTCTCGCGTGTGTTTGCAGATATATGTTTAGAAAAAGCTTATAAACGGTGGGGGACACCAAGCTGTTGGTTTCTTTAAACGTAATTTCCAAAAAGAGTCAAAATTAAAATGGGCGGGCGATAACCATGACCACAATGATAATCATCAAAAGTGTCGGTACTTCGTTAGCAATTCTGTAACCTTTACCACTTAAACGTGGTTGACCCTTTGCTAATAACTTTCGCTCTTTTGACAACCAGCCATGAAAGGCAGACATTAAAATAACCATTGCAGCCTTTACCCAAGGCCAGCCTTGTGACCAATCTATGATACCAGGTGTTGAAACCAATAATAGACCGCATATCCAAGTAACTATCATTGCAGGATTTATAATTCGTCTTAAAAGAAGTAATTCCCACTTCTCCACTGTTTCTTTGGGATTAAAATACTCTGGCTTTGTTTCTACGTGATATACGAATAACCGTGGAAGATAGAGCATACCTGCCATCCAAGAGATAACGGCCAAAATGTGAAGTGTTTTGATCCATGGGTATAGGGTGCTTAGTATATCAGTCATATCTCTCGATCCGTTTTATAGAACCCTATAATATATAATATATATAGAAAGGTAGTTGTTTGATGTAGGGACACTGGAACGCAGGGATAAAATTAATATCCACTGGAAATATAAATCAAGTATTACAAAGATAAATTATACAGCATTCAATTTTAATGTTTAATATCAATGGTTTATAAAAATAAAGCTTGTGGAAAACATGAGGATAGATAATTTATACACATAATCCACACCATAGATTGGGAAGTTATAGGTTGTGGGTAAAAAATTGGAGAACGGGTTTAAAATATCAGGTTTTCCCGAAATCTTAAAAAACTGTGAATTCTATTAACTTCTCGCGATTTTAATGTACAAGTTATGCACAGCCCTTAGGGATATTTCTGCACAAGCTTTTAAGGATGATGTGTGACCTCTGTAATACTGGCATCAGGATCTGAAATCCGCGCGAACCTTTTGAAAAATGCAGGTGTAACTTTCGATGTGCAGATTGCCCGCATTGATGAAGCGGCAATTATTGCGTCTTTATGGCAAGAGAATGCGAAACCACACGACGTGGTGGATACGCTTGCGGAATACAAAGCGGCACGGGTTGCAGCAAAACATCCAGAAAGCTTGGTGATTGGTTGCGATCAAATTTTGGTTTGCGACAAACTGATTTATGAAAAAATTGATAGTTTGGATGCAGCCCGCGAAAAACTGATGTCATTGCGCGGCAAGGCCCATCAATTGATGTCTGCCGTAGTGATTTTCGAAGATGGTAAACCTGTTTGGCGCCAAATCGGACGCGCACAACTTATCATGCGTGATTTTTCTGACGAATATCTGGATGGGTATTTAGATCGAAACGGCGAAAACATTCTTAGCTCTGTTGGGTGTTATAAATTAGAGGAAGAGGGCGCGCAGCTGTTCACCCGCATCCAAGGGGATTACTTCACAATTCTTGGAATACCGTTATTAGAAGTCCTAGGATTTTTACGCACACGCGGAGTATTGGATAACTGATGGGCGAGACATTTAAAAAAGCGGGTGTGGTTGGTTGGCCGATTGAACAAAGCAAGTCGCCGATCATTCATGGGCATTGGCTGGAACAGAACGGTATTTCAGGCAGCTATGAAAAAATCGCAATTGAACCTGCGAATTTTGAAAAAGATATTCAAAGCCTGATCGCTGATGGCTACCGCGGGTGTAATGTGACGATCCCGCATAAAGAGGCGGCTTTGGCGATGGCAGATGTGGTATCCGATCGCGCGAAAGCAATTGGCGCATCGAACACTTTGGTTTTCAAAGACGATAAAATTCATGCGGACAACACAGACGGCGTTGGGTTTATCAGCAATCTGAAACAGCTGGCCCCAAAATGGGATGCCAAGCTTGGCCCCGCATTGGTATTGGGCGCAGGCGGCGCTGCGCGTGCGATTATCTATTCTTTGCTACAAGAGGGCGCGCCATCTGTGGTGATTGCTAACAGAACACAAGCCAAGGCACAGACACTTGCAGATTTCTTTGGTGATCATGTGACCGCGATTACAATGGATGATGTTGGTAATGTTTTGGCCGACACTCAGACATTGGTGAACACCACATCGCTTGGAATGGTGGGGCAGCCCGATTTGGTGTTGGATATTTCAGCATTGCCAAAAACAGCGTTGGTCACAGATATTGTTTATAACCCGCTTGAAACGGATTTACTGAAACAGGCCAAATCACTTGGGCTTATGACTGTAGATGGGATTGGCATGTTATTACACCAAGCCGTTCCGGGGTTTGAGGCATGGTTTGGCACGCGCCCAACAGTGGATGATGTTTTGCGTGAAAAGGTACTATCAGCATGAGCGATCTATATGTTCTTGGCCTGACAGGTTCTATTGGGATGGGAAAATCTACAACGGCAGAAATGTTCCGCGATGCGGGCATTGCGGTTTGGGATGCAGATGCAGCCGTTCATGAGCTTTATACAGATCACACTGAAACTATTGAACAGATCGCAGAGCTTGCCCCTATTGCAGTAACAGCAGATGGTGTGAACCGTGATGTTTTACGCGATCTTTTGCAGGCGGACAAAACCCTATTCCCACAATTGGAAAAAATCGTACATCCCGCTATTCGTATGCACCGCCAAGCCTTTGTGGATGCGTGCAAACAGCATGGTTTGAAATTGGCAGTGGTAGATATCCCGTTGTTGTATGAAACAGGTGCACAAGAATGGTTGGATGGTGTTTTGGTGGTTTCGGTTGATTCTGACACACAGCGCAAAAGGGTTATGGCGCGCAAAGGTATGACCGAAGAGGTTTTCAAAATGATATCTAGCAAACAATTGCCCGATGCCGAAAAACGCGAACGCGCAGATTTTATCATTGAAACGAAAACACTGGATCAAACACGTGCAGATGTTCATACTCTGATTAAACAATTAATCGGTGAGCTGCCAAATGCGTGAAATCGTCTGGGATACAGAAACAACGGGGTTTGATCCACAAAGCGGTGACCGTTTGGTGGAAATTGGGGCGGTTGAGCTGCTGAATCACATGCCAACAGGCAAGGTTTACCACCAATACATCAATCCAGAACGTTCTATGCCAGCCGAAGCTTTTGCCGTTCACGGTTTGGGTGATGAATTTTTGGCGGATAAGCCACTGTTCAAATCTATCGCACAAGACTTCCTTGATTTTATTGGTGACGCAAAGATCGTGGCGCATAACGCGAAATTCGATATGCGATTTATCAATGCAGAACTGCAATGGGTTGGCATTGACCCAATCCCAATGACGCAATCTGTGGACACGTTGGAAATTGCACGTAAGAAATTCCCAGGTGCGCAAAATTCATTGGATGCCCTATGTCGCCGTTTTGGTATTGATAATTCTGCCCGCGAAAAACACGGCGCTTTGCTCGATTCAGAGATTTTGGCAGAGGTGTATTTAGAATTGGTGGGCGGACGCCAACCAGACTTTGCATTAAGTGTTGTTGCGGGTCGGGATGTATCGGGTCAAAAATCTGCGGGTGGATCAGCGGCAGTGGTGCCGCGCTCAAACCCATTGCCTTCAAAACTGACGGCAGAAGAAGCCAAAGCGCATCAAGAGTTCATTGATAAACTCGGATCAGATGCGCTTTGGAATAAACTTAGTTAGCAGGCTCTGTTTGTTCTGCTGCCATGCGGGCCAATTCGGCGCGGTAAAGCTGAACGAAATCGATATTATCAACGTTCAATGGTGGGAAACCACCGTCTGCTGTCACGTCACGTACGATACGACGTACAAATGGGAACAACATGCGTGGGCATTCGATCATTAGGAATGGGTGCAGTTGATCTTCTGGAACATTTTCAATGCGGAAAATACCAGCGTAATCAATTTCCAGAAGAAAAATTGTATCTTCGCCATTCACTGCAGAAATTGTTAGTTTCTGGATAACTTCGTATTGTGTTTCGTTGCCTTTACGCGCATCCAAGTTCACCTGAACACTGATGTCTGGCTGAGCTGATAAATTGCTGCTTTTTTGTGCGGCTACGTTTTCAAACGATAGATCGCGGATATATTGGTTAACGATTTGCATACGCGGAGCTTGTTGCTCTTCGCTTGCTGCCGCTGCTTTTTCTTCTTCAGCCATTTCTAATGCTCCGTAATAGAATTCCGAAACTTCCTAGCAGCATTAATGATACCATACAACGCGTTTTAAGGGTTTATCTTAATGCTTGGTCCAACCAGAATCACCAGGATCAACATCGTCATCCTCAACAACCGTATAATCAGCATCAACAACATCAGAATCAGCAGGTTTGTGTTGCTGAGGGTGACCTTGGTTCATCACAACGAAATTTCCACCACTGAACATTTTCGTTGCACCCCATTTGATCAAAGCGGATCGTATTTGCGGGATTAGCAGGGCAAAACCAATACCATCAGTGAAAAACCCGGGTGTCAGAAGCAAAACACCTGAAACAAGGATCAGCGCGCCATGCACCATTGGATCCACAGGATTTTCGCCTGTTTGCATCGTAGATTGCAAACGTGCCATTGTTGACATACCTTGGGTACGCAACATCGTTGTGCCGATAAATGCGGTTAATATCACGATTGCCAGTGTCGGCCACAGGCCCAAAAACCCACCAACCTGTATAAACAGGGCGATTTCGATGATTGGAATCAGAATAAAGATCAAAAGTAGCGGCATATTTTCCCTTTCGGCATACTCACTATATAGTTGGTGGACTTGACGTATCCAAGAACATAAATATGTGTAAGTCTGAAGATTGCTAGTGATCTACCCGAATATCTTGAAAGAGAGCCTTATGAACCCAGCTGTTATCCAACTCCTCGTACTTGCAGCAATTGCTGTATTCTTGTTCTTACGTTTGAAAAACGTATTGGGCACACGCGATGGTTTTGAGCCTAAAATCGATGCGTCCGCCAAACCTGCCACAAACAAAAAGTCTTTTGAGGTGATCGAGGGCGGATTGGATCCAGATATTACAGACCACGTTGAAATGGACAGCGATGCAGGTCAGGCATTTGTGAAAATGAAAGCATCTGAACCTGATTTTACATTGGAAGAATTCCAAGGTGGTGCACGCCAAGCCTATGAAATGATCCTTATGGCATTTGAGGGTGATGACTTAGAAACACTTGAGCAGTTCCTATCAGCCGATGTTTACGAAAGTTTTGCCTCTGTAATCGCATCACGCCAAGAGGCGGGTTATAAAGTGAATGCAAACTTTATTGGTATACGCGAAATGAAAATCATGGATGGTGTATTTGACACAAGCACAGACGAGGGTGAAATCACTATGAAATTCGTCGCCGAATTGGTCAGCTTTGTCGAAGATGAAAAAGGCAAAGTGGTCGAAGGTAATCGTGACGTGATCAAGCGCCAAACAGATGTTTGGACTTTCGCCAAAACTTTCGGTAATGACGATCCAAATTGGGAACTTGTTGCAACGGGTGAATAAATCACATGTCAGCCAAAAAACTTTCGGACGAAGACAAAGCGCTGTGGCGCAGTGTCGCCGAAAGGGTTGATCCAATCCGCGAAGCCTATGATTTCGCGCCATCCGTAAAAGCAAAGCTAAAGACAGAAACGTCTAAGCCAAAGCGCGACCCAATCAAACAATTCCGCATTGGCGAAAAGCCAAAGCAACCTTGGTCGCCGCCAAGCGGATCGCGCACACCCAAAGATGTAACGCCGCATATGGATAAGAAAAACTTTCAACGTTTGGTGCGGGGAAAGCTGGAAATCGATGGCAAACTTGACCTACATGGCATGACGCAAGAGCAGGCAAAGATTGCATTGCGATCAAAGATTTTACAGGCGCACAGCTCTGGTAAACGGTTGATTTTAGTGGTGACTGGCAAGGGCAAACACCGTGTTGATGAATTCAATCGCAGTATTGTTGGTGTGCTTCGCCAAAACGTGCCGCAGTGGTTGCGACAACTCCCCCTTTCTTCTGTTGTATTGGAAGTGACACAAGCCCAACAACGGCATGGTGGCGATGGGGCTTTTTACGTTTATTTGCGCAGGAACCGCTGAACCGCATAATAGGTTAATCCACTGATCGCCATGATATAGACTGCGTATCCAATCATCTGATCTGGGAAACTATACCCAATATCAATCAATTGCCCAGTCAGCGCTGGGCCTATTGCGGAACCGATCACCATAAAGGCAGCGGTTAATGCTTTAATGGATCCCACGTGCTTGGTTCCATATACCTCTGACCAAAAGGCAACAGATACCGTACTGTAGCCGCCCTGCATGATTGCCATGAAAAGCAAACCGATCAGACCTGCAAGCAAACTGTTGAAGATGGCGAATATAACAAATCCTATAGCAAGTGGTGTTAACAGATACGGCATCAACCGAATGCTGCCCCATCGGTCAATTGCCCACCCAAAGATCAGGGATGTAACAACTGCCATAGCTGTGTAAGCAGGGAAAAGTGCTACGAATTCAGAGTGTGTCCAACCTTTGACCTCTGCCATATGTACCTGTTGGAAAAACACTGCAGTGATGAACGTGCTGGGCGCCATCGCCATGGGAACCAACAGCCAGAACAACGGATGTTTAATCGCCTGCATACGTGTCCAATGAAACCCACCCATTCCAACCGCCTGTGTACTTTGCGCAATGGATTGCGGCGTGCGTTCGGTTTTCAACAGTGCCCGCAGCAGAACGATGAAGGCCAATGATAAAACGGCGGCGGCAATCCAAATCGCCTGCCACGGGATGATCGCAATTAGGATCACTACGACCAATGGCAAGAATGCCTCGCCGATGGAGAACCCTAATGATGCAATCGCCACAGCCTTACCGCGGGTTTGCGTGTACCACCGTGCCATCGATACCATGGCAATGTGAAACATCATGCCTTGCCCGCATAACCGCAGACCAAAGATGACAACAGGCAACAACCAGACGCTGTTGTTAAATGCCATCGCTATGCAAAACACAGACATCATTGCCAAAAGCACTGTCACCAATACACGTGCCCGAAATTGATCGGCGAGCCCACCTGCCCAGATCATCGTCAGGCCAGAAGCGGTTGTGCCAATGGCATAAAGCGACCCCCATTCACCGTCTGTCAGCGTATAGGTTTCCATGATTTGTTTTGCGAAAATGGAAATGAAAAAGGTTTGCCCGAAACACGTGGCAAAAGTCATAACACCACCAGCGAACAGCCAACGTGAATTGTTGCGTATGAAATTTAGAATGGACATATTGGGCACTCTTACTGTTTTGATGTACTGTGTAAATATGCGGTTTAAGCGGCGATCACGTATTCACAAGGTAAATCAAACACCCGTGTCCTGCCCTAGTAATATGTATTTTCAATATTAAGTCATAACCAGTAAAATAACGAATATGGATGGATCAGAGTTATGATTAATATGATTGGTAAGGCGTCCGCGCTTTTCTGTACGGCTGCCCTTGTGGCATGTTCGCCACCAGAGGCAAATTCAGATGTGTATACAACTGGGCAAGCGCAACAAGCAGCGCAAGTTGAAAGAGGTAAAATTATCTCTGTAAGAGATGTGGTTTTAAAAGACAGATCTGACCGCGAAAGCGAAACAATCGGTGCAACTGTTGGTGCTGTGATTGGTGGTGTTCTTGGTAACCAAGTTGGTGGTGGCGATGGTCGCAAAGCAACAACTGTTGCGGGCGCGGGTGTTGGTGCGCTGGCAGGCAGTCAAATCGCAAAAGCGAATGCGACTGCAAAGGCACAGGAATACATTGTGAAAAAAGCAAATGGTCAAACCATTGCGATTGTTCAGCAAGGTACTGTTTATAGCGCTGGCCAGAGGATCAATATCATCACGCGTGGTGGTGTATCACGTATCAGTGGTTAATATTTAGGTTCAGCAGTTAGGGTACCTAACTGCTGAATTATTAAAGCATATAGCGTGAAACATCTGTGGCGGATGCAAATTCGCCCAGATGATCCTCAACATATTTCTTATTAATCTTAACTTTTTCGCCCGGATTATCAGGGGCGGCAAAGCTCAATTCTTCGAACACGCGTTCGATGATTGTATGCAAACGACGTGCGCCGATGTTTTCAACAGTTTGGTTCACGTCCGCCGAAATCTTAGCAATGGCTGCGATCCCGTCTTTGGTGAACTCAACATCAACCTCTTCAGTTGCCATTAATGCAGAATATTGACGTGTCAACGCGTTGTCTGTTTCAGTTAAAATGCGTACGAAGTCTTCTTCGGTTAGTGCACGCAATTCCACACGAATTGGCAAACGCCCCTGAAGCTCTGGCAGCAGATCAGATGGTTTTGCAATGTGGAATGCACCTGATGCGATGAACAGAATATGGTCTGTTTTCACAGGGCCATGCTTTGTGGAAACGGTTGTGCCTTCGATCAATGGCAGCAAATCACGCTGCACACCTTCGCGCGAAACATCGCCACCACGTGCATCCGTACGGGCACAAACTTTGTCGATCTCATCAAGAAATACGATACCGTTTTCTTCAACCGCTTTGATCGCTTCGTTATTAACCGTTTCCTGATCAACCAGCTTATCCGCCTCTTCGTTGATCAAAACCTCGTAACTATCCGCGACTTTCATTTTGCGTTTGGTTGTGCGACCGCCCATAGCTTTGCCAAAAAGGTCGCCAAGGTTCATCATGCCCATGCCACCACCTGGCTGGCCTGGGATATCCATCATCTGCATTGGGTTGGATGTGTCAGCCACATCAACCTCGATCTCTTTATCATCTAGCAACCCATCACGCAGTTTCTTGCGGAACATCTCACGTGTTTGTTCGCGACTATCTGCACCACAAAGCGCATCGATCACACGGTTTTCAGCGGATTCATGTGCGTTGGCTTTCACCGTTTCACGCATTTCATCGCGGACCATGATAATTGCACTATCAACCAAATCACGCACGATCTGTTCGACATCGCGACCAACGTAACCCACTTCAGTGAATTTCGTTGCCTCAACTTTCAGGAATGGCGCCTTGGCCAGCTTTGCCAAACGGCGAGAGATTTCGGTTTTACCAACGCCAGTTGGACCAACCATCAGAATGTTTTTCGGATAAACTTCATCCCGAATATCATCTGCTAATTGTTTACGACGCCACCGATTGCGCAGGGCAACAGCCACAGCACGTTTGGCGTCTTTTTGACCGATGATAAAGCGGTCCAGTTCCGATACGATTTCGCGTGGGGTTAGGTCTGTCATTTTGTTTCTTTCACAATATCATTCCAAGGCGGCAATTTATCTTTGCCCTTAAAGTTCGGTAAAGCTCGCAATGCAGCAGTGCGTAATTTTTCCCAGTTTGACCCAAGTAAAACAAGTCCGCCACCCAAGATCAGAACCATCAATCCATAACCGCCATCCAACACGGTGGTGATTAAGGCAATCATGTAACCGATACCTGACATCAAAAACGACCGCCTGTCGATGATCACAGCGACCAGAGCAATCAGGATAAGGAAAACAATCAACATCGCAAAGGCAGGTAAACTCCCATTGGTATACAGCGTTAAGGCTATTGAATTTACGATGGCAGGGGCAGCTAGAATATGCAGCCAAAATCCATTCGCGGCACGACGAGTGACACGGTGCGGATCACTCATGTCAAACCACATAGCGACGATAAATGCGCAGAGACCAAGGCTGATCGTAACAAGGCTAGCAGACCATGATGTTGTTAACAGGAAAAGCTCGTCAAAGTTACCAAGGCCAATACCCCCACCTGTGGTTATACCAACTGCGAAGATAAAGACGGCAAGACCAGATAACATAAGTGAAAAGGGAATGCGGAAAAAATACCAGTATCCAATTAAAAATAGTGCAGCAATTCCAAATGTAATAGGCAATTGAGAAGCGTCAGATTGGGACAACATTTCGAATATCGCATACCCAATTTGAATCCCGCCTTGGCCCAATAAAAGACTTAACAAGATTGATGGCCCAATCATGCGTCTTTTTAAGGTAAAGTAATATGTAAGTGCTGCTGTAATTACGATTTGGATGCCACCATATGCCAGTAAAGATGACCCTACAGAGCTGTCATTGGTAAAAACTGAAATACCAGTGACGGCAAACCATCCTGTATAAAGAATGATTAAACCTACAATGATAAAGACCTCATTGAAGCCTTTGAACAGCTCAAAAGGCTCATCGACATCCATCGTTGCCGTTCGATATCCACGGCGTTGATCCGCAAGCTGTGTTAAGCTGGCGGCCTGTGCTTCGGATATCAACCCTGCACCTACAGCGGCACGCAGGTCATCATTTTCAAGCGTCATTTTCAATCACTTCCACAGTCATATTACCGTTTGTATAGACACAGATTTCGGCAGCAATTTCCAAAGCACGGCGTGCAATAGTTTCTGCATCTTTTTTGCCGTCCATCATGGCGCGTGCTGCGGCCAAAGCAAAGTTACCGCCAGATCCGATTGCAGCAATATCATTTTCGGGTGTTAAAACATCGCCAGCACCTGTGATAACAAACAGGTCTGTGCCATCTGTAACAATTAGCATTGCTTCGAGGTTGCGCAGGTATTTGTCCATGCGCCAATCTTTGGCTAACTCAACAGAAGCTTTTGCCAATTGGCCCGGTGTTGCCTCTAATTTTGCCTCAAGCCGTTCTAGCAATGTGAATGCATCAGCTGTTGATCCAGCAAATCCACAAACAACATCATGCCCACCTGGTGAAATACGGCGCACTTTACGTGCTGATCCTTTGATCACGGTTGGCCCAAGGCTGACTTGCCCGTCACCTGCGATGACAACTTTGCTGCCTTTTTTAACACCAACGATCGTGGTGCCGTGCCAGCCGGGGGATTTTGTTGTTTCGGTCATGTCTCACCTTTTTGCTCTTTAGGGGAATATAAGGTGTGAATGGCCTTCAATCTAGAGCGATCACGAAAAAGCTTTAAATTAAGATGCCTCTGAATTTGTTAAATTAATCCAACTGTATGTGCAGCCCACTGACTTTAGAAACGCTTCTAAATCTGCAGGGGACATCGCTGTCGTTTGGGTATTCACCATCGGATGCATGTAGATTTGCTTACAGTTTTGTAAAGTTTCATCCAAAAATAGCGTTACACCCTTTTCAACACCTACAATCATAGAAAGAGGTGTAACAGCACCCGGCAAAACACCCAAATGCTCCATCAACCTGTCAGCAGAACCAAAAGAGAGATTCGTTGCGCCAATTGTGCGGGACAGTGCCTTTAGATCAATTGCTTGATCTTGTTCAGCCACAACAAGGTAATTGCGTTTTTTACGGTCACGCAAATACAGATTCTTGATATGCCCACCGCCCTGCGCAGAGGAAAGGAATTGATGCTGAACTTTTTTGGAATCTTCCACAGTCTTTAAAGCGACGTGGTGGGTGTTTTGGTAGGCTAGACCAAGCTGGTCTAGCCGTTTTAGTAAATCTTCGGGCGACATCTTAGTCTAGGTTACGTTCGATTTCTTCTGTTTCAAAGATCTCGATTACGTCATCTGCACGAATGTCTTCGTAGTTTTCGAATGCCATACCGCATTCTTGACCACCATGAACTTCTTTCACTTCGTCTTTGAAGCGTTTCAAAGTTTTCAGCTTACCTTCGTGGATCACAACGTTGTCACGCAGCAAGCGAACGCCCGCAGAACGACGTGCAACGCCTTCTGTGACCTCACAACCAGCGATCTTACCAGCGCCTGTGATTTTAAAGACTTCTTTGATTGTCGCATAACCAATGAATGTTTCTTTGATTTCCGCAGACAACAGACCAGAAGCAGCCGCTTTGATATCGTCCATTAAGTTATAGATGATCGAGTAATAACGGATTTCCACGCCTTTTTGGTTTGAAGCATTACGCGCAGGTGTGTTTGCACGAACGTTAAAGCCAATAATCGGTGCGCCAGAGGCTTCGGCCAATGTCACATCAGATTCCGTAATTGCACCGACACCAGAGTGGATAGCGCGCACGCGAACCTCGTCGTTACCGATTTTCTCTAATGCTTGGATGATCGCTTCTGTTGAGCCTTGAACGTCTGCTTTTACAACGATTGGAAGTTCAGCAACATTTTCGTCTGCTTTGGCTTTTGCCATCAACTGATCCAATGTTGTTGCGGCACCAACAGCTGCTTTTTTGTCTTTTGTTACTTGGGCACGGTAATCTGCGATTTCGCGTGCTTCTGCTTCGGAACTTACAACGTTCAGGATATCACCAGCTTCTGGTGTGCCGTTCAAGCCCAGAACCTCTACTGGAACAGATGGTCCAGCTTCGGCAACTGTTTTACCTTGATCGTCCATAAGGGCACGAACTTTGCCCCATTGTTCACCCACAACAAAGATGTCTTTGTTGCGCAAAGTACCGGCCTCAACCAGAACAGTAGCAACTGGGCCGCGACCTGTGTCTAGCTTCGCCTCAATCACTGCACCTTGTGCTGCGCGATTAGGATTAGCTTTCAGCTCTAAGATTTCTGATTGCAATGCAATCGCTTCCAGAAGTTTATCCAAGCCTTGACCAGTTAGGGCAGAACATTCGATATCCTGTACGTCACCAGACATCGCTTCTACGATAACTTCGTGTTGCAATAGATCCGTACGCACACGGTTTGGATCAGCACCTTCAACGTCGATCTTGTTAATCGCGATGATCAAAGGAACTTCTGCCGCTTTTGCATGAGCAATCGCTTCAATCGTTTGTGGCATAACACCATCGTTGGCCGCGACCACCAAAACAACGATGTCTGTCACTTGGGCACCACGTGCACGCATAGACGTAAACGCCGCGTGGCCTGGTGTATCAAGGAACGTCAACAATGTGCCGTCTTCGGTTGTAATTTGGTACGCACCAATGTGCTGTGTAATACCGCCAGCTTCGCCTGAAACAACGTTTGTTTTGCGCAAAGCATCCAGAACTGATGTTTTACCGTGGTCAACGTGGCCCATGATTGTAATCACAGGCGCGCGTGGCTGTAGGTCTTTTTCATCATCTTCAACTTGTTGAATGACATCTTCAACATCAGCATCAGAAACACGAACCACTTTGTGGCCAAATTCTTCAACGATCAATTCAGCAGTATCTGCATCGATTGTTTGGTTTTGTGTCGCCATAATGCCGTTTGTCATCAACGCTTTTACAACTGCGGCCACTTTTTCAGCCATACGGTTTGCAAGTTCGCTTACAGTGATTGCTTCTGGGATTTGTACGTCACGTACAACCTTTTCGCGCTCAACATTATTGTCGCCCATCATCTGACGACGCTGACGTTCTTGCTTACGCTTCATCGCAGCCATTGATTTCTGATGGCCACCACCGCCGCGAAGCGCTTGATTGATGGTTAGTTTACCAGAACTACGGCGGTCATTTGCATCACCACCCTTTGATGGTTTGTTGCGGCGCGGTTCTTCGCGTGCTTTTTCAGGGCGTTTTACAGGCTGTTGTTTTGCAGCAGGACGTGAAACGTCTGTTTCAGGCGCAGGCGCTGCAGCTGCAGGCGCATCATTTGGATCAACTTTTTTAGCTTCTGCTGGCTTTGGCGCTCTTGCAGCTTCTTCACGTGCACGGCGACGTTCTATACGTTCTTGCTCTTCACGTTCTTTTTCTTCTCGCTCGCGGCGACGCGCTGCGCGCTCGGCTTCACGTGCAGCAGTTTCAGCCTCTTCTTTTGCTTTGCGCTCGGCTTCTTGACCAGCAGCAGCAGCAAGAGCTTTTCTGCGGCGCTCCATCTCAGAATTAGAAACACCACCAGATGTACCGCCTGCAGGGCGTGTACCTGGGCCAGCACCTGGTTTTCCAGGTACGATTACGCGCTTGCGTTTTTTCTCCACGACGACAGATTTCGAACGTCCATGAGAAAAACTTTGGCGCACAGTTCCAGAACCGCCCTTTAATCCGAGTGGTTTTGGTTTGCCGTCGTTGTTGTTTTCGTCGCTCATTCGTATTTAACCTTTCGCAGCTGATGATTTATCAGCATTTTTTGACGG
The DNA here is from genome assembly GCF_009184395.1 of Amylibacter sp. SFDW26. Lineage (GTDB taxonomy): Bacteria > Pseudomonadota > Alphaproteobacteria > Rhodobacterales > Rhodobacteraceae > Amylibacter. Next base: position 369,054 of record NZ_WEIC01000002.1, read on the forward strand.
ACTGGCTGTGTTATTGACACGAAAACCTGTCAGTCGATTGGCTTCTAATAGGATGCGGGCCGAGAGTCCACCTTTGGACACTGCCGCATGTATCACATTATCCCTGCCGAATGCCAAACCCAATTCCTGTGCTGTAAAGCAAGAAATATAGGAATTCGCAACCGCTGAGGGTCTTATTTTTTGTTTCTGTGGCGCTGATCCATCTTCTGCTTGAAGTAAGATATACCAGCGATCTGACATCATAGCGCTTTTGGTTTTTTCATACCCACAAATTGCTTGGCCGCTTTTGCGGGCCATAGACATCAAGTCAATTGCGCGTTTTGCGATCAGCCGTTCTGTTAAATCGGCCAACCCATCAGGGATATTTGCCTTTTGCTTGGCTGATTTTGAAAACAGATTTTGGTCAATGGCTTTTGCCAAATCTTTGCTGTTTGCAGACACCCAAATTCCACGACCCGGCAAGCGTTCCGAGATATCAGGTGTTACCATATCATCAGGACCCAATACGAACCGTATTAGGTTAGATGTCGGTAAAGTTTCGCCCGTCACTATACAGCGACGTTCAACCACTTCAGCTTGTTTTGTTCGACCACCACGTCCCACGGGCAAAAACCGAAACCTGACGCATCAGGCTTCAGCCTCCTCGTCAGATGCGGCTTCGTCTGCTTCCGCAGCAGCAGCATCTTCGGCCAATTGTTCTTCAGTCACCCAACCCAGCTGTAGACGTGCTGCCATGACCAGTTCCTGAGCTTCTTCTAGACCAACGTCAAAGCTTTCCAATATGCCGTCGTCTTTCACACGCTCGCCGTCAATTGTGGTGTAACCACCAGCCAATTCCCAGTCAGCACATGTTGCGAAGTCTTCGATTGTTTTCACACCGTCTTGGGCCAAAGCCACCAACATTTGTGGGGATAGCCCACCAAAGTCGATCAAGCTTTGCTCTGTTCCCAACTCTTTAGCTGCTGCTAATGCTTTCGCATTAATCTCATCCAAGCTTTCGCGTGCACGCGCTTGCAACTCATCAGCTGTATCTTGGTCGAAACCTTCGATTACTAGCAATTCGTCTACTTCAACGTATGCAACCTCTTCTAAGGTTGCGAAACCTTCTGAAACCAGCAGCTGTGCCACAACTTCATCAACATTCATTGTATCCATGAACAATTTCGAACGCACTTCGAATTCTTTCTGACGACGCTCAGACTCGTCCGCTTCTGTCATGATGTCGATATCAAGACCAGTTAGCTGTGATGCCAAACGCACGTTTTGACCGCGACGACCAATTGCCAATGACAACTGCTCATCTGGTACAACAACCTCGATACGCTCTGCATCTTCGTCCAAAACAACCTTAGCCACTTCTGCAGGCTGCAACGCATTCACTAGGAATGTTGGTGCATCTTCGTTCCAAGGGATGATATCGATCTTCTCACCTTGCAATTCATTCACAACAGCCTGAACACGAGACCCACGCATACCAACACAAGCACCCACTGGGTCGATTGAGTTGTCATATGAAATCACACCGATTTTTGCACGAGACCCTGGGTCACGAGCAACAGCTTTAATATCAATGATACCGTCATAAATCTCAGGAACTTCCATCTTGAACAACTCGGCCATGAATTCTGGTGCTGTGCGGGATAGGAAAATCTGTGGGCCACGCATTTCAGAGCGCACCTCTTTGATGTACGCACGAACGCGGTCGCCATTGCGGAACATTTCGCGGTTAATAAGCTGGTCGCGGCGCAACACAGCTTCGCCACGGCCTACATCAACAATCACGTTGCCGTATTCAACACGCTTAACAAGACCGTTGATGATCTCACCCTGACGATCTTTGAACTCTTCGTATTGACGATCACGCTCGGCTTCACGAACCTTTTGCAAGATCACTTGTTTCGCAGATTGTGCAGCGATACGACCAAAGTCCATTGGCGGCAGCTCATCAATGATCAATGATCCAACTTCTGGGTTCTCGATATGTGCTTTCGCTTCTTCCACAGTCATTTCTGTTGAAAGGTTCTCAACCTCTTCCACAACTTCGCGCACGCGTGTCATTGTCAGATCACCCGTTTTGCGATCGATATGTGCACGAATATCCAGCTCTGCGCCGTAACGAGACTTTGCAGCCTTCGCCATAGATTCTTCCATTGCTTGAATAACCAGATCAGGGTCGATCAGTTTTTCACGCGCAACCGCTTCAGCGATTTGCAAAAGTTCTAGACGGTTAGCACTTGTAATGGCCATGGGTTCAGTCCTCTTCGGTTTGAATTTCATCGAACGCGGCTTCGTCAAACCCAGCATCTTTGCGGGCCTTTAAGCTGTCTGCGATCAAGTCGTCGGTTAAAACCAGCTTTGCATCAGAAAGCCAGTCAAATTGCAGGCCGATAATCCCTTGTGGGATTTCAATCAGCACTTCGTTATCCTCAATGCCGCGCAATTCGCCCTTAAAGCGGCGCTGGCCATCGATCAGTTCTGTGGTTTCAATCTTGGCTTCATAGCCTTCCCACATCTCAAAGTCTTTTAAACGTGTCAGCGGGCGGTCGATACCGGGGCTGGACACTTCTAATGAAAAGTCACCCTCAATCGGATCTTCCACATCTAATATCGCACCCACTTCAGTAGAGATTTTAGCACAATCATCCACTTCAATCCCACCCTCAGGTTTTTCCGCCATGATTTGCAGGATTGTGGATTTACCAGACATCAAACGCACGCGCACCAGTTCATACCCCATGTCTTCAATGACTGGGGTGATAATCTCTGCCATGCGTTTATCAATCGCTGCTTTTGCAATCAGGTCTGACATATGTGGTCCATGTTTCAATTAGGCACAAAAAAACGGGCAGCTGCCCGTCGATGAAGTTCCGATGGAAGTCTGGGGGTGGAAGCCAGTCTTACCGCTGTTGAGGTGGATATAGGCTGAGTCCTAAAATTATGCAAGGGGAATCGCGAAACCTGTCATTTGTACAATGGTTTCCGCTCAACCAATCTATATTTTGCAACCAATGCAAATCTTAAGCGGCAATAGCCACTTGCTGAAAAGCATAAAACCTAAAGCAAAACTGACTTTAAAAAATAAGGACTAAAATCATGCGAGCATTTATATTCGTTTTACTTTTACCACTAATCGGATGTGGGGGCGAAGCCAACATGGGTAGGCTGTTAAAGCAAATCAATTACAATGATGTGAAAGGAAAAGAAGCTGAATTTGTAAGAAAAGCAGATGAGATAGTTGCCCAAGTAAAAGCGAAAAATTTGAAATACCTGATAGCAAATTCAGGCCCTGCTGTAAAAAGAGAACTCGGCGATGCTGGTTTGGCAAAATATTACAAAGAGCAAATATTCACACATGTTAAAAGTGGAACTGTATTCCAGCGACAAAACAAAACCCGTATAATGTTTGATGAAAATGACAACGCTGGTTATGCGGTTAAATATAATTTCAAGAGCGCCAATTGTGAGGGGCTTTTAAATGTTGTCGTGATTTCCTATATCAGAGAACTGCAAATCCGAGGCATTTCCTTTCGTGACTTAAAGGGCGCAGGTTGTGTAAAACCCTAAGATTTCTATAGGGTGCGTGTTTTGCACGCACCTTAACAATGTTCTTTTAAGGCTGTGGTAGACATCCGTTTTACGATAAGGAATAGTCACACCAAAAGGATAAATCGTGCAGACACTCAAAACCAATCTCGATCATCTACCAGCGCGCAAACAGCGTGATCTGGAACAGATCGTTGCTGTCCTGCACGAAGAGTTCGCCGATAAAATCAAAACCGCCACACAGCCCGACCGCAAATTGGGGCGTATCCTGAAAATCATTCTCTTTGGTTCCCACGCCCGTGGCGATTGGGTCGAGGATCGCACCAGCGGTTATTTTTCTGACTACGATATTCTGGTGATCGTCAGCCACGCAGATTTCACCGATATGGCAACCTATTGGGCCCCTGCCGAGGATCGTTTGATGCGCGGGCGCGAAATGTTTCACAGCCTGCCGCAATTCATCGTGCATACATTGGACGAGGTGAACACGGGTCTGACAACAGGCCAGTATTTTTTCACCGACATCATCCGCGACGGCGTGCTGCTTTATGAGTTGACCGATCAAACCCCCAAAGGCCAAACGAAATATAAACTCGCCACCCCAACGCCCCCAGATCAGGCAACCGCCAAAAAGATGGCGCAAGAGTATTATGAGCATTGGAGTGAGAGTGCAAAGAGTGGTTTAAAAGGTGCACGCTTCTACATTGAAGGCGGCGATAAAAACGACGCAGCCTTCCTGCTACACCAAACAACAGAACGCGCCTATACGTGCTTCCTACTCACAAAAACCCTCTACAACCCCTCAACCCACAACATCAAAAACTTACGCTCTATGGCAGAAGCCAAAGAAGAACACTTGCGCCCAATCTGGCCCCGAGGCCAAAAACCTTTTGATAAACGCTTTGAATTATTGAAAAAAGCCTACGTCGAAGCACGCTATTCCAAACACTACGAGATCACAGCGGAAGAATTGGATTGGTTGTTGGAGCGTGTAGAGGATTTGGTTGGTCAGGTTGATGAACTGTGTCAGGCGTATTTGACTGGTTTATAATTTTACTCAATCAGATTTTTTGGTACCCATTACATATCCAGCGATAGTTAGTTCGAAAGTAATAAGTTTTTCAAGAATGTTTGCAGCGTTATCGTTCCAGATCATAACAAATAGTGAAATTAGAATTGCTATAAACCCAAGTAATAAGAGAATTAGACAAGTATTAAGTGAAGAATCTGACGAACCAATTAACTTGCCAAAAGGCCCTTGTTCCGTCTCTTTCTCCTCTAAGCTTCTTTTGTGAGCTGCCTCTACAGCCTTTTCATCTGGGGATGAAAAGGCGCCAGCTTCGTCGCTTGGGGTTGGGTTTTGGTCTATATCAAGCTGGTTGTCTGTGTCCGCGCCCATGCTGCTCGCTCTGATTATTTGCGGCAATTTCTGCAGCATTAAGTAGTTCGTTAAATTCTTCCCAGATATATTGATCTGGTATATCGGTGTTGAAAGCCACACTAAAGTTGTTGTCAGTTGCAACTCTATGCCACGGAGTTCCTGCTTTGTGTGTTAAGTCAGAAAGTGCAAACCCAGAAAGATGTCCATACCTACCCCAAATCCATCTAATAAGATTACGGGTATATTCATCACTTTGATCTACATTTTCTGGTTGACCAAAGGGATTAGATGATTGTGGCGCAACAATAGGTTTGCGCCCAAATATTTTGAACGCATGATATAGGCTATCGAAAACAGGACCATGCTTCCAAATTTCAGGGCCTTCAGTCGTTAAGCGAACACCATTTAGCCCCTCTACAGCCAACCACCATCCATATGAACAGTAAACTAGCTTTTGAAGCTTCATATGTTCGATACCGTTTGTTCCAAATTGCTCAAGAAAATTATTTGCTATAGCAAGTGGGGTATAAGGTGCGGGCATTATATCCACCTCGACATTGCGCCATAATGGATACTGTTGCCGATCGTGTCCGCGGGGCATTTCTGACCCTGTGGCCTGTATGGCATCATGTTTCCTCCATTTATAAGCTTTTTCTACTACTTATATTACTGATTTGGCAATAGACTTGGCTTTTATCAAGATAAACTTGCAAATATAGGCCATACCACTAGTAAAAAACGTGTGAGTTAAGAATGCGTTAATATTCTATTGAAAGATTTAATATTTTGGTCACGCATTACAACCTTTGATTTATATACCATAATGATATCAATACCTTAACCCAATGTCCCAACTGGGACATCCCTAAGCTGTATTCAAATAAGTCCGATATTCAAAGGCACTGACCTCTGTTTCAAACCGTTCCAATTCCTGACGTTTTGCTTTCAGATAGATACTCTTTAAAATCGGATCAAAAATAACGCCGATGGCCTCAGACGCCTCAAAAATATCCAGCGCCGCTTCCCAAGAATTCGGCAGTTTTTCCAGATCAGCCGCATAAGCATCCCCTGTGATTGGATCAGGTGCCACAGCCTTGGTTTCGATCCCATGCAGCGCCCCCCCCAATATCGCCGCGAGTATCAGGTAAACATTCGCATCCCCCCCCGCCACACGGTGCTCAATCCGCCGCGCTATATCAGGCCCACCTGGAATACGGATCGCAGCGGTCCTATTCTCATACCCCCACCCCACAGCGCTGGGCGCATGACTGTGTGCCGCGAAACGGCGGTAAGAATTATAATGCGGTGCAAAGATCGCCATCGATGCAGGCATCATATCCAGACACCCTGCTACTGCATGTTTTAAAAGGTCAGACCCTTCATCCGTGCCATTCGCAAAGATATTGTTTCCATCTTTATCCAGAACAGAAAAATGAACATGCAACCCATTCCCAGCCCGATCCCCAAAAGGTTTCGCCATGAAGGTTGCCGCTAGTTCTTGATCACGCGCAACTGACCGTACGATCCGTTTGAATAGCATCGCATCATCAGCGGCCTTCAAGGGATCGGGTACATGGTTCAGGTTGATTTCAAACTGACCTGTACCGCCTTCGGAAATAACGGCATCCGCTGGTACATCCCACGCTTCACATTCTTTATAGACTGCATTTAGAAAAGGTTCGTGTAGGTCTAATGTGTCTATAGCCTCTAACACTTCAAACTCTTGATTGATGGGTGCCATTTGTGCGGTGCCATAAATGGATTCTGGGTCTGTTAGATAGAATTCCATCTCTGTAGCAACGACAACAGTTAATCCCTTAGCTTTGTAGCGATCTACTATATGAGCCAAAGCTTGACGTGGGTCGCCGAGGAATGGCGTCTTGTCTTCGTTTAAGAATGTACAAGGAACCAAAACGGTTGATTCTTCTGCTGTTGATACGGTTAACGGCCCGCGACCAGTCGGAATACAGTATCCATCGCCATCGCCAGATTCGAAAACCAATTCGCTGTTTGGAATATCACGCCCCCAAATATCGATGCCCATGATTGAAATGGGCATTCGGAAGCCATCCTTAAGAATGGTATCCAGCTTGCTTGCAGGCAAACGTTTCCCGCGCATCTGTCCATTTAGGTCAAAAACGCCAACTTGAACATGCGGGGCCTGTGTTTTGTCAGTCATAGTGTGAGCGCCTAAATAAGAGTTACCATAATTTGATCAAATTTTTGATGCAGGGTCAATCATGCTGTTTGTCTTATTATAAGGGCACTTATCCACAAAAAGTGAGAAATGTGGCAAAACTAAGTTTGAAATAACCCAGCAATGGACAGGTTGTTTCCTAAATGTGGACAAATTTAAAGGGGAAACAATGACCTAGTTTTAACGAGGATTGTCAGTATGGACCGATTAACAGAAATGGAAGCATTCGCTAAAGTTGTCGATAGCGGAGGCTTTACTGATGCGGCAAAGAAAATGGGATTATCGAAATCCGCCGTATCCAAACACGTCTCATCTTTAGAAGCACGTCTTGGCGCACGGTTGTTAAACCGCACAACACGCCGCGTTAGTCCAACAGAAATTGGCTTGGCTTATTACGATAAAGCAAAGCAGGTTTTGGTGGATGCTATAGAAGCAGACGCTATGGTATCGTCTATGCAAGTGGCCCCACGAGGTTCATTGCGCTTGGCAGCGTCACCTGATTTTGGTGGCAATCATTTGTCGGGTGCGCTGGGGAACTTCCTAGGCTTATACCCTGAGGTTTCCGTCGACATGGTGCTGAGCAATCAAAACCTTGATCCTGTTGCAGACAGCTATGATCTTGTTATTCGCGTTGGTCAGCAACAAGACAGCAGCATCATGGCAAAAAAACTTGCATCTACACAGATGAAAATTGTGGGCTCGCCGCGCTATTTTGAAAAAAATGGTATGCCAACACGCATCGAAGACTTGAACCACCACAGTTTGCTTCATTATTCAAACCAGCCAGCGGGTAGCGTTTGGAAACTAAAGTCTAATACAGGTGAAATACGTTCTGTTCGCGCCAGCGGTAACCTAACAGCAAATGATGGCCAGTCACTATTGCAAGCAGCTGAAGCTGGTTTGGGCATCGCGTTCTTGCCGTGTTTCTTGTATCATGAGAAATTGGAAAAGGGTTCTTTGATCTCTGCCCTAAGTGATCTGCCAGAACAATCACAAGATATCTATGCAATGTACCCACATGGACAATATACGCAGCCAAAATTGCGCGCTTTCCTTGATTTTCTTGCAGAGCATTTCAAGAATAAAGGTATGGGCAACTGGTAAATACCAGCCCTCGTTAAACTGACCTTTTGAAGCGGTAGTGATAAGCTGCCGCTTCTGTCATTCCTAGGGTTTGGTAAAGTGTACATGCAGGGACGTTTTCCCTGACGGTTAGGACAGCCAGCCAATTGCAATTATGATCTTTTGCCCAAAGAGCCGCTTTATACATCAAAGCGTTTGCAACGCCTTTGCGGCGATGATCCTTTGACACCTCAACAGCGTGAACCATTGCAATGCCTTTATGAGCAGCAACAAAAGCTACACCCATATCTGAGCTTTCTAAGATTGTTTTGGGTGCCGTAACCCGTTCCATAATTGACAAGCGATCTGGGCTGATACCGCCATCATTCCATATGGTTTTGGCATCATTGCTAGGAGATTCTGCTAGGTTAACACTATGACTTGTGTATTTCTGTTTTAACAAGTCGCTAACTGGACTGGCCAAAACCACAACAGGATCGACGATACCGTAATCTGCCTGTTCTAAAACATTGTCCAATGCGGCATCTGAATCCCTGACCATGAATAATGACTTTTGTCCCAAAGCGGTCATCTGTTGTTCGGCAACGATTATATCCACATCATCTATGGGTGCTTCTAGGGTTGCCGCAGATACACGTTTTCCACCACCTGCCCCCTCACGCAGCATCCAGCCATCATGACTGATGAATTGCTTTGCTGACCATGTTGCATCAACAGCGCTAAAGAGTTCTTGTGATGTGGGTTTTTGCATCAAGTTTACCCTAAAAAAGCGGCTTCTATTTCTGCGGCTACTGCTGCTACGCGGTCTGCGTTTGTTGAGCGGACAACAAGCTTACATCCGAAGCTACCATCATTATAATAAGGATATGAGCCAATCGCTGTATCAGAGTTTGCTTTGGCGATTTGCCCCAGAATTTTAGCGATGTCCCCTTCTTTTTGTGCGACATCCACGGTTTGTGACAAAATCTTTTTACCCGCTCCAAGTTTTGGCAACAAACCTTCTAACATCGCTTCAAAGATTTTTGGAACGCCAGCCATTGTATGAACATTGCCTGTCGAAAACCCTGGGGCTTTTGAAATGGGGTTATCGATTAAAACAGAGCCATCAGGTACACGCGCCATACGCAAACGCGTTTCAGTTAATTCTGTTTCTGGATTATCGTAGTTCTGTGCCAAAGCGGCACGGGCATCATCGCGCACACCAATCGAAACGCCAAAAGCTTTGGCTACACAATCTGCTGTGATATCGTCATGCGTTGGCCCAATGCCGCCACTGGTAAAGACATGAGTATATTTCACACGCAATGCATTTACGGCGCCAACGATTTCATCTTCATCGTCTGCAACTATACGCACCTCATTCAAATCGATACCGACTAGGGTTAATTGTTTTGCAAGGTGATGCATATTCGAATCGCGCGTGCGTCCAGACAGGATTTCATCGCCAATAACGATCATTGCGGCTGTTGGATTGCTCATCTTGCTTGTCCTTATTTTATATGCGGCCTAAGTTTCGGTATGAACTTTGATACACCCCTTATACCCGCAACCTTGATCCGTAGATATAAGCGTTTTTTAGCAGACGTCACGTTGAATGATGGACGTGAAATAACAGCACATGTTGCGAACCCTGGTTCAATGTTAGGGATGAAGGATGAAGGTTTACGTGTTTGGTTAGAGCCGAATGATGATCCTAAGCGGAAGCTGAAGTATTCTTGGAAGATTGCGGAACTGGATGGTGGCGCAATGGTTGGCGTTGATACGGGTATGCCGAATAAGATTGTTGGCGAAGCCTTAAGGAATGGCTTGATCCCAGAACTGATTTACCAAAATGTTAAACCAGAGGTGAAATATGGCGAGAACTCCCGCATTGATTTTCTGTTAAGCGAAGAGGGTAAAGTGGATTGTTATGTTGAGATCAAAAGTGTCACGCTTTCTCGGCAAACTGGGTTGGCAGAGTTTCCTGATAGTGTAACTGCACGTGGTGCAAAGCATATGGGTGAATTGGCGAATGTTGTGCAATCTGATCAACGTGCCGTTATATTATATTTATTGCAGCGCAATGACTGTGACCGCTTTGATATTGCGGGGGATATTGATCCAAAATACCAAACGGCATTTATGACGGCACGCGAAGCAGGGGTAGAGGTTTTGTGTTACAGAACCAACCTTTCGCAAACAGGTATTGAAATAAGCGAGAAAATACCCCTAGCATTTGCATAATCTGCAATGTTCCCATATGTGGTTTCACGTAGATTTATTTTGATGCTTACAGCCCACAAGGATTGCTCTTTTGGAACAGACAAAAAAGCCACGACTTAACCAAGACGGTATAACCATTCATTCAAAAGAGGATTTTGAAGGAATGCGCCGCGCTGGGCGTTTAGCAGCTGAAGTATTGGACATGATAGCAGAGCATGTTGTGCCAGGTGTGACCACAGAGTATCTGGATCAATTGTGTCATGATTATATGGTGCAAAACAATTCTGTTCCCGCAACGCTGGGGTATCGCGGATATCCGAAATCCAGCTGTATTTCGATCAACCATGTAGTGTGTCACGGTATTCCGGGGGCAAAAATCCCAAAGTGGAAAAATGATAAGAACAACCGCAAGGACGATACGCTTTTTGAAGGCGACATTCTAAACATCGATGTGACGTGTATCTTGGATGGTTGGTTCGGTGACAACTCTCGGATGTATGTTGCTGGTAAGCCTAAGCCCTATGCGCAAAAGCTTATCCAAGTGACACATGACGCGCTTATGTTAAGCATTGATCAGGTGAAGCCAGGTAATACATTTGGCGATATCGGTGCCGCAATCCAACGCTATGCTGAAGCGCAGGGTTATTCTGTTGTACGGGATTTTTGTGGCCATGGTTTGGGACGTGTATTCCACTCTGCGCCGAATGTGTTGCACTACGGTAATTTTGGCACTGGCCCTGTGCTGGAAGAAGGGATGTTCTTTACGATTGAGCCGATGATTAACATTGGAACACCACATACGAAAATTCTTTCGGATGATTGGACGGCGATTACAAAAGACAAATCACTATCAGCACAGTTTGAGCATTCGATTGGTGTGACGGCAGATGGATGTGAGATTTTCACATTGTCGCCAAAGGGATTATTCCACCCAACTTACTAAGTTTTGGAAACCTTTGATTAACCATACCGCGCAATGCTGCGTATATGGCGCCAAATGTTCGAAAAACTGAGTTTTCTGATGCTGCAATGCTGGGGTTCAACCTGTCCCAAGCCAGCGTTGCTGATCCGAAACGTTTACAAAACCGACACCGTTCCAATCTGCGCGACCGTTTTATCAAAGGCGGGGTTGAGGCGGTAAATGATATTGAGTTGTTAGAGCTGATTTTGTTTCGCGCAATACCCAACCGTGATATCCGTTTATTGTGTCAGCTTTTGCTAAAACAATTTGGCAGTTTCAATAATGTTCTTGCTGCTGCACCAAGTGATTTACGAAAAATCAAAGGTATCGGGATTGCTGTGATTAACGAGTTGAAAATCATACGCGCAGCAGCGCATAAAATGGCGCAGCTAGATGTGATAGAGCGCGATGTTATTTCATCATGGGACCAGCTGATTGTTTATTGTAGATCAAGCATGGCGCACTTGAAGCAAGAGCAATTTCGCGCACTGTTTTTGGACAGCAAAAACGTTTTGATTACAGATGAATGTTTGCAAACAGGTATCGTGAACCATGTGCCTGTTTATCCGCGCCAAGTGGCAAAGCGTGCATTAGAATGTGATGCGACGGCTGTGATCTTAGTGCACAATCACCCCAGCGGTGATCCTGAGCCATCGCAATCAGATATTGATGTGACTCATGAGATCATTGATGCGTTGGGAGCATTGAAAATAGCTGTCCATGACCATCTGATTATTGGGGCAGCTGGGGACATCAGTTTCAAAGCGCGTGGGTTGATTTAAAAGCTATCTTTAACCCAGATTTCTACGCGGTTGTTTGTTGCGGCCCCTTCTGGTGTGTCTTCGCAAACCAAAGGAGAAGCTTCGCCAAACCCGTGAATTTCCATTTGTAGATCAGCCAGAATGCCACCGCTGTCTGCATTTTTAATGTAACGTGAAATTAACTGAGCGGCTGCTTTCGAATTGCGTTTGTTTTCACCCAAACTGCCATCAGATTCGGTAAAGCCAACGATCATCAGTTTTTGATCGGCATAATTACCTAAGAACAGTTCGGATACTAATGCCTCTAGTGCTGCAGATGATTGGGTGTCTAAATCTAACCCACCTGGTGCAAAGCGCATGATCGTCGATAATTGACGCGCACCATTTAAAATATTCAGCATAGAACGGTATTCAGTGATTGGTACATTTTTGGATGTTGCTAGTAAGCCATAAGTAATGCGATTGCCTTGATCCTCTAAATCTTTTTCTTGAAGGGACAGGCTTGGAAAACCAAAACGCTCGATCATGTCTTTGGCTTGGCTGTCCTCTAGGAAAGATAGAAATTCTCTTGCAAAAATAGGCGGGCGTTTTTCGCCTTGGGCTAAGTAATGATAATATGTGCCAGGATATGTACCTGTCGTGATATTAAAAGTGTTCGGTTTTACATAGGCTCCGCAAGCGCCAACAATAGGGAGTGCTTTGGCTGTGCGTAGATTGGCGTAATTTATTATGCCCAGTCCATATGGGTCTTGGGATACCGCCTTTGCAATGTCATCTAAAGTTTTAAAGCGCGCTGCCGTGCCTGTTTCTGCTGTATCATAACCCATAGTTTTGGATAGGGTTGCAAAGTTCGTATTTTTTTCTGTCAGGTATAGGTTGATATCAACATCTGCACCGCCCAAATCCTTCCAGCTTGTAATTTTTCCACTCAATACATCTTGTAGTGATTCTTGTGAAATTGATCGAATTTGGTTTATCTCAGAAACGGCTACAACAATTGCATCTGCGGCCAATGGGGTTACAGCTGTTTTGATAGCGTCTTGTGCTAAGAGTGCAGCAGAGCCTTGTTTTACCACAATTGCATTTGGGTTTTTGCTTATGTCAGCATTCAAGTTTGATGCAGCACTGGGTTGGACAGAAATTTTAGCAAAATCGGTACCGTCTTGCCCAATAACTGTAATGTTCGCATGTCCCGTTTTATCTGTGGCTGTTTCTACATTTGCGCCGATGGAAAAACTGTATCCTTCCATTAATGGCACAAGCAGTTGATCAATCAATTGTTTGTCCCCAAATATGGAAACCTCAGAAGCTAAGTTTACGACCTCTGGGCAGACATCACCACTACATGTAACTGTACGCGCATCTACCTCTAGTTCGCCCAAGTCGGTCTCGACGACATAAACCTCATTATCAAAGCTTTTCAATTCGCCAACAATTTCAACAGAGCTGGATGTTGATTTAAGTGTTACCTGCGCTGCTGACGTTGCTGTCGCAGTTAAGGCAAAAGCCAAAGAAAGAGATATCAATCTGTGAAAATACATTGAGCACTACCAATTAGTTCCGTTGTGCTACAATCATATTCCTAAGCATATTTTTCAACACAATATTTTCTGATTGGTTCATACAATGGTTTATTGTGGCGGATTTTTTTGCAATTTGAACATTCGTGTCCGATGCGTAATGAATCGTTTTCAATTCAAGGTTGTTTTGACAGACCAAACTTTGCTTTTTCATATGTAATTGAAAGTCTACGTATTTTTTCTGCGTAATATCGGCTGTATAAATGTGAATGAATTCACCATTCGGAATTGCTGTGTTGCCAAGGGCAGTTAAATATCCACCGCCCAAGAAATAGGATTTTTCCTCTGATCGCTTGTTATCAGCAGTTAAATGCAAATTCTTTTCTGTATTATATGCTGTTTCAAGAACTTGTAGGTTTAAGCTGTTATGGCCTGACCATGCGATCCCTGTCCGTGTATACGAAGACAGATCATGCGCCTGAGTTGTTATGGATTTTTTAGTGCCATCATCAAAAGAAACTTCGATTTCTGCGGGATTCGATAAAACAGGAATGGTAATTATTATAACGCCACCACCATCAACATATTCATTAAACCGCAATCCCGCATGGGAAATGGTGATGATTTCGTTGCTATGGCAAGGGGCTGTCACACTTAGTTGCACGCGTGCGCTGCGCAATGATTTTGCAGATAGCTTAACTTTACAATCTACGGGCACGGATTTGTAATCTAAAACAGTTTTTAACTTTTCGAATGCTTCGGTGCTAGCAGGCTTGTCCGCGCGTACAAGTTGGATACCAGTATCAAACTCTAATTCTGGTTTTGTTGGCAAAACAACGGATTCCAAGGGCATTGAAATATTATATTTGCTAGCTATGGCATCCGTTTTTATTGATGATGAAATATCTGCCTTGGCGACCTGGACGTTTTGTTGCTTTGGTTTAAACAGCTCGTCCCCTTTGTGTACAAAAGTACCCACGCCAAGTATCAACACAAGGCCTGTTACAAATGTAAGCGCTTTATCGTTTAAACGCATGGTACTGTTCCGCTCGTTATTTTTGAACAGTATGCCAAAAAACCTAAGATTTTTGTATATCTGGAGATGTTTGAGTGTGTGCGTGATGAGGATAGGTCACAGGGTCTATAGATCGTGTGCTATTATAAATAAAAATCTATATATGGTGTTTTTTATGCTTAATTCGCAGTATATTGTGCCACATTTGCGCCAGAATTAAATGCGCAAAGAAAGCCCTGCGCATTTAATTTATCGGGTCAGGTTAGTTTTCCGTGACAATGTTTGAATTTTTTACCAGATCCACAAGGGCATAGGTCGTTGCGCGATGGATTGCCCCAAGTCGTTGGATCGTTTTCATCAAATCCATCAACGGCATCTTCTGTTGGTGCAGGTGGGGTTGGGATTTCGCCAGATGCTTGCATTTGCGCCATCATCGCCTGCTGTTCTTCTTCGGTGATCAATCGAACGCGAGATAACTGGCTTGTTACGTCCGTCCGCAAGCTATCTAGTAAACGTTCAAACAGTTCGAACCCTTCCGTTTTGTATTCATTCAATGGATCGCGTTGTGCATAACCACGGAAGCCAACAACAGATCGTAAGTGCTCAAGGGTTACCAAGTGTTCGCGCCATTTTGTATCAATTGTCTGTAACAGAAGCTGCTTTTCGATATTGCGCATGTTTTCGGGGCCAAATTGCTCTTCTTTTTCAGCCATGAATTTATCAGCAGCTTCATAAAGACGCTCGCGGATATCTTCATCATCTATACCTTCTTCTTCTGCCCAAGCTTTCACTGGAACATCAAGGCCAAGCTGTTGTTGTGTTGCTTCAAGCAGCTCATCAATATTCCATTGTTCAGCATAAGATTTGGCGGGGATAGCTTGGTCCACGATATCGTCGATCACTTGATCGCGCATATCTTTGGTTACATCCGAAAGGTCATCGCCTTCCATAATTTCACGACGTTGTTCAAATACAGCCTTACGCTGATCGTTCATCACGTCATCGTATTTCAAAAGTTGTTTGCGAATATCAAAGTTGCGACCTTCAACCTTAGCCTGAGCACGCTCCAGAGACTTATTCACCCAAGGGTGCACAATAGATTCGCCCTCTTCCATACCTAGAGTACTGAGAACTTTTTCCAAACGTTCAGACCCAAAGATACGCATCAAATCATCTTCTAATGAAAGGAAGAATGAAGAGCGACCTGGATCACCCTGGCGACCAGAACGGCCGCGCAATTGGTTATCAATACGACGACTTTCATGGCGTTCAGTTGCTAGAACAAATAGACCGCCTGCTTCAAGAACTTTGGTGCGGGCGTTTGCAAGTTGTGCTTCGATCTCAGAGCGAATAGCAACGGGATCTGCATCGTCACCCGCTTCTTTTAGAGCGGCGTCAAAGAGCATCTCAAAGTTGCCGCCCAATTGAATGTCCGTACCGCGGCCAGCCATGTTCGTTGCGATTGTAACCGCGCCAAACCGCCCAGCATCGCCGATGATACCTGCTTCTTGCTCGTGAAAACGTGCGTTTAGTACGTTATGTGGAACAGTTTCTTTTGATCTGATGAATGCTTCAATTTCCTGAGATTTTTGAAGTTCTTCTTTTTTATCGGCTTCTTTTTTATAGCTTTCAGCGCGCTTACGGATGCCTGATGCAATATCGTATAGGAATTCTTTGTTTTTTAGTAACTCAGATAACATTTCCGATTTCTCAATCGATGTTGTTCCGACCAAAACAGGCTGACCTTTGATGTGTGATAGAACGATTTCTTCAGCAACGGCTTTGTACTTTTCTTCGGCAGTGCGATAGATTGCGTCATGTTCATCAACACGGGCTATTGGACGGTTTGTTGGAACCTCTACAACGCCTAGACCATAGATTTCTGCAAATTCTTCGGCTTCTGTTTGTGCCGTACCTGTCATACCACTTAGCTTGTCATACAAGCGGAAGTAGTTTTGGAAAGTCACTGAGGCAAGTGTTACGTTCTCAGGCTGAATATCAACGTTTTCTTTTGCTTCAATCGCTTGATGAAGGCCTTCGGATAAGCGGCGACCTGCCATCATTCGGCCTGTAAATTCGTCGATCAAGACAACCTGTCCATCACGAACGATATAATCTTTTTCGCGTGTGAACAGAACATGTGCGCGCAAACCTTGGTTGATGTGGTGAACCAATGTTGTGCTTTCAGGGTCATAAAGCGATGCCCCCTCTTCCATGATGCCCATTTCAATCAGGCGTTTCTCAATGAATTCATTGCCTTCTTCTGTTAGGTTAGAAGAGCGTGCTTTTTCATCTAAAGTATAATGTTCTGCTGTAAGTTCAGGGATTAACTTGTCGATAGTCACATAAAGTTCTGATCTATCTTCGGCTGGGCCAGAAATGATCAGTGGAGTACGCGCTTCATCAATCAAGATTGAGTCGACTTCATCCACAATCGCAAAGTAATGATCGCGCTGCAGTACTTGGGACATTTCAGATTGCATATTGTCACGCAGGTAATCGAAACCCAATTCATTGTTAGTCGCGTAAGCAACGTCCGCCTGGTACGATTCCATTTTTTCCACAGGGTCCATATCTGGAACAATCACACCAGTTTTTAGACCAAGGAATCCATAAACTTGGGACATTGTTTCGGCATCACGACGTGCGAGATAATCATTCACTGTTACAACATGAACGCCGCGACCTGTAAGAGCATTCAAATAAGCAGGGAAAGCAGCAACAAGTGTTTTACCCTCACCGGTTTTCATTTCTGAAATATTGCCCTGATGCAAAAAGATACCACCCATAAGCTGTGTATCAAATGCACGTAATCCTAATGTACGTTTTGCTGCTTCGCGTGTATTTGCAAAGACTTCTGGCAGAATGGTATCTAAAGTTTCGCCATCAGCAATTCGTTTTTTGAATTCGTCTGTTTTGGCTTTGATTTCATCGTCACTTAAGGCTTCGAACGAAGACTCAAGATCATTGATCTTTTGAACCAAAGGGCGCACCGCTTTGATTTTGCGGTCATTTGGTGTGCCAAAAACTTTTTTGGCGATTGCATTCATGCCCAGCATGATATCTCCGTTTATTCAAAAGCCGTTTTGCGGCGTTTTTACGCAAAATTGATCCAGCTTTTGATCAGACGTCTTGTCGGTTCGGCTTCGAAAGCCTAGAAAGAACCAAACTGACCAAAGACAAGTTTTGCGTGCTACTCATGGCATCTAAGCGGCTCAAGTGTCAGTGTCAACTTTTGGCCTGTAAAAGAACGACACTTTTCCTTGAAGTGCGTATATATGTAGGGCTTTGTAACGGAGAATAAGATGAGTATTATGGGCAAATTATTTACAACAGCAGCAGCGGTTTTGGCCTTTTCGACCGCAGGCTTCGCAGAAGATACGCCAACACGCGATACAATTGTTGCCAGTGTGAACGGGACAGACATCACATTGGGCCATGTTTTATCATTAGCAAGCCGCTTGCCAGAGCAATATCAATCTATCGAAGATGATAAGCTTTTTGATGGAATTGTGGATCAGCTTGTACAACAGCAGCTGTTAAGTGATTTGATTACAGAAGAAACAACCGTATTGAGGTTGGCTGGCGAAAATGAGCGTCGCGCATTGTATGCAACAGAAGCGATTGAAAGTGTTTATAGCAGCGCGGTCACAGAAGATGCTGTGAAAGCACAATACGAAGAGCTTTATGTAAAAGCCGAAGCTATTCCAGAATACCACGCAAGCCATATTTTGGTTGAGACAGAAGAAGAAGCCAAAGCAATTATCGCACAGTTAGAGAGTGATGCAGACTTTGTTGAGCTTGCAAAAGAAAAATCCACAGGTCCATCAGGCCCAAATGGTGGTGATTTGGGCTGGGCTGGTCTTGGTCAATTTGTTCCAGAATTTGAGGCGGCAATGGTTTCACTAGAAGCTGGCAAGGTATCGGAACCTGTGAAAACACAATTTGGTTGGCATGTAATTAAATTGAATGAAACGCGTAACCAGCCTGTGCCAGAACTTGAAACAGTACGTGGTGAAATTGAAGATGGCTTAAGGTCAGCAGCACTTACAAATAAAATTTCTGAGTTGGAAACAAGTGGAAGTATTGACCGCACAGAAACAGAAATTGACCCAGCTGTGATCAGAAACACTGATCTTTTAAACGATTAATCACAGGGGCTGATTATATGAGCGCGTATAAAGCACAGATCGAAAGACTGGAGCAAAAGATTGCCGATCTGGAAGCCCAGCTTAAGGTACAAGAAACAGCAAATATAGCACCAAAGGTTTCGCCTTTGGCGCCTAAGGCGGGGTTTCCTGAATTGCCCGAAATTGCAGGGGTGCGATATGCTGCTGGTCAAGCTGGCGTGAAATACCAAGGCCGCGATGATGTTATGCTGGTTGAAGCTGTTGCTGGCAGTTCGGTTGCGGGCGTGTTTACTCGGTCTGCAACACGTTCCGCGCCTGTTTTGGATTGTCAGGCAAAACTGGCGAATTCTTTGCCCGCAGATAAGCCAATTGCGATATTGGTGAACTCAGGAAATTCAAATGCGTTTACAGGCGCACGTGGTGATGGATCTGTTCAGGCAATTTGTCAAACGGTTGCGGACCAAATGAATACAGTTACGGACTGTGTTTTTACGGCGTCTACAGGTGTGATTGGCGAGCCTTTGCCGCATGACCGTATTGTGGCGCAGGTTGCGGATTTGAAATCTAAGCTATCTTCTGGTGCGGGCGAATCGGCTGCACGTGCGATTATGACAACAGACACATTCCCAAAAGGTGTATCTGCAGAAATTACGTTGGACGGTAAGCCTATTCATATCGCTGGCTTTGCTAAAGGATCGGGTATGATCGCCCCCGATATGGCGACGATGCTAGTTTATATCTTTACGGATGCCGCAGTTGAGCAAACGGTGTTGCAATCTATGGTGTCTGAGATCAATGAAAGCTCTTTTAACTCCATTACGGTTGATAGTGATACATCGACGTCTGACAGCTTAATGCTGGTTGCTACGGGTCAAAGTGGTGCATCTATGATTACAGATGCGGGCAGTGGAAATGGCAAAGCGTTTGCCGCTGCATTAAAGCAAGTGATGTTAGAACTTTCTCATTTAGTCGTAAAAGATGGTGAAGGCGCAACGAAATTTGTGACCGTGAAAGTTAGCAATGCGGTATCGGATGCATCTGCACGTACGATTGCTTTGGCGATTGCGAATTCGCCGTTGGTCAAAACGGCTATTGCTGGTGAGGACCCAAATTGGGGCCGTGTTGTGATGGCAATTGGCAAATCAGGTGAGCCAGCGGATCGGGATAAAGTCGCAATCTCTTTTGGCGATATTGTTGTGGCT
Source organism: Amylibacter sp. SFDW26 (assembly GCF_009184395.1). GTDB lineage: Bacteria > Pseudomonadota > Alphaproteobacteria > Rhodobacterales > Rhodobacteraceae > Amylibacter. The sequence continues at coordinate 389,049 of NZ_WEIC01000002.1, forward strand.
GAAAACGGTTGGGTGTCTGACAGTTATACAGAGGGTGCAGGTGCGGCCTATATGAAAAATGAAGAGATTACTATTTCTACGGACGTTGGCATGGGGACAGGAAGCGCTACTGTTTGGACATGTGATTTGACGCATCAATATATCACAATCAATGCGGACTATCGTTCATGAAAACTGTATTGGTGTCTGCAGTTGCATTGATTGATGCAGACGGTCGCGTGTTATTGGCTCAACGTCCTGAAGGAAAATCCATGGCTGGTTTGTGGGAGTTCCCAGGGGGTAAAGTTGAGCAAGGCGAGACGCCAGAAACCGCTTTAGTGCGCGAATTAGATGAAGAGTTGGGCATTCAAACATGGAACAGTTGCTTGGCTCCATTGACGTTTGCGAGCCACAGTTATGACGATTTTCATTTGCTAATGCCCGTTTTTGCCTGCCGTAAATGGGAGGGTATCCCATCGCCCAAAGAGGGCCAAACATTAGCGTGGGTCCATGTAAAAGACCTGAAGTCTTACCCGATGCCAGCCGCAGATATTCCTTTGATTGCAGTTTTGCGCGATTTGTTGTAAACAATACCTATGAATATGGTGAGATTGTTTCCCTTTTGCTGGGTTTTACGCACCATAAGTAAGAGTAGTAGGTTTTTGAGACAGTAAGTTAATCTATTTTGGGGATAGAGTTATGTATAAAACTATTATGATGGGCAGTTGTATTGCTGTTCAGGGACTTTTCGTAAGAGCAATGAAAGATGGCAAAATTGCTATTCGCGTTGGCAGCAAAGAATTTGTTGGCGTACCAGTTGAATCATACGCAGCCTAAGACGCTAAATTAGAATTATTAAATGGTCTGGCGGGTTACACCCAGCCAGACATTTCATTTTTTAAGACATTCATCAACACATCAATATGCTCGTCATCATCGTTGAGACATGGGATATATGTGAATGTTTCGCCGCCGGCCTCTTCAAAGCTTTCTTTAATTTCTTCGTTGATCTCTTCCAGTGTTTCAACGCAATCAGCTGAAAACGCAGGTGCGATTACGGCGATATTCTTTTTGCCAGCCTCAGCTAAACGAGCAACCTCTTCCACTGTATAGGGTTCGATCCATTGTTCTGGACCAAACTTAGATTGGAAGGTTACTTTTATGTCTGTGTCTTCCCAACCCAGCTCTTCTTTTAAAAGCCGCGTAGTTTTTTGGCATTGGCAATGATACGGATCACCAGCTGTTAAATATCGCATTGGAACACCGTGATAGGACGTGACCAGAATATCAGGTTTCTTATCCATCTTATCGTAAACGGCACGTACAGAGTTTGCCAAAGCTTTGATATAATCTGGACGTGCGTAATAAGCTGGCACCGTACGAATATACGGCTGCCAGTTCATTTTCATCAATGAGCGGAACATTTCATCATTTGCTGTTGCTGTTGTCGGAGCAGCATACTGAGGATAAAGCGGGAAAAATACGATCCGCTCGCATCCCTGATCTTTCATCCGCTGGATAACACTGTCTGTGGATGGGTTGCCGTACCGCATACAAAAATCAACAACAATGTCGCCACCATACTCTTTGGCCATGGCTTCTGAAATTTTACCAGCTTGATTACGCGTTATTGTCAAAAGCGGGCTTTCGTCCAATTCGTTGTTCCAAATTCCGCGGTATGCTTCGCCAGATTTTGATGGGCGTAATGTCAAGATGATCAGTTGTAAAATCGGCTGCCATTTCCATGCGGGATAATCGATGACACGTTTGTCTGATAAGAATTGATTTAAATAACGGCGCATAGACCAGTAATCTGTCGCGTCTGGCGTTCCAAGATTTGCCAATAACACACCAACTTTAGCACGTTTTACAGGAGGGTGGTCAGCGCCCGCGTGGGCTAATCTATCAGATGTGGTCATTGCTTTGGGTATACCTTGGCTTTTGCGTTCCTTACGGATTTAAAGCAGTCCGCAATTGAATCAATGGTTCTTTTCTGGATCGCGCTCTTTCGTCCCTAATGCATCTGCCAGTCTTTGCTGTGCAGATCCGGGGCGTAATGGCTTTTGTTGATCATCTGATGGCGCCCAACCAGTTAGGAAAACCAGCTCAAACGTTGCATTCACGCGCCCATCTGTTGTGCTGTAATTTGATGCATATATATCTGCGGCAACAGCCAGGGTTTCCCGTTTTAGTAAACGACGACGGTCATGCATGATATTTGTTTCGGCCATATGGCGTAGATCGTTCATTAAATGGATTGGCGTGTCGTATTCAACAGTCAGTGTAATGCTATCTGCCACAGGCAGCGCAAATCCAGCACGTTGTAACAGCCCACCCAAATCCCGAATTTCTGCCATAGGTGCCACACGAGGGCTGATGCCACCCTCAACACGCGCTTCTGCTTCGGCAAAAGCTGTACGGAGTTCATGCAAAGTTTGCCCGCCAAACATTGTAGAAATCATCAAACCGTCAGGTTGTAACGCACGGCGCATTTGAATGAGTTGTCCTATAGGATCATTCGCCCAATGCAGGGTTAATCCATTAATCACCAGATCATGTGCTGCTTCCGATAATTCTAAAACCTCTGTTGCAGGCACTGCTGGGCCAGAGGTTTGGGTCATCTTTTGCCAAATATCCGAGGTCCATCCTACAAATGCAGTTTTGGTAAAGGTTCTATTAACGTCTTGCAGTCTTTCATAAACACAATCGGCGGCCTGTTCGTGCAAGAACAATGCGTTGGGATCAGCACGATTGCGGCGCAGAGTTAGAACGTCTTGGTCAAACAGTTGTGTTGGTTTTTGCATAGATCACCTTTTGCACGTCCCTAAGCTTTTGCAATAGAAAGGGAAAGAGTATCTTAAATCAAATCATAGAAATACTCTACCCAACACGGTGTATGGCCTGTGGGGTAGAAACCGAAAATGAACGTGGTTTGTGTCAGTCTTGTTGGGTTGATACGCATTTCGCAACAGGTCAGGTTTGTGACAGCTGCGGCGTGCCTGTGCCAGAGGGTGAACAGGATGTTATTCATTGCGATAGTTGCCTGTCATTTCCGCCCGCTTGGGATCAAGGGCGGTGTTCTGTCCTGTATGTGGGGGCTGGGCGCAAGCTTGCATTGTTGCTGAAACACTCTGACAGGCTGGATTTGGTACCTGAAATGATAAAATGGATGTATGCAAGCTGTGCATCATTGTTAGATGAAAATACAGTCATAATCCCTGTTCCACTACATCGTTTCAGGCTGTTGCGTAGACGTTTTAATCAAGCGGCCGTGTTGGCTCAAAAGTTGGGAAATTTGTCAGGCGATATAGTTCACGTTGATGCTTTACGCCGTATTAAACCCACGAAAACACAGAAGAATATGTGCCGTGATGAACGTTTTAAAAACCTTGACCAATCGATGATACTGAACCCACGCTTTAAGGACCGTCTTAAAGGTAAATCCGTTTTATTGGTGGATGATGTGATGACAACAGGCGCAACTTTATCCGCCTGTGCTGAAATTTGTAGGGCGGCTGGTGCCAAAAAGGTGAACGTTGTTACATTCGCACGCGTTGCAAGACCTGAATAAAACCTTATATGCTTGGCGAAACAAGGAATATTGGTATGAAAAAAGTCGAAATTTATACATCCCCGTTTTGTGGATATTGCGCCCGTGCAAAGCAATTGTTGAAAAGCAAAGGTGTGCGTTACAGCGAAACGAATGTTATGGCTCAGCCAAAAAAGCGTGGAGAAATGATGAAACGCTCAAATGGTGGCCGCACGGTCCCGCAAATCTTTATCGGTGACAAGCATGTCGGCGGTTGTGATGAGCTGTATGAACTAGAGCGCCAAGGCAAGCTTGATAAGATGTTGGCAGCTTAAAATGCTTAAGGTTGGTTTGATACAAACAACGTCATCAGACCAGCCCGCAGATAATCTGCAAACTGTTTCCCAAATGATCTGTGATGCGCATGCCCAAGGTGCACAGTTTATTGTGACACCAGAGGTAACCAACTGTGTTTCTACGGATCGAAAGCATCAGGCACATGTTTTATCACTACAAGAGGATGACATTAGTCTGAGAGTATTCTGTGAATTGGCGCAGGAGCTAGGTGTTTGGCTGATGATCGGGTCGCTTGCGTTAAAATCAGGTGATCCTGATGGTCGCTTTGTGAACCGCTGTTTTTTGATTGCCCCAGATGGCAGTATTGCAGCGGAATACGATAAGATTCATATGTTTGACGTGGCGTTGTCTGAAACGGAAACCTATCAAGAATCCAAAGGCTATCGTCCAGGTGATGTAGCTTCGATTGCCAGATGTGACTTTGGCACTGTTGGCCTAAGCATTTGTTACGATCTGCGTTTCCCGCATCTCTTCCGTGACCTTGCCCAAGCGGGCGCACAGATTATTACGGTTCCATCTGCATTTGCGACCATATCTGGCGAAGCCCATTGGCATGTCCTGCTACGTGCTCGTGCGATTGAAACAGGGTGCTTTATCATTGCGCCAGCGCAAACGGGCCAGCATGTTACCACTGTTGGAAAGCAGCGTAAAACTTACGGTCACAGCTTGGTTGTCAGCCCATGGGGTGATGTTTTGCTGGATGCAGAAACAACAACAGGCGTATCAATCATTGAAATTGACCTGGAAACTGTAGAAACTGCACGCAGACGTATTCCGTCATTGCAACACGATCGAAAGTACCAAGCGCCCAAATGTCAGACGCCACCACAGAAGACTCCTTAACCATCGCGCTGTTCAGCGAGATCATGACGTCTGACCAATTGATCCGTGCACAACTGTCGAAAGCTTTGCCTAAAGGCATGGAGCTGTCGCATTTTTCTGTTCTCAATCACTTGGCACATCAGGGCGGCGAACGTTCCCCTGCACAATTGGCGCGTTTATTTTCAGTCACGAAGGGTGCGATGACAAACACGCTGACGAAATTGGATTTAGCGGGTTATGTTCACATTCGCCCAGATTGGGATGACGCGCGAAAAAAGAAAGTTGCATTAAGCGCCGCAGGTCGATTGGCACGTGATCAAGCGGTTAAGGCTGTGGAACCTGTCTTTGATGATGTGATTAAGCGGCTTGGAACTGACAAAATCAAAACGATTTTACCTATTCTGCGCGAGTTGCGTGGTGCGCTTAACTAGCTGGTTTTGTGCTGGCTGTAACGTAGTTTACGCTTAAATCTTTATCCGAAATAGACCATGACCAAGCTAATGGATTAAACACAAACCCTTTACGATCTACGGGTGTTAAATTGGCCGTTTTAATTAAGCCAAATAGTTCATCTGGCGTAATAAACTTATCCCATTCATGCGTGCCTTTAGGCAGCCAACGCATGATGTGTTCGGCGCCAATAATCGCCATTAAATAGCTTTTCGGATTGCGGTTGAGTGTTGAGCATATCATCAAGCCACCTGGTTTCAGCAAATCATAACATGCATCTAAATAAGCTTGTGGATCAGCAACATGCTCGATCACTTCCATATTCAGAATTGCATCAAATTGCTCGCCATCTGCCGCCAACTGTTCCGCAGTTATGTGGCGGTAATCAATTTCCAACCCTGATTGTTTCGCATGAACTTGCGCTACAGGAATATTCCCAGCAGCTGCATCAGCGCCCACAACAGTGGCACCCAAACGTGCCATTGGTTCGGATAATAATCCACCACCACAGCCAATGTCCAAAATGCGCAAACCCTCAAAAGGTAATTTCTGTGTCAGGTCACGCCCAAATTCCACTGCGATTTGGTCTGTGATGTAATCTAAACGGCATGGGTTCAGCATGTGCAACGGTTTGAACTTGCCTTCGGTGTCCCACCACTCCGCAGCCATAGCTTCGAATTTGGCAACTTCATTTGGGTCAACTGTTTTCGTAGAATCCATTGATCTTATGCCTTCAACCTGCAAAGTAATTGGTAACTTAATTTATTATATAGGTCATAAATGCGGAATGCCGACAGCCAAATTGGCGCAGGGCGAAAATTGTACCCTGTTATTCAACCTTATTTCTATCAAATGATGGAAGTCAGCGACCATCATTCGCTTTATATTGAGGAATGCGGCAATCCTGACGGTATCCCTGTTGTTGTGCTTCATGGCGGCCCTGGTGGTGGGTGTAGCCCTGGTATGCGGCGATTCTTTCACCCTGATGTGTACCGTATCATACTGTTTGACCAGCGTGGTTGTGGACGTTCAACACCCCATGCAAGCGTGGAAAATAATACGACATGGCATTTGGTTGAGGATATTGAGCGTATCCGTAAGCATCTTGGCGTTGAACAATGGATTGTTTTTGGTGGATCATGGGGGTCAACACTGGCGCTGGTCTATGCAGAAACACATCCAGAGTATGTGCGTAATTTAGTGCTGCGCGGCGTATTTCTGATGACGCAATCAGAATTGGATTGGTTCTATGATGGTGGCGCTGGACGATTTTTCCCAGAAGAGTGGCAGAAATTTATCGGTTTGCTGCCAGAGGATGAACGATCAGACATTATCGGCGCTTATAGCAAACGTTTGTTTGGGGACGATAAAGCGGAACTGGTAAGCTTTGCCCGCGCGTGGACGGGCTGGGAAAGTGCATTGGCTTCGTTAGAAAGTCATACATCCGTGACTATGGCGCCAGCGGCCTATGCCTGTGCGTTTGCGCGTATCGAAAACCATTACTTCGCGAACAAAGGTTTTTTGGGCGAAGATGGATATATCATGAAGCATATTGATAGGATCAAAGATATTCCTGGAACAATTGTTCAGGGTCGCTACGATATGATCTGCCCACCTGATACGGCTGTAAAACTGCATGAAGTGTGGCCTGCATCGCGTTTGATCATTGCATCGCAATCTGGGCATTCATTATCTGAACCACAGATTACATCAACGCTGGTTGGTGTGATGGATGAGTTGGCTTAAAGTTCTGCTGCTAAACGACTGCCTTGGTTGATCGCACGTTTCGCATCCAACTCAGCAGCAACATCTGCACCGCCAATGATGTAAACAGATGTGCCTGATTGCTCCAGCTGATCATATAGATCGCGCAATGGAACCTGACCTGCACAAAGCACAACATTGTCCACTTCGATCAATGTAGGGTTTTCCCGCGCTTCCCCGAATGAAACCTGCAAACCTTTTGGTGTGATTTCTTCGTAGTTCACACCACCCACCATTTCTACATTTTTCATCTTTAAAGCTGCGCGGTGAATCCAGCCTGTTGTTTTGCCTAAGCCTTTGCCAAGTTTCTGTGCCTTACGTTGCAATAGGTGTACTTGGCGTGTTGCTGCTTGCGCTTGTGGGCCTTCGGATGCAAGACCGCCAGCCGTTTCTGTTGGGCTGCCAACGCCCCATTCTTTTTTCCACTCTTCTAGGTTTTCGGTTGGGCTATCTTCGCCGCCAACCAAAAATTCAGATACATCAAAGCCAATACCGCCTGCACCAATAACGGCTACATTCTCGCCAATCTCAACAGCACCTTTCAATACATCAATGTATGAATGCACATGTTCTTGATCTTGACCTTTAATTTGTGGATCACGCGGTAATACACCAGTGGCGACAATCACTTCGTCAAAGCCTGCTAGTTTTTCAGCTGTGGCTTCGGTGTTCAGTTTCAAATCAATAGATGACAGTTCGACTTGACGTTTGAAATAATCAACCAAGCCCCAGAATTCTTCTTTACCTGGAACTTGCTTTGCCAGATTCAACTGACCACCAAGTTGATCAGATTTATCAATCAACGTCACCCTGTGTCCGCGTTGATCTGCTACCAAAGCCGCTGACAAACCAGCAGGACCAGCGCCAACAACTGCGATAGATTTTGGCGTATCAGTCTGGACATAATTCAATTCAGTTTCGGAACAGGCACGCGGGTTCACCAAACAAGACGACAGTTTCATCGAAAATGTATGATCCAGACAAGCTTGGTTACAAGCAATACAGGGTGCTATTTCATCTGCGCGACCTTGGTCGGCTTTAATAACGAAATCTGGGTCAGCCAAGAATGGGCGCGCCATAGAAATCATATCCGAACATCCATCCGCCAAAACAGATTCGGCAACTTCTGGTGTGTTGATACGGTTGGATGCAACGATTGGAATGTTCACTTCACCCATCAGTTTTTGCGTTACCTCAACAAAAGCGCGACGTGGTACAGATGTCGCGATCGTAGGAATGCGCGCTTCATGCCAACCAATACCCGTGTTGATGATTGTGGTGCCTGCAGCCTCTACAGCTTTCGCCAGCGTAACGACCTCTTCCCAGGTAGAGCCATTCGGGATTAGATCGATCATGGACAGACGGTAGATAATTATGAAATCAGTACCAACGGCTTCACGGGTGCGGCGCACAACTTCTACAGGCAGGCGCATACGGTTTTCATAAGAGCCGCCCCATTCATCGGTGCGTTTGTTGGTGTGTGTGACAAGGAACTGATTTAAGAAGTAACCTTCCGACCCCATAATTTCGACACCGTCATAACCAGCGTCTTTTGCACGCTCAGCGGCAGTCACAATATCAGCGATTTGTTTTTCAATACCATCTGCATCTAATTCAGCAGGTGGAAATGGGGAAATAGGCGATTTTACTGGTGATGGTGCCACAGCTTTTGGTGAGTATGCATAGCGACCAGCATGTAAAATCTGCATCGCGATTTTACCACCTTCTTCATGAACGCGATCAGTTACAACGCGGTGGTTCGTAATGTCATCAGTCGAGAATAATCCACAAGCACCCGGTAAAACCCCGCCTTCATCATTTGGTGCCATACCACCAGTAACGGCTAGCGCTACACCGCCGCGCGCACGTTCAGCGTAATATTCAGCAACACGATCCCAATCGCCAACTTCCTCTAGTCCTGTGTGCATAGAACCCATAATCACGCGGTTTTTGAGTGTTGTGAAACCCAAATCAAGTGGTTGGAATAAGTGCGGATAATGCGGATGGTTCATTGGACCCTCAATACAATATGAATAGAAGGATAGCCTAGACGGTAAACTTTATTTGTCACGAAAAACGCGGCGTCACCCCATAGTTTCTGCACAATGGCGGCGGAACGCACGTTTTAGCATATCTAATTCTTCGCGAAGAAGGTTGATTTCATTGCGTAATTCATCATCTAAGACTTCACCCGATGCGATTGAAAAATTATCTATAGCTGTGGTGTCTTCTGTACATATAAAAAATGTCTGCAATCCATCTGAGATAATATTCACAGGAATACGGCAGCGGATCAGCCATGTATTATTATCTGTGTTAATTTGATCGGCAAAAACCTCGCCTACAGATTCCCCAAGATGTATTAAGGATAAAATGGGTGCTGCTGTTTCATTACTGCGACCCTGATATACACCTTCATAAACCCCGTTATGTATGCGTTTGCGTGTTAATGTAGCTGCATTTAACATATCAAATCCTTATGTGTTCGCTCTGCGGCGGCGTATCACAGATACATCGCGGATTGTGATTTGGTTCATAGACGGGCTTTCAAAAATCAAATCGAACCAAAGGCTTTCGGCCCGCGTTTCTTTGAACTTTGTATAGAACAGATCGAATTCCACAAACAATTCGCGGGTTGAGAAATCCAATTCGCGTACGATTTGCTCTGTGTTTGGGCCGTGGCGTAAGTTCAGCCGAGCGAACATCTCTTGTGGGCGTTCGCTATCAATAATCAATGTTAAGCGGATGATATGCTCGCGCTTTAGGTTTTCAATAGCGCTTCGGGGCATTTCTACTGCGAGAGATAAGAAAGAGCCTTGAAAGCTGAAAACATCCAATCGAATACCAAAGGGCGCAAGGTCTTCTTCATTGCTGTTGCGCACTTGGCGCAATGTTAATTCAGAGCTTTCGCAATCATGAAATATTGCAAGCTCGCTCCCAATGCGAGCTTTACTTTTAATTGATGACATACCTGTCGGGCTTACAGGACCAGCCCATGCTTCTGGTCTGTGAGCCCATTCTGTGCCTTGTGGTTTTTTGATCGCTTTTGAACCAATCACAGGTAAGGTTAATCGTGAAGATGCAATATGGTTAATTTTGTTTACGCGATTGCGAAATTGCCGCGCTTCTGTACGTAAATCACGCAGATCAGCAAGATCCATAGTTTCCGCACTATCTGCTTTACGATCCCACCATTTCAGGCTGCGATCATTTCGCCATTCGTCAATAAGTGTTCTGATCTTACCCACGTCGTTTGCTCATTCGTTTAGACAGCTTCTATATTTATGCCCTTAAATAGTATTGGTATCTTATTTTACAGTAGCAGGCGACGTAAAAGCCCAACTTTTTTTAATTTGTTGTGCCCATCTGTTGTATTTTTTACCTCAACAGATCGTTCTATTTGTTGTCGCGCTATACTTGGCTGCACAGGGCTTAATTCATTGTTGCTTGTTATCGTTTCTGAATAGCTTTGCAGAAATTGCATTGCTTGCTCATCCGTCAGTTTATCACCTTTGTCTTTTAGCATCGTAATTGTGACTAAATGATTTTCTCTATTTACAAAGCTTTTCCATACATTTTGCGATATGGGTGCGTTTTGATCTGCGATTTGAATAAACACTGCATCAGTGGACTGCCTTTTATCAACAATAGAAACGGCATTTGCATTGCCAGAGGTACTAAGTGTTTTCAACCCATCAGATGAGCTTAGGAACTCTGAAATAGTCGCAATATCTGTTTCGTTTTGAAATGATGCTGACTTAGAAATGCTTGTTGTCACAACGCCTGAAAATAAAGCTCCATCAGCAGAGTACTTGCCATTGGTGCTTATATTTCCACAGTTGGCAAACAGAAAAAACGCTGACAATTCGGATGACTTACTGCTGTTTGCATCTTTGCAAAACCCAGGAGGCGGTGAGATGGTAATGCTACCAGCATCCAAAATCACTGTTTCCGTTTGGGGTGTTTGGATGTTTCTTGTTGCCGCAGATGACTTTGATAACGGAGTAAAGCCTGAACTTCCACAACCACTTAAAACCAGCGTGCCGATCAGCAAACTGGGTAGTACACCAAAGCATCTTGGCTTATGCGCCAATGTCTGCTTGAACAAGATATTCCCCTCCGAAATCCGTTGTCCCTGATTAATCAGTTCGATACGCTATAACAAGTCTCTGGTGAAAACGCATAGCTTTTTGTTATCCAGTGTTGCGTTTGGCTGTCAGTTTTAAGGAAAATCAAATTGTTACCAACTAAAAATCCCAAGTTTCAAGAGTATTACGCACCTGCAGTTGCAACCAAACAGCTTTGGCGTTTGGGAGTTGGCTTTTTTATATTGTTTGTGGTTTATCTTACGTTCCCCCTTTTACTATTTCTCGTTGGTAAAAAGTTTAATCTCTTGCCAATAGTCCATACTGGTTTGGATATGAGCGATCCAATAAGTATTATTTTTATGTTATTTAGTTTTATTGGGCTTTTTATAGCTGTCATTAGCATAGTGGGTTTATTACACCAACGCAGTTTAAAAAGCCTGCTTGGGCCAAGTATACGCAGTGTTTCCAAAAATGCTTTTTATGGTTTTGCAATGATTTGTATGCTGTCAGGTATAAGTATATTCATCTATTCTTTTATTGACCCACCAACTCGTCAGATGGATGTTTCAGTATGGTTATCGTGGATGGTATTTGCGATACCATTATTGATTATCCAAATTTCATCGGAAGAGCTAATCTTTCGCGGTTATTTTCAACAGCAGCTTGCAGCGCGATTTGACAGCCGATGGATTTGGTATTTTTTACCTTCACTACTATTTGGTCTTTTACATTATAGCCCGCAAATGATGGGTTCGAATGCATGGCTGGTCGTGGCAAATACAACGCTTTTTGGTTTGATTGCTGCGGATTTAACGGTGCGTACGGGCAATTTGGGTGCAGCTTTAGGAATGCATTTTGCTAACAATTTATTCGCTATGATGATTGTGACATTAGACGGTGCGTTACCAGGCTTAGGTTTATATCTTACGTCTGTGCATGTGTCTGATGTAGAGCAGATCAGAGGATTATTAATCTTTGATTTTTGTTTGGTGGTTGGCCTTTATGGGGCGTTTTTATATTGGGTCAGAAACAAAGCCGAGTTGTGATTGCAATTTCTACTGCCGCAACGTAATTATAGAAGCTGAATAACAACAAAGGTTCCCTTTACTCATGAACTGGATTTCCAATTACGTCCGCCCACGGATTAACTCCTTGTTTTCACGCCGTGAAACACCTGATAATTTGTGGACGAAATGTTCTGAATGTGGAACCATGCTGTTTCACCGCGAGCTGACTGAATCGCAAAACGTTTGCACGAATTGTGATCATCATATGCACATCACGCCACGCGAGCGTTTTCAGGCGTTATTCGATGGCGGTGTTTTTATTGAATTGGAAACACAGCCGCCAGTAGCTGATCCATTGCACTTTAGAGATCAGAAAAAATATCCTGACCGTATGAAAGCTGCGGTTAAAAAGACAGGTGAACACGAAGCGATGCTTGTTGCCGAAGGTGAAATCGGACGTACGCCGATTGTGGCGGCGGGTCAAGATTTTGCCTTTATGGGCGGTTCTATGGGTATGGCCGTAGGAAATGCAATCATCGGTGCGTGTGAACGTGCCGTACAACGCAAATGCCCATTGGTTCTGTTTTCGGCCGCTGGTGGTGCGCGTATGCAAGAGGGCATTCTTTCGCTAATGCAAATGCCGCGTACAACAGTTGCGCTTCAGATGTTGAAAGAGGCAGGATTGCCGTTCATCGTTGTGCTGACACATCCAACAACAGGTGGTGTAACAGCCAGCTATGCCATGTTGGGCGATGTACATATCGCCGAGCCCAAAGCATTGATTTGTTTTGCTGGCCCACGTGTTATTGAACAAACAATCCGTGAAAAACTGCCAGAGGGTTTCCAGCGTTCTGAATACCTATTGGATCACGGTATGCTAGACCGCGTAACGCACCGCAAAGAGATGCGGAATGAGCTGATTACGATTTGCCGTATGTTGATGAACCTACCACCACAAATCGTTGGTGACCTTCCTGCGCCAGAAGCAGAAGAGACTAAGGACGCTTAACGTGGCAACCCCTTCGAGTGATGTTGTTTTAGAACGGCTGATGTCGTTGCATCCAAAGATCATTGATTTGACTTTGGATCGGATGACGCAATTGCTGGACGCTTTAGGTTCACCCGAGACGGACATTCCCCCTGCAATCCACATTGCGGGCACGAATGGTAAAGGCTCTACAGGTGCTATGATCCGTGCAGGGTTAGAAGCATCTGGTGATAAGGTTCATGCGTACACATCCCCACACCTTGCGCGTTTTCATGAACGTATCCGTTTGGCGGGTGATTTAATTGATGAGACGCTTTTGTCTGAGACTTTGGAGGAATGTGAACGCATCAATGGTGGTGTTCCGATCACGTACTTTGAGATCACCACTTGTGCTGCTTTCCTAGCGTTTTCACGTGTTGCAGCTGATTATACAATTCTAGAAGTTGGTTTGGGCGGTCGCTTGGATGCAACCAACGTGATCGACGAACCTGCGCTAACATTCATCACACCTGTTTCTGTGGATCACCAACAATATTTAGGTGAAACGCTTGCAGAAATCGCTGGCGAAAAAGCGGGCATATTAAAGCGCAATTGTTTCTGTGTTGTCGGCCCTCAAGAAGATGCAGCGTTAGACGTGATCGAACGTCAAGCAGCACGTGTAGGTGCGACTTTGAAAATTCATGGGCAGCACTGGCATGTTTGGGAAGAGAATGGGCGTTTGATTTTCCAAGACGAATACGGACTATTGGATTTACCGATGCCAATTTTGTTGGGTGCACACCAAGTACAAAATGCAGGTATGGTTGTGGCTGGCTTGCGGTTGCTTGGTAAATCCGAAGAGGATTGTGCAGCAGCATTAACCAAAACAGAATGGCCTGCGCGTATGCAGCGCCTGAAATCTGGCCCATTGATTGATGCGGCACCTGAAACAGAGCTTTGGTTAGACGGCGGTCATAATGAGGCGGCTGGCGCTGCAATTTCAAAACTAATAGCGGAGTTGCCGCAACGACCAACACATATGGTTGTGGGGATGCTGAACACGAAAGATGTGTCTGGTTATTTGAACCATTTCTTAGATGGGACAACTAGTTTGCAAGCCGTGTCTATTCCGGGTGAAGCAGCAACGCTGACCGCAAAAGAAACGTCCACTGCTGCAGCTAAGCTAGGGTTTGATGCATCTGAAGCGGATGATGTTCTGTCAGCTGTGAAAAACATTGTTGCCAAAGACAAAGCTGCGCGCATTCTGATTTGCGGATCACTTTATTTGGCTGGCAACATCCTGCGCGAAAACGCATAAAAAAGGGCGCCTTATAAGCGCCCTTTAAAAGTCTATAATCGTAGCAATTAAACAGAAGCGTCAATCCAATCAGCCAAAGCTGCTTTTGGTGCTGCACCTGTTTTATTTGCAATAACTTGACCATCTTTGAACAGGAACAATGCAGGGATACCACGCACACCCAGCTGAGCTGGGGAATTCGGGTTTTCATCCACGTTCACTTTCGCGATTTTCACTTTGCCAGCATATTCTTCTGACAGCTCTTCTAGAGAAGGGCCAATTTGTTTACATGGGCCACACCATTCCGCCCAAAAGTCTACAACAACAGGGATATCTGATCCTGTTACTTCTGCTGCGAATGTGTCGTCTGTTACTTTTACAGTTGCCATAATCTCGGCTCCTTAGTGTTTACGTTTTCCCCAACCTATGAATGCACCCGCAAAGGGTCAAGACATAGTCGAATTTTTCAATGCATCTATCACCAAATCGTGCGGTAATGACATAAGTTTCTGCGTTTCTGTCCATAAAATAGCCCCTTCAACGCTGTGATCGGGATAGATTTGTTTCAAAGCGGAAATATAAGCCCCCATTTGGCGTAACAATCCATCGGGAATATCTTCGACTTTATCAGGGACCGTTTTGTTGCTTTTGAAATCTACGGCTAAAACTGTGCCATCGCGAACGATCAAACGGTCAATGGCACCGTATATTGTTTCATTGTTCAACTCTGGTACGTTTGCGCATAGATTCACCTCTGTTAATGCGCCTGGTTGAAAGAGGAATTCTAAATCAGATGCCTCTAAAACACGCACCGCAGTATCATAGACTTCGGATGTGTCTAATGTTGGAATGTTCCCCAGCAATTTATCTGACAGGTCTTTCCAGTTCGACCTATGCGTACTGGGTAAATGCTCTAGAAAGGTATGAATTAAAGTGCCGCGCATCTTTGCGGTTTCTTCATCCATATGCTGTGCTTCGGTTGGTAATGCTTTCGCTCCGCCCAAGTTTGAAGGGGAAAGCGTAGAAAGCCGTGGCGCAGGAATTGGTGCTGCCGCATTCAACCAATCAGGCAGTTTAGCTTTTTCTATCTGAGCATCATCATCGGATGGTTTCAAGTCTGTGGGCCAAAATTCATTCTGTAAAACCAACCCACCATCAGCATGCTCTGCCCCAGCATTTTCCATACCTTCAGCCACCAAACGGTACCAAGGACTGCCTGTTTTCCCTAACTTGCCAGCGCCACAAACAACCAACCAGTTTTCAGCGCGCGTTAAGCCTACATAAAGCAATCGCAGCCGTTCCTGTTGGTCCAATTCTTTACGTGCTTCTAAAACAGCACGTTCCGCTTGGTTGGCATTCTCTTTGGCAGACTTCCAACCAACCAAACCTTCATCCAATGCAACAACTTCCTGACCATCCCTGCTGCGGGTATCCACAGTATCTGGCAGTATGACAATTGGTGCTTCCAAACCTTTGGATGCATGTACAGTCATCACTCGAATTTGGCCTGAACTGCTGTCCATTTCACGTTTGATTTCTACAGCACCAGAGGCAAACCAGTTTAGAAATCCTGTCAGGGTTGGTGTTTCTGTTTGCTCATATCGCATGGCTTGGGAGAGCAATTCATCAATGCCATCTTCCGCCTCTTCGCCCAAACGATCCAACAGATTTTCACGCCCATGATGCTGCGTTAAAATACGATCGATCAATTCAAACGGGCGCATCCAATCCGCATGATCCAGCACATCATCAACAATCGCTTTCGCTGTTGGAAATGCATCCGCCTGTTCGCGAAAACTTTGCCAAAGCGTGCCTTTGCGCCCATGTGAAAGCGTGAACAATTCACTTTCCGATATGTTCAAAAGAGGGGATCGCATGGCCTCTGCCAAAGACAGATCATCCTCTGGTGTGGCTGCAAATTTTAACAAGGATAGAATGTCCTTAACCGCCAACTCCTCGCCGACTTTCAAACGATCCGCACCCGCCACGTTCAAGCCAAGTGATTTCAGCTCTTTTATGATTGCACGGAATAAAAGGGATCGTTTTTGCACAAGAATCAAAAAATCCCCCGCATGAACGGGACGTAATCCATCATCTGTTTCGATCTGGTGGCCACTAGAAATGGTCGTATCAATCCATTCCGCAATCTGTGTTGCTAACACCTGACGTGGGTCACTTGCGCTGGGGCGATCCAAGGGTTCGAACCATGGTTTATCTTCTGGCTCTGGCTGTGCTTCAACCAATGGCCAAAGCTCCACGCGCCCAGGTTTTTCTGATTTAAATGCGCGGTGCTTTACATCCCCAATGATCCCGCTTTTAGCGTCGCCTACGAACGTATGATCCACCAACCGCAAAATTGGTTCGGCAGAACGGAATGAAAACAACAGGCTTTGTTTATGCAGCTGGTTTTCAATCGCGGTTAACCGTTCTTCAAACCAATCGCGCATTTCACCAAAATATTTTGGATCGGCCCCTTGGAATGAATAAATAGATTGCTTTTCATCCCCCACAACGAAAATGGTACGCTCTGTATTACTAGCGCCTTGCCCCGATGTGAATTCTTCGGTCAAGCATTCAATCAACCGCCACTGATCGGGACTGGTATCCTGCGCCTCATCCACCAGAACGTGATCTATGCCACCATCCAGACGGTAGAGCACCCATTGCGACATAGAACTATTTTGCAGCAAAGCTTGCGATTTTTCGATCAAGTCTTGGTAATCCAATTTACCATGCAACAGTTTGTAGCTGTTATAGGCTTTCAGGAATGGCGTTGCGAAATCATAAAGTGCAACAGCCCGTTCATACGCTGAAACAGATACAAACGCCTCGCGCGCTGCTTCGACACGCGCCATTAAATCATGCAGTTGTGATACCAACGCAACATTGGCTTCGCGCACAGCTTTGGTTGGTTTCAAATTTGGCAGCGCCTCAAAGCGTTCCTTATGCAACATACAACCAATAAGGATTTGAAAACGTGCGCGATCAGTTTGTGCAGACAGTGCCATTTGGAAAGCTGCCCCAAGTTTTTTGTCATTGGCACCACTTGCCAAAAGCAGCGGCACCATATCGGTGAGCACAGACAGATCATCCGACGTGACTGTTGTCTGCGCAATAGTTTCCGCAGTCATATCTGGGATCAGGCCAAAATCACTATGCGTAGGTCGTGTTGCAAACCCACGATGATTTTGCGCAATTGCTTGTAATAAACTGTCTGGATCAGCGCCCGTATAAAACTCAGCCAACCGTTCAAAGGCAGGACGGGCATCGCCCTCTGCCAATTGTTCCAGAATATCAGAACGGACTTGTTTGGCTTGGCGGTCTTCCAGAATTTCAAACTGTGGAGATACATGCGCTTCTAACGGAAATTGCCGCAATAAAGCATCACAAAAAGCATGTATCGTTTGGATTTTCAAACCGCCTGGTGTTTCCAATGCGCTAGCAAACAAAGTCCGCGCTTGCCGCAATTTGATATCATCCAAAAGCCCAGCATCTTCACCCAATTTTTCCAAGGTTTCGCGCAAACCAGCATCAGGCATCATCGCCCATTCACCCAACCGCTTAAACAGACGGTTCTGCATTTCGGCAGCGGCTGCATTGGTATAGGTCAGACACAGGATTTTTTGCGGATCAGTGCCATGCAACAACAAGCGTGCCACGCGATCGGTCAGCACCCGTGTTTTGCCAGATCCGGCATTGGCCGACACCCATGTCGATGCATTCGGGCGCGCGGCTGTTACCTGTGCCTGCGTTGCTTCATCAAACTGGATCATGGTACATCCCTCGTTTCAGGCATGTCCGTTTCTTCCCATTCGCCAAAGCGCGACAGGTGGTCATAATCTGATCCGTATTTATCCTTTTGCATTTTCAAGCGTGCACCGTAGCCAACACCGTTTTCAAAATGGCATCGCAACAATTGGATCAATTCAGCCCAAGTGTCATCCGCAAGCGTATCTGTGACTGGAACACTGCGCGAAGCTTCTGGCCCTTTCAGGCTGATATACTGCAATGCAGCAATGCTGAGTGGCGCCATATTTGCAAAGCCACCAGCCGCAGCGATCGCAGCCTCTAATTGCAATTGTTTGTCAAAATGGTGGATTTCTTTTGGCCCAGGGGGATCACCAGACTTGTAATCATAAATCATCAACTGCCCTTTGGGGTCGAGGTCTAAGCGATCTGCCTTGGCGGTTAGGGTGAAAACAAACTCCGTCGCCTGACGCGCTCCTTTAATCTCTTGTGCAGAAATACGTCCTAATTGAGAACGTTCTTGTTCTGCCTCAACCAACCAAGGTGCGATCTTTTTCAAACGTCCAAACCATAAACGACGCGCAGATTGCCAAGGTACATCACGCTCCAAAACCTTAGTTGCAATGTCTAGAAAATGTTCAACGGTATATTCCCCATCTTCAAAATGGGTAGATTGATTGAAGGTTTCCAAAATCGTATGCAAAACAATCCCGCGCGATAATGCATCAGGTTCTAATCCATAAGGTTTCAATGCACGCAGTTCCAAAACAGATTGGGCATAAATCTCGTATGGATTGCGCACTAACGTTTTGATCCGCGTTACAGACAGTCTTTTCGGATGTGCTGTTGCAGGTGGCACAGGTGCAGGGCGCGCCGCTTTCTCCAACCGTCCAGTTGGTCTGTCCAAGCTACGTGCAAGCTGCAACCAACGATCCCCACGGTTTGCCATATCACTCAGCGCGGTTTCACCGACTTTTCCTAACCCTGTCAGCAGGTTGTTCAATCGCGTCAGCCAGCGCGATGAAACAGTGGGCGCTTCACCATCGCGTATTGCACGGGACAGCACAATCTTATTTTGTCCGAACGCCTGTTGAAAGTCATGTGCAGAGAGCCCGATATTACGTTCAGGTAAAAGCAGCCCAAGCTGCTTACGCATGGAACGATTCAGCCACGGATCGGGTTTTGGTTTTTGTGGCCAAATGCCTTCGTTCAGCCCGCCAAGAATCACCAAATCAGCCCCTTGTACACGTGCCTCTAGCGTACCCCAAATTGCAATGTTTGGGTGTGGTTTCACAGCATCGCGCACTTCACCGCTTTGCAACACAGAGTAGAGCAAAGAGGCGTAATCGGACGCTGTCCAAACGCTATCCCCATCCGCCTCTTGTGCTAGATTGTCAAACAACCGTTGTGCTTGTTGCCCCTCGTTCTCACGCCACAGACAATGCTGCTCTGCTTTGGCGCCTTTTGAAAGCGCGTATAAAAAACCCTCATGCACAGCCAGCCAATCTGACATACTACGCGGTGTTGTATCGGTAATCATCTCAAACCCGTCACAAAGCCAAGCGACCCAGGGTTGTGCATCGACATGTTTAGCATCTGCCCATTCACGGATTATGTCGAATTGCACAAACGGCGGTCCGCCCCGAATAAGCGGTGTATCACGATCAAGTTCAGCGCGTTCCAAATCACGCGTAAAACGCAAATGATTGCCGCGATCATCAGCTTGATGCGTTAATGGATGCTTCAATACAGCAATCAGTTCAGCAGGGGTGATGACTTTGCCCAACAAACCAGCAGTCAGGCGCATGAAAATACCAATCGCTGACAAATGCAATGGTTCTCCCGCACTGTCATCGGGGGTGATGTTCCAGCGGTTCAATTGTGCGGAAACACGGCGTGTTAAATTTCTGTCAGGCGTTATCAAAACCGCGGTTTCATTTCGTTCGGCTGCTTCACGCAAACATACAGCAATCGCATTGGCTTCGTCTTTGGGTGAGACTGCTGAAATCAGACTGATGTTTTGTGTCGCGGAAGGAATAGTGGGGATTAAATCAGGTCCTTCCTCTAACCATTGATCCGTTACAGGTGCAGGGCGCAAAGCAAGCGATAGTAATTTGTTCCTGTCCTGTGAAAAAACCAGTTTTTCATGCCAAGCAGGAATGTCATTTGGGTCCGTATTCAATTTACCGCAGACCCGTGCCAGCATTGACTGAGGATGATCGTCATTGGCATTTTTACGCCCTAAAACATCCCAAACATCTGCTGGTGTTTCCACATCATACCCAGGTAAAACCACTGCCCCTTGTGGTAGCTTCGAAACGGCCTGCATGAATAATGCAGTTGCGCCGCGTGACCCTGTTGACCCTGCAATGATGATTGGGTTGCTTGGTGGATCTTCTACCCAGTGATTTGTATAGGCTTGGATCACCGCACGTTGTCGAGCTTCTGGATCAATCAAAGACTGTGCTGTCCAATATTGGGTCAGGATGTTCAAAAACTTCAGGCTGCGATCCCAGTGTTCAGATGCATTGCCTAGTTCAACATCTTGCAACCGATCCAATGAAACACCTTCACCGTGAAACTCATCCAATAGCGCGGCCAAACTATCGGCCAGCGCAAACACCGATGATTTTGGTGCAAGGTCTGGCTGCTGTTCAATCAAAGCTGCGACCAAGTCCGCCAGTTTTAACCGACGCTGTAATGGTGATACAGGCAAGGCCAAATCTATCGGTGCCAAAGCATCATGCGTTAAATCTGAAAGCACTTTAAGGCGGGGCAATAACGTTGCCCCTTTTTGTTTGAACAAATCTTCAACACGCCGTGCTGCACGCCGCGTGTTCAGATAAATTGTTATGCTTGCAAACTCATGCGGTTGCTTTGTTATTGCGCGTTCAAAAAGACCATCAACAAAATTTTGCGAAAAATCAGCGCCAATCGGAACCATAAAAACACGTGATTGATGGTTTGGTTCAAACATCAGCAGCTATCTTTTCTGCTAACTCTATGCCTTCGGGATATCCCACATCTACCCATGTGCCATCATAAATAGCACCGCTTAACCGTCCTTCTGCAATCATCTTTTCCCACAGAACATTAATCGAAAAACATTGTTCCGTAATCGCATTCAATCCTTCTGTTTTGATGATCTGAACACCTGAATAAACATAAGGGGCTTCTTTTGCAGTACCTTTACGCTGCAAACGTGCTTGGTCTGTTAAAAGAAAATCCCCAGCTCCTAAATAACCTTGAGCATTAGGTTTCTTTAATATCAGCAGCAATCCATCCATGGTATCGGGGTTCCACGATTGCAGCAGCTGTTCAATTGGGTTTCCGTCAAGCCATATGGAATCGCAATTCATCGTAAAAACAGGATCGGTTCCAATTTGTGGCAATGCATTTTTTAACCCACCGCCCGTTTCCAGTATTTCAGGTTCTTCGCGGATAGTGGTGATACTAATTTTGGTTTTTAGATGCTGTTCCAAAGGATCTGCAAAGTAATGTGTGTTTACGAAAACATCCGCAATCCCAGCATTGGATAAGATATCCAACGTATGATCAATCATTGGCTTGCCCAGCACTGGAACTAAAGGTTTTGGCATGTCATTGGTCAAATGGCGCATACGGGTTCCAAACCCAGCAGCAAAAACCATAGCGGACTTAGGCTGCATGCGCGGCCTCTTTAATCTGCGATAATATCTCTGGCGTGGGCGTTGGAATATGGGCAGCAACCCATGCTTTTAAATCTGCCAATTCTGGATGTGCTAAATCGTGTTGCAAATGATCCCAAACACGTGGAATTAAATCTACATAATGGGGTTTACCATCACGAACACAAAGCCGTGCAAAGATGCCGATAATTTTCAAATTTCTCTGTGCGCCGATTGCTGCATATGCGTAATTGAACGCATCTGCATTGGCACCTGACTGTTTGATGAAATAACACTTCATGCTGTTTTGCAAATCCAGCGATGTATCTCTGCGTGCATCTTCCAACAACGATACCAGATCATATGCAGGATGACCCATTAAAGCGTCTTGGAAGTCCAACAGTCCAACATTTCGAACCCCGTTACGCTTAGGCATCCATAATAGATTTTCTGCGTGATAATCGCGCAAGACTAAAACAGGCGCTTTGTTTTCAACACGCCCACATACTTCACGGATATGATCGCGGTATGCAGCCGTAAGGTCATCAGAAGTTTCTTGTCCTGAAATCGCAGGTAAATACCAATCTGTCACCAAATCCGTTTCGCGCAAATATGTTGCCATGTCATAGGGCGGAATTCCATCAGGTATCGTGGCGCCATGCAAGCTTAGCAAGACATCAATCGCTGCTTTATAAAGAACAGTTTCGCTATTTTGATCTCGCGCGCATATGCGTGCGAAAAGATCATCCCCTAAATCCTCTAACAACAAAAATCCATTAGTCTCATCACTGGCTAATAATTTTGGTGCAGATAGTTTATGATCAACAAGAATGTTTAAAACCTTTACGAATGGGCGTACATCTTCGCCCTTTTCAGGGGGCGCATTCATCAAAATTGCTTTGCGCCCGTCTGATTTTGTTAAACGATCATAGCTACGGTTCGAAGCATCCCCTGCAACCATTACAGACACAGCGTCATCCCAGCTGATATGTTTTAAGAAAGTTTGTTTTTTTGCTGCTCGGTTTGTCATGCTTAAGTATTGCCTAAATCTAGGGATTTTACATCTGCTAGCTTATGGTTCCATTTCGCATCTTGCCATGAAAATACGATGGATCTTTTACCTTCACCAACAATGCCAATTTGAACGCTTAACGCGTGCTCTGGTGCCAAAGATCCTAATCGATCAGGCCATTCAACAAAGCATGCTGCTGTTTCAAATGCATTGTCCAACCCAAGTTCAAAAACCTCATCAGGGTGGGATAGGCGATAAAGGTCAGCATGCACATATTCAACAGTGCCCATTTCATAGGTTTGCACCAATGTGAATGTTGGAGACGGCACGTCTTCGACTTGCCCTGACTTTTGCATTGCTGTTTGGATGATTTTACGCGTTAAATCTGTTTTCCCAACACCAACTTCACCGTACAAAAGTACCACATCACCATTGATAATATTCGCTGCCAATGCTGTTGCGATGTCTGCCGTATCATCAGGGGTGTTAGAAATGAGTGTAAATTGCACAGGGCGTCCTTTGGTTCTGCTAAAGCGAAACTAAGGAATTCTGCCTATGCTTCGCAAGCTAAACTGACATTTTCTGTGTTATTTATTTTCGTATAGGTGTGAAATTCACATAAAGTGTCCCCAGTCGGCATGGGTTCAAAGTTAACAATGACAGGATCACCGTTATGCGTTTTAATATCTGCGTACCATGGTGTTCGGTCTTGTGTATTTTCAACATATTCTCTCAAATCCCCCCATGTGGGTGTTGGATGAAAGATACTCTGCATCAGGTTTGAAAAATCATGAGTTGTTTTACAGTCTCTTGCATTAATGACCTCTTCTTTAAACGCGTGGTTTTGAAATGTTGTTGCGCCAGTTCGATCAAAAACAATGATTCCGATTGATGTAGCATTCATCGCACTTTGTAATTTATGTATCTTGGATCTAAATCCCCGTTCCATAACCAGAGCATTGGTCACGTCTTCAAATAAAAACACAACCGTTCCAGACGGGTGAGGGCGCCCAATCACACGTAAAGTGCGCCCATCTGGTAAATCCCAGTCTTCTCGAAAGTCATCTCGCATTGCACTACGTTCAATTTGTCGAAATGTTTGTCGCCAAGATGTATAGTTTTTGGGTTCTGGCAACACTTGTGTATCACGCAGTCGATCCATGAATGACAGTAAGTTGGGTTGTTGAAGTAACCATTCTGGGCGCAAACCCAGATGCTGCGATAGGGCGGGGTTAAACAATGAAAGCTCATTATTTTTGTCAAAGACAGCAATCCCAACCATCAGCTGTGCAAAAGTAGCACTAAGCGTTTGGACAAATTTGCTACGTCCCCCATTACTTTGTGTAACAGTTTTTCGTGAAGCCCTTTGATCTGTTTTTTTAAAATTATTTTCATTTTCCGGTTTAGGCAATTTGAATAACACAATGCTGATCAGCAGAAGGCTGGTCATAAAAACGCAGAACAGAGTTAAAATAGATAGAATCACGGCTATATCTTTAATTAGGTTCCCCCATCAAAGCGTGAAATTCTGAATCAGAGATTAAGAGCTTGTCTCGAATTGTTGATTCAATCCCAATGCGCCACGTATATCCGCGGGATCCTTTTCCAGTCCGGCCCGCTCCCAGCGTACATTCACAAGGGCGCCTTTAATTTTTGCGCCAACGATGTGATGTTTTTCATTCGTATCAGCAGAAGCATTTGCAAACGTAAGTTCAGCACCAGAACGTTCCAGCAAAGTTTTTGCGATAAATAAACCCAGCCCCATACCTTGATATTCGGAGAAATCTTGTGCGCGTTGGTTTTGACGGGATCGTTTGCTGATAAAAGGGTCGCCAATACGGTCCAACAGATCACTTGGATAGCCATTGCCATCATCTGCAACAATAATACGAACAGATGCTTCATCCCAAGTAGCGTCGACCCATACATTAGCACGCGAAAAGTCTACTGCGTTTTGAACCAGATTACGAAGTCCGTGGATGATTTCTGGGTGGCGCGAAATAATGGGAGTGTCTTCTGCAAACATATCTTCATCTTTGCCATTGATTGTGAAATTGATTATTTTACCGCGGCCTTCATGGGGCTCTGCAGCCTCATGAATAATGGCTGTTAATGGTGCGTGTCTTAACAATAAATCATCTTTGCCGCTGCGCCCCATGTCGCGCAAAATTTGACTTAGGCGATCCGCCTGCTCCTTAATCAAGATTGCATCGTCATGCAGGTCGGCATCCTCTTTTAATTCTGATGCAAGTTCAGAGGAAACCAATTTAATTGTTGCAAGCGGTGTGCCCATTTCATGAGCGGCTGCAGCTACAACGCCACCCAAAGCTGTTAGCTTATACTCACGAGCAAGAGCCATTTGTGTAGCGGACAAAGCCTGTGACATTGAAAACATTTCCACAGTGACACGTCGCGCATAACTGGCAAGGAAAAGAATACCGATGGTCAAAGCAAACCACATACCGCCCAAGAAAATATTCTGAACTTCTAAAATCTCACCAGTTTGCCGTGCTAATGGTGTGTATACGAAGGTCAGTAGTGTAATTGTGATCAATGCGGTTATGCTGATTAC
Source organism: Amylibacter sp. SFDW26 (assembly GCF_009184395.1). Classification (GTDB taxonomy): domain Bacteria; phylum Pseudomonadota; class Alphaproteobacteria; order Rhodobacterales; family Rhodobacteraceae; genus Amylibacter. The sequence continues at coordinate 414,287 of NZ_WEIC01000002.1, forward strand.
TAATGTTGCATTAAATGTAAGTGCTGTTGCTGCAATTGTTACAGGCGCCAAAATCAACATAGAAAACGGATTATGCAGCCCGCCTGTTAAATACAGTAATAAAATTAGCTGCGCTAAATCGAACAGCAAAGACAGCATCGCTTCGCGCTCTGAAAGACGTTTATTCGCAGGCAGGATTAATGTGGCAGATATATTGAACAATACAGCCGCAGTGATAACTATTAAACAAGCACGAAATGGAATTGCCAGCTCCAGATAATAAACAGCAGCCACAACAGCCCCTGTTTGCCCCGCAATAGCAAGCCAACGCAAAATAACCAGTGTTCTCAATCTGATCCAATCGCTGCGGGCTTCTTTTGTAAAAAGATTTGTAGATGGCTGCGACAATGAATGACTCTCTTGTGACTTGTCTTCTGTGTCATGAAGTTAGATGAATGAATACAACTAATCTAGAGTGGTTACTGTTATGTCTAAGTCTTTAGCAATATTTGCATCAAGCGTAGCAACCTTGGGAATCGCTGTTGGTGCGTATTTCGTATTATCCCCAACTGAAAATCAATGTGGCCCAACTGGTGTGATTGCAGGCAATGCCACGATTGGCGGCCCATTTGAGTTGGTGAACCATAAAGGTGTTACAGTTACCGAAAAGGATGTTATCAAAGACGTATCGCTTGTTTATTTCGGCTACACATATTGCCCAGATGTTTGCCCATTGGATGTGGCGCGTAATGCAGAAGCGGTTGATCTGGTCGCCGCAGATGGAATTAATGTAACGCCTGTATTCATCACAATTGATCCTGCACGTGATACACCAGAAGCTTTGTCAGATTATGTGGATGTTACACATGAAAAAATGATTGGGCTGACAGGTACAGACGAACAAATCGCAGCGGCATCCAAAGCGTATAAAACCTATTACCGTAAAAACGGTGAAGGCGAAGATTACTTAATGGACCATTCGACATTCAGTTATTTGATGTCCCCAGACGGTTTTTTGGATTATATACGCCGCGATATGACAGCTGAACAAGTTGCTGAAAAAGTCGGGTGTTTCGTTGGTTAATTAGGTCAAATTGACCTCATGTAATCTTCCATTTAAAAGTGATCTTATGGAATTATATAAAGTTGGTGGAAATGTCAGAAGATGAACTTGGCGAGATTGGCCCAGATAACAGTCTTTTAATCTTAGATGATGATGAACCGTTTCGTCGTCGCTTGGCGCGCGCGATGGAAAAACGTGGTTTCAACCCAACACCATTAGACTCTGTTGCTGCAGGGCGTGCGTTTTGTACAGCAACACCGCCAGCCTATGCGGTTGTCGATTTACGTTTGTTAGATGGTAACGGTTTGGATGTGGTCGAAGTGTTACGTGCCCGCCGCCCAGAAGCCAAGATTATTGTCCTAACAGGATACGGTGCCATTGCGACTGCTGTTGCTGCTGTGAAAATCGGCGCAACGGATTATTTGGCGAAACCAGCGGATGCAAATGATGTGACAAACGCGCTGCTTGCAACACCAGGTGACAAACCTCCGCCCCCAGAAAATCCAATGTCTGCGGATCGTGTGCGCTGGGAACATATCCAGCGCGTATTTGAATTATGTGATCGCAATGTTTCAGAAACAGCACGTCGCTTGAACATGCATCGCCGCACATTGCAGCGGATTTTGGCAAAGCGTAGCCCACGTTAATGTTACTCTATGTTTTGTGGAAGATAGTTGATTGAAATAATCGGGTATGGTTTTAAGAATACATAAATATCCTCCAACTATAACCAGAAAAAACAAATGCATAAAACCGTTTTACCTGCTATTTTATTTACAACTTTAGCAGCGACACAAGTCCAGGCAAAACCTATACAAACCTATTTCTGCCCAGCCGATAAATCTGTAGACAACCACTTTATTCAGGTTACAGACGAGCCTTTAATGCTCAAAGTTATTAACGTTCCGAATGGTCAAAATGATATAAATAAGGGTTCAGTCTTACTGGAAGTTCCAGGTGAGAAAAATAGCAAAAATGGAGCAATGAAGTTTGGTCCAGAAGTATTTAAAGCGCCTTATTTTTACCTTCCTAAAAGTGGAGGGTTTAGTTTTAAATTCAAAGACCGTACTGGAAAAGAGGTGGATTTTGCACATTATCACTGTGAGTCAATATAGAGGTTAGGTTCCTTTAGCTGCACGAAGTAACCATTTTTTAAATGTAAGCAAAGAGGGCGTTTCGCGCCCTTTTTTTGTAACGATATAATACCCTAACCCATCATCCTTTAATTCGCATAGCTGCTGAAGGCTTCCATTGGCAATGGCTTGTTCGACATGCGCATATGGCTGTAAAGTTAATCCTGCACCTGATTTGATAGCAGCAAGAACCAGTTCGCTGTTATCGAACATCGTGATATTGGCTTTCTCTAAGTCCAAACCAGCATCTTCCATCAACAATTTGCGTTCATGCATCATGCCTTGAAAGAACCACGGCAAATCTTGCGTATGTTGAAAACAGCTAATTGAATGTTCTTTGGTGTATTCAGTGCTAGCAACCACAATAAATCGATCTCGAACAAGGGGTGTTACATCCAACCCTGACCAATCACCTTTTCCAAATCGAATAGCCATATCAGCTTCGCCTGATGCTAAATCAACAGCATGTGCGCTTGGGTTAAGGTTGATCGTGATATCTGGGTATTTTGACCAAAAAGCCCCCATGCGCGGTATCAACCAGTTTGATGCAAATGCAGGTGTTAGTGAAACATTTATAGGGCGTGTTTCACTATGACTACGCAAATCATCAACGCCGTCTGCAATGGTAGAAAACCCAGACTTAAGACTCTTTGCTAAAGCAGTGCCTTTTTCTGTAGTTGCCATACCGCGACCTTGTCTTATAACAAGGTTTTCCGAAAAATAGCTTTCCAAATTACGAACGTGCTGGGCAATAGCGGCGTGTGTAACATTTAGCTCGCGTGCTGCTTTGCTAAAGCTGTTGTGTCTAGCTGTAGCTTCAAAAGCGCGTAGGGACGCCAATGGCGGAATCTTGTGCCAATTCATATATGATACCTCAGCTTACATATTGAAAACCGTAATGAATCGATTTCATTCTTTAAAATAGGCATAAATAATCCAACGAAGCAATGAAAGGATTTAGATATGTTAAGTATTATATCAGATGCAATGATGATTGCGACGCGCACAAGCTCTCCCAAGCGCCCTTTTGAAGACAGAGAAGAAAACAGACGTTACCTGTATTTAGAAGATCGTCGTCGGCGTGAAGAAAAGCGCCAATTAAACCTCGCTTTAGGGCGAGGTTTGTTAAAATAAATGCAAATTATGCAGAATAAGGTGCGAGAGCGATCTTTTTAAAACTAGGTCGCTCTTGCAATTTATCGACGATACTTGCCAGTTTTTTGCGATCGCGCCATTGAGCACCCATTCTGGATTCTGCCCATAAAACGATACAAGCAAAAGCGTAATCACACACGTTTGGCTCATCGCGTATCAACCAGTCGCCAGCTTGCGCCTCTAACCAATCCAATGTTTTCTGCCCACGCAAAATATGTCGGTCACGTGGGTTGTAACCCAATACATTTTCCCCAACAGGTTCTAAGCCAGCCCAAACTTGTTGTTGTGCTGCGACAAGAAAATTCCCGACTTCCAGAATGACAGCCAAAATTTGACGGTCTGCCAAAGGATCTAAATAGGGTTCGGTTGCCTCTTCGGTCATCGCCCAAAGTTGCTCCACAATTTGCGAAGTTGGAAAAATCGTTTCACCCACAGTTTTCAAAACAGGCACTTGGCCTGTAGGCGTGATCTCAAAATAATCATCAGGTAATGGATGATCCAATGGGATCGACTTAACAGGCAAATGCCATTCTTCGATTAAGATGCGGCACAACCGTGCAAAGGGTGATCCTTCGATATAAAATAGTTTTGCTGAGTCTAATTCATCCATCTGTCAAATCCGTAAATCGTTCCAAGAAGCGTCCTTTCACTTCCATAGGAGCATGTGGGCGTAATGTACGCTTTGGCAAGTCTGATATCACCGGTTTTCCAAATAATTTGTCGGCTTCAGACTTTGAGAAGCCCGCAATTTGCACTGCTTCAAGCCAAGCTGACAATTTATCCGCACGTTTGATCTGTTTTTTGATTAAATCTGGGGTTTTTGCAGGCAACCCAAACCGCACATGAATCGCTGCCACTAAACGCTCATCTAACGCTTCATATCCTGGCCCAACAGCAGCCTTAACAGGCGATATCATATCGCCGATTACATACTCAGGTGCATCATGGAGCAAAGCTGCTAATCGCCATTTTGGATCTATGCGTGGGTTAAGTGTGGTGAATAGTTCTTCTACAAACACAGAGTGCTCAGCAACAGAATAAGGATAATCCCCAATCGTCTGCCCATTCCAACGCGCCTGAAACGCTAAACCATGGGCGATATCTTCTATCTCGATATCTAATGGAGATGGATCAAGAAGGTCTAACCTACGTCCAGATAGCATGCGTTGCCAGGCTCTGGGTGGGATAGAATTCTTTGACATAAAATCTCCGTATAAAGTTAATAAATACACCCAATAGGGTAACCCCTTGTCGATACTCAATCTGAGTGCTACATGCCACCCTAGAATTATATATTTGTAGAGGACCTTACATAATGGCCAATGACTATATCGTAAAAGACATCGCTCTTGCAGACTTTGGTCGTAAAGAGTTGAACATTGCTGAAACAGAAATGCCGGGCCTAATGTCCTTGCGCGAAGAGTTCGGCGATAGCCAACCTCTTAAAGGTTCGCGCATAGTTGGTTCTCTGCACATGACGATCCAAACCGCTGTTCTAATCGAAACATTGACAGCTCTTGGTGCAGACGTGCGTTGGGCATCATGTAACATCTTCTCTACACAAGACCACGCTGCTGCAGCTATTGCCGCCGCTGGTGTTCCAGTATTTGCGATCAAAGGCCAAAGCCTTGAAGAGCACTGGGATTACTTGGACAAATCATTCTTGTTTGAAGATGGCCCAAACTTGATCTTGGATGATGGTGGCGACGCTACACTCTACATCCTTTTGGGCGCACGCATCGAAGCTGGCGAAGAATTCAGCGTTGCTGGTTCTGAAGAAGAAGTAGCGATCCAAGCACAAATCAAAAAGCGTATGGCGGCATCTCCTGGTTGGTTCACAAAAATGCGTGACCAGATCCAAGGCGTATCTGAAGAAACGACAACGGGTGTACACCGTCTGTACGAACTGCACAAAAACGGTGAACTACCATTCCCAGCGATTAACGTGAACGACTCTGTAACGAAGTCAAAGTTCGACAACAAATACGGTTGTAAAGAATCATTGGTAGACGGCATCCGCCGCGCAACTGACACAATGATGGCTGGTAAAACAGCAGTCGTATGTGGCTATGGCGATGTTGGCAAAGGTTCAGCCGCTTCTCTTCAAGGTGCTGGTGCACGTGTTAAAGTCACTGAAATTGACCCAATCTGTGCGCTACAAGCAGCAATGGATGGCTTTGAGGTTACAACACTAGAAGACGCAGTTGCTGACGCTGACATCTTTGTAACGACAACGGGCAACAAAGACATCATCCGCATCGAACACATGCGTGCGATGAAAGATATGGCCATCGTTGGTAACATCGGCCACTTTGATAACGAAATTCAAGTTGCACAATTGGACAACCTGAAAATGACAAACATCAAAGATCAAGTAGACATGTACGAAATGCCATCAGGCAACCGTATGATCCTATTGTCTCAGGGTCGTTTGTTGAACCTTGGTAACGCAACGGGCCACCCATCATTCGTGATGTCAGCATCGTTTACAAACCAAGTTCTAGCACAAATCGAATTGTGGACTAAGGGTGATGAGTACAACAACGAAGTGTACATCTTGCCGAAGCACTTGGATGAAAAAGTTGCACGCCTACACTTAGAAAAAATTGGTGTGAAACTAACAGAGCTTTCCAAAGACCAAGCCAGCTACATTGGTGTGGAACAAGAAGGCCCATATAAGCCAGAGCATTATCGTTACTAATCATCTGATCTTAGATGACAGATAACTTAAAAAAACGCCGTCCCTATTTCCAGTGGGCGGCGTTTTTGCTTGTAGTAGCTGCCGCAACCTATGGCGGTTATCAGGCCATGATTCACCCCAACACATCCTTACCACCCGAATGGAACCCTACCGTTCCATTAAATGTGGATCACAAGCTTTCACCTCTTACGATGTGGAAGTTACGCAATGCTCTAGGCGATGCAGAACAATGTCATTCAGCTTTGGCAAACATAGCCAAATTGACCCGCTTGCCAGATTTTGAAAAAGACGAACTTTGCCACATCCGTGATCAAGTGGAATTGAATGCGATCGGTCAATCAAAAGTATTGCCCTTCAACACAAGATGCCAAATGGTATTGCGTATGGCGATGTGGGAAAAACACGGCATCCAACCTGCCGCGCAAAAGCATTTCCAGATCCCCGTTGGCGAGATCAAACATTATTCCAGTTACAGTTGTCGCAAAATCCGTACCGTTGGAGGTGACAATACTCGCATGAGCACACATGCCACGGCAGAAGCCATAGATGTATCAGGGTTCGTATTAAAAGATGGAAGCCGTATCGATTTAAAATCAGGCTGGAATGGTTCTGCCCAAGAAGCAGCATTCCTTAGAGATGTGCGCAATAGCGCTTGCGATTGGTTCAAACTCACCCTCAGTCCAGACTTTAACGCGCTTCATTCTGATCATTTTCATCTGCAACATAAGGGCTGGAATGCGTGCAGATGATCCATGCCTTGAAGAGACCATAATACCATTTACAACTGTTTATATTACAAGCGTAGGATATACTGCGGAATTGTGCTGCTCTCTTAACTGCACATTATGCATTAAAGCAGAATGTTGTCTGCGGGCGATTTTACGGGCTATAAAATTTATCATGAAATATGTTGGTATTCTCATCTATAGTGTTGGCTCAATCGCACAAGAAATCGCTTAGTATGAAACAAAGTCAAAGCCGCACTCAAAATAATGTTTCAAAGGTTTAACTTTATGATATTGGGGGTAATTATAATTAGTGGATTGTCTCCACTGTGAGCCTGAGTAGCTTTAGTTAGCATCTAGGCTCCTAGAAACGAAGATGAAGGTTATATCATGAAATTGTTCACCAGTTTTGCACTTATTGCTTCTATGTGCGGGTCTCTTGCCGTTGCCCAAGATATGGAGATTGTCGTTCCAAATGGTTGGGTTGCAACCGATTCTGGCATAGCAAAGGGAAATAGCGAATTATCCGTAGGGCCAATCCTCGATCTTGGTGAGCTGACGCCGGCGGAATACTTGGAACGGCTCGCGAAAGAGCCATTTGAATATAGCGAAATAACGTCGGTTAGCGAATTGAAAGATGGTAACATTGTTACGCAAGTAGCGCGCGAAGTGATAAAAGACGAGATTGAAGCAAGGTCAATCCTATTCATCTGCAAGGACGGGCAAAATAAACACCGCTTATTGGAACTCTTCACTGATGATGTTTTTGCGGTGATCTCTGGCGGAAAAGCGGCAATCGGCTTCTGTAGCCAGTAATCGATCCGTTTGCTCTGCCAACTTTAGGCTTGCCTCAAGCGATCGCAAACTATGTCCAACAGCGCGCAGCAATGTGCGCTGATTGTAATAAATTTAAGAAAATGGAGACTTCAAAGTGCTCAAGCTTACAACTCTACTAACCAGCATAATTTTCATGGCATTTGGTGGTATTGCGTTTTCTAAAGACCTTACAAGTAAAGATGTAACCCATTTCACGACGTTGATTGATTTATTGGAACACGAATACCGTGGTTCTTTAAGTAACTTAAAAACAAAGTTCGATACGTCATCAGCAGCTCAATTTCCGACAAACAATGCAGGGCATGTTGCTTTGTATGATCATACTTACAACGATCTAGCCAATGACACGGAGCAAGGTATTATAGATAAGGCCGTCATCCAGTCTGGATATTCTGAAGACGATGATTGGATATCCAAAAGCGATCGGATTGTAGCTGCATATATCAAAATTCAAACAGACAAAGGGCTTTATAAAAATATCATATCTATGCCCAACAGTGCGTTGCAGTCACTACCTACTGATGTTGCAAATCAGATCAAAGGCTTGTTGGCGATCATTCCCGCTGCGGAAAAAGCCAGTGATGCAGATGTTGCAGTGGTTCGACCACACATGGCTGCATTAGAAACAGCTATGACGGATGGGTTCTGATATGAAACATAAATTGCGTGACTTATGTATAAGAGTTACTACACAGACAGAATGAGAGATAAAAATCAATATGAGTGATACGATAGGGATTGAGAGATGGTTGAGCTTTGCTCAGAAAGCGTAGGGTGGGCTTAAGCCTGCACACTCTATAAATTCACCTATCAAAGTGATCGTGGCAAGCTGCGTACATTAATGTAATCAACTTATTCACGTGCTGTATCGCTCAACCTAGTTTTTCTTTGATGATCCTATAGTTTTTATATTGTTTAATCCTATCAATTACTTAATTTAATGTCCCAGTTGGGACATAGTGGTTTTCCTCAGATATAGAAACAATCATCCATCCTTCCTAGTGGCATACTAATGTACCTAAATTTCCAGGTTTTCGCTTTTTTCATCTTTTTCCTTTTTTATTGAAGGCACTTCACCTATCCTCTGGATTGAAACCGTGCATGTATCTAGCTCCAGCACAGTTTTTTAAAGAAATTTCGGGGTACGATCCGAAAACAGGGAAGGAATTAATTAATGAGCAAACGTGATGATTTGATCGCGCTGTACGCGGAAGACCTAAGCAGCAAATGCGGAATGCAGGCTGACATGGATTTACTCACAAAAGTAACAATTGGCTGTGGCCCTGCAATCTATAATGATGACGCATCTACTGTTGCAGGTTCTCAAGAGGCTGAACTTGAAACGGTGAAAAACAATTTTCTAATCAAAAAATTGGGTATGTCAGATAGCCCTGAGTTGATGGATGCTATCAATTCTGTGATGACAACATACGGCCAATCAAACCGCAACAAATACCGCGCGGTTGTGTATTACATGCTGGTTAAGCATTTTGGCAAAGAGTCCGTATACGGCTAAGCCACTTCACAAGTTTACGAAAAGGCGTCCATTAAGGGCGCCTTTTTTATTTAGAACAGCATTAACACCAAACCGATGACACCACAGCCAATCGTGGCATACCCGCCATCGATTAAAAGTAATTTCATAGGTCTGCCCGCAAACCCATAGTTTGTAGCGATCCAAGGTGTTGCAATAAACAAACCAAGACCTAGACCGCTTATGACACCCTTTCCAAGACTATCAACGCCAGTTCCTACAAAAACATGACGCATCATACCAGCCACTAAAATCGCACTGATAAGCCCTGTTAGATATGTCACAGCACCAGCGTTATGCGCCTGTTCTTCGGAAACACCTGCAGCTTCCATCCATGGTTTCGACAATGACATGTACCAAACGGCACCAAAGGCAAAGGCTGCGATACCTGCTGCAATAACGGATAAATATTCCATAACTCATCCTTTCTGTTTGAATTTTTAGTATGCGAAGTTTCGCCGCCCGAATCTATGATTTTATTTTTCGAGTAAGTAACTAAGGTAATCCTATGAAGCGAAAGGAAGCAGAATGATTGTACGTGACATAAAATCTATTATTGGCAGCGACCATGATGTGCATGGGTCAGGTTGGAACAGCCGTCGCTTATTGGTGCGCGATGATGGCATGGGATACACAATGACGGATACGATCGTTAAAGCAGGAACAGAGATGACGTTAGAGTACAAAAACCATCTTGAGGCTTGTTATTGTATTTCAGGATCGGGTGAGATCGAAGATCATGCATCAGGTCAAATACACCAGCTTTTTAAAGGTGTGATTTATGCTTTGGATAAGAATGATTATCACACATTACGTGTGCATGAGGGCGCGGATATGAATTTGATTTGTACATTTACACCCGCTTTAACGGGGCAAGAGGTACATGGACCTGACGGCAGTTATTCTTAACCTGTATACCCACCAAGGTCGCAAACGATTTTCCATTCTTCATTTGTGACTGGTTGCACAGATAGACGTGAACTTTTCACCAATGCCATTTCAGTCAAACGTGGATCAGCTTTGATCTGTTCTAGTGTCACAGGATTTGGCACATCTGCCACAGCTTTTACATCCACACATTCCCAACGATGATCGTCCGTGGTGCTGTCAGGGTGGCATTCCGCACAAACCTCGACCACACCCACAATGCGTTTTTCTTTGACGGAATGATAAAAGAACCCCAAGTCGCCAACCGACATTTGACGCATGAAATTGCGGGCCTGATAATTGCGCACGCCATCCCATTCTTCGCCAACATCACCCTTGGCCACCTGTTTGTCCCAACCCCATGTGTTGGGTTCCGATTTAAACAACCAATATGCCATATCACACCTCGTGTTTTAGTGGCCTCGACATCAATTGCGTCAAGGCGTCTGTAACGGATAGTTCTTCTTGTAGCACAGCTGAAACCGCTTTGCAGATTGGCATTTCCAATCCGTGTTTTTCCGCCAATGCACCAACTGCCAGTGCTGTTGAAATACCTTCAACGGTTTTCGTTTGCCCAAATCCCGCTTGCGACCCAACCTGATGCCCAAAGGCAAAGTTGCGTGATTGCATGGATGTACAGCTTAACACCATATCGCCAAACCCAGACAGTCCAGACAATGTTTCGGGTTGCGCACCCATCTTATGCGCCAATCCCGTGAGTTCCGCAAAACCGCGTGTTAACAATGCCGCTTGCGCACTTTCGCCCAAGTTTGATCCATTCACGATCCCACAAGCTATGGCATAGACGTTTTTCAATGCGCCGCCCAATTGCACACCCTGCACATCATGGGATAAATACATCCGCAATGTTGGTGTCGATAGCAATTCTTGCAGTTCGGCACCCAGTTCGGGGTCAGCGATGCCAAGCGTTAAGGCCGTTGGCTTCCCACTGGCAATCTCTGCCGCAAAGCCTGGGCCAGAGATGGCACCGAATATCAGATCAGGGCGTTCCTCTGCCAAAATATCTGTTTGGCTGCGCGATGTGTTCAACTCAATCCCTTTGGCGCACATCAACACAGGGCAGGTTAAACCCTTGAAAGCATCCGATTGAATAACCGAGCGTGAAACCTGCGCAGGCACCACCATGAGCAACACATCAGAGTTTGTTAAATCAGACAGATCGCTTGTGGTCATCAAAGCCTTTGGCAACTCAATATCGGGCAGATAAGCTGTATTTACACGCTTTTCAGACATCGCATTCATCTTTTCAGCACTCCGCCCCCAAAGCGTAACAGAGTTGCCGCCGCGTGCCAGAACACAGGCCAAAGCCGTTCCAAATGCACCTGCGCCAATCACCCCGATATTTTTCATGCCTTAGCACCCTTTTTACCCGAGCCTAGCATTGGTGCCGCCGATTGATCCAGTGGCCATCTTGGGCGGGCGTTCAAGGATATGTCGCTGAATGCACCTGCGCGGTACTTTTCAACGCCAACCCACGCGATCATAGCAGCGTTATCTGTGCAGTATTTCAAGGGGGGTGCCAAAAAGGAAAACCCTTGTTCCGCGCATAAATCTTGCAGTGCCGCACGAATTTGAATGTTGGCAGCTACACCCCCTGCTACAGCAAGAACAGGCGTTTTCGTATCCGTTTGTTCCATAAACGCCAAACAAGCGCGGCGCGTTTTTTCAGTCAGAACCGCAGCAACAGCATCCTGAAACCCAGCACATAAATCAGCTTGATCCGTAACAGTCAGTCCGCCTTTTTCTTCAACAATCTGATCACGGGCACGACGCAATGCGGTTTTCAAACCTGAAAAGGACATATCGCAACCGGCACGATCCAGCAAAGGTCGTGGGAATTTAAACCGTTTTACATCACCTTGCGCAGCTTTTTCTTGAACCAATGGCCCACCCGGGTACCCAAGCCCCAACAGCTTTGCAGTTTTGTCAAATGCTTCACCAGGTGAATCATCAATAGTACCGCCAAGGCGTGTGTATTCATCCGCCGAATGCACAATCAAGAACTGGCAATGCCCGCCACTGATCAGCAACATCAAGTAGGGAAAGGCAATGCCATCCGTCATGCGGGGCGTCAAAGCATGCCCTGCCAAATGGTTCACACTGATCAGCGGTTTACCAGCGCCCACAGACAACCCTTTGGCACACATCACGCCGCTTAAAACACCCCCGATTAAACCGGGGCCTGAGGTCACAGAAATTGCATCAACCTCTGCCAATTTCAATCCCGCTTTATCCAGCGCGTTCTCAACACAAATATCCAAACGCTCTGCATGTGCGCGCGCTGCAATCTCTGGCACTACGCCACCAAAATCAGCGTGTAGATCATATTGCTCAAACACTTCGGATGAAAGGATTTCAGTGCCGTTTTCAGCACTGTGGCGCACAACAGCAGCGGCTGTATCATCACAGCTGCTTTCCAATCCTAAGATCGTAATTGAATCTGACATTGCCAATCGTCGCCTTACATGTGCATTTTGGTTAAGGTTGAGTTATCACCTGACTGAAACGCAAGCAATGGACAGCCGCATGAAAACACTTCTGATGATCAGGGATGAACAGCTTGCTGCAGATTTCGTGACTGCGCTGGGTGCGGTAAACCCAGTTATCTATGCGCCTATGGTGACGATTGAGTGGGTTAATGCAGATCAGCCTATTCCTGCCGCAGAAGTTTTAATTTTCACATCCTCAAACGCTGTACGCGCCTATTGCAAAGCCACTGAAGGTCGCTCTGCAAAAGCCATATGCGTTGGGTCTATAACGGCTAAAGCAGCGGGTAACCAAGGTATTGAGGTATCTAAAACCTATGAAACTGTCGAAGCTTTGATTGCAGATGTAAAGAACGACCAAGATCAATATACATCAATTCTTTATCCAAGAGGCGAAGTTGTATCCGTAGATATTGCCCAAGCGTTATCTGATACCGATATCACTCTAACAGAAGCCATTCTGTACAAACAAACGTTTCATGACCTACCTCAACAGGGCATTAACGAAATCGAATCATCCCCAGTTGTGGTGCCAATTCTATCCAAAGAAATCGCAGGAAGGTTCCTAGAGGCCATAACCATATTAAATTCACGAAACGTCACTATAATTTGCATCAGCCCTGCAGTTGCTGAAATTTTCAAAGATTCCACAGGTTTTACAGTGCAAATCGCACCTAAGCCCACACGTGCGGCTTTAATACAGATGGTACAGGTCGCATTGTCGGCCTAGAAAACCGCAAGAAGCCCTTTAAGATCGTGAAACAGGGCCTTATATTCAATCTGTTAGTTAAAAGGTATTCCCGTGGCAAAAAAAGACACCGAAAACACAGATGTTGAACAGCTAGAAGACAAAGCAGAAATTGTTGAAGCTGAAACAGAAGAAGTGATCGCGGACGAAGACACATCTGATCAGGATGTTTCTGACGAAGAGTTTGAAGATGACGAACATGAAGACGAGGAAGAGCATCGTTCCCTTTCCGCAAAAGTCTTGCGTGCTTTGGGCATCTTTGTTGTCGGCGCAGGTGTTGCCCTATGGGGTGGTCCAAAAGTGGCGCCTATGTTGCCAGCGGGTTTGTCACCTGTTGCGGAATTCCTATCCCCGCAAACAGATGTATCAACGCAGCTTGCGGCACTGAAAACGGATTTTGAAGCACAGATCGAAGTGGCAAAAGCAGACACATCAGCTTTGGCAGAATTGAAAACGCTTGCTGAAAAGAATGCAGTACTTGAAATGCATGTGGATACATTGGGTGCAAGTATTACGGAGCTGTCTGAAAGCTTGCAAAAGATCCAAGCAGATGTGGCAACATTGGAAACGCGCCAAAGCTTAACAACTCAAGGCGGTGAACTATCCGCAGAAGCATTGAAAAACTTCGAAGAGAAGTTGGCTGCAATTTCCGAAGCACAGTTAAAACTGAACCAAAGCCAAGACTCAGCTGTTGCAGCACAGCAAACAGCAGAAGAAAAACTGAAACTGGCAACTGCAACACGCGCAATTGGTCAGATTACAGATGCTTTGAAATCAGGCGCGCCATTCAACGATGTATTGGCAGAGCTTGGTGATATCAACGTTCCAACAGCTTTGGCAGATATTGCTGAAACGGGCACTGCATCCTTGAACGATCTAAAAAAACAACTGCCATCACTGGCACGTACTGCAATCCGCGAAGATGCAGCCGTAAATTCAACAGATAGCGTTGTTGGTAAATTCACATCCTTCCTGAAATCTCAGGTGGGCACACGGTCATTAGAGCCACAAGAAGGCGATGCCGTCGATGCCGTTCTATCACGTATCGAGGCAGCATTGGCTGATGCAAGCCTAAGCGATGCACTGGCAGAAGCGGGCGCTTTATCAGATGCAGCAAAAGCCACATTGGGCGATTGGATAGCATCATTGGGCACGTTGGATGCTGCTACGAATGCGCTAAACGATTTACAACAAACACTAACGTCACAAGACTAGACGGGACATCATTATGATTTGGTCATTGGTAAGAATTATACTTTTTATCGGCATTATTGCCCTCATTACCTTTGGCATAGTGTTTGTCATTGAAACTGGTGGTGAAGTCAGACTGTCTTTGGCAGAAAAAGAATACAGCTTTAGCCCGCTTATAGGCGTCATTGGCTTGGTTCTGCTTCTTGCCGCGCTTTGGGTTGCCAAATTGGCACTGGGCTTGATGTCTGCCGTGTTCCACTTCTTTAACGGTGATGAAACTGCAATTACACGCTATTTCAACCGCAACCGTGAAAAGAAAGGTTTTGATGCGTTGGCCGAAGGTATGGTTGCCTTGGCAGCTGGCGAAGGCAAAACAGCGATGGCGCAAGTGTCCAAAGCGGAACGTATGTTGCAACGTCCAGAACTGACAAACCTTGTGAATGCGCAAGCGGCGGAAATGTCTGGCGATACGAAAAAAGCGCTAAAGTATTACAAAAGCCTTTTGGAAAACGATCGCACCCGTTTTGTGGGTGTCCGTGGTTTGATGAAGCAAAAGCTGGCAGAGGGTGACACTGACACGGCTATGAAGCTGGCGCAAAAGGCTTTTGCTTTGCGTCCTGCACATGAAGAAACACAAAACCTATTGTTCGAAATGCAGTCTGATTCAGGTGATTGGTCAGGGGCACGTGAAACGATTGTAACCAAGGTTCGCAAGGGCAGCTTGCCCAAAGATGTGGGTCGTCGTCGTGAAGCAATTTTGGCAATGGCTGATGCAAAGGATCTGTTAGATGCTGGCGATGTTGAAGCGGGTAAAAATGCAGCGATTAATGCGAATAAGCTAGCGCCGACTTTGATTCCAGCGGCAGTTCTGGCGGCCGAAATGCAAACCCTTGCGGGCAATAAATCTGCGGCTGCTAAGATCATCAAAAAAGCGTGGACAGGGAATACCCACCCTGATCTTGCAGCGGCTTTTGCAGAGATCGAGGAAAATGAAACATCTGAACAGCGTTTGAAACGTTTCAACGTTCTGACAAGGGTCAATGCAACAGATACAGAAACACGTCTGTTAAAAGCAGAACTTGCTTTGGCAGACGAAGATTTTCCAGCGGCACGCCGCGCGTTGGCTGATCTGCATGAAACAGAACCAACAGCGCGTTCGTTGTCTGTTATGGCAGCTATTCACCGTGGCGAAGGTGCTGGCGATGAAATCGTACGCGGCTGGCTGAACAAAGCTTTGGTTGCATCGCGCGGTCCGCAATGGATTTGCTCGTCTTGTAATAAAATCCACGTTGCTTGGACGCCGAAGTGTGACAACTGTAAAGCGTTCGACAGCATGGATTGGAAAACACCGCCAGCAAGCGATGATGTGGAACAGTCGACACGTCAACTGCCATTTGTAGCTAGCGTATTAACAGCATCAGACAGTGCAACAGATGCCGTTGTTGAAGAAGCAGAGGTTGTTAGCGAAAGCTAAACATTCTCAGCAATCATAGAGATCATCTCAAATATCACTTCAGCCGCACCTATCGCTGTTATTTGGTTGGGGCTGACTTTGGTCGGAATCAAACAAACCACATCACCACTAATGGAAACAGGCCGTGCGCCACTTTTCATGATTTAGCCTTTCATTTTATACCATTTCTTTAGGATCAATTTAGCGGTCATCAAATCCAGATGTGCCCCACCGCCATTTTTAAACAGATTTATCTCATCGTCACTTTGACGGGTAAATGCGCCGCTTGTAATGTCATAATAATCGGCAATGACATCATTTGCGGATATCACACCATCAGCAATCGGGGTCTTTAATTCGCCGATATGTTCAATCGTTGTTTCGCGGCTGTCCACAAAGATACGTGACCGTGTTAAAGCCGCATCATTCGTTTCGCGCATGTCGGGACGGTAAGCACCAATAAGGTTCAAATGTTGCCCTGCTTGCAACCACGCCCCATCCACCACAGGGTCACTAGACATGGTGGCGCAATTTATAATATCTGCGGCTTCTGTTGCGCTCTTTAGGTCTGTAACGGGTGTAATATCATGATGGTTTGAAAGCTCTTTTGCCATCGTGACCGCTTTATCAGAACTACGGTTCCAAAGTTGGAATCGTGCGTCAGGGTAAAGTTTTGAATAGCCATCAATCATATTTGTGGAAACGGTGCCTGCACCCACAACTAGAATATTATTGCTATCAGTACGCGCCAGTAATTTTGCACCCAGCAATGAATCTCCAGCGGTTTTCCATTTGGTGACCAAATGGAAGTCAACTAACGCTTCCAATTCCCCCGTTTCATCATCGAATAGCATAACGCCGCCATTCACCATAGGACGATCATTTGCTATATTTGAGGGCATAATAGTGGCGCCTTTAATGGCGACACCTAACCCATCAATCCATGCAGAACGCGATAACAAAGTGTCATCACCGCGATAGGCAAACCCATCTGCAACACTGGCCTTTGGTAGTTTATGGCCTTCCTCAATCGCGCCTATAACGTCTGTCCATTCTAACATTGGATCCATTTCGTCAAAGCTGATGAAGGGTATGGTCATTTACTGTCCTATTTCTGCCTGTGTTAGAAGCCCGTGATCAATCAAACATTGTGCCCAACCTTGAGGGTGTTCGAATAAATGCGCTTGCCAACCACGCGCCTGTGCTGCTGTGATATTGTCCTGACGATCATCCGCAAACAAGAGTTTTTCTGGGGCGATCCCACAATCATCCTCTAGCATCTGGTAAATCTGTGCATCAGGTTTGATGACGGACATATGGCCCGAGATATAACGGCGATCAAATTCACCCAACTCAGGATACTTCGTTTCCGCATAAGCAAAGCTTTGAATGCCAAAGTTAGATAGGGCAAACACAGGAACGTTTTTGGCGCGCAATGCACGCAAACAAGTCCACGACAGATCAATCGCTGGCGTGGCCATTTCAATCCAACGATCATGCCACATACGGATTTCCAGCGTGAATTCTGGGTACTTTTTAGCCCAAGCGTAAATCGTATCTTTAAAGTTGCCACCACGATCCACTTCATCATTCATACCATGCAGGTCAACAGTGCTGAACATCGCTTTGCGACGTTCCCTACCAATAACGCTGTCATAAAATCGTTCAGGTTGCCATTCGATCAAAACATTGCCGATATCAAATACGACGGCTTTTATATGTGTCACTTAACGAATTTCCTCTTGGCTGTTTGAACTTCGCGTTCCAGCATATCTAAAAACCTGGAACGATCCGCTTTGGAAAAAGGTTTCCCGCCCCCTTGTCTGAATGGGTCAGCGGCACGCAGGTCCGCCATTAAATCACGCGTGGCCAATCTATTGCCAATATTACCTTCGGTGAAGACCTCACCATTGTGTTGCAAAACCTGCGCTTTATTCGCCACGCATTTAGCTGCTAATGGGATGTCATTTGTAACCACAACATCCCCCACACCTGCACGATCTGCAATCCACATATCCGCGATATCAGGGCCATCAGAAACAATCACTGTTTCTACCAATGGATGCGGGTTTGGGCGCAATCCACCGTTAGAAACAATATAGATTTTTAGCTTATGGCGATCTGCAACTTTGACGGCTTCGTCCTTTACAGGGCAAGCGTCCGCATCAACATAAATCTGGGTCATTTTTCCAAATCAAGGTTAGGCATCCGGTTCCACGCATCAAGACCCGCAATTTTATAGGCTTCAGCCAAAGTCGGATAGTTGAACGTGTTTTCAACAAAGTAATCGACTGTGCCGTCCAAATTCAAAACAGCTTGTGCAATATGGATCAACTCGGTCGCGCCTTCGCCAACGATTTGAACGCCCAGAATTTTGCGATTTTTCAATGATACAAGCATTTTCAACATACCTGTTTTCAATCCCATAATATGTCCACGTGATGTTTCGCGGAATCGCGCAATACCCACTTCATAGGCTATACCACGCTCAGCGCATTCCTCTTCTGACATGCCGCACGTGGACATCTCTGGAACGGAATAAATCCCATATGGAAACCAAGGGGATTGTTTTAATGTTGGGTGATCCATGGCATGACAAGCTGCGACACGCCCTTGTTGCAAAGACGTAGACGCAAGGCTGGGAAAACCAATTACATCGCCGCAAGCATAAATAT
This sequence comes from Amylibacter sp. SFDW26, assembly GCF_009184395.1. GTDB lineage: Bacteria > Pseudomonadota > Alphaproteobacteria > Rhodobacterales > Rhodobacteraceae > Amylibacter. The sequence continues at coordinate 432,915 of NZ_WEIC01000002.1, forward strand.
GAGATTGCGGTGTCTGGTAGCTGTCTTTGTCCACTGGAATGCGATTGCGATGATCAGTTTCCAACCCGCAAGCTTCTAAGTTCAGCTTTTCCGTGGCTCCCATACGTCCAGCTGCAAATAGCAGCATTTCTGCAGAAACATTACGGCCATTTTCTAGTTCTACATGGACTTTTTCTTCATCGGTTGAAACTTTGGTCACTGTTGATCCAAGACGTAAATCTACGCCCATATCGCGAATTTCATGCGTAAATTCTTGGATCAAAGTTTTATCAATGAAATCAAGGAAACTGTCGCGCGGTTCTATCAGAATAACATGCACATCAAGGGCGGACATCATCGTGGCATATTCAACGCCAATCACACCTGCACCGATTACGATCATACTGCGTGGGATACGTGGCAGACTTAGAATTTCGTCACCATCCAAAACCTTTTCACCATCGAACGGAATATAGTCTGGGCGGAACGGAACTGTACCAGTCGCTAATAAAAAACGATCAGCAGTAAATGTCGCACGTTCGCCATCCTCGCCAATTACTTCGATGCTGGATTTAGATGTGAAGTGCGCTTCACCAAACATGGTATCAACACGGTTTCTAGAAAATTGATGCTCGAGAACATCCACTTCGTAATCCAATGTTTTACGTAAGCGATCCCGCAAATCCCGCGCTTTGATTTCATCCTTAGCGCGGTAAGAGCGGCCATAGAATGATCGCTCGCGGTAGCCTGATAAGTTCATAATCGTTTCACGCAAAGTCTTGGATGGGATCGTTCCTGTATGGACACAAACACCGCCTACTTTTTGGCCGCGTTCGACCACCAATACTTTGTGCTTTAGTTTTGCAGCTTGGATTGCTGCGGCGCGACCCGCTGGTCCGCTGCCGATAACGATTAGATCATAATGGCTCATATAGTCCCCTAAGTTGCTTTTATTGTGTCAAAGCTATGTTGGTTTTTTAACGTTTATGTATCAAACACGAAAAAAAACGAATTAAAAATACCAAAACAGGTGAAATTTACACATTTTAGGCATTAATGGCCTGTTTTTCAGTGATTACTTCCGAAAATAGCACCTATAGCTTTTTATACATGACCAAGGCGTCTACATACCCAATTTTCGGATGATTGAATGCTTCTGGAATGTGTCCGATAATATCGAAACCATATTTTTGCCAAGTGGCAATTGCGCGTTCATTCGATGCTAAAACAAAGTTGAATTGCATGCCGCGAAAACCCATTTCTGGCGCGGCTTTCAAACTGTGTTCAATCATGGCGCGGGCTATGCCTTTGCCTTGGGCATCAGGGTGGGTGATGAAACCGCAATTGCAAATATGTGCGCCATGCCCGCTTTGGTTGGGGCAGATATAGTAAGTGCCTAATATTTGCTTTTCATACTCCACAACAAACGCAGTGTGTGAGCCGTCTATCCAATAAGACAACGCATCTTTTTCAGAGATATCAGGGTTGACCGCATATGTTTCACCTGAGCGGAAAACAGGTTTTAAGATCGCCCATATTTCGGGGCGATCTTGGGTATTAGCTCGGCGTATAATCACACTTTAGAATTCGACAACTGCACGAATGGATTTGCCTTCGTGCATCAAATCGAAACCTTTATTGATATCATCCAGTGACATTGTATGTGTGATCATTGGATCAATTTCGATTTTACCGTCCATGTACCAATCAACGATTTTCGGCACATCAGTACGACCGCTTGCGCCACCAAATGCCGTGCCGCGCCATGATCGACCTGTCACCAACTGGAAGGGACGTGTGGAAATTTCTGCACCCGCTGGCGCCACGCCGATAATGATGCTTTCGCCCCATCCTTTGTGTGCAGCTTCTAATGCTGTGCGCATCACACCAACGTTGCCTGTAGCATCGAATGTGTAATCTGCACCGCCACCTGTCAGTTCAACCAAATGCGCTACCAGATCACCATCTACTTCTGATGGGTTTACGAAATCTGTCATGCCGAATTCTTTGGCCATCGGCACTTTGCTGTCGTTCAAATCAACACCAACGATTTGATCAGCCCCCGCAAGACGTAAACCCTGGACAACATTTAAACCAATCCCACCCAAACCGAATACGATGGCAGTAGAACCGATCTCTACTTTTGCCGTATTGATCACAGCGCCAATACCTGTGGTCACACCACAACCGATATAGCAAATCTTATCAAACGGCGCGTCTTTGCGTACTTTTGCCAATGCAATCTCTGGCACCACTGTGTGGTTCGCGAAAGTTGAACAGCCCATGTAGTGATGGATCGGTGTACCGTCCATCATGGAAAAACGTGTTGAGCCGTCTGGCAATAGACCAGCACCCTGTGTCGAGCGAATTTTCTGGCACAGGTTTGTTTTCGGGTTCAAACAGTATTCGCATTCGCGGCACTCTGGTGTGTAAAGCGGGATCACGTGATCGCCGACTTCCAATGATGTAACACCTTCGCCAACTTCAATCACAACGCCAGCACCTTCGTGGCCTAGGATTGCAGGAAAGATGCCTTCTGGGTCATCGCCAGAGCGTGTGAACTCATCTGTGTGACAAAGCCCTGTTGCTTTGATTTCAACCAATACTTCACCTGCGCGTGGACCTTCTAAATTAACGTCCATCACTTCAAGTGGTTTACCCGCCTCTAGGGCGACCGCAGCGCGTGTTATCATGAGTTTTCTCCCAAATGTTTGTCTGCAAAGTGCTTGAACCAAGCGTCAAAATCAAGTGAATTAGCAGAAACCAAGTGACCATGTCGGCTCCTACCGCTAGGGTGACGTTAATGAACAAAGAGAGACGTATGTTTTGGAAAAATATGATGTTTTGGTAATCGGTGGTGGCGTAAATGGGTGTGGTATTGCCCGTGATGCAGCCGGTCGTGGATTGAAAGTTGCACTGGTAGAGCAATCTGATTTGGCCAGTGCCACGTCGTCTGCGTCCACGAAACTGTTTCATGGCGGTTTGCGTTACTTAGAATATTACGAATTTGATTTGGTGCGCAAAGCGCTGAAAGAGCGCGAGGTCCTGTTGCAAAATATGCCACATATTTCATGGCCGATGCGGTTTGTTATTCCACATTTGTCTGGCATGCGCCCAAAATGGATGCTGCGTGTTGGTTTGTTTTTATATGACCACATTGGTGGCCGTAAAATTTTGCGCCCAACCAAAAAAATCAACCTATGTAAAAGCGAATTGGGCGACCCATTAGAGGATGAAATCAAAGTTGGGTTTGAATACTCTGATTGTTGGGTCGATGATGCGCGGTTGGTTGTTTTAAACGCCCGTGATGCAGCGGATCGCGGTGCCAAGATTATGACACGTACGCGGTTTGTGTCTGCCAAAGATACAGATGGCGAATGGACGGCATCTTTGAAGGATGTAAACACGGGTGAGACGCAAAAAATCCAAGCACGTGTGTTGATCAATGCGGGTGGTCCTTGGGTCAAAGATATCATCGAGGATCGCGTCAAAACCGATACAGATGAAGGTATAAGATTGGTGCGTGGTTCGCATATCGTTGTGAACAAGCTTTATGAACACGATAGGGCGTATTTCTTTCAAAACAGTGATGGGCGTTTGGTTTTCACTATTCCTTATGAAAATGATTACACCTTGATTGGCACAACGGATGCTGATCACATAGGTGATCCATCGACAGCGAAATGTAGTGATGAAGAGGCGGCTTATTTATGCGAAATCGCATCACGTAATTTCAAGAAAGACATTTTGCCAAGTGATGTGGTTTGGAGTTATGCTGGTGTGCGTCCATTGCACGATAATGAAAAGGGCGATGCCAGTGCCGCATCGCGTGATTATCAGATCAAGGTGCGCCGCATAAATGATACTGCTCCGCTGATCAATATTTTTGGCGGTAAAATTACAACCTATCGTAAGCTTTCTGAAGAGGTGGTTGCCGAATTGGCGCCATTCGCACGTATGATCGGTAAGCCATGGACCCATCATGCGTATTTGCCTGGTGGTGATTTTGCTTTTGAGCAAAAGGATGAATTAATTGCACAGTTCCGCTGGGATTTTCCATTTTTAAAAGAAGATCAGATGCGCCGTATGTTTAAAGCGTATGGAACGCAAGCAGCGGAAATGTTGCGTGGTCTGACGTCTGTGAAAGAAATGGGCAAAGATTTTGGCGCTGGTTTGACGGAAATCGAAGTCAAATGGTTGATGGATCATGAATGGGCGCAAGTGGCGGAAGATGTGATTTGGCGCCGCACTAAACTGGGTTTGCGATTGTCTGATAAACAAGTCGCAGCACTGGATGCCTGGATGAAAAAGGCTGCTGTATGAGTTTTGTTTTAGCTATAGACCAGGGAACGACATCCAGTCGTGCCATCCTTTTTGACGGTGATTTAAAGCCTGTTTCCAAAGGTCAAAAAGAATTCACACAAATTTTTCCTAAAGCGGGATGGGTAGAACATGACCCAGAGGAAATTTGGAGCTCTACCGTTGAGGTTTGTAAAGAAGCATTAACAGAAAAAACCATGGCTGTAGGAATTACCAATCAGCGCGAAACAATTGTAGTTTGGGATCGGGAAACAGGCGCCCCAATTTACAATGCGATTGTTTGGCAGGATCGCCGTACAGCTGATTATTGCAAAGTATTGAAAGAGGCGGGTCATGAAGCGGGTATCAGTGCTAAAACGGGTTTGTTGTTAGATCCATATTTTTCCGCGACTAAGATTAATTGGATTTTGGATAATGTTGATGGCGCACGTGCCAAAGCGGATGCTGAGCAATTGTTATGCGGTACAATTGATTGCTTTTTGATTTGGCGCTTAACAAGTGGTGCAGTTCATGCAACGGACGCAACAAATGCATCGCGCACGATGCTCTATAACATTCACACAGGTAAGTGGGATGATACATTATTAGAGTTGTTCGATGTTCCACGTTCGATGCTACCAGACGTCAAAGACAGCTCTGACGATTTTGGTACAACTGATGCTGAAATTATAGGGGACGCCATTCCTATTCGCGGTGTTGCAGGAGATCAGCAAGCAGCTGTTGTTGGGCAAGCATGTTTTGATGTGGGTATGATGAAATCCACTTATGGCACGGGATGTTTTGCATTGTTAAACACAGGCGCTACAGCTGTTGCATCACAAAACCGATTGCTGACAACGATTGCCTATCAATTAAATGGCAAAACGACCTATGCCTTAGAGGGATCAATTTTTATCGCAGGGGCTGTTGTGCAATGGCTGCGGGATGGTTTGCAAATTATTGATGATGCGGGCGAGACCCAAGCGTTGACAGAAGAAGCTGACCCAGAACAATCTGTCATTGTAGTCCCTGCTTTTACAGGTCTTGGTGCTCCTTATTGGGATGCTGAATGCCGTGGGGCTGTTTATGGGCTGACACGCAATTCTGGGCCAAAGGAATTATCCAAAGCTGCGTTGCAAAGTGTAGTGTTTCAAACGCGAGACTTACTAGAAGCAATGCGCAAAGATTGGGACTGGGGTGGTGATACTGTGCTGCGTGTTGATGGTGGCATGACTGCCAGCGACTGGACCATGCAGTACTTATCAGATCAATTAAGCGCGCCTGTTGATCGTCCAGAGGTAACGGAAACGACTGCGAAAGGAGCTGCTTATTTGGCTGGACTTGCAGTCGATTTATATCCAGGGCCAGCTGATTTTCAAAAGGCGTGGCAGCTTGAAAAGCGATTCGAACCTTCGGGAGAAAGTGGCGCGTTGAGCGATTCATACAGTCTATGGTTGAATGCGGTGCAGCTAACTATGCAGTTTAAGCCATAGATTTTATTATATTTTTGAATGTGTGATAATTGTCATACTAATGTTAAAATACTCTACTCATAATTGAAAAACGAACCGCGGTTATTGAATCTACCAACCGCATCGTTAAATGCTATTAATAATAAATTGGGGAAGAGGCCTGCCAGCCTTTTAATATTAATGAGTACTATATTACGTTCTGTCGTAAAACAATCAGCGGCGTGCGCTGTTACCGCATTTTCTGTGATGATCCACACGCTTGCCTTAGCACAAGACATTCAACTGCCTTTGGAAGAAGTCGAAGACAGTAGTTTGCGTACAACTGCACTTGGGGCCGTTGTAAGCGAGCAAGGTGTTTTGTCGCTGGCAAATAAAAGCTTTGATAATTATGATGCGCTTGCGGGAATTTCTGATGTTAATACGTTGGTATTAGATGGGTCGAATATCACAGATTTAACAGCCGTTTCAAAAATGACTGGGCTGGAGATGCTTAGCCTTAATGAAACGAATGTTACCGATCTGTCACCCTTAATAAACTTAAAGGGTTTAAAATATTTGTACCTTTCGGACACGCCTGTTGATGATCTATCAGCTTTGAAAAAAATCGCCTCTTTGGAAGATATTGGCTTAGATCGTACATTCGTAGAAGATGTATCGCCGCTAGCAAAAGCTAAAAGCCTGCGCCGTTTAAGCATTGAAGGGACTTTGGTATCGGACATTTCCAGTTTGAAGAAACTGGAAGATATGACGTGGTTCAATATTACTGACAGCTTTGTATCTGATATTACCGTCGTTAAGAATTTCAAAGACCTGCGAGAGTTTTCGCTGGGTGGTACTGTGGTAGAAAGTATTGATCCAGTACAAGACTTGGAAAAACTGAAAGTCTTACATTTAGATGGTACGCTGGTGACAGATTTATCTGCCCTTTCAAACTTGAAAAATCTGACCGAATTGAATGTCGGTTTGACGTCAGTATCGGACCTGATGCCGCTGAAGCAATTGGACAGTTTAAAGTTTCTAGATGCCAGTGTGACTGGAGTACACGATGTTCAACCTGTTGCGGATTTGAAAAGACTGCGCCAGATATTTCTGCAAGGATCACAGGTTCAGAACACAACCGTTTTGAATGCTTTGGTTCGTAGAGGCTTACGCGTCGAAATTTAATACTTTGGTTCCAATGCCTGAACGTGGGTTTTGGAACATTCCCCCTTTTTTAGGCATTTCTGTAATATCCGTATTTCTTTTATTGTAGGTGCTATTTTGAAATGACCATCACAGGGATTGGATTCTAAACGGTATCCGCTTGGCGATTTCTTTAAGAATACAATCATTTTTTCGTCTGTTTTGGGAAAGCTCCCGCACCAGCTTGCAAAACAAATGGTATCGACGGTTACAAGGACTGTGCGTTCTCTTAAGGCGCCAGAAACGCCATAAAATACGCCTGTAAATTCAGTAGTTATTTGGCGTTCAACACTTTGTTGATATTTCGGAATTTTCCCTGTTGCAGTCAGCGTACCTTGCCCCATGACATATATGTCTTTGGATGCAGCGACATTGTTAAATGTGCGCCCGATGTTTGGGCGTACACAACTTAATGCTGCGGCTTGTGATGCCAAAGCTAGGAATATCAAAGCAATGGCACCGAATTTTTTCATACAACTTTGGCCTGAAACTCTCGAAGAACACGTTCATATGTATCACGTTTAAAAGGCACAATCGCATCCAGCAATTTTTCTGCTGGTAACCATGCCCACTCGCTAAACTCTGGTTCTTCGGTGTTGATATTGATCGTTGCATCGTCACCTGTAAACTGCATCAAAAACCATTTCTGTTTCTGACCGCGATACCGGCCTTTCCACAACCTCGGCACTAAATGATGCGGCAGATCATAAGGTATCCAATCCTCTGTTGATGCAACGACAGTCACATCACTTGGGTGGATGCCTGTTTCTTCTTCCAACTCACGCAGGGCGGCAACTTCAGGGTCTTCGTCTTTTTCAACACCACCTTGGGGCATTTGCCATGCGCCAGATGGACCGTCCAAACGCTGACCAGCCCAAATGCCGCCATTACGATTGCAAATCATAATGCCAACACAAGGGCGATAGGGCAGAGCATAGATTTCTTCTTCGGTCATGTTATTTTGCGTCTGATAGAACGGTTAGGCCTTTAAGAATATCGATTGCATATGACAATTGATAATCGTCATTACGTAACTTCGCAGCATCTTCACGGGCTGTACGTTCTTCTTCTAGCTGTTTCTTTTGATCGTCTGTCAGGCTGTCATTTGACAATGAGCCGCGTAGATCTGATTCAAAGCGCTGGCTGCGCGGTGTTTCACCGTCTTCTTCATCTGGTTTTGGCAAACGTTGTTCAACCAAAATATCAGGTGCAACACCCAAGGCTTGGATCGAACGACCAGATGGTGTGTAATAGCGTGCTGTTGTCAGTTTGATACCAGAGCCACTTTGTAACGGCATAACTGTTTGAACAGAACCTTTACCAAAGCTGCGGGTGCCAACCACAACTGCACGGTGATGATCTTGTAATGCACCTGCAACGATTTCAGATGCCGATGCAGAACCACCGTTGATCAACACAACGATTGGTTTGCCTTGTGCCAGATCGCCTGGTTTTGCATTGCTGCGATCGCTGTCGTTGCTGTCGCGGCCACGTGTTGAAACAATTTCACCTTCTTCAAGGAATGCATCGGATACAAGGATTGCTTGGTTCAACAAACCGCCTGGGTTGTTGCGCAAATCCAAAACGAACCCGCCGACTTTGTCGATACCACCAGATTCTTCGATTTGCTTTTCGATACCTTCTTTTAGGTTTTTATATGTTTGATCCGTGAAGCCGGAAACGCGCATCACAACTGTGTCGCCTTCGGTGCGCACACGCGCGGCTTTCACTTTGATCTGGTCACGTACGATTGTGATATCGAAAGGCTCATCTGTGCCTTCGCGTACGATTGTAATTACGATTTCAGAGCCAACAGGGCCGCGCATCAAATCGACAGCTTCGTCTAATGTCATACCAAGGGTCGCTTCGCCGTCTACTTTGGTGATGAAGTCACCAGATTGAACGCCTGCTTTTTCCGCAGGTGTATCATCAATTGGTGTCACAACTTTTACAAAGCCATTCTCTTGTGTCACTTCGATGCCTAGGCCGCCGAATTCGCCACGCGTTTGGACGCGCATGGTATCAAAATCTTCGGCTGGTAAAAAGTTTGAGTGTGGATCAAGCGATGTTAACATGCCGTTGATTGCGCTTTGGATCAATTCTTCTTCATTGACCTCTTCAACATAGCCAGAGCGGATGCGTTCAAAAACATCGCCGAATAAATCTAGATGTTCATATGTTGATTTTGTTTGCTTTGTTTCTTGCGCAATAAGGGGTGCCGTGAAATTTGCTGTCAGCAATAACCCTGCCATTGTGCCGCCTACGGCTGCTGCGAATATCTTTTTCATCGTACGTTCCTATATGTTGCTTACAGCAAACCATTCTGTCGGATCGACAGGTTCACCATTGTTTCTTATCTCTATATAGAGCGATTCTTGACCAATTGTGCCACCACCTTCTGACGCTTCGATCAAAAAATCTTGAGCTTTTGGTTGTTTTCCACCCAAAAGGCCGATTGGATCGCCTGCATTTACGATCTGACCAAACTCTCCGTAGATTTGATTAAGGCCTGCAAGAACCATCAAATATCCAGGTTCGGGCTCTAGAATAATCACTTTGCCGTAATCCAAAAATGATCCTGCAAAACGGATTGTGGCGGATGTTGGAGATGTGATCAGTGATAATGGGCGTGCTGTTATAACAATACCAGGGCGTTTTATCCCTGCGGCGTCTGTTTCGTTAAATGCGCGCAGTAAAGCACCACCAGTTGGCAAAGGGATATCCCCTTTGGCAGCAAGGAACGACAATTGCTCGTCTTGTTCTAATCCGTCTAGTGGAATGTCGGTGAGGCCTGTAGCAAAGCTTTCAAGAGTTTCACTGTTATCTGCAAGGATTTGTGCGCGCACTGGATCAGCGGCAAAACGAACTGGTAAATCTGTGCGTTCGCTGATTGCTGTTGCAAGGGCAACGCGTGCATCTTGTGCTCCTGCGAGGCCAGATTGTAATTCCGTTTCCGCGTCTTTTTGTAGATTGCTAAGGCCTTCGATTTCTTGCAGCTGTGATTTCAACTCATCGGCACGAACTTGCAACATAGGTGCCACTTCAGACATGATCATACCTGAACGGGCTGTTCCAACGGGGCCAGCTGGATGGATCATTAGCAATGGCGTTGTTGCACGCTCCATTGTTTGTAAGACGCCCAATAAACGGCTGATCTGATCGCGTTGGCGCGCCAGATCAAGCTTTAGAACTTGTTCACGGATGGTTGCCGCACGCAGGCTTTCGCGCACAGCAAGTAATCCGTTTTCATAGGCTTGAACTGTTTGGCTTAGGGCGGCAACGCGGTCATCTGCATCACGGGCTTTTTTTAACGCAACAGACGCAGCTTTCAGATCTGTGGCAGCGGATTGTGCCAGCTGCATTGGGCTTTCTGCGAAAGACGCACTAAAGGGTACAGTTGTAAACTGTATCACTGTAGCCAGTGCTATTGCTTTTGAAAATCTCAACAAATCAGAGTTTCGCCCGTCATCTCATCGGGCTTCTCTAGGCCCATTAGTTCCAGCAAACTTGGCGCTAAATCAGCCAAACGTCCACCTGTACGTAACTTGGCCCCTTTTGGCCCACCAATCAAGACTACAGGTACAGGATTTGTAGTGTGCGCGGTATGCGGCTCACCCGTTTCTGGGTTTACCATAGTTTCGCAATTGCCATGATCAGCACAAACGATCATAGCACCGCCTTGGGTTTCTAATGCTGGAATCACTTTCGCAAGACCACGATCAACTGACGCGCAGGCGGCTATAGCTGCCTGAAGATCACCAGTATGGCCGACCATATCCGGGTTGGCATAGTTCACGACGATCAAATCGTATTTATCGGATTTGATCGCATCTACCAGATTATCAGTTACCTCACCCGAAGACATTTCTGGCTGCAGATCATAGGTTGCCACTTTTGGACTGGGCGCCAAATAACGCTCTTCATCTTTTGCAGGCTGTTCAATGCCACCATTCAAGAAAAACGTCACGTGTGGATATTTTTCAGTTTCAGCAATTCGGAGCTGTTTTTTGCCTTTTGCGGACACCCATTCGCCAAGTGTATTTTTCAATTCTTGGTCTGGGAAAATACAATCCATATAGGTGCTGTGGCGTGAAGAGTATTCAGCAAAACCGCTAACAGTTGCGAATTTAGGACGTTTGCCTGTATCGAACCCTTTAAAATCAGGATCACCAAAGGCTGCCATGATTTGGCGCGCACGGTCAGCGCGGAAGTTTAGGCATAGAATACCATCGCCATCATTCATGCCTGCGTAATCACCCAAAACACGTGGCTTGATAAATTCATCAAACACTTCTTTACCGTAAGCAACGTCAATGGCTTCGGATGCTGTGTCTGCTGTGTATCCTTTGGCATTCGCGATGGCTTCATAGGCTAGCTCAACACGTTCCCAACGGTTGTCGCGATCCATGGAATAATAACGGCCAGACACGGTTGCAATAAAAGCACCTTTTGGTAGGTCGTCACGAAGTTCTTCCAAATATGTACGTGCTGACTTTGGAGCCACATCGCGTCCGTCTGTAAACGCATGAATGGCGACGGTCAGGCCGGCATCCGTGAGCGCTTCTGCAGTGGCAATCATGTGATCAATATGCGAATGTACACCGCCATCTGACAGAACACCCATCAAGTGTACAATACCGCCCGATGCTTTCATGGTTTCAATAAAACGGATCACACTTGGCAAGCTGGAAAATGTGCCGTTTTCAATGGCACTATCAATGCGACGTAAGTCCATTTCCACAACGCGGCCTGCACCAATATTCATGTGACCCACTTCAGAATTACCCATTTGCCCGACGGGCAGACCAACATCTGGACCGTAGGTAATTAAGGTTGAGGATGGGCAACTTTCCATAATGCGATCAAAGGTTGGTGTGTCTGCCAAAGCTACAGCATTTGCCTCTGTTTCAGGACGCAATCCCCAGCCGTCTAAAATACATAATACAACGGGTTTGCGGGCAGTCATTTCGTCATCCTTGTGATTTGCTGCACCATACTGGCGGAGTAGTTCAGGTTCAACAGGGGATGTGGATTCAAATGTTTTGTTTTGGTCCGAAATGGGAACCGATCTATTGTGAAGGTAAATTGATCAAAGGGATGATATGAGGCGGTTAAAACTTAATGTTTTCACATCTATCCTCGCAGTGCCTTGGTTTATGTTTCTCCTGGGGGTCAAATTATTGATCGTGAAGCATTGAAGTCACAACAACGGATCGAATTTATTCGAACCTTAGGTATGTGCCCAGATGATTCTAGGCTTATTTCTGCACGCATAAAGTATGCTGGTAGATATGCGTTGTCTGAAGCAGAAATAGAGCGCGCAAATCTTGGGTGATTAAATTTAGGACAGTTCGTCTATTATCCAGTCAAGTAAGACTGATGTGTCTTCGCGCATTTCAAATTCTGAAGGCCGATAAACAGAAATTCCGTCAGGCAATAACATTTGTTCGTTGAATGGTTTAATTAAAAGGCCGTCATCTATCAGCTGCTTGGCAGTGTGACCCCACCCCAATGCGATGCCGTGCCCTTCTATAGTGGCTTGGATCATCATTGGAAAACTGTCATAAACTTCGCCTTTTGTTTGGACGCGAATATCTATGCCAAGCTTTGCAAACCATTCATCCCATGTGGTCCAGTCTTGGGGTGTGGTTACATGATGTAACAAGCGATACTGGGGGATATTTTTTATCGATAGTGGTTTGGAGAAATTACTTTGATATTTTGGGCTGCATATTGGGAATACTGTGTCAGGGGTGGTGTGCAAGCATTTCGCATTACCGCTGTCACGGTTTGAGGTTTGTAAAGCTAGATCAAATCGCTCTGATGCTTGTGTGATTGGTAACGTTGAAACGGCCACTCTGACCGCGATGTTAGGGTTCTTTTGGTAAAACTGGGATAACCGTGGCATCAGCCAATACAACCCTTCGCAGAGTTGTGCATGCAACACGATTTCACCATCAGAGGATTTATGGCGCAGCCCCTGTGTAAAGTCGCTAAGTGTAAAAAGCGTTTCGGCAACAACTTTTTGTAATTCGCGACCATCTTGGGTTAAGAACAGTGCCCTGTTTCGCCGCTCAAATAACTGGATACCAATATTTTGTTCCAAGGCGCGAATCTGTTTACTAATGGCGGCTTGCGTGAGGCCAAGTTCATAACCCGCTTTGGTGATACTGCCCAATCTTGCTGTAGCCTCAAATGGCAACAAGCTAGAAAGTGGGGGCAACGTTCTGCGTAAATTTTGCATAACTAAAAGTATACTATTTGAGAAAATAAGTAAATTTACATGTGATATTTTATAAATATGCTTAATTTAAAGTTACATAATTGAGTATCGCGATGTCTATGAAGCAAACGACACTACCCGACAGAACAAGATTTGCCGTTATGGTGATTGTTTTTACGGTATTTGCACTTTCGCTTGGGGATGCGCTGATTAAAAACTCTAGTGCAAACTTGGTTTTGTGGCAGATTTTCGTGTTGCGATCTTGTTTAATTATTCCGCTTCTATTTGGCATTTTGCGGATGAAATACTCAACAGTTGGGATAATCCCTACGGCATTTATATGGACACTCATCCGCAGCCTTATGCTGTCGTTCATGTGGGTTATCTATTACGCTGCTCTACCACATTTACAGCTATCCGTAGCGGCGGCGGCTTATTATACTTTGCCTATTTTCATCACTTTATTCTCTGCATTGTTTGTGGGTGAAAAAGTAAAACCACTTGGGTGGTTGGCAGTGCTGCTTGGGTTTTGCGGTGTCGGGTTAATACTGCAGCCAAAAGCAGACGATTTTAATTTCTATGCATTGCTGCCGCTGGCCTCGGCGGTTTTATATGCGCTATCTATGATTTTAACGCGCACGAAATGCAGTAACGAACATCCGTTGGTATTGTCGCTTGCACTGAATATCTCATTTGTTGTGGTCGGATTACTTGCGCCAGCTTTGCTGAACTTTGCATCGTTCACACCTGATGCAGGTTCTTTCTTATCCACCAGTTGGGTGGTTCTAACGCAAAGTGATTTTATGGTACTTATCGTATTGGCGATCGCCATTTTGATAGGCAGCATTGGTGCGGCTATTGCATATCAAATTGGTCGATCATCAGTTATTGCAACATTCGATTTTGCCTATGTTGCCTTTGCCGTTTTGTGGGGGGTTATCTTTTTTGGCGATATTCCAGATGTCACAATGCTGGCGGGAATGATGCTGATTGTTGTGTCTGGAATAATGGCCGTGCGCCAGTAATTATACGCGGTGATAAGGGCTGCCTGCCAAAATGCTGACAGCGCGGTAAAGTTGTTCGGTTAGCATGACGCGCGCCAGCATGTGTGGCCAGACCATTTTACCAAAGGAGATAGAGTAATGTGCTTGTGCGCGCAGTTCCTTGATAATGCCATCTGCGCCACCAATCACAAAGCATATGCAGGATGGGCCGTCATCCCGCCAGCGCGCCAATTGTTGCGCGAACTCTGGGGATGAAATCAGTTTGCCGCGTTCATCAAGTGTGACAATCACAGACCCTTTGGGAATGGATTTAAGCAATAGATCTGCTTCGGCTGATTGGCCGCCGCCTTTTTTGTCTTCGACTTCCACGATGGTACACTCGGTAAAACCCAATGCTTTACCACTGCGTTCAAAGCGCGTTACATAATCATCGATAAGGTCTTTTTCGGGGCCATTACGCAGGCGACCAACAACTGAAAGCTGGACGCGCATGGATTATACGTTTTCTGGTTCAGCCGATTGCAGCCACAGTTTCTCCAACTGATAGAACTCGCGCACTTCAGGGCGGAAGATGTGGATGATGATATCACCTGCATCGATCAAAACCCAATCGCCAGCGCCTTTGCCTTCCATGCGTGCAATCACACCCATGTTTTGCTTAAGGTTATCTACCAACTTTTCAGAAATCGCAGAAACTTGGCGTGTAGAACGACCTGTCGCTACGACCATATGATCCGCCATCTGTGATTTGCCTTGCAACTCTATCGTTACAATATCTTCGGCTTTATCATCTTGAAGGGAGTTCAGAACCAGATCCAGCATAGACATGCTGGGTATATTTTTATTCGCAGCGTCTGCTGCATCAACACGTTCAGTCAGAACCGTGTCCTCCGTATAGCGCACCGTACCTTGGTGCTAAGGTGATTCTAGAATACCAGACAAAGATTGACGGGGGCAAGTGACGAACGATCACGTTATGTAACGTGGCACATTTACGTCACTATTTATGACATAGCTCTGTATCGATATAGGTCTGAATGATCGCTTTGAAATCTTTATCAGCCTGAAAGCCTAAGTTAAGAGCGCGCTTTGCAGCAAAGCGTTCAGGCCATCCCATAACGATGTTTTGTATGGCTTCATTGGGTTCACGTTTGATCAGTTTCACCACATCAGCGCCCGCAATATCGTGTAAGGCTTCTATTTGATCCGCTACAGTGCATGAAACACCCGGCAAATTCAAAGACAGATGTTTGCCCAGTTGTGACGCGCTTATACTGGCGGCATGGGTCATAAAGCCAACGGCACTTTTAGGTGATGCAAACCAATGGCGCAGCGTTTCAGGGACGGGCAATATCGCCTCTTGCCCATTCAATGGTTCACGGATGATGCTGGAGTAGAAGGATGAAGCGGCAAGGTTCGGTTTTCCCGGTCGTACGCATATTGTGGGCAGGCGCATCGAAAACCCATCCATGAAACCCTTACGGACATAATCGGCAAGCAGCAATTCAACAGCGGCTTTTTGGGCGCCGTATGACGATTGCGGCGCTGTGAAAAAATCATCGGGAATGGTGTCTGGGTAGGGGCCGCTGAAGACGGCGAGAGATGAGGAAAAGATGACCTTTGGTTTATAACGGCCGTTGGAGGCTTCATGTTCTGCACGGATTGCTTCGAAAAGGTTCCAAGCACTGCGCATGTTAATATCCCAACCCTTGGCGAAATTTGCTTCGGCATCGCCTGAGACAATAGCGGATAGGAAATAGATGAGGTCTGGTTTTGAGGCGGCTAATGCTGTGGATGTTTCTGGGTCAGAGATGTTGCCTGTCAGTAAGGTTGGGCTGCCTTTGCCATTCCATGGTGGCGTAATGATATCATGTAAGATCAGTTCGTGAGCAGTGTCGCCGCTTAAACCGTTTGCTGCAATATCATGGGCGAGTTTCTGGCCAATCATGCCAGCGCCACCAAGTATAAGAACTTTCATTTTATCCCCAAACCCTAAATGGTTTTCGGCAATAGACTGTTTCATAGCCTTGTAAGGTTAATTGTTCGTGCCTTTTACTTTGAGTTATAATCAGTTCAATCTTGGCACCAACACAATGTAGTAAAACATGTGACCGGTAATCTCTTACATCTTCTTCGGATATATCATCATCAATAACAAAATCGCTTAAGCGTTCATTGAATATACCGCCGTTTATAATTTTATTAAAATCATAAATTAGCTGATTGTCATGATTAACAAGGCATAAGCTTTCGCCATAGAAAAACTCGTCATTACGATTCTTAGATTTGTGGTTTTTAGTCATGTCCCTAATGGAATACTATGGACTTAAATTGTAAAGCCCATAGTATAATATCTTAGCTACGAACCAATTTTTCGTAGCTTTCGGAAATGTCCCGCGCCATGGTGCCAACCTCGAAATTATAATCGCCGATTTGACCCACTGGCGTGACCTCTGCCGCTGTACCTGTTAACCAGCATTGTTCGAACCCTTCCAGCTCTTCTGGCATGATGTGGCGCACATGGGTTTTGATGCCCTTTTCCTTAAGCATGTCCAACACGGTTTGGCGTGTTAGGCCGTTTAAGAAGCAATCTGGGTCAGGTGTGTGCACTTCGCCGTCTTTAACAAAGAACATGTTTGCACCTGTTGCTTCGGCCACGTAACCACGATGGTCGAACATCATTGCGTCAGAACAGCCTTTGGCCTCTGCTTGGTGTTTGGCCATTGTGCAGATCATGTACAGACCTGATGCTTTGGCGAAACATGGGATTGTTTCTGGGCTTGGGCGCTTCCATTTAGAGATGTCCAATTTGGCGCCTTTGAATTTCGCGTCGCCATAATAGTTGCCCCATTCCCATGCGGCCACTGCCATGCGCACTGGGTTTGCTTGCGATGCAACACCCATGTCATTGCCAGAACCGCGCCAGCATAATACGCGGACATAGGCATCGCTGAAACCGTTGGCTTTCATCACTTCGTATTTAGCGGCTTCGATTTCATCCACTGTGTATGGAATTGGTACATCGATGTATTCGCCAGATTTGATCAGGCGTTCAGAGTGTTGAACGCTTTTGAAAATCTTACCGTTGTAAGCGCGTTCGCCTTCAAATACAGAAGAGGCATAGTGCATTGCGTGTGTTAAGACGTGTACCTGTGCATCACGCCAAGGGATAAGCTTGCCGTCCAACCAGATTTGACCATCGCGATCATCATAAGAACCCATCTGAACATCCTTCCATCGTAGGTAGAGTAATTTTATTACCCGAAATTAAAAACTTGCGTTACAAAGTTGCAAGAAACTTGGATTTCGCTATCATTTGATTCTTGGAAAGTCAATAATACTGACGTAAATTGAATAAACGGCGTAATATTCGTGATCGGATGAAATAAATGGTAGACTTGTCTAAAGCAGCAAAAGGGGAAAACTTACTTTTCCTAACGGATGACCAACTGCTGCAAGGTATCGAGCTTATGTTCTTTGCATACAAAGGCTTCACTTCGGACCCCGATCAAATTTTGCAAAATTACGCTTCTTATGGGCGCGCGCACCACCGCGCCTTGCATTTTATCAACCGAAACCCCAACATCACAGTGAATACGCTTTTGGATATATTGGGCGTCACAAAGCAATCGTTGAACCGTGTGCTTCGTCAATTGGTCGAAGACAATTTGGTGGAAAGCCAAGTTGGCAAACGAGATCGTCGGGAACGTAATTTGAAATTAACTGAAGCGGGACAAAATCTGGAACGCAGCTTGTCGGGCGCACAGCGCGAACGTATGCGCTCTGCCTATAAAGCGGCTGGACCTGATGCTGTGCAAGGTTTTCGGACCGTTTTGCAGAATATTATGGACCCACAGATGAAAAGCCATCTAGAGTGATAGGGTATTAGGGGAATATTAATGTCAGTACCAAATGTGAACGATGCCCATATTCTGATCGTAGACGATGACGAGCGGATCCGTGGGCTGCTGCAAAAGTTTTTGGCCCGTCATGGGTTCTGGGTCACAACCGCCCGCGATGCAGCACATGCGCGCAGATTGCTTGAGGGGCTGGATTTCGACCTGTTGGTGCTGGATGTGATGATGCCTGGCGAAGATGGTTTGACGCTGACAAAATCATTACGAGATACATTAACCACGCCAATCCTGTTGTTGACGGCCAAGGTTGAAAGTGGCGAGCGGATTATGGGGTTGGAAGCGGGTGCTGACGATTACTTGACCAAGCCGTTTGAACCCAAAGAATTGGTACTACGTATTAATGCAATCCTGCGTCGTGTCCCTGCTGATGCGCCAGTGAATGAGCCGCCTAAGACATTACAAATGGGTGAGGTTCGCTATGATGTGACACGTGGTGAAATGTGGCGTGGCAATGATTTGGTGCGTTTAACGGCAACGGAAAGTGCGCTGATGCGTATATTTTCGGCTGGAACACATACGCCTGTTTCACGTGCAAAACTCGTTGAAGATTTGGGGCGCGACAAAGGCCAAAGCCAAGAACGTGCAGTGGATGTTCAGATCACACGTTTGCGCCGTAAGATTGAAGACGATCCCAAGAACCCACGTTACCTGCAAACGGTGCGCGGTGCGGGTTATATGTTGGCGCCTGATTAAACATGACCACAGCTTTTATCACGCATACTGACTGTTTAAAACATGTCACACCTGATGGGCATCCCGAGCAAGTGGCGCGCTTACAAGCAGTTTTGAAACGCTTCGAAGCCCCAGAGTTTGATGCTTTGGATCGGCACGAAGCACCTTTGGCTGAAAAATCACATATCCTGCGTGTGCATCCAGAAGCGTATTACGACAAGGTTGAGGCGGCTGAACCTGCAACAGGTTGGACGCAATTGGATGCGGATACGCATATGTCCAATGGATCATTTCGTGCTGGCTTGCTGGCTGCGGGTGCAAATATTGAAGCGGTTGATTTGGTGGCTTCTGGCCAAGCTGACAATGCATTTTGCGCGATCCGCCCACCGGGGCATCACGCGGAAACATCTACCTCTATGGGGTTTTGTTTGTTTGGCAGTGTTGTGGTCGGGGCAAAACACGCTTTGGAAGAATATGGATATGACCGCGTTGCGATTGTGGATTTTGATGTCCATCACGGCAATGGCACCCAGGACTTGGTTTGGAATGACGATCGCATATTCTTTGCATCCACGCACCAAATGCCATTGTACCCAGGATCGGGTGCAGCGCATGAAACAGGTGCGTCTGGCAATGTGATGAACATTCCATTGCAAGCGAATGCAGATGGGGCAGCATTGCAAGCTGCGTTTAACAATTCCATCTTACCCGCTTTGGATCATTTCAAACCTGACATGATTTTCATCTCTGCTGGGTTTGATGCACATTATGCGGATCCGCTGGCAAACCTGAATTTCACCGAAGATGATTTCGTTTGGGCAACACATGCGCTTGCAAAAGCGGCAAAAAGGCTTTGTGGCGGCCGTCTGGTCTCGACTCTTGAAGGCGGATATGATCTTGAGGCGTTGGCTGCAAGTACCGCAGCACACGTTAAGATTTTGATGGAGTATTCGGCATGAGCGACGCACCCGTGGCAGAGATGAGCTTTGAGCAAGCGATGGCAGAATTGGAAACGGTGGTTTCTAAACTGGAAAGCAGCCAAGTGGCATTGGACGAGTCTATCAAGCTTTATGAACGTGGCGCAGAGTTGAAACAGCACTGCGAAACCAAGTTAAAAGAAGCCGAAGAAAAAGTGGCGCAAATCACATTAAGCCCAGATGGCACACCTGCTGGTTTGAAAGCCCAAGAAGGCTAACAGAATGTCCCCAGAATTTAAGTCACAACTGACCAGTGCAGTGGCGTTGGTGGAAGCGAAGCTGAACACGCTATTGCCAACGACAGATCAATCTTTGGTCGCTGATCCAATGCGCCATGCGGTGCTGAATGGTGGCAAAAGATTACGCGCGTTTTTGGTCATGGAATCAGCAGCATTGTTTGATGTGCCGACATCACAATCTGTTTATGCGGCCAGTGCGATTGAATGTATCCACGCCTACTCTTTGGTGCATGATGATCTGCCCTGCATGGATGATGATGACCTGCGCCGTGGCTTGCCAACGGTCCATGTGAAATGGGACGAAGCAACAGCCGTGTTGGTTGGTGATGCTTTGCAAACCATAGCGTTTGAGATTTTGGCTGATCAAGCTGCGGCTGACAGTGATGCTATTCGTATTCAGTTGATTAGTAGTATTGCCAAGGCCGCTGGTGCGGATGGTATGGTTTTGGGCCAAGCCCAAGATATTGCAGCAGAAACTGCAACTGTGCCACTGACATTAGAGCAAATCACAGACCTGCAAGCGAATAAAACGGGCGCGTTGATTAAATGGTCTGCACAAGCAGGTGCATTGCTTGGCGGTCAATCAACAGATGCGCTGGGTGCGTATGCAACAGCGCTGGGTCTGGCATTCCAAATCCAAGATGATGTACTGGATATCGAAGGTGATCCAGAGGCGGCAGGCAAGCGTTTGCAAAAAGATGCAGATGCTGGCAAAGCCACATTCGTTTCTATTCTGGGACTTGATGAGGCGAAACATCGCGCCAAGTTACTGGTAGAACAGGCAAATGATGTGTTATCACCGTATGGTGCCAAAGCGGACGCATTGCGTGCTGTAGCCCAATACGTGATCGAACGCGATAAGTAGCGAAAGAGTTTAAACCGTGACGAATGACCGTCCAAATACACCGATGCTGGATAAGATATCCACGCCAGAGGATTTGAAACAACTGACAGATGCGCAGTTGTGTCAGGTTGCGGATGAGTTACGCGCTGAAACGATTTCGGCTGTATCCGAAACTGGTGGCCATTTGGGTGCAGGTTTGGGCGTTGTGGAACTGACGACAGCCATTCATGCGGTGTTCGATACCCCCAAGGATCGTCTGATCTGGGATGTGAGCCATCAATGTTACCCGCATAAGATTTTAACGGGTCGTCGTGATCGCATTCGGACTTTGCGACAAGCGGATGGTTTATCTGGTTTTACGAAACGGTCTGAAAGTGCGTTTGACCCATTTGGAGCAGCGCATAGTTCAACCTCAATTTCTGCAGCGCTTGGTTTTGCGGTTGCCCGTGATTTGGGCGGCGCACCTGAACATGGTTTGGGCGATGCAATTGCTGTGATCGGTGATGGGTCAATGTCTGCGGGCATGGCCTATGAAGCGATGAACAATGCTGGGCATTTGAAAAAACGCCTGTTTGTGATTTTGAATGACAATGAAATGTCGATTGCGCCACCTGTTGGTGCGATGTCGTCTTATTTATCCAAGCTTTATGCTGGTGAACCATTTCAAGAATTGAAAGCGGCGGCAAAAGGTGTTGTATCGCTTTTGCCTGACCCGTTCCAAGATGGTGCCAAACGTGCGCGCGATATGGTCAAACATATGACTGTGGGCGGCACGATGTTTGAACAGCTTGGCTTTTCTTATGTCGGTCCGATTGATGGCCACGATTTGGATCAGCTTTTGAGTGTTTTGCGCACTGTAAAAGACCGGGCCACTGGCCCGATGTTGATCCACGTGATTACGAAAAAAGGTAAGGGTTATGCGCCAGCAGAAGCCTCTGCCGATAAATACCATGGTGTCAGCAAGTTTGATGTTGTGTCTGGGAAACAGCACAAAGCGAAATCGAATGCGCCGAGTTACACCAAAGTATTTGCGGAAAGCCTGATCAAAGAAGCAGCTGACGATGATAAGATTGTTGCGGTGACAGCTGCCATGCCAGATGGCACGGGTCTTGATCTGTTCGCTGAACGGTTTCCAAGCCGTTGTTTTGATGTGGGCATTGCCGAACAGCACGGTGTTACATTCTGTGCGGGTCTTGCTGCGGGTGGCATGAAGCCGTTTTGCACAATGTATTCCACATTCCTGCAACGAGGCTATGACCAAGTTGTGCATGATGTTGCTCTGCAACGTTTGCCTGTACGTTTCGCGATTGATCGCGCTGGGTTGGTTGGGGCTGATGGTGCCACACACGCAGGCAGCTTTGATGTAGCATACCTTGCGAACCTGCCAGACATGGTTGTTATGGCAGCAGCGGATGAAGCGGAATTGGTGCATATGGTTGCAACTGCCGCTTCGATCAATGATCGCCCATCTGCATTCCGCTATCCACGCGGTGAAGGTGTGGGTGTTGATATTCCTGAAAAGGGTGAAGTGCTGGAAATCGGTAAGGGCCGCATGATCCAAGAGGGATCAAAGGTTGCGATTCTGTCGTTCGGTACACGCTTGCAAGAAGTGATGAAAGCATCCGAAGCGCTATCAGCTAAAGGTATTACACCAACCATTGCCGATGCACGCTTTGCGAAACCTTTGGATGAAGATCTGATCCGTAAACTGGCTGAAACACATGAAGCGATCATCACGATTGAAGAGGGCGCTGTTGGCGGTTTCGGCAGTCATGTGATGCATTTCATGGCAGAGGCTGGCTTGCTGGATACAGGACTAAAAGTCCGCTCAATGGTATTGCCTGATATCTTTATCGATCAAAATTCCCCTGCAAAAATGTACGACGTTGCAGCGATGAATGCGGAACATATCGAAGCGAAAGTTTTGGATGTGATGGGCGTTGCCAGCATCGTGAAACGCGCCTGACGTAAGGTTTTTCTTTCCTATTACGGATTAATGAATAGCGTAATGCGCGGGAGGAATGACAATGGAACAATCAACAGGTGTGATACGCTATCGCTGGGTCGTGTTTTTGCTGGCGGCATTCTATTTCACCTATGGGTTCATTGGCACAGACCATAATTTTGTCGGTTGGCAATATCGGTATCTGACCAACTGGGCGATGACACTCAGCACAATATCCGCGTTCTTGATGTTACAAAGATCATTGGGACGACGGGATCAGCGGCATGAGGTTTTGGCCTCTGCCACGATGGTTATCAATTTCATGGTCGTGTTGCTCTATTGGAAAATATACCTGTCCGACCCAACACAATTCTATGTGGACGGCGTGCGGACAAGCCCCGCCTGGCAGGAATATTACCTGCATTTGTTAGGCCCTGTTTTACAATGGATTGATGCGCTATTTATTCTGGGCACCTTCCGACATATCAAGAAAACCATCGGTTTGGCTGTTAGTATTACACTGATTTATGTGGTTTGGATTGAGGGCATTGTTAGCCCGTTCAATGCGTCCCCAATTGGCAGTGTGACCACAGGTTTACCGTATCGGTTTTTGAATAACCTAGAGCTTGCAGATCGTGGAATGTTTTATATCCAAAACATTGCTGTTGCAGTGATTATGGCATTGGTATTCTCGGCGTTATCTAGGGTTTTGCGGAAACTTAACCTCGCGCCAAAGTAAACTGCGCCACCAATTCCACGTGGGCTGACCAGCGAAATTGATCCACGACTTGGACCCAATCCAATGTGTATCCACCATTGATCAATATCTTCGCATCCCGCGCAAATGTGGCAGGGTTGCAAGAAACGAATGAGATTTTTCCAATGTCTGATTGTGCCAGAATACGCGTTTGTTCCAAAGCACCTGCACGGGGTGGGTCAATGACCACGCCGTCGAATTTCTTTAATTCGTCCAACATCAGGGGGCGGTAAAATAAATCACGTGCTTCTGTCGTGACAGCTTTCAAATCTGTTGCTTTGCGCCATCCGCTCTCTAATGCCTCTAACATTTCGGGCAATGTTTCCACGGCATGAACTTCGGCATGTTTCGCAAGTGGCAGGCTGAATGTGCCTGAACCGCTGAACAGATCAATCACACGTTTGCACCCATCCAAAGTTTCCAAGCTGGCGGAAACCAATGCTTCTTCGCCCTCTTTGGTCGCTTGCAAGAATGAACCACTGGGCGGGATTACATGGGCTGTTCCAAATTTCTGTGTGGGGGGTGTGAGTTGTGCTAGAACTTCACCGTTCCATGCAATCCGCGCAAAGCCATTTTCTGCTGCAAAACGTGCAAGTGTTTCGGTTTGTTTCACTTCCAATTCCTTGGCATCCACAACATCCACATCCAAACCGTTTTCGGTGACAGTGACGCCAATGCGAATTTCGGTTTTGCGCGAACAACCAAGCTTTGCCAACTCACGGTAAGCATCAAAGCCCGCCATTATAGCAGGGTGCATCAAAGGGCATTCCAGCAGATCGATGATGATGTCAGAGCCGCGTTTGTGAAAACCTACTTCGGCGGATTTCTTTGTCCGTTGCGCCGAAAAAACAGCGCGGCGGCGACTGTGGGTAGGCGACACATGAATAGGGCGCAGTTCTGTATTGATATGGTTCAGCGCAAGCGTATCGCTGACCATTCTGGTTTTCCAATCCGCCATCAAATCATCGCTGGCGTGTTGCATGACACAGCCACCACATTTTTTAAAATGACGGCAGGCCGGTTTCACGCGATCTGAAACAGGCTCAACAATACGGGGCGCTTCGCAAATACCATGCTCAATATCACCGGCCACAATTTCACCCGGCAATGTGAACGGGAAAAATACATCCTCATTGCGTACGGATGCCACACCATCACCATGCCAACGCAGGCGTTCTATTTCATATGTTTCAGTCATGTGGGGGATTTAGCGGAAAATCAGCAGCGCGGAAAGGGCAAGAAATACTGCCATAGTGCGGCGAAAGATTAGCCATGCACGATCTGTCCTTAGGAAACGGGATACGCCTTCGCCAAAATAGGTCCAAAAGGTGCAGACGAAAAAGTTTATGCCCGTGAACCCCATCGCCAAGCGCAAAGCTTCGCTTTCGGGTGGTAAGCCAAGTGGATACCCTGCGGAAGCAGCAACTGCGACAGCCCAGATTTTTGGATTTATCCATTGAAACAGGACAGCTTGAACAAATGTGAAAGGTTTATCGGTCGATCCGTTTTTCAAGCCGCCTTGAACACGGTACAGGCTCCACGCCATCCAAAGGATCCAAAGTGCTGCAACACATTTCAGTACGAACGCCAATTCGGGGTGTGCGATTAAAAGCGCGCCGATGCCAAAGCCAACACAGGCACCGATAATGCCAACGCCAATAGCAACGCCAAGGATATGAGGCCATGTTGCACGCGCGCCAAATCGTGCGCCTGATGCAAGTAACAGGATAACGTTTGGCCCAGGGGAAAAGAGGCCTGCAAAGATGAAGGCATAAACGGGGTCAAACAGGCTCATGCATCATCTCCATTTGGCAAGGCAAGTAATGCGCTTTGCGTCATATTCAGATCAGATGCAAGCCATGCCGCTTTTAACTGTTTCAAACGCTTGCCCAAAGTAGCCCCTTGGTAGTGATCCGATAAATCGGCAGATTTGATTGGAAATATTGCCTCAGCACCCGCTTGTAAGTCTTGTTCCAACGTGTCTGAAACAGGCATACCCATATGCGCTGCAAGCACGAGCATTGCATCACGCCCACTCTCAATACCCAAAATATGTCCTGCCACTTTGGCTGAAGATGCTTCGATCACAACCTCATTCATTTGGGATAAAAGCTGCGCTTCTTTTTTGCTCAGGCGCAATGCATTTTGCACATCTTCGCCGCCCAGTGCCAATAAACGGCGCATCCAGTTTGGCTTTACCTTTACCATATTTTCCAAATGCACAAGCGGGGCAACAGATGCAGTGTTTGCACCCGCAATAACCCGCATCAACACACCAGATTGCGACATGGATGCAAGACTGGGTGCTGGATCATCTGCCGCCAACAGCTTGCGCATTTCATGCCCGATGCGCTCTTTGGACAGTGTTTCGATGCCATCCAGATTGCTGGCGCAAGCATCCAAAGCATCAGCATCAATACCCCCCGCAGGATCGCCGTAAATTGCATGAAAGCGAAAGAAACGCAGGATACGTAAATAATCCTCACGGATACGTTGATGCGCATCTTCGATAAACTGCACATGGCGGTTTTTCAGATCTTCCATACCATCCAAAGGATCATAAACTGTTCCGCTGATATCCGCGTAGAGCGCATTCATTGTGAAATCGCGGCGCAAAGCATCGTCTTTGATATCTTTGGAAAAGGCCACAACGGCACGGCGACCATCCGTTTCCACATCTTTGCGAAAGGTGGTGATCTCAATTGGTTCATCATCTGCGACCACGGTAACGGTACCATGCTCAATACCAGTTGGAATTGCGCGTAAATTGCTGTTCTTAGCAATATCCAATACTTGTTCAGGCAAAGCATCGGTTGCAAGATCAATGTCACTTGCAGGTGCATCCAGCAATGCATTGCGCACACAACCGCCTACAAAATACGCTTTGAAACCTGCATCATTTAACGCTGCGCATACAGTTTTGGCACCAGCGTTCTGTAACCAATCCGCTTTAACCTTCATCATGGGTTTCCATGATTTCGGTGAACATGCGCATCATGCGTGCCGTTGCACCCCATATGTAATAGGGGCCATATGGTACGGAAAAATATCTGCGCGCTTGGCCTTGCCACATGCGGCCTTCGATTTGGTAGTTTGCGGGATTAAGCAGGTGATCTAGCGGGGCTGAAAAGACTTCGGAAACTTCGCCCGTTAGGGCTTTGGGCATTGCATCTTCTGGTACCAACCCCACATAGGGATGCACAAGAAAAGCTGTGACTGTTTCATGTTTTGGCAATGCGCCGATAATTTGGATGCTATCAGGATGCAGTCCAATCTCTTCGTGTGTTTCACGAAGGGCTGTATATTCCGTGGATGTATCGCTGGCATCTGCCTTGCCACCTGGGAATGAAATTTGCCCTGGATGATTGCGCATTTTTTGTGAGCGTTTTGTAAAGATCACCTCTAACCCACGGGGGCCTTTTGTGATCGGGATCAATACAGCTGCATCCGTCAGCGTATTGGCACCCGCTTTGCCATAATCATGGTTCAAATCGAAATCTGACGAAGGTGCGATATTTGAAACGCCAGATAATGCAGCTTCAATACGGTTTAATTGCGGGCGAAAACTTTCCATAGCACTTTCATGGCGCAAGGATGCTTCGCCTGCAAGCCTAGTGTGGGTTTATGACTTGGCGTCAAACCCCAAAGTTTTCGGATCCAACTCGTAATGGGCGCCGCAGAATTGGCAATCTGCCGTGACCATGCCGTTATCCGCAGTCATCTTTTCGATGTCTTTTTGCGAATACATGGACATGGTGAATTCCACTTTTTCAGGGCCACATGAACAACCGAATTCAGCTGGTTGTGTATCAAACACGCGTGGTTGATCTTCGTGGAACAAGCGCATCAACAATGTGGTTGGGGATACATAAGGACCAACCAATTCTGTTTCTTCAACAGTTTTCAGGTGCATAGTTGCACGGTTCCAACCATCGTCATATTCACCCAAATCCAAATTATCAGATTGCATGATTTCTGGTGCATCACCCTCTGGATCTTTGGTCGCAAATGGGGATGCTTGTGGCATCAACTGAACCATCACACCGCCAGCGCGCCATTCGTTCTGCTCTTCGGCTGTAGATGATTGACCGACAGATAATTCAAACTCTGTTGGCAGTTGTTCTGATTGCGCGAAATATGTGCTGGCACATGCTGCCAATGAACCACCAGCAAGGGGTGTCATGCCTTGGTATGGTTTCATATCTTGGCCTTGGTCGATCAAGACGCCAAATATACCCTTGCCAATTTTTTCAAACGGTGTGCCCCGTTCTGTTTCCAAACGCTCTTTGTTAAAACTGGCATAAGCGCGAATACGTGCTGGTTCGCCTTCGTTTTGTGGGCCGTAATAGTCAGTTGCCAAAATACGAATTGGCCCATCTCCGCGAATTTGCAGAGATAGTTTCCAACGCAATTTAACAGTTGGGCCGATCAGGGCCGTTAGAACAACAGCTTCGGCTAGGATTGCTGACACTTCCAAAGGATAATTGTGTTGTTCTAAAATAGTGTTCAACAGGCCATCCAAACGGGCCACGCGTCCGCGCACGTCGGATTTGTCCAATTGGAATGGTAGGATGGTATCATCCCATTCGATTTTTGCTTGGTTTGTAGACATGATGCACCTTGGCTTTTTTGCCCCAATAAGATGTTTTCTGCCGAAGGGCAATTCCCCGCTGTTATTTCATCTGTTTTGGGGTATGTCAGCGGTATGAGACGTTACGGCCAATCTGTTAAAACTGATATCACTTATAAACATCGCCCTGGCGTTTATGGGGTGATTCTGCACGGCAATGAAATTTTACTGACCCATCAAGCGGTGCCAGAATCAGAAATCCAACTGCCTGGCGGTGGAATTGACCCTGATGAAACGGCTTTGCAAGCGCTGCATCGCGAGTGCCTGGAAGAAACGGGTTGGAAAGTGCAGGTTGATCGCCGCCTTGGTGCATATCAACGGTTCACTTATATGTTGGATTATGAATTTTGGGCGCAAAAGATTTGCCACATTTATCTGTGTCGCCCAGTTTACAAGTTACAAGATCCGATAGAACCATTTCATACGACAATATGGACGGATGTGGATGATGCATTGGATTTGATCAGTAATGAAGGCGACTGTGATTTTTTACGCGCTGTTTTGGCCTTACGGTGATGCGTTACGGCTGATCATCGCCCAGTCTGTTAAGGTGGCTGTTTTAATAAAATGCCGCGGTAACTGAGTTATGTCGCGAACGGGTATTTTTGCAAATGATTTTGCTTGCTTGGAAAAAAGTGTTGTGGTGCTGAAATCTTGCAAGGTGCATAGAACATGTTCCGTAACGCCAGTTTCTTCGAATTTCAGTTTAAAACTATCCTGCTTGCTTGGCAGCTTTCGTTCTGTATTAGCGGTGACTTGTAATCTCACATCAGATTGCTGCGGTAATATTTGTGTCACGGGCCCAGAATCAGATTGATGAAAACAGGTTAAATAACCGTCGCTGTTTGTATGAATATTAATTTTGAAAAGGTCGCCCGCTTTATGCTTACTTTGTGCGGATAACTTTATCTGCGTCCCGTTTGGGTTACGCTTCATAGGCTGTTTTGCATGTCTACCCCGGCCATTTACAGTGTAGCCATATATTTTTTGTTTTAGATGCTCATAGGTATCATAGTTTAAATCACCCGTTGCAATTAGGCGGTTGTCTGATTGGAATTTTGAAAGTGCCGCATGGGTTTTTCGATCCATAATACCAGTCGGGCGTGCAGACAAATATTCCAACTTTTCCAACATACGCTGTGTTTCAATTATGGACAGTATTTTGGGTGTTGCTTTGTATCTAGAACGTTTTAAGTTTTGTTTCTTTTCATTTGAGGGTTCGATATTTAAGCATTCCCAATATGGCACACCCGCATGACGCCCAAGAAGTTCAATCACACCCAACTCGACCAAATTGCGCACAGCTTGCCCAACACTTTCAATGCGATTGAATGATAAAGAGAGGTTATATCCAGTCAATTTGATTAACCCCTTACCACCTGTTCCAAATGTACTGTTTGTCACGATCATAGAGTTTGCAACTGAGCCACCTGGTAAAATGGTTTTACTTGGGTAAGACACAAGGTGTAGATCCACAG
Organism: Amylibacter sp. SFDW26; assembly: GCF_009184395.1. Classification (GTDB taxonomy): domain Bacteria; phylum Pseudomonadota; class Alphaproteobacteria; order Rhodobacterales; family Rhodobacteraceae; genus Amylibacter. The sequence continues at coordinate 462,533 of NZ_WEIC01000002.1, forward strand.
AAACAATAGATGCGCTGCGGTTTAAACTTGGCGTAACAGAAGTGAGAGCACCGCCATTAATTGTAAAAGGATGGGGTGCGTTTGTCAGATCAAGGCTTACATTTGCCTGATCATTAACAGCATTGCTATCCACTTGTGTGATCGCGCCACGAAAATACAACTGTGGCTTTATATCGTCCTTTGCAAAAGTTAGCAGCTTTATCTGCCCATCCTTGCGTTCTAACGATTGGTCTAAGAAGACATATTTTCCATTGCTCACATTCATATGGTTAATCGCATTAACCAGCATATCATCTGCACCCACAGATATTTTGCGTGATAGATCTGTGATGCCTGTCGAGGATACCAATATACGGTTATTCTTCTGTTTGGTGAGCAGACGGTCCATGCACTGCAAGGACGCGTTAAAAGATGTGAAATTTCGAACAGGACGATTGTTCGGTTGCGCAACGTTTTTTATGGAAGGCGCATGAAATGTTGCGCAAGATGCCAAACTGAATAGGCAGAGCGATTGTGCAATAAGCTTGAAAATATGACAACGAAGAAAGTGCATGAAAGACAGCCCCAATTTCCTCTTAGGTTAAAGCGGGGGTGTTGAAGCAATGTAAATCTTGGTCTTTTACTATGCATTTTTTCCTGAAAATTCGAATAAAATTGCCGATAGATCATCGTAAAATGGTGTGCCATTTGCGAATTGACTGACATCCCATAACAATGTGTTTAGATATTCTAAGCCCGTGCTATCTACATGGTTAGATAACGTTGCGAGCATGTTATCATCGTCATATAATGCATCTGTAGCATTCTGGCATTCTGTGATGCCATCTGAATACAATAACAGTCGGTCGCCGTGATTTAAATGTAGTGTTTCCGTGGTATAATTTACGCCTTCTACCAACCCGATTGGCGGACCGCCTGCGCCAACCAATTCGGATGTTCCGTCACTGCGAACAATTACGGGGTGGGGGTGCCCTGCCTGTACAAAGTCAACCTGCCCTGTTTCCAAATCAATATCGGCAAAGGCCAGTGTAAAGTAATGTTCGGTTTCCATATCTGCGAGTAATTGATTGTTTAATGCTTTCGCAATTTGCGCTGGTGATTTCTGAATATATCTTCCGCTGTTATCCCGTTCAAACGCGATGTTTTGAGCCTTGTTATTTCGACTTAAGTATCCAGCCAAGCGGGCTGTTACTAAGGCTGAAGATATTCCATGCCCTGAAACATCGATGGAATACATTCCCAAACGGGCATTTGAAAACTGAAAAAAACCAACAAGATCACCGCCAACATGTCCACATGATTTAAATAAAATAGATATGTCGCCAGCAGGAAGCTTTTTATGATTTTCTGGAATAAGTGACAGCTGTAATTTCTCTGCAGCGACTAAGTCTTTTCTGATTTCCTCATTTAACGCTTGGACCTCGGCCAAAGTGTCAGAGATGTGTTTGTTTTTTTCTTGCAGGCTTTGTTCCATCTTTAGGATGCGCTGCCCTGCTTGAATACGCCCGAATAATTCGTCTGGATTTACTGGTTTTGACAAAAAGTCATCGGCACCGCTGGATAAGCCTTCTGCAATTTCTTCCTTTGCCGACTTTGATGTTAGCAAAATGAAGTACCCATAACTTGAGCGGTTCAATTTTTTGAAGATTTTACAAAATTCTAAACCATTCACATCAGGCATCATCCAGTCGCTTATAATCAGATCGAAATTTTGATTTTTACAATGCTCTAATGCTTCTTGAGCGCTCAAACACTGTACAGGGTTTAGCCCCCATTTTTTTAAATATGAAGAAACGATTTTTAGTTGCAACTTACTATCATCAACAACCAAGACAGCTAGTTCTTCACCATTATCTATAGTTGGATGAGATAGTGTGTTTTGTAAGTTTTCCAAGGCAGCCTCGTTGGATGTGTTCCATGATGTTTATGTCTTATGGGAATTAAAAACTGATGAAGCATTGCAAAATATTTTTTGCAAATTGTAACGCTTCATTAGGAAGATTTTGCGACATACGATGGGAGCAGTGTGAACGAGGTCATAATGGCAGACTTAAAAACATTCTATTTTTCTGAGTTTGAAGATAGGAAACCTGAACCGCCTTTGCCCCATTCCATAATTATTGAAACGATCTGGCAATGTTTGGCAATTTGTACTGTTGGTTTGGGTTTATGGTATTTGTCTTGGCGATGGATGTTCTCATTTAATCCTGATGTGTCGTGGTTTTCATATTTGGTTTTTGGCGCGGAAGTGTGTGCTTTTATTGGCTTGCTTTTGTATGTGCATAATCTGTGGTCTGTGAATGACACGCCACAGACAGAAGCGCCTGAGTTTTGTGATGAACTGATTCCAGATCGCGTTTCTAAAACACCAATCAAGGTTGATGTGTTCCTGCCTACGTATAACGAAGATCCCGAAATGACGCGTTATTCTATCCGAGATGCAAAGGCTATTACGTATCCCTATGAACTGGATTTACGTATTTATGTTTTGGATGATGGTAACCGAACGCAAATGAAAAAAGTCGCGAATGAAGAGGATGTGAATTACATTACGCGTAGCGATAATGCTGGTTATAAAGCTGGGAACTTGCGCAATGCTATGGCTGTGACCCAAGGTGATTTCATCGTGATCTTGGATTCTGATACACGCGTATTCCCGACATTTTTAGAACACACACTTGGGTATTTTCGAGATCCTGATGTGGCTTGGGTTCAAACACCACAATGGTTTTATGACATCCCTAAGGGTAGAGGTTTGATCTGGGAGTGGACTAAACGCTATGGGTGCTTAGGCGGCTTTACTGCAAAGTTTGTGGAGCGTCTGATAGGACCTATTGTTGTGGGACGTGATCCTTTTATCAATGATGCAAAGTTATTTTATGATGTGATTCAACGCAGACGAAATGGATTGAATACATCGTTTTGTTGCGGTGCGGGATCCATTCATAGACGAGAAGCCGTAATGGAAGTCGCATTGAAAAATTATGCGCGATCAATTGATGAAAATGCAAATCAATTTGTGGCATATTCTAGACAAGAAAGTGCTGCACATAACCTTAGAAAAGCAGTGCATAAGGAGCTATCAATCTCGACGCGCCTGACGCCTTATAAATTCCATGTTTCCGAGGATATATATACGTCTATTTTACTACACAGTGATCCTGTGCGAAAATGGAAATCCGTTTATCATCCTCAGGTCGAAAGCAAAATGCTGTCGCCGCTGGATATTCAAAGCTGGGCTATGCAAAGGTTTAAATATGCAGGTGGAAGTTTAGATATTTTGATCAACGATTTCCCACTATTCAAAGCTGGGTTAAATTTTCGTCAAAGCTTGATGTATGCTGCAACCTTTTGGTCATATTTAACGCCTTTATGGACTGTTATTTTTATTGCGGCGCCATTGATTGCATTGTTCACAGGTCTGTCGCCCATTGCTGCTTATTCAATTGACTTCTTTTTACATCTATTGCCGTTTTTAATTATCCATGAAATGGCAGCTGTATTTGCCACTTGGGGTGTTGATAATCGGCAAGGTAAAATGCTGAATATTGCGTTTTTTTCATTTAATATAATGGCGCTGTGGGCTGTGCTGCGCGGTAAGGAAATCAAGTTTCATGTAACGCCAAAACAAAGAGACGATCAACGTCATATAGGATTGGTTGCGCCGCAAATTGCTGTTGTTGCTATAACTATAATGGCACTTGTTTACGCATTTACCCAAGCATGGATTGCGCCTGAAGGCAGGGATATTGGTTTGCTCGTGGTGAATACATTTTGGGCTTTGTATAATGCGAATGCGATGACGGTTTTGATAAATGCGGCACTTTGGACACCCGATAAGGAAAATGGACATAATATTGACGTAAAAAACCGCCTGGTAAAACAGGTGCACGCATGAATAATATCTTAAAAGCGAGAAGCCATATTGCATTCATTATTGGATTACTTTTGGCCGCGATTATTGCGATTTCCAGTGATAATGCAGTGCAGTATGCGCAGTCTAAAACGTCTGGGAAAAATGTATTACAAATAACTAAAAATCAAACAGTACTTGCACAGCATGATGTGCTAGAGGCGCATGATATCCAAAATGCAGTAATTGCATGGCAGTATTTTGAACGAAATTACAACGCGCAAACGGGTCTAGTTAATTCGGTTGATGGCTTTCCATCGACTACCTTATGGGACCAATCTTCATATCTCTTGGGTTTGATTTCCGCATTAAAATTAGGCGTTATTGATTTGGAAAAGTTTGATGAACGCATGTCGCAGGTGTTGCAAACACTTACGAAGTTACCCCTGTTCTTTGATCAGTTGCCTAATAAAGTATATGATACACGTCATCTGCAAATGACGACATATAACAACACGCCTTCCAAGACAGGTATTGGGTGGTCTGCATTGGATGTGGCAAGAATCGCGGTGCCTTTGAATATTTTATTATATGATTATCCACAACATTCTGCGGCAGCGGGAAAAATTTTATCAAATTGGAGTTTCGAAAGATTGGTCAAAGATGGTGTTTTGATTGGTGCCCGTTTGCACGAAGAGACAGGACTGCCAGAACATGTTCAAGAGGGTCGATTGGGATACGAAGAATATGGCGCTCGCGCCATAGGTCTGTTGGGTTTGGATGCGACCGTAGCATTAAAATATGATGACTATATGAGATTGGAAACAGTGGAAGATCAAAATATCCCTATTGATAGTCGGGATATCGCGCTGTTTGGCGCCCCTAATTATGTTGTGAGTGAACCCTATATTCTTATGGCAATAGAATTTGGTTTGGATCACCAAGCAAAAGAATTAACGCACCGTATTTATAAAGCTCAGGAAAGCCGTTTTAGAAACACTGGCCAGCTAACTGCAGTAAGCGAAGACAACATAAACCAAGCGCCTTATTTTATCTATAATACTGTTTTTGCGAATGGTGTAGCGTGGAATGCAGTTTCAGAAAGCGGTGAAATATTTCCCAATTTACGCACAATCAGTACGAAAGCTGCATTTGGTTGGGACGCACTATTCAAAACAGATTACACAAAACGTTTGGTTGATGCTGTGCAAAAAACTCAAACAAAAGACCGAGGATGGGTGTCTGGTGTTTATGAAAATGATGACAGTTTAAATGACGTAGCAACAGCCAACACCAATGGCATCATTTTAGAGATTATTAATTATAAAGCTAACGGGCCGCTAATTTCGGCCCGATTTAAAAAGGAGAACAAAAGTGATTGACTGGGCACAAGTTCGGCAACTGCAAGAGGACGTAGGCGCTGATGAAATGGATGAAGTTGTAGAGTTATTCCTTGATGAAGTGGATGAAGTGATGGAAAACTTAGCAACAGGGTACGAAGCGATGGCACCGAATGATCGATCCGCAGCGTTTCATCTTTTAAAAGGATGTGCATCGAACCTTGGTTTCAAGACATTCGCAGACCAATGTAGTCAAGGCGAAGACGTTACCAAAGCCGGAAATGAACCAGACTTTAAGGTCGCGGATCTAGTGCAAGTATACGCGTCTTCAAAAGCAAGCTTTATGGCAAATAAAGTATCACAACTTGGCTAAATAGTTTCGCCTAAAAAATCGGCAACCACCTCTATGAACGCACGTGGGTTTTCGGCATGAACCCAATGCGCTGCATTGGGGATTTCCGTTAAATTTGAGTTTGGAAAAAGCGCGTTGATAGTGCCCATGTGCGATGACAGAATATAATCTGATGCGCCACCTTTGATAAATAGAGTTTGATTATTGAAGCTGCCTGATACACTCGGAAAACCAACGATGTCATCCATGCTATTTGCCAGAGCATCTAAATTAAGGGCCCAACGATTGCCGTTTTCTGAAAGCTCTAAGCTTTGTAGTAAAAACGCACGCGATGCGGCTTCAGGCAATTGATTTTGTAGTAATACATCCGCCTCAGACCGGCGTGTAATTTGTGATAGGTCAAGACTGCGCATGATATCGATGTTTGAAATCTGCGAATGGGCATAGGCGATGGGTGCAATATCAGCAATTAATAAGCGATTTAAGTTTCCTGGATTGCGTAAGGCTAAAACCATAGCAGCCTTGCCCCCCATGGAATGCCCTAACAGATCAACGGGACCGTTAAGAGTACTCAATGTATTTCCCAGATCATCGGCCAGAGCATGATAGCTGTGATCATCATCCCAAAAACTGCCAGCATGATTGCGCATATCGACAGTGATAACCTTACGATCCACACTGAACCGCCGTGCAATTGCGCGCCAATTGCGACCAGACCCAAACAGGCCATGTGCAATCAGTAATGTGGGTTGCTCCGTCGCATCGCCAAAAACCTGTGTGTTCAAAAGTTGGGTCATACTAAAAACTCTGCCAATGTTTCATCATCTGTTATGTCACGGAATGTGAAGCCTGCCTTATCTATACGATCAAACAGGCTTTCAAAGCCACCTTTTGCACTGGTTTCAATGCCGATCAACACAGACCCAAAGTTGCGTGCTGATTTTTTCAAATACTCAAAGCGGGCAATGTCATCTTCTGGCCCCAAAAGATTAAGAAAGTCTTTTAAGGCACCCGGGCGCTGGGGTAAGCGCAAGATCAGGTACTTTTTCAAACCTTCAAATCGCAATGCACGTTCTTTGACATCAGGCAAACGCTCAAAATCAAAGTTACCACCAGAGGTAACACAAACAATACGTTTTCCAGCAATCTCGTCGGTCATGTCTTTCAGGGCATCAACGGTAAGCGCACCTGCAGGTTCCAAAACGATGCCCTCTACATTCAATAACTCTAGGATTGTTGCGCACAAACGGTTTTCATCTACACCTAAAACATGATCGGCTGATGTTTGTTTAAGAACCTCAAAGTTATTATCGCCGATACGTGCCACGGCTGCACCATCCACAAAATTATCAACGGTCGGCAATGTAACAAGGCCACCATTTTCAAGTGCGGCATGCAAACTACGCCCGCCCATAGGTTCAACCAAACGAATTTCGGGTTGAGTATCGCACGCACCGTAATATTTCAGTGACCCAGAGGACAATCCGCCGCCGCCAACTGGAAAGATCATGTAATCGATTGGCTTTGATAACTGTTCGCGGATTTCATGCACAACAGATGCCTGTCCTTCGATCACATCAACGGAATCGTAAGGTGGTAAAAAGACGCCGTCTGCTGATTTTGCGTATTTCTGGGCGGCAACAAGGGTTTCATCAAAATAGTCCCCCTCTAATCTGATTTCGATAAACTTACCGCCAAAGGCAGCTGTTTTATTAATCTTTTGCCCTGGCGTTGTGACGGGCATAAAAACCACGCCTTTCACACCGAAATGCTTGCAAGCAAATGCAATACCTTGGGCGTGATTTCCGGCAGACGCACAAACAAAAACCTTTGGTTTATCGCCGCTGGCCAATGCTTTGCTCATGGCATTAAACGCACCGCGAATTTTATAAGATCGCACAGGAGATAAATCTTCGCGCTTTAGGTAAATTTCTGCACTGAACTTATCTGAAAGATATTCATTTTTCTGCAATGGCGTCGCTGGAAAAAGCGCACGCATTGCTTTGGTTGCATGTGCAACATCATTTAGAAAATCAGCCATATCGTTGGTATCCGTGTAAATCTGTTGCTGCGGTTCATAAACCGTTTCTGATCGCGCGGAAAGCTAGAATAATTCTGGCTACGCACCACAATTCTCTTCATTCAGTAATGAAACCATGCTGCCCCTTGCTCGTCTGGCTAAAACCCAATAAACCCCGCTCAACAGAATCCATTATTTCGGAGCTTAATCCATGTCTGCACCTAAAAAAGTTGTCTTAGCCTATTCTGGCGGCCTTGATACATCGATCATTTTGAAGTGGTTGCAAACGGAATACGACTGCGAAGTGGTAACATTCACGGCTGATTTGGGCCAAGGTGAAGAACTGGAACCAGCACGTCAAAAAGCAGAGCTTTTGGGCATTAAACCTGAAAACATTCATATCGAAGATGTTCGTGAAGAATTCGTACGTGATTTTGTATTCCCAATGTTCCGTGCAAACGCAGTTTACGAAGGTTTGTATTTGTTGGGCACATCAATCGCACGCCCATTGATTTCAAAACGTCTTGTTGAAATTGCAGCTGAATCTGGTGCGGATGCGGTTTCGCACGGCGCGACTGGAAAAGGGAACGACCAAGTGCGTTTCGAATTGTCAGCCTATGCATTGAACCCAGAGATCAAAGTGATCGCACCATGGCGCGAATGGGATTTGTCCAGCCGTACGAAATTGCTGGAATTTGCAGAAGCACATCAAATCCCAATCGCCAAAGACAAACGTGGCGAAGCACCGTTTTCTGTGGATGCAAACCTGTTACACACATCATCAGAAGGTAAAGTTCTAGAAGATCCAGCAGTGGCTGCACCAGATTATGTTTACCAACGCACAGTGCATCCAGAAGATGCGCCAGATACGCCAGAGTTTATCGAGATTACATATGCCAAAGGTGACCCAGTTGCCTTAAATGGCAAAGATTTAACACCAGCAGAAATGTTAACAGCATTGAATGAACTTGGTGGCAAGCACGGTGTTGGCCGTTTGGATTTGGTTGAAGGCCGTTATGTTGGCATGAAATCACGCGGTATCTATGAAACGCCAGGCGGTACAATCATGCTAGAGGCACACCGCGGTATTGAATCCATCACTTTGGATCGTGGCGCGGCCCACCTAAAAGACGAGCTTATGCCGAAATATGCTGAACTGATCTACAACGGTTACTGGTTCAGCCCAGAACGTGAAATGTTGCAAGCATTGATTGATGCCAGCCAAGAGCATGTGAACGGCACAGTTCGTTTGAAATTGTACAAAGGTTCTGTTGTAACTGTAGGCCGCTGGTCAGATGACACATTGTACTCAGAAGAGCATGTAACGTTTGAAGATGATGCAGGTGCATATGACCAAAAAGATGCTGCAGGTTTCATCAAAATCAACGCGCTTCGTTTGAAGTTGTTGGCTGCCAGAGACAAACGTTCAAAATAAACTGCCTAATTAAAGGTCAAGGCCCTGAATTTGCGCCTTTTACTATGTGAAAAGATGCATCTTCACTGATTGACGGATTCTGCAAACCCACCTAGTATGCGCCTATATAATAATGGGCCAAAAGGTCTGGGGGAACGCGACGGACAATTTCTGACGCATATTCAGAAATTACGCATTTTCCCAAGGTAAGGCACCAATTGGTGTGCAGGGGAGCGGACTTTAGTGAGTAATAGTGTGACGCGATTGTATTCGCACCTGATTTTACAGGTGTATTTGTGATGCAAAAACCAGAAAGTAACTTGCAGTTTGGGCAACCGCAGAAATCTTCAGGATTGATCCGAGGTGCTATTATTGGCGCTGTTTTACTGCTTGCTGTTTTTGGATTGCTTGCCGTTTTTAGCAAGCTTGATTTTTCAAGCGATGATAAAAACCAAACATCTGTTGTTTCCCAAGAAGATGAAGTAAAGAAATTCACGCGCCTGACATCAGATTGGACGACTGCACGTAATGGATTGCAGGCCGCAACATCTTCTGAAGCATCAATTAATACACGTATATCTGAAGTGCGTGCAAAGAATGCGGCACAAGAAGCGGTTTTAAAAGAAGTTGAAACAGCATTCTCTCGTGCTGCTAATCGTGTTGATGATGCTAAAAGCAAATTAGTTGAGGCCGAAAATGATATGGCGCGTTTCCTAGACGACAGTTTAGAACGCAAAGTTGCAACGGCTGTAGGAACGGTGGAAACATTTACGGAAACACGTGAGCAAGCGGAACAAGCTGAATTGGTAGCATTCCAAGAGGCTGAGCGCATAAAATCTGCTGTGGTTCAATTGCGCTTGGCATCTCAAGCCGCCAAAGCAGCGGCAGAAGCAACGGCAAATGTTGCCAGCGCAGCAGATGCCGCACAGATCATCGTCGATCAAAATGAAGATGCTGTGCCGGATTCAGACGGATCAACATTACAAAACTTGCGTAATGACTTTTTTAACGAGGCTAAAGCCCAAGCAGATTCAGCAAAACGATCAGCTGATGCAGCGGAACGCGCAATGGCTGCAAGCGCGCAAAAGCTTGATCAAGCTTTTGCGCGTGTTAAGGAGAGAAAAGAAGCGGTTATCATAGCACGTTCTGATGAAAACCAAGCCCAAACAGAGCTGGCGGGTTTAGCCATGGAATTGGAAGACTTGCAAAAACAACGTACATCATCGCGTAAAGTTGCTGCAATTGCCAAAGAACGTTTGCTGTCAGAAGAGGCTGGGCTGGAAAAACGCAAAGCGGATTTGACACGTGAAACGTTGAAAAGCGAAGACTTAAAAGCGGTTTATGCTGACCTGCAAAAACAACGCGATAGCCAAGAAGCAAAGGTTGGCGCAGCGCAGCAAATTTACGATGATGCCGAAGCAAAACTACGCGATGCACAAAAGCTTCGCGCAAAACGTATTGCATCAGATGTCGCAGCAGTGAATTCTGAAATGCACGATCAATTGCGTGCAAAGCTTGGTAATCTGCGTATCGAAAACCCTGATCATGATCGTTTCATTGTGTCATCCGAAGCATTGTTTAAATCAGGTTCTGCGGAATTGGGCGAGTCAGGTAAAATTCTGATCACAGATATGGCAGGTGTCATCACGTCAGTTACGAGTGCGCTGCCAGAAGATGCTGATTGGATTTTGCGTGTCGATGGTCACACAGACAATACGCCGTTCAAAGGTGCAGGCCGTTTCCGAGATAACTGGGAACTGAGCCAAGCACGTGCTTTGGCGGTTGTGAAGTACATCGTTTCTTTGGGCAAAATCCCACCAGAACGTTTGGCAGCGAATGGTTTGGGTGAGTATCAGCCTTTGAAAAAAGGCGATTCTGAAAAAGATCGTGCTGAAAACCGCCGTATCGAGCTTGCTTTGGTGCCGCGCTAATATTTCATTAAAACACAAAGTGTTCACGATTTCCTCAAGCATAGTTTAATTGCAGTTCACACACGGCTGACGGAAAATACACGCAACTTAATGAGGCGTGTAAGCTATGAATATTTTCAAGACTTCCCTTGTGGCACTTTCTGTTTTGTCCACCACATCCGCTGTGCAAGCAGCAGAACAAACCGCTATTTTTGCAGGTGGTTGCTTTTGGTGCGTTGAATCAGATTTTGAAGCTGTCAAAGGCGTGAAAGATGTTGTCACAGGATATATTGGTGGCTCCGCAGAAACAGCAACATATAAGCGCATTGGTAAAGGCGGTACTGGTCACTATGAGGCGGCAAAGATTGTCTATGACCCAAAGGTGGTCAGCTATGATGAGCTGTTAGATATCTTTTGGCGTTCCGTAGATGCCACAGACGCAGGTGGTCAATTCTGTGATCGTGGTCCAAGCTACCGCACAGGTATTTTTGCATTGAATGATGCACAACGAAAAACCGCACAAAAATCCAAAGCAGCTTTGGATGCCAGTGGACAATTACCAAAACCTGTTGTGACCGAGATTAAAAACGCCAGCCCATTTTATCTGGCAGAGGAATATCACCAAGATTACTATAAAAAATCAGATTTGGTCATCACACGTTTTGGCCCAACAACAAAAGCCAAAGCTTACAAAAAATACCGCGATGCTTGTGGGCGTGATCAACGTGTTAAGCAGCTTTGGGGTAAAGATGCATACATTCATGACATTACAGGCTGATAAGGTCCCCTCTTTCGCCAGTAATATATCTGGCCCGCGTTCTGCGCGGGCCTTTTTTAATAGAGAAAGTTGTTTGTGATGATCACACGCAACGCATAAATCCCTATAAACGCAACGATAGGTGTAAAATCAATACCGCCTGTTGATGGAATAAAACGGCGGATAGGGGCATAAATAGGTTCCAACAAACGATTAATACCGTACCAGATTTGAGCGACCAAAGGCTGGTGTAAATTCAATACCTGAAAGTTAATCAACCAACTCATGATGATATGAATGATTAGAATTGTGTAAGCGATGTCTAAAACAAACAGCAAAATTTGTGCGATCGATGTCATGGTCAGGCCCTTTTTTCCAGTGCACTAGATTTATGGTGCGTTTATCCATTTGGCAAGACTTGGTGTGACCCGACGTCGCCGTTGCATCGTTCCTTTGTTTTGATAGCGTTTTTTCAAAGGAGATTTCCCATGTTCCCATTTATACGTCTTGGCAAAGAACTTATAAAATTTAGTAGTGCACGACCAATCACGCTGGATGAAACGCATGTTTCGACGCATATTTGTTGGCCAATCGATATCGATTTCTATGGCGAGCTTAACAATGGTCGCACATTATCGCTTTATGACTTGGGCCGTATTGCGATGGGGCAACGTGTGGGTCTGTTAAAAGCCTTACGAACCCATAAGTGGGGTCTGACGATGGCAGGTGCATCCGTGCGGTATCGCCGTCGTATAACAACGTTTCAAAAATTCACGATGAAAACACGTCCAGTCGGGCGTGATGAGCGGTTTTTATATATCGAGCAATCAATGTGGAGTAAGGGCGAAGCAACGTCATCAATCCTCTACCGTTCCGCAGTGACCGATAAAAATGGCATAGTGCCAACACAACGCGTGGCAGAGGCTTTAGGCCACCCTGATTGGAACCCAGAGATGCCAGAATGGGTGCAGAATTGGATCAAAGCCGAAGATACGCGGGTTTGGCCACCTGGAACCTGAAAAAACTTGCCAGACACCCTATAAAAATGTTCCATTAAAAGAAAAAATATCAGGGGACATCCATGTCATCAAAAGTCAGTAAAAAAGCGATCTGGAGCTGGATGTCGTATGATTGGGCCGCACAACCCTATCACACATTGTTGGTGACTTTTATTTTTGCACCTTACTTTACATCCGCAGTTGTGGGTGATGGCACACAAGGGCAGATCATGTGGGGCACTATGATGACAATCATCGGTGTCATTCTAGCGGTTAGCGCACCAATCATGGGTGCAATTGCAGATACAACAGGTCCACGAAAACCGTGGATCATGGCATGTTCAATCCTCTTTGTATTAGGTGCATTCCCACTGTGGTTGGCAACGCCTGGGATGGATGATCCAACACGTATTCTTATGTTCTTTGCGATAGGTTTCATTGGCGTGGAAATGTCCCAGATATTTGTTAGCGCAATGTTACCTGATTTGGGTGACCGTTCTGAAATTGGTAAAATTTCAGGAAGCGGTTGGGGCTTTGGGTATCTTGGAGGTGTTCTGACCTTATTCATCATGCTTTTGCTTTTGGCAGAAAATGACAAAGGTGTAACCTTATTGGGCAACGCTCCACTCTTTGGTCTTGATGCTGAAGCGCGTGAAGGCACGCGTTCAGTGGGGCCTTTAACGGGATTGTGGTACATTGTCTTTATGATCCCATTTTTCCTTTGGGTTCCTGATACGAAACGTAAACCAAAAGTCGCGAATGCAATTTCAAATGCGATGAAAGAATTGTTCAACACGATTAAGAAGTTGCCACAAGACATCAGCCTGTTTGCATATCTTGGATCGTCTATGTTTTACCGCGATGCGCTTAATGGTTTGTATGCCTTTGGTGGCATTTATGCGGCTGGTGTATTGGGTTGGTCTATCGTTCAAATTGGTATCTTTGGAATAATCGCGGCCATCACAGCGGCTGTTGCATCTTGGATCGGTGGTTTTATGGACCGCGCCTATGGGCCGAAAAAAGTGATCATCTTTTGCATCGTTGTTTTGATCGTTGTCTGTATCCTATTGGTTGGCACATCGCGCGAAAGCTTTTTTGCGGCACCATTGGCCGAAGGGTCTACATTACCTGATAAAATGATGATGATCTGTGGTGCGTTAATTGGTGGTGCAGGTGGTGCCATTCAAGCATCATCCAGAACCATGATGGTGTTCCAAGCCAACAAAGAGCGTATGACAGAAGCATTCGGGTTGTACGCTTTATCAGGTCGCGCCACAGCATTTTTGGCTCCTGGTTTAATCGCACTATTTACAGACTTAACACAAAGCCAAAGACTGGGTATTTTGCCAGTAGCAGTTTTACTTTTAATCGGTTTGGTCCTGTTGGTATGGGTCCGCCCAGGCAAGGAGTATGAATAATTTTAAAACGTCATTTTATCAAAACACTTTGTTTATCTGCGTCCATCATTTTGGGGGCGTCTCTTGCGGTGACTGAAAGCTTTGCCCAAACCAAAGCGAATAAGCTTTTTGGGTCAAAGAATTCACCATCACAGCAATCCTCGCACGCTTATGGCAGTTATGCCAAAGGCTGTTTGGCAGGTGCGGTTCAATTACCTGAAACAGGCCCAACGTGGCAAGCAATGCGCCTAAGCCGCAATCGCAATTGGGGGCATCCTGAAACGATTGATTTTGTGAAACGCCTGTCTGCCCAAGTGGCACAGGAAACAGATTGGGCAGGTTTATACGTTGGGGATATCTCTCAACCGCGTGGTGGCCCAATGCTGTCAGGTCATCAATCGCATCAGCTGGGATTGGATGCTGATATCTGGTTGTTACCGCCAAAACGTTTGAACCTCAGCCGTAAAGAACGCGAAAACCTATCGTCTAAAACGGTGCGCGCAAAGAATTGGCGTACAGTGAACAGCAATTGGACGCATGATCATATGAAGGTGATCAAAGCCGCGGCAAGCGATCCTGCGGTGGATCGTATTTTTATCACTGCCCCTGCAAAAGTTTGGATGTGTGAAAACGCGCGCGGCAATAAAAGATGGTTGCAAAAAGTGCGCCCTTTCTGGGGGCATCATTATCATTTTCATGTGCGCCTGAAATGCCCTGCCGGATCAGTTGGGTGTAAGACGCAAACACCAACAGTTAAACAATTGTCCAAAAATGCGACGGGTTGCGATAGCGATTTGAACTGGTGGGTGACAACCGCATTAGAGCCACCTGATCCGAATGCGCCAAAGCCGAAACCGAAAAAGAAAAAACGCGGTGCGCGGGATTACGTTATGGCTGACTTGCCAAATCAGTGTGGAACTGTTTTGAAGTCTCAATGATTAAATGGATACTGATATTTTGTTGTGTAGCGCAAGCTGCAATGGCTGCGGATGCGCGGCTGTTGTCGAGTTTTACATTGAGCAATTCTGACGATGATTTTGGTGGCTTATCGTCTATTCACTTGGATGATGATGGCAGGACATTTTTGATGACGACAGATCAAGGGCGATTTTACAGTGGTAAGATCGAACGTAACGGATCTGAAATTACGGGTGTTAGTCAGCAAAAACTAACTCAAATCAAAGACACCAAAGGCAATCCTGTAAGCGGGAAGTCATTGGGTGATAGCGAAGGTATCGCAATACGATCCAATGGGCGTATTTATATATCGTTTGAACGTTACCACCGTGTTTGGACGTACCGAAACACAACATCCGAAGCGGCATGGCTACCACGCCACCCAGATTTCAAACGCCTGCAAAACAATTCATCCTTAGAGGCTTTGGCAATAGACGCAAAAGGGCGCCTATATACTCTGCCAGAACGATCAGGTGCATTGGGAAAACCATTCCCAGTCTATCGTTACAATGGCAAAGCATGGGATAAACGCTTGTCCATTCCACGCCGTGGTGCGTTTTTGGCGGTTGGTGCTGACTTTGGGCCAGATGGAAAATTCTATCTGTTGGAGCGAAACTTTAAAAAGCCAATCGGTGTTTATTCGCGCGTCCGACGGTTTGATTTAACAAAATCTGGGTTCACGAACGAAGAAACAATCATCGAATCTTCATTAAACCAACATGATAATTTAGAGGGCATTTCCGTGTGGCAGGATGATCAGGATAAAATCCGGATCACCCTTGTTTCAGATGATAATTTCAACTTTATCCAACGCACAGAACTCGTCGAATATATTATCGATTAAGCAGGGTTTTCAGCGTCCCATTTGTCCATAATCGCCAAAGCTTCTTCAGCGGTTTCAACGAAATGGAACAGATCCAAATCCTCATCAGAAATAGTGCCTGCATCTGCAAGGTTTTCCCAATTCACGATAGAGCGCCAGAATTTTTCACCAAACAAAATCACAGGCACGTTCCGCATACGGCCTGTTTGGATCAACGTCAGTGTTTCGAACAATTCATCCAACGTGCCAAAACCACCAGGGAATGCAGTGACGGTTTTTGCACGCATTAGGAAATGAATTTTACGCGTCGCGAAGTAGTGAAAGTTAAAGCACAACTCTGGCGTACAATATTCATTTGGTGCTTGCTCAAACGGCAATACAATGTTCAACGCGATTGATGCGCCACCTGCATCCACAGCACCTCGGTTGCCCGCTTCCATCACACCTGGGCCGCCGCCTGTGACAACAACGTTTTCTTTGCCGTAACTTTTCATACTGCGTTCTGTTACAACACGCGCGAATGTGCGTGCTTCATCATAATAATGGGACAGGTCTGATAATGTTTTTGTGCGCGCCTTATCCTTAAACTCTGGGTCGGGAATACGCGCGCCGCCAAACATGACAACAGTGCTTTCAATGCCGCGTTCTGCCAAAATCAGTTCTGGTTTCATCATTTCTAACTGAATGCGCGTGGCGCGCAGTTCATCACGACACAAGAAGTCGTCATCAGCAAACGCCAAACGATAGGCAGGTGCCCGTGTTTGGGGGGTGTCCGGTGTTTTTTTGGCTGCTTCTAGATCAGCCTCTGCATTTGGAAAACTTGCTTGTTTACGTCCCATGTCGAATATTCCTTCGTAAATGTCGCCGTGGATTGCACACGGTCTGATTACAATCTATATGCATCACAAAAATCTATCCAGACACGAATTGGAGATTCCATGTCAAATGAACAGTTAGAAGTGGCAATTGAAGCTGCTTGGGAAGCCCGCGACACGATTACGCCAGCAACAACAGGCGAAACACGTGAAGCGATCGAAGATACGCTTAACGCATTGGACAGCGGCACACTACGCGTTGCTGAACCACGCGCAGATGGCAGCTGGCATGTGAACCAATGGGCTAAGAAAGCTGTTCTATTGTCTTTCCGCCTAAACGACATGGCAATCATCGAAGGTGGCCCAGACAATGCAGGTTGGTGGGATAAAGTGCCATCCAAATTCGACGGTTGGGGTCAAAACCAATGGACAGACGCTGGCTTCCGCGCAGTTCCAGGTTCAATTGTACGCCGTTCCGCATTTATCGCCAAAGGTGTGGTTTTGATGCCATCATTCGTAAACATCGGCGCTTATGTTGATGAAGGTTCTATGGTTGATGGTTGGGCAACTGTTGGATCATGCGCACAAATCGGTAAAAACGTTCACCTATCAGGCGGCGTTGGCATCGGCGGTGTTCTTGAGCCAATGCAAGCAGGCCCAACAATCATCGAAGACAACTGTTTCATCGGCGCACGTTCCGAAGTCGTCGAGGGTTGTATCGTTCGCGAAGGTTCTGTTTTGGGCATGGGTGTATTCATCGGCCAATCCACAAAAATCGTAGACCGTGAAACAGGCGAAGTTATGTATGGCGAAGTGCCAGCAGGCTCTGTTGTTGTTGCAGGTTCTATGCCATCGAAAAACGGTGTGAACCTATACTGTGCTGTGATCGTGAAAAAAGTAGACGCGAAAACACGCTCAAAAACATCTATCAACGAGTTGCTACGCGACTAATTTATCAAAGGGCTTCGCTCTATAGCGGAGCCTTTCCTTCTTTCAGTATCTCCAGAATATGAAAAACAGTGAAATACTTCACGGTTTTGTGAAACTGTTTCTGACATACTCATTTTATTGAACTCAATTTTTTTTAAGGAGAAATAAAATGAATAGATGTATGAGAAGATGCCTTTTAAAAAGATTACCTTGGTGGCTGGGTATTAGTGCCGTCACTTTTTACGCTGGCTCATTTTACGGTACTGTTGGTCTACTTGCTGCCGCAGGCTTATCTTTTGCGGTTGCAGTGACTTTTGTCTATCAGTGCTGGTGGGGTTGCCGCAGATAAGCGATTATTAAAACCAATTTTTATACTCATAATACCGCTAAATGAGCGGTGTTATGAAAAATTACGATACTCATTAAAAATAACTATAAAACTGCTAGAACATTGTAGTATTGGCAAATTCTAGGTTCCCAAGTACGCCAAATGTATGGGTTAGTTTTTAAAAGGTGTGTCATGGCGAATGCCAAAGTTGAAATCAAAAAACAGGTTGGAGTATTCGATTGGTTTACGCCTGTTGGCGTCATCACCGTTCCGTCCTTTATCCTACGCGCCTTAACGGCAGTTTTAATTTTCCCAATACCAACGTTGATCGCTGCATCTGCTGCTGCCGTCATAGATAAAGACAGCACAAACGGCACGATAAACCTGACAGTTGGTTTAGTCGCAATAACCTCTATTGTTCTTGGGATTTGGGTACTATTGGCGACGCTCACAAAACACTACCGCACCAAAGGCGTTTTTGCCCCGTTTCTGTTTGCGCTGCTCACACCTGTTTTACCTTTTATGCTGGTTTTAACTTGGCTCTTTTCCTCCAAAGAGCGCCGTACACATTATGAGCATTTGGCGGAGCAACAGGCGGCCCTGCGGAAAATGGCAAAATCCAAACGCAAAACAAAATCTATGGGCGGGCGTACCAATGCAGGTTATAGAAGACTTGCAAAAGACAAAGCATCATACCGCGATGATGGTGCACCAACCGTACGCAGACGGAGATAAAGATGACGACCGAGAAAAAACAAAAACGCAAACAGCAGGTTTTCACTTTGCTGGTTCAGGTCGGTCGTAACGACAATGACGGTTTGCCAAAGAATGCAACAGGCGGTGCCATGATGTGTTTCGCCAGCGGCGTAGACGAAGCAGAAGCTGTGCGTGAAACGGTTGCTTTGTTAAAACGTGCTGATCTGGCGCCTTTGGATGTGACAGGCTACGGCACATTGGCCGAACGTCTTGAAGAAGGGCACGATATTAATCAAGAAGAACGGGATTTGATGCAGCAAGCTTTGGATGAAAATTCCGTGGTTGTGTATCAGCTGACCCCTTTTTACGACTGAGGTTCGTAAATTAACGTCTGACAAAAAGTCATACGTATGTCATACGCAAGTCATACGCGGATCATACACGAGGTTTGACCAATCATGCTGACCATATTCTTCGATCTTGATGGTACATTATTAGACAGCCAACCAGGTATCATTTCATCCATTCAACAAGCGATGACAAAGCTAGGTGGTGAAGAGCCAAGTGCAGATGAACTGCGTGGTTTGATCGGTATGCCGCTGCCTTATATCTTTACCAGCCTAATGGGTGAATACGCGGATGTTGGCGAAGCGGTTGACCTTTACCGCGACCATTACACCGAAGAAGCCATGTATGATGCCGAACCTTATGATGGCATTGGCGAGATGTTTGATGAATTGCATACGGTGGATGCGAAACTCTTTATTGCTACGTCGAAACCACAGATTTATGCACAACAAATTGTCGAGCATTTTGGTATTCATGCGCATATCGAGCGGGTCTTTGGATCTGAGCTGGATGGCACCAATTCCGACAAAACCGCGCTGTTGCAATTTGCGCTGGATGAAACGGGCGAAGACCCTGCAAAATCTATTATGGTGGGCGATCGTCAGATGGATATCTTTGGTGCAAAGAACAATGATATCCTGAATATTGGTGCGATGTGGGGCTATGCGGACGACGGTGAATTGCATATGGCCGAGGCGGATATGCTGGCGGGTGCCCCAGAAGAAATCCCAGAGATTTCATTTGATCTGCTGGGTATCGAGACAGACTGATGAAAACCTGTGATGTTTTGATTGTTGGGGGTGGGCCTGCGGGGTTATCTGTAGCGTCTTCATTAGCAGATAATATCAGCTCTATAATTGTTCATCAGGACATGGAAATTGGGAAGCCTGTTCGCACCAGTGGTGGTAGCTTTTTAAAGGACATGGAGCGACTGTGTCCCAATCAGGACATTTATCAAGTAATTGATAAATTGGACTATTTTTCAGATAATGCTGAGGCGCGTTTTGATGTTGAGACCGATAAAATGGTCATTTTAGATGTCACAAAACTCTACAAACATCTGGCATCTTTATCGGATGATAAACCGCGCGAATTGCTGCTAGGTACAAAGTATATCAACACCGTGGAAGAGGATGGTTTTTATACCTCTACACTACGTTTGCGCGATGGTGAAAAACAGCAAGTGAAATCCAAATATATCATCGATGCGTCGGGTTGGCATTGTGCGGTCACGGCTCCGCTTGGGTTGGTGGAAAAGCCAGAGCGTTTGGGCATTGGTACGGAATATGAGTTCGTACAAAAAGATTACCCAATGAATCGCGCGATCCTGTTTGTTGGTTCGCATGTTCTGTCAGGCTATGGTTGGGTTTTCCCCACGAATTACGGCACCGTGCGTTTGGGCGTGGGTGTGATTAAGCCCGACACAGACGACAGCCCGCGCGATGTGATGCAATCGCTTTTGGACAGCGGATTTTTGGATAAGTTGGGTGTGAAAGTGCCAGAGGATTATGAGGTGAATTCGGGCATTTTACCCTCTGAACCTTTCGATCAAAATGTGGTGTTTGGCAACATTATCCGCGTCGGAGATTCTGCAAATTGCGCAACCCCTGTGGCGGGCGAAGGTATTCGCATTGCGATTGAACAGGGACGTGCACTTGGTACGCTTTTGACAGAAGCGATCAGAACCAACAGCCCGCGCCCATTGGATTATTTCGAAAAAGCCTATGCCGCTAAATATGCCCGCGATTACCGTATCGGCTTTTGGGCGAACCAACGGATTGCGCGTTATACCCCTGCGGATTGGGATAAATCGGTGAAACGTTTGGCTAAGATGGATGAAGTGCAAATGACTGAGCTCTTGCGCAGCAGGTTCAGTTTGAAATCCATTTTACGCACTGTGATTTTACACCTGAAGCGTAAGCTATTCGGATAGAAAAAGGGCACCCAAATAGATGCCCTTAATATTGTTACATATCGAATTCTAATGGATGCACAGAGGCGAACAAACCAGTGGTTTTAAGCTGGTGCAATACATCTGCATTTGGCGCATCATCCAAGTATAAAAGCGCAATTGCGTCTTTGCCAACGTCACTACGACCCAATGTAAAGTTCGCAATGTTTACGCCATTCGCACCCATCGTTTGACCCAAAGCACCGATGATACCTGGCACGTCATTGTTGGTTGTGTAAAGCATGTGGCGGCCAACTTCAGCATCGATGTTGATACCTTTGATCTGAATGAAACGCGGTTTGCCATCAGAGAACACTGTGCCGCCGATAGAGCGTTCGCGATCGTCAGTAATAACTGTCACGCGGATATAACCATCGAATGCGCCAGCTTTGTCTTGGCTGGTTGTGCTGATCTTAATACCGCGTTCTTTGGCGATCACTGGGGCGGAAACCAAGTTCACATCAGGGTTTGCTTTTTTCATGATACCCGCAACTACTGCACAGTTCAGTGCGTCTAGGTTCATGTCTGATGCACACCCATCGTATAGAATGTTGATTGCCTTAATCGGTTCCTCTGTCATCTGACCCGCAAAACTGCCTAAGTGATCAGCAAGCTTGATCCATGGTCCCATAACCTTGGCCTCTTCTGCGGTCACAGATGGCATGTTCAATGCGTTGGTTACAGCACCTGTCAGCAAGTAATCAGACATTTGTTCTGCTACTTGCAAAGCCACGTTTTCTTGTGCCTCTGTTGTTGCAGCACCCAAGTGCGGTGTACACACAACGTTTGGCAGGTTGAACAATGCATTTTCTTTGGCAGGCTCTTCTGCAAACACGTCAAAAGCTGCGCCAGCAACATGGCTAGATTTTAGCAGTTCTGCCAAAGCCTCTTCGTCAACCAAACCACCGCGGGCACAGTTGATGATGCGAACGCCTTTTTTGGTTTTTGCCAAGTTTTCAGCAGACAGAATATTGCGTGTTTGATCTGTTAATGGGACGTGCAGCGTAATGAATTCAGCGCGTTCCAGCAGTTCATCCAACTCAACTTTTTCAACACCCATTTTGTCAGCTTTTTCGGTTGATAAGAATGGATCGTAAGCGATCACTTTCATTTTCAAACCACGGGCACGGTCGCAAACGATACCACCGATGTTACCAGCACCAATGACGCCCAGAACTTTGTTTGTCAGCTCTACACCCATGAACTTTGACTTTTCCCATTTGCCAGCATGTGTTGATGCTGATGCTTCTGGGATTTGGCGTGCGACTGCGAACATCATTGCGATTGCGTGTTCGGCTGTTGTGATCATGTTGCCAAATGGTGTGTTCATGACGATCACCCCTTTTTTCGACGCAGCAACTTTGTCTACGTTGTCGGTGCCTATACCAGCCCGTGCAACGACTTTTAGGTTTGTTGCAGCGTTTAGGATTTTTTCGGTCACTTTTGTGGCAGAACGGATTGCAAGGCCGTCATAATCGCCAACCTTAGCGGCGAGCGCGTCTTTGTCTTTACCCAGATCAGGTTCGAAGTCGACTTCGATACCGCGATCGCGAAAGATTTGAACGGCGGTTTCAGACAGTTTATCAGATACAAGTACTTTAGGCATAATAGCCTCCATTAGAATATGTTGGGAGGCTGGCCCGTTGGTGGGCCAGCGATAAAATTAAAGCGTGGCGATTTGCGTTTCAAACGCCCAGTTCAACCACGGTGTCAAAGCTTCTAGATCAGCTTGTTCCACTGTGCCGCCTGTCCAGATGCGCAGACCTGCTGGGGCATCACGATAAGCGCCGATGTCATAGGCAACGCCTTCGTCATCCAGCAGTTTAGCCAAACCTTTTGCGAATGCTGCTTGGGCATCTGCATCAAGGGCAACCACACGCGGGTCTGAGATTTTCAAACAAACGGATGTGTTGGATAGGGTTGCTGCATCTTCGGCCAAAAAGTCGATCCAATCGTTCGCTGCAACGAAATCGGCAAGCACTTTCATATTGGCATTTGCCTTGGCGATCAGGCCATCTTTATTGCCTTGGGCTTTGGCCCAATCCAATGCGAACAGGTAATCTTCGACAGCTAACATAGAAGGTGTGTTGATTGTAGCGCCCTTGAAAATGCCATCGATCAATTTGCCACCTTTTGTCAGGCGGAAGATTTTCGGGAGTGGCCATGCTGGTGTGTAGCTTTCCAAACGTTCTACTGCGCGTGGGGATAGAATCAGCATGCCATGGGCAGCTTCACCGCCCAGAACTTTTTGCCAGCTGAATGTTGTGACATCCAATTTGTCCCAAGCAAGTTCTTGGGCGAATGCGGCAGATGTTGCATCACAGATTGTTAGGCCTTCGCGGTCAGCGGGAATGAAATCACCGTTTGGAACCTTCACGCCAGAAGTTGTGCCGTTCCATGTGAAAACGACATCGTTGTCGAAGTTCACTTTCGTTAGATCTGGTAGCTTGCCATAATCCGCATCATGGTGATTTACGTTCTCAAGCTTAAGCTGTTTTACAACATCGCTGACCCAGCCAGCGCCAAAGCTTTCCCATGACAGCATGTCTACGCCGCGTGCGCCAAGCAGTGACCATAGTGCCATTTCAACAGCACCTGTGTCAGATGCAGGAACGATGCCGACTTTGTAATCGGCAGGAATGTCCAACACTTCACGTGTGGTTTCGATGGCTGCTAGTAATTTGTTTTTCCCAATCGCGGCGCGGTGTGAGCGGCCAAGGGCGGCATCGTTCAATGCATCCAGCGACCATGTGGTCGGCTTGGTGCAGGGGCCAGAAGAGAATTGGGGATTGTTCGGACGAATGTCCGGTCGTGGTAGTGTCATAATGTGTATCCTCACAGATATAATGCCCTTCGTTGGGGAAGGGTGTCCCACGTACTTGGATATGGACACTTGCTGGGATACACAATAGGAGTTGCGTGATTTTGTGACGTTTTTCAATGATAAGATGTCGCATTATAGTGAATAAATTTACGATAGGAAAACATTGTATGTATGCGGCAACTTTGATCGCCAACCCGAAATCAGCTAATTTAACAGCTGAGATCGTGACAGAAACCGCAACCAAACTTGGGGTGCAAGATATTGATTGGCTTAATGAAAATGTGGCTTGTGATATCTTCTTACCTAATGAACGTCACCCAGTTGAGTTGGATGTGATCAGGGATGCTTTGCGCCAAAACGAGATAGATTTCGTTGTTCAACCGATTGAAGGTCGTCGCAAAAAGGTTTTGTTGGCGGATATGGACAGCACAATGATTCAACAAGAATGCATTGATGAATTGGCGGCAGAGGCTGGCGTTGGCGAACATGTGGCGGGAATCACGGCGCGTGCGATGAATGGAGAATTGGATTTCGAAGACGCTTTGCGTGAACGTGTTGGGTTGCTGAAAGGTTTGGATGTTTCGGTTATCCAAAAGGTGATCGCATCGCGGATTACATTGATGCCAGGTGGTGCAGAGCTGTTGGCAACGATGAAAGCAAATGATGCTTATGCGGCTTTGGTATCTGGTGGCTTTACGGATTTCACTCAAGCGATTGCGGATAAGTTGGGTTTTGATGAGAACCGAGCGAACACATTGTTGCAAAGCGATGGGATTTTAACGGGTGAAGTTGGCACACCAATTTTAGGGCGTGAAGCAAAGGTGGAAGCGCTTGAAGATATCATCGATCAAAAGGGTTTAACGACTGATGATGTGATCGCTGTTGGTGATGGTGCAAATGATCTTGGCATGTTGGGGCGTGCAGGAACAGGTGTCGCGTTACATGCCAAACCTGTTGTTGCAGAGCAAAGTGGTGTGCAGCTTAATTTTGCTGATCTGACAGGACTTTTATATTTGCAAGGCTACCGCATTTCAGAATTTGCGGCTTAACACCATTTCAGAAACCCAAATTGAGATTTCCCGAAGGAAGGGATTCTTAATTGTGGTGCGATTGCTTTCCTGCAAAGGTTTCAAACGAAACAGCTAGGAGGGCTGATAAATGTCCGTGAATGAAAAGATCGTATCCGATCTTGTTGCCAATAATGTTGAGTTTGTAACGACTGTTCCCTGTAAACAATTGGCAGGCGTAATCGATCAAATCGATGCCTGCGATGACATCTATCACATTCCTTCAAACAAAGAAGATGAAGGTATGGGGCTGTGCGCAGGTGCATTCATGGGCGGCAAACGCCCCGCGATCATCATGCAGAACACAGCGATTGGTGTGACCATCAATACGCTGGTGACACTTACACAATATTACCGCATGCCGTTACCGATGCTGATTAGTTATCGGGGTGAGTTGGGTGAGCCTGTTGCTTGTCAGGTGGAAATGGCGGTTCACACCAAAGCGCTTTTAAACCAGCTGAACATTCCGACATATCATTTCCATCACGAGGATGATGTGAATGAATTTGATGCAATCCTGAAACACACATTCATGTGCAACAAGCCTGTCGCGATTTTGACGGATGCTTCTTTCTGGAAAGGATACTGATTATGATACGCTCTGAAATCTTAAAAGAAATCGCACCTGTTATTTCCGAACATTTGGTTGTGTGTAATATTGGTTTGCCCAGCCAAGAGCTGCATATGATTGATGATCAACCGACGAATTTTTATATGCTCGGCACGATGGGCCTTTCATCCTCTATCGGTTTGGGTGTTGCTTTGGCGCAGGATAAGAAGGTTATTTCTATCGATGGTGATGGCTCGGTTCTGACTAACTTTGGAACGTTGCCGACGATTGCCAATAATGTGGCGGACAACTTCATTTTGCTGATCATTGATAACGGCAGCTATGGTTCAACGGGTGACCAGCCGACCTATGCAGGACGCAAGACATCTTTGACGGCAGTGGCAAAAGCTTGTGGTTGTGAAAACGTCATTGAATGCAAAGCTGAAGAAACACGTGGTGTTTTGGAAGATGCGTTGAAATCAGACAAAATGACAATCATCGTGGCGAAATGTGAAAGCGGTAATATCAAAGTACCTGTCATCACAATGGATCCTGTCGTAATCCGCGACAGATTCATGAAACAGGTGCATAGTTAAGCTTTTATAGGCTTTTTACGGTTCAGTGACTGCATTTCGTTCCGTTTTTCCGAAAGAGTGTTCGGAATCTTTGAACGCGATGCTAAAATTTTACTGCCACTGGACTGAATCAGCACGAGTGAAGTACATCAGTTTACATCGAAATTTAGCCGTTCGCGGCCCCCATGGGAGATTTTCATTATGAAAATGACAACAGAAGAAGCTTTTGTAAAAGTCTTACAAATGCACGGTATCGACAACGCATTTGGGATTATCGGATCGGCTATGATGCCTATTTCTGACCTTTTCCCAGCTGCTGGCATCAAGTTTTACGACTGTGCTCACGAATGTAACGCAGGCATGATGGCTGACGGTTACACGCGTGCAACTGGTAAAATGTCTATGATGGTTGCGCAAAACGGCCCTGGTATTACATCTTTGGTAACACCAATTAAAACGGCTTACTGGAACCACACACCATTGTTGATCGTAACACCACAAGCTGCGAACAAAACAATCGGTCAAGGCGGCTTCCAAGAAGTTGAGCAAATGGCATTGTTGGAAGACATGGTTGCTTACCAAGAAGAAGTTCGTGACCCATCTCGTATGGCTGAAACTTTGAACCGTGTAATCTTGCAAGCGAAACGCGCTTCTGCACCAGCACAAATCAACATTCCGCGTGACTTCTGGACACAAGTGATCGACGTCGATCTACCAGCTGTTGTTGAATTCGAACGCCCACAAGGTGGCGCAGACGCAGTTAAAGCTGCTGCTGACTTGCTTTCAAACGCTAAGAACCCTGTGATCTTAAACGGTGCTGGTGTTGTTTTGGCTGACGCTATTGGCGACTCAGCAAAATTGGCTGAACGTTTGGACGCGCCTGTATGTGTTGGCTACCAGCACAACGATGCGTTCCCAGGTTCACACCCATTGTTCGCAGGTCCTTTGGGCTACAACGGTTCAAAAGCTGGTATGGAATTGATTTCAAAAGCTGACGTTGTTCTATGTCTTGGTACACGTTTGAACCCATTCTCAACGCTACCTGGTTACGGCATTGACTACTGGCCACGTGATGCGAAAATCATCCAAGTTGACATTAACCCAGACCGTATCGGCCTAACTAAGCCTGTAACTGTTGGTATCGTTGGCGATGCGAAAAAAGTTGCAAACGGCATTTTGGAGCAGTTGTCTGACACAGCGGGTGACGCAGGTCGTGAAGAGCGCCGTACAGTGATTGCGAAAACAAAATCTGCATGGGCTCAAGAGCTAACATCTATGGACCACGAAGACGACGATCCAGGCACAACTTGGAACGAACGTGCACGTGACCGTGAGCCAGGTAAAATGTCTCCTCGTATGGCTTGGCGCGCAATTCAAGCAGCATTGCCAAAAGAAGCAATTATTTCTTCTGACATCGGCAACAACTGTGCGATCGGTAATGCTTACCCATCATTCGAAGAAGGTCGTAAATACCTAGCACCTGGCCTATTTGGCCCATGTGGTTACGGTTTCCCGGCGATCTGTGGTGCGAAAGCTGGTCGTCCAGACGTGCCAGTGGTTGGTTTCGCTGGTGACGGCGCATTCGGCATCTCAATGAACGAAATGGTTTCTGTAAACCGTGACGATTGGCCTGCTGTGACTATGGTTATCTTCCGCAACTACCAATGGGGCGCTGAGAAGCGTAACACAACATTGTGGTTCGACGATAACTTCGTAGGTACAGAGCTTGCAACTGAAGTAAGCTACGCTGGCATCGCAAAAGCATGTGGTGTTGAAGGTGTTGCTGTTTCTTCTATGGAAGAGCTTACAGACGAGTTGAATAAAGCTGTTAAGCGTCAAATGAACGAAAACAAAACAACGTTCATCGAGGTCCTATTGAACCAAGAACTAGGTGAACCATTCCGTCGTGACGCAATGAAGAAACCAGTTTCTGTTGCAGGTATCGATGCTGCGGACATGAAGCCACAAGCTGGCGCATAAGTTTACTAAATATCTTAGAAAGGCCTCTGATTATTCAGGGGCCTTTTTGTTTAAGCAGACTTAACTTGCCTGATTGTGAAGCCTTTCGAATTGGCTGTATCACAGTGAATTGATTGGTGGGTGTTGCGAAGTATGGCTAGAAAATTGAATGCGTTACGTTTTTTTGATTGTTTTGCTGGCATTTCCAGCCGCCGCCGCCGATAAGCGTGAGGTTTTTTACGGGACATGGGGTACACCGAAACAATGTTCTCGTGAAACGATAAAGTCTGGCGGGACAGTTTTGTCCGAACCATTTGAAATCAGCGCAGACTGGTTAAAACAGGGGCAACTTTGGTGTCGTCTTAATTGGTATCCTATAGAGATTCGCGAAGATGGGTTTTTCTCAGGCGCGTTTGCACAGTGCGGCGAAGATTCTGTACGCGATTATTCCCTTGGTATGGTGCTATCTGATAACAGCCTTACACTGCGGTGGGATTTCCCATTGTCGAACGGTCCATTGATGCGTTGTTCGGATACTTGAGCCCAAAGTCCTGCGCATCACTCTGGCCGCGAAACTTCTGATGATGAGCGCTCAGAACTGGGATAAATCGCTAGGAAAGCAACGAAAACAGAGATTTAGAAGTTTTCTATTATTACGTTTAAAAAGTGGTTGTTTTCCCGCTACTTAATCCATAAATACGTCCGTGGAGACGTGGCCGAGTGGTCGAAGGCGCTCCCCTGCTAAGGGAGTAGGCGGTTTGTAGCTGTCTCGAGGGTTCGAATCCCTTCGTCTCCGCCACCCGTCTTTCATTCAATTGAAATGGGGCATATACGATTTAGAGATATTCTGGTTCGTTAATCTATGTGCGGAAGACTTGTGTGCGCAGCAAATGTGCATCGTACAGTGGCATTGGCATCACTTCATCACCGATTACAGTTGTTGCAGGGGATAAATAGCGTAGGCCTGTGACCTGTGTTCTACAGCCTTCGCCGACCGCTATGCCACCACTTTGCGCACAAATAGTGATCCATTTTTGGTCAATCAATGAACGTGTTAAAGGATCAAAATCGAATTGTGACCCTGCACCAGAACAGTTGATTACGAAACCTGTTTTATGTCTTATCATCATACCTGTGCCGTTTTTCAAAATCACATTTGCACCAGATTCCATAACTTCGATAGCTTTGACAGATCCGCGAATAATCTTTGTAGAGCCAGTAGCGTTTAGCCGTTTGAAATCCATAATTGTGTCGCGTGTTCCTCCACGAAACCAATGACGTAACGTGTTTGGTACTTTGCGTGCTTCGTCTATATTGGGGATTAAACTCTTTAAACCGTGCTCCGTAAAATATGCACGAAACCCAGAGCGTAATTCGCCCATCTGAAGCCCGTTTTTCCGAGCAGATTGTATATTTTCTTGCACCGCTGCAAGAAAGC
The DNA here is from genome assembly GCF_009184395.1 of Amylibacter sp. SFDW26. Classification (GTDB taxonomy): domain Bacteria; phylum Pseudomonadota; class Alphaproteobacteria; order Rhodobacterales; family Rhodobacteraceae; genus Amylibacter. The sequence continues at coordinate 491,835 of NZ_WEIC01000002.1, forward strand.
TTTCTGCAGTTGGATAGGGACCCTTAAGATTGGGGCGCATAATTTTGCGAGGTAGTTGCGGGATTAAAGGTTCTGGCAATGACCCACGCGGTGAACAGGCGGTTAAGCGAATTTGGTCTTCTGGTAGCAAAGATTGGCACAAGCGCAAAACATCAAGCATCGTGGCATTCATGCCTATACAAAAAATTTCCGAACCTTTTTGAATGTGTTCTGCAATGCGTGCTTCGTTGCCAAACAATGTTGAAGCACTGAATGTACTGTCATCTCCATCGATACGTTGGGTTTCAGGGCCGCCTGTGGCTATGTCTACTGTGTCTGCGCAATGGTGTTGGTTATCGCTTGTTTTAACGCGGAAACCATTAATTGTTTCCATAATAGCGATTGCTGTACTATTTATTAGTCGAACTTTGACGCCGTTTTGTTGGAGTTTTGTCAATGCCACTTTTGTGCGTTCTTCGATGAAATCCCCTAGGAATGCGCGGGGTACATTCAGGCCTTTGATGTCACCTTTATCAACAAACGTTTGTGCTGCTGCCAACCAATTCAATCTTCGACCTTGCATTTTTTCGCATAGGCTAGCCCAATTTTTTTCCAGCCATGGGCCAAAATCTGGATCAATATCTTCGGCAGGAGAGTTTAATAAATACGCGAACTGCCAAGGCGTTTCTTGGGGTTCTGCCGCATATGCCAATCCACGGCCAAGGCGCGTTGCATTGTTGCCGATGACGATTAATTCGTCACCGGGCTTTAGTGTGCAGCATTCAGAAAATGCTGCTGCAGTAACACCATCTCCAATAATCATGTGACGGCGTATCTGATGTCGTTTTTCATGGTCAGACATGGTTGTGATTGTCCTGGAATACTTTGAATATTTTATATTTGACTGTGTCTATATAAAACGTAAGCACTACAAATTTTCATTTGCTTATTAGGGTATTGGCGGCAATCAAGCAATGGAATTTGGCCAAATCAAGGCCTGTTTTTGAATTTTTATAAATATGGAAAAAGACAAGTTTTGCGCGCATAATTGTACAGCAAATGGAACCTTTTGTCTGATATTGTTGAATTATATAGCCTAGCAGATTATCGTTGATTAGAGATATAGTACAAGTGATCAACGATTATGATACCAAGCCTAATTTCATTAAGGAATGAATACCTTTCGGTATCAATTTCAGATTTAGGTGCAGAGATGCAAAACCTTTGTATGCATGATGGGCGAAATATTCTATGGAATGGGGACGCAGCATTCTGGACGGGGCGAGCGCCAATATTGTTTCCGATTGTTGGCCGAGCTCCTAATGATGAAATTGCGGTAGGTGATCACAAAGCAGATATGGCTCAGCATGGTTTTGTGCGACGTTCGGTCTTTAAGCTTGATGATGTTACTGCGCACATGTGCCGACATGTTTTGCAAGATAATGACAATACGCGTCACAGTTACCCTTTTAGATTCCAGATGACTGTAACACATCGCATAATCGATAAGACGCTGGATGTGCAGGTCATTATTGAGAACCGAGACAATCGGTCAATGCCTTTTGGGTTTGGATTTCACCCAGCGTTTTCGTGGCCATTACCTGGTGGTGAAGGTCAGGTTCATCACGTTCTATTAGACAATGAAGCCGAGCCAGAAATGGTGCGTTTGCAAGATGGGCTGATACCGGACCAAATTCTGGCTTCACCTTTTACAAAGGGGCGCTTAGAAATCACACCGGATATGTTCTGTGAAGACGCAATGATTTTTCCAAGTGGTTCTGGTACTGGGTTAACTTATGGCATAGAGGGCGGTCCCCAGCTTAAGTTTAACTTTGAAAACCTACCCAATCTTGCACTTTGGAGTAAACCTAATGCTCCGTTTTTATGTGTTGAACCATGGCATGGCATGGCTGCGCGCGTAAGTGCTTCGCCGCAAATTTCTGAAAGGCCTTATAGCTTAGAGCTTGCAGTAAATGGTGCAATAAAGTTTGGGTATAAAGCCGAAATACGCCTTTGATGAAATTATGAATCCATGTTTTTTGTGATGATGCGTGCTTCATAGGATTTCAAGCTTGGGTAAGCCGCAGGGTAAGCAGCTTTTTCTTCAACCATTTGCGGAAACAACTCTAGCAGCTCTTCTCTCGCTTCTGGTTTCATATCTGCAACCGTTGCGGCGCAAGGATGGAAGCTTTCTGTTGGTAGCCCATTGCTGAAAATAATCTCATGTTGATCAAAAGCGATGTGATAGTAGGTCACACTATTACCGCTATGATCAACTGTAATTGTTGTGTCGTTTACTAGGACGTGAGCTGGTATTAAAATATCAGAGCTATTAAACATCAACTCAGCATGCCAACTTTGCAAAAATACACGGTGCTGACGTGATATAAACAAATCTTGCTCTGGCATGTTTGTCCCAAAAGCATCTTTTGCAATCTTTATGGGTCGTAGTTTTATATTTTCTGCAAGACGTGATGATGGAATATTGGATGAACCTATCCAGCGGATTTCTTGTAAACCGTTATCACGAGTTAATATATGATCACCAACTTCTAACTCTTCAACATTGGTTAATCCACGCGCTGTCAATATCTTGGACCCTTTGACAAAACATGGAACGAAAGGGATGATCACAACGCCTGACGTTAAAACGGAAGAGCCTTCATCAAAGCGAGAAACCACCTCTACCTCTAGGTCTTCGCCAAAATTCACGGGAAAGCCGGCGATTTCTTCATTGTTGATTGTAAAGCCAAGCGGTGTTGTTACCAAAACACCATCACCAGGTGTAAATACACCATAGCTCACGCCATCAACAAATACTTCTACTTCTTGTAGTTCAGGCAAAGGGGGTGGTGCTGTAATAACGTCTACCAATTGGGCTACATCTGTCACACGTTCTGCGCCGCCAGTGTTGTCGATTGTATTAAGACCGCCTAATGAACTGTTAGAGCCAACACCAATGGCCGTAACGCTTGCGCCGAAATTTGTTTCTAGAAGCGTAAGTTCGTCTGAACCATTGTCGCCCCGGTTACGTGCGCCATCAGATAGAAAGATTACTGCATTCGTATCGTTTGTGTCAACATCACCTGCAGCTGTCCATGTATCAATAACTTCATCTAGCCCAGATTCGAAATTTGTAGCACCGCCATCATTTAAACCGTTTACGGCAGTATTAAATTGGGATTGTTGATCTAAAGTGAATGTCCCAAGTGTCGCGCCATCATTGTTATATTCAATCAATGTAATTTCTACGGTGCTTGGATCATAACCTGCGTCAATGAAACTTTGGAACACTTCTTGTGCCGCAATTTGTTGCGCTTCTAGAAATGTGTCATTGTCGCCATCGCCGTCAACGTCACTGCCAGAGTTATTACCTGTTGATCCCGACGTGTCGATTACCAAGGCTATATTGATATCAGGAGACAAACCGCTAGTTGTAATGTCTACGCTCAAAGGTAATGTTTCATCTGTCGACACTGGTAACGTAACCTGTTGAGTTACGTTCAAGCCATTAAAGGTATCACTTGTCGTTGTTGTTGTCGTTGGTGTATCCATCGGTACCATTCCAGATAATTAATAAAATTAGGTATTTATGTTAATGAGCCTCTAAGGCTTTTCAATTTGTAATGAATTTTATTCTCACCAACACAATATAGTCAATCTTATAACATATTTAAGACATATTGTTTGATGCTTTCAAGGAAACAGTCTGTTTCTAATGCATTTTAAAAACATTCATACCTAAAAGCCCACAAAACAGACTACCCTTCAATTTTTAAAATGAAAAATGAGTGGAGTTTGTCCCGCTTAATCGACAAACTTCACTCAGATTTTAGATGATTCTGTTGTGGAAAATTATAATAACTGAGCGTTGGCAGCTTTATAAACCTTCTATGCAACCAACCATTTAGGATCTACTGCTTCAATTGACTTTGAGCCGCTTAAGATCGTTTGTGAGAGCGATTTTACACGGGGTAAGCTATGCGCTGCAAAGACGTTTGCATGGGCAATCTTGGCATCTAGGAAGGCGTCATCCCAATCGCCAGACCCTTTTTGGTCTTCCGCAGCTATTTTGTTTTTCAAAGCCATCCAACCACCAGCTAGATGTCCAAGCATCATTAGATAAGGAACAGAAACCGCAGCTGCTTCGCGCGTAGATAATCCACCTGTTAGGATGTAATCTAATGCTTGCTCTGCATCATCCGCAGCTGCATTCAAAGTATCATCCGCACCAGTACGAATATCTTCTAATAATGAGCGCACAGCCACACCTTGATCGCGCATCGTTTTACGAAACACTAAGTCATTGGCTTGAATTGCTGTAGTACCTTCGTAGATTGGTAAAATGCGTGCATCGCGCATATGCTGAGCAGCACCCGTTTCTTCAATAAAGCCCATGCCGCCATGAACTTGAACACCGTCTGATGCAATATCCACAGAGCGTTCTGTCATCCAACCCTTGATGATTGGTACCATCAATTCTGAACGAGACTGCCAATGCGCTTTACTCTCGCCTGTATCATAGTGACCGCGGTCTAATGCAGTGGCACCATAAAGCGCTAAGGAACGCATAGCTTCGATTTCAGCGCGCATTGTTGCAAGCAGGCGCATCACGTCTGGGTGGTGAATGATTGCATCGCCATCAGCGCGATCAAGTGGTGTGCCTTGTTTACGCTCTTGGGCATAGCTTAGAGCCTGGTGATACGCGCGGTTAGAAATTGATAGGCCTTGGATGCCCACACCAAAACGGGCGTGGTTCATCATGTTGAACATCACTTGCAGACCATTGTTTTCTGGCCCAACCATATACCCAATTGCGCCTTCGTTTTCGCCGTATTGTAGTACAGCTGTTGGGGATCCGTTGATGCCCATTTTATGCTCGATAGATACGCATTTCACATCATTGCGTTCGCCCAATGAACCGTCTTCGTTCACAAGGTATTTTGGTACGATGAATACAGAGATACCTTTCACACCTTCTGGTGCATTTGGGGTGCGGGCCAATACAAGGTGAACGATATTTTCAGACATATCGTGTTCGCCATATGTGATAAAAATCTTTTGACCTTTAATGCGATAATGGTCACCATCTGGGGTAGCTTGCGAACGGATAGATGCAAGATCAGTACCTGCATGCCCTTCAGTTAAGTTCATTGTTCCTGTCCAGCGACCTTCGGCCATTGGTGGGATAAACATTTGTTTCTGCTCTTCGGATGCAGATGTTTGCAACGCGTGGATCAAGCCTTCGGTTAATAGATGACACAGTGCAAAGCCCATGTTTGCGGAATGCCACATTTCGCGTACAGCGGCGCATAGCAATTCAGGCATGTTTTGCCCGCCATATTCCTCTGCTGTACCTATACCTGTCCAGCCACCTTCGCCCAGTGCTTTGAATGCTTCTTTAAAGCCTTCTGGTGTTGTGACCGTATTGTCAGAATGCCATTTTGACCCAGTCGTGTCACCTGAATGATTTACGGGTGCTACGATTTCAGTGGCGACACGTGCTGCTTCTGAAATGACTGCATCACAGATGTCTTCGCCGTAATCTTTGAATGGCTCAAGATCGGTGATAGCATCCAACCCAATGACATGGCGGATAGCAAAGCGGATATCATTTTCGTCAGCGTTAAACATGGGAACCCCTGAATCAATTTTTCTATATTAAATATGGCTTTGATAGCTTTGTCGTCAATTACCTTGCGTCGCGTGATTTTGATGTTCTTGGGATGGTTACCGTGAACATCGCGCCTGTTTTTGATGGGGTAAAGACAACATCGCCCCCAAGGTTACGCATAATTTCTGCACAAATTGAAAGCCCAAGTCCAACACCGCTTGAGGATGCCCCTGATGAGAGTTTAGAAAACTTCTCAAAAATGATTTCTTGATCCGCTTCTGAAACGCCTGGGCCATTGTCTGAAATCGTAACAGTTAAAGCTTTAACCGTTTCGGCGACACTAAAGTCGATAACAGGCACATCTTTATCGTTATATTTAATTGCGTTTGTTATAAGATTAATAAAGACCTGTGCCAGCCTGTCTGCGTCTGTAAACAGGGTGATCTTCTGAAATGCTGTTGGGATGTTTACCTTGATTTCTTTTGTGTCAAAAGCCGTTTGGCTGGCAGTAATGGATTGCTCTATAAGCTTACCAAGATTGCGGTTTTCTAGATTCAGTTTAACCTTACCACTTTCTAAAAAGCTTAAGTCCAAAATATCATCCAAGATACGTGTTAAGCGTTGGCTTTCATCATTAATAATAGATGAAAAATGCGCGAACTGCTTACGATCAATTTCGCCGTCATTCATTAGGATTGCCGAAAATGATCGTATAGATGTCATCGGAGTACGCAATTCGTGACTGACCTGACTAAGGAAGTCATCTTTTTGTTGGCTGAGTTTTGTCAGTTTATTATTTGCTCGGCGCAATTGTTTTGCTGTTGCGGCTAATTCTTTCGACTGTTTTTCTAACCGAGCGGAATATTCCATGACCTGTGCGGTTTCATCCGCCACCGCAATCAACTCTTCAACAGATACCGTGTCGCGACCAGAAATTTGTCCAACCATTGCATGGGCGGTGGCGGCACCCACAGAACCCGCGAATTCACGTTCCAAAGTTATGATAAATTCTGAAGTTGGATCGGGCAGGCCAGAAGGTTTTCCCTGTTCTTTTGCTTTCGCTTCAAACAGGCGTCCAGCCTCGGTCCGACCCAAGATACGTTGTGCCAATATAAACAGATCATCCGATGTTGTAATTTGGCTTGGCATGTGGCGCTGTGACGTGCGCCCAAACACGTTGGTAAATTCTAGGGCTTGTAGGTTTTCCAACGGTTTTGGTGAGGTGAAAAGCGAAACGGAAACAAAGGCGAATAGGTTTAAGCACATGGACCAGAATACTGCATGAACCAATGGGTCTTCTATTTCAACGCCAAGTAATGCTTGTGGCCGTAAAGCTGACAGACCAAATAAGCCATTTTCAATAGTATCCTTTGACAACAGGAAGCTGTCGCCGAAGCTTGGTAGGAATAATGTGTAAGCCCAAATGGTGAAGCCCACTAAAATGCCTGCAAGAGCACCTGATCGGGATGCATTTTTCCAGAACAAACCAAAGAATAAGGCTGGTAAAACCTGAGCAATCCCAAGAAAAGCGATTAGGCCGATAGATGCCAGTGCGGATGTTCCGCCTGTGAAGCGATAATAGAAATATCCCAAGGCAAGAATGCCAGCGATACTGATGCGTCTGCTGCGTAGCAGGATAGAACGTACATCATCACTTTCAGGATTACGTGCATGTGTGCGGTAAAGCCAAAGGGGTAATACGATGTGATTGGATACCATTGTGGAAAGGGCGATGGCTGCAACAATTACCATGGATGTAGCGGATGAGAACCCGCCCAAGAATGCAAGTGCTGCAATGCTCTCCTGACCCATGGCAAGTGGCACCGTCAGAACGAACAAGTCAGGGTTAGAACCTTCTGGTAAAATCTCTTGCCCAACGACAGCGATTGGAACCACGAATAAACACATCAAGAAAAGATAAAGTGGAAAAGCCCAACTTGCGGTTGCCAGATGGCTTTCGGCATCGTTTTCGACAACGACAACTTGGAACATGCGCGGCAGACAGATGATGGCGGTTGCTGATAGGAATGTCAGTGTTACCCAGCGTGAATTAAAAACACCTGTGTCTTTTGGCATGATCTCTTCGGCGTTTTGTAAGATATCTTTTGGGCCATCTGCAACGAACCAGACAACAAAAATACCAACGGCTAGCAACGCAATTAATTTAACGACAGCTTCCAATGCGATAGCTGTAACCACACCATGGTGGCGTTCGTTGGCGTCTAGGTTGCGTGTGCCAAATACAACGGTAAAGGCGGCAAGGCCAATTGCAATTAAGAGTGCTGTGATTGCTGGTGAAGGTGCGTTCGCATTGTTTTCTGTGAAAACAGCAAAGCTGAGTGTAAGAGATTGCAATTGCAACGCGATATAAGGTGTTGTGCCGATCACGGCCAGTAATGTCACCACAACAGCCAATAAATTACTTTTGCCATAACGCGATGAAATAAGGTCAGCGATGGATGTGATACGCTGGGTGCGGCCAATACGGACGAGTTTACGCAGTAGCCACCACCAGCCGACAAAGACCAAAGTGGGGCCAACATAAATCGCTAGGAATTCTAACCCATTACGAGCGGCTGATCCTACAGCGCCGTAGAATGTCCAAGCAGTACAATAAACAGAGATGGATAAGGTGTAGACAATGGGTGACTTTAAAAAAGTCATCTTGTTCTTTTGTGCCCATTGTTCAGCCAAAGCTGCAACGCCAAACAAGATGGCTACATAGGCCAAACAAATGCCGGCGACTATGTTGAACGTTAACACTATTTCTCTCTAATTTCAGGCGCTAATGCGCGAGACAAAAAATAAGCTGCAGCAATCAACAAAGCCCAAACACCAAAGATAAACAAAAGAGTTGTTATCAAAGAAGAGTTGCCATCATCCTTTGTGAAAACTTTAACAATGGGCGTTAATAGTAAAAACGTCCCAATGATTGGCAGAATTAATGCAATTTCGCGTTTCTTTCGATTGCTGCGATTGCGCTTATCCACATTATCAAAGGAAGTGTCTTCACTCATGCGGATAACAAGGTATGAATGTTTCTGATAATTTCTTTATTCGAAAAGGGCTTTGTCATAAATAGGCTGACCCCCGCTTCTTCTGCGGCGGTGCGATCTTTTTTCTGACCTTTCGCTGTAAGCATTAAGACTGGTAAATCGGCAAATCCCTCAATAGCTCGTAATTCTTCTAGGATTTGCATGCCGCTTTTATTGGGTAGCATCATATCTAATACGATCAAATCAGGGTTGGTTTTTTGGATGTGTTCGACACATCCGTCACCATCCATGAACGCAGATACATTTAACCCTTCCCGGGTCAGTAAAAAGGACAAAGCCTCTATGATAAATGGTTCGTCTTCGACGAGTAAAACAGATTTAGCCACGCACCCCTCCCAAAATATGCGGCTTGGTCACCCTATAACGAATCTTCATTTAGGCAAGCAGGAACTACTGTAGCAGATATTTCGATCTGCGGGCCGCACAATTGTCGCGGGGGCACACTGGGCATTGTAAACCTACAGCCAGATTGGGTTGTGATGCGATCTGTGGCTTTGTTAGCAACATGTCGTAGTCCGGCGTGAATGCCATAACAGCACTTGCGCGGGCTGGCATGCCAATAGCATTTGGCTCATCGTATTGTGCAAGGGAATATGTCAGAAACCTCTCGCCAGTGGGGGTATTGATGAAAGCTTTGATCGGTTGGTACGGTTGGCTTAGGCTGCGATATATCGGCCAAAGGGGGCAAGCACCGCTGAAGCGGGGTAATGAAAGTGTAGGTAGTTTTTTTCGAAAAATCACGGCGCCACTGCCATCGCATTCCATGATGCCGAACCTTGGAATATCATCTGCACGCGGCATATGTGCCAGTCGTTTTAAGATTAGCGTCAGTGGTATGTTTAAATCTTGGGAAAGGGCAATGGGGTTGAATTGAAGCTTTTGGGCGATTGGTAAAAAAGCTTGGATTGGTAGCATTTTTGTAATTTCAGTATACCGCTCTAATGTCTTTAACGTTTCAGGTTGCTCCTCATCAGGAATGCTCAATGTGTCCATATAGACTTGAGCAGAAGTGCCGTTTTTTTCCAAATCGTCTATGTAAAAGTCATGTTGTTCTAATAACGCTTCTGCTGTTGCGTTGTCGCTTGTTTGTGTGTTGTTTTCGGGTGAGGGCTCAAAATGTTGCAAGATATCTTCGGCAGTTTGCGCTAAACGATTTGCCTCGTCCAGCAGGTTGTTCAGGAATTTGCCCTTTAAGGTATCTGGCAGGGTTTGATCATCAGATAAAATTTCTGCTGTTGATTTAATCGTGGTGATATTCGACAGCATCAGATGCATGGCTTCTGAAAAGAATGGATCATTGTTCATCTGGTCAGACATGGCCTGCAGTGTTTCACCCTGTGCGGCTGATTGCTCGAACTGTCGTCCTATCAACCTTGCAAAGCCTGGAAAGCGTGCAATGAATTCTTCTGTTCGACTTGTCTCGCAATTGATTGAGGGGGTGCTGGCGGCCGATTGATTTACACGATCGATTAAGGCTTGATCAGCACCCTCAGTTAACTCTCTCGGATCGATTTCCAACACACGCGCCAAAGCCAATAATGTTTTGCCGCCGATTCCCCGTCTGTTGTGTTCAATCAAGTTTAAATAGGACGCAGAAATTCCCGCACTCTTTGCCAATGCGGCTTGGCTGATCTTCTTGGATCGCCTGTTTTCGCGGATTCTGGTTCCTAGAAGAGTGCGTGGCATAATCGCTTCCCTTTATTTTTAAACAAAAAACTGTGATTTAGTAAATATATTTACTATTAATGAATATGTAAATTCAATTAATTTACAAAATAAATAAATAAAAACAGTTATTTATTGTAAAAGTTACAGATTGTAATAGTCTAAGCGCGTCGACTAGACACTGGCACGGCGTTCTGGGAGGTTCAGATCGTGCTAGAACATGGGAGGAAATCTATGTCTAATTTAACACGTCGTGGTTTGCTTAAATCTGGTGCCGTAATGGGCGCAGGCTTGGCAGCCCCAACATTTTTCACAAACATGGCACACGCTTATACAAATGCACCAACAGGTTCATCTGTAACGCTTGGCTTTAACGTACCACAAACTGGTCCATATGCGGACGAGGGTGCAGATGAGCTTCGTGCATACGAACTTGCTGTTGAACACCTAAACGGTGGTGGAGACGGCGGCATGATGAATACATTTTCATCAAAAGCGCTTAAAGGTAATGGTATCCTTGGCAAAAAAGTAGAGTTCGTAACAGGCGATACGCAGACTAAGTCTGATGCGGCGCGTGCTTCTGCGAAATCAATGATCGAAAAAGATGGCGCAGTGATGATCACTGGTGGCTCTTCTTCTGGTGTTGCGATTGCGGTACAAGGTCTATGTCAAGAAGCTGGCGTTATCTTTATGGCTGGTTTGACACACTCAAACGACACAACTGGTAAAGATAAAAAAGCCAACGGCTTCCGTCACTTCTTTAACGGCTACATGTCTGGTGCTGCTTTGGCGCCTGTGCTTGAAGCACGTTATGGTAATGACCGTAATGCGTACCACCTTACAGCTGACTATACTTGGGGTTGGACGCAACAAGAGTCTATCCAGCAAGCAACAGAAGGCAAAGGTTGGAACACAGTTAACAACGTATTAACACCGTTGGCGACAACAGACTTCTCGTCTTATGTGGCGCCTGTGTTGAATTCTGGCGCTGACGTTTTGGTTCTAAACCATTACGGTGGTAACATGATCAACTCTTTGACATCAGCTGTTCAATTTGGCCTACGTGACAAAGTTGTTAACAACAAGAACTTTGAAATCGTTGTTCCGTTGTACTCTCGCCTAATGGCGCGTGGTGCAGGTGAGAACGTTAAAGGTATCTTTGGTTCAACAAACTGGCACTGGTCTTTGACTGATGACGGCACAAAAGCTTTCGTTAAGTCATTTGGTGAGAAGTATGGCTTCCCTCCATCACAGGCTGCGCACACAACATACGTACAAACATTGCTTTATGCTGATGCTTGTGAGCGTTCTGGTACATTCAACCCATGTGGCGTTGCTGAAGCTCTTGAAGGCTTTAAGTTCGACGGTATGGGTAACGGTCCAACTGAGTACCGTGCTGAAGATCACCAGTGTTTCAAAGACGTTCTAGTTGTGAAGGGTAAAGAAAACCCAACATCAGAATTTGACGTTCTTGAAGTTGTTGAAGTTACACCTCGTGCACAAGTTGAGTATCCAGTGGATCACCCAATGTTTGCAGGCGGTGACTTGGGTAAATGTAACCCAGGCGCATAAGCTTTGCATGACTGATAAAGGATCGCGTCCCCTTGTGGGGGCGCGATCATTCTGCCAAGCACCCTATAGAATGGTGCAGTTATAATTATCGATTAGTAGGACCTGGGAAATGGATGCGATATTCCTTCAGATACTTAATGGCTTAGACAAGGGTAGCGCATATGCGCTGATTGCTTTGGGCCTTACACTTATTTTCGGCACATTAGGTGTTGTGAACTTTGCACACGGTGCGTTGTTTATGATCGGTTCCTTCTGCGCTGTAACACTAAGCAAAATCTTGACACTTTCAACGGTGACGCTCGACCCGACAAAAACTGATTTTCTGGGCAACCCGCTAAAGGTCAAAACACCTTATGTCGTTGAATGGTTTGGAGAATCCACTGGTAACGCGATGATTGATTGGTCCGTTCCGCTTGCCATTCTGTTTGCAATCCCGGTGATGTTACTTCTTGGTTGGGTTATGGAACGTGGCTTGATCAAGCATTTCTATAAACGGCCTCATGCGGATCAGATTCTAGTGACTTTTGGTTTGGCCATTGTGATCCAAGAGATTGTAAAAGCAACGTATGGTGCGAACCCAATTCCGACACCTGCACCTGATCAATTTGTTGGATCATACAATGTTGGGGCTCTTATTGGCTTGGATGCAAGCTATCCTTACTGGCGTATGATTTATTTCGGGTTCTCCGTGACGATTATTGCTGCAGTATTCTCATTCTTAAAGTTTACGACATTTGGTATGGTTGTTCGTGCTGGTATGGCAGACCGTGAAACCGTAGGCATGCTTGGCATTAATATCGACAAACGTTTTACAATTATGTTTGGTGTTGCCGCAGCTGTAGCTGGCCTTGCGGGTGTAATGTACACACCAATCAATTCACCTAACTATCACCAAGGCATGGACTTCCTTGTTCTAAGCTTTGTTGTTGTGGTTGTTGGCGGTATGGGCAGTTTGCCAGGTGCAGTATTGGCTGGGTTCCTTTTGGGTACGCTTGAAAGCTTTGCATCCATGAATGAAGTCAAAGGCTTTTTCGAAGCGCTATACTTACCGTCTATTGACCAAATCATCATCTATCTAGTTGCAATCATCATTTTGCTGACCAGACCGCGCGGATTGCTTGGTCGTGCTGGCGTGATGGAGGAATAACAATGAAACATCTATCAAAAACAGATAAATCAACATTTATCTTGGTTGCAATCCTTGCCCTTTTGGCACCGTTCATTTTGAACCCGTTCCCAGAAGGCTCTGCTATGGCGCAGTTCAACGCAGGTTACCCTGACTTGATGCAGCGTTTTGCAATCTTTGGTATCCTTGCTATCGGATTTAACATCCTATTCGGTTTAACGGGTTATCTATCATTCGGTCACGCCGCATTTTTGGGTGTAGGATCATATTCAGCGGTTTGGATGTTCAAATTGCTGTCCATGAATATCGTTCCTGCGATTATTCTGTCTGTGATCGTGGCCGGTGTTTTCTCCTTACTGATTGGCTTCATTTGTCTGCGTCGCTCTGGAATTTATTTTTCCATCCTGACGTTGATGTTTGCGCAGATGAGTTACTCATTAGCTTATTCGGTCCTGACACCGCTTACGAATGGTGAAACAGGTTTGCAGGTTTACAATGATGATCCGCAATACTTAATGGGACCAAATTCATCAGAAGTAACAAACTTATTCGGTTTGGAGATGCGTAGTACATTTACATTGGATGTAGGTCCTTGGGCGTTCCAATTTAACCTCGGTTACTATGTTTGCGCGCTATTCTTATTGCTTGCTTTCTACATCGCTATACGCATTTTCCGGTCTCCCTTTGGTTTGATGTTGCGTGCGATTAAAACCAACCAGACCCGCCTGAACTATACAGGTTTGAACTCTCGTCCATATACATTGGCCGCGTTTGTCATCTCTGGCATGTATGCGGGTCTGGCAGGTGGTTTAATGGCTTCTATGGATCCATTGGCGGGTGCGGAACGTATGTATTGGACTGCATCAGGAGAGATTGTTTTGATGACAATTTTGGGCGGCGTTGGTACATTGCTTGGGCCAGTTCTGGGCGCGGGTTTTATTAAGTATTTCGAAAACATCTTTTCAAAGATCAACGATACAGTGTTGCACACATGGTTCTCTATTCTGCCTGATGGTTTGGAAAATGCGATTGTATGGGTTCTACATTTCTTCGTGGGTAAAGGCTGGCACCTAACGCTAGGCTTGTTGTTCATGATGATCGTTATCTTTTTGCCAGGTGGCTTGATGGAAGGTGGTCAAAAAATCATGAATAAAATTCGTGGTAAGAAAAAGAACGACAAAGATGGTGGCGCAAAAGCAGCTGCCACACCTGCGGAATAAGGAGAGGGCTGATGGGAATTTTAGAAGTCCAAAATGTGAATAAAAGCTTTGGTGGCTTGAAAGCGTTGCAAAACGTAAACCTTGATATCGAAGAAGGAACTATTCACGCGATCATCGGACCAAATGGCGCTGGTAAATCAACTTTGCTGAACTGCTTTGTTGGTAAACTGGTACCAGATACGGGTACCGTAATGTTTGACGGTAAATCGTTGTTGGGTATCAAACCACACGAGATCAACCAAACAGGTGTAAGCCGTGTGTTCCAAACACCAGAGATATTCAGCGAGCTAACCGTTGCTGAAAACGTGTTGATTCCATGCTTTGCGAAACGTGATGGGGCATTCACATTGAATGCATTATCACGAGTCACAGGTGAAGTGGATGTTCGTGAAAAAGCGGAACAGATGCTGATCGATGTAAGCATGGAAGATAAAAAAGACATGCTGGCATCATCGCTATCGCGTGGTGATAAACGCCGCTTGGAAATGGCTATGTGTTTATCACAAGACCCTAAGTTGCTGCTTTTGGATGAGCCAACAGCGGGTATGGCGCGTGCAGATACAAACAATACAATCGAGTTGTTGGCGCAAATTCAAGAACGTCGCCATATCACAATGGCCGTGATTGAGCATGATATGCATGTTGTGTTCTCATTAGCCCAAAAAATCAGCGTGCTTGCACAAGGCACCGTAATCGCGGAAGACTTACCTGAGAACATCAAAGGCCATCCAAAAGTACAAGAAGCGTATTTGGGTGGAGCACACTAATGTTGGATAATACAGCTATGGCTAAAGAAAAAAACGCAAATCACGCAGCAACGGCACCCGCCTATTTTTCTGCATATGACATTCACGCCTATTACGGTGAAAGCTACATCGTTCAAGGTGTCAGCCTGAATATTCATGAGGGTGAAATTCTTGCCCTTTTGGGTCGAAATGGTGCTGGTAAAACATCTACGTTGCGCGCAATAGCACGTTTGGATGATCCGATGCTGACTAAAGGTGAAGTATGGTTAGATCATCAACCGCTTCACAAAATGAAGTCTTATGAAGCGGCGCAATCTGGTATCGCTTTGGTGCCAGAGGATCGCCGTATCATTCAGGGTTTGACAGTTGAAGAGAATATTCAACTTGCGCAAATCTCAGAACCTGTAGGTTGGTCATTGGATCGTATCTATGACTTGTTTCCACGTTTGGGTGAACGTCGTAAACAAGAAGGCACAACACTTTCAGGTGGTGAGCAACAAATGTTGGCAATCGGTCGAGCGCTTGCACGTGACATTAAATTGCTATTGTTGGATGAGCCTTACGAAGGCTTGGCGCCTGTGATCGTTCAAGAGATCGAAAAGACTTTGCAGATGATCCGTGAACAAGGCATCACAACGATCATCGTTGAGCAAAATGCGGTTGCTGCGTTGAATTTAGCGGATCGGGCTGTGATCTTGGATACAGGACAAGTTGTTTTTGATGGTACAGCAAAAGAGGTGCTGGACAATGAAGAGCTTCGCCACGAATATCTGGCAATCTAAACAGCCAAGATTTGGTACTTAATTTATTATTCAAAGCGGTTTTTCTGAAGGTTAATCGGGAAAACTTGCTATCTGCGAGGAACATATGACAGATAAAACTTTTCCACCAGCAACTGACGTTTCTGCGAACGCGCATGCTGACCTAGCGAAATACGAAGAGATGTATGCAGCTTCTGTTGCTGATCCAGAAGCATTTTGGGCTGAGCATGGTAAACGTTTGGATTGGATGACACCTTATACAAAGGTGAAGAATACAAGCTACGCTTATCCTGATGTATCTATTAAATGGTATGAAGATGGTGTTCTGAATGTCTGCGCAAATTGTGTTGATCGTCATTTGGATACGCGCGGTGATCAAACAGCGATCATTTGGGAGAGTGATGAACCGGGTGGCGATGAAAAGATTACATATAAGAAGTTGCACGAAGAGGTTTCTAAACTTGGGAACGTTTTAAAAGATTTGGGCGTTAACAAAGGCGACCGTGTGATTTTGTATATGCCAATGATTCCAGAAGCGGCTGTTGCAATGTTGGCTTGCGCGCGCGTGGGCGCAATCCATTCAATCGTCTTTGGCGGTTTTAGCCCTGACGCGTTGGCAAGCCGTATTACCGATTGCGATGCGAAACTGGTGATCACAGCAGACGAAGGTCCACGTGGTGGTAAAGCCATTGGCCTAAAGAAAAACGTTGATGCAGCTTTGGCAATCAGCGGCGATGTCACAACTTTGGTTGTGGCACGCACAGGCGGTGGTCCAGGTAATCAAGACGGCCGTGACCATGACTATGCACAGCTTATGGCCAAGGCGTCTGCGGATTGCCCGCCAGAGCCTATGAATGCCGAAGATCCATTGTTCATCCTGTATACATCAGGTTCGACAGGTAAACCAAAGGGCGTTGTACACTCTTCTGGGGGTTACCTTGTTTACGCTTCCATGACGCATCAATATACGTTCGATTACCATGATGGTGACGTATATTGGTGTACAGCTGACGTGGGTTGGATCACAGGCCACAGCTATATTGTTTACGGGCCACTTGCGAATGGTGCGACGACATTGATGTTCGAGGGCACACCAACTTACCCTGACACGTCACGGTTTTGGCAGGTGTGTGAAAAACACAAGGTGAACCAGTTCTATACAGCCCCAACAGCGATCCGCTCTTTGATGGGCTTGGGTGATGGTCCCGTTAATAAATGTGATCTGTCTTCATTAAAAGTGCTTGGCACAGTTGGAGAGCCGATCAACCCAGAAGCATGGAATTGGTACAACGAAGTGGTTGGCAAAGGAACAGTGCCAATTGTGGACACATGGTGGCAAACGGAAACGGGTGGTCACATGCTGACACCGCTACCAGGTGCAACAGCAACGAAACCAGGGTCGGCAACACGTCCATTCTTTGGGGTGCAACCTGTTATTCTGGATCCGCAAACGGGTAAGGAAATTGAGACAACTGTTGCCGAAGGTGTGCTGGCGATCAAAGAAAGCTGGCCCAGCCAAATGCGTACGGTTTATGGCGATCACGAGCGTTTTGTGAACACGTACTTCCAACAGTACAAAGGCTATTACTTCACCGAAGATGGCTGTCGCCGTGATGAAGATGGGTACTATTGGATCACTGGTCGTGTGGACGATGTGTTGAACGTCTCTGGTCACCGTATGGGTACAGCTGAAATTGAAAGCGCATTGGTCGCCCATCCAAACGTGGCGGAAGCTGCTGTTGTAGGCTTCCCACATGATGTTAAGGGGCAAGGCATCTATTGTTATGTGTCCCTGAATGTAGGCACAGAAACATCCGAAGACTTGCGCCTTGAGTTGCGTAATTGGGTGCGTAAAGAGATCGGCCCAATTGCCTCCCCTGACTTTATCCAATTCGCCCCTGGTTTGCCAAAAACACGCTCTGGCAAAATCATGCGCCGCATTCTGCGTAAGGTTGCAGAAAATGATTACGGATCATTGGGGGATACATCGACACTGGCTGAGCCAGAGGTAGTGGATGACCTAATCGAAAACCGACAAAATAAGTAAGACGACAACACCGCGAAACTACAAAGACCCAAGGTATAACTTTGGGCCTTTGTATAAATCTGATATGTGGCTAATTAATTTAACCGACTGAGCCTTATATAGCAGATGTTTAGTACTCTTAATTTAAAGTAATTGTCATCTGTTCTGGTGAATCTTTAACCTTTGGACGTGCCGTTAATTTAACGACATTTTTTTCAGTTGAAACTTTATAACATGCAAATTTCGCATTAGGTTGTAATAATGGCTTCATGCAAAATTTCCCTGACTTTACACGAAAGAAACCGCACGTAAGGCTTTGCGTGACCTGCAACTCAAAGGTTTTCTACGAGTTTCTAAAATTGCTCTTCTTGGCCCGCTACGTATCCCGTTTGAATGATATGCAGGGCACATAAGCTATGGCACAACATGGCGTATTGTGTAACCGACAATTAAGAACTTATTTTGGCATTTTAAAACTATAGATACTCCATGATTGCCAATGGGTGAACACGGTAAGCCAATGCAATTTGTCCCCCACATGTCCCTCAGAAAGTAAAAAAGGCTAGGGGTATTTCGCAAAATACGCCCTAAGCCTTTGTTTTATTGGTGAGCCGGTCGGGGTTCGAACCCGAGACCTACTGATTAAAAGTCAGTTGCTCTACCAGCTGAGCTACCGGCCCTCCATTGCGCGGGTATTATGCGTCTCAGGGGCTTTGGTCAAGACCTTATCGACAGAAAAATGCTACATCTGGAATGATTGTGACGACTCGTCTATATGAGACCTATGACAAATCAAAATACACATAATGTCGGTTTGCCTTTTTTGAAAATGCACGGTCTTGGAAATGACTTCGTCATTGTTGATGCAAGAAAGGCCGATAACCCTATAACGCCTGCTGTTGCGAAAGCGATTGGCAGCCGATTCTTTGGCGTGGGCTTTGATCAACTGGCTGTTTTGCGTGAAACGGATGATGCTGACATTGCTGTAGATTTCTGGAACTCTGACGGATCAACTGCGGATGCTTGTGGCAATGCAAGCCGTTGTGTGGCGCGTTTGGTGATGGAAGAGACGGGTGATGATTCTATCACGCTGCAAACGGGATTTGGTTTATTGCCTGTCGTGCGCGTAGATGCGGATAATTTCAGTGTGAATATGGGCCAACCGCAGCTGACATGGGATACCGTTCCTTTGGCGCGTGATGTTGATCTGAATGCTTTGCCGATTGAGGGTGAACCAGGTGCCGCTGGTATGGGCAATCCGCATTGTGTGTTTGTTGTGGATGATGCCGAAGCAGTTGATCTGCCAAAGATTGGCCCTGTGATGGAACATCACGAGTTATATCCAGAGCGTACGAATGTTGAGTTTATCAATATCATCAATCGCAACCATATCCGTATGCGGGTTTGGGAACGTGGTGGTATGATCACGCTGGCCTGTGGTTCTGGGGCTTGTGGTGCTGTTGTGGTGGCGCATCGCAAAGGGCTGACAGATCGTAATGTTCAGGTCGATTTGGATGGCGGTACGCTACACATAGATTGGCGTGAAGATGGCGTGTGGATGACAGGGCCAACAGCGCTGGTTTTCTCTGGCGAATTAAGTGCTGAGTTTTTGAGTAGTATTGATGGCTAATCCCCCGATCTTTGAAACCTTTGGTTGTCGCTTAAACGCGTATGAAACCGAAGCTATGAAGGACTTGTCGGAACAGGCAGGTTTGGATGGTGCCGTGGTGGTGAATACCTGCGCTGTAACAGCAGAGGCTGTGCGCCAATCCAAGCAACGTATTCGCAAATTGCGCCGTGAAAACCCTGATGCGCGTTTGATTGTGACAGGATGTGCCGCGCAAACGGAACCCAAAACCTATTCCGATATGGAAGAGGTGGATATGGTTGTCGGTAACATCGAAAAGATGCAGGCGGACACTTGGGAAAACATTGCCAAAGGCCCAGACTTTATTGGCGATGCAGAAAAAGTTCAGGTCGATGATATTATGTCCGTCACCGAAACGGCTGGCCATCTGATTGATGGGTTTGGAACACGGGCGCGTGCCTATGTTCAGGTGCAAAACGGCTGCGATCATCGCTGTACGTTTTGTATTATTCCCTATGGTCGCGGTAATTCACGGTCTGTTGCAGCGGGTGTCGTTGTCGAACAGATTAAGAGATTAGTGGATAAAGGTTACCAAGAGGTTGTGCTTACGGGCGTAGACATCACCAGTTGGGGTGCTGACCTGCCGATGACACCGAAATTGGGTGATTTGGTGCAACGTATTTTGACACTGGTGCCTGACCTGCCACGCCTGCGCATTTCTTCGATTGATTCCGTAGAAGTTGACCCAGCATTGACCGATGCCATTGGCGGTGATCGTCGTTTGATGCCGCATCTGCACCTGTCGCTGCAAGCGGGCGATGATATGATCCTGAAACGGATGAAACGCCGTCATTTGCGCGATGACGCTATTCAGTTTTGCGAAGATATGCGCAAGGCGCGCCCTGATATTGTATACGGTGCAGACATTATTGCGGGCTTCCCGACGGAGACGGAAGAGATGTTTGAGAACTCGTTGAAATTGGTCGAGGATTGTGGGCTGACTTGGCTGCATGTGTTTCCATTTTCACCACGTGAAGGAACGCCTGCTGCGCGTATGCCGCAGATGGATCGCGGTATCATCAAAGAACGCGCTGCACGGTTGCGTGCGGCAGGGGATGAGCAGGTTAATCATCACCTGAATGCTCAGATCCAGAAGCGCCATAATATCCTGATGGAAAACCCGCGTATGGGGCGGACAGAAGGGTTCACGGAAGTGTATTTTGACACTGATCAACCCGTTGGTAAGATTGTGAAAGCGCAGATTATTGGGCGCAATGATACGCAACTGGTAGCCTAATATGCCCCGACCTATTTTATATTCTTTTCGCCGTTGCCCCTATGCAATGCGGGCGCGTTTGGCGTTAGAGGCTGGTGGGATTGATGTGGAACTGCGCGAGATTATTTTCAGGGATAAAGCGCCAGAGTTTTTAGCGACCTCGCCCAAGGGTACTGTGCCTGTTTTGGTGTCTGATAATGATGTTTTATTAGAAGAAAGTTTGGATATCATCCGCTGGTCGATGGAAGCCTCTAAAGCGGGTGAAATCCTTACACCTGACGCGGGCAGTACGGATAAAGCGATTGCTTTGATTGAGCGTATGGACGCGGATTTTAAGCCGCATTTAGACAAGTATAAATACGCCAGCCGTTATGAAGATGTGGATGGGATTGCATCGCGTTCAGAAGGTTCGAAATTCATTGAAGAACTTGAAGATATGTTAGCAGGGCAACCCTATCTATATGGTCAAAAACGATCTGTTGCTGATATTGGTGTGGCACCATTTGTGCGCCAGTTTGCGCATGTAGATCAGGATTGGTTTTATGGCCAAGACTGGACGAATGCCATCAAGTGGTTGGATGCATTTAAAGCGTCGCCAGAGTTTTTGCGTATCATGAAAAAATACCCCAAATGGGTTGCGGGTGATGATGCGATTATTTTCCCACCTGAAATTGACTAACCGCGCGGTGCGTTAAGAATTTCCGAAACTGTGAAAAAACGCTGTATGATCCGCGTATGACAAACGTATGCTTTGCGTATGGCAGTTTGTATGGCACCAAAGATTAACGGCTTTGAGCTTATTGGTTAAGGAAATGTGAAAATGCACCCAAACCCAATTTTTCGTAAATCAGAGCGTGAAGCGAATTTAGCATTCGCACAGCATCGCAGCTTTGGCACTTTGTCGATTAATGCGGATGAAGGCCCGTTGGTTTCGCATGTACCGTTTCAATTGTCCGAAGATGGTAAATCATTGGAGGCGCATCTGGTGCGTTCTAATCCAATTGCGCGTGCTTTGAGGAATGGTGAAGCAAAAGCTGTGATCGCAGTAAGTGGCGGGGATGGATACATCTCGCCCGATTGGTATGAAATTGAGGATCAGGTGCCCACTTGGAATTATGTGGCGGTGCATTTGCGTGGCACTGTGCGGTTGCTGGCTGATGATGCGTTACACGGTGTATTGGAACGGCTCTCTGCCGCGATGGAAACGCGTTTGTTGCCCAAGCCAATTTGGACGATGGATAAGATGACGCCTGGTGCATTGTCCAAGATGATGCGCCAGATTGTTCCGATAGCCATGGATGTTTCTGATACCGATGGAACTTGGAAGTTGTCACAGAATAAAGCTGATGACGTTCGGATACGTGCGCATCAGGGGTTGGCATCAACAGGATTTGGATTAGAATATCAGGCAATTGCGGACCTTATGAAAGATCCGCCCTGTTAGGAGCGTTTAAAATGGCACTACCTATTATCCCTTTGGCAGTTGTTGCGGGTGCAGTTGCACTGGCGCGCAATGTTCATATTTCACCAGTGGACCAACGTGTAGAAGATCGGTTGGATGATGTTGGAGAAGGATTTTCTGTGCACCGCGATAAAGCAGGCCAACAATTGAACAGCAGTTATCGGTGGAAACGCACTGTCCGTTTTGGAAAAAATGGACAGGGGTATGAAATTGATGCATCGGCCCTTGGGCGGATTAAATTTAAGAAAGTAAACTAATGCAGTTATATTCAGCGGCACCGTCCCCATTCGTACGCAAAGCACGTGTGGTTTTGTTAGAGCTTGGTTTGAGTGATCAGGTTGAGATTGTCGAAGCTATGGGAACGCCCATCAATTCGTCGAATATGCCAGTGGATCAGAACCCTTTGGGCAAAATCCCGTGTTTGGTTCGTGAAGATGGGCCATCTATTTACGATAGCCGTGTGATTACGCGGTATTTGAATGATAAAGCGGGTGGTGATCTGTATCCAACCTGTGATCGTCAGTGGGAGACGCTGACATTAGAGGCCACGGCTGATGGTATCATGGATGCGGCTGTGTTGATGGTTTATGAAAAACGCGTGCGCCCTGATGAGTTGGTTTATATGGCGTGGATCAATGCGCAGTGGGAAAAAATTTCCCGTACTTTGGATGCTGTCGAAGATCGTTGGATGGATCACCTGTCTGGTTCATTAGATATGGGCCAAATCGGTTTGGGCATTGCGCTGGAATATCTGGATTTCCGCCATGAAGATCGCAATTGGCGTGTGGGTCGTGATAAATTGGCAGCTTGGCAAGCTGAGTTTGCGAAGCGTGATGCGATGCAGGCGACACAACCAACGGCATAATTCAATTCATCTGTGAGTGAGACAAAGTTTCTTGACAGAAACGGGCTTTGCTTGTCTGATTTTTTCAGCCCAAAGCCAATGGAGAGACTTTGTCGAACGATCCTTTATTACAGCCCTATAAGCTGAAACATCTGACACTGAAAAACAGGATCATGACGACGGCGCATGAGCCTGCGTATCCAGAAGATGGTTTGCCCAAAGAACGGTATCGTGCGTATCATGAAGAGCGGGCAAAAGCGGGTGTCGGGATGACGATGACGGCAGGGTCGGCGATTGTATCGCGGGACAGTCCGCCATCGTTTAACAATATTTTGGCTTATAAAGATGAAGTTGTGCCTTGGATCAAGCAATTGACCGATGCGTGTCATGAACATGGTGCGGCAGTGATGATCCAATTGACCCATTTGGGGTGGCGTACGGGCTGGAATAAGGGGGATTGGCTGCCATCGGTTTCATCTACGCATGGTAATGAACCTGCGCACCGTGCATTTCCTAAAAAGCTGGAAGACTGGGACATTCAACGGATCATTCGGGACTATGCGGATGCTGCGGAACGGATGAAAGCGGGTGGTATGGATGGGATCGAGCTGGAAGCCTATGGTCATTTGATGGATGGGTTTTGGTCGTCTTATACGAATACGCTTGAAGGGGATTATAACGGCAGTTTAGAAAACCGTTTGCGGTTTTGTTTGGACGTGTTGGCGGCAATCCGTGAACGCGTAGGTTCAGAGTTTATCATTGGTATTCGCTATACAGCGGATGAGGTGGATAAAAGCGGGATCACGGCAGAGGATGGTTTGGAAATTGCCAAAATGCTGCGCGATAGTGGCATGGTGGATTTTCTGAATGTGATCCGTGGGCGTATTCATACGGATGCGGCTTTGACAGGGGTTATTCCGATACAGGGGATGGTTTCTGCCCCACATCTGGACTTTGCAGGGGAAGTGCGACGTTTAACTGGAATGCCGACATTTCATGCGGCTAAGATCGCGGATGTGGCAACAGCGCGGCATGCGGTGGCAAATGGGCTGTTGGATATGGTGGGGATGACCCGTGCGCATATGGCTGACCCGCATATCGTGAAGAAAATTGTTGAGGGCCGTGAGGATGATATTCGGCCCTGTGTTGGCGCGACCTATTGTTTGGATCGCATTTATCAAGGCGGCGAGGCGCTTTGTATTCATAATGCAGCTACGGGGCGTGAATTGACGATGCCGCATGATGTGTTGCCTGCAAAGGTTTCCAAAAAGGTTGTTATAGTGGGCGCTGGGCCCGCTGGACTGGAAGCAGCGCGTGTTGCTGCAGAGCGTGAGCATCAGGTTGTTGTGTTTGAGGCGGCAGCGGATGCCGGTGGGCAGATACGATTAACGGCTTTGTCAGACAGACGGCGTGATATGATTGGCATTGTGGATTGGCGCATGGCGCAATGTGCGGCGCGTGATGTGGAGTTTCGGTTTAACACATGGGCAGAGGTTGCGGATGTGGTTGTAGAGCAACCAGATGTGGTAATCGTGGCGACTGGTGGCCTGCCTGATACAGACGTTCTGGAAGTGGGGAACGATCTGGTGGTGTCCAGTTGGGATATTATTTCAGGGGATGTGAAACCTGCGGATACTGTTTTGATTTATGATGATGCTGGAGATCATGCTGCATTGCAGGCGGCAGAGGTTGTGGCGACTGCGGGTGGTGCTGTTGAAGTTATGACGCCTGATCGCAGCTTTTCGCCAGAGGTGATGGGGATGAATCTTGTGCCTTATGTGCGGGAGCTACAAAAGAAGGATGCGCAGTTCACAGTGACCCGTCGATTGATGGGTGTGACACGCGAAGGCAATCAATTGAAGGCTGAGATTGGCACGGATTATAGTGATCTTCGCAGCCATAAGATGTATGATCAGGTGGTGGTGAACCATGGAACATTGCCGATGGATGATCTGTATTTTGAACTGAAACCAATGTCGTCTAATTTGGGTGAGGTTGATTATGATGCTTTGATTGCAGGCGGTGCGCAGACGATTAAGACCAATCCTGATGGTGCGTTTCAATTGTTCCGTATTGGTGATGCGGTGTCAGCACGCAACACACATGCCGCGATTTATGATGCTTTGCGATTGGTGAAGGATATTTGAACCTCAGCCCCAAATGGAACTGAGGTTCTGCGGTATTATTCAGCTGCAATAGCAGCTGCTTCTAGTGCAGTTGCAAGCTCGCCATCTGGGTCTGCTGTGACGAGAGACGGTTGGAAACGGACAGTGTTGATGTCAGTTATGCCTATGACATTTAGCCACCAATCTAAGTAAGCAGAATGGAAGTCGCTGCCGTATTTTGGATCAGCATCTGGGGCGTAAACGCCAGATGTATAAAATACACTGGCCTTTTTGTTTTCTAACAACCCAAAGTACCCTTGTTCAGGATCAAATCCGAAGAGCAAACCTGGTTGTGTGATGATGTCGATGTATTGTTTAAGCTTATATGGAATACCGCCATTCCACATTGGCACTGAAAACACATATTGATCCGCTTGCGTAAAACGGTTCGTGATTTCTACAACTTGATCCCATGCGGATTGGCGTGTGCTGTCCATATCGCCCACACCAAAGAATGTCATTTTTGCTGCGGCTTTATCCCCGTCAAAATCGATCAGGTCTTCTTGCCATAAATCAAGCGTATCTACCTCTAGGCTCGGGTCCGCTAATTTCAACGCGTCTATATGGGTTTGTGCCAGTTGAGTTGATTTTGAATCTTCGCCGCGAGGAGAGGCGATGATGTAAAGTAGTTTGGTCATTGGGGAATCTCCGTGTAACTTTCTAAATATAATTTTGATGGTTACTTGTGTTAATGTAACTTGTCAAACATTGTTTTGATGGTTAACTATTTGGTGATCGTCTTATGTATAGGAATGCCTTGTGATTGATAATGTGCGACCCGATCCGTTTTTAATCGCAGATAATGCTGCGCTTGATTTCATGAACTCTGAATGTTTTTTCGGGGACGGCATGATTGAATGGATTGGTAACGGTGCTGATTTGTTAAGTTGGATGGTAAAATCTGACTTGATTACAGAGGATATCAGAGTTGCATCTGAAAGACAGTTTTCTCAGAAATCGCTTGATGATGTCGCTATAAAAGCGCGTAGTTTGCGGGATTGGTTGCGTGCGTTTACTGCGGGTTCGGAAAAGTCAGATTTGAAAATACTGACGGATATTCTGGCCAAAGATAATCTTTATTGGACTGTAACCCAAGGTGATGATGATCATGCATTGGTTTGGAGGCAAGAACGCACCTATAAAAAAGCATCAGATCTTTTACTGCCAATTGCAGAGGTGATTGGGGACTTTATTTGCAATGTTGATCATACGCATACAAGGAATTGCGAAGGCCCCCAATGTACGCTTTGGTTTAATGATGTCACAAAGAACCGTAAGCGCCGTTGGTGTAGTATGAGTGTTTGTGGTAACCGCGCCAAGGTTGCAGCGCATAGAGAGCGCAAACGAAAGCTTGGTTAGTTTTGTGTCAGCAAGCGTATCCCAAGTGCGCCTAATACAACGGAAGACACGCGGTCGATGTATTTCTTTAAACGTATGTAAAATGCACTGACTGTCTTTGTGCTCATCCCTATGGCCATAGCTGTATAGAACATCAGTTCTACAATTAGGTGGTTTAACACGACGGTAGCATTTTCTGCGAAGGTCATGCCTTTTGGAAAGATCACAACCAATACAGCGGCTGCGAAGAGTACGGATTTTGGATTTAGCAGGTTGATTAGAACGCCTTGTAGGAATGCGCGGTTGGATGGTTTGGTTTCGGTTTCCAATACATCATTTGCGCTGCGCCACATTTTGAAAGCGATATAGAGCAAGTAAACTGCGCCGATAATTTTTACGGCAGTGTAAGCCCATGGAAATATTTTAAAGACTGTATCCAAACCCAAGAGCGCCATAAGCGTCCACATAGCAGCGACTGATCCCAAACCAAACCCAAGAGCGATGCCGGCTGTGCGGCCTGCGTTTAACGTTGTGCGGATCATAACCAAAAAGGCAGGGCCGGGGCTGGCGAGTGCTGCTAATAATGCGATGTTAAATATGATGAGATGTTCAAAAGTCATTCTATAAAACCCAGTTCACGTTGTTTCTTTTTGGTCAGGCCTTCGATGACCAGCTCGTATGAATATGTCAGATGTTTTTTCAACTCTTCATCCGATAATCCTGGCTCTTCGTAATGCTGTATCCATTTCATGCCGCGTGATGCCAAATAGGGCGCTGGGCGTAATCCTGGCATGTCGGGCAAGATTTCGAATGCCATTTCGGTCACTTTGAATGTGAAAGCATCAGCCTCTTTGTTCCAGCCGCAAATAGCAAAGACCTTACCGCCGACTTTCCACACATCTGAGTTGCCCCACTGCATGACATGTGTCGTTTGCGGGAGGCTTTTGCAAAAAGTGTTGAATTCATCACGGGTCATAAAGGTAGCTTAGAAGTGAATTAGAGTGTTGCAAAGATGAATTTATAGGTCTTGCAGGATTTTGGTTGTGTTGATTAGGTGCTTTTAACAAAATTAAGGATCCAACCGATGTCAGCGCTTTTCACACCGTTCACAATAAAAGATATCACATTTCGCAACCGCATTGGGGTTTCCCCTATGTGCCAATATTCCTCTGTCGATGGTTTGGCGAATGATTGGCATATGGTGCATCTGGGATCGCGTGCCGTGGGGGGCGCTGGGCTGATTATTGCAGAGGCTACGGCTGTGCGGGCTGATGGGCGGATTACGCCAAGCTGTGCAGGGTTGTGGAATGATGCACAAGTCGAGGCGTTGATCCCGATTAACCGCTTTATTGCTGATCACGGTGCGGTTCCTGCTGTTCAAATTGGTCATGCAGGCCGCAAAGGATCGTCTGCACGTCCATGGGATGGGGGTGCGCACCTAAAGGATGAAGAGGGTGGATGGCCTATTATAGGGCCAGCCGGTGAAGCCTTTGATGATGACGGCGTGCGTTTGTGGAAAACGCCAAGTCAAATGTCCAAGGATGATATTGCGGATATGCAAAAGGCTTTTGTCGAGAGTGCAAAACGTGCTTTGGCGGCAGGATATCAAGTTTTGGAACTACATGGGGCGCATGGATATTTGTTGCACAGCTTTTTCACGCCTTTGGTGAATACGCGGGATGATGAATACGGCGGTGACACACGTGGGCGTGCCCGCATGATGTTGGAAACGGTTGATGCTGTGCGGGCTGTGTGGCCTGAAAATCTGCCATTGGGTGTGCGGTTATCTGCGGCGGATTGGATTGATGGTGGTTTAACCGTTCAGGATAATATTCAGATGTCAAAATGGCTGAAAGAACGCGGCGTTGATTTTGTGGATTGTTCTGGCGGCGGGGCAACCCCTGCGGCGCGTGCCTCTGTTGGGACGCGGACGGCTGATCAAGTTGGGTTGGCTGAACAAATTCGGGCAGAAGCGGGTATCGCAACGATGGCTGTTGGAGCGATTACAGATGCACAGCAAGCTGAACAGGTAATTGCAAGTGGTCAGGCGGATATGGTGCTGCTTGCACGTCAGATGTTACGCGATCCGTATTGGCCAATGCATGCAGCCCAAGAGTTGGGTGCAGATGTAAAAGCACACATCCCAGTGCAAAACGGGTTTTTTGTTGGTTAGGGTACGCTGTTTGCTTTGGCTTTGAATACTTTGACTTGTGCCAATAAAGCCTCTGCTTCATCCGCGTTAGCATTTAAGGCGCAGCCAAGGTCATGAGGAACTTGTAATGCTTTTTCGCGATATCCTTTGCCTTTGTCCGTTAGGAAAATATGGACGCGGCGTTCATCTTGTTTTGAGCGTTTGCGTTTGATTAGATCGAGCTTTTCCAATCGTTGAACCAGTGGTGTTGTGGTTGCGGGTTCTAATTCCAAGTATTGTGCAAGGGTCTTGATGGTGATGCCGTCCTGTTCCCATAAAACAAGTAAGGACAGATATTGTGGGTAGGTGATATCCATATCGGCCAGAATGGTTGCGTATTTCTTGGTGATTAAGCGAGATGTCGAATAGAGCGCGAAACAGAGCTGGTCTTCTAGACGCAGTGGATTTTGTGAATCGCAGTTTGACATGGGTTTGCCCTGTTCGTGGTATACTTAGTAACTGTAATAATTAGCGCACTAGGTAATGAATGGCAAATTCAAGCATTAGAGAAAGTTAGGGGCAACCCGAAGGCCGCCCCCATCAGGGATGTTAGCATTCTAGTGTTCGAATTTTTTGATTTCACCAGATGCTAGGCGCTCTTTGTATGAGTTGAACTCGTTTTTCACGACTGACATCAAGAAATACAAACCTGTGATATTCACAACGGCCATCGCAAAGATTGCTGCATCAGAGAAGTCGATGACTGGGCCAAGGCTGGCTGCGGCACCAATTACGATGAATACACAAAAGATGATTTTGAATGTAAGCTCAGAGTTTTTGCTTTCGCCAAACAGGTATGTCCATGCTTTCAAGCCGTAGTATGACCATGAGATCATTGTTGAGAATGCGAACAAAATCACTGCAACCGCTAGAACATATGGGAACCAGCTGAAGGCTGATGCAAAGGCCGCTGATGTCAGTGCAACACCAGATGTGCCGCCTACAGTTGCGATTTTACCTGCTTCGATTGCATAGTTACCAGTTGCGGGATCAACGATCAGCTGACCAGAGATTGTGATTACCAAAGCTGTCATTGTACAAATTACAACAGTATCGATGAACGGCTCTAGCAGGGATACAAAACCCTCTGTGATTGGCTCTTTTGTTCTCACCGCAGAGTGGGCAATCGCCGCTGAACCAACACCAGCTTCGTTAGAGAAGGCCGCACGTTTGAAACCTTGGATCAAGGCACCAACCATACCACCTGCAACACCTAGGCCAGTGAATGCGCCAGCAAAGATTTGGCCAAAAGCCCAACCGATTTGGTCAAAGTTCACCAATAGGATGATCAAAGCTGCTGTCACGTACATGACGCCCATGAATGGAACGACTTTTTCTGTTACGCGTGCGATTGATTTCACACCGCCAACGATCACAATGAACACGACTGCTGCAAATACGATGCCTGTGATCCAACCTGGGAAGTCACCGACAATGCCAGAGATTTGAGCATGTGCTTGGTTCGCTTGGAACATGTTACCACCACCAAGTGCACCCAAAATACAGAAGATTGCGAACAGCACGGCTAGGAATTTACCACCTGGTAAACCTTTTTCTGCGAAGCCCTTTGAAATGTAATACATTGGACCACCAGAAACGGTGCCGTCTGGATATTCATTCCTGTATTTTACGCCGAGCGTACATTCGGTGAATTTAGATGCCATGCCCAAAAGACCGGCAAGAATCATCCAGAATGTTGCACCTGGCCCACCGATGCCGACCGCCACTGCAACGCCTGCGATGTTACCCAAGCCGACCGTGCCAGAAAGAGCTGTTGCGAGAGCTTGGAAGTGACTAACTTCACCTGCGTCATTTGGATCAGAGTAATCACCCTTTACCAATGAAATGGCGTGTTTGAAGAATTTCAATTGCACGAAGCCAAAGTACAGTGTGAAAACTGTGGCTGCGATTACGAGCCACATCACGATCCATGGAAATGCTGTTCCTGGAATTGGCGCAAAGATAAAGCTTACGAATGGGCCTGTGAAGGCAGCGAAGGCTTCGTTTACTTGTTCGTCGATGCCTGCAGATGCTGGCATTGTCGATGCAGTTAATGCGCTTAAGGCAAGCGCTGGTGTGTACAGATTTTTCATAATTTCCCCCATTATCCGACAACGGTGACAGGCAAGCTGGCACTCATGACAAGATTTGCAGTAGAACTGCCAAAGATACGTTTGGCGAAGCCGCCTTCGGAAGAACGGCTGACGATAATTTGGTCGGCATTTTCTTCTACTGAAATTGCATTCAACGTGTCGGCAACGTCACCATGGCGCACCAATCCTTTGGCTTTCACGCCGTCATCTTTTAGCGCTTTGACAGCGGGGTCGATGATGCGTTCCATTGCTGTTGCAATTTCTTCCTCGCGACGTTTATGGCGCTGTGCGTTTTCTTCTGCTGTTTGGAATGAATATGGGGACCATTCGATAACATATACGATTAATAATTCGCATTTGCCGATCAGTCCTGCCATTCGTTTTGCATAAGCTAAGGCGCGATCACCAGACCCTTGCCCGTCTAAGCCTACTACTAAAGTTGTGGTCATATCAGTCTCTCCTACTGTTTTCCCAATTCGATCATCATCACGGAAAGCAACCAATATTCTTGCGAATATTGTTCTGATTCTGATCTCGATATTGTCTTTGATAGTCTTGCTTCCAATTATATTTTTAGGTATTATGTCTAGTAATAGGCACTTTAATTGGCATTATTATGGGAATAATGGCTTTATATAGGTTTAAAATAGGAAAAAAGACTATTGTATAGGAAGTTAGACTTAATTGATAAGAAGATTTTGGATGAACTTCAAAAAAATGGGCGCTTATCGATCGTTGATTTGGCGGAGAGGGTTAATTTGACTAAGACACCTTGTTCCGAACGTGTGAAGCGATTGGAAAAAGATGGTGTGATTGACAGCTACCGTGCGATTTTAAACCCAGCGATGGTCGGTATGAACCACGTGACGATGGTGCATATTAGTTTAAGCTCGATCAGCAATGAGTTGCTGATCGAATTTAATGAAGCGGTGAAAAAGATATCAGAGGTTCAAAGTTGCCTGATGATAGCTGGGCAATTTGATTACATGTTGATGGTACGATCTCGCGACATCGCGCATTTCCGAGATCTGTTGGGGGAAAAGATCAGTAAATTACCCGGTGTGAATCAGACCAATTCGTTTGCTGTTATGGAAACGGTGAAAGAAAGGGGCGGTATTAATATGACAGACATGAGGTCTGGGATCTAATACCGTATTTGCCGTAACCCTTCAGACACTGCCATCCCTGCACACATAGCAACATTCAGGCTGCGAGCGGTGCCTGACATCGCGAGCTTGATGTGGCTGTCACAGCGATTATGAACACTTTCAGGCACACCAGCACTTTCGCGGCCCATGACGATGGTATCCGTTGGTTCAAATGTGAAATCCCATAACGTATCGGATGCTTTTGTTGTCATTAAAACCAAACGGCCAGCAGTTTTGGTTTCTAGATACGTTTCCCACGAATCGTGCCGTGTCATGTCTGCGATATCGGCGTAATCCATGGCTGACCTGCGTAATGCTTTTAGGGATAAAGGGAATCCACAAGGTTCAATAATATCCAATGGGATGCCAAAACAAGCTGATAGACGGATCATGGCCCCTAAATTCAGGGCAATATCGGGTTGATATGCACATAAACGCATAAGAAATCCTAATTTCAAGGGTCTGCGGCGCAAAGTCCGCTAGACGTAGAGGGAAACGGGGTGTAGTTACCGCGCAGATTGCTCTCTTTTTAGTGAGCATATAAGGTTTAATTATGCCCCGACCTGGGGCTTGGCAAGGGAGAGATGTTCGTGTCCACTGACAGCGACCCACAAGGTACCCGCCGCGACTTTCTATACGTCGCAACTGCAGCAACTGGTGCTGTGGCTGGTGGAGCAGCGGTTTGGCCGCTCATCAACCAGATGAATCCAAGTGCTGATGTTGCAGCGCTTTCATCTATCGAAGTAGATGTATCAGGCGTAGAGCCAGGCACACAGATCACTGTAAAGTGGTTGGGTAAGCCTGTATTTATTCGCCGTCGTAATGCTGATGAAATTAAAGCAGCACGTGCAGATGATAATGCAAGCTTGCCAGACGGTGAAAGCCGTAATGCAAATACACCAGGTGACGCAGCTGACGCGAACCGTTCTTTGGACGAAAGCGGCGAATGGCTGGTCATGATGGGTGTGTGTACACACCTTGGTTGTGTGCCTTTGGGCGACGCTGGTGACTTTGGTGGTTGGTTCTGCCCATGTCACGGTTCACACTATGACACTGCTGGTCGTATCCGTAAGGGTCCAGCACCAGAGAACTTACCAGTTCCTGTTGCAAGCTTTGTCAACGACACAACAATCAAACTAGGCTAGGGGGAAAGATCATGGCTGGAATTCCACACGATCATTATGAGCCAAAGTCTGGCGGCGAAAAGTGGTTACACTCTCGTCTTCCGATTGTTGGCCTATTGTACGACACATTGATGATCCCAACACCAAAAAATCTGAACTGGATGTGGATTTGGGGTATCGTTTTGACATTCTGTCTGGCGATGCAAATCATCACTGGTATCGTTTTGGTTATGCACTACACGCCACACGTTGATTTGGCGTTTGACAGTGTTGAACACATCATGCGTGACGTGAACGGTGGTTGGGCATTGCGCTATATCCACACAAATGGCGCGTCATTGTTCTTTATCGCTGTATACGCTCACATTTTCCGTGGCCTATATTACGGTTCATATAAAGCGCCTCGCGAAATCACATGGATCATCGGTATGTTGATTTATCTTGCGATGATGGGCACTGCATTCATGGGCTACGTACTTCCATGGGGTCAGATGTCTTTCTGGGGTGCGACTGTTATCACTGGTTTGTTTGGTGCGATCCCAGGCATTGGCCCAATCATTCAAGAATGGTTGCTTGGCGGACCAGCGGTAGATAACGCTACATTGAACCGCTTCTTTAGCTTGCACTACTTACTACCGTTCGTAATTGCTGGTCTTGTAGCTGTTCACATCTGGGCATTCCACACAACAGGAAACAACAACCCAACGGGTGTTGAAGTTCGCCGTAAGTCGAAAGCCGAAGCAAACAAAGACACAGTGCCATTCTGGCCATACTTCGTGATCAAAGACTTGTTTGCACTTGTTGTGATCTTGGTTGGTTTCTTTGCAATCGTTGGCTTTATGCCAAACTATTTAGGTCACCCAGACAACTACATCGAAGCGAACGCATTGGCGACACCAGCGCACATTGTTCCTGAATGGTACTTCCTACCGTTCTACGCGATCTTGCGTGCGATTACTTTTGACGTCCTATTCTTGGATGCGAAGTTCCTAGGTGTGCTAGCGATGTTCGGTTCTATTGCGATCATGGCGCTTGCACCTTGGTTGGACACATCACCAGTTCGTTCTGGCCGTTACCGTCCATTGTTCAAGAAAGCATTCTGGATCTTGGGCGTCGTGTTCTTTATCCTAATGTGGTGTGGCGCTCAAAACCCTGATTTGGTTTTGATCGGTATGTCTGCTGATGGTCATATGTTGAAGATGGAATTGCCACACGCTGGTGATGAAATGAGCTTCTTCTACATCAACACAGCACGTCTGTCGCTTTGGGCTACGATCTACTGGTTCGGTTATTTCATCGTTATCTTGCCTCTATTGGGCATGATTGAGAAAACTGACGAAGTTCCTGAAACTATCGAAGCTGACTTCGATGCGCATTACCCGCCTAAGTCTTAAGCTAAGAGAAGGATTGATATTATGATTAAGAAAACACTCCTTACGGCTTTCGTAGCACTTGGTATGAGCTTTGGCACAACTGCAGTACTTGCTGCTGGTGGTGAGACGCACATCGAAGATTACGATTTCTCTTTCGAAGGTCCATTTGGTAAGTTTGATGAAAACCAACTTCAACGTGGTTTGAAAGTGTACACTGAAGTTTGTGCTGCTTGTCACGGTTTGCGCCAAGTAGCGTTCCGTACATTGGCTGACGAAGGTGGTCCAAATTTGCCAGAAGATCAGATGAAAGCTTATGCAGCTGAAATCGAAGTTTTCGACAAAGAGTTGGATGATACACGTTCGGCAAAACCATCAGACAAATTCCCAGGCAGCGCTTTAGAGAACGCCCCTGACTTGTCATTGATGGCAAAAGCACGTGCTGGTTTCCACGGCCCACACGGTTTGGGTATCAACCAAATCGTATTCGGCATGGGTGGCCCTGAGCATATCGCTTCTATTTTGACTGGTTACACAGGCAAAGAAAAAGAAGAAGCAGGTGCAACATTGTACGAAAACACTGCCTTCCCTGGCGGTTGGATCGCAATGGGTCCACCATTAGAAGACGAGCAAGTTGAGTTTGATGATGGCCACGCAAATGATATGGTAAGCATGGCAGAAGACGTATCAGCATTCCTAATGTGGACTGCGGAACCAAAAATGATGGCACGTAAGAAACTGGGCGTTCTGTCTGTTCTATTCCTAAGTTTCTTCTCTGTTTTGTTGTATCTCACAAACAAAAGAATTTGGGCGCCTGTGAAACGCAAGGACTAAGCGTTTGCATTCAAGATTTGAAAAGGGCGGGTTACTATCCCGCCTTTTTTTATGCGTGTTGAAAAAACCCGCTTCACTATAAACTTCAGTCTAAAGGCTTTTGCTTAAATCAGACTTGGGATAAAGCAGATGCCAAAGGAGCATTCAGATGTCATTTAACAGTTTCGGTCACTTATTCCGCGTTACCACTTGGGGCGAAAGCCACGGGCCCGCTTTGGGTGCGACTGTGGATGGTTGTCCGCCGAACATTCCGTTGAATGAAGAAATGCTTCAAATTTGGTTAGATAAACGTAAGCCAGGTCAGAATAAATACACTACGCAACGCCGTGAACCTGATCAGGTGGAAATCCTGTCTGGTGTGTTTGAAGGTAAGACAACTGGTACACCAATTCAGTTGATGATCCGTAATACGGATCAACGTTCTAAGGACTATGGGGATATCATTGAAAAGTTCCGCCCAGGTCATGCTGATATCACGTATTGGCAGAAATATGGTATCCGTGACTACCGTGGTGGCGGGCGCTCATCAGCACGCGAAACAGCGGCGCGCGTTGCCGCTGGCGGTGTTGCACGTGCTGTTTTGGATGTGTTGGCACCAGAGGTTAAGATTCTAGGTTACATGACGCAGATGGGTGCGAAACAGATCGATCGTGCGAATGTTGATCTGTCAGAGATTAACAACAACCCATTCTGGTCCCCAGATACACAGGCGGCAGATGATTGGGCGACTTATTTAGATGAGCTCCGCAAATCTGGCAATTCTGTGGGTGCAGTGATTGAGGTGATCGCACAAGGTGTACCAGCAGGATTGGGCGCACCTGTTTATGCGAAGCTGGATACGGATATCTCAACCGCGATGATGTCGATCAATGCTGTGAAGGGTGTTGAGATTGGTGCGGGTATGGGTGCCGCTGAGTTAACAGGCGAAGATAATGCTGATGAAATTACCATGGGACCGGATGGACCAGAGTATTCATCAAATCATGCTGGCGGTATTCTGGGTGGCATTTCAACGGGGCAAGATTTGGTCTGTCGCTTTGCGGTTAAACCAACATCGTCGATCTTGAAAACGCGTAAAACGATCACGAAATCTGGTGAAGATACAGAGATTGTTACCAAGGGCCGCCATGACCCATGTGTGGGTATTCGTGCGGTGCCAGTCGGCGAAGCAATGATGGCCTGCGTGGTATTGGATCACTGGTTATTGCACCGTGGTCAGATTGGCGAGAACCAAGGCAAAATCGGATAACATTTATTGACAGCAGTCATGGATTAAACGAGTCTTTGCAACAGACATAAAATTTATTGCGGAGAATTTCATGAGTATTGAAACATGGCTTCTATTTCTTATCGTAAGTTTGGCTCCTGTTATGAGCCCTGGACCAGGGATTTTATTCGGAATTACGAACGCACTTCGCTATGGTGTTAAGACGACGATTATCATTGGCATTGTGAATGCACTAGGTATCACAGCACTTGGATTGGCAGTTGGATTTGGTTTGGGTGCATTAATGAAAGCATCCATGCTTGCGTTCACAATCCTAAAGATATTTGGTGCGGGCTATTTGATCTGGCTTGGCATTAAGATTTGGCGAGATCGATCAGCCTTTGCAATTGATGCGGAACGATCAACCAAGGCCGCGCCTATGCGCCGCCTTATAGCACAAGCCTTAGCTATTTCCTTAACGAACCCTAAAGCGATGGTGGCGATTGCAGCATTGTTTCCCCCCTTTATTAATCAACATGCATCAACAGGGCTACAGATCATTATTCTAGCTGTAAGTTATGGTGCGTTATGTGCTGCAAACCATGTTCTGATTGCGTATTCTGGCAATTGGCTGCGCCGTTTTTTGACAACCGAAAAACGGGTGAAAAGATTGCGTCGTGTAACAGGTGGAATGTTTATCAGCTTTGGGACGGCGTTGGCTGTAAGCAGTCGACCATAAATCTGAATAACGTGAACATAAAAAAGGCCGCTTCAAAGAGCGGCCTTTTTATTAAATTTTTGTAATCCGCTTATGCGTTGATTACGTCTTTCAAAGCTTTCGCGATTGTTACTTTTGCAACGCGGTCAGCTGGTTTTTGGAATTGTTCGCCAGTTGCTGGGTTACGCACCATACGCTCTGGGCGTGCGCGGCATGCGAATTTGCCTAGGCCTGGAAGTGTAACTGCACCACCGGCTGCAACTTCGTTTGTGATGATAGATGTCAAAGTGCCAAGAAATGCGTCTGCTGATTTCTTATCTGAACCCATGCCTTCAGCGATTGCTGCTACAAGTTGGGTCTTTGTCATTGGTTTTTGTGACATGTTACTGCTCCTGTTAAAATAACTGCTTCGATTGTTGAAGCCTGCAGTAAATAAACTCGATTTTGGGCTGGATATCAACAAAAGACGGCATGAAAATGGGCTAAAAACCACAATATTTAGGTTTATTCGGGGGTTAGTAAGCTATTTGTTGTGCTTAAAACTATTAAAATGAGTGTTTTTGGTGAATTTTGGAAAATCTTACAGGTAAAAAATCACGCAATGATATACGTATGCCCTTATTTTATAGGCCCATCAGCGAGATCATCCAATAAAGGTTTATTGGAAAAACCTGTGCTAGAATAAGATTGTAATACTGTATGTGCAGGAGCGGCGTATTTGTATTTTATTGTCTGCCCTTTGAGCTCAAAGGGACGTGTGAGTGTCGACAATGTTATTGGCATTTGATGAGATCGCGATGCTTGTATAACGTCGGATCGGACAGATTGTATTGTGCGAATAAGGTCTGTTTCTTTTGCAACCAATTTATCTAATAAAGCACCGGAAAATAGGCTGTGTGAACCTGTGCCATCATAAGCAACCTGACCATAGGACGTTGCAAAAATGAAAGCTGTTTCGGGATATAAATTTGCAGGTAGAAGTATGCTTTTGGATGTGGCGTTTATACCATTCGGAATTTCTTCTAAGCAGGCATCTATAATAATGGCCTTTTGAGTAAATGGGTTTTTAAAATAATCTAATAAACCTGCGGCCGTAATTGCATTTTTAGCTGTTCTATTTGCATCAATGGGAAGAAGCGCAGCAACACCATCTTCGCTGTGCCCGTGCCCTGCAAAATAAATGATGACTTGATCTGCTTCTAAGGCTTGATTTGCGACAAAAGACAGAGTTTTTTTGAGATCCGCACTGGTGGTGTTCTGCGTAAGGAATACTGTGAACCCTAAGTCAGATAAAACCAGGGCAATAGCGGTGGCATCGCCCGCTGCATTTTTTAAATTAGGTAAGGTTTTATAATTTGAATTGCCGATAACAAGTGCAATTTTTATATGCTGTGGCTGAGCAATAGCGGTGCTGATAGGCATTGATATAAATACGATAAAAATAACCCATAAATGTTTTATAGACATGCAGGTTAGCTTTTGGAGATACAGTCATCTTCAACTGTTTTAGAAGAAAACTCTACACGACGATTGAATGGGCTACTTCCTGCTTTATCCGGCAATGGATGTGCTTCCCCCATAGCAGAAACAGATAATCGGTTTGGGTCTATATTATTCAGGGATTTTAAAAAACTATAAACAGATTTGGCGCGTCTATCAGACAGTTCTAAATTATATTTAGCGTCTCCAACGGTGTCTGTATGACCTGTGATTTTTACACAGTTTTTCACCATAGCATCGGAATTCAAAACGACAGCTAACCGTTTTAAATGATCACGATATTCTGTGGTTAAAACCTCTGAATCAAACGCAAAGTGAATGTAATATCCATTTTCTGATTTTGCCACACGGCGATCAATTTTCGGGCTTTTGATGTTTGGTTTTTTAGCGATTGCTACCTTTACATTAGGAAGCTGTAAAATTTGCTGTTGGGCTGCAGGTTCGGTGTCTACGTTTACGATCAAACCGCGTGATTGCCCCAAATGTGATGTATGTAAACATTCAGTGTTATTGTTGGGTTGTAAGGCATTTAAGATCGCACAATTGCTTGCATCAATGGGTAGGTTGACCTGCGCAATACTATAATGTGCATTCAACGTGGTGATCGCAATTACGGTTAAGAATGAGAAAATTTGCATCGCATGATCCTTTTTTGTTACATGCTTAAAACCAATGAATGAAGAATTCGTAAGCTGGTTTTTTTAATTCCATAAAATTTTAATTGGTAACGGTTTGATAGGAGAACTGTGGGAATAATCCCTGAGTATTTTGAAAAGGGTTTTATTATTACAACGGTTCCGCAAAGAATGATTTGGATTGACTGCTTGCGTTTGATCGCAAGTGTTTCGATGGTTGGGTTACATGCATCATCGGATATTAACGGGCAGCCCTTTTCTGCTTTTGAAGTATGGGATCGTACTGGGCCCGTTATCTTTCGATCTATTATGTATCTGGCGCGGACTGAGCTGTTTTTAATTATTTCCCTGTTTTTGCTCTTCATGTCTTTGGATTTGCGCCCACGTAATTATGGCCATGTTATTACAGAGCAAGCTAAACGCTTGATGAGGCCATTTTTATTTTGGGTTGTGGTTTATGCTTTTTATCGTTTGATGAAAGCATATGCATTTGGATATGAAGCAGAGATATGGGCGCAGCTTTTTGATCCTATGCGTTGGTTGGGCTACGTGGTTTTAGGCGATGTGCAATATCATATGCATTTTCTGCCGACGTTATTCGCGATGATCCTTTTGTTTCCAATATGTCTTATCGCGGTAGACGCACCATGGGTTGGCATCATTGTGTTAATGTGCCTGTTTGCGAAACGCGAAGCTGATGTGTGGTTGTGGGCACATAAGGATGTGGTCCCTGCTTTCGATTATATCGTTCGATTGGTGAAAGTTGTGACGTATATGGGATATGGCTTTATCGCAGCGTCTGCATATGGGCTTTATAAAACAATTGGGCGCCATGGTTTGTTTCGTTATTTTGGCGCGATGTTATTTGTAGGTTCTCTGCTGTACATTATAAAACTAGTATATAGTTTTCGAGTTATAGAATTCAGCAATTGGCAATATAATTATGAGCCGGCTTTCTGGGCTGATTTTTTGATGCCTTGTATATTATTCTTTTCATTTATGGCTTCCGCTAAAATTGAGTATTTTACAAAATTGTCTCAACTCGCACCTTATGGTTTTGGGATATATCTTATTCACCCGATTTTCTTAGATATTGCCGAAGTGATTTTGTGGAATTTGGCTTTAAATCCAATGGCTTTTATTATCATCAAGGTTTTTTGGGCCGTTGTATTGTCGTTCATAAGTGTATGGCTTTTATCTAAAACTGTCATGTTTGGTTGGGTCGTTGGGTTGGGCCAATTCCCAGAAATTAGTCAAATATCAAACATTCTAAACTTTAAAGGAAATCAGAAACCACCAAGGAATGAATGATGAAATTTGAAGAAACCAAACACGGGGTAATTACACAGATACAGTTGCATGAAACGAGGTTAGATGCGGCGCAATCTATCCGCTTTAAAGAGGCAATACGTGAAATTGTTGATGAGGGCGCTGAACATATCTTGTTAGATATGCAAGAAGTGAAGTTTATGGACAGCTCGGGCTTAGGAGCATTGGTGGCTATGATGAAGTATATGGGCGCTGAGAAAAAATTTGAACTTACTGGCCTTACTCCCATGGTAGAGAAAGTTTTTAAGTTAACGCGTATGGATGAGGTGTTTCAGGTTCACCCGTCTGTACAAGATGCCATTACTGCTGTTGAAGATGCATTGATATAAATGGATATGAACGCGCATAAAACGCATGCTTCGCCAAATTTTATCTTACGGCGAAGCATGACAAATTGTCAGGATTTGGTACCAAACTTATTAGACGAAATACAAGAATGGATGTGCACAGTTAATGTGCAAGAAGGCCATATTACCGATGTACAAATTGTCTTAGCCGAAGCTTTAAACAACGTTATTGAGCATGGCTTTGAACATGAGAATACTGGCGAGCTTGAGATAAAAATTGAAGTGTCCGAAGTGCAAATTATAGCACATATTTGCGATAATGGATTGGCATTCACACCCCCCGATAACTCTCAAACGCCTTTGCAGGTGGATGATGATCTAAAGACCTTGCCAGAAGGCGGGTTTGGTTGGTTTTTAATAAAAGAAGTGACATCACACTTTGAATTTCACAGGTGTGCGAATAAAAACCAATTGATTTTGTTTTTTGATTAAATTTTGGCTGTAATTTTAATGAATTAATCTAAGTAGTTATCAAGAAATTTACTGAATCAACTTAATCATAGTGCTGAGTTTAATGCCTTTAATAAGGCGAGATTGGAAAAGCACTTGCAGTTTAAAGTTTTAGAAATTCGAAAATTTGCAATTGGCGCTGGAGCCATTTTTGTTACATGCGGTTTTCTAGGCGCTATTGTCACACTTGGCCAAGAAGTTGGCGAAACAGTTGTTGGCAATATTAACAAAGAAAAAGAACGTGTGAAACGTGAAGTGGATCGTTTGGCCGAGGCTGAAAAAGTTCTCGCGAAACAACCGCTGGTTTTGAACTCACCACCAGATGTTTATGACACATCTGGGTTCGCGCTTGAAAAAACAGTTTTATCTAAGCAAACAGAAATAAACCTGAGGCAACTCCCCAGTTTAATGAGGGGCGCTATCCCATCGCAAACATTGTCATCTATCACAGGAAAAAAGCAAACCGCTAAAGCACCAAGAATGTGTGAGATGGACGAGGATTATTTTGAAAAGCTTAATCTCGGAGAAAACCTAACAGCGGGTTATTTAGATGACAATTCATATGTACGGAGCTTTAATCATCGGCGGGGTTTTTTAAACGAACGGGAAATGACAGCTGCAAAAGTTGCTTGGAAGTATTTTGAAAATTTCACACAAGAGGCAACTGGTATGGCGAATTCTGTTGGCGCATATCCTTCGACAACGCTTTGGGACACCGCGTCATACGTAAGCGGTTTAGTGGCAGCATATGAACTATGCCTTATTGAAAAGCCGGAATTTGATAAGCGTATTTTGAAACTGTTAACAACCTTCCGAAACTTAAAGCTGTTTCGAAATGAAATGCCCAACAAAGTATATAATACAAAAACTGGCGAGCAGGTTGATTATACAAATAAAGCAGGTGAAATTGGATATTCAGCATTAGATATTGGACGTTTCTTAGTGTGGATGCGTATTCTACGTAACCGCTATGCCCACCTTGCAAATACAATCGATAATTTGATTTTGCGTTGGGATTTTTCGAATATTCTAGACGAAGATGGCGTGATGTATGGTGCTTTAATTGATAAAGATACAAAAGAAACAGTTTACGCTCAAGAAGGGCGCTTAGGATATGAAGAATATGCAGCAAAGGGCTTTGCTTTATGGGGGTTCAAGCCATATTTTGCCCACCGTGCAGAACCGTACCTGACTACGAATATTTTTGACGTGCGTGTGCCCTACGATGGACGTGACCCACGTATATTCCATTCTCAAAATTATGTTGTCACAGAAAGCTACCTGTTGGATGGCCTAGAACTGAATTGGGATTTGCCACATGATGATATAACAGAGGACCGCGTTCATACTGATGGATGGCGTGCAGAGTTTGCCGATCGAATTTACCAAGTCCAGCATAATCGCTTTGAAGCCCAAGGATATATGACGGCGCGATCTGAGCATAACGTAAAAGGCCCTCCATACTTTACATACGATACAATTTTTTCGGATGGCTATCCATGGAATACTGTTACGCCTCGAGGCGACTACGCGCCGGAACATGCCGCTGTTGCAACAAAAGCTGCATTTGGTTTGTGGGCTTTATGGGACACTTATTACACAGATATTTTATACGAGGCCGTGATCGAATTGTTCAATCCAGAGCGAGGGTTTTACGAAGGGTTGTACGAAGGTGGCAATGGTCACATTGAAATCCAAACTGCCAATAATAACGGCATTTTACTGGCCGCTTTATTACACAAAGTGCAAGGGCGGATTTTGACAGCATCAAATGCCAAATCTGAAGTTTGGTTTACCCAATTTAGGGATCGCGACCTACGTATCAAGCGGGGTTTACCAGATCCTCCACAGAAATCAGATTGGTTGCCTGCCTATAA
Organism: Amylibacter sp. SFDW26; assembly: GCF_009184395.1. GTDB lineage: Bacteria > Pseudomonadota > Alphaproteobacteria > Rhodobacterales > Rhodobacteraceae > Amylibacter. The sequence goes on from NZ_WEIC01000002.1 coordinate 535,096, forward strand.
ACACCCAGCCCAGATAAAGGAAACACAATGAAGAGATTTATATACGAATGTTTTACTGCACTGATGATGTTATCTGGGGCCCACTTTAATTTGGCTTATGCACAAGGCGATCCTGATGGTCGGTCTGAAAGTGCTGTGGCAATCTTAGATACTTCAATCCCCTTTGCCATTGGCGCACGAGAAGGGGAGCAAACTATACGTGGATCGTTTGGTTGGCCAACTTTTCAAGAGGGCTTTGTTGAGGGGGTTTACTTTCGATTTGATCCAGATGGTTATGCGCGTTTCAGTAAAAGCCCTCGGTTAGATGAAGATGTATTCGAGGTGCTTTGCGAAGTAGGTACTAAAAAATGCATTGCAAAAAAGAATGGTCTGGAAATAAGTTTAACAGATCGAGGCCAACCACATTTAAATATTTTGGGTTTAACGGTTAATGATCGCTTTTTCCTTTCAGATCGCAAAACAGAATTACCGCTTCCAAAATCGATTCTTGGCCCACTTGACCAAAGATTAGAAGCACTGCTTTCTTCTGATGGTGATCTCATTATCCGCCGTGAATTGGAAACCCTGCAAACGCTTTCTTTATCTGGCTTCCTTGCGACTGTGACATATTTAAGGTGGGTTGCTCAAAACCAAGCGTCTTTTATTTTTCCAAGGGGTTGGCCTGTTCCAAGTCAACAAGACGGTTTGCAGGGTAATAGAAGTCAAAATGCATCAACTAATTTGTCAAATGCAGTACAAAACCAAGAAAGTCGTTGGGGTGCTCTTAACGTTGAACAAAGCGTAAATACGCAACAACAATATGCAAATACATCCGTCCTTCAATCATTGCCTAATGAGTTGCCCGCAGTAGAGTTTGCACAACAGGCCCAAGGGCGCAGTTTGACATCAGATATTAACAAGTTCACTTTGCCATCTACTGCACCATTGTATAATCAAAATAGTGCTACATCTATTCCTGCTGATCAAAATCTTAGGTTAGAGCTTTCATACATAAATCGTGCGCTGGGGGCTTTAGAAATAAAATTAGACAATCTCTCTCAGATACTTACACATGATAAAGCGCAAGCGGTTAAATCTCATGTGGCGCAATCACCCAACAACCAATCCTTTGAAATATCACGGCAGAATAAATCGTTGACTTTGGACCACGAGCGCGATGGTGAGAAAATGCGAGAAGCTGTGATTAAGAGTATATTATCGGATGTTGAGAATGCCCCCAATAAGAACTCAGATACGCCAAACTCCGGTGAAGTTTCAGTCAAAAAAACAATCGTGGAAAGGCTCTTGGAAGAATTGGGTAGCACACAGCATGATGATGATTTGCGAGTAAAGGATAAGCCCATCACCAATGGCGGTTTCATTTCGCTTTCAGATTATATCAACAAAGTTATGCAAGAAGAAGCTAAGCCGTAATTCGCGGTAGGAGAATGATATGTTACAAGAATTATCTGTACCTAAGGAGAGTAATGTCGCAGCTTCAAAAGCGTCTTCAATGTATAACATACCGTCATGGATGCGAATTGCATCTGGAATTTTAGGGTTCTTAACAAGTTTCTTATTGGTAGGTTTGCCGGCAATTGCATTAATCATTTTTGATCGTGTTTTACCTTCTGCTGATAGCAGTGCTTTATGGACATTCCTGTATCTGGGCTTAACAACTGTTATCTGCGTTTGTTTAATTGAATTTATGCGTATGAAAGCACTGCAGGGTTACGTGGTGAATGTACGTGGTGTCATATTTTTTCAAGACTCATGCTTTGCAATTTTTTGGGCGATTTTGGTAGGGTTTATTCACCCATTATTAGCACTGCCATCAATTGTTTCTGCAGGTATTTTGTTTTTGGCTTGGCAATACCGGAAGCCGCTTAAAAAGGAACAAAAAAATGATTTAAATCTACCTGATTTCGAAGCGGAGGAAATCGATGCCTGTGGGCTTGGGCCAGCTTTTTATGAAATGGCGGCCCAAGGTGTGTTTCCATCTATTCAGCGTTTGGATTTTCAAACGCTCGGCCAATGGTTAACCACAAGTTTATTACGGAGAGCTACTTTTGTTTTTGTGTTGATTTTAAGCGCTTCCTTGGTGATCAATAATAATGTTTCTATGGGTACAGCAATAGCTACGGTGTTCTTGAACCAATTGAACCTAGAGGTGTTTATTCGTTGCTATCAAGTACAGTCATTGTCCACACCACGACGTGATGTCAGTCATTTAGAAAAGATATTATCGAAACAGGGTAATAACACCGTAACACCAAATGAAACAGTTCCCACAACAGGTTTTCTGTCCATTGACGATTTGAAAGGGGATGGGTTTGGTGCAATTTCTGCGGATGTATTTGCTGGTTTATGTCTGACGTTTATTGGGCCGTCAGGGTGTGGAAAATCACGTATTTTAAAAGCTATAGCGACCAATTCTTTTAATGCAGGGCGTGTTGAGTTTAATGGTAAAAAATTAGACCGAACAGTCCAAGGGGAACGGACGGTTGGGTATGTGCCACCTAGCCCGATTAACTTGCCTGGGACGTTTGTTGAAAATGTTACGGGGTTCGATCCACAAGCAGATATATACAAAGCACTTGAGTTGTTAATGCAACTTGACCCGTATGAAGATGTCTTCAGAGGCGAAGATTTGGTAAACGATCGCTTGGAGAATAACTTTAATGCACAGGGGCAGCTGGTGTCGATTGCACGAGCATTATATATGGAACCGTCCATTCTAATCATAGACTCCCCAGAATTGTTTTTGGATAAAGCATCAAAAGCTGCATTTTTAGCGTTGATCTTAAAGGCAAAGACTGAGGGTAAGATTGTATTGCTAGCAACAGATGACGACTATCTTATGTCAGCGGCTGATGAAGTTATAAAATTAGATCGTGGGATTGTAACGGACCGCGGGCCAATGGATGAAGTTTTGGCCAGACACCATGAAAGATGGGTCCGTGTCTCCTTTAAACCTAATAAGCGAGATGGGTTTAGATTAGGATTATGGCTTGATGCGCAATTAGGGCATCAATTTGATCATGGCTTTCGCGAGCGTGTGAAACTTGGGGCCAATGACCTTTTATTCTTAGCGCCGCGTGACAGCTTTGGTGTTCGTGATGAAGAAAGTCTTATTGACCTAAAGGTGGGTTTAAAAGATGTCGTTATAACGTTGCATGACCGCGGGGAAATTTTAGAAATGCCAGAATCTGATGGGGTAGTTTCTGATGTTGCGAACATGGAAGTATTGCGGCTTTTATCAAATACGGATCAGTTCCAACAAAGGTTAAAAGAGGGTTACCGCCAAATTACGGTTAGGTTTTCCCTAATGGAAAACGAAGTTCCAGTTGAGACTGCGATAGGTGCATAAATGTGGCAGTTTTTCAGGCGCAAAAAATCTATTCCAAAGGGCTTACTAAATGTCGAGAGTCTTGTTGCTGAAAACAATCAGAAGGTAAACTTACGTGCGCAAGGAAAAGCCGTATTGCTATTTGGAACTGCAATTATGGTGCTGTTGTTTTGCATGTTTGCCATGGGTGTTTATTTTTACAATGCGCGACTATCGTATTCGCAGGCAAGTTGGGTTCATGTTCGAAACTTAACGCCTGTGAAAAATATACCAGCACCAGTGACAGGTGTTCTCGATGAGATATATGTAAGCGCTGGGCAGTTTGTTCAAAAAGGGACTGTATTAGCATCGTTAAAAGTAGATGATGTCCAGCTTAATTATGATGAAACCAAAAGAAATTTTGCAGAAAAAGTTATTGAGCTACATTGCCTTGCTTCATTGAAGGCAAGTAAATCCACATTTAAGTTGCCATATGATGCGCAGCTGCTTGTCGATGAAATGACGACTGAATACAATGTAAAGTATAAAGTATCTAAATGCGAACGAGAGCTTTTTAAAAACATCAGATTGGATCAAGCAACAGAAGAAATGATCGCTTCGCTTGAAGATCAGGTAAGAGTTTTAGATCGCGTTGTAACTGTTCGGGGATTAATTACCACAGACCTAAGTGATGTAAACGAAGAGGAGTTTCCGTTTGGTGTAGATCAAGAAGCATTGCAAAAAGCTTATCGAGACAAGTATTTTCCATTGATGCAATTTGCAATCGCACAGCAGGATTTACGCGAAGTGCGCGCGTCATATTTTTCGCGACAGCTCGAAAAAGAAGAAGATTTAAATGCTGTGATTGAGCAAACGACCCAAGAAATGCGATACCTAAATCGCCGCTTGAGAGAGCTAGATCAAAAAATCAAAAACACTTATATTTATGCGTCTTTGGCGGGCACGGTTGTTGGTGTAAAGACAGCAGAAGCAGGTTTTGAATACTCAGCACAAGAGACTGTTTTCAAAATACAACCAATTCAAAGTGAATTTCAAGTTGGGATCATTTTACAAGATGGTAATGCGTCAAGGTTTTCTAATGGAACACCTACAAACCTCTCCTTAAGAAATGCTGGCAAAATCATTGGGGTTATTGAGGCCACATCAATTGGTGTTTTCAGGCAACCAAACGGGAAATTAGAAGCCTTATTTGATTTGGCTGGTCAGGCCGAAAAAAATGGTCAAATCATTTTAAATGCAGGATATAAGGGAGAGGGCGAACAACGTATCAAGGCAAACGTGACTGTAGGCAAAGAGCGGATTTGGAACTCAATATACAATTCTATGAGCCATATTTCCCATTTTATTCCTAGCTTTAGAATAACAGAACTAGAATAAATAACATGACTGCACACCCCGTCCATACGATATTCAATATAGATACCGAACGTCTTATATCTTCTGGGTTAAGTTGATGCCGCGCCTCTGCATTCATATATGGGTAATCCATTTTCTGATTATCGTAATATCGTGGTCCAGCAAGGGCGATGTTTAAGGCAGCTGCCATTGCAGCTTCTGGCCAGCCTGCATTTGGTGACCGGTGCAATGGCGCATCATCCAAAACGATGTCAAAACTATTGCGGGGTTTTGAAGTTAAGCAAATTAACACAGCTGATACGCGTGCCGGAACCCAATTCATGATATCATCCAACTTTGCAGCAGCAAAACCAAAGTCGCTATATTGTTCGTTTTTATATCCGATCATACTATCGGCAGTGTTGACAACCTTGTAAATTATTATGCCAGGCAAACCAAGAAACAAGTACCATAGGGCTGGAGCTATAACACCATCAGAAAAGTTTTCTGCAGCACTTTCAATTGCTGCACGAGATACATCACTTGGTTGCATATGATTTGTTGTGCGACCTACAATCTTTGCGACTTCAATGCGGCCTTGTTTTAAATCTTGGGCCAAGGCAATGCCAACATTCATAACATGTTGCACCAAGCTTTTGTGGGCCAATAAGATGGATACAACAATGACTTCGATTATACCAAAATCTGGTAATGCAGTCAAAACCCAACCCAACATTCCAGCGAGTATTACAAGAACAGCAATTGCGATGATACCTTTGGCTTTACGAATTGGCTCTACATTCAGTTTTTCATCAAGCCAACGGATAGCGTCTCCAACAATTGCAATTGGATGTGGAGCGCGGTTCCATAACCATTCGGGTTCACCGAATATAGCATCAAGGATAATTGCTAAAAGTAAAATCTCGATGTGGTTCATGCATAACTTCCTAGTGCCATTTGAACTCTATATAAATCGTGTTCATTGGCTGGTAAACCAAACCGGATCCAATTGTTTGAATAGGGAAAAACGCGTGTAAGAATATTATGCTTACAAAGGTGATCGTGCAATCGCACCGCGTTATCACATTGCGCAAGACGGAATAAATCGGTGCCACCTAAAACTGATAAGTTGCTTTGCGATATAATTGCATCAAGATTTCGAGCCATATTTTTTAAATCTATACGTGTGTTCGTAATCCATGCGGCATCTGACAAAGCCTGTGTTCCGATAAACTGTGCTGGACCAGAAATATTCCATGGACCCAAAAGCTGGCCAAGTTTTTCTGCGAGAACAGGTGTGGTGATTGCAAATCCCAAACGCATACCTGCAAGCCCCCAAAATTTACCTGTCCCTTTTAAAATGATGTAATCGGGTTGATCTGCAAGATGGATCAGACTTTTGTCTGGGCAAATATCACAAAAACTTTCATCGACGACCGTTAGAGATTGGTGTGCATTTGTAATTTCGTCTTGCGTAAATACGCGGCCATCAGGGTTATTGGGATGAACGCGGATTTGTGCTGGCGCAGTATCGGTAATATCCCAATTATGATCTCGAAAGGATGCTGCAAATTCATTATAAGTTGGGCCAATAATACTTACGCTTCTGGACCGTTTTAATAAGGGTAGTATTGCAATGATCGCAGATACACCTGAAGCGGGCACAATCACTGCATCCTTCGGGATGTTCCAAAGAGCGCGAGCTGCGTTTAAGAGTGCTTGTGTTGGCTGCGTGTCTGGTAAGCTGTGCCAAAATTTAAGAGGGATTTCAGGGATGGGGTATGGATTTGGATTAATACCTGTAGAGAGGTCAATCCAATCCGTGGGAACACCGCCATATTGATCAATGGCTGCATTTAATCCTCCACCATGGTCCCGCTTTTCGCTCATGCTTTATCAGTATTCAACACAGGGATGCGGGATACAAAATGGCCTTTTACAGCAGCAGGCCACTGTTTAAATGGTACTTGTCCAGAAGTACTTTTATCATGTAAAGTTGCATACTCAACGATACCATTCGCAGACTCTTCGTTTGGCTCGAAACGACCCATCACATATGTAAGCTTATCCTCTGCTTGAAGAGCAACGTTACATCCATGATTGCACCCCATAAGGCACGAATGCCTGCGAACTTCTACAGATTCATTGCCCTTTGCTGCAGCTTCGACAAGGGTAGCAAGTTTTGCACCATCTTTTTCTGGGGCATCTGGTGTTAGCGATGTCTCTGCTTTGCATGTATCGCAAACAGTAATGACTGTTGTCATTTTAGGCTCCTTATTCGTTTGTTACTTTAGAACAGAAGATTGCAAAAAAACACAATCAGAAACGACCTGTTTGGCCTAAATTAAGAAAATGTTAATAAATTTTGAACAAAAATTAACAGCGGGTGGGTGTTGCGAGGTGTGCGTATGAATACGCAAGTGTTAATAGTAGAATCTGATGAAAACCTAGGGAATACATGGCGTGGCTTTTTAGAACGCCATGGTTTTGATGTAGCTTTGGCGCAAACGCAAAAGCAAGCATTGGATAGCCTGCGTTTTGATATCTGCAACGTATTGATCATTGATCTTATGATGCCAGACAGCAGTTCTTTGGCGATCACCGATTTTGCAAGTTATAAAAATCCTGATATTTCCATCATTGTTGTTTCGGCAAGTAGTTTCTTTTCAGATGGATCTATCTTTGAGATTTTGCCCAATGCGCGCGGGTTCATGAATCAACCGATTGAACCGGATGATTTAGTCGCTGTCGTTGATCATTGCAGTGGATATTAACCCCGACCGTGCGGAGCATCCCAGTCAATATGTGGTGTGATTGGGATAATGCGGTTAGGACTGATCGTATCGTGGCTGTAATGATAATGACGAATGATGTGATCGAAATTCACCGTCTCAGATACGCCAGCATGTTGATACAATTCACGCGTATAGGCCCATAGATTTGGAAAGTCGACGATCCTGTTGCGATTACACTTGAAATGTAAAACATAGACGGGGTCAAAGCGCACAAGCGTGGTGAACAATCGCCAATCAGCCTCGGTAATTTGATCGCCTGCCAAATAGCGGCTTTGGCTTAAATGGTTTTCGACCCAATCCAATGCTTCAAACAATGTCTTCACAGCACCATCATAAGCAGATTGTGTTGTCGCGAAGCCCGCTTTGTAAACACCATTGTTGATGCTGGAATAAATACGGGTGTTGATCTCATCAATCTGTTCTTGCAGATGTTCAGGATAGTAATCCGAGGTGTCTCCTGTAACATCGTTGAACGCCGTATTGAACATGCGGATAATTTCAGAGGATTCATTGGACACAATCGTATTCGTATTTTTATCCCATAAGATAGGGACAGTTGTGCGCCCCGTCATGTCAGGTCTAGCTTTGGTATAAATATCGCGAATGAAAGACGAGCCATGCAAACGATCGCCTTGTGCAACCCCATTATGTTCAAACGTCCAGCCATCATCCAACATATCAGGATGAACGAAATCCACGGTAATATGATCTTCTAACTTTTTGAGCTTGCGAAAAATCAACGTGCGATGCGCCCACGGACAGGCGGCTGATACATATAAATGATACCGACCACTTTCAGCTTTAAACCCACCAATGCCAGACGATCCCGCAGACCCATCGGCTGTGATCCAATTGCGAAATGCCGCGATATCACGCACAAATGTTCCATCAGATTTTTTTGTGTCATACCATTCGGTTGACCACTTTCCATCGACAAGCTGACCCATATCATTTCTCCTATTTGCAAACAGGATAAACGAAGGAAGTGTTGTGTAAATGCGCACAAACAATACAAAGGGTGTTGATTAAACGCGCACATAATAATCAAATCGATGTCGCTCAAGTGCCGCATGTGGGCGTGAATCGGATTGCAACCAAACCACCCTATGCCTATACATCGATTCAACGAAGCCCGTAAGGGTCAGAGAGGAGCGTTTTGGCGCGTTGACCCAAACAGGGGATGCAACAAAACATCGTTATCCAAAAGACGCCCCTATTCTGTTTGAAATTAAAGGAGCGACTATGAAGAACTTTCTCATCATTTCATTCACATTACTGCCATCCACTGCTTTTGCGCATTACGGCCATCTTGGCGAGGCATTAGGTCACGACCATTGGCTGGGTGCTGCTGCTATTGGCACTGCCATCGCGCTGGGTTTGTTGAATGCTGTCAAAGGCAGCAAAAAACGTGATGAAGAAGAGCAAGAAGAAGTCTCCACAGAAGAGGGACAAGAAGCATGAGTGGCACACAAGAAAAAATTGGTGTGATGATTTGCGGGCATGGTTCCCGCAGTGAAGATGCTGTGCGTGAATTCTCTGTTCTTGCTGAACGTTTACCAGCTTATTTGCCACCAGAATGGCCTGTTGAATACGGTTACCTTGAATTTGCAAACCCTGTAATCCGTGTGGGTTTGGACAGTTTGCGCGACCAAGGCTGTACAAAAATCCTCGCCGTCCCTGGTATGTTATTTGCTGCGATGCATTCCAAAAATGATATTCCAACAGTGCTGAACAAGTACGCTGCTGAAAATGACATCGATGTCTCTTACGGCCGCGAACTGGGCGTTGACCCTAAAATGATCGCAGCCGCAGGTGGGCGCATTCAAGATGCTGTTGATAAAGCAAATGCAGAGCATGGTGAAGTGGCGATTGCAGACACAGCTTTGGTTGTTATCGGTCGTGGTGCATCAGATCCTGATGCGAATTCGAACGTGTCTAAAATTGCCCGCATGTTGTGGGAAGGTTTTGGTTTCGGTTGGTGCGAAGTTGGTTATTCAGGCGTGACATTCCCATTGGTGGAACCGTGTTTGGATCACGTGGCAAAGCTTGGTTACAAGCGTGTCATTGTTTTCCCATATTTCCTATTTTCAGGTATCTTGATCGACCGTATCTACGGTTTCACTGATAAATGTGCTGAAAAATATTCAGATATTGAATTCGTAAAAGCTGGTTATTTGAATGACCATGATAAAGTCATCGAAACTTTTGCTGAGCGCGTGACAGAACAAGTGGGTGAAATTCCTCCGCCAAACTGTGCGACCTGTAAATACCGCACACAGATTTTGGGCTTTGAAGATGAGGTTGGCGCACCACAAGAAAGCCACCATCACCATGTGGAAGGTCAAGGGGCAACAGCCCCTGGTTCAAACGTTGGGGATTGTAATTTGTGCGATACATTCTGTACGGGTGAATGTCGTTTGGATATGGACCATCACCACCATCATGACCACGACCATTCGCATGATCACGGACACAGCCATGACCATCACCATGATCATGACCATGCACATCCTGTTTACCCGCATGCAAAGCACCCACATGGCCCAGAAAGCACCCGTAAAAAGTGATCAAGGATACGCCGCATATCCGCAAGCTGCCTTATGAACGCTCACCAACTGCGATTTATAAGCAAAGCTTTGCCACGGTTCAAAAGGAAGCGCGATTAGACCGGTTTCCTGACGATCTGCATGCTGTTGCGACGCGTCTTATCCACGCGTGCGGTATGGTTGAAATTGCAGATCGTTTGAGCTTTTCACAAGATGCTGGTCAAGCAGGGCGTGATGCGTTGTTGGCAGGTAAACCGATACTGTGCGATTGTGAAATGGTCGGTGCGGGGATTATTCGCCGCTACTTGCCAAATGACAATCAGGTCATCGTGACGTTGAATGATCCATCTGTTCCTGATCTTGCAAAAGAGATTGAAAATACGCGCTCTGCTGCTGCCGTGGAATTATGGAAAAACCACTTGGATGGAGCTGTCGTAGCGATTGGCAATGCACCAACAGCTTTGTTCCATTTGCTGGAATTGATTGATGCAGGCTATCCAAAACCCGCTTGTATCCTTGGGTTCCCAGTGGGTTTTGTGGGGGCAGCAGAAAGCAAAGCTGAACTTGCAAGCAATTCGCGTGGTTGCGATTTCGTCGCATTGCGCGGGCGCAAGGGCGGATCCGCTATGGCCTCTGCTGCAGTCAATGCATTGGCGGCTGGCCTGATCGAGATTAAACAATGACCGCGTGGTTGCATATTGTCGGCATCGGCGAAGATGGTGTGGATGGTTTATCCCCTAAGGCGCGCGCGGCTGTCCAAAACGCAGACTATATCGTAGGCGGCAAACGTCATCATGCATTGATTGGCGATGTTTCTGCAGAACGCATCAACTGGCCTTCGCCCTTTGATGCGCTGATTTCTCAATTGCAATCTCTGCGGGGGGAAAATGTCGTGGTTCTGGCAACAGGTGATCCGCTGTGGTTCTCCGTTGGCAATAATATCGTGGCTGCATTCGATATGGCAGAGGTGCAATTTCATGCACATGTTGGCGCGTTTCAACTGGCTGCTGCGCAAATGGGCTGGGCATTGCAAGACGTGGATTGCCTCTCAGTGCATGGCCGCCCGATTGAACGGATAAAACCACTTTTGCAAAACGGCCGAAAACTGTTGTTGCTGACCAGCAATGGTGCCGCAGTTTCTGAGATTGCCGCTTTTCTGGAGGAAGCAGGGTTTGGGGATAGTCAGCTAACGGCGCTGTCTCATTTAGGTGGAGCTGATCAAACTCGTTTCGAAGGTAATGCAATGAATTGGGCGCATAAAGTTCCCGATCTAAACACACTTGCAATTGAATGCATCGCGGATGCTGTTGAGCATATCATGCCACAAGGTTCTGGCCTGCCTGATGATGCTTTTGAGCACGATGGCACAATGACCAAACAAGAGGTGCGTGCGATCACTTTGGCCAAACTGATGCCCATGCCAAATGCCCTGTTGTGGGACGTTGGCTGCGGTTGCGGATCGGTTGCCGTGGAATGGATGCGCAGCGCGCGCAATGCCCGTGCTATTGGTATCGAAACCCGCGCAGACCGCCGCGCTTTTGCCAAAGCGAATGCGTTGAATTTGGGTGGGTTCGACCTACCATTGATCGATCAGCCCGTACCAGATGCGCTGAATGATCTAGAGGCGCCTGATGCCATTTTTGTAGGTGGCGGATTAAGTGCGGAAACCTTTGAAGCATGCCTTGTCGCCCTAAAACCAATGGGCCGTTTGGTCTGCAACGCGGTGACGCTTGGATCTGAACAAGTGCTGTTGGATAAACACGCAGAACACGGGGGTGAGTTAAGCCGCCTACAGTTTTCCCGTGCTATCCCTGTCGGCAACAAAATGGGTTGGAAACCAGCAATGCCTGTCACCCAATATAGTCTGGTAAAAAGATGAACGGAAAACTTTACGGAATTGGTCTGGGTCCAGGTGATCCAGAATTGATGACGCTGAAAGCAGCGCGCCTAATTGGCAACGCGTCTTGTCTCGCGTATCCAACCTTGGACAGTGGTAGCAGCTTCGCGCGTTCCATCGCCGAAACCCATATTACTGATGGCACAAAAGAAATCGCAATCGAAATTCCAATGTCCGTGGCGCGTAAACCTGCCCAAGACGCCTATGATAAAGGTGCCGAAGAAATTCGCGCGGTTCTGGAAACTGGCAAAGACGTCGTGGTGTTATGCGAAGGTGATCCATTTTTCTATGGTTCCTTCATGTATTTGTTTTCCCGTCTGTCAGGTGATTTCGATGTGGAAATTGTACCAGGTGTAAACTCCGTCTCTGCCTGTGCATCTGTTGTAGAACGTCCATTGGTGGCGCGCAGCGAGGTACTGACAATCGTACCCGCGACCTTACCTGCCGAAGAACTTGCGCAAAAAATCGCGAATGCAGAAGCGATTTCCGTGATGAAGGTTGGACGACATCTGAGCAAGGTTAAAGCTATCCTAACTGATCAAAACCTCATGGAGTACGCGCACTATATCGAACGTGCGACCCTTCCAAACCAAAAGGTGATGCCGCTGGCGGATGCGCCAGAGAAAGCACCTTATTTTTCAATGATCCTCGTTTCAAAAGGAAATGACCCGTGGCTGTAAATCCTGTAATTCTTTGTCTGTCCCGCTCTGGCGAGACGACAGCCCATAAAATCGCGCAAACGTTTGGCTATGCAGTGCACGGCCGCGAAGGTCGCGTTGACCAAGCAGATGCATTCTTTGCAAATGCTTTGGATCATGTACGCGATCTATTTGCCGCCAAAACACCTGTGATTGGCGTATGTGCCAGTGGTATCTTGGTGCGCGGTGTAGCACCACTATTGAGCGACAAAACAGCAGAACCACCTGTTATCAGCGTGGCGGATGATGGTTCAACGGTCGTACCACTTTTGGGCGGGCACCGTGGTGCCAACCGTTTGGCAAAAGAACTGGCTGATGCGTTGTCTGGTCATGCGGCTGTGACAACAGCGGGTGATATCGCAATGGGTGTCGCATTGGATGAGCCCCCATTGGGATGGCGTTTGGCAAACTCTGAAAACGCAAAGGGTGCAATGGCGGCGATGCTGGCGGGTGATGGTGTTCAGATCGAAGGCGAAAATATCTGGGATTTGGAAACAACGCCAAACGGTGCGGTTAAATTAATCACAACGGACAAGCCAATTGCGGGGGATGATACGACACTGATTTATCACCCACAAAAATACACGCTTGGTGTGGGCTGTGCGCGAAATTGCGACCCGCAGGAGCTGTGGGGTTTGGTGCAAAAAACACTTGCCGATAATGACATTGCCCAAGGTTCAATCGCAGCCATCGGTTCGCTTGATCTAAAGGCGGATGAGCCTGCCATGAACCAACTGGCAAACCGTCTTGGCGTGCCGTTCCGTATTTTCACAGCGGCGGAATTAGAAGCGCATGCTGGCGATTTGGCAAACCCATCTGATGTGGTGTTTACAGAGGTCGGATGCCACGGTGTATCCGAAGGTGCTGCATTGGCATTGGGCGATAATGCAGTGCTGAAAATCGAAAAGCAAAAAACCAAAAACGCAACATGTGCATTGGCAGTTTCTGCGGAACCAGTCACAGAATTCAAAGGCCGTTCACGTGGTAAACTCTCGATCATTGGCATTGGACCAGGCCAAGCCTCATGGCGCACACCAGAAGCCAGCCAATTGGTCGCTGAAGCCGAAGAATTAGTTGGCTATGGCCTGTATATCGACCTGCTAGGCCCATTGGCCTACGGAAAAACACGATCTGATTTTCACCTTGGTGCTGAAGAAGATCGTTGTCGGTTTGCCCTAGAACAAGCCGCAAAAGGCAAAAACGTTGCGCTGATCTGTTCTGGTGATGCGGGCATCTATGCAATGGGCGCTTTGGTATTCGAATTGATGGACCGTGGCCCAGATGAAATGGGTGTGTCGGATGCTGCACACCGCGTTGAAGTGAAATGCACACCAGGTGTCAGTGCTCTGCAAGGGGCTGCCGCGCGTGCGGGTGCTCCATTAGGGCATGATTTCTGTGCAATCTCATTGTCTGATTTGTTGACGCACCGCACAGATATCATCAAACGTTTAAATGCAGCAGCTGAGGGCGATTTTGTGATTGCGTTCTACAACCCAGTTTCCATGAAGCGCCGCACATTACTGGCAGAAGCGCGCGATATTCTGTTGCAACACCGTCCAGCTGATACGCCTGTTATGTTGGCGCGCTCCTTGGGTCGCCCAGATGAAAGCGTTCGGTACCGTAAATTGTCAGAGCTTGAGGTGGATGAGGTCGATATGATGACTGTTGTTCTAGTGGGCTCATCAAACTCTAAACTTGCAGAATTGGGCGAAGGCCCGCGCATGTACACACCACGCGGTTATGCCCGCAAAATCGATGGAGATTTATCATGAAAGTTTACTTTATCGGTGCAGGCCCAGGTGACCCTGATCTGATCACAGTTAAGGCCAAAGGCCTGATCGAAAAATGCCCAGTGTGCCTGTTCGCGGGTTCCTTGGTGCCAGAGGCAGTTGTGGCGTTCGCGCCAAAAGATGCGATTGTCAAAGACACGGCAGCAATGACATTGGATGACACACATGCGGAAATTTTGGCGGCACGCGATCGTGATGAAGATGTGGCGCGTGTGCATTCTGGTGACCCCTCTTTATACGGTGCGATTGCCGAACAAATCCGTCGCCTGCGCAAAGACGGCATCGATTTTGAAATCATCCCAGGTGTGCCAGCCTATGCAGCAATGGCTGCTACGATTGGTCAAGAATTGACGATTCCAGAGGTGGCGCAATCCATCATTCTGACACGTATGTCGATGCAATCGACTGGTATGCCCGAAGGGGAAACATTGGATAACTTTGGGCGGACAGGTGCCACGATTGCGATCCATCTTGCTGTGCGTAACATGCGTGAAATCGAACGTCAGTTAATCCCACACTACGGCGAAGATTGCCCAGTGGTTGTCGGTTACCGTGTTGGTTGGCCAGATCAAATGATTATCCGTGGCACATTGGCGGACATCCGTAAAAAAGTCCGCAAAGAGAAAATCACGCGTACAGCTTTGATCCTTGTTGGTCCTGCCTTAGCTGCCTCAATCGACTTCAAAGATTCAGCGCTTTATGATCCGAAGATGCCGCATGTCTTACGCCCTGTTGTGGGTGTGGATTTGGTTGAGGATCACAATACTTAAGCAAATCGGCGTATGATGAAAAGTCATACGCCCTGTGCACAGGTTGTGCACGTGGATCATACAGGCCATTTGAGTGAAATAATGATGACGTTACTGTGTCAAAATGTTCATTGAAATGTAACATTGATCCGTCATGATGCACCCCATAAGGATGGTGTTATGGATACATATTTCTCAGCAGATATTTTAGCGGGCATGCGCCGCGCCGAAGATAAAGCACGCCGTAAAAAGAACCGTTTACGGATCAAAGCGGGCGAAGAAATTTACCCCGTTTTACGCAACTGGTCTGGTGGGTTTTCATTGCCGGCAGAACAGGCGCCAAACTTGCGTGGTTTTGTTGATTTATACGACGGTGCAAAGCATCTGTCGCAATGTCTGATCATATATTCCAAGGTCGAATCCGGTGAAATGATTTATGAATACAAACGCCACACAGCAGTTGGCGAAGCGATGCCTGTGGATTTCGTTCAAGATTCATTTAAGCCAGTTGCTTTGTTGACATAACGACTCATCAAATGTGAAGAAATCTGCGTTTGTGTGTTTTTATGTGCAAGATAATTAGTATTTTTAGGATATAATTAGTCGTATCTTCTAATTTAATCACATTAAGCGCGTTACTTTAGAACGTTCATTCAGCTGCTTTTGGTAAATAGCTCGAGAAACACAAATTCTCGAGGGCATCATGATCAAAACTCCATATCTATTATTCTTGGGCGACGCGCCTGACATGCTAGCAGCTAAAGTGGCTATCGGTATCAAGGACTGGCGTCCTGATGCGTCTGTTGGCCAATTCCGTATGGAAGGCTGCCAGGCTGATCTAGGTTTAACGGATATGACGATTGATGAAGCAGTCGCTGCTGGTGCCAAAACACTTGTGATCGGCGTTGCAAACCGTGGTGGTTATATTTCTGACAAATGGAAAACAGTGCTGATTGAAGCTTTGGAAAAAGGCATGGATATCGCATCTGGCTTGCATAACCTTTTACGCGACGAAGCAGATATCGCTGCGGCTGCAATGATGCATGGTCGTACATTGTTTGACGTGCGCGTTCCTATGGTTGAATTCCCAATCGCGAACGGTGTGAAGCGTACAGGTAAGCGTTGTTTGGCTGTTGGTACAGATTGTTCCGTTGGTAAAATGTACACTGGCCTTGCAATGGAAAAAACCATGCATGAGCGCAACATGAAAGCAACGTTCCGCCCAACAGGCCAAACAGGTATTTTGATCACAGGTGGCGGTATTCCTTTGGACGCTGTTGTTGCTGACTTTATGGCTGGTTCTGTTGAATATCTTACACCTGACAATGATGCGGATCACTGGGATCTGATCGAGGGTCAAGGCTCATTGTACCACGTGTCATACTCTGGTGTGACAATGGCATTGGTGCATGGCGGTCAACCTGATGCGTTGGTTCTATGCCATGAACCAACACGTACACACATGCGTGGCTTACCTGGCTACCAACAACCATCCTTGCAAGAGTTGCGCGACACTGCATTGGCATTGGCAAAAGTGGGTAACCCTGACTGTAAAGTGATTGGTATTTCAGTGAATACACAGCACCTATCTGATGACGAGTCAGCTGCGTATTTGGCGAAAGTCGAAGCTGAAATGGGATTGCCAACAGTTGATCCATTCCGCAATGGCGCTGACCGTCTGGTAGATGCTCTAGCTGACTGCTAGGGTGTCCAGATGAGTAAAATTGAAAAAGCTGTAAGCCAAGATAATTTCAAGCTCGCGCAGGTGTTTACCATCGCGCGCGGGTCGAAAACGCAAGCGGATGTGATCACGGTAACATTGAAACGTGGTGACCATACTGGGTATGGTGAATCCGTACCCTATGCACGCTACGGCGAAACGATGGACAGTGTAGAGGCAGAAGTGATGTCTCTACCCGCTGAATTTGATCGTGATACATTGCGTGATCTTTTGCCAGCGGGTGCTGCACGTAATGCAGTTGATTGTGCATTGTGGGATTTAGAAGCTAAAGAAGCAGGGAAACCTGCTTGGGAATTGGCGGGCATATCTGCGCCTTCTGCTGAAATTACAGCCTATACATTATCTTTAGAAACGCCTGAAAAGATGCAAGCACAAGCGGCTGAAAATGCATTTCGCCCTTTGCTGAAAACCAAATTAGGTGGCGGACAAGAAGACGTCGCAAGGATCAAAGCAGTGCGTGCTGGCGCGCCTGATAGCCGTATTATTGTGGATGCGAATGAAGGTTGGACGCCAGAACTCTACAAAGAGTTGGCGCCTGTCTTGGTTGATCTTGGTGTGGAGATGGTGGAACAACCATTCCCTGCTGGTGAAGACGATGCCTTGCTAACACTTGAACGTGTACTACCAGTGTGTGCGGATGAAAGTTGCCATGACAGCAGCAGTTTGGCTGAACTGAAAGGCAAATATGACATCATCAACGTGAAGCTGGATAAAACGGGCGGTTTGACCGAAGCGTTTAAACTGCGTGATGATGCTTTGGCACAGGGTTATAAAGTGATGGTGGGCTGCATGGTAGGGTCATCGTTGGCTATGGCGCCTGCTGTTTTAGTTGCACAGGGTGCAGCAATTGTTGATCTTGACGGTCCGCTTTTATTGGGCGAAGACCGTGAAAACCCGCTTTATTTCGATGAACAAGGTGTTCATCCTGCGGATGCGAACCTTTGGGGATAGACTGATGGAAAGAACTGTATTTTTAAACGGCGAATATTTACCAGAATCAGAAGCGAAGGTTTCTATTTTCGACCGTGGGTTCCTTATGGCGGATGCTGTTTACGAAGTGACGTCTGTTTTGGATGGTAAGCTTTTGGAATATGCGGGCCATTCAAAACGTTTGGAGCGTTCTTTGAGCGAACTGGGCATGGGCAAGCCAAAGGACTTCGACAACCTGCTGGAAATCCACCGCGAATTGGTGAAACGCAATGACCTACAAGAGGGTGGCATTTATTTACAAATCTCGCGCGGCTCTGCGGATCGTGATTTTGTATACCCAAAAGATGCAGAGCCAACATTGGTTTTGTTCACACAATCACGCCCAGTGATCGAAGTGCCTGCCGCGAAAACTGGTATGAAAGTGATTTCTGTTGAGGATCAACGTTGGGGGCGCCGTGACATTAAGACGGTTCAATTGCTGTTCCCATCTATGGCAAAAATGATGGCGAAGGCTGCTGATGCAGATGATGCATGGTTGGTGCAAGATGGCTTCGTGACAGAAGGCACATCAAACAACGCTTACATTGTTAAAGACGGTAAAATCATCACGCGTGAATTGTCGAATGACATTTTACATGGCATCACACGTGCATCAATTTTACGGGTCGCTAAAGAGGCGCAGATGGAAGTTGTGGAACGTAAGTTCACAGTAGAAGAAGCACAAAATGCGGATGAGGCCTTCATCACGTCAGCTTCTGCTTTTGCAATTCCAGTTGTCCAAATGGACGGTGAAACTGTTGGTGCTGGTGAACCTGGTCCAGTAGCTGCGCGTTTGCGTGAGATTTATATTGAGGAAAGCCGCAATAACGCGATCTAATAGGTCTTATTAGAATTACGAAAGCCGCCCATGCAACATGCATAGGGCGGCTTTTTTATTAGCTGTGTGATTTTGCAAAAGCTGCTTTTTGTTCTGCGGTTGCTTCTGTTTGGTATTTATCTTTCCATTCAGAAAACGGCATACCGTAAAATGCTTCGCGGCCTTCATCTTTGCTCATTTCAATGCCGCGTTCATTTGCAGCTTCTTGATACCAACGGCTAAGGCAATTACGACAAAAACCTGTGTCATTCATCATGTCGATGTTTTGCACATCGGTGCGTTTTTGCAGGTGATCACGTAGGCGGCGAAAGGCTGCTGCTTCGAGTTCCAATTGTGTTTGTGCGTCCATTTTAAGTCTCTTTGGATAAGGTTGCTTCAATCGCCTGAGCGATGATTGGTGCGAGCTTTTCTGCCCAGTGTTTTTGATTTATTTCTGTTTCAATCAGATCATTTCTGACCTCTATCAATACATGAATGCGCCCATGCTGCAATGCATGCCGATCCATTGTATCGCCTGTTAGTTTGCCATTGTATGGTTGGTTGTCGCCCACACAGATATCATCATGCGCATCACAAGCTGCTATAAGTGGTGCCGCCAAACGGTCATCATCAGCGTACAGAATGCCAACATGCCAAGGGCGAGGTGCATATCCGTTTAGCTGTTTAGTGAAGGAATGTATCGATAGAATGATTGGATCAGCGCGACCTGCAAGCACATGTGTAAGTGCATCGTGATAGGGATCGTAACAATACTCTGATCGCAGGTTTTTGTCTGTGTCGTTAATATGGCGGTTCGCAGGGATTATAGACCCGTCATAAAGGCGCATCACTCTGGTCGGGTCATCTGCGCCGCGATTGGGGTCGATTACGAGGCGCGAAAAATTAGAGCTGACAATGGGAGCATCCAAGAGCATAGCCAAATGCTGCGATACACCCAATGCACCGATGTCATAGGCGATGTGGCGCTGCATATCGGTTTCTAAAAGACCTAAGTCCCCGCCATTAACGAAATGTGGCACAGTATTGGTGGCGTGGTCGCAAATGATAACTGCTTGGCCCTCACGGTGGGCGCCCTCAATTTTATAAGCGGTATAATCCATCATCGGAAATATTCCATCGTCTGAAATTCATTCTGTCGTGTCTTTGTAACAATTGTCGGTTACTGGTCTTTCTGCCTACTGGCAATATCTGTCTAATCACTTTAAGACGGGTGTGAAATATTGGAGAGATGAATTGAGACGTCAAAGAAGTTTGAAAATTGTTGCTACATTAGGGCCAGCGTCCAGCACATATGAAACAATCAAAGCACTGTTCGAAGCAGGTGCTGACGTCTTTCGTCTTAACATGAGCCACAGTGTGCCCCCACATGATGATATTCGTGAAAAGCACCAGATTATTCGTGATTTAGAGCGTGATATTGGTCGCCCAATTGGTATCCTTGCTGATTTGCAGGGGCCGAAACTGCGGTGTGGCGTGTTTGCAAATGAAGCAGAGGATTTGGTTGAAGGGCAAGATTTCCGCTTTGACCTAGATGATGCTGCAGGTGATGCGAAACGTGTTCAACTGCCGCATAAAGAAATTTTTGAGGCATTGGAACCTGGAGCCACTTTGTTGGTGAATGACGGCAAGATTGCGTTGAAAGTTAAAGATTGCGGTGATGATTTTGCAAATTGTACGGTTGAAGTTGCTGGTAAGATTTCCAATCGTAAAGGTGTGAATGTTCCAGATGTTATCCTGCCCGTTGCCGCTTTGTCAGAGAAAGATAAAGGCGATCTGGAGTTTGTGTGTTCCTTGGGTGTCGATTGGTTGGCACTGTCGTTTGTGCAACGCTCTGAAGATGTGACCGAAGCACGCGAGATGGCGGCGGGTCGTGCAGCAATCTTGTCTAAGATCGAAAAACCAGCTGCGGTTGATAGTTTTGATAGCATTCTAGAAGTATCTGATGGCGTTATGGTTGCACGTGGTGATCTGGGTGTTGAACTGCCTGTTTATGCTGTGCCGCCAATTCAAAAACGTTTGATCCGTGCGTGTCGTGCGGTTGGTAAACCAGTGATCGTTGCGACGCAAATGATGGAAAGTATGATTGATAGTCCTGTGCCAACACGTGCCGAGGTATCAGATGTGGCGACTGCGATCTATGAGGGTGCTGACGCTGTTATGTTGTCTGCTGAATCTGCCGTTGGTGATTATGCGAACGAAGCAGTGGGTACAATGAATAATGTTGCAATCCAGGTAGAGCAGGACCCTAATTATCGTAAGGTGATTTCGGCATCGCGGACGCGTTCTAGCGCCACCATTCCAGAGGCTATAACCGTAGCTGCACGAGAAATTGCGGAAACGACAGATATTAAAGCGATTTGCTGTTTTACAGAATCGGGATCTACAGCTGTTTTGGCATCACGGGAAAAAGCGTTTGTACCGATTATTGCTTTAACCCCCAAAGTAGGAACTGCACGCCGTTTAGCGTTGGTTTGGGGCTTACATACTGTTGTCACAAACGAAGTGGCCCGATTTAAGTTGGCTGTTGTCAGTGCAGCACGCACTGCGCGTCGCTATAATTTTGCTTCAGAAGACGATAAGATTGTCGTTATTGCTGGTGTGCCGTTCAATACACCTGGATCGACTAATATTTTGCGTGTTGCTCCAGTGGATGAAAAAATGATTTTTTCTGCCGAGACTGAATGATTTAAGGAAAATAGCATGCAACCACATGATATATATTTCGTGGCTGGGGTGCTGCTATTTTTTTTAGGGATCATTGGGTATCTATCTGCACGGAGCGAAGGTGACGGTGTTCTTTCGCCAATTCTATTCGTCTTGATTGGAATAGGTGGTGTTGGCTATGCATATCTGTTGAATGGGCAGCTTTTGAAGCCTATTGATTTTATGGACAGTGCATTACGCATTTTTGCTGCGATATTCTAAGAGAATCCCTTGCATTCCTGATTAAGCAAGCATATAGGACGCAGATTGTTGGCGCGACCGGCCTAAAGGGTATGCCGAGTCGCGTATAAAACCAACTCAAGAAGGAGATGGAAATGCCCAAGATGAAGACTAAGTCTGGCGCTAAGAAGCGCTTTAAAGTGACTGCCTCTGGCAAAGTTAAATCAGGTCAAGCTGGTAAACGCCACGGTATGATCAAACGCTCACGTAAATTTATCCGTAACGCTCGCGGCACAACTGTGTTGACGAAAGCGGATGAGAACATCGTGAAAAAATATATGCCTTACGCGCGCTAGGAGATTTGAGATATGGCACGAGTTACATCTGGTAAAGTCACCCACGCACGTCACAAGAAAGTCATTAAAGCCGCTAAAGGTTATTATGGCCGTCGTAAAAACGCATTCCGCACAGCTACACAAGCAGTGGATAAAGCGAACCAATACGCAACACGCGACCGTAAGAATCGTAAGCGTAATTTCCGCGCACTTTGGATCCAGCGTATCAACGCTGCTGTTCGTGCGCATGACGAAGCAATGACATACAGCAAATTCATCAATTTATTGATGAAAGCTGGTATCGAAGTTGACCGTAAAGTTCTTGCTGATTTGGCCGTACACGAGCCAGAAGCATTTGGTGCGATCGTTGATCAAGCTAAAGCGGCAGCCTAAACTTTAGGTATAAAGAGTTTTGAAAAGCCCTGCCGTTAAGTCGGCGGGGCTTTTTTGTTTAAGCGGACTGTGCTGTGCACAGAAGACCCTTGAGCTGTCGATAAAACGACAGCGGATTGGGTTGCGAATTTAGGGGGCTGTGGTATCCATACCTCCAAGTTAATAAGGGATAAAAACCGATGGATGGTCTGGACGCATTAAAGTCAAAATATCTAGAGGGCATCATGGCGGCAGGCGATGAAAGCACTTTGGAAGATTTACGTGTAGCGGCAGTTGGTAAAAAGGGTGAAATTAGCCTCAAAATGCGCGAACTGGGTAAGATGACACCAGAGGAGCGCCAAGTGGCAGGCCCTGCGTTGAATGCTTTGAAAGATGAAGTGAACTCTGCGATTGCAGGAAAGAAAACAGCGTTGGCAGATGCTGCATTAAACGAGCGTTTGCAGTCTGAATGGATTGACGTGTCTTTGTCTGGCCGTCCACGCCGTCAAGGAACCATTCACCCAATTTCACAAGTAACGGACGAGGTTGTTGCGATCTTTGCATCCCTTGGGTTTGGTGTTGCTGAAGGTCCGCAGATCGAAAATGATCACTATAACTTTGATGCGTTGAATATCGCACCAGAACACCCTGCACGTCAGGAACACGATACGTTTTATATGCACCGCGCAGCGGATGATGATCGTCCGCCGCATGTTTTGCGTACGCACACATCACCTGTTCAAATCCGTCATATGGAAAAACATGGTGCGCCGTGTCGCATCATTTGTCCTGGCCGTGTGTACCGTGCGGATTATGACCAGACGCACACACCCATGTTCCACCAATACGAAGGTCTTTGCATCGACAAGGGCATCAGTATGGCGAATTTGAAATGGACTTTGGAAGAATTCTGCCGCGCGTTTTTCGAAGTGGATGATGTGGAGCTGCGCTTCCGCGCGTCACACTTCCCATTCACGGAACCATCCGCCGAGGTGGATATTCGGTGTTCATGGGACAAAGGCCAGTTGAAAATCGGCGAAGGCGACGATTGGATGGAAATCCTTGGCAGCGGCATGGTGCACCCGAAAGTACTGCAAGCGGGCGGGATCGATCCAAACGAATGGCAAGGCTTTGCCTTTGGTATGGGCATCGACCGTATTGCGATGCTGAAATACGGTATTCCTGATCTGCGCGCGTTCTTTGACAGCGACCTACGCTGGTTGCGCCACTATGGGTTTGCCTCACTTGATATGCCGAATTTGCATGGGGGGATTTCACGATGAAATTCACATTCTCTTGGTTGAAAGACCACCTCGACACTGATGCTTCTATGGATGACATTCTATACGCGCTGACAGACCTTGGTTTGGAAGTCGAAGATGTTGTAAACCCAATGGATACGCTGAAAGATTTCACTGTTGGGTATGTGAAGCATGCCGAAAAGCACCCTGATGCTGATAAGCTGCGGGTGTGCAAGGTGGACACGGATGAGGGTGAATTGCAGATCATCTGTGGTGCACCGAATGCGCGTGAAGGTATCCATGTGGTTGTCGCAAAGCCTGGCGTTTACGTGCCGGGTATTGATACGACAATCGGTGTCGGAAAAATCCGTGGGATTGAATCCTATGGCATGATGGCATCAGAGCGTGAGATGGAATTGTCTGACGAACATGATGGTATCATTGAGCTAGCGGATGAACCTGCTGTGGGCTCGAAATTTGTGGATTACTTGGCTGCAAATGCACCTGATAAAATTGACCCGATGATCGAAATTGCGATCACACCGAACCGTCCAGATGCGTTGGGTGTGCGTGGTATTGCGCGTGATTTGGCAGCACGTGGTTTGGGGGTGTTGAAACCTGAACCGACTGTTGAAATCAAAGGCGGGTTCAAGTCCGATATCAACGTGACCATTGATGCGGATGTTCAAGCCAAAGGTTGCCCTGTGTTCACAGGTCGTTTGATTAAAGGTGTTAAGAATGGCCCAAGCCCTGCATGGTTGCAGGCACGTTTGAAAGCGATTGGTTTGCGTCCGATCTCGACATTGGTCGATATCACGAACCTGTTCACATATGAATATAACCGCCCATTGCACGTGTTCGATGCGGATACGGTCAAAGGTGATCTGCGTGTGCATTTTGCGGCTGGTGGTGAAAAACTGATGGCGTTGGATGACAATGAATACACGTTTGATGCGGGTATGATGGCGATCTCTGATGATAACGGTGTGGAAAGCATTGCGGGCATCATGGGTGGTTTGCCATCTGGCTGTACGGATGACACGGTGAATGTCTTCCTTGAAAGCGCATATTGGGATCCGATCACGATTGCGATGACAGGTCGTAAACTAAAAATCAATTCAGATGCACGTTATCGTTTTGAGCGCGGTGTTGATCCTGAGTTCACGCCTAAAGGTTTGGATTTGGCTACGGCTTTGATTATAGAGCTATGTGGTGGTGAAGCGTCTGACATGATTGTGGCGGGCGACGTCCCAGATAGGACACGCAGTTATAAGTTGGATACAGACCGTGTTAAGTCATTGGTCGGGATGGATATTCCTGCTGATGAACAACGTGCAACGTTGACTGCTTTGGGTTTTGACCTGAAGGGTGAAGATGCGTTCGTCCCGAGCTGGCGCCCTGATGTATTAGGTGAGGCTGATTTGGTGGAAGAGATTGCACGTGTTGCATCTTTGACTAAGTTGCAAGGTGTGCCATTGCCGCCTTTGACGGAAGGTGTTCCAAAGCCTATTTTAACGCCAATGCAACGCCGTGAAACAATGGCGCGTCGTACAATTGCGGCTTTGGGCTACAATGAATGTGTGACTTACTCCTTCATCGATAAGCCAAGCGCTGAATTGTTTGGTGGTGGTTCTGATGCAGTAATGGTCGGTAACCCGATTTCATCTGATATGAGTCATATGCGTCCATCACTTTTGCCAGGTTTGTTACAGGCCGCTAGCCGTAATCAGGCACGTGGTATTATGGATATGGCTTTGTTCGAGGTTGGCCCAGTGTTTCACGGTGGCGAGCCAGAAGAACAAGAGGTTTTGGCAACAGGTTTGTTGATTGGTCACACTGGCCAACGTGATGCACACGGCAGTCGCCGTGCCGTGGATACTTATGATGCAAAAGCGGATGCAGAGGCAGTTTTGTCTGCCATTGGCGCGCCAGAAAAACTTATGGTTCTGCGTGGTGCGCGTGAATGGTGGCACCCAGGCCGTTCAGGCAAGTTGTCATTGGGCCCAAAGAATGTGCTGTGTGCTTTTGGTGAGGTTCACCCGAAAATCTTGGATGCAATGAATGTTAAAGGCCCAGCAGTCGCTTTTGCTGTACATGTGGCGAGGTCGCCGTTCCCGAAAGCAAAATCTGCAACACGTCCTGCGTTGAAGATTTCTGATTTGCAATCTGTTGAGCGTGATTTCGCATTTGTTGTGGATAGCGAAGTGGAAGTATTGGCAATGATCAATGCAGCCAAGGGTGCTGACAAAGCGTTAATCACGGATGCCTATGTGTTCGATGTGTTCAGCGGTGAAAAGGCCGAGGCACAGATGGGCGAAGGCAAGAAATCGGTTGCGATTTCTGTGCGCTTGCAACCAACTGATACGACGTTGACCGATAAAGATATCGAAGCGGTGAGTGCTAAGGTGATTGAGAAAGTCAGCAAAGCCACTGGTGGTACGTTGCGTGCATAAAGGAATGGGGCGTTGCTTGGTTGAGTGACGCCACGTTTACCCTTCAAGAAAGCCAAACCCTATTCTAGGCTCCGTCCATTCTGTGGGAGGAATAGATGGAATTTGATTATGTGATCGTTGGTGGTGGCTCTGCGGGTTCAGTACTTGCAAACCGTTTAAGCGCTAATCCAAAGACAACAGTCTGTCTGATAGAAGCAGGCGGTGGTGGCGATAGCATTCTGGTACGTGCACCTGCATTGGTCGCAACGATGGTTTCTGGACGACCGAAAATCAACAACTGGGCATTTACCACGGAACCGCAAAAACATTTGAACAACCGCATGGGATTTCAACCGCGTGGCAAGGCCTTGGGTGGTTCGAGTGCTATGAATGCCATGCTTTATGTACGTGGACATCAAAAGGATTATGATGAATGGCGCGACCTTGGCTGTGAAGGTTGGGGTTGGGATGATGTCCTGCCTTATTTTCTGAAAGCAGAAGGAAATGAGCGCGGCGCAGATGATTTACACAATGGCGACGGCCCGTTGAAAGTGCGGGATCAATCAGAACCGCGTGCGATCACGGATGCATTTATTAAGGCAGCGGAAAGTCTGCAAATTCGGTTTAATTCTGATTTGAACGGCGTGGATCAAGAAGGTTCTTGTATTCCACAGGTCACTCAGCATTTCGAAGGCGATAAAGTCGGCGAGCGTTGTTCAGCGGCATCTGCATATTTGTTTCCTGTTATGGCTTCGCGCCCTAATTTAAAAATCATGACCAAAACCCAAGTGAATAAGATTGTGATGGAAGGTAAGCGCACAACGGGAGTTGAGATAAAATCTGGAAATGGGTCAAAAAACATCAAAGCCCGTAAAGAAGTTATTCTTAGTGCAGGTGCATTTGGTTCACCGCAATTGTTGATGTTATCTGGTATTGGGCCAGTGGATGAATTGAAGAAACACGACATTGATGTTGTGCATCAGCTATCTGGTGTTGGTCAAAATTTGCAAGATCACTTGGATTATATCGTCAGTTATCATTCGAAGCGTTCTGATGTTGTCGGCCTAAACCCTGCTGGGTTGTTCCGATTAACCAAAGCAATGTTCCAATGGAAACGTGATGGAAGCGGGTTGTTTGCAACACCATTTGCTGAAGGCGGGGCGTTTGTTAAATCGGACCCTTCTATCGATCGTCCAGATCTACAGTTGCATTTCATTCCTGGGATTGTGGATGATCATATGCGGAAGATTCATTTTAAGGATGGTTTTAGCTGTCATGCTTGTGTTTTGCGCCCTAAAAGTCGGGGTGCGGTCGGGTTGAAAGATAAAGAACCAAGCTCTGCACCGCGTATTGATCCTAATTTCCTAAGCGATTCAGAAGATATGGAATTGCTGAAAAAAGGCGGTCGTATAGTTGAGCGTATTATGGAAACGGATGCGCTGGCGCCATGGCGTGGAAAAAGGCTTTATAAAAATGACGGTAGCGATGCCGCTTTAGAGGCTGACATTCGCAAACGTGCGGACACAATTTATCACCCCGTGGGGACTTGTAAGATGGGGGTTGATGAGATGGCTGTTGTTGATAGTGCCTGCCGCGTACATGGGGTTGATGGACTGCGGGTTGTGGATGCATCTGTTATGCCGCGTCTTGTTGGGGGAAACACGAACGCGCCTACAATTATGATTGGTGAAAAGGTTGCTGATATGATCTTGAACGGTGTATAGCGGCAGCAACGGAATTCATATTAGGAAATGTTATGTCTCTAAATGTTTATTTATCAGGTGAAATTCACACTGACTGGCGCGATCAAATTATCGAAGGGTCTGCTGGTTTGAATGTAACGTTCAACAGTCCTGTGACAGATCACGGCGCATCTGATGATTGCGGTGTTGCGATTTTGGGCGAAGAGCCAAATAAGTTTTGGCATGATCGCAAAGGCGCGCAAATCAATGCAATTCGGACCCGCAAAGGTATTGAAGAAGCTGACGTTGTTGTTGTGCGTTTTGGCGAAAAATACAAACAGTGGAATGCTGCATTTGATGCGGGTTACGCGGCTGCTTTGGGTAAGTCGCTGATTATCCTACATGGCGATGATCATCAACATGCATTGAAAGAGGTTGATGCGGCTGCATTAGCCGTGGCGCAAGAGCCGCATCAGGTTGTTGATATTCTGCGTTATGTTTTGCAGGGCACTTTGCCAGCTTAATCAATCGCGTGGTGGGGTGACGAGGCCAACTTTGACCGCAGGACGTTCCAAGAAGCGTTCCAAATATGCGGGGACGTTTTTCAAGTCACTCCAACTCACTAAATCGGCGGCATCATAGAAGCCGATGATGTTGCGCAGCCATGGGGCGATTGCAATATCGGCGATTGAATAGTCGCCTGTGACCCAGTCTTTGCCCTCTAATTGCTGATCTAATACTCTTAATATACGTGCGCTTTCGTTGGCATAGCGTTCTTTGGGGCGGGGGTCTTCGATGTCTTTTCCTGCAAATACGTTAAAGAAACCAAGTTGCCCGAACATTGGCCCCAGACCACCCATTTGGAACATCAACCATTGGATTGTTTCGTATCGTTTGGCTGGATCTTTGGACAGGAATAGTCCTGTTTTTTCCGCCAAATAGATTAAGATCGCACCGCTTTCCCATAGTGGTAATGGTTTTCCGTCTGGTCCATTCGGATCAATAATAGCGGGGATTTTATTGTTTGGGTTGAGCGACAAAAATTCAGGTGTCATCTGATCATTTGTATCAAAGCTCACCAGATGTGCTTCGTAAGGTAACCCTGTTTCCTCTAACATAATGGATGCTTTAACACCGTTTGGTGTTGTTAGAGAGTAAAGCTGAATGTGATCTGGGTTCTTTGCAGGCCACCGTTTTGTAATTGCGAATTTTGATAGATTTGACATGAAATTCTCCTAATTTATGGAAAACATCGTGATTTCAATAAGAAGATACAAGCTGATTTAGTTGTTTTAGAAGAAATACCTTGAAAAATGAGACTTTAACACCCAATTATAGCGCCACGTCCCCCAGACAACTGGAGGATGAATAAAACAGGGGAAGAGAATGTTAAACGAATTTAAGGATTTTATTGCCAAGGGCAATGTAATGGATATGGCTGTCGGTATCATCATCGGTGCCGCATTCACTGCAATCGTAGGATCATTGGTTGCGGATATTATCAACCCGATCATCGGCATCTTTATGGGTGGTATAGATTTTTCTGGCCTAAGTGCAAAAGTTGGTAGTGCTGAATTGACTTATGGTAACTTCATCATGGCAATCATCAATTTCTTGATCATTGCATTTGTTGTTTTCATGCTTGTACGCAAAGTGAACCAAATCAAAGAAGCAACTGCAAAAGCTGAAGAAGAAGCAGCACCTGCAGAGCCAGCTGGCCCAACAGACAACGAATTGTTGGCAGATATTTTGAAAGCTTTGAAGAAGAAGTAATCCCTTCTTCGATAATTTGAAAAGGCCCGCCTGTTTCAGCGGGCCTTTTTTATTACATTTTTAATGCAAGACTTGGCGCAGTTACATCCAAGCCTAAAGCTTTACCAACTGCGAAATATGTAAGCTTACCTGCATGTGTGTTTAGGCCGTTCAGCAGATGTTCATCATCTTCACAAGCTTGCTTCCAACCTTTGTTTGCCAAAGAAATCATGAATGGCATCGTGGCGTTGCCCAAAGCGATTGTTGATGTGCGTGCAACGGCACCTGGCATGTTGGCAACGCAGTAATGCATAATGCCATCAACCTCATAAATCGGATCATCGTGTGTTGTTGCTTTGGATGTTTCAAAACATCCACCTTGGTCAATGGCAACATCCACCAATACGGAACCCGGCTTCATTGTTGAAAGTTGCGCGCGGCTGACAAGTGTAGGGGCAGCAGCACCTGGGATAAGAACCGCACCAACAACGATGTCTGCTTGGGTGATGAGTTCCGCAGTGTTTTCACGAGATGCATAGCGTGTTTTAAACTCATTGCTGAATGCATCATCAAGGTAGCGCATACGTGGCATCGACATATCCAAAACAGTCACGTCAGCACCCATACCAGCGGCAACACGTGCTGCATGTGTACCAACCACACCACCGCCGATCACGGCAACAGTTGCGGGTTTAACGCCTGGTACACCGCCCATTAAAACACCCCGTCCGCCGTTTGCTTTTTGCAATGTCCAGCTGCCAACTTGTGGCGCAAGTTTCCCCGCAACTTCGGACATTGGGGCAAGCAAGGGCAATGCGCCATTGCGGTCTGTTACGGTTTCATAAGCGATAGCTGTAACACCACTTTCCAACAGGTCGTGTGTTTGTTCGGGGTCTGGTGCCAAGTGCAGATATGTAAAAAGGATCTGATTTTCACGCAATTGTTTGCGTTCTACAGCCTGTGGTTCTTTAACCTTAACAACCATATCTGCGGTCGCAAAAACCTCTGCTGCTGTGTCCACGATGCCAGCACCTGCTGCAACGTATGAAGCATCATCAAAGCCAGCACCTATGCCAGCATTCTTTTCGATGATAACTTTATGGCCATTGCTCACCGCTTCCATAGCAGCTGCTGGTGTCATCCCGACACGATACTCTTGATTTTTGATTTCTTTGGGGCATCCAATAAGCATGACGACTCCTGTTGCTTATACTAATTAATAACAAAACTATCACACAGGTTATTTAAAAATTATTTGTTATATTTCTAATAATTTTGCAATTATTCGAATAATCTATTATTTAAATCGTAAAACACGCTTAAAGGTTTCAATAATATGAATATTGATGAAATAGATCGTCGAATCCTAAATACGTTACAACGCTCTGGGCGTATGTCTAACGCTGATCTTGCGGAGAAGGTTAACCTATCTCCATCAGCCTGTCATCGCCGTGTTCAACAGCTTGAAAAAAAGAAAATCATCAAGGATTATGTAGCTCTTTTAGATGCTCGCGAAGTGGATCGCAAATCAACTATCTTTGTTGAAATTACTCTCTCTGGTCAGGCTGATGCGCTGCTTGAAGCATTTGAACGCGAAGTGAAGCTGATCCCTGATGTGTTGGAATGTCATCTTATGGCGGGTACAGCGGATTACTTGTTGAAAGTGGTTGCCGCAGACACCGAGGATTTTGCACGCATTCACCGCAAATATCTTGCGCGTTTACCTGGTGTCGCGCAACTGCAATCCAGTTTCGCGTTGCGCACCGTTTTTAAAACGACGGCACTGCCAATTTAACCTGTGAAATATTGCACTGCGTAAAGAACGCCAAAGCCAGCAACAACAGTACCAACAACACTGCGTTTCCAAACGCCGATTGTGATTGCGGCAATGGTTGCTAATATTCTGGATGCATCAGGTGACCCGCCTGTGGCTTCTGGCCATAGGATTAGGGGTGCAATCAAACCTGGTAAAATAGCAACGCCCACATAACGCAGATGACGTA
This sequence comes from Amylibacter sp. SFDW26, assembly GCF_009184395.1. Lineage (GTDB taxonomy): Bacteria > Pseudomonadota > Alphaproteobacteria > Rhodobacterales > Rhodobacteraceae > Amylibacter. Next base: position 566,482 of record NZ_WEIC01000002.1, read on the forward strand.
AAAACCATTCTGGCAATTCGCGGTTTCCAAGAAGGCCAAGGAAGGAATAGCGTATGAACAATGTGCCGATGCCGAGACCCGCAATGACTGTCCAGATTTGCACTTGATTTGTAATCATTTCCGCCTCTCCAGTTTCAGTTCAGCATATGCGCCAACCATCATTGCAATGATGCCTGCGATGATCAGACCAAGGCTGTAAGGAACCCAAGTTAAGGATAATGCAGCTATTATGGATGTTAGAGCAGCCAATACTTGTGGCATGGTTTTAAGCATTGGGGCGACAAGGGCGATGAAACAAATTGGCACGGCGAAATCGAGTGAAAATGCATCAGGGATAGATGCGCCTAATGCTGCACCTAAATAAGTTGCAACGTACCAAAGCGGGGCAATGGCGAGTACAACGCCAAAGAAATAAGCGACTTTGTTCTCGACAGGTTGGTTTGGTTGTTCATCAAATTCTTTCGCTGTCAGGGCGTATGCTTGATCGACTAAGAAATAAGAGATTACAAGTTTTAGCCCAGTTTTCACTTTGCCAAAATGTGGAACCAGAGCGGCGGAATACATTGCCATGCGCAAGTTCACAGCCAATGAAGTTAGGATCACAATCACTGTTGGTGCGTTATCTGTCAGCAGTGCAAGGGCACTAAATTGGGATGCACCAGCAATGACCAAAACGGAAAACGACATAACCTGAAGAATGTTCAAGCCAGCTTCGGCACCCACAACGCCAAAAAGCGCGCCAAAAGGCACAACGATCAAGATAAAGGGCAAGCCTTCGCGAAAACCGCGCCAAAAGACGTTTTTCGTATGGGATTTCATGTCAGACATTCTAATATCGTGCTCTTGGAAGATGATCGTAATAGGTCTAAAGGATATCCACAGACCAAACCTTTTGGAGACAAGATTGTCCATAGCAAAAAACAACGGTGGTATGATTATTGCGCCCGATGCATCTGCGCCTCGGTTGACGCGTGCTGTTGTTGGTGTGGATGAGAACGGCGCAGACATTACGATGCCTGTTATCGAAGAACGTCCGTTGACGATTTTCCTGAATGGGCAAGAGATTGTTACGGCAATGACAATCGGGGATTATCCTGAGTATCTGGCATTAGGGTTCTTGCGTAATCAGCGGATGTTAAGTGCCGATGAAGATGTGCTTGGCGTGGATTATGATGAAGAGTTGGAAACGGTTGTTGTCAGAACTGCGACTGAGACCAATTACGAAGAAAAGCTGTCTAAAAAAACACGTACGTCTGGCTGTGCTGTTGGAACTGTTTTCGGGGACATAATGGATGGTTTGGATCAGGTATCCCTGCCGCAATCCAAAGTTCAAACATCATGGCTTTATGAATTATCCAAGAAGATCAACACGACACCTAGTTTGTATTTAGAAGCGGGCGCGGTACATGCTACAGTACTTTGCCAAGAGAACCGCCCTTTGGTTTATATGGAAGATGTTGGGCGTCATAACGCGGTGGATAAAATTTCGGGTTGGATGGTTTCTGAAAACATCACGCCTGAAGATAAGATTATGTATACAACGGGTCGTTTGACATCAGAAATGGTGATTAAAACGGCGCTAATGGGTATTCCAGTATTGGTATCGCGTTCTGGTTTTACGGCGTGGGGTGTAGAGCTGGCTAATCAAGTTGGATTGACGCTGATTGGGCGCATGAAGGGGAAACGTTTCATGTGTCTTAGTGGCAAGGAGCGTTTGATTTGGGATCACGCCTTTGATGGGGATGCAAAATGACTGTGATTGCAGGCATCGTGTTGGCGGGTGGCTTGTCTACGCGAATGGGCGGACAGGATAAGTGTTTGATGCAATTGGGTGAGCAAACCCTTTTGCAACAAACAATCAGCCGGCTATCGCCACAGGTGGATATGATTGCGGTAAATACGAATAGTGATGCTGCGGAATATGAACAAACTAATTTGCAGATTTTACCTGATACATTCGAAGGATTTGCTGGGCCTTTGGCTGGTGTTTTAACGGGTATGGAATGGGCTGCGGATAATGGCGCAGATTACATTGCAACTGTTGCTGCGGATACGCCATTTTTCCCAACAGATTTGGTGCAAGTTATGCGCAAAGCTTTGGCTGATCAGTCGGGTGCAATTGCAATTGCGGAAACACCTGCGGAAGATGCGCGATTTTACAATCACCCAACGTTTGGCCTATGGCCTGTTGCATTGAAAGATGACCTGCGTGATGCGCTAGAGAATGGTGTGCGTAAAGTGATACAATGGGCGAAACCACATGGTGTTGCGAAAGCGGCGTTTTCATCAGACCCGTTTGACCCATTTTTCAATGTGAATCGCCCAGAGGATTTCCAAAAGGCTCAGGAATTTTTAAAGGAATACAATCTATGAAAATCTTTGGGATCGTAGGGTGGAAAAACTCTGGTAAAACCACGATGGTTGCTGGGTTGGTGACAGAATTGAAGTCACGTGGGTATTCCGTCTCGACGGTGAAGCATGCCCATCATGCTTTTGACTTGGATCAACCAGGTCGTGACAGTTACAAGCACCGTGAAGCAGGTGCGCAAGAAGTGCTGATCAGCTCGGGCAATCGTTGGGCGTTGATGCATGAGTTGCAAGATGAAGAAGAGTTTCAGCTGGATGAGCTTTTGATCAAAATGGCTGCAGTAGACTTGGTATTGGTCGAGGGTTTCAAGAAAGAACCGCATCAGAAAATTGAATGTCACCGCGAAACATCTGAGATGCCATTGATTTGTGCAAAAGATGATACGATTGTTGGGGTCGCTACAGATGTAGAGGTGGACACGCTTGATTTGCCTGCATTGGATTTGAATGATGTTCCTGCTGTGGCTGATTTTGTTTTGAAACAGGTTGGATTAAAATAATGGCTGTGCCTCCACTCAAAAACAACTGTTTTGCAATGCCTGCGGGTGTTGAGTGGACACCTGTTGATGATGCGTTGGATCATATCAAAAGCGGTCTACATCCTGTTGTTGAGCCTGAAATGGTTTCTGTCAAAGATGCTTTGGGCCGTGTGGTTGCAGATACAGTTTTAGCAAAACGAAACAATCCACCAATGGCCAATTCTGCCGTGGATGGCTATGGTTTTGCCTATGATTGTTTGCCAGATAATGATGTTATAGAACTACCGCTGCAATCTGGTGTGGCTGCTGCGGGCATTCCGTACAGTGGTATCGTGAAAGCGGGACAGGCGATACGTATTTTAACAGGTGCGATTGTACCTGCCGGCGTTGATACTATCGTTTTGGAAGAAGACATTGTTTTCAATGATGCCGAAACGGGTATCGTTTTTAGATCTGGTTTAAAACGCGGTGCCAATATGCGCCGCGCGGCAGAGGATTTTGCGACTGGTGATGCTGTATTTGATGCGGGGCATGTATTGCGCCCACAAGACTTGGCATTGTTAGCAGCTGCAGGGGTTTCAGAGTTATCAGTATATAAGCCTTTGCGCGTTGCTGTTATCTCTACTGGTACAGAGCTTGTCGAAGTTGGTAAGGTTGCACGTCCAGATCAGATATTTGATGCGAATAAACCAATGCTTTTAAGTTTGATCAAACGTTGGGGGTTTGTCCCAGTTGACGGTGGCCATTTTGAAGATGACCCTGATGTGATCCGCGAAGGGTTTAATCAGGCAGCTCAAAACGCAGATGCAATTTTGATTTCTGGTGGGGCATCAGCGGGTGATGAAGACTATGTTTCAAAGCTGCTGGGTAATGAGGGTGTTTTGCACACTTGGCGTGTTGCTGTGAAACCAGGACGCCCTATTGCAATGGCATTATGGAACGGCGTCCCTGCATTTGGATTCCCTGGAAATCCTGTTGCCGCATTTGTGTGTGCTTTGATTTTTGGCCTGCCAACTTTGAAAGTGTTGTCAGGACAATCCAAGACAACAATTCAATCCTTCCAAGTTCCTGCTGCATTTGAGAAATCGAAAAAGGCAGGGCGACGTGAATATTTGCGCGCCCGCATGAATGATGATGGACACGTAGAGGTGTTCAAATCAGAAGGGTCTGGACGTATCTCTGGGTTGTCTTGGTCGAATGGTTTGGTTGAGCTACCAGATGAAGCGCTGAAAGTTTCAAAAGGGGATTTGGTAACTTATATCCCTTATACGTCTTTTGGAATTTAACGCGCGTTAAACGCACCTGATACACGACCCAAAAGCATAAAGGCCAAAGCACTGCGTGTTTTACCCATTTCTGTTAGCTCTGTATTTTCAGCCGTTTTTTCAAACTCACGTAGAACCGCATCAAACTGCGTAAGGAATGTGTGTACGGTTTCACGAAATTCAATATCATGCTTTAGGCGGGTATTGGCCAAAGTTAATGCTGTGCGGTCGCGCACCATACCCAATGCTGCAACATCTTTGCCGCGAATGCCTTTTGCAAAACTACGCCATGCAGACGCGGCTGGTTTTTCCACACGTAGATCATCAACGTAAATGCCGTCTTGTGACAGCATGGTCAAAACATTCTGCGCTTCTGAAATCAGTTTAGATGTTGTGTGATCACCTTTGGCACGACGCAAAGCTTGGAAACCATCGACATCGTGTTCGTTGTCAGGGAAGTTTAATGCTTTGATCAATTCGCGAATTGTGATGGGTGCATTTGATGTTTTCTTGTCATTTGGTAATGGCAAATTTGCCTGATTTTCATCTACAACTTCTGCGATCTTTTGAGATAATGCCGAAGTGTTGCGCGGTGCAGGGATTTCATCACGTTCAGCAAGTGTTTTCTCTGTTAGAATGCTTAAACGGTGATCTGTTTGTTTTGTCATTGCAGTAATTTGTGCAAGCTGACTTTGTATCCACCGATCACGTGTTTCTGATTCTTCTGCGACCTGAATTTGCAATGTCTTGCGCATCTTTTCCACGGATGTCCGCATGTCATTTGTTTCTCGGCGCATCGTTAAAAGGGACTTTGCGATAAGTGCGGCCATCCATAAAAGGATGATTGGTAGTAATAATCCAACAAGAACAAGTGCAGTTAAGCTTTGATCGCGACTCAGTTCGTGGATTACATTTGGGTACGCCAAATACATCACAAGGCCACCAAGAGCCCAAATCACAGTCAGGGCGAGCGCAATATAAACTGCCGCTTTTTCGCCGTTGGTATCAGATGTACTCTTCATGCTAGCAAGGCCAGTTCTTGTAAAATTAGGGTCGTTTACACAAACTTTACGCTTACGATTTCATAGTATTTCGTGCCACCCGGTGTGCGTACCTCGACACTATCGCCTTCTTCTTTACCAATCAATGCGCGTGCGATAGGTGAATTCAAATTTAAAAGCGCACGTTCAATGTTTGCTTCGGTTTCCCCAACGATTTGGAATGTTTTTTCTTCGTCAGTGTCCTCGTCTGCAATGGTAACTGTTGCGCCAAATTTTATCGTGCCAGATAATTTTGACACATCAATGATTTGCGCAAGGCCAATAATGCCTTCCAGTTCTTTAATCCGGCCCTCAATGTGGCTCTGTTGTTCACGTGCGGCATGGTATTCAGCGTTTTCGGACAAGTCACCATGTTCACGTGCCTCAGCAATCGCTTTGATCACGGCGGGTCTTTCAACAGACTTCAACTGTTTAAGTTCTGCATCAGCTTCATTAAAGCCGCGCGCTGTCATAGGTATTTTATCCATACTGCCCTGCTGTATCTTTATTTTCAGTAGCGCACTGTAAAATCGCTTGAACTCTAGTGCAAGCGAAAGCTTTAGGGAAAAAACGTGAAAAATGGTGATATTTTTTCATTTTACGTCGCGTTGACGTTTTCATTTGGCTTGAAAACTTGGTAAGAGCCTTGTCTAAGTTATGAATATTCAGCGGTGCATTTGTAGAGGGAGTCCAAGATGGCCGAAATAGAACGTGAATCCATGGAGTATGACGTTGTCATCGTAGGGGCAGGACCAGCTGGTCTGTCAGCCGCTATTCGATTGAAGCAGTTAGACGCCAATTTGGAAGTAGTTGTCTTGGAAAAAGGGTCAGAAGTCGGCGCTCATATCCTGTCTGGTGCTGTATTAGATCCAGCGGGTTTGAATGCACTTATCCCTGATTGGAAGGAAAAAGGCGCGCCGATTAAAGTGGAAGTTAAAGAAGATAACTTCCTGAAGTTGTCCGAAGGTGGAAGCTCTAAGTTGCCAAACGCAATGATGCCACCATTGATGAACAATCACGGCAACTACATTGTTTCTATGGCAAACGTATGTCGTTGGATGGCGGAACAAGCAGAAGGCATGGGCGTAGAAATATTCCCAGGTATGGCCTGTTCTGAATTGGTTTATGGCGACAATGGTGAGCTTAAAGGCGTTGTTGCTGGTGAATTTGGTAAAGCCAAAGATGGATCAGAAGGCGCTGGTTATGAACCTGGCATGGAATTGCATGGTAAATATGTGTTCTTGTCCGAAGGCGCACGTGGTTCATTGTCTAAGCAAGTGATTGCGAAATACGACCTTGCAAAAGATGCGGACCATCAAAAATACGGCCTTGGTATGAAAGAAATCTGGGAAGTGAAGCCAGAGAACCATAACGAAGGCGAAGTCACACACACTATGGGTTGGCCTTTGGGCGACGCGACTGGTGGCTCATTCATGTACCACATTGACAACAATCAAGTGTATGTTGGGTTCATCGTAGATTTGAACTACAAAAACCCACATATGTTCCCATACATGGAATTCCAACGTTGGAAACACCACCCAGCAATTGCTAAGGTTCTAGAAGGTGGTAAACGCGTATCTTATGGTGCACGTGTTGTGACCAAAGGTGGCATCCAATCTATTCCAAAAGCATGTTTCCCAGGTGGCGCATTGTTGGGTTGTTCTGCAGGTGGCTTGGTAAACTTGCCACGCATCAAGGGTAACCATAACGCGATGCATTCTGGTAAAGCGGCTGCTGAAGCCGCTTACGAAGCAATCCAAGCGGGTCGTTCAGGTGATGAACTGACAGGCTATGATACTGAATTGCGCGAAGGTCCAGTTGGTCAAGACTTGAAGCCTGTGCGTAACGTTGCACCATTGAACGGTAAATACGGCCCTAAACTTGGCATGATGTTGGGTGGCTTCGATATGTGGTGCCAAACATTGTTTAAGTTCAGCCTATTTGGTACGGTTTCACACGGTAAAGACGATGCAGGCTCTACAGGCAAAGCATCAGATTATGCACCGATTGAATACCCAAAACCAGATGGCAAACTGAGCTTTGACCGTCTGACAAACGTAAGCTTCTCTGGTACAAACCACGAAGAAGAGCAGCCGTGTCACCTTCAATTAGCGGATGTGAAAATCCCTGTTGATGTGAACTTGGCTGAGTTTGCAGAACCTGCACAACGTTATTGCCCCGCAGGTGTTTACGAGATCATTCGTGACGATGATGGATCAAATCCAAAATTCCAAATCAATGCGCAAAACTGCGTGCATTGTAAGACTTGTGATATCAAAGACCCAAGTCGGAACATCACATGGGCAACGCCACAAGGTGGCGAAGGTCCAAACTACCCTAATATGTAATCACATATTTGCAATTCACGGCCGAGTTTCCAAAAGTTGATGGAAGCTCGGTTGTATTGCTGACTTATCGCAGCTAGGCTTTGTTTCGAAACTTATTCAGGAACCTCGCAGAATGCGTATAAAGCCACTATTACCTCTTCTTTTGGCCACTAGTTTTATCAGCGCTCCTATAGCCTCTTTTGGTGAAGGTGTTGCAGGATCATATTTGTCTGCAAACCAAGCAAACAGAAGTAATGATTATGCGGCAGCGGCTGAGTATTATTCAAAGGCTTTATTGCAAGACCCTGATGATGGTTTTATCTTACAAAACGCACTGTTGGCTTATGTTGCCATTGGCGAAATGGACAGTGCGATACAGCTGTCCGATGAAATCATAAAGCTAAAATTTGGTAGTCAATTATCAGATTTAATGCTTTTAGCGTCTCAAACCAAAACAAAGAAATATGATGAAGCACTGGGTTTATTGGAAGAATCCAAAGATCGTATCAGCCCATTATTAAGCGGTTTGTTGATTGGCTGGATACATGTTGGTGCAGGGGATATGTCTGCTGCCACTCAGCATTTCGATAGCATGAAAGAACCAGATGCATTGCGTATTTTTGGCCAATACCACAAAGCATTGGCTGTTGCGACAGCTGGTGATTTTGAGCTTGCGGATAAGTTGATTCATGCGGATGGCGAAAACACATTGCATGTTAACCGTGGCAGCATCATTGCCCATGCACAAATCATGTCACAGCTTGGTAAGTTCGAAGAAGCAGAAGCTTTAGTAACACGTAGTTTAAGTGGTACAGCCGATCAACAATTGCGAAGCTTACTGCAGAAAATGCAAGCCAAAGAAGCCGTACCTTTTACATTCGTTAAGACGGCAGGTGACGGTATTTCAGAAGCATTTCTTACGCTGGCCAGCGTATTAAGCGGTGAAGATGATGAGCGTTTATCTTTAATATATGGGCGGATTGCACAATTCTTGCGTCCCGATAACATTCAAGCGATTTTATTGCTTTCTGATATTTTACAGGGCCAAGAACAATTTGACTTGGCAACAGGTTTATTAGCAAAAGTGCCAACGACTCATCCACTATATTTGAATGCAGAAATCAGCCGTGCAGATACTTTGCTGTCTGCGGATAAACCTGATGCAGCTATTGCTGTATTGCAAGGATTGGCGAATTCCCATCCGAATGTTGCACGTGTCCAAATGGTACTGGGTGATGTCTATAGTGATGAGAAAAAATTCCGCGAAGCCAGTAAGGCGTATTCAAAAACGATTTCAATGCTTGAAGATGAAGGAGGGGCGCAATGGTTTCTTTATTACGCTCGCGCAGTTTCATTTGAACGGCTGGATGAATGGGACCGTGCAGAAACAGACTTCAGAAAAGCATTGGAGTTATCACCAGATCAACCCGCTGTTTTGAACTACCTTGGGTATTCCTTGGTTGAAAAACGCATGAAGCTCGAAGAGGCTCAAGAGATGATTGAGCGTGCTGTGAAAAGCCGTCCAAATGATGGTTTTGTAACAGATAGCCTTGGATGGGTTTTATATCGCGTCGGCAAATTTGAAGAGGCGGTCGCCCCAATGGAGCGTGCAGTAGAGCTTGTGCCAACGGACCCGATCATCAATGACCATTTAGGAGATGTGTATTGGAAAGTTGGCCGTACACGTGAAGCACGTTTTCAATGGAGCCGGGCGTTGTCATTTAATCCAGAAGATGAAGATGCCGTTCGCATTCGTCGTAAGTTAGATGTTGGTTTGGATGAGGTTTTGTCACAGGAAGAGGCTGAAGTCTCAAATGCGAATTAACGAGTTAGCTCGAGCTAAGATTAATCTTTGCCTGCATGTTACTGGACAACGAGATGATGGGTATCATTTGTTAGATAGTCTTGTTGTTTTCGCGGATACTGGGGATGATATTTCAATTAAAGCGTCCGTTGGGTTTTCATTGGAAATTGATGGACCTTTTGCTGAAGGGCTAAGCGCTGGTTATGATAACCTTGTATTAAAAGCTGCAAAGCTTTTTGAACCTCATTGTGAGGGGGCTGCAATAACTTTGACGAAGAATCTGCCAGTGGCTTCTGGTATTGGTGGCGGTTCAGCGGATGCCGCAGCAACTTTGCGTGCAATGGCCAAGATGACGGGCGCAGAGTTGCCTAAAGATGCAGGATTGTCATTAGGCGCTGATGTACCTGTTTGTTTGGCAGAGCAAAGTTGTCGGATGCAGGGTATTGGTGATCAGATCACACCTATACAAAATGTACCCCAGATGGCTGCTGTGTTAGTGCGCCCGAATATTGCCGTATCAACGCCAGTGATTTTTAAGGCGATAAGTAATAAAAATAATACAGGTATCATGGATTATGATCATACTGATATTATTAAGTATCTTAAGAAACAGCGTAATGATTTAGAGTTACCCGCACGCGCCTTTGCGCCAGAAATCGGTATGTGCTTACAAGCCTTAAAAGATCTAGGTGCGTTATTGGCGCGAATGTCGGGATCTGGGGCTACGTGTTTCGGTATTTTTGAAACTAAAAAAGATGCAACAGACGCCTCAAATAAACTTGCAAAAGCTCATCCAGATTGGTGGGTAAAAGCATGTTGCTTAGGTGATTAAACCGCGCGTTCAACCACGTAATCGGTCAAATCGCCCAACAAGTCACGCATTTCAGATTGTGGTAGATCAACCAAAGCGGCTTTTGCTTTATTACCCCAATAAATTGCAGCATCACGTGTCTCTTCCAATGTGCCGTGCTTTTTCAATAACTCCATTGCGTGTTCAAGGTCACCATCTTTTTGCTCGCCCTTGGCAATGGTGCGATCCCAAAACGCACGTTCACCAGCATCTGCCTTTGCAATTGCCTTGATCACAGGAAGCGTCAATTTACGTTCACGGAAGTCATCGCCTGTATTTTTTCCAAGTGATGCACTTGCACCACCATAGTCCAATAGATCATCTACGATTTGGAAACTAATCCCCAAAGCATCGCCATATGCGTGTAACGCAGTTGTTTCTTTGTCGCTTGCAGAAGCAATCACACCACCAACTTCTGTAGCTGCAGAAAACAGAGCGGCTGTTTTGCCGCGAATGACTTTAAAGTACACCTCTTCGGTCGTGTTCGTATCTTGAGCGGCTGTTAATTGCAGAACTTCGCCTTCAGCAATCGTAGCAGATGCATTGGCCAGAATATCCAGAACACGTAGCGAACCTGTTTCCACCATCAATTGAAATGAACGAGAGAATAGGTAATCCCCTACAAGGATCGAAGATTTATTGTCCCATAAAAGATTAGCTGTCTTTTTTCCGCGACGCATATCGCTTTCATCAACAACATCATCATGAAGTAGTGTCGCTGTATGAATAAATTCTACAGTCGCTGCTAAGTGCACGTGATATTTGCCTTCATAACCACAAATATGTGCTCCAGCTAAAGTCAACATTGGGCGTAAACGTTTGCCACCTGCTTCAACCAAATGAGCAGTTACTTCTGGAATGCGTGGTGCATTTTCGGATGCCATGCGCCCTTTAATCAAGGTATTTACAGAAGCCATATCATCGGCAAGTAATTCAGTCAGGCGTTCAACAGGTTTCTTCACGTTTTATTTCCCACTCATATTCATGCCGAAGCTCGACAAACTTGCTTTCATCAGGTTAATCATTCCCTATGAAAGAACTCTTTAGAACCACCGACCCGACTCTTATACCATTCGCATCAGCAATGCTCCGCGCAGAGGGTATAGAATGCTTTGACCTAGACGTCCATATGAGCATTCTAGAAGGCTCAATAGGGGTGATGCCAAGGCGCTTGATGGTAGCAGACCAAAATTATTTTCGGGCCAGTGCAATTTTGCGTGATAATGACGTAGAAATTTCAGACAAGCCATGAGACAAATAGGCAGCGATATTACCCAAGATGCTTTTCTTGGTGGCGCGTTGCAAATACGGCAACCAAAAGTGGGATATCGAGCGGCAACGGACCCTGTTTTCCTAGCTGCAAGCGTTCCTGTTAATTCTGGCCAGACGGTTTTGGAATTGGGGTGTGGTGTTGGTGTGGCTATGTTGTGCCTTGGTTTTCGAGTGCCTGATTGCAGTATTACAGGCTTAGAAATTCAACCTGAATATGCAGAATTAGCACGTGAAAATGCATGTATGAACAATATTGACGCGGCGATCGTATCTGGTGATTTGATGCAAATGCCACAAGAGTTACGCGATCAAAGTTTTGACCATGTGATGTTTAATCCCCCATTTTATGATGAAGGTAAAGTTACTACACCTAATGATAGTGGGAAATCGCAAGCCTTTGTTATGAGCCTAGATATTTCTGATTGGGTCAAGGTTGCGATGAAACGCTTAAAACCCAAAGGGCGCTTAACATTTATACACCGTATTGATGTATTACCCAAAGCTTTGGGTGCATTGGATGAAATTGCTGGTGATATAACCATAAAGCCATTGGTTTCACGCGAAGATCAGTCAGCAAAGCGTATCATAGTTACATGTCGAAAGGGAACAAATGGGCCGCCCATATTACGGCCCCCTTTCGTCATTCACAATTCAGAAACACATGATGCAGATGCAGGCGCGTACTCTAAAGTTGCGGAAGGTGTTTTGCGAAATGGTGATGCTTTACCGATTTCATAAGTAGATAACATATTCAACCGTGACACGACTCGTTTTTTGTGCTCAACTTTATTTGTTCATTTAAAAGAAAGAGGTGCTACATGAGTAAGGGTTCCCATATTATCGAACTCCAAAGAAAACACGAAAACCTTTCCGATCAAGTGGAAAAAATACAAAGCCGACCAAGTGCAGATCCGCTGCAGGTCGTGTCTTTGAAGAAGCAAAAGCTTAAGATTAAAGAACAAATTGAACGATTATCAGTCTAAATGAAAGCCGGGGTTGCCCGCCGCGTTTACTGAAAACAACTATGCCAAACGTGGCGCACCCCGAAATATATCTAGATATACTGTTGTAATGTAGTTTCGTGCTCTCGCCAGACAGGAACAGTTTCTGGGCGACCGATCACATATCCTTGCAAACAGTCAAGCCCGAGGTTTTGTAAAAAAGACATTTCCTCTGGTGTCTCCACACATTCAGCAACAGAAAGCATATCAAACTGATTTGCGATGGCGACTAAGGCGGTCGTTAAGACCTGATTGTCTGGGTCTTCGTTAATGTCACGTATGAACTGTCCATCGATTTTAACAATGTCAAAATGAAACTGTTTTAAAAACCGAAACGCAGTGAAACCCGCACCAAAATCATCCAAGGCAAAAGAGATGCCGCGTTTGTGTAGGTTGGCCATGAACACCTTGACCAATTCAGGCATCATCATTGCGCTATCTTCCGTGATCTCAAGAATTAATCGTTCGGCAATTGTGCCATCCATTGATAGCCCTTTTTCAAGCGTTTCCATCCAGCGGGGATACCCGATGCTACGCGCAGACATATTAATGGCCAAGCGTAGTGTTGGGCATTCTGACAAAGCATTCAAACCCATTTCTAACGCCAAACAATCAATGATGCGCCCTGTTTCCAGCGTTTCAACGATAGAGATGAAGTCGCGCGCTGGGATGATTTCACGCGTGTCATCCATTATACGAATAAGTCCTTCGTAAAAGGCGGGCTTCAAAGGGTTACTAGCATGTACAATGGGTTGATAGGCCAACATGACATTCCTGCGAGCAATTGCGCGAGTGACCGTATCAATGATTGGTTCCTTACGCTTCTTTTGGGCATAGTCCAGCGGGCTACTTGGGTTTTTGGTGTTATAAAAATCGTCAATCTTTGGCACTTTAACATGCTCCCATCAGGTCTATTTCTTTCTGATATGACGGTTTCTTTCCTAATTTGACGTTAAATGTTCCAATTTTGTTCTAATTTTAGTAAACTGTACTACGAATATGCAATATATTGAAAAAAAAGGATATATTATGGTAAACCGCTGCGAATGGGTTGGAAAAGAAGCAATTTATATAAAATACCATGATGAAGAATGGGGTATCCCAGAGCATGATCCACGCGCTTTGTGGGAAAAATTGGTACTTGAAGGGTTTCAAGCAGGGCTAAGTTGGATCACGATCTTAAGAAAGCGCGAAGGGTTTCGCGCTGCTTTTGCCGACTTTGACCCGCATAAAGTAGCAGAATTTACCGAAGAAGATGTTGAAAGATTGCTTCAGGACGAGGGCATTGTGCGCCACCGTGGTAAAATCAATGCGACAATCAAAGGGGCACGTATTTGGCAAGAGATCGAGGCGGATATTGGTTTTGATAAATACATTTGGGATTTTGTGGACGGCAAACCCATTCAAAATGAATGCACCAGTTTAAAGGATGTACCTGCCTCAACTGACCTGTCCACACATATGTCAAAGACCCTCAAAAAACGTGGGTTTAATTTTTGCGGGCCTACGATCATCTATGCCTTTATGCAGGCCGTTGGGATGGTGAATGATCATACGACGGATTGCCATTGTTATGAAAAAGTCAGAGCAATGGGGCGTTAACCTTTATCAAAAACCTAAAAATGAGCCGTATGCTTTGCGTATGGCTCCTGTATGGAAAGCGTATGGCACTTATATGGGCGCCATAGATTAACCATTGCTTTGGTTTGATAAATCATCCAACGATGCCAGCATGAATAATAATCCCAAACATCGCTCTTTGGCCGAGTTTACAATCATGCTGGCCTTCATGATTTCCATCGTTGCGATGTCAACGGATGTCATGCTGCCCGCCTTATCTCTTATTGCAACAGACCTTGAATTGGAAAATTTGAACGACAGTCATTTCACTGTCTCATCTCTATTCCTAGGGTTTGCATTTGGGCAAATGTTTGTGGGGCCTTTATCCGATAGCTTTGGGCGAAAACCGATCGTTTATATCAGTTATATCATTTTTATTGTCGGGTGTTTGCTTGCTATTTTTGCAACCAGTTTCACTGTGCTTCTTATTGGGCGCGTTTTGCAAGGTATAGGTGCTGCGGGCCCGCGGATTATTTGCACGGCTATTGTGCGCGATGGATTTGAAGGGCGTGCGATGGCGCGGATTATGTCATTTATAATGGCGGTCTTTATTATCGTGCCTGCAATTGCCCCCGCGATTGGGCAAGGCGTGATATACATATCAGGATGGCGCGCCACATTTGTAATGCTTTTGGCGATGGCTGTTATTTCGTTTCTATGGTTCGGATTGCGTCAACCTGAAACCTTACCCAAGGCCGCGCGCAGAGAATTTTCATTCAAATCGGTCTGGTCAGGTGTCGTTGAGATCACAAAAATTCGCACGGCATTTGGTTATGCCATTACCACGGGTTTTATCTTTGGACCCTTTCTTGGATACCTTGGATCAGCCCAAGCAATTTTCCAAGAAACATATGGAGCAGGGTCATATTTCGCGCTTTATTTTGGAATGGCGGCTTTGGCTATTGGGTCAGCATCATTGTTGAACTCTGCATTGGTCATGCGCTTTGGTATGCAATTTTTAACCCTATGCGCCATTTTAAGCGGCATTCTTATTTCAATAACTTTTCTATGCATTGTTGCCAGCATGTCAGGTGTTCCGCCTTTATGGGCGTTTATGATGTGGCTAATTCCGACCTTCTTTTGTGTTGGTATTTTATTTGGAAACCTGAATGCTTTGGCGATGGAACCTCTGGGCGATATGGCAGGGCTTGGATCAGCTTTTGTTGGGGCAACATCGACAATTATCAGCTTGCCGATTGGTTTGATGATTAGTGATCAGTTCTCTGGAACTGTCATGCCATTGGTTCTGGGATTCGCAATCTTTAACATTATCGCTTTGATGATGATGAACTGGTCAAGAAGTGTACCAATTCTTACCCTAAAAATATAACGCCCAAACCCGAGCATAAGCGAGGGCCACGCCCAACGGGAGCAAGGCATCTTTGATGCCGCAGTCGACGGGCGGGAGGGGTTGCTTTAGCTTGTTGTTGGCATCAGCGCCTTTAAAACAGTCATGGCTTCTGGTGAATGCCAATCCGCATCCCCCAGCATACGGCCAATTTCCTGGCCTTCTGCGTTCAGGATCAGCGTTGTTGGAAGGCCAAAGACAGAATTTCCACGCCCCATAGATTGATCAGGGTCCAAAAGGATTGGCAGGTGTGTCACGTTCACTTTGTCAAAGAAGCGTTTCACCATTGGCACAGGGTTTCTGCCTGTTGCCACAGGCACAACAGCAAAGTGATCGCCACCAAGCTCTGCTTGCAGCGCATCAATCGCTGGCATTTCTTCGCGGCAAGGCGCACACCATGTGGCCCAGAAGTTCAGCAGAACAACTTTACCTTTGTAATCATCCAAGGATACTTCGTTTCCATCCACGTCTAAAAAGGTTTTGACTTTGATCTCACGTGGTTCGGAATGGAATACGAGCTTTTTCATATCACCTTCGCGCAATTCAGAGACGGCAGACAAATCTATCTTTTCTGCAAACACAGGATTTGCACCTAGCGTTAGGGCAGCGTATAGGATGCTGAATAGAAACTTACGGGTCATATTGGCCTTCTTGAATTACGGTTACGAACATGTCGGACAAAAAACAATCGAATGCAATGTGGGGCGGACGCTTTGCCAGCGGCCCAGACGCGATTATGGAGGCGATTAATGCCTCTATCGATTTTGATCAGCGCATGGCGCGTCAGGATATCGAAGGGTCACGTGCACATGCAGCGATGTTAGCCCAACAGGGTATTATCACAGATAGCGATGCTGAGGCCATTCGTGAAGGCCTGCTCACGGTATTGTCAGAGATTGAAACTGGGACGTTTAAGTATTCCAAAGCATTAGAAGACATTCATATGAATGTGGAAGCGCGTTTGAAAGAGATTGTGGGTGAACCTGCGGGTCGTTTACATACGGGTCGTTCGCGCAATGACCAAGTGGCATTGGACTTTAAGCTATGGACGCGTGATCAATTTGATGCGGCGATTTCAGGTTTGGATGCACTGATTAAAGCGCTTTTGGTTCAGGCCGAAGAACATGCCGATGTTGTGATGCCAGGGTTTACACACCTGCAAGTGGCGCAACCTGTAACATGGGGTCATCATATGATGGCCTATGTTGAGATGTTTGCCCGTGATAAATCCCGTATGATGGACGCACGCGCCCGTATGAACGAATCGCCATTGGGTGCGGCAGCCCTTGCTGGAACTGGTTTCAACATTGATCGGGATATGACAGCGAAAGCGCTTGGCTTTGATCGTCCATCTGCGAATTCATTGGATGCCGTGTCCGATCGTGATTTCGCGTTGGAATTCCTATCGTCATCATCAATCTGTGCGACTCACCTAAGTCGTTTTGCAGAAGAGCTGGTGATTTGGTCGTCCGCGCAATTCCGTTTTGTGGTTTTATCGGATCGTTTCTCAACGGGTTCTTCGATCATGCCGCAAAAGAAAAACCCTGATGCGGCAGAATTGATCCGCGCCAAGGTTGGTCGGATCAATGGGTCGTTGGTTGGCTTGCTTACTGTGATGAAAGGTCTGCCTTTGGCGTACTCCAAAGACATGCAAGAAGACAAAGAACAGGTGTTTGATGCGGCTGACAGTCTGATGCTGGCGTTGGCCGCGATGACAGGCATGGTTGGCGATATGAAGCCAAACGTTGAAAGCCTCGAAGTGGCGGCAGCCAGTGGATTTTCAACAGCGACTGATTTGGCCGACTGGTTGGTGCGCGAATTGGGCATGCCGTTCCGTGATGCCCACCACGTAACAGGTGCGCTTGTGAAAATGGCAGAGGACGGTGGTGTTGATCTGCCTGATCTGACATTGGAACAGATGCAATCTGTACATGCGGATATCACTGATGCCGTGTTTGGCGTGTTAGGGGTTCACAACTCGGTTGCCAGCCGTCTAAGCTATGGTGGTACAGCGCCAAAACGTGTGCGTGAACAAGTGGCGCGTTGGACAAAGGAATTGGGGTAATGGCAGTTCGTTTACTGGTTGTTATGGCTTTAAGCCTTGGTGTTGTGGCTTGCGGGGTAAAGGGTGATCCTTTGCCACGCACAGAGACATCTGAGGAATAAGCAGATGTTGCGCATGATCTACCTTGCATTGGCGGTGGTTGGAACGATCCAGCCTATGCGCTATTTTTTGCAATGGTTTAACGAAAACGGCTATGATCTGATGGCGATGGTGGATGCGTGGCATGTGAATGCGGCGACCAGTGGTTTGGTTTGGGATCTAACGATTGCCGCTGCTGCCCTGACCATCTGGATTTTAGCAGAAGTTTATGTGCGCAAGGATTATTGGGTGGCACCGATTTGTATTGGTGCTACGTTCTGTATTGGCGTCTCTTGTGGGTTGCCATTGTATTTGTATTTGCGCACGCGCCCGATCAAGTAGGACATCATGGATCATTTTATTTACAGAGATGGCGTGTTGCACGCCGAAGATGTGGCAGTGACTGAAATTGCTGCAACTGTTGGTACACCGTTTTATGCGTATTCAGAGGCAACTTTGGCACGCCATTTCCGCGTGTTTGACGAAGCTTTGGACGGTATGGATCATCTGATCTGTTATGCTGTGAAAGCGAACTCTAATGTAGCGGTTTTGAAAATTCTTGGCGACTTAGGCGCTGGTATGGATGTTGTCTCTGGCGGTGAGTATCTGCGTGCGAAAGCCGCGGGTGTTCCGGGTGATCGCATTGTATTTTCTGGTGTTGGAAAAACACGCGAAGAAATGCGTATGGTTCTGACAGGCGGTATTCGTCAGTTCAATGTTGAGTCTGAGCCCGAGCTGGCTGTGCTGAATGAAGTGGCTCAGGAATTGGGCGTAGTTGCGCCAATTACATTGCGTGTGAACCCCGATGTCGATGCGAAAACACACGCAAAAATTGCGACAGGGAAATCGGATAATAAGTTTGGTATTCCTATTGCAAAGTCGCGCGCAGTTTATGCGCAAGCCGCTGAAATGGCTGGGATCGAGGTTGTGGGCGTGGATGTTCACATTGGCAGTCAATTGACGGACCTTGAACCGTTTCGAAACGCATTCCTGAAAGTGCGCGAATTGACCGAAGAACTGCGTGCCGATGGCCACAACATTCGCCGCCTCGATTTGGGCGGTGGTTTGGGTATTCCTTATGCCCGTTCCAATGAAGCACCACCTTTGCCGATGGATTATGGCCAAGTGATCAAAGATACTGTTGGTGATATGGGCGTTGAGATTGAAATTGAGCCAGGCCGTTTGGTGGCTGGCAACGCAGGTATCATGGTGACCTCTGTTATTTACAACAAAGAAGGCGAAGGTCGTGATTTCCTGATTGTGGATGCTGCGATGAATGATTTGATCCGTCCTGCGATGTATGAAGCGCATCATGATATTATCCCTGTTCTGGAGCCAGAAGTGGGCGCCGATAAGGTAGAGGTTGATATTGTTGGCCCTGTTTGTGAAACGGGGGATACATTTGCCAAACACCGTATGATGCATCCTGTGGCGGATGGTGGCTTGGTGGCTTTCCGTTCTGCGGGGGCTTATGGCGCGGTTATGTCGTCGGAATACAACACGCGCCCAATGATCCCAGAGGTTTTGGTGAAAGGTGATCAATTTGCTGTCATTCGAGAGCGTCCGACGTTTGACGAAATGATAAATCGCGATAAGGTTCCAGAGTGGCTTTAGGGAATTTCCCCTGATCCCTTTTGGAAAGGCGGCTGATGGCTGAGCCTCAACCAGATAAGAAAAATACTACGCCTTCTTTGAGTAGATCATTGAGGGTTAAGATTCGGCTGTCTGGATTTGGGTTAACACTTGAACGGATTTGGCAGGCATTTTGGCCTGCGATGACAACAATTGTTTTGTTGATCAGTTTGATCCTTTGGGATGCGCATTTATATATGGATCATCCGATTGGGTTGATCATTTACAGTGCTTTGGCGTGCCTATCTTTGACCTTGATTGGAACAGGGTTTCGGAATTTTCAACGCAGCACAATGGATGATGCGGTTGCGCGATTAGATGCGAATGTTGCAGGGAAACCAGTAACAGCTTTGATGGACCGGCCCCTGATTGGCTCGCAAGATGCCGAAGCACAAGAATTATGGGCACTACACCAACAGCGTATGGAGGCGAAAGCGGCTGCGGTTGATGTGCCTGTACCCAATGCACGATTGGCGCGAAAAGACCCTTGGGGTTTGCGCCTTATCGCATTGGTGTTTCTAGGGTCAGCACTTTTATTCGCGCGTATGAACTCTGACGAAAGTCTATTGGATACTTTGCAAGATTTAGCTAGTGGAACAACAGAAACATCTGTGAGTTATGAAGCTTGGGCAGAACCACCTGCCTATACGGGATTTCCATCAATTTATTTGAATGACCTTGAAAAAGGAGCTGCATTGGAGTTGCCCGAAGGTACGCAATTTATTCTGCGCAGTTATGGGACATCTGCATTAAACATTGAAAGTGAAGTCGCGGATATGGCCGAAGGCCAAGAGGTCTTGGAAGGCGAGGCGAGTTTTAGTTTGCAAAGAAGCGGGGAATTGCGACTGAAGAAAGGATTTCGCACAGTTGGAATTTGGGATGTGACTATGATCCCTGATTTAGCACCAACTGTTTCGTTGACCGAAGATATCACACGGACTGTACAGGGATCATTGCAGATGGCTTATGCTGCAGGTGATGATTACGGCATTACGGGGGGACATGTTACGATTGCCTTGGAACTGGACAAGGTGGACCGGCGTCATGGTTTAATTCTGTCACCAGAAATAACAGATCCTGTAATTCTTGAGGTGCCTTTACCATTCAATGCAGATGTTAAAGATTTCGAGGAAACCTTGATCGAAGATTTAGCAGAACATCCGTGGGCTGGTTTACCTGTTACCATCACTTTGACTGTAGTGGATGCTGCAGGGAATTCTGCATCTATTAAACCTGTATCAGTTCCAATGCCAGGTAAACGGTTTTTTGATACACTGGCTGCTGCATTGGCTGAGCAGCGCCGTGATATTTTGTGGAATCGTGATAATGTTGAACGCGCGGATTTAATCTTAAAATCGTTGACGCATTTACCTGAGCGTGGATTCCAAAATGTGCGTGCCTATTTGATGGTGCGCTCAGTTATTCGTCGTTTGGGATATGATATGAACCGCCCGATTGATGATGTTTTGCAAGGGGATATTGCCAAAACTATCTGGCGGGCTGCGCTGCTGATTGAAGATGGTGATCTGTCGAATGCGGCGGAACGCTTGAAACGAGCACAAGAACGATTGTCTGAAGCTATGAAAAATGGTGCGACAGATGAAGAGATTGCCGAATTGATGGACGAACTGCGCGAAGCTACGGATGAATATATACGCGAGTTGGCAGAAAATGCGCAAAACCAAGACCGACAACAAGCACAGAATGAAAATGCACGTGAAGTTTCACCTGATATGCTTCAAGAAATGATGGATCGTATTCAGGAGTTGATGGAACAAGGGCGCATGGATGAAGCACAAGCATTGTTGCAACAACTTCAGCAGATGATGGAAAACATGCAAGTTACGCAAGGCGATCCACAAGGCGGTGGAGAACGGCAGGACGGCAATGAAGGTTTGCAAGATACTTTGCGCGAGCAACAGGAGTTGGCAGACGAGAACTTTCAACAGATGCAGGATGATTTTAATCGCAATCAGCGTGGCCAAAAACCAAACGGTCAGCAAAATGATCAACAGGGTTCGCAACAAGGGCAAGGTGGTCAAGACCCAACACAACAAAAACGCGGCGAAAATAGTAATGATGGTGAGGCTGGCGGTTTATCAGAACGCCAAGAAGCATTGCGTGAACTGATGCAACAGCAGTTGGATCAATTGGGTGAAGATGGATCAGAAGCAGGGCAAGCGGCGCGTGAAGCTTTGGAAGAGGCTGAACGTAAAATGGGTGAAGCTCGTGATAATTTGGAAGAAGGCAATGGTGCTGAGGCATTGAATAACCAGGCAGATGCTGTCGAAGCGTTACGCCAAGGAATGCGTCAGTTGGGTGAAGCTGAGAATCAGCAAGCACGTGAAGGCCAAGCCCGTGATGGGCAACAAGGCGGGGAAAGCAAAGGACCAGAGGGAGAAGATCCGCTTGGGCGTTCGTCTGCGGATGGTGGTACTGCTGGAAACAATGACCGATTGCTAAAGGACGGTTCTGATTTTCTTAAGTCCAAAGAGCTATTGGATGAAATTCGTCGCCGTTCAGGGGAACGTACACGTCCACAATTGGAATTGGATTATTTAGACAGATTGTTAGATAGATTTTAAACCCACCTTATCCAATCAAACCCCTTACTAAATCTATAAGAGGGCTTGCTGCACTCAAAAGTTGATCCACTAAACCAGTCACAATTTCTAAAACACCGGCCGCTTGTGGTACGTATTCTGTGATCACAGGTGCAAGCATATATAACGCGCCGATGATAATACAAAATAGGATCGCAAGCGTGAAGCCACGTAGAAAACCGCCAGATTTGGTTTTCGTGGTTTGCACTTCTTGTTCGTGTTCTGGAACACTTTCCGCATCTTGGACCAATTCAGATGTAAGTTCGTCTACGTCAGGGAACATGTCTTTAGCTGCAGTTGAAGAAGCGCCATAAAGTGTATCTGGTTCTGTATCTCCAGTTGGGAAAGCGCGTGGTTTTATTTTACGTGCTGACCGAGTTGTGTTCGCTTCAGCCTCGTTCTGTTCTGCGACTAGATCGGCGATTTCAGCATCTATCGTTGTCTCAGGCTCTGTAGCCCCAAGTTCAAAGTTTGAAGGTTCTACAATCTCTGAAACGTCTTCTTCTACTGGTATATTTGACTCGTAAAGATCATCTGATTTTGTGGGTTCAGGTTCCACTTCGGTGGTATCTGCTACACGTGAGCCGGAGCGTGTGGGCCGTGTGAATGGATTATCTGCACTGGATGGGCGTGCGGGAATTGGCTCGTCCACTGTTAATGGTGCTTCAATGGGCCCTAGGTCGGGAATGACTAGATCTTCTGGCGTACCAGTTTGCGCGTCTTCGGGAGCTTGTTCGTCTACAACATCTTCTATTGCAGCGTCTTCTGAACTCTCCAATTCCATGATGCGACGGCGGATTTCATCCATATCATCAGGTTCATCTAAAGCTTCTTCAGGTTCAGGGGGCGCAATGTCTTCTTCCTCTTCAACAAGAGGTGCCATTTCTGGTTCGGTTGTTTCTGGTAAGTCGGGCAAATCGTCCAAGATATCATCTAGGTTTAGGTCATCATCTTGCCCTGTTTCTTCAATAGCAGGAGCGTCTTCTTCGGCAGCGGGTGGTTTTTCCCCACTTGAAAACTCGGCCTCTTCACGGATCATATCCAAAGCATCTTGGTCCATACGGCTGGATGGTGCAGGCGGTTCTTGTTCGATTTGGAAATCGTCGCGTGGCTCTTCGGGTTCCAGATCATCAGGATTTGGAGCAACGTTTGCACGCGCACTTGCGAATGGTGTTGAAAGCTTTCCTTCAAGATCATTGAACAATTCAGGCGGCACATCGCTGTCTGGATCACCTACACCTAAAGGTGCTTCTGTATCTGCGGAAAACATCTGAATGGAGTCTTGGAACCAGTTATGACCACAGTTCGCGCATTGCACATCGCGGCCTTCTGGCGGAATAACATCTTGGTCTACTTCGTACTGTGCTACGCAGTTCGGGCAAATTAGCCTCATATTAACCCCATTCTTTTGTATGATTCTTGTTGGTCGAATCTTTGCTCATAACCCTTTTAGACACGAAAACCGCTTATTCCAAGCTTTTGTAGGGTTTTGTAGTGATTGCAACAGGCGGCAAGGTGATAGATATTAGCCAAAACAAGATTCGGAGCAGGCAGTGCTGCATTTACAGGAAGCAGGGTTCAGCTACGGTGGGCGAGAGATTTTATCTGGTGTAAATCTAGATGTTGCCCCTGGTAGCTTTTATTTTCTAACAGGCCCTTCTGGGGCAGGTAAAACAACGTTTTTACGCCTTTGTTATCAGGCTTTAATGCCAACCAAAGGGGTGGTGCGTATTCTGGATCGTGACGTGCGTGGTTTGCATCGCGAAGATATCGCACAAATCCGCCGTCGTATTGGTGTGGTGCACCAAGACTGTCAATTTGTGGACCATATGAATATGGAAGATAATATTCGTATGCCGTTACAAGTTTCAGGCCGAAACACGGAATTAGACGACAGAAGTTTTCAAGATTTGATTTCATGGGTGGGGTTATCTGCCCATATGAGCGCATTGCCGCCTGAGTTATCCAGTGGTGAACGTCAGCGTGCAGCATTGGCGCGTGCGGTTGTGATGTCTCCTGATTTGATCCTTGCTGATGAGCCCACGGGTAATTTGGATTGGGAAATGGCGCAGAAAATTCTGACGCTTTTGATTGAGCTGAACAAAATGGGTAAGACGGTGATCGTGGCGACCCATGATTTACAGCTGATCCGTATGGCAAAATCAAAAGTATCAACGCGGGTTCTGCGCCTTGCAAATAACAAAGTGCAATTGGCGGGGGTAGACCTGTGAACCGATTGAGCGCTTTGATCAATAATATTCGTGACTTGATGCAGGGTGATTTAACTGCTGATAGTGTTGTACCACCTTCTGGATACACGGCCAATCTTACGACATTCACGGCTGGTGCTATGGCATTTCTGGCTGTGTTCGCTTTGGCGTTATCTTTGGCAACAGGTCGTTTGGCTGATCGTTGGTCGGATGAATTGGCGCGTACAACAACCATTCGTATTTCAGCACCAGAAGGTCAGATGCAAGCGCAGCTGGATGCTGTGATTAATGTGTTGAACACGACATCAGGCATTGAATCATCAAGTGTGATGTCTGATGAAGCACAACGTCGTTTGTTGGAACCTTGGTTTGGACCAGATTTGCCAATTGAAACATTGCCTATTCCACGTTTGGTGGAAGTGATTGAAAAAGACAGCGGGCCAGATATGGAAGGGCTGCGTTTACGTTTAAGTGCAGAAGCGCCTGGTGCGGTTTTAGATGACCATACACGCTGGCGGCGCCCATTGGTGAATGCGGCACAACGGTTGCGGACGTTGGGGACATTCTCGATATTACTCATCATGGGTGCAACGGCTGCGATGATTACATTGGCTGCGCAATCTGCATTGGCGGCGAATGGTCAGGTTATATCTGTACTGCGCTTGGTTGGTGCGCGGGATGTTTACATTGCACGTGCTTTTGTACGCCGCTTTACAGTACGCGCTTTGTTGGGTGCTGCTGTTGGTACGGGTTTGGGTATGGTTGCGATGGTTTTTCTGCCTTCTGCGGCAGAGGAAGGTGCGTTTTTAACAGGGCTTGGGTTTCAAGGGTGGCATTGGTTAATCCCTGCTTTGATCCCACCATTGGCGGCGATTGTTGCATTTTGGGCGACACGCGGTGCAGCATTACGGGCATTAGCAAGGATTTCTTAAGATGCGTTTGATTTGGCAATATATATGCTCGGTAACATTTATTGTTCTGATGTATATTTGGATGTTGGTGCTGGGGCTTCTTGGGGCAATACCTGCTGCGTTTTCTGCAAAATGGGCAGGCAAAATCTTACAGATGTATTGTAAGCACATACTGTGGTTGGTGCGTGTGCTGTGTGGCATTACATATGAAGTACGTGGCGAAGTTCCTTTGGGAGATGTGGTTATAGCATCAAAGCACCAATCTTTTTTAGATGTGATTATGCATACGTATCTGTCACCGCGTGTCAATTTTGTGATGAAACAGGAATTGAAGTGGGCACCTATATTGGGGTTTTATGCGATGCGTATCGGGGCGGCTCCTGTGAAGCGTGGAGATAAATCCAAAGCGGTCAATCAGATGATGAAAGGTGTGGAAGCGCAGTTCAAGGAACCAAAACAGTTGGTGATTTACCCACAAGGCACGCGTGTGGCACCAGGTGATTTTAAACCTTATAAAGTTGGTGCTGCGGTGATCAGCGAACGCCAAGGCAAGCCATGTATTCCTGTGGCAACCAATGCAGGTGTGCTTTGGCCAAAACATGGATTACTGCGTAAACGCGGTAATGTTGTGTTTGAATATTTAGAGCCGATGCCAAAAGATTTATCTGTGGAAGATTTCACCAAAGAATTAGAAGCGCGTATCGAACCCGCATCAAATGCATTGATGGCGGAAGCTGGATTTGTAAAAAAGGATTAGCGACATGACTGTGATCAAAACGGTAGCTGAGATTGAAGTCATTTATGGCAAACCGAAAGCACCGTCATTGGTTAAAGTTGCTGATCATATCACCCCTGAATATCGTAAATGGGTTGCCTCCAGTAATTTCTGCGCTTTGGCGACAGTTGGACCAGAAGGCGTGGATGCATCACCACGTGGTGATGAGGGTGAAGTTGTTTTTGAGCTGGATGAGAAAACATTGGCGATGCCTGACAGGCGGGGCAACAACCGCATGGACAGTTTGCGCAATATCGTACGGGATGGTCGTGTAGCATTGATGCTGCTGACCAAAGGGTCAAGTACGGTTACGCGGATCAATGGACGTGCAGAGGTATCTGTTGATCCTGCGTTAATAGAACGGTTCATGATGAAAGGCCAAGCACCGCGATCTGTGATCGTTATTCATATCGAAGAGGTTTATTTCCAATGCGCGCGCGCTGTGATGCGGGCTGGTTTATGGGATAATGATAAATGGCCTGATATTAGTGATCTGCCAACGGCTGGGGATATTTTGAAGGCGCAGACAGGTGACTTTGATGGCGAGACATATGATAAAGAATGGCCTGAAAAGGCAAAAGCAACCATGTGGTGATGGTTGCTTTTATCTAGAGTGTATAGCTGCGTTTTAGTACTCGCTGACTGCTTTTCTAAACAGATGCCATGTCGCGTGACCAATGATTGGCATAACGAAAACCAAACCGATTAGAGCAGGGATAGACCCAAGGATTAACGCAGCTGCAACGATCAAACCCCATGTTGCGATTGTGCGAGGGTTCTTTGCTGTTAATGCGATGGATGTTTTTACCGCAGAACGCACGCTGATTTTACGATCCAAAAGCAATGGGAATGATACGACACTTGTTGCTAAAACAACTGCTGCGAAGATAAAGCCAACGCTGATACCAATGGCGATCATGGCCCAACCTGCTGGTGTTGATAGGGCATCTGTAATGAATGCAGCTGTTGAGGCAGGTAGTTCTGGACCCATAGTTTGTGCATAAATAAATATTGATGCGTTTAACCATGCAACGAATGCCAATGCATGGAATAGGCCAAGAATAAAGACAGCCATGATACGTGAAGATTTGATCACATCAAATAAGACCAGCCAGTTGGCATGTTCACCCTGTTCACGGCGGCGACTCATTTCATACAGGCCAACGGCCGCGAAAGGGCCGATGAGGGCGAAGCCTGAAAGGATTGGGAAAATCAATTGCGGGACGCTGCCATTTAATGTGGCCCAAACCATCAATGCGCCGATGAATGGGTATAGTAAGCTTGCAAACAGAACATCTGTGCGGAATGCTGTGAAATCTTCATATCCTTTTTTCAATGCGTCTTTCAGATCATCCGTTGTGATTTCACGCACTTTTGGCATGCTGTCATTCTGCGAGCTTAGTGTTTCTGGAATGTTGCTGGCGTGTTTAAAAGTCGTGCTTAATGCGTTTGCAAAGTAAGATATTGGGTTTCCTATTATATGTGCCATCTGGGCCTCCTATGCGTCTCATCATCTATGGCCGTAGGCGTTATATTGGTGCCATTGGCGTATAATGATCATAGGACGGATTGCGATAACGATGTGGTCACAAGCCTGCTGGGTTTTTGTAACATAAAACGGAAAAAGCGCCTTAAATCCTTTATTATTAAGGGTTTTATAAGCGCTTTTAAATGTTCGTTACGTAAGGTTAAGTGCTGTAATCAGGTGCGAATTTTATGCAACCAATGATTTGCTGCCCAAATCTAAAAACTTTTTGCGACGCGCCGTGATCAAGTCTTTGCCCGATGTTTTGCTTAAATCTTTAAGCAGCTTATCGATGGCTACGCGGACGTTTTCCAATGTTGCGTCTTTATCGCGCTGAGCACCGCCCAGCGGTTCATCAACGATCACATCTGCAACGCCAAGTTTTTTCAAATCTTGAGCTGTCAGGCGTAACGCTTCTGCGGCTTCGCGCATTTTTTCAGCGTCTTTCCATAGAATAGAAGCACAACCCTCTGGTGAGATCACAGAGTAAACAGAGTGCTCTAGCATCACCAAACGGTCGGCAGATGCGAATGCAACAGCACCACCAGAACCACCTTCGCCGATGATGATAGAAATCAATGGAACGCCCACTTGCAGACATTTTTCAGTAGAACGTGCAATCGCTTCTGATTGTCCGCGCTCTTCGGCACCTTTGCCAGGGAATGCACCTGGTGTGTCCACAAGTGTAATGATCGGCAGGCCAAAACGATCAGCCATTTCCATCAAACGGATGGCTTTGCGGTAGCCTTCTGGGCGTGCCATACCAAAGTTGTGGTGCAGGCGTGAATTTGTGTCTTTGCCTTTTTCGTGACCGATCACCACAACAGGTTGATCACCAAAACGGGCCAAGCCGCCCATAACAGCACTGTCGTCAGCAAAGTTACGATCGCCTGCAAGCGGTGTGTATTCTGTGAAAAGAGCGTCGATATAATCAGAGCAATGTGGGCGGTCTGCGTGACGGGCCACTTGGCATTTGCGCCATGGTGTCAGGTCTTTGTACAAGTCTTTAAGCATTTTATCTGCTTTTTTATCCAAAGCAGCCGCTTCTTTTTCAACGTCCACGTCATCTTCGCTTTGTTCAGCCATTGCTCGTAATTCGGCAGCTTTGCCTTCGATTTCAGCCAATGGTTTTTCAAATTCAAGATAGTTTTTCATGTGTACATCTTTGCTTGTGTAATCGTTCATCCATATATGGCGAAGCCGCAGATGAATTGCAACGCTTTAAGGGCGTATTTCGATGGGGGTTCCGATTGGTACAGCATCCCAAAGTTCGCGCATTTCAACGTTGGAAACAGCAATACATCCCGCAGTCCAGTCCCCTGTCAGCGTCAACTTATCTAACAATCGGTTGGGCTGCCCATGGATGAATATATCACCACCTGGGTCATAGTTACCTTCACGTGCACGTTCTAAATCTTTGGGCAGGGGATAATTCAGGCCAAGTGATAACGTGTAGCTGCTTTGTGGGTTGCGACGGTTTATTTTATACAAACCCTCTGGGGTTTTCCCATCACCTTGTTTAACTTTGTCACCGCTTGGGGCAAAGCCAAGGGAAATGGGGTATTCGCGCACAGGTTTGCCTGATTGATAAACTGTCATAACCCGTTTTGTTTTTTCCACCAAAATATGATCGATATACCCTATGATGGGCGCTTTGGGTTGTTCTGGTGGAATAACAGGCGCAACAGGATATTTCATCCACACCCAGATGCCACAAAGCGTGATAGTGAGGAGTATTAAGAGCTTACGCATATCGTGTATTATTGCAGATCAGAAAAAGCTTTTTGCAAACGACTGACGGCTTCTTCGATCACAGAGCGAGGGGCTCCTAGGTTAAAGCGTAAGAAACTATCGCCACCTAATCCAAAGGTTGTGCCGTCGTTCGGGGCGATTTTGGCAACCTTTCGGACGCGATTGATGAACTCTTCAGTTGCCATACCTGTGCCAGAAAAATCGACCCATGCAAGGTATGTGGCTTCTAGGTTCATCGACTTAAGGCCAGGTATGGCGTTTACACCTTCGTCGAATACGCGTTTGTTTTCTGCTAAATAAGCTACCAGTTCGTCAACCCATGCGTCACCGCCTGTATAGGCTGCTTCTGCCATGTAAAGGCCAAAGCTGTTGGCGGATATACCACCTGCAACCATTGTGGTCGCAAATTTTTCACGCAGAGATTTGTCATGGACGATAACGTTGCCTGTATGATTGCCTGCGATATTGAAGGTCTTGCTGGGGGCGGTCATTATCACCAGACGGTCGCTGATTTCGGGAACAGCGTTAGGCATAGGGATATGCTTGTTTTCACCAAATACCAGATCGTGATGGATTTCGTCAGACACAAGGATGAGGTCATGTTTCACGCAAAAATCTGCCACACCTTGAAGTTCTTCTTGTGTCCAAACGCGTCCACCTGGGTTATGGGGTGAACAGAACATGAGCATCTTCTCTTTGCCCGTTAGAACGTCGTCATAGGCATCGAAATCCATCGTGTAATGCCCATCGGTGTTGACCATTTCGCATTCGGTAATCGTGCGCCCCGCTGCTTTGATATACTTGGCAAAAGCATGGTAAACAGGTGTGAATAATACGACTGCATCGCCTGGATCAGTAAAAGCTGCAGTGCATAAGGCTGTGCCATTCCCTAATCCGTGGGCTGTAAATATGGATTCAGGATCAACCGCCCAATTATGGCGGCGTTCCATCCAGCCGCAAATTGCAGCGCGATAAGATGCTTCATCTGCATAATAACCAAATACACCATGATCTGTCATTCCTATGATAGCATCCAGTACGCATTGGGGCGGTTTGAAATCCATGTCAGCGACCCACATGGCCAATCCATCGTCTGGGCTGACGCCATAGATTGGTTCCATCATATCCCATTTACTGGAGTGCGTATTGCGGCGGTCGATGATTTCGTCAAAACTCATAGTGGTCTCCTTTATGCGGAAGCTTATCTAATGCCAGAATGGGGGCAAGCATGATTTTGTACCAATTTTACGGTACAATGAAGGTTCTTGAACCCGCGCCGTGTTTCGCATAAATCGCTGATATGATTTTACCGATCCTAATACACCCCGACCCCCGCTTGAAAAAGCTGTGCGACCCATTTGATGGGGTTGATGATGATGCGCGTGCTATGGCTGATGCTATGTTAGAGACTATGTATGATGCGCCCGGCGTTGGGTTGGCCGCTCCACAGATTGGTAAGACCGTGCGTATGTTCGTGATGGATTGTGCCAAAGATGAAGAAGACCCAAACCCAATGGCGTTGTTCAACCCTGTTGTGACATGGGCTAGCGAAGAGAAAAATGTGCATGAAGAGGGATGTTTGTCTATTCCAGGGCAGTTCGAAGATGTGACACGTCCAGCGGAAGTGAAAGTTGGCTTCATTGATAAAGACGGTAAAGAGCAAGAAGAGCATTTTACTGGGCTTTGGGCGACATGTGCGCAGCATGAAATTGATCATTTGGATGGTATTTTATTCGTGGATTATTTGAGCCGTATGAAACGATCAATGATCACAAAGAAGATGCAGAAACTGAAAAAAGAATTGGCAGCTGGGTAATGCCAAAGCGTCCATTCCTTGCCTATCCTGACAAGCGGTTGAAAACAGCTTGTGTGCCTGTAGAGGCAATCACAGATGAAGTCAGAAGCATTTGGCAAGATATGTTGGACAGTATGTATGCGATGCCGGGTGTTGGTTTGGGTGCCAATCAGATTGGTGAAAGCTTGGCTTTGGCAGTTGTGGATTGTTCTGAGAATTATGATCAACCTGTGCGCATGGCGAACCCAAAGGTTCTGCACGCATCTGCGAAGATGCGCACCCATGAAGAAGGTAGCCCGAATTTGCCAGGACTTTGGGCGAAGCTGGATCGTCCACGTGCAGTGACTGTAGAATACATGGACGAGCATGGTGCGATTGTTGAAAAGGACTTTGTTGGCCTGTGGGCAACGTCTGTCCAACATCAAATCGATCATTTGGACGGCAAAATGTTTTTTGACCGTTTAAGCCCTGTTAAACGTAAGATGCTTTTGGCGAAAGCTGCTAAGCAAGCGAAGCGGAAGGGGTAGGATATGCGTATTGTCTTTATGGGAACCCCAGATTTTTCTGTACCAGTTTTGGATGCATTGGTGAAAGCTGGACATGAAGTTGTAGGTGTTTACAGCCAACCACCACGTCCTGCGGGGCGCGGTAAAAAAGAACGCCCATCGCCTGTACAAGCCTTTGCCGAAACGCTTGGATTGCCTGTCTATCATCCGTTGAATTTCAAGGATGCGGCTGACGTTGCTACATTTGAAGCACTCAATGCTGATGTCGCGGTTGTTGTGGCTTATGGTTTGATCTTGCCACAAGTGTTGCTGGATGCGCCTAAGTTTGGATGTCTGAATATCCATGCTTCACTCTTACCGCGTTGGCGGGGCGCTGCACCCATTCACCGCGCGATAATGGCAGGTGATACGCAAACGGGTGTTTGTATTATGCAGATGGAAGCTGGGCTGGATACGGGGCCAGTTTTGCTGCGCGATCAAACGGATATTTTGACGTCTGACACGACATTGGTTTTACATGATCGTCTGGCAGATATGGGCGCGGATTTGATTTTACGTGCTTTAGATGAATTGCCAGATTTAAAGCCTGAAGTTCAAAGCGCTGATGGCGTTACCTTTGCTGAGAAGATTGATAAAGCTGAGGCAAAGATTGATTGGGCGCAGGATGCAGAGACAGTTGATCGTTTGATCCGTGGCTTATCCCCATTCCCTGGGGCTTGGTGCCAGATCGATGGGCAACGCGTGAAGGTTTTGAACAGCTGCATTGCGGATGACAACGGTACAGCAGGTGTTGCATTAGATGATGCGCTGACAGTTGCCTGTGGTACAGGTGCGGTTCAATTGTTGCGTTTGCAGCGTGCAGGCAAAGGTGCGATGGATACGGCTGATTTTATGCGTGGATTGCCTGTCGCCAAAGGTACCCAGTTGAGTTAATCGACGATTGCTTTGATCGTCACTAAATATCCTGACAAATCATTCCCTGCTTTGCTGAGTGCTTGGGCGCCATAATAAAGCTGTAGTAAAGCTTGTGCCTGTGCTTTGGCTGTCTCAGTGTCTTTGCCAGCATCCTCTAATATATCTTGTAAAGTTGAAGCGATTGCGGCTGACATACGTGCGGCAGCATCTGCTATTTCAGGGTTGGTTGTTCCAAATTCGACCATTGCATTACAGATGAAACAGCCACGACGATTTTCAATTGGACCTGAATTGTCGATCTGATTGAAGAGATAAAGCAGACGTTCCGCAAGTGGGATATCTGGGGATTGGGCTTTTAGCTCTTCTAATAATTTCGCCAGATACACATTTTCGTACCGATCAAGGGCCGCGATATAGGCGAGGTGTTTATCAGTGAAGGCTGCATAGAATGACCCGCGTGATAATTCCATCGCGTTTAAAAGATCAGGAAGGTTGGTCGACCCATAGCCCTGTTTCCAGAAAATGTTAATTGCACCATCTAATGCGGTGTCTTGGTCAAACTCTCTTGGGCGTGCCATTTATAATCTTTCATTTACTCACGATTATGTGTTTTGTACCATTTGGTTTATAATGATACCACATCTTTAATCAGAAGGGCGATAGAAATTTTATAAAGCTATCGCAGTCTCCTCTGACCTTACAATTTAATAGTTCAAACACTGGCTTTGAGCCAGAAAAGGAGAAATAAAATGAAATCATTTATTCGTGCAGCCGTATTAGGTGTAGCAGTAGCAACTACAACTGTAACAAGCGCATTCGCTGTTGATGAGCTAAATGTAACAGCAACTGGCTTGGCTATGCGTGGTTATGACCCTGTGTCATATTTCAATGGTGGCCCACAAGAAGGTGCATTCAACATCACAGCAGTGCATGAAGAAGCAACTTACCGTTTCGCATCTGAAGAGAACAAGAAAACATTCTTGGCTAACCCAGAAGCATATACACCAGCATTCGGTGGTTACTGTGCATATGGTCTGTCTGTAGGTTCTAAGTTCGATGGCGATCCAAACGTTTGGGCAATTGTTGATGACAAACTTTACCTGAACCTTTCAGCACCAGTTCAAAAATTATGGAACAAAGATCAAGCTGAGCATTTGGTTAATGGTAATGCAAACTGGGAAAAGATCGAACACACAGCCGTAGCTGATACACTACCAAAATAATACAGTCCTGTATTAACCTGCTTTCTGAAAGGCGGTGCATATTGATATGTACCGCCTTTTTACTATGTAATATGTATACCTTGTAGGAGATACATATGCCGTTTTTACTAACTATGATTGTGGGCGCTGCAGCTGGATTATTAGCTGTACGCTTTATGAATGTTCAAGCCAGTGCGTTGGTCGCCGTGGCGATTGGTGTTCTGGGCGCAATCGTAGGCGGTATTGTTTTACGTGTCTTAGCGGCAGCCTTTATTGGTACATCTAGTGTGTTAAGTATTTTTATCGGCGGTTTATTAGGGGCTGTTGCCCTAATCTGGATATACCGCCGATACTTTAAATAGACTTTTGGTTCACACGTTTTGAAAGCTCTTCGCGTGTTTCGACACGTTCACTGTAACGATCAACCAGATAATCTTTGCGGTCTTTGGTCAGTACGGTGAATTTTACCAGTTCTTCCATCACATCGACCATGCGGTTGTAAAACGGGCTTGGCTTCATGCGGTCATTATCGTCGAACTCTAAAAATGCTTTTGGTACGGATGATTGGTTTGGAATTGTCAGCAATCGCATCCAACGCCCCAAGATGCGCAATTGGTTTACAGTGTTGAAACTTTGTGACCCGCCGTTGACCTGCATCACAGCCAGTGTTTTCCCTTGGGTTGGGCGCACGCCACCGATAGGTGCTAATGGAATCCAATCGATTTGTGTTTTCATAATACCAGTCATGGCACCGTGGCGTTCTGGTGAACACCAAACCATGCCATCTGACCACATTACAAGATCGCGTAATTCTTGCACTTTGGGGTGCGTCTCATCGTGATCGTCTGGCAAAGGTAATCCAGAAGGATCGAATATTTTGGTTTCAGCGCCATAGCGATTTAACACACGTGCAGCTTCTTCGGTCATCAAGCGACTGAAAGAGCGATCACGTAGTGAGCCGTAGAGTAACAGGATTTTTGGCGCGGTTTCTGAGTTGCTTTCAATCGCATGAAAACAAGCATCATTTATGTTTGGTGTATCAGACATAGTGGCATCCTTTTGTTGCGACGGTCTTTGATGATTTGGAGATGCAAGTCAAGTTTGCCATCTGCGAATTCGGTTGGATTGTTCTGCACGCCAGTATAGCATTTTTGTAAAAGTTATTTGTCAAACCTAAAGGAAATTCAAAATGGTTGCTTATGTTGTTGTTGATACCAAGATTACCAATGCAGAAGTTTATGAAACCTATAAAGCACAGGCAAAACCGATTGCCGAGAAATACGGCGGCGTTTACCGCACGCGTGGTGGCGAAATGGATGTGTTGGAAAATGATCTGTGGGCACCAACACGTATTGTGATTGTGGAGTTCCCATCCATGCAAGCGGCACGTGACTTTGTACATTCAGAAGAATACCAACCTGTGAAAGCAATCCGCCACGCGAATGCAGAATGTACGTTGGCCATTGTGGACGGCGTTTAGATATCTTCTTTACAAATGGCGCGATCAATTTCCATCAGCTCAACGGGCGCGCCATTTACTTCAATAAAGGCCACTAGCAAGCCGTCTATAGGGCTATTGGGTTCAATAATAACAGTCATCCCTTTTAAGGCTTCTGCTAAATTATCAACTTCAAAAGCAACATGTGGAACGGTCTTAACCAAATCAGGATAAGGGGCATTGTCATGGTATCGTTGCCATTGAATGCCGAATGGGTTGTTTTTGTGATCGCTGACGGTCATTCCAAGATGTTTTAGAACAATTTCGCCGTCAAAATCATCAGTTGTCGGAATGCCAATGTGATTAAATTTCATATCAGTCCATTGATTAAGGTTTAAACGGTTCCATACCAGCACGCGCCAATTCATCGGCACGTTCGTTTTCAGCATGCCCTGCATGCCCTTTAATCCACTCCCAAGTGACTTGGTGGCGTTTGGTGGCCTCATCTAAACGTTTCCAAAGGTCTGCGTTTTTAACAGGTTTTTTAGAGGCGTTTTTCCAGCCGTTTTTCTTCCAACCGAAAATCCAACTGGTGATGCCGTCTTTGACATAAGAACTGTCTGTCACCACTGTAATCGCGCTGGGCTTGCCAAGTGTTTCCAATGCTGTGATTGCTGCCATCAATTCCATTTGGTTATTTGTTGTATGTTCTGAGCCGCCTTTTAATTCGCGCTCTTTGATGACTTTGTCGCCCTCTTTTGCAAACAATAAAACACCCCATCCCCCTGGACCTGGATTGCCTGAGCAGGCGCCGTCTGTGTATGCGTATAGATCAGGCATGGGCGGTTACAATCATGAAAGGGTCTTTGGTGCCAGCCATGCCTTTTTCGGCGCTGTGGCGTGTGGTGAGAATGGTAAAGCCAGCGTCAGTCATTAAATCGTGCAACTCGTGCTCTTCGTAATATGTATACATACGCTCCAGATCATCGCGTTCTGAACCTGTCCCTGTTTTCAGACCAATATGAAAGTGCCCTGATGGTTTTAAAGCTTTATAGATGGCGGACAGATGACGTGGCATATCAGCTTTTGGGGCATGCAACAGGCTGAAATTTGCCCAGATGCCATCATATTTAGCTTCTGCAATTAGGTCATCGAATGTGGCAAGTCTCGCATTCACGCCGAATTTGGTCTTTGCCATTTTGACCATTTCAGAAGAGGCATCAATCGCATCTACAACCAGTCCTGTGTCTTGCATCATCATTGCGGAATTGCCTGGGCCGCAGCCCAAGTCCAATACCGCCCCACCTTTGGGAACAGCATCCAGAAAGTTTTGCAAATCTTGGTCTGGCATGGTGCGACTGACCAATTCGACATAAGTCTGTGCGCGCTTATTATAAGTATCGATCGTCTGTTTATCTGGCATACGCTTAAGCGGGCTCTCTTAGAACGCGAGGAACTTTGAATTCTACATTCTCAACAGCAGTTTCAACAATCTCTGTTGTAACGTCGTAGCGATCTTTGAATGCATCAATAACTTCATTGATTAGAATTTCAGGAGCAGAAGCGCCCGCAGTGATGCCAACGGATTTCACGCCATCCATAGCGCGCCAATCAATGTCTTTTGCGCGTTGAACCAATTGAGAATAGTTGCAACCTGCGTTTGAGCCAACTTCAACAAGACGTTTTGAGTTTGAAGAGTTTGGTGCGCCAATTACCAGAAGCGCGTCAATTTTTGGGGCAACAGCCTTTACCGCTTCTTGGCGGTTGGTTGTGGCGTAACAAATGTCTTCTTTGTGTGGGCCAACGATATTAGGGAAACGGTTTTGCAGGGCTTTTACGATTTCCACAGTGTCATCCACACTTAAAGTAGTCTGTGTGATATAAGCCAGCTTATCTTCATCACGTGGTGTAAGTGTAGCAACATCCGCTGGTGTTTCCACAAGCAGAACTTCACCTTCTGGCAATTGACCCATTGTGCCGATGGTTTCTGGGTGGCCTGCGTGGCCAATCATTACCATTTGCAAGCCGTTCTGATTATGACGATCCGCCTCGATGTGCACTTTGGAGACCAAAGGGCAAGTTGCATCGACATAGATCATGTTGCGATGTTCAGCGGCAGCTGGCACAGATTTTGGAACGCCGTGGGCTGAAAAAATCACAGGGCGATCTGTTGGGCATTCGTCCAGTTCTTCGACAAAGACGGCTCCTTTGTCACGCAAACCATCGACGACGTATTTATTGTGTACGATTTCATGGCGCACATAAACAGGCGCGCCCCATTTTTCGATCGCCATCTCAACGATCTTAATGGCACGGTCAACACCAGCGCAAAAGCCGCGCGGTGCTGCTAAGTAAAGATTCAATTTCTGTTTCATAAAAAGGGATATGCCACAGTTCCTGAAATGATTTAAGCCCCAAACTTACGTTCGGAGCTTAGCTTATTAGTCTTTATATTTTTACAGGTCAGAGATGTTAATCAACTGGCTCTGGATCTGGATACATTGCCGGAGCGTTTTCGTCTTCTGGACGTGGTGGGCGACCCACAACATCGCGCAACTCATCCAATTCGATAAAGTTGTCAGCCTGACGGCGCAATTCGTCTGAAATCATTGGTGGTTGCGAACGGATTGTAGACACAACAGAAACGCGCACGCCTTGGCGTTGTAGCGATTCAATCAACGGACGATAGTCGCCGTCACCAGAGAAGATCACCATATGATCAACGTGTGGTGCAAGTTCCATAGCATTCACGGCCAATTCGATGTCCATATTGCCTTTGACTTTTTTGCGGCCCATAGAATCAGTGTATTCTTTGGCTGCTTTTGTCACCATTGTGAAACCGTTGTAGTTCAGCCAATCGACCAATGGACGGATTGGTGAATATTCATCGTTTTCTAAAAGTGCTGTGTAGTAAAAGGCGCGTAATAGTTTGCCTCTGCGCATAAACTCAGTTCGTAATAGCTTATAGTCTATATCAAAACCAAGCGATTTGGCTGCGGCATATAAGTTTGAGCCGTCGATAAAGAGGGCTAATCGCTCGTCGCGGTAAAACATAATGTTTCCTTTTTAAAGTTTCTTTCGTAATGAAGCTCAACCAATGAATTGTAGTATTGCGTGTACCCAAGGAGGCAGAACTTGCCTGAACATAAGGGGTTAAGTGTATGCATCAAGTAAAAAAAACCGAAACTAACCTAAAGATAGCTTATATTGCCCTAGGGTCAAATTTGAGTAGTGAATTGGGCGATTCGGTATCTCTTGTAAAATCTGCATATGAATTATTACTACAGCAAAGCATAATAATTGATAAAAGTAGTCCCATTTATGAAACACCTGCATTTCCAGCAGGAAATGGCCCAAATTACGTAAATACAGTTATAAAAATCAAAACCGCATTGAAACCAGACGCTTTATTAAGGGTTTTGCATAGCATTGAAGATGATTTGGGCCGCACGCGTGAAGTACGTTGGGGGGCTCGCGTTATTGATATCGATTTGTTGGATTATGATGGGTTATTGCTGCCTAACACAGGAATTTATGAGAAATGGCGTAATATGCCGCTAGAACAGCAAATTTCCACTTGGCCGGAAGGATTGATTCTTCCTCATCCGCGAATTGAAGATCGTGCTTTCGTACTTGTTCCGTTAAAGTCAATTGAACCTGATTGGGTGCACCCCGTGACCAAAGAGACTTTGGACGTATTGATCGCCCGTATTCCGCCACATGATTTAGATGCTGTCGTACTAATTTCAGATTGCTAAGATTGCGGCTATTGCCCTTGCCATTCTAATCGAAAACGCATATGTAGCCGTTTCATTCACACCATGTTTTGGAGTTCACAATGGCTCGTGTCACAGTTGAAGATTGCGTAGATAAAGTTTCTAACCGTTTTGATTTGGTTCTATTGGCGGCACATCGCGCGCGCGAATTGTCTACAGGCGCTGAAATTACAGTCCCACGCGATAACGATAAGAACCCTGTTGTAGCGTTGCGTGAAATCGCTGACGAAACTTTGACAGCTGAGCAGCTTCGCGAAGCAGCGATTGAAAGCCACCAAACACAAATTGAAGTGGATGAGCCAGAAGAAGATCAAATGGCACTTCTTATGGGTGAAGAAACAGACAAAGCGGATGACGATATGTCAGAAGAAAATCTGTTGCGCGCTTTGATGGAAGCACAAGAAATGAAGTAAGGACAAACTGTCAAGCCTTTGGCTTGGCACGGCGCCCAGATAAGGAGCAGCCGAAATGATT
The DNA here is from genome assembly GCF_009184395.1 of Amylibacter sp. SFDW26. Taxonomy (GTDB): domain Bacteria; phylum Pseudomonadota; class Alphaproteobacteria; order Rhodobacterales; family Rhodobacteraceae; genus Amylibacter. The sequence continues at coordinate 605,515 of NZ_WEIC01000002.1, forward strand.
CCTGTTGAAGAACTTGTAGATCACGTCCGCACTTATAACCCTAATACAAACGTCAAACTCATAACTAATGCGTATGAGTATGGTAAGCTTATGCACGAAGGCCAGTTTAGGCATTCTGGCGAACCATATTTCACACATCCTATCGAAGTGGCTGTTTTGCTGTCGCAACAAAGTTTGGATGATTCAACAATTGTGACAGCCTTGCTGCATGATGTAATTGAAGACACAAAATCAACCTACAAAGAAGTTGCGAAGCGTTTCGGTGTAGAAGTCGCGCAATTGGTCGATGGCGTTACTAAACTTACCAATCTTGAGCTGACGTCAAAGGATGCAAAGCAAGCAGAAAATGTGCGTAAACTTCTATTGGCGATGTCCAAAGATGTACGTGTTATTCTTGTTAAGTTGGGTGACCGTTTGCATAATATGCGGACGATCAAACATATGCGTCCTGAGAAGCAGCAGCAAAAAGCACGCGAGACGATGGATATCTTTGCCCCATTGGCGGGGCGTATGGGTATGCAATGGATGCGTGATGAGTTGGAGGATTTGTCGTTTCGTGTGCTGAATCCTGAAGCGCGAAATTCCATTTTGCGCCGTTTCCTGACATTGCGAAACCAAACTGAAGATGTAATTCCGCAAATCACGCAAGATATTCGTGATGTATTACAAAAAGCTGAAATTGAAGCTGAAGTCGTCGGGCGCGAAAAGAAACCTTATTCCGTTTGGCGTAAGATGCAGGAAAAAAACGAAGGATTTTCACGGCTCTCTGATATTTATGCATTTCGTATTATTACCAATAACGAAGAAGACATATACCGTGCTTTGGGTGCTGTTCATAAACGCTGGACGGCTGTACCAGGACGTTTCAAAGACTACTTAAGCCAACCAAAATCGAACGGCTATCGCTCTGTACATACCACTGTATCAGGGCGCGATGGCAAGCGTGTGGAAATCCAGATGCGTACACGCCAGATGCATGATGTTGCTGAAACAGGTGTTGCGGCGCATTGGTCCTATAAAGATGGTCGTCGTGTTGAAAACCCATTTACGGTTGACCCCTTTACTTGGCTTGCTTCTTTAACAGAACGCTTTGATAAAAATGATGAACAAGACCATGAAGAGTTTCTTGAGCATGTGAAACTTGAGATGTTTTCGGACCAAGTTTTCTGTTTTACGCCAAAAGGTGATGTAATTCAGTTGCCGCGTGGGGCGACACCGATTGATTTTGCCTATGCTATCCATACACGTATTGGTGCTGCTTGTGTTGGTGCAAAAGTAGACGGTCGCCGTGTCCCGCTTTGGACTCGTTTACGTAATGGCCAATCGGTTTTGGTTACCACGGCAGAAGGGCAACGCCCTCAGCCAAGTTGGATTGATACGGTTGTGACGGGGCGCGCGAAGACAGCTATTAGACGTGCCTTACGAGAGGAACACCGTGAAGGGTATATTCGTCTTGGCAAAGAATTGGCGCGTGTGGCGCTTGAACATGTAGGTAAAAAATCCAGCGACAAGGCTTTGACAACGGCTTCGAATAAGATGGGCTTGAAGGATAAAGATGATCTTTTGGCACGATTGGGCAGTGCCGAAATGACGGGTTCTGATTTAGTGAGTGTCTTGTACCCAGAACTTATGAGCGAAGATAAGCAAGACATTGATCTTCCAGAAGCAAAGATCATTGGTCTTGACCCAGGACAATTTGCACAACCAGGTACATGCTGCCAACCATTGCCTGGTGAGCGTATTGTTGGAATTGCAACGCGCGGTAAGGGTGTTGTGTTTCATACTATGCATTGCGAACGTTTGGCGGAATATGAAGATCAAACAAGCCGTTGGATGGATTTGCAATGGACAAATGGACGAACTGAACCTGTAAACAATGCAACGATTGCAGTGACGATGGCAAATGATGCGGGCGTATTGGGGCGGATTTGTACTTTAGTGGGTGAGCAAAACGCGAATATATCCAACTTAGAGTTTACAGAAAGAAAGCCTGATTTTTATAGAATGATGATTGAAATACAGGTGCGGGATGTGGAACATCTGCACAATGTAATGACTGCGGTTGAGGCTGATTCGGATGTTGCCACTGTTAAAAGAAAACGTGGACGCAGATCTGATAGTATGAAATCGCAGAACCCTGTTGGTGTGACGGAGCAATAAGGCGTGTTTAAACGCAGGAATAAACAAAGCTACTGGCAAGGATTTGTCGAGTTTATGTATCCGCGCAAAGGGTGGAGAAGGGGGATTGATTATATCAGTCACCGTTTGAAACGTTTGCCCGATACACCGCACCGAATTGCGCTTGGGATCGCAGTTGGGGTCTTCATATCGTTTTCCCCACTCTTCGGTCTGCATTTCTTAGCCGCTTGGTGGCTTGCACTGTTGGTTCGTGCAAATGTGTTTGCTGCATTGTTAGGTACATTTTTTGGCAACCCGTTAACATTCCCGTTTATTGCAGCGACCAGTTACCAACTGGGCCTTCGTATGTTGGGAAAGACAAAAGAACAAACAACCGCTTGGGTGCGATTGGTTGATTCCTTTGAAGAGGCCTTTGGAACGATCTTAGGAAACATCAAATCTTTGTTTGGACATAAGCAAAGCAGTTGGGATGGGTTTATGGAATTCACCCAAGATGTATTCATGCCGTATTTGATTGGTGGGATCATACCTGGGTTTATTGCGGCTGTTGTTTGTTACGTTTTCTCAAAACCCCTTATTGCGACTTATCAAAAACGGCGTAAGCTGAAGATGGAAGAACGCAAAGCCCGTAAATTGGCGGAACGCGACACTGAGTAACTTAAAGTCTGCTTAATTTAGCAAAGTGAGGCCTTTATATGGACACACAACATAATAAAATCCGCCTTGGTGTAAACATTGATCACGTAGCAACTGTGCGGAATGCACGTGGTGGAGCAGTACCTGATCCAATGCGTGCAGCATTATTGGCAGAAAAAGCTGGTGCGGATGGTATTACCGCACATTTACGTGAAGACCGCCGTCACATCGTGGATGCAGATATTGATGCATTAATGGCAAATCTTACCGTTCCATTGAATTTTGAAATGGCTGCGACTGACGAGATGCAAAAAATTGCATTGCGTCATAAACCACACGCTGTTTGTCTGGTTCCTGAAAAACGTGAGGAACGTACGACTGAGGGTGGCTTAGAAGTCGTGCGCGAAGAAAACAAGCTTGCACGTTATATTGCGCCATTGCGTGATGCTGGATGCCGCGTTTCGATTTTTATAGCAGCAGATCAGAAACAAATTGAAGCGGCTCACCGAATTGGAGCACCTGTCATTGAATTACACACAGGTGCTTATTGCGATGCCCATGCCGAAAGACGCTTTGATGAACGCGATGCAGAGCTAGAACGTTTGCGTGATATGTGTGCCTTTGCAACTTCATTAGGTTTAGAAGTACATGCGGGACATGGTTTGACCTATGATACGGTTCAACCAATTGCAGCGTTTCCAGATATTGTGGAATTGAATATTGGGCATTTTTTGATTGGTGAAGCGGTTTTTGATGGACTGGAAACAGTCATTGGTAAAATGCGTAAACTTATGGACGACGCATGATCCTTGGTGTTGGAACAGATCTTGCAAATATTGAACGTATCCAAGGTACTTTGGAGCGATTTGGCGATCGTTTTAAAAACAGAGTTTTTACGGAAATAGAACAAACTAAAGCAGAGCGCCGAAAAGACGTTGCTGGAACCTATGCAAAGCGTTGGGCGGCAAAAGAAGCCTGTTCAAAAGCTTTGGGTACAGGGTTAGCAATGGGGATATCTTGGAAAGATATGGCCGTGAAGAATTTAAGCACTGGGCAACCAACAATGGAGTTATCTGGCTGGGCAGAAGAACGGCTTTTGGAAATGACACCCGAAGGACATGATGCGTTTGTTCACGTAACATTGACTGATGATCACCCGTGGGCACAGGCGTTTGTTGTTATTGAAGCACGCCCCAAAGCTTGACTATTACTGTATCTAGGGCCATGAAGCTGGCATAACAATAAGGGTTTATGAAATGGCTGAAAAGCAATCAGAAGGTATTGGAGAAACGATCAAAACGATTGTGTATGCATTACTTATCGCAGGTGTCATTCGGACACTCTTCTTTCAACCATTTTGGATTCCATCGGGTTCTATGAAATCGACACTATTGGTTGGTGATTTCATGTTTGTGAATAAAATGGCATATGGGTATTCTAAGTATTCATGCCCTTGGGCACTGTGCCCAATCTCTGGCCGTATTTTATCGAGTGAACCAGAGCGCGGTGATATCATTGTCTTTAAACATCCAACACGTGGTGTGGATTACATCAAACGTTTGATTGGCCTTCCAGGTGATAAGGTGCAGATGAAAGCGGGCCAACTTTATATCAATGATAAAGCGGCACCATTGAAAACTATAGATAATTTTATAGAGGTTAAGTTACCACAAGGACCATTGGGCAGCACGCCAGCTTGTTATAATCAACCAGTTGCATTGGGCGGTTCATGTGAAAAAGAGGCGTTCAAAGAGACGTTACCAAATGGTGTAGAGCATACTGTTTTGAATGTACGAACTGCGCGTTCTGATGATACGCCTGTATTCAATGTACCCGCAGGCCATTATTTCTTTATGGGTGATAATCGTGACAATTCCCAAGATAGCCGTGTCCCATTAAGCTTGGGGGGTGTTGGTTACGTGCCTGCAGAATATTTGATTGGTCGCGCGGACCGTGTGATTTTCTCATCAGCTGGTAAACGTATGTTGTATTTCTGGACATGGCGTGCAGATCGTTTTTTCAAGGGGCTTGAGTGAAACTCGCGAGTGAACTGAAAGATTTTTGCGAACGGTTGGGACACCAGTTTTCCCAACCAGAATTGCTGATAGAGGCGACAACGCATTCGTCCCTGAGTTCGGCAACGCGATCTGATAATCAACGGCTTGAGTTTCTGGGTGACCGTGTATTGGCACTGGTCATCGCGCAAGCGCTGTTGAATAAAGACAAAGAGGCAAGTGAAGGTTTGTTGGCGCCACGATTTAATGCGTTGGTGCGTAAAGAAGCTTGTGCTGATGTTGCCGTGCAAATTGATTTAGGCTCGGCGCTAAAGCTTGGTCGCTCTGAAATGTTATCAGGTGGCCGTAAAAAAATAGCCATCCTTGGGGACGCGATGGAAGCTGTGATTGCTGCGATCTATTTGGATGCGGGTTTTGATGTTGCCGAAGAGGTAATTTTACGCCTTTGGGGGGGGCGGATTAACGCTGCAAAGGATGATGCACGTGATCCGAAGACCACATTGCAAGAGTGGGCACAAGGGCAAAAGATGCCTCCGCCGAAGTATGTTGAAATTGGGCGCAGTGGCCCTGACCATGCTCCCATCTTTGAAATAGAAGCGCAGCTTTCGAATGGGGGCTCAGCCTCAGCCAGCGCATCGTCAAAACGCCAAGCACAGCAAATGGCTGCGGCGAAATTATTAGAACAGGTAGACACTTAAAATGACCGATACACGTTGTGGATATGTTTCCCTGATTGGTGAACCAAATGCAGGTAAATCTACGTTGATGAACCATTTGGTAGGCGCCAAAGTTTCGATTGTGACGCACAAGGTTCAAACCACACGTGCCCGTATTCGGGGTATTGCAATGGAAGATAATGCGCAGTTGGTGTTTGTTGATACACCAGGGCTATTTCAAACACGCCGCAATCTGGACAAAGCAATGGTGGCTGCGGCTTGGTCTGGTGCCAATGATGGTGACATCGTGGTTTTGATGATCGAAGCGCATCGTGGGATTACACCTGGTGTTGAAATGATCCTTGATGGACTTGAGGGCCGCATTCACAAAAAACAACGTGTCATCCTTGCGATCAATAAAATCGACATGGTGAAGTCAGAAAAGCTTTTGGCACTGACCAAAGAGATGAATGACAAATACCCGTTTGAAGAAACCTTTATGGTGTCCGCGGAAAAGGGATTTGGAATAAAAGAACTGCGCGCTTATTTTGCGAAGAATGTTCCAGAAGGGCCTTGGTTGTATCCAGAAGATCAGATTGCAGATGTTCCATTACGTTTGATTGCAGCGGAAACCACGCGTGAAAAACTGATGCTGCGGTTGCACCAAGAACTGCCGTATTTCCTGACGGTTGAGACTGTGGGCTGGGAGCAGAAAAAAGATGGTTCTGTGCGCATTGACCAAGTTGTCTATGTGATCCGCGAACGTCACAAAGGTATTGCGTTAGGGCCAAAGGGCCAGACAATGAAAGCGGTCAGTATTGCATCGCGGACAGAATTGAAGAACCTTGTTGGTTCAGAAGTGCACTTGTTTATTCAGGTGAAAGTGCGTCCGAAATGGGAAAACGAGGCAGAGCGCTTTACGGAAATGGGTCTGGATTTTTCAGACACGCGTAAATGACACCACGCCTGACCAGCGACTTATGGGTGAGTGCGTATTTAAAGCGTCTCCAGCTGGTTAACATTCCTGCTTTTGTGATTTCCAAAGGTGACGCTACGGCGGGCGCTGTGATTATCAAATTGAATACGCTGGACGGTGCTGCGCGTGCGTTTCACCGCAGTTATGATTTGGATGGCAACCGCGTATGGGCGATTTTATCCGAAGGGGATGAACGTGAGGTGGATGAAAGCCTGACCAAGCAACGGTCGTTTGATCCTGATATTTGGATGATTGAAGTCGAAGATCGTGATGGGCGTCATTTGTTGGATGAAGAGGGGTTGAATTGATGAGGCCGTGTAAAACGGTGTGAGTTGACTTTAACGCTGCTCATGGAAATGTTCGCTTTGATCCTTCATCTACCTAGTCGAGCTATAAAACTTTGGAAACAATGCCTACCCCTTCGCTGTGCTCGAAGTTGTCTTGGTGTAGCGCCACCTAACATGTGATTTGGCCTATCCATCCATTCAACCATACTTTCAAGATTTCCATTAAGTGCATGTTTGCGTAACCAAGGGACAAAATCTATATCAATATTTAATGCCTTTGCATATTCGACATCATCATGCGTAGCATATCTTTTCCGAGCGGCTTCCCACCGCTGGGGAGAATACGGTTTTTCTTTTTGTAGTATCTTGACCATCGCTTTAAAATCTTGATCAACCTTGAGAGTTTTTTGGTTTATAAATGTGTGTTCTTGGCTGTGTTTATTTTTAAAGGGATTATAATTTGCCACGGATTTCACCTATTACATTTAATTTTTTTAAACACATAAACATCATAGCAGACAATAGTAAATGAACGTCCGCTTTGTCCCCCATAGCTGACGTTAGTGATGGTGAATGCGGTTTGCGTTTTCATAACGAGCTAACACAAGACATACCTATTGCCCCGTCACCATCATTGGCTGGCGGGGTTTTGCATTATCGTATTATGTAAGTTGTAAAAGGTGGCGCCACCTAAGTGCGGTTATACGTGCCGAACAGGGACTTTATCCCCTGCACCTAATAAAACGTTGTTTCGGTGATTTTCGCATTTGATGCTGTCACACACCCTTTGAAAACCCATGAACCACTTTGCTAGCGGGGTTAGTTATACAGCTTATATGGTTAACGTCGGTTTATAGCTGCGTACGCTGGGGTTATATCCGTTGCGTTAGAGCATTTATTGATAGGATAGTTTGTGTATAACTGCATCTTATGGAATGGCAGGGTACAGGCGTAATTATCTCGGTTCGTAAGCACGGTGAAACATCTACGATTGTGGATGTTCTGACCGAGGATTATGGACGCCATGCGGGTATTGTGCGCGGTGGGGCATCGCGCAAGCTTGCCCCGATATTACAACCCGGAACACAGGTGGATGCGGAATGGCGTGCGCGGCTAGAGGAACACCTTGGCAGTTACAAACTGGAACCTGTGCAATCACGCGCTACGATTTTATCGGATCGTTTGGCATTGGCGGCAATGGGGTCGGTTTGCGCATTGATCAGTTTTGCCTTTCCAGAACGCATGTCGTTTCCACGTTTGTATGTGGCGACAGTAAATTTATTGGATCAGATGAGTGCAGGGCAGGCGTGGTTGTCGGATTATGCCTTATGGGAACATGCTGTGTTAGAAGAGCTTGGCTATGGTTTGGATTTAGACAGTTGTGCTGCCACGGGGGACATGCAGGATTTGATTTATGTATCCCCAAAATCAGGGCGTGCTGTCAGTCGTAAGGCAGGTGCACAATGGGCTGATCGAATGTTACCTTTGCCGCGTTTTTTGCGGGCACAAACGGCCACGAAAGAGGCGCAAGAGGTGCTTGATGCACTGAAGACCACAGGCTACTTTTTAGAAAGACGTTTGGCGCCAGCATTGGGGAATAGGCCATTGCCAGAGGCGCGTGGGCGATTTGTGACGGTACTTACGAAGACAGTAAATAAAGGTGATTAGTCTTTTTTATAAACCATTACGACTTCAAAGCCTGTAACTGATCTTAAAACCAGTGTGTCACCTATGACTTCAACTGACGACATTATGCGTAGGTTCTCAAAGTACTCTTGTTCTTGCTTTAGGGCTGGGCACGCAACTTTAGTAGCGCCTATATCTCCGATTTCGAACCAAGGAAGCGGTGCTGATTGTGTTGCAAAGTAGCGGTTACAAGGTGCGCGACCTGAAATGCGGCCTTCTTCAGGAAACTCTAAGGTTATTCTCTCTGTGATAGCTTCATCATTGACCGATTGCAGAACCCACACATCAGTTGTTTCTGTCTGGCTTGATACGGTTTCGTCCGGAGAACAAAAGCTCAGAATAGCGGTTAAAATAAGAGAAGCACGTAACATATCAATAGGTTTTCAGAGTATGGGCCATATTTCAAGGCAATAAAAAACCGCGCTGACAACAACGCGGTTTTTCATGGTGTCAATTTTGGTGTGTCTTAAGCGCCGATTTTGATTGCCAATACATCTTCGCTAACGTGGCTTTCATATTGGCCGAAGTTGTCAGAGAACATTGTAACCAATTTAGAAGCATTCGCATCATATGCTTCGCCATCTGTCCATGTTGAGCGTGGATCAAGCAATGCATCATCAACACCAGGAACGCTTACGGGAACGTCGAAGCCAAAGTTTGCGTCTTTGCGGAATTCAGCGTTGTTCAATGAACCGTCTAGCGCTGCTGTTAGCAATGCGCGTGTTGCTTTGATTGGCATACGAGAGCCCGTGCCGTAAGCGCCGCCAGTCCAACCTGTGTTGACCAACCAGCATTTAGCGCCTGTTGAAGCGATCTTGTCACGCAACAATGCGCCATATGCTTCTGGGCGACGTGGCATGAATGGAGACCCAAAACATGTTGAGAATGTTGGTTGTGGTTCTGTTACACCGCGTTCTGTACCAGCCACTTTAGATGTGAATCCTGATAGGAAGTGGTACATGGCTTGTGCTGGTGTCAAACGTGCGATTGGAGGCAGAACACCAAACGCATCGCATGTTAGCATGATGATGTTCTTTGGTTGACCACCAAGAGCTGTTTCAGATGCGTTTGAAATGTAGTGCAATGGATACGCACACCGCATGTTTGCTGTCAGGCTGTCGTCCTCAAAGTCCAATTCTTTGGTGTATTTGTCGTACACCATGTTTTCGATGACTGTGCCGAACTTTGATGTTGTTGCAAAAATCTCTGGTTCTGCTTTTTCAGACAGAGAGATTGTTTTCGCGTAACAACCACCCTCAAAATTGAATGTAGTTGTATCTGACCAACCATGTTCGTCATCACCGATTAGGATACGGTTTGGATCGGCTGATAGTGTTGTTTTACCTGTACCTGATAGGCCAAAGAAAACGGCTGTGTCTTGCTCGTCGCCAATCGCGTGGTTGGCTGAACAGTGCATCGGCATAACGCCTTTTTCTGGCAGTAGGTAGTTCAGGATTGAGAAAACAGATTTTTTGTTTTCGCCAGCATACTCAGTGCCGCCGATTAGGATTAGTTTTTGCTCGAAAGAAATCGCGATGATCACATCTGAGCGACAGCCGTGTTTTGCTGGGTCTGCTTTGAAGGTCGGGCAATTCACAACTGTGAATTCTGGTGTGAATGTGTCCAGTTCTTCTGCTTCAGGGCGACGCAACATTGTGCGGATGAATAGGGAATGCCAAGCAAGCTCTGTAATCACGCGTGTATTCAAACGGTATGCTGGGTCTGAACCACCGAATAGGTCTTGTACGAAGTATTCGCCGCCAGCCATGTGCGCGAACATATCCTTTTTCAACTGTTCAAAAGCGTCCATTGCCATTGGCGGGTTGTTTTCCCACCAAATGCTGTCTTTTACAGATGGCTCATCAACAACAAATTTATCTTTTGGGGAACGACCTGTGTATTCACCTGTTGAAACCAGGAAAGCACCACCTTTGCCAAGATCACCTTCGCCCTTTTGTAGAGCTGCTTGTACCAAAGCAGGCTCCAATAGATTGTAGTGAACGGACTTAAGACCAGAAATGCCTGTTTTTTCCAACGTTTGTGCTGGGTTAACGCGACCTGTTTCCATGTTTTCGGTGCTCCTTGGGCAAATTTTGTGATCTGCCATTAGTTTTTTCGTGCCCAAAAGTGCCGAGCACGTAGAATTTACGAAACTTTCCTATATGAAAGTTGCCGCTGTATAACATGTGAGAATTTGAATGGAACGCCCGTTTTTGGTCAATTTCGCGCAGTTAACGTTAACGTTTGTACGTTATTTTGGCCAATTGTGATGAAAAAATGACACGATTGTGCCGTCTTCGACAAATTTAAGTTGATTCTGCGACTCAGGTAGCGGAATATAAAGAAAATAAAAATAATAAATAATGCAGTGCAGGCAATATCAGAGGGCAGTATGGCTAAAATAGCTTTGGTTGATGACGACCGTAATATTCTTACGTCGGTTTCTATGACGTTAGAAGCAGAAGGGTATGACGTTTCTACATATAATGACGGATTGCAGGCGTTAAACGCCTTCAACGAAACAATGCCGGATATGGCAGTGTTGGATATTAAGATGCCACGTATGGATGGCATGGACTTGTTGGGACGTCTTCGTCAGAAAACGGATATGCCAGTGATCTTCCTTACATCTAAAGATGATGAGATTGATGAGGTTCTTGGGCTTCGTATGGGTGCAGATGATTATGTACGCAAACCATTCTCGCAACGTTTGTTGGTAGAACGCATTCGTGCAATCCTGCGTCGCCAAGAAGCACGCCTTTCGGATGCAGGTTCTCCTATTGCAGAAGAAGCAAATGAAAGTTTGATCGAACGCGGTGAATTGACAATGGATCCAATGCGCCATGCGGTGACTTGGAAAGGTCAGGCTGTTTCGCTGACAGTAACAGAATTCCTTTTACTTCAAGCACTTGCAACGCGCCCAGGTTTTGTAAAAAGCCGCGACCAGTTGATGGATGTTGCGTATGATGATCAGGTTTATGTGGATGACCGTACAATTGATAGCCACATCAAACGCCTACGCAAAAAGATGCGTTCTGTAGATGATGATTTTAGCGCCATTGAAACGCTTTATGGCATCGGCTACCGTTACAACGAACAATAAGATCATGGCAAACGCAGAGATAGATATGGCTTCGGATATGAACGTATCTGATAGTGGTCGTGATGAATCGAAAAAGAAGCCTACGGGTTTCAAACGTTTTTTTTGGTCGTCAGCATTGGCTCGTCGGATTATCGCATTTAACTTGATTGCGCTTTGTACGCTTCTTTTAGGGATGCTGTACCTGAGTCAATTTAGCAATAATATTGCGGATGAACGCTTTGCAGCATTAAAGGTTGAAACAAATCTTTATGCACAAATCTTACAAGAACGCGCTGCGAATAATACAGAATCTACATCTGCAAATGATGCTTTGCTAAGCGCAATGGTGGATAGTTTACCATCGGCTGGTGCCACCGAAGTTCGTATTTTTGATGCAAATAACGTGGCTTTGACAACAATCGCTGCTGATGAAGCGGCTGTTTTATCGCATGAAAGCTCTAAATTCGGTGAGTTTTTAGATAGCATTTTAGGTAGTTTAGTTGCGCCCTTTAAAAGCCCTGCTGATGCTACACAAGCACGAGATGCAGATGAGATTTCTGAAAGCCTAGCAGTTAAAGTCCAAGCAAGTGGTGCGCAAACGCTGAAAGATACAACACAGGCAGGGCAAGAAATTGTTGCTGCGGGGCAAGTGATCACTGTGGATGGTACTGTTGTTGGTTCTGTTGTGGCATCTACACCTGCAGGTTTGATGGATGATTTACGTGCACAAGAACGTAATAATATCCTGCGCTTATTCGTTTTTGCCGCTGTATTATCGGTTGTTCTATCACTGGTTCTTGCGAATACAATTGCGAACCCGATCCATGTTTTGGCTTCTGCCATGGATGCAGGTACAACATCGAAGTTACGCAAAGACAGTCCTGACCGTGTGCGTATTCCTGATATGACAGGTCGTGATGATGAGATTGGCCATTTGTCTAGTGCAATGCGCAATATGACATCTGCATTGTATCACCGCATCGAAACGAATGAGCAGTTTGCAGCGGATGTGGCGCATGAAATTAAAAACCCATTAGCGTCTTTACGGTCTGCAATTGAAACTTTGCGTATCGCTCCAGAGGGTGAAAAACGTAATCGTTTGCTGGATGTTGTTGAACATGATGTCCGTCGTTTGGACCGTCTTGTATCGGACATCTCAAACGCATCCCGCTTAGATTCAGAACTGGTTAAAGAAGAAGAAGACAATTTTGACCTGACATTAATGCTAGAACGCATCGTTGACTTCCACACTATGGAAGCAAAAGAATCTGGTGTTGAAATGTTGTTTGATAAGCCTGATGAAAAGATATTTATCGATGGCTTAGAGGAACGTCTTGCTCAGGTTTTTGTGAACTTGATCACTAACGCAGTTTCGTTTTGTGAAAAAGGTGATGCAGTTCGTTTGTGGGCACGTCGTGTTGAGAACCGTGTTTTGATCGTGGTCGAAGACACGGGTGAAGGCATTCCTGATGATAGCTTGGCGAAAGTTTTCAAACGCTTTTATTCAAACCGCTCCGCAGAAAACTTTGGAAACAACTCTGGCCTTGGCTTATCCATTTCAAAAGAAATCGTTGAAGCGCATGGTGGTGTAATCTGGGCGGAAAACATTCGTGCTAAAGGAGCCGATGAAGATACTGCTCCTTTAGGTGCGCGTTTTGTTGTTGGGTTGCCAGGGTGATCACGAAGCTGGATCTTGGATTAGTCCACGGGTCCTGTGTTGATTTTGACGGAAAAAGTATCCTCGCAATAGGACCATCGGGTGTGGGCAAGTCATCACTTGCTTTACAACTGATTGCGCTGGGCGGTGTTTTGGTTGCGGATGATCAAGTTGTTTTATCATCTGGTGAAAAAGGTGTATTTGTTTCAACTCCGCAAAATATTCATGGACAGATTGAAGTCAGAGGTGTTGGTCTTTTGAAATGCCCAAATCTTGATAAGTCGCAGCTAAATCTTGTCGTAGATATGACATTAGAACAAACTAAACGCTTACCTGACCCAAAAACTGTTGCGATCGGTTCACATCATATCAATTTTATAGCGGGAAAAGATGTGCAAAACTTGCCTATAGCTGCCAAGATACTTAATTTATTTGGATATAGTCAGCTAATGGACACTCTCAAGTGAATAGCCAAAAACAAAATACGAATATCGTACTGGTAACAGGTCCGTCTGGTGCGGGGCGCAGTACGGCGATTAATGTATTTGAAGACATTGGCTATGAAACGATAGATAATATGCCTTTGTCACTATTACCGAAGCTTTTGTCAGGACAACCAACTGGTCGTCAAATGGCGCTTGGTGTCGATATAAGAACCCGCGATTTTAATGTTGGTACCGTTTTGGATATCCATGAAGAGATAAATCAAACTGAAGGGTTTTATAGTACGATATTATACTTGGACTGCGGTACGGATGTTTTGGTTCGCCGTTATAGTGAAACACGCAGGCGGCACCCTTTATTACCTGATGATGCACCAGAGTTTGGGATTGCTGGAGAAAAAAAGATACTATCCAAACTGCAAGCGATGGCAGACACGTTGATTGATACATCAAGATTGTCTCCACATGACCTAAAAACAGAGTTGATAAAGTGGTATGGGGATGCGGTGCGTGATCATATGTCTATTACGTTACATTCGTTTTCTTACAAACGAGGGGCGCCGCGTGGAGTGGATATGACATTTGATTGCCGGTTCTTAAAAAATCCGTATTGGGACAAGTCATTACGAGATTTGAATGGTCTGGACAATCGTGTTGTAGATTATGTAAAAACAGATGATAGGTTTTCTGAATTTTTCGATCGTTTGAATGGGTTATGTGGGTTTCTATTGCCTGCATACATCGACGAAGGGAAAGCTCATTTCTCTATAGGCTTAGGCTGTACGGGCGGGCAACACCGCTCGGTTTGCGTGACGGAAGCTTTGGGGAAAAGCCTTGCAGACTCAGGTTGGCATGTATCTATACGCCACAGAGAGTTGGAAAGACAGTAATGCGTATCGTAAGAGAGGCACAGATTTGATCGGGGTTGTGATCGTTGCACATGGCGGGTTGGCTAAAGAGTATTTAGCGGCAGTTGAGCATGTTGTTGGGAAGCAAGAAGGCATTCAAGCTATTTCCATTGCTGCCGAATGTGACCGTATGGCAAAGCAAGAAGAAATTTGTGCTGTCGCGGATAAATTAGATACTGGAGACGGTGTAATCGTTGTTGTTGATATGTTTGGTGGTTCTCCTGCAAATCTCTCTATGATGGCCTGCTCGGCAAAGAAACGTAAAATCCTCTATGGTGCAAACTTACCGATGTTGGTTAAACTGGCTAAATCACGAAACCTGCCCGTTGAACAAGCCATAGAGACGAGTATGGCTGCAGGTAAAAAATACATGAACTGCTGTAATTGCTAAACGATAAAGGCAGCTCAAAATGACGAAGACCCTTACGATTATAAATGAAAAAGGCCTACATGCGCGGGCATCAGCCAAATTTGTTGAAATGGTTGAAAATTTTGATGCTGATGCTGAAGTTAGTAAAGATGGCATGACAGTAGCTGGAAATTCCATTATGGGTCTGATGATGTTGGCGGCGTCCAAAGGAAGCACGATCGATGTGACCACCTCGGGAGAACAGGCAGAGGCTTTAGCGGACGCTTTAGAAATGCTTGTGGGGGATTATTTTGGTGAGGGCCAATAGATATGACTGAAGCAAATACACAAAGCGAAGCAGAGCAGATCAAACTGTATGATCGATCTGAACTGACTTATGCGAACTCATTTCCTAATTTCTGGAAACGTTTATTTATTAAAACGGTTGAGACCTTCACAGCACGTTTACCATTGTTGTGGCATATGCGTCAGTGGGAAAAAGACCCTAATAAAGATCCACACTTTTGGACGTCCGTTCTGGATCAGATGAGCATTAAGGTTACAACCCCAGAGGATCAAAGAAATAATATCCCAGAAACGGGCCCAGTTGTGGTCGTATGTAACCATCCGCATGGTTTGGTTGACGGTTTGGTCTTGGCGTGGTTGCTGTCAAAGCGTCGCGAGGATTTTCAGATCATTACTCGTGCCTTGTTGAATGGTGTTGATGTTGCTGCGAAGAACTTACTGTCTGTAAGTTTTCCTCATGAAGAAGACGCCGTTCGTAAAAACTTAAAGACGCGCAAAGATGCAGTTACAAGCGTTAAAGATGGCCACTGTGTTGGTGTATTTCCTGCCGGCACTGTATGCACTAGTAAAACAGCGTTTGGGCCTGTGGTCGAAGCTGATTGGGGCACATTCACATCAAAGCTTATCTTGCAAACTGATGCACAAGTTGTGCCAATCTTTTTCCAAGGTTCAAACTCACGTGCGTTTCAGATTGCCAACCGTATTGCGGATACATGTCGCCAAAGCTTATTAATGTATGAAATTAAACGTGCTTTTGGCAAGGAACAGGCGCCTATAGTGGGAAAACCAATTGGTCGCGACGTTTTGGATAAGTATAAAACTGATGCCGAGGGCTTGATGGCATTTTTGCGCCAAGAGACATTAAATTTAGACCCGAAAGCAAAACACTAACCACGAGAAAGCCCTGAGCATCTGTATTTATTTAAGTTTATAACATAAGCTTATTTTATTACGGAGAATGTATATGAGCTTGGCATTTCTTGATGAGATATTTGCTGCCTTTGATGTAAGTGATAATCATTTATCGAAAATCACTGTATCGAATACGGATGAGAATTTACCGTCATGGTTTGAAACATCTGATTTAGCTGTCGCAACTATGGCTGCGGCTGGTGTAATGGCCTCGCGGGTCTTATCCGACGATCATTCAGAAGTGATTATAAATAAACGCTTAGCGTCATTGTGGTTTGATATGACTCTACGGCCAATTGGCTGGTCGCTCCCTCCGATTTGGGATGCAATTGCAGGTGATTACCAAACTGCAGATGGTTGGATAAGGTTACACACAAATGCGCCGCATCATAGAAAGGCAGCATTATCTGTTTTAGGTGATTATTCAGACAGGGAAAGCCTAAGGCCTGTTGTTGCTGGCTGGAAAAAAGATGACTTAGAGCTGGCTATTGTTTCAGAAAATGGATGTGCGGCCTCTATGCACGATATGGTAACTTGGGCAAATCACCCGCAAGGGCAGGCTGTTGCATCAGAGCCATTAGTGGAGTTCATCAAACGAGGCGAGGTCGCGCCAACCGACAGATCTTTGAGTGGTCTTAAGGTGCTAGATTTAACACGTGTATTGGCTGGGCCTATTGCAACGCGTTTCTTAGCAGGTTTGGGTGCAGATGTATTGCGTATTGATCCACTTGACTGGGAAGAGGACAGCGTTGCGCCAGAAGTTACATTGGGTAAACGCTGTGCTGGGCTGGACTTGCGTGAAAGAGATGATCGAAAGATATTTGAAGAGCTGTTAAAACAAGCTGATGTATTGGTGCATGGATATCGTGCAGATGCTTTAAAAGGTTTAGGGTATAGCCCAGAGGCTTTACGTATATATAACCCAAAACTGGTTGATGTCTGTCTGAACGCATATGGTTGGACTGGGCCGTGGGCTATGCGGCGTGGCTTTGATAGTTTGATCCAGATGAGCAGTGGTATTGCAGATTATGGGATGAAAATGAGTGGTGCGAACAAACCTACACCTTTACCAGTACAAGCACTCGACCACGGTACGGGTTATTTGATTGCCAGTGCTGTTTTAAGATGTCTTCAGGAAAGAGCACAAACTGGAACCGTGATGTCGGCCCGATTGTCATTGGCACGTGTGGCACACTTATTATCCAGTTCTAAACGTACGGATATTCATAATACTACGGTGTCTACAAATGCTAATGACTATGCAGATGAAATTGAAAAGACGGTTTGGGGAAATGGCCAACGTATTTCGTTTCCATTACAGATTAATGACGTTGAGTTCGATTGGGCATATCCAGCTGGGCCTTTAAGATCATCACATGCGAAGTGGTTGTAATGTAATAAAAAAGGCCCGCGAAAATCGCAGGCCTTTCAAATTATATATCTTTATTTGTTTACAGCGCGTCAGTTAGCTCTGGAACCGCGTCAAACAAATCTGCAACCAGACCGTAGTCAGCAACTTGGAAAATAGGTGCTTCTTCGTCTTTGTTGATTGCAACGATAACTTTACTGTCTTTCATACCAGCAAGGTGCTGAATAGCGCCTGAGATACCTGCAGCGATGTACAGATCAGGAGCAACAACTTTACCAGTTTGGCCAACTTGCCAATCGTTTGGTGCGTAACCGCTGTCTACAGCCGCACGAGATGCGCCAACAGCAGCGTTTAGTTTGTCAGCCAAAGCTTCGATGATTTTGAAGCTTTCTTCTGAACCAACACCACGACCACCAGATACAACCACTTTCGCAGATGTTAGTTCTGGGCGATCAGATGACTGAACCTTGTCTTCAATCCATTCTGACAAACCAGGGTTTGCAGCAGCTGCGATTGTTTCAACAGAAGCTGAACCGCTTTCGTCAGCAGCGTCGAAACCAGCTGTACGGATAGAAACAACTTTCTTACCGTCAGATGATTTAACAGTTTGGATTGCGTTACCTGCGTAGATTGGGCGCTCAAATGTGTCGCCATCAACAACACCAGTGATGTCAGAGATAACCATAACGTCCAACAATGCCGCTACACGTGGTAGGATGTTTTTTGCAGATGCAGTCGCTGGAGCTACGATGTGATCGTAGTCGCCTGCTAGTGAAACGATAAGGTCAGCGATTGGCTCTGCAAGACCGTTGCCATAAGCAGCGTCGTCTGCACAAAGAACTTTAGCAACACCGTTTAGTTTTGCTGCTTCCGCAGCTGCGTCAGCACAGCCAGCAGATGCACAAAGAACAGTAACATCACCCAAAGCCTGAGCAGCTGTTACAGCTTTACCAGTTTGGTCTAGTGAGATTTCGCCACCAGCAACTTCAGCTAATAATAGAACAGCCATTATAGTACTCCCGCTTCGTCTTTAAGTTTCGCAACCAACTCAGCAACGCTACCCACTTTGATACCAGCGGCGCGTTCTGCTGGCTCTGATGTGCCAACAACTGCCAAACGAGGTGCTACATCAACGCCAAGATCGGCTGGTGATTTCTCGTCCAATGGTTTTTTCTTTGCTTTCATGATGTTTGGCAAAGAAGCGTAACGTGGTTCGTTCAAACGTAGGTCAACTGAAACGATCGCAGGCATTTTCACCTTGATTGTTTGAAGACCGCCATCGATTTCACGTGTTACTGTCGCGCTGTCGCCGTCTACTGATAGCTCAGATGCGAATGTTGCTTGTGACCAACCCAATAGAGCTGACAACATTTGGCCTGTGGCGTTCATGTCGTTGTCGATTGCTTGTTTACCACAAAGAACCAAGCCTGGTTGTTCTTCGTCGATCACAGCTTTTAGCAATTTAGCAACTGCCAAAGGTTCGATGTCTGTGTGTACGTCATCTGTCGCTTCGATCAGAATGGCACGGTCAGCGCCCATAGCCAATGCTGTACGCAAAGTCTCTTGTGATTGTTTCACACCGATAGACACGGCTACAATCTCATCAGCTTTGCCAGCTTCTCTTAGACGGATCGCTTCTTCTACAGCGATTTCATCAAAAGGGTTCATGGACATTTTGACGTTTGCAAGATCAACACCGCTGCCGTCCGCTTTTACGCGTACTTTTACGTTATAGTCGATCACGCGTTTGACAGGTACTAGCACCTTCATTTGCGACTCTCCGAGTTAAATAAAGTCTCAATAATTATGAGACACCAAAATTATTCCACACGTTTAAGCCAAGAATGATTGTAAATAAAGACAATATTCGTCTTAAAATGCAGACGTTACGTCGTGTTTGTTACAGTTTTACGTCGCTTTTATGCTGTGAAAAAATAAATGAAAATTTCACGCTTATGAAATTGCTACTGATTCCCTCCAGGAACCCAAAGTACGTCATTTATACCGTTATTGTTTGCGACACGTGAGGCCACAAAAAACCAATCAGATAAGCGATTTAAATATTTAACCGCAGAGGCATTAACATCTTCTTGGCCAGCAAGAGTAACAGCTAAACGTTCGGCACGTCGCGAAACTGTTCGGCACAGGTGCAATTGCGCTGCAAGGGCGGAACCACCTGGCAGAACAAAGCTGCGTAAAGGCTCTAAATTTGCATTCATTGCGTCGATTTCTGCCTCAAGACGATCGACTTGTTTTGGGAGAATGCGCAAAGGCGTATATTCAGCATCTTTGTCTTTTGCCATGTCTGGGCGGCAAAAATCAGCACCAAGATCGAATAGATCATTTTGAATACGTGAAAGGGCGGTATCCATATCACCATCAGCGTGTTGACGCGCAAGGCCGACAGTCGCGTTAGTTTCATCGACTGTGCCATAAGCATCGACACGGGCTGAATCTTTTGCAACGCGTGTGCCATTGCCAAGCGCCGTTTCACCTTTGTCACCTGTACGTGTGTAAATTTTATTTAGTACAACCATATCAACCACCATTTCCGCGAAGCATTACATAAAGCAGGATCAAAGCCACAGCAAAAGCTTGTGCAATAATACGCCACCTCATTAATTTATTGGCATATTTACGATTGAAATCGCCACCCGTTGTAAAACCGCCAAGACCGATCA
Source organism: Amylibacter sp. SFDW26 (assembly GCF_009184395.1). Classification (GTDB taxonomy): domain Bacteria; phylum Pseudomonadota; class Alphaproteobacteria; order Rhodobacterales; family Rhodobacteraceae; genus Amylibacter. The sequence goes on from NZ_WEIC01000002.1 coordinate 625,617, forward strand.
TTAGGATTACTAAGACAAGCAAAATTGCGATAACGACGATAGCATATAAAACGCTTACAGGCATAATAGAATCCTTGTTCTGTTTATCGGAACTTAATCCGATGATAGGGCAAGTCTAGGCGTATTTATCTACATGCGACTAAACACGTAATCTAGGGCGCGTGTTGAAAGGATACGTTTTAAAAAGCCAGAAATATAGGTTGGTGTTGTAACATAGTATCGTGGCCTTGGGCGAGGCGATTCAAGTGCATGGATTAATTTCTTGGTTACAGCGGATGAGGGCAATTCACCCGGATCAGGTTTCGTATCTTTGGCGTACAGACGTGGGATAAGGCTGGTTTCGTACATCTTGCGCCCTAACGAGTTTTCCCAGTCGATCCATTTTTCAAACTGTGGCTGTGCTTTGACACGGATATCTGTGGTAATCGGGCCCGGTTCTACAAGGATGATATCGATTGGGTGATCGCGTAACTCTAGACGTAATGTATCTGTAAGGCCCTCCATTGCGAATTTGGTGGAGTTGTAAGCGCCGCGCCCACGCATGGCAGTTAGGCCAAGAACGGAAGAACAGTTGATGATCCGTCCGTGGCCTTGTTTATGCATTACAGGCAGCAGTTGATTGATCAGATCGAAATATCCAAAGAGATTTGCCTCAAAGATTGCACGCAATGCATCGCGTGGTAAATCTTGGGTGAAGCCAGGGACGGCATAGGCGCCGTTGTTGTAAAGCGCGTCTAGTGTGCCACCTGTGCGCTTCAATGTTTCTTTAACTGCGGCCTTAACACTGGTTTCGTCTTCATAATCCAGTTCAAAACTTTCCAAACCCTCATCCCGTAAACGTTCGCAGTCTTCAGGTTTACGGCAAGTGGCAAAAACGCGCCAACCACGTTTGTGCAACGTATGGGCGCAATCATACCCGATTCCAGAAGAGCATCCCGTGATGAGAATTGTTTTTTGTGCCATGTCCCCGCCCATTTATAAGTTTTCTTGCAAGAAAGTCGTCGAAAACCGCGCAAAGGTCTAGACCCTTTATCATCGACCGATTACACATCATCTATGGCTGATATTATTGATGACAACAACATGTCCGACGATGCTGGTGGATTGACCACATCTGAACCTTTACGCCGCGCTATTGGGGATCGTTACCTGACCTATGCGCTGTCTACGATTATGCACCGTGCTTTGCCCGATGCGCGTGACGGATTAAAACCTGTTCACCGCCGCATTATGTATGCCATGCGCGGTTTGAAACTTGATCCAGCGGGATCATTCCGTAAATGTGCGAAGATCGTGGGTGAGGTGATGGGTAATTATCACCCACACGGCGACCAAGCGATTTATGATGCTTTGGCGCGTTTGGCTCAAGATTTTAACGTGCGCTATCCGTTGGTGGATGGTCAGGGTAACTTTGGGAATATCGATGGCGATAACCCTGCTGCCCAACGTTATACTGAGGCGCGTTTGACGGAAGCGGCCCAAGCTTTGATGGTTGGCTTGTCTGAGAATGCTGTGGATTTTCGTCCGAACTATGATGGGTCTGAGAATGAACCAGAGGTATTACCAGCGACTTATCCAAACCTGTTGGCAAATGGCTCATCAGGTATTGCTGTTGGTATGGCGACAAATATTGCGCCGCATAACTTGGGCGAACTTTGCGATGCTGCGATCCATTTGATCAAAGCCCCGAATGCGCGTGATGAAACTTTGTTGGATTATGTGCCAGGGCCAGATTTTCCAACAGGTGGTATTTTGATTGAACCGCGTGAGAACATTCTGGAAGCGTACCGCACAGGGCGTGGTTCTTTCCGTTTGCGTGCGCGCTGGGATACAGAAGATTTGGGTCGTGGGCAGTGGCAGATTGTAGTCACAGAAATTCCGTATCAGGTTCAGAAGTCAAAGCTGATCGAAAAAATTGCTGAACTGATCCAGTTGAAAAAGATACCGATCCTTGCAGACGTGCGCGATGAAAGTGCCGAAGACATTCGTTTGGTTCTAGAGCCTCGTGCAAAGACGGTTGACCCTGCGGTTCTGATGGAAACGTTATTCAAGCTTTGTGATTTGGAAATTCGTTTCAGCTTGAACATGAACGTGTTGATTGATGGGCGCACGCCAAAAGTGTGCTCCATGAAAGAAGTGCTGCGCGCCTTCTTGGATCACCGCCGTGAAGTTTTGCAGCGCCGTTCTAAACATCGTTTGGATAAGATTGATCGCCGTTTGGAAGTGCTCGAAGGCTATATCGTTGCCTTCTTAAACTTGGATCGTGTGATTGAGATTATCCGGAATGAAGATGAGCCAAAACAAATCATGATGGCAGAGTTTGAACTGACGGATGTTCAGGCCGAAGCTATTTTGAACATGCGCTTACGTGCATTACGTAAATTGGAAGAGATGGAATTGCGTAAAGAACGTGATGATCTTCTAGTGGAGCGTGCTGATCTTGATGACTTGCTTGGTAATGAAGATTTACAGTGGAGTAGCATTACAGAGCAGTTACGTGAAACGCGTGATAAGTTTGGCAAGAAATCTGAAGGCGGTGAACGCCGTACAGAATTGGCAGATGCCCCTGAGGTGGAAGAAGTGCCGATTGAGGCGATGATCGAAAAAGAACCGATCACGATTGTTTGTTCTGCGATGGGTTGGATACGGGCCATGAAAGGTCACATTGATCTGGGCCAAGAGTTGAAGTTCAAAGACGGGGATGAAAGCCGTTTTGTGTTCCATGCTGAAACGACGGATCGTTTGTTACTACTTGGCGCAAATGGTCGTTTCTACACATTGCCATGCAGCCAGCTGCCTGGTGGTCGTGGGATGGGTGAACCTGTACGCTTGATGGTTGATTTGCCGAATGAGGCAGAGATGATTGATTTGTTTATCTATAAACCTGGTGGAAAGATGTTGGTTGCATCCTCTGCTGGTGATGGTTTTGTGGTGAATACGGATGATGTATTGGCGCAAACACGCACAGGCAAGCAAGTGCTAAACGTTCGTGGTGAAACGAAAGCACATGTATGTAGACCTGTTGTTGGGGATCATATCGCTTGTGTTGGCGAAAACCGCAAAGTTCTGATTTTCCCAATTGATGAATTGCCAGAAATGGGACGCGGTAAAGGTGTGCGTTTGCAAAAGTATAAAGATGGTGGTTTGAATGATGCTACGACCTTTACTTTGACCGAAGGGTTAAGTTGGCTAGATCCTGCGGGCCGTACGCGCACTGAAGCTGAACTGAATGAATGGATTGGCAAACGCGCCTCAGCGGGCCGTATGGCCCCGCGTGGTTTCCCAAGAGATAATAAGTTCAATCTCTAAATTCAGGCCGTTTGAACCTCGAAAGTCATGACAGTATTATCTTTATGTCAATCACTTATCTACATGTCCCAGTTGGGGCGTGTAGACAATTTTAAAGCGGCGTAACCTTCAGTGGAACCCCACCATCTGGTCGTAGAGTGATAATCATGACAGGTTTAGGAGTTTTACCAGCGATCTTTTCGAATTTGTAACGCGAGATAAGCGTGGCCAGTATTATCTTGGCTTCGATCATAGCGAATTGTGCACCAATACAAATACGAGGACCATCCCCGAATGGTAAGTAAGCATAACGTTCTGGTTTATAGTTATCGGCAAAGCGTTCTGGATCAAATTGATCGGGGTTGTTCCACAATGATTGATGTCTGTGCAGCGCATAAATTGGCAACATAACCGTATCTTTGGGCTGTATTGGTCGTTTGCACAATTCATCATGCTCTTGTGCGGTGCGGGATACCAAGGCTGCTGGGGGATAAAGTCGTAAGGTTTCTTTGATCACTTGCTCTGTATAAGGTAAGGCATCGCAATCTTCGGCAGTTGCAATGCGGCCATCTAAAACACTTTGTGCTTCGGCACGGAGTTTATCTTGTACTTCTTCATCAAACGCACAAAGATAAAGCGCCCATGCTAATGTAAGGGCTGTCGTTTCATGGCCCGCAACGATGAAGGTTAACAAGTTATCTCGTAACTCCGCTGTATTCATCTTGCGTTTTGTCTCAGCGTCTTCGCCCTCTAACAACAAATCGAGAAGGTCGGGAATGTCTTTACCGCCCTCATCTTTACGCCGTTGAATAGCTTCATTTGCTAAGGCCTGCATGCGCTTCAAAGAGTTGGGGCGAAACATGCGTGATGGGCGAGGCACCCATGTCGGTAAGCCGATAATGTCAAATAAAGACATCTTGGCGGTTTGCTCGATGTAATTATCAATGGCTTTATGGATGTCAGAACTGTCCACGGTATCTGCTGAGCTGAAGGTCACGTTTGAGATTACTTCAAAAGTTGCGGCAACCATTTCTTCAAACAAATCGGCCTGACCATTGGCTTTGTCTAAACGTTCACAGGTTGTTTCTGCCGCAGCAGACATAATGGGTGCAAGATTTGAAATATTGCGGTGTGTGAAAACGGGGGAAGCTGCACGCCGTTGCCAACGCCAATGCGCCCCTTCTGCAATAAACATGCTTTCGCCGATTGCGGGTTTCAGCATGTTTTTTGTAATGTCAGACTTGGGGTAAATATCCAGTTTTTCTTTTAACATGCGACCAATAGCAGTTGGATCCATTACCATATGCCAGCGAACACTGCCCATTTTTCCAGAAACGATGGGCTGTTTCGTAGCAATCAGCGGTATAATTTCCAGAACATTACGCCTTGCTGCCATTAAGGACTGAATAGGCCCCCAAACATCAGTTACAAGTTTTACTTTTGGGGGTTCAATGCCTGCATCTAAAATCTTTGTCATAATATGACCCATAGGAGGTTGTGTCAGTATTTAAGCTAGCACAACCAAAAGGAATGACCAGACAGGTTTGAAAATATTAAATTGACCGTTGATTTTTGTTGAAAATAGCAGTACCGCAACTGCATTGAAATGTAGGGACCTACGTGGCCCGACGACTTAGGAGAGCCACAATGGCAAAAGAAAAGTTTGAACGTAATAAGCCGCACGTTAACATTGGCACAATTGGCCACGTTGACCACGGTAAGACAACATTGACAGCAGCGATTACAAAGCAGTTTTCGGACAGCTTTAAAGCGTATGATGAAATTGACGGCGCACCAGAAGAAAAAGCACGTGGTATCACGATTTCTACTGCACACGTTGAGTATGAAACAGAAGGTCGTCACTACGCCCACGTTGATTGCCCAGGTCACGCTGACTATGTGAAAAACATGATCACTGGTGCGGCTCAAATGGACGGCGCTATTTTGGTTGTGAACGCAGCTGATGGTCCTATGCCACAAACACGTGAGCACATTTTGTTGGGT
>NZ_WEIC01000003.1 GCF_009184395.1 Amylibacter sp. SFDW26
TTAATGGAAATTAGCGTCAGAACTGTCGAGACGCATAGAAATAACATCTACAAAAAAACATCCTGCAATTCTTCTGAGGACCTGGGCAAAATCGCCCTGTCAGTTTGACCTCCTTTATATGGTATAACTACCCCTATTCGATCGCTGAATAAACGTTACTTTCAGAATAATCATCGTCTATCATTTGTGCTCCAACATTACCGATCGAGATTAACTCGATCGGATAAGTTTTCACATCAGGTGAAAGCTCGTGTGGGGCCAATACTGGAAGGTGAATACGGTTCACAGCAAGAAAACTTCTAAGTCGGCGTCTTAAATCTGCTGAAACAACAATAGCAATCTGGTTGTTTTCTGCGTTTTGTGTTTGTTGTAACTTGTTGAATTGCCCAATAAGTTGATCCGTAATTTCTGGTTCAAAGATAAGCCCCTCTAAAGATGACAAGCTTCCAGAACTTTTAGCTTCACTCAGCCCATGGCGCGCTAGGTTTTCAAGGTCAGGGTCGACCATAGCAACGCCCAATACAGCATTGTCACCAGCAATGAAATGACACAATTGACGTTTCATTGACCCACGTAAGCATTCGGCAAGTAATACTGGCCCTGCCCCTTCATTTATTTGGTTCCAATACGTTAATGAATCAATCACCAAACGTAGGGGTTTGAGTGGCACACCATCTTCAATCAAATATCTTAGAATCTGAAAGATAACGGGCTTGGATAAGCTTTCCTCTAAAGCTTTAACGCTCTCACTGTCCTGCTTGCTGGCTATCTCATAAATAGTATCAAATTCCCTTTTAGAGAAAAGGGCGCCCAAATGCTGTTCGTACGTACGAAAAATCAATTCAGCTAATTTGTACTCGAGATTATATGTATCTATTTTTAAATTGTTTGCAGCACTTATATATGAATCGTTTACCCATAGAATAGGTGTATCTAGCCAAGTTTCTTTTTTAACTTCTTGCTCAGTTGCCCCCATTAGGCTCACCGTATCTTGATCTCCAGCTACCATAAACATGCCCACAGGGATCTCGCGTTTATGAATAGGTACACCATCCAATTCTATTGATACGCGGCCTGTATGAAGTGTTTCAGACACAGCGATACCAGCAATCGGAAACGTAATACCTCTAGAAACGTTCAGATCAGAAAACATATTATTCAAATCAGATTGAAGAGCTTTTATATTAATACGGTCACTCAAGTCTTTTGATATCTGACATACGAGGCGATCACTTGGTTCACCAACAGAAGCCTTTTCTTCGGCTTTTTTTTCTTTAGCCTCAGCTTCTTTTAGTGATTTGGCTTGTTCTGCCTCTTTGATTTCATGAGTTTTTCGCAAACCAAACGAGGCAACTAAAAGCGTAACAGCTACAGCAATAAAAATCATACGTGGAAAGCCAGGTACAAACGCCATGCCAAAAATAACAACAGAAGCAATACCAGGCACGCGGTAATCCGCTATCAATTCTTTAAAAATATCAGAACCAAGGTCAGCATTTTCATCATTTGCGGCTCGCGTCACAATCATACCTGCACATAATGACATAATCAGCGCAGGTATCTGGGCCACAAGCCCATCACCAATTGTTAGCAATGAGTAAACGGATACTGCGCCACCGAATGACAAACCATGTATCGTAACACCAACGGCGATACCGCCAATAAGGTTGATCATGATAATAATCAGACCAGCAATCGCATCCCCTTTTACGAATTTCATAGCACCATCCATAGCACCAAAGAACTGACTGTCTTTATCAAGGCGGGTGCGTTTCAGGTTAGCCTCTTCTTGTTCAATGTTTCCAGCACGCAGATCTGCATCGATGCTCATTTGCTTGCCAGGCATAGAATCAAGTGCGAAACGAGCGCCAACTTCGGCAACACGTTCTGCTCCTTTTGTTACCACAAGGAATTGTACAACAGTAATAATTAGAAAAATAACCAAACCAATGGCAACACTTCCACTGACAACAAAATCGCCAAAGGTCTCAATGATTTGCCCGCCATCAGCTTCCGAAAGGATCAGACGAGTTGTCCCGATAGATAACGCTAACCGAAATGCCGTACCAATTAAAATAACGGACGGAAAGGTGGAAAAATCTGAAGGGTTTCTTAAATAAATTGCAACCATAAGCAAAAGTATAGCAAGCGATATATTGACCGTGATCAAGACATCAAGGATTTGCTGATTAAGCGGTATGACCATAAGTGCCAAGATTGCGATGATAAGCGATACAAGCGCGAGATCTTTTCTAAACATATATAATTCCACCTAACACAACGTAAAAAGGCAGGGCACAAAAGTGCCCCACCTGTGAAGTTTCAATCAAATTAACCTGAAACAGATCCTGATTTATTCTTCGCTGCTTTTGTTGGAGCTGTATCTTTTTCAAATTTGATATTCGCTCCCATAATTTCAGTGTACAGTTCGTTTGACTGTGCTTTTAGTGAAGCAAATCCTCCACCTGCTGCGCCACCTGCTGTTGCGCCACCTGCTGGGGCTGCTGCGCCACCTGTTGTTCCTGTTTGCATAATAGTCTCCTTTAGTTGTTTGGTCATATTTGACCGTGGGTTGACCTAGTCATATTGACTAGATTTAGGGCATCAGAGCTTTCAAATTCTAACCCTGATCTTGAACAATACTGATCATTCTTACGAATGGTCATCATTGCATTCTTCACATTCAGGATCATTTTTATTTAATGTACGTCACTTTATTTCCTTTGGATCCTGAGTTGTGTTTCTAGAATTAGATTACTTTTACTTGACTGTAATTAGGACCCGTAACATTAGAAAAAAACCCCATTACAACTACGCAATTCACTACGTAGGCCCGGTATATCGCATAAGGAATAACGCTATCGGTTTTGAAAGATTTCACTTCAAATGGCTAAAGAAAATTCCTCAAGAAAAATTTCATATGTAAACGTATTTAAAAAGTAAATAAGTTAACAAAACCAAGTGCATAAAACCTCAATAGGAAACAAAAATGGCCCAAGATTTGGGCCATTAAAACGCAGGAAGTTTCGGTATGTTTTATGGTGTCTCGCCAGCAACACGTTTGGAATCGGTGGCAATAATTTTAACTTGACCCTTCACCCTAATTTTCTCCAAAAGAGGTTGAGGTATATCCGTATTTGTTGCAGCAATACGATTATAAAGTATTGTTGGTCTAATAAGGGCATTATATAAATAGACCAGTGTAAATCTACTAAAGCGTCGAGCCAGACGGTTGTACATACTTCCGCCTGTATCAAGGCTATTTTTATCCGCACTTTTCTTGATGGCATATGTCAAAAATCTACCAGTCTCTTCCACGATTTCTTTTTGTGATAGATTTGAATTTAAAGCCAGAACCACAGAATCGTCTTTTGCTTTGAATGATCTAGATTTTTCACCAACACCTAGTTTTACAACTACAACTTGACCAGTTTTAGTTCGAACACGCCGTCTAGAAACATCCTTCAGAGATACAACCCTAGTTTTCTTTTTTAAGTCTTTTTTCAAATCATCAACTGTTTTTGTTGCCGCAATTTTTTGCGACACAGACCGTTCTTCGGCACGTTTCCCATCAATGTCTTGCTTCAATTTCTCACGTTCAATTGTTTTAGCTTGAGTACTTTGAACCGTATTCTCAATTACAGCTTCAGCGATTTGTTTAACTTCTTGTGATTTGGAATCGCTAGCGGCTTCAGCCCCGACTTCGATAACGGCCTCAGTTGTTGCCTTTTTAACGTCTGTCAACATGCTATTTTCTACATTATTCGGCGTGGGCACAACTTTGGATGGGTTTTTCAAAACTGCATCATTAGATTCGCTTTGCGTTTGTGCGGGGCTAATCTTTGGGTTAATTGCGTTCATCGTTTATATCTCCATAAGCCATAACTTTGTATTATTTATAGAATCTGCCGCTTACACATGAAACTGTGGCATCTACTTAAAACACTACGTATTTTGACCAAATAAAGCCGTTAATGCATCTAACAACTCTTTATGTGCGCTTTGATGGATAACACCTCCAGCTTCCGTGCTGAATGCAGCTTCGACAATGCCTTGATGTTCAAGTTCCTTAAATCCATTTTCACTAATCTGTTTTCGTATTTTCAACGTTTTCTCCGGATTTTTTGATTTTGCAGATATCCGCGGAATATCTGCATATTCAGGATGATAGCGAACTGCTAGGCAGGCATCCCCCCAGTAAAAACACATATTAGCTTTTTCAACCCCCGAAGCTTCCGCACCATCCGCCATCTCATGCTGCAACCTTTTACGTTCTTGACGAACTTCTTTTGTGCCATGTTGTTCTTTTTGTTCATTTTTGACTTCTGTGTCAGTCATTTTTTGTTCTTTTGTAAATAGAAATTTTTGAATCAACATTTCCAACACGACCGAAACTATCATAAATAAAACCGCGATTGTAAGCAGTTGAATGGCTAAGCTTAATGCAATATCAATAGCGCAAGATTTACCACAATAATCGATCTCAACTAAATCTTCCACGACCAACCATATGATATACGCTGAAGAACCTATCCAAAGAACTAAGCGTATAAAACCCACACCGACCTCAACCCATGTCCGAAGTCCAAACAAACGTTTAAAGCCTGCAGCTGGTGATATTCTTTTTACATCAGGAATGATTGGTTTTATCGCGAATGGAATCCCTTTATTATATGCAATTGATGTAAGTATTGTTGCACTAATTGTCAGAACCACAATTGGCCCAACCGCTATGGCAAGCTGTTTACCTATTTCTTGAATTGCAATTGGATATGCAATTCTAAAAGGTTGATCCAAACCGTTCGTTATAATGTCGAATGGCACAGAAAGATGTTTGTATAAATATACAAAAAGAACCGCCAATAATATTATACTTAAAGCACTTGCAACAAAATTCGATACTTCTGCAACGTTCGGGACATTCCCTTCCTTTCGCTGCTTTTGAAGTTTCTGATCCGAAGCCGCATGTTTCTTTGTTTCTGTATCGCTCATTTGAAATACGTCTCCATGACCGAAAGACTTAAAATGGCATTTGGTACATATTTCTCAGAGACGCGCAAAATGATGATTGCCATAATCGGTAATGTGAGCATCGTAATAATGTTCTTTGTTAAAAACGAATGCTCATAAAAGTTAAATTTTTTACCAAGTTTAGCAGATACCATCAAAACAATTTCAACCGCGACCAACATAATCATCAAAGGAGCTACAATTATAAGCGCCAATTCCATTGCTTTCGATAAGGCTTCCAATGCGATTTGTGCGCTTCCATGATAAAGTGTGGGTAGAGTATTTTTTAATGGCCAAATCTCATATGAAACATATAAGTTTTCCACTAATTTCCAAAGCCCGCCCATAGCGAAGAAAACGGAGAAGCCAATAATCAGATAAAGCATTGCAAGTGTTTGAACAGGCGTCCCGTCTGGCATTTGTAAACCGCTATCGCTTTCCCCACGAAAAGAATCCACAATACTTCCCGCATACTGCAAGGCCCTAAACGGAGATGAAGCAAGTAACCCCATACCGAAACCAACAGCAAACTCTTTCGCAGCTAAAAGAGTTATTTCTAGCGGCCCTAAAGTTTTGGATATTTCCACGATTTGATTAAAATTCACCAACATAACTGGAAGAGACACGACAAGACAAATGCTAATTCGCAAAGTCAGTCCAGATCCCAATCCCCAACCAAATGCTAAGAAACTAAACGTCAATCCAAAAGCACGTAGAACGCTCAAAACAAACACGATGTGAATGATTTCAAACGGTACGTCTAATAAATGAAACGCGATTTCCTTTCCCACTGTTTCAGAACCCCAATTGCCCAAACTCATCGAATAGCTTCATTGTATTTTGGATTAATGGGCTAACTAGAGATCCCCCAAACCCAAGTAGAACGCCAACAATTGCAGCAATTTTTACAGTTTGCGATAATGTTTGATCTTGAATTTGTGTCACCGCTTGGAAAACTGAAACAAGCAAACCACAAACAGTTGCGACAGCTAGAGGTACACCCGCCAAAAGGATTACATCCATCATGAAGCTGGTTAAATACCCTGGAAAATCATTCATCGGCATAGCCTCATCCTCCGTAGGTTAAGATTAAGCCTTGAACAAGCTTGGCCCAACCGTTCACAAGGACAAAAATTAGCAACTTAAAAGGAACAGAAATAATGTTCGGTTGAACCATCTGCATACCCATCGCCATCAAGATGCCTGTAACCGCAAGGTCAATCGCCACAAATGGTAAGTATAACAAGAAGCCGATTTCAAAAGCTTCGGTAAGCTCAGTTAACATAAATGACGGTAGTTGGATAATGAAGTCATCTTTCGTACCAACTAAGCCCGATCCTTTCCAGACTTCATTGGAAACTCCAACAAAAAAATCCAATTGATCCGGGTCTATATTCTTTACAATAAAATCTTGAAACGGTGCGATTCCGATCCCCCAGAGTGCAATAAAATCTGCAGGTGTTTCAGGCGTAATATCTGCCTGTTTAATAGCATTTGTTGCTTCTGTAATTACAGGTAGAGAGATAAAGAGTGAGATAAATAATGCCAGCGCCATAAGCACAGCATTGGATGGAATTTGCTGGAGGCCCATCGCATTTCTGATGATCATGAAGACGACTGAAATCTTTACAAAAGATGTTAACGCAAGAATTCCAAGCAGGAAAAACGATGCTAAAAAGCCGATGACAATAGGTGATGTTAAGTCCATTTAAGCCATCCGTGTAATTCGAATACCAATTTGACCGTCCACACGAACCAAAACACCTTCAGCCAATGATTTACCATTTGCCATCAAACTTACGGTTTCAGGTTCTGTGGATTGGAAAGGTAAAATCGCACCTTCTCGTAATTCTTGGATTTCGGATAGCGGCTTTACAATTCGATCAAATTCAATGCTAAGACTGACTGGCAAATCATCGAACGAAACAAGTTCTGTTGTTTTATTATCCATATCTGACTTTCCTTCTGGTTTTTGGGCGGTTGCAAGAACAGGTTGGAAATCTGATTGTATTTCAAACTCATCACTGTAGGTAAATTCGACTTTGGCTTGATGACTTTCATTCAACCAGATGATGCAGTCTTTGTGACCCTCCCATCTTTTGTCGAACATGATCACATCGCCTACTTTAAGAGGTAAAAGATCCTTGAAGTTGAAATCAAAGCTCGGGCTACGCCGGCTTAAAATTTGCGGTACATTGCCTAAGTTTGGGGTTTTGGTATCCCCTGTGAAACTTTCAAAAACTGTCAGAATATGATCCAAGTCACTTTGTGGCCCAGCTATAACAAATGCAGCTGAACCCCCGTGAAATAAACTACTCTTAAGCGCTAGCCAAATACCATTTTTAGTTTCGGGAGGTTCGGCATCTTTAATTATGTCAACAAGTTGAACGGTTTCTTCAATCGTACCATTTAATTTTGTTAGCAATGACGAAAGATAATGTTCATAAATAATATGATATGTTTCATTTCTAAATTCATCAGCAGTTGTTTCATATCCATCGTTTTCTAGTACAGTTGGCAATAGATCCGCACCAAGGAAAACCGAGAAACTTAGCGTTTCTGTTTTTAGAATAAACTGATCCCAAACTTTCGTTTCATTTTCAGCCGATGATTGATAAAGTTGGAGTTTCACGGACCTTGTTGCAAATATAAATTCAACATCTGGTAAACAATGCGTAATCTTATTATTGATTAAGGCCTGTGATCCAACAACAAGCTCTTTTGCAGTAAGAATGAGTGGAGCTGCTGAACTTTTTGCCAATTTCGAAGCATCAAGCATTATATGTACTCACTCTTTTTGATGTAAACAGTTCAGAAGTTTCGTCTTCCTCTTTGGCAGATCTTTGTTTCAATATTTCTGAGCGCACTCGTTCAATCAGCTTCTCAAAACGCAACTTATCATGAGAACTTTTTTGATAATTCGCCTTGGCATTTTGAATCATCTCATCAGCATCTTGCAAACGCTCAACACCCTCTTCTACTGTCTCTTCTGCGTTTGAAGTGGCCACGTTATTTTTACGCATCATTATTGCAAGCCCAGCGAATTGTGCGACTGAATCCTGGATGCTTTTAGAAGCCAAAAGAGCTTTTTTCATATTCTCATCTGCGGCAACAAGTGCAGCTTCTAGACGAAGTTGCGCTTCGTGATGTTCCTTCACACAGACAACCTTATGCTTTTTAGCGCGAGACACTTCCGCTATTCTTACACGCTCACGCAGATCTCGTAACATCATTAGTTTTTCTAAACGTGCTTCAATCATGGTTCAAAAGCTCCCGTAAATTATCGATGGTTTCATCCAACTTTGAAGGTTGTTCAACTTTTTGGGCAAGAAATTCATGAATTTTTGACATTAATTCAACAGCTCTATCTGCGACCTCATCGCTGCCCTCTTCGTATTCACCAACTTGTAAAAGAAGTTCAATTTCATGATGTTTCGCGAGCAGCTTTCGTAGTTCTAATGCCCCCTCTTTATGGTCATCATCGACAACGTCACTCATTACCCGACTTAAACTCTTCAAGACATCGATTGCAGGATAACGGCCAGAATCTGCAATTTCTTGACTCAAAACAATATGACCATCCATCAAACTTTTCGCTTCCTCGGCAATCGGGTCAGTCTGGCTATCCCCTTCAACCAAAAGCGTATAAATAGCAGTTATATCACCCTTCTCACTTCGCCCTGCCCGCTCGATAATCTCTGGCAATGCAGGGTAAACTGAAGCAGGGTATCCGCGTCGGGTTGGTATTTCACCAGCAGCCAACCCAATCTCACGCAAAGCACGAGCCACACGTGTCAAGCTATCCATGAGCAACATCACAGATTTACCTTGGTCTCTGAATCCTTCTGCAATGGCTGTTGCCACATGCGCCCCATACAAACGTTCCATAGGTGGGCGATCAGAAGTTGAAGCAACGACAACAACTGAGTCACGTTTTTCGACAGGTAAATGGCGATCCAGAAATTCTCTAAGCTCTCGGCCACGTTCACCTATCATTCCAATGACAATAACATCGGCATCACAATGCTGAGCGATTGCAGAAATCAATGTCGACTTGCCCGTACCAGGTGGGCCGAAAATGCCAATACGTTGTCCCTTACCAAGCGTAATAGCCGCATCAATCGCCCGTAATCCTGTAGTAAAAGGTTCTTGAACCAAAGGTCGATCCAAAGGCGAAGGCGCCACCCCTTTCACAGGGATTGCGCGGGCTTTATCCGAAATATCATCAAGGCTATCGATTGGATTGCCCAGACCATCAACCACACGCCCTAACAATTCATCTCCAACCTTAACAGTTAGCTCTTTACCAAGGGGTTTAACAATTGCACCAGAAGATAAGCCATTGCAGGCTTCAAAAGGGCTGATCAAAGCTATTTGATCTTGAATGGCAATCACCTGCCCTAAGATAGGTTTTTCCAGTGGGTTACGTTGAATCTCGCAGATCTGGCCAATCGCAGCATGCTCGTAAGCAACTTTTACAATTGGGCCATTAATATCGATAATTTTCCCATCAAGAGGCTTCAATGATTTATTGGCAACAACATTGCTTAAGTCTAGAAGTGTTTGCTTTAATGTAGGAATTGTATGACCGTCCATCACTCCACCCCATGCCCAAGCTGTTTCTCAAGAACAGATTTCAGTGTCTCTAATTGCACACCCAAACCAATATTGCTGACACCACCTGCGCCAACGATTTTGATTTCACCGTCTGATTGTTTCCCATCTGGAACAACAGACTCGATCCCTTCAAATAAAGCCTTATCAGCCTCGATAATGCTTTTGATTTGTTTGAATTCAGACAAAGATGTTCGCAATTCCAAACGCCAACGTTTTCGTGTTTCAGCAAGACCTGACGTAATAAGGCGCGAGACTCTTTCATCAAATTCAAGGTTACCAATAATGTTTTCAACAGAAGATATAATCAATGGGGTTAACCATTTTTCAGCTGCATTAAAATCTTGCATAAGACCATTGGTGACGTCTGTAATTTGCTCCAATTCTCCGGCTAGTCGTGCTTCACGTTGCTCGTTAACGTATTCATTTATCTCATCCTCTAACGCTTCTTTGGCGGCTTGTAGAGTTTCTGCAACTTTTACTTCCGCTTCTTCAGTAATTTGAGCAGCACGCTCCTCTGCATCACTTATTTTTTGCCCAACATCTGCTTCCGCTTTTTCAAAGATTTCTTTTGCGCTTTCAGCGTAACCAAAATCTTCTGCGCTAATACGTTTTGCAGAAAGCCGTGTTTGATCATATGCACTCATGATTGATCACCTACTTGTAAGAAACTTTCACAAATCTGAACCCGTAATTCACGATCAGAACTATCAGTAATCTGTGGTAATTTGGGCAATCGGATCTTGATCAAACTTTGAAATGGCTGATCAAAGGTTTCACACCAACAGTGGATACATTGAAATCCATCATCGAATAGTTTTGTCACCTTATAAGGGGCTTCATTTTCAACCACTTTACTTAAACTTCTATATTTCAAAGCTTCTCGCAAAATTTCACGCGGTACATCTTCTTCTGATAGTTTGAAATCACCACTTGCAATCGCCACAGCCAAGCCATTGGCATTGTAAATACATCCAAAACCTAAAGCCGTTCGTTCTAAACCGCTTTCAAAGATATATCTAAGGGCCGTTTCATAAGGCGCTGGCCCAGAAATTTTACTAACATCTAAATCAAAATGATTCAGAATTTTGGTACGTATCTTATCGTGTAAAAACCCATTCTCAAAGACAGCTTTACGTAAGTCTGGATCATCAATGTCTGTATAAACAGACGTTAAAGCATGTGTACCTAAGTCGTTAAAATGAGGTATCAGAAAATCTATATTTGGTCTCATTTCGACCACCGTAAACCCATGCGCTTAAAGAAAAAACGCATCCCAAATAACAAACCTAATGCGATTACAGAAAAAGCAAAAATAGCTCTTAATAGATTCTCGATAGAGGAATTAAATATTACGTCTAAAGTTTCGGTACCGCTTACCCCCGCAGCATTAGCCGCTGCTATTAATTGGCCGCCTGTATTAACCTGTGCAATTGTTGTACCTCCAGCGGGGAAGACAACAACCGCAACATTGGAATAATCCAATCCTTGAACAGCATTTGCTACAAGTGTTTTGATTTTTGAGACAGCTTCTTGAACCACAAAATCTTCCTCATGGTGCAATGTAACCGATGCTGTCGCCACTTCTTCTGTCTCTGAAAATCGTTTTTTTTCTGGAATGCTGACAGTTACGCGAGCATCTTTAATTCCGTGTATTGATACAAGATTCTCTGTTAGTTTCTCTTCAAGTGCAAAAATATAACGAACACGTTCTTCGAAAGGAGATCCAACCAGGCCTTCAGCTGCAAATAGCTGGTCCATAGATTTATACTTTTTCCGAGGGAGTCCCTGACTACGCAGAATTGTATTGGCAACAGCAACATTTTTACCTTCAATCCAAACAGCATAGATACCTTTTTTATCTCTTTTACGAGAAACGGAAATACCCGATGCTTCTAAAATGGTCGCCATTTCATTTGCATCTACTTCTGTAAGCTCAGAATAAAGTACTTCTTTACATCCAGAGATCATCAAACAAACAAAAAGCATCATAACTTTGACTAATTTTGGTTTCTTATCGAGCCTTAACAACATTTCAGCAGCATCCTTTCGCGCAATCGCGACTAAACAATAATTTCTAACTGCATAAATGACGTCTAAGCATCTGAATTCGCTATAGCCAAAACTACGTAAGTACACACTGCACTACGTAGAAGACTCAGTAATTTAACTTAGCTAATTATGCACATGCGCTCGAATGGAGTCCTCACATGTAAAACGCTTTTTCTGCGCCGATAGACTATTAATCTATAAAATATGCATGTTAATTTTGATCACATTTAGCATAAGTCTGATCAATAAGATCATTTAGGAAAATGACTATGCTTTATTCTCTTTATCCAAATCATTATCGATTGTGTAATGGGTTGGAGGTACTGAAAAAATACGATGATTAACTCGGACATCTATTGTTTTTTTTGGCATCCAACCAGAAGATCTAGCCATATCTACAGTATCGAAATCATCACCATCTAATACTTTATGCAATCTTGTAAAAACTGGCCCTGGGGCAATATTAACACCTATCTTTTTTGCATAATCAGATACCGCAATAAAAACGGCATTTCGTGCTTGTAAATTCATATCGCGAAATCCGAGACCATTCGCTAAAATAATTTGGGGTGCTTCTTTGTGACTAACAATATATGCCATCGAAACAAGCTCTGGTAAGATCGTGCCTTTCGGACCATGCTCAATCTCGTAATTTCCACCACTAATCCCAACCTCAAACGCGGGAAAATCTATCTCTTGGAGAACTCCAAAGCCATTACCCCTATCATTCAATGCTACAATTTGATCGATGACTTGATTGATCTTATTGCTGCCAACAACAGAACGGTCCTTTTTCGTAAACCCATCTAGAACCTGCGCAAACAAGAAATAATTTTCGGGCTGTGACACAAATTCAATCAATTCAGAAAGCGCGCGGTTTCGTGCTTCTTTCGCATCTATAAGAGCAGATTTACTGACTGTGCCTTTTTTTGGTTTTGTTAAATATGATGGCATCTTGTAATCAACATCAAAATTTAACTGCAATTCCTCAAACTGTGCAGCAGCTTTGGATCGTTTCAAACGATCGGAAATATTGATAACATTTTTACTGGGTTGGGCTTGGTTATTCTTGTCAAAGGTTGTCATGGGTTCACCACATTTCTTTTTCGCCCACGATATATTATATATACGATGCGCTTAGTCATTAGTTTACTCCTACAATTGTAGCGAGCTCTTTGTAATTTCGGCATGATGTCTTTTTATAAATGCTATTGCGGTGGGTCTCAACGGTGCGAACACTGATGAGTAGATTCTTAGCAACATCTTTTGTAGACAAACCACTTAGTGTTGCTTCTAAAATTTCAATTTCGCGTGGTGACAGACCAAATACATTGCCCGTCCGTGTCAAATTACGTCGTAACTTCACAAATTCTTCCATCAATTCTACTGGTAAATAAGCATATCCACTTTGGGCAGCAACAAACGCATTCACAAAATCTGAACCGCGCGCCTGTTTAGGCATAAATCCAACTGCACCTTGTGATAGAATAAAAAACGCATTTGCTGTACTCGGATCAGAGGAGAGAACTATAATCTTAATCTCAGGTTGCGCTTTACGAATTTTTGTCAACGTTTCCATCCCAGATGGTCGTAATAAATGAAAGTCCATAATCAAAATATCAGGTTGTAATTGCCGACAATATTTGATTGCAGAATATCCATCAATGGCTTCTGCAACAATATTGACGTCACAGCTTTCCTTTAACCTAAAAGCAATACCTTCGCGTACAATTTCATGACTGTCTGCAATAACCAATGATGACATTCCCATTTTCTAAGTTCCTTTGATTTGGCATATGGAGGGGGTATTGAACATCATAACTGCATTATTTTCGCGCATTGCCTGAAAAGATTTCAGTTAACTTTTTAATATCATACCCTGCCCCAATTTTGCCGAACCCACCTCTCGCTTCATGAAAAATAGACGATAAACTATCGCTTGCGATTCTAAGGTCTGAATTTAATACGTGGACTTTCATGAAAGTATCCAAAGGTGGGGGAATACTATTTGCCAAGGAATTGACTTGCTCGTCATTCAAAGAATTCTGCTGATTGACATTAAATTGATTTACTACCGCAGGTACGGTTTCAATGGCGCTATCAGCCTGGTGCGCCTCATTCCCAGAGTTCGAAATATTATTATACTGCAGTTGCATAATCTTCATAATAGACCTCGTTAAGTGATTTGATTTTAGGAAGAGATCGACGAAAGCACGTTACGTGCCTTTTCCGTTTGGCCCAATAATGCAAATGAGCGCCCTTTCATCATCAATTCTTCTTCTGTCAATGTTCCATCTGTATCTAAGCTTTCAATCAGGTAAAAAACATCCAACACTTGGACCGATGCGCCCATGTTGAAATAGGATTTTGCCAAAAGGTGAAGCGTCTCTCTGCTATCTGGACGAACCCAATTTGACAGCTCCAAAAACTTTAATGCTGTCGAATGCATGCCAAACATAATGTGTACTGTTGCCAAACCATTCAACAAGGTTGCATCCTGCTCAGCATGTGTGTCTTCAGAGATATCTGCCTTTGAAAGATCCGTAATACTCATTTGAATTCCTCATGCTGGCTGGGGTTCGAGCTGCTTATGTAAACATGTTCGAACATACGCGTCATACGTTCCAAAGCTGTCAAGCCGCGACGTGCAGGCAGACTGCCAGACTGTTCAATTTGTGCTTTTCTACGTACGACTATCTCCGCTACCCTGTAGGCAATTTCAGACGTTTCTTTTGAAACGATTGGATCTTTGCGTGATAAGCTCTGCAATTCATCCTGATCTTCAACTTTTTGCTTTGGCTTAAGCTTCAACCTTGGGGGACGGCGCTCTAAACTCCGATAGGCGATAGAGGATAAACCTTGCAAAAAATCTAAAGGAACAGCAACGCGGTCTTCACCACGAAATCCATTAGGAACACCGGATTTAGGTTGACGTATATGTTTAACCTTATTGTCGTCTTCTACACGTGACATCTTATTTCCTTTGGAAATTGATATTTAGTTCTTCACCACCGCGCTCTAACAACAGCCCAGTTTCTGAAATTTTCCTAACAATCCAACCATCTTTAATTGGATCACCTACATTAATGCGATTACCATCCAACAACACGATTTCAGAAGGTTCTGACAATCGAATGGCGGCAATTGCAGGTAAATCAGATAACAAAGGTGCACTCGAAACTTTTGAAGTTAAAAGCGTGATATTTGGTTGGCTATCATACCATTTGTGAAGTGCCGTCCAACTTGGCATCAAGGACTCTGGCAAAGTGCCACTCACTACAATACCTGTGTCTGTTGATTGCTCTAGGGAAACGTATTTAGAAAGTCCCGTCTCCATTAGTTTTTCTTTTAGCTGCTTTACGCTTTCGTTGTTATTATTTTCAGCAAGCTCAGCTCTATTGTTATAGTTCGGAACCATAATCGCGTAGTTTGATACGCTGATAGTCCGAATTACATTCTCGGCCAAAAATAAGAACCCAATGAACAAAACAATCATGAGACCTATCTTCAAAGCTCTGTCAAAAAGTGATGGCTTTTTACCACCACTCGCTTTTAAACCAACCCCTTCTGAAAAAAGATTAAGCTTCACATTACCAATGGTCATGATCAACGGCAAAGAGACAAACGCCGTGTCTTCACCAGCCTTTACTTCACGTTTATTCAGGTAAACATTATTTTGTAGAGTCGAAATTTTAACAACATCACCAAAGATAGATTTTCTAAAATTTAGAGAAACATGCTTCGCCTCAACATTGTCATCCAATAAAACCAGATCACACGTCTCTTCACTCCCAATCGTAGCTGAACCGCCGCTCACAACTTGTTCAGAACCATCATGAAAGCCACCCTCTACAGCAATGCAGACAGATGGCACTCCCGTTGAGGGTATCATTAAATCAGCGAATTGTTTCGCTTTATTCAATAATAAGCTTTGGTGTGTTTGGATGATTTCAACCATTAGAAAATACCGCCATTATCATGATCCACGTAACAGTTGAGAAATGTCTTTCTGCATACGCATGGCAACACCCCATGCAATATTGTAAACTGTGATATCACCATAAAGTTGTTGAGTTCGGTCAATGACAGCATCCATTTTTTTCTGACTTGCCTCCTCAGCATTTTCGACCCTGGTTCCTTCACGTGCAACATCGGAGAGAACAGACGATTTCTCGTGCCCAACGTCTCCAGTTGCAGCGCCAACCAAGCCTTCGCGATTATCCTTCATAGGATCCATGTTCGACTGCTTATCTAAAGCTTTTGATAACGCTTCTTGGGCCATATGCGAAAAACTAGACGCACGACTTTCTTCTTCATAAGATTGTTTAGTTAATTGCTGCAAGTCATACTCAGAACCAGAATTAGCTGCCCCAGAAGAAGCGCCCACAGAACTTACACTATCAGTCATTTGAACCTCTTTTTTTTACTGAATACATACAAACACTTTCTCATTAACTTTTTGATTCATTAATATTTTGAATCGCAATCTTTGATGCTTGTGTCATCACCAATGCTTCCATAACTGCTTTACTTAATTCTTGCTGTGCTGCTCCTGCAGACAGAGCATCAGGCGCTCCAACTTTAGGGTCGCCACTTGGTCCTTTGATATCATTCATCACATTACTCCTTCAAAAAAGTTTGATATGACTTCAACATCACACAGAAAGTATTATGAGGACACCAACAGGTTCGAGGGAAAATCTACGTTTAACTACTCGTTTTTTTACGTAGCCCGCAGGAAACTCAGTATATCTACGTAACTGTCCAAATGGCTTTCTAGATTTAAACTACTCGTTAAGAATCTTTAATAGTTTGTTTAAATTGGAGCCTCATAACATGATAAAAAGATATTTAGGACTTCTTGTATCCTTATCTCTGTTAGCATACCCAACATACTTATATGCAAGTAATGGATCAGCTTCCACAACATCAGAGGTAGCACCAAGCTCATATTTGATTATGAACCAACCTATTGAAGACTTCTTCAAAGATCTTGCACGTGATACAGGGCAACGCGTGAAATTATCAAACGGCGTAAGTGGTAAAATCGTAAATCGTAAATTGTCTGGCAGTGTCGTTGAAATATTGGATTCCATTTCACGTACACATGATCTGGATTGGTTTACATACAATAACGTTTATTTTGTATCCAAAAAACGCGAAGCAACCACCCGTCTGATCCGCTTGGGCAATTTAACACTCCCAGATACAATGGCAGTATTAGAAAAGAGTAAGTTACTCTTCAATCAATATCCAATCGACGCTGTTGCAGAAAATTCTGCACTTTCCGTGACAGGCCCGCCAAAACTTTTAGCTATTATCGAAAGCGTAATTGAAGGCATTCCATCGCAATTACCTAAACCGCGAGAAAAGACCAAAACCATAATTAAAGTGCGTCGTGGTTTGGACGTTGAGAATGTTACTGTACAATAGCTTTACTGCCTCAGATAATATCATATGCTTATGGATCTTAGATAAATTAGACACGGTCATAATTACACATCTTGCGTCACTCCTTAGTGACGGAAGATGCTCGAAGAGATCGCTGCACGGTGTGTCATATGAAACACGTTAAGCGATCAACGGCCAAACCCGCGATTGTTCAGAATACCGCAAAGGCATCCGCGCTGAAAAGATCGACACAGGGTTCGAAACGATCCTACGCACTCTCGCGCCAAGCAAGCACATTCTGAATAATGCTTTATCGATGTTAAAGGACGCATGGGATCCGCGCGGAGACCAAGCTAAACAGGCACAGACCACGCTAAAACGGCAGTTTAAAGAGCTGGATCAGCAACAAGATAGTCTTGTTGAGCGTTTGATTGAAACCACAAGTACAAAAGTTTTGACAGCTGTTTTATTTTTGCATCACAGCAAATCATATACCAACGTCCAGTTGGCAAAATTATGTGCCCACCATTTTCCAAAATAATTGATGCTTCTTTAAGCTCAGGATTAAATTTAGAGTAGTCGATTCGATTAGAGATTGTCTTTATAAAAGGCTTTGTCATTATTCATTATCTAATAGTAAAATATTGCATAAACGCGGAATTTCATTTTTCACGTTTTCCAACAATAACTTGATAAGTAGTGCTACAATCAAAAATTCCTTCAGCATTTAATCTTAAAAGCTTGTTCTCCAGTGCTTTTTTAAATGCGTCAAGTTGGCTACCTAAGCGCGCAGGAGAAGCATATGACATACTCAACTGCAAGCCGATAATTTGATCGATTGATAATCTAGTGATAAAATTGAATTCGCGTTCAGTAATATTAGAAAAAACAGACTTTGCGAGTATATCTTCATGCTTTTCCTTGGGGTGCGTATACGTACCTCTACCAGCACGCCGTTTTACCCCCATAAACTCTTGTATAGTTTCTTTAACAATTTTATTCCATTCATTTGTATCCCCTTCTTTCCAAGCGCTAAAGCCACCACTCAGTATGATAATAGCTCCAGACTCATTTAAAATTGAATTAAGCTGGTCTAATACTTCGGAACGCTCCATCCAATGAAAACTTGCGCCCATCACGCAAAGATCAATATTTGAAAACCCGTGTGATCTTAAAGTTTTATCACTACCTAATATCCAGTTTATCCCTGCTTGTTGTTCCTTATGTTCAGCCTTTAAACCTTCACATAGCATTTCAGGATCAGGATCAATTGCAAAAACCTTCGCTCCGGCTCTAGAAATAGGGCGTGCCAAATGTCCGGTTCCACAACCCAAATCAATTATATTCATAGTATTACAAATATTAAAATTTCTTATTAAAAAACCAAGTACTTCGTGCGAATACCCCAAACGGTATTTTTCATAATATTTAGCCGTGCTTTCAAATAAGCTTTTAGAGGGTTTATGATTATTCATATTATTATATCATCCGCTTTATAATTTTAGTAAACTACCATCAATATTATCAAAATTTCGAGTAAGCAAATCTACAAAAACATCTAATTCTTCACTAACGTCTTCACTAGTTAAATTCTCATTCCTGAATCTATAGCCAATATCTGTAGCGAAGATAGAAAGCTTTCGGAGTTTTTTATATGTTTTAGACCAATACGAATGTGTTTTGTTCAATCTTTTTTCATCAAAATAAGTACCATTCTAAGTACCATTCAAAGAGACACGTGGGTTTCTCGTGATAAACTGATCTGAAGATGGTAAAATATAAGTCCCCCAATTTAAAGATTTATCTGTTACCATAAATAATATAGGATTTAAAAAAGTATCGTTATATTTATATTGACCAAAATCGTATAAAACATTTTTAGTAGTTCTACTCGAGGTAAGCTTGCCAAGCTGAATATTAGGGACATCAATCAATGTCACTCCATTCTTTAATTCAATTCCAAGATTTGAGCTGAATGTATTGTAATCAATTGTCCCTAAGTTGTTAAATCCGTGTTTTATAATTAAATTACCGTTATCACGCTCCAATTCTAGCTGGCTAATTCTACAAGAAGATGTAATTCCAAACTGTCTCAAGAAAAACTCTACTTTCATGCTTAAATCAGTACGTTCATGATTACTCGGAAATATATCCATGTTCCCATTTTCTCGTTCATGAGCTTGTCTTGCCAAGCAAACGGACGGTAACAACGAACCATCAACGGAAAGGCAATCAAAACCTAAATCTATTATTGCATAGGTACGAACACAATCAATATTAGAACTAGTAAGATTAAATACCTTGCTTAATACTCGTTCAAAAATCAACTCAACAATGCCACCATTGATATTAAGCACCCCAGAACTGTCATAGTTCAACTCGGGTATTTTATCTGGGGCAACACCAATTCCTTTAATATCAATGAATGTTGGCTCTGTAACATTCTCATCTACTTCCACTATTGCAGCGCGCCCATATCTTAATGGCCTGTACCCAATTTTTTCTTCACCCTTTAACTTTACTCTTTTATTTACAGCATTATTTACAGATTGGGCTTGGGATATCCATCCGCAATTTTTGATAACCCATTTTTGTAATCCAAAATAATCTAAATTAGACAAAAACGGGAAATCATTAACAAGTAATTTTTCGTCCATCCAAATTACTTTACAATCTGCAGGAGCAACTAAGATTTCGGCCCCAATTATATCTTGGGAAAATATTTTTTTTACATTTTCCACTTTATTTGTATCTACAATACTTCTTTCAAGGTTAGGAGCTGTGCCGTTCATAAAGCCTCTCCAAAGATAAGTATTCTATTTAAAACAAGCTTAAATAGCGTCTTTCTCGATACTGCACTTGTTACAAAAATATACTTTATCCTAATAAACATTATCTTCTTGCTATTTAACATTATTTTAAAATACTTTGATTGAATTTCAATACAAACTCCAGATTATTAGGCACTTATTCTACCATATATTTTTCTTAATTTATAGGCGTGTCCAGCTACTATTCAAACATTCAATTCTACTCCGCAAGCGCTGACGTTAGGCGTCGAAAAGTTTCATCGTAAGTTTTCTGGGCTGTAGCTTTCATTTTTACTTAGTTTTTCTCGAGAAAGTCCGTCAGCAAAGTCGAGTCCCCCACACGAGTTAACTAATCTGATCCACATGTATCGATTACAGTAAAGTGATTACATTTCAAGCATGTAGTTTTAATTTGGGGCTGCCTTCCGTAATAAATAGTCCGTATTCTGTCCAGCCTTTATCGCAGAAGGGCTTTTCACGCACGAAAAGTGGTTAAATTATCTCGTTATGTACCACACATTCCAATAGCTAATCTTATTTCCACCACTGGTTTGTAGGCGTTTAATGTACGAGTAAAGCTTATATCTGAACGCGAAGGTTTTGAGACTTACAGTATTCAGACAATTGTAATTCTAGTTTTATCGCGGCATACTTTAAAAATTGTTTTTCTGATAGTTGGGCAAATACTAATAAGAGATAGGTTACAACTGAATCCATCTATTGTGGTGGCCTTGAAGATCAGAATTATATCGGGGATAAATATTTGGATAATGATTACCAAAAAGTGGTTTCAGCGCTTTTAGATACAATTGGAGATGATACTAAATGGCACAAAGCTCTTGAACTCATTTGCGAGTATACTGGTTCAAAGAAAGCAATTATTGCGCTTAGAAATACAAAAACGGCAGAACTTATAATTCCCACAAAAGTTCAAGAAGATCACAACAGCCCATTGCTTTTTGGTTTTTCAGATGAATCCATCGAAGAGTACATTTCACAGTATTACGAAGTCGACCCTTGGACACACTATGAGCGTGTTTATCGCCCATACTACCCCTATATTCTTTCAAAGTTTATTTCAAAAACTGAACTACAACAATCAACGTTTTGGAATTGGTTGAAACCACAAAAAATCACTGATAGTCTGGTATATGAAATTGGGAACGATAAACTCACTTGGGTTGCAATTAATCTTTATTTTGATAACGCAAGCATTGATCCGAGTAAAGTAATTACAAAATTTCAACAACTAATGGAGCCACTGAAGAAGGCGTGGCTAATAGGAAGAAGCGTTCATCTAGCTAAACGAAACCCCACTGGAACCACCTCGCTGATCGAAATTATCCCAAATCCAGCGGTTGCTATAGACGAGCGTCATATTGTAATTGATTTCAATAATGAAGCCCTAAGATTAAAGCGCGAATCCATCATCTTAAATTTAGAAAGAGGGGCCAAATTAGGGATAAATTCTGCGCGCGTTGCAACTTCAAACCCAGAAATGAATTGTTTTTTTGAGGATAACCACGAAGATTTCGACACTCAAGAAATTGAATACATTGCTTACTTAGACCATAAAAGTGAATTTGAAGAACTAGTGGGTATTAATCATGCGCGCGCTCTTATAATTTTTACACCCAAAATACTTCGCGAAAGAAATGAAGAAATTCAAATTTGGGAAAACGAGCAACTAACAGTTCAAGAAAAAGCCTTGGTACGGTTTGTAGCAGAAGGCGGTAGATTGCTAGATTTTCAACATGCGCACGGAATATCAAAACCACGTAGCGCACAAATTTCTAAATCTGTTCGAAAGAAGCTAAATTTAAAAGTATTGAGCGATATCCACCTTCAACATCAAATTAAAGTATCCAAAAACTATACCCAGGTATAGTCGACAGCAAGTTAAAATATCGATTACCTCAATGGTTGAATAGTACTGAGGTTTGTCAAGTGATCAATGATTTCAATAATAGTAAATTTGTGCATATCAAGTTGGCTTCATGGCCAAATTTGACTAGTCTTCTATATGCGCCAAGATCTCTGAAATGTACTAGATTTCAAAAATCATGCCCTCTCAGGCTCAAAATACTCTGTGCATTATGTAAGCAATTTACCGCCATTACTTTCTATGCCGTTTGGAATTTTTTGGGCTTCTCGATGCCTCAAAGTAAACCCATGCAAAGCTAGATTCGCCCATCAGGTTGAACGAATGAAGGAAAGAAACATATGCTTATCGTTAGAGTAATTTATTATTGTATTGTATTCATTTGCATTGGGATTAGTGCGTACCTCACTTACTTTGGGTTTCTGTCGACATTCCATGAGCTAACACTCCCATTTACAGCTGTTATTGCACTTGGTTTACTCGGTGCGGATTATCTAATCCAAAAATATAGAGAAAATGGGCAATCACTTCGCCCAGCCTTCGTGCTATTTTCAATAGCAGCTTTTTTCAGCTTGCTCAGCAATTTCAACTTCCTATACACAAACTTCATGCGATCGGATGTCGCGGCAATAGCCTTACGAGAACAGTTTGATAACTTTCGTGATGATTTAACTTCGACAAAGGGAGCCCTCCTAGACTTAAAATCAGTCAAGGATGAAAGTAGCCGTCGAGACATAATAGTCGCCGAACTTAAAAATATGAAAAAACAGATGGATGATCCAAATCGATCTGGATGTGGGGCCCTATGTCGTGACCACATAAAAAACATTAACGGTCAACTAACAGTTTCTCCAACGAACCTTGCAATTCCCAGCTTAAACAGTAGTGCAACAGCGCGAGATAAATTCTATGAAACCTATTCTGGGTTAGTCTTTTCAGCAATGGACGCGGAACCATCTGCTGATGAATATGTCCGAGTAAGGCTTATTAACGATAAAATTGATCGAGCATTAACCGAATTCTCGTCTCCAGAAGTTGCTATTCAGAGTAACAAGGGACTAGACGTGTTAGGAGAACTATCTGAGATTAGCCTAGAAATTGAACGCTCGGCTAATTCCATATTACCAGAGGATAAATCGGCGGCTCATACCTTCATCAACCCTGGATTGGGTCGCCTCGGAGAAATTGTTTATAGCTTGCAAAATGGGTTTATTGATCGCCCTAATCTCAGCGCAACCATACTATCAATAATTGCATCATTGGTGGTCGATATCTTTCCAGTCTTATTTGCCTTAATTGCTTTGCGCCCGGGCATTTTACGCGAAAAAACTGAAATTGATGATCTTCTCTAAACATTAAGGGCAAAGTAATGACCAATAAAAAAAATAGTGGCTTCGGAGAGTCTGCTCAAAAATTCAAAAGAAACGACGATCCGTTCGCAAAAACGCATGATATCGAACCGCGTAGCAGTCTTCTAGACACTTCTCAAGATGGTTTTGAAGATACCTTTACGCCAACAGAAGCTAAAGAAGCAGCGGGAAATTTCATAGTCACCGTCGGGCGAGCAAAGTCTGGAAAATCAACCTTTCACTCCACATTATTTCGTTACATCGAAACTTCAGGCTTGTTCGAATACAAACTGTTGGCGGATCCAAAAGATCTCTCGATGATGCGCCGAATGAGTATCTGGCGTGAAAACTGGATGGAGCGTACAAATTTGACAGCAACACCAACAAGAGAACGAGACATTCACAAAATCTCATATCAAACGTCTTCTGTAAAAGGACCCAAAGTTCCTTTCGGATTTAATATCGTAGAAATCTCTGGTGAGCTTCTTGAAGTATTGGATGGCACAAACGGAGAAATAAAAATTCCTGCCACCATCCATAACCTTTTGGACAATCAAGATGTTAAAATTACTCTTATTCTAATGATCGACCCCGAAACTCCGCGAAATGACTTGTTATTCAAAAACTTAATAAACTATATAGCCGTACATTTTCCAATTCTAGCCCAAAACTTACCAACCGTAGTGCTGATCCCTAAGCCACTATTAGCATTGGAGCACTTACAAAAAGTGGATCAATCTGGAAAATATGATGGGCTGACCAGCTTGAGTGGTTCTTCGAAGGTCGACTTTCTAAAAAGTGTTTCCCCAGGAGTATTATCACATTTAAGAACCCTCCCAAAAAAGAACAAACTGTTAATGCCACTCTATGTAGGGCAGTTTTCTGAACGACCCGACAGTGAAGGTGACGGTATAGAAGAATATTTAGTCGCGCCAAATTTCGAGGATATCAAAATTGTATTTAATTGGCTCCACAAAAAATACACTGGTCGAAATCCCGGCGAAACTTGGCTTGGAAACGTAATCAAAAACTTAGATGCGCCATGAAACATTCAGAAAACGTATTGGGAAATTTCTGTTTTGTTCAATTCAAAGGCCTTAAGCTAGAAGGAGATGGTTATGCTTCTGGATTGTCAGCGTCACCAGTTGGCCCACTTGAGTTTCGCGATTCAAAAGGAGTAGGGTATTTACCTGTCAATTCGTCTCCCAGTCTTTTTTTGCGGCGAGTTTCTGTAAATGGAAAAATCGCACTTCTTTGTGGATTTATAAATCGGATAAATATTGAAGGGCGCGCTGGAGGAACAATAGGGGCTGGTCAACTTTGTATGTCTGAAAATTTGGAAACATTGTTCCTACCAGATCACACCTTAGATTTTTATGAGGAATTCCATGAATATGTCTCCTGTAACTTAAGCGAAAGTCGCGAAATAGAAAATATTGGATATCTATCGCCAGATCGCAGCAAAATGTATGATATAGAAGCGGTACATCAAGGACGATCATTTGTTGTCAATCCTCCGGAAAAAGGAGACAATCTGTTACGTTTATCAATCGAGATGTTGGACACGATTTCCGATAAATTTGATACGATCATAATAGGGATGAAAAGTGACAATAGATATTCACAATTGTCCTATGATCTCATTTCAACGCTTCAATTCGAAAAAAACAACTCAGATAGACTCCATCCAAATGAATTGGAAAGTGAATTTTTAGAATACACTTCCGAAAGTTTGAGACGTTTTGAAAAGCGAGAACCACATTTAAAATATCCCAGACCAGCGGAAACGAACCCAGAGGCCGAGGATTATATTATTGCATTAATCGACTTTTATTTATCGAATAAATTTCCAGATCTTTACAAATCACGTGAGCAAAAATCATCTAAGGTAGTCAACAAAGCAGGCGATTTCATCGAAGGTTCAATCTTCAAGAAAAATCCCTTTAAAGGTAAGTGGTAGTAGTTGACCTGCTCCCCATTGAGTCCGCTAATTTGGGTTAGCTCTGTTCAGGTTTTGGTCTTCCTTTGACCAGCTAGCATATTCTGCTGGCGTCATGCCAGCGAGGCTTGTGTGTGCGGTGGTGATTGAAGTCCGTCCGCCAGGCGGCAACCTGGTCACGTGCATGACGCAGGTTGTCGAACAGGTGCTCGTTCAGACATTCATCCCGCATCCTCCCGTTGAAGCTTTCCACAAACCCATTTTGCATCATTGCCCGGCAGGGTTTTGGCAAAGCCAAAATCCCGAGAGGGGGCTTCCCCGGCGCGATGTAGTGCCAGTCAACCTTTCGGTCATCCTGCCATTTCAGGATCGCATTCGAAGTTAGTTCTGTGCCGTTATCGCTGACCTCCATGCAGGGGTAGCCGCGCATCTCAGCAATACGGTCCAGCTCACGACCCACACGGTCACCTGAGAGTGATGTGTCGACCACGGCAGCCAAACATTCGCGACTGAAGTCGTCGATCACGTTCAGAATGCGGAACCGGCGACCGCAGGACAGGCTGTCGGACACAAAGTCGAGCGACCACCGTTGGTTTGGCCCCTGCGGGATCGCCATGGGGGCTCTGGTGCCGGCGGCGCGCTTGCGACCGCCGCGTTTACGAACGGTTAACCCTTCTTCGCGGTAGATCCGGTACAGCTTTTTCCAATTGACCTGCCAGCCTTCGCGTTTGAGCAAGATATGAAGGCGACGATATCCAAACCGCCGCCTCTCGGACGACAGATCCTTCAGCCGCCCACGCAGCTCGGTGTCCTCAGGTCGCTTCGGCGCGCGCCGATAAACACGCGGGTCGATCCCAGCCAAAGCGCACGCACGCTTCTGATTGTATCGCTTCTCTGTCATGGCCCAGGTCACCGCGCTTCTGCGTGAACCGGGCCTCAAAAGTTTTTCCCAACATCTCTTTGAGCGTTGAGACATCCATCATCTGTTCCGCCAGGAGTTTCTTCAGTTTGGCATTCTAAGCTTCCAGCGCTTTCAACTTCTTCGCGTCGGACACCTCCATGCCGCCATACTTGGATCGCCATTTATAAAACGTCGCATCACTGACGCCATACTTGCGGCAAAGCTCCTTCGCGCCAAGCCCAGCCTGATGCTCCTTCAATATCCCGATTATCTGCTCTTCGCTGAAACGGCTTCTCTTCATCGTTTGTCTCCTTTTAGGAGAACAGGCTAACTCAAAAAACCGGACTTTTCAGGGGAGCAGGTCATAGTCTAAAGCTTTAACAAGCGTAGGACTCTTTCTCTACAAACCAATTCAGCTTACTTACAGCTGGAAATAGTGGCGCTCCCCCGCCATAGAAAACAAATTTCTTACGCAGGGGAGAATAACTTTATTTTTTGGTAAGACGTAATGCGGCTTCCCTGGACATCGCAATCATCGCTCCCAAATTCAAACTTTGGGGATCATTGAAATAGTCCTCAACAGGCCACAACAATTTGAAACCCGCTCGTTGGTATAAATATAGCTCCGGGTCGATTGAATACCCTTTTCGAGCTTGATCGAGGTAAACTTGGACACTCTTTCCGAATTGTTCATGCCAGCGAGAATACCCAGGAAGTCGTGATCCCAACGCCATTAAATGACAACCGCCCTCAGAAACAAATGTCTGGGCATATTTCTGGACAATCAATCCACTTACATTAAACCTTGCGACTGATTGCAGTACAGACATACCAACACCAAAAGCTATTTTGCCTTCTACCTGATGTGTTTCCTTGATGAAACCATCATCAGTTACTACCGCCCATGGGGAATTAGATAACTGGGAAACACGTTGGGCCGCAGCGTACCCAACAATCTCGCCGTTATTGGTCTCTGCAACCACGCTGCCTTCGCAGCAAGTTTGGTGGCGGCTCATTATTTGATCTTCATTTGCCGCTTCTTCTTTCCATACAGTCTTCTCAATATTTACAACTTCTGCTAAGTCATTTGATATAAATTGCCGAATTTTCATTACAAAACTCCATTTTGATTGTGTCGGAGTTTTGTCGAATTTTTATTTTGAAATCGCAGTGGCAGGAAAGTGAAAGTGAAATTTTAAAATGTCAGATTTGCCTAATAATTCGTTTCCAATTAAATCCTGTTTAGTAAGAGGTGCACCAAAAAATTTCAAAGAAATGTCGTTGGACGCGACTTTCACCCATCTGTTAGAATCTGGCTCTTGGAGTTACAATGGTCTGGCCAACTTTGTGAATGACGTTCTCGAAGACAAAGCGTTTCTTAAAGCAAATGACTTAGACCCCAAAAAGATAAAAACACTTGAAGCGGACAATGTGAAGACTTGGGGCTTGAAGAGTACAAAAATCAGTACAGCTTATCGATTAGGATTTTACGAAGTCTTAAGGCGTTCTGGAGATTTCCACGACACCTTTTCAGACAGTTGGATTGAGGCGTTCAGTTATCATTGGGCAGAAATACGTGTGAATTCTCGGGCGAGAAACAAATCTACCAAAGACCGTTTTCTTTCTAAACTCCAAAAAAGGGTTCTAGCAAACCCAAACATTACACATCTTCCTTCTCTATTTGAAACAGATCAGCCGTTACCTTTGGCAACTGCATATGTCGATCTTGCAATATCTGCTTCCCCAAAGTGGACGCCAGCGCTGTCTCGTTTGCAACCAGCCATTTCTCTGGCAGAGAAGATTTCGCTCAGACAAGAGCGACGCTTTGCCGAACGTCGCTCTCCACAAGATTTATTTGACAGGCCCGGATTGCAAACATCGCTAATTTTGGGAGATCCAGGTGCTGGGAAGTCGAGCTTACTTAAAAAGATTGCACTCGAAATTGCAGAAGGGCGGTGGAAGTACAGCAGTGTTCCACTTTTTGTCGAAGCAAGAGAGTTTTGGCGCCATGCAGAAAATGCCCCATCGTTGTCACTAGAAGAATTTGCCCTTCAAACAGTCGGCGAAACCGAATTGGCATCTAGAGAAAAACACGAGCAATTTCTATTCCCCCAAGATATTCCTAGACCTTCCGTAATTTTACTTATTGATGGTCTAGACGAAATTGCGAATTCACCTGATGCAGTTAGGCACGTTTATAATTCACTTAAAAACCTTTCAAAAAAACTACCTTGGATCGCTACGTGTCGGCCAACCGGGTTAGCCGCTTCTCTTAGTGAAAATCTGCGATGCGACATCGTCGATCTTGATGAAGAAGCAATCGAAATTCTGGTGAAGAATTGGTGCGCCGAAATGTCCACCGAAACTCAAACGGTAGCCTCCGATGCCCTATTGCAAGAAATTTCGGGTAGCTCTTCGTTAAGAGAAATGGCCACAAATCCGTTTCTTCTAACCGCACTATGTTTTCTAAAATCTGTTGCACCAGACCAGCAATTGCCTGCAACCCGTATCGAAGTCTACGAAGAGCTCTTGGAGCGTATTGGCCAGCAAGCTCGAGACTTCCATCAAGATCCAAAAATTCTGACTGAAGAAGACATGGGAGCGCTTTCGGAGTTCTGTTTGCATCTATATGAAAAAGAGGATTCACTACAAATTTTTACTCAGAAAAATTGGCAAAGATACCTCGAAAACAATCCCTCTGTCTCGACCGATCTTAGAACGTCCATTCTCCCAGCGAGACTGTTGACTTCATGGAATGTCGGTACAAAGCGCTATCACTTTCTGCACCTCAGCCTGCAAGAATTTTTAATTGCAAAAGCCGCCTTGGAGCGCGGGATTGAGTTCATTTTTTCGAAGAGATTTACTCCAGTTTGGCGACCAGTGTTTCGTTTTTTTGGAGCATTATTACTTGCCCAAGGGCGACAGGACGACTTTAAATCTTTGGTAAATCGTTTGTTCGAAGAAAGTGATCTTTCAGGATACACATTCCTTACTGTCGCAGAGATTTTTTCCGACGCTGGCATCAAGGATACGCGAGATTGGATTGGAGAAGATCTAAGAGAGCGTCTTTATTTTGCGGCAACTTCTGGCGAGGAAATGGCTAATGAAGCACTCACAGACGCTCTTTCGGTTCTTGATCCCTATTTTTTAGAGCACAAAGCACACGTAACTTTAGATTTCAGATTAAGAATGAAAGCCGAGACTAATTATGTGGATGAGCATGCTGTCATTAGCATGACTTTAGACTCGCCCTATCAAGTTTTAGCTCGTGCTCGCACACCCAAGGCCTGTGAACTGATACGAGATGCATTTTTCGGCAAAGACGAAAGTGAAGCAGTTCTTGCTGCACACGCCTTCGCACTAACCGCAACCTATGAAGATCGAAAGCGCGCAATAACAAAAATCAATAGAAGTAAAAAATTGGAGACATTCGCACCTGCATTTATTGCATTCTCCGACGCAACACGCCGATTAGAGCTTCTACCAGCGCTAGCAAAAATAGCGAAATACTACGCAGATCTCGAAAGCGGTGAGTTTCAGACAACTCTAGGTATCATCAGCCGAATTGGCGGTCTAAAAGCCGCCGAGATACTGGAAGACATTTTGTTAAAACTTCTTAAAAAAAGCCCTGTCGATCAGGACGGCCTATTTAATATTCTGCAAAATATCGCGGGTGTTGGTGGCGTTGAGGCGACAGAAATATTGA
Source organism: Amylibacter sp. SFDW26 (assembly GCF_009184395.1). Lineage (GTDB taxonomy): Bacteria > Pseudomonadota > Alphaproteobacteria > Rhodobacterales > Rhodobacteraceae > Amylibacter. The sequence goes on from NZ_WEIC01000003.1 coordinate 29,655, forward strand.
AGTTAGCAGCTCAGCAAACCAGTCTCTTAGATCGCGCCGAAGAAATTAAAGTCATGAGTTTGGAGGCTGATCCTAACAATTTCAAACTTGTGGAAGATGCTATCAAAAAGCCTGAGCTTCGTGATCGAGTGATTGATGCTCTGTCGGGCGCTGCGAACTCAGGGAGGCCGGTTGATGAAGAAATTTGCAAATTAGTTGCGCGCGAAATTAGATCCGGGAAAGATAGTGACATAATGGATATTGCTCTTTTGGAGGGAGCAAGGCTGGACGCTGGTTTGGAACCGTTGTTGTGTGGTGACATTCTTGAAGGTGCAATATATATATATGACTTGAGCAAAGGAGATGATTTTGAACGGCAAAAAGATCTTTTGATCTCAAATTTTGCTACCGCCCTTGATACATTAGGTCGGGCACCTTGGAAACCAGCCGCCGAAATGATTGAGAAAATCTTGTTTGACAAAAGAGCTAATGAGCACTTTCTCGGAGCAGCCATAATGCTCAGTGGCCAAGTTTTTGAAAACACCAAAAACCATACAATGATAAACCAACTTATTAAATTATGGTACGATAATCCGGGCGGCTTTGAGTACCACATCATAGAAGCAATAGGACGCATTGATTTCCATCGGTTGTTTCGATTGCAAAGCGGCCACTATGCCAATTATGCAATCGAACAAATTGCTGCAGAAAGGGATTGGCTGATCTTTCAGGATTTTTATGCCTTGCCCGATGGCAGTATCCACGAATGGGTTTGCCCGCCCGACGGTTTACTGTTTTTGTTTAGCGAGGATGAGCCTGAAATTGCGGCAGAACTAGCACATAAACTTGCCCGCCACGACTTTGCGATGTTTTCCGAGAGCCATCCGCGGTGCTGTGCAGTGTTACTGTTTCCTGAACAAAATGATTGGAGTAGGCAGGAATTGGAGGTATTCAAATCTGATCCGCGGCGCACAGGCCCTATTCTGATTTATGAAGTACCTGAGGATCTAAGTGAGGACGATCTCGAGGAATATGCCAAGAGATTGGCTGCTCAAATACGCAATGATATGAAAGGGTAAATTCAGGCTTTCACTTTCGTGCCACTGATATTGATCGGCGAGAATGCCAGCTTTTCTTCATCACTACGATGGAGAAATCAATGTCACAATTTGTCAATGGAATACCCTTTAGTGCAGAACTGGATACTCGGTTTTCGCCAGTATACAAAGCTCAATTATCGCAGCTGACCTGCGTGGTGCCAGGAGGTGGTTGCGTTTATTTTCGAGCCAATCAGGGCGATGTTTGCCCTTTTTGCGCATTTCCTATTTTTGCACGCCATGTCGTTCGAGGCCCAGGATTTGAGAATGATTTTTCTGCTTGGACTCTCGATACACAAACATACACAGAGATGTTTCAACAGTCTCTTGACCTGTTTCCCGTTGCCGACAAAATAACCGTTTTTAATGGCGGGAGCTTTTTTCCAGAAGCAGAGCTTCCAAAAGCATTCCAGGACCTAGTTTACAAAACGGTGTCTGGTTTGCCTGGCACTAAGCAATTAATGGTCGAAGCATATCCAAAGTTTATTTCCAAGACGGCACTCCGCCGTGCCAAAGAGCACCTTGGAGAGAAAGATTTCATGGTCGGCATAGGCTTTGAAAGTGAAAATGATTTCGTTCGCAATAAACTTCTTAAGAAAAGAATAGACCGCAATGAATTCGAAGCAAAGGTGCGCCTCATGCAATCAATGGGTGTACAGGTTTTCGTTTATGCTTTCCTAGGTGCGCCTGGTTTGGATGATCGACAGAGCCTTGAGGAAGCAAAGTCAACCTGTAGATATCTTCACAACCTAGGCGTGGACGAAATTGCTCTATCATGTGCTTTTGTCCCACCTGGCAGCCCAATCGAAGAACTATACAATCACGAAAAGTTTCGTCCTCCTTGGCTGTGGTCAATCTTAGAGGTTCAAAAACTGGCTGAAAAAGAAGGCTGGCCTTTGTCCATCGGCGGATTCGAAGACTTTCCTCCACCCGTTTCTGGCCCCTCCAATTGTGATCTTTGCGATGAAGACTTCAAAGATTTGCTGGATCGGGTTCGGTTGACCGGAGAACTTCCACAACATATGCCAGTATGCAATTGCCAAGACAGATGGCACCGTACCACCAGTTAGAAAACATGTGTAGGGCGCGGCGCATACCCACTCGAATCTTGAATACTACCGCGCCCTAACATCAAGCGATTCGCGCTCTAAATTCGTTCGTGGCAAATACGCTAGTTCCTCTTGCTCGAGTATGATAGGTGGGCGCATGTAGTTCATAGCGTCGTATAATGACAGAGGCCACTTGCCCATCTTTGAGCCAATTGCAAAGGGTCGAAATAGCGCAGTCGAATCCCGAAAGCGGCTCCGATTTTTCAAACTATAAGCGGTCATCCGACAGTACCAATTTGAAACAGCTTCGGGAAATAGTTTTAGTTCTGGCAATCAATCAACCCAAGGTCTAGCTTGTTTAATTGCCAAAGTTCCGCCCACAGTTATCTTGAACTCAATATCCATCGCAAAACTATCGTCATTTTCAGAGTTATATAACATTTTGAAATGCGTTTGGATAATTTCCATCTGCTCGATCAAATCACCCAATTGCTCGTCCGACATCACCGATTCCCCAAGTTTAACTAAGTTCGAACGTCTAATACGAATAAGTTCGTATTTCTCCCCACCTGTGGGGTTGGCATCTTCCATGACCAATAGTTCCTCAGAAACAGCTTTGGGTTCTGGATTGGTGACCAAAGCCTCACCAATCTGAGCATTAATATAGTAACCCCCAAACTCAGGGAAATAGATATTCTTGGTGAGAGCCACTCCGTTGACCTGCTCTTCATCGAAATTCGGGTGTACCAGTACACCCATCGCGGTAGTAAAATGGTCTATTCTATAAAATTCACGTTCCTCAAAGGCACGGAAGTTCCATAAGCTTGACCAAACCTGCTTTATCGATTTTTCGATGTGACCTTCATCTTTGCGATGTGTGAAGCTGTCGTAAAGGCCAGCACCGTTAAAGCCCATCAAATCTTCATTGTTGGTGCTCGAACGGCAACGTAGCGAGGTACCTGTTGGAAACAGTTCAAACATGATGCCAAGCTTGTCGCGTAGGATGTTCGGCATTTCTGCTTTTTTAATTTTGCGCCTAAATTGTTTTAAGTATTTTCCTCGCGCCGCATCATCATTTTGAAACTCTTCTCGCATGATCATGTGTCGGAAGTAGTCGTAAAATCCGTTGGCTTTCATAAACTCATCGTAGAAATGAAATGGAACAGCAAAGCCTGCTGGAACATAAGTAGTTCGAAGAACCTTTCGCAGTTCCGCGACATTAGCCGCCTTTGCGCCGATCCTAGCAATATCAGCATGTCTGGCATCGTCTAGATTGACGATCTCTGTCTTTGTTAAATCGGCGGGCGGATACTGCGGTTCTTTTGGGCGTTGCTGCTCTAGATGCTCTTCCAGCTCCTCAGCAGTGGCGTTGCGTACATCAATTTCGTCAGGTTTGACCTCATAACGAATTATATCGCCAATGTGAGGTTTCAACCGCGAGCTTTCTGACCCGTTACGCAGATATGCGTTAGGTGTATCGTTCTGTTTCGCGCGAAGGTTAATATGACTAAGAGGTGTTTGCGGTTCTTCGCTCAAAACACCAGCAACGTGACTAAGATCATTGGGTAAAGTTTTGAAAATAACCACGTCACGAATAGAAGGAGGTTGTGGGTTGGAACCGTCAATAACACGCAGCCGACCAAACCCAACGCCAAGATTCAAAGGGCTGTAGTCCACATTTTTAAAAATCTCTTCGGTACTCACAACGCGTATTTTACCAGCTTCAAACTTAACCTGTTCAGCCTCGTAAAGGTCTTCCTGAACTGCACCCGAAGGATGATATGCGAGTTTTCCTACAGCAAATGGCATAGCAGCTGAAATAAGGTCAAAAGCAATTTGTACAAAATTGACCGTAACATTATCTGTCGGCCAAAACTCAAGCGCATAAAGGCCTTTTGTTCCTTCTAATGAGTTAAAGTTGTCATGAGCAATCAAAGTCCCAGCCAAAAAACGTCGACTTGCGGTAAAATAAGTCACAGCGTTAAATGCACCATTGTCCAACGGAACATTCAGAACATTGCGAGCAAAGTAGAAATGATATTTTTGGTTTTTAGTGTTGAGGAAATACACTTTAGGCGATCGAGTATCTGCGCCTGTTACCAAAAACTTAACCTCACGAACTCCTAACGCACCAGGAACATCATCACGATGTGACAGCACTTCAAACGCAGCATCATCTATAATATTTGCTGTACCATCCTTCGGGTCAATTTCTAATGTTGCAAGTTGGGGAGCAAACACATCGAAACGCGCCATCCTAGTGGACAAAGGTTCCTTCGCAGACGCCGGGGTTGAATTCACATCAACTTGCGGCAAAGACGGTGAGTGTCGATTTTGAGGTTGAGAACAACTCGTTTTCTTTATCATATCCTTCTTTCTTACTTACAAATAGTGTACAGAAATCGAAACTTTTGACGGCAAAATACCTACTTCGGCGCAGAACAGCTGAAATTCCCCAAAAAGACAAAATATTTTTCAATAAGCTTTTTCAATCGCTTCTATTCTGCTTCCGTTGCGCTTTCAGTCTCTGTTACGAGCCACTTGATCATACCGTCACTCAACTTACCTTTTGCTGACGCATCGTATGCTGCAAACATAGGCCCACTATTCAGCTCCAAAAACATCGGTGTACCTGAATCGGCGTGGCTCTTAAAATCGCAGGCAAAAAAATCGATTCCAAGAGCATCACTCATAGCCAGTAATTTCTCTGGCACACCTTTTCCAAGAATGTCATTATCGACCATTACGATTTTTGCATCAGGGTATGGGCGATAATCTAAGTGCTCAGACTCTATCTGAAAAGTCATCAGGCTTTTCCCAAAACGAAAAATTCGGTACTCTGGATATGCTAACCGTTCTTGGATGATCGCTGGGATTGGTGCCTTGTTGTTGCTCCAATCAGCATCATTATTGGCTTCTTTGACATCAATACAATAGGCTCCACCACCTACGGGCTTAGCCACTCCTAGATTGGTTTCACAAAATTGATCCAATGTGCCCTTATCATTTGTGACCAATGTGTTTGGTATTGGAATTCCCCCCGATTGTGCAGACGCAAGCATGAACAATTTGTTATTGGCTCTGGCATCCATCCTTTTGTTCGGCACGAGAACACCCAGCGTTGCAGTACATGCGCCGTACAAAGTTGAATACCAACCAAACGCTCGATCCAGATCACCAGCCTGCGGCTTACGAGTGGAAAAAACATCGTATCGCAAGAACGCCGCGTTCGAAGAGACTTCTTGCCCATTAATGACCAAACTACCAGTCTCGACATTCCAGCTGGCCGATGGTTCTTCGGACTCATCATGAGTAATTAAAAGGCAAGAAATATTGTTTCTAATTGCAGCATTGTGCAGACAAATGATGCTCGGGTCGCGCGCACCACCAAATAACAACAAGTCAAAACGCGATGGCACAGTTTGCACCTATCGCCTGCCAAAAGGATCTCTGAATCCTGCCAAGGCAGGTCCACCCTCACCAAACGCAGGTTTTGGATCGTCGACTCTTGGATCAGTTTCACCAAAAAACGGTTTGAGGTCAGGTCCTTCTTCGCCAAAAACGAAGGTTGTCGGCCCACTCTCCTCACCAATAGCTAACGTTGTTGGCCCACCTTCTTCGCCTAGGGCTAAAGTGGTAAACTGATTACCGCTTGAAGGCGTCGCGGCGATATTCGTCGGGGCAAGCTGATTAATCGGTCGGGTGTTTATTTCCGCCAACAACTGAACTTGATCACCAGAGCGACTATATACTTTCACCCCGATTAAGCGCTCGACATCATCTTCCCAAATAACAGATGCGACGATTGGAGTAAGCGCTTGAAGCGCAATACCTGACGGCGGCTCTGCAACAAAATCCAGGTCTAGTATTCCATCCGCTGATAACACCTTTTCCATCGGCTTAAGTTCGGGATTCGACCAACCACTGGTAGTCGCCAAACCAGCAACAGTAATTGAAAGTTGTGGTGGGTTACTCTTTAAGAGAGCTAATTCAATCGAAGATATAGAAAAAAGTCGAATTTTAGCCATTATTAAACTCCTCAAAATTAATATTAAAAAAGTACTATGACTCCTGCCAGTGGGCTTTGTCAACTTTAGGTGGTAATGTTCACGAATACCGTGTTGAAACATCTTTCGTAAAGTGAATGATGCTTACGCCACGCTCATAAGCTATGGTACCATATACAACTTTAGACCAAGAACCCGTTTCGTTCTGTACTATATTTCCACCCTCCAATCTGTAGTTCACTTTCCCAGTATGGATTCACTTATCCAGCCTGCTGATTCCGCCGCCAGTTTCCTTGCACTGAACATGACCGTTGGCGTTGGTGTTTCCGCAAGTTTTCTAAGACCGCTACGACTTGGGGTAAAGAAGTACGATCCCCCCATCGGCGTGATCCAAGATAAATTACGATCGACAATTTTTATGGGGCCGGTCGGCCTATTGATCGTGATTTTTTTTTGTTCCGTCGAGAGACCGATCAACAAGTCATGTCCTGGTCCAGGGTTGATCTTGCTGTTCATCCATCGTTGCGTAATAAACTCGAATTGCGATTTTATGGACGATTGGAAACAGATAAAAAGCAACCCACGCTCATCTGACGGCTCAACGTCAAAAGTCTTGCCGAACGGAATACCTCGGCGCAGAATTCTGGGTACATCGACAACATCGGCGCTGCCATTTCTTGGGTTCACCTTTCGAATGTGTGCACCGAACGGGCAATGTTGGGCAGCGGCATCATCCGAAAAGTCAAATGAGTTTTCATGCTGTGGAGTTAGGTTGGGATCGACATCCAAATCTTGTCTCACTGGCGCGCCAGAAGGCCAACGCCCAACTATCAGCGACGCCAACTGTGCAGAAGTTATCTCTGATCCTTCATCTCTCAAGCGTTTAGCCTCAAGCTCGCAAAATTGATTGAAGACTTGAACATGCTGTTGCAGCTGTCTAAATACCATCAGTGATCCGTTTACTGTCACACCACGATTGTCAATGACCGGGAAAAAGTCGTTACCCCCTGCCTTTCTTGGGTAGCCGAAAACAAAATTCCCGATACCTACATCTCCACCTTCATCAAAATCCAGAATCCGTGGCTGAGAGACGCCATCCTGAAATCCGAAATGTTCGAACCCGCCGATCTTTTCCCCGATTTCAAAATAGGATTGCACCAATCCTACGGATTTTGCTTCACGCGTAAGTTCCGTTACTCGATCTTCCACACTTGGCTTGTGATTGCCCGCAACGATGAGAAAAACATCAAGCGGCTTGTTTGTGCTTCCAGCGCGCCATTCATCAGGATTAGTTCGGTCTCCGAGAATTGAAGGAGCACGCTTTAGCATCCCATTGTTGAAGGCGTTGTCACGAATAAATACATCTGTTTGTGTTGTCTTGAGAAGATTTTTACTGATCGATATGCAAAGAAATGTCACTCCTTCATTGTTCGTGGGGTCGCGAATAAGCGGCCTCTTTGCTAAGACTTCCGCAACTGAAGTCACATCTTGCGCATGATTTGCTAACCACTGACAAGCCGCCGCCATCGTTTCTGGCGTTTCAGTACTGAATCCCACGAATGCCTGATAGTCGCAGTTGAAACCTGCAAGGACATTGCCCTGTATGTCATCCAAATTATCATGGAGATTGCTCATCGCTTTGAAGGTACTTTTCCAGTGAGAGATATGGGCTGAGGGATGAAGCCTGCGAGGAGCCCTGAAGAACTAGGGCCTTTGGGCAAAAGGTCGTCAAACGCAAGAGTGGAACCAAGACGACACTCATTTGTTGACGACCCAAGAAGAGTCTCGCTGTTGTCAATTCTGCAACAGGTACCCAAACAAGGTACAATAGGGCCGACTAAATTATCTTCTCTTTTCCAGCGAGTTACAAATAAATGGACAGATAGGAGCTCTGCCAACTGGCTTGGGTAAATAAGATTGTTTCCACCAAGCTTGAGATCGCTCACTGTTAAGTTTTCGGTTGATGGAACTTCTAATTCAACACGCAGAGCCCTGCTTTTACCTTCCACCCAAAGATCATCTCCTCTGACGACCTTCCACCATTCCCTTGGCACAATTGTTTTGTTGTCCGGCATTAACAGTTGCTCGTGATCAATGCCCGCAATGTACAAACCTACTGGATTGGCAAGTGTATAGATGTAGCTATCGATGACTTGTTGATAAGCTTGTTTGGAAATTTGCGGATCGCTATTACGGTTAGGTTCACCACTTTGATTACAGCATATTAGACGTTCTTCATCCGAAGCATCAACCAATTTGCCATTAGCATCTGACCTCGCAAGGGCCGAAACACCAGCAAGGTTCACTTCAGCCCCAAGCGAATTTGCTCTATGTGACAAATGTACTATTCCTGGGTCAATATTTAACGTATTCCTCGGATTAAACCCCCCTGGGGTTGCGATCGTTCGGAGCGTTCCATCATTTTGCCTGCGGTAAAGACCATTCTGAGCCCTAAGATCATCCACGCGAATACCAGTAGTCTCCGTAAATTCTTCATAAATTTCGACTACCGCTTTTTCGTCTGATTCAAAAAGTTTAGAGAAATAATCATATCCTTCAGCGACGAAGATCACTTTTGTGATGTTACCTTGGTCGTCGCGGCGTGCAGTCCATTCTAGGTATTCGTCCTGTCGGTGTCGTGTAGGAAAATCTAAAACCGAGCCTGACTGATCTACGAAGACTCCACGCCGATGATCTTCATCGCCAATAGTATCGACCGCTCGAAAGCTACCATCTGAATCTATGTCGTTAGGGGGAAAATCAGTCCAAGGAGCGAGTCTGCGCACTAATCGAGGAAATCCATTCCAAGCCTGTACAGCAATCGTTTCGGCAGTTTTAGGTATTGTTCGATCAATTCCCGCTTCAATAAGATATCGGTTAGTTGGGTCAAAGTACGAAAGTTCTGGGGCAACATTTACCAAGTCTTGTATTGTTACCTGCTTTGGATCTTTGCCCAATACATTGGCCACTAAGACGACTGTGATCCCCAATGACTCATCCACCATCTCTTGATGCCAAACATTTGGATCTCTGAAATCGCTTAAACCTGCTGGTGCATTAAAAAACCATTCGCTCATAATAATTCAACTCCACTCAAAATTCATAAATTTAAAAATTGGGTCGATGATGCTCTTTACTGCTAAAAAAGTCAATTTTATCACGAATTCAATTTTTTGATCAACCTGCTGCATAGTGATTTACAAGCATCGCAATGCGGGTCGAATGCAATACTTGATAACATTCATCTCCCGTAGAACCACCTGAATGTAGAACGTGTTTCAGGATGATGCGTTAGTCAAAATGTCTCTGTATGGGATTACCCTTTTCGATCCGCAACCAGGGACTCGTCAAAGAATGAGTGATTTTAGGCCAAGCATTACTACAATGTTACTTGCGAAACATCGCGTGTCCCCTACCCTTTATCCTGTGTTCGCAACCACTCCGCTAGCGCTAATTCATCAACCTGACCTTGAGCAACGGCGATAATCTTCGGTCCAATAATTGCAGTGTTCCACTCAAGAGAAATACCATTAAGCGCCAAACAAACATCCATAACCCTAAAACCAGTGCGCTTGTTTGCATCGTTAAACAAATGGCCTGTTGAAATAACTACAGCATAGCTTGCTGCAAGATCAAAGACATCACGAATTAGGCCATAAGATAACCGAAAATCTATCCGAGACAAAGCACCTGGCAATGATTTATCTTTCGCCATACCAGCCAGTTCTCCATCATTTAAGACAAGATCATGGATACGTATAACATCCTCCTCAGAGACAAGTATCAAACCCATCCTACTTGTCCTTAAGGTAATCCAAGACTGGTTGTGCCATGCGGTTGGAAGTTTCCAAAATAGCAGCAACTTCACTGGGAGATGCAAAACGTGGTTCGGTATCATCTACAGCTGCCACGGGAACAATATATCCAACACATTCATTGTTCTTTAAAATCGCCACAGGCCTATCAGCGGCTTTATCAAAAATTTTTGCTGGTTCCCGCAATTCTGTGATGCCGACTGTACGGTTGGTAAGAAGACGCTTCATGATACTTACTTCCATGTATGCTTTAGATGTGCGTATAATTATTCACATAATATCACACATACTCGCATTATTCAAACAAATCAATTCTTCAAGTACTAGAGCAATAATTGACCTAAGTTACGATAACAGGAATACTCTATCTTAATGAGAAATTCTCGGCATCAGCTCTCGATTTTCTTACCATTTTTAAAGATTTATCCGATATCCATTTGGCAACTTTGGCAAAACTTGAAAAGCCGTTCCTAAAGTAATCAATACCTGAAGGAACAACCTAGTGTCAAAAATTAAGAACTCTCAATTCATCTCATTCTGCCAAAATCAACTTGGGCTAAGCATTCACTCGTTGCGAGCCTATCAACAAGATTTACAAGCCTTTGAAAAATTCATTGCATTACAGTCGGAAAACACATCCGTTACTCATGAACTGCTTATTAGTTTTCACCTGCATCTTCGAAATACAGAGGAACACAGTCCAGCGACAATTAGGCGGCGGTTTGTAACGTTGCGATCATACTTTAAATGGTTAGAGCAACAAAAAGATGGATACCCAGATCCATTTACTGGTCTAAAATTGGATATCAAAGTTCCACAAAGGTTACCTAGGCCAATAGATCGTCCCACTTTATCTGTCTTGTTTAAATCTGCCAAACGCATAGTTGAAGTTACACCAGAACTTCCGCAAAACTCAAAATTGATTTCACCGTCACAAACCACAGGTTTGGTCGCGAGAATACTCGTCGTTACTGGCATGAGGATCGGCGAAATAACAAATTTGAAATTAGGCGATATCTCAGGGGCATGTACAAGAATTAGAGTCATTGGAAAGGGTGACAAGGAACGCACGGTATATGTTACCAATGAGCGGCTATTGATGGATTTACGATCATATTGGGAACAGAGAACATTGCAGTACGAAACAGCTGATTATCTGTTTTTGAACCGTCGAGGTACTCGGCTTACCGAAGCTGCTTTCAGAAAACGCTTGCGATCTTTGTGTAAAACACTCCTAATTTCGCCATACGTAACCCCACATCAATTTAGGCACTCGGCAGCAACGCTACTGATTGAGGAAGGAGTAGATATACGCATCGTACAACGACTTTTGGGCCATGCCAGCATTTCAACCACTGAGATATACACAAAAGTCTCTGATAATTCCCTCGTCTCAGCAATCGAACGTGCTGATACATTAGCTCAGGTTGACTTCTAGTAACGATAACTAGGAATTATGCATGTCGATTTCAGTCGTTGTAAGCATCCTCAATGCTCCAGCACTCACTGCTAATTTTCTTTCTAGACTCGCTGAACTCAGAGCAAATGAAGAGTTTGAAGTAGTGCTAGTTTGTGACGGCGATCAGAACATCGGCACTCAGCAAGTGATAGGAACCTATCATGGCTCCCTAAAGCCGACCGTTGTCGTCAATGAGGAAACCTTGGGTTATGGCGCCGCAAATAATCGCGGCGTAGAAGCGGCGACAGGTGACGTGTTGGTCTTCATGAACACTGACGTCTTTCCGGAGGAAACGGCGATCACAAAACTTGCCAAGACCCTGAACGACAACGCTGACATCGGTATAGTACAAGCCCTCCTTATATACCCGCAGAATGGCAAGGTACAGAGTTGTGGACACATATTCGGGCCATTTTTCAATCGCCACGCACTGATGGGCCGTCCAAGCTCATCCCAGATCGTTCAAAGGCCGAGTGACCGGCAGGCTTTAACATCAGCTTTTTATGCGATGAGATCGAGCGACTTTCAAAGGCTGGGTGGCTTCGACACCATTTATCTTAATAGCCACGAAGGTATGGAATTGTCGCTACGCGTTCATCTTGATGGAATGCGTTGCTTCTATAATCCTACTTGCCGAGGATTTCACGTTCAAGGCAGCTCAAGGCAACACATGTCAATTGACGAACGACAACAACTAGCGATCTTTTGGTCTCGCTGGCACGATAAAATCCAGCGCGACCTTGATGACCTACTCGCCTTACAGCTCACGGAACGCTTGAGAACACAGCACTATTTGGTGATCAATTCAAGTACCAATCTACTGTGGCAATCATCCCTAGATGCGCTTGGCGTTCAGACTGAGATCATCGCCGAGACGGCTCTACGTGGGCATTCGCTCGTACTTCAGGATACTCTTGTTCCTGATATCAAGAAAGCGCGGAGGCCAATGTTATTTTTAACCGATCACTTTTCCCATATCTCCAAGAACTTAGTTTGGTTTTCAGAAAGACCTGAACAGGAAGATCTGGTGTTTGACTGTCATGGAAACGTGATCCGTATACGTGAGCTCCTACAAAATCTACCATAGACGCGGATCAATCTGGAAGTTGTTACCTCTCTCATTGAATGCCCAGCTAACGGATCTCGCTTTATGGATGAGAGAGAGGTTATGTATAGCAACGTCTTGATAAGACGCACCCAGATCATTTGTCAGCTCTAAATGGGCGTCCATAAAAGTTGCCGCTTCGGAACCGTTATTCAGCGCTTCTATTATGCCGCGAAGATGAAAATATAACATTTGGCGTCGGGGGGCTGCGTTCAATGCGTTCTTGAGTCGACTGATCTCATCCAAGGCCTTGGTGGCCTCCTCACACCTGTCGGCGATCAAGTAAAGCGCCGAAATTTGAAGGAGGCAATTTGCATATTCTTGTTCAAATCCTGCATCTTGAAGATCTTTTGCAAGGGCCTCAACCATGGTAGGCGTATGTTGGTTCAAGAGAGCTTGCAGGTATGCGATTTGTGCTTTACACACCATCAATCGCCTTTGTTGGTTACCTGCTTCTAGATACAACTTTTTAGCTGCCATCAACTCCTTCAACGCTTGCGCTGGCGCGACAAGTATCAGACTCTTGCCCCTGTCCATCAGCAGATGGGCGGATTCGTGTTTGAGAGCATTTTGTTCAGCAACGGCAAGCCCACTGTGGAACGCCGCTTCAGCATCTACCTTAGAGTCTTGGAGATAGTGGACCATCATAAGGCGGTTCAACGTTGTCAGTTTCGCATCAACGATTGGCCCAGGTTCAAAAGCAAATTTAAGACTGTCCAACTCATTCAGAAGATTGTTTGCACTTGTCTGAAAGTTATCCAAATCGTGTTGCCAGAAACGCAAATTCAGCAGTTCAGACCTTGCTTTACAGACATTTGGCACCACTGTTTTGTCGCCGCGATATGCCTCAGCCAACTGAATGGTCGCTTCAAAGTACCGCTTCGCGCACCCAGAACCCTCGGTATGATTGACACAATCGGCATAACCATAGGCAATCGATACATGCTGATCCGGAGTTAGTCCGAGTTCTCGTACATCTTCTCTTTCTATAAGCTGATTCAAGGTAAACGACAAAAGTTTCGCGCTCCCAAATTGTGTTCGACGCAGCAGTTCGCTGCATGCGTTAATCGCTTTCGGAAAATATGAGCGACTCCACTTTCCACCGCACAAACAAAGATGTCCAAGGAGTTCATTGATACGTTGGGGGTCTCGGTCAAGCAAGCGTTCAATATGGCTGGCAACACTATCTGAGTAGATCGAACGCCTCTTAAGATAGGCCGCACGCAACAGGTCGTGTGATGACACAACTGACGCTGGTGCTCCTATTTCCTCTCGCCTTCTAGAGAACAATTCGCTATCAATCAACTCATCAACAATCTCTTCGCCAAACTGTTGTACAAGGTAGTCTTCGGGTACTCCAGTATCGAGGAGCGCAACGAGGTCTGCCGCCTCTTCGACGTTTGCGGTCTGGATGCGTGCCGCCACCTCAGGAATAGATGCCGACACAAGAATGGATCGGAATTCCGATACCGCTACATCCTCTGGTAGATGCATAAGCTCAGTGTTGGCCCGCAATTCGCTTACAAGATATCGTAGTTCAAGGACCGTCCGGACCAATTTGCGAACCTCAGGCAACACCACACGCAAAACACTGGGTTTGAGAAAGTGACTTAGCTCTGCTTGTATATCTAGCTGCGTAAGCCGCTTGACAAATATGCTACGCACGAGAATAGGACGTAATGCGTTATCGAGTTCTTTAAAGTTCGGATGTTGCGCCAGCACGACCATCAACCTAGCTTTGCTATTTTGCAGTATCTCAAGCCACCTAGTGAGAACCCTCAAACTAAGCTGGTCGGCCTTTTGGACATCGTCGAAAATTACGACTTTGTTGTCTCCTCGGGGATGATGGATCAAAAGTTCTTCAAACCTCCCTCCTGAAACAAGGGTTTCTAGAACATCCTGTGCCTTAGTCGCGTCTCGTGCACCCTCGTGGAGTGAGGCAATTAAGTCTTGCGGAAAATCCATTGTTTTTTTGCGCCCACCATTCTCTAGGCCCTTGAGGTCTGAACCTGCTCCAAAGAGCGTAAAAAGAAGACTTCTACAAAGCTCACGCGCATTCCGTCCTGGTTCGTTAAATTGGTGCAAATGGGTGCTTTGGTCCTGCGTATTTTGACGTATCTCTCGCAAAATATAGGATTTTCCATCACCTGAACCACCTGAGAGTGAAATACAACCTGTTAGCGGCGTGTCTCTAAATTGGCGTAAAGCATCATGCAGGCGTTGCGATGCTTTCAGCTGTCCGGAGCACGATAAGCGAATGTCTTCTGGACCGACAGAATAGTGAAAAGTTGCAGCGCTATGCCTATCCCCAGCCTGATCAAAAAGGGAGACAGTTGCCTTCCCGTTGGGGTGCATTTGACGCGCTTTGACAGGCACGGGAACGATATGACGCCCGCACCTCAGCTGCATATTGGCTGGCATTTGCGGTGTCGGTTTGAGTTCAAGTCCGGATGCTTCCAGTTTGACTGCGATTTTCATCTTGTCGGTTACACTGACAATCAATGCAAGAATTAGCTCTTCATCTTTAAGAACAGCTTTTCTCTTCTCCCAGTGACCGTCAAAAAAGTCATCGCAGCTTAAGAGTTGGGCTGAGATTAATTTTGGTCGTTGACCAGTTGACGCTGGGCGAAGCGGTTCAACCCCAGAAAAGTACTTCGTGACCATGCCCGGTTTACGGTCGAGCCACTCTTCAATGTGCTCTTTATCTATAAAATGAACGCCCCCTTGTAGGGTTTGCCGCAACACTTGCTGGGCCCGTAGAATATACGAGTCTGGAAACCTGCTATTCGTCAGAAACATCAAGGCCCGCACAGAGCGATCCAACATTGCGGAAACGACGGTCGGATCGAGTTGTCCTTTTGAAAGAGCCCTCTTCCCGTTCTTTGTGAACTTTGCTTCTGCCCAATGTGTAGACGTCAGCCGTGTGCCGAAGACATCATGCGCAGAAGATGACTCGACATCTCGATTGCCATCACCAGATCGAGGAAGCAGTTTCCAGCTTTCTTCAGGGAACAAGTCCTCAAGATAACTCTTCGCCAGCTCTTCAAAAAGCTCGGGGTTCAGATCTGACCACGGATAGACCATAATTCCTAGTTATCGTTACTAAAATAATTTATCCATTTAGATGATTAAAATCGCTCACAGTCAATCAAAAGTATAAATCTCATTTCAGCTAGACAATTAAATAATTTTTGAAGGATTCAGCAATCAGGATCCGAGACTATTCGGATTGGAAATAGGCACTCATAAGCTCAATTCAATTTTCGGGAAGATCATAATGGGGCTTGACCTGCGTAAAGCTGAAGGCAAAAGCAAACCCAATGATTGGTGGGCCTATTCACCGTTTCACGAAGAGAAGACGCCCAGCTTTCATATGGGGCCAGGTGGTTTGTGGTTCGATTTTTCAATTGGCGAAGGTGGCGGCGCAATTGAGCTCGTTCAAAAGCTTCAAAGCAACAATTGCTTTGAAGCTGGGCGGTATATTCTGGAACAAGGTTGGGCGCATGCATCTGTTGATCTGTCACAGCCTGTCACACACACCCGTGACAGTGTGCGCCGCTCTGTCACAAAATCTGTGACAGCTTGTGACAAACCTAACGCGCCGTTTAATGAGGTAATCCGCCAAGATCTTATTGCGATGTGCGATCATCACGATGTTCTAAATCAGCGCGGTATTTCAACGGAGACCTGCGATGCACTTGGCATTGGATTTCTGCCGCAGGGGCGCTCTCCCCTAAAAGGCCGCATCGTGTTTCAAGTAGCGGATGCGCGGGCGAAAAAAGAAGGACAACCTGCTGAACGCGTGATCCTATCACATCTGGGGCGTGCTATTTCTGAGGACATTGATCCCAAGTATCTCTTTTATCCTGGGTTTCACAAATCTGCAGAACTCTACGGTCAGGAAATCCTCTGGCTAAATGAGGATGCTCACGAGCAGATCGCTAAGACTGGTTCTATTGTCCTAACAGAAGGTCCATCGCCGAATGGGGAAAGAATAGCTCTGCCATGTTTACGTCGTTCAATTTGGCAATCCATTGTGTCGTCATTCCGTACATCGTCATATCGTGATCAGTGGGGTTATTAGGCAGATCAGACGTGTATGTATGTTCGCCGATGATTTTCATAATCGGTTTATTCGCCTCACTTAGCCCGACAAATTGGTTGTAGCGGATTTCGACGTCTTGACCAGATTGCAAGTACATCCGCTCTTCGCGCAACTCACCAGTGTCAGGATCACACACCGGTTTTGTACCTACGCCCTTTTTGTAGATGTCATTTATATCACCGCCTGTTTTGGCCCTAAATGCATGGCGTACAATGCCAAGCTCCGATGCAATCGCGTCTTGCGTGACATCCGAAACACCAGATTTAAGAGTGCTTTGCGGACTAGCAAAAACAAAAGCCCGTACAAAAGTAACAGGGTCAGGAAATCCTTCACCTGCATCAATCTGATTGATACGCCCTTTAATAATTGCTTGGTCAGCGGGTACGCTTGCTGAAACACGCATAATGGATGCAAAGGCTTGTAACTTCACGCGCTCCGTTTCCGGAACAACTGGGTCATTCACCAGTGTTAGGATAATTTCAGCGTTCGTCTTGCCGCCAGCACGCAAATTCTCAACTTTATTTTGATAAGCAGCCAAATTCGCTTTGGCGTATTCTACTTTCGTTTCAACAGCGCGTGTTTCCAATTCAGCGGTCAGCATATCCCCTACATCAGCAGGTTCTAAATCACCCGCATGCAAGGATTGGGCCACATCCAAATCGTAGTCTGCTTCAATGATCCGAAGGCAATCAACGACTTCGTCAGGAATAAGCGAGGGAGAGATTACGATGCCAAAACATTTCGCAGGGTCTGTTTGTCCATCCCAATGATCCATCACAAGGTTTCCCAAAGCAGCATTATGCTGCTCCCCTGCCTCAAGTTTTGCGTTCTGTTTTTTTACGTCTTAGATCGCATCAAAATTACCATCGATACTAGGATTTATAGGCTTTGCATTAGGCCTGTCGCCACTGGAAGCCGAAGGATGATCTAAATTCATGTCTCCGAATTATACCATCCAAGTCACGATCCACCAAATCCATCTGTTAAATTCAGATACCTAAATCTGACCGCGCATCTGCAATCAGGTTGTCTGTAATCTTCGCAAACTCCTGATCAATCTCAATCAATTCAATTTGCGCATCGCGTTTTCTATCACATGCTTTCACGCGTCCCATAAATATCTTTTCCTTGAGCGTGGTCGTTTTCATCGTACTCGCTTTCTCTTGCGCCTCGTCAATGCAGGTCTGATACTCGGCCAAGACTGGGTTCAACTCATCCGCAAAGCTATGGCTCCCCATAGGCACAAGCATTGCAACCAATACAGACATCATTTTAAATCGTCGTTTGGCTTGCTGCCGCTTAGCATGGAATGCCTCAAGGCCGCCGTTTCCGCTTTGGCTTGTGTGATCCCCAAATACTCGATTGTGCTGGCAATGCTCTTGTGGCCCAACAGACGAGAGATCAACGCAATATCTTCGCCAGCCCAATACATATGCGCAGGCTTTGAACGCCTTATGGAGTGACTGGAAAACTCCGAAGGATCGTGCCCCAGCATTTCGGCCCAGGCTTTGATAATGTCGGCGTAGTGACTGCGCGATATATGTCGGGCAGTCACAGATTTGCTGCGTGTGAAAACAAAGTCGTTGTCCTGCTTGCCACTCCTTGTGATCCAGCCGTGAAGATAAGTCTGCGTCTGATTGGTCAACACTGGATTGACAACATGTTTGGTCTTCTTTTGCTTGCGCGCAATCAGCGTTCGTATCGGCCCGTTTTGATACCGGACTTGCCAAACTTTTGTGGTCAGCAGATCGCATGCGCGAAACATCGTGTCCAAGCCAAATCCAAGTAACGCCAGATCGTGCCAGTTGCAATGAGTATTCAAATGCGCTTCGATCTGCGCCAGTTCGTCCAGCGTAAATGCACGTTTCTGGCCTATCACCTTGCCCTTGTTCCAAGCTGGCTTGTTGTCGTTTTCGGGTATCATCATTCAAAAAATGGCCCCGAGTTCCGCTTTTTCCAAAAGCGAAGGTATTTTAGTAAATTAGATCAGTCAGTCAGGGTCGCATAACCCTTTAAAACTCTGGACATTGCTCATGCTACATGAAGTTTACATTAAGAAACAGCCACTTGCCGCCCTCGCTTTTGGAAAAAGCAAGGGTATCTTGTTGTTGTAACCCAATCCTTATGACAACATCCGCATTCAGTTTCACACAAAACAAAACCGTTCAAATTAGATCAGCCGATGACATTAAAGTCCTCGTCGAAGAGCGTCGCGCCCGTGGGTGTAGTGAAGCAGAACTCGAAAACTTCAGAAACTGGCATATGGCTAGGTTGGACTAAATCTAACCAAACAAATCACCCTGACGTGATTGCTCCAAATGGCATTTCCACTTTTTCGTTTGTGAGGCTTCATCCAGCCAAGCCAGAACAAATTGAACTGGGTCATTTTGATATTCCTCAAGAACATCTGGGCCCATCAAGAAACACGAACGATACCCAGTTTCTGTAATGGGGATTTGGGACTTATCATTACTACGGATTTCAATATGCTGCGTGATCATCTCATCACCATCAGAACACAACCATCTTGGGCAGTAGCTAATCTTCAAATCAACCCCCTGCCAGTTAGTCTCAAATTCGAAAATTTCATCTCGCTCAAAGCTACTGGGTTTCAATTGTTCCATAGGGCTAGTTTACGAAGACAGGCTAGCAATCCAAGCTTTGCACAGAACGGAACCCCGCCTCTCTTTCTTTAGGACGTTCTTCAATAACTTCGCCATATGCGACTTATCCACGAAAATGAATTCAACAATATAGAACAGCTTTTGGCCGAGCTGTTGATTAATGCTTCAGTAATAGAAGAAGCGCAAATTCTTCAAATTCATAATCGGCTATTACAAATCAAAAATGCACAACAAGGATTGCAGAATAACCGCGCATATCTGTTAAACCTTACAAAGCAAATCGATCAATAATATCACGAAGATCGCTCAGATCTTTACCAAAGCCATATTGTGGCCGGTGAAATTTATGCCCCATCAATTGGGCTTGCGCGCGGTCGATCACATCACGCTTGGTTAATTGATCTTGAAACCAGTGCCGTAGCGAATAGAGGCTTTGACGTTTATCGGTCACAATCCCACTTGACCGTAAGGCTTTGCTGATTGCGGTCGTGCATACATATTCTTACCCAAACGTTTTCCCCAACCACCCATCGCGACCACGTCTTGGGCGGCTTCCAACGAAACACCCAAAAGTGGTAGTAACCGTTCTGAATGAGCCGTCTTTAGACCCCGCGTTGAATTTCTGCGAACATGTACATGTGGTACGCCATCATCCAAAATTATGTCGTCCAGCTCTAGTCCGATTGCCTCAACTGGGCGCATGCCTGTATTCACTAGCAATCGAAGCAGTCGTTGAAAATCTTCGTGCAACGGATCTAGCGAGCCAGGTACTATCAATTGTCTAATCTGACTTTCATCTAACGGAATGCGTGAGACTTCGAATTCTTCCTTCAAACGAACACCAGTAAATGGGTTAGGTAAAGCAGATCCATCAATGTCGCGGTTTACGTTTACCAAACGGCGCAAAGAATTGATCTCGCGATTGGCCGTGTATGGTTTCAAGCCCTCATTCTCAATACGCGCAACCCACCAGCTCCTGAATGCAATGACGTGTTTTCGTTCAAGGTCGTGATAATTGATTTGACCAATTGCCGTTTCAAAATTGCGAATGGACTTGAGATATATGTTCCGCTTTACACGCTGCTGATCACGGCGAACCTTACGCCACTCATCTCGAATATAGTCCCAAAACCGATCAAATGCATCCGACAAGGTTAACTTGGGTGGTTCCACCATCCCAAGCACTGCTTTTTGTTCTGGTTTAGTGTGCTGTTGTTCCAAGAGTAAGCACAAACGTTCCAACAGTTCACCATCAGGCATTTGCTCTGTGGGCTTGGGCGTTAAACCAACAGACATCTGCACTTCAACTGCTGCACTATATTTTTTGCGCAAATCGTTAGATTCTAAGGAAACACCTCGCGCCTTTGCTCCTTGCCATTCTTGATCTAGTTCAAAAGAGCATTGTGCAGCTTTTAGCTTTGCCTCAGAAAAATCAGCCGTCTTCAACGAGAAACTGATCAACCGCCGATGGTCAACATCGTGAAATTCTTTTGGGACAGCACGGTAGTAGTGCCACCAGCGTCCCTTTTGTTTGAGATGTAATCCCCACATAATTCGAATCCCGTTTGTCCAGAATGGAAAATTCCATGTTTGAGCGAGATCAGAGTACATCAAATAAAAACAACCACTTAGAGGCGGAATTCCGTTTTTAAATATGATGAAATGGTGCCCCCACACGGACTCGAACCGCGGACCTATTGATTACAAATCAATTGCTCTACCAGCTGAGCTATAGGGGCACTGCGGCAGCGTTTAGCCGAAAAATCGGTCCCTTTGCAAGAGCCTTTTTAGAAAAACATTACTTTTGCTGTTATTTTTTATCTGACTGGCTTTGAGATGTTTTCGCAACAATCCCAACCGCCAGTAAGCTGACCAGTATAACCACAATCGATGCTGGTGATGCACCATTGATATCCTCTAATGAGGCGTATCCATAAATATGTGTAGCTAAGGTATCAAACCCAAACGGGCGTAAGAGCAATGTTGCAGGTAATTCTTTCGAACTGTCTACAAAAATCAACAAAGCAGCCGTTAGTAAAGACCCCCTCATCAATGGGTAATGTACATGTTTTAAGGTACGGCTCGCATTTAACCCCAGTGACCGTGATGCCATACCCATACTGGGTGTAATGCGCCCAAATGCGGCGTCTACAGAGCCATATGCGATTGCAAAAAATCGCACACAGTAAGCAAAGATAACGGCCCCTGCCGTCCCCGTAATCAACAGCCCAATATCAACACCTGTTGCTGCTTCAATCCAATCTGCAAGTATATTATCAAAAGCAGCCATTGGTATTAAAATACCAAGACCAATAACTGCACCTGGGGCCGCATATCCGATTGCGGTCAGTGGCAAAACATATCGTACCCATTTCACTGATGATAAGCGTACAGCATAAATTAGTAGAACCCCCGCAGATACTGTTATAATAGCTGCGACAACTGCAATCCAAATTGTCGTCCAAGTGGCGGCCCACAGATCAGATTTCAACCAAAGTTCTGGATTAATCAAAGCGTGGTGCAACATAATGCTAAAGGGCATTAAAAAACCTACTCCGATCATCAAGCTACATAACACCACGGCACAAAAGCGCGCTAAAGGTGATAATGTTTCGCGCACAGGTGGCCGCGCATGCTTTGATAGTTGGTGAAATTTACTTTGCTTACGACCTTGCCGCTCCAACATTAACAAAGCTAAAACCAAAATCAAAATAACCGAAGCAATTTGTGCAGCACCACCACTGTTCGACGCTTCCAACCAAACCGTGAAAATGCCTGTGGTCAACGTTTGAACTGCAAAAAATTCAACGGCACCAAAATCATTTAACGTTTCCATCATCACAATAGATACGCCAACAACAACCGCAGGGCGTGCCAATGGCAAACCGACCCTCCAAAAACTTTCCCATGGTCCACATCCCAATGCACGTGACGTTTCTAATGCACACGACGATTGTTCTCGAAAGGCAGACCGAGCCAACAAATAAACATAAGGGTATAATGCAAAAGCAAATACAATAATCGCAGCTCCACGTGAGCGTACTTCTGGAAACCAATATTGTTTTGTAGATGTCCAGCCAAACACACCACGTAATGCAGTTTGTGCAGGCCCTGCGAATTCCCAAAAATCAACCAATGCATAGGCTGCGATATATGTGGGAATAGACAACGGCAACAATAACGCCCATTCGAAAATTTTGCGCCCAGGAAATTCTTTCATAGCAACAAACCACGCAGCCATAACCCCCATACAGCCTGCAAGGAGGCCCGTGGTTACCATCAAGCTTAGGCTATTAAATAAATACCTAGGTAATGTTGTTGAAATTAAATGCGGCCATATGTTCTCTTTAGGAAAGAATGAAAGCGAGACGACAGACAATATTGGGATTAAGATCACTGCCGCTATGACACAAGCAATAACAGACCAACCGCTTAGAAAGCCAAGACCAAACCGTCTTCTTTTATTTTCATACATTTCTGCCATTGAAACGCGCATAAACCATAGCTATTTTACTGTCCAGAACTTGCAAAGAGTTTTCCAAATTAGAATCGGATAAGAAATGGATATAAATCTCTACATCGGCGCGCATAATACATCGACCAATGCGATTATCTCAATCCTAGAAAATAATGATGCGCTCTTATCAGAACAGCGCATTCATTTTGCCAGTTCAAAAGTTGCAATCCAACATTTGGCTGCTGCACAAAAAGCTCTGGTTGATGGGACGCGTTTAGAAACGGTACAACAAAAATTCATATCAGCCATGACTAATGGCAAAAATATAGATCGCTTAGTAATCATTAGCCCAAATATCTTAGGTACGGCCACACGCCCATTTGGTAAAGAAGTGTTTTACCCGCGAACTTCAGGTTTAATGCAGCAATTGCAAAACATGTTTCAAGGGTTGAACATGAAATTGTTCTTTTCTGTTCGCAACCCATCTGACTTCATTCCGTTATGTTATAGCGAAAGCCTTCTTGGCGCATCTTTTGGCAGTTTTGAAAATTTCACTCAAGAAGTGGAACTGACGAATCTGCGTTGGTCTTCGCTTTTGCATAGACTGCAAGGGAAGCAAGACGAAAATCATGTAACTATCTGGCGGCATGAAGATTACCCATCTATGTGGCGCGATGTTATCCAATTACTTACAGGCGTTAAAAACAATCAAATGTTAAAAGGGTCTTCAGCCGTCCCAACAGAAAACTTATCACTGAATGGCGCGCGTTTATTCAATCGCTATGTTGAAGAGCATCCTCCACGAACTAAAGAGGATTTTGCTAATATGAAAGCTGCGTTTTTACAGAAGTTTCCAGAAACATCCGAGCCAGTCAAAGACGTTTATTGGGATGCTGAAGTCATCCAAACTTTAACCGATAATTACGACGATGATTGGTACTACATCGAACGGATGGAAGGTATTAGAACCATCCAACCGCGTATTTTTGCATAAGACAAACGCCAGAAGCGCTTACATACCTAGCGCTTCGCGGTACAAATCCAGCACTGCTTCTTCTTCTGAAATCTCAGCTGGGTCTTTTTTACGCATTGTGATCAACTTACGCATCACTTTGGTATCGTACCCACGTGACTTCGCTTCTGCCATCACTTCTTTTTGCTGATCTGCGATGTCTTTCTTTTCCGCATCCAAACGTTCTACACGCTCAACAAAAGAACGCAGCTCATCAGCTGCAACACGGTATGAACCTGGGTCAGATGTTTCGTTCATTTTAGAATCCTTCTCAAACAGAACCTCCTCCCTACCCAACTGCCGCATTTCCTACAAGACATCTTGCCCAATTTTCCTAAAACGACTAGACGAAGCTCACGAATGACAAAGGAAACCCCATGATTATCGCAGGTGTTATAACCACATTATTAGGCCTTATCGGACTGATGTATTGCATCTTAAAAGCTTACAAAGCCAAAAAAGCTGGCTTGCAAGGCACTGAATTAACCGAACATCTTAAAAAGCTTGTTGCAGTAAACCTTGCTTCATTTCTATTGTCCGCAATTGGCTTAGCCTTAGTACTTGTTGGTATCTTATTCTAAACCTTTAGCCCACTCGACAATCATTGACGTTGTTTCTGCCGTTTGATTTGGACTTAAAATATCACCTGAAAGGACATGGTGATATGGATCGTCTTGCTCTGTCATCACACGTGTCTCAACCTGCGCACCAATTCCCCAGCGCGATGCCACATCTTTCACCCAAGCAGGATCTATCACTTTGTCCTCATTACTAACAAAGAATAATGCTGGCACTTCAATTGTACTGAAATCCATTTTACGCACAGCCCGTTGAACAGTCGCCATAGAAAGTGTTGATAATGTCGGATATTCATTCGTCCAATACTTTTCATGATCCGCATTCTCACCCTTAAATCCACGACGCTCACCAACAACATAATTACCCCAATGGCGCACCCATGGAAAATCCAGCAAAGCGGTCAAGGGATTGCCAAGCTTATATGCTGGTGATGTTAAAACCACACCTGCAACTTTATCTGCATATTCAGGATTGTTCAGAACATAGGTCGTAACAGCTCCACCATTAGATGTCGCTAACACGATAACCTTTTGCCCCAAACGCCCGCCTATTTCGATCGCTTCAATAACATCTTGCACCCATTTCTCTGGGCTACCGTCCATCATCGCGTCACCAGAGCGGCCATGTCCTGCCATACGTGTATAATACAGGTTCGCACCTAATGCATTCGCCACATCCTCTGGTACAGGGCGAATTTCATGCGATGTCCCAGAAAACCCATGCACATATAAAACAGAATATTCCGTTTGCTCACCAACAGCTCCCGCCCAGATTACTTGTTTATGAGCGTCTTCAATGATGTCCGAAAACTGTGTTTCTTTATCGTTTAAATATCCATCGATATCCTCAGGGATCACAACAGATGCAAATGCAACCTCTTCATTCACAGTTTCGCGTGGTCCCAACCACAGAAACAACCCCAAGATCACAATCAGACCAATCAGCCCTTTAAGCATCGTTTTGATAAACTTCATGTCCCCGCCTTCATCGTCACAGAATGAACCGCTCTGCGGATCATTGCCAAATTCTCTGGCTCAGAGAAGCGGTGATCAGCCCCTTTAATCAAGGATAACCGTACGTCATCCCCTGTAACATGATCCAGAATCCGCAAAGGCACCGACATATCCACATCCGCATCCGCCGTGCCATGCAGTAACCGCACTGGGAACGGAAGATCAAGTGGTTCGCGTAAAATCAGCTGATCACGCCCATCTTCAATCAGCTTTTTCGTAATGATATATGGCTCATCCGAATAATCATTGTCCAACGCCAACTGACCATCCACCATTATCTTCTTTTGCTGTGCATCTGTAAAATTCGCCCACATACTATCTTCGGTAAAATCAGGTGCCGCTGCAATGCCAACCAAACCCGAAATCCATTCAGGAATACGTTTCGCCATTAACAAAGCAATCCACCCCCCCATAGAGGAACCCACAAGGATTTGTTTTCCATCTGTCAGTTCAGAAATAATTTCTAAAGCATCATCAGCCCAATCGCCAATACAACCATCTTCAAATTTTCCAGACGACAAGCCATGTCCCGAATAATCAAACCGCAAAAATGGCCGCCCATTGGATTTGGCCCAGTCTTCTAAGAAAACAGCTTTTGTCCCCTCCATATCGGATTTAAACCCACCCAGAAATACAACACCCACACCTTCGCCATCGGTTTTGTGATAAGCAATCTTGCGTCCTAATGATGTGTCAAAAAACTGTGGTTCCGTCATTGTCCTAAATCCAACCTGTGTAAAGTAAAGGGGTTATGCTTCTCAGATTAGTTTTCCCGCCATACAAGCGCAAGAAGAGTTGACAATTTTCCCATCTCTGGCAAAAGAAACGCACATAACCGCAACCGGGCGTTTCGTAGGCGCCAAAATGAGGAGAACAGCATCATGGCTGACATTACCCTTACCCTACCCGATGGAAACCAACGCAACTATCCAGCTGGCACAACAGGTATGGAAGTCGCAAAAGACATTTCCACATCCTTGGGCAAAAAAGCCATCAGCTGTTCCGTAGACGGCACGCACCGCGATCTGTCTCGTCCAATTGATGCGGACGCAAGCTTTGCCATCCACACAATGCAGGATGAAGCACAAGCACTTGAATTGATCCGCCACGACTGCGCCCATATTATGGCACGCGCCGTCCAAGAAATTTGGCCAGACGTAAAAGTCACCATCGGCCCTGTTATCAAAAACGGTTGGTACTATGATTTCGACCGCGAAGAAGCATTTACACCCGAAGACTTGGCGACAATCGAAAAGAAGATGAAAGAGATCATCAACAAACGTGATCTTGTACGTACCGAAACATGGGATCGCGCCCGTGCACTAAAGCATTACGAGGATAACAATGAGCCTTATAAAGTAGAGCTTGTGAATATGATCCCCGAAGGCGAAGATCTGCGCATGTACTGGCATGGCGATTGGCAAGACCTTTGCCGTGGCCCGCATCTTGTACACACAGGTCAAGTTCCTGCCGATGCATTCAAATTGATGAACGTTGCAGGTGCCTATTGGCGCGGTGACAGCAACAATGCAATGTTGCAACGTATCTACGGCGTGGCGTTTAAAAACAAAGAAGACCTAAAAGCGCATCTTCACATGCTGGAAGAAGCAGCTTTACGTGACCACCGTAAACTGGGCCGTGAAATGGACTTGTTCCACATGCAAGAAGAAGCACCAGGGCAAGTATTTTGGCACCCGAATGGCTGGCGCATCTATACAATGTTACAAGATTATATGCGTCGTCGCCAAACCGCTGGCGGCTACGTCGAAGTGAACACACCACAAGTGGTGGATCGCAAGCTTTGGGAAGCCTCAGGTCACTGGGAAAAATACCAAGAAAATATGTTCATCGTTGAAGTCGACGAAGACCACGCACGCGAAAAAGCAGTGAATGCATTGAAACCAATGAACTGCCCATGCCACGTGCAAATCTTCAACCAAGGCTTGAAATCATACCGCGACCTGCCATTGCGCATGGCTGAATTCGGCTCTTGTAACCGCTACGAGCCATCAGGTGCGTTGCACGGCATCATGCGTGTACGCGGCTTCACACAGGATGATGGTCACATTTTCTGCCGTGAAGATCAGATCGAAAGTGAAACAGCGGTCTATATCGATTTCCTAAGCAATGTTTACAAAGATTTAGGTTTTGAAAACTTCCGCGTGAAATTCTCAGACCGTCCTGAAAAACGCTCTGGTTCGGATGAGGTTTGGGATAAAGCTGAAACCGCTTTGTTAGCGGCAACACGTGCCGCTGGCATCGAACCAGAAATCAACCCAGGCGAAGGCGCGTTTTATGGCCCGAAACTAGAGTTCGTTCTAACCGACGCCATTGGTCGTGACTGGCAATGTGGTACACACCAAGTTGATTTCGTGCTACCAGAACGCTTAGATGCAAACTTCATCGGCGAAGACGGCAACAAACACCGTCCTGTGATGTTGCACCGTGCCACATTAGGATCGTTTGAACGCTTCATCGGCATTTTAATCGAAAACTTCTCTGGCAAACTGCCATTCTGGTTGGCGCCACGCCAAGTTGTTGTCGCCTCTATCGTAACCGATGCAAATGACTACGTAGCTGAAACAGTTGCTAAACTACAAGCGGCTGGTATTCGTGCAGAAGCCGACGTTCGCAATGAAAAAATCAACTACAAAGTCCGCGAGCATTCATTGGGCAAAGTTCCAGTGATCTTAGCGGTCGGTATGCGTGAGGTCGAAGAGGGCACAGTCTCTGTACGCCGTTTAGGCAACAAGCAAACCTCAGTGCAAGCTTTAACAGACGTAATTGCTGAATTATCAGTCGACGCAACACCACCGGATATGCGTTAAACGCTGAATAAAGAATACAAAAAGGGCGGATAAAATTTCCGCCCTTTTGCTTTTAAACCGTGTGCTGGTTGGTGATATAAGTATCTAGGTTATATTCAACCGATAATGAAAACGCGCAGCTTTGATGGATATGCGCTTTAATCGCCTTCTCTAACTCTTCCGTCAAAGACACCGTAAACGCACGATCACGATGTGGCTTTTGCAACAAGGCTACCGTCACCAAAATATGCGTATGATTGAACTGATCAGCAGGATAAGCACGGCCTTTACATGCCCCAGCCCCTGTATCCTTACCAAGGATAGTTTCTTCTATAGCTTGCAAAATTTCTTCTGCATTAATATCCAAATCACTACTATATTTTATGTCTGCATGGGGCATAATTTATATCCTTTTACGCAATTATTTATGCTTTTTGTAATCAGCATATCTTATTATTTCTAGACTCATATATATGAAAAATATCACAAAGATGTTGCACAAACTTGATTTTATAAAGAATTTCCTCCTTAAACGATTTCAGGTGCGACAAGACCTTTTGTAATCCCCGCTTGAACGGGTCTTTCTAAATATGTGGACAAAACCATATAGCTTTTAGTCGCCGTTACACTGGGCATGGCATAAAGTTTTGCCAATAAAGCTTCCATCGCTTGCGATGTTTCCATACGAACCTTTAACAACATACATGTATCACCTGTTACAGAATGGATTTCCTCAACCTCTGGCAATTCGGCCAATGCCATCAGTTCTTTAGTTTTCCCCCACCCTGTCGTATCCACATGAATGAACGCTAAGAACCCTTTACCAGTCTCTGCTGCATCTAAGGATGCGACAACAGACTTGATGCGCCCAGATGCTTTATGTCGTTTCACACGTTCGTGCACTGCAGGTGCGGACAGTCCAACCAGATTGCCCAACTCGGCATAACTACGCTCTGCATTCTCAGTCAAAAGCCCTAATAACTTTCGGTCAATTGCGTCTAAACCTTTTCCATCTTTCATTTATACAGAACCTCATTCGTATTTATTTAATTCGGGTACATTTCACTTTAACTTTATTTAATTCTGCAAAATAACAAGAGTCAATTACAGCATACGAGACATCAATGAACCCTATTCTTCTTCTAACCCTCTCTATTGGTATCATAGGATCCAACTCATTGGTTCTCAGCCCGATCGCAGGCGAGGTTGCGCTTTCTTATGATAATCGCTCAGCATCTGACATCTTAATCGCCTCTGCACTCTATGGTATAGCCACCGCTATAAGCGCCCTCATCCTTGCACCACAGGCAGATAGTTATGGGTTAAGGAAATCGCTCTTTTGGTCCCTGATTGCTGCAACTGTTGGATTAAGCGCAAGCGCCCTTGCCCCTTCTTTGATCTTTCTTTGTATTTCACAAAGCCTGATCGGCCTTGCAGCGGGCGTTGCTCTACCTGCAACATATGGATTGGCAGCAGAAATCGCCACAAAGGGACGCGAAAGTGAAACTATGGGAAAAGTGCTTACAGGGTGGACTTTGAGCTTGGTCATTGGTGTTACCCTTTCAGCACTTATTGCCGACTGGTTACACTGGCGAATTGTTTTCCTAAGCATGGCATTGATCAGTGGTGTCATCGCCATTTTTGTCAAAACTATCGCAAGACACGAAAAGCACATAATCAAGTTTAAGAAAACATCACCACTCACAGCACTGTATATACCAGGCATATCTGGCGCACTCATATCAGTCGCAGCATTTATGACAGCTTTTTACGGTCTTTACTCCTTTCTAGGCGCACATATGCAAACCACTCTTGTCGTACCTACGTCCTATATCGGCTTGGCATCCTTAGCTTATGGCATCGGCTTTGGGCTAATCACCCCCATTGATCGCTTCATAGACCAATACGGCCCACATCGCGTTGCACCATTGGTATTCACAACCATGATCGCGGCTTATGGCTTATTATCGATTGCATCAGGCACAGCTTATATACTCATCCTAAGTTGTGTTGTCTGGGGGGGCGTAAATCATCTAGGCCTGAACTTATTGGTTGGGCGTCTAACAGCAATTGACCCCACTCAACGTGCATCAATCATGGGACTATACAGCGCTGTAACATATGCCTCCATGTTTATAGGAGCTACCGCTTTTAAACCTATTTTTGATTATTATGGCTTTGCCGTCATCGCAATACTCTCTGCCATCTGCATCGTCCCTGCCCTTTGGAATTCATTACGCCCAACACTTCACCCCGCCGACTAATGGCTAAAAACCGTTGCATAAAATCCACCATAACTTTAATCGAAACGTCAAATTTGCGCCATATTTCCAGCTCAGCATCTTTAGAATAACGACTCGCACTAATGCGGGCGCAAATGAAAGAGCAGACCAATGGCAAGTAATAAGAAGTACCAATTAAACGGTGTATCTTTGGCTACTCCACCAGAATTCATGGGTGGTCGCACAGAGACACATATGGAAAAAACCAACTGGCTAAAGCGCACAGGTACAAAAATGCGCCGCAAGGATAAGATGAAAACATCTGATCCAATCAGGTTTTATGACGGCATCCAAACTTTATATGGTTAAGTGTCAACATCCATCGGTGGCGAGCTAAGTAAGCGATCTATCGTTGTTAAAGCATCCCCATATGCCCCAATCGGTACACTTGAATTCAGGGATATCCGTACAGCATGTGGTGTTGGCATGTTATTCAATGCAAATTCATCGGCTGCGCGCACGATTATAGATTCACGCTCGCATGCCATAGTAAAGGATGATGCCCGCCAACCACGTGGAAGTTGAAGCCAAATAAATGGCACATCGCGGCGCCACGATATATCCCATTTGCCCAAACGATTGACTGTGTATTCCACACGTTTGCTCACCGTTTCCAAAACCCTGCGTCTGGTTGTTGCAGCATCACCCGATGTCAGCAATTCAGCAGCAACATCCGTTACCAATCCCGACACACCAAAACTTGCAGTTTGCATCAAACGCGTTGCTACAGAAACTTTATCGTCTGGGCATAATAGATACCCAAACCGCAATCCTGCCGAAACGGACTTAGAAAACGATGACAAATACCATGCTCGCTCAGGGCATATGTTTATGAAACTCGGTACTTTCGCAGGGCCAATACCCCAACAATCATCTTCAATCACCTGAAAATCATATCGGCGTGCTAAATTCGCAATTGCCAAACGGCGCTCAAGCGGCATCTCACCCGTTGTTGGGTTCAAAACATTACAAGACGTAAACAACGCCTTAAATGGTTTGCGCTTATAAACCGTTTCCAAGTGCTCAGGAATAATCCCAAACTCATCTGTTTTAACACCCAGCAAATCCGCACGCTGCCCCTGCACCGCATATCGAATACCTGGATATGTCAATGCATCCAAAGCGATCGCACCAATACCATCAGACAAAACAGCAGCACAGGCCAATCCAATCGCATTTTGTCCGCCATTGGTCACAACTAGGTTTTCATGATTACAATACACATTCGAATATTCCATCCACTTCGCCAAATGTGGATAGATCGCATGACGGCCATCACGTTCGGGGTAATATAAATATTCATCCGCTTTTGCCTGACCAACTTTAATAATTGCGCGTTGCAACGCCTCGGCCTGACCGACATTCGTCGTATTTGTATTGCGCAGATTGATCAGTTGATCAGGAACTGTGCCAAAGGTTTTCGAAAACTCGCCAACATGTTCTGTTTTACCAGCAACAAATGTACCGCGCCCAACAGTCGCTTGCAGCAACCCTTCTGAAATACCTTCTTTATACGCCCGCGCTACAGTACCAGGCGTAACCCCTATATCCCATGCAAGATCACGTACGGGTGGCAGCTTTGCACCTGCCTCTAAAGTTCCTTTGGCAATATCAGACCTTAAAGCAGCTACAACGGCTTTGTATTTCGGTCCATCAAAATCTGATAAGGTCGGCTGCCAAATTGTACCCATTACAATATTTCCCTAGCGTAACTATACGAATCTTTGTATCACATAATTACAAGTACAATATAAATTGTACCAATACAATATGGAAAGTTAGGAAAATGGCTTATAATCACTCATATACTGCTGAAATCGCGTTAAATTTAGCTAACCGTGCGGACTTACCAGTCCTTTCACAGGTGGCTATTCGTTTTGCGAATACAGTGGCTAAGTGGGCTGATCGATACAAATCTCGCCGTGATCTTAGTACAATGACACCAGAACGGTTAAAAGACATCGGGATTACAGAATACGATGCTTACCATGAATCTCGCAAGTCATTCTGGCGCGAATAGTTTCCCCTTTGCGCGGTTCGTGCAGATTTTACCGCGCAAAAAAAAGCGCCCGTCT
Source organism: Amylibacter sp. SFDW26 (assembly GCF_009184395.1). Taxonomy (GTDB): domain Bacteria; phylum Pseudomonadota; class Alphaproteobacteria; order Rhodobacterales; family Rhodobacteraceae; genus Amylibacter. The sequence continues at coordinate 62,120 of NZ_WEIC01000003.1, forward strand.
TTTCTTCCGAAGACGGGCGCGTCTGCTTTAAACTTACTCTAAGCTCTTAAACGTTCGCCTTTCGGATCAAACGCAGGTTCATCCAACAGAACCGCTCGATGGGGCTTCCCAAGGATTGCCACATCAAACTCTGTTCCAGATTTCACATAATCCGCTTTGATAAAACAAAGCGCGATGGATTTTTCGACACTATAACCATACGCCCCAGAACTCACACGCCCTACAGGTGTGCCATCTGGCAAGAACACAGGCTCCCCACCACTGGCATCCGCATTCTCAGTCTCAACAGCCAAACTGACCAACAATTCGCGCGGTGGATTACCCATAAGCTTTGCATAGGCCTCTTTGCCCAAGAACTCTGGCTTATCCATCTTGATCAAGCGATCCAAACCAACCTCTTGCGGCCAATATTCTGGGCTATACTCACGCGACCAAGAGCCATAGCCTTTTTCAATCCGCAATGATCCTAATGAGCGCCCACCAACAGGACGCACGCCCAAATCTTTGCCCGTTTCTAATAAGGCTTCATATAGCCTCAACTGATCCTCAGTTTTCACATACAATTCCCAGCCCAGATCGCCCGTAAAGGACACACGCAGCGCAATCGCATCTATACCCGCAACTGTAATCTGTGCAGACCGCATAAACGTCCAATCCTCATTGGATAAATCCGCTTGCGTTAAATGCGATAGCAATTCACGTGACTTCGGCCCTGCCACATTAAACCCGCAATACGCTTCAGTCAGGCTTTCGAAACTGACAGTATCAGGCCGTTCAACCGCATTAAAATACCGCTGATGATACCGTTCAGCCATACCCGACCCAACCATATAAAAATGATCATCACCTAATTTTGTTACGGTGAAATCCCCAGCAATACCGCCACGTTCACCCAACAATGGCGTCAAACAAGACCGTCCAACCTCTTTGGGCACATGATTGGCAATAACGCGGTCTAACCAATCCGCTGCCCCTGCCCCTTTGATTTCGTATTTACCAAAGTTCGACACATCAATGATACCAACACTAGCGCGCAACGCTTCACATTCTGCACGCACAGGCTCAAACCAATCTTGGCGATCAAAACCATAATCCTCTTTGCCTTCAACGCCTTCGCCTGCAAACCACAGCGGATGTTCCCAGCCGTAGCTCAGGCCAAACACAGCCCCTAATTCCTTTTGCTTCTGATACGCAGGCCGCATTCGCATCGGGCGCCCTGCTTCGCGCTCTTCATAAGGGAAGTGGATTTTGAAACGGTTGGCGTATTGATCTTCGACACGCGCTTTTGTGAAACCTTTGTCCGCCCAATGCCCAAACCGCGCCACATCCCAAGGGAACATATCAAACTCTGGCTCCCCTTCGACAATCCACTGTGCTGTCATCAAACCCAGACCACCCGATTGACTGAACCCTGGAATAATTCCGTTACAGCAGAAATAGCCTTTCAATTCAGGAATTGGCCCATACAGTGCTGAACTGTCGGGTGACCATATCATAGGTCCGTTAATCACACGTTTCACACCAACTTCTGCGGCAGATGGCACACGATCCATCGCCCGCATGATGTTGTCCATGATGCGATCCAAATCATCCGCAAACAATTCATGGCCAAAACCAAGGGGTGTACCCTCTTCTGCCCAGAACTTCATGTCCTTTTCATAGGCACCAATCAGCAGCCCATCACCCTCTTGGCGCATGTAATACTCGCCATCACGATCTGCCACAGATGGTAAACGACGATCCATCGCAGCAATCTCTGGAATGGTTTCCGTGACCAAATATTGGTGTTCTGTTGGTTGCAATGGCAATTCTATCCCTGCCATAGCGGCCACTTCACGCCCCCAAAGCCCCGCAACATTCACGACCCAATCGGTTTGAATGTTACCCTTTGGCGTTTCCACAATCCAAGATCCATCAGGTTGCTGCACAGTCCCTGTCACAGGTGTAAAGCGGTGAATTTCAGCACCCATCTGCCGCGCACCCGTTGCATAAGCTTGGGTCACACCAGATGGGTCAACGTTGCCGCCATCAGGTTCAAACATGATGCAACGTATATCGTCAAAGTTCACCAATGGGTTCTTGGCAGCCGCCTCTTCACGGCTCAGCTCGTAAAAGTCAGCCTCAAAATACCGCGCTTTAGCCGCCTGTATACGCAACTGATGCTCGCGCTGTTCTGTTTGTGCCAAATACAGCGAGCCAGGTTGAAAAACACCGCACCCCTTCCCTGTCTCAGCTTCCAGCTCTTTATACAATTTCATCGTATAATATTGCAGCTTCGAGATATTGTTGTTGTCGTGCAACCCGTGCAAATTCGCTGCTGCGTGCCATGTAGAGCCTGATGTCAATTCATCGCGTTCCAACAACACAACATCTTTCCATCCCAGTTTCGCAAGGTGATACAGGATCGAACAACCAACAAGGCCACCCCCAATAACAACTGCCTGTGCATGCGTTTTCATTTTCTATTCCTCGCGCCCTAAAGCGACCAATGTTTTGTGAATTTCTTTTGCTACTGGAAGACCACCCTCCAGCGCATAAACGTAGGCCTGGGTCAGGAAATAGGCGCCCTCTAATTCATGCCCATTTGCCAACTCATCATTTCCAAGTTTTTGGTAAATCCGAACAAGGGTCGCATTATCCCCACTGTCATGGGCCGCTAACACCTGTGCGTTCAGATGGTCATAATCGATCACTCTGCTGCCATTTTCGCACGACCATTGTTGATTTGTGTTGCAACCCATTCGTGGAAAATATGCGTAGGCCCATCCATAGCAGGTGAAAATTTACCCCCATCAAAGAATACCCCATGACGGCCCTTTTGCATCCCTTCGACCACGAAAATATCTTCTTTAAAAACTTCTTCCCAAAAATCGGCATTTGTGACCCGCAGCTTTTTATATGCGTCACCAACGGCTTCATCACTGGCGTAATACAATGCCACATGTTCGCGTGTTTTATTCACCCCAACAGGTTCCAAAATAATCGCATAAGAATGATCACGGTGCACACCGAACATGACGTTTGGATAAAGCGTGGCATATTCTGATGCCGTATCCCATTTATCCGTCAAATCTTTAAAATCGGGAAAGGTTTGCCCATCTTCACCCTTCAACTGTTGATAAACAACGGACCCTTGTCCAGAATATTTATACTGTTCTTCAAGATGGTAATGATCCTCTAATCGCGACACTGTATTCAAACCGGGATGCACCCACGGTAAATGGTAACTTTCACTGTAATTCTCAACAGCCAACTTCCAGTTGCTGTCCACCTCTAGAACAAACGCACCATCCTCATGATGATAAAGCGGTTTATCAAACTCTTTCCAACGTTCCAGCAATTCAGAATGTGCCACTGTGAAGTCATCTGCCGTACCGCTGACATTCACAAACACCACGCCCAAATACACATGGCTGCGGATTTCAAACAATCCCAGTTCATTACGCTTGATATCTTCATGGATATTCTGACCAGGCCCACCCACATGCGGGGTAGAGCGTAATGCGCCATCCAAACCATAGCACCACGAATGATAGGGACAGCGGATCGTTCCGCGAATATTGCCTTTTTCCTTCACCAAAATCATACCACGATGGCGGCATGTGTTCTGATATACATTCACATTGCCTTCCGCATCCCGCACCAACAGCAAAGGCATACCAAGGAAATCGACAGGCATTGCATCGCCTTCATTGGGCACATCATGCGCAAAACCAACCCCAGCCCAATTGTCGAATAAAACCGATTGGCGCTCTTCTTTGAACACCTCCTCATCAATGTAATGTGCATTTGGCAAACCGCGCGCAAGGCTGACGGGTTTTGTCACATCGGACAAATCTGATAAATGAGACTCAGTCATAGCAATACTCCTCTTAAAGAAGCATTTTTCAGTGAATCCGTACAATCACAATACGGAAATAATTCCTATTGAGTTGAGTTTAATTCATTCAATTTTGCTTAAGCAACCATTCAGAAAAAACCTGCATTTCCGGGCGCTTACGAGCACCATCTTTAAATAATAAATAAAAAGCCCCGGGCGCTTCTATAGAGTGGTGACTAAACGGAACAAGTTTATGATCATCAAGCAACGGCTTAGACAATCGTTTCCACCCCAAAACTACTCCTGCATCATCCTGTGCCAACTGTAGCGCAATCGTATAGTTATTCACCTTCTGCCCAGCAGAAATAGGGCCTGAATACCCCAACATTTCAAACCATTGCGCCCAATTCGTCCACTTCTTTTCAACAGCCTCTAAATGTATCAAAGAAGACTGCGCCAATTCCTCTATATTGCTAGGTGCGCATTCTCGAAACCGCGGACTACATAATGGAATTAGCTCATCACCAAACAAATAAACACAGTCTTCTTTTGGCTTTGAGGTTGCATACTCAATCACCATATCCATTTGTAAAGGCCGCATAAATGGGCGATCCCTAACATTTTGATTCACCGTAATATCTGGGTGCGCTCGCCAAAATTGCGTGACCAAAGGTGTTAGCAAAAGTGTAGAAACCGCCGTTGTCACACCAATGGTGACCTGCGGCATTTCTTGGCGCGCACGTATATCGACAACCACATTCGAAAGAGATGCAAAACTTGAAATCAAAGCTTGCATCAATTCACGCCCCTCTGGGGTCAATTCAACAGCACGGTGCCCGCGTTCAAACAATGCCACCCCAAGATCTTGCTCCAGTGATTTCACTTGATGACTGATCGCACTGGTCGTCACATTCAATTCAGCCGCAGCCGTCTTAAACGATCCGCGCCGCGCCGCACATTCAAACGTGGCAAGCATTTTTAAAGATGGCAGGCTATAATGACGTTGTACCATAATGGTGGTTCCGTTGATATAATTTCACCTAAAAGAACCACTAAACTAAATAAAGCGCAATCCTATCTACGCCATCGGTTCCATCAATTGCGACGTATTATGATACCTAGAATTCACATCATGCGACACACGGTAAGTCTCATAAAATTCATCAGGTGCTGTTTGCATCAATTTCGCAGCCCCCTTACCTTCTTCGCCCAACCACAACCCATAATCATCGCGCGCAAGCGTTACAGGTTCACGGTGATGGATATGCGAAATGTCATTCCCTGCTGCTGTCGTTACAATCGCACAGGCCACCTGACGTTCCCCTTCGGGCGATGTCCAAGCTTGCCAAACACCCGCAAACGCTAACATCTCTTTTTCTGGGCGCTTCAAAAACCATGGCTCTTTGCCTGTCCCCTTATCGCGGTGCCATTCATAAAATCCACTTGCTGGAATCAAGCATCTCCGTGCCCGTGCCGCCTCACGAAACGCTGGTTTTTCAGCTAAGGTTTCAGACCGCGCATTGATCAACAACGGTCCATCATTGGGCTTCTTGTACCAATGCGGAATAAACCCCCAGCGCATGTCCACCAAATGCCGCTGACCATCATAAGCCACCGCAACAGGTATAAGTTGGGTTGGGCAAACATTGTAGCGCGGTTCAGAAAAAGACGTTGTGGAAACTACAACCCCAAACTCTTCAACCACTGCATCAGGGTCTTCTATTAAAGCAAATCGTCCACACATATTGTAGGCTTGACGAAAACCAATCCGAATGTCCAGATGCATCCAAAGGAGTCGTCTTATGAAATCACTATTTCACCTTGCTTATCACGTCACCGACCTAGATGCCGCACGCACGTTTTACGGTGATACATTAGGATGCGCCGAAGGGCGCAGCACCGATACATGGGTGGATTTCGATTTCTTTGGTCATCAGATTTCCCTGCATTTAGGCAAACCGTTTGAAACAACAAACACAGGCAAAGTCGGCGATCATATGGTGCCGATGCCACATATGGGTGTGGTTTTACCCTTGGCAGATTGGTTAGCATTATCCGAAAAATTAACCAGCGCTGGCACCGCTTTCGAAATACCACCCCAAATCAGATATGAAGGCGAACCAGGTGAACAACGCACAATGTTTTTCCGTGATCCGTCTGGAAACCCTATAGAAGTAAAAGGTTTTGCTGATTTCGATGGGTTATTTGCCACATAAAACCCTTTCTAGCTTGACCATTCGTCGTTTGCACGGCATCTGAAAAATCATGTTGATTTATAAGATATTCCACGCAGATGAATGGGCTGCATTTCAAGCATCGGGCGAAACGCAAGGTGCACCAATTGATTTACAAGACGGGTTCATTCATTTCTCGACCGCGACCCAAGCCGCCGAAACCGCTGCAAAGCATTTCGCGGGCATTGACGGTTTAATGCTGCTTGCCTGTGATAGTGATGCATTGGGGGACGCATTGAAATGGGAAGTCTCTCGCAATGACGATCTGTTCCCGCATTTATTCGCAATGCTACAAATGACGGATGTACTTTGGGCCAAACCTTTACCAATAAAAGACGGCATTCATCAGTTCCCACAGGATATGGCATGAACCTATTAGAAAAAATCGGCCTATCCGCCATGTTCAAACTGGACCCAGAACTGGGTCATTCTTTGGCTGTGAAAGCCTTGAACATGGGTTTGGTGACCAGCAAAGGCCCCTACACATCTGACCGCCTAAAAACCACGATCGCAGGTTTGGATATCCCAAACCCTGTTGGGTTGGCTGCAGGTTTTGATAAGAATGCTCAGGTTATAAGCCCGCTTCTAAAAGCTGGATTTGGTTTTATTGAAGTGGGTGCCGCAACACCAAAACCCCAAGATGGCAACCCAAAACCACGCTTATTCCGCTTGGTGGAAGATCAAGCATCAATCAACCGTTTCGGTTTTAACAACGAAGGCATGCGTATAATAGCCAACCGCCTGTCACAACGCCCTAAAACAGGTATCGTTGGCATTAATCTAGGTGCCAATAAAACCAGTTCACACCGTGCGATTGATTATGTGAAGGTGTTGGAAACATGTGGCCCTTACGTGGATTTCGCTACAATCAACGTCTCCTCACCTAACACCGAAAAACTGCGTGATCTTCAAGGTCGCAGCGCATTAACGGCATTGGTGGCTGGTGTGATGGAAACGCGCGATCAGTTGGATCATCATATTCCGATTTTCCTGAAAGTCGCCCCAGATCTAACCCCAACCGATATCGAAGACATCTGTTATGTCGCGCGCATGTCACGCATTGATGCGGTAATTGCGACGAACACAACCATCACACGCGATGGGTTACAAAGCGAACATGCCCATGAAACAGGCGGTCTTGCTGGTGCGCCATTGTTCGATATGTCGACACGCGTTTTGGCGCAATTCTCAAACCTCTTACAAGATGAGGTTCCATTGATCGGCGTTGGTGGCATTTCCACAGCAGAACAAGCCTATGCCAAAATCAAAGCGGGGGCTTCAGCCGTCCAGCTTTATACGGCTTTGGTATACGGTGGTTTCTCTATGGTGAATGATATCACACGCGGTTTAGATCGCTTGTTAGAGCAAGACGGATATGCCCATATTTCTGATGCTATTGGCGTAGACAGAGACACCTACCTATGAGCCAACCCACCATCTGGCACAATGCGCGCTGTTCAAAGTCACGCCAAACATTGCAACTGTTAAAAGACAATGGTTTTGACCCTGAAATCATCGATTACATCAGTGATACACCGACAAAAGCTAAAATCACAAATGTGCTGGAGTTGTTGGGAATTGAAGCCGTACAATTGATGCGTACAGGCGATGCACGGTTCAAAGAGGCGGGCCTATCAAAAACAGATCCATCTGACGTTCTGATTGATGCCATGATTTCACAACCGATCTTAATCGAACGTCCAGTTGTATTACACAACGGCAAGGCATCTATCGGTCGTCCACCAGAATCCGTTCTGGATATTCTCTAAGCTTTTTCAACCGATGCTTCCAACGCTGGGTATTTCCAAGCCAGTGTTACCCCGCGTGCTATGAACAATACATTCAATGCGGCCCATAAACCGTGGTTGCCATATACTGGTACCAGAAAATACAGGGCTATGATGTAGATCACCACAGATAAAAACATCATATTCCGCATGTCCTTGCTACGTGTTGCCCCAATAAACACACCGTCCAGCATCCAACATGTTACACCCGCGATTGGCGCCAAGACCATCCACGGCAGGTATTCACGCGCATCTATGCGCACATCTGCAGCATTGGTCATCACATCAATAACCCAACCGCCACACAACCAGAACATAAGTGCCATAACCGAAATAATTGCAACACCCCAGAAACATGACAGATACACACTGCGCCTAAATTGGTTGCGGTTCTTAGCTCCCAAAGCTTGCCCCACCAATGCTTCGGCAGATATCGCAAAACCATCCATCGCATAGGCTGTAATTTCCATGAACTGCAACAGCACCTGATTGGCCGCAAGCGTAACGTTGCCAAAGCGAGCTCCCATGAACAAGAACGTCATAAAGGACGCCTTTAACATCATAGACCGCAGCATAATATCGCTGTTCACAATGGCCATGCGCGTTAAACGGATACGATCAAACACCTGTTCCCAGTTGCGCCACAAAGCATTGCCGAACACATCGCGGGCTAAGAATATACCAAGGGCAAAACCACTCCATTCCGCAAGGAAAGTCGCAATAGCAACCCCCTCTACCCCCCATCCGAACTGCAATACGAACAGCAAATCCAAAACAATGTTCAATCCATTCATCCAGACTTGCAGAACCAACACCGCGCGCGTGCGTTCATGTGCCAACAACCAGCCCGTAATACCATAAAGCCCAATCGCAGCAGGTGCTGAATATATGCGAATTTGCATATACCCATGAGCCATCGTTTCCACTTCGGGTGTTGCAGGGGCTGCTTTAAAAGCAAGCCAAAACAGCGGGATTTGCAACAGCATCACCAACAGGCCTGCCGCAACACCAATAATCAATGTCCGTGTTAGAAGGGCAGCTGTTTCACCTACATTCTTTTCTCCAATAGCTTGCGCAGTAAGACCCGTCGTCCCCATACGCAAAAAGCCAAACATCCAATAAATACCGCTAATTATAATGGCGCCAATACCCACGGCACCAATCGGGACTGCATCACCCAATTGCCCGACAACACCAGTATCAACTGCACCCAAAATAGGAATCGTAGCATTCGACAGAACGATAGGTAAGGCTACAGATAAAACGCGCTTATGCGTTAAAGTTTGACTCACTTATGCATCCTTAGATGGCATCAAAAAATGCCCCGTGGCTTGGCCAATGATCTTTTGGCGATTATCTTGCCATGCCTCCACATGAACAGAAGCATAACGACGTCCTGACCGATTAATCCGCGCACGCGTGTAAATATCGCGCGGTTTACCAGCGGCTAAATAGTCTGTTGTGAAGTCAATCGTTTTTGGCAAAATAGGCAAAGGTAGCTCTTCAATTTCTGCGCCACTTAACTTTTCTGTTTCAATTTTTCCCCACAATTCAGACCAAGCCAATTCAATGATCGCCGTCGTTTCCAAAAATGCAGCCGTTGCACCACCATGAATGGCAGGTAAAGTCGGGTTGCCAATCAACATATCAGAATAAGCCATCGTGCCTGTCAACTCGTCACCCCGGCGCTCAAAACTAATACCCATAAACTTGATATAAGGAATGGCATCCACCAAACGCAGTAATGCACCATCGCGGCGAGTTTTAATCACTTGGATTGGTTCTGGTTTTTCGCGCATCACTCTGCCCCCCTCTTTTTTCGTGTAAAGGAAAAAGCACCCGTCGCTGTCGCTGTTGGCTCATCCTTTTGATCTCCTGCCCAAGCAACAACACGGACAAAGGCCACAGTCCGGGTCACATGAAAACAATGTGCTTCGGCAAAGATACGTTCGCCAGGTTTGGCCGATCGCATGTAATCAATGCGTAAATCCAAAGTCACGGATGCACTACTGTTCTCAGGATGCGTAAAAACAGAGGCCCCACCACAGCTGTCCATCAATGCGGAAATCGCACCACCATGAATAACACCTGTAGCAGGATCACCGATTAAACGCTCATCATAGGGCATCGACATGATCACATGAGCATCCTTGATCAAATCCATACGCATATTTAAGGCTTTGCAATGCGGAAGAGCCGTTGCAAAATGCTCTACCATTTCTTTCAAAGCAGGTTCCATGTGAACACTTTCTATATAAAGCTAATCGCAATACTATTCATGTTGCTAAAATTACGCGCAAGTTGAAATTTCACTTACACCCACAAGCTTATTACAACTCTGCAATCCTTCAAAATATGACCCAACGTCACTTTCGATCCCAAATTGATGTGGTTGTTGAAGTAATCTTGATAGCATAGTCGTTCTAAAAGCTTGAAAAGTGAAACAAATTCAATAAAATGACCTCAAAGTTGGAGTTTAAATGGCCGAACAAGAAAAATTAACGCTAAAAGAAATGTGTGAGAAGTTCGACGTGACACCTCGCACCCTGCGGTATTACGAATATATTGAGTTACTTCAGCCTGAAAAAGAAGGCCGCACACGATATTTCGGCTCCACAGAGATGGCTCGATTAGAGTTAATTTTACGAGGTCGCCGCTTCGGTTTCTCGTTAGAAGAAATTCGTCAATGGTTAGAGCTTTATGACCAAGACCCAAATCACAAGACACAAATGGAAGCTTGGTTGGAAATGTCCGAAGCTCAAATTAAGGAATTAGAGTACCGTAAACTTCAACTAGAAGAGACAATCAAAGAGCTCAGCGATCTTCGAACGCACGCAAAATCTGTTTTAGGAAAGTAACGTAACGTAAATCAAATGTTACCTAAGGTGTAACTTGAAGGTGAATATCTTTCTTCATACATGCCCACCACAAACATAACAATTAGGTGACATATTATGGATGCTGTCTTAACGATCCGCCAGATGTGCGATAAATTTGAAGTTACAGCGCGTACTTTGCGCTTTTATGAAGACAAAGAACTGATTGCCCCAATTCGGGAAGGTCAAAAGCGTTTGTATACCAAACGTGAGCAAGTCCGTGTAAATCTAATTCTACAAGGGAAACGTTTTGGGTTCTCTTTAGAAAACATGCGTGAACTCCTTGATTTATACTATTTAGACGACCAACAAAAAACACAGATGGAACGTGCCGTAATTTTGGGTGAGCAACGCCTGATCGACATGGAACAACAGCGTAAAGAGTTGGATCAAGCGATCATTGATATCAAAGAACGTTTGAAAATCAGCAACGACTGGCTGAAATCAGCGAAAAAGAAGGCTGGCTAAAACTCATACCCAAATCGATTGATGTCTTCTTCAAAGGCGGCAGCAATGATTTCACGGCCAGTATCATCATAATACTTTGAATATTCTTTATCGCGTTGGGATTTATTATCATGGGGCAATTCCCCTAATTTAAATCCCAACGTGGTTTCTAATATCTGAGCGTCCTGCGCCAGATGTTCTAACCGCAGATACAGATTGCATCGGTCCATCCCATCATGATCCATGACATAGCTCTTTGCCGCATCATTTTTGAAACTGCGTTGCATCATCCCGTTCCGCAGAAAATCCGCAAACGGCATCGATTGGGCAATTTTAACTGCGGGATGATCAAACGTTTGTTTCTTTAACCAATGATAATATGACACCACGCGGTCCCAAGGGTTACGCACAATAGTGAACACAAAATACTGTTCAATCTGCTCTTGTGTGATCAACCCGTAAACATCCGTCAGTCGTGCATGTTTCCACAATCGTCCTGACGCTTTCACATTTTTCAAACGGCTGCGCCTATTCTTGGCTTTGGGTGTATCCCCAATCAGCACATCATCCTTCATCGCTTTGTTTTCTAAAGCCAAACTTAAAGATGTTCCGCCAGTCTTGGGTATATGAACAAATATATATTTGCGGCCATGCGATATGATCATAAAAAAACGTAACCTGTCCGATGCACAATCTCAACCATCAAGCATCTTTACTGCGGATCGCGATTAATGCTCCCGATACGATAATAGCACCCATACCAATGATGGAAAGCCAATCCATGGCTTGGCCCCACATGACCCAACCAAAGAACCCAACGGATATCAGGAAGCTATATTCATAAACAGCAAGGTAAGACGCATCCGCCATTTGATATGCTTTGGCTTGTGCCGTCATAACACCCATCGCAATCGCTGCCATCAATGTGATAATCCCTGTAGCATAGGCCGAAGGCCATATCCAACCACGTGTTGCAAAGGTAATGTCCGCCTCGGCAGGTGGTGATATCCAAAAGAAATAACTTGCCCCAATCATGCCATATATAGCCATCGTGGCCAAAAACCAAAACGCCAATACACCAGCTGCTTCATCCGAGCATTTTACACGTGTCACGATAAGCCCAAGCGCATAAAAGGCAGCACCAATAAGCGGTAGAACACTAAGAATTGAAAAATCAGACGCGCTGGGCTTTAGGACGAGTAAAACGCCAATAAAACCTAGGAAAATCGCACCAATGCGCCACAGACCAATACGTTCTTTGAACAGCAAAACGGAAAAGATCAAAACGAAAATAGGTGCCGCAAACAACGCAGCGCCAGCTTGAGCGATAGGCATATAAGCAATCACCGCAAAATAAAGCATCGCACCAGATGTAATGAACAGGCTACGTAATAAGACCCAAATCTTTTTCTTAGGTACAAAATCCCACTTAAGGTACACGCCGATCAAAGCCAACAAAACGCATGAAATTACATTGCGAATGGCATGCATTTGCCAAACACCAATATCATCAGAAATAAAATAAACCAAATTATCCGAGAACCCGATGGATGACATCGCTAACACCACCAAGCCAGCGGCAAGCAAAGTTTTATTCTGCGGTTGCGCACGCATGATCCGTCCCACCCTCTATTCATTCGACATTTGGAGATGGCTTTTAAATATCCTCAAAGCCAGTTCAACGATTGAAATCATCAATATAGAGCTCTGGCAAGACAATTTAATTTTTGTATTGTAAACAAAACTAGCAGGTTTAGTATTTTGTAGTTATAGTTATCACAAGAATAAGGCCGCAAAGGTCAATCAGGCGATGACAGCATTAAAAAAATTTGAACGGTTAGAAAGTCTTGGACTTTGGAAGGAAACAGAAACCTCTCAAAAGGTAGAAACTGTTGTGTCCTTTGGAAAATCCAGTCTTGTTATATCTGATCACAAAGATACACCGCTCACTCATTGGGCTTTGGGCGCGATTGAAATCGTAACATCTGATGAGGGCTGTACTATTTATGCCCCAGATAAAGAGCACACAGAAACATTAGAAATCACAGACCAAACTATGAATCGTGCGATCGAAAAGGTCCGCAAAGAAATTCGCCGTCCCAGATCACACCGCGGGCGCATTCGGCTATTATCTGCGGGGGCAATTGTCACATCACTTGGGTTGCTCAGCATTTTTTGGCTTCCCAAAGCATTGGCCGATTACACAACATCAGCGATCACCGATGCAAAATCACGCGAGATCGGCGCGAAATTGATGCCTTATATCAACCAATACGCAGGAACACCCTGCCGCAAAGGCGAAACGTTAACCTCTGTACGTAAGCTAGAGGACCGTTTGATTGGCGGCGAGCATAGCACATTGTTCATTTCCGATTTAGGTGCCCGTAAAAGCATGCATTTACCAGGCGGCATCATCTTGGCCAATAAAACATTGGTTGAAAATTATGATGGGGCTGAGATTTTAGCGGGCTATGTTCTGATGGAAAAAGCATTGCAACATGAAAGCCCAGCTTTGCACACGTTGTTCTTAGAAGCAGGCCCAATTGCAACGATATCGTTTTTGGTCACAGGCGAGATAAAAGGTGACGTTCTAGAACAATTCGCCAAAGACCGTATCACAGGTGCGATGAGCCAACCAGATAGTGTGGCATTGCTAGAGCTATTCAAATCCACCAACCTACCAAGCATACCTTTTGCAAAGACTTTAAACGCATCAGACGCGACACAAGCATTGATCGATGGTAACCCTGTCACAGGCCCATATGAGCCGTTACTGACGGACCCACAGTGGTTGGCATTGCAAACTATTTGCGAAAATTAAGCGTCGACCAAACTGCCGTTTTCCAAGCGCACAACGCGGTCCATACGTTGCGCCAATTCTAAGTTATGCGTAGCAATCACGGCAGATAATCCAGTGCCGCGCACCAATTCCATCAGCGCATCAAACACTGTGTCAGAGGTGGCAGGGTCTAAGTTCCCTGTCGGTTCATCCGCCAGCAACAGTTTAGGCGCATTCGCCAAAGCACGGCAAAATGCAACGCGCTGCTGTTCGCCACCAGACAGTTCCGCTGGGCGGTGACTGATACGGTGATCCAAGCCAATTTTACCCAGCAAATCACGCGCACGTGCGCAAGCATCCACTTTGGACACGCCATTTGCCAATTGCGGCAGCACAACATTTTCTTCGGCTGTAAATTCCTGCAACAAATGATGGAATTGATAGATAAAACCAACATCTTGGCGACGTGTCGTCGTGCGACGGCGATCTGATTTACCAATCTGATCTTGGCCTGAAATCATCACCGATCCGCTGTCTGGTGTATCCAATAACCCTGCAATATGCAGCAATGTGGATTTACCCGCACCTGATGGTGCAACCAGTCCAACAACTTCGCCTGCTTTCACGCTTAAATCAACATTTGACAGAACCGTAACTTCGGTCGGCAAACCAGCATTATAGGCTTTGGAAATCTTTGACAGGCTTAGAACATCACTCATAACGCAAAGCCTCCACTGGGTTCATGCGGGCGGCACGGCGCGCAGGGAATATTGTGATCGTGAAGGATAAACCAAGCGATAACACAACGGCGCTTAGCACATCCCCTAATTCCAGCTTTGCAGGTAGGTTCGACAACAAACGCACCGATGGATCCCAAACACCGCCACCACCTATGTAATTCACAAGGTCGAAAATTGGATCGATATATAGTGCAAACAGGCAGCCCATAATGACGCCGACAATAGTACCGACAACACCGATTGAGGCGCCACAGATAAAGAATACACGCATCACTGATCCTTCTGTCAGACCCATTGTACGCAAAATACCCACATCGCGGCCTTTGTTTTTCACCAACATGATCAAGCCAGATACGATGTTCATCGATGCAATCAGAACAAGGATCGAAAGGATGACAAACATGATGTTATCCTCCATCTGCAAAGCCCGTAAAAATGCACCACTGGCGTTTTTCCATGTCCAAGCCAGACTGCGATCACCCGCTGCGCGCGTTAGCTCCCCCGTCATTTCATCCACACGGTCAGGGTCCGCGACCATAACCTCAAATTCATCAACCACACCTTCGCGGTTAAAGAATGCTTGCGCCTCGGCAAGCGGCATATAGACCCGAACTTTATCAATGTCATAACGCCCGACACCAAATATATAAACAATATCATAACTGCCCACGCGTGGGCTGGTGCCAAAGGCAGTCTTTACACCATCTGGCGAAATCAGCGTGATCTTATCACCAACTGTCAGCCCCAATTCACGCGCTACACCTGTACCGATGGCAATACCATTTTCAAAGTCTTCAATAGATCCTATACGCGTTTCAGGTTCGGCAATCAGTGGAAGTGTTTTCAGATCATCCAGTGTTTCGCCAAACACCTGCACACCTGCATTGCGCCCGTTACCAGAGGCCATCACTTGTGCATTTACAATGGGTGCCACGCGCACAACACCAGGAACCTTTTTGATCTCAGCAACTTTAGCCTCATAATCCGAAAAACTGCGAACCGTCACACCTTGCGGATCAACATATGGCGATACATAAATCGAGGCATGAGCATTCGCCCCTAAAATTGTATTGGTGAATTCTGTGCGAAAACCAGAGCGAACGGCCAAAGTTGCGATCAATGCGAACACCGCCAAAGCAATACCGATCAGCGAAATCCATGTCATCACGCTGACCCCACCTTCGCGGCGTTTGGCCTTGATATATCGCCATGCGATCATCCATTCAAAGCCTGCGAATGGTTTTGTTGTACCTGTACTCATGCTGCCACCTGTTTCGGTTTTCTGCGCAATAAACGCATGAAGCCCGCAAATAATCCATAGCCAAAAAGAAAACCAATGCTCACAAAGCTGGCACCTTCAAGGGTTAGGGGAACCGCTGGTTTGAAATCCTCTACAGTCCCCTTAAAAACCTCACTATCGCGCATGCGCGCAACATAGGCCAAACGGTTAAAAGCGTTGGCATCTTTCAGCCGAGAGTAGTCCTCAAATAACGTATCGAAGCGATCAAAAGTGCGGCGCATATCGTTTTGGCGGCTTTCCAAAAATTCAGACCCCGTCATCACAGCCAAAGCTTCATCGCGATTGTAGCCTGCGCTTTTGGCAGAACTGTCAAAATCTTGAACCACTGTTGCCAATTCATCCAAAGCGCCACCCATGCGTTGCACATACTGTTGGGAATATTCTGGAAACTGTGACAAAGCACAGCCGCATAGTATTCCGCCAACAGTATTTACAATGCTGACCACTTAGACGCTCGCGTAAATCTGCGTTAATTTTTCCAATGCCATTTCAGGTGTCATCTCTTCGCTTTCACCAGACTTGCGTGATGTCAGCTCAACCACACCGTTTTTCAAACCGCGCGGGCCAACTGTGATGCGCCAAGGCATGCCAATCAAATCCATCGTAGCGAACTTGCCCCCTGCACGTTCATTACGGTCATCGTAAATTGGATCAATGCCCAGCGCCGTTGCTGACTTATATAAAGCTTCACAAGCGGCATCCGCTTCATCATCACCTTGCTTCAAATTCACAATCCCCACACCAAATGGCGTTACACCTTCGGGCCAAATGATACCTTTATCATCGTGGCTGGCTTCGATAATTGCGCCGATCAAACGGGACACACCGATACCGTGCGATCCCATGTGGACAGGCACTTCTTTACCATCTGAATTCACAACTTTTGCATTCATTGCTTCTGAATACTTCGTTCCAAAATAGAAAATTTGGCCAACTTCGATACCACGCGAAACCTTGCGACGTTCCTCTGGCACTTCATTAAATAAAGCTTCATCATGCGTCTCATCTGTGCGCGCATAAGGTGTTGTCCACTCTTTCATAATGTCCGCACATTGGTCCCAATTGTCGTAGTCAACTTCACGATCACCCAATGTTAGATCAAGAATATTCGTGTCGTAGAAAACTTCACTTTCACCTGTATCTGCAAGCACCAAAAACTCATGCGTATCGTCGCCACCAATCGGGCCACTGTCGGCGCGCATTGGAATGGCTTTTAGTCCCATACGTTCATACGTACGTAGGTAGCTTACCAAATGGCGGTTGTACGCATGCATTGCGCTTTCTTTATCGATGTCAAAATTGTAACCATCTTTCATAAAGAATTCGCGGCCACGCATCACACCAAAACGTGGGCGGCGTTCATCGCGAAACTTCCACTGGATTTGATAAAGCGTTTGCGGCAAATCTTTGTAAGATCGCACATGGCTGCGGAAAATATCCGTAACCTGTTCTTCATTCGTTGGGCCGTACAGCATATCGTGACCGTGACGATCAGAAATACGCAACATCTCTTCGCCGTAGTCATCGTAGCGACCGCTTTCACGCCAAAGATCAGCAGACTGTAATGTCGGCATCAAGATCGGGTTGTGCCCAGCGCGTTGTTGCTCTTCGTGCACAATGTTTTCCAATTTACGCAGAATTTTAAAGCCCATCGGCAGCCATGAATAAATCCCAGAGGACGCTTGTTTGATCATGCCAGCACGCAACATCAAGCGATGGCTGACGATTTGCGCGTCTGTTGGGTTTTCTTTGAGCGTTGGTAAAAAGTAACGTGACATACGCATGGGCGCGCAACTCCGATCTAAGTGTACATAATTGCAACTTGTCTATGGGAAATATTGTTTATTAGCAATTATGAAACGCCTTTATTCTATGCGCATTTCGGGCGTAAGTTCCATTGTTGCTGCCAAACTGCCCAAACGGCGTTCAACAACTTCACCGACCAAGCCTTCGCTTTCTTGGTCAATCCCTAGGATCAGCTTGCCCTTACCGAGTTTTAACTTGCCCATATGCGCCACATCAGGGCCGCCTAGCATTGCACCAAGGCGCATTGCACGACCAGCAATTTCAGCTTGCACTCTATCTTCTGGGGCCAGCATTTCATTCAATTCCGCTAGCTTCTTAGCCTTGGGTTTGTTGCGGTATCGGTGGATCAAAGCAACAGCCAGAAAAATACATTCTTGATGCGATAAACCCAGCAAATTACCACGGGCGACGTAGTCAAAACTGACTTCACCACGATAATCGGGATGTGCACGCCAATTCACATCATGCAATAGGCAAGCAGCCCAAATTAAACGTTTACGATCCTCATCCACATTGGTGAATAACGTTAAAACCCATGCGTATAACGTTGTCCCGAATTCAGGGAAACGTGCATCTGTACGTTCAAAATATTGACACGCTTCAATAAGTGGATCACGACGCTGCACGCGCGGCGGCATCTTTTCGTAAAGAACACCTTCGCGAATGCCAAATGAAGAAAAAGTTACCTTTTCAATATCTAGCGCCTTCAACACCCCCAACATAACCTGCGCAACAAGGTGTACATAATCCAAGCGATCCAGGTTAACCGCGCCATAAGCTTCGATCTCTTCGCGAGATTGTTTAAGCGTCCATTTTAAGAACTCTTTGAAATCTTTTGCATTTAATGTGTATTCGTTGATCACGGACAATGGATAGTCTTTGCGCGCCATATCCAGTGCAGCCAAAGATCGAATCGTGCCGCCAATCAAATAAAGCTGATGTGGCCCTTCAATCCCTATGGCCAAACCTTTGAGCTGCATTTTGATCTCAGCTTTAAGGGTTTTTTCATCCGTTTCAAATTTTTGCAAATGTAATGGACCCAATTCAGAGGTACGCGCCAATTCAATGTCACCCCCTCCGATTTTGGCCAGTTCCATAGATGACCCGCCCATATCACAAACCAATGCTTGCGCTTCGGGACGGCAAAAGAAAACACCCTGTGCTGAAAGAGCTGCCTCTTCATGCCCTGATACCACACGTAATGATATGTTCGTTGCCAACAATACATCATCGCAAAACGCTTGACCGTCGCTTGCATCACGCACAGCTGCTGTTGCTACAGTATGGATTTGTTTCACACCCATACGCTCTGCAATTCCAACAAACCGTTCAATCGCCGCCAATGCGCGTTTACGCCCTTCGGGGTTTAATATACCGCTATCTGCTAGCCCACGGCCCAGACCGCAACTGACTTTTTCATTGAAAAACTGTAAAGGAGCGCGTTTTGCGCCATAATAAACAACCAGCCGAACAGAATTTGAACCCACATCAATCACTGCTGTTTTATCAGGTTCAGTCGTATTCATATATTAAGCGCCAATCATTTCATCAAGAACACGCCCAGCCAGACGTTTATTGATAGGTTTTTTACCAGCTAATGCCGCATGGTCCAAGGCTTTCACCAAATCGCCTGCAAACGCGAAGGAACGATCCATGCGCTTAAGGATATATTGGATTAAGGATGGGTCTACATCTATCTGGCGGTCTGAAAATAGCTTTACTAAGAGGACAGATAGTAAAATATCATCAGGTGTTGAAAGCTGTGCTAATTGTGTGCCCGATAAGCGGCTTAACAGATCAGGTAATTGAATGTCCCATTCTGCAATCACGCCACTGCCTGTCATCAACAAAGGGTGGCCCATTTGGTGCATCAAATTATGCAGATGGAACAAAGCATTTTCACCATCGGAATCTCCTGCAAGCTTATGCACATCCTCAACAACAACAGGTTGTTCTGCCAAAGTTTCCAAACGCTCATAGGCCAATGTATTGGCTTTTAATGTAATCGCACCCACATCCTCAGCCCAAATCTGCGCCAAATGCGTTTTGCCTGATCCAACAGGACCACATAAAACCAACTTACCCAAAGCCCAAGACTGCCAATTTTCCATCATACGCACAGCCACATCATTGGCAGGAGAAACAAAGAAGTCCTCACGTCCAAAAGCCGTCTTAGGCGGCAAATCAAAAATCAATTGTTCTGGCATTATTATGACTTCGTTTTTGCCGCGCGTTTACGGGGTTTTGGCGCAGGTTTAGGCTTTATCGTCTCTGTGCCGCGATAAAGTTTACCCTGCAAATACTGTCCAATACCAAAGCGGAAGAAGACGCCAAGTATTGCAGCAACAGGCACAGCCACTAACA
The DNA here is from genome assembly GCF_009184395.1 of Amylibacter sp. SFDW26. Lineage (GTDB taxonomy): Bacteria > Pseudomonadota > Alphaproteobacteria > Rhodobacterales > Rhodobacteraceae > Amylibacter. Next base: position 82,273 of record NZ_WEIC01000003.1, read on the forward strand.
TACCTGTGAAACCCATCAAACCGCCAAAGGCAGACAATGCAAACATCAACCAAACGGGGTGAAGACCAACAGAACCGCCAACCAATTTAGGCGTTAATACATTCCCTTCAAGAACCTGACCAATGACAAATATGATCGCTACGACGACGATCCATTCAGGGGTGCCCCAAAACTGGAATAATGCCAAACCAATTGACAATACACCACCAATGACTGAACCAACATAAGGGATGAACGTTAATAGGCCCGCGATCAGGCCAACAACCAAACCGAATTGCAGCCCTACAACCATCAATGCAATAGCATAAAAGGTTCCTAAAATCGCACATACAGTCAGTTGTCCGCGGACAAAACCCGCCAATACTTTGTCTACTTCTTTAGCTAAGCCGCGCAATTGTTCCAAATGATCACGCGGCAACCAATTGTCCACAGTTTCGATCATATCGTCCCAATCCAATATCATATAAAACGCAACAACGGGAGCTACGATAATAAAGATGACGGCGTCCAAGATTGAAAATGCAGATGCCAGTACTGCATTCGCAAAGGCAGCCCCCTGCCCCTTTAACACTCCGGCAACCGATTGAAGACCGCGATTAATTGCTGATCCTTCTTCCATCATGCTTGGAAAGCGTTCTGCTAAAATCGTTTGGATATGTGCAAAATATGTGGGTGTGGCTTTTACCAAAGCCCCCAATTGCTCGACCAACATTGGGACCAACAACACGATCATAATAATGCCAAAAACCAAAGCAACAGCAGTGATGATAATTGTCGCTGATACACGGCTAAACTTCATGGTTTCTAATCGATCTGCGATTGGATCCATAAAGTAAGCAATCGCCATACCCGTTATAAAGGGCAAAATAATATCGCCCAGCATCCACATTGCCAAAAGAAAGACGACAAAACCGATGCTCCAATAGGATGCTTGCTGCCGAACTGTTAACGCCATATTGGCCCCCAAACTACTTTTATCCCTTGTCCAACAGGCTTGGCCGAAATGCAAGTCTTTGATCGCCTTGCCCTTACGCGCAAAACCCGCCATATCTTGCACAACTTCAGGAGATTTAGCATGGCAAAAACACGTATGTTACATGAGTTCGGTATGGGCAGTTCGCTGCGCCGCACCGATTACACGGGGGCTGCGATGCGTGCCCTGAAAGACGCCCTTTGGCACAACTCTATCAGCATTGCACCCGCGTTTGGCTTTCCAAAAGAAGCGATGATTGTAGATGTGGATGTTGCCGTTCAACAACCCGATCAGGTGAATGTGGATGAACTGAAAGCTGTGTTCCCATATGGTCAGATCAATGTAAAAGCATCAGCAGGTGGTTTGGATGTTCCAAAACCAGACGGATCTGGCATTACCATTGTAGCGCATGCAGCCATTGTCGTGTCTTTTGATATGGAGTTGGCATCATGAGCGTGGAACGTATCATTTTGGAAATGGGTGCAGGCAATGATCTTTATGGTCAAGATTACACCAAAGCCGCCAACCGTGCCGTGCAGGATGCATTGCGCCACAGCTCGCTGATTTTCTTTCGTTCGTTGGATATTCCATCCGAAGAAATGACTGTGAAAGTGACGATTGGTGTGCAAGAGCCTGACAAAGTGGATGTTGAGGCCGTAGCAGCCACATTGCCGCGTGGACGTGCAGAAGTCACAGCCGTGTTTGGTGGGCAGAATGTTGTGGATACAGATAATGACACCGTGTCTGTGATTGCGACGGCTGCTGTAGAGGCGTTTGTGGATATTGATCAATCCAAATGGAAACTGACTGAGCCAGCATAAACATTTATGAATGCGCCCAACATGTGGGCGCATTCCAAATTTACCCTTTATGGGGTTTCCCAACACCCGTGTTCAGATACTCTTTTAAACTGTCCGTAAAAAACATATCCCAGCCCGCTTGGCATATATCAAAGCACAGCAAATTAGGTGTTAGGCCAACATGTTCCAGTTCGATTTTCGTACCATCTGCTTCTGGTGAAATGCTCCACTTTAACGAAGATCCCAACCATTCCTGTTCAATCTCTTTTGGCTGACCTTCATGAATATGAAGCGCATCAACGCATTCCAATTCCACATAGGTTGAAGGTGCCAACTTCACCGCCTCAAATGTCCAGTATGAAACACCAGGGGGAAACGTAAATTTGGCACGATCACCAACTTTGTGGATAAGTTGATCTGGCTTTGTCCACCAATGTTCAAAACCCGAAGTCAAAGCCGCAAAGGCTGCATCTGCATTTGCGCTGACATAAATTGTTCTTTTGTAGTTTTCAGACATCACCTTCTCCTATGCCGCTTCGGCCCAATGTGGTGGGAATGATTGAGCAACACCTGAAACGGTTTCAACACGCCCAATCCAAGATGACATTGCAGTGGTGAATGCATCAAAATTTGCAAGCCCCAAATCAGCCATAATCTCGGACTTCGTATCCATTGCACGCTGGATAAGCCGCACATGTGGGAAGGCAACCGCATCAGCCGCAGTAGGCATTGCACCTGCAAGAAACTTGGTCTGTTTTAAAATTGCGTCCCACGTTTGTAATTCTGCGCGCAGCTTTTCTGATGCTTCCAAAAGTTCTGGTGTTGCTTTTGATGCATTTTCGAAAAATATCGGCCGCAAAAGGCCACTGATAGCAGGAGGAATGTAATCAGCAGCTTCCATTGATTTTTGCCAAATCTCGGCCGCCTCATCGGCCGTTTCACCAAATAAAGGATTTTCAGGAAAGGCACGGTCCAGCCATGCCAGAATTGCGATGGAATCGCGAATAACTACATCATCCTTAAGCAACGTTGGCATGGTGCCACGCGGGTTGATGCGCAGGTAAGCATCTTGCTTATGTTCTTGATCTGCACCTGAGAGTAATTGGGTTTTATAATCGATGCCTTTAATCGCCATACCGACCATAACGCGCCACGGGCATGGTGCGCCGCTGATTGTATAAAGGGTAATATCCATTGTTTGGTCTCCGTCATATTAGATTTGCACCAAACGTAGGCCTGATATATCAATTTAAAAAGTAGGCAGTATTTTTTGATATACTATCAAAAATAATACTAATGCATAAAATAAGGGAGTAATGCGTATGAAAGATGTGTGTCAGCCACCTGATTGTGAGGTGGAACTTTGTCCAGCGCCCGTGATCATCGGCATGATTGGCGGAAAATGGAAGTTGCTGATCCTACAGATTCTGATCTTTCGGGGCACCAAAAGATTCGGGGAATTGCGTCGGTTGATAGACGGGGTCACACAAACAATGTTGACCAATCAATTGCGCGCTTTGGAAGCGGATGGTTTGGTATCCCGCAAGGTCTATGCCGAAGTCCCCCCGCGTGTGGAATATTCAGCAACCCAAGACGGTAAAAACCTAGAAGCCATGTTTAACGCCATGCATGCATGGTGGGAAAATCGCGATCATAAAGAATGACACGGGTTTAGCCCTGTCAGCATTCTCTCTGACAAGGTTTTGCATCTCTATATGTAATGTAAGTTATAAAAGGTGGCGCCACCTGCGTGTGGTATAATGCCTGCTAGGGGTTGATAGCCCCTATGCCTATTCCAACTGTTGTTTCGGTGGTTTCCTCATTTGACGCTGTTACCCGCCCTTTGAAAACCCATGAACCACTTTTGCTAGCGGGGTTAGTTATACAGCGAGAATAGTTATGGAAGTGTTAGGGGGGCGTGCGGTGAATAGAAAATGAACACCTAATAAAATCCATTATATATTTTATATCAATCTATTACCTTTAATTTTATTTCCGCTCCATCGGGTAAGTCTTTTATTTCTCTTGCCAAATATCCAGAATATTCAATCAACTCACTTAATGATACAGTCCGTATATTATCGGCTTCATATTTTCCGCCAAGCAACCCAGGGAATACAAGATAGTAGGCATTACCTTCCTTCAGTTTACCTAAACTTTGGCGCGCAACTTCGACTATTTGGGACATTTCCCAATCAAGTATAAAATTACTATCTTCAGTAAGTTGGGAAAACTCATTTGATGTTTCCGCTACTACCTCACAGCTCAATTCTTCTGGACAAATTCGCCAGTATTTTCCACTGTCATCTAAAATCAATAAGTTTCCAAATTCATTACGTCCCACAATTCGATCAGCACTTAAACCAGTCCAACCCCAGTGTTCGTTGATTAGCTCAAGCATCTTCATATCGCTTATCGCAGCCCCAACTTCTTCAGCAACCGATCCCGTTTCATCAACCACCAACCTGATTCAATCGGCCATGCGGCGTGGTTTTCGTCTGCTTCTAATTCCGCAGCGGCATGAAGTGGCCAGTTGGGGTCGTCTAGCAATTCACGTGCAAGGGCCACCATGTCAGCCTGTCCGTTTGATATTAAATCTGCGCAAGCTTTTGCATCCCATAAGAATCCGACAGCCATTGTTGGCAAATCAGCATCTTTGCGGATTTGCTCTGCGAACGGCACCTGAAAGCCCTGTTCGATCACCATGCGGCGCGGGCGGTCTTTGCCGCCGATGCCGCCTGTGGAGCAATCGATGATGTCTACGCCAGCGGCTTTTAACGCTTTCGCTGTTTCAACCGTATCTTCGACCTCAACTCCGCCATCCAGCCAATCGGTTGCAGAGAGGCGGAAAGCCAGCGGGTATGTGTCGGGCCAATGGGCGCGGATGGATTTCGCCACTTCCACCGCAAAGCGTCTGCGGTTTTCTGCATTGCCACCCCACCCGTCTGTGCGTTTGTTGGCAATCGGCGACAGGAACTGATGCACCAAGAAACCATGTGCAGCATAGACCTCGATCATCTTAAAGCCCGCTTCCAAGGAGCGGCGAGCGGCTTGGCCAAAGGATGCAATTACACGTTGAATATCCTCTTCGGACATTTCCAATGGTGTCGGCCATCCATCTGCATAGGGAATGGCAGACGGGCCAATGGCCTGCCAAGGGGCCTCTCCACGTTCGGCAACATCTTCATCATCCACAGGTGTTTCGCCATGCCATGGCCGACGTTCCGATGCTTTGCGGCCTGCATGGGACAATTGGATGGCGGGCACTGCACCCTCTTGTGCAATAAAGCTTGTGATCTGTTTCAGCTTTTCAATCTGACCATCTTCCCAAATGCCCAAATCCCCATGAGTGCGGCGGGCATCAGCCTCGATTGCAGTCGCTTCGGCATAGACCAGCGCAGCGCCCCCCAGTGCGAAACGCCCTAAATGCACCAGATGCCAGTCATTCGCATAGCCATCTTTGGCGCGGTATTGGCTCATCGGTGAAACGGCGATGCGGTTTTTAAAGGTGATCTCGCGTAAAGTGTAGGGCGTAAAAAGTTTAGTCATATTTATACGAATTGTTCCCGAATAAGACGTTCTTCCAAACCGTGGCCTGGATCAAAAAGGATGCGGTGCGAAACATTTGGTTCGTTGCAAATCTCAACCGACAGCACATGGATCGCCTCTTTGCCATCCGCCACAGCATTTACAGGGCGCTTTTCAGGTTCCAGCACATCAAACCGCACATGCGCAGACATCGGCAGCAACGCACCACGCCAACGGCGCGGGCGGAAGGCGGCCATGGCTGTTAGTGCTAAAATCTCAGCACCAATTGGCAAGATCGGCCCATGGGCAGAATAGTTGTATGCGGTGGAACCCGCAGGTGTGGACAACAAAGCACCATCACAAACCAATTCGCTTAGCCGTTCACGACCATCTACGGATATTTTTAGTTTTGCCGCTTGCGGACCGTGGCGGATCAATGAGACCTCGTTAATGGCCAGCGATTCAACAGTTGTGCCATCTTCGCATTGTGCTGTCATTCTCAATGGATGAATGACAGCCTCTTCTGCCTCTTCCAGACGTGTGAACAGACATTCATCCGTAAATTCATTCATCAAGAACCCAACAGAACCACGGTTCATACCATAAACGGGTGTCGTCAGATGCTCGGTTGAATGCAATGTTTCTAACATCAAACCGTCGCCGCCAAGGGCAACAATAACGTCAGCCTCTTCCACAGAAACGTTTCCGTATTCCTTAGATAACAGTTCAAATGCGTCACCGGCGTCATCTGCGCGACTCGCTACGAAGCTTAATTTTTTGCGACTCATTTAATCCGTCACCTTATTCATAGGGGTTTCACCCACCAAAACCTTAGTAAAGTTTCCTATAGGAAACTTATTTCCAATAGGAACCATCGAAATGCGGCGTCTTGTACACCGCCCTTGTCGTTTTACAACTTACATACATAAACCCAATATACTAGGACAGTCTCAGATTTATAGACCTTTAGGAGTGAGTGCTATGTCAACAGCTCGTGACGCTGGATTTTTCACAGAAGACCTATCTTCTCGTGACCCTGAACTTTTCGGTTCCATTACAAAAGAATTGGGCCGTCAACGCGATGAGATCGAATTGATCGCATCTGAAAACATTGTGTCTAAAGCAGTGATGCAGGCACAAGGTTCTGTGATGACCAACAAATATGCCGAAGGCTATGCAGGTCGTCGTTACTATGGCGGTTGCCAATATGTAGACATCGCTGAAAACCTTGCAAATGACCGCGCAAAACAATTGTTCGGCTGTGAATATGCAAACGTTCAACCAAACTCTGGTTCCCAAGCAAACCAAGGTGTTTTCCAAGCGTTGATCCAACCAGGTGACACGATCCTAGGTATGGATTTGGCATCAGGTGGTCACCTTACTCACGGTGCAGCCCCTAACCAATCTGGTAAGTGGTTCAATGCTGTTCAATACGGCGTTCGCAAAGAAGACAACTTGATCGATTATGATCAAGTGGCTGCTTTGGCAAAAGAGCACCAACCAAAATTGATCATCGCTGGTGGTTCTGCTGTACCTCGTCAAATCGATTTCGCAAAATTCCGTGAAATCGCAGACAGCGTTGGCGCATACCTACACGTAGACATGGCACACTTTGCAGGTCTTGTAGCAGCTGGTGAACACCCAAGCCCGTTCCCACACGCACACGTTGCAACAACAACAACACACAAAACATTGCGTGGCCCACGCGGTGGTATGATCCTTACAAACGATGAAGCGATCTTTAAGAAAACAAACTCTGCGATCTTCCCAGGTATCCAAGGCGGTCCTTTGATGCACGTGATTGCTGCGAAAGCAGTTGCATTTGGCGAAGCATTGCGCCCTGAGTTCAAAGATTACCAAAAGCAAGTGCGTGCAAACGCTGTTGCATTGGCTGATCAATTGATCAAAGGCGGTTTGGACATCGTAACAGGTGGTACAGACACACACGTGATGTTGGTAGACCTACGTCCAAAAGGCGTAACAGGTAACATCACTGACAAAGCTTTGGGTCGTGCACACATCACATGTAACAAAAACGGTATCCCGTTTGACCCAGAAAAACCAACAGTGACATCTGGTATCCGTTTGGGCACACCAGCAGGCACAACACGTGGTTTCGGCGAAGACGAGTTCCGTCAAATCGCTGACATGATCGTTGAAGTTGTAGACGGCTTGGCTGCAAACGGCGAAGACGGCAATGCAGACGTAGAAGCAGGCGTTCGCGCTAAAGTATCAGAGCTTTGCGCAAAGTTCCCACTTTACGATGATATGTAAGCTTTAATATTTAAAGTTATTGGGCGCGTTCGGTATATACTGAGCGCGCCTTTTTTGTGTCTATCAGTAAAGCGTCTTACGTCCTTCTAAGTATTTAACTAACAAACGCACCAACCCGTTGCGCGGGGCATTTGCAGGCCAAACGGCATAAGCTCCCGCCGCTTCGACAGTCCAGTCTGGTAATATCTCAACCAAACGACCCTGTGTGATATCCTCCCTTATCTTGAATTCCAAAGACACAGCAACACCGCACCCTGCCACTGCGAATTCACGCATGGCAGATGCATCATCCACTGAAATCTGTGACTTGCCTTTGACCTGAACATCACCCTTTTGTGCGTGTTTAAACGATATTTTCTCAGGCAAGCTGGTGAGATGAATGAAATCCCAATCTTTCAGATCCTGTGGCGCATTCAACTTTGGATGTTTCGCAATATACTCAGGGCTGGCCACAACAAGGCGGCGTATATCGGACAGTTTTTTCGCCTTTAAGGAACTGTCTTTTAACCACCCCACCCGAATGGCCATATCGTAACCATCGCGGATGATATCCTGCTGCTCGTCAGAAAAATTGATGCGCAAAGCAATGCTGAGATATTCTTTTGCAAACTCCGCTAAATCCGTACAGATCGCGCTGTCGCTTAACGCCGAAGGTATGCTTAGTCGCAATTCACCTACTGGTTGAATTGACTTGGATATGAATTGCGCAAACCCATTTTCCACTGTCTGAACCATCTCTTGAGCCGATTGCAGCAATTCGATGCCATCTGGGGTTAAGGAAAACTGGCGTGTGGAGCGATATATCAGTGCGACACCAAGATGCGCTTCTAAATTCCGCACCTGTTCGCTGACAACTGATGGCGACACACCAACCATTTTGGCAGCCCCGCGAAACGAGCCTGCTTCGGCAGCTTTGGCAAAAAGGGCAAGGGCGCGTATATGATCAATCATATGTTTGATTTTCCAAACAGTGAATATTCATTCAACGTATTATCAATCATACCCAAATGCAATATCTGGATCAGTAATGCAATTATGGAAACGATGAGGTTCAAAATGAAAACTCTAAACACACTCAAAAAAACAACGACGGCTGCTTTGACTGCCGCAAGCTTATTCACGGGCGCTGCATATGCGGATGTCGCTGCGAACAAGGCACTTGTTGGACAAGCATTAAAGGAACTGTTCGCCGATAAAGACCTGTCTGCGATCGATAAATATTGGGGTGATGTCTATATCCAGCACAATGAAAACGTTCCAAGCGGGACAGAAGCATTGAAAGGCTTAGTCACACCTGATCTGAACGCTATCCCGTTCCGCATGATCGGTGATGGTGACTTGGTGGCAACGCACAGCGAATACACAGGTTTTGGTCCAGTACCGCTTATTGCTTTTGATATTTTCCGCATTGAAGACGGAAAAATCGTAGAGCATTGGGATAATATGATCCCGAAGGCCGAGCCAAATCCAAGCGGTCATACCCAAACAGACGGCGCAACCGAAATCACGGATCTGGATAAAACCGAAGAGAATAAAGCGTTGGTTGTTGATTTCGTGACGAAAGTTTTGATGAACGGTGAAAATGTCGACATCACCAAATACATCAACCCAACATCCTATACACAACACAATCCTTTGGTTGCGGATGGCCTAGACGGGCTTGGTGCATTCCTTGCGGAATTGGGTAAGCAAGGGATTTCGATGAAATATAACAAAATCCACTTGGTGGTGGGCGAAGGGAACTTTGTGCTGACCGCATCTGATGGTGTGTTTGGCGACCAACCGATGGCATTCTATGACCTGTTCCGTGTTGAGGATGGTTTGATCGTAGAGCATTGGGATGTGATTGCAGATATGCCAGGTTCAGATGCACCGCATAACGAAGACGGCAAATTCTAAAGCCAATTGAATAAAGACTAATGGCGCGTAGAACACACGTCTTGCGCGCCTTTTTTATGTTCCATAAGCTGAAGGTTCATTACATTGTTTTAGTGAGAACCAAATGAGCTTAACAATCAGAGCATTCGATGAAAAAGATATAGATGCTTTTCGCACTCTCTATCAGGAATGCCTTGCATATTACCAAGTCGCCGCTGCCTCGCCAGAACAAGAAGAACGTGTAATTTCGTTACTCATCGCAGAGCGGCATATGGCCTGTCATATTGCTTTTGATGGAACAATCCCCCTTGGCTTTGCAACATGGGGGCTGAACTTTCCAGCTGGTGCTGGCATTTCATTAGTTATGAAAGAACTCTTTGTGTCGTCGAATGCACGAGGCAAAGGCGTTGGCAAAGCATTGCTATCAACCCTTATTGATGTGGCCCGCGAAGAAGGATGTACACGTTTTGACTGGGCAACAGATGGCACGAACAAAGGTGCACAAAAATTCTATGCGGCACTTGATGCCCCAAAAATGACAAAACAAAGTTATAGAATATCATCTGAAAAGTACGAAAAATTCCAATCTAGACTTACTGTAAGTTAGCAATTTATTTGAATGAACGCGACCATGAAGCACAAACCAATTACATTGGGCGAAAAGCTTACAGCCATCAAACCTAAAAAACCAAGTTTCGGTTCTGGTGGGTGGCTACGAAAAACGCTTCACATAGTCATAAATTTCTCATTACTGATAGCAATTTTCATTCTACCTTTGTGGTGGTTTCTGGTGCGTCCCGACATAGATCAGAATTTTATACTTATCATTTTGGTCGTACTCATTACACAATGGTTATTTTTTGTGCGAAGGGTGAACCACCATAACGCTTTAAAACAGACAAAGCGCACAAAAAGCACCTTTGCTAACATACATTTTTTGTTAGCGAATGATCATCAAGACTTCATAGCTAATCTACGACTAGATGCGAAAACAGTCATTCTTGATGGCAGCAATATTTATCACTTTGGGCACGACAATGGATTAGATGCACAACCACTTGGAATGATCGCCAATCAATTGCGCACTGAAGGGTACCGTATTGTTTGTTTCTTTGACGCCAATATTTTTTTCACGCTCAGTAAGCATGGCGCCTTCCCAAGTGATGTACAACATTCATTGAAAATGCTCGAAGATATCTTCGGATTGCAGCCAAATGAAATTTATGTAGTTCCAGCTGGCGAACAGGCGGATAAGTATGTTTTAAGTAGCCTGAAGCATCTCCCGATTTCATTTGCCGTGAGTAACGATAGATTTCGAGATTACAGCAAACAATACCCAACAGTTATGAAAGACAATCAATGGCGTAAGGGGGTCGTGATTTCAAAAAACGAAATCAAACTGTTGCAACACCGATTTAAAACTCCAGTTCGATTGAATTAGAGTATCTTATCTCATATCGTAGAACACACGTCTTGCGCGCCTTTTTTGTGGCGGCTACAAGGGGTGGACTATAGTTTCATAGAAAGCCACACGATGAAGCGCATATTTGCGATATCCCTGTTGATTATGACACCTATGATGCTAGCAGCATGCGATATCAAAACCGCTGTTCCCGAGTTTGATTACCCAAAATACAAATCCGAAACAAAGTGGCCAAAACTGTCGCCGACAGCTGAATTAGAGCAAGCTTCGGACGTTGATGTGGAAGCCACGATCGAAGAGATTGAAAAGTTAGAGGCTTTAGCCCAATAACACGCAAAATACACACCGCTTGCGCATTGCCCCCACTGGGCAGTTGCGGTAACAAACCTGCATAAATCACACGGAGCGACGCAGATGTCGAATGCATTAAGACTTGGAATTGCCGGACTGGGAACAGTTGGCGTAGGTGTTATTAAAATTATCCAAGAGCATGCAACGATGTTGGAAATGCGCGGTGGTCGCCCTGTGACGATCACGGCTGTATCTGCGCGTTCAAAAACCAAGAACCGTGATGTAGATCTGTCTGATTACACTTGGGAAGATAATGCCGTTGAATTGGCAAAGCGCGATGATATCGACGTTTTCGTTGAATTGATCGGCGGCGATAGTGGCCCAGCAAAAGCTTCTGTTGAGGCAGCAATTGCAGCGGGTAAAGATGTGATCACTGCGAATAAAGCTTTGCTGGCTATGCACGGTCAAGAATTGGCCGTTGCAGCAGAAAATGCAGGCGTAAACCTGCGTTATGAGGCTGCGGTTGCAGGCGGCATTCCTATTATCAAAGCGCTGACTGATGGGTTAGCTGGTAATAAAATCAACCGCGTCATGGGTGTGATGAACGGTACATGTAACTATATCCTGACACGGATGGAGAGTGCGAACCTGCCTTATGAGACTGTGTTCGAAGAGGCCAACCAACTTGGCTATTTGGAAGCAGATCCAAATTTAGACGTGGGCGGCATTGATGCCGCACATAAACTGGTTCTCTTGTCCTCTATCGCGTTTGGCACACAGGTGAACTTTGCGGGTGCCGAGTTAGAAGGCATTGGCGAGGTTACAATCGAAGATATTGAACATGCACGTGATATGGGCTTCCGTATCAAACTGCTTGGCCTTGCTGAAATGACAGATGCAGGGTTGGAACAATCTATGCGCCCGTCCCTTGTGCCGGCAACATCACCATTGGCGCAGCTTGAAGGCGGCACAAACATGGTTGTTGTCGAAGGCGACGCTGTAGGCCAAATCGCAATGCGCGGTGCGGGTGCGGGTGAAGGCCCAACTGCAAGTGCTGTGATGGGCGATGTGATGGATATTGCACGTGGCTTGAAAATGCCTGTGTTTGGTCAACCTGCAAGCACATTGAAAGAGGCCAAAATTGCCAAAGCAAGCGGCAAGTCGGCCTTTTGTTTGCGTCTAAATCTAAAAGACGAGGCTGGTGCGATGGCAAAAGTATCGTCCGCATTGGCAGATGCAAGTGTATCTATTGATCGCATGCGCCAATTCAGCCACGACGATGCTTCGGCCCCTGTTATGATCGTGACACATCCTGTGGAACGCACAACAGTCGAAGCGGCATTTGCAGCGATTGCTGCATTGAACATCACCACACAAGAGCCATTGATGCTTGGCATTGTGGATGCGTAAAGCGCAAGCTGACCATATGTTGGCAGTTCAATGACTGCATTTTTGGGTGTTGAACAATCTATTACAGGTCGCCGTTGGATTGGTTTAGGCGGCGATCAGGACCGTCACGCCCAGTTGATTACACAACAAACTGGATTGCCAGAGGTCGTTGCCCGTTGTTTGGCGCGGCGCGGTATTCCTGTGGAAGAAGCACAAGGGTTTTTAACGCCATCATTGCGGGAACTGATGCCGAACCCATCTGTTTTAAAGGACATGGATAAAGCCGCTGAACGCATTGTGGATGCGTTGGGTAAAAAGCAACGTATTGCTGTATTCGCAGATTACGATGTGGACGGCGCCACTTCTGCCGCTTTGCTCATTTCATGGCTGCGTGATTTTGATTTGCCAGCCACGCTTTATGTGCCTGACCGTATTGACGAAGGGTATGGCCCGAATGATGAAGCCATGCAGATGCTTGCGAAAGATCATGACCTGATCATTTGTGTGGATTGCGGGACACTATCACACGAACCAATTGCAGCGGTAAAAGGCACAGATGTTATTGTTCTGGATCACCATCTTGGCGGGGAAACACTGCCCGATGCTTATGCTGTGGTAAATCCGAACCGTCAGGATGAAGATACGGAATACGGCTATCTTTGTGCCGCTGGCGTTGTGTTTTTGGCACTTGCAGCTTGTAATCGTATTTTAAAAAACCAAGGTGAAACCGTTCCAAACTTGATGAACGCCCTTGATTTAGCGGCTCTTGGCACTGTTGCCGATGTTGCCCCGTTGGTCGGCTTTAACCGTGCGCTTGTACGCCAAGGTTTGGCGATTATGGCGAACCGTGCCCGCCCAGGCTTGGTTGCATTGGCAGATGCTGCGAAAATGAATTCTGCCCCCACCTCTTATCATTTGGGATATTTATTAGGGCCACGGATCAATGCAGGTGGTCGTGTGGGCAAGGCAGATCTGGGCGCACGTCTACTGTCCACCGCAGATATGGATGAGGCGCAATCAATTGCAGATCGCTTGAACCAATTGAACGATGAACGCCGCGAAATCGAAGCCCAAGTCCAGTTGCAAGCCATGGAACAAGCCGAGGCACGTGGGCTTGATAAACCGCTGGTATGGGCAGCAGGCGAAGGTTGGCATCCGGGTGTGGTTGGCATCGTGGCCTCTCGTATCAAAGAAGCTACTAACCGCCCTGCCATTGTCATTGGTCTGGATGGGGCAGAGGGCAAAGGATCAGGCCGGTCCGTCACAGGTATCGATCTGGGCAATGCCGTTGCCACATGCGCACGCGAAGAACTACTGCTAAAAGGTGGCGGTCACAAAATGGCGGCAGGTTTGACAGTTGCGACTGCAAACCTTGAAACCGCTATGGAGCGCCTTTCGGAACTGCTTGAAAAGCAAGGCGCAGGAAATCTAGGCCCAAAAGACCTGCAATTAGACGGCGCAATTGCCCCGACAGGTGTTACACCCGATCTGATTGAACAACTCGAATCTGCGGGCCCATTTGGCGCAGGTGCTGCAGCACCCCGCTTTGCCTTGCCCGCCCAGCGCATTGCATTTGCCAAACGTGCTGGGGAATCACATTTGCGCCTGACTTTGCAGGGCGAAAATGGTGGTCGGATCGATGCAATTTGCTTTGGTGCCTATGATACAGAGCTTGGAACGACCCTTGAAAAGCACAATGGACGCTTATTTCACTGTGCTGGGCGCCTTGAAATTGATGATTGGGGCGGTCGTAGAAAGGCAAAACTGCGTTTAGAGGATGCAGCAGAAGCAAAGTAAAAAACTTTTACATTTCATGCAAAAATCCTCTTGCAAGCCGTCACAGTTCGCACTAAACACCCCCTCAGTTGCGGTCCCTTCGTCTATCGGTTAGGACGCCAGGTTTTCAACCTGGAAAGAGGGGTTCGATTCCCCTAGGGACTGCCACTTATCAATTTAATCATGAATTTGAATAGACATGGTTAAATTTTCCCACAGATCCACATAACATCTTTCTAAGGTACTAGAATACCATAGCGCTTCTTTATTTAATAAAGCCTATCATTCTCTCACATCGAAAATGTTATACACAAAAAATGTTACCACTTGAGCATTGGCTGCTTATTGAATTGTATAACTGACGTTCAAACGCATACTTATAAATTATAGAAGTAGTTATAAATTTTACCGACCAATAAGCCAAATAATGCTCCAATAAGTAACGAAGCTGTCAATGCTCCCATATTGCCAGCGACATCGCCTGTAAAAAAACTACCAGAATATGACGAATTAGAAACTGTGATAAATCGATATAAACCGAAAAGAAGTGTACAAATTAGAACAGGTTTCCATACTTTAGTTTTCTTCATTTCGTATCTCCATTGTAAGGTCTTAATGCTATAAACCCAACTTTCACTATTTGGACTAATATAATTTCTTGCTAACGCAACCAACCTAAATCTGTTGCACGTTGTACAGCCTCTGCTGTTGTTCTTGTACCTAACAATTCACGCACAGCAGCCAGTTCGGTTTTTGCTGTTACAGAGGCTATACCAAGCTTTTCAGAAGCATCCGCAATCCGTGCGCCACTTGCCAATTCTCTTAGCAGCATCTTTTGCTTATCAGTCAGTTCAAGTTTATCAACCTCTTCATTATGAATGGTTGTAAGTATCTCTTTTATTTCATCTATTTCAGCATCCGTAAACTCGCGATCGCTACGCGCAAAGCTTGCAATAGAGTGATTATCATTTTCTTCTACTGAAATAGTACATCCATAAGTGATCCCAAATGTTGCAGCATCTGCGATAACCCCACGTGGATCAATGTCGATTAAATCCCGCCAGCGGCACGCACCACGGTTCTTAAACGCCCAAACAATTGTTGGATCGCTGGGAAAATATCCATTCTCTTCATAATGATTAACCCACTCAATTGAGTATGCTTGAAACATCAACTTTGGAGCGTTAAACTTCATATGCAAGCCCATTGCATACCCTGCTGGTGCCTTTTCTTTTAACAAACCAAGCCAATAGTTTATGCCAGACATTTTGTATTTTCTGCCTCTACTTTTTAATATTAATCTATACTCTTTTAAATTAAGTACTTTTTTTGGAACAGAAAGTCACTATTATAAGCGAAGTTTCTGAAAGCAAAGTATGGTTGTACAAGCGAAAATCAATGAAATTGCGTGGCTTGCCCCATCTGGCATGCAGATTTCACTACGGATTAGCTTTGGTGCACCAGTATGCTCCTTCAATTTATATTCACCAGAATGGATCAACAAATACACGGAACTCGGCTTAATGATGTATGATCCCAACATGAAATGGGCTTATGAAAACATAGGCACATGTCGTTGGAGTACATTAAAAGATGGTGACACGCACAGCATTCTAAAAATGGCCGAAGGCTATGGTATTAAATACGGAGCAACGGTTTCTTGCCGTACACAAAATCAAGTGGGCAATCGTAGTATTGCAACTTTTGGGCGAAACGATCGCGAATACGAGGACGCTGAGTTAACACATTTGCACAACTTCTTGCAAAATTTACATGACGAAGTCACTCCCCCCACAAATATAACAAATGCAGAAATAGAAGCCTTAAAAATGCTGAAGCAAGGTATGATAATCAAAGAAGTCGCAGCAGAACTTGGTGTAAGCGACAATGCTGTTAAACAGCGCCTAAGCAATGCACGACGAAAACTAAAAGCAAATACGACAGTCCACGCTACAGCACTCGCGCAGCAGTATGGACTGATATAGATTATTCCTTACTATCTACGGATCGCAGAACTTGGAACGGCCTGCCCCAATGCAGACCAGTTCACACTGGCACGTGCGATTTTTGTATCGCTCCATGTTTTCATAACGATTTCAAACCCTTCCAAGGTTACGTTTTCAGCAATAAGTGAAAATCGCAAATTCTGTGCCTTTGAACTATCCATACCTGTAATCCCCAACGTGATGTGTGGTGGCTTTTGAAAACTGTCAGTAAATATTATCTTAAAACGAACCTCACGATCACCTTCTTCATACCACATCGGGCCATTTGTAGCGACATGATTGAAGAGTTCCCCAGAGCCCGTAATAACTTGCACTCCGACCAAAGGAGATGTCGAATGCTGCTTGATCAAGTCCTTGCTCACTTAACCGTCCCTCATATTGTTTTACTTGTTTATATGACGTGTTGCATGAATTGATAGCTTAAATTTCCATTTCCTATAGCCACTACACGAAAAAATATGCACACTCGTGACTAATATACAAAACCACAACTAAAAGATTACTAAAAAGGCTCTTCATGGACAGTTTCTTACTACAAGCCACAATTTACCTAGCAGCTGCGATCATTGCCGTTCCAGTCGCCAAAAGATTGGGACTAGGGTCAGTGCTGGGATATTTGATTGCAGGTGTCTTAATTGGCCCAACCTTTGGCTTTGTCGGTTCAGAAACGCAAGACTTACAACACTTCGCTGAATTCGGTGTCGTTATGATGCTGTTCATCGTTGGCTTGGAATTGGAGCCAAAAGCATTATGGGATATGAGATCTCGTTTGATTGGCTTGGGTGGTTTGCAAATATCACTTACGACAGCTTTGATTACAGCCGCATGTATGGCGCTTGGACAAAATTGGGCAATCAGTTTAGCCATCGGCTTGGCCTTTTCGCTATCCTCAACAGCTATCGTAATTCAGACATTAACGGAAAAAGGCCTTATGAATTCCCAAGGTGGCAGATCATCTTTTTCGGTCTTACTCTCTCAAGATATCGCCGTCATCCCAATGCTGGCAATGATCCCATTGCTTGCCATCTCTGGCATCCATAATTCATCGGGTCATCATTCAGCAAGTCATGGCCCAGAACTAAGTCTTATTGCAGGCTTACCTGGATGGGGTGTTACCCTTGTTACAATCGGCGCCGTTGCATCTGTGATTTTGGCTGGCGTGTATTTAACACGCCCAGTATTTCGCTTTATCGCTGCAAGCCGTTTACCTGAAATGTTCACGGCTGCTGCTTTGATGATTGTGGTCAGTATTGCTTTGCTGATGACATTGGTTGGTCTATCCCCTGCGCTTGGTACATTTTTGGCGGGCGTGGTTTTGGCCAACTCTGAATTCCGCCATGAATTGGAATCCAATATAGAACCCTTCAAAGGGCTGCTTTTAGGATTGTTCTTTATCACCGTTGGTGCCGGCATTAACTTTGATATCTTATTTGGCAACTTCACTGGTATCATCGGTATGACCCTAGGCGTGATGATGATCAAAGCATTCGTTCTTTGGGTGCTTGCCTATATCTTTAAAATCCGAGGTCGCGATAGATTACTGTTTATTCTAAGCCTTGCTCAAGCAGGCGAATTTGGCTTTGTGATGTTAAGTACCGCAGTCCAAACAGACGTGGTTCCAACGCAATTATCACAGACTTTATTATTGATCATTGCATTATCCATGCTGCTGACCCCTGCCCTGTTCATCCTATATGAGTTCATGCAGAAACGCAGAAAGACAGACACCACGACACAAGATCATGATGACATTGATGAACAGGGTAAAGTCATCCTTGTTGGGATTGGCCGCTTTGGTCAAATAATCAACCGTATGGCTTTGGCTACGGGCATTAAAACCGTAGTCATTGACCACCATATCGATCAAATTGAACAGATGCGTAAATTTGGCGTCAAAGGGTATTTTGGCGACCCAACGCGACCAGAGTTAATGCACGCAGCGGGATTGCATGATGCCAGCATTTTAATCGTTGCTATTGATGATTTAGACGCCTCGGTCAAACTGGTAGAGCACGCACGCAAAGTACGGCCTAATTTACGTATCATTGCGCGCGCATATGATCGTAACCACACATATCGCCTTTATAAAGCTGGTGCCACAGACATCGTTCGTGAAACTTTTGATAGTTCTATTCGTGCAACGAAATATATGCTCGAAGAGCTAGGTTGGACCGAATATGAAATCGAACATGCGGCAGAAGAATTCGTAAAATCAGATCGTCATGCGCTCTTTGAATTGGCAGAGTTATGGGACCCAAACCTAAAAATGATGGACAATGCAGCTTATGTAAAACGTGCCCGTGAGATTAATGCAGAATTCAACACAAGTTTCTTAGCTAATTTAGAGAAAATCGTTACGGACGATGACACTGATAAGTCAACCTAGCCAAGCGCAATTCGTGGACGACCCGATGCAATTGCGGTGATTTCGGCCTCAACAAACACTTTGCGACCCTCTACTTCCGCTGTTTTAATATCACGGTCAAAACGCACACGAATGCCTTCGGCACCGGCATCCTTGGCACCAGTTAATGCTTCTGCTTCTAAGCGTGCTTCCAAGCTAGAAAATGCGTTTTCTTCGCTCGCAAAGTCCTCTGGACCTGTTTCAAAATGCACACGAAAGCGCCCTTCACCTTGGGATGTCACTTGTGTCGACACACGCATTGAAATCTGACCAACAACAGCGCCAATTGCATTCGCAACACCTGCATATTTTGGCAATATCGTTTTCGTCGATAGGCGTTCACCCACAGCACCGTAATAGTTATGTGCAGAGGCACCTAATCCAATCACAGGTCTGTTCAACCCTGCATCTAGGAACATCAGTCCACGATGCCCCTCCATGCCTTTTTGCACCAACACATGGCGTGCCAGTTCTTGGGGTGATACTCCAAAATCGAACCCATCTTCGGCAAAAGCTGTTTCCAAAAGCGCACATGCTGTCTGTTCTGTCAGTTGATCCACAATCATCTGCGCCAGCATTTGTTCTGTTACAGCCAAACGAGTGCCACTGCCAGTGCGTTGACGAGAAAACAGCTGTAATGCCTTTTCTGCAGCCTTCGCATCCCAAACATCCAAGCGCCCTAATACATGCGATGCATCCGATGGCGTGACACCGCACATCATAACAAGGCCACGATTAACCAAGATTTGCAATGCAGCCTGATCCATACGGTTTTGCAAAACAGAGCCCATTGTATGTGCCGTATCACCGATACGATCCAATAAAGCTGTTTCACGATCATTTAAACCATCGCGCGATACATCTGTACGTTTGATCGCACGCACGAAACGCCCATCATATTCACCAACAATGCTCTCACCCAATTGTGCATCCAGCATACCATGCACCAAATCGGGAAAATCCATCGCCAACAATGAAACAGGCATCACACGGCGTGGCCCCAATGTCAGTGCAGCCGCCAAACCATCCTTGGCCATATGCACCTGACTGTCTCCGCCCAATCCTGTCGTCCGCATCGCGACCGCTTCAACCATCGTGCGGAATTCTCCCACCCGCGCACCTTGTGGGTCAATGATTGGTCGCCCATCGCGCAGCACAGCAACATCAGTCGTTGTGCCCCCAATATCCGATACAATCGCATCTTTTTCATCAGTCAACCAACGCGCACCTACAATCGAAGCCGCAGGGCCAGATAGGATCGTTTCAATCGGTGAAACACGTGCTTGATCAGCAGAAATCAACGCTCCGTCACCGCGCACAACCATGAACGGTGCATTAATCGATTTAGAACCCAGCAATCCTTCAACCGCACTGATCAGATGATCAATCATACCGATTAATCGCGCATTCAACAAAGCCGTCATCGCACGCTTCGGCCCGTTTAACTTTGCACTTAAATCATGTGAACAGGATACTGGTTTTCCTGTCACTTCGCGAATAATGTCACGCGTGCGCGTTTCATGCTCTGGATTGCGCGTTGCAAACTGACTGGCCACTGCAAAACCTGAAACAGAGCTACCATGCTCTTTCAACCCAGCACGTAATGCGGCTTCATCCAACGGTATAGCCTCACCACCTGCATGATTATGACCCCCAGCCACAAAAATCACAGGATCGCCCTTCAAGGCATCCTCTAATCCTTGGCGGGTTAAATCGCGTTCTGAAAATCCAATAAAGATCAAGCCAACACGCCCACCCTGACCTTCGACCAAAGCATTCGTGGCCAATGTTGTAGACAACGACACCATCGCTACATCCGCAACATCTGCACCACTTTCTACAAGTACAGCATCAATTGCATTGCCAACACCTGCAGCCAGATCATGGCGCGTGGTCAAAGCCTTTGCATGGGCAATTACGCGATCTTCATCCTCGATCAAAACCGCATCGGTGTATGTGCCACCAGTATCAACGCCAAGCAGTAGGGCCATGTCTTACCTCATTCATTCAGACATTGGCCTAACAAGACATTGCACGACTGTCACGACTGAAAACGACATAGATGATGCCGTAAACCTGTTCTATTGGAACAAGCCTTTCAACGCATTGCCTACTTCTTGCTTTAACTTGTCCTCTGCACTTTGCTTAACCGCATCCTCAGTGGATTGTTGCGCCGCTGCTTCATCCTGCGCCTTTTGCAAGTTCAGTTTTTCCAACAGCTTGGCTTTGGCTTCTGCTTTCAACTCGTCTTCACGCGCTTTCAAATTCAGTTTTTCCTGTTCCAAACGCCCTTTGGTCAACAGATCAACCAAGCCACCCAAATCGGGTTTAAAGCTTAGGTTGCTCCATGGTCCTGTGATTTCCACAGGCACAGAAAACTTCGCATCTTCGGATAATGAACTTGGTGTTACAGTATAGCTCATGTTCTGATCGCCAACGTTGATCTGACCCTTACCTTCAGCCTTAAACAACGGGCTGACCAGAGACATATCCACATTCTGCAACACACCGTTTTTCATCGTGAACGTACCTGTCAAACTGGTAAATTCAGTCGCGCCTTCAAAGCCACCAAAAGCTTGTTTTAGGTTTTTCATCATCGCGGCAAGGTCGATGCCTTTAAAGCTGCCTTTGTCCACGCGTACAGAACCGTTCCCCGAAAGGCTGTGCATGATTTGATACAAACTGCCACCCGTACCAGACATTTTCAGCGTCGTATTGCCAGAGCCTGTCAAACGTTTGATATCCAACAAACGGCCTAATAATGGTTCCAACTGAACACCATTCGCACGAATGTTCGAACTGAACTTAACTGCATCACCGCCAGAGAAATTCACAGTACCTGCCAATGCCCCTTGGTATGCACGCACATCATTCAATGTCAGCGCAAGAGCACCGTTTCGCAACTTTGCATTGATATCGGTTTTGCCCAATTCGCTGACACCAAGGTTCACAGATTTCGCTTTCAAAGCGATGTCTGCATTGATCGCATCAAGCCCAGTAATACGAATAGGATCTTTACTCCAACCACTGCCAGAACTGCTGCTACTTGCCCCACCAGAGCTACCGTTACTGCCAGAACCACCTTCATCAGATATAAAAGCAGAGAAATCCAAAGCACCCGCTGTTAAGTTCGCAGAGATATAAGGACGGCGATCAAAGAACATCTCTGCATTGCCATTAAATGTATTCTGATCCAACGCAATCACCGCATTCCTTAATTGGTTCTTACCATCACGTACCCGCACAGTGCCCTTTACACGTGCCGTTTGACCTGTGCCTTTTGGAAAGCCAACCGCTTGCCCAGCCAATGCCAGCGTATTGGGCAAGTTGCTTGCATTGAAATCAATCGTCCCATCCGCATTGCCAGTGGTGCCATTCACCAAGCCAGACCAAGCGAATGTAAACGCATCTTTGCTGGCAACTTTTAGCCCCAGTTCAACACGCAAGGTTTCCGCCCAATTCTCTGGGCCTTTCAGATCAAAGTTCGCCGTGATCGGCTTGCCGTTCATCATCATCGATGCATCACCACCAAACACGATACCAGTTTCCGAAATATCAATCGAACCGTTTGACAGAATTTCATTTGCCCCTTTCAGCGCATCAGGGATCGTCAAACGCGTCATTTCCGCAATGATTGAAGGTTCTAAAAATTCAAAGGTATAGCTGCCATTCATCAAAGGAAGCCCATCTTCCTTTAGCGCCAGTTGCCCATCCAAACTGGCACCAAGTCCCGCCATTTCAGCAGAGCCTTTCACTTCCGTCATTTGACCACCCGTAAGTGCCGCCAAATCCGTAACAGACATATCGACATCCACAACTTGACCGTTCCAAACAGACGCGCCTTTCACAGCCGCAGCACCCGATTTTGGTAGGGCAAAATCTACGTTGATCTCTTGGATCACATGGTACTTTTGCGTCGTGCCATCTGTAAATGTCAGCTGACCGTTGGTGATTGCGCCTTTGTCCAAAGAAAACGCACCGCCACTGGAACTTTCACTCGACGTTCCACCCGAAGACGTATCACCAGAACTGGCAGAACCGCCCAATTCCCAGTTTGCCAAACCATCCGCACGGCGCTCTAAATGAATGATTGGTTCATCCAAGATCAACCGTTTCACTTCCAAATCACCACCCAAAAGCGCAGACAGGCCAACGCCCACAGATGCGCCTTGCGCCGAAATCATATTCGGCTCATTCGCCCAATCCGCATTGGAAATCGTCAACGGCCCTGTTTTTACACCCAAGACAGGATAAATCGTTGGCTTAAACTCACCAGACAGCGTTAGTTTCCGCCCAGTCGCTTTTTCCAACTGTGCAGATGCAATGTCGCCGATTTTATCCGCTGGCAACAAAAACACCAAACCAACAGCACCGATCACCAGCACCACCACAATCATCAACAACCGGAAAATCCAACGCATCATCTGCTCCTAATAGTTTTCTTTAGAATAACATGTAGGCACGCACACGCCTATTCACAATCTTTTAATCATCAAAATTCATATCGCTACGTTACATCTGGCCAGATTGCATATGATAGGCTTTACTTCCCTCATACAAACTATGAGGCCGCCATGACACAGACGTTAAAGACCGAGATCACAGATCAGATTGCAACGGTGACCCTGAACCGTCCTGAAAAGAAAAACGCCATGTCTATGGTGATGATGGATGAGCTTACAGAAACAGGCCGCACATTGGCTGCAAACAAAGACGTTCGCGCGGTGATCATCACAGGTGCTGACAACAGCTTTTGCTCTGGCATCGACCTTGCCGATCTGATGGCAGGTGCTGCAAAAATGGATGAGCTGCGCGACAGCATCCTCAACCCACCAGCGGGCGAAACCTCTAACCGTTTCCAAGCGCCAACCACGATTTGGTCCATGTTGGATGTCCCTGTCATCGCCGCCCTAAACGGTGTGGTCTACGGCGCAGGGGCGCAACTTGCCCTAGGCGCCGATTTCCGCATCGCCGCACCTGATACAAAATTCTCGATTATGGAGGCCAAATGGGGCTTGATCCCAGACATGGGCATCAGCCAATCCCTACCCAAACTGATGCGCGCTGACCAAGCCATGGAATTGATCATGACAGGCCGCGTACTTGAGGCATCAGAAGCCCAATCTCTAGGCCTCTTAACCCGCATAGCAGATGATCCATTGGCCGAAGCCATCGCCATGGCGGAACTTTTGAAAACCAAATCCCCAGACGCCCTGAAAGGCAGCAAACGACTGGTCAACGGCACATGGGGATGCGGCGAAGCGGGTCTAAAACTAGAGGCCGAACTGCAAGCCGCCATCATGGGACAGACCAATCAAATGGAAATGGTCATGGCAACAATGCAAAAACGCGCGCCAAACTTCACCTAATCCTGCCTGCGTCCAATCAAACCCGTTAATGCGGCTGCCCCAACAGCAGTAATCACCCACCCCATAAACTGAACAACCCAGCGCAAATAAAATCCCGCTTCTCCCCAAGCACCGCGATCTTTGCTAGGAGCCCAAGCAATTTCTTGCCCAAGCGCATCTAGCGGGATGAATAAATCAATCCCATAACCAGTCGCACTAAAGGTTTCATAATCCTTCCCTGCCTTACTGCTTGACCATATTTCAGCTGGGTTCTTATGCGCTTCTTCATCCGCAATCACACGCCAATCCATTGAAGTCAAAATAACATCCGAATTCGGCGCCATTTGCCCAGCTTGATAAACTTGTCCAAAAAACAAAATAGCGAATAAAATAATGCCAAATGCCCATGCAAAAGCCCTAAAAGGTGCGTGCCCATACCCCACCAGTAGCTTCATAACATGTGCCATGAAACGGCGTAGCGCAGGTCTGAATTCACGAAACGCAGCAGCACAACTACCATCATATGCAGCCAAGATGCGGTCGTTTTCACTGTCCCAGCGATGATCCTCTGCCGCTTCGCGTACTTTAGCAGCAGACCGAATATGACCCTGTTTTTGAAATATAGCCGCCAACTGGCGATAAGGCTGCGGATAGTATTTAACCCGCGGCTTACGCCCCATGGCTTTGGTCCATTCACTTTCAGTGCTTCTATTGACCCCAATACTTTGCGCAATCCAACCTATACGACCATATACATCCAAATCAGGGCTTTCTAAAGCATCATACCGAAACCCATTCATCCGTAGACCAGAAGCTTTGCGCCAACTGGCCAGATCATCCACAAGCACATGTACATGCGCTTGCATCAAATTAATTTCACCTCTACACTCTACCACGTTACACCAAAAAAATGACCCTTTTACGGTCAATCCATCTCCATCCAGCCCTTTGGCAAAATGCCCACCACTACAAGCCAACTGACCACCGATATGGGCACCACTCAGGTCAACATCCCCATCAGAATGAAAACCGTCACGTAAAAACACACCCTGCTTTACGGTCAGTTTATCTCCGTCCAGCCCTTTGGTAAAATTCCCACCACTACAAGCCAACTGACCACCGATATGGGCACCACGCAGGGTAACATCCCCGTCAGAATGAAAGCCTTCACGTAAAAACACATCCTGTTTTACGGTCAATCCATTTCCATTCAGCCCTTTGGTAAAATTCCCACCACTACAAGCCAACTGACCACCGATATGGGCACCACGCAGGGTAACATCCCCGTCAGAATGAAAGCCTTCACGTAAAAACACACTCTGTTTTACGGTCAATCCATTTCCATTCAACTCTTTGGCAAAATGCCCACCACTACAATCCAACTGACCACC
Source organism: Amylibacter sp. SFDW26 (assembly GCF_009184395.1). GTDB lineage: Bacteria > Pseudomonadota > Alphaproteobacteria > Rhodobacterales > Rhodobacteraceae > Amylibacter. The sequence continues at coordinate 107,754 of NZ_WEIC01000003.1, forward strand.
GATATCGGCACTACGCAGGTCAACATCCCCATCAGAATGAAAACCGTCACCTAAAAACACACTCTGCTTTACAGTCAATCCATTTCCATTCAGCTCTTTAGCAAAATGCCCACCACTACAATCCAACTGACCACCGATATCGGCACCACGCAGGATAACATCCCCATCAGAATGAAAGCCATCACGTAAAAACACACTCTGCTTTACGGTCAGTTTATCTCCGTCCAGCCCTTTAGAGAAATGCCCGCCTATACAAGACAGTACACCACCAATCTGAGTACTACGCAGGGTAACATCCCCATCAGCATATAAACCCTCATTTAGGTAGAGTTCTTTTTTCACTATTGCACGCTCTAACCCAATATCAGAAATTCGCGACCCCGCTAAAAACAAAGATCGAATGCGACTGTCGTCAAAATTCATTGATGCCACAATTCGACATTTATGTAGAGCGAGCGGCAGATCCGTTTCACCATATTCAAAGTCTAATTCTTCGGTGATATACCCCCCAAGGATTTGAACCCCTTTGGCATGGGCGGGCGCTTGCTCGCACCCCCCCAACAACAGATGACGTATCAAAGGCGCGCGGATGGTGTTTTCATCCGTTGCTGTATCGGGAACAATGTAACCAATAAATAGATGTTGACCGTTTCGGCAGCACTCGATCAACTGTTCCTCTGCACTTGTTAACGGACGCAAATCATCCAAATTAATATCACTTTTGCCATTCAGCATAATATCTTTTCCCCTAATTCCACGTAGTATGCCCACGTCATCCAACCCAATCAATCCCCTTTCCCTACCGCCGCGTTGCCGCTATACGGCACCCCATGACACAGAACCCGCCAAACCTACGCCCCGATTTAGCCCCGAAAGCCAAAATCAATGAGCCCACACGTGACGGCCAACCGCAAATCGGTATGGTCTCTTTGGGCTGCCCAAAGGCATTGGTGGATAGCGAACGCATCCTGACCCGCCTACGCGCCGAAGGCTATGCCATCAGCCCTGACTATTCAGGCGCCGATGCGGTCATCGTTAATACATGCGGTTTCTTAGACAGCGCAAAAGCGGAAAGCTTGGATGCCATCGGCGAAGCTTTGAATGAAAACGGCAAGGTCATCGTCACGGGCTGTTTGGGCGCGGAGCCTGATTATATCCGCGAACATCATCCAAACATCCTCGCCGTCACAGGCCCACACCAATACGAACAGGTTTTGGACAGCGTACACAAAGCCGTGCCACCGTCCCCTGACCCGTTCATCGACCTGCTGCCAGCCACAGGGGTATCCCTAACACCGCGCCACTACAGCTATCTGAAGATTTCCGAAGGCTGTAACCACAAGTGCAAATTCTGCATCATCCCAGACATGCGCGGCCGTTTGGCCAGCCGCCCAGCGCATGCTGTTATTCGTGAGGCCACGAAACTGGTCGAGGCTGGCGTCAAAGAACTGCTGGTGATTTCTCAAGACACCTCTGCATATGGCCTCGATATCAAACACGCCACCGAGCGCGAACATCGCGCGCACATCACGGACCTGACGCGTGACTTGGGCGAACTGGGCGCGTGGGTGCGCTTGCATTACATCTACCCCTACCCGCATGTGCGTGATTTGCTGCCGATCATGGCGGACACATCCAACAACGTGCTGCCCTATATGGACATCCCGTTCCAACACTCGCACCCCGATGTTCTGAAACGTATGGCCCGCCCTGCGAAGTCGGCGAACACGCTGGATGAAATCAAAGCATGGCGCGATGTGTGCCCAGACATCACCCTGCGCTCGACCTTTATTGTGGGCTATCCAGGCGAGACTGAGGATCAGTTTCAGCACCTGCTGGATTGGATGGACGAGGCGCAGTTGGATCGTGTTGGATGTTTCCAGTATGAGAACGTGGATGGTGCGCGGTCGAATGATCTGGATGGGCATGTGGATGCGGATGTGAAACAAGACCGCTGGGAGCGGTTCATGGAAAAAGCCCAAGCGATCAGCGCTGCGAAATTAGAGGCCAAAGTTGGCAGCCGTATCGACGTGATTATTGATGAGATTGACACGGATGGTGTGGCCACCTGTCGGACAAAATCAGACGCCCCAGAGATTGATGGCAATCTGTTCATTGATGAAGGCACTGAAACCCTGTCTGTGGGGGAGATCGTGACGGTTGAGGTGGATGAAGCCAGCGAATATGATCTGTGGGGTCAGGTGGTTTAAAGGCTTATGTCCCAACTGGGACATCATACTAAAATATTGATATAATTACATAAATATAATTCATAAGCAGCATATCGCGCCCTAAAAGCCAAGCCGATTTGTATCTTGGCCTCTTATCGCATAGGCATTGCAGCAAATGTAAACCAAATCTCGGAGCCCTCCCCATGTCCGCAACTGATACAGATCCAATCGATTACTTCGCAACCACCGCCCCAACCTTCGGCGGCCGCTTACAAGCTGCCCGTAATGCCAAAGGATTAAGCGTTGCCAGATTGGGTGAAAAATTGGGCGTTGAGGCTGAACGTGTTGAAATTTGGGAAAGCGATAAGGACACGCCGCGCGCCAACCGCATTCAAATGCTGGCAGGCCTGTTAAACGTCTCCATAATCTGGTTGATCACAGGCGAAGGCAATGGGACGACCCATGTGGCAGAAACCCATGACCGCCCGACGATTATCAACGACACTTTGGGTGAGATTGCACAGCTTAAGACAACGCTGATGGATGCGCACGATAAGTTGGAAAGCTTGGAGCAGAGGTTGCAAGGAGCTAGTTAACCAACAAAAGTGGCAGAAACCAGTTTTTAATAAAAAATTTGACAAACTAATTTGCAGAATATCACAAACATTATGATAGGTGGCGTACCAGAATGTGACTTGCGAAGTAAAGTTTATCACAATTCATATATCTTTGTACCATCATCATCAAACTTACTTAAAAAACCATTTAACCGTTGCTGAATACTGGTCAAAGTTCCGTTGATTTTGATAGCTTGATCTAAAGTCATATCTAGCTTTGAGTTATGTGCAGCTGTATTACGTAAAACTCTCAATTCATTTAATAAATTATATAAACTGGAATTTATGATCTCATTATTATTCAAAAACTCAACTCTTGCTCTAGTAGAAGTAGGATTTTTTAAACCATCTATTACTATGAACTCATGTAAACGTTTTTCAAACCAGACTTCTAAAGTTCTTTCTATTTCTGCCCAGCCCCTTAAAATATTCAATTGTACGTCATCATATTCTTGTTTTTGAGTATTATCAGGATGAATAACCGTTAAGCCTAGTTCAATGGCATCTTCTACGAACTCAGTTACTTCTTCCTTAAAAGAAACTTCTGCATCTTTATATTTAATTTGCCTGATTGAAGACGATAAATTCAAGATTGGTGTCTTAAAAATTAAAAAACCACATATTACTACCAATGGCCAAGCAAGATGACCCACAGTTTTCTCAATAAAGTCTAGCCACATAATGCATTTGTCCAAATCTTATGCACTCGTTGATTAGCATTTAGCAGTTTATCAGTCTAGTGTTTACCTTAAATACCCAGCGCCCGAGACTTGGGAGGGCGCAATGCGCCCTCCTGTGCGGGCATGCTCTCGGTGATTGCTTACGCAATCTCCTGCCGCATCAACGAGATCGGGTGCTGCCTGTGCCATGCACAGGCTGGTGTGTGGAGAGCGATGCACCCCAACAAAACATTTCCCACATCTCACATTCCGTGATAGCGCTTAGACAGCAGCGGCATAACCGCTGTTCCCTTACATCGTTATTCAAAGGAGATCGCATGCGACGTTTTTCGCTTGCCGCCTATGAGCAGCATTTAAAATGGCTGGCCCTCGTGCTTGGCCTGTGTTCCACCATCGCAATTGTGCAGAACTGGCATCCTTGGCCCATGTTCTTTGGTCTGCCGTTTTGTATCATCTGGATTTACTGCGCTTGGCTGCACACTGAACGCCAGTTGAAATATATCAACATCATCTTTGCCCTGCTCTATGCTTACGGCATCGCGAAATACATATTAACATAGCTCTGCGACAGTCTGCACATGGACTTGGGCAGATGTCGGGTTAATTTTCAAATATGGATCAGATCAAAACGCTTTATAATGCCGATTGCCCCGTGTGTAATTTTGAGATTACGCATTACATCAACTATACCCAAAAACAGGGTCTGCCGTTTGTGTTTGAGGATTTAAACGGATCGGATGTATCCGAATGGGGTTTGACCGAGGATCAAGCCATGCGCCGTATGTATGTGTTGCACAATGGCGAATTGACCTCTGGCATCCCCGCATTTCTGATCCTGTGGCGCAATATGCCCCGTTATCGTTTGGTGGCACGACTCATCGCTTTGCCTGTGATCAAACAGGTGGCGATTCTCACCTATGATTACATCGCCGCCCCGCTGATCTATGCAAATGCCAAACGCATCGCCAAGCGGAAAGCACAAGGTCGCGTAGCTTAACCCCACCCATTAAGGCAAAGCTTTGCCAATCGCCCTGATCGTTGCTGGCAGATTTATGCCAGCGCGCAACCATCGGCCTTGGTCAGCCGATGAAGACTCTTAAAACCAGCCAAAAAGTGCACAAAAATCAATGATGTGCTTGGTCTGATTGTGAGCCCCGTCCGCATCCGCAATGCTGATCCACAGAAGCGATAAACGTTTCTGTTCGGTTCTCCCAATCCGGACTAATTTAATAGGAGACTACAGATGAAAAAGACAATTCTAGCTCTTGCAGCAGTAACATTCAGCACAGCAGCATATGCGGCTGATTTCGCAACAGTTGATGCAGACCAAGACGGCGCAGTTTCAGCTGAAGAATTGACAGCAGCGATGCCAGATGTGGACACAAACACATTCCTAGAAGCTGACACAGATCAAAACGGTACGCTTAGCGAAGCTGAGATGACAGCCGCTATCGAAAGCAACCTATTGCCAGCAGGTTAATAGGCCAGTCGCCCCTGCCACTTCATTTCCCCCGCGGGCAGGGGCACACTGACTACTTTTTATCTTGGGCACATATGCCCGCCTTAACCCAATTAGGAGAAGACACATGAAAAAGATTATTTTAGCTCTTACAGCAGCAACATTCAGCACAGCAGCATTTGCAGCTGACTTCGCAACAGTAGACGTAGACCAAGACGGTGCGATTTCACCAGAAGAGTTTTCAGCAGCAATGCCTGACGTAGACTCAAACGCATTTCTTGCAGCAGACACAGACCAAAGCGGTACGTTGAGCGAAGAAGAAATGACAACGGCTGTTGAAAACGGCTTGTTGCCAGCTGGTTAACAACACAGATACCCCTGCCACACTCTCCCAGCTGGCAGGGGTATTTTATTTTTATTTACGTTAAGTATGTCTTTAGCTTTTTGATTTATCTTCGTAGTCTGAAGACATGCATAAAGACCCAAGTGACATTTACCCCGATTATTCTACAGCAGAACGTATAGCAGACGGAACAATGCACCTGATTGGTGTTGTTGGGTCTATCATTGCAACCTGCCTCTTGATCTCTCTTGTTTCGAGTGATGGAACACGGACTGATCTGACCGCCGTTTGGCTTTATTGTGGCACTGTTATTTTTGCTTTTATCGCATCTGCCTGTTACCATATGACCCCGATAGAGGCTTACCGCCCACTCTTTCGCCGTTTTGATCACGCAGGCATATTCTTGAAAATCGCGGGCACATACACCCCGATTGTTATGCTGATTGGCAGCCATTTCAGTTATACTGTTCTCGCATTGGTCTGGGTCGTCGCCCTGTACGGTGTCACGCGTCGCATATTTTTTTGGACGGCTCCCAATAACAATTCAACGCTCCTTTATATGGGATTGGGTTGGGCCAGCTTGGCGCTGACATGGCCAATGGTTCAAACCATTCCAACAAATAGTTTTTGGTTGATCATATTAGGTGGACTTACGTATTCCTTTGGTGTGATTTTTTACAAATGGGAAAACCTTAAGTTCTCTAACGCGATTTGGCATGTCTTTGTCGTTGTCGCGACCTTAATGTTCTATATCGCCATCTATATCGGCGAAATGGCCAAACAAGCAGTGTGATTAATTTAAAAACCCCGACACTAGGAAACTGGAGGGATCTAGTGCCGAGGTTTCGGTAAAATCGTTATGATTACCGTTAAAAGGTGATACCGTTCAGCTAGCCTTCCGAACGGAGATAAACATATCACCATAGTCGTGATGTTGTTTCAGCAGGTCCTGATCAATAGTCCCTGACAATCCAACCACGGTTTCCCGATATATACGGGTGTGTTGTTCAAAACTCTCTACAAAATTAAACATAGAGTTTTTTGAAACTGAAATTACAAGAGGTATATATCTCAAGAAATAATCAACAGGGGTGTAATTGCATAGAAAACACAAAAGCTGCACCTCTTTTGCCACTTGGCAAGATAGATACAGCACAACCATCGATATTATAATGAAATATAAAACCACTCAATCAATCCTCTTTACTGTCCTAAAAATAGAATACTCTTTATTATTTTAAATCAATTTCAGCTTAACACCAAGACCACCTAAGGTTGTTTTAGGGCAAAATTAAGGCAAAATAGTTAATGCGCGATACATTTTTATATAGTGTACATCGCCTTTCAAAAAAGTAGCGCCAGTTTGCTCAAACCCACATTTTTCATAAAAAGGCAAAGCAGTTATACGAGCATCAAGCCACAATGTTTTTGAAGTATTATGCGTCAACATATTAAAGATGTAGCGCAGTATATCTGACCCAACACCGCCCCCTTGTTTTTCGGGGACAACTGCAAATTTCCTAAGCCTGTAATGACCTTGTCCTTCAAAAACGGATGCGACTGCGATTAAGGTTCCTTGATCAAATGCACCAATATGTATTCCATCTGCATCATTCTTTAAGATACAGTCTTCAATAGATAAATCAGGCCACAGAACTTTTTGCCTTATAAATAATGTTTCTGTCGCATCAATTACACGTATCTTCACCACAGATTATATCCCATTTAACATTCAATATTATGCACTTAATAATTCGTTAATATCACGGCTCTCATCTAAGAAAATAAAGTTGTGACGCTCAAAACCTTTCCCACTTGGGCCAGTTGCGGTCTCTATTTCACTCCATGGAATGTGGCGCGTACCTGCGAAGCATCATAAACCTCATAACCTACATTTTTCATGATCTGAAATGTTTCCGCACCATTAGGACTAATTGACACGCCTTCTGGTTGCAGGTCCGTTAGGTTGATTTCAATCAGCCAAACAGGCTTCTGCTTTGTATATTTCAAAGTGCACTTAACATAAACCCAAAAGGAGTTTTAACAGCAGGACGTTGTATCCGTCTACGCGCCACACGTGCACGTAGATATCCACGTAACTTGTCTTTGATCCCCATCACAACCATCCCCTCAAATATCCATGGGTGTCTATAAGACCTTTTTCACGAGAATGTTACTAAAAAATAAAGTCGACTAATCTATTAAATATTCTCTTACACATGCCTGAACATGACGAAAACGATCACCACCCAGATGCGTACCCCCATACCAGCGGGTTACAACAACGATATGATCTGACAGTTTTTCACGTTCCAACATCCGTAGAATGATGGCTCCTGCCCCGCTTTCGCCATCATCATTTTTCACCTGCTCACCATCCGAAAAAATAACAGCCCATGTATTATGTGTGGCCTTGGCAAACTTCTTTTTGCGTTTTAGCTCTTTAATAAAAGCCGCAGCTTCATCCCGCGATTTAACCACCCCACCGCTGACCGCATATTTTGATCCTTTATCTGTGAGAACATGTTCAATCTGACGCATGACTAAACCGCGTATAGCGTATCCGCATGAAACGTGATGTGATCTTCCATAAATGTCGCCACGAAATAATAACTGTGATCATAGCCTTCTTGCATCCGCATCGTGGCTGGTTGGCGCTTAGTTGCAATTGCGGCAGCCAATGCTTCTGGTTTCAACAGGTCCAGAAAATTATCCGCACTGCCTTGGTCGATCAAAACATGGTTCGGATGACCTTTTTCTGCCATCAACAAACTCGCATCATATGCGCCCCAGCTGCTTTCATCATCGCCCAGATAAGCCGACAGTTGTTTACGTCCCCAATCGGATCCAGTTGGGTTTGCAATCGGTGCAAAAGCTGACACTGATTTGTAAACCTCGGGATAGGTCATGCCAATCGTCAGCGCACCATGTCCACCCATTGAATGGCCAGTGATCCCTTGTGCATCTACATCCAATGGGAATTTTGAAAATACCAATTCAGGTAATTCTTTCGTAATGTAATCCCACATCTGAAAATGTGGCGCCCATGGATCTTGGGTGGCATTCACATAAAACCCTGCACCCTGCCCAAGATCGTAAGCCTCATCATTCGCTACACCTTCACCACGTGGTGATGTATCTGGGAAAATCACAGCAACACCATGTTCTGCCGCCCAAGCTTGTGCGCCTGCTTTCGTCATCGCATTTTCATGCGTACAGGTCAGGCCAGACAAATACCAAATCACGGGTACCTTTTCGTATTTCGCATGAGGCGGCAGATAAACTGCAAAAGTCATATCACATGCACATGATTTTGAACTGTGCTTATAGACACCTTGAACACCGCCAAAGCATGCATTTTCTGAAACTGTTTCCATCGATCTGATCCTAATAAGCCATTTAAAAAGTTAACCAAGTGGTAACGGTATTTCATACGCACCGCCATCCATTTTGGACGGTTTAGGGCGAATTTCGCGTCATATATTTTGTCATACGTGTGGTGCACGTAAGTCATACGTGGATCATACATCTGTTTTGGGGGATTGAAACGCTCGCAAAAACCCAGTATCTGCCCCCTACCAGTCGCAGCCTACCTGGTTAAAAACAAGGACTACGAAAATGAAAACCATCGTCATCTGCTCCGGCGGATTAGACAGTGTTTCGCTTGCTTATAAAGTGGCATCCGAGAACACATTGCACAGTCTTTTATCCTTTGATTACGGTCAAAGGCATAAAAAAGAATTGGACTATGCCGCGCGTGCTGCCAAAGCGCTTAATGTCCCACATCAGATCATTGATATCTCTGCCATTGGCGCAAGTTTAACAGGCTCTGCATTGACCGATGATATTGATGTGCCAGATGGTCATTATGCCGAAGAAAGCATGAAGGTCACAGTCGTCCCAAACCGCAATGCAATCATGCTGTCCGTGGCGTTTGGTGTCGCTGCGGCACAGGATGCAGACGCCGTTGCAACAGCCGTTCATGGTGGTGACCACTTTATCTATCCCGACTGCCGTCCGGGCTTTATCGATGCGTTTCAAACCATGCAAAATGAAGCCTTAGATGGTTATGCATCAGTGAAACTGTACACACCTTTTGTACACGGTTCCAAAGCGGATATCGTTACTGCTGGCGCTGACGTAAACACACCATTTGCCGATACATGGTCCTGCTATAAAGGCGGTAAAAATCACTGTGGGCGCTGTGGCACATGTGTGGAACGCCGCGAAGCATTTGACCTTGCAGGTGTGCCTGACCCCACCTTTTACGACGATCCAGAATTTTGGCGCACAGCCACAAAAGAGGACGCATAATATGCCCTACCGCATCACCAAAGAATTTACCTTTTCTGCCTCTCATTGCCTAACAACACTGCCAGAAGGGCATCAATGCACGCGCATCCATGGGCATAATTTTATCGTCAAAGTGGAACTGTCCGCCGATACATTGAATGAGCATGGCTTTGTGCGTGAATTCAGTGATTTGTCTATACTACGAGACTATATCGACAGTACATTAGATCACCGCCATCTGAACGATGTATTGGGCGACAATATGGTCACTTCAGAACAATTGGCGAAGCATTTTTATGATTGGTGTTTGCCACACTTCCCAGAAATTACAGCGGTGGGCATTTCCGAGACACCTAAGATATGGGCAGAGTATCGTCCATGAGCGATATTCGTGTCAGCGAAATCTTTGGCCCAACCATACAGGGCGAAGGCGCACTGATCGGTGTGCCAACAGTTTTCGTGCGCACAGGTGGCTGTGATTACCGCTGTGTGTGGTGTGATAGCTTGCATGCAGTGGATCAAGAGTTTCGTCACACATGGCACCCTCTATCCGCATCTGGTGTCTTTGCCGAGGTGGAAAAACTGTCTGGCGGCAAACCCCTGACGATCACATTGTCTGGTGGAAACCCTGCCATTCAGCCATTTGGCGATTTGATCGCTATGGGACATGCCAAGGGATATAAATTCGCATTGGAAACCCAAGGTTCCATTGCAAAGGATTGGTTTGCGGATTTGGATACTTTGGTTCTAAGCCCCAAGCCACCATCAAGCAAAATGGATACGGATTGGGCGTTATTTGACGATTGTTTAAAAGTCGCGCAGGGCAAGCCCAATACCATCTTGAAAATCGTTATTTTTGATGATGCGGATTACGCTTATGCAAAAGATGCCGCAAAACGTTATCCTGAACTGCCAATTTATCTGCAACCAGGGAATGACACACCACCTGTGGGTGATGAACAAAATGCAGAAATCGATCAGGCTGATGTGACAGATAAAATGCTTTGGCTGGTCAACAAAGTAACAAAAGATCAATGGTTTACCGCAACCGTTCTGCCACAATTGCACGTGATGCTTTGGGGCAATAAACGCGGTGTTTAGAAAGGATCAATCCTATGAGTGAAGAAACAATCTACAGCAATCTGAAACAACTTGGCGGCGATACAGTCCTGCCAACAAATCCAGAAGAAGCTGAATTGGAGCGTGTGGAAAACCCACAAGCAGGTGTGCGTTATGCAGTGCGGTTCACAGCGCCAGAATTCACATCGCTTTGTCCTATGACAGGCCAACCAGATTTCGCGCATCTTGTGATCGATTACATCCCGAATAAGTTCTTGGTCGAAAGCAAATCCTTGAAACTTTATCTTGGATCATTCCGCAATCACGGTGCATTCCACGAAGATTGCACCGTTTCAATCGGGCGACGTTTAGAAGAATTCCTAGACCCTATTTGGCTCCGTATTGGTGGGTATTGGTATCCACGAGGCGGCATTCCCATTGATGTATTCTATCAAACTGGTGAAGCGCCAAAAGACGTGTGGATTCCAGATCAAGGTGTACCAACATATCGTGGGCGTGGTTAACTCTGGTCTTCTGGGTTATTCCTGCGTTCCGTGACATCCATCAAATAGCCAGACACAGTTTTAAGCAAGCTCATTGCTGTTGATGCATCATGTTCAACAACAGATAAGAAATCATCACGACCAACGCGTAGCGCAACCACGTCTGTGTGTGCGCGCATGTCCAGCCACCTGTTTTCACCACGGATCAATGTTATGTCACCAACCAGACGCCCAGGCACAACTGTTGATATCAAATCAGTTTCGCGGCCTGAATTCGGATAATACAATCCAGCTTCGCCTTCAATCAACAGATAGGCGCCATCAGAACCATCATCACCACGCTGGAAAATCGTGTCACCCGCTGATGCTTTGTACCAACGTGCACCAAATGCCAATAGACGTAATTGCTTACGGTCCAATCCTTTAAACATATCGGGCTTAGACAATGCTCTCATTTTATTGGTCAGATCAGTATTTGCTGCATCATCAATGTTTGATGTCTGCGTAATTTCATTGGTTGTAATACGCCCATCTTCCAATTCGATCAAAATATCGAACTCCGTTTCATCAGCAAATTTCTCATCAATGAAAATGATCGTCGCATCTGGTAAAAACTCTCGCATTTTGCGGGGTAATCCAGCACGTGTTTCAGGTTCTGAACTCATCAATGCACGTTCTAAAATTATAATATCAGGACGTTTAATCATCGCACGATTGAACGCGATACGCTGTTCAAAAAAGCTCGATAGCCCTGCACCATCTAACCCCGTTTCAAAATCATAAATCAGCTCAGCGACAAGACGTTTCAACCCAGCGTCCAAAAGCGTGTCTGCAACCAGTTTTTTTAATACATCCGTTTTGCTACCCGCTTCTTTTGATAGCTTCCCGTACAATGCATTCTCTAAGACAGTTAGGCTTGATACGAATTTATTGGGTGCTATTGGTGCAAATAAATCATTAAAACGCGGTTGAATTTGTGATGCTTTATTTCGACGCAACATCAAAATATGCTCTTTCATTTCATCCGTAAAAATAGCGCCAATCTGTTCCGCTGAGATACTAAATGGCACAGTCAGAAGCAGTGCAAGTTCTTCCTCACTTAACGGATCACCACCATTCACACGGCTTTTGCGTGTTAGCTCGATCGCGCGGTCATAAAATTCTGGATCAAGGTTAATCTTCTGAAATAACGGGTGGTCTGTACCATCTTGGCCAAAAGTTCGGGTCAACATCTGGATGACATCTTGCGATAACTTTAACAGGCTTTCTGCAAGATCAAGCTCACGAAGCAAATCCAAAAAACCAGCTCGATCTGCGAGCTTTTGTTGTGATATTTTCAGACGTGGCGTTGCAAACAAAAGGTTTCCAGCCAATGGAAGTTCTGGGTTGTATTTCTCTTCGTCAAATCGGAAATAAAGCTTTTCCAAACCTGCTTTCTCTATCTTTTCAGCAATCAACGGACGTAGCTCAATTAACTTTGCGGCTAATTCTGGGTGATACTTTTCTTGAAAAGGTTGATCGACACCACGACGGAATAAAGCATTACCAGAGCCTAAGCCATCGACCAGCTTTAGCCACCAATCACCGATATCTGCATCCGTTTTATATCCCGCTATTTTAGGATCTAGCCAATCGGCATTAAGATCATCCGCACTATTGCCGGACTTTAGTGCTTCTATACGGGGCTTCTTAAATTTTTCGTCTACATAATTCGGATTCACATTAGGTTTACGGTGCAACGGCATTGTTACATTTTGCCCTACTGTGCCTGAGAACACATGCGGTCGAGAGTTTATATGTCCAATACGCGCAGCAATAACCGCTTGATGTAAACTCGCCATATTATCATTTGCAATTGTTACATTGCCCCGTGATGGCACAATCTCGCGGGTCAATAAATCTGCGATAGCGCGCCTGTCAGCTTCGCTATCGCTGGTGATCCCAATTGTACTTCCTTTTGGTAAAGCTGCGTTCAGATCATCAAGCACAATATCGCCATCCACATCGCGAACCGTTACATCCTTCAAGATAATGTCACCTGAAAGCCGTTTAAGAATTTCTGGCTCATCTTCAAATAAGCTTTCTGCGACCATACCTTTCGGTGCAAAACGCTGCGTTATAATAGTCCAACGCAAACTCATGTCTTGGACTTGGTTATAATAGGCTAACAGTTCCTTCCAAGGCCCCGACAAATCCTTATAAGCCGCTAAACCAGCAACAAGTGCGCCAAGTGTTAAATTACCTTTAATGACCAAGAAGCCACCAACAGAGAAAAAGAAAAAGGGTGTCAGCTGAGTAATGAAGTTGTTGATGAACTTCATAAAGAACTTCTTTTGGTAAATCTGAAAACGGATATCAAACAAGATGCCAAGCCGTTTAGAAATCTTCGCCATACGATAACGCCATCCGCCATTCGTACGCAGCGAACTTGCACCCGCTGCATTTTCACCAATTTCGGCTGCAAGCTTTCGCACTTCTTGGATGCGTTCTTTGTTCAGCAGGTTAACCTGTCTTTGTAACTTTGGGATCAACCAGGCTTGCAAAGGAATAAGTGCGACTGCAGCAAGGCCCAACCAAAAACTTTGCATGAACAGGAATGCCAAAATTGTAATCATCTGGCCTGCTTGCAAAACAGGTTGTGCCAAAGCGTCCCCCATCAAGCCACCCAATGGTTCCGCTTCGGCAGTAGCCATAGACACAAGTTCGGCTTGTGATGTCCGTCTGAAATAAGGTTGCGGGAACCGTAAAATACGCGAAATCAAGGAATATCTAAAACGTCGTAACATACGTTCCGACAAGATGCCCTTCATCGTATTAATTCGCATTTTCAACAACCCATGCCCAAGAATTGCGACTAGGAATAAAATGCAGAGCACCCCTAGGAACGGGATTTGTTCAAGTTCAAAACCATAGAAATCAACGACATCCGTTTCCGCTCCGATGGCATCGTTGATAATGCGTTTGGGTAATTCCAATGTTAGATATAACAATGGGAATAAGCAGGCGGTTACAGCAAGTAAGACAAACTGTTCTTTCTTTGAATATTTCCAAATAAAGGCAAATAATGATTTTTGGATGATTATTGCTCCAACAAAAATTGGCGATTAAAATATAATATAGCGGTTAGTATTACCTAAGCCAACTATGTTCAATATTGCTGAGCTCTGGGTAAATCAAATGTTATCTTTTTGTTTGTTCGCTATACTTTAAAACAATCATAAACCGTTCAACGGTACTTTTAAAACTGGATTACCATTATCGTCTTCTGGAACTTCTCCTGCCCGCATATTCACTTGCAATGCAGGTATGATTAATTTTGGCATCGCCAGTTGAGCATCACGCTCTGTACGAAATTTCACGAAGTCTTCTTTAGTCTTTCCGGCCCCGACATGAATGTTGTGTATACGTTCATCCCCAACGGATGTTTCCCATTCAATATCGCGCCCGTTCGGCCCGTAATCATGACACATAAACAAACGCATTTCATCAGGTAGACTTAAAACCTTTTGGATTGAATCGTATAATTCTTCGGCTGACCCACCAGGAAAATCACAACGGGCCGAGCCTCCATCGGGCATGAATAAGGTGTCACCGACAAAAGCGGCATCGCCAATCACATGAACCATACAGGCAGGTGTGTGGCCTGGCGTATGCATTGTGAAAGCTTTCAGATTACCAATCTGATATGTAGAGTTTTCTGTGAACAAAGCGTCAAACTGGCTGCCATCACGTTGAAATTCTGTGCCCTCATTAAACACTTTACCAAATGTGTCTTGAATGATTGTGATATTTTCACCAATCCCCATTTTACCGCCAAGTTTTTCTTGGATATAGGGTGCTGCCGACAAATGATCTGCATGCACATGCGTTTCAATAATCCACTGCAAGTCCAGATCATTATTACGAATATGAGCGATCATCGCATCAGCATGTTCGTATGTGATACGCCCCGCTGCATAATCAATATCCATAACCGAATCTATAATAGCGCAAGCCTTGGATGCCGGATCTTTTACAACATAGGAAATCGTGTTTGTATCCTCATCAAAGAAGGCTTTGACTTCGGGTTTTTGCGTCATATCAATCGGGTAAGTCGGCATAATGATGTCCTTTATTGTCGCATGTAAAATCCAGCTTATCAGCTGTTTTTGGCTATTTAAGTCCACTTAACACACAGTAACGCTTAATTTATGTCACTCGTCAATTCGATCCATAAGCTGTGCGACATAAAGTGATATGTCGAAGCATGATCAGGAGAATACATACTGCTTACAAATATAACTTTTGTAGGTATCCCAATGTCTGAGATGTTCACAGCTGAAGTTTTAGCACGTATGCAATTCGCATTCACAGTATCGTTTCATATTATTTTCCCAAGTTTTTCCATTGGATTGGCAAGTTTTTTAGCTGTCTTAAATGCGCTATGGTTAAAAACACGCAATGAAAATTATCGCGTGCTTTTTGAATATTGGAAAAAGATATTCGCAATGGCATTCGCTATGGGGGTCGTATCAGGCATTGTGATGTCATATCAATTTGGCACTAACTGGTCTGTATTCTCTGACAAAGCTGGACCTATCATTGGGCCACTGATGGCATACGAAGTGTTATCCGCATTTTTTCTTGAAGCTGGCTTTCTTGGTATCATGTTATTCGGCCGCGAACGTGTAGGCGATAAGCTTCACATGTTCGCAACAGCAATGGTTGCCTTTGGTACTTTGATGTCTGCCACTTGGATTTTATCTGTGAACTCGTGGATGCAGACACCTGCAGGTTTTGCCATCAATGAAGATGGCCAATTTATCCCGACAAATTGGTGGGCTATCGTTTTCAACCCTTCTTTTCCATATCGTTTGGTTCATATGGTCATCGCAGCCTTTTTAACCACCTCATTCGTAGTGGGGGCTGTTGCGGCATGGCATTTATTAAAAGATCGCACCAACCCCGCAACTCGTATTATGTTCTCTATGGCATTATGGATGGCCGCACTCGTAGCCCCCGTGCAGATATTCGTGGGTGACCTCCACGGCCTAAATACTCTCGAACATCAGCCTGTGAAAATTATGGCAATGGAAGGTCATTATGACAGTCACCCAGAAGGTGCACCACTGATCCTGTTTGGCATTCCAAATCCCAAAGAAAAACGGATTGATTATGCGATTGAAATCCCGAAACTGTCATCCCTGATCTTAAAACATGATCTGAATGCTCCGCTTGATGGTTTGGACACCATACCTGATGAAGATGAACCACCTGTGGCAATCGTTTTCTGGAGCTTCCGCATAATGGTTTCCATCGGGTTTGCTATGTTGGGCGTTGGTATATGGAGCTTATGGGCACGCTTTCGCGGCTGCTTATACGATGCTAAATGGTTGCACCGCGTTGCAATCATAATGGGCCCAAGTGGGTTTGTCGCTGTACTGGCAGGATGGGTCACAACCGAAGTTGGGCGGCAACCTTTTACAGTTTATGGGCTTTTGCGCACCAGCGATTCACTTGCACCCATTGAAGCGCCTGCAGTGGCAGCATCTCTTATTGCTTTTATTATCGTTTACTTCTTTGTCTTTGGTGCTGGTACATTTTACATTTTACGTATGATGAACAAAGCTCCTGATACAAAACGATTGGGCTTACGCGATGGCCCCATCAGGGCTGCAGGTATTACACCTGTTCAACAAATCCAACTGACTGCGAAAGGATCCGATGATGTTTGATCTTGCAACAATTTGGGCCGCAATTATTGCCTTTGCCGTTTTAACTTATGTCATCTTAGACGGTTTCGATTTGGGAATTGGAATTCTATTTCCCTTCGCAGAAACAGATCAAGACCGCGATACGATGATGAATTCCGTAGCCCCTGTTTGGGACGGGAATGAAACGTGGTTGGTCATGGGTGGTGGTGGACTATTTGCAGTTTTCCCGTTGGCCTATGCTGTCGTCATGCCCGCCCTTTATATGCCGATAACACTTATGCTGCTTGCACTTGTTTTTCGTGGTGTTGCATTTGAATATCGATGGCGCACAGAACGTTGGAAGGGTGTTTGGGATTTCGCATTTGCAGGCGGATCATTTGTAGCGGCCCTCTGCCAAGGCATCGCATTGGGCGCATTGGTGCAAGGCATCGAAGTCGCCGACCGCGCTTATGCGGGCGGTTGGTGGGATTGGCTGACAGCTTTTTCAATCCTGACTGGCGTGGCTGTCGTGTTTGGATATGCCCTTCTTGGATCTACGTGGCTTGTGATGAAAACATCATCTGATCTGCAAGAACAAATGCAATCGTTCAGCTGGCCATTAGCGTTTATCACATTGGCGTTGATCGGCGTTGTCAGCCTATTCACACCTTTACAAAACCCAGTTTATTTCGACCGTTGGTTTTCTTGGCCTCAATTGGGATATAGTGCTGTTGTGCCAATCTTATTGACCTATGCAGCCTATCGTTTGTTTTGGGGGTTAAAGACCAACAAGGATATCTCGCCTTTCTTATCCACCCTTGCAATTTTCATACTTTGCTTTGCAGGCATTGGGATCAGTTTTTACCCTAACATCGTCCCACCATCCTTAAGCATTGCAGAAGCGGCAGCACCTGATGAAAGCCTTGCTTTTGCATTGGTCGGTACAGTCATACTTATACCTATGATTTTAGCTTATACGGCTTATGCATATTGGGTTTTCCGCGGTAAAATTGACCCATCAGAGGGATACCATTGATGGTACAGAATACTACAAGAAAGCTGCTATGGTTCATCGCTATTTGGTGTGCCAGCGTAACAATATTAGGAATTGTCGCATACGCAATCAAACTTGTTGTGCTTTAAAGCATAGAGTTTCAAAATTGTGTTTTGGATATATTATTCTGCAGCAAAATCTATAATCGTAGCAGCCACTGCATTCTTTAAAAGAAGCACTCCACCTGCACCAAGACCAGCGATACCCACCAATAATTCTGCATTACGAACATATTCAGCCGCAATCTCTGGTGTGCAACCAAGTTCATTGATCAGCGTATTCTCGATAAGTGTGCGTTCATCGTCACCAGAAAGCAGTTGAGCAATTCCCTCAGACGCAATGTTGCCCCCAATTACAGTGTTTTCAGCAGCAAGACCAACTAAAGCTGCACAAGTTAAACCACCTTTTTCAGGACATGCTGCTAATGCTGCTAGGCCACCTACAACTTGTACACCACCAATGAATAGTTTTGTACCGCTTTCGTGGTTAAGCGCAGATGCTTTGATATTCGCTGTCGCCCCATCAAAGCTAATCTCACCATCAAATGCTTTTAATAAGACGAATATGGTAGTTTAGGATAACATATCCATTGATTTAATATTCAAGCTCCAAAAACGGAAACAGCTTTCGAAACCAATCTGCAATATGTGGATTCTCTTTAAGAGCCCGCATAGCAGCCTCATCAGAAATAGTTTTATCAAAGTCACCTGTGATTTGTGTACCTCGTGCGACTGCAATACCGCTGATAGCATCGAGCTCGGCATCTGTTGCGCCCAAAGAAGGAGAAAAACCAACGACCCTTGAAATGGGGATTGCGTCCCCACGGACTTTGACCTCCATGAGGTCAAAGATAAAATGTGGAGGATCATCCAGTATTTGGGCCACATGCACACACCATTGTTCGAGTTCGGGCAAGGTGATAGCAGAGCAGATATAGCAGTCCTCAATAAATCCTAAATCATCAGAATTATTCTTATCATATATCCGTAAACCTTCCATTCATCGCCCCTGATTGATGGCTTCTCCGCCGATATGACCTGTCTGATTATGCAATCTTTGCCTAACCAACTGCATTCTACCTGCGTCCTGATGATGATGCCATGTATAATTCGGAATCTTCGCACTGCCCGCTTCCAAAGCTTTTAACTGATCGTCATTAAATTGCTGACGCAAACCTGGGTTAGACTGGAATTCCGCCTGAACCTCGTCAAACACATCGCCGAACGCATTAACATAACCTGCGTCGCCCAAGTCACGATTGGCTTGCATAAATGTGCCTTGAGCTTCGATATACCGACTACGTGCCCCAATACATTGAATAGCGCCTTGAGGAAAATCACCTGTTTCACGCTACGCCTCAGCTTTATCAAAACTCCAGCTATTATATAACAGTCGGAGTTTATCAAGCCACTGTCTGCTCATCACCGTTGACAGACTCAAAAATAGCACCCGTCACGCCAATATCCTCAAAACGACGCTTAACCTCTTCGCTGACAATAATCGAACCAAGGTGTTTCTTGAGACGGAAGATATGTTTCCCTTCAGTTTTCGAAGGGTCCACCACTAGATTAAAGAACGTACTGTATTGCCTGCCTTATCTGGCCGAACTGGATCATCGACTAAATACTTCTGAAAGTCAGACAGTTCTTCATCTACACAGTCAATCTGTGTCTCAATTATCATCAAAAAATAATCTTGCTCAACTGACATACCCTCTAAGTTAACAGGTTCCAAAACAGTGTGATAATAGGGTTCATCAATCTCTGGCAAACCAGAAAGCGCCTCCTTGGCTTTTTGACTAAGAACAGGAACACCAAATGCTTCAGTTACGGTATAATCCATCTCCGTACCTTTGCGATAAACATCTAGCGTGTATATCGCTGGCTCCATGAAGTAAGGTGTAGGATCACTAAAACCCCAGTTGTCTACATTACGAATATCTCCAAGAAACCACCGATTAGGCAGCTCTAAATCATCCCTTAGTAAATAATACTTTATACTTATTGCCCTGTAAGCCAACGATTTCACTCATATGACCACTTTGACGATTTAAGCAACAGACTCTACCAACTCAAAAGCTAACATTTTTGTTTACCGAGTATTAAAACCTGCCCATCTATACAAAAATCCACCCCATTTCTGCGAGCCAGTAATATGTTTGGCAAACTAAATTCTATTTTCGTATATTGAAACATAATCGACCACTTGCTCCAATGGGTAAAATCCACACCAAAGAAGAAGTCATTTAGAAACGCGCGTTCATGCGCCGAAATGTTATCAATTGTTCGTTTCCGAATTACTTTACCCATTTCTCCACGCAGCGTAAACATTTCGTCGGTATCATAATTTACTTCACCCAAAACAAATTTATTTAACAATGATAATTTCCCAGGAGGAAGTAAATTAATCATAGTGTTGATTTCATTTAAAAGCTCTTCTTCCCACCTAGGTTTTAATTGTTCATAATTTAATACTTGTGAAAAAATAAAATTGTATACGTGTTCTGAAAGAGGAAACTTTTCAAGTATCTGCTTTAATTGATTTTGCTCTAGAGCATTATGAAACAATGTTTCAACATTCTGTATTTCAGAATATTGCTCTGGTTCATTTATACTTAAGACGTCGTCAATAATACTTCTTGGCATTAATTAGGCCTCCTCGGTAGTAAACTTGGATCAATGCTCCAGCGCTCTGCAAAAGCTGGCAATGAGCCCCAAAAACTATTCATATCAGGGCTGTTTGAAATCAACTCACTCAATTCATTATGGAATGTTGTGCTGCCTGTAAATGGAGCATTAATGGGAGAGCTAATATGTCCGCCAGTTTGACCACCAATCTTTGCGACATCGTTGGGCACAGTCCATCTCAAATCACCTGTTGCCGTTGAAAGGCTTCGGACATCATCAACACTGAGACCCCATGCAGCAAATTGATCATAATGATCGCACATACACCATTCATGCCTACCACCTGGTCTGATCATATCCTTAAAATCTGACTTCAAATCAGGATCTTTCCATATTTTACCAATGTCATCAACCGATAAACTAGATACCCACTCATCAAATTCAGAGCGAGAAGTAGGAATGTCACCATTAGGGAGAATATCGTCTAGTGTTCTATTCGTAACACTATTTAAATTTTCTAAGTTTCCATTACGAATAGGCACTTGCGCCGTTTTACCAACTGCATTCTTTAATAAAAGGACACCACCTGCGCCAAAGTCAGCAATGCCCACCAATAGCTCTGCGTTATGCACATATTCAGCCGCAATCTCTGGTGAATAGCCAAGTTCATTAATCAGCGTATCCTCGATGAGTGTACGTTCATCTTCACCAGAAAGCAGTTGAGCAATGCCCTCAGATGCAATGTTCCCTCCGATCACAGTGTTTGCACCAGCAAGGCCCACTAAAGCTGCACAAGTTAAACCACCTGTTTCAGGACATGCTGCTAATGCTGCTAGGCCACCTACAACTTGCACACCACCCACAAATAGTTTTGTACCGCTTTCGTGGTTCAGCGCAGATGCTTTAATATTCGCTGTCGCTTCATCAAAGCTAATTTCACCATCAAGTGCTTTTTGATAATTACGCACAGCCAATGCATCTAAATTTACAGGGGTTTCCAAATTAAATTGATCACCAGCGGATACATAAAATTGATCAGCGCCTGGCTTACTAATTCCCAAACCACCACTCATGCCCAAAATGCGGTCACGTGAAACTTCTTGTACAAATTCAGTGGCATCCCGCACCATATCTGCACAGCTTGCTGCACCACTTTCACAAGCAGCAAGCAATCGAGCACTTTGTGTTACCGATAGAGCCTTATATGCATCAACCTGGGCAGCCAAAGCAGCTATTTTCTCGTCAGAGCACCCCGCAAAAAAGCCATTTCTACAGCGGAATAATTCATCCTGTGCTTCTTTCGCCTCGATAAGCTGTTCATGATTCAGATAATTATTTTCATGCGCAGAAGCCGCAAATCCACCTGCAAGGCCAGCGCCTTCGACATCCCCTCCTCTTAGCAGGACAGCAGCGGTACCAATTAAACGTTGCAATCTGATTTGGGCCTCGGGTTGCAAACCAGACGCACCCACAAGTGGCCCTGTCGCTTCTGCCAAACCTCCAGCAAGTGCACCATCAGCAAAGCTACCACCAGCCAATTCAGAGGCTAAGCCCCCTGCAACAGCATGGCTTAGAATTTTTGGAAAAGCGCCTTCTGGGATACCATTCGCAACGCCAAAGTCACCGATCTGTTGCTGTACACCAGCAAGCCCTGCCGTAATCGCAGCCGTGCTCCACCCTTTAACAAGGTTATCGCCCAAATTACCGCCATTAATAGCTGTATCAACAGTGGCATTGACCGAAGCATGTAGAAGCCCAGATTGTAATTTATATGTGGCATTCTGAAGAGCTGTCGCAGTCTTTGGGTTAAAGTCGCCTAAACCTACAACATCCGTTAAACCCGCAGTAAACCCAGCGGATACAATCGATGTTAATAGGCTGCGAAGGCTTTCTGATGATCCCAGCTGTTGTAATGCATCGCCTAAGTTACCCTGGTTGTTTACAAGCGCTACTGCGGACTGATTTACGAGTGTTGTTACACCTGCATTAATTGCAGCATTCAATGCTACGTTTTCAGCAGCAATACCAAGCCCGCCAGCAATATTACTTGCGATACCATTCACAAGCCCCCCTGCACCACCAACACCAAACCCGCCTGTTGCAAAGGTTGTGATTGCTGTAATCAACAAAGCACCAGCCTGTGTCAAACCTTGGGACTCATAGTCCCATTCTTCGACTGTGGCTTCTACTGCACGCCAATCCACATTTGGATTTGTTTTTAGATCAGCAACCCATGCCAAACTCGGAACTTGTGAGAGTTCTGCAATAGCATCATTAAGGTTCTCATGTGCTTCATACTCAACGATAATTCCGTTGCCAGCGTTAATGCGAAGGCCGCCACCTGAGATGATTTCCACGGTTTCAATAGTTTCGCGTCGCTCACCTTTGTCCGCTTCATTCCACCAAAATAGGTCTTCTTCGCGTATATAATC
This sequence comes from Amylibacter sp. SFDW26, assembly GCF_009184395.1. Classification (GTDB taxonomy): domain Bacteria; phylum Pseudomonadota; class Alphaproteobacteria; order Rhodobacterales; family Rhodobacteraceae; genus Amylibacter. The sequence goes on from NZ_WEIC01000003.1 coordinate 130,664, forward strand.
TTGTGTAAAACTGCTGTCGGTTTCTGTAAGTAAAGCAACTTTGCCTTCTTCAGCGCTCAGAACAGTTTCACCATCGCTTTCCAATCGCGAAGCTTTAACTGTAATGTCTTTCTCGGCAGAGGTCGCAATAATATCATTGCCAGAAAGAACGACAGATTTTACAGTTTCTGTTGATTGTTCTTGTTTGCGGATTTCGGTTTTCGTTCCGAACAGGCCTCCTGTCTCAATCTTTAAATTTAGGTCTGACTGATGTTGATCCTGAACACTCGAAATGATGATTTCGCCTTTGGCATCTAAGGCCGCATCCTCTTTTGCTTTTGCGCGTACACCCTGCAGGATTAGATCTTGTCCTGCTGAGATATTTAAATCTTTGCCAGCTTTTAAAGATGACAATCTATTCATCAAATCATAGCTGCTGTCATAGCCCCCATCAAATGTGTCTTTACGTGCGTTTTCTAAAACAAGGCTACCGATTTCAATATTTTGCCCTGCTGTGATCGTTGTCGTTTCACCCGATACAAACTCACCCCCCGTAGATGTCACTGTTTCAGATGCATCAATCTGGACGTTTTTACCCGCCTCGATACGTCCTATTTGCTGGATACGATCACTGATGCCAGATGGTGTGGTATCACGTATTTTTGCTGTATCATTAATGATCAACCCAGCTGCAATTTGCACATTGCCATTAGCAACAACTTCGCCAGAGGTATTGGCAAAAATTGCACCACTATCAATCGTGATATCAGCAGCAGAAAACAATCTGCCACCTTGATTCAATATAGCATCAGTTGCTTTAATATTTAATCCATTCTCTCCAGAAATAGCCCCTGAATTGAATAAAGACGCAGTTTGGATATCTGTTGTACCCGCTCTGATTTGCCCACCTGCTACATCAACATTTGCGCGCGTTGCACCAGATAAATAAACCCGAGGCACCAGCACCTGTTCACCCCGTACCGTTTGGGTTTCAAGCCATATAATATCGGATGATAACCCTGCAATTTGACTAGGCGTTAAAGCGGTTCCAAATGTTAAGTTTAAGTTTGCCTGTTCATCTATTGCATTATTATACAACGTTTTCATCTGTTCATAATCACTGGCACCTGCTGTGATATTACGGTGCCCAGTTAAGGCAAATAATTGTTCACGAATAAGGCGGCCTTCGATATACGCATCGCCAAAACGACGTAAAGTAATATCTGGACCATATCCGCCAACCCGATCTAAAAAATAATCGGACCCTAAAAATTGCCCCGGTTGTATAAACTCTGGACGCGTTTCAATTAGGAACGGTGCCTCTGGATCAGATGGTGTGTCGAAGATCGCTGACCGATTAAGCAAACCTTCGATAGTTACAATCAGGTTTTCTTGTTCCCTAAGTGCATTCGTTTGCGTGCTAGAACTTTCAGAAGCGCCATTTAGCGCGCGATCACCAGAAGAAAGGCCAATTTGTGCGACACCAGAACGTACGGCATTATTATTCAAATATCCTTCCACATTAGCCGTTAGAGATTTACCTGCCTCAATGGTGCCAAATACAGCGCCTTTAGTAGAGCTTTCAGTGTCCTGAGTTGTTGTCGTAAAATATCGAGTGCCACGACTGATACAGAACCCAAAAATACGTCTTCTACAATATCTTACAGAATTCAATGTATCCGTTGTAGTCACAACTGTCTCAGTTAGGTCAGTGCCTTCATTTGTGACAGTCCCTGCATTTATGCTTACATTCTCATTTGCAGAAATCTGACTGTGACTATTCCGAACAGAATCTGTGTTAATATCCACCGATCCTCCTGCCAGGATTTGAGCCGCAGGGGTACTATCCTGTAATGTTTGCGTACGGGTTTCTACAGTTGTCGTCACATTACCAGATTGGCTTACCTCTGAGCTAACATTTTCTGATACGACTAGATTTGTGCGCTGATTGTTAAGTGATGCAACATTAAGGTCGATATCGCCATTAACGGCTTCTATTGTGCCAGATGAATTTAATAAAGCACCAGAACGATCATTCATTAAACCCGTTATAATAATATTATCCTCGGCCAAAATATCCGCATCGATATTATCAAAGGAGCCATCCAGTTTATACGCAGATGAGGTGCCTGAATATAACAATCCAGTATTAGAAATATTTCCTTGAATTTCAGCATCCAGCGCACCATTTGCAGAACCGATACGACCTGCGTTATTCAATGTATTTGCTGACACAACCAAACCAGTGCCACCGTTAATCAAACCGTTTTGCGTATTATTTACTGCACCTGGTAATGTTAGCGTGGTCACGCCAGTGCTCAGTATCTTACCGCCGTTTGTCAGGCTTTCTGCAGTTGTAAGTGTTAAATCTCCACCTTGTGCACCCAGTTCACCTGAATTGCTTATAGAGCCTGTATCCAATGTTAGATTGGCACCGGAAACGATCACACCTGCATCAGTATTCCTAAATGCATTTTGCGTTGTGATCTCTAAGTTTCTTTCTGAAATTAACGCGCCTGAATTGGTTGCAGCAGTCTCAGCCGTCACTTTCAAACCAGTGGCAGCGGCCAGCCGCCCAGATGTAACGACTTCTCCTGAATTACCACGCAGGATTATATCCGCTTGTGTTTCAAATGATCCTGAGTTTGATATATTTTCCGCTTCAATACGCACACCTTGAACAGATGCAAAGTCACCACCAGTAATGCTAACATCGTTGTCCGATTTGACATGTATAACACCGCCCGATTTTATGCGTGCTTTTCGTGCCATAACGGTATCAGCTTCAATCGTAATCGAACCAAGCGACCGCAGCGTCTCTGCATTTGTAGTATCAGAATGGCTGATATCAATTTGGGAAGCGGCTAAATCAACATGTTTGCCAGCAGCCAATTGGCTGTCACTTGCTGCAATCGATTGATCTGCATGTAATGTTAAAACACCTGCCGAGGTTTGAGTACCATCCTGCTGTACACCGGCTGCAACAATTGCATCAGGTCCTATAGAAATATTTGCGCTTTCGATTGTCACATCGCCTTTTGAAGCAACAAGCGCATTATCCGATATATCTACAGCGCTTAATCCTTGAAGCGTCACCGCTTGGTCAGAAAATAGAGTGCGTTTTACTTCAATGGTTCCATTTTGAGATTTTGCTTTGATAGTCCCCTTAGATTGCACTTTCCCAAGAACCAATCGACCGTCAGCAGTCAGGGACATTTCTCCTGTGTTTGAGGCCATTTGGCCGCGCATATTGACGCCTGAACCAGCATCTGTAGACAAGATTTTGATACGCCCTGCATACATGCCACCCAAGAGAGAGCTGTCAATTGCAATGCTCGGCTCATCACCATCAGGGCCAAGGGATGTGGCTGTACCTGACTTATAATCATAAGCGTTACGCCCAGCGATCAAATTTAAATCTCCGCCCGCAGCAACAGGTCCATCTATTTTGATTTTGCGAGACACAATATCGAAAATTTGCGAGGACTTTAGATTTGCACCATTCTCGCCAATTTGAACATCACCACCATCGACCTGAAACCCTGATAACCCGCCTCTGGCGTTTAATTCGACGCGGCCTGTTGAAAGGCTTACACGTGGTGTGTTTATAAAACCACATCCATTACATGTAATACCATTAACGTTTGCAATCACAACATCTGCAGCACGCCCATGTACCTCTAACGCACCCTCAAGAGCAGATCGGCCTGCCCCTGTAACTTCGTTTAAAATAACAGAAGCCGAGCCAGTGCCCGATAAGTTAGAATTGCCCTCCAGCAACCCCCCTAATTGTGATTGAGATAACGGCGATGTTGAATTGTTTAAAATTACACCGTTTTGATCAACATTAAAGGTTTCATATTGATTGTGCGATAAACCTGAAGCATTAGGAGCCACAATATCAACAGTCGTGACACCATTCCCAGCCTGATATACGTTAGGTGCATGAATAGGTGCAGTCGTATCAGCTTGAATTTGCGCGGCTTGTGCTAGCAAAGGTTCTGCCGCCATCAAAAAACACATAATCCCACCAGTTGTGTTTCGCAATATTTTTGCCAGACCTGTCGGCTGTACATACAGCCCAGTGGCATAAGACTTTGAACGTTTTTTATTTTGTGTATGTGCCTTAAAAGTCATAAAAATACCTCCTAAAACGCAACCGATGCGGTTACATATAAAACGCCAGATTGGCTTTTGATGTTTGCAAGGCTGTCAGGTGCAACAACCAAATCAGCATAACTAATGTCTAAATTCACTTTGCCTCTGCGTGTTCGCAGACCGATTGCTGTCCCGCCGAGTGTACCTGCAGAAATACCTTGATCTGGGCTACCCCAAACGCGGCCAACATCGAATGCAACATAGGGTTCCAGATTGCCGAATATTTTCGAAAACTTTGTGTTTTTCATTGCAGGCATTGGGGCTGATAGTTCAGCACGGTAACTGGCTGAGCGATTGCCAAAAAGCACAGCAGAATCCACGCCGACAATACTGAACGGCCCGCCTAAAGAATGCTGTTCTGTGCTGAAAAGCAGATCATCCGACCATTGAGAATACAGCGCGTTGCGAAAAATAAACTGCTGTCCTGCCATCTCGAACGCGCGTACATAATTTAATGAAACAGTTGCCTTTTTAAACTGCCCTTTTGGTGATCCAGTTGGTGCCGTATTATCATTAAATGCGCCAAACAGTTTTAAACCTTGATTGTAACCGATAGACGCGGATGCTTGCCCGCCCCAAAGTTGCCGCGCATGCGAAAGGTTTAAACCTGCGACGGATAAACTGCGGCTTGAGACATCAATCAAATTTCCTAGAATGAAACTTTGCGTATCTTTCCAAGTAATATCACCCGTTAGCGTAGTCTTCGATATTTGATTGCGATGCAAAACACGACTTGCGTATAAACGTGCCGATGTTGAATTACCCGAAGTGTCGAGGCTTGAAACGGCACCCGCAATTTGCGAACGGTATTTATTATAACTTCCGCTAAAGCCAAAGGTCCAATACCCATAAGGAATTTCTATGCCTGCAGTAAGTGTATCTCCGTTTGGTCGCCCTGACATAAAAGCAAAAGGATGCTTTTCCATTGAACGTTGATAAGATAACGTGAGGCTATCATTAAGACCAAATAGATCATCGGCTCCAAAGCGCAGAGAACTTTGATATTCACCTGTACTTTGGCTCCCTAAATTATCTAAATGCAATGACGCATGCCATGGACGTCCAGCGCGCCTTGTTACAGATAAAACCGAACCACCATTCTCTGAACCTGCACCAATTTCCATTCTAGCATCAACAGATCTGAGACGACCCATTTGCTCTAAGCCTTGCTCAATATCTCGTAAATTTAGAGGTTTTCCAATCAAGCCAGGGAACGCTGTATTGCGATGCTTACCTACAGATTTTTCATCTTGATTGATCAAGATATCTTCTAGCTTTCCCTCAACGACAACAACATCTAACGTTCCATCGGATATATCTTGCTGCGGTAAATATGCCCGCGAAGTCACGTATCCTTTTTTGATATAAGTAAATGTGACCGTTTCCAAAACAGAGTTGATCTGTGCAAGCCCTAAACACTGATGCTCAAACTGTGAAAGAACTGTCTGAAGTCTATCAGGCCTTATCAAAGAAACGCCAGATACAACTATTTTACGGACATCTATACATCGTTCCTGAGCAGATTTCTCTGCTATGGCAGGTGCTGTTAGTCTTGGTGCAGACGGAGCCTCTGGCGTTTGTTGGCTTTGCCGCTGTGCCTGTTCGCGTTGAATTTGTTGTGCCTGTTGTGCAGCAAGATCAACAGCAGTTTGGGCATATGCTGAACTGCCTATGATACAGATACAAAATGCAAGTGCGCTATTCTTCATTAGTTCGCACCTTGTGACGTCAACTTATTATATGCCTGAGTAAAACCTTGTAAGGAAAAGACAACTTTGACGACCTGACCATCTGTAAGTCTGAAAAAGCCAGCACCCTCACGTGCTTTCTTTAAGCCTGCTAAAACATTCGCTGTAACTGGAACAACGACCCAACATCCTAATGACGTACAATTTCGGTAACGGGTCACGATTGGCTTTCGCGCCCCTAATTTAAGACCAAAATCTGATGGTAAATGCACATCTAGCGGCGTTAAGATGATAAGTGCCCAGTCTACTTTACCAGCTTTATCATCTGCTTTTGATAATGATATATTTAAAACTTCAATTGGTTTTCCATCTTGCTCTACCTGAACAGATTGTCCAAGTTCGCATATGTTTACACCTTTACTGTTTGCCTCATACTTTTGGCATCTATAAGTCCAGTCTTTAAAATTCTCAAAAATCAGATCATTTTCAACCACTTCAGCCTCTTGTGCATTAAGGTTCGACACCATCAAAACGCACAAAAATACACTGCTTACCCAATAGGGTAACTTCAAAAAAACCATAACAAAATCTTCTTCAGAACAGGGAGCGTATAAATAAGAAATACGCGAAATAACTAAGTGTAAATTCGCAAACTTGTTCCATGCATAACGTTCACAACAAGTTTATGTACAGATGAAAATCTTTATGCGTACCTAATGGGAGAAAACTCGCTCATATTATGATAAAGGAAATTATTGTACCGCTTCATACAGAGATAATATACTTTGGAAATTACTTATTAGAAGGTTGTTTGAACGATGCGGTTTTCTTTATTTATAAGTTTTTTTACATCTTTTTTATCAGGCTGTTTTATTTCACAAGAAGAAATAGCAGCTCGGAAAACACAATTTAATGGTGCAAACATTGCCGAAGTCACAAAGATTATCGGCCCCCCAATTGAGTACGATTCTACAAAAGCCATTTGGAAATATGAAGAAACTTACAAACGAAAAATACCTTTGCAATCCTTTGTAAATGGGACATGGATTACAACAGGGTACCGATCAGAAGAAATATCCATAGATTGTACTTATACTGCTCAACTTGAAAACGATTATATACAATCCAGTCACTACAGTGGAAATAGTTGTGCAAGATTATATCCTAAAATACTGTCATGATAATGATATTGGTGCCAATAATTGACGGTATTGGTATAGCAAACACATTCCTTAGTGATATCTAAATCCACACATTTGCAATTTCACACAATAGTATCAGCTGCACTTAGAGTAACCACAATCCCCACAAGTCATACAGCCCTCGACCATACGCATACTTCCATACTGGCCGCAGGATGGGCATGCAGGGCCTTTGGGACGTTCACCAACGGCTACGACTTCAGCTTGTGGATCAGACTTTAAGTGACCACCTTCGGATCCAATGAACCCAATGCGGATCATGTGTTGTTCAATGACACCGCCAATAGCAGCCAGAATAGATGGGATGTATTTGCCACCAACCCATGCCCCGCCACGTGGATCGAATACGGCTTTCAACTCTTCCACAACGAATGACACATCCCCCCCACGACGGAATACGGCTGACACCATACGTGTCAGTGCCAATGTCCATGCATAGTGTTCCATATTTTTGGAGTTAATGAACACTTCAAATGGGCGTCGTTTATCGTTTTCGATCACATCATTGATCGTAATATAAATCGCATGCTCATTTTCTGGCCATTTGATTTTATACGTGTGCCCTTCCAACGATTCAGGGCGACTGAGCGGCTCAGATAAATACACAACATCTGCACCCGTATCCACCTCTGGTGCTTTTTCTTCTGCCTCAGACACAGACAGAACAGAGCCTGTGACATCATTCGGACGATAAGTTGTACATCCCTTACAGCCTTGATCCCATGCCGCCATATAAACCTCTTTGAAATCATCAAAGCTAATGTCTTCTGGGCAGTTAATCGTCTTTGATATAGAACTATCGATCCATTTTTGCGCAGCCGATTGCATCCGCACGTGATCTAATGGTGCCAAAGTCTGTGCATTGGTGAAATAATCTGGCAAAGCTTTATCACCAAACTTCTCACGCCACATCTCTACCGCGTAATCCACGACTTCTTCTTCAGTTCGCGAGCCATCTTTTTGCAAAACTTTACGCGTATAAGAATAAGCAAATACAGGTTCGATACCGCTGGATACATTACCCGCATAAAGTGAAATCGTGCCTGTTGGCGCAATGGATGTCAGCAGTGCATTACGAATACCTTTTCCCGCAATCGCATCGCGCACATCTGCATCCATTTCCATCATCGTTTCAGAGGCTAAAAATGCATCCTGATCATATAATGGGAACGCACCTTTTTCCGCAGCCAAATCAGCAGATGCCAAATATGCAGCACGCGCCACACGGTTCATCCAATCTTCAGTGATCTTTGCAGCCTCTTCCGATCCATAACGCTGACCAACCATCAACAAGGCATCAGCCAAACCTGTAACACCCAACCCAATACGGCGTTTCGCATTCGCCTCTTGTGCTTGTGCATCCAGTGGGAAACGTGATGCATCCACCACGTTATCCATCATACGCACGGCTGTGCGCACCAAATCATCCAATGCAGCCGTATCCAGATCCGCACCATTTTCAAACGGGTCTTTCACCAAACGTGCAAAATTAATGGAACCCAGTAAACATGCACCGTATGGTGGCAGCGGTTGTTCCCCACATGGGTTCGTAGCAGCAATACTTTCGCAATAATGCAGATTGTTCTTTTGATTGATGCGATCAATGAAAATCACACCTGGCTCGGCATAATCATACGTGGCGCGCATGATTTGGTTCCACAAATCCAACGCATTTACAGTTTTGTAAATTTTGTCTCCGAATTTTAAGTCCCAAGACCCGTTGGCTTTCACGGATTCCATAAAATCATCTGTAATCAAAACTGACAAATTGAACATACGCAAACGCGCACTGTCTTGTTTTGCTTCAATAAACTGTTCCACATCAGGATGATCGCAACGCATCGTCGCCATCATTGCGCCACGGCGCGATCCCGCAGACATAATCGTGCGGCACATCGCATCCCATACATCCATGAATGACAGTGGGCCACTCGCATCCGCAGACACACCTTTTACAAAAGCACCTTTTGGACGAAGTGTAGAGAAATCGTACCCAATACCGCCACCCTGCTGCATTGTAAGCGCTGCTTCTTTGAGCATATCAAAAATGCCACCCATCGTATCTGGGATCGTGCCCATCACAAAGCAATTGAACAAAGTCACAGACCGTTCCGTACCAGCACCCGCAATAATACGGCCCGCTGGCAGGAATTTAAAATCCTCTAAAGCACTGTAAAACTTAGGTTCCCATTCAGATGGGGACTTTTCAACAGAGGCCAATGCACCCGCAATGCGGTGCCACGTATCTTCGACAGTTTCATCAATCGGTTTGCCTTCCGCATCTTTAAAACGGTACTTCATGTCCCAAATTTGTTCAGCAATAGGGGCGGCAAAACGGCTCATATGATTATTCTTTCGATTCAAGAGGTAGAGAACATATCGTAAACTTTTGTTAAGCTCTGGTCAATTCTGTAAGCGCAGATTAACGTAAAAAAATGACTGAATATGTAAACCTTATAAAACTCAGCGTGGGCAGCGAAAGCGTCGAAACGCTAGGCGAATGGCAAGCCAATCGCCGCATAGAATTAAACCGCGACCATTCGTTGCACATCACCCGCATGTGGCCAAAACGCGAGCCCGAAATCCTAAAGGGTGGCTCGATGTATTGGGTCATCAAGGGCTTTATCCAAGCGCGCCAAGTGATCATAGGCTTTGATGAAATCATCGGCCAAGATGGGATCAGACGCTGTGGAATTAAACTTGCGCCTGAATTGATCCGCACAACCGCAGCTCAACGTCGCCCATTTCAGGGATGGCGATATTTAACCGCAGATGATGCGCCATCAGACTTGCCACAAGGGCGGGCATCTGATGATAATTTACCCAAAGATTTAGAAATAGCATTGGCTGATTTAGGATTGCGATAATGGATTTTTTCAAAGCTGCGGAACGATTGATGACAATGGATGACGCAACTTGGGAACACCATGCAAACCCCCTAAGCGTTTACACCCGCTTCACCATCCTCCCCTTATTATCCCTCGCAATCTGGAGCCGCGTTTGGCTGGGCTGGTGGTGCCTGATCCCTATTGCCCTCACCATAGTATGGACGTGGTACAATCCACGCGCCTTTGGCAAACCGTTATCTACGAAAAACTGGGCATCGCGCGTTACATTGGGGGAACGTCACTATCTGAACCGCAAATCACACCCTATACCAGCACACCATAATGGCATCCTAACAGCAACGCATGTCCTATCTGTTATCGGATTGATTGCCCTGACCTACGGATTAATTGTTCTAAACCTATGGGCCACAATCTTCGGTGTATCTATCATAATGATTGCCAAAACATGGTTTTGCGACCGCATGGTTTGGCTTTATATGGAAACCCATCCAGACGGTTAGTTCATCGCATGTGCAAACTTGCATTTGGTTAAGACTGCTGTAGTCTTGTTATACTTTTAAAAGACTTTGTTATATTAAAATCAGGATCATTATATTGGGATCAAAACATTCACTCCATCAAACACGCATTTTTCGTAAAGCCCGCATAGAGTTCAATCGAAGACCACTATTTTTCTTCCTATATCTGTCATTGATTATCTTGCTTTTATGGCTAGGCAACGCGCTCGTGATGCTTGCTATATTTTCAGGGGATACAACCAAGGCTGGCCCCGCAGGGGACATGTTTGGTGCAATAACATCGCTGTTCACAGGGCTCGCCTTCGCAGGTTTAATCGGCACAATGATTTTCCAGCAACGGGAACTGAAATTGCAACGCAACGAGCTTAAATTGCAACGCGAAGAGGTTTCGGGAACGCGTGAAGAAATCAAAGCGCAACGTGAGCAGATGGAACTGCAAAACCAGCAGATGCAAAAGCAGATGTTTGAAGAAACCTTCTTTCAAATGCTCAAGGTTTTTAACGATTATATTCAGGATATTACCGGACCTATTAGTAAAGATGGAACCATCCCAAGAAAAGGTAGAGACGAGTTAGCAAACCTAACACCAAGCATGACATATTACAGTAGTGACAATCAGCAAGAGATTGCGACCGAGTATTTAAACATGTACGATGGCAATACTGATGACCTAGGGGGATATTTTAGGATAATATACAATATCATAAAATACGTTCATACTTCTGAAATACCTAACAAAAAATTCTACACAAATATTGTCAGAGCACAGCTATCAGAAAGTGAGTTAGTATTATTGAAATATAATCTATCTACCCCGTTGGGTGAGAAATTCATCCTATATGTTAATGAATACGACCTACTCAAGCACTGTCCTGAAAAGTACGGGGGCGAGAATAGGCATGGTAATGTTTCCCAGGTCGGAATCGTTGCGGATCACATTAAAGAGCTCTTTATTGAAGATGCATAGTTGCCTCAACCCCTCAAAAAGCCCTCACAAGCCAAATCCACAGCCTCAATCAAAGCCTCCACCCGTTCACTCAGCCATTCTAATTCCTCAGCCGTAATCTTGTAATGCTTTGAATATCGCGCTTCCACGTAGGCTTTTTTCAGCAGTTCAAAATGGCGGCGGGATTGGCGGGTGTCTCGGGGCCAGATGGGACGCAGGCTTGGTTCCATGTCTTCGCAGCGCGAACGCAGGGTTTTGATGTTGTGCGTGGCAGGGGAATAAAGCGTATGGGTTAAGAGGTAAGCGTTATAGGCACGTTCGGTGGCTTGGTGCAGGTTGAATGCAGCCTCATTATATTTATTACCTGATATTGCAGCACGTGCCATAAACACCGCATCATTCGCCCTTTTACTCCACAGCTCATAATATTCCTGCGCAATCTTCTTAGCCGTTGCTTCATCAGGCGGCATAGGTTTCACCAAACGGCGCACTTTACCGCTGGGCGTTTTTTCCCGCAGCTCATGCAACAAAATCCCATCGGTCACGATATCACTGAAAAAATACTGCCCGACTTTAAGCTGGCTGTTCACCTCATCCAACGTATGTACGATGAACTGCGGCACACTGCTTTCGCCCTTGCACAGTAGCAACAAACGATCCTCGGCCGCCGTCCAATAGGTGGCGACATCCGTGAACTCTTTGCCATTGACGATAATCAGCAAGTCATAATCAGAAAAATAACCGCTAGTGCGATCCTCGACCCAATCACCACGCGCATGGCTGCCGAACAGGATGATTTTCAACACCCGCCCCCGCTTGCGTCGCTCGCTTGTGGCTGTTGTGATCTTTTCATTGAAATCTTCTAACAGGATATCAACGACCTGTTCCAAAACGCGGCGTTTGCGCAGTGGCAGGTGATCCAAATCGGTTTTCATGTGAAAGTCAGCCGTCATGGGCGAACTATCCGACATTCAAAGCGTGATGTCTATAATGCTTTAGCTTCAAAGACTAATTCACCAAATGATTGTCTATCAAACGTGCACGCCCCAAATGAGCAGCCCCAAAGATACGACAGGCATGGCCTTCGGCTTTTTCAACCAATTCCAGCGTATCAGGATCACGGCATTCCACGTAATCCACTTTTTCAAAGCCCGCTTTCAAAATCGCCTCAGCCGCTTTTTCACAAACATCTGATGCAAAGCCACCCGTCCCAATATCATAAGCGGCTTTTTTCAAAATCACGTTGAATTTGCGCGCTATTTCAATTTCTTCTTGGCTCAAATATCCATTGCGCGACGACAGCGCCAATCCATATTCATCGCGGGCAACGGGGACACCGCGGATTTCGGTTGGAATATCCAAATCAAGTGCCAAACGCTTCACAACTGTAAACTGTTGCCAGTCCTTTTCGCCAAAGAACGTCGCATCCGCCTGCGCTTGGTTCAACAATTTCGTCACGATCTGTGCCACACCATCAAAATGACCAGGGCGTGCCTGACCACATAGCACATCTGTCAAACCATCCACCAAAACGCGCGTTGTAAAGCCTGTTGGATACATTTCAGACACAGACGGCACAAACATCGCATGCCCGCCCCGTTCAGCCACCATTTCCGTATCCCGGGTCTCTGTGCGCGGATAGCTGTCCAAATCTTCGCCTTCGCCAAATTGCGTTGGGTTCACAAAAATCGTCGTGATCACACGGTTGGTGTTTTCCAATGCTGCATCAATCAGCGACATATGTCCCTCGTGCAGATTGCCCATGGTGAACACCACACCTATACGCAAACCATCATGACGCCACGCCGCAACCTGATCGCGCATTTCCTGAACAGTTCTGAACGTTGGAAGGGTCATATCTAACCTTTTAGCTTTGTAACATCCCAGCCTGTTTTGGCAGCAATTGCACCAAAGGCCGTTTTAGCATCATCTGACCAGTCAGCCGCAAAACTGCCAAAAACACAAGCTTGCGATTGTAAGATCAAACCGTCCGATAAGATTTTAAGGTGGTTCGCACGCAGTGTTTCACCCGAAGATGTAATATCTGCGATCGCTTCTGCCGTCAGATTTTTTACCACACCTTCTGTGGCCCCTTGGCTATCAACCAATTGGTAATCTGCCACACCACGCGCACGTAAAAATCCGCGCACCAAATTGTGGTACTTCGTAGCAATCCGTAAACGATAGCCATGGTTCGTGCGGAACTGGGCACAAACGGCATCCAAATCTTCGATACAATCCACATCAATCCAACCTTTGGGTACAGCAATGATTAAATCTGCATGACCAAAGCCAAGCTTTTGCAAATTTACGACCTCGCGTTCCCAAAGTGGTAGCTTTTCATGGATCAAATCTTCACCAGTCACACCCAAATGGATACGACCCGCTTTCAATTCTTTTGGAATTTCACCAGCAGAAAGCATTACTAATTCAACGCCGTCTACACCAGACACAGCGCCAGAGTATTCACGATCTGATCCAGTGCGGGACAATTTAATCTCATGATCTGCAAACCAATCCATGGTCTTTTCTTGCAAACGTCCTTTGGACGGCACACCAAGTTTTAGAACACTCATGACGCACCTCCACCAACAGCTGCCAAAACATCAGGGCGGATCACACCACCCACCGCAGGAATAGAGCGGCCTTGTCCCAAGACTTGGGTTAAAGCATCATAACGACCACCACTTGCAATGACGTTTTCACCATCAAAGAAACCAAAGACGAACCCATCGTAATATTCCATTGATGTCAGTCCAAAGTTGGCCTCAAACGGTAACGATTTGATATCAATGCCGCTGGCAGCCAAAGCTGTCAGGCGCATTTCCAAACAATCGACAGCAGTACTAAAACCTTCCAAACGATCCTGAACACCTCGCAACGTTTTCAATGCATCTGCAGCCGTTCCATTCAACGCCAGTAATTCTTCGACAACAGCCAACTCTTTAGCAGGAATAGGAGCGGTCGCTGCATCTTCTTGTAAACTCGCTACACGCGCCAAAACTTCCGCCTCACTGCGCACACCCAAAAATGGTTGCGCGTCATTCAAAACCGCTTCCGCATCAGAACCAGATACCTGATCCAATAGTGCCACACGCGTTGGCAGATTATCCGCTTTACCACTGTACCAATCCAACAATTGACGAAAGCGCATTGGGCGCCAAATCTGGCGTTTCAAACGTTCCTTACGGCGATCTGTCGTAGACAACCCATCAATGGCAGCGGACAACAATCCGATATCACCCGTCATAGTACGCAGCCCATATGGGCGTAAAATATTGTAAAACAACGAGAATACTTCCGCATCTGACAAAGATGAATCATTGCGATCAAACAGCTCGTACCCGACTTGTAAATATTCCGTAGCTCGTCCAATAGTTGGCTCTTGTTTCCGCCAAACAGGACCATTGTAAGTATAGCGTGCAGGTTCAGCACCACCATTCATATGCATCTGCACGACTGGCACCGTGAAATCTGGACGCAACATTTGCTCGCCGTTCACAGGATCATCGGTCACATAAGCCCGCCCGCGAATGTCTTCGCCGTATAAATCCAGCAACACTTCGGCAGGTTGCAAAGCTGGCGCTTCGACAGGTACTGCACCTGCGTTCATAAACGCATTCGACAATTGCCCAGCTAAGGTTTTAATCGCAACGGGTGTCATTATTCGGCACTCTCTGCGCGCGCAATCATCTTGCGCACCTCTGCAACCAAATCACCACGCTTGATTTCCATTTGCGCAGGCTGGGCTTTCCATTCTTCGGTTGTTTCAATCTCGGCTGACAAACGTGCGCCCAGCGCCAAATCTTTGATCTGCACAACACCGTTGGCTTTTTCGTCACCACCTTCGATCACGGCAACAGGGCTTTCGCGCTTATCCGCATATTTCAGCTGATTGCCAAAATTCTTTGGGTTGCCCAAATAAACCTCCGCACGAATACCTGCGTTCCGTAATTCCGCAACCATTTCTTGATAATCGCCCATACGGTCACGATCCATAACAGTCACAACAACTGGCCCTTTGGATACAGAGCCCATACGGCCCTTTTCACGCAACGCTGCCAACAAACGATCCACACCGATGGACACGCCCGTTGCTGGCACTTCTTGGCCAGTGAACCTCTTGACCAGATCGTCATAACGACCACCGCCAGAGACAGAGCCAAACTGACGTTTACGGCCTTTGTCATCAAAAATCTCGAAGGTTAATTCAGCCTCATAAACAGGCCCAGTGTAATAGCCCAAACCACGTACAACAGATGGGTCAATTTCTACACGGTCAGAACCGTAGCCACCTGAAGCCATCAGGTCTCCAATGGTTTCCAATTCGTTGATCCCGTCCAAACCATTTTTTGAACCGCCAACTGCATTGCGCAAATTTGCCAAGGTACCAGAAGCATCCGCAGCTTTGGATGTTAGGAAGGCAATCACTGGTTCCGCCTGATCCGCAGACAGACCAACACCGTCGATATAAGCTCCAGAGGTATCCAAACGCCCTTTGGTCAGCAGCTCACGCACACCATTTTCGCCAACTTTGTCGAACTTATCGATTGTGCGCAAAACTGCATCGCGATCAGTGCCTGCTTCCTCGGACAATCCCATGCTTTCCAACACACCGTTCAGAACTTTGCGGTTGTTCACACGCACGATGTAATCACCGCGCGGAATGCCGACATTTTCCAACGTGTCAGACAACATCGAACAAATCTCTGCATCTGCAGCAACAGATGCAGCACCTACAGTATCCGCATCGCATTGGTAAAACTGGCGGAAACGACCAGGGCCTGGTTTTTCATTGCGCCAAACAGGGCCCATCGCATAACGGCGATATGGGGACGGCAGATCGTTGCGGAACTGTGCATACACACGCGCCAAAGGCGCTGTCAGATCGTACCGTAGTGCCATCCATGCATCGTCTTCGTCTTGCCACGCAAACACACCCGCATTCGGGCGCTCCACGTCTGGTAGAAAGCTTCCCAAAGCCTCTACCGTTTCCACAGCAGAACTTTCCAACGCGTCAAACCCATAGCGATGATAAACCTGCGAGATCTGGGAAAGCATTGCTGAACGTTCAGCCACTTCCGCCCCAAAATAATCCCGAAAACCCTTCGGCGGTAACGCCTTGGGCCGTTGTGGTTTCTTTTTCTTATCTCTAGCCATCGCTTTAGGCTCCTTTACTTAAGGCTCATCTAACGGATTGCACCTCAAGGGGCAAGTTTGTAAGACAGATGTATGAGTGATATTGAACGCATAACCGAATTGGAAATTCAGCTGGCCCATGCAACCCGCTTGGCAGAAGAATTATCCGATATTGTCGCAGAACAGACCAAACGCCTTGAATTGGTCGAACGTCGTATCCAAATGTTAATGGAGCGCGCTGCCGAACAAGAGGCACAATCTTTGTCTGGCGAAGTCGTTGGAAACCAACCACCACCTCATTGGTAGAATAGGATTAGGATAGATATGACACACCCCATCAGCCGTTTTCCCGTTCCAGAACTTGCAGATATGCCCGACGATATTCGCGAACGCATATTGGCTGTACAGGAAAAGGCAGGGTTCGTGCCAAACGTCTTTCTAACATTCGCCCACCGCCCGGATGAATTTCGCGCCTTTTTTGCCTACCATGATGCATTGATGGAAAAAGAATGCGGCCTGACGCAAGCTGAACGCGAAATGATCATCGTGGCGACATCTAACCAAAATGGCTGTCTTTATTGTGTTATCGCCCATGGCGCTGTTTTACGTATCCGCGCTAAAAACGCCTTGATCGCAGATCAAGTGGCGGTGAACTACCGCAAAGCAGATATTACGGATCGTCAAAAAGCCATGCTAGATTTCGCGATGAAAGTCTGCACAAATAGTGCTGCAATTGGACGTGAAGACTACGAGACGTTGCATGCCCACGGTTTCACAGACCAAGACGCATGGGACATCGGTGCCATTACCGCATTCTTTGGTCTATCGAACCGTATGGTGAACGTCACAGGCATGCGCCCGAATGACGAGTTCTTTGGAATGGCACGCGATATCTAAACCACTTAGCGTACGCTGGCCTAAGACATCCTCAATCCTTTGCGCTGTATAACATCCCTGCTAGCAAAAGTGGTTACGGGTTTTCAAAGGATGGTTAGAACCCATCAAATGCGAAAACCACCGAAATAACAGGTTACATTAGGTGCAGGGCTTTCAACCCTGTTCGGCTCATACATCCACGTTCTGGTGGCGCCACCTTTTTCTTATAACAAAATAGATCCTCTGGAATACAGCCAACACATCGTTTGATGACATCAAGCGATGATAAAGTGCTGTTTTAAGAGTATGCTAGGGATAGCTTACAGTTCCCGTTTTTCAATCAGAACACCATATAACGTGGTTATAATACTCACACTATACAGTCCCAATAATCCATTCAGAAGCTGTGCTAATAATATCCCAACGATATTAAATGCTATGGCTTTTACAAGCAGTCCAACAATTGCGGTAATAGCAGAAAGCATTAATGCCAACTTAAAAATTGTCATATTTTCACCTTCAGTCGCTTCCCATGATTCACTAATTTTCATTGGTGTACCGATTGCAGCTGCGGGCAAAACTAAACTTATTCTGGTACCAATGAACCAAATAAAGAGGCTGAATAGAAAACTCATTATAAAGAATACAGTATATCCCCCACTTATCCCGATAGAAGCAACAATCGCCCCAAATATAAGCATTGGAATGATCATGGTTAAGAAAATCATAAGGCTACTTAAAAAATATGCTATATTCTGATCGCCATGCCAATTGGGGAAAAAACGATTAGGACCTTCTCCAAGTAAGATAAATCTATGCCAACCCACAATAACCCACAGATAAACGCATAATGTCACGATAAGAATTGCCAGTGTAATCAAAAATGCTTCCGTTGTCTCATCTGAAAGATTAGTAATATCCATAGGCTCAGGAAACATCGTTCCAAATCGCACATTATTAGAAGCGAAAAGTAAGGCAAGAATTGCGAGCCAAGGCACAAAAGTAATCCGAATAACATCTGATAAATTATCAGCAATCATCCGGTATGAATGTAATAAAATCTGCAAACTCATCAATAAAACACCTTATTATAATTCTAAAAATCAACCGACAACATCATTGCGTCCAGTCACAGCCATCATCGTTGCAGTCATAACTGCAATCAATTTTTCAGAACCGTCTTTCACCGCATAAGCACGGCTTTCTGTGAATGTCAGCGTGCGGCCAGGTTTTAGAACCTCGCCACGGAAAATAAACCTCTCACCATCCGCTGGTGCCAAAAGGCTGGTTTTGAATTCTGCAGTCAAAACAGCAGCCTCATCCGCCATAAGCGAATATGCGGCATAGCCCGCAGCACTGTCCAATGCCGTCGTGATAATACCTGCATGGACAAACCCATGTTGTTGCGTGGTTTTTTTGTGATACGGCATCGATAAATCAACGTGCCCTACGGCGACATGGTCAAGAGTAATGCCCAGTGTTTGCATCGCAACTTGACGCGCGAAACTATCGCGCACGCGTTGCTCATACTCGACTGATCTAGGCTTAAAGTCTGACATCCATCAAAATTCCTCAACCATCTGAACACCTTGAATGTGCTTCAAGGCACCTTTCACCTGCGGGTTCAGCGGATATTCATTGGGCAATGCCATCTCAACTTCTCCTGGTAATTCAGGATGGGTTAGCACCAGATGCACAGGGCCCCGCCCACGTGGACCTGCCCCTTGGGATATTTCCACCAAGCGTGTGGCGATAGACCCGACTGCATTTTCGTCATTCACGAAAATCTTTAATCCCATGGCAGCGGCATCTGCCACAGCACCATCAACAGGTTGCACCGCTTGGGCCAACAGCTTCAACTGGTCCGCTTCCATATCGGCCTTGACCGACAGCACAACGTTCTGTCCAGGTTCCAACAGATCGCGGAATTTCTCTAATGTGTCTGAAAACACCGTGACCTCATAGAGCCCTGTCGTGTCAGACAGTTGCACAAAGGCAAAACGGTTACCGCGTGCCGATTTGCGTTCCTGCTTGCCAGCAACAGAGCCCGCGATTTTCGCCACAACCGTACCGCCAGATGCTTTTTGTTCCAGCTCTGCCAAAGTCAGAACCTGCTTGCGTTTCAGCGCCCCAACATAATCATCCAACGGGTGCCCAGACAGATAGAACCCAACTGCCGTGTGTTCCTGACGCAAGCGCTCTGTTGGCAACCAATCTTCTGGCATTGGTAAACGTGGTGCTGGCAGCGCTTCGCCCGCATCGCCAAACAGGCCACCTTGGGCAGAGTTGCGATCTTCATGCGTTGCCGCAGAATACGCAACTAGTTGATCCACACTTTCCAAACATTTGCGGCGGTTGCCATCCAACAGATCAAAGCCGCCTGCGCGCGCCATCATTTCCATTGGGCGTTTACCCACACGTTTCAAATCGACACGGCGTGCAAAGTCGAACAAGTCTGCAAATTCGCCACCTTCGGCACGGGCATCGGTGATCAAACGCATGGCCTCGGCCCCTACGTTTTTCAAACCACCCAGCGCATAGGCGATTTTGCCATCCACAACGCTGAACAACGCCTGACCGCGATTTACACAGGGTGGGATCACTTCGATCTCAAGGCGTTTCACCTCTTGGTGGAACACATTCAACTTATCGGTCAGGTGCAAATCACAGTTCATCGCCGCCGCCATGAATTCCACAGGGTGGTTCGCTTTCAGCCAACCTGTTTGATAAGATACAACCGCATAGGCCGCCGCGTGGGATTTGTTGAAACCATAGTTCGCGAATTTATCCAGAAGGTTCCAAACCTCCATCGCTTTTTTCTTATCAACGCCGTTCTTGGCAGAGCCTTCAAGGAACTTCGGGCGTTCCTCATCCATCGCTTCTTGGATTTTCTTACCCATAGCACGGCGCAAGAGATCAGCCCCACCAAGCGAGTAGCCCGCCATTTCCTGTGCGATCTGCATCACCTGTTCCTGATAGACAATAATGCCCTGCGTTTCGTCCAAAAGATGGTCGATAGAGGGGTGCAGTAATTCCCGTTCTGCCCGTCCGTTTTTCACATCACAGAACATCGGGATGTTTTCCATTGGGCCAGGACGGTAAAGGGCCACAAGGGCAACGATGTCCTCGATACAGGTAGGTTTCATACGCCGCAGCGCATCCATCATACCCGAACTTTCCACCTGAAACACAGCCACAGTTTTAGCGGATGCATAGAGATCGTAAGTAGCCTTATCTTCCAAATCAATTGCGCCGATATCAATATCAACGCCGCGCTTCTTGATCATGTCCACAGCGCCTTGGATCACGGTTAGGGTTTTCAGACCCAAGAAGTCGAATTTGACCAAACCCGCTTGTTCCACCCATTTCATGTTGAACTGGGTCGCGGGCATATCGGAACGTGGATCTTTATAAAGAGCCACCAATTCATCCAAAGGACGATCCCCAATCACAACACCCGCCGCGTGCGTGGATGCGTTTCGCAACAAGCCTTCCAGCTTTTCAGCAAAACCCAGCATACGGTCGACGATTTCTTCGGCATTTGCCTCTTCGCGCAAACGCGGTTCATCCGCCAGTGCTTTGGTGATGGAAACAGGCTTCACACCCTCAACAGGGATCAATTTAGATAAGCGATCCACCTGCCCGTATGGCATTTGCAAAACACGCCCAACATCGCGCACAGCCGCTTTTGATAACAACGCACCAAAGGTAATAATTTGGGCTACTTTATCGCGCCCATATTTTTCCTGAACGTATTGAATAACTTCTTCACGACGATCCATGCAAAAATCGATATCGAAATCGGGCATGGACACACGTTCGGGGTTCAAGAACCGTTCGAACAGCAATGAATAGCGCAATGGATCAAGGTCAGTAATGGTCAACGCATAGGCCACAAGGGAGCCCGCACCAGACCCACGACCGGGTCCTACGGGAATATCATTTTCCTTTGCCCAATAGATAAAGTCAGCAACGATCAAAAAATAGCCAGGGAACCCCATACCTTCAATAATATCCAGCTCGAAATCCAACCGTTTTTGATATTCTTCAACAGTCGCCGCATGCGGAATAACATCCAAACGCGCCTTAAGCCCTTCGTTTGCTTGGCGGCGCAGTTCTTCGACCTCATCATCTGCAAATTTCGGTAGGATCGGATCACGCAGATACGCCTTAAATGCACAACGCTTTGCAATCTCAATCGTATTCTCAACAGCTTCCGGCAAGTCAGCGAACAGTTTCACCATTTCATCTTGAGATTTGAAATAATGTTCTGGTGTCAAACGGCGGCGATCATTTTGCTGATCCACATAAGCACCATCTGAAATACAGATCAGCGCATCATGCGCCTCATACATGTCCTTTTCTGGGAAATAGACATCGTTCGTTGCCACCAATGGCAAATCCAGATCATAGGCCAGTGTAACCATCGGCCCTTCGGTCAATTCCTCAACAGGCGTGCGTGGATGATCCCCATCAGGGTGGCGCTGTAATTCGATATAGAACCGATCAGGATAAATTCCTGCCAAACGCTCCACCAAAGCCCGTGCTTTTTCTGATTGTCCATCTTGGATCAGTTGACCAAGCGGCCCCAACGAGCCGCCAGACAAACAAATCAAACCATCCGAATATTGTGCCAGTTGATCCAATGTTACATGAGGTAGCGCATCACCAGATTCCAAAAACGTACAGGAATTCAGCTTCATCAGGTTCATATAACCCGCTTCGGATTGCGCCAACAGAACAATAGACTTGGCATCAGGTGTTTTTTCACCTGGGCGCGATGCAGGCGCATAGCTTAGGTCAAACTGACACCCGATAATGGGCTGCACACCAGATTTCTTTGCGGTTTCGGAAAACTCCAATGCGCCAAACAGGTTGTTTGTGTCTGTCACAGCAACAGCCGGCATATCCCCTTTAACACACATATCAGGCAGTTTTTTCAGCTGAATAGCCCCTTCTAACAAAGAATAGGCTGTGTGGACGCGCAGGTGAATGAATCGGGGATTATTGCTCATTCCCGAACACTATAGCAGCTTTGAATTTAGGGAAAGCGGTTGCAAAATTTATCTTACTGTTTAAATCTATTTTATACGTTACCCATATAAAACCAATAAACACTGGGTAGCAGCCAAACAGGGGGCTTATTTAGTAAATGACATGTCTGTTCACAAAAATATTTGGCGAACGCAACACTGGCGCCACATATCTTAGCAAATTGATTGATAAGAACTTTGCCACCGATAACCTGCGTGGTGATTTCGGCGTTGATCGCCGTGTCATGCGTTTGGTTCTCCAAACATATAAGCCAAAAGAACGTCCCTTTCACAACAACCGCCTGCAAGATGAATACCATGAACGTATTCTCTATTCCGACTTTGGGCTGAAACATGCCGCCCCACCGATTGATGTGATCCGTGCTGCACCGCATTCGCAAAGCACACTTTATTTGTTAATCACAAAACACCCCGTACATTTTTTAACATCTTTGCATGCACGTCCAGAAAATCCATTACTATCCAGCGACGAAATTCCATTTGAGAAATTTCTAATGTCCGAATGGCCTGTAGCTGAACGCGACAACATTGGCGAAGATAATCTGGAAAGCCCGATTGAGTTATGGAATCGTAAGATGCGCGAATATATGCGCGTGATGGAAGTGGCTGATAATGTACTGCACATCCGTTACGAAGATATCCTGTCTGATTTTGAAGGTCAGATGGATCGCATTGCCGATTACATCCCAAAAATCACAAATGGTTATGGTAATATTCGCAGATCGGTCAAAGCCAAAGACAACATGCGCTTCGAAGATTACCAGCGCCGTTACAAGTATCACAAGTTAAAGACAGATCATAAGAAGCGCGATCTGGAATACATCTATCGTAAAATCGATGATGAGCTGATGGATGCGCTTGGCTATCGCGATGTGATGTAAAACTAGGCTGGTAACGTTTTCAGATGCCGCGCATAAGCAAGCAGCAAAACACCCAATGCTGCGGCTTCTAAAACCCCTGCGAAATAATATGGTGCTGCTGGTAAATATATCGGTGCATTTTCAGCTGTGAAATATCCAAACAGACCTGTCATCATCAGTGGACTCATAATAGAGGCAATCGCTGCGACGCCTGTCATAACACCTTGCAATTCACCCTGCTCATTATCACTAACGGCTTTTGACGTAACACTTTGCAAAGCTGGGTTGTTGACCATGCCCAAACAGGTGATTGGCATAAGCGCATAAATCATCCACCCATGCGTTGCCCCTGCAAAAAACGCGTATGATATCGTCGCAATCGTCATGCCAAAAATCATCGTACGCCATTCGCCTAAACGTGGAACAATCATACGAATGACACCACCTTGAACAACGGCCATGCCAATACCAAAGCACGATAACGAAATGCCCACATCCCAAGCCGTCCATGCAAACTTTTCCTGCGTGTAATAGGCCCAAGTTGTTGGGTATACGAAAAACGCGATTTGATGGATGAAGTAAACAATCAGTAACAATCCAAGACCAGGTAATGAGCCGATATATTGTAGCGCACGAAACGGGTTCATACGACGCCATTCCAATGGGCGTCTGATCTTATCAGTGACTGTTTCAGGTAGGATAAAATATCCGAATATCAAATTGGCGGTGGCCAATGCTGCTGCTGCATAGAATGGTGCACGCGATCCGAATTCACTGAGCAAACCACCCATCATTGGTCCCAAAACAAAGCCAATACCAAAAGCAGCGCCGAGCAGCCCAAAATTAGATGGTTTCTCTTCTGGAGTGGAGATATCTGCCATATAAGCTGCAGCCGTTGATTGTGTGGCAGAGGCGACACCGCCGATTAGACGTCCAAGCAATAAAATCCATATGGATTGAGTGAGCCCCATAATCACATAGTCGACAGCCATAACCAAAAGTGACAACAGCAAAACAGGTCTACGGCCATAACGATCTGATAAGTTGCCGATGGCTGCACCAAACAAGAATTGCATCACTGCGAATGAAGCACTCAAAATACCGCCCCAAACGGCAGCTTCTGATAATTCTGCCTCTAATAGCTCACGTATCAAATCTGGTGTCACAGGCATGATCAATCCGATGCCCATGGCATCGATCACAACCGTCATCAATAAAAATAAGATCGCAAGTTTTTTATTCAAAGCAATATCCGATGGATCAAAGTATTCCGCTACTCAACACCAGGCTATAAAATTAGACAAGCCGTTCCGCTGGGTCATTACCGTCTATTCAATTTAATCCCGCCCGACCGACGCTTGTATAAGTGCTGACTATTTGTTCTGATCATTCGTTGTAACAACGGCTGTTTTTATGGAATTCACTTATGCATGTATTGGCTATCCTTGATCACCCCAACCCAGCTTCTTTTAGCGCAGCGATTGCCCAAAAATTTATGGAGGGTGCTAAAGCAGCGGATCATACAGTTGAGCTTGCAGATTTACACGCCGAAGGTTTTAATCCTCTTTGGTCGATGGCTGACATAGAACGCAAGGATGACGGAGTAGCCCCACCAGATGTTGTTAAAGAACAGGAACGGATAGCAAGGGCAGATGCAATTTGCCTGATTTTCCCTCTATTTTGGTGGGGGATGCCATCCATGACCAAAGGTTGGGTTGACCGTGTATGGTCTTGGGGATGGGCTTATGACCAATTAGATGATCCTGAGAAATCACTTCAAAGACCTCGTTCTGGCGTTCTTTTAATCCCTGCAGGCGCCCGTTCAGATGAAATAGAAAATGAAGGCTACCTAGCTGCCATGGAAACCGCTTGGACTAAAGGGACATTTGGATATTTTGGCTTCTCTCCACGAAAAATAGAACTACTTTACGGTTCGACTGGATCATTAATACGCAGGCAATCTTTGTTAGAAAAAAGTTATCAAGTTGGCTTCACATTGCCAGCTCCTAAACGGCTTGAAGAGACGTGATTAGACTACAGCACTAATCTGCAGCACCGCCTTGGAAAGCATTGCCGTTCTTATAATCGCACGGTGCATCCTGCATTTCCAAATGCAAACCAGTTCCCGAGTAAGGATTAGCCTTGGCTAAGTCTTCGTCAAACTCAACACCTATTCCTGCCGCTTTAGGGGCATGAACAAAGCCGTCTTCCCATTGAATACTGTGCTTAATCAAATCACCCGCAAAGCCACCACCTGTTCCAATGGTTTCTACCATTAAGATGTTTGGGATATTCGCCGCCAGTTGAATATTCGCCGCCCATTCCACAGGCCCTGCATAAAGATGCGGGGCGACTTGCGCATTATAAACCTCTGCCATCGCTGCAATTTTCTTAGTTTCTAAAATACCACCAGAGCGACCCAACGCAGGTTGTAAGATATTTGCAGCACCAGCACGCAATACAGGTGCGAATTCTGCTTTTGTTGTCAGACGTTCACCTGTCGCTACTGGAATGCGCACTGATTGTGCAACTTTTGCCATAGATTCTACATTATCAGGCGGCACAGGCTCTTCGTACCAAAGTGGGTCATACGGCTCCAATGCACGGCCTAAACGAATGGCGCCACCTGTGGTGAATTGCCCATGTGTGCCGAATAATAGATCAGCCTTAGTTCCAACGGCCCCGCGAATGGCAGCACACATCTGAACACTTAGATCAATATCTGTCACCGCAGGCATATGCCCGCCGCGCGATGTGTATGGGCCCGCTGGATCAAATTTAATGGCTGTAAACCCAAGCTTCACCATTTCTTTCGCTGTTTCCGCTTGTAGATCAGGGGATGTCCAAAAGTCATTCGGATCATGATGGGGTAATGGATACAGATAAGTATAGGATCGGATGTGGTCATTCATCAGCCCACCGATCAAAGCATAGGCAGGGCGATCATGCGCTTTGCCCAGAATATCCCAACAGGCAATCTCTAGCCCCGAAAACGCCCCTATGGTCGTTGGATCAGGGCGTTGCGTAAACCCACTGGAATAAACACGGCGAAACATCATTTCTATGTTTTCAGGGTTTTCATCCAGCATGTGTCGTTCAAACACATCCTTAATCACGGCACTCATGGCATCGGGGCCAACGGCTGCGGCATAGACTTCGCCATAGCCAATTATGCCCGTATCCGTCGTAAGTTTTACAAAGGTAAAATATCGCCCACCCCAGCCAGGGGGTTGATTGCCAACAACGAAAATTTCTAGATCTGTGAGTTTCATATGATCACCCAACCACGGAGTTTAATCAAAAACAATAACATTGCGGCGTGATTGCCCTGCTTTGGTATCCTCTATCGCTTCATTGATCTGATCTAATGTGTATCTGTTGGTGATCAATTCATCCAATTTCAAACGTCCCGCTTGGTAATGGTCAAGCAACACAGGGATATCACGTTGCAACACCGTGTCGCCCATTTTAGAGCCGCGTAAGACTTGGCTCATCGCAGCAATATTAACTGGTTCAATACCCATTTCATGCCCACTTGGTGTCATGCCAACCATGACCAATTCACCACGTGCGGCCATATAGTTCAGCGCAGACTTATAAGCCGCGACAGACCCAACTGTGACAAAAACATAATCCACACCGCGCCCACCCGTAATGGCGCGCACTTGTTCGGCTGCATCCTTATCCATAGCGTTTACGGTATGGGTTGCACCGAATTCCAATGCCCCATCCAGTTTTGATTGCTCCACGTCTAGTGCGATGACATATGACGCTTCGGACAAAACTGCACCTTGGATCGTGTTTAACCCAACGCCACCTGCACCAATCACAGCGGCACTTGCCCCTTTGGGCATTGCTGCGGAGTTGGTTACAGCCCCTATCCCAGTAATAGCACCACAAGCCAACAGACTGGCAGCATCCATTTTAATACTTTCAGGCAGGCCAATCACTTGGCTTTGATCCACGACTACCTCTTCTGCAAAGGCGGCTGTTGCCATGCCATGCTCCAAAGCTTCGCCATTTGCATCTGTTAAAGGGGAACCGCCAACGCGGTCATAAGGTGTTTCGCAATCTGTAGGATGGTCACTTTCACACATGGCGCAAGTTCCGCAGGCTTTGATCAGCGTCACCAATACCGCATCCCCAACAGATACATTCGACACATTAGCTCCAACTGCTAAAACTGTACCAGCTGCTTCATGCCCATAGACCGCAGGCACATGACCGCCCCATGCACCTGATGCAAACATGATATCGGAATGGCAAATCGCACATGCAGCGACCTTTACATGAACCTGATCTTCATTGACTGAAGTCAACTTAACCTCTTCAATCGTCAATGGTTTTCCGAATTCACGACAGACAGCAGCTTTCATATAATCTCTCCCTTTTTTATCAGATTGAGCGATGCGTGAATTAATAACCGCCTAAAGGCGACATGGATAGGTCGCAACACCGTAAAACTTTCTTTTCCACGCCGTAAAGTAAAGGCTTTCACAATAGGATAAGCTCGGTTACACGCAGCCAACTTAGATTGATAATTCAAGGTATGGACCCGTGGCCCGATTTACGACGATTTCAGATTTCGCACGTGCGCTTCGCAATGAAGACGCAAATGGCAATGCAATCACGCTGACCGCAGCACAAGGCAGAATAGAAATTCTATCTGGCTTAACCGTAGCACTTGCCTTGGTTCCAGAAGCAGTTGCTTTTGCATTCGTGGCAGGCGTTCAGCCTTTGGTTGGCTTGTATGCAGCTTTCATCGTTGGCTTGATCACAGCCGTATTTGGCGGCCGTCCTGGTATGATCTCTGGTGCAACGGGTGCTTTGGCTGTTGTGATGGTAGCTTTGGTCGCACAGCACGGTGTTCAGTATCTTTTTGCCACAGTCGTCCTGATGGGGATTATCCAAGTTTTGGCAGGCGTATTCAAACTGGGTAAATTCATCCGCATGGTGCCACATCCCGTAATGCTGGGCTTTGTAAACGGTCTGGCGATCGTTATTTTCCTTGCGCAAATGGAACAATTCAAAGTGCCATCCCCTGATGGTGGTCACGAATGGATGTCTGGTCTGACACTTTGGATGACCCTTGGTTTGGTTGGTGCTACGATGGCAATCATATGGGGCACGCCAAAGGTCACAAAACTGATCCCTGCCCCATTAGCAGCAATTGGTTTGGTTGCAGCAGCAGTGATCGTATTCGACATTCCAGTTCCACGCGTTGGCGATTTGGCATCGGTTAAAGGTGGCTTACCAGAATTCGCAATCCCGCAAGTCCCGTTTGATTTAGAAACATTCAAAATTATCTTCCCATATGCAATGATTTTGGCTGCGATTGGTTTGATCGAAAGCTTACTAACTCTGAACCTTGTGGGTGAAATCACACGTGAACGCGGTGGCGCATCGCAAGAATGTCTTGCCCAAGGTGGTGCTAATATCGTCACGGGTTTCTTTGGCGGCATGGGCGGTTGTGCAATGATCGGACAATCGATGATCAACGTAAACTCAGGTGGTCGCACACGCCTATCAGGTATTTCCGCCGCTTTGTTCCTGTTAAGCTTTATCCTATTTGCAAGCAGCATTATCGAATTGATCCCATTGGCGGCTTTGGTCGGCGTTATGTTTATGGTCGTGATCGGTACATTCGCATGGCAATCCATTCGCCTGATGCGCCGTATCCCATTGTCCGATGCATTGGTTATTCTAACGGTAACCATTGTGACTGTTCTTGAAGATTTGGCGATTGCAGTTGTTGTGGGCGTTATCATTTCCGCATTGGTTTACGCATGGAATGCCGCTGCGCAAATTCGTGCAACACCGCACCCATCGAAATCCGAAAAAGGTGCGTTGGTCTATGACATCGAAGGTCCATTGTTCTTTGGTTCAGCAACAAGCTTCCAAGAAATGTTTGAGCCTGAAAGCGATCCAGACACTGTGATCCTAGATTTCGCAGGATCACGCGTGGTAGATCAAAGCGCATTGCAAGCGATCGAAGCTGTGGCAGAAAAATATTCACAAGCTGGCAAAAAGCTGAAACTGCGTCACCTATCCAAAGATTGTCACCGTCTGTTGCACGGTGCAGGTCAATTGGTTGTGGAAGCAAGCGACGATCCAAGTTACCGTTTGGCAGTTGATTACGATATTCAACTTGGCCGTATTGGCGGGCATTAACACGGGATGACATGAATGGTGGACAGTTCACTTATTGCACTTGGTTGGTCAGATCACTTTGATGATCAGATCACATCAGATGCATTTGTGAACACACCACCTGCGCGTATCAGCGACATCTACCGCAAACAAATCTCGGCCTATAGCGCTGCTGGTGAGATCACTTTGGATTTACCCCCAAGCATGAGTGCAGGTGATTTGACCGTTGGCGATTGGATATTAACCGATCCAGAAACCAACCGCGTTTTATCTGTGTTAGACCGTCATACATTGTTGCAACGCCAATCCGCAGGGGCTGGGATTACACGGCAGTTGATCTCTGCGAATGTGGATACATTGATGATTGTGTCCTCTTGCAATGATGATTTTAATTTGGCACGGCTTGAACGCTATCTGATCCTTGCTCAATCCAATGACACGCAACCTTTGATCGTTTTGACCAAGATCGACCTGACAGATGACAGCGAAACATATCGCAAACAGGCCGAAGCTTTGTCGCCTGATGTGCAAGCGATCACAATCAATTCCAAAGATCCCGCTTCGCTTGATCAATTATCCCCTTGGGTGCAAGCGGGCAAAACCGCAGCTTTGGTTGGATCATCGGGGGTTGGCAAATCCACCATTCTAAGCGGCCTGACGGGCATTAAGGTCGCCACACAGGGCATACGCGAAGATGACAGCAAAGGCCGCCATACCACCACCGCACGCAGCCTGCGCCCTGCGCTGGCAGGGGGATGGTTGATCGACACCCCTGGTGTACGATCTTTGGGCTTGGGCGAAAGCGATGAAGGACTGGAACGTGTGTTTTCAGATCTCACTGAAATTGCACATGGCTGTAAGTTTTCTGATTGCAAACACGAAACCGAGCCCAAATGTGCTATTCGTGCAGCAGTTGATGTGGGCACATTGGATGGCGTACGTGTAGAGCGTTGGAAAAAACTTCTGAAAGAGAATGAACAGAACTCAAAGACGATTGCGAAAGAACGTGAGCGTCTGAGTAACTTGGGTCGCCATTCAAAGTCTTATGCCAAAAAGAAGCGACGTGGCGAAGATCAGGAATGGTGAACACATCTAATTCGTGATCTTCGCATATTTGTAGTTCTCTCAAGCATGAGATTTTAATTCACATAACTCACGACTTCAATTTCGATACGGTCAGGTCCTTTAAAATAAAACCGCAAACCTGGTTCGTAATCATCATGGCTATGAGGTTCATAACCTGCTGCAATGACTTTCTTTTCAACGGCCTTGATATCGCTCACAACAACTCCAATATGGTTTAAACTTCCGGGGGTGGAATAATTATCAGCGGGCAGCTCTGTCCCCCCTTTCGAGTAGAGGGCGAGATAGCTTTTGTCACCGCCAATATGGTATGACTTCCCATTATCTAATGATGCTCCTTTCCAACGCACATGCCAGTCAAAAATTTCACACAACACAGCCGCTGTTTTTTCAAGATCACTGACTGTTACGTTTAAATGCTCCAAATAAACATCGCTCATTTGAGTTACCTTTCCATATTATTTTCTATTACATTTATCTTTTGTAATTGCTAAACCTAACTTCAGGTCAAGGTTTAT
Organism: Amylibacter sp. SFDW26; assembly: GCF_009184395.1. Classification (GTDB taxonomy): domain Bacteria; phylum Pseudomonadota; class Alphaproteobacteria; order Rhodobacterales; family Rhodobacteraceae; genus Amylibacter. The sequence continues at coordinate 161,684 of NZ_WEIC01000003.1, forward strand.
TTTAAAGAAAGGAAATAAGATGCGTTCAACAGATTGCCTCTCAATAGGACAGCTTTCTACCCGTACTGGCATCGCTGTTTCAGCCATTCGTTATTATGAAAAACAGAATTTGATTTATCCGGATCGCAACGCAGGTGGGCAGCGACAATTTATACGTTCTGATATCCGCCGTTTAAGCTTTATTCGTGTCGCGCAGCAATTCGGCTTTTCAATCGACGAAATTCGTGTGCAATTAAACTTGCTTCCCAATGGTCGCACACCAACGAAAGCAGATTGGACAAAAATCAGTAAAAACTTTCGCACAACATTAGATGCCCAGATTAACACGTTAATCAATTTACGAGACCGATTAGATGGTTGTATCGGGTGTGGTTGTCTGTCTTTTAAGAAATGCCACCTATATAACCCAATGGATGTAGCAGCAGCCAAAGGAGATGGGCCGCGCTATTTATTGGGTGATACCCCTGATGCAGAATAATCTAAACGGGACTATGCTTATCCATGCACCCTACGCCCTGCGCCCCACAAACACAGCAACTCCACCGCCACATGTGCCCCTGCGATCGCGGTTGCCCCTGTTGTGTCATAGGGTGGTGAAACCTCGACCACATCCATACCGACCAGATTAATACCCGCGATATCGCGCAGCATGATCGATGCTTGTGAAGACGTCAAACCACCCCAAACAGGTGTTCCAGTACCGGGTGCAAAGGCAGGATCAAGGGCATCAATATCAAAGGTCAGATAAGATTGGTGATCACCTACGATCTCTTTTATCTGGCGCGCCGTTTCTTCTGGTCCTTGTGTATGAACTTGACGTGCATCGATGATGTTTACACCCAATGTATCCTCGTTCGTTGTGCGAATACCAACTTGAACTGAACGTTCAGGAACAACAATGCCGTCTTTCACCGCTTTGTAAAACATCGTGCCGTGATCAATACGGGTTGGATCGTCATCCACCCATGTGTCTGTATGCGCATCGAATTGGATCAGGGATAATGGCCCATATTTTTCTGCGTAAGCCTTCAGAACAGGATAGGTGATATAGTGATCGCCACCCAACACCAATGATGCAGCACCCGCATCCAGAATGCCTTTGATATGGTTTTGCAAAGCAGCAGGAAACTCCGAAACCTTTGCGTGATCAAAAGCAACATCGCCGTAATCAGCCACGTTAAAATCGGTCATAGGATTAATATCCCAGCCATAAGGCGCATCAGGAGATTGCAAAGCAGAAGCTTCACGGATTGCACGTGGGCCAAGACGTGTTCCAGGGCGGTTCGTCGTGGCGCAATCAAACGGAACGCCCGTGACAGCCACATCAACACCTGTTAAATCTTTGGTGTATGAACGGCGTAAAAAGCTGGTGATACCACCAAAGGTCAATTCATAAGAATGACCCTTATGCCCCTCACGTGTGATAGCTGTATCAATCTCTTTGGCTGCATCCTCTAAGGCCATGGTTTACTTTCCCTCTTCCGTATCGATCCAAATCGTCACTGGTCCGTCATTCAACAGCGACACCTTCATGTCCGCCCCAAATTGACCCGTTTCGACAGGGATGCCAAGGCCTTTAAAATCCTCTATAAAACTTTCATATAAAGCGCGACCTTCTTCAGCAGGCGCAGACATTGAAAACCCCGGTCTGTTGCCGCGACTTGTATCCGCACCAAGGGTAAACTGACTGATAATCAATGCGGATCCTTCGATATCTTTCAAAGAACGGTTCATGCGACCCTCATCATCTTTGAATATACGCAGCTTGGACACTTTAAGAGCGAGCTTCGCACCAACCTCTGCACGATCTCCTTGCATTGCACATATGAAAACCAACAATCCTTCTGGGATTTTACCAATTGTTTTATTGCCCACATCCACCTGCGCATGTTTAACACGCTGTATCAATGCTCTCATGAATTCACCTAAACCATCCCAAGTGTTATTTTGTTATTCGGCACAAGTTGGCACAGTTTTCAATGCACTGCCAAGAAAATCTCTTTTATGCCAGAATCCCACTTGACGCTTATCCCCATCTGTCTTAATCACGCCTCACCTTTGGCGGGGTAGCTCAGGTGGTTAGAGCAGCGGAATCATAATCCGCGTGTCGGGGGTTCAAGTCCCTCTCCCGCTACCAATTTCCTTATATATTTCAATTAGATGCAAAAAGATTAAGAAAAATATCTCCTTATGCAAAATGTCAGGGGGCATATAGGGGACAAAATGCCCGAATAATAGCAAGAAGGACTTAACTGCCTTTGGTTAATACCCACTGATATGCAATGAGGGCGAAAAGCGGAAGTTCGCTGTAGTATGAATTTACATCAGTTTTACGGGAAAAGCCCATTTGGTTGTGCCCAACTTTAGTGCAAGCAATCAGACTTACTTGATTGCGGGGAAAATTGGTGCGATTGAGTTTGTAATTCTGCCGATAATCAAAATCGATCAAACACGCCTTGCTATTAATTGGGAAACATTTTGCTCTTAAATAATTATTCCGCCCCTAATTTTGACTGGTCTGAAAACCCGACGAGTGTCCAACCTAGAGCAGACCTTTGGGCAATCTTTAACGGAATGGGATTTTCCAAAGAAATTACAGCTTCACTAATTTCTTCAGGCTATGTTGTCAGCGAATACAGCCCAGTCATAATCGATCGATTTCACGGAGGTCCGTCGATGTCTTCAGATGGGAGCACAAGGTTTTCAACGGATAGTTTCAAGAAAGTTATCGACGAAGGTGGATTTATGAATTCTCCATTCCCTGTACACCGAGCAAAGTCGGAGCAAGATGTTCGAGAATTTGTGAAAAAAATTCAAACAAAATTTCCGACCAAGCAATTATGCTTTCGTGGGCAAACAAGCCACTACACTTTGAACCGCGAAGTTAAAAACCCAAAGCTCAATCATCCAGACCTGGGGGAAACTTCATTAGTCCCTTCGGTTTGGAGACATATGTTAAACTCCACTCTTAACGTGTTTCCAGAATTTGTGGGGATTCCACTTTTATTCTGGAGTTCGATACTATATAAAATGTGGCCCATGGATGAAATACATTCTAGAGAGAAGGCCCTGCAAACCAAAGGTGAGTGGCTTTACACAGCTTCCGACATGGAAGACTGCTCGGATGAACTTTTAAGGGCGTTTGGAAAGTTTCGCCTTGATTTACTTGTTGATGAAGCCGTGTTCCAGACTGGTCTACTAACAATGATGCAGCACTATGGTCTCCCTACACCTTTTTTAGATTTGACCTCTGAACTCGACGTAGCGATTTTCTTCGCCACCCATAAATTTGGTTTTGATAACACTCATGCAGCGTATGATTTCGCTGGAACAAATGGTCAGCAGTCAATTATTTATGTGCTTTCCTTACGTGAAGTGGATATGCACACAAATGAGCGAAATCGGGTCATGCAAATGGCCAAACCGGAGCGCCCTCGTCGCCAATCATGTGTCGTATGTTCGACAAATGCTTGGTCAATAAATCTTCCAGCTGACTATATCGTTGGCGCAATTTTAATGGACTACGAAATGACCCAGGCTGGTCGCTATGGCACGCCCGATCTCTTCCCCAGTCCAGACGACGATCCTTTCCTCAAGGCGTGGATGTCCACAGGGGAATATCCTCTTACCGTATTTTGATCGATTTTGGAATTTACTGTCGAGTTTAAACATACGGTTTTCCAATCAATGTCCCGTATGGGCGGAACTTGGGGCAAAGGCAAATAAGCCACCTCTAATTTTAATAGAGCATATAAAGTGATATTAGGAGTTTTGATGAACAAGCACGAGCACTACTATTTGAATTTCAAAAACGATAAGGAACTAGATAAAAATGTTTATCGGATCATGAAACAAGAGCACGTTTTCGCGTTGTTTCAAGACAAGAAAAACGCCATGAGCAAATTCAGCAACTGGAAAGACGGTTTTGCTCCGCAGGCGCAGTATAGTTTTACAAAGCAAAGCTCGAATGTGGCTTTCTTTGATTATACGTCACATGATTTGAGTGTGACTTTTACCAAGGCGTTTTGAAGAGGGTTTGAGCAGTAAAAGCTTTGCTCTGTTTCCCCTCAATCATCAGACGTATGTAGAAACGATAGTTTGGTAGTCCGGTGGGTCTGCTGGATTACGTATCTCCAACTGTTTGTCTTTTATTTACTCACTTACACGTATGTGTAGAACTTGCGACTAAAGATAATTAGTAAAGCCGACGTTAACAAATGTTAGATTTTCCAAAAAAATAATACTTATATAACATTATCTTAAGTGGTTTATTAAAAAAATCTCTAGTAATAAGCGAAAATACGCACATCAAAAATGATAACTTTAGACTCATTGACTTTAAAAAAAAGCAATGCAATCGTTTCAACCATAGGGAGATTATTTATTCCCTGTAGTTTATTTAGTTTTAGTTTTTTTTAACGAATTATTCTTATGAAAGGTCGATGTTTTGAACTTGTCCCTGCCTAGCTTTAAATACACTGAAAATACTTTCAACCCGTTTATTGTCGAGTGTTTCGATGACAAAGGATTTGGCTTGAAAGCCATCTCGTTGATCTCTGAGGGTCAACTAATTGTAGAAAACCCTGCTCGAAAAATACCGAAAGGTTCTAATGTAGGTTTTTCTATGGCTCAATTCTTATTTGTTGATCCAACTTCCTACAAAGACAATCAAAAACGTGACCTAATTATGGTTTGTGGCCCTATGACGTTTTTAAATCATAGTTCTGAACCAAATTGTCGGGTGAAATGGAAAGTTGAAACAAATGGCTTACTGTTAGCAACATTATATGCGGCATCAGATATCCTCCCAGATGATGAACTTACAATAAAATACACTGATGAAAGAGATTATAGAAACGAAGGTCTCTTCGCATAATTTTGCTAACTACATAAATTTCAATTTTAAAAACTAAATTATTAGGAGTTAACCATGTTAACTAAAAAAGCGCGTGTCACCAAGTTAGAAGGAAATAAAGACGAAAGTTTTTATGAAAAACGCACTTCAAGAAACAGCTGTTTTCTTGGTGTTGATGAGCAACAGCAAAAAGCATCTCAAAAGAAATTATCAGAATCTGTCGTTGCTGTAGCGGGAGCTGGAGGTTTGGGAAGCTATCTTGCCGTTCAGCTCGCAAGGGTTGGTGTAAGACATATAAAAATCGCTGATCCAGATCATTTTGAAGAAACTAACATTAATCGCCAAAATGGTGCGGGAATTAAAACTATCGGCCATAACAAAGCTATTACAGTTGGCAAAATGATTTATGAAGATATGCCTGATGTTACAGTCGAAATTTTTCCAGAAGGTATACAACGTCACACAGCAGAAGAGTTTGTTGAAGGTGCTGATTTAATTTATGATTGCACAGATTTTTATCTAGTTGATGAGCGCTACGCCTTACATCGTGCCTACCTCAACAACTCTCGTGCCAAAACAATGCTATGTGGGTGCGTATGGGGGTGGGGTTCTGCTATATATAAATTTACCCGTGATGGGATGACTTACGAAGAACTTATTGGACTTAAAGAAGGTGAAGATTTAACGCCTGAAAAAATCGATAAGTTGGTGCGAATGCAAGCAAATTATTTGCCAAGGTTTCCAAGTAAAGACAGTATTTACGGATGGATGGAAGATGTTGGAAATATTCCAATTCTAGGCGCTATCCCGCCAATCTGTTGCGGACTATTAACCTCAGAAGGCGTGAAGGTTTTATGTGGCCTTGATGAAGAGCCATATAGTAAGCCATTACCTCCAATCCCTGAGTATTATTGGATGGATGCTCAAGAATTATCATCTGGAATTTATACATTTGATGGTAATTGGATAAATTTAAATAATTTTGAAAAACATTTTAGAAAGTAAATATGATGCAGTCGCAATCATTGATTTCTTTGGATGATTTAGAACTAGCTAAAATTCGTGAAATTCTTTCGGTTTCTTCTGATATATTAAGAGGTAAAATCGATGTTTCTAAATCAGCTATTGGCAAAATTATTACTCCAATTTTCTTACAGGAAAGCTCGCGTACATATACGAACTCCGTTAGCGCGTTTTTAAGAATGGGCGGTCAAGTACTGCCCATTACAATAAATAATACTAGGTTTGGCTCAAAATGGGCTGAGCCAATTCAAGATTTTTCTACTCTTGTAGATACATGTGCTGACTGTGCAGTGGTTCGTGCCTCAGATGTAAACACTGTTTTGAATTTTAACCGAACCAGTACAATACCTATCATAAATGCAGGTAATGGTTTTGGTTTAGGTTCAGAGCATCCTATGCAAGCTTTGATTGATTTGTTTACTATTCAGAATAAATTTAACGATCAAAAACTTAATATTTTGATGATGGGGGGGCAGCATATAAGAAGCGCTCGAACACAAGTGAAATTGTTCCACAGATTGGGCCACACTATAACAGTAATGTCACCAGAAGTCAGTTGCGATAACTCTGATGTAGACGAATTTATAGCAATAAATTGTAAAACAATTTCGTCTCTTGATGATGTGGATTTGGGCAATATTGATATTATTTATCATAACGGTTTAGATGAAGACCCAAATGTCCATGTTTTAAACAAGTATATTTTAACTAAAGACCTATTAGAAAAAAAACATTTCACGGGTGTAGTTATGCACTCATTACCGCGCAAACAAGAATTACCGAGTTGCGTAGATAACACCTCATATAATTTATATTTTGAACAAATGAGGATTTCAAAGTTTGTCTTTCAAAGCGTTTATAAAATGCAATTAGATGGAACTTTATATGAATAGATACACAGGACCATTATTGATATTTATCGCAGCTGTATCATGGAGCACAGCTGGGTTATTTACTAGAGTTGTAACAACAGATATTCCTACAACATTATTTTGGCGATCCCTTTTTGGTGGATTGTGTGTCTTGTTAATTGTTTTGTTTTACAACCGTAAAATAACAGTAAAATCTATGTTCCACTTTAGTTTAGGCGAAGTTGTTATTGCCAGCCTATCGACGGCTGGAATGATCTGTTTTATTTCAGCATTCTTCTATACCTCCATTGCAAACGTGTCTTTTGTTTATGGGATTATGCCACTCGTCACATATATTTTAGCTGTATTATTTTTAAAAGAACGCATAAATTCGTTGGCTGTATGTTGTTGTATTTTGTCTGCTATAGGAATGTCTTTAATGACCTTCGGTAGTAGTAATCTTGAAGACTACATTGGCATTTTATTAGCTTTAGGAATGACTATATTTATGGCTGCCCTTACCGTTGCAGCAAAATTCTTCCCAAATGCGGACAGTTCAAAAGCCACATATCTTTCAGCATTTCTTGGCGCATTGATTGTTCTCCCTTTCGCTACATTTACCAATATTGCAGTAAATGATTATTATTGGCTTGCTTTATATGGTCTCATTAATGTTGGGTTAGGTTTTGGAATTTACTTACTCGGTGTGATGCGGGTCACTGCTTTAACAGCAGCTTTGATTGGCCTTCTTGAAATTCCACTGGCCCCAATATGGGCGTCATTGTTATTTAATGAACAAGTAGGTTTTTTAACTATCAGCGGAGGTATTTTAATCCTGATTTCAGCAATATTTTATTTAATTAGATCAAAAACATAATAGGAGGAAAACATGCAAATTAATAATATAATGAAAAGTTTAACTACCGTTATTGGCCTAGGTTTTACATTTCCAGCAATGGCAAGCGACACTGTTCGAATGGTATTACCAAGCTGGGATGGTGGCAAATATATTGCTTATAACTTAGCTCATGAAATTAAGACAGTTACAGGTCGCAATGTAGAATTTGTTACCATGGAAACTGACAAAATGTGGATCGAAATGGATAAGGATGATGGAGAAGTCGATATTTTTCCTGATTTATGGATGCCTAATCAAGAGCACAATTGGGGTAAGTATGTCACAACTAATAAATCGGTCGTGCATAACGATGCCCCTTATGAGGGAAAGCAGGGTTTTTACATTCTCAATAATGATGATGGGATAGGCATTAAGGATTTATCTGGCGATATTCTAACGGACCTTGATTATGACAACAATGGTCTTTCTGAATATTGGCCTGGCGCTCCATCTTGGCATGCGCCTGTTTTCAATAAAGTAAAATTAAAAAGCTACGGCCTTTATGATAAATTTGAAGCGATAAACCAAGATGATAAGGCTTTCTTAACAACACTAGATGAACGAGCGCGATCTGGCGATGCATTAATGTTTTATTGGTGGGAACCAGATTGGGTTCATGCGAAATATCTTTTGAAACGTATTGATGAACCTGAATACGTTGAAGGTTGTAAGGATATTACAGATCCATCAGAAAGTGATGATTGGTTAAATAAATCCAAATTCGGATGCGCTTTCCCATCATCAGAAGTCTTCGTGGTTTTTCGTGATGATTTCTTAGAAGATGATAAGCTTGGAACATTATTAAAAAATTACAAAGTTAACATCGAACGGCTGCAAAAAGATATTCTAGTCAGCAAAGAAAGTGGTGAAGATCTTAAGGTTTTAGCCGAAGCTAGTGAATAAATCTATGAATGTTAATATGTATTGATAGGTTGCAAATATGAATAAATCATTTGCCAAAGCGCGTACATGCTATCAACATTTAGCTGGCGATTTAGGCATCCAAATATGTGATGCTTTGATCAAAATTGGCTGTGTCCATCATAATATCATTGATGGACACAGCCAATATAAATTGTCGGATATTGGCGTAACCTGGACTAAGGACGTTGGTTTCTATCAGACAAAGCGAACACAAATAAAAGCATGTATTGATGTGACACATAAGCGACCTCATTTAGCAGGTGCATGGGCAATTGAGCTATGTGCCTTCCTCCTGAGGAATGGGTACACTGAACAAGATTTAAAGACACGCCATATTAAAGTAACGGCTTTAGGAGAGCAGTTTTTACAGCAAAAACTGGCAATAAACTGGGCTCAAATTACAAAATAACAAGGAGATATACTAATGATTAATTTAAATAAACTTGAAGACAAAGAGAGCTTTCTTGAAGAACAGTTCGTTGTGAGCATTCAAACACCAACAAAAAGCGTTGAAGAGTTTGCAAAAATGTTAGGTGATAATATTGAACTCATACAAGGTAATTATTCTCACTGTATGTACATACGCAGTAATGGGCATTGCCGATTTAAAGGAAATGATGGCGCGCACGGTGGAGCGGAAGAAACCATCCAAGAAGTACCGTCCGCAGAGATTGTAGTAGCAATTCCCCATGAAGTAGAAATGTTACAAAAGCTTATTTTGGTAATTAATAAGTATCATGTCCATGAAGAACCAACAGTACACATCTCATCAGTATTTGGTCTGCGCTCAAAGTATTCCTCAGATTCGGATAATCCCAATAAATATTGGAACCGTAAAGATGCCAAAGAAATCCACGGTGAAGCCATCTCATAATTTGATCTGATTTTAAGGTGATATATCAATGTCATATTTAAAACCTGCTGAACTTTTACCACTTCTAGCAGATGCGGGGGCGCAAAAAATATCCATGAGCATTCATAAAGTAATGGCTCGATCTTTCATGGCTGGTGCAATCCTTGCAGTATCCGCTGTCTTTGCAATTACAGTTTCAGTGCAAACTGGTTATCCGATTATTGGCGCAATTTTGTTTCCTATCGGTTTTTGCTTACTGAACTTACTGCAATACGATCTATTGACTGGTGCATTTGTTCTGGGGCCACTTGCATGGCTGCATAATGAACCAAACATAACTTTACGGCGTATCTTGAAAAATTGGGCGTTAGTTTTCGTTGGCAATTTTATAGGGGCATGTTTCGTAGCATACCTTACGGCAATAGTATTTACTTATGGTTTTACTACTGCACCAAATGAAGTTGGAGAGGTCATCGCAGAGATCGGGAAAAATAGAACTGTAGGTTATAAAGACCATGGAGCTGGCGGCATGCTTACTATTTTTGTACGAGGGGTTCTGTGTAATTGGATGGTTTCTCTTGGAGTAATTGGCGCATACATAGCTACGTCCGTAAATGGCAAAATTACCATTATGTGGCTTCCAATAATGCTATTCTTTGGCATGGCTTTTGAGCATTCAATCGTAAATATGTATCTATTCCCAGCAGCACTTATGTTAGGAGGACAGTTTTCAATAAGTGACTATTTATTATGGAATGAATTACCTGTAGTGCTTGGAAATCTTGTCGGAGGAATGCTGTTAACGGGGTTACCTTTGTATATTTCACACGGAAATAAAACCGCTAGACCATTACACCCACTAAAAAAAGTATTATAAAAGCTCCAGAAGATTGAAAATAATAAGTCTACGATGATGGATACTGCTCCCTTTCACATTCATGTCGCCGAGGGCCCAATCAATGTTTTTGCATATTGGATACATACAGAGGACAATGTTCGACTTCGCGTAACGTATTGGCCAACGGATAAAGTATCCAAGGGGAGCATCTTTATTTTCCAAGGACGTACGGAAAACAATGAAAAATACGGTCGCACCGCCGAAGAAATCCATAAGGCTGGCTACAATACTTTCGCTATAGACTGGCGCGGCCAAGGTCTTTCCGACAGGCTTACTGATGACCGAATGACGGGCCATATACTTAAATATTCTGACTATCAGAAAGACGTAGCAGCGATGATTGACGCTGCAAGCGCACTTGATCTACCTAAGCCTTGGTACTTGATAGGACACTCACTGGGCGCCTGCATTGGTTTACGATCTATTACAGAAGGTCTGCTGCCAGTTTCTGCCTGCGCGTTCACTGCGCCTTTGTGGGATATAAACCTCTCTTTATTTCAACGCTACGCCGCTTGGTCTTTGGCTTGGACGGCTCAATTTTTGGGAAAGGGTCACTTGTATGCACCAGGTACTCGCGGAGAAAGTTATGTACTCAATACGGCTTTTGAAGATAACAGGCTCACTCATGATCCTGGAATGTATCAGTACTACATCAACATCTCGAAATCTCTCGTTGATCAACAAATTGGTGGGCCGAGTATGGGGTGGCTCTTTCAAACGCTAAAGGAAACACGCTCTTTGTCAAAGATGTCTTCTCCTAGCATACCCTGCATTACGTTCTGTGGCGCCGAAGATAGCATAGTTGCTGCTCCCGCGGCACAAAATCGCATGGCACGTTGGCCCAACGGTGCATTTGATTTGGTGCAAGGTGCCAAACATGATGTTTTGTATGAAAGCCCAAACATCCGCGAGAGTGTGATAGCTAAAATATGCGATCTGTTTGCAGCGGAAAATTAAAATGTAACCCTTAACGTTTAAGTGTCCTCGCACTGAATGCTTTCGTCTGTGTCCCCCTTATCATCTGACTTTGAATTGGCCCGCGTCATCGGTGATGGCCACAATCGAGCCCAGTTGTTTCACATACATAAACCCGTGTTGGAACGGATTATCAGCGGGCGGCACAGATGTGTCGTTTACCGCAGGTAATATGGTTTACGTTTGTGCTCAGGTAGATTGACCCGTGTGTAAGCGGCTTGCGCCATCAGTGACAGTATCAAACCATCCAACACATCTGTAACATCGCTTCCAAGCTTCCCCTTTGCCAAATTGATAATCAGCGGTGTACTTGTATCCATAACATGACGCAGGCGGATCGATTGTTCAGGATCACATAGTGATTTACGCAAAACAGGGTTAGTCTCTTAAATCACGTCTGTTTGAATGTTTTTCTATGTTCAGCTATGTTAATACTAATCAGCTAACATACTAAATATATAAATTATTTATTCAATTATGTGAGGATATGAAAAACCTAAAAAGTTGATTACAAATCCGCGTACACTGGTTCGTTTCCAGTACTCACCTCCATTTAAAATCAATGACTTACAATAAAATTAAGTAATCTCTACAGAAATGTATTTGTTATTTGATTGGTTTATTCAGCCCTGTAACCACGTAAATATGCATATAATCCAACGACAGAAAACATAAGCTTTTGCAGCCAAATCGGTTGCCCTGTCATATAAAACCCAAACGCCTTCGCAGCACGATATTGAACTGCGATTTGCAAAAGTGGATGAAGTTTTTTTCGTTTTACACGTTCTAAGCCCATAAAAAAAGCTTGCATCTCGCCAGCAGGGTCAAATGAAACTTCAATTTGTGTCTTGGGGCAGTTATGCGTATGAAAAGTATGGGGTTGATTTGGTAAAATTTCAATTTGCTCCCCTTCACGTAATTCTTGTTCCCGATCAGAAAGAACTATGAACATTTTACCAGAAATAACACGGAAAGTTTCAGTTTGTTCAGGGTGAATATGCATAGGTGGCCCACCTGCATCCGCATCCAGAACATCTTCGAAACGCAGCACATTACCTTCTAAGATATAACGAATTGGTTTATTTTCATCAGCTGTGCCGTGTTGCTGCGTCTCTAAAATTTCCATGTCAGACCTACCTGTAATTCTTCGTCGCCTTGAAAACCACTAAGAGCAGCATCTGTTTTTGTGTTTGTCGGCAAACGAAACTTAACATCAATCAAAACATCATCTTTTAAACGCTGCCCATACTCAAATTCCCATAGACTGGCTGACGTCTCCCAATCGTGAATCAACCGTATGCCCATAGAACGCCCCAAACTATCATTTAAAAGCCATTCCATGCCAATAGATATATCACTATCAAACAATGTGAGTGGCGCAGAGCTTGAGCGTTTATCGTAAAACGCCTCAGCAAATACAAAAAGGTCTGATTGCCCCGAATTAACGCCGTAAAAGTAGCGTTCAATTCCAAATGCATATCCATAAAAGCTGCCACCAGTCTGACCAGACCGATGAAAAGCCTCAGCACGCAAGACATATGATCCAGCAGGAATTTCAATTGATAGACCAGCTTGTTCAATGACTCTGTAAAAAGGCAAAAACTCTGTCACGCGGCCACCAGAAATCACAGATTGAAATTCTGGCTCACGTGAATGCCCCGTAAAATAGTTCAAGTTAATACCAATTGTCTCAAACTGAAAACGCAATCTTGTTGCAAATTCCAAACGGCCCTGCCCATCCTCAAATACAGGTTCAGCAAGTGGTGCTGGAACAAGACGATAGCGCAGCTCAGTGTCTGGCAAACGTCGTTCTCTTCCTCCTGGGCTTAAAAGCAATAAAGCATCAACTGACGGCCACAAGCTTGTTTCCAAAGCAACTGCGGGTTGGCCCAAACGTTGTGAGCCATCGATATTCTCTATAAAATCTGTTTGATTGACCACATCCAAAGCAGAGTGCGTGGTCAATACACCCCATCGTTCTTGGAGTATGCCAAATCGCAATCGTGTGTCATTTTTTGTCCAAAGCAACGTCGCCTGCTCTGCATCCACAAAAAAAAGATCTTCACGGTCTTCCGCTGCACCAAAGCGTAATTTGCCGCGAAATTCCAAATCTGTTTTGTCAGAGAGGTCGAATGAAAATTCGAGATCGCCCGATAAACTCGGGTACACGCCTGTGTCACGCTGTTGATCGAAAAGCGGTTCTGAAAAGTAAGAATACGTTTCCAATGTAAGTCGTCCAGATACAGATTGAGCCAATGCTGGGAAAGCACTCAAACAATACAACAGGGCCGCACAGATTGCGCCCCTGTTTTTGAAACACTTGTTTAAAAACCAAGTCATTTTTACTTAGCCCAATCTCGAATGCGGGTATCTTTAAAATTCGTTTGGTTGAAACCTTTACCAAAACGATAATTACTCCACTTGATGTCAGTGACAGCACCTGTGCGCAGGTTGGTCATACGCGCATTCATGGGACGCATTTGGCCATTTCCAACTTTCTTATAACCTGTCATTTCAAGACGTTTTAATTCACGATTGTTTTTATCGTAATATGTGATTTGGATTGGTTTCAGAATGCTCATATCGATCACCTCAACCAAACGCGCATATCCCGAATGTGGATAGCGCGGAATATTTACAAGCACTTCACATCCAGCTTTGGCTTTACACTTTGTTGGCCCGACATATTCATAATCATAACGGTCCAATTCCCAGCGAACGATATCTTCGAATGAAAACTCTGATCCAGCAAAAGAGCCCGATTTATCACGTGATGAAAGTCTACGAACGCGGTCAAATTCTGGCAGATAAACCCATTGCAAATCAGGTGTTTTAAACCGCGTGTGGCTTAAAGATACAAATCCATCCAATTCTGTAGGCGCACTAAATGTAACAGCACGCAGGTCTCCGCCTTTAACCACTTCCAAAGTGACCATCTCAAATTCACGTGAAGATTTCGAACCATTGCCCGATTTAATTGTCATAACTGCATCAACGGTCTCATCTGCATACCCTTGATATGTGCGTTCAACTTTTGACGCGATCTCATAGGCTTTTGGATCACTTGCTGCCCATGCGTTTTGTGCAGCACCAAATGACATCAATGCAGCAGCACCTAACGCCAAGTTTGACAGGGCTGAACCGTTAAAAAATAAAGTACCCATTTTAGTTTTACTCCTAGTATTTTGTTTTCAATAAGAAAAGTACGGCTGGTAGAAATATGAGATCAAACAACAAAGCAATTATCGCAACGATTGCAGTCATCAATCCCAACCAAGCGTTAATTTGGAAGCCTGAAATTGCGAGTATGCCAAATCCGACAACCAACAAAAATGTTGTGATCGCCATACCCGGACCCGCATCCCCAAGAGCTTCTGCAACTGCTTCACGTGGATCGCTCATAGTTTTCAAGCGGTTTCGCAAGGCTGTCAGCAGATGGATGGTATCGTCCACCGCAATACCAAGGGTTGTTGCTACAATAGTGGACACAGCCATTCCAAGCTCACCAACCAACAGTCCCCAAGCACCAAGAGCCACCAAGCTTGGCATAACATTTGCAAGCATAGCAATACTCACAATAAGCAACGACCTCTGAACCAAAAGGAGGAACACAGCAATCGCACCAAAAGCAACAATTGTTCCCAAAATCATATTTTCGATATTCTTCATACCAATATAGGAAAACATTACCGTCGTACCCGTTGCCACAACACTTGAGGCAAGCTGCGGTGTGTTTTCAACAGCCCAAACGTGGGCATTGTCGATGAGCGAAAGAACCTCACCAGTAGAACGATCATCTAGGGAAACAGTCATACGTGATGCACTCCGATCCACCAAAACCTGTTCACGCAAATCCAACCCATATGGCAATTGCATGGCATACATTTCATGCAACTGTGCAGTCTGGGATTGAGATGACGGGATAAGATACTTGTCTTGCTGTCCCCCGCTGAACGCACGGTTTACCATCTTGATGCGATCAGCATGGTTGGCAACATGCGTCACACCTGGCTGCTGTCGAATAAATTCGGCTAAAGCATCGACATCTTCCAGATAGGCAGGGCTAACAGCATTTGTCCCTTCTGGCGCAAGTAAATCATATTCCACAACGTAGAAACCACCAATCAGGCTGTTCATCCGATCGGTTGCTTGGCGAAACTCAAATCGATTGTCAAAATAACGCGTATAACGGTCGTCCAAATTGTTCATAAAAATAAAGGATGCAATTCCAACAGCAATCAACAGCACTGAGATCACAGAGCTTTTCGCTCGAGCTGTCACAAAGTACCCAATACGTTTAAACACATTTTGCATAGACGCTGCTCTTTTACGCCCGCGCCATGGGAAAACAATCAAGCATGTTGGCAGGATCAAAAAAGTAAACACCATCGCAAGTAATGTGCCGATACCAGCCAATATACCAAGATGTTGAAATGGAGGAGACTCTGAGAAAATCAAAGAAAAGAACCCCACAGCAGTCGTCAAAGATGTCAGCAAAACAGGCCAAGATACTTTTCTCAAAGCTGCTTCAACAGCCCTATGGCGTCGTTCTCTTCCAAGTTCGCTCTGCTGCGCAGTTGCATCCTTTTGAAATGCTGCAGTACTCATGTGAACAACATCCGCAACAGCAATGATCGTAATCATAAAAGGCGATATCACAGATACAGATGTCAATGGTATACCTATAAAGCCACCTATCCCTAAAGTCGCCCCAATTGCACCACTGATAACAAGAAAAGCCGCAAAAACAGGTACCCAAGAACCCAAAATCAACCACATAAGCCCCAAAAGCAGCGTATACATGATAGGTACAAGAAGTGCGCTGTCACTCACAGCAGCTTCACCAAAAGCACTGTCCAAAGCGACGGAACCACTTAGTGAAATCTCAAGGTCAGGATAGTCTTCTTGAAACTGTTTCACACGCTCACGCATAACAGAGGTTAAAACAGTAGGCGCATCTTCGGACTGTTCTTCTGGGATTTCAAATGTCACTGAAATCAAAGCCGTCGCCAAATCCTCTGATAAAATACGATTAATCAACAATGGTGTTTGAGCTGCCCAGCCTTCAATACGTTTTAAATAGGCAGAATCCGTTGGGTCACCCTCGCGCCAAAGCTGGTCGATAATCACTTCGTCGCCTTCTCCGATGGCAATTTGAAATGCAACTGGAGAATCTACACGGCGCACCATATCCAACGCCCAGACATCATCTGTCATTTTGCGCAATGCAGCCAAATGCTCTGGGGTAAACAAAGTGCCTTCTGGTGTATGTACAACTAAAACACCTGTATCATCTTTCCCATAACGCGCTTCAAAATCCCTCAGACGTTGTAAATGCTCATTAGACTCCGAAAAAAAGACACGTTCATCTGAACGAAAACCCAGATTTGCAGTTCCTGCAGAAAGCACTGCGGCTATCATTATACCGAACAGCAAAGCAGCCATAGGTCGTTTCATAAGGATGGAGAGGAGATTTTGCATTATGTTTGCAAAACGCCCAAGTGAGGCCTCTTTACGGTTCCCTAACCTTCGTTCTAAAGTCACTGGGAAACCGCCTCTTTCATAATGCTGATACAGCGCGCCATATCTTCTTCACGATGATCCGCTGTGATGAAAAAGCGAATACGTGAACCACCTCTTTCAACGACGGGATGCAAAATAGGATGAGCAATCATACCCTCTTTCAACAAAGCCCCTGCCGCATTCAAAGTCATCACATCATCACCCAAAATAATCGGAACAATCGGGACCTGTCCTGTTGCCAAACCTACGTTCAAATTTGCGGCACGCGCAGTGTCACAGAAGAATTTTGAATTCGACATCAATTTACGAAGTCGTTCTGGCTCCTGCTCTAACATTTCAACAGCGGCCAAAGCCGCAGCTGTATTTGCAGGGGAAATACCTGTGCTATACATTAGGAACCCTGGAGCTAAATTCCGTAAAAAAGTTCCAAATTGTGCGTTACAACAAATAAAACCGCCACAACTGCCAAAGCTTTTCGAAAGCGTTCCCATAATAAGGTCGATTTCACGCGGGTCTGTATCATAAAGCTCAGACAAACCACGCCCTGTTTCACCCAAAGTCCCGACTGAGTGCGCCTCATCCACCATCAGCCAGCAATTGTATTTATGCTTAATCTCAAGAAGGCGCGGCAAGTTTGCGATATCGCCATCCATACTATACGCCCCTTCCACAAGGATAATTGTCCTTTCCACAGAACCACGGTTTGCTTCCAATAAAGTTTCGAGATGATCTAAGTCATTGTGGCGAAAACTGATGCGTCTTGCTTGTGAAAGAACACCACCCATAACACCAGAATTGTGCATGAGCGCATCATGAATCAATAAATCGTTTTTCCCTAAGAAATAGCCAATAGCCGTCATATTCGCCACATAGCCACCTACAGTCACAATGGCATCTTCTGTGCCAACAAATTGGGCCAATTTACGCTCCAGCTCACCGTGTAGCGTAATCTCACCACCTACCATACGTGCAGCACCAGCATGCGTTCCAAAATCACGCACAGCCTTAACTGTACGTTCAATCACAGCAGGATCGGCCCCCAAACCCAAATAGTTATAACCAGAAAAAAGTGTTTTATACCCTTTAGGGGTTTCAATCTTGTCTGACATCAGCCCTTTACGCGGAAGAAAGTACAGATCCTCCATTTCAGAACCTTTTCCGAAAAACGCATCCATTTTACGAATAGTAGTCATATCAGGCAGCTTAGCAGGATCCGTCCACTCAGCATCATATCCAACTTGCTCAGATGTTTTGCTCTCAACATTATTGGGTGAAGTTTCATTCAAGGAATTTGGTTGATTTGTGTCTTTACACATATGTTTACGCAACGATTTAAGAAGTTCAGTCATCTTGTCCTCAAAATAATAAATATAAAATAAGTCAGCAGCGCGAGATCACGCTGCCGTAGCAATTATGTCTTTGCCCAAACCACGATCGTCCAGAATCTTAGCAGCAATATCGCTCGTCGAATTTCCTCCGATCAACATCATCGCAGGAACAGTGCAAGCGAGGGCCTCTTCAATCGCCATTTGAACTGTCACAGAAAGCAATGAGTCCAAACCCGCTTCATCAAGACCAATGTCAAGAGGAATAGACGTTGGATCAAGACGCATGGCACCAGCAATTACTTCTCTTAAGAGCAGGCTCAATGCCTCAAACCGCTCTTCGAATGGTGCAGCACCAAGCTCGCGCCACAATGCTTCCATTTGCGCATCATCACCGCTTTCCAAGAAAACACCCGTTGTGTCAGCCATACGTGGTGTCGCACCGCCTCGACGGTCATAGGCACCGTATCGCTTCCAATCAATGCTAACACTGACCAAGGCCGTTGTGGCACCAACCATCATTGCATGCCCCATGCCTTCTAAAGCATCTTCAGCAGGCAAAGCAGTTAGACCAATCTCTTTCAAACGTTGTGTCAAAACTTTATCTGATGCCATTCCTGCATCAGAAATCGCCCCAAAACGGCAAGACAAAGCGGCAAGTCCACGTTGGCGACGAGATGCTGCAAGCGCATCAAGCCATGCATTCGCCGCAACATAGTTACTTTGCCCAATATTTCCAATCAATGCTGCCACCGAAGAATAAAGCACAAAAGCGTCCAACGCACAGTCTTGCGTCTCGCGATCCAGTATTTCAGCACCCAGTGCTTTTGGCTTCATAACAGATGAAATGCGCTCTTCATCCATTTCCTCAAATTTGCCATCTTGCGTCAAACCCGCAGCATGGAAAACGCCACACAATGGCTGACCATTCGCTGCAGTTTCGGAAATTAAAGCTTGTATCACTGTGGATGCGCTGTCTTCATCTCCAAGATCAAGACGCACACCTTCAACCTCGCTCCCAAGGGCACAAATATCAGAAATAAGTTTTTCCGCACCTTTGCTGGCAACCCCGGACCGACCTGCCAGATAAATTTTACCAGCACCGTTTTGTGCAAGCCAAAGTGCTGTACGACTGCCTAGCGCGCCAAAGCCCCCTGTTACCAAATATGCGCCATCGCGGCGGAAGGATGGAACATGAGAGGTGCTGACCTCTAAAGCCTGCGAGCGATTGATCATAACAATCGCAGCTTCATTTGGCCATCCTGCCCAGTCTTGTGTATTCACAATGCTCTTAGTCAGATCCGCCTCATGGAAACATGGGGCATGCACGAGATTTTCCAGCTCAGATAGCAACTGTGCATCATGGCAAGATGGTACTTTTTGTAAAAGGCTCAAAAAAGTGGTTGCTTCAGGAGGTAAGCTGACTGTTTGATCCATCTCTAATGAAAGATCTATAACTGTCGCCTTCTTCTTAAGCCACAGACCCGCTGGGAACATTCTTACAAAAGATTGATAGGGAACGGCAAGCAGATCAAAACGCTGCGTTTTGTCAGCCATGATTTGGCCAAACAAAGTCGTCAAACCTGCCCCCTCTGGAAGTATAACAACTTCGCTTCCTGCGGCACGCAATTGCTGCGCCAAAAGATGACCATGAGGTGTATTGGCAACCCCTGCTCGTTTCGGAATGTTTGCCCCAATATCACGCATTATATTTGCAACAGGTAAAAACAGAGGGGCTGCAGCTGCGGCTTGTGCAGCAGTATGAGCATCCTTACATTGCACGTAGAGCGCAGGGCGTGAAATATGACTGCTTGGGTATTCTGGTCGTTCCAGCACTCCCGCATACAGAGTTCCATCTGAGTCTTTAAAGGCAACACCTGCAACGGATAATGTTTTGTCAGTGTCTAGCACACGGGGTAACAACCCCCATGCCTCAACAGTTACATCTTCTGAGTTAGGCTGTTTAGACATACGCTCAAGATGCGAAGCCCCCATAACAATGTCTTCAGACCAAGGCCCAACCAGTGTCTCAGTTTCGTGTGTTTCAAACGTATCACGATCACGCAAGATGGGCGCATATACTTTTTGATTGCGGATCGCACGCTCCACTTCCGTACGTCGAGCACAGACTTCATTTACAATAAATTGTGCAAGACCTGCCTCCTGTAACGCATGATCTAAATCTTCGGCTAAGATATCTACAATGTTCAACGGCAATGTTTTGGTTTCGTTGTACGTCACTCTGGTAAACCCAGCAAAACTGGCTTGCATTGGGTTCGCACCTTCATTTTCCTCAACTGTTTGTCCATGAAATGTACAAACAGTTACCAATGGTGCATCCTCACCAAGTTCTGCAAAGCCCAATAGAATACGCTGTAACAACGCCAAAGAAGAAACAGCATCACCTTCATTGAGGCTGACAATAATCCTTGCGCCTGGATGCGCCATAAGCTGCTGGATAAGTTGTGTTCTTAAATTTTCGACATCAATATCAACAGAAATCACAGACACATCTGACATGTTCAGCACAGCGTTCAAAGGATCCCCATTACGGTGTAGGTGTAAAAGAGGTGCATCAACCTCTTCGGCAGCCTCTATTTGCTCCCATACATAATCACAATCTGCACCATATGCTCTTATATTTGCATCTTTTTTTTGCAAGGCAGAACATGTCAATGATTGAAGCCTACCAAGAATTCTCCCCTCTTCGGATATATAATCAATATCACAAACAACGGTGTCATCTTTTCGGGAAACCAACGTGACTTTTGCATATAACTTATTTGGAAAGCTCTCCTGAATTGCTAAAGCGCGGATCGTTGTTGGCAAATAGGCCTTGCCATCCCCCATCAAAGTTAAAGCCGCTTGAAAACTCCCATCCAACAATGAAGGGTGCGCAACAAAACCTTCACTAGATAACAAATCTTCAGGAAGCTCCAAAGCCGCAATCACTGTCTGCTTATCCGACGACAAATAACAGCGTTTAATCGACTGGAATGCTGGGCCGTATTCCAATTCCATTTCACGATAAGCATCGTAACAAGTAGAAGATTCAATCTCTTCGCAATCGCGCAAAAATACATCTAAATCGATTTGTTCAGAAACCATATTTGGAAGCGCATTTAAATTCCCTTCCATGTGAACCACAGCTTTGTCTGGTTCATTTAAATCGCGCGACAAAAGGACGGTCTCACCATTTGATGTATTATGGGAAACTTCCAAATGCTGTTCCCTATCTGTTTTCAGCAAAAGCGGGCGGGCGATACGAATATCGCTCACCAAGACAGTCTCATCAAACACTCCTGCAGATTGCAATGAACGCGCGGACAACATCGCTTCTAGGTAACCTGCTGCAGGCATAATTGGTACACCAGCGACAACATGGTCATTTAAGAAATTCAACGATGCAATTCCAAGGTCACTCACAACAGTTCGTTCATCACTCTGTTGCTGTGCAAGAGGTTTGCCACTGTAATTCAGACGGTCTTGCTCCTGAAGCGCCGCCTCGCGCCACAATTCTTCACGTGCAAAAGCATATGGGGGTAAAGCGATAGAACGGTCGGAAACATTACGAACGGGCCAGTTTATATCGCCACCAGTGATATAAAGATTTGAAATCGCTTTACCGATGTTCTTAACATCATCTGTATCACGCATAGAGAGAGTAGAAATAATCTCAGCAGAAACGCCACTTTGATCTATTATGCTCTTAAGAGCACGTGATAAAACTGGATGTGGGCCCACTTCAACAAAGTGCGTATACCCATCTTCCAGCATTTTATTGATAGCTTTTGCGAAAAGAACAGGATTGCGAACATTATTCGCCCAATATTCACCATCAAACGGTCGGCCATCAGCATTACCAGAAACAGTTGAATAAAGTGGAAGTTCAACTGGCTGTGGATCCAGAACCGACAAAGTGTCAACCAGTTCCTCTTTCAGCGGGTCCATGTAAGCTGAGTGATAGGGCACCTCTACATCCAACTTGCGCGCAAATACACCTTGAGCGGACAGCTTATCCTCAGCACTTTCAATAGCAGCAGTCTCACCCGCAAGTGTTAATGAGTCTGGTGCATTAACCGCAGCAATTTCAATCTTACCATCGTAATCAGCCACCAATTCTTTTGCATCTTGCTCAGAAATACCAGCAGCCAGCATAGCCCCTTGCCCCGCTGCACGTGCCTGAATGGAACTGCGATAGCGGCTCACAGTAACAGCTTCCTCAAGAGGCAACATGCCAGCTGCCCAACCTGATGCCACTTCTCCAACGGAATGACCAACAACGCCATCAGGTTGCACACCTTCAGATAAAAGAACTTTGGTCAAACCGTATTGCAACAAGAAGTTAGCGGGTTGCGCAAATTCCGTCTCACCAATACGGCTCTCTTCTTCAGGTTTCAGCATTTCCTCTAAAATTGAAAACCCTGCTACATTATAAAAAGCTGCATCCGCTTCTCGAAGAGCTTCGGCATATATTGTTGAAGTCTCGAATAAAGAACGCCCCATGCCCCACCATTGTGGCCCCATTCCAGTATAAACAAATGCTGTCTTCGCTAGGCGCGATGAAGATAAAACAGATTGTCCAATTTGAATATTAGCGGCATGACCAGTTTTGCCTGCCTCCAATAGGGTTTCAGCAATATCTGTTGCATTTTCACCAATGGCCACCGCACGATATGAAAAATGTGCGCGACGTTCGCTGGCAGCAAAAATCATGTCAGACAAGTTGTCAGATTGTTCGTCCTGACCAAGGTGTTCACCATAAGCACTAAGCATATTTGACAATGCGCCGCTAGAACGCGCTGAGATTGGCAGAACTTCTAACAACGGCTTACTATCTGCAACATCATCAGTTGACACCACATCAGGCTCTTTGAGGATAACATGTGCATTGGTTCCACCATAACCAAAGGAATTGATAGCAATATGACGCTCTCCCGCAACCCCAGAAAGAGCACGCAACTGATCTGCAATTGCAACAGAATATGTATCCAAAGGCAAAGCTGGGTTTGGTTGCTCAAGTCCTGCAACAGGAGGTATCGTCTCGTTCTCAAACATACCAAGAACCTTGATAACGCTGGCAATACCGGCGGCAGCCTCAAGATGACCAATATTGGCTTTAACGGATCCAAAGTAACACGGCTCTGTACGATCTGCAGAACCATATACAGAACCGATCGCAGAAACCTCCAAAGGATCCCCAACAGGCGTCCCTGTTCCATGTGCTTCAACATATGAAATGTCTTTTGCGTTCAATTGGCTTTCAGCCAAAACGCGATGCATCAAAGCCTCTTGTGCATCTGGATTTGGTACGGTGATCCCCGTTGTCCGGCCATCCTGCCCAACACCTACGCCTGCAACTTCAGCAAGGATTGTATCCCCATCCTCAATAGCCTGCTCATGTGATTTTAAGACTACAACACCAACGCCTTCTCCGCGTCCATAACCATCCGCTCTTGCATCAAAGCTTTTTGATCGACCATCTTTAGCCAAAAATTTTCCATGGCTCATTGCAATAAAATACTCTGGACGCATCATAAAGTTTACGCCACCAACCAAGGCTGCCTCACATCGCTCAGTCTCAATGGCACGTACAGCTGCTTCAAAAGCAACAAGAGACGATGAGCATGCTGTATCAACAGTGTAACTAGGACCACGCAGGTCAAAAGCATAAGATAAACGATTTGCAAGCATCGTAAGAGTAGCACCAGCAGCAGAATGGCTACCAATCGAAGAACGTGCTCCACTTCCAAGCTGGTTCAGCATATGATCCAGTGTAAAACCGCCGACAAAAACGCCAGTTTCACTGCCTCTCAAAGCCTCTATATCTCCCAGACCTTGCTCAACAGCAACCCATGCAGCTTCCAGTAAAAGCCTTTGTTGTGGGTCAATAAATTCAACCTCTGCAGGTGCAAATCCAAATGCATTCGGATCAAACATGCGATAGTCATAGTTGATAAAATGACCACGTTTTACATATGCTTTTCCTGCATGTATATCCTGATTGTAAAATTTACTTGTCTGAAACCTATCAACAGGTATGTCACCACAATATGTCTGACCATTTGATATGTTTTTATAGAAATCCCGCCAACTATTTGAGTTATCAGGAAATTTACAGTGCGCCCCTACGAGCACGACGCGTTTTTTGGGAATATTAAAATGTTTCATCAGACAGTCCTATAGACGAGTGGAAGAAGCAGTTCAGGCGCACCGAAACCGCGATAAAATGACAAAATTTGACGTTAAAATAGGCCAAGAAAATAGGCCGAGGCCAAAGTTAAAAAAGATATTAGAAAATGAATTTACACATTGGTGTTGTTAAAAAATTACCGTTTCAGTACCCCCCAAAGATAATATAGTTTGGCTAATCTCTAAATATTAATTTTTTATTAACGTGATTACACCTTAGAGTAGAAATATTACATTTTAATGACACTATAGGTGTTTAGGGATAATATTAAGTTTTAAAAAATTAATGCAGCCCACGGTGTCCGCCATCGAATAATTTGATACATATGGCAATTTAACTTTGAAGAGTAATTGCTCATAGGGTAACTGGATATATATTCTTCTTGCACTGCCCAGTTAAAGAATATCTTAGCTGTCACATACGCATGATGTTGTTCTGACGGTTTCTCTTTGAGGCTGTTAAGACGGCGCTGTATGTCAGCGCGTGTAATTTCATCAAGGCGTGTCCTGCCAAAAGGAAAGTGTCGTTTGAGGTGACGTGTATAGTCATAGACAGTACGTGGGCGGTTTTTGAGCGCACAAGCATCTAAAAACAACTTCTTCGCCTCTGCACGTGCTTGCTTAAGTGAAAGCCTACCATATCGCCCTATAGAGTAACGGCGACGAGTGGGGGCTGAATTACTACAAAAGTTTAATGCCTCCTTGCGAGACACGAATACCAAAGCCTGATTGAGCTATATCCCAGTGGGTAATCTGCCCAAGCTCTGGGAGAGGTAAGTTACGAATAGCAACATCTGTCATTTTGATTTGGGGCATCTTAAGCTCTCTAGAGGCTTTTTTTAGTGGGTATTAGGGTGGTTTACTATGTTCACCTATACCATATAAAATCAATCTAATATATTGTTAATAATATATTTTAATTGAATATATAGCACCCTATGAGAACATAAGTCTAATAAATCATAATCCGCGTGTCCGAGGTTCAAGTCCCTCTCCCACTACCAATACTTTCAATGACTTATCTGAGATGCAGCTAGGTCTTTTTATTTTGGTAGCGGTTGCGAAGATAAACAACATAAGCGCTATTAAGTTAAAACAGTGGCCTTAATATTATCGTTAATTTGACTGTTTTGGTATGATTTTCAGGTTTTGTAGCCAGTGGTCATATTTAAGCCTTATTCATTAATATCATGAAATAATATTTAGTATTTTATATTTGTACAACGTTTTGAAAAATTTGACGCTATGAAATGGTGATTTAAGATGAAAATATTAGCCGTAGACGATGATCCAATTATACTCGATTTACTACGTGAATTACTAAGCTTAATTGGTCACACAAACATTGTTACAGCTGAATCCGCAATCGAAGCCCTTGAGGTTATTGAAAACTCAACCGACCCTATTGATTGTTTCTTATTTGATATTCAGATGCCTGTGATGGATGGAATACAGTTGGTCACAAATGTCCGTAGTATCGGTCGTTATCAACACACCCCTATATTAATGATAACAGCCATGTCAGATAAGCACTACATTGATCGTGCTTTTTTTGCTGGAGCAACCGATTATGTTAACAAACCATTCGATATTAAAGAATTAAGCAACCGTATTAATACCATTGAAGAATTATTAATCGGACGTAGAGGTTACACAGATAATCTATTTTCTGCCACAGGCGATAGCAAATCCTCGAGCTCGGTTAATCGCCCTACTTTTTCAGAGCCCCTTTTTGTTAATGATGTAGATGGGGTCATTGGCTTTACCCCTATGCAAAATTATTTAAAACAGCTGTCACGCCTTTCCTTGTTTGGCTGTAGTGCTTTTGCATTTACATTACAGGATGCTCAAAGATTATATGACAACTCCACTGAGTTTGATTTCACATGCGCAATTACGGATGTCTCAGAAGCTATTTCAGAGACACTGAAGCCTAACTTCTTTTTAATGTCCCATGCTGGAGGTGGTAATTTCGCATGTGTGAGTGACAGCCATGGTTTACTCAACCTCGAAGAGATACAATCGAACGTCAATGATAGGCTTACAGACATGGATACATATTTCAGCGATGGGCGCCCAATGTATTTAACAGTCACATTAGGGCAGCCTATCCGATTAAACTTTAAATCAGGCAACAACGTATCGACCGTGTTGAGGCAGGCATGTATAAATGCGGAAAATACGAACCCATCCACAACAATTACCAAAAAAGAACCATCCGGTCTTTTGGGTATGTTAGGGGTAATGTAAACAACTATAGATTAACTAACCTTAGGTAGGGTTTCCATGAATACGTCCAGCATTCCAAATAGTATTGAAGATCAATTACAGCCAATAAGAGCCCGTTTCGTATCGTTGCTATATAATAGGTTGGATGCTCTTGAAGACCTGCGTAGCGATATGGAAATACCCGAATTACGTGACAATGCATTAAATGAAGCTTGTTTCATTGTACATAAAACTGCGGGAAGCGCAGGTACGTTGGGTTTTAAAGATCTTGGAAAATATGCAATTCAAGCAGAAACTCACATTAAGCTTTATCAAAAAGACAATACACAAGATTTTAAAACCGTATTGAATCACATAGATCATTTTCTAGAGTTTGGCAGCACGATACCATACCAGACAGAATAAGGTTCAAGATATTGCTTTGGTAATTTCTGCGGCAAGAGTCGTTGGGTCAAATGGTTTCACAATTACGTCTACGGCCCCTAAAGCTTTTAATGCTGCGACCTCATCTTTCTGGGCTCTTGCTGTCATAAATATCGCTGGTGTTTCCTGATAATTGGGCAACTCTCGTAGATGTTTCAAAACAATTTCACCACTCATCTCTGGCATCATAACATCAAGTAACAAAATATCTGCAATATATCCTTTGGCAAATTCTAATGCTTCTTTGCCAGATGCACACTGTTTTACTTCAAAATCACCAAAAACTTCTAAAGATAATTTAGCAACTTCTTGTATATCCAGATCATCTTCAACATGAAGTATTTTAATTTTATCGGTCACTATACGCCCCTTAATTCATTCGTCACTGCTTTTGCAGAATCTGATAATATTTCTTGTGTTAACGGTAATGTAAAACTAAAAGTCGTGCCTTTGTTAACTTCACTTTCGAAAGACAAAGTACCATCGTGCCTCTCAACAATTGCCTTTGCTATACTTAGTCCTAGACCTGAACCACCCACAGCCCTACGATCAGAACTATCCGCTTGGCTGAAGCGATCAAAAATCGTATCTTGAGCTTCTTTTGGAATACCTACCCCAAAGTCTCTTACATAAACAGTAAGCATTTCATCAGTTTGAGATGTCATTATAATTATTTTACTTTTGGGTTTAGAGAATTTAGCGGCATTACTTAACAAATTAGTCATAACTTGCAAAGTTCGGTCGGCATCACAATTCACAAAAACAGATTTATTATGCGTTTCTAATTCAATTTTAACCCCAAATTTTTCAGCATAAGGTTCGCTCTCTTCTACAGCATCATGAAGCAAGGTATTAATGTCGCAAGGTTCAATTCTAAATCGCATACTGCCAGCGGCAATCTTTTCAATGTCTAGAATATCGTTAATCAGTAGAACCAAACGGTCTGCATTCCTATGTGCTATAGAAACCATGTTTGTTGCTTTTTCTGGTAATGGGCCCACAGCCCCAGATAAAATCAAACCCAGCGCTCCTTTAATAGATGTTACAGGTGACCGCAGTTCATGACTAACTGTCGAAATGAATTCATCCTTAACTGTTTCAAACTTAATACGGTCAGAGATATTCTTCGCAACACGTACAATATGGCGTGCATTCCCATCTTGGTCAGCCAAATAAACAGTTACTTCTTCCGCACGCTGCATATCAATGTATGTTAATTTATTCTGAGTTCCATCAATGAGCGGTCTAATTTTCTCGATAAAATATTTTACCGCCTCTAGTGGAATTAATTCATGTAAAGTTTTCCCAACATAACTTTGACTTTGTAAACCGCGGCTCTTAAGGGCGTGTTCATTCATATAAACTATTTCAAAAGTATCAGCTTTTAGAATCGAAACAGCATCATTTATCAACTCTAGTGAGTAAGATAATGTCTGAGGTGTTTCTGAGGACGATATCCTATCAATACGATGTAGGTTCCAAATATAAAGAAGCGCAAGGATCAGAGATATTGTACTTAAAATTAATCCTAAATATAAAATATTAATTCCCTCCAATAGCATTAGATTAATTATAAATTAACAGACTACTTGCGATATAATAGTAACCGTACTGTTAAACTATGTGCTTTTGTAATAACCATAAATACCCTTATTACACGGTAGCTCATTTCTATTTTCACATTACGTTTTCTTATCAATCTCAATCAAGCATCTGTCTCGAATTTCCTGCAATGTAAGTCGCGTTTTAACCAACTCGACAATCGAGTTGTCATTTTTGAGTGAGGGTTCCGCAGCAGACAGGCCAATAATCGGCACACCATGGCAATGTTCACTTATATCAGTCAATAAAGTCTCTCCATCACCATCAGGCAAACCCCAATCGATAATGATCATGGAATATGGTTCTAATTGTAAAACCCTTTTAGCTTCTTTAATACTAGAAGCACGTGTCACATTCGCAATATCAGAAAATGTCTCTGCAATTAATATTGAAAAATCTTCGTCATCTTCAATATGGAGGATGTTCATTTTATAATTATTGCTAATTGCCAATGGATCTTGCGTTATAACTTTTTTTCTACGTACAGGAATCGTGATCCAGAAAATAGTTTCAACATCTGGTGTACTACTATAACCGATCCCCCCACCCAATCGTTCGATAAGGTGTTTAGAAATATTAAGCCCTAACCCTGTACCGCCATTATTTCGCGTCGCAGAAGAATCTGCTTGTGCAAATGGTGAAAAGATTTTGTCCTTAAAATTGTCAGGAATACCACTGCCGCGATCAATAACCGAAATTTTAACTTCCTTTTCCAAAGCTTCGGTTAACACGGTTACTTTACCACCTGTCTTTGAAAATTTTACAGCATTTGACAAAAGGTTTGCGATCACTTGCTCAAAGCGATCGCTATCGATCCAAGCCTTTGACTTTCTTTTTGGTAATATAACTTCGACTTCAACATCAGCCTCGTGAGCCATTGGCTTAATTCGGGCAACTGAATTTTCTATTAATGTGCAAACATCTTCGGATGAGTAATTGAACGTCAGCTTATTGGACGCCATTTTTTCAAGATCTAAAATGTCATTCACAAGATTCGTTAAACGATCACAATTACTATGTGCTATCTCCAAAAGACGTAAAATATTTTCAGGAACAGAATCCCTCATTCCCCCCAAAATCAATCCAACTGACCCTTTAATCGATGTTAGTGGAGTACGCAGTTCATGACTAACACTTGCAACAAACTCACCCTTAACCAGCTCAGCTTCTTTCTTTTCAGTTATATCGATAATTTGGGCAATAAAATACGCAGAGGTGTCATCATTACTTGCCATCCAGGAAATATGCAGCAAGCCCCAAATTATACCTGCATTCTTATGGAGAAACCTATGTTCCTTTTGGTAAGACGTTTCTTTGCCTTTACCAAGATCTGAAACAGCCCGTAATATTTCTGGCAACTCGGATGGCTCCACCAAAGATTGGAAATCCGAACCAATTAATTCACTTTGTCTCAATCCTGTAAATTTGGCTAAAGCTTCGTTTACATTAAAGAAAAAACCATCGTTATCGACTAATGCCATCGCAACGGGTGCTTGTGCAATAATATAACTAAGCTGCTGACGGCTTGACTTTAACTTTTCACGCGCTGTTTTTAATTGCGTGATATCTGTTTGAGTGCCAATCATACGCGTGGGGGTGCCATTTTCATCATGCTCAGCAATTACAGAATCTGACCGCATCCAACGCCACTCATCAAGCCCATCAAGAATTCTATACTCGGTCAAAGATCGTTTTACTTCGCCGCTAATACAGGCCTTATCACCTGCAATTTTATCTTCTTTATCATCTGGATGAATACGGTCTAAAAAATCATCTGGAGACATGAAGTTTTCAGCTTTATCCGAAAACCTCATTAACTTCATCCAGGTTTTTGACATGACGGCAGTACCGTTAGTAAGATTGATATCAAACACACCAATCTCGGCACCTGTTAAGGCTAAATCCCAACGTTTTTCTGTTTTTTGAAGTTCTTCACTACTCTGTTTCAACTCTTTCGTCTTAAGAATAACTTCTTTTTCAACTTGGGTGGCACGATTACTTAATGCCCTTAGCTGTAGCGAAATTAATAGTGTTAGAAATACACCGCTAAACAAAGTAACAAATGGCAGGTAACTAAAGTGAATATCTTCGTATAAACGCGTTGTTTGCCAATGAAGCATCCAAGTTTGCCCATGTAGTGAAATTTTTTCAGTCTTATAAAACGCGCTTTTATCTCTGAAATCATTGGTCTTATAAATCAAGGCATCATCAGAAATCTCCTCACCGTCATAAATAGCAAGCTCAAAGTCCACACCCTGTGGCTCTGTTAACATATCTAAGGCTTTATCCGCGATAAATGCCGCATATACCCACCCTGAAAATTCCGCATCTCGATTTTCAGCAGTAATGTTTGTATTCGAACCATTGTAAACAGGGCGCAACATTAAAAAGCCAGGTGTATGATTATGGTCTTGGACCAAGAAGATACGCTTTGTTAAAGTAACTTCACCTGTTTTACGGGAAGACACCGCAGCGTCACGGCGGTTTTTTTCAAATGCAATATCTAGGCCTATAGCCTCTGCATTGTTTTCATAGGGCTCAATGAAAAGAATCACAAAATGTTCTTCGCTTTTCACTTCTGGGTGGATTTTGAAATCCTTAACCCCCGTAATCTTAACGTAATCTAAGAACTCATTGGTTACGTCATTATGGAAAGGTACAATCCAGCCGATCCCGTTTACACCACCTAGCTCTTTTTCTAAATTAAGTTCGTCAACATATGCCTTCCAATCATCAATTGAAACAAAATCAGATGCTTTCAATAAACCTGCACCACCATAAAGGCTTCTCTTATAAGTATCTAAACGATGTCGAATTGCTTGCTTGCTATCCAATGTCATCGTCTCAAATGTCTTAGCTGATCGTTTTTCACCCACCCCCATAACACCGAAAGTCGCGAACCCTGTTATAAGCAAGCAAACCAGAATGATACCGATCCTGATTATGAAAGATAATCTAAATTCTGATACGTAATTTTTAAGTCGATCTTTTATACTTTTGAAGAATTTCACTAGTCTTCCCGTAGCGTGATTAATAATAATTCTATGCTAAAAAATAACTTACTAGCTACTGAAAACAAATAATTCGCATTTATAATACTCATTGCATCATATCTAAATACTGCCTTTTTGTTTAGTATTTGACAACCTCGTTGCTGGTATAATGTGAGAATGCTTATCAGTCAGTTACCGTTACACAGCACAATTTCATGAAAAATCGTGTATATATTTTTCGATTTGGCAGAGGTAACAGAAGAATTATCAGAACCGTTTGGGTAAACCCTGAATAGTTTACCGTTCGAGGTAATGCCCCGCACAATAAAACATAGCTTAGCCGTACATTTAAACCTTAATCAAACTGCACCATTAAAGGTAAAAAATTACCACCTAAGTTAAGGTGATTATTTCTGTCAGGTATTGAGTTAACCGTAATAAATTGATAGTCACAAATCAAACTTTCAATCGGAGTCTTCTAATATGTTTCGCACATTTATTACCGCTGCAATGGCTACAACCTTTATTAGCACAGCGGTCCAAGCTGATGAGGTTAACGTTTACTCATACCGTCAACCAGAACTGATAAAGCCATTATTTGATGCTTTTACAGAAAAAACAGGCATTGATGTAAATATCGCTTTTCTGAAAAAAGGTCTTGTTGAAAAGCTGGTATCCGAAGGCGATCGTAGCCCAGCAGATTTAGTTGTGACTGTCGATATCTCACGTCTGAGCGCTGTGGTTGATGCTGGTGTAACACAATCCGTTAACTCAAATATTATAAACGCTAACATTCCCGCAGACTTCCGTGACCCAGAAGGCCATTGGTTTGGCCTGACATCACGTGCACGCGTTATTTATGCGTCCAAGGATCGTGTCGCAGATGGTGAGGTGACGACATACGAAGATCTTGCATCAGATAAGTGGAAAGGACGTATTTGCACGCGTGCGGGTACTAATGCATATAACCTTGCACTGACATCATCTGTAATTGCACACCATGGTGAGGAAGCCGCTAAAACATGGCTGAAGGGCGTTAAAGGTAACCTTGCACGCAAACCTTCTGGTAATGATCGGGCACAGATAAAGGCTATTTGGGCCGGTGAATGTGATATCTCTATTGGTAATACATATTATATGAAAAAATTGCTTGCCAACGAAGATCAAAAAGTATGGGCAGATAGTGTGCGTATCGTGT
Organism: Amylibacter sp. SFDW26; assembly: GCF_009184395.1. GTDB lineage: Bacteria > Pseudomonadota > Alphaproteobacteria > Rhodobacterales > Rhodobacteraceae > Amylibacter. The sequence goes on from NZ_WEIC01000003.1 coordinate 194,446, forward strand.
TCCCTAAATTTGAAAATGGCGGAACACATGTGAACCTATCAGGTGTAACATTAACAAAAGCAGCACCTAATAAAGAGAACGCTATAAAATTGATGGAATTTTTAACAGGTGAGGCTGCACAAGAAATCTATGCAGAAACGAATGGCGAATATCCATTAAGACCAGGGTCAAACGCATCAGAGCTTGTATCAAGCTGGGGTGAATTGGTTCCAGATGAAATTCCACTTACTGATATTGCAAAGCTCCGACCAACGTCATTAAGGCTTACAGAAGAAGTTGCGTTTGACGAATAAATGATTTTAGAAGCCCTCAAAGTTCTGAGGGCTTTTTTACATTCAATTGCTAAAAATCCGAAGCGTGGCTTGCTTAAAATTTCGAGCGCGCCTTGAAATAATTTTACTAATATCCAGAAACGGGCGCGTATAAATATCAATCATATTTGTTGCGCTTGCCTCATTCGGCAGTAGGCCAAATTCAAGTTCTTTGTCATCTTCAGACAAATGAAGCGACCCGAACATCCAATCCCATATAGCCAAAGCTACGCCAAAATTCTTATCATAATGCTCTTCTGCAATGGAATGGTGAAGTTGATGCTGGGCCGGTGAAATCAGGATGTATTCCAACCATGGCCAATAACTGATGCTAATATGTGAATGTCGTAGGTTAGAACCTGTTACATGAAACACAAACGACAGAATATTCACTCCTACGATTGTGTACAAGTCAACCGAATTTCCAAAAAGAAAAAGGAACGTTGATATCGCGACACCTTGAGCAAAGGCACTTCTCAATCCATAGAGAATACCTTCAAGCGGGTGGACACGATAAACAGTTACTGGCGTCAAAGTTTCTGCCGAATGATGTACCTTATGTATGGCCCAAAGAACATGAAAACGGTGCATCCAGCGATGTACAAGATATTTTGTAAAATCATCGATCACAAAAACAAACAAAGTAAACGAAGCAACAACTACCCCTATGTTTACATCGTTAAAATAGCCTGATTGGATAAAATCTTGTCGGTGTAAGAACAGATAAATCGCCGTCGCAATTGCGATCTGTGTCAATAATAATGGCGAGATAAATAAGGAAAACAATCGGTTGATTACAAAGATTTTATAATCAGCTTTTGACGACGCCGAAAAGAAGACTTTGCGATCAAATACCTTTGCAATAGCTGTTGAAAAGGTTGTTCGCTTAAACAGTATTAACCAAAGGAAAGCGATGAGTAGTGATAGGGCTAGGTAACCCACAAAAATGCGTTTCCTAGGGTCGGTGAAATCGACGAATATCGATGTTATTTGTTCAAAAAACTCCATCATTCACCGTTAAGATAAAGGTTAGGGTGGCGCAAGTATCTGCGCCACCCTAATAGATTAATCAGTTTCAGCGCTTGAAGCTTCGCCCAACTTACCAGCAAGAGCTTCGATATCTGATAGATTATCGTTTGCACGAGCTGCAACACTAAAAGTATCAACCATAAGCTGTTGAACTTTTAACATCTGAAGTTGGTAATCGCCCCATGTAAGTTTACGCTCTCTTACAAAGTTACCATCTGCATCAATGCCCGTTACATAAGAGTTGTCAGCAGTAACTGGACCAAAGCCAGTCAATTCATTTAAGGAAACTGCTGTTGCACCAAGGTTGTTTTTACCGCTTTGTAATGACATCGCAAAACCTTTTAGCTCGCCCCAATGTTTAACATAAGCACGGTAGGCTTTCGCTTTGTCTTCGTCGTTTGCAGCTTCCTTCATCTTAGTGATGTCTTTGTAAACTGAACCCGCATATTTGAATGTTGCTTCTGCTAGAACCTTTTCCCAAGCAGAGCCAATTGTTGCGGCATAAGCTTTAAGTTCTGAGCGCTGAGCGTCCGTCAATGCTTCACCGTTTGCAGCAGCAATCAATTTACGACCATCCAAGAACGCACCCATAATCGTTTGAGTGTAATCCGTGCTCTTCGTACCAGAACGGTCAAATGCAGCTGCATAATAAGCTGGGCCAAAGACATGCTCTGATTTCAAATCAATAACACCATCACCATTGGCATCAGCCAAAGCTAGGTCTTTCATTTTAGCAATATTGTATACTTCATCAGCTGACATGCCTTGGATATGTGCAGCAGCGCCCCAATATCCAAATGCTTCGTCCCAAGAATGTTCTTTACCTGTGTAAGCAGCACCATCTTTATATGGTTTATTATTTGGTTTTTTCTCAGCGCTTAATTTTTCATCAAGGTAGTTATCAACCACTTGGCTGTAAGCCATCGCACCCATTGTGTATTTAGATATAATTTGCGCCCAATCATATCCATTGTCAGCATCAAAACCTTTGTTTGCTTTTGCCGCATGTTTAATCATATGCAAGGCAGCCGCTTTACCAGTCATATTACCTGGCCATGCTGGCATCGCGCCATCATAAAACTTACCAGAAATATTCTTGCCTTTAGAAATTTCATTCAGTGTAGATTGCTTAACCGCATATCCATCTTTACCAGCTGGAGCAATGATTGGCAGATCTTCGTCTGAACCATTGAAATAAGACAGCAATTGCGCTTCGATTTCAGCAGCGTTTGCACCGCCATCACCTTTGCCTGCCAGTTTCTTTATGCTGTCATGCAGCACATGGCGCGCAATCTGACCTGAATAAGAAACAGAGTTCGTTTTATCACCTGAATAACTTTTTTCAGTTATAGGGAAAGGGCCATAGCTCTCCGCATTTGCAATACTAGCAATCATCGTCGCAGCAACGATAAATGTTGAGCATTTTAGTTTTGACTTTAACATTTACACTTCTCCATATTCTTGATTATTTTAATCAAGTTAATTTAATCTGAGTGTTTTAATCAACATATCGAAGTAAGAGTCAATACACATATCGAAAAGGAACGCCTAACTTGATGGAGTATTATTAAATATTTGGCCATTAAGGTTTGTTTAATCACTTCACAAATTAACAAAGGGAAAAAGGGTTACCCCCTTGGAATAGCAAGATTGCCGAAATTTATGACCATAAAATTTCTCAACATTGCAGGCAACTCAAAGGTTAATCTAGCGGAGGCGAAAACCAAGAATATGTGACAACATTATTCCTTCAATACCTTAACTTTGCTAACAGAGTAAACATTACCAAAAGCGTTCAATACCTTCGCCTTACGAAGGCTTAATTTGGTTCATACTTATTTAATACCCACAGTTTTTATAATCATTCTGCTTGCAACTATATGCTGCGGTTACAGCTTTTGCTTTGTCAGTTTTACTCATTTTTTCGAGCATAACAGCGCTAGATTTATCTGCCTTTTCATTTCCTTCACCTGCAGCCATTTGATACCACACGTATGACAAAATATTATCTTGCGAAACACCTTTGCCCTGTTGATAAAGCCAGCCAAGGTTATATTGGCCCACTCTGTTACCCTGTTCTGCTGCAAGCTTGTACCACTTAGCCGCCTGAGCATAATCTTGGGCAACACCCAGACCTTGGTCATAAAACCAACCCAGATTGCTTTGACCCGTCGCATAACCACTCTCTGCGGCTAACCTGTACCATTTCAATGCCTTGGCATAATCTACGGGTACACCGTTACCTTTTTCATGCATCCAACCTAATTTATTTTGTGCTCTTGCATGATTTTGGTCCGCTGCAAGCTTGTACCATTTAAGTGCCTCAGCATAATCTTGGGAAACGCCTTTACCATAGCTATACATTCCACCCAGATTGGTTTGCGCCCATTTAGAACCTTGTTCTGCGGCTAACCTGTACCATTTCAGCGCCTCGGCATAATCTTGTGGAACACCATCACCATATTCATACATATCCCCCAGATTGGTTTGCGCCCATTTGTAACCTTGTTCTGCTGATAATCTGTACCATTTCGCAGCTTTAACATAATCTTTGGGAAGGCCTTTACCAAAGTAATACATATCACCCAATTCGTATTGGGCCCATTTATCACCTTTTTCTGCAAGCGGTTTCCACTCTTTTAACGCTGTTTCATAATCACCACTTTCATAAGCATCCAATCCTATTTCGTAGTCTGCCGCATATAAAGGCGTAAGGCTTATAAATACTACAGACATAAGCGCTAAAATTGTTCTGATCATTATGAATTTCCCCCAGCTTTTAAGTTAGCAAATCTCAAGACTTCGATTGTGTCAAGATACCGCCATCCTATGTGCTTTGGTTTTGCAACTGCGAAATGTTTATGTACCATTCTTAAAATGGCATTTTGAATGCTTAGCAAAAAAGCCCAAATGCGGATCAACACATTCGGGCTTTAGTTCTTGCATGGGATAATGCAGGAGACTATCTCACGACATATACTGAGCATTTAGAATGTCGCACAATACGGGCGGCATTTGGGCCAAGCAAATAGTCTTTGAAATCAGGTTTATGTGCTCCAACCACAATCAATGTAGTGTTTGCTTCTTTTGCAACTTTAAGAACTTCATCATAGGCATTACCCGTTGAAATGATGTGGCGGACTTTTGCGTTTTCTTGATCACCGATAACTTTAGACACTTCTATATTCAGCTGCTTCTTTGCTTCTGACATAGCTTTATCATGGTGGTCTTGATTAAAAAACGATCCAACAACACTCATCCCAAAATCGGGGACTACTGTCACAACATCTAGTTGAGCATCATGTAATCGAGCGAGTTCTGCTGCAGTATTAATGACCTTGGCGTCAGCCCCCGGATTACTGATATCGACGGCACATAAAATTGCGTTACTCATGCTGTTTTTTCCTCTCTTGACACACGCGAGCGTTGTAGCATTGCTATTAAGACAAGCAGGATTAACGCTGGTATGAATATGATTTCTTTGGCCATCTGTGATGTTGGCGCTTGAATGCTTGCAAGGTTAACAGGTGTATCACCATAGAAATCAAAGCTTCCTAAGCTTGCAGCATATGGCGAACCAAAGGATGGTTCTTCCATTATCATAACACCGTCTTGTTCAAGCAGGATCAATCCTGTTTGTTCTAAACGTTTTGCACCATCACCGTCACCATCAATTGGCATAACCAAGGTTGTTTCTTTTGTTTCGCCCGTATCAAAGTCTGGACCTGAAACAACCACACGCAACTCTTGCCCAGCTTCGGCATTCCCCAATGCTTGGGTGAACTCGCTTGGCGCAACATTCGTAAATGGTGGCTGGATGCGATCCATTACAAAGTCAGGGCGGAACAACACGAATGCGATCAAAACAAGTGCTACACTTTCGTAGATACGGCTTTTGGTTACGAACCAGCCCATTGTGCCTGCCGTAAAGACAAGGATAGCAATAGACGCGATCACAAAGATCAACACGCCATGTGCAAAGCTTACATCAATCAACAACAGATCTGTGTTGAAGATAAATACGAATGGCAACGCGATTGTTCTTAGGGAGTAAAAGAACGCGGTGAAACCGGTTTTAATCGCGTCGCCACCTGATACGGCAGCCGCTGCAAAACTTGCAAGTCCGACGGGTGGAGTAACGTCTGCCATAATACCAAAATAGAATACAAACAAATGAACCGCGATCAAAGGCACGATCAAACCTGATTGTGCACCAAGTTCAACAACCACGCCTGCCATCAAGGATGACACAACGATGTAGTTTGCTGTTGTTGGCAGCCCCATGCCCAGAACAAGGCTGAGCAAGCCAACCATGACGAGCATAAGAACAAGGTTACCACCTGATAAAAATTCAACGAGGTCAGCCATAACCTGACCTACGCCTGTCAGCGTAACAGTACCCACGATCACACCAGCAGTTGCAGTGGCAAGGCCAATACCAATCATATTACGTGCGCCATCGATCAAACCTTGGATCAAGTCCGCTACACCATTTTTGAAGGCATTCGCTGTGTCACTTTCGCCGCGGAACATCGCTTTAAGCGGTTGCTGTGTCAGTAGGATAACAAAGAGCAGTGCAGTTGCCCAAAATGCTGACAGGCCGGGTGATTTTTGTTCAATCATCAAGAAGTAAACCAAGACGATGATCGGTAATAGGTAATACAAACCAGCTTTGTAGATTTCACCAACAACAGGAAGTGTAACCTCTTTGGCATTTGGATCATCAGGTTCCAAATCTGGAACTTGTGACGCTAAACGCAGCAGCCATACATACGTTAGGAAGATCAAAATAGACATGATCAAACCTGAACCTTCTGGGAACAATGATGACACCCATCTCACTGGATATTGAACGCCATAACAAAGGCCAGCAAAACCAGCAAAGAACGCCCCCATACCACCAATGGTTTTACCCATTGATACAACACGGTCACCTAAAGTTGGCATATTGGTTTTCACGGCTTCCAAGTGCACGATATACACAAGTGCGATATATGAAATCGCAGCTGGTAAGAATGCATGTGTGATCACTTCAACATATGAAATGCCCACATATTCAACCATTAGGAATGCAGCAGCACCCATAACAGGTGGCATGATTTGACCGTTCACAGAACTGGCCACTTCTACAGCGCCCGCTTTTTCAGATGAGAAGCCAACGCGTTTCATCAATGGGATTGTGAAGGTACCTGTTGTTACAACGTTTGCGATTGAAGAGCCTGAGATAAGGCCCGTTGCAGCAGAACCCACAACGGCAGCTTTTGCTGGGCCGCCTTTTAAGTGACCTAAGGCACCGAAGGCCATTTTGATAAAGTAGTTCCCTGCCCCTGCTTTATCAAGCAAGGCACCAAAGAGAACGAATAGGAATACGAATTTCGTGGATACGCCAAGGGCGATACCAAACACACCTTCAGATGTAATCCACATATGGCTCATTGCTTTTTTCAGCGATGCACCCTTCCAGCGGATAACGTCAGGAACAATTTCAGAAGAGCCAAAGAACACGTAACCTAGGAAGATAGTGGCAATAATTGCCATTGCTGGCCCCAATGCGCGACGTGCAGCTTCGAACAACAACAGCAAGCCAGCAAGAGCAAACCATTTATCTGTGTTGTCAGCAAGGCCGCCTGCATCAACGATTTTTTGATAAAAGATAAAGCCATAAAGGGCGATGAATGTCGCTGCTAAGGCCATTATCCAGTCTATAATAGGGATGTAATTTCGCGGACTGGATTTAAACGCGGGATAGGCCATGAAGGCCAAGAAAATTGCAAATGCCAAGTGGATTTGGCGTGAATTATTGATAATGTCACCTGGCAAAATATAATTTGCCAGTGGGGATGCAAGGATAACTTGGAATAAGGACCATACCACAGCAACGATTGCCAGAAGCATTCCAACCGACCCTTCTGGGTCTCGGGCACCTGCGTCTGAGGAAGCAACAAGGTCTTGAAGTTCTTCTTCGCTCAAAGCCTGGTTATCCGTGTTCTTATCAGCCATGGTTCCCTCCCTAAGGTTTTCCAAGTTTATTAATGACTTTTCTTTTCTAAGATGGGGAAGGGTAAAACACCCTTCCCCAAATACGTTATTTAATTACCAGTGGTAATTGATTACTCAATCAAACCAGCTTCTTTGTAATATTTCGCAGCACCTGGGTGCAGAGGAGCTGACAAACCTGCTGATGCCATATCTTTTGGCTCTAGATTTGCGAATGCTGGGTGCAATTTTCTGAAGTCTTCGATGTTTTCCATCACTGATTTCACAACTGCATATACGGCGTCGTCAGATACTTTGTCTGAAGTTACGAATGTAGCGCCAACACCGAATGTTTCTGTGTCTGCGTCATTACCGCGGTACATACCACCAGGAATTGTTGCTGTACGATAGAACGGGTTGTCGTCAACCAAACCAGTAACTGCATCACCAGAGACAGTCACAAGAACTGAATCACATGCTGTTGTTGCTTCTTGGATTGAACCAGATGGGTGGCCCACTGTGTAAACCATCGCATCGATTTGGTTGTCACAAAGAGCTGCTGATTGTTCTGCTGCTTTTAGCTCTGTTGCCAAAGCGAAATCATCAGTTGTCCAACCTTTAGCTTCCAATAGAACTTCCATTGTGCCGCGTTGACCTGAACCTGGGTTACCGATGTTAACACGTTTACCTTTTAGGTCATCAAACGTTTTCACACCTGCATCTGCGCGTGCAACAACTGTGAATGGTTCAGGGTGCACTGAGAATACAGCGCGTAGGCCTTCGAATTTACCCGCATCTGCGAATTTTGAAGTACCGTTATATGCGTGATACTGCCAGTCAGACTGAGCCACACCAAATTCCAACTCGCCTTCGCGGATTGTGTTGATGTTGTAAACAGAACCACCAGTAGATTCTACTGAACAGCGAATGCCGTGCTCTTTGCGACCTTTGTTTACCAAACGGCAAATAGCGCCCCCTGTTGGGTAGTAAACGCCAGTCACGCCGCCAGTACCGATTGTAATAAACTCTTCAGCAAATGTTGCTGGAGCCATAACAGCAGTCGCAGTAACTGCAGCCATCGTTAGTTTAAATTTAGAATACATAAGTTTTCTCCTTGAGTTGATAATTTGTATTTTAGGTTTCGCTCTTCTTTTCGAATGAGAGCGATTTTTACGAAATGAGCCGTTTTGGAATTCACGGCGCATTATTTCTGGAGCAACCAAACAAACGGCGCATTTGCACTCATTGGTTAAGATTGGAAGCGTATGCTGTTTGTGAAAGGTAGCCTTTTGATCTCGAGATCAAAATTGAAATTTACATTTATCTTGCGCTAATATTCCCCCCCGAGTGTTATCTTTGAGGTTTTCAGCTATCTATAGCCTTGTCTATAAGCGTGACTGCCTAGGCAATTACGCTGATTTACCTGAGCTGTGTTTAAGGGAATAAAGCCAAAGCTTTAGAGTTTGCACTTTAACAGCAATGGTATTGACCAATACACAACAGCACTATCAGTATAGGGTCATGTATTCAAAAATTGAGGGTATCAAAAACTCTCTATAGGAGCTTACTGAATGAAACTTTCGCTTGGTGCCATACTTGCGATTTGCTTAGCTGGCTTACAGCTTATAGCAGTGCTTTCAGTTGTTCTGTCATCTTATGTAACATCTGAACGCGTGCTGTTGGATCATGCACGTTCTTTACTAAGCGATCTTGGCCTCAATGCTATTGAACATTCAAAGGGTTTTTTACAACCTGCCCGTGGCACTGCGGAACTTGCTAAACGTTTGGCAGAAAACGAAATTGTTGCAAGCGATAACCCTGAAATATTGGAAAAACTATTATTTCAAAACTTGCAAATTTCCCCTCAGTTTTCGGGCCTATATTATGGTGATCAAACAGGTAGTTTCGTCTATGTTATGCGCAGCAGCAGTATTGGCCCATATCGTACAAAGATCATCACAAACAGCAAAGGGGATCGTGTCACAAAATTCATCTGGCGCAATGAAGATTACTCGGTTGTTGGAACACGATTTGATGCGACAGACACATTCGACCCAAGAGAGCGGCCTTGGTACAAAAATGTGCTCAGAACTCGTGATATCATTTGGACTGACCCCTATATTTTCTTTTCATCAAAGAAACCTGGAATTACTGCAGCATCCCCTGTCATTAAGTCAAATGGACAATTAGATGGCGTGATTGGTGTCGATATTGAGATCGACGCGATATCGGATTTTCTATCGAATCTAAAGATTGGTAATAACGGTGCGGTCATAATATTGAACCGAAATGGGGATGTGATTGCACATCCAAACCCTGATTTGATCAAGATTGAAGATGCTGATGGAACCTTGAAATTTGCGAATATCAACGAGATCCTAGACCCTATTGCGCAAGCCGCTTTTGGGACGTTGCCAAAAACAGATGACGTAACTGTACAAACGGAAATAAGTTCCAAGTTTAAACATGGTGGAAAAACCTATGTGTCAACTTTGATGCCAATGGGCCAATCCGAACTTCCGTGGACTATTGCAGTTTATGTGCCAGAAGATGACTTCACTGGGGGTATAAAAGACAATAGAACCAGAAATATATGGATTGCATTCGCCATTGCGGTGATTACGGGATTGCTTGGGTTAAAGTTGGCAGATCGTATTATTAAACCAGTTCGTGATTTTGCTGTGCGCGCAGAATTAGCCTCTAAAGGTGAGGTTGATGTCTCTAAGGATTTGCCAAAAACTTACCCAGAACTAGAAGACGCTAATGACACTTTAGTTCATGAAATCGTTCAGCGGAAAATTTCAGAACGTGAATACGGCCAGACATTTGATCTTGCATCACGCGGCATGGCAGAAATATCACCGAACACAGGACGTTTCATTCGTGTAAATTCACAACTTGCGGACATCTTAGGGTACAGCGCAGATGAGATATTGGGCATGCGCTTTTCCGACATTTTACATCCGGACGATTCTGACACATACGCATTTTTCCAAGATGCTGTTCATGAAGATTACGAATACAATCAGGAAAAACGGTACCTACATAAAGATGGCTCTACGATCTGGTTGCGCGTAAATGCCATTCTTATTCGCGATGAACATGGTAAACCATTGCACGCTGTGGCGACCGTTGATGATGTGACCGCGCAAAAAGTATCTGAAGTGAAAATTAACGGGCTTAGCAGAGATTTATCTCACTTTGCACGTGTAAACATGATGGGTGAGATGGCCGCAGGTTTAGCACATGAATTGAACCAACCTTTGACAGCAATCACACAAAATGCTGATGCCGCACTTTCGACATTACAAGAACAGACAACATCTGATCCTGAACTGACACAGATACTGACAGAGTTGGATCAGCAAGCGCACCGTGGTGCTGATATTATCCGTGCTTTGCGTGGATTTGTACGTAAGGACGAAGGATCGAAAGCTGCTTTCGATTTTTCTGAATTGGTAGAACAAGCGCTGCATCTTGTTCAATCCGAAGCAAGCGTCCATGGCATTTCCATTGTGTTTAATGCCGAAAATATCCCAAATGTTTTCGGCAATCGCATTCAAATTGCACAAGTCCTAGTCAATCTTATTCGTAATTCGATTGAAGCTATTGCAAGCGGAAATACAGCCCTTAAGCAAATTGATGTCATTGCTAAGGAGATTGATAATTTCGTGGAAGTTTGGGTTGAAGATACTGGTGCAGGAGTTAATCCAGATATCAATCTGTTCACGCAATTTGAAACCAGTAAAAGTGATGGTATGGGTTTAGGTCTTTCCTTTAGTCGTTCTATTGTTGAAGCAAATGGTGGTCAACTTTGGTACGATGTAAATAGCGCCGAAAAATCAAGGTTTTGTTTTACTCTTGCCAGCGCAGTTGTAAATGAAGAGGTTCTTTCAAATGTCTGAAGCCAATCTAACTGTTTTCCTCGTTGATGATGATGAAGATATCCGCTCATCCCTTTCAAGAGCTTTGACTAAGCGTGGTTTTCACATTGAGAATTTTGCGTCTGCAGAAGAGTTTTTAGACACTTATAATGGTGAAAAATCTGGATGTCTGTTGCTGGATTACGGAATGCCCCGTATGAACGGTCTAGAGTTGCAACAACACATGATCAGCAAAGGATACTCACTTCCGATCATTTTCATCACAGGCCACGGCGGCATTCCAGAATCCGTTCAAGCAATGAAAGCGGGTGCCATCGATTTTTTGGAAAAACCATTCCGCCAGAAAACATTGGTAGATTGCATCAATGCAGCATTTGAAACAGCTTTGGCGACGCAGGAACACGAAAAGAAAACAAAAGATCTACGTATCAAATTTGAACGCCTGACAGATCGGGAAAAAGAGATTGCCCAACTAATGGTTTCAAATTCATCTAGTACTTCCAGTAAAGACATTGGCAGGATATTAAATATCAGTCCGCGCACAGTTGATCATCACCGCGCACGCATCTTAGATAAAATGAATATAAATTCCGTCACAGAATTGGTCGATTTATCGATACGTGCAAATCTGTTTTCAAAATAGCTTATCTGATACGAGGCCGTCTCGGTTTCCAATACGCCCCCGCTTGATCACGCATGGATTCATAATTTGTGATTCTGGTTTTTACACCCTCTCCACCTCGCTTGATGAGATAGGATAATAAGCATTCCAAAACAGCCATTGCCCCACCGAAGCATGCAAATTCATGCGTAGAAAATGTGGACACTTTTAAAAAGTAATCTGGTTTGACATTAGGCCCAATCACTTCAGAATCTGATATCAAAATGATTTTTGCGCCTCGTTCTTTGGCAAACCGCATCGCTTGGATCGTTTCCGAACTATAAGGTGCAACCGTGATGGCCAGCAGGACATCGTCCTTCCCAATATCAACCAGTTCATCAAGTGGTGCGCTCATATACTTGGGAACCAATTGCAACTGCGGAACGGCCATACGACCAACATAATGAAAGTAATACGCCAATGCATAGCTAGCTCTAACAGCAACGGTATAACAATTTTTACTGGCCTGAATGACGTTAGAAATTTCTTCAACACGTTCGAGTGTCATAAGATGTAATGACCGCGATATATTATGAAGCTCATTGTTGATCGCTTGGGCATGCTGCTTTCCAGCCTCTCCATGCTCTTCTATTTCTGCGATCCATTCTTGACCTTCTATTGCTTCATTTTCCGCCACCAAAGCCACACGAAAAGGTTCGCGAAACGCATCGAACCGTTCAAAATCATACCTCTGTGCCAAACGCACCAATGAGTTTGGGCTCACGCCTATTTTCTGGGCCGATGTTCTAAGAGTATCCAAGCCAAAATCATTTGGATAATCCACAACGTATTTTGCGGCTGACTTTAAACTGACAGGCAGACCATCAATTGTGTTTCGGATCGTTTCTATAAGTTCAAATTTTTGAATTGGTTTCATAAAAATACTCCCAAACCAAAAAAGAACATATGTTTCTATTTTATTCAATTGAAATCAAATGTGCATAATGAAAGAGTTTTATTAATATACTTTACACCTTGAGGTATTGAAAATGCTGGACAGAAAATGACACCCTATAAATTAACGGTTGCCCCCAACGGGGCAAGATTGCAAAAAACAGATCACCCAGCCCTTCCAATCACCATCGCAGAGACTGTGAAAACAGCACAGGATTGTTTCACAGTTGGGGCCAATGAAATCCATCTACATGTTCGAGAAGATGACGGCAGCCACAGCTTAGATGCAGATCGTTATCATGAATGTATTCAAGAATTGAATAAAGCCGTTCCCGATATGACAATTCAAATCACAACCGAAAGTGCAGGAGTTTTTGACGTTCGCCAACAGCTTGACTGTATAGAACAGCTGCGCCCCAAAGCTGCTAGTATCTCGGTACGCGAAATGGCTCGTGACCCAAAACTGGCAGCGCGTGTTTATGCTATATGTGCAGAGGCACACACAAAAGTGCAGCATATATTATACACGCCAGAGTGTGCTGCGCAGCTTATTAGATGGCAGCAAGATGAAACAATCCCTTTAAACCAGAATGATGTGATATTCGTGCTTGGATATTACAATCCACCCGTGCTGGGGCAGCCTGATCATATAGATCGGTTTTTAACAACCATTAAAGGGCATAACTACAAATGGACTGTCTGTGCTTTTGGGAAAAATGAACACGCCTGTTTGTTAAAAGCTATTCAGCTTGGCGGGCATGTCCGCATTGGATTTGAAAACAATGATCGACAACCAAATGGGCAAAGATATGCAGATAATGCTGCGTCTGTTTCTGCATTTACCGCACTCGCAAAAGCGCATGATTTCACTGCAATGAAGGTTAAAAAATGAGCCATGTTTTTCCACGTCATACAAAAGCCAACTTACCAACCGCTGTTGCGGGGGATGGATGCTATTTAATTGATAAAGATGGCAAACGTTATTTCGATGGCAGTGGCGGCGCAGCAGTATCTTGTCTTGGCCACAGCAATGAACGCGTCATATCAGCGGTGCAAAGCCAAGTCGGAAAACTTGCGTTTGCTCATACAGGTTTTCTAACTTCTAACCCAGCAGAAGAATTAGCTGATTTATTGATCGAACACGCGCCAGGGGCCTTAGACCGCGTTTATTTTGTTTCAGGCGGGTCAGAAGCGGTAGAAGCGGCGATAAAGCTATCGCGCCAATATCATCTTGAGAATGGTGAACCTCAACGTGAACACATTATCGCACGTAAGCAAAGTTACCATGGGAATACTTTAGGCGCACTTGCAGTAGGTGGAAATCAATGGCGCCGTCAACAATTTGACCCTTTGCTAATCAATATCAGTCATATCTCACCATGTTATGAATACATTGGACGAGGCGAGGATGAGACGCGTTTTGATTATGGTCAACGCATGGCGCAAGAATTAGAGGATAAAATCCTACAGCTTGGTACAGATAAAGTAATGGCTTTTATTGCTGAGCCTGTTGTTGGTGCAACCCTTGGTGCCGTTGCTGCCGTTGAAGGGTATTTCAAGCGTATACGCGAGATTTGTAACGTTTATGGTGTCCACCTTATCCTTGACGAAGTTATGTGTGGTATGGGGCGGACTGGCCATCTGTTCGCCTGCGAAAAGGATAATGTTGATCCTGACTTTGTATGTATCGCCAAAGGTCTTGGTGCAGGATATCAACCTATTGGCGCAATGCTGTGTACTTCGCAAATTTACGAAGCCATCCAAAATGGAACTGGTTTTTTTCAGCATGGCCATACCTATATTGGACATCCAGTTGCTGCTGCTGCAGGTGTTGCTGTTGTGAAAGAAATATTAGAAAATGGGTTAGTCAATCGTGTGCGAACCATGGGACAAAAATTACAAACAGCCTTAAAGGCCGAATTCGCCCAACATCAACACGTTGGCGATATCCGAGGCCGTGGGTTGTTCCAAGGTATTGAGTTCGTCAAAAATCGTTCAACAAAAGAGCCATTTCCTGCAACGGATAGGCTGGCAGGAAAAATAAAGAAAGCCGCATTTGAAGCTGGCCTTATTTGTTATCCAATGCCAGGCACACGAGATGGTAAAGTCGGTGATCACGTTCTGTTAGCGCCACCCTTTATTTTGGATGACGCACAGATTGATGAAATCATAATGAAACTCTCTCAAGCAGTAGACAAGTCAATAAAGGTATAACTGTTCATAAGTCACTTGGAACGTTCTGCCTTTGTACGTGCTTTTTTACGTTTACCTTTAGCAATAGCCGCTTTGGATTTACCTTTGGCAGCTCTGCTTTCTGATTTCTTCTTCAGACGTTTTACTGCACCATCACCCAATAAATCGTCCTCTGGCCTTTTCTTTGCAAATGGCGCGCTTTTGGAACCACCTTTTGGGCGTTTCTTGCTTGGTTCTTGTCCACTGTTGTGATCCCAGTAGTCTTTATCAGATCGTGTATGTGAACGTGATTGTGGTTTTTCTTTACCACCACCACGTGGTTTATTATCACGGTGGCGGCCGCCTGAATTTGGGCGTGGTGATGCTGTGATCTTAGGCGCTTTATCCAGTTGAATTAACGTTGCGCCAGCCTCTACATTCAAATCTGGTCCCATCGCTTTTACAAAAGCATCAACGCTGGATTTACGGATTTCAATAAAGGTTTCATTTTGTTGAACACGAATGGCACCAACATCTTCTTTGGTAATGCCCCCCGCTTTGCAGATCATGGGCAGAATGCGCCGCGCTTCTGCATTATCTTTGCGCCCCCCAGCAAGAGAGAACCAAACGCTTGCACCAAAAGCAGCACGTTTTTGCGGTGCACCATCAGAGCCCGATGCGCTTAATTCTTCAGGGGCAGATTGCCGGCTATTATAAAGACGTAAATATGCAGCTGCAATTTGTTCTGCACTATAAAGTTCTGCAAGTTTCTGCGCACCAGCTTGCTCTTTTTCTGAAATGTCTTGTTGCCACGTTGGGTCATTCATCAAGCGCTCTTCGTCGCGGGCGATAACAGCATCAGCGGATGGTGCGTCACTCCATTCAGCCGTCACTTTTGCGGACTTCAAAATGCGTTCTGCTTTACGGCGTGATTTAGCTGGAACGATCAATGCGCTGACACCTTTGCGCCCAGCGCGACCAGTACGACCAGAACGGTGTAAAAGTGTTTCGTGGCTAGATGGTAATTCCGCGTGAATCACCAATTCAAGATTCGGCAAATCAATACCGCGGGCAGCAACATCCGTTGCGATACAAACGCGTGCACGACCATCACGCATGGCTTGTAATGCATGTGTCCGTTCATTCTGAGAAAGCTCACCAGACAAGGCAACAACAGAAAAACCACGGTTTGAAAAACGTGTTGTTAAACGGTTTACCATTGCACGAGTGTTACAAAATACAATCGCAGTTGGAGACTCGTAAAACCGCAAAACATTGATAATTGCGTTTTCACCATCGCGCGCAGAAACATTCATCGCTCGGTATTCGATATCGCTATGCTGCGATGCTTCGGCTTTTGTTGTGACCCGTACAGCGTCTTTTTGGTAATGCTGTGCAAGTGTTGCAATCGAGCGTGGAACCGTTGCGGAAAACATTAATGTGCGGCGATCTTCGGGCGCTTCGCCAAGGATCATTTCCAGATCTTCGCGAAACCCAAGGTCCAGCATTTCATCTGCTTCGTCCAAAACCACGGCACGCAATGCGTTCATATTCAATGAGCGACGGCCAATGTGATCCCGTAAGCGCCCTGGTGTACCCACAACAATATGTGCCCCACGTTCCAAAGTGCGGCGCTCATCACGCATGTCCATACCACCCACACAAGATGCAATGGTCGCACCCGCTTTGCCGTACAACCATTCCAACTCACGTTTCACCTGTAGTGCCAATTCACGTGTTGGTGCAATGATCAACGCCAATGGCTTACTAGCTTTTGGGAAGCGTTCCATATCCCCTAAAAGCGTTGGTGCAATCGCCAAACCAAAGCCAACAGTTTTACCTGAGCCTGTTTGGGCAGATACTAATAAGTCTGCTTCACCAAGCTCTGGTTGCGTTACAGCTTCTTGTACAGGTGTTAAAGTATCATAGCCACGCGCCTTTATGGCGTCTGAAAGAGTTTTTATCACAGCGTTATCTTCTATGGTTGGGTCCATCACCAGACCTGTCTGATCTCTGTAACATGGCACCTAAACTCGTGCTGGCAGAGAATAAGATTCGGCTGGTATAGGCTTTACTCTGGAATGTATAGCCCAAGATAGTATTCGCATCCGAATGATGCTCATATGATGTTAATCAACACCGCTTAATGCATCGGCCATAACTTGAAAAAGTACATTCTTTTTCACTGGTTTTGCCAAGTGATTATCCATCCCTACATCAATATATTCTGCAATTTGGTGTACCATAGTATTGGCCGTTAAGGCCAAAATTGGT
Organism: Amylibacter sp. SFDW26; assembly: GCF_009184395.1. Taxonomy (GTDB): domain Bacteria; phylum Pseudomonadota; class Alphaproteobacteria; order Rhodobacterales; family Rhodobacteraceae; genus Amylibacter. Next base: position 211,647 of record NZ_WEIC01000003.1, read on the forward strand.
GTATGTTTTCTGTTGAGTTCCGCATCTTTTTTGCGAATGGCCTGCGTTGCCATAACGCCATCGACGATTGGCATGTTAATATCCATGAAAATCAAATCAAATTCAGTCGTTTCCGTTGCATCAATGGCTTCTTGCCCATTGCCAGCAACGGTAATATCCAAATCAAATTGCTTTATGAATTTTTTAAAGACTAATTGATTAGTTCGATTGTCTTCGGCCAATAATATACGCCACTTCTTTTGTCCAATAATAGCTATAGAACTATCCATGTCGCGTTCCGCGTCATCCGCGATGGCTTCTGTTAAAATAACATTCACAGTCGCTGTAAAACATGACCCAGAACCCTCCGTACTTTCAATATGAATATCGCCATCCATCAATGCACATATCTGTTTGGAAATAGACAGTCCCAGCCCAGTCCCACCGTGTTTACGCGCAACAGATGCATCCACTTGAACAAACGGTTGGCATAATCCAGCTATCTTATTCGCAGGTATGCCAAGCCCTGTATCATAAACCGCAATGTTCAATTTTCCCTTTTGGTTGGTCTCTGTATCCAATGTAACATCGACAATAACAGACCCTATACTGGTAAATTTTATCGCGTTCGAGATCAAATTACCAACCACTTGGCGCAACCGCACAGGGTCACTTTTGATCCAACGCTTTGCACTTTCTTCGACACGGATTTCGAATGTAATACCTTTCTCTATAGCCTTGAAAGAATACAACTGGTGTGTTGCTATAAACAACGCTTCCAAATCAAATGGTAAGGTTTCAATTTCCAACTGTCCTGCTTCGATTTTAGACAGGTCTAAAATATCATTCAACACTGCCAGCAAAAGTTGGCCCGAATCCACAATTGTAGCAGCCATTGATTTTTGCTCATCGGACAGCTTTGTATCGGTTAATGCTTCCGCCATACCCAAAACACCATTGAGGGGTGTTCGAATTTCATGGCTCATACTTGCCAAAAAAACACTCTTGGCATGGCTTGCTGCCTCTGCCACTTCTCGGGCTTTTTCCAAATCCGCAGTGCGTTCCTGAACGGTTTGCTCTAGGTCATCTGCCTGTTTTATAAGCTTTTGATTTACATCCCATAGTTCACGGCTTTTCCCATCCAGCAATTGCTCTGCTTCTTGGCGAGCAAGGCGTTCGCGGTTGTAACGCCTGCGTGAAACATGCGGGCTGTCTGTTGGCGTATGTAACATTCGAAGCCCTTTACGCAGCCATAGAGATTTGAAAGTCTGCTTTGAACTCACGGCCAGAACTGTGGTCAACTTTATTGATCTGTGCAGGAGCTTTAAAGTGTTCAATACATGCTTCGATCATGCCTTGGCAAAAATCAATCAAAGGACGTTCAGAGCAATAAATCATCTTTAATGTAGTTTCATCCAAACGTTCTGTTGCAAATGTTGGCAACTCTACCTCAGGATATAGTTTTCGCACTTCTACATGTACTTCATCTTCAATGGATTCCAGCATGGTAAAGGCGTCATCTTTACCAACAAAAAAAGCAGGATAACCTTCGGCAAAACGCATAAACATCCAACGGCCAAATTTGTTCTGCAATTCAGATACAGGTGCATCTAATTTTTCACTAAATGCCTGAACAATAATCATCAACTCGCTACATGGATAATTGCCGACTGCGGTAAAGGCACCACCATTCTCCAAAGGACATTCATCCAAGATCGCATCAACGGCTTCTTCGCCTGCTATAGATTCTGCCATATTCAACAGCTCTACAAAAACCACACCCTTCATTCCAATCTCCTTATGTTTGCTTAACGACATCGTTAGGGGGTGAGGGTTAAGAAGGCGTTTAATCTTGTTGTTATGTTTCGATCAAAATTTATGAACCTTGGTACAATAAAGCGACCCATATATGGACGGCGATTAAGGGTAACATGATAAATGACAAGGAAATATGAACCCAAAACCACGTCAAATACATCCAGTGCTTTGGATACGAAATAATCTCACGGTTCAGCACACCCGTGATAGCTGTCAGTATGAAAACAATAACCAATGCAGATGTCCACATATGCCCAGCGCTAATGGCATGAAAGGCAAACAATAGAACCGTCATAACCCCTATCCATCTGTGTGCAAGATAGTGAAATCGCATCTGTTTTGTACGTTGCGTTTGACGCAAATATAAAAGGAACCATTGATAAGATATAACTATTACAAGAGCCGTACCCGATATGACTTGCCAAGTAAACTTAGGTACGTTTGGCTTAAGAAACCCCTGCAATTGCTGCATCAATGCAGCCAATGCCACAACGATCGCAAAAATAGCAAAGATCAAATATGGCTGCTTCTTTGCCTTTAAGACTATCGCATTCATTGCACATCCTCCTTTGGTTGGTTCGAAGCCAGCTGTATTAGGATCGTTTCGGCGGATGCGCGGCGCACTTCCGCCATGAAAATCTTGGCATTTGGCAAAACAACGTTTGTCTTGCTTGGCCATTCATCGGTGATCGGTATCGGCTGTTGAAAGCTTTCTGTTTTCTCCAGATATAATGCGTAGGTTTCTTCGATAGATTGAAACACCGCGTCCAAAGTCTCTAAATACTCTGAACTGCCGATGAGACCTTTGGGATATGTCCATGTCGTTGCACCCATCACATCATTCAATTCCCAATCCGTTTTAGGGCTGTCTAAATGATCATTGTGACAAGCAACACAGGGTTGCGCCCCTGCAATGTCAGGATACATCGCAACATATCCGATCATTTCATCTTGTTTAAAAATCGGGGCACGCGTTTGTTTCAATGTTGTAAATACTTTGGCTTGTTCACCCGTAAAAAGATTGGATTTATTGATCGGCTCATCGGACCCTAGATATAATCCCAAACGTGGTGGCTTTGTTTCTAATTGTTGGGCGACTAAGCGTAAGAACAATGCTGGAAGTGGGCCTTCTTCCACATTTGGTTCGGCCCAATCTTCACCATATTTAAATCCGATTTTCAAACCAACGCCAACAATACGTTTTGTATAGATTGTACGTGCCGCTTCATTGGCTGCATTCACAGCGTTAAACAGCTTTTCCACCTCAACCATACGCGCACCTGCTCTCACTCCATTTTGGTCATTCAAAGGTGGTGGAGCAGAGGCAAAGAGATAGACACTCATACATGTGAAAATTCCAACTAAGATTATCTTTGTTCTATTCATTTTCTTTCGCCTTATATGTTTTAACATCCCCATAGGGGCTGGGGCCCGCGTTTAAATATGCGCGTATATCGTCAAGTGAATGTGCCGCTTTGAGTGTTAACGGTGCCTTAACTGGATGGTTGCCGTGAAAGTCGTGGCACCCCAAACAGGTACCCCATGATTTATCTGCCAGTAATGTTTTATGAGGCACATCAATCGGGTCATTCTTAACATTCAGGTCAGCATGGCATGCCTGGCAAAATTCTGGCTCCACAAACACCCGTTGATCTGCATGCTCTGAATGGCAACCAAGACAAGACGATGCTTCAACTGTTTCTAGCGCTTTGACAAATCTTGGTTCGCGGAAACGGTAAATTGGGTGGCGTTCATTTTTACGCTCGTGACATGCGAGACATTGCGCAGAGGTAACAGGAGCATACCCAAAATCTGCGGGCGTTTCGCGTTGCCCTAATGCATACAAAATATTCGCTTGGATTTGCTGGCGGTATGATCCTGCACTTGGCGCGTGACACCCACTGCAATCGGTATTTTCGTGACCTGCCTGGATTGGACCATGCGCCACTAAGGGTTTGCCTGTATCCGTTAATAGAACCGCACCACCAAGCAATACAACTGGAATAGCCGCTATGAGAGCAAATAAGCGTAATCTTTGAAGGCTGACTTTCTTTGCCACGATACTAACCTTATTTTAATACATATTAAAATTAAGGTTATTTTGATTAAAGACTGTTTAAGAATTTATTAAAATAAACGAAAAAGCGCGACCCACTGGATCGCACTTCACTCTAAAATGTTTATGGAAAGCTTATAAACCCCATTTATCGCGTGTCGCAGCAAAGAACCCCTTTGCCTCTTTAAGTTCGATCCAGCTGTTCACATAATTGATCCAAACTTGATCTGCTTGTGGCAACAACATCGCAATCGGTGTTGGCGCACGTGCTTCAACATCAATGGCTGCTACTTCTGGAAATTTCGTCACCAATGTAGAGCCTTCGATGTTCGACGTTACAAACACATCTGCACGACCTGCAAGAACTTCTTGGTATCCACGCGCTGGGGCCTCTACTGTTTTGATGTCTGCGTTCGGGAACCAGTCTTTGACCAGCTTTTCAAATGATGTGCCCAATGTTGTTGCGACCTTCACGCCTGGTTGGTTGATCGCATCCCAGCTGTCGAATTTCGCAGCTTTGTCTTGTGTCGTGAATGGCAGCATTTCCACATATATGTAGCTGTCAGAATACCCTGCGACTTTCATACGTTTTGTGCTGATCGATGCAGAACCTGTCATGTGGTAGTTGCCCGCAACGATACCGTTCACCAATGTTTTCCAATCTGTTGGAACCATTTCCAGTTCAACACCCAAATCTTTGGCAAGCTCGGTTACGATGTCGATATCATAACCTTTGTAAGTGTTTGTCGCTGGATCTTTCACAGACATAGGGTTCCAATCCCCAGTTGTGCCAACTTTCAATGTGCCATTGTTCAAAATGTCATTTAACGCAGATTGCGCTGATGCAGGTGCACTGATCAAAAGTGCCACAGCCGTCGCTGCTAATCCAAGTGACTTTAGTAGTTTCATAATTTACCATCCCTTATTAATTTCACTTAACTTATCGTTGATACGAAATTTGTCGAGTTTATTTCCCGCACTATTTGTGTGTAGATAGGCGTAACAGGGTCGGGAAAACTGAATGCCAAGCACACAACATGCGATTGAAATCACGGGTTTGAACAAATGGTTCGATGATTTTCACGCTTTGAAAGATATCAACCTTACGATCAGCCAAGGCGAACGCGTTGTGATTTGTGGCCCGTCTGGATCAGGTAAATCCACACTCATCCGCTGCATCAACGATCTTGAAACACATCAGTCTGGTGAGATCATCGTCGATGACACCCAAGCAAATATTGGAATGGTGTTTCAACAGTTCAATCTGTTTCCACATTTAACGGTTCAACAGAACTTGACGCTCGGGCCAATGAAGGCGCTCGGGCTGTCAAAAGCAGACGCGGAAGAACGCGCAATGAAATTCTTAGAACGTGTTCGCATTCCAGAACAAGCTGATAAAAAACCACGCCACCTGTCTGGTGGACAACAGCAACGTGTAGCAATTGCGCGATCTTTGTGTATGTCTCCCGAAATCATGCTGTTTGATGAGCCAACATCTGCACTTGATCCTGAAATGATCGCAGAGGTTCTGGATGTGATGACCGATCTTGCAGATGACGGCATGACCATGATTGTTGTCACGCATGAAATGGGTTTTGCCCGTAAAGTGGCCGACCGTATGGTATTTATGGATGGTGGTGAGATCATCGAAACAGGCACACCAAAAGAGTTTTTCTCCACCCCAAAATCAAAGCGCTGTAAGCTGTTCCTTGAACAGATTTTGCAACATTAGGAGGGGTTGATGCGACTTAATACTTTTTACGCCGTTTTTTCCCTTTTGCTTTTAACGGGATGTGCATCAACCAGTAATACTTGGGGTTGGTATGTGATCAACCCTAATACTCCAAGTGGTTTGGCCAACATCAAATTCCTTTTGAATGGATTTGGCGCAACGATCAGCCTGTCAGTGATTGCGGCTTTGATGTCGATGGCGATCGGTTTGTTCGTCGCATTACCCAGCATATCGCAAAACAGATGGGTACGTTTACCATCCCGCGTATACGTAGAAATCATTCGCGCAATTCCATTGCTGCCAATGTTGTTTTGGGTTTTTTATGGTCTGCCTGTAATTTTCAAATCCATGGGGCTGAACATATCCATTGATCCGTTTTGGGGAGCGATTATCACGCTTGCCATTTCAGACAGCGCTTTTACTGCAGAGATTTACCGTTCTGGCATTCAATCCGTCAGCAAGGGGCAAACAGAAGCAGCAAAGACTGTTGGCCTAAACTACGTACAAACTATGCGTTATGTGATCTTACCCCAAGCAATCCGCCGCATCTTACCCCCCCTTGCGAACCAATTTATTTACATCGTGAAAATGTCCGCCTTTGCATCTGTCATTGGTATGCAAGAGCTAACACGCCGCGCCAATGAATTGGTTGTCACTGAATACCGCCCATTAGAGATATACACGCTGTTAATTTTAGAATATCTGGTTCTTGTCTTAATCATCAGCTTTGGAGTACGATGGTTGGAACGCAAAATGGATGCGGATGAAAGCAAGTAATCTATGAGATTTGATAGCCAAACCCCTCCGAAAGGGACTGTACGTGATTGGATAAATCACCGTGCGGATATAACCCCTGACGAGGTCAGCCATTTCTTTCCAGATAAGGGCACCACGCTCACTTGGGGCGAGCTACGAGATTCTGCGCGTGACGTGGCATATCGTTTGACGGCACTTGGCATCGATAAGGGCGAAAGTGTTGCCATCTGCAAGCCCAATGGGCGCAATGCAATCATATGCTTGTTTGGGATCTTTTATGGTGGATTTCGGGCAACGCCGCTTGATCTTTCTGTCGAAGCGTCCCAGTTGGGACATTCCATAAATCATTGTAAATGCAGATATATTTTTCTGGGAAAGAGTCAGGTAGGCCTATTTGGCGCCGCTTTATCAGAAGTCGACGCGCACCCCTGTACGATCCCCGTTGATACGCACATCATGTTCCCTGGTGCAGGTAAATTACAAGACGTTGCTTTGCATGACATCACCGCTGACGATCATGCATTGTTGATGTACACATCAGGTACGACGGGTGTACCCAAAGGTGTTGTTCACACCCATGCCAGCCTATTGGCAGGCGGCTGGGCCACATCTATTGCACATGATCTTACATCCGAAGATCGCGCGTTTTGTGTTTTACCTTATTACAACATCAACGGATTATGCGTCACACTTATCGCCCCATTGATATCAGGTGGCCAAGTTGCGATGGCGATCAAATTCTCTGCCAGTAAGTTTTGGCAACATTGCGAAGATTACGAAGCCACATGGTTTTCCGCAGTACCAACCATTCTTTCGCATCTTTTACATAGTGATCGCGTTCCGAATGAGATGTGTAAAAACCGTATGCGGTTTGGACGCTCTGCTTGCGCCCCTCTTGCCCCAGAAGTGCAAACCAGTTTTGAAGAAAAATTTGGCGTTACCATCATCGAAACGATGGGCTTAACAGAAGCTGCTGCTTCTATCCTTGCAAGCCCTTTACCGCCCAAACAACGCAAACTTGGGTCATCAGGAATTGCTTGTGGAAATGAGATAGCAATTTTCAACCATAAACAAGAACCTGTAAAAACTGGAATGACGGGCGAACTTGTTGTGCGGGGTCCGAATATCCTGAAAGAATATCTGGACAACCCAGAGGCCACAAAAGCCGTTTTAATTCACGATGGATGGTTCCGCACTGGTGACATGGGCTATCAAGATGAAGACGGCTATGTTTTTGTGACAGGCCGCTTAAAGGAATTGATTATCAAAGGTGGTGAAAACATTGCACCACGTGAGATTGATGATGTGCTTTACAGCCATAAAGAAGTCATCGAAGCAGCCGTTTTTGCCAGCCAATGCGAAACTCATGGTCAGCGTATCGATGCCGCAGTGGTTACACCAGTTGGCAGCACCGTTTCTGGCGCTGAATTGATCGAGCTTTGTAAAAGCAAATTAGGCCCATACAAATGTCCCGATAACATCCATTTCGTTAAAGAATTGCCCAAAGGCGCATCAGGGCAGATACAACGTTTAAAGCTGAAAGAGCTATTTTCTGAATAAACTTTCGGGTTTTCGCAACAGCACCTTGCCGCTTGAACCCCCGAACAGATTATCTTACAAGATCATCATACCGTTGGAGATCCCCAATTGAGGGGCTGAGAATTGCAATTGCATAAATCCATCGAACCTGATCCGGGGCAAACCGGCGTAGGGAACGGTCACGACTTATGTCCCCCGCTTCCTATACCATGACACTTCGGATCGTAATGATGCGGAGTAGACTATGACAGCGATAGCTTTGACAATTGCAGGATCAGACAGTGGTGGCGGTGCTGGTATCCAAGCCGACCTAAAAGCGTTTTCAGCTTTGAGGGCATATGGCGCTAGTGTAATTACAGCGATCACAGCACAAAACACACAAGCGGTTACCGCTGTTCAAGAGATTTCCACCGATGTGATTGCCGCACAGATTGACGCAGTGTTGAGCGATCTGTCAGTGAATGCGGTCAAAATCGGCATGCTGTCTTCGCCAGAGATTATTTCAACTGTTGCAAAAGGTTTAAAAGGCTTTGACGGCCCTATCGTTCTGGACCCTGTGATGGTGGCAAAATCAGGCGATGCATTGCTTAAAGACGAAGCTGTGTCTGCGTTGATTTCTGAACTATTGCCAATGGCAACTGTGCTGACACCTAACCTGCCAGAGGCCGCAAAGCTATTGGACATAGATGAAGCTGCATCATCTGAAGATATGCAATCACAAGGGCAAGCTTTGCTGAACCTTGGTCCGCAAGCCATTCTTATGAAAGGTGGTCATGCAAGCGGGGATGTTTGTAGTGACTTCCTTATTTCAGATGGCGATACTGTTGAGCTTACGGCCAAACGTGTTGATACGAAAAACACGCATGGTACGGGCTGTACATTGTCATCATCTATAACAGCAGGTTTAGCCAAACGATTGCCGCTGAATGCAGCGGTTCGTGAAGCGCATACATACTTGCAACAAGCGATCTTGAAAGCGGATGATTTGAATATCGGATCAGGCCATGGCCCCGTGCATCACTTTCACCAAGTTTGGACTGAATAATGGTTGATGTATCCATCATAGGTGCAGGAGTGGCTGGGCTGTGTATGGCCACAGAAATTGCTGCGCGTGGTGGAACAGTACATCTGTATGACCGCGAGGCTGCCATTGGCGAACACGCCTGTTCATGGTGGGCAGGTGGGATGCTGGCACCCTTTTGCGAAGGCGAAAGTGCCGAAGAACCTGTTGTGCGTTTGGGGCAAGAATCCATCGATTGGTGGGACACACATGCAGGGGGCGTTGAACGCAACGGTTCCCTTGTTTTGGCAATGGGGCGCGATCAATCAGAGTTGAAACGTTTTGCGCGGCGCACCAGTAATTTTGATCATGTAAGTGGTGATTTCATTGCTGAAAAAGAACCCGATTTAGAGGGACGTTTCAATGCTGGTTTGTTTTTTGGAAGCGAAGCGCATTTGACGCCAAGAGTGGCGTTGAGTGCGTTGTCTGAAAAGCTGGCCACGAAAGGTATTCACGTTCAAACGAGTTCTGCGCCCGAACAGACCACAATCGATTGTCGTGGTTTGTCTGCCAAGGATGCATTGACCGATTTGCGCGGTGTCAAAGGAGAAATGCTGGTTTTGAAATGCCCTGACATTACCTTGTCCCGCCCTGTGCGATTGTTGCATCCGCGTATCCCGCTTTACATCGTACCGCGTGGTGATGGTGTTTTCATGTTGGGCGCCACAATGATTGAAGCAACCGAGCGTAGCCGTATTACGGCGCGATCCATGCTGGAATTGCTGTCAGCCGCTTATGCGCTGCATCCAGCGTTTGGTGAGGCTGAAATATTGGAAATTGGTGTGGATGCACGCCCCGCGTTTCCTGACAATCTACCCCGCATTCGCAAACGCGGTGATGTAATTTATGCAAACGGTTTGTACCGCCATGGGTTCCTGTTGGCACCTGCTTTGGCACGTATGACCGCAGACTACTTATTCGAAGGCAAACGCCCAGAGGTGATGGATGAAGATTAATGTAAACGGCGAAAGCCAGAATGTAACGGCCGCGACATTGGCGGAGGCTTTGATCGAGCTGGGCTTTGGCGATGCAAAGGTTGCTACAGCGGTAAACGAAGGTTTCGTGCCCGCAGGTTTGCGTGCTGGTCACGTATTGAACGAAGGGGACAGATTGGAAGTTCTGGCCCCGATGCAAGGGGGTTAACCATGCGCCAATTCTACGGTGTCACTTTAGACAATCCTTTGATGTTAGGTACTGCGCTTTATCCATCCCCTGCAATTTTGGCGGATGCGTTTGCGCAATCCAAAGCGGCAGTTGCAACTGTATCGCTGCGCCGCGAAAGCGGGCAGGATAAAGCGGGGCAAGAGTTCTGGTCTATGATCCGCGATTTGGGCGTAGCGATCCTACCCAACACCGCTGGCTGCCATACTGTGAAAGAGGCGGTAACAACCGCGCATATGGCGCGTGAAGTGTTTGATACGAAGTGGATCAAGCTTGAAGTCATTGGGCATACGGACACGTTGCAACCTGATGTGTTTGGATTGGTGGAAGCCGCGCGTATTCTGACCGAAGATGGATTTCAGGTGTTCCCTTATACGACTGAGGATTTGGTTGTTGCGGATAAACTGCTGAACGCTGGGTGCGAGGTTCTTATGCCTTGGGGCGCGCCGATTGGATCAGGGCAAGGTTTGAACAATATCCTTGGCCTGCGGACATTGCGCGCGCATTTTGAGGATGTGCCTTTGGTCGTGGATGCAGGTATCGGCCTGCCGTCCCATGCCGCGCAAGCGATGGAGCTGGGCTATGATGCTGTGCTTTTAAATACAGCCGTTGCGAAAGCGGGTGATCCTGCGCAAATGGCGCGTGCTATGGCATTGGCTGTGGAAGCTGGTCAACTTGCGGCTGTTGCTGATCCTATGGAGCCACGCGATATGGCCGCCCCTTCTACCCCTGTTATTGGAAAGGCGTTCTTGGAATGAGTTTAGACCGTTTCTACCCTATTTTTGACCGCGCAGAGTGGCTGCCACGCATGTTGCCACTGGGTGTAAAACTGATGCAATTGCGCATCAAAGACCAGCCTTTGGATGTTGTGCGGTCTGATATCAAGATCGCCAAAAAGCTTTGTGCAGACTATGGATGCGAGTTGGTCGTGAACGACTTTTGGGAAATCGCAATGGATGAAGGGTGTGATTTCATCCACCTTGGTCAAGAGGATATGGATACGGCGGATATGGCTGCCATCCAAAAAGCGGGTATTCGGTTTGGTCTGAGTACACACGATGAAACTGAATTAGACCGCGCATTATCCTATAACCCAGAATACGTCGCCCTTGGGCCTGTGTATCCAACGATCTTGAAAAAGATGAAATGGACGGAGCAAGGTCTGGACCGTGTCACTGAATGGAAAAAGCTTGTGGGTGATACACCGCTTGTTGGCATTGGTGGCATGTCTGTGGAACGTGCTGCGGGTGTTTTTGCAGCGGGTGCCGATATCGTATCTGTTGTCACAGACATAACATTAAACACTGATCCAGAAGCACGTTTGACCGAATGGGTGAAAGCCACACGATGAGCCGTTATGCCCGTCAAATAATCCTGCCAGAGGTTGGCGCATCGGGGCAAAAAGCCCTGACAGATGCCCATGTTTTGGTTGTGGGTGCGGGTGGGCTGGGCGTACCTGTTTTGCAATATTTGGTTGGCGCTGGGATTGGGCGGATCACATTGGTAGACGGCGATGTTGTGGATGAAAGCAATCTACATCGCCAAACGCTTTATGGGCAATCTTGGGTTGGCAAACCAAAAGCAGAAGCTGCCAAAGAGATATTACATAACCTCAATTCAGAATGTGTTGTGACGCCTGTCGTTACATTTCTGGATCCTGTGAATGTTCACGATCTTATCCAAGATATCGACATTGCATTGGATTGCGCGGATAGCTTTGCAGCTTCTTATATTCTGTCTGATACATGCCTTGCACAAAACATCCCTTTGATCAGCGCATCTGCCCTTGGGCTTGCAGGATATGTTGGCGGTTTTTGTGGCGGCGCCCCCAGTTTACGCGCCCTCTTCCCTGATTTGCCTGACCGTGCGCAAAGCTGCGCCACCGCGGGCGTGCTTGGCCCAGTCGTGGGAACAATCGGGGCTATGCAAGCGCAAATGGCGTTGTCAGTATTGCTTAATCTAAAGCCCAGCCCGCTTGGGCAATTGGTGCGTTTTGATGCTGCAACATTCCGATCATCAAGCTTTCGATTTGATGCCGCACCAGAGCCAGAAAACATCCCCTATACTTTTATTGCATCTTCACAGATAAACGACACGGATTATGTTGTGGAATTACGAGGTGATATCGAAGCACCCACACCTGTGACACCCAACGCTTTGCGCGCAAATGCGCAAGAGTTTGGACAGAACGAGCCATTGCCCCAACAGGGACAACGCGCTGTTATGTGTTGCAAAAGTGGGTTGCGGGCTTGGACAGCTGCGAACAGATTGAATGACATATGGGACGGCCAAATCGTTTTGGTCGCCATGGGAGATAACTAACAAAGGGGACAGCGCAAATGCGTATCTTTGCAACTTTACTAATGATGATTATGGCGGCACCTGCAATGGCTGCTGATAAGATGACAGTTCTATTGGATTGGTTCATCAATCCAGACCACGGCCCGATTATTGTGGCACAAGAAAAGGGCTATTTTGCTGATGAAGGTCTGGAAGTTGAAATCGTAGCCCCTGCTGACCCTGCTGATCCCCCTAAACTGGTTGCTGCTGGTCAGGCTGAATTGGCAATTTCATACCAGCCATCACTGCACTTACAAGTCGCTGAAGGTTTGCCGTTGAAACGTGTTGGTACATTGGTTGCAACACCATTAAACTGTTTGTTGGTTCTAAAAGATGGCCCAATTCAAAACATTGCTGATCTTAAAGGCGGCAAAGTTGGGTTCTCTGTTGCTGGTGTTGAAGAAGCAGTTTTAGGTGCTGTTCTAAAAACACACGGTTTGACAGTTGATGATGTTGAATTGGTGAACGTGAATTGGTCTTTGTCGCCATCTTTGATGTCGAAGCAAGTTGATGCAGTCATCGGTGCATACCGTAACTTCGAATTGAACCAGATGGAAATCGAAGGCGTTGAAGGCAAGTGTTTTTACATCGAAGAAGAAGGTGTTCCAACATATGACGAGCTGATCTATGTGGCCAACCCAGCAACGATGGATGTAGATAAAATCAAACGCTTCTTGGCAGCGACTGAAAAAGCGACACAGTTTATTGTGAACAACCCTGAAACCAGCTGGGAAATCTTTTCAGGGTCTTCAAAAGAGTTGCAAGACGAATTGAACGCAAAAGCTTGGGTGGATACGTTGCCACGTTTTGCATTGCGCCCAACAGCATTGGATCACGGTCGTTATGCACATTTTGAGAACTTCTTGTTGGAAAGCGGTTTGATCAAAGAGGCAAAATCCGTTTCTGATTTGGCAATCGACCTTAACGCCCAATAATGAGCGCAGATACATCATATGGCAGCGTCTTTGCAGACTTGCGAGACGCCGCACCTGAGCCATGGCGCGCCTATACGCGCCATGCGTTTGTCGAAGGGGTACGTGATGGCACGTTACCAAAGGCAGCTTTCATTCATTATCTGATACAGGATTATGTGTTCCTTGTGCATTTTTCCCGTGCATGGGCATTGGCGGTTGTGAAAGCGGATACCTTAGAAGAAATGAAAATTTGCGGTGCCACTGTGAATGCATTGGTCAATGACGAGATGCAATTGCATGTGAAAACATGTGCAGAGCTTGGCATCAGTGAGGACCAACTTTTCAATGCTGTGGAAGAAGCTGAAAACCTTGCCTATACGCGTTATGTCTTAGAGTCTGGATATTCTGGTGATTTCTTGGACTTAATGGCGGCCTTGGCACCTTGTGTCATGGGGTATGGTGAAATCGGTGAGCGTTTAGGAAAAGAACGTACATCCGATATCTATCAAGATTGGATCAACACCTATGCCGATCCAGAGTACCAAGAGCTTTGCGTTATGGTTGGTGATATGATCGATGCTGCTTTCAAGTCGCGCTTAGGTGAAGATTATCAAAGCAGCCCACGCTGGGATGCTTTGATAAATCGTTTTTCCACCGCAACACAATTGGAAGTATCCTTTTGGGATATGGGATTGCGCGGCGCGTGACAGGTGGTGTTGGTATAAAGTTTTCAGGGTCTGCGACCATTGATGGTGCGCCCCTCTTTATGCCGATCACACTTAATATAACGCCTAATGAATGGACCTGTTTGTTGGGGCCATCTGGGGTTGGAAAAACAACCGTTTTACGCGAAATCGCTGCTTTGGAAACTGCTGTAGATTTCGATGGTAGTATTACAACTAGTGATAACAAACCCCTTAATGACCGCGTGGCCTATATGGCGCAAAGTGATCTGCTGTTTCCTTGGTTATCCGTTTTGGACAACATATGTATCGGGGCAAAGTTACGTGGGCAATCAGCTGATTTTGAACGTGCCACAAAGTTGTTAGATCGGGTCGGTCTAAGCGATCATAAAAGTAAAAAACCAAAAGCCCTATCGGGTGGTCAGCGTCAACGCGTGGCACTTGCACGGACATTGATGGAAGACCGACCCGTAATTTTATTGGACGAACCTTTTTCCGCATTAGATGCAAAGACACGTGCAGAGATGCAGGAACTGTCTGCGGAGCTGTTAAAGAGCAAAACTGTTCTGCTAGTCACACATGATCCAGCTGAGGCCGCACGATTGGGGCACTCTGTTTATGTCATGCAACAAGATGGGTTGCAGACAATAAAAATGCCGTCGACGTCCCCTATCCGCGCAACAGACGATGCTGACACTTTAACAACGCAAGGCGTCTTGTTCCGTATTCTTAGGGGACAAGTTATATGAATTGGAAGCATGGTCTACTATCTACTGTTTTTCTAATAGGCGTATGGCAATTGGTCATTATCATGACAGGCATACAGCGTTTTATTTTGCCACCACCTTGGACTGTTCTAGAAACCTTGTGGACGAGCCGTGCTTTAATTGCAGAACATACGCTTGTTACCTTAACAGAGATTATTATAGGGATGATCATCGGAACCATTTTAGGCGTTGCAACAGCGCTAAACTTGGCGGTATCCACAACAGCACGCGCAATATTGCGACCCATTTTAGTATTTCTCCAAGCAATGCCCGTCTTTGCGTTGGCTCCTATCTTAGTCTTATGGTTTGGGTTTGGCATTGCACCCAAAATAATAATGGCGGTAATGATCATCTACTTCCCGATCACATCAGCCTTTTTTGATGGGTTAATGAAAACACCCACTGGATACATGGATCTTGCCAAAACAATGGGTGCGAAGAGCATAAACACATTATGGCATATTCGCTTTAAGGCCGCATTACCTTCTCTTGGGTCAGGTTTGAGGTTGGCTGCAGTCTATGCCCCTATTGGTGCTGTAATTGGTGAATGGGTCGGTGGCTCGAAGGGGCTAGGGTATCTGATGTTATTAGCAAATGGACGTGTGAAAACAGACTTATTATTTGCCTCTCTCTTCGTCTTGGCATTTGTAACTGTTTGTTTACACCTTGCGGTGGACATACTCGCCAGACGGTTAGAAAAAGATCATTAACCGACGATTGCAACTTGCAAGTCAGCCACATTTGTTCCTGTTGCGCCAATCTTAATAAGCGCATCAATCCGCTCTAAAACAGGGTAGGAATTATTCTGTGCAAGTTCTGCATCCACATCGAATCCAGCTTCTGAAATCTGTGTAAGTGTTGTACCATTTACAACAGCGCCTGCTGCATCTGTTGGACCATCAATGCCATCTGTACCACCACTTAGAAATGCCCAATCGCGATCAGCCATTTGGCCTTTCATCAAATGCGCAACGCGCAATGCAAGTTCTTGATTACGGCCGCCCATCCCTTTGCCATTCAATTGCACAGTGGTTTCACCACCCCACAAAAATACAGTCTTTTGATCAGTGGGGGCATTCAACATAGCATCCACAATTTCGCGGGCTGCATCATTCACATCGCCCGTCATAGGAGCATCTGAAAACACAGTGTTAAAATCGCTCGGTACAGGTTTGGCCATCGCTTCAACACTGACAGTGTTTCCTGCGATTAGTATATTATGTGAAGGGGCAACCGCGCGTTTTTCAGGGCTGCTTAAGTAGTTTTGAACATCCGCAGGCAATTTATCCCAAAGCCCTGCACCGTTTAAAATATCCACTGCTTCAAACATGCAATCAGGTGCTGCAACAGTTGGGCCACTGGCAACGTCTGCCAGATTATCATCAGGCACATCGGACAGGATAAACGCATATAGATTTGCAGGAGCCGCCAAACGCGCAAAGCCCCCACCCTTTAACTGCGAGAGTGATTTACGTACGACATTCATCTTGCCAATCGGCAGACCAGAGCCAACCAAAATGTCATTCACTTTGATTTTGCTATCAAAGCTGATCTCAGGCACAGGCGCTGGTAGTAACGCCGATGCACCACCGCTTAGCAGTAAAAGAACAGTGTCGTCCGCTTCGGCCGCAGAGATTTTAGCTATGATCGCTTGAGCCGCTTTCACACCTTGAATATCAGGGGTTGGATGGCTTGAGCCCAGAACAATGCAATTGTCCAACTCTCTCAAGTTTTCATAGTTCGTCACAGCCATCGCACTGTCGGGCTGACACAATTCTAACGCCTGTTCCATCATTGCCATCGCAGCTTTGCCAGCGGCGATAACATGCAGTTTACCTTTAACTTGCAAAGCTTCTGGGCAATCTGCCAATGCGTTCTTCAATGCCAATGCAGGGTCAGCTGCTATAACGCCTGCGCCAAAGCAATCTCGTGTCAGTTTAACCAGTGTCGTCATATTACCCCTGTACCAAGTTTGGCGGTGTATCCCCATCAAAGAAAGCGATCGCATTGTCAGTCGCCATGTTACCCATTGCTTCGCGTGTTTCCAGCGTAGCACTGCCCAAATGCGGGGCAAGAACAACGTTATCTAGGGCTTTTAAATCGGCAGGAATGCTTGGTTCTTTTTCGAACACATCCAGACCAGCGCCCGCAATGCGCCCTTCTTTCAATGCTGCTGTTAAAGCCGTCTCGTCAACAACATCACCACGTGCGGTATTGATCAAATGTCCACTTGGTTTCATTGCTGCCAATGCTGCAGCATTCACAATCGGTTCTGCCTGACCACCTGGGCAATGCAGAGATACAAAATCAGAGGCTGCCATGACTTCGGCAACTGTATCCAGCTGGGTTGCATTCGTTTGTGCGGCAATATCATCGGCCACTTTCGAGCGGTTTTGGAACACCACTTTCATACCAAACCCGTGGTGCGCGCGGTGTGCCATCGCTTGACCAATGCGGCCAAAGCCGATGATACCCAATGTAGCACCTGTAACTTTTGCCCCAATCATGTGTGTTGGACGCCAGCCTGTCCAATTGTCAGAGCGCACTTCACGTTCACCTTCGCCAATGCGGCGTGCGGATGACAATAACAACCCCATTGCAATGTCAGCTGTACAATCCGTCAAAACACCCGGTGTGTTTGTAACTGTCATACCAGCGGCATGCGCTGCTGTTATATCAATGTGGTTATACCCAACACCAAAGTTCGCCAATAACTTTGTACGCACATTCGGTGCTGTGTAAGCGTCCGCAGGTATCATATCTGAAACTGTTGGCAATACGGCATCATAGTTCTGGAACGCCGATACAAATGCAGCTGCATCAAAGGGTACATCCGTTTCATTCAATGTCACATCAAAAGTTTCGCGCAAGCGCGCTTCTACAGACGCAGGCCATTTGCGTGTTACAATTAACTTAGGTTTTGTCATAATCTTTCTCCCACACACCTTTGAAAAACAAATAGGTGCCTTCACACCCTATATGACTTGGTATAACCTTTTAGTGAATAGGTATTATTAGGTGAAGATATGAACTCTAAAATTTTAACTCTTGCTTTGTTTCCTTTCGTAGTCGGTTGTGTTGAAACAACGGCTCCACCACCGCAGCAGAAAAAGCCTGCCCCAACAACGGCTCCGGCTAAACCGCAGGTTACAAAATTACGCAGCGCATCCTCTGGTTTAGCTGCCTATAAACGTGTGTCGCGTCGTGTAGAGCCTGTTGCAGAACGCTCTTGTCGCGAAATGCATCCTAAAGCACCGCAAAAATTCTGTGATTTTCAACTGAAAGTGTTGAACAATCCAAAACAACCGCCAAATGCTTTCCAATCTATTGGTAAGGATGGTCGCCCTGTTATTACGTTTAACATCAACATGCTTCGCTCGATCCAAAACGACCATGAGGTTGCGTTTATTATGGGTCATGAAGCGGGCCACCAAATGGCAACGCATTTGATTAAGCAAAGACAAAATGCAACAGCTGGTGCTTTGATCGGTGGTATTTTGGCTGGTGCATTGGGCGCCAGTGTGAATACGGGAACTGATTTGGGTGGTTTCGTTGGTGCGCGCAGCTATTCAAAGAACTTTGAATTACAAGCGGATCGCATTGGTGCATATATCGCTGATCGTGCTGGATATAATCCTGTGATTGGCGCACGATCTTTTAACCGTACAAGAGGGTCTAGTGCATTCTTAGCAACCCATCCGCCATCGCAAGATCGCATCAATACAGTGAATCAAACGGCTGCGAAGATTAAAGCAGAAAAGGCGAGAGGTGTTCGTACACCGCCTATTAGATTCTAAATGACTGCATCTAAAACTTCGTTTTTTGGCTATGGGTCGCTGGTTAATCTTGCGACCCATATTTATGAGAACCCACGCCAAGCATCGGTAACAGGCTGGCGGCGTGAATGGGTCACATCCAACAGTCGTGATGTTTCTTATCTAAGTATCCGCCCCGATCCAGATTGCACAATAGATGGTATGAAAGCAGATGTGGCAGGTATCGGTTGGGATGCGCTTGATGAACGCGAAGCAGGATATAATCGATTAGACCCAGCAAATGCAGATTTTCAAGTTTACGTCGCAGACCCTGATTTTATTGATGCGACAGGTCCAACAAAACCAATATTGCTAAGCTATATAGATTGCGTCATCCAAGGGTTTCATACGCATTATGGCGATAAAGGTGTCGCCCGTTTTTTTGATACGACAACAGCGTGGGATCGACCCATTTTAAATGATCGTAAAACCCCATTATATCCACGTGCACAAGTGCTATCACCCATCGAAACTGGGTTGGTAGATGAACATTTAGAACACTTAAAGGTTCAAATTATCTCTTAAAAATTAACACGTTGCAGCAATGGCATCAGTTTTGACATGTCTGGGCCATGCTCCATACCAGTCAATGCTTTGCGCAATGGCATAAAGAGACTTTTTCCTTTACGACCCGTTGCTTCTTTCACAGCACCTGTCCATGTTTTCCAAGTATCGCCTGTCCATGGTTGTGCTGGAAGCAATGATTTTGCTGTCTCAACGAACTCTTTGTCTTCATCATCGATCATTGGATCAGCACCTTCAGAACACAAAGCCCACCATTTGGCAGCTTCAAGACGTGTCGCAATATTTTCACGTGTTACATCCCAAAACTCAGCCATGACATCCGCAGGAACATCCATTGCTGTTAGTTGATCTGTAACGTCTTCAACAGAAAGGCTTGCAACATAACGCGATGTCAAAGGTTTCAAATCCTCGACATCGAATTTTGTTGGAGCGGCACCGAATGTAGAGATATCAAAACCAGCAATCAATTCATCCAAAGACCCACATAACTCGACAGGTTGAGATGACCCAATACGTGCCATATGCGATAGGATCGCCATTGGTTCCAAACCTTGAGCGCGTAGATCGCGTAATGCCAATGTACCAAGACGTTTTGACAAAGCTTCGCCTTGTGGACCTGTTAGCAATGAGTGGTGTGCGAACTCTGGCACAGTGCCACCAAGTGCTTGAATTATTTGGATTTGTGTTGCTGTATTTGTCACGTGATCCGACCCACGAACAACGTTAGTGATACCAAAGTCAATGTCGTCGCAAACGGATGCCAACGTGTATAGGAACTGGCCATCACCACGGATTAAAACAGGGTCAGATACGTTGGAGCCATCAATAGAACGATCACCTAAAATACCATCTGTCCATTCAATCGCAGACCAATCCAGCTTGAACCGCCAATGGCCTGAGCGTTCTGCACGCAATGCGTTTTTGTCATCTTCTGAAAGCTTCAAAGCAGAGCGATCATAGACAGGTGGCTTGCCCATGTTCA
Organism: Amylibacter sp. SFDW26; assembly: GCF_009184395.1. Classification (GTDB taxonomy): domain Bacteria; phylum Pseudomonadota; class Alphaproteobacteria; order Rhodobacterales; family Rhodobacteraceae; genus Amylibacter. Next base: position 231,774 of record NZ_WEIC01000003.1, read on the forward strand.
GTTGCTTTTTACGTTTTAAATCAAGCTCTACAGGTGTTTCAAAACACTCATAGAAACGCCCCATATCACGCAATTTTTGTGCTGCATCTTCATAGCGGCCAATGCGGTCTGATTGTTTTTCAACACGGTCCCATGTCAGGCCAAGCCATTCCAAATCTTCCATAATTGCGTCAGCATATTCTTGCTTTGAACGCTCTGGATCCGTGTCATCCAAACGCAGGATAAATTCGCCACCTTGCTTGCGAGCGATCATGTAGTTGAACAATGCTGTGCGCAGATTGCCTACGTGAAGATAGCCTGTTGGACTGGGTGCGAAACGTGTGACGGTCATGATCGGGATTCCATTTGAATTTGGGGTGATATAGCCCGTCATTGCGCAAACGCCAAGAGCCGAAAGTGCATGTATGACTTGCGTATGATCCGCGTATGACTAACGTATGACTTCTGTCACATGACGTTTCTTTAAAATATCAGGCAATTCATGACTGCAAAAACCAGAACAGCACTTATTCCATTCCTATTCGTATGGCTGTGGTCCACAGGCTTTATCGGTGCGCGCTTTGGCCTACCTTACATCGAACCATTCAACTTTATCAGTATCCGCTTTGGCATCGTGATCGTGTTGTTCGCAATTATGATCTTGATTGCAAAAGCAGCATGGATACCGCTTCGTGAAATTGGCTTGCAAATGCTTGTAGGGTTCCTGCTGCATGGGCTTTATTTGGGCGGCGTGTTTTATGCAATCAGTCGTGGGTTTCCCGCAGGGCTTTCTGCGATCATTGTGGGCGTACAACCGATCCTAACGATTACAGTCAATCGCTTATTCTTTGGAACTGTGATCTCTCACAAACAAGCCATAGGCGTGATTTTGGGATTTGCAGGATTATTGGCTGTGATTTTAGGCAGCGCTGAAATTGATGGCTCTGACGTAGGAACCATTGGTTTAACCGCTTGTATCGTTGCACTGTTTGGCATTGCAGCGAGTACTATTATTCAAAAAAGATATTGTGCAGACATTCCCCTTTTGGCAGGATCATTCTGGCAATATGTTGGTGCGTTTATCACTGTACTACCAGCGACATTATTGCTGGAAACCCATTGGGTTGAGCATACATGGCAGCTTTATGCCGCTATTATCTGGGCAATCGTTGCCTTATCAATCGTTGCGGTATTATTGCTTATGTACATGATCCGCGAAGGTGAAGTGGCAAAGGTCACCAGTTATTTCTATTTGGTGCCACCCGCAGCCGTTATTCAGGCGTGGTGGTTGTTTGGTGAAACGTTAAGTCCAGTTTCCATATTTGGATGTTTAGTGGTTATGCTTGGGGTCGCTTTGGTGGTCAGGAATTAAGTGAATGGTGTCTAAATCCACCCATCAGATTACATTCACACGGCTTCCCGCTATTTCGCCTGATGAAATCATAGCGCATATGTCCGACCCACGTGTGGCTGAACACATGCCGCTTCTGACATTCGAATGGAACCACGACACGCTTGCAGATTTCATTGCCACAAAAGAAGCGTGTTGGGAACGCGATGGATTGGGGCATTGGGCGATATTATGTAACGGCAGCTATGTCGGATGGGGTGGGTTTCAAAAAGAAGGTGATGAATGGGATTTTGGGTTGGTATTGAAACCCGATCACTTTGGTCTTGGCCTTGCAATTACAAAGAAGGCTATTCAGTTTGCCAAAGAAGATGAAAACATCCCTTATGTGACATTCCTTTTACCCCCGTCACGGACACGGCTTAAAGCGTTGGAACGATTGGGCGCTCAGTTTATTGAGATAATCACATATGATGGTCAGGACTTTTTAAAATATCGGTTAGATACACCATAGAAAACTCATGCTGACGCGGATGTCATTTGATCCGTTTGTGATTTTCCATAAACTGAACATATGAAATGGGTTGGTTTGAAATTTGCTAAAGCGTTGCGCATCCCTGCCCTTATTTTAGGGCTCACATCAACCGCTTATGCACAAGACATCCCGTTGATGCAAGAAAACTGGCTGCGCTACAAAGTAAACGGCACGGATATCCCCGGGTTAAAGCATTCAATTTCCATCCGTGGGCCGGATGGGTTTTGGGCGTTTACGGAATGGCGTTTGCGCGCAACTGAGCTGTGTTTTGTCACCGTTACCGTTAATTATTACATCCCCGAAATACGTGACCGCAGTGCTGTGCCTGCAAATGTATTGGTAAAATGGGATAGGATGATCGAAAACTTGATCACCCATGAAAAGAAGCATGGGCAGAATGGGTTTGAAGCGGCCAAAGAAGTTATGGCCAATAAGTGTGAAAACGCGGTTGAGATCACCAAACGTTGGGCAGAGAAAGATCGGTTATTAGATCAAAAGACCCGTCATGGCGTTTTGGACGGGGTGTTTTTGGAGTAAAGACAAATGCTGCTTGTTTTTGACCATTTTTTATATCTAAAGGTAAACTTAAATAATTTGAGGTCAGCCATAGTGTTTATTTCCAAAAGAACTGAAGAAGCTATTAGCCATCTATTTGAAACTTCTGAAATCGAACGAGTGAAAGATAAATTAGAAATAGTTAAGGGTATATTTGGAGGTTCGAATGAGAATGATGTTGATAGATGTCAACTAGCTGTTTTAAAACTTAGTAACGGTAATTTAGACGAGTTAGAGGATGCAATTAAATTATACAAAGTCGATGCAAGAGATTTGGTCCTTGCCGCAGGTTTCCCTAACTCTGCCTACGATGCTTATAATTGGTTAACAAACTTAAAAACAAAAGGGTAAGGTTAATTGCTCTCATCCCGCCATCTATTCGCTATCGGATAACGACGATCCAACCAGAAAGCTTTCAGTGACAAACGTGCGCCTGGTGCGGATTGGAAGCGTTTGTATTCGGATATGTAGAGCAAATGTTCCACGCGTTTGACTGTGGCGCGGTCGTATCCTGCGGCGACGCAATCGGCGACGCTTGCGTCTTGGTCCATGAGCATTTCTAAAATGCCGTCCAGCACATCGTATTCTGGTAAGCTGTCGCTGTCTTTTTGATCATCGCGCAATTCCGCGGTGGGTGGTTTGCTGATGATGTTTTCGGGTATCACAACACCTGCGGGTGCCAGCATCCAATCGCGGTGGTTGTCGTTGCGCCAGCGGCATGTTTCGAACACGCGGGTTTTATAGAGGTCTTTGATCGGGTTATAGCCCCCTGACATATCGCCATATATGGTGGCATAGCCCACTGCGACCTCTGATTTATTGCCTGTGGTCAAAAGCATTTCACCGAACTTGTTGGACATCGCCATCAGCAGTAATCCACGCAGGCGGGATTGGATGTTTTCTTCGGTTACATCTGGTTCCATACCCTCGAACATGCCTGCCAATGTGTTGGTGATGGCATCGCGGCCTTCGGATATTGGGACATTGTGATATTGACATCCAAGTGCTTTGGCGACGGCGACGGCATCATCCAAGCTTTCTTGGGATGTGTATTCGGATGGCATCATCACGCAGCGCACATTTTCTGGACCCAGCGCATCGGCGGCGATTGTGGCAACGATTGCGGAATCTATGCCGCCTGAGAGGCCAAGCAGTACTTTTTTGAAACCTGTTTTGGCCATGTAGTCGCGCAAGGCCAAAACCATGACGTGGTAATCCTGTTCCCATTCATCTGGAAAGCTGGCTTTGGCGCCCTCTTCTGCGATCCAACCGTCATCAGTGTTGATGAAATCAACATGGGCGATGGCCTCTTCGAACAGAGGCATTTGCAGGGCGAGTTTACCACCTGGGTTTAGGACGAATGAACCGCCGTCAAAGACTTGATCGTCTTGGCCACTGACAAGATTTAGATAAACCAATGGCAATTCGGTTTCGATCACACGGCTGACCATCGTGTTGATGCGTTTTTCGAACTTGCCGCGATAGTATGGGGAAGCGTTGGGCGACACGAGGATTTCAGCACCCGTTTCTTCGAGTGTTTCACAGACGTCTTCGTACCATGCATCTTCGCATATCGGTGAGCCGATGCGGGCTGGGCCGATGGTGTATGGGCCTGACATGTCGCCACTTTCGAATGTACGCGGCTCGTCAAAAACTTTGTAGTTCGGCAAGTGGTGTTTGCGGATGATGTTCGCAACTTTGCCGTCTTTTAGAATGGCATAGCAATTATAGATGCTTTCGCCATCGCGCATCGGTAGACCGATACCAACGGCTGGGCCGTCTGTGCATAGCGCAGCGAATTCTTCTAGCTTGGCTTTTGCATCTGCTGTGAAGGCTGGTTTTTGCACCAAATCTTGGGCTTGGTAGCCTGATAGGAACATTTCTGGCAGGACAAGCATATCCGCATTTGCAGCTTTGGCTTGATCCCAAGCATCCTTTGCTTTGGCAAGGTTGCCCTTAAAATCACCCATTGTTGGGTTTAATTGTGCCAGCGTTAACCTTAATTTATCGGTCATTTTGCATCCTATCACATAGACTTGGGTTCGTTTTATCAGATTGATCGCCCATGGAAAGCGAAAGTGGTCAGGATGCTTGTCAGATTGTGTGGCACATCATAGAGTTTGGATGAAACCGTAAAGGAATATGACTGGTGACTATAATGCGACCTTTGAAAATCCTAACTTTGCTGATGGCGGGGGCTGTTATTGTGGCGCCTGCGCAGGCGCAAACGACCAAAGTATTGACCAAGCAATATGATACAGGCGGGGTTTATACGGGGACGTTTAAAGATGGGCGCCAGCATGGTCAGGGCAAATATGTTTTGCCCAATGGTTATGAATATGACGGGCAATGGGTTGAAGGTAAAATCCAAGGCGAAGGCACAGCAAAGTTTCCAAACGGATCGCTTTATGAAGGGCAGTTTGTGGATGGCAAACCGCAAGGTTTGGGCAAGATCACCTTTGCAGATGGCGGCACCTATGTGGGCACTTGGAAGAACGGTAAAATTGGCGGGCAAGGCATTGCGCGTTATGCCAATGGCGAAACGTATGAAGGCGCTTTTGATCAAGCCAACCATCACGGCAAAGGGATTTTGACCAGCGAAACAGGGTACCGTTATGACGGTGACTGGGTTGAAGGGCAAAAAACGGGTGTTGCAAGTATCGTTTATCCTGATGGCTCAAAATACCAAGGCGATGTGGTGAATGGATTACGTCATGGTACTGGCACAGTAACTCTGGCCGATGGTGTGACCTATACGGGTGAATGGGTTGAAGGGCAGATCAGTGGTTCTGGTACATTGGCATTGGCGAATGGGGAAACCTATGACGGTGCTATGCTGAATGGGCAAAAGCATGGTCAGGGCAAACAGGTTCTGGCGAATGGCGATGTTTACGAAGGTGGTTTCGCAAAAGGTCTGCGCCATGGTGATGGCACGCTCAAGCGTAAGGATGGGTCTGCATCTTCGGGCACTTGGGTTCAAGGGAAGTTGCAAGGTGCGGGGCAGATCAATCATACGGATGGGTCTGTTTATGTTGGGATTTTGAAAGATGGATTGCCTGAAGGTACAGGTAAAATCACATATGCAAACGGCAGCAGCTATGAAGGTGGTTGGGTTGCTGGTGTGATTGAGGGCAAAGGTTTGGCGAAATTTGAGAATGGTACTGTTTATGAGGGTGAGTTCAAGAATGCGAAAAACCACGGACAAGGTAAGATCGTTTATGCCGAAGGTTATACATATACAGGCCAATGGGTGAATGGCATTCGGGATGGGCAAGGCATTGCAACATTTTCGGATGGCAGTGTTTATGATGGGCAGTTCAAAGCTGGCAAACGTCATGGCGCTGGGCGATTGGCAACGAATGATGGGTTTGAATATGACGGGCAATGGGTTGAAGGCCAAATAGACGGCGCAGGTGTTGCCAAATATGCCAATGGGGATGTTTATGATGGTTCATTCGCCAATGGCGTGCGCGCAGGTGTGGGTGTCATGACATATGCAAATGGCGACGTGTTTGATGGCGCTTGGGAAAATGGGCAGCCTGTTGTTGAAGAGGTAAGCGAACAATCTGAAGCCACGCAATAATTTTGCCTTAATAATCTTCGCCAGCATATTTGTTGAGTTGCCCAAACGCAGTGTCATCGTTTAGGAACTTTGCCCAGTCATTTCCTGGGCGCCATATACCATCCATGATTTCATAGACTTTGGCATCATCCATATCGGATTTGGATTTTGCGTACCGATATAAGAAAGCCGTAACGCGAGCATTGTAAATGCAATGGACATGAATTTTAGTGTCTTTATTACTTTCTATAGCTTCGCAAAATTTAGCAAAATCTTCATCCGTTGGCGTTTGGAATTTCACAGGGATATAGATGTATTCCATCCCTAATGCAGCAACAGAAGCCGCTTCGTCAGGCAAGGCACCTTTGTTCGAATGTGGGCCAAGGTTGATGATATGTGTCACGCCCAAGTCTTTAATTTCAGACAATTGTTTTTCTGTTGGCTGCCCAGAGAGTGTGATTTTATCATCAAGGCGGCGCCAATTTATAAAATCTTTTAAATCACGCATAACACCCTCCGACTAATGCTCTTTTACTAGATAGATTTGTTATGGAGCGGGTCAAATGATTATCGAAGCACAGGTTTACCAAACAGGCTTTTTCCCTGCCCAATCGAAAAACTCGCCTGTATCTCTGGGTGTCAGGCTATCCGCAACGTTTAACAAATCTTGGGCCGCATCTTTTGGCGCAACAAACGTGCGGTTTTTAAGGTATTTCTTTGTAAGATCAGTCCCTACTGTTCCTGGATGATAAGCAATACAAATGGCATTCGGATTTTTGCGATCTAATTCAATCGCTGTTGTGTGGATGATTTGATTCAATGCTGCTTTGGCAGAACGATACGAAATCCAGCCGCCCAAATGATTGTCACCGATAGAACCAACGCGTGCGGATAATGTCATCACCACGCAACGGCGGGACTTGGTGAGCTTTGGGGTGAAGTATTTTAGTAACAACGCAGGTCCAAGGGCATTGATCTGGAATTGTGTCATCAATTTTTCGGCAGTCATGGATTGGATGGTTTTTTCGGGGCGCAATCCATCCACCTCTAATACGCCTGTTGCAATGACGATCATATCAAGGCCACCTGCGATAGTGTCTGCTGCGGCTTTGATGCTGCTTTCATCAGTGATGTCTATGCCATCGTCGCGTCGCGATAATGTGGATACGTGGTAATCGCGTTTTATGCACAGCTCAGCTAGGGCAGATCCTATACCGCCTGATGCGCCTATGATAAGAACTTTCTTCTGAGCTGTTGCCATTCCTTACCCTTTAGACTTTTTGCACCTCTATTGTGCCCATGTATTCTGCCAATGTGCCACCCTTTTGCAAGTTGTCCATTAGTTTGGCTTCTTTTGCGAGGATCGCTTGTGCTGCTTCCAGCACTTCATCCACGCGTGCCAATGGAACAACGACTACACCATCTGCATCACCGATAATCAAATCCCCTGATTTAACTTTGGCACCACCACATGTGATTTCGGCATCAATCGCGCCCTCGTTTTGACGTTTTGGGCGGCATGGCACTACGGAACGGCAAAACACGTTTAAACCTGCTTCGATGATTTCATCACTATCGCGGACTGACCCATCAATCACAAGGCCACCAACTTTTTGTTCCATGGCAAACAGAGCGATAAGGCCTCCAAGAACTGCGCGTTCTTCGTAAGCTTTGGCATCCGCTACAATAACCTCGCCCTCTTTGGCGATTTGCAACGCGACACGGATTGGGCTGTTGTCTCCTGGCAGGCAATCCGCAGTACGCGCTTGCCCACAAATGCGCATATCACGCGTTAATGGGTTGATCGCACCACCCATTGTCATCCGTTCACCAACTGCGTCTGAAATGACAGCCGCTGGTATATCAGCAAAAACTGCTAGCGTGTCAGCAGGTAATTTAGGGTAATCAGTGGTATGTTGGAGGATAGTCATATTCGTACTTTCGTTATTTACCTAAGTTTGGACTGAAACGTAATAAGTCGCAAATAGCTTAGACGCAATTACACTTATAGCTATCTTTTTCGTATTACACGCCTCTTCAAACAAAAAAGGCAAATGAGTGGGAACTACAAATATGGCTAAAATGATTGGACAATTCGACCTTAAAGAAGGTGAAACGGTTAAGGCATATAAAAAATCTTTTGATGATTTTTGTGAGTACTTGAAAGAACAGAACCTACTACAAAGCTGGGGAGTTTATGAACGAGCACCTCATGACGGGTACGATACAAATCCACCACATCAAACCTTAATGATAGAGATGGGTTTTATTAATTTAAAGCAATCTCAGAGTTGTTGGGATTATATCGAAGCATGTGAAAGCAAAAATACCGAACCACTTTGCATGCTGCATCGCAGTATGAATTCAAAAGTAACTGACACTGTTTTTATTTTATATAGAGCTTGTGAGTAAGGGTTTATACCCTCTTCCATTCCGTACGAATCCCGTTATAAGCGTATCTCATGAATACTAGCGCACATATCATTGATGGATCGGCTCCTTTGGGCCTGAATCTTATTGCGCTGCTTCTGCTTAGCCGCCTCTGAGCGTGTCTTAATGGCGCGTGCGCTCAGAGGGTATGAAATTCGCGCAAATATGAGACTGAAAAGCTAAGTATAAAAACGAGATACCAAAATGACTGATACATCTAAACAAGACCGCGTCTTGATCTTTGACACAACTTTGCGCGACGGCGAACAAAGCCCTGGCGCCACAATGAGCCACAATGAAAAGTTGGAAATTGCTGGCCTATTGGACGAAATGGGCGTGGATATTATCGAAGCCGGTTTCCCAATTGCCTCAGAGGGTGATTTTGCAGCTGTTTCTGAGATTGCGAAACGTTCGAAGAATTCTGTGATCTGTGGTTTAAGCCGCGCGGTTTACAAAGATATCGACCGTTGCTGGGAAGCTGTACAAAATGCAGCGCGTCCGCGCATTCACACCTTTATCGGCACAAGCCCGCAGCATCGTGCAATCCCTGATTTGACGATGGATGAAATGATTGAACGTATTCACGATACGGTCAGCCATGCGCGTAATTTGTGCGACAATATTCAGTGGTCACCGATGGATGCGACACGCACAGAAGAAGATTATTTGTGCCGTACTGTGGAAACGGCTATTAAAGCCGGTGCAACAACGATCAATATTCCTGACACAGTGGGCTATACGGCGCCACGTGAAAGTGCGGACATCATTCGTATGTTGTTGGAAAAAGTGCCTGGTGCTGATGAGATCGTTTTTGCAACGCATTGTCACAATGACCTTGGTATGGCGACAGCCAATGCTTTGGCGGCTGTTGAAGGTGGCGCACGTCAAATTGAATGTACAATCAATGGCTTAGGCGAGCGAGCGGGTAACACTGCGTTGGAAGAAGTTGTGATGGCAATGCGTGTTCGTAATGACATCATGCCGTTTGCCACTGGGATTGATACCACGAAATTGATGAACCTAAGCCGCCGTGTGGCGACTGTGTCTGGGTTTGCCGTTCAGAACAACAAAGCGATTGTTGGTAAGAATGCTTTTGCCCATGAGAGCGGTATTCACCAAGACGGTATGTTGAAGTCGGCAGATACGTTCGAAATCATGCGTCCAGAGGATGTGGGTTTGTCTGAGACGAATTTGGTGATGGGCAAACACTCTGGTCGTGCGGCGTTACGTTCTAAGTTGGCTGATTTGGGTTACGAGTTGGGCGACAATCAGTTGAAGGACGTTTTTGTACGTTTCAAAGCTTTGGCGGATCGCAAGAAAGAAGTTTACGATGATGACTTGATTGCTTTGGTGTCTGACGAGGGCACACATCAGGAATATGACTTCTTACAAGTGAAATTCTTGCGCGTGATTTGCGGAACAGAAGCACCGCAATCTGCGGATTTGACCCTAACTATTGATGGTAAAGATCATCAGGTGACGTCAACGGGTGACGGACCAGTAGATGCGACATTCAATGCTGTGAAAGCTTTGTTCCCGCATGAAGCATCGTTGAACGTTTACCAAGTGCACGCTGTGACCGAAGGAACGGATGCACAAGCCACTGTTTCTGTGCGTATGGAAGAGAATGGCAAGATCGTAACAGGGCAATCTGCGGACACAGATACGGTTGTGGCATCGGCCAAAGCTTATGTGAATGCACTGAACAAGCTTTTGGTACGCCGTGAGAAAACAGCACCTGACGCTGAATAGCACAATAATCTAAAACATAGGGCGAACGCATACTAATCTATGCGTTCGTTTCGTACAATTTCAAGTATTTGGGGCAAAACTTCGCCTAAATTGATATTTATTGTGCGACGTGGGGTATTTAGCCCTGAATCCCCCTTTACGTGAAAGGGGTTCACAACCTATAAGATTAAGGCTTTCAAGGTGAGTCTTGAAACGTGTAATTCAAGATGGGGCGTAATACATGCTGGGTAACCTTTTAGGCATATTTTCTTCTGACATGGCAATCGATTTGGGTACAGCGAACACGCTGATCTATGTCAAAGGTAAAGGAATTGTCCTAAATGAACCTTCTGTTGTGGCTTATCATGTTAAAGACGGCGTAAAACGCGTTCTAGCCGTTGGCGAAGATGCAAAATTAATGATGGGGCGTACACCTGGTTCAATTGAAGCCATTCGCCCAATGCGAGATGGCGTGATTGCTGACTTTGATACGGCTGAAGAAATGATCAAACATTTCATCACCAAAGCACACAGACGCTCACCTTTGTCGAAGTTGCGTATCATTGTTTGTGTCCCTCATGGGGCAACGCCTGTTGAAAAACGTGCCATTCGCCAATCTGTTTTATCTGCGGGCGCTAGCAAGGCTGGTTTGATTGCAGAACCAATTGCAGCAGCTTTAGGTGCTGGCATGCCGATCCAAGAACCAACAGGTTCTATGGTTGTGGACATTGGTGGTGGTACAACAGAGGTTGCTGTGATGTCATTGGGTGATATCGTTTATGCGCGTTCTGTGCGTGTTGGTGGTGACCGTATGGATGAAGCTTTGATTTCATATCTGCGTCGCCAACAAAACCTATTGGTGGGTGAAGCAACGGCTGAACGTATTAAAACAACAATCGGTTCAGCGCGTATTCCTGAAAACGGTGTGGGTGAGAAAATGATCATTCGCGGCCGTGACTTGTTGAACGGCGTTCCAAAAGAAGTTGAATTGAATCAGGCTCAGGTTGCAGAAGCTTTGGCTGAACCAGTTCAGCAGATTTGCGAAGCTGTGATGCAAGCGCTGGAAAGCACACCGCCAGATTTGGCTGCAGATATTGTGGATCGCGGCGTGATGTTAACAGGCGGCGGTGCATTATTGGGGGAATTGGATTTGGCATTGCGTGAGCAAACAGGCCTGTCAATTTCCGTTGCAGACGAAAGTTTGAATTGTGTTGCCGTGGGTACAGGTATGTCTTTGGAATTCGCAAAACAACTGGCCCACGTCATCGATTATGACAGCTGATACATCAGCCGTCATTTCCAAGGTATAGGACATGGCAAAGAAAACCGGTCAAGACATTAACTTTGGGCGATCCATTCGTCAGGTTTTGTTCGGCCTAACACTTTTCTTTTTATTCCTGATTTTCCTATTTTGGCGCATTGATAATCCACGTGCGGAACAATTACGTGTTTCTATATTGGATAAGGTCGTACCGAATATGGAATGGGCGATGGCGCCGATTACACGTATTTCGCAGATCGTAGATGATTTCCAATCTTACGGACGTATTTACGAACAAAACCAAGAGTTGCGCCGCGAGTTGCAACAGATGAAGGCATGGCGCGAAGCAGCTATTCAGTTGGAACAAGAGAAAGCGCGGTTGTTGGATTTGAACAATGTGAAGCTACCTGCAAAACTGTCGTTTATTTCAGGCGTGGTTTTAACGGATTCTGGCAGCCCTTTTAGACAATCTGCATTGATTAACCTAGGTGAGAATGACGGGATCAAAGATGGCTGGGCCGCTATGGATGGGCTAGGATTGCTTGGACGTATTTCAGGTGTTGGCAAAAACTCATCCCGTGTTGTATTTTTGACCGATAGCAACAGCAATGTGCCCGTAACGATTAAGCCGTCAAACCAGAAAGCTATTTTGACTGGGGATAACAGTTTGTTACCTGTTTTAGAGTTCATCGAGAACACAGATTTAGTTCAGCCTGGGGATCGTATCGTAACATCTGGTGATGGTGGCGTGTTTCCTGCCGATTTGTTGATTGGACAAGCTGTACTGACATCCGATAAAAGGTTTCGTGTGCGATTGTCCGCAGATTACAGCCGTTTAGAATTTATGCGCATTGTACGCCATTCTCCAGGGTTACCGATTACTGACCCAGATCGTTTGATCGGGCCCGATTTACCCGAAGAATTAGTAGAACCACAAACACAAATAGAGGGCACTGAAGGATGAACGACACAAAGCTTAATCTCAACTGGTTAAGACAAGTGGTCTTGGTTCTGTTCGCATTCTTAATAATTTTTTACCAACTCATCCCATTTTCGTTGATACCTGGTGAATTACCTGCACCTGATATAATGTTTTGTGTTGTTTGTATTTTTATAATCCGCCGCCCAGAAATCGTACCCTTTTGGTTAATTGGTCTGATCTACTTTGCCTTTGATATCTTTCAGTCGAAACCTTTTGGGGTCTGGACGGCATGTATTTTAATCGTGACAGAAGTGTTGCGAGCCAATCGTGATGCCTTTCGTGAAAACTTGTTTCCGTTTGAGTGGATCACTATTTCCATGGTTTTCGTATTAGCGCTTTGTGCAAATCAAACGTTTCTGGCCATGTCCATTGTAGAAACGCCGCCACTTTTCATTCTGCTGTGGGAGTTGATTTTCACTGTAATAGCATACCCCATTGTTTTGTTCATCATCACGTATATTCTAAGGGTGCGGAAGCCTGCCTTGGGTGAGTTTGATATCAAGGGTCAAAAGATATGAGGCGACCTGTTAAAGATAAAAAACCATCAAAAAAAATGTCACGCCGTGCATTCATTCTAATGGGAGCTCAGATTGGGTTTATGGGTATCCTTGCCCTACGTATGCGCCAGCTGGGAATTAAACAATCAGAGCAATTTAGACTACTTGCCGAAGAAAATCGTATCAACCTGCAATTGGTACCACCCACACGTGGTTTGATCTATGATCGACGTGGTAGACCAATTGCGATAAACATCCCTATTTATCGCATTCAAATGGTGCGCGAGCAGGCAAGTGATCCTGAAGAAGTTTTACGAAAGCTTTCCCAAATTGTTCCTTTATCAGAAGAAGATATCAGTTCTGTCTTGGAAAATATGTCCAAACGCAGACCTTGGGTTCCTGTGACAGTTACGGAAGACATTACATGGGAACATGTTGCAAGCGTTGCAGCAAATGCACCGTCTTTGCCTGGGATTTCGCCAATTGTAGGTTCTTATCGCCAATACCCTGAGGCTCATGAATACTCGCATATTCTTGGGTATGTTGGCCCCGTAAGTGACTATGATCTGAGTAAAACAGAAGATGATGATCCTTTGCTGCGTATTCCACGCTTCCAGATTGGTAAAAATGGCGTAGAGACGCGTGTTGAAAAGGATCTGCGCGGCAAAGCAGAAATCAAACGTGTCGAAGTGAATTCACGCGGACGTGTTATGCGCGAAATTGATAGTAAGCCGGGTGAGCCAGGTAAAAACCTGCAATTAACCGTTGATAACACTGTTCAAAAAGCTGCTCTTGATCGTATTGGCGAACAAAGTGCAGCGGCTGTTGTTGTAGATGTGCGAAACGGTGATATTTTGGCTTTGGCATCCGCACCAACATATGACCCGAATAAATTCGTCACTGGTATTTCTGTGCCTGACTGGCAAGCATTAAACGAAAACAAATATCGCCCACTTGCTAACAAAGCTGTATCTGGCACTTATCCTCCTGGCTCCACATATAAAATGATTGTTGCTTTGGCAGCACTAGAAGCTGGAGTGATTAAAAGTGACGAACAAATTCGTTGTCTAGGTCATGTCGAAGTTTTCAATCGCAGATTCCACTGTTGGAAAAGAGGCGGGCACGGGCGTGTAGACTTAGCACGATCATTACGAGAGTCATGCGACGTATATTACTATGATATTGCACAGCGTGTTGGAATTGAAAAAATCTCAGAAATGGCGCGGCGTTTGGGGCTAGGTACACGACATGATTTACCGCTGCCCGCTATTCGCGAAGGCTTGGCACCGACGAAAGCATGGAAGCAATCTGTTAAAGGTAAAGACTGGTTTGTAGGTGATACTTTAAATGCAGGGATTGGTCAGGGTTTTACGCTGGCATCACCTTTGCAATTAGCCGTGATGACCGCGCGGTTGAGTGCTGGCACAAACATCCAACCACGTTTGATCAATACGATTGGTGAAGATCTTATGCCTATCAAAGGAAATGAGGCACTTGATATTGATCCCGAGCATTTGGCACTTGTTCGTCGTGGTATGTTTGAAGTGGTTAATCATAGGCGCGGTACTGCCCGTGGTTCGCGGATTAGAACTGAAGGCATGGAAATGGCAGGAAAGACAGGAACGAGCCAAGTACGTTTCATAACTAAGGCGGAACGTGCACGCGGTGTTATTCGAAATGAAGACTTGCCATGGGAGCGCCGTGACCATGCGCTGTTTGTAGGTTTTGCACCCTATGATAACCCAAAGTATGCCTTATCTGTTATTGTCGAACATGGTGGTGGCGGATCAAAAGCAGCAGCGCCTATAGCGCGTGATATCATGCTGGCAGCTCTTGAGCGGGATAAAACTGGTTACGGTCCATTGCCATCGCAGAAACGCCGTACTGATGACCCTGATGAACAAACACCTATTGCACAATCCCCACCAAAGGATCGCGCATGACGTATTACGATCCAAATGGGGACAACCTGCCAACAGGATTTGGCAAAGTTCTTGCTTATAATTGGGCTTTAACGTTGCTGATTATTGCGGCATGCTCGGTTGGTTTTCTAATGCTATTTTCAGTGGCTGACGGAGATATAAACCGTTGGGCGCGCCCACAAATGGTACGCTTTGCGATGGGTTTAACCCTTATGACTATCATGGCGTTCATTCCAATTTCGGCATATAGAAGCCTGTCCTTTTTTGCCTATCTTTTTGCGTTAGCTTTATTGTTAGTCGTAGAATATTTCGGTGACATCGGAAAAGGCTCCCAACGTTGGATTGATCTTGGGTTCATGCGATTACAGCCATCTGAACTTATGAAAATCACATTGGTGATGGTTCTCGCATTTTACTACTCATGGTTAGATCGATCTCTGGTATCAAAACCGCAATGGCTACTGCCTCCGATTATTTTAACCATAATTCCTATGGCTCTGGTTCTACGCCAACCCGACCTTGGCACTGCTATGCTATTATTCGCAGGCGCAGCGATTATGATGTTCGTAGCTGGTGTCAGTTGGTGGTATTTTGCTACAGGTGGAGCCGCAGCGATTGGTGTTATCTATGCCGTCATGATTTCCAAAGGGCAATCGTGGCAAATTCTAAAAGATTACCAATACAAGCGTATCGCTACATTTTTAGACCCATCCAATGATCCTTTAGGTGCTGGATATCACATCACCCAATCCAAAATTGCGCTTGGATCTGGTGGCTTCTCTGGACGCGGGTTTATGCAAGGAACACAAAGCCGTTTAAATTTTTTGCCTGAAAAGCATACAGATTTTATCTTTACAACACTGGCCGAGGAATTCGGGTTCATTGGTGGAATCGCATTGCTGATAATCTACCTTTTGATCGTGGTATTTTGTGTGGTTTCGGCCGCATCCAACACCAACCGCTTCGGTGCTTTAATCACACTGGGCATTTCAGCGACATTCTTTTTCTATTTTGCCGTGAATATGTCGATGGTCATGGGTTTGGCCCCTGTTGTAGGTGTCCCCTTACCCCTTGTAAGTTATGGAGGCTCGGCCATGCTTGTGCTGATGATGGGCTTTGGGTTGGTACAAAGTGCGCATGTTCATAGGCCGAGGTCGCTCAATTGATTAACATCCTTTTCAACGCACGCGATGCAATTTGGCCCGAATATAAAACGCATTTGACGCAAGAGTTTTCTGCAGCTGGTTTGGATGTAAATTTGATGCAAGAAACAAAGCAACCAGAAGAAGTTGATTACATTATCTACACTCCAACAGGGCCTGTTCAAGATTTTAGATCGTTCAAAAACGTAAAATTAATCCAAAGCATTTGGGCAGGTGTTGATGTAGCCATAAAAAACCCCACCCTAACACAACCATTAGCACGAATGGTCGATGATGGTATGAGCGAGGGTATGTCAGATTATGTATTAGGACATGTATTGCGATACCATTTAGGCATAGACCAATATATCAATGTTGAAGCAGGCTCATGGAAGCAGAATACACCTTGCTTAGCACGTAAACGTACTGTTGGCTTTTTAGGGATAGGCGCATTGGGTATGTATTGTGCGAAAGCCGTCGCGCGGCAGGGTTTTGAAGTTTTAGGCTGGTCGCGCACACTTAAAGAAGATGACATGATACAATCCTTTTGTGGATCAGATGGTTTACAGATAGTTTTAGAACGATCAGATATTTTGGTTTTATTGATGCCAGGAACATCTGAAACTGAGAATATTATCAATGCTAAAACGATTGCACAGATGAAACACGGTATAGCTATTATTAATCCTGGCCGCGGGTCATTGATTGATGATGCCGACCTTATAGATGGCCTGAACAGCGGGCAAATTTCTGGAGCAACATTGGATGTATTTCGTGTAGAGCCATTGCCACATGATAACCCTTATTGGAACCACCCAAATGTACTGATCACACCACACATAGCTTCTGAAACACGTATGGAAACGGCGGTTCCTGTAATTATAGATAATATCAAGCGCGGTGAAAACAATCAGCCATTTTTACATCTCGTTAATCGATCTGTTGGTTATTAATGCAGCTTTGGTGGTTTATCAGGATTTGATCCAGGTGCTTCCATAACTTGTGCTTTGGGCTCTAACAACTCGGGTAAATCAAAACGCAGAGCAACTTTTGATAGGTGTTCGTAGATAGGATCAGACGTCCGTAAGAACAACACATCTAATGTACCTGCTTCAATGCCACTAAACGTAAGAGCTTCTGCAATTGCAGATGTGATTGCAGGTTGTGCAGCTTCGATCGCTTCGACAAATGCAATCACGTGCCCTCGTGGTGCATCTTCGTATTCCACTTCCGCCAAATAAGCGGCTTTGGCAACGCCTGCCATTGCCGCCAATTTTGTATCTAATGATGTGACAAGAACTTCAGGGATAGACTTTGGAGCATAAACAGCAATCGGCTTCGCCTGCGTTTGTTCTGGCTCAATCAAAAGCGTTTCAGCCAACCAGCCGACTGCTTCACTAGGTAGCAACATTGAGGACGGTGCTACGGTTAGATTTACACCTAGTCCAATACCTTGCCCGTTCAACATCTGAGCAACCAAGCGCCCACTTAAGCTGACAAATGGAGCAGATTGCTGTGCAAATTCCACCAAACGCTCTTCGCTATCAAACACCAATGCAAACTGTTGGTCCTCAACAGGGAATAACATTGGCTTTGCGATATCCTCTGTCGGTTCTTCTTCTAACAGCAAGAACAATTCACTGTCTGCCAACCGTTCATAAAACTGTAAGCGGAATGCATCTATTTCTGGCTGTGCCTCCATCTCGGCATGCGCGGCGTCTAATGGTGTCATCAATTATCTTTCACGAGGGTCGAAACCTGCTTGCGTAATACAGGCAGCAAATCAGCTTCGAACCATGGGTTCTTTTTCAACCATCCAGTATTGCGCCAAGATGGGTGTGGCAATGGAAAAATGAACGGTGCGTGCGTTTGCCATCCAGCAACACGTTCGGTCACTGTTTGTTTTTTAGTTTCTGGCAAATGCCACTTTTGTGCATATCCACCAATTAAAAGGATTAATTTGATCTGAGGCATATGGGTCATTGCTTCTGCGCGCCAAGTTTTCGCGCATATAGGTGGCGGAGGTAAATCAGCCCCTTTGTCATTATATCCAGGAAAGCAAAACGCCATGGGCAATATCGAAAACTTATTCCGATCGTAAAACATAGCTTCATCTACACCGAGCCATTCACGCAAACGATCTCCCGATGGATCAGTAAATGGCCGACCGCTTTCATGCACCCGTGCACCTGGGGCTTGGCCTGCTATTAATATAGGGGCCGTTCCAGACAACCATGCTACGGGGCGTGGTTCGTGTGCTGTCTTTGTGGCAGCAAAACGATCCGCGCATATAGTGCAGGCAGAGACTTTGTTTTGAAGTTTATGAATATCATTTCCCATTCCTCTCTTTAACACATTTCTATGATTATCGAAATAAAACTTGCTTTATTTCGATATTTCTATAATTATCGAAATATGAATAGATTCGACGATACACACCTCTCCCTAGAGCAAGCCGCCAGTGCCTTTGCTGCATTGGGATCCGAGCAACGTTTAAGCGTTTTACAAACCTTAGTGCGCGCCGGGCCTGACGGCTTGTCCATGGGGGACCTTGGTGAAAAGACAGGTGTGACAGGCTCAACCCTGACACATCATTTAAAATTTCTCACTGCTGCCGATTTGGTCGTTCAAGCTAAACAAGGGCGTACGATAATTTGCACCTCTGTTGCCTATGATGTGATCGAAGCGCTTTCAAAATTCCTGCTGCAAAATTGCTGTGCTGACAGTGACCATCCACATGAAGGGAAAGATCATGGCTGATACGAGTTCCTCTCCATTACCAAAAAAATACTCACTTCGTAATCTGGATGGCGCATGGACAGCAATTGTAGTTGCCTTGGTAGCCGTCGCAGTTTTCGTACCAAATGATCTGGGGTACGTCGTGCAATTCACAATAAAAAACCTTGGATATACTGGGATATTTATCACATTCGCCGTCTTTCTGGTGTCATATCTACGCGCCTCTGGGGCTGAAACACTTGTTGCATCTGCATTTCAAGGCAATCAATTTAAGATGATTATACTTGCCTCTATGGTGGGAGGATTGCTTCCGTTTTGTTCTTGTGAAGTGATCCCCTTCGTAGCTGCGCTATTGGCTTTGGGTACACCACTTTCTGCTGTGATGGCATTCTGGCTGGCCTCTCCGATTATGGACCCGCCGATGTTTTTGATCACTTCAGGGACATTGGGTGTGGATTTTGCAATTGCGAAAACGGTTGCTGCCGTCAGTATCGGTATGATGGGTGGTTTTGGTGTTATGCTGTTCAACGCATCCCCTATTTTTGCCAACCCTTTAAAAGAAACTGCACCCACAGGATGTAACAGCTGCTGTGGTTCTGACCCTCTTTCTGGCAAACCTGTTTGGAAATTCTGGAAAGAATCTGAGCGTGTGAAAACATTCAAAGAAGTTGCCATTGAGAATGCATTATTCTTGATCAAATGGCTGACACTTGCCTATGTATTCGAAGCTTTGATGCTGCGCTTTGTTCCTGCGGAATGGATCGCTGGCTTTCTTGGGGGTGATGGTCTGGGTACAATCATCCTTGGTGCTTTTGTTGGTGCCCCTGCTTATCTGAATGGTTATGCCGCTGCCCCGCTTGTGCAAGGTTTGATTGAGCAAGGCATGTCACAAGGGGCTGCGATGAGTTTCATGATGGCAGGTGGCGTTAGCTGTATACCCGCCGCAATCGCAGTATGGGCATTGGTGAAAACCCGCGTGTTTCTGGCCTATCTGAGCTTTGGCATCATTGGCTCGATCTTCGCGGGAATTCTATGGGCAGCTTACGTCTGATCTAAACCAAGAAGTTGATGAACAGCGTTGCGCCCAACAGAACGGCAATAGACAACACCATTGCCCCTGTTGGCCAACTGCGCGCCATTTGTCCTTCTGGTCCATGTGAACGATATAGACGTTTGATCGTGCGTTCCGTGGTCTTGGACATCAGCTTGGTGAGCCAAGTGTAGAACGATCCGATCACCCACGAGAACCAATGAATCACAGAAGGCCCAGCTTTGCGGTATGTCCAATCAGTGTCCAGATTAATGGATTTCAGCTCTGGTGGATAAATGCCTGTACGCATCAAAACCGTGAAGGCCAGAGCCGAGAAGAACAGCAATTGCAACTGCGTGATCACGTGAGTTGTAGTGTAAGGCACGTAATCCACGTCATATGGCAATAAGCTATAGAGTGGTGCTGGATAAGCGCCGATCGCAATACATAGGAATGCTGTTAGACCCATTGCCAATAGCATATTCCAAGGTGCCTCTTTCGGGCGTAAACCGCTGTCATGTGCAAAGAACACAAAATACGGGATTTTGATGCCAGAGTGATGGAACACACCTGCAGAAGCAAACAAGAGGATTGCCCAGATAACGTAGTAATGATCATGTGCTGCGGCTGACAGGATCAGCGATTTGGAGATGAAACCAGAGAACAGTGGGAAGGCAGAAATTGAGGCTGCCCCAACCACACAGAAAATCATCGTCAGTGGCATGGTTTTATAAAGCCCACCCAACTCAGATCCTTTGGCGGTGCCCGTACGGAACAGCACAGCACCCACAGACATAAACAGTAGTGATTTATAAAGGATATGCGCGAATGCGTGCGCGGCTGTGCCGTTCAATGCAAGCTCTGTACCGATGCCAACACCAACCACCATAAAACCAAGTTGGTTGTTCAAAGAATAGGCCAAAACGCGACGTAAGTCGTTTTCTATCACAGCGTAGAAGATCGGGAACAACGTCATCACCGCACCGATATAGATCAGAATTTCCGTACCCGGAAAACCGCGTGCTAATGAGTAAACCGCAAGCTTTGTTGTGAATGATGACAGGATAACTGTGCCTGTGATTGTCGCCGCTGGGTAGCTGTCTTGAAGCCAGTTGTGCAACAATGGGAAAGCACATTTGATCCCGAAAGCAAAGAAAATCAAGATCGTGCCGATATCACCCGCTGCGAATAAATCGCTCATGCTGGTGAATTCGACATTGCCTGTTGTGCGGAAATAAAGGGCCGCGCCTGCAATCAAAATCACACCTGATGCAATTTGCATGATCAGATAGCGCATACCTGTGTGATACGCCCCTTCGGTGCCGCGTGCCCAGATCAAGAAGACGGATGCAATTGCTGTCCCTTCCCAGAAGAAGAAAAGCGTAATCAGATCACCTGCGAACACCGCACCAATGGCAGAGCCTGCATAAAGCAATGCAGCCACTTGTTGGACTGTATCGCGCACATGCCATGCGTAAAGCAGCGATAGAAAAGCTGCGAGCGAGAAGATTAAGCCAAAGATCGTCGCCAACTTATCAACACGTAAAAGCGTGATATCAAGACCAACAAATGCCATGGATAAATGCAGACCCTCTGGCATTGTCCAGATCAGCCATGCACTGATGACTGGGAAGATCAGCGAGATAGCAGAGCGTAGGTTACCCTGTGGGATCAGCGGCAGGATTGCAGCACCGATAAAGAAAATTAGAAATGGCGGGAACGTATCAATCATTTACGCTCTCCCGATCTAAACCGTCTTCGGGATACTCTTCTGCTTCCACATCATGCGGGGCGTAATAATCCTCTGAGCGCATTAGATAACGGCGCATGAGTTTTGCGCAAACCACCAAAGCTGCGCACATGAAGAACCCATAAAGGGCATAAAAACCTGGGAATTTTTCAAGATCTAGGTAGACCTTTTTATAGTATAGAAAGTCTGCCAAGAAGAGCGCTGTGCAAAGTGCATAAAGCCCATATACGATACGGTCGACGTTTTTCTTTTTGTCCAAGAACATTAACCACCGTCCTAATGCAGGGTAGTTCGCTGGATCATCTTTTGGTGTTTTAGCCATCTTCGAACCCCTTTACAGACCGACGATTGGCGCAAGGAAGTCTTGGATTGCGCCTGCGTATAGGAATAAAATTAAGCAGCCAAATGCTGTGATTGCTGGTGGCAGCCAACACAATAGCGGTGCTTCTGCCACGCCTTTTGGCAGTTTGCTGTCAGTGACGGGGCGGTAGAACCCACGCCCAACGATTGGCAATAGATAGGCCACGTTCAACAACGAACTGAGCATCAGAACCGCAATGATAATCTGGTGACCTGCGTCCGCTGCCCCCACCATCAATAGGAACTTCGGCCATGAGCCGCCCAAAGGTGGTAGACCAATGATAGATAATGCGCCCACTAGGAAAGCGATGAATGTGATCGGCATGATGCGACCAAGGCCCTGCATCTGGCTGATTTCAGTTTTGTGGTAGGCCACGTAAATTGACCCCGCACACATGAACAATGTGATCTTGCCCATTGCGTGCATAGCTATATGCATACCGCCACCCAATGCGCCCATGCTTGTGGCCAAGGCCATGCCAAGCGTGATGTAAGACAGTTGGGACACGGTGGAATACGCAAGGCGTGCTTTTAGATTGTCTTTGGTCATCGCGACGACAGATGCGGCGATGATGGAATAAGCGGCCAACCACATCAGCCATTCTGAGGCGCCAGTTTGCGCCAGAAAGTCGATACCAAAGATGTAGATGCCCACTTTTAGGATTGAAAATACACCCGCTTTCACAACCGCAACGGCATGTAGAAGTGCGGATACAGGCGTGGGAGCGACCATCGCAGCAGGAAGCCAGCGGTGGAATGGCATCAATGCCGCTTTACCTATACCGAATGCATATAGCGCAAGTAGGATTGGCACTAAGCTTGGGGCGATTTTGCCTTCGAGAATACCACCCTGTACAAAGTCCAACGTACCTGCTGCAACAAATGTCCAAATCACGCCTGTTAGAAGAAGTGCGATTGATGTGCCAATCAATATGCCCAAATAGATACGGGCACCGATGATTGCATCTTTTGTGCCTTTGTGGGCGACCAGTGGATATGTGGACAGCGTTAGAATTTCGTAAAATACAAACAATGTGAACATGTTAGACGCGAATGCGATGCCCATCACGGCAGCGATTGCGATGCTGAAACAGGCAAAGAAACGCGCGTGATGATCTTCGTTGTTTCCACGCATATAACCGATGCCATAGAGATGAGTCAGTATCCAAAGTCCTGAACCGATGATCGCGAACATCAGACCCAATGGTTCAACATGGAATGCGATTGTCAGGCCGGATACGACTTCGAACAATGCGATTTCTTCCATTGTGCCATTGCCAACGGCACATAAGATGCACAGCACACATGCAAACGTTAGAAGCGCACATATGAATGTAAAACCGTCACGCAGGTTTTCACGATCTTTGAATGCCATGTTCCCAGCCATTGCGACTGTTGGGATAAGCATTGTTAGAAATAGAGCTGTTGATGTTTCCATGTACCCTACTCCTTAATGCGCCATACCAGCGGAACCCGCCAGCAGACCGTCGGCTGCAACGCGTGCAGAACCGAGTGTTAATTCTGTGTCGAAGCCAAACCAGATACAAGCAATTGCCAATACCCACATTGGCACCAACATTGCGAGTGGTGCTTCTTTGGCTGTGCTCTGTGGATCTGGGGCCGTGAGATATAAAACCTCAAACATACGCCAAACATAGATCACTGCCAAAAGCGATGACAACATGATAGCGATTGCGATGATCCACCAACCATTTTCAAAAGCGGCTTGAACCAGAACCCATTTGGAAATGAAGCCAGCTGTACCTGGCACACCAATAAGACTGAGACCACTTGCGACCATGGCAGCCCCAGTAAGTGGCATTTTACGACCCAGGCCATTTAGGTTGTTAAAGAACGCGCTGCCTGAATAAAGCATCATTGCGCCAACACCCATGAATAAGGCTGCCTTGGTTACACCGTGATTAACGAGATGTACCAGCGTTGCCGATAGGCCTGTTGCATTTAGCATTGCAATACCAAGAAGCATATAACCAATCTGTGCGATGGATGAATAAGCTAACATACGTTTGATGTTGGTTTGGAATACTGCCACAAAAGAGGCTGCGAACATCGCCAATAATGAGAACGGAATGAATACGATATATAATGTCCATTCTTCGAACACGAAACTTGGATTAAAGACTGAGAACATGAAGCGCAATAAAACGTATATTGCTGCTTTGGTTGCTGTCGCTGCAAGAAATACAGATACCGCAGAAGGTGCGAATGTATATGCGTTTGGTAACCAATGGTGCAGCGGATAAATCGCAACCTTTAATCCCATACCAACAACGATGAATGCAAAGGCTGCGCGGATGGTACGGTTAGTACCTTCATCGGCGATACGGTCAGCAAGGTCAGCCATGTTTAACGTGCCTGTCGCCATGTAAAGCATAGCAAGCCCGATAATGAAGAATGTTGCGCCTATCGTGCCCATAATCAGATAATCATAAGCTGCTGTTAATGCTCGTTTATTGTGGTTAGCACCTTGGGCAACAAGAACATACGTAGAAAGCGATGATATCTCTAGAAATACGAACACGTTGAACGCGTCACCTGTGGCCACCATGCCCAAAAGACCTGTGAAACATAGCATGAAACAAGCATAGAATAATGTGTGGTTTTTCTTTGGTATCTCCGCTTTTACGCTTTCATAGGCATACGGCAATACGACTGTCCCGATACCTGAAATCAAAGCCAATACCAATGCGTTTGCAGCATCGATACGGTATTCAATACCTAATGGTGGTGCCCAACCGCCAACGTGATAAGAAATAAACCCGCCATCCAAGACTTGGATCAATAAGATACATGAAATCACAAATGCAGCAGCGCTAGCCGCAAAAGCGATTGGCCATGCGAGACTACGTTTGCCGATAAAGACAATGATAGGTGCTGCGAATAGCGGAATTACGACCTGTAAAACAGGCAAGTGATCCATAAATGTTTTTGCAACGTGATGCGTTTCTTCGGCAGCCATTATGCGCGTCCACCCATTGCTGCACCGTATTCTTTGTTATCTTCGGCAGTCATTTCGCGTTCGATCTTCAAAATATCTTCTTCTTCGATTGTGTCATAAGCTTCGCGGATACGTACGATCAACGCGAGACCTAGGGATGTAGTCGCAATCCCCACAACGATCGCTGTTAGGATCAAAACGTGTGGCAATGGGTTGGAATAAACAATGGATGGGTCTGGCTCAATATGCCCAGTCAAATCCACTGGGAAAATTGGGGCGGTACCGCCTGTGATTTTGCCTATTGAAATGTACAGCATGAAAACAGAAACTTGGAAAATATTCAAACCAACAATCTTTTTCACCAGATTTCCGCGTGCAACAACAACATATAAACCAGTCATCATTAAAACGATGAACAGCCAGTAATTCACGTGACCTACGATAAAAGCCCAATCAATAAGTTGTTCCATTACCAATCCTCATCTTTCATGGGTGGCGGCCGACCTGCGAACGCATAGTAAATTGCCACCATAACGCCCGTCACAGTGATACCCACACCAAGCTCTACCAACAGGATGCCCCAGTGTTGCCCGTGGCTAGGGTGATGTGGGGAGAAAGCATCGTAATCCAAATAGTTATACCCCAGTAGCATACTTACGACGCCAACACCTGCGTACAGTAAAACACCCAATGCAACCAGCTTATGAACCAGCCATGGTGGGAAAACTTGTTCTGCTTTATCCAAGCCAAAAACAATGCCGTAAATGATGAAAGCCACAGCCATGATTACACCCGCCTGAAAGCCGCCGCCTGGTGAAAAATCGCCGTGGAATTGAACGTAGAATGCAAACAGCATAATCGCACCTACAAGCATTTTCGTAACAACGCGTAAGATTAAATGGTGATGATGCATTATGCGTCCTCCTCATCTTCATCTTTGCGTCTGCGCCCCAGTCCACTGAGCAGCAAGAGTACGCCAATACCTGCTGTGAAAACCACAGCCGTTTCGCCAAGCGTATCGTAACCACGATAACTAGCCAAAATCGTTGTGACGACGTTAGCGATTTCGACATCTTCAAGGCTGCCTTGTAAAAATTCAGGAGCTAAGTGTTGCTGTGCAGGTGCCATTGGGTCACCAAAGTTTGGCATATCAATTGTGCCGTAAACCAACGCTGCGCCTGTAATCAGAACCACAATGAATGGGAGTGGGCTGGAGATACTGGATTTCTTTTCTGTACGAGATGTCAGCGCAATTGTACCCAACATAAGAACTGTTGAAATACCTGCACCAACAGCCGCTTCGGTAAAGGCAACATCAACCGCATCTAGTGCCACGAAAAGCAATGCAGATAATAGACTAAAAACGCCAGACAACATAACAACAGCAAACAGGCGATCTGTTTTTACGATTGCAAATGCTGTGAATACCAACATTGCAAAGAGACCTATTTCAATAAACGTTTCGATCATTTCGCAGCCCCCTCATCACTGTCAGGCTTTTCTCCTGACGTTAATGCGGCATTCGAAACCGCGTGCGTAGATGTTGGGCCCGTGATAAAAATAAACCCGCCAATGATGATAAGCTTTACTGTTATCAACGTTAAACCTGATTGAAGACACATCCCAGCAACCAATAAAATCATACCAGCAGATTCACTGACAGAGGCTGCATGTAATCGTGACCAAAAATCTGGAAAGCGTAGTGTTCCAACAGCGCCAATTACGACAAATGCGCTTCCTGAAAGGATAAGTACCCATGAAAGGATATCTATTAAAATCGTTGCCCAGTTCATTTCTTAGCTCCTTTGGAATTTGGAACTTGGGAAACATCACCAAGCGCACGATATCTAAAGAATTTCAGAATTGCGATTGTGCCTACGAAATTGATCAAAGCGTAAAGAAGCGCGATGTCCAAAAAATCTGGACGCCCGTTTAGGAACCCCATGACCGCAATCAATAAAACCGTTAATGTACCAAAACTATTCACCGCCAAAACACGATCATACAATGAAGGGCCCGCATAAAGACGCAAAAGCACCAGCACCATAGAAATAAACAATGCAATTGCTGCTGCTAAAAACATTAGATGCTATCCTTTTCAATTGCCGTTACTCGGCGATCCATATCGGCCAATGCATCCAAGTCATCCTCGGAATAGCCAACTGCGTGGATTAAGAATTCACCCTCCTCCACCTCCACAGAAATAGTTCCAGGTGTTAGCGTAATTGAGTTTGCAAAAATTGCCTGACCCAAATCAGTTTTCTGTGTGTATGGAATTCTAAACATGTGTCTGTTGATCGGCATGCTAGGTGATAAGATAAGTTTTGTAACAGCCCAATTTGCCTTCGCAATCTCGACCATAAGCCAAGCCCAATATGCAATTGTAGCAAACACCCCAAGATTGACCTCTAAACGATCGGCGTCAGCCGCATTGTCCATACGCCGTACAACATACACAGAAATCATTGCAGAAATGATCCCAAAACCAATAATCATTGGCTTGTAGATTCCTGACATTAACAACCAAAGCACAAACAATATTAGTGCGGTCAATAATGTTCTCAGCATTCATCCCCCCAAGTTCTGTCTCAACGTCCAGAACCATTTAATTCTAAATTACAAAGCAATGTAACAAGTTTGCAAAGCAAGGTTAACCCCATCTGAGTTAATTTCCTGCATATTTTTCTTGGTATCATTACCACTATGAATCTCGGCATTTTTTTGCCACATTTGCGTCGATATTTAACATATTTCGGCATATATGGTGCAATATTGGTATAAATCTAAAGTCCAATAACAAATACGTTGCAATTTGGTGATTAGACACAGCATATTAAAGTAATAATAATATCTTCAGTAATGAAGTATAAAAGCAGCGCTAAAACGCGCAGGGGCAAGTATTCGGTAGAGGCATCTGAATGATTGAATTCAGAAATGTAAGTAAGTCCTTTTGGACTGGAACACAACGCAAGGTCATTCTTGATCAGGCGTCATTTCGCGTGGATATTGGTCATAGTATCGGCATCCTAGCGCCTAACGGCACAGGTAAAACAACACTAATAAATATGATGTGCGGTTTAGAAAAGCCCGATGAAGGTGAAATACATCGAACATCGAAGATTTCGTTCCCATTAGGTTTTATGGGCGGCGTAAATGGCAGGCACACAGCAGTAGAAAACTGTCGTTATATCGCAAAGTTATACCGCTTAGATGCTGATTATGTAGAAGCATTTTGCAGATACTTATGTAACTTAGACGAATATTTTGAAATGCCTTTAGCAACATATTCTAAGGGCATGAAAGCCCGTTTCATGATGGCGCTTCTACTTGCATTAGAATTTGATATCTACCTTATTGATGAAGGTATGCCCCAATCAACAGACGCTGAATTCAACCGTAAAGCTGGTTCAGTTCTGCGCGACCGATTGAAAAAATCCACAGTCGTTATTGTATCTCACCAAGTTGATATCCTTGAAGCTTTTTGCGACTCAGCCGCTGTATTAAAAGATGGAAGACTAATGTTCTTTGACACGTTAGAGCAAGCCAAACAGGTTTATAATTATGCCCAGTAATGAAAAAAGAATCCCAAGAATTCGTAGAGCAGAGCCGCAAAACCAGCAGCAGCCAATTGGTAGTATTGATGCCGTTCAACAAAACTCTACAGATGCAAATGCACAGCAAATTGATGCAACCAATAATCTATCAGCACGTGAGGAAATTGAATTAATCAAACGTGAAAATTTGACTGGTCGGCAACTTCGAATAGCAAGACGTGCCGCTCAAAAGCACGGCTTGCAGGTAACATCGGATTTAGATGCTGTTCGCGTATTGCGTAAAAATGGTATTGAGCCATTTCAATCAACATCTAACAACATCTTGAAAAACGCTGCTAATAACAGCCAAAACACTGCGCCTTCTAACTTACCCTCAACTGTACGGCGCACTGACGTTGCACAACCAGTGGAACCTTTAGATACAAACACCCGAGAGCTTGAAGTACATCAAATTCAAAAGGAACTGGTCAAACGCCGCCGACGCCGCATTGCTGCAACAGTTGCGAAATTGATATGCTTCATTGCTATACCAACAATAATCGCAGGTTATTATTTCTACCGTGTAGCAACGCCGATGTATGCCTCATTTACTGAATTTGTTATTCAAAAAGCAGACAATCCAGCCTCAGCTGGCGCAGGCGTAGGTGGATTACTCAGCA
This sequence comes from Amylibacter sp. SFDW26, assembly GCF_009184395.1. Classification (GTDB taxonomy): domain Bacteria; phylum Pseudomonadota; class Alphaproteobacteria; order Rhodobacterales; family Rhodobacteraceae; genus Amylibacter. The sequence goes on from NZ_WEIC01000003.1 coordinate 260,769, forward strand.
GCTCCCTTTTAGCAACCGCGCAAGATTCTATCGCTGTACAAGGTTACTTATCATCAAGAGAAGCCATGAATAGATTAGATGGCGATCTGGGTTTCAAAAATACATTCCAAGGTGAAAAAATCGACTCAATACAGCGCTTGGATAATCAAGCGACGAATGAAGCTGCCTACAAAGTATATAAAAAGCATGTCCAGATTGGGTTCGACCCCACAGAAGGCATCATCAAGATGGAAGTAGTCACACCGTCGCCTGAAAAGTCGTTGGAATTTTCAAAAGCCCTAATCGGATATGCCGAGCAACAAGTTGATCATCTTACTCAGCGCTTACGCGAAGACCAAATGAAAGGCGCGCGCGACGGTTATGAAAAAGCTGAATTAGATTTTTCTAATGCTCAAAGCCAAGTTGTGGCTTTACAAGAAAAGCTTGGTGTTTTGGACCCAACAATCGAAATTTCAGCACAAATGAGTCTCATTCAACAACTAGAAGCGGATGTTCAACAGAAGCAACTTGAATTGATTGAATTACGCGACAACCCACGCCCAAATAGAACAAAGCTAGCGGTATTAGAACGGTCAATTTCAAGTCGTGAGACTATGATTAAAGACATGCGTAACGAACTCACACAAGGTACGTCAGATGCAGCATCATTGGCAAAAATTACTGCAGAACTCCAATCTGCACAAGCACAGCTAGTTTTACGCCAAGAATTCTTAGCAAGTTCACTGGCAAGTCTAGAAACTTCGCGTGTTGAGGCAAATCGCCAAACTCGCTACTTATCGATGGCTGTTGCACCTGTTGCACCTGATGAAGCTAGTTATCCTAGGGCCTTTGAAAACACACTATTAGCAGCCATAGTTTTTGCTGGGATTTACTTAATGGTTTCACTAACAGCGTCTGTGCTGAGAGAACAGTTAACATCAGGCTAATGAGTTAATTTTAAAAAGTTTAATATGTAAGGAATAAAAAATGCCAAAGCCATTGAGCGAAAGCACCCCAAACACATGGGGGTTTCTGCGTGATGCAATGATCGCACCCACTGGTTTCCGTGAATATGATGCGCGCTGGAAATACCCAGATGATGTCAACTTACCTGGCATAACAGCGTTAGGCTTGGGTCTTGGGACACAGATGCATGAAAAAGGTATTGAACCTGTGATTGCTGTAGGTAATGACTACCGTGATTATTCATTGTCTATCAAAAATGCTCTTATGCTCGGCCTGATGCAAGCGGGCATCCATGTAAAGGATATTGGCCCCGCTGTATCCCCCATGGCCTACTTTAGTCAATTTCACTTAGACGCCCCTGCGGTTGCTATGGTGACCGCATCCCATAACCCAAATGGCTGGACTGGTGTTAAGATGGGTTTTGAACGCCCGCTAACACATGGCCCAGATGAAATGGGCCGTTTACGTGATATTGTTCTGAATGGCGAAGGTATTGCACGTGATGGCGGCAAATACGAATTCGTTGATGGCGTCAAAGAAGCCTATATTGACGATCTATGTGGTGATTTCAAAATGTCCCGTAAGTTGCGCATTGTTTGTGCAACAGGCAATGGTACTGCATCCGAATTTGCACCCGAAGTTTTAAAGCGCATCGGTGTAGAAGTTATACCCTCCCATAATGAGCTAGATTACACATTCCCACATTATAATCCAAACCCAGAAGCTATGGAAATGCTGCATGATATGGCTGCATCTGTCAAAGAAAGCGGTGCTGATCTGGCGCTTGGTTTCGATGGTGATGGTGATCGTTGTGGTGTCGTTGATAATGACGGTGATGAAATTTTTGCCGATAAGGTTGGTGTCATCATGGCCCGCGACTTATCCAAGATCTACCCAGATTCTACATTTGTTGCAGATGTAAAATCCACTGGCCTATTTGCCAGCGATCCTGAATTACAAAAGAACGGTGTAAAAGCCGATTATTGGAAAACAGGCCACAGCCATATGAAACGCCGTGTCAAAGAAATTGGAGCATTGGCTGGTTTTGAAAAATCTGGTCACTACTTTTTGGCAGAGCCCATAGGCCGCGGATATGATTGCGGCATGCGTGTAGCGGTTGAGATGTGTAAGCTTTTGGATCGCAATCCTGACATGTCTATGGCTGATCTGAAAAACGCCCTGCCCGTCACATACGCAACACCGACAATGTCACCGTTCTGTCCTGATCTAGAAAAATACGATGTGCTAGAGCGTTTGGTTGAAAAGCTCGTTGCAAAACATAAGGCGGGCGAACAAATTGCAGGGCGTAATATTGCACAGGTTGTGACTGTGAATGGAGCACGAGTGATCCTTGATAACGGTGCTTGGGGATTAGTCCGCGCTTCATCCAATACACCTAATCTGGTTGTTGTTTGTGAGAGCCCAGAATCGGATGCAGAAATGCGCGCAATCTTTGCCGATGTAGACGCTGTAATACGCACAGAAGCATCTGTTGGTGAGTATGATCAAACCATTTAAGGGTCTTGAATTCCTTCTAAATCACCTTATTTAAATACTCTGCACCGCGCCCCAAAAGCGCGGTGTTATTTTGTGCCAGACGTATCGATATATTGGAGCCCAATAAATGCTATCCCGCCTAACCCAATTGATAGAAAGTAATCTTTTTCGCAATTTCATTTTGGGCATCATTATTTTCAATGCATTGTTGTTGGGCTTAGAAACCTCTTCATCCATTATGGCTGAATTTGGTGGATTGATTACCTTTTTAGACGCTGCTTGTTTGGCAATCTTTTGTCTCGAGATTATCGCCAAGTTAATCGTTCACAGATTTCAATTTTTTCGCAGTGGTTGGAATATCTTCGACTTTGTAATTGTAGGCGTTGCCTTGGTTCCTGCAAGCCAATCTATTTCCGTTCTCCGCGCCTTGCGTGTTTTACGTGTGTTTCGCGTATTGTCTTCGGCACCGCGTTTACGCCGCGTTGTTGAGGGGTTTGTTTCAGCGCTACCTGGCATGGGGTCCGTTTTTTTATTGATGGCTATTATCTTTTACATCAGCGCCGTCATTTCCACGAAACTGTTTGGTGCAGCTTTCCCAGAATGGTTTGGCGACTTGGGATTATCTGCATATTCACTGTTCCAAATCATGACGCTTGAAAGCTGGTCGATGGGGATCGTCCGCCCTGTGATGGAAGTCTATCCATTGGCTTGGGCGTTCTTCATACCTTTTATTCTTGCCACCACATTTGCTGTCGTGAACTTATTGGTCGGTTTGATCGTGAACTCTATGCAAGATGCTCATTCAGAGGAAGATAATGCCAAGACAGAAGATTACCGTGATACGGTATTAGAGAGGTTGGCAATCATGGAGCAAAAATTGGATGCTTTAAAAAAAGATTAAACCGCCTGTCCTGCCGCCCAACCAGATGACCACGCCCATTGGAAGTTATAACCACCTAGCCAACCAGTTACGTCGACCACCTCGCCTATAAAGTATAGGCCCTTTACAGAATTGGTCTCCATAGTTTTAGCATCTAATTCTTTTGTATCTACCCCGCCTAACGTAACTTCTGCAGTACGATACCCTTCAGACCCAACTGGTTTGATCTGCCAATGATGAATAGCATCGTCTAATTGCTGCAATCTCTTGTCAGATTGATCGGCTAGATTTCCTTTCAAACCAACATTTTCTACAATAAATTTTGCAAGTGCTTTGGGTAAATGATCCGTTAAAGCTGTTTGTACTGCAATGCGCCCATATTCAGATCGCTTCTTTTGCAAAGCTGCTAAAATAGGCTCTGAAAACGCAAGGTCCACACTCAACGTATCACCTTCTTTCCAGTAAGATGATATCTGCAAAATAGACGGGCCTGAGAGCCCACGATGTGTAAATAACAGACCTTCTTCAAAGCTGGTCTTACCATGCCTCACAGAGGCATATACCGAGGTTCCTGACATTGCAGCAATTGGTCCAAGGTCTTGCTCGGCAAAAGTCAACGGCACCAATGCTGGGCGCGTTTCAATAATGTTTAACCCAAAGTGTTTAGCGATTTCATACCCCAAGCCTGTAGCACCCATTTTAGGAATGGATTTACCACCACATGCCACAACAAGAGATTCGCATGACACTGTACCGCCTGTAAGGGTAACCTCGTATTGCTCATCCTTTTGCACATCTAAGAATTCTGTTTCCAGCACAATGTCCACTTGGACATCATGTAGATGTCCTAAAAGCATATCGATAATTTGCGTCGACTTCCCATCACAAAACAATTGGCCAAGGGTTTTCTCATGATAAGAGATATCCGCCTCTACCACCATTTGAATAAAATCCCACTGCGTGTAGCGTGATAGGGCAGACAATGCAAATCTTTGATTTTGTGATATAAATTTTTCACGGCTGATATTTAAATTGGTAAAATTACATCGCCCACCACCAGATATGCGGATTTTTTCGCCAACAGATTTAGCATGATCCACCAGTAATACAGACCGCCCCCTGCGGCCTGCCTCTATTGCGCACATCATACCTGCGGCACCTGCGCCGATTATTACAACATCATAATGTTCCATGCTTTCGCTTACGGTGAATAATCTTTTCGCACAAGCCGACAATTTACATGATTTTTGACTTGCAGATACATGCATCTCATCGTAAACACCCCCTCAGTTGGGTCGTGGCCAAATGGTAAGGCACCGCTTTTTGGTAGCGTAGATTGTAGGTTCGAGTCCTACCGACCCAGCCAAATTAATCAGATCACATCTATATGCTTTTCGATTGCTTAATCAGGTCGGCTGCTTTTTCTGCGATCATAATCGTAGGGGAATTTGTATTTCCTGATGTGATCGTTGGCATAACAGATGCATCCACCACACGCAGCTTTTCGATACCACGTACTTTTAAATTAAAATCAACCACAGCCCTATCATCATTCCCCATTCGGCACGTCCCAACTGGGTGAAAAATTGTCGTACCAATATCGCCTGCAGCTTTAATCAATTCTTCATCACTATCATCAGTATTTTCTGGTAAAAACTCCTGCGGATTATATTTTGCAAAACTCGGTTGATTTACAATTCGGCGCGTTAAACGGATCGCATTCGCAGCAACGCGTTGATCTTCTAGCTCAGATAAATAATTAGGGGCAATTTTTGGATGGTCCAACGGATTAGGCGAAGCAATTTGAACAGTTCCACGACTTTGCGGTCGTAGATTACAAACGCTTGCAGTAACGGCAGGGAAATCATGTAGCGGCTGACCAAAAGCTGGTAATGACAATGGTTGCACATGATATTCAAGATCTGGCGTGGCCTTGTCTTTTGATGAATATGCAAAAGCCGCTAGCTGACTTGGAGCCATAGACATAGGACCTGTACGCTTCAAAGCGTATTCTGCAGCAATCTTGAATTTACCCCACATAGACTGCGCCATAGTATTCAGTGTTTTTGCGCCTGTTACTTTATACGCGCAACGGATTTGCAAATGATCTTGCAAATTACCGCCCACATCTGGTGCCTCATGCTCAACATCTATGCCCATTTTCTGTAGAAGTGCACCAGGCCCAATACCAGAAAGTTGTAAAATTTGAGGAGACCCAATTGCACCCGCTGATAAAATCACCTCATCTTTTGCATAAAGCTTATTTCCATCGCATAATTCTACACCCAGCGCTTTGCGATCTTTTATAATAATACGCGCCACTTGCGCATCTGTGCGTACAGTCAGGTTTTTCCGTTTTTTAACTGGACGTAAAAACCCCTTCGACGTGTTCCAACGCAATCCAGATTTTTGGTTTACTTTAAAATACGCAACACCATGATTATCACCATCGTTTAAATCATCCGTATACGGAATACCTTCTTCAACACAAGCTTTGGCAAAATCGTCCAAGACATCCCAATGCAAGCGTTGGTCTTCGACACGCCATTCGCCGCCTGCACTGTGCGCATCATTCGCGCCTGCAAAATAATCCTCTGATTTTTTGAAATAGGGTAATACATCGTCCCAGCCCCAGCCCGCACCACCCAATTGACGCCAACCATCGTAATCTTCGGCTTGGCCTCTAACATACAACATACCGTTGATTGATGAGCATCCGCCAAGAACGCGCCCACGTGGGTATAGCAATTGACGCCCATTCAAACCCACTTCAGCTTCAGTCTTAAATCCCCAGTCTGTACGTGGATTTCCAATACAATAGAGATAGCCAATTGGGATATGTATCCAATGGTAATTATCACGCCCACCAGCCTCTAATAGCAGTACATTTTTTGTTGGGTCTTCGCTTAAGCGGTTTGCTAGAACACAGCCCGCAGAACCTGCACCGATGATCACGTAATCATATGGTGCAGTCATGGCATCATCCTTCAAGAAATTTTGCAATCAACGTTTGCGCTTCATCACTTTCCCAGCAATCCGCAAGCGCATTAATCGTTGTCGTAATCCTTTCAGTTTCGTCACCGCTTTGCAAGTCTAGTAACAACCTCTTTGCTTTTGCAACGGCCTGTGGCGCAGTTTTCAAAATCACATTGATTTCATCATCAATTAAGCGGTCCATTTCATCTGAAGAACAGCTCACACTGACCAATCCAGCTTGCTGTGCAAATGCCGTACCAAAGACCTTAGAGCTAAAGAAAATCTGGCGGCTGAACGCTTGGGGGACTTTCCCCAATACAAACGGGCTGATCGTAGCTGGGATCAAACCGAGTTTGGTTTCTGTTAGTGCGAATTTCAAATTATGTAGAGCAAAAACAACATCGCATACAGCCATCATACCGATGCCTCCCCCAAATGCATTACCTTCTACACGCCCAATCAATGGTTTTGGCAGCTTGTTCAATTCTGCCAACATCGTTGCCAATACTGTTGCGCCCTCAATCTTTCCGGCACGATCCAATTCAGCTTGCTCACGCATCCAATTCAAATCAGCGCCTGCGCAAAAGCTTTTCCCAGTCGCTTGTAAAACAACAGCGCGAACAGTTTCGTCAGCACCAATTATTTTAATTGCATTGGTAATTTCATGCATCATCTTTTCACTTAATGCGTTGTGCTTTTCAGGGCGGGAAAGCGTTAATATGGCGACACCAGTGCTATTTTTTACAAGGTTAATTGTCTCATACATCAATCATGCCCTCCTAAGGACCAAAGGGATATTAAAGCTTGAGCTTCATATAGTTTCTCAATATTTAAACCCGTTTCCCAGCCAGCAGAATGCAACATTTCTACCAAGGGTACAGTCGATACATTTCCTTTTGCACCTGGGGCATAAGGGCATCCGCCAAGGCCACCAATGGCGCTATCAAATGTACGCATACCGTATGGCAAACTGGTTTGAACATTTTCAAGTGCATTTCCTTTTGTATCATGGAAATGGCCTGCAAATAATGACCCTGAAATATGTGGCGTAACCGTATCCAATAAACGAGCTACATCAGCTTCCGTCGCTATGCCAATTGTATCTCCCAACGAAACCTCATAGCATCCCATATCAAACAGAGCATTTGCCACATCTAATACAGCTTGTGGTGCAATACTTCCTTCATAAGGGCAGGCAACAACACAAGATACATAGCCACGTAATTTTACACCTTGAGCTATAGCTTTTTTTGCTACCGGTTTGAACCGTTCAAAGCTTTCAGCAATACTACAATTGATATTCTTTTGACTAAAGCTTTCAGAGGCAGAGCCAAAAATAGCGACCTCATCGACATCGGCTTTGATTGCAGCATCTAAACCTTTCAGGTTTGGTACCAATGCTGCGTAAGTTACATTTTTATACCTCTTGATACTTTGCATCACATCGACAGCATCCCCCATTTGAGGCACCCATTTAGGGGATACGAAACTAGTCGTTTCTATCTTGCTCAATCCCGTTTCGGAAAGCATATTAATCAATGCTATTTTATCTGCTGTAGGGATTACCGTTGCTTCATTTTGCAACCCATCGCGCGGCCCAACTTCATAAACGGTAATAAAACGATCACTCATGTGTCACCGTCGACAAATTGAACCAATAATTGCCCTTGGTCGACTGCATCTGATGCAGTGCACAATACAGTATCGATAACACCATCTTGATCAGCAACAACGACATGTTCCATCTTCATCGCTTCTACCGCAAAAAGGGGAGCGCCTTTTTCAACTTTCATTCCAGCCGTAACATGCACGACAGTTACGACACCTGTCATAGGTGATATAATTTGGCTAGAATTTTGCGCATGCGCATCACCAGAAGAAAATGGGTCGATACACTCAAAGCTATATTGATCGGTAGATGATTTGACATGAGCAACCACCTTTTTATTGGAAACCATGGCAGTCTGTTTTTTACTACCATTATGGGCCGTCACCAAATCACTTGTATTAGAAATATTCGAAAACGTTGTTTGCAAATCTTTTACAATCAGAGTTGCGTTATTTGCTCCATCAAAACGAATTGATCCGTCTAATTCCATTCCATTATAAAGCATATTTAGTGATTGAGTGACTTGCTCCCATAAGCCCCAACCCAAACGTGGCGCCATAAAATCAACAGGATTTAATACTAGAAAGGCCGCCATAATATCAAATGGATCAAGTGATTGTACTTTGGTCAGATTCTCTTGTTTGCGTGCGATCAGCCCTGTATCGAAATCACCTTTTACGAAATCATCATCCTGAGCAAGTTTAGATAGGAAGCCGATATTGTTTTTAATACCAGTACAAAATGTATGGTCTAATCCCACAACCAACTGTGATAAAGCCGTATTACGATTTGCACCATGCGAGGTAATTTTTGCTATCATAGGATCATAAAATGGGCTAACCGTATCACCAGTTTTTACGCCTGTATCTATGCGGCAGCCTTTTGCAAACCTAACGGTTTCCAAAGTACCCGGAGATGGTTTAAAATCTTCTTGTGGATCCTCTGCGTAAATTCGAGCTTCAAAGGCGTGACCATTTAAAGGGATTTCTTCTTGTGACATTGGCAATAATTCACCACTTGCAATCCGCAATTGCCATTCGACAAGGTCAACGCCAGTAACCGCTTCAGTCACGGGATGTTCGACCTGTAAGCGGGTATTCATTTCCATGAACCAAAAACCGTCAGCGCGCAGAGAACCTGATCCATCAACGATGAATTCAATTGTCCCCGCACCCTGATAATCGATCTTCTTTGCAGCTTCGATAGCAGCATTTGTCATAGCTGCGCGCACATCTTTTGACATATCTGGCGCAGGTGCTTCTTCAATCACTTTCTGGTGACGGCGTTGCAATGAGCAATCGCGTTCGTATAAGTGCACAACATTGCCATGTGTATCGCCAAAAACTTGCACTTCAATATGGCGTGGCGAAGTGATGTATTTTTCTATCAAAACATGCGGGTCACCAAAACTTGCCTGTCCCTCGCGCTGAGCCGATGCCAAAGCTGTTTTAAAGTCAGTGGCTTGTTCTACTAACCGCATACCTTTGCCACCACCGCCAGCCCGCGCTTTGATCAATACTGGATATCCAATTTTATCCGCTTCTGACGCAAGGAATTTTTCATCTTGATCATCACCATGATATCCAGGCACGACAGGAACATCAGCGTCTTGCATCAAACGTTTGGCTTGGTCTTTCAAACCCATTTTACGAATAGACGATGCTGAGGGACCAATGAATACCAAACCTGCGGCTTCAACCTGTTCCACAAAGTCAGGATTCTCTGACAGAAATCCATATCCAGGGTGAATAGCCTGTGCGCCAGTATCTAGCGCCACTTGAATGATGCGTTCGCCCTTTAGATAACTTTTTTCGCTTGGAGCTGGGCCAATTAAGACAGCTTCATCAGCATTGAGACTGTGCATAGAATTTACATCAGCTTCCGAATAAACAGCAACTGTTTTAACACCCATTTTCTGTGCTGTCTTAATGATGCGACAAGCAATCTCACCACGGTTTGCAATTAAGATTTTATCAAACATCGCCCTACCTTTACATTCTGAACACAGAGAATTGTGTATCTTTAACAGGCGCATTCAAAGCAGCCCTTAAAGATAACGCAACAACATCACGCGTCTTTCGAGGATCAATAATGCCATCATCCCAAAGGCGTGCAGACGCATAAAGCGGCTGAGATTGTTCTTCAAATTGATCCAATATTGGTTGTTTTAGCTTAACTTCATCATCACCCGAAAATGTGCCGCCTTTTGCCTCTATAGCTGCGCGTGTCACAGTTGCCATGACACCCGCAGCCTGCTCCCCGCCCATGACCGAAATTTTTGCATTTGGCCACATCCACATAAATCTTGGGCTGTAAGCGCGCCCACACATGCCATAGTTCCCAGCGCCATAAGAGCCACCAACAACGACAGTCACTTTTGGTACATCAGCACAGGAGACTGCGGCAACAAGTTTTGCCCCATCTTTTGCAATGCCGCCTGCCTCGTATTTCGAACCAACCATAAAACCTGTGATATTTTGTAAAAACAAAAGTGGTATTTTGCGTTGGCAACACAACTGAATAAAATGGGCTCCCTTTTGTGAGCTTTCTGAAAACAACACCCCGTTGTTAGCTAGGATGCCCACCTGAATACCGTCAATCTTAGCAAACCCGCATACCAATGTTGTACCAAACCGAGCTTTGAACTCTTCAAAATCTGAATTATCAATAATGCGCGCAATGATTTCTCTGATATCAAACGGCGTTTTCGGGTCGGCAGGAACAATCCCTAATAATTCTTCAGGGTCGAGTTTTGGTAATTCGCCGCCCACAGGAACAGATGTTTTTCCCCTGCCTAAATTGTGAACGCATTGCCTTGCCAAAGCTAAGGCGTGTTTATCATCTTCGGCAAGATAATCTGCAACACCAGAAAGACGCGTATGTGTATCACCGCCGCCTAAAGTTTCGGCATCGATCACTTCACCTGTCGCTTCTTTTACCAATGGTGGGCCAGCAAGAAAAATCGTTCCTTGGTCACGTACAATTATAGTCTGATCTGACATTGCGGGCACATATGCGCCACCAGCAGTACATGACCCCATAACCACAGCAATTTGAGTTATACCCTTCGCACTCATACGCGCTTGATTGTAAAATATACGCCCAAAATGGTTCTTATCCGCAAATACCTCATCTTGGTTCGGTAAATTTGCACCACCGCTATCCACCAAATAAATACATGGCAGATTGTTTTCTTCTGCGATCTCTTGCGCACGCAAATGCTTTTTCACAGTTAACGGATAATACGTGCCCCCTTTTACAGTGGCATCATTACATAAGATCATACAGTCACGACCCTCAACACACCCTATACCTGCAATCACACCTGCGGCTGGTAAATCCGTCTCATAAACGTTGTGTGCTGCAAACAAACCTATTTCTAAAAACGGTGAGCCAACATCCAATAAGCCAGCGATACGATCTCGTGGCAACAATTTCCCGCGAGATACATGGCGTGCACGAGAAGCCTCTCTTCCTCCCAATGATATCTTTGCAGCAAGTACAGACATATCACTCAAAAACACTTCATTCGCTTTTACATTTTCGGCGAAATGTGGCGAATGTGGGTTTAATTTTGTCTCAATTATAGCCATTATACGGTTTCCATTTCACCATTTGCATGCGCACGTAATTCCCTGCGCATTATCTTACCAGTTACTGTCATAGGTAGCGTTTCTAGGAATTCTATTTCACGTGGATATTCATGCGCAGCAAGCGCAGTGCGAACATGATCTTGCAACTCGAGAACCAGAGCATTATCGCCATGAACATCAGCTTTTAATTTCACATAAGCTTTAATAATCTCACCACGTGCATCATCAATTTTGCCCACTACCCCTACGGCTTCCACACATGGATGCCCAAGCAAACAGTTTTCAATTGCACTTGGACCAATACGGTACCCAGCAGAATTAATGACATCATCATCACGCCCAACAAAACGGACATACCCGTTCTCCATAATGCCGCGATCTCCTGTTACCAACCAATCACCGCGAAATTTATCTGCTGTCGCAACGGGATTTTGCCAATATTCTAACATCATAACAGGTGTGCCCGCACGAACCGCAATATCACCTTCTTTGTCCGTTGTATGGCCATCCTCATCGATGATTGCTATATCATGCCCAATAACAGGTCGCCCCATACAACCGTCTTTATTTTCAAACAGCTCACTACAAGATGAGACGATCATATTACATTCTGTTTGGCCGTAAAATTCATTCATAGTCAAACCAAGATTTTCGCGTCCCCATTCTAACAACTCTGCACCCAAAGCTTCGCCACCAGATGCAACCGTGCGTAAACCTTTGATTGATGCTTCTTCGGCTTTAAGGTGCTTCAATGCAGTGGCGGGAAAGAACACATTTTTGACCTGCCCTTCTTCGATAATCCTTTGGCAACCCTCAGCATTAAATTTATCCATCCGAGCTGCAACAACAGGGATTCCATGGTGCAATCCTGGCATTAAAACATCTAACAAACCTCCGATCCAAGCCCAGTCAGCAGGTGTCCATAAACAGTCATCTTTTTGCGGCAAAAAATCATGGCTCATCTCCACCCCAGGTAAGTGCCCCAATAAAACGCGGTGTGCTAGCAACGCACCTTTTGGTGCACCTGTTGTGCCCGATGTATAGATAATAATTGCTGGATCGTTTGGCCCAGTCTTAACAGGTGTAAAGGCCGTATCATTATCAAATGTTGCATTCTCGGGATCAATGACATGCTTAAGCTCAGGTAAATGATCCTGAAGACCTGACAAAATAAATGCGCCCTCTTGGTCTGTAATAACAACACTTGCCCCAGAATTTCCAAGTCTTGTTTGCAATGCCGCTGTACGAAACAGGGCAAACAACGGAACAGAAATCGCGCCTAACTTCCAAATAGCTATATGTGCTGCAGCCGTCCAAACAGACTGACTGCGAAACACACCAACACGATCGCCGATCCCTATGCCAAGATCGCGCAAACGAACTGCTAATCGATCAGATAGATATTGCAGCACCGCAAAGCTAACATCAACACGCTCACCAGAAGTTAAATCGATCAGAGCTGTACGTTCAGGGTCTATCTCAGCCCACTTATCGCAGACATCGACGCCCATATTATAAAACTCAGGAATATTCCACGAGAACCTAGCCTTTAAATCTTCATATGTAACGGCTTTGGTAAGCATTTTATGCTTTCGTCTCGTTAAACAATTCACGCCCGATTAGCATACGGCGAATTTCAGAGGTGCCCGCGCCAATTTCATACAGCTTAGCATCACGTAATAATCGGCCTGTAGGGTATTCATTCGTATAGCCATTTCCACCTAAACATTGGATAGCCTCCAACGTAATTTGGGTGGCTTTCTCAGCTGCATATAATATACATCCTGCGCTGTCTTTACGTGTCACTTCACCACGATCACAAGCTTGCGCAACAGAATAAACATAGGCACGGCAAGCATTCATAGTCGTGTACATATCAGCCAGTTTACCCTGCATCAGCTGGAAGGTTCCGATGGGCTTCCCAAACTGCTCGCGTTCATGCACATAAGGCACAACAACATCCATAGCCGCAGCCATAATTCCAAGCGGGCCAGCAGCCAAAGTTACGCGTTCATAATCCAAGCCAGACATCAATACAGTGGCGCCCATACCCTCCTCGGCCAGAATGTTCTCAAATGGAATGAAGCAATCTTTGAAGACCAGCTCACAGGTGTTCGACCCACGCATCCCAAGTTTATCCAGCTTTTGCGCTGTCGAGAAACCTTCCATGCCTTTTTCAACTAAAAATGCCGTAATCCCTTTCGATGCGGCATCTGCATCAGATTTTGCATAAACGATCAGGGTGTTTGCATCTGGACCATTTGTAATCCACATTTTGTTACCATTCAGCAAAAACCCATCATTACGCTTATCCGCACGTAGTTTCATCGAAACCACATCTGAACCGGCTCCTGGCTCTGACATAGCAAGTGAACCAACGTGCTCACCTGAAATCAACTTCGGTAGGTACTTCGCTTTTTGCTCTACAGTTCCCCAACGGTTAATCTGATTTACACATAGATTAGAATGAGCACCGTACGAAAGCCCGACAGATGCACTGGCACGGCTGATTTCTTCGATCGCCACACAATGCGCGAGATAACCCATATCTACGCCACCATCATCTTCTGGTACTGTGATCCCATGCAAACCCAAAGCACCAAGTTTTTCCCACAAGTCCATCGGGAACTCATTTGTTGCATCAATTTCTGCCGCACGAGGAGCAACTTCATCCGCTGCAAAACGGCGTACAGTTTCACGCAGAGCATCAATATCGTCACCTAGATTGAAATTCATTGTGGAATTAAACATATCATGTTCCTTTAATTTCGTAACCGACACTGCGCAAAGTCAGGTCTACATATGTGTCTTCAATTTCTTTTTGGCTCATACGACCCTCAGCACGAAACCATGTATTAACCCCGTTTAAAGAGCCAAGAACCGACATCGCTGCAACATGCGCATCTGAGGTATGAAATACCCCAGAATTTATTCCGGAACGAATAATGTCGCGCAAAATATCTTCATAAACGCGCCGTTGCTTTTCGATTGTTTTGTGACCTTCAGGCTCAAGAGAACGTAATTCCATAAACGAAATAAAAACTGCTTTTGGCTTTTCGACATTAAATCGAATGTGGAAACGTGTGAAAATTTCAAGTTGTTCCTGGGCAGTTTTCCCACGGATATCTTGATTATCCCATGCAGCCATCAGACTATCCATATGATCTATCATAAGCCTTAAAAGGATTTGTTGTTTGTTTGGAAAGTGATTGTAAAGAGCACTGACATTCACACCAACAGCTTCCGCGATTTGGCGCATAGAGACTGCCGAATACCCATATTGTGCAATCATTGGCAAAGCTGTCGATAATATCGCAACCTTCGTTTCTGCCCCGACAGATCCTTTTAAGCGCGCCATGTTAATCCTTAATTAAATGAACGTTCGTTCTTATAATAAGCAAACCAGTTTATGTCAAACTTTTCATCTGATTATTTATCTTTGAAGTTCGGCTTACGTTTTTCAATAAAAGCATTCATGCCTTCTTTTTGATCTTCTGTCGAAAACAGTGAGTGGAATACACGACGTTCAAAGAACAACCCTTCTGCCAAGCTTGTTTCATCCGCTCGGTTGACCACATCACGCACCAAGGCAGTGACTGGCTTAGAATAAGCTGCGATTTGCACCCCGGCTGCCAAAGCATTTTCCAGCACTTGATCATCAGGAACGACGCGTGCCACTAAACCACAAGCAAGTGCTTCATCCGCTGGCATCATGCGCCCTGTTAAGTGCATATCCATGGATTTCGCACGACCAATTAATTTAGTCATACGTTGCGACCCACCCATACCAGCAATGATACCAAGTTTGATTTCTGGTTGTCCAAATTGGGCACCCTCACCTGCAATAATGAAATCACACATCATCGCCAATTCGCAACCTCCACCCAGCGCATAGCCATTTACCGCAGCAATTTTTGGTGTGCGCATATTTACGAAAACATCCCAATCGGAAAAATAATCCTCTGCAGCCGCTTTAGCATAGGACAACACAGACATTTCCTTGATATCCCCACCTGCAGCAAATGCTTTTTCATTACCAGTTAGAACGAAACACCGCACAGAAGGGTCTTTGTCTAGTTTAGGTAGCTCAGCTAATATCTCATTTTTTAATTCCATGTTCAAAGCATTCAATTGCTTAGGGCGGTTCAAACGGACCAGTACAACACCGTCTTTTTGCGTAATCTCAATCGTCTTTGTCATGGTATTTTCCTTACAACTTAAAATCACCATCTTCTGCTGCTTGATGCATCTTTGCCAACAAAGTCTTTGGTACATCCGCTAGTGTTGGAAACTTCCAAACTGGATTACGGTCTTTATCAATAACCGCGGCACGAATACCTTCAAGAAATTCTCCTTCGGTCGTAGAAATACTCACGAAACGATATTCATTGCGCAAAGCTTGTTCCAGATCACCATTTCGCGCATCACGAATAGCAATCAATGTCGCCATTTGTGAGTAAGGCGCCCCATGCTTAAAAGCCTTTAAGGCCTTCATCGAAAAATCACTCCCAATGTCGGCGAGCATAGCCATCATTTCGGGAATGGTCTCTAAACTAAAGACAGAATTAATAATGGGCTGCTGTTCCTGTAGACGCGACAATCCAGGCGCTTCGTGGAATGCTTCTAGAACACTTAAATCACCATCTTGTAACAAGGCATCGTGTAATTCATTTAGCTTCTCTGAGGGAATATAGTAATCCGCCACACCTGCATATAAACAATCGGCACCTGATAGGTGTGCACCCGTTAATCCTAGATATTCACCGCATGCACCTGGAGTATTTGCAAGAAGATAAGTACCACCTACGTCGGGTAATAATCCAATCGCACACTCTGGCATGGCAAGCATTGTTCGATCAGTAACAATACGATGCGATCCATGCGCAGAAATACCAACACCGCCACCCATAACGATACGATCCATAAGGGCCACATAAGGTTTAGAATAATTAGCAATCTTTGCATTCAACCGATATTCGTCTCGCCAAAAACTCCGTGCACCTTTATGGTTCCCTGTCGTACCTTGCCTATAAAAATCAGCAATATCCCCACCTGCACAAAATGCTTTTTCTCCTTCGGCATCGATTAGAACGAAGGCGATATTATCATCCTTTTCCCAAGCGTCTAAAGCTTTTTCTATTGCCAAAGCCATGGCATGATTCAAAGCATTTAAGGCCTGCGGTCGTGTTAAGGTTATGTGTCCAACACGCCCAGTTATTCTTATATTGATATCAGTCACGAGCGATCTCTTTCGTCTAGGAATGCACGGCTGATGATAACGCGCATAATTTCATTTGTGCCCTCTAGAATTTGATGCACACGAATATCACGCAGCAACTTTTCAATACCGTAATCTTCAAGATATCCGTACCCGCCTAAAAGTTGCAAAGCATCGTTCGTGACATCATAGCATGTATCCGTCACGAACAGTTTTGCCATCGCACAGTATTTCGTTGCATCCGTTGCATTTGCATCCAACTTCCATGCAGCTTGCCGTAGGAAAATACGGGATGCTTGCACCTTCGTTTCCATATCCGCTAGTTTAAATTGCAACGCTTGAAATCGATCAATCGATTTACCAAAAGCTTTACGTTCACCCATATAAGTCGCAGCAATTTTCAATGCTTGGCTTGCAGCACCTAATGAACAAGCCGCAATGTTCAGACGCCCACCATCCAAACCTTCCATAGCATAATTGAACCCTTTGCCCTCTTCACCCAACAAGTTATCCGCTGCTACATGGCAATCATCCATCTGAACTTGTGCAGTAGGTTGAGCACGCCAACCCATTTTTTGCTCTAAGCCACCAAAGGACAACCCATCAGACCCACTTGGAACTGTAATTGCGGACACGCCTTTTGGGCCATCTTGGCCAGTGCGGCACATAACCAAATATAGGTCAGCATAACCACCACCAGAAATGAAAGCTTTATTACCCGTCAATGAATAGCCTTCATTTGTACGTGTCGCTTTAGTTCGCAATGCAGCGGCATCTGACCCAGAGCCTGGTTCTGTTAAGCAATAAGAACAATAGGCTTCCATCGAAACCAGCTTATCCAACCATTCTGTTTTGACTGTATCAGAACCATGTTTCGCAATCATATTTGCACACATATTATGAATAGAAATAAACGCTGACACTGCAGGACATGCCATGGCCAACGCTTCAAAAACAAGCGTTGCATCCAAACGCGACAGACCAGCACCGCCTTTATCCTCGGGTACATACATTGCTCCAAACCCAAGTTCGGCGGCAGATGTTAAAACATCGCGGGGAATCGTTCCATCTTTTTCCCATTGCAGAGCATGTGGTGCGATTGTATCTTGGCCAAAGTTATAGGCCATTTCAAAGATAAGGTTTTGCTCTTCTGTCAGTTCAAAATTCATATGACCCCCTTTAACGTGGTTGCATCCGTGTTGCTCCATCAAGACGGATGACTTCGCCATTTAGAAAGCTATTTTCAGCGATATGCATCGCAAGTTTTGCAAACTCATTTGGTGACCCCAGTCGATTTGGGAATGGGATATTTGATGCAAGTGAATCCTGTACGTCTTGTGGAAATGCCGTCACCATTGGCGTGCCAAAAATACCAGGAGCAATCGCCATCACGCGAATTCCAAGCTTTGCCAAATCCCGCGCCATAGGGATCGTCATTGCCGCAACCCCCCCTTTAGAAGCACCATAAGCAATCTGCCCAATTTGCCCTTCAAACGCAGCAACAGAAGCCGTGTTTATAATAACACCCCGCTCACCGTCTTCATTCAGTGTGTCAGCTTTTGACATACCCAATGCGGATTGGCTGCTAACATTAAAACTGCCTACCAAATTCACGTTAATCACTTTTTGAAACAGCGCCGCATCATGTGCAGCCCCCCGTGAAACAGTTTTAGCAGCTGGTGCAATACCCGCACAGTTGACGCAAATACGTTCCTGACCATTTGCCTTACGTGCTTTTTCCAAAGCTGTCATAACACTTTCAGGATCGGTCACATCTGTTTGGCAAAAAACAGCATCTGTCTCCTTTGTGGGGGTATTTATATCTAAAATGGCGACCTTAACACCCTTAGCCAACAAACCATCAACAACAGCCCCTCCAAGACCAGATGCCCCACCTGTTACAACAGCGGAAATATTGGAACTAAGTTCCATACTTACGCCCGTTCAACAGCAATTGCAGTTCCTTCACCACCACCAATACAGATTGCAGCGATCCCACGTTTTAATCCGCGTTTTTCCAAAGCATTCAGAAGTGTGACAACAATACGCGTACCAGAGGCACCAATTGGATGGCCCAATGCACATGCGCCCCCATTCACATTGATCTTATCACGTGAAATACCCAGTTTTTGCATAAACGCCATTGGAACGACTGCAAAAGCTTCATTCACTTCCCAGAGATCAACATCATCGACAGACCAACCGATCTTCTCCATTAGTTTTTGAGCCGCAGGAACGGGAGCGGTCGTAAACCATTCTGGCTCATGTGCATGACTTGCGTGCCCAACAATCCGCGCTTTAATTGGAGTATTTAATTCCTGAGCCTTATCTTCAGACATCATCACAACGGCAGCAGCGCCATCTGAAATTGATGACGCATTCGCAGCTGTGACAGTCCCATCTTTATCAAATGCTGGGCGTAATGTAGGGATTTTATCAGGGCGTGCTTTTGATGGCTGTTCATCGGCATCGATTACAATATTACCCTTACGCGTTTTCACTGTAAATGCTGCAATCTCCCCATCAAACGCACCCGTCTTTTCAGCTTCAATCGCATTAGACAAAGACGTTAAAGCATAATCATCCTGCGCCTCACGCGTGAATTGATGCTCTTTTGCACATAGCTCAGCAAAGTGCCCCATAAGGCTACCTTTGTCATAGGCATCCTCTAAACCATCAAGGAACATATGATCTTTCATCTCCACATGGCCTAAACGGGCACCACCACGTGTTTTAACAGATAGATAAGGCGCAAGGCTCATATTTTCCATACCACCTGCAACCATAATATCCTGACTACCAGCCTTCAATTGATCATGGGCAGTCATGATTGTCTTCATTCCTGAACCGCAAACTTTATTCACGGTTGTACAGGGTACAGATTGCGGTAGTCCAGCGCCCAATGCAGCCTGACGCGCAGGTGCTTGACCCAGACCGGCTGGCAGCACACAACCCATCAATACTTCATCCACTTTATCCGCACTTATACCAGCGGCATCCACAGCTGCTTTGATTGCAGCTGAACCAAGTTCGGGGGCTGGTGTATTTTGAAAGTCCCCTTGGAACCCTCCCATAGGCGTGCGTGCCGCTCCAACAATTACGATTGTATCTGACATAAATGCTCCTAGGCTTTATCTAATTAAATGAACGTTCGTTCATATATTGGTATTGAAATGGAAAATCCAAGCGGAGTCAACATTATCATTTTATACGGTTATTTAAAACTCTCAGCAGATTAATTCACATCACGCAGATCATGAATAACCAAACCATCTTTGGGAAGGCTGCCCAGAGCACAAATCTCAATTTCACTGCGTAATTTCAAAATATCTTTGATACTCGCTTGATATTTTGCACAATCACCTTCGTTAGTTTCAAGTTTCACACGCATGATATCGCTTTTACCATCGTTATCTACTTCGATACGCGCTTTTGATACCTCGGGATGCCGCTCTACAAGCGTAGCAACTTGTTCAGGGCGTACAAACATACCCTTTACCTTTGTGGCTTGGTCTGCACGGCCACGCCAACCAACAATGCGCATATTCGTTCTTCCACATGGGCTTTTGCCTGTCATAACAGCCGATAAATCGCCTGTAGAAAAGCGTATCAAAGGAAAATCAGCATTTAAGCTGGTCACAACAACTTCACCAATTTCACCATTTGCAACGGGCTTTCCAGTACCTGGTATTACAATCTCAACAATCACACCTTCATCAACAATCAAGCCTTCCATTGCAGATGTTTCATAAGCGATATTCCCTAGTTCAGCTGTACCATAGGCCTGCAAACATTGGATGCCGCGCTCTTGGTACGCTTGGCGCATTTGTGGGAATAACGGTCCACCACTTACTACCGCTGCACGAATTGATGAAAGGTCTAAACCCAATTCATCCCCTTTTCCCAAGATACGGCCCAAATAATCTGGCGTACCTGCATAGGCTGTTACCCCTAGGTCTGCTGCAGCCAGTGCTTGCAATTCCGTCTGCCCCGGTCCTGTTGGAATAATTGTAGCCCCAACCGCCGCAGCCGCATTTTCAAACATCATTCCAGCGGGAGTAAAATGATACGAAAACGTATTTTGAATGATGTCGCCTATACCAATACCCGCAGCATTTAAGAACCGACCAAATCGCCACCAATCTTTATCCCGTTGCCCCATTTCATAAATTGGGCCTGGTGATTGGAAAACGTGGTGCACTTTATCCATTGATAAAGCGGCATACCCACCCAAAGGTCGTCGTTTTTTCTGTGCATCAGACAAACCAGATTTTCGCAACACTGGTAATCTCACCAAATCTTCAACGCATGTAATTTGATCGGGGTTAATATCTGCAAAACTTTCAGCAAACCCCGCAGCATTCATTTTAGCATTTGCAATAGCGACGGGCAAAACCTTTGCAAAATCTGCAGCACGTTCATCATCAGATCGCGTTTCCAATGTATCGTAAAAACCCACCATTAGCTTAACCATCTTTTGCGGCGACGATAACTGCGCACATCGCGAAATGATTTGCGACCTTCATCCGACATACCCAAATAAAATTCTTTCACATCAGGATTTTCGCGCAATTCTGCGGCAGGACCATCCATAACAACACGACCAGATTCCAAGATATAGCCATAATGTGCGAACCGCAAAGCTACGTTTGTGTTTTGCTCAGCCAATAAAAATGAAACACCTTCTTTTTCATTCAGGTCTTTTACGATCCCAAAAATCTCTTCCACCAATTGTGGCGCCAAGCCCATACTCGGCTCATCTAACAACACAGTTTCAGGTTTCGACATCAAAGCTCGCCCAATCGCGCACATCTGTTGTTCACCGCCCGATGTATATCCCGCCTGACTTTTACGACGTTCTTTCAATCGGGGAAAATATTCATATACCAGATCCAGATCCCGTGTAATTTCTGCACGGCTTGCACGGCGCGTATAACTGCCAGTCAGCAAATTCTCTTCGATAGTTAGATGCTCAAAACAATGGCGCCCTTCCATCACTTGGATCACACCAGACTTCACTAAGGCAGCAGGATTAAGGTCAGCAACAGGGCTCCCACGATAGGTAATTGTGCCCTTTGTGACTTCTCCGCGCTCAGAATGTAGTAAGTTGGATATGGCTTTTAACGTTGTGGTCTTACCAGCACCATTGCCACCCAAAAGTGCCGTAATACCACCTTTGGGAACCGACAGGCTTACACCTTTCAAAACAAGGATCACGTGATTATAAATCACTTCAATATTGTTCACTTCCAGCAATTTCTCTTGTATGTTTGTGTCATCCAACATGGGTGTTTCCAACAGGTAAAAATTCAATAGGAACCTCTGGCCCAATCATGGGCCAGAGACAATTTAACAGGGCTTACTTACAGCCTTCTGCAATGTTGTTTTCTGCAGCAAATGCAGCACTATCTTCTGCGATCAAAGCATTGATAATTTCATTATCCGATGGCTCAAAACCAGAGATCAAAGACCACTTCTTCGCAGATGCATCCCACTGGCTGATCGCGCCCAAACCTGGGCCACCGTGGTTTTCGCACGATACGCTAAATGTTGGGCCAAAGTTCGGCATACCAAGTGCAGTCATCTTCGCTTCGTCAATAACCAAAGCTTCCATGCCATCACGCATCATCGCAGGTGTAATATCTGCAGTGCCGTGAATTTCTTGCGCTGTTTTCGCCGCTTCTACAGCCAACATAGCTGCGTACATGCCGCGATTGTAAAGCACTGTACCAACTTGGTCGCCAGCACCCGCTGCATTACCCGCATCGACAACATACTTTTTAATGTCATCAAACACTGGGAAATCAGACCCAACATTGTGCATTGCCAAAGCTTTATAACCGTTTGCACCGTCACCTGCTGGCAAAACATCATTTTCAGAGCCAGACCACCAAATACCTACAAATTTATCCATTGGGTAACGGATGTTCGCAGCTTCTTGGATTGCCACTTGGTTCATAACACCCCAGCCCCACATGAATACGTAGTCTGGTTTTTCACGACGAATTTGCAACCACTGCGATTTTTGTTCTTGGCCTGGGTGATCCACAGCTAACAAGCTTAGTTTGAAACCGTGTTTTTTGGACAGTTCTTCCAGCGTACGGATAGGCTCCTTACCATAAGCAGAGTTGTGATAGACAAGCGCAATTGTTTTACCGCTAATGTCACCACCACTGTCGGCAATCGCATGGTTCACAGCATGGCTAGCACCATTCCAATAGTTTGCAGGGTAGTTAAAGATATTTGAAAACACCTTACCATTCGCTGCTGACGTACGTCCGTACCCCATTGAGTGCACAGGAATACCATCCGCAGTTGCTTTTGGGATCAACTGATATGTAATACCCGTTGAAAGCGGTTGATACACAAGTGCACCCTCACCTTTTGTAGACTCATAACACTCAACACCTTTTTCAGTGTTATAGCCTGTCTCACAAGCAATCACTTTCGCAGCAACTCCACCGATGCCACCGTCACGCGCATTCACAAGCGTAAAGTAATCCGCATAGCCATCTGCAAACGGAATACCGTTCGCTGCATATGGGCCTGTTCTGTAATCCAATGATGGGAACACTAGGTCCGCCAAAACTGGAGTTGCGGCGATTGATGCCGCGACAGCTGCTGCTGCCAGTTTGGTTAGTTTCATGTCAGGTTCCTCCCTATAGGTTGACATATTGTGATGCGCCTTTGCGGCGCGTGGTATTGGGCCCTAATGTGGGAAGGGCCAAAGTCTTAATTTTTCTTTTGCAAGACGCCATAATTGTGCAAAACCGTGAGGTTCTAGGATTAGGAAAATCACGATCAAACCGCCCACAATGACAAATTGGAAATGTGATGCCAAATCTGTTGGCCAGCCAAGATACCCAACCATGATGTTTTTCAACAGAACGGGCATCAGCACCATAAAGGCGGCCCCTGCGAATGATCCAAAGATTGAGCCAAGGCCGCCAATGATAATCATAAAGAGCACAAGGAATGATTTGCTGATATCAAACGCTTCACCAACTTCAGCAGCACCAAGATAAATCGCAAACAACAGAGCTCCTGCTATACCAATGTAGAATGAGCTGACACCAAAGGCCGTAAGTTTGGTTTTTAACGGATCAACACCAATGATTTCTGCAGCAATATCCATATCACGGATAGCCATCCATTTGCGCCCGTTGGCTCCGCGAGTCAGATTGCGCGCGGCCCAAGCTAAGACAAAGACAAAGCATAGACAGAACAAATAACTCACTGCAGGCGTTACATTCGCACCCGTAACAGCAAATCCAAAAACACTGCGTTCTGGGGCTGAAATTTGAC
The DNA here is from genome assembly GCF_009184395.1 of Amylibacter sp. SFDW26. Classification (GTDB taxonomy): domain Bacteria; phylum Pseudomonadota; class Alphaproteobacteria; order Rhodobacterales; family Rhodobacteraceae; genus Amylibacter. Next base: position 284,792 of record NZ_WEIC01000003.1, read on the forward strand.
CGGAAGCTGAGTAATTATAAAACCATGGGAATTTGTTAAACATCCAAACGAGGAAAAACTGTGCGGCCAATGTCGCCACGGCCAAATAGAACCCTTTGATCCGCAGGCTTGGCAGACCGAATAAGATTCCAACAAATGCCGTTACGCCACCTGACAGTAAGATAACAATAATCATACTCAATTCAGGGAAAGCCGTCATTAACTTGTAAGCTGAAAAAGCCCCAACAGCCATAAAACCACCAGTCCCAAGGCTGACCTGCCCACAATACCCCGTAAGAATATTTAAGCCAATCGCAGCGATTGAGTAAATCAAAAATGGTAACACAACCGCATTGACCCAATAGTCATTGATCAAAAAGGGTACCACCAAAAACGCAAATGCGATTGTGATGAAATACCCCCAACGATCAAACGCAATTGGAAAGGTTTGTTGGTCTTTTGCATAAGATGTTTTGAAATCACCTGCTTCACGGTACAGCATCTTTACACCCTCTCAATAATCTTTTCGCCAAACAAACCTTGGGGTCTGAAGACTAGGAATAATAAGGCCAACATATAGGCAAACCAGTTTTCTGTGGCACCACCCAAGAACGGCGCGCCAATTAAGAATTCAAATAGTTTTTCACCGACGCCAATGATCAACCCGCCGATGATCGCACCCGGGATGGATGTAAATCCACCAAGCATTAAAACAGGTAACGCCTTGAGTGCGATCAAAGACAGGGAGAACTGAACCCCTGATTTAGACCCCCACATAATCCCCGCAACAAGTGCCACAAATCCTGCGATTGCCCAAACAATCACCCAAATGGATCGTAGTGAAATACCAACGGACAATGCTGCTTGGTGATCATCTGCAACAGCGCGTAATGCACGGCCCGTTTTTGTGTATTGGCTAAAGATTACCAGACTGATCACAAGGATCGCAGCAAAGATCGTGGCCCAGATATCAAGGTTATCAATATAGAACCCATAAAAATCATCACCACCTAAGAAAGCTGTATTTTCTTCCAGCCAGATATTACCACCCTGCGGAATACCAACATCAAGCTTCTTAATATCAGCCCCCCACATCAGGTCGCCAAAACCTTCCATGAAATAAGCCAAACCAATGGTCGCCATGAACAGAATAATAGGTTCTTGATTAACCAGATGTTTCAGGATGTATTTTTCAACCAAAAAGGCAAACAGGATCATTACGGCTAAAGAGCAGAGGATCGCAAAGAAAGCAGGCATATGCCAACCAAAGTGGTGTATATCCGTCCCAAATACCGCATTAATCAAATGTGAAAATGGTATTTCGCCATTTTGAAACCCAACCAACGTCAGCGCAGCAAACAATGCCATAACTCCTTGGGCATAATTGAAAATACCAGACGCTTTGAAAATCAGAACAAAGCCAAGCGCCACCAGTGAATACATCACCCCAGCCATTAATCCGTTTAAGATCACTTCTATGGCATAGTAAAAATCAGCAGACATAGAAGCCCCCTATTGTTTTTAGCGTCCTAAAATCAGTCATGTGACACCCCCAAATATGCGTCGATCACAGCTTGATTGCTACGCACCTCATCAGGTGTTCCATCGCCAATCTTTTGTCCATAATCCATCACCACAACACGATCAGCGATATCCATCACCACGCCCATGTCGTGTTCAATCAATGCAATCGTTGTGCCAAACTCATCATTCACATCCAGAATAAAGCGGGACATGTCCTCTTTTTCTTCAACGTTCATGCCTGCCATTGGTTCATCCAACAGCAACAACTTTGGTTCAGCGGCCAAAGCGCGCCCAAGTTCCACGCGTTTTTGCAAACCATATGGCAAACGCCCAACAGGTGTTTTACGGATGGTTTGAATTTCCAAAAAGTCGATGATTTTCTCAACAACTTCGCGGTTCGCGGTTTCCTCGTCTTGGGCCTTACCCCACCACGCCATTTGGCTGACCATGTTTGATTTCATATGCGTCAAACGACCTGTCATAATATTATCCAGCGTCGACATGCCCTTGAACAAAGCAATATTTTGGAAGGTCCGTGCCAAACCTTGTTTCGCAATCTGATGTGGCTTCATCGGCTTGCGTTTTGCGCCGCGAAACCAAACCTCGCCCTCTTGTGGGTGATAAAATCCATTGATCACGTTCAGCATAGATGACTTACCAGCACCGTTTGGGCCAATGATTGCGCGAATTTCACCTTCGCGAATATCAAAAGAGATATCTTTAATCGCCACTACACCACCAAAGCGCAGTGTGATATTCTTCATCTCCATAACAGGTGCACCAATCGTGCGTCCGTCTACCGTGATATAACTGTCTTGCATATTCATGCCGCCACCTTTGTACGTGGCTGTACAGCCGTATCACGAATTTCTAATGTTGCAGAAATAGATCCCTTACGACCATCCTCATAGCTGACTTCTGTTTCCGTAAAGATTTCAGAAGCACCACCATAAAGCGCGTTCAACAAGTCTTCGTATTTTTCACCAATGATATTGCGGCGCACTTTTTGTGTCCGTGTCATTTCACCATCATCCGCATCCAATTCTTTGTGTAAGATAAGGAAACGACTGACCTGACAACCCGACAACATCTCGTCCTGAGCAACCGATGCATTTACCTCTTCAATATTCTTTTGGATCATTTCATAAACTTGCGGATGTGCCGCCAGTTCTTGATAGGATGAATAGGCAATATTATTACGCTCTGCCCAATTTCCCACGGCCGTAAGGTCGATATTGATAAAAGCAACACATTCGTCGCGCTGATCCCCAAACACAACAGCTTCTAGAATATTAGAAAAGAACTTCAATTTGTTCTCAACAAACTTCGGCGCAAACATTGATCCATCATTCATCTTACCAACGTCTTTGGCACGATCAATGATCCGCAATTGCCCACTGTCTTTCTCGATAAAGCCAGCGTCACCCGTGGCAACCCAACCTTCTTTATCCTTCGTTTCTTTGGTGCTTTTCGGGTTCTTATAATATTCAACAAAAGCCCCAGGAGAGCGGTAGAAAACCTCACCGCGATCATCAATTCGCAGTTCAACACCTGGGGATGGAACGCCAACGGTATCAGCACGAACACCACCATCAGGCTGTTGTGTAATGAAAACACTCGCTTCTGTTTGACCATAAAGCTGTTTCAGATTGATACCCAAGGAACGGTAAAAATCAAACAACTCAGGCCCAATAGCTTCACCCGCAGTATACCCCACCCGCACACGACTTAAGCCAAGCGTATTCTTCAACGGGCCCGTGATAAACACCTTACCAAAGTGATACTTAAGCTTGTCCATTAAACCTACAGACATGCCATCCAACAATTTCGGACCAACCACTGATGCATGATCCATGAAATACTTAAACAACCATTGCTTAAATTTCCCTGCGTCTTCCATACGGATTTGAACTGTCGTCAGCATACCCTCGAAATATCGCGGAGGGGCAAAGAAATACGTTGGCCCCAACTCACGCAGATCATGTTGCATCGTGTCGCCACTTTCAGGGCACGCCACGCAGAACGCTGCCGAATACGCCTGACCAATCGAGAAGATGAAGTCACCCACCCATGCCATTGGCAGATAAGCAAGAACGCTATCATTGACAGTCAAGCTATCAAATTCGCTGGTCGTACGGCCCGTTTCGATAATGTTGTGATTGGACAAAACTACGCCTTTAGGCCGACCTGTGGTGCCAGACGTATATAGCATCACACAGGTCGTATCTGCCCCTTGCATATCCAAACGCTTTTGCAGTTCAGGCATTAAATCGGCCTTTGCCGTTGCACCCTTAGCCTGCACATCCGTATATTCAAACAATGCAGATTTATCGTATTTTCGCATCCCACGCGGATCCAAATAAACGATTGATTTAAGTGTCTTCAAATCGTCCTTAACATCAATAATCTTATCAACTTGTTCTTGATCTTCAGCCACAACAAAACGCGCCGAACAATGCTCCAGCACATAGGCCATCTCTTCAGCAATAGCGTCTTTATAAAGAGGTACAGGTACTGCGCCTACAGATTGCGCAGCCACCATTGACCAATATAAATGTGGGCGATTACTGCCTACGATAGCAATGTGATCGCCGACATTTACACCCATATCCAAAAACCCAAGCGCAAGATTTTCAATCTCTTGCGCTGTCTCAGCCCAAGTCCAACTCTGCCAAATCCCAAGCTCTTTCTCGCGGTAAGCCGCGGCATTAGGATATTTAGATGCATTGCGCGCTAAAAGCTTTGGCACTGTATCCAGTGCCGCTGCAGAATGTGTATCGGTCATTTTTCCTCCCTCACGTCATATGACGCGTGCCTTAGAGAAACCGAATCTAAGACATGTATAGAGCTTAACCTGAGGAATGTGTTTTTCAGAAGTATTTCCGAAATGTTTCGAAATGTAACAAACGCAAAAATATAGTGTCTGGTCATTTTATATGCCCTAATGCTAACCATTTGGAATGGATAGTAGAGCATTAGAAATAGACCAAATGACACGGTCAGGCCTGAATCTGATCAAGCAAGCGATATCAATTTATGATCGCGATTTAAAACTTATCGTCGCCAACAGACGTTTCAAAGATATGTTTGAACTGCCAGAAAATTTGGTTCAAGTTGGCGCTACTTTTCGCGATACAATCCGTTTTTTAGCGGAGCGCGGCGAATACGGAGTTATCGATGATATAGATGCTTATGTCATTGAAAAGGTTATCCAAGCAAAAGAGTTCGAACCCCATTACATGGAACGCAAGCGCGCAAATGGCACGACCATTTCTGTCGAAGGCAGCCCGTTACGCCAAGGTGGATGGGTTACGGTTTACACAGACATTACCGAAATAAAACATCAAGAAGAACTATTGCAGATACATTCCGATGGTTTATCCGAAAAACTGGTCTCACGCTCTCAGCAACTTAGTAAAATCAATCGAGAACTCACGGCATCTGTTACAGCACTGGAAGAAGCCAAAAGACAGCTTACAGAATCCGAGGCAAGATTAAATTTAACAAACGCGATGACACCAGCCCATATCGCACGAGTAGATCGCAATGGGATTTATACATATTCCAACAATAAACTTGATACGGTTATCCCAACCCGCCCCAAAAACATCATCGGTTTGACCTTTGAAGAAGCGGTAGGGCAAGAAGCATATGAACAGCTAAACCCAAAATTCCAAGAGGCATTAGCAGGTCATTCCAGTTATTTCGAACTGGGTCTTAGAGATCATAACCGCTATGTCCGCGTTGCTTTCACACCTGATATCGATGAAACGGGTGCAGTGTCAGGTGTATATCTGCTGTCCATGGATGTGACCGAAGAAAGTAAAGCTCGTCAAGCATTGATGCATTCTAGGCGCCGTGAATTAGCCGCGCAGTTAACCAGCGGTATGGCGCATGATTTTGCCAACCTACTGACGATCATTCTAGGCCAGCAAAACAAATTGGAAACCCAAGATGGGTTATCCAATGATATGCAAGAAATCATCGCAACAACAAAAGCTGCTGCCTTACGCGGTGGTGCATTATTGGATGGTCTTTCTGCAATTGACGCCACACGAAACTTGACCATCAAACCTGTATCATTCGACGATTTTATGGATGGTGTCAGCCGTCTTGCCTATGCTGCCGTTGCAGACGACGTCACAGTCACAATAGAAACCAATCTAGACGATGCCAAAGTTCTATTAGACCAAGGCTTCACACAAGACGCTTTACTAAATCTTGTTTTAAACGCCAACGAAGCCATTGAGGGCACAGGAAGTATAAAACTTGAAAGCAATATCGTTGAAGATAATTGGTTGGAGTTTACGATCACAGATACAGGAACGGGATTTTCCGAAGAAGCAATACAAAATGCCTTCACACCGTTTTACACATCGAAAAAAGGGCGTGTCGGGCGTGGATTAGGACTATCAACAGTGTTTGACTTTGCCAAAGTCAGCGGAGGGCATGTGAAACTGGACAATACGCCCCAAGGAGGCGCAAGAGTATCTTTGCGAATTCCTTACAGCGTTGCTGCCGATATAAAACCTGGGCTGGTGCTGCTTGTGGAAGATAACCTTGAAATACGCGAAAATATTCGCGGCTATCTACGTGATATGAATCATGCCGTAATCGAAACCAATAGCGCTGAAGAAGCTCAAAAATTGGTTCAAGTTTCAGACATCACACATATAATCACTGATGTTATGTTAGAAGGCAATTTGACTGGTGTCGATTTGGCAAAAACAATATCAAAAGACATTCCCATTCTGATCATTACGTCACTCCCCAAAACCGATCCCCTTCGCATTCAAGCAGAGAATAAATTCCCTGTTCTGCATAAACCATTCGAGGCCGATGATCTGATGTATTTCTTCCAAAGAAAGTCAATGCAATGCTAACAGACCAAAAACTCGTCACCATCCTTGATGATGTAGGCGAAATCCGTGAGATGTTATCAAAGGGGTTGTCTGAAGCTGGTTTCGCAACAAAATCCTATGGCCGTGCCTTAGAATTTGAACGCGATATGCGCACTATATCACCTGATCTTTGCATCATTGATCTAGGCTTACCAGATAAAGACGGTTTGGCTTTGGTTAATAAAATTGCACTGGAAAGTGGTGCAGCCATCATCATTATTTCAGGGCGTTCCATGATCCAAGACAAAATCGCTGGTCTTGAACTGGGCGCAGATGATTACATTACCAAACCCTTCGAATTGGCAGAGGTGATTGCCCGTGTTCGCGCCTTACTCCGTCGCAGTAAAGATGTGGAACAAGTTCAAAAACAGATAGTACATTTTTCAGGTTGGACTGCTGATTTTGATCAACACACACTGACAGATCGGTCTGGCGATACTCAAAGTCTTTCTTTTGCCGAAGCGCAAGTTTTACGTTTGTTTTTGGATGCGCCTAACCGTCTAATCACACGGGAATATATTTTGGATAATCTAGGTACGACAGCCAATGATAACTTTGAACGCGCCATTGATGTGCGCGTTTCACGCCTACGGACAAAGTTGAAAGACGACTCTCAAAACCCAAAATTGATAAAAACCATTTACGGCGCAGGGTATATTTTCATTGGTGAAACGTCTTAAACAGACGGCACTGGCGCATTCTTTTTAACACGGAACATATTCACCTTTTCGCGATCCTCTTGTGGTGTAACCCCGAATTCCTCGGTATAGTATTTCACCAACAGTGCAGACGTTGAATACCCAACTGCCAATGCAATTTGCGCCATTGAAACCCCAGAGTATTGCACCAATTGGCGTGCTGCATTCATGCGTTTGCTACGGTAAAAATGAATAGGGCTTTGTCCTGTTTCCTGTTTAAACTTTCGCTCCATCTGACGTGGCGACAAACCAACAATATCCGCGACTTCTGTCACACTAATCGGCTCATCCAAACTTTCAGAAAACAACTGGACCGCTTTTTGAATAGCAGGCGGCAGCATATCATCAGTACTACTGGAATTCGCAGTCGGAATACGTTGTTGCACCCCTGCCCCGCGCACCAATGGGTGTTGAAACCAACAGGCAACTTCTGTCATGACCTCAGAGTCATGTTCTTGTTTAATCAGGTTCAACATAACATCAAAACCAGCGGCTGCACCTGAAACGGTTGTCCGCGACCTATCCGAATAAATCACATCATCAACCGTTTCTAATTGCGGGAATTCCGCTTCGAATGCGGCGCGATAGCACCAATGCACACTTGTCGTAAATCCGTCCAACAAACCAGCTCGCGCCAATGGAAAAACACCGCCACTGATGCCACCAATATACATCCCATGTTGTACTAATCGACGCAACACACCATTGGAATGCTTTGCATCCTTAAACTCTGACTGCGGCGCGCTTAGGACATAAAGATAATCCAATCCATCCACACCATCCAAATCAATATCAGGATCAAAACCAACAGCAGCACTAGATGTAACGCGGCTGTGTGTTTCGCCAACCAACTGCCAACTGAAAACATCTTTTCCAACAATCTCATTTGCCGCACGCAGCGGTTCAATCATCGATGTCAAACACGCCATAGGGAAACCATCAAAAATCAAAAAGCCTAATTTTTTGACTGAACTATCTGTCATTTCATTTTCCCATTTTTACAAAGCCTAGCGTAAAGACTCTCATAAGGCTAGAATTTGAATATGTCGGATAAATCCATGTCCATGTCCGATTCAATAACGACTTTAAAATCCAAGTCTCTTACCATTTTTATCAAATGGAGTCGTTCAATGCGCTTTTCAGGCTTTAAAGTTATAAAAGAGGCCCTGACCGGTCACAAAGGTTGGGGGCCACAATGGCGGAATCCAGAACCGAAACCACATTATGATTTCATCATCATTGGCGGCGGCGGTCATGGTTTGGCCACAGCTTATTATTTAGTAAAAGAATTTGGTCAAAAGAATATCGCAGTCATCGAAAAGGGCTGGATCGGTGGTGGTAATGTTGGACGTAATACAACAATCATCCGTTCGAACTATCTGTTAGATGGCAATGAACCCTTTTATGAGTTTTCCCTAAAGCTTTGGGAGGGTTTAGAACAAGACTTCAACTACAACGCTATGGTCAGCCAACGTGGTATTTTAAACTTGATCCATTCTGATGCGCAACGTGATGCTTTCACACGTCGTGGCAATGCGATGATCTTGAATGGTGCTGATGCTGTTTTGTTAAACGCTGAAGAAGTCCGCGCCGAAGTTCCTTTCCTAAACTTCGACGATGCGCGTTTTCCAATCAAAGGCGGCCTTGCCCAACGCCGTGGCGGCACAGTTCGTCACGATGCCGTTGCATGGGGCTATGCACGCGGCGCCGATCAACGTGGCGTGGATATTATCCAAAATTGCGAGGTCACTGGTTTCCGCATCGAAAACGGTGTTTGCAAAGGTATCGAAACCTCGCGTGGCTTCATCGGTGCAAATAAAGTTGCATCAGCCGTAGCTGGATCATCCAGTCGTTTGATGTCCAAAGCTGGCATGCGTCTGCCAATGGAAAGCCACGTCCTACAAGCTTTCGTCACCGAAGGCCTTAAACCCGTCATCCCAGGTGTTATCACATTTGGCGCAGGCCATTTCTATGTCAGCCAATCAGACAAAGGTGGCCTTGTGTTTGGCGGCGACATCGATGGTTACAACTCTTATGCCCAACGCGGTAATCTTCCCACTGTCGAAGATGTATGTGAAAGCGGTATGGCGATCATGCCCATGATCGGTCGTTCACGCCTACTACGCTCTTGGGGCGGCATTATGGACATGTCTATGGATGGCTCGCCAATTATCGACAAGACCCATATCGATGGCCTCTATTTCAACGGCGGCTGGTGTTATGGCGGGTTCAAGGCAACCCCTGCATCTGGCTGGTGCTATGCACATCTATTGGCCACAGATACTCCACATAAAACTGCCAAAGCTTATCGTTTTGACCGCTTTGAACACGGTTATATGATTGATGAAAAAGGAATGGGCGCACAGCCCAATTTGCACTGATATGATTATAAACCATCCCATATTAGGTCCACGCGATGCTCAAGAATTCACATATCTTGGCGATGCATCATTGCTCAATCGCCCTGATTGGCAGGCAAATGATGCCGCTGATCAATTCTATAACTACCAATACTTGCGCGACAACCCAGCGGGCGAGCACCGCGAGTTGTGGTTCCATGAGCAAGGGGATCGCAGTTGGTTGGTTGTGACACGCAACACAGTCACACATGAGATTTCTAAGGTCGAATTAGCATCCGATGTCGCCCGTAAAGAGGGTCGCAGCAAATGACACAAAAGAACCGTTTAACTGGCGGCCTGATCGACCGTACGAAACCACTAGAATTCAAATTCGACGGTAAATCCTATGAAGGATTTGAAGGCGATACACTGGCATCTGCTTTACTTGCAAATAATGTCCGCCTTATGGGGCGGTCGTTCAAATACCACCGCCCGCGCGGCCCACTGACAGCTGGTTCAGAAGAACCAAATGCTATCGTTGAATTACGTACAGGTAATCGCCAAGAACCAAACACACGTGCCACAACGGCAGAGCTCTATGATGGTTTGATTGCGAACAGCCAAAATCGCTGGCCATCATTGAAGCATGATTTTATGGCGATCAATGATCGTTTCTCACAATTCTTTGCCGCTGGTTTTTATTATAAAACATTCATGTGGCCTGCTGCATTCTGGGAAAAGGTATACGAACCGATCATTCGCAAAGCAGCTGGCCTTGGTTCCTTGTCTATGGAAGCGGATCCTGATGCCTATGACAAGGGTTTCTTACACTGCGACTTGCTGATCATCGGCGCAGGCCCTGCTGGCCTCTCCGCCGCTTTAACTGCGGGTCGTGCAGGCGCACGCGTGATCATGTCCGAAGAAGACTATATTTGTGGCGGCCGCTTGAACTCTGAAACTTATACTTTGGATGATATGACAGGCACTGAATGGGCCGCGCAAACTTTGGCGGAATTACAAAGCCTGCCAAACGTGCGCATCATGACCCGCACAACTGTTATTGGTTCTTATGATCACGGTATATATGGCGCAGTTGAACGCGTTTCTGATCATATAGCCGTTCCAGCAGATGGCGCTCCAAGACAAACATTATGGCGTATCTACTCAAAACAAGCATTACTTTGCGCAGGATCAACAGAACGCCCAATCGCATTCGAAAACAACGATCGTCCAGGCATCATGCTTGGCGGGGCTGTGCGTTCTTATGTAAATCGCTGGGCAGCAACACCTGCACAAGAAATCGCAATCTTCACTAACAATGACGATGGTCACCGAACTGCGGCTGACTTGGCTGCAAAAGGTATAAAAGTTTCCGCGATCATCGATACACGTGCAGATGCGCCAACTTCGGAACACACAACAGTTCTTGCAGGTGCAAAGGTAAAAGACAGTTTGGGACGCTTAGGTGTGAAACAACTATCCGTGGAATTGGCAGACGGTTCAATCCGTAATGTATCATGTGAAGCTGTCGCTGTTTCAGGCGGATGGAACCCGAACGTGCACATGACATGCCACCAGCGTGGCCGCCCAGAATGGGATGAAAACATTGCAGCCTTTGTTCCAGGTAAAGATGGCCCACCAGGATTATCTGTTGCGGGCTCTGCCGCTGGTATTATGTCAACGCACGGCGCTTTGACAAGCGGCGCAAAATCAGCTGTTGCAATATTGAAGGGCTTAGGCATCAAAGCCAAAGCAGCCAAGACACCAGAAGCAGAAGATGCGCCCGTGAGTTTACAACCTTATTGGTATGTCAAAGGCGGCAAAGGGCGTGCATGGTTGGATCAACAAAATGATGTGACTGTCAAAGACGTAAAACTGGCTCACCAAGAGAATTTCCGTTCTGTTGAGCACTTAAAACGCTACACCACTTTGGGTATGGCAACTGATCAAGGTAAGACATCAAACATGGGCGGTTTGGCGATAATGGCCGAACTTGCGGGCAAGTCTATTCCAGAAGTCGGCACTACAATTTTCCGCCCCCCTTATACCCCCACATCCTTGGGTGTTCTTGGCGGTCGCGCAGTTGGTAAAAATTTCCACCCAACACGTAAAACCCCAAGCCATTTCTGGGCCGAAGAACGCGGTGCTGTTTTCGTTGAGGTTGGCAACTGGCTGCGTGCGCAATGGTTCCCGATTGCTGGTGAAACACATTGGCGCCAATCTGTTGATCGTGAAGTTTTAGCAACCCGTAAATCTGTTGGTATTTGTGATGTGACAACACTGGGTAAAATTGATGTGCAAGGCGCAAATGCTTCAGAGTTTTTAAACAAAGTATATTGCAATGGTTTTGCAAAACTTGCAGTTGGCAAAACGCGCTACGGCTTGATGCTGCGCGAAGATGGCATTGCCATGGATGATGGTACTGCAGGCCGTATGGCAAAGGATCACTTCGTTGTAACCACTACAACAGCAAATGCCGTAAGTGTTTATAGACACATGGAATTTTGCCGCCAATGTCTGTGGCCAGATATAGATGTGCAGCTAATTTCAACAACTGAAAGCTGGGCGCAATATGCAGTGGCTGGGCCAAACTCCAGAAAGCTTTTGGAAAAAGTTGTGGATAGGGAATTTGATATCACGAATGAAGCTTTTCCGTTTATGGCGTGCGGCGAAATCACAGTTTGTGGTGGGTTACGGGCACGTTTGTTCCGCATCTCATTCTCGGGCGAATTGGCCTATGAAATCGCAGTTCCAACACGCTACGGCGATGCGATGATCCGCAAACTTATGGAAGCTGGTGAAGAATTTGATGCCGTCCCCTACGGCACAGAGGCCTTGGGGGTTATGCGCATCGAAAAAGGCCATGCTGCGGGTAATGAACTGAACGGGACAACGACCGCATTAAATCTTGGTATGGGCCGTATGGTTTCCAAGAAAAAAGACAGCATTGGATCAACACTTTCTGAACGTGTTGGCCTGAAGAAAGACGATGCTTTGATGCAGGTTGGTTTTAAACCAGTGGACAGTAAAGAACCTGTGGTTGCTGGATCGCATTTGATGGCCAAAACGGGCGAAGTGAATGCAGCGGTTGATCAGGGATATATCACCTCTGCCGCCTATTCACCCATCTTGGAAAGTTCCATTGGTATCGGCTTCCTCAAAGATGGCAAAAATCGCAAAGGTGAGATCATGCGTGCAGTTAACCCATTGAAAAACCAAACAGTATTCGTAGAAGTTGTCAGCGCCCATTTCGTTGACCCAGACGGGGAGCGGCTTCGTGCATAATCTAAAACCCATCACCGCGTTGGGCGGAAACAAAGCACAGATTGAGACAATCGGCACAGTCACAATTAGCGAATGCCCTGACGTATCATTGACCTCTGTTACTGCGCGATTAGGGGCTGAAAAAACCACAGCTACTGCGTTTAAAAAGGTGTTGGGAATTGGCTTTCCAAAACCAATGCTGAGCGAAACCAAAGACAATGTCACTGCATTTTGGACAGGCCCAAATCAATGCTTTGTCGAAGCCCCTTATGCCACACATGAAACGCTTGCTGCCAGCCTTGCAACATCACTTGAAAACAAAACCTCTGTCACGGAACAATCTGATGGATGGGTGCGGTTTGACTTAGACGGCACAGACTGTTTTTCTGTTCTGGAACGCAGTTGCGCAGCCGATACACCAACAATGCCAATGAATGGTGTGACGCGCACCATTATAGAGCATTTGGGATGTTTTGTTTTACGGCGCTCTGATCATCATTTCAGCATCTACGGCCCACGGTCATCAGCAGGATCTTTGCACCACGCTTTGGTTGCCACAGCACGATCCGTTTTAGCCCAAAAGTGATGTATGATCCGCGTGCACAACCTGTGCACAGTACGTATGACATTTGTCAGACTCTGGGTGTTTTTAAAATCAACGCAAACAGGTCTCAACGTCATTCGATAAATGATAGATACAGCCCTGCTCACGCGGTAATTTAGACAGTTGTTCTTTATCCAACCCTAACCACAATCCACGTAGGATTAAGGATGTGACACCGTGCGTTATAATAAATGCTGGTGCATTTATATCCGTTAGGAATGACATGACACGATCACAAATCGTTGTGAAATCTTCACCTTTTGGGCTGTCATAAAACCACAGACTATCCTCAAAAGGGGATGTGATTTTATCCTCTAACTCTACGTGCGTTAATCCTTCCCAATCGCCAAAAGCAATCTCTTGCAAACGATCATCTATTTGCGGCGCTATAATACCATCCAAAGCAATCTCTGCAGTTTGCAAAGCACGTGGTTGTGGGCTGACGAAAGCTTGCAGTGGTTTACAGGCAATAGATAAAGCAATCTCATTTTGGCGCTTAGCTTGGTCTTTGCCCAATTCAGTCAAAGGGGAATTCATACGACCTTGGAAACGCCCCGCAACGTTCCAAGTGGTTTGGCCATGTCTTAAAATATAGAGGTCAGGAAAACTGGGCATGCAATCACCTAAAAGAAAAAATCGCCTTCACCCGACTTACACGGGTGAAGGCTTATAGGCGTGTAAGGTGTTCACACCTTACTCAATTACTTAGGCTCTAAACGGATAGCCCCTTGAGATGCATTGCCAACCAAAGAGGCATAAGCACGCAATGCTTTGGTAATTTTGCGTTTGCGTGGCTTTTCTGGTCTCCAAGCCATATCACCTTTGGCTTCCATTTCCGCACGACGTTTTGCCAGTTCTTCGTCTGTCAAACGCACATCCATTTTGCGGTTCGGGATATCAATGTCGATGATGTCACCTTCAGCAATCAATGCGATGTTACCACCCTCTGCAGCTTCTGGAGAAACGTGACCAATTGACAAGCCTGATGTCCCGCCAGAGAAGCGACCATCTGTGATCAAGGCACAGACTTTGCCCAAGCGCATGGATTTCAAGTAAGATGTTGGGTAGAGCATTTCTTGCATACCCGGACCACCGCGCGGACCTTCGTAACGGATGACCACAACGTCGCCCGCTTTCACTTCTTTGTTCAAGATGCGGTTTACCGCTTCGTCTTGGCTTTCGCATACAATGGCTGTACCGCTGAATTTATGGATGCTTTCATCCACGCCTGCGGTTTTCACAACGCAACCTTCTTGTGAGAAGTTACCGTATAGAACGGCCAAGCCACCCTCCAATGAATGTGCATGTGCTAAATCGCGGATCACACCATTTTCACGGTCTTTGTCCAACTCTTTGTAACGACGTGATTGGCTGAAGGCTTGTGTTGTGCGCACACCACCAGGCGCAGCTAGGAACAATTCCTGCACAGCCTCATCGTTCGATTGCATGATATCCCATTTCTGGATCGCTTCACCCAATGTATCGGAGTGGATTGTGCCAACAGATGTATCCAGCAAATTCGCACGGTCCATTTCACCCAACAGGCCAAAGATACCACCTGCGCGGTGTACATCTTCCATGTGAACGTTTTGAACCGCTGGTGCCACTTTACACAAGCATGGTGTCGCGCGTGACAAACGGTCGATGTCTTCTACAGTGAAGTCAACTTCGCCTTCCAAAGCAATCGCCAACAGGTGAAGGATCGTGTTTGTTGACCCGCCCATTGTGATGTCCATTGTCATCGCGTTTTCAAAAGCTGCTTTTGTGGCGATACCGCGTGGTGAAATCGATGTGTTCCCCTTCACATAATATTCTTGTGTCAGCTCAACGATGCGTTGGCCCGCTTTGCGGAACAGCATTTCACGATCCGAGTGTGTTGCTAATGTTGAGCCGTTGCCTGGTAGTGCAAGGCCCAGAGCCTCTGCCAAGCAGTTCATAGAGTTGGCTGTAAACATACCAGAACAAGATCCACATGTCGGACATGCATTTTCTTCAATAGATTGTACTTCTTCATCTGTGCGTTCAGGGTTCGCCGCTTCGATCATTGCATCCACTAGGTCAACTTTGCGCAAGTCGCCATCGATATCAACTTTACCCGCTTCCATTGGGCCGCCTGATACGAACACAACTGGGATATCAAGGCGCATCGCAGCCATCATCATACCCGGTGTGATTTTATCGCAGTTAGAAATACAAACCATTGCGTCTGCACAGTGTGCATTCACCATGTATTCCACACTGTCAGCGATCACTTCGCGTGATGGCAATGAATACAACATGCCATCGTGACCCATTGCGATACCGTCATCCACAGCGATTGTGTTGAATTCTTTTGCAACACCGCCCGCCGCTTCGATTTCGGACGCAACCAAACCGCCAAGGTCCTTAAGATGCACGTGACCCGGGACGAATTGTGTGAAAGAGTTTACCACTGCGATGATCGGCTTGCCGAAGTCGTCGTCTGTCATGCCTGTTGCGCGCCAAAGACCGCGGGCGCCTGCCATGTTACGTCCATGCGTAGAAGTACGTGAGCGATATGGTATCATTGTAATGGCTCCAAAAGATTAGCTTGGGCTGTTTTGCCTCAAGTTTTTCGAAGTTTCCAGAGGATTCAGCGATTATTTATCGGAACCTGTTGTTTTCTTCCAAAAACGGGACAATCTGCCGCCTGCTTGACCTGCGCGATCGCTGGCACCATCCCATGCATCTTCGATATCCTCTAGGACTGGATCAATACGGCGGCGTTTAAAGCGTTGTATTAAACGGAATAGGCCAAGACCGAACAGTCCTATGATTATAAAGAAGATGATGTTGAACCATGGGATCAAGCGGGCTTCTGGACCATCAACAATCTTCATGGATGTCGCGTTTGGATAAATAGACCAATAATGGAAACGCCAACCATAGTGTCGAATGGCCACCCATGTCGGATTATCCTCTGTTGAAATAAGCGTCTCAGCGCGCGCGCTGAGATCTGCGCTGTCAAACTTGAAATAGAAGGGCCATGATAGTCCTGTATCCTCATTGCGGTAAACCATGATAGAACCATCCGACATAGACGTATTTATATAACGCACATCGCGATTTGGTTGTGCCGTAGAACCTGAATCAGGATTTGCGTAAAAAATACGATTTATGCCAAAGTCTTCGCGCCTTTGATCTACACTAATAATACGGACGATATCGCGCTGCGGTAATGTGTAATGAGACACGCCAGCAACCAACAAAACCAGTACAATAATTACGATCCATTTTATCCAGCGCATTTTTAAACCCTTATGCTTATTCCGTCTTATATGGGGATTCTTAGTCAGCTTACCAGTCAGAAACTGCGAAAAATATTTATGCGTTTATATCTCGTTAAGGTTCCAACCCTAGGCTTCAATCATGGTTAACAAAATATAAGGGGGCTTCATATGTATGCTGAAACATTATCTGCGGACCGTCAAAACACCTTAAGCTGCAATCTGTTTGTTGATGATCGTTCTCGGGTTTCCGTCACAACTGTTGATCCTGAACAAGAGGTACAGACCACCTGCCATATCCACGCCAGCAAACAAATCACGGTGTTAGATGGTTATGCAGAGGTGGATATAGAGCACACTCGGATTAAGCTGTTTGAGGGGCAATCTGCCCATATTCCCAATGGGACTGCACATAAGATTATGAATTTGGGTAAAATCCCGTTAAAATATGTTGAGATACGCACAGGACCCTATGTCAAAGATGACGACTTGCTTTCATAACACGTCAAATTGATCCACATAGGTTGCTACTGATCCTATAATATGCCACGCATGCGCTGATACTGAAATTCAACGTAAAAGGTGCACTCATGCTGGATACAACCGATCTACAATCTTTATTAAAAGACCCAAGTCTTTTGCCAACACAGGCCTACATCAATGGTGAATGGGTTGATGCCAAAGATGGCGCAACATTCCAAGTGATCAACCCAGCGCGTGGTGATGTCATCGCGACAATCCCTGATATGAGCGTCGCCGATGCTGCTGCCGCGATTGATGCAGCTGAAGCTGCCCAAAAAGAATATGCCACATGGTCTGGCAAAGAACGTGCCGCTGTTATCCGTAAAATGTATGATCTGATGATGGCAAACGTTGATGATCTTGCCACGATTATTACAGCCGAAATGGGTAAACCATTGGCAGAGTCCAAAGGTGAGATTGCATATGCCGCTAGTTTCTTTGAATGGTTCGCAGAAGAAGCGAAACGTGTTTACGGTGAAACTATTCCAGGCCATATGCGCGACAAACGCATCACAGTGATCAAACAACCAATCGGTGTCGTGGCTTGTATCACACCGTGGAATTTCCCATCAGCGATGATCACCCGCAAACTGGGCCCAGCATTGGCAACAGGCTGTGCATTCGTTGCGCGCCCATCTGAGCAAACACCGCTTTCAGCACTGGCAATTGGTGTGATCGCAGAGCGTGCTGGATTGCCAAAAGGTATTTTTAGCGTCGTTACATCTGCAACGCCGCAAGCGGTTGGTGAAGAATTCTGTACAAATAACACTGTGCGCAAGGTGACATTCACTGGTTCTACAAATGTTGGTCGTATCTTGATGCGTCAATGTTCAGATCAAATCAAAAAGCTATCATTGGAATTGGGCGGCAACGCGCCATTGATTATTTTTGATGATGCTGATCTGGATGACGCAGTAGATGGTGCAATGGCATCTAAGTTCCGCAACAATGGTCAAACATGCGTCTGTGCAAACCGCATTTATGTGCAAGCAGGTGTTTACGACAAGTTTGCAGAGAAATTAGGTGCAGCTGTTGCAAAGATGAAAGTTGGCGATGGCTTTGATGACGGCGTTACAGCTGGTCCATTGATTGATGGCAACGCTTTGAAAAAAGTTAAGAGCCATGTTGAAGATGCTAAATCAAAAGGAGCTAAGGTTATAACAGGTGGCAAGCCGCATGATTTGGGCGGTACCTTTTATGAGCCTACAATTTTGACTGGTGTGACATCTGACATGGTTGTTACAGAAAATGAAACATTTGGCCCAGTGGCACCGTTGTTCAAGTTCGAAACAGAGGCAGAAGTTGTGCATGCTGCTAACAACACGATCTTTGGCTTAGCCTCATACTTTTATTCCAACGATCTTAGCCGTGTTCACCGCGTACAAGAAGCATTGGAATACGGCATCATTGGTGTGAACACAGGGATCATCTCAACAGAAGTGGCGCCATTCGGCGGTATCAAACAATCTGGTTTGGGTCGTGAAGGATCACATCACGGTATGGAAGAATACCTGGAAATGAAATACATCTGTACGTCGATCAAAACGACAGAATAAACAAAAAGGCCCGCATCATAAGCGGGCCTTTTCTTTTAAGTGGTTAAACTTTTTTCGTAACTTTTTTGGCCTGCGGCTTTGCCTCGATTGTTTTCGGGCCAGCAATTTCAATTTTGCGAGGTTTCAGTGCTTCGGGCACTTCACGCACCAGGTCGATATGCAATAAACCATCTTTGGTTTCCGCCCCTACTGGACGCACATGATCTGCCATTTGGAAGCGTTTTTCGAATGCACGTGATGCAATGCCACGGTGCAGATATGTGTTTGGATCTTTTTCCTCTTCTGCTTTTTTCGCAGAAACGACCAACTGACCATCACGCATTTCGACAGACAGTTCCTCTTCGGAAAATCCTGCGACGGCTACCGAAATACGGTATTCGTTCTCGCTTGATTTTTCGATATTATATGGGGGGTATGAATTGGTTCCAACATCTGCGGTCAATGCGCGATCTAACATGTTTGCCAGACGGTCAAAGCCTACTGTTGAACGGTATAAGGGTGCGAAATCATAAGTACGCATAATGCTATCCTCCTAGAGAAGCGATATATTTTCAGTTCGACCTTCCGATTGGACAGGCCATTTCAGTTAAGTACGGACCCCATTTGGGCATCCGGTAGAAAATATATGGGTATTAAATGTGGATCGTCAAGCCCCTTAAGGGCGAAGTGTTTTCGCCGTTTGTTGGACATTGCCCAACTGCTCGCTGATGGATTTACCAGTTGGGCGTTTGCCCTGAAAAACACCGCGATTTGCGCGGAGTTGTGATAATAATTGTTCCAAAGGTTCCCCCAATGATGCGCCTAAGGCCACTTTTTGACCTTTCACAACGGCTTTGGCAGAAACAACAGAAGCTATTTTCAATTCACCATCGTCTTCGACGAATATCGGTGATCCTGATGCGCCATAATCAACGTTACACGTCAAAACCAAGGCGCGAACATCACGGCCCATAACCTTACACGGCTCTTCGATGGATGGAACCTCGGCGCGGTCTTGGGCATAGGAAACAACTTTGACATTGTCCCCAACTGCAACTTTGCCTTTATGCGTAAACGCTTTGATACCATTCGCGGTTATCGGTAGTGCCAATTCAATTAATGCAATATCACTGGCGACATAATCTAGTTTCACATCACGTCCCGGTCGGTAATCTTTGTGAATCACAACACGTCGTGCTTTGCGCAACGCCCCCGCGCGACCACTGCGCAGGCCTGCTTTGAATTCCATATCTTGTGGGCGTAGTTTTACGTTAGTTTCGGGGTGAAACATGCAATGTGCGGCAGTTAAAACCAAATTTGGCGCAATCAATGCACCTGTGCAGAACCCAGCGTTTTTTAGGTCAATACGACCCACGGCTTGCCATGTTTTGGCTTCATCAGCGGTCAATAGTTTGCGTAAAGGAGCTTGATCTGCATAGGCTGTAAAGCCAATCGTCAAAAGAGAACTTATTAAACAGAATAATCGCACGCAGGGGCCCCCACCAGTTTTTTTTCAAACTGTGTGGCAGGGGAATGTGATCAAAAAAAGGCGTTTTAGCAGATGTACTGTTACTCAGCTGCGACAACGGAAGTGCCCAATTTACGTGGCTTTGGCCCACCAGTGGCCCAATCCAACAGCTCTGCTGTATGAACCACAGGAACGCCAGTACCAGAACCGATTTGCATCATACACCCGATATTACCCGCAGAAATGATCTGCGGCTGTGTTGCCTCTAACGTATTGATTTTACGTTCTTTCAACTGCTTTGATATTTCAGGCTGCATCAAATTGTATGTCCCAGCAGAACCACAACATAAATGCGGATCAGCAGGTTCTAAAACCGTGAAACCAGCGTTTTTAAGCAAAGTTTTCGGGTGTATTTTGATCTGTTGACCGTGTTGCAATGAACAGGCTGAATGATAGGCCACGCGCAAATCTTGCGGGTTTTCCACTTTCAGTTCTAACTCCATCATTACTTCGGAAATATCTTTGGCAAGTGTAGAAACAACCGCCGCTTCCTGCGCCAATGGTTCGTTTTCGAACATATGGCCGTAGTCTTTTACTGTTGTTCCGCAACCCGATGTGTTGATCACGATAGCATCTAAACCCTCGCCATTCACCTCTGCCATCCATGCGCGGATATTTTTTGCAGCACTTGTATGGCTTTGCTTTGTCTTGCCCATGTGATGAGTCAGTGCGCCACAGCACCCTGCCCCACGTGCAACCACGACTTCGCAACCATGACGGCGTAACAAACGGATCGTGGCGTCATTAATATCTGTATCCAGCGCCTTTTGCGCACATCCCGTCATAAGGGCTACGCGTTTCACTCGTGTGCCTTCGGCGGGGAAAACCTGCGGTTTATCATTCAGGCTTGGGGGCGGTAATTCTTTGGGTGCGAATTCCACCATATTGCGGATTTTTGCAGGCATGACAGGTGCAAGCGGACGTGCAATCTGTGCCCCACGCATGGCTAAACGAAACCGTTTTTCGTAGGGTAGGATTTGCGCCAATGTGGCACGCAACACGCGGTCAAAAATCGGACGCTTGTAATTCTCTTCAATGTATTCGCGCGCATGATCAACCAAATGCATATAATTCACACCCGATGGACAAGTCGACACACAAGCCAAACAAGACAGGCAGCGATCAACGTGTTTTACAGTTTTTTCATCAGGTACGCGGCTGTTTTCCAACATATCTTTGATCAGATAAATACGCCCACGTGGGCTGTCCAATTCATCGCCTAAAACCTGATATGTGGGGCAAGTTGCCGTACAAAATCCACAATGCACACATTTACGCAAAATATTATTAGAATGCGCAATTTTCGGATCAGCCATTTGCTGTTCAGTGAAATTCGTTTGCATATCTTACCCCATAATCCCAGTGTTCAAGATGCCCTTAGGGTCAAACTTTGCACGTAAGCCTTGTTCAATTTTCGCTATCGCAGCATTTTGCGGCACAACACTTTGTGCGGATGTGTCTTGGTCGCGGATGCAAACGGCATAACCATCGATACCAACCAATGCAGAACGCGCATCTGTTCCATAAGGAACCGAGGCCCAAACAAGGCCACCGCCCCAATCATAGACAACCTGTGCATCTGTTATATCGCGTAATGCTTGTGCTACTTTCGGGCCATCAGAGGGCGCCACAGAAATACGCCAAACAGCCGTTTCCTTTTTGTGGAACGCTTCGACATCGCGAACTGTTTTCCACAACATCACGTTTTGCTTTTCGGCAGTAACAACAGAGATATCACCCGCTTTGCTGAGCTGTTCTTTCAGCTTCTCAGCACGATACGCCACTGATTTTTTGAAGCCTTGCAAACGGATCAACGTCGTTGCGTCTTTGGTATCTTGCGCTGTGATATGCGCGGCACCACTGACATCATAGGGGGCTGTTAAAGCTTCGGACAAAGTTGCAACAGCAACCTCATCACCAAGACCTTGAATTTTGATCGTTGCCGTGGCTTCTGATGCGGGAAGCACTTTAAACGCCACTTCGGTCAAAACACCCAAAGTTCCAAAACTGCCGCTGGCAAGTTTTACCAGATCATAGCCTGTTACATTTTTCATAACACGCCCACCATTCTTGATGATGCTTCCAGTACCATCCACCATGCGTACACCAATCAGGCTGTCGCGGCATGAACCCACTTGGATACGTGCAGGGCCAGATACATTACAGGCGACAACACCTCCAATGGTTGGTGTGCCTTGACTGCCCAACAAGCCACGATGATCCATCGGTTCAAACGGTAAACGTTGGCCTTCGGCAGCAAGTGCTTTTTCGATATCTTCAACAGGTGTCCCTGCCCCTGCAACAACCGTTAATGCACCTGGTTCATATAGAGAAATACCGTTCAAATCTAACGTTGAAACAGTCGTCGCTATATCGCATATGTTACCCAAAGATTGGCGCGTGCCGCCACCGATGATGCGCAGTTTTTGCCCATTCGAATGGGCTTGCGCAACTTGATCCGCAAGTTTTTGTTCTGCTGTTTGTGTCATGCTGATCTCCGCGCGTCAGAGCTGGCCAGTGGGAACACTTTTGCTGCATTCAACAACCATTTTGGATCAAACACATCTTTCACACGCATCTGCGCATCCAAATCAGCATCCGTGTATTGGGTGCTCATAAGATCGCGCTTTTCCACGCCAACCCCATGTTCACCTGTCAAACATCCGCCTACTTCTACGCAAAGTTTCAAGATATCTGCACCAAACTCTTCACAGAGTTCCAAATCACCTGGTTTATTGGCATCAAACAAAATAAGCGGATGCATATTACCGTCGCCTGCATGGAATACATTGGCAACTTTTAAACCATATTGTTCAGACATCTCGCCAATGCGGCGCAGCACCAATGGCAGTTCGCTTACAGGAATTGTGCCATCCAGACACATGTAGTCATTGATACGTCCCATCGCGCCAAAGGCGGCTTTGCGACCTGCCCAAATAGCGGCGGATTCTTCGGCGGATTTGCTTTCGCGCAATTCAACTGGATCGTGTTTTTTGGCAATGGCTACGATTTTGGCAAGTTGTTCGTCTATTTCCTCGTCTGAACCTTCGACCTCAACAATCAACACAGCTTCCGCAGTTGGATATCCTGCTTGTGCAAAATCTTCGACTGCTTCCACACAGGGTTTGTCCATAAATTCAATCGCGACAGGTAAAACCCCCGCTTTGATGATGTCAGATACACAAGCACCGGCCACTTCGTTACTGTTAAAGCCCATCAGAATTGGACGCGCGCCTTCTGGTTTACGCAAAATGCGAAGTGTTGCTTCGGTCACAACACCAAGTTGCCCTTCTGATCCGCAAATCACACCCAGTAAATCAAGGCCAGCATTATCCAAATAAGCGCCGCCAATATCAACAACCTCACCATCCATCATGACCATTTTGATGCCAAGTAAATTGTTCGTCGTCACACCGTATTTTAAGCAATGTGCACCACCTGAGTTCATCGCCACATTACCCGCAATAGCACAGGCCAACTGGCTGGATGGGTCAGGGGCATAAAAGAAATCATTCGCCTCGACAGCGCCAGTCACGCTTAGGTTGGTACGCCCAGATTGCACACGAATATAACGATCATCATAATTGGTTTCTAAAACACCATTCATGCGGGCAATGCCAAGGATCACGCAATCTTCGGTTGGAAGTGCGCCACCCGCAAGTGATGTGCCAGATCCACGTGGGACAACGGGTACACCTTCAGCGTGGCAAATTTTCAGTACAGCTGAGACCTCTTCTGTTGTGCTTGGAAGCACTGCAATCATTGGTGCGCAACGATAAGCTGTTAAACCGTCACATTCATAGGCATGCGTTTCACGATCTTCGAAAATCACAGCATCTTTGGGCAAAACTTTTAAAAGTTTTTGTACAATCTCGGATTTACGATCCAAAACGGTGATATCTGGCTTTGGCATTTCCATGGCGCGACTCTCATTTTTCACAATTGGTAATTTTATATTACCAATTTAAGAAATTAACAAGCGCTTTTGAAAATTCCTTTAACGGCTTTCAAGCCGCCAAGCACCAACAATCAATATTGCTGTTAAAAACAGTAACAGCCATGCAGGTAACAATGGGCGGCTGGTGATATCTGTAATCACGTATGCATTGCGAGGTGTCAGGCCGATCCAATCCCGCCCCCCTGCTACGCGACCTGTGCGAACAAGTCGGATGTTCGGAACATAAACATCGTGTATCGCCAAAACCGCCCCTTTGGTTTTTGACACAATGGGGCTTAATATATCGCCACTCGCGATTGTATTTTCAAACTCTTTTGGCGCGGATGGCCCCAAGGCAAAGACAGATGACAGTAATCCATCGGATAAACGGTACAAACCGTTTTGCGACCCTTGAAAGTTACCCTGCCAACGACCCGGACTGACTTCTTTAAGGTCTAATTCAAATACCGTTCCATCTGGAGATTCTATTGTGACTGGTTTATTTTCCACCGCAACAGAACGGCGTGTAATCGTAACTTTCTGTCCAACAGCTGTGGCCGTTAAACGTTCCTCTTCAAGATCTGGTTCTTTCATCATCCAATGGCCCAAACGGCGAAGCAACTCTAATTGCGGTCCACCGCCTTCGAAGCCACGCGACCACAGCCAAGCGTGATCTGAAAGAAGTAGTGCAATACGCCCTTCATCCACACGGTCCAAAACAAGTAATGGGCGCCCATCGACACCAGTCATTACTGTTGTCCCTGAAAGCGGTTCTGCATCAATATGGCGGAACCAGCGCCCCCAAGGCGCGTCTTGATCTTCACTTGTAATAGGGGAAAAACTTTCAAGATTTTCCGTAACTGGGTGACGTGTTCCAACATCTGAAACAGTTGGGCGATACCCTTCTTCATAAACCCGTGCTGTGGGCTCTGCGGGCAAAATTTCTGATAGCGGGGTGCGATACATACTGTTCACACTCGCAAACGATGGACCAGAGGCAACTAAAACAGCTCCACCACGCCGCACGTATTGAACGACACTGCGCAAATAGGACGGTGGTAACAATCCGCGTTTGGAATAACGGTCAAAAATGATCAAATCGAATTCATCTACCTTTTCCAAAAATAACTCGCGTGTTGGAAAGGCTATCAAAGACAACTCACGTACTGGTACATTGTCCTGCTTTTCTGGTGGGCGCAAAATAGTGAAATGAACCAGGTCAACAGCACTGTCTGATTTCAACAGATTGCGCCATGTCCGTTCCCCTGCATAGGGTTCGCCTGAAACAAGAAGCACGCGCAAACGATCACGCACACCATTAATGGAAACGACGGCAGAGTTATTGCGTTCGGTTAATTCACCTTCAATGGGAACTAGATTGAATTGGAGTACATTAATGCCGCCATGCGGCAAGCGTAGTGGCATCTCTAAATCGGTGTTGGTTTCCAAATCAAATGCAACAGGATCAGCGTCATCAATTGCGATTTCCACACGTGCTTTTCCACGAATATCTGTAGGAACATTACCCTGCTCTTCAATGCGTAATGTTAAGGTGATCACCTCATCTAAAATTGCAAAAGCAGGTGCATTTTTTATGATCAACCGACGATCCCAATCATTCTTTTCACCCGTTAGAAGCACATGAACTGGAAAGTTAAATTGACCTGCAATATCGACATCATGTATTTGGCCATCCGTCACCAAAACTGCACCCGCTATACGATTAGACGCTACTTCATTTATCGTGCGATTTAGGGCTGTGATTAAAAATGTACCATCCTCTTCGCCATTGGCATCATTTTTTACATCCATTTGCTTAATCTCAAAGTTTTCTAGACCTTCGATATCAGCAACCAGTTCAGTAACGGCATCTTCAATCTGAAACGGGCGCGCTGCAACCGTTTGGCTTTCGGATTTATCGACAATAACCAAAACAATATTAGAAAGGTCTTCACGCGCTTCTTCTTGCAAGCTTGGCTCAATCAAAGCTCCAAGCAAAACGAGAGCTGCAAGTCCACGTAAGGCCCAACCAGATAAACCACGCCAAAGGCAAAATAGAATGCATGCTGTAGAAAGTGCAGCCAAGCCATAGATCATCATCCATGGAATGAGTGGGCTGAATGTAATACTGCTTTCCATCCTATTGCCCCAAACGATCTAGCAATGCAGGTACGTGAACCTGATCGGATTTATAGTTACCTGTCAGCACATACATAATCAGATTCACCCCAAACCGTTGTGCATATTCGCGTTGTAATTGCCCTGCTTGACCACGGCCAACTGGAAATAGGTAACGCCCATTTTGATCAATCGCCCAAGCAGCGGCCCAATCGTTTGCACCAATGACGACAGGAGTGACGCCATCATTCGCATTGCGAAATGGTACGCCTTCAATTTCAGTAGAATCTGCTTGTGAAGCTTCAATCCAAACGTTGGCCCCAACATGTCGTCCTGGGAATTCTTTCATCAGATAAAAAGACCGTGCCAACACATGATCTTCGGGCACTGGCTCAAGCGGTGGTATTTCCAATTGCGTCGCGATTTTTTTCAACACGCGTCCATTAGCTGTGCCACCTGCCCCCGCAAAGGATAAATGAGCATCACGCGTATCAAACAAAATCATACCACCGCTGCGCAAAAAACGGTTTAGTTTATCAACGGCGGCTTCAGATGGTGGTTTTTGGTTCTCGCTCATTGGCCAATACAAAAAAGGATAAAGTGACAACTCGTCTATTTCTATGTTCACTCCAACAGGAGAAATTGGCTCAACAGATGTGCGGCGACGTAATTCTGCGGACAAGCCAAGCAATCCTGCTTCCGATGCACGATCTACTTTAGCGTCGCCAGTTTTTACATACCCCAAAACCGTATTGTTTATGATCTTTGCGATATCCACATCAGATTGTGCATATCCTTTTTCGCTAAGACCAAGAGTTGTCAGCAAAACAACAACAGCTATTTGACCCACATATCGCTTGGTTAATTTTCCACTTAACCAAAGAGATGCGAATATATCGAGAAGTAATAATACAAAGGCCGCTATCAGAATATATGGTTTTAAAAACACCTGTGCTGTTTTTCCAAGTGATAAAAAAGATGTTCCCAAAGGCCAATCCGCGCGGTTTAACACTTGATCTTGAGCGATCACGTTCAATGCGGCCTTACGGCCAGCATTCCCATAGACACCTGCGGGTAAGTCGGCAGAGACTACTTTGGTTGCCAATTGTTCACCTTGAACACCTGCCAATCCTGTTACATTACGTACAGCACCAAAAGCATCGATGGTCTCTTCAGGCTTCCAGATCAATCCTTCCAAATCATCAATGTCATTAAGTGTTCCAGACGTGGATACAGCCAAACGATCCAACATTTGCACGAATAATCCAGACAGGGGCAAATTTGACCAATCCGCATTTGCTGTTACGTGAAACAAAACAACACGCCCATTGCCTACGGTCTTTTGTGTTACTAATGGCGTCCCATCTTGCAACTCGGCCACTACGCGTTCCGCTAAGTTTGGGTCAGGTTGTGCAATCACTTGGCTGTTAATGCTTACATCATCAGGCACCTTTAAACCAAAAAAGTTGGTACCCTCGACAAAGTCTTGTATCTTTTTAGGTGCACCCCATGACATGGCACCACCAACGCTACGGCCGCCCGCACGTAAACGTACTGGTAGTAATGGATGCTCCTCGCGCAGTCCGATTTGACTGGCTGCCAAACGTGAACCCGCAAAGCGAACCAGTAAACCGCCCTCTTCGGTCCATTTCAATACACTGTCAGTATCGGTCGTGCTTAACTTGCCAATATCCACAAAAATTAAAACATCAGGGTTGGCTTGCAATGTGGTTTTTAAATCAGCTTCGATCACATCTGCTGTCGGCACTAAAGCTTTACGTAAATAAAACACATCTGATACAAGGTTTGACCCTTCTTGCTGTTCAGATGGCGCAATAATACCAACCTTGCGACGTTGAATTGTATCGCCCGTCACCGCAACAGCACCCGCAGAACGGCGGCCCTCTATTGCCACAGATTTAACGCGGTTGCGCAATTCTACAGGTAAATCGAAAACCAGTTCGGTTTCAGTTTCATTTCCAGAAAAACGGCCATTTGAAACACCTAAAATCTGCATCATACCATTAGGATCAGGACCAACCGCATTCACAGTGACATCCAAAGCTGTATCCGCAAAACTGCGTTTGACTTTCACCACCATATTATCGTCTTTGACAACGGGTGGCGCCATTGCCAAAACAGGGCGATCGCTTTGAACAACCGATACATCCCCTTTTTCGGACAGAACTTCCATCAATGCCGCCCTATCAACGGTCTCTAAACCATCAGAGAACCATATCGTATCAAACGAACCCTTTTGTGTGCTCAAATAGCTTTGCCATTCTGCATAATCTGGCCGCCAAGCGTTTGGAACCAATGATGCTACCCTTTGCAAAGATACTGAGGGGGATGCAAAATTCAACACAACACCTGGTTTAGGTCGGTCGCTCAGTTGCAAAACCACAGTGGGTTGATTGTTCTGAGCAGCCCCACGAAGCACCTCTGTTAATTTGTCTTGGCGTTGTTTCCAATCTGATGCACTGGCCCAGCTGGCATCCATTAAGACAATCAGATTTTTATTCGAGGGTTTCGCATCGGTTGGATTTAATATCGGCGCCGCAAATCCAATAATAGCAGCCCCCAACACGGCAATACGCAAAGCAAGTAGCCACCACGGTGTACGATCTGGCGTTGTTTCTTTGTCTTTCAAGCCCAGCAGTAAAAGGATACCTGGGAAATGCGCGCGTAAAGGTGCAGGGGGTACAGCGCGCAATATCCACCATAAGACAGGCAATAAAACCAAGGCCCATAATAAAAGCGGTGCAACGAAGCTGATGTTCAAGCCAAACATCACGCAATTCCCCCCAAAGCTTGGGATAACCACAACAATTGTGGCGTAGCAGAAGCGTTAGTTGTGTGGCAACTATACCGCCATCCCGTTCGTTTAGACAATTGCTGCAAAGCTGCTTTACGCTCTGCCAGTTTCTGTTGATATTCCTTACGTAAAGATTGCGCTCGCATCGTTTCAAACTTGTGCTGATTATTCATGCTCAATAACACGGTACGGCCTTTGAACGGGAAATCTTGTTCGACGGGGTCTAAAACTTGTACAATATAGCCGTCAACATTCTGATGTGCAGCATGCGATAATCCGTCAAAAATTTCTTCCCAATCCCCCAAAAAGTCAGAGATAAACACGGCTTTTTGCCCCTGCTTCATTTCCTTTTTGGGAGGTGCTAAAAAATCATCTTCTAAATTGGTACGGATTAAGGCCGCTGCCAAAATATCAACATGTCCAACCCCTTGCCTTGCAGGATCAGCCAAATCTAATAACCCAACTTTTTCACCCGCTTTCGTTAGAAGAATGCTTAAAGCAAGAGCCAGCACATTCGCGCGTTCCATTTTTAGTGGAAGTTTCTCGTTTGATCGAAAAGCCATAGATCCGCCGCGATCCGCCCATATGTGCACAGATTGCGTATTTTGCCATTCTTGTTGACGCACAAAATGTGCATCTGATCGCGCTGAACGCCGCCAGTCAATATCGCCCACAGCATCGGTATCGACAGCAGCGCGATATTGCCAGAACTCTTCACCCATGCCTGCACGGCGACGGCCATGCGCGCCAAGGCTGATATTAGCAGCCAGTTGACGTGCCTCTGCCAAAAGCTCGGTAAAGCCTTGCGCCAATCCATCCGCACTTTGGCGGATATTCACGGCTGACATATTTTGGGTTTGGTTCAAGCGGCCGCCTCTTTACCCAGCGCTTTGCCCGCTAGACTTGCGATGATGCGATCCAAAGTTTCGCCCTGTGCTTTGGCAGAGAAATTCAATGCCATTCGGTGAACCAATGCAGGATGCGCCAAGGCTTCGACATCATCCAATGACGGCGCCAATCGTCCTTGGATCAATGCACGCGCACGGGTTGCAAGCATCAATGCCTGCGCTGCACGTGGACCCGGGCCCCACCCAATAGCCTCTTGGATAAATGTGTCAGAGGTTTCTTCTGGACGTGCTGAGCGCACCAGATCAAGGATCGCTTCAACAACACTTTCGCCAACGGGCATACGGCGCACAATTTCTTGGGCTGCGATCAATTGCTCTGGTTTGAACACTTGATCAGCGACCGCCTCATCAAAACCAGTCGTCGCTAATAAGATTTCACGTTCCGTATCACGGTCAGGAAAGCCCACATCAATTTGTAATATGAAGCGGTCAAGTTGTGCTTCGGGCAACGGATAAGTCCCTTCTTGTTCAATCGGGTTTTGTGTTGCGAGTACGTGAAATGGTTCTGCCATTTTACGCGTTTGCCCAGCGATTGAAACTTCACGTTCTTGCATCGCTTGTAAGAGTGCAGATTGTGTCCGTGGGCTGGCACGGTTGATCTCATCTGCCATCAACAACTGGCAAAAAATTGGACCCTCAACGAAACGGAACGCACGTTTGCCATCTTCGGCGATATCTAAGATTTCAGACCCCAAAATATCTGCTGGCATTAAGTCAGGGGTGAACTGCACACGGTTAGAATCCAGCCCCATCACAGTGCCAAGTGTTTCCACAAGGCGGGTTTTCGCCAATCCCGGTGCACCCACCAGAAGCGCATGACCACCACTTAGAAGTGCCGTTAACGATAATTCAACGACCTTTGGCTGCCCAATCACGCATTTTTCGATGTTATTTTTTGCGGATTCTAATAGGCCACCCAACTCATCTATCTGTTTTGCTAACGTATTTGTCGTATTGGCCATGACAAAAGCCTTTCAAAATATTAATCTGTTACTACCTATTAAACGAAACTATTGCGCGCCTGACAAATGACAAATCAAAAAGATGACCAAAAAGTTATAAAACCAACGGCTGATAGCATTGCTCAGTCGGCTCAGGCTGTGTCGAAAAAGGGTCCACCCCCTGTTCATCTGTGGAATCCACCGTTTTGCGGTGATTTGGACATGCGCATCGCGCGTGATGGCACTTGGTTCTATATGGGCACCCCAATCGGCCGTATGCCGCTGGTGAAATTGTTTTCATCCATCATCCGCAAAGATGGCGATGACTATTTCTTAGTGACACCTGTGGAAAAAGTCGGAATCACAGTGGACGACGCCCCATTCCTTGGCATTGACTACGATGTTGACGGTTCAGGCAAAGATCAGGTGATTACATTCACCACACAAGTGGATGATACTGCCGTTGCAGGCCCCGAAAACCCAATTCGCGTTGTCCGTGACCCTGAAACAGGCGAACCGTCCCCATATGTTTTGATCCGAGCCAATCTTGAAGCCTTGATCGACCGCAAAAGTTTCTACCGCTTGGTGGATATCGGTGTGCATGAACAGCACGAAGGCGAACAATGGTTCGGCGTTTGGTCGTCGGGCATGTTCTTCCCGATTATTCCGTCGGCGGAATTAATGTAGATTTATTCATCCGTCACTATTTCAACAAAACCACTAGTGAAGGTTGATAATATTCGTTCTGCAATCATATCACGCTCACTTTGTGTAAGGGGTTGCCCATGCGGTCCTTCCCAGCAATCTTTTTCAGAAATCCAAATAACAGAAGGCTCACCAAGTTCGCCTTCAAGCTTAGTTAATCTATCTTTTTCGATATAACTAATAACGCTAAATCTGCCGCGTACAGAAATTGTCCAACCATTTTTTTCGATAGATGGCCACTTACGTTTTTTTTCATTGTTGCGCATAAATATTGGCATTACATATTTCAGAATATCTAAGAACTTAGCCATGCCAAGGGCCGTTAACCTTTTCACCTGGGTTATCGAGACGCTCAAACGTATGCGCACCGAAATAATCACGCAAACCTTGGATCATATTTGCCGTTGAACGGCCCGTGCGGCGCATATTGTGATAGTTTAATGCAGCGGCGAAGGCAGGGATCGCATGGCCATTGCCAAGGCCAAACGTAGCAACTGCTTGCAACGCAGGCGCATGGGTTTGCATATGTTTCTTGAACACAGGCGCCAAAATCAAATGGCGCTCATCCGTATTGTCGAACACATCTGAAATCTCATCCAAGAATACAGATCGAATAATGCAACCCGCGCGCCAGACGCGTGAAATCGCTGCCATGTCCAAATCCCATTCGAATTGATCCGACGCTTTTTGCAGCACTTCAAAACCTTGTGCATAGGAACAAATTTTTCCCGCTATCATGGCACTTTCAAGCGTCTTAATCGCTTCTGCTTTATCCACATCCGAAACAGGTTCTGGTGATGGGCCAAATGCCGCTTCCATTTCCAAACGTGTGTCTACATCCGCAGAAATATTGCGCGCTTCAACCGCAGCGGCCATCAAACTGGCAGGGGCACCCAAATGCAATGCTTCGATCACAGACCATCGGCCTGTACCTTTTTGCCCAGCTTTATCCAGAATGATATCCAGCATGGCTTTGCCAGTCTTTGGATCCTCAGCCAAAGCAACCTCTGCTGCGATTTCCATCAGGTAGGAATCAAGAGGCCCTTTGTTCCATTCCTTGAATACAACACCGATCTCTTTGGGCGTCATGCCAAAGCCATTGGCCATCAAACCGTAACTTTCGGCAATCAGCTGCATATCCGCATATTCAATACCGTTGTGCAGCATCTTGATAAAATGACCTGACCCGCCTGGACCAAACCAATCACAACAGGGATCATCGCCAAATTTTGCAGAGCTATCTTGCAATGGCGCCTTAACACGCGCCCAACTTTCTTTGGAACCACCCGCCATGATCGCAGGGCCATGACGCGCACCTTCGGCACCCCCTGAAATACCCATGCCTAAGAACATCAATCCTGTGTCTTCTAATTCGGCGACACGGCGTTCTGTGTCTGTATAGTTTGAATTGCCGAGATCAGCGATCAGATCACCCTTATCCAAGAGCGGCTTTAACATACCGATCACGCTGTCCAATGGGCCACCTGATGGTACTAAAACAAGGATAGAACGTGGTTTTGGTAAAGACTGAACGAAAACTTCAGCATCAGCACAGGCAATCAGTTCACCTGGTAAACCCTCTGATTTAGCTTCACCCACTGCTTCCGCCATTTTTTCAGAACTGCGATCCAATAAACTGACCGTATGGCCTTTTTCTGCCAAGTTCAGTGCAAATGCACCGCCCATAACGCCGATCCCGATCAATCCAATATGTGCCATTAAGTATCCGTCCCTTTTATCCTTTGGGCGTATCTTAGCCATGCCAGTGCGCTTGTCTATGGCTGCACGCCTGATCACTGAAAAGTGCATGGAACCCCATGTCGGGAATGAACGGTTACACTTCGCATATCACGTCATAAAATGTTTGACGCATCTCTTTTACGGCTCTACCGTTTCTTATGTTTTCACATCAGGTTCAAACATGACATCACAACGCCCATATCGCATCGACAATCTGCAATACGCAAAATGGTCTGAAAAAATCTTTCGCCAAATGCGTGAAGGCAATGTTGATGCTGTACATGTGACGATTGCTTATCATGAGAATTTTCGCGAAACCGTTTTGAACATGGAACAATGGAACCGTTGGTTTGAACAGTTCCCTGATCTGATCTTTCAAGGTCTCACTGGTGCTGACGTGCGTTTGGCGCGTGAAACCAACCGCACAGCGATTTTCTTTGGTTACCAAAATCCTTCTCCGATTGAAGATGATATTGGGCTTGTTGAAATCCATCACAAGCTTGGTGCTCGTTTTATGCAGCTGACCTATAACAACCAATCGCTTCTGGCCACAGGGTGTTATGAAGACGATGATACTGGCGTCACCCGTATGGGGCGTGAAGTGATTGCTGAAATGAACCGTGTTGGTTTGGTTGTGGATATGAGCCATTCTGCGGATAGGTCTACATTTGAGGCTATGGGGATTTCCAACCGACCAATTGCGATCACACATGCCAATCCTTCCAGTTGGCATCCCGCGCTACGCAATAAATCTGATGACCTATTAAAGGCTTTGGGGCAATCTGGCGGCATGTTGGGCTTTTCAGTCTACCCGCACCATTTGGATCAGAAATCTGATTGCACCTTGGACAATTTCTGCGGGATGATTGCCCGTACCGCTGATCTGATGGGTATTGATAACAT
Organism: Amylibacter sp. SFDW26; assembly: GCF_009184395.1. GTDB lineage: Bacteria > Pseudomonadota > Alphaproteobacteria > Rhodobacterales > Rhodobacteraceae > Amylibacter. The sequence continues at coordinate 318,998 of NZ_WEIC01000003.1, forward strand.
CGGTATCGGCACCGATTTATGCCAAGATCAACCTGATAGTATTGTTGAATGGATGCGCACAGGGCGTTGGACAAAGAACATTGATTACGGTGAAGGATCGGCAAGTGATGCAGGTTTCCCGCCAATGCCAAGCTGGTTCAAAGACAACCGCGACTTTGGCAATATCGAAGAAGGGTTAAAAGCTGTTGGCCTGACAGACGAAGACGTTGGTAAGGTCATGGGCGAAAATTGGTTACGCTTTTATGATGAAAACTTTGGGCCGGCATGATGACAACAGACGCGCGCCCCAATAACTGGAAAGCCCCTTTGCGTGACCCAAACACGGTCATGCGGCTTTCGCAAATGGGATCGTTCCATCAATCCCGTCTTAGTTTCATGCGTGCTTTACTGCGCCGGCTACAATCCGAAGAATGGCAGTTCGAAGTCAAAGCGTTTCAAATTGACGACACTTGCGTCGGTCATGCCGTTTATTCCGCCATTGGCCCAACACATACATATTCACTGATCGCCTTTGCGCATGATCTACCCGATGACATGCGATCTGATCGCGTAATCGCAACCGCTTGGGATTGCACGTTCACTCTGTTTGATGGTGTTCCAACGGATGCAGATATCGAACGACTATCGCAAAATGTACCGTATCAAGAAGCTGGACGTATTTCGCCATCTGAACTCAGCTTAAGCCGTGCCAATCGTTCAAACCGTTTGTGGGGACATGTGGTCGATAGATTGGCAGATGGCCGGCAACCAGACCCAGAGTTGATCCGCTCTGTTGGGTATCTGATGCGTACAACCGCTGTTTATGGGAATGGCAAATTTGGTGCGGCTGACAGAACCAGTTTCATGCACCGCCCGATGATGGCTGATCCGTTTCGTGTAGAGTTACTGAGCGTTTATCTGACCCGCGCGTTTGTTATGGATTTGGTGGAACACGCTGCCCGCACCAAAGGCGGCGATAAAGCGATTACACTTGACCCAAACTTACGCCGCGAATTTGGCATCGGTAATTCCACTGGGTTAGGAATGGCGCCTTTCTTAACGTTCCACCCAGCACTATTAAACAATTGGATTGCGTCACGCGAAGAGGCTTTTTCTCTTGTAAGGTCTGTAGAAACAGCAAGTACATCTGAACGAACGACTTTTAAAAATTTCCTAAGCCGTGCGATTAAAAACGCAGATGATTGGCAATCTGAGCATCCACTGCAAATCGAAAAAATCACAGCACTTCGATCTGATTTATCTACATTGAATGCGCACGTTGAAAACGCAGACCTTTCCCAACCATACGCATGGGATGCACTTGCGACTTGGGCAGCGGATAACCTATCAACCGAAGGTCAAGAACAGCTGGTGAGCTTACTTCTAGAACCCTACCCTGATTTGGTTGATGACTTGGCCAATTGCATGAAAGCAGATGAAGCAGAAACCTTTGCGATAGATGGAACGAAAACCGTTTCAGATACACTCGGTTGCATATATGAAAACTACGCTTGGGCGCTTGATAATGATTATTCATGCCCCGACAGTCGTTCCCGCTTCTGGTACGTTTCCGAAGAAAAACTAGAACCACGATTAGGCGAACGTTTCGAAGAAGATGGTGGCGATCTGGAGCAACCTCATACCATAGCACAAGACATAGATAAGTTTTGTAAAGTACTAGAGTTGTGGCCATCATCTGCACTATTGGCAGATGTGTTAATGAAGCACCCAGAATATCGCCAAGTGGCACGTCGTGCACAACTTACACAGAAATTGCCCTACGCAGAAATACGCGACAATCAGATCAGTGCAAATATGCTGCCCATCGATATGTTACGCTGCAAACTATCCTTCTTTGGCGCTACAAAATTCGACCCACGCTCTGACCGTTGGTTGCGTATTTGCATGTATCAAAATGCACCTTTCCCAGATGAATTGGCAACAGCCCCATTCGATGACTGGGCCTATCCGAGTATCGATTGATGCCTTGTTATTCCTTAACCGAGATTGAAGCCCATTGCCGCAAAGCCGCACGGGGTGCAGGATATCATTGGGGCGAGGCTGATGAACTTGGCAAAGCGACAAGATGGCTTTGCGCGGTGGGTATAAACGGACCACTTTATGCATTGGATATGCTTGAACAAGTTGATGGTAAGTGTTCCGATTTACGCCCCACTTCTGCAATGTTCGATGGCAATCAAACCACAACAGTTTGCGGACTATCATTAGGCTGCACATTGGCAGATCGCGGTGGTGAACTTGGTGATATGCCCACCCTTATCATAGGCCCTATGATTGCATATGCTGTCGTTGGAAATGCAGTTAAAAATGCGGATTTAGAAACGCTCGCAAAACATCTAAAAATTGAAGTTGTAACTGGCGAACCTTACACGGATATCAACACAGAAACATGGGCAAGTTTGAATAAATTTGCGCATCGTACATACGTACCCTCGACAGAAGAAAGCCGCTTAAGAGGCGCTGGTTAATCCTAAAGATCGTTTAAAATCACCTGAGACTGAACTGCACCAATTCTTTGATCTTCTGCAATTTTGTCAACAAGCTGTGTAAGAGCTTTCGTAGAAGGCACTTTAACCCAAACCACAGCATCTACTGCACCAGCAAGGGAAAGAACTTTAATCACACCTTGCAACCCCTTAAGGCTTTTCAAAACAGGCAAACAAGGCCGTCCCAATATCTCTACAGAGATCAATGCCTCGATGTCTTCTTCTTGCACATTAAGCACAGCCGTATATCCCGCAATCACACCTGAGTATTCCAACTTAGCAATACGATCTTGAACAGCCGTGCGCGATAATCCCAATGTTTTACCCAAAGCCGTTGCTGATTGTCTGCTGTTTTCAGAAAGCAGCTCTAACAACCGCCTATTCGTCGGATCCAAGCTTTCTGCGTTTCGCAAGTTTTTCACGTATTTTTCCGTCGTTTCGAAGGCAGATAAACCGATCTGCGTATTTCCATGAGTACTACGAGATAGATATCATATCCTGACTTCAAACGAAACAGGCAGGCCACTAAATGAACGTTTTTCACCCCAAAGATTTCACTGGCAAACAAGCATGGGATGCATTGGACATAGAGCACATTCAAAATGCAACCATCCGCCTACATTGGACGGATCAACCCTATAAGTGGCACATCAATGATGGTCCAGAAGTGTTTGTCGTTCTTGATGGCATGGTCGATATGCACATCCGAAAAGATGGGATCGAATATATACACCGTTTAAATATCGGTGATATATTTCACGCGCAGTGTGGAGATGAGCATGTTGCCCATCCACAAGGAGCTGCGCGTGTATTAGTCATTGAAACCGAAGGCAGTGTTTAGCGAATAACATGCACAGAACACTGTGCATGGCGTACAACACGCGCCGCAGTGGAACCAATAAAGTAATCCATGTAATCAGGCTTGTGTGATCCGATGATAATACAGTCTGAATTTGTCAGCTTTGCGTGCTCCAAAATTGAACCTGAAGGCTTACCCGTCACAACCATGACTTCTGTGTTGCCATGCCCGTCTGCATCTTTTTGCAACTTGGCCACAGCCTCTGCTTTTTCTTTAATCAAATAATCATCCGGCATATGTGATTGCATATGCGCAGGAGCCGCTTCAATCGCAGACATCAAAATAATTTTTCCATCCTTTGCCCGCAATACTTCTGCCAATTCAAGTGCAGCAGCAACATGTCCAAGATGATCAGGTGCGATTGGAATAAGAATTTTTGAATACATAGTCATAGTCTCCCTTTTTTAGAGAAGGAGTATAACCAAGAAATCAGCCTTGTCTTGGGTTAAATTTTAATCGTGTTCAAACGTCGAACCAGTGCGCTGTTGGCCCCAAGTTAAATACCTGAGTTTCCCCAATCATGGCGGTTGTATTCCAAGCTTCATGAATATGCCCGCATAAGTTCAAAACAGGCTGTTTTAATTTTATTGTATCTCGAATAGCGGCGCTGCCTTCATGCGTTCCGTTTTCTTGTTGGTCACAATATCCTAATGGCGGGCTATGCGTGATCAACACTCCGGCAGCGGGGCAGGCCTGCAACATATCAGCAGCTTCATTTTCACTTAAAGATTGGTTCCACTCTGCGTCATTTCGATGTGGTATTTCATCACCTAAACCAAAAAAATCGACACCATTTATACTAAGCACTTCGCCATGGAGCATGTGCAAATTTTCAAATCGATTACATATCGCACGCAATACTTTTGTGTCATCATGATTTCCTGACACGATAATTACTGGTATTTTAGCCTTAGCTAAAATCAACATCGTATCATCTGTACCCAGCCCCTGTGTTGCAAAATCTCCTGCACCAATCAGAATGTCCGCATTGCCACTCTCTTGCATAATTTCATGCAAAGCTTTCGCATCTCGATGCAGATCACTGAATGCAAGAATTTTCAAATCAGTGCGCCTCGGCCCAATTCGCGCCTTGGCCTGCATCCACGATCAACGGAACATCTAATTTCACCAAAGGCATAGCGGCATTTTCCATCACATCACGTACAACGGAAATGGTCTCATCCACCGCATCTTTTGGCACTTCAAACAATAATTCATCATGCACTTGCAACAGCATCTTAGCAGGTAAATGCGCAATCGCATCTGGCATGCAGATCATAGCACGCCGGATCACATCTGCGGCTGTTCCTTGAATAGGTGCGTTGATAGCCGCACGTTTGGCAAAGCCTGCGTGTGGCCCCTTGGCGTTAATCTCCGCTGTGTGAATTTTACGACCAAACAATGTTTGCACATACCCATGTTCTTTTGCATAGGCGACCGTGTTATCCATATAGGTCCGAATACCAGGGAATTTCTCGAAATACGTATCAATAAACGCCTGTGCTTCTTTGCGTGGAATACGCAAATTACGCGCCAAACCAAACCCGCTGATCCCATAAATCACGCCAAAGTTAATCGCTTTGGCCTGACGACGGATCATCGGATCCATGCCTTCAATCGGCACATGGAACATCTCAGATGCCGTCATCGCGTGAATATCATGCCCATCCATAAATGCCTGTTTTAAACTATCAATCTTCGCAATATGCGCCAGAATGCGCAATTCGATTTGGCTGTAATCCAAAGCCACCAACGTATTGCCTTCTTCGGCTATAAAAGCTTCACGAATTTGGCGCCCAGCAGGCGTGCGGATAGGAATATTCTGTAAATTCGGATCGGTTGACGCCAAACGTCCTGTACTCGCTCCAGATATAACGTAAGATGTATGCACACGGCCTGTTTCAGCATTGATATGCCCCTGCAACGCATCCGTATAGGTGCTTTTCAACTTCGACATCCCACGCCAATCTAACACTTTGGCAGGCAAGGTATTCCCTTCAGCCGCTAAATCCTCAAGCACATCTACACCTGTGGAATAGGCTCCAGTCTTTCCTTTTTTACCGCCCTCAAGACCCAATTTATCAAACAAGATTTCACCAAGTTGTTTAGGTGAACCCACATTAAATTCTTGCCCTGCGAGTTCATGAATCTCAGCTTCCAAACCAGCCATCTGTTGAGCAAAGTTATTCGACATACGGGACAGATGATCACGGTCCACCTTAATCCCATTCATTTCCATATCTGCCAGAACAGGGATCAATGGGCGTTCTAGCCCCTCATAAACGCGCGTGACCTTTTCCATATGCAACTGCGGTTTAAACAGCTGCCACAACCGCAACGTGATATCCGCATCCTCAGCTGCATATTTCACAGCCTCATCAATCGGCACCATGTCAAAAGTGATCGCAGACTTACCGGTCCCCAAAAGCGTTTTGATAGAGATTGGCTTATGATCTAAATAGCGCTCTGACAATGCATCCATACCATGGTTATGCTTGCCGCCATTTTGCGCATAGGACAGCAACATCGTATCATCCACAGGCGCAATGGTAACACCATAGCGTTTCATCAGCTTGTAATCATACTTCATGTTTTGGCCGATTTTCATGATCGAAGGATCTTCTAAAACGGGCTTTAACATTTTCAAAGCTTCATCCAATGGCATCTGACCATCAGCCAGATCAGATCCCCCGAACAAATCCCCCTCACCCTCTTTATGGGTCAATGGAATATAACAAGCCTCGCCTGCGTCAACGCACAAACAAATACCAACCAGATCAACGATCATCTCGTTCAGGCCAGTGGTTTCCGTATCAAACGCCACATGTCCACGTTCTTTGATCTTATCAATCCAGACTTGCAATGCTGCTGCATCGCGCACGCATTCATATTTCTCGGGATCAATGGGGGCATGTGGGGCAACAGCCCCACCGTTTGTGGCGGGGGTCGATCCCCCGCCGGAAACGGGTTCTGGAATATTCGGGGCTTCCACACCTAATTTCGTAGCAATCCGTCCTGTCATCGAACGGAATTCCATTTCAGCCAAGAACCCTAACAAAACATCTGGTTCAGGGTCTTTGATCTCTAAATCCGCAAAATCCACATCCAGCGGCATGTCCGTCGCCAAAGTTACCAAATCACGGCTAATCCGAATTTGATCAGCTTTCTCGATCAAGGTTTCACGCCGTTTCGGTTGCTTAATCTCACCGGCACGCTCCAACAAAGTATCCAGATCACCGTATTCATTAATCAAAAGCGCCGCCGTTTTAATGCCAATCCCTGGGGCGCCAGGCACATTGTCCACACTATCCCCTGCAAGCGATTGCACATCAATCACACGGTCAGGGCCAACGCCAAACTTCTCTTCGACCTCATCCACGCCAATCCGTTTGTTCTTCATGGCGTCAAACATCTCGACACCACCACCCACCAATTGCATCAGGTCTTTATCAGATGAAATCACTGTCACACGTGCCCCTGCATCGCGTGCACGTACAGCCAAAGTCGCAATAATATCATCCGCCTCATAGCCTTCGGTTTCAATACAAGCCAAATTAAACGCCCGTGTCGCTTCACGCGTCAAAGGAAATTGCGGCACCAGATCTTCAGGCGCTGGTGGGCGGTTTGCTTTATACTCAGGATAAATATCAGAACGGAATGTTTTGCCCTTATGATCAAAGATCACGGCAACATGCGTAGGCGCATCAGAACCCTTCTGATCTTCCACCATTTTAAACAGCATATTGCAAAACCCACTGATCGCCCCAACAGGCAAACCATCAGATTTACGGGTCAGTGGTGGTAAGGCGTGATAGGCGCGAAAGATAAATCCAGAACCATCAATCAGATGTAAGTGATGACCTTGACCAATTGATTGACTTCCCACGATGAACGCTCCTTAATTGCCTTTCACAAATTCATACTTGGATTCCAGCTTGAAGACCACAACAGTTACAGCATTGCTTGCGATAATTTTCGCAATTGGCGCAGCCCTAATCTACACAACCACGCGTCCAGCACCCAAACCCCTGACATTAGCACAAGCCTGCGATGGGACATCCCAAACGGGTCATTGCGCCCCAATGGTGGGATGTATTGCAGGACAAGAGGCGACTTTCACAGGACGCACCAATGGGTATTTCAAGGGTGAAATCATTGGCATATTATCGAATGGCCTGCTTTGTTCAGGGGAATGGGCTGCAAACCCAACAAATTCTGGCGGTACAGGAACCGCTACATGTTCAGATGGCACAACGTTTTCAGTTGGCTTTCACAAATATGATCGCAGCGATTGGACACTTATTGGCAAAGGCACAACATCATTAGGCAAAACGGTTTATGCCATCACATCCGCACCAGCCTTTCGCAAAGACCACGTCCCTGTCACACAAATAAAAATGTTAGAAAAATGTCAGCGGTTGCTTACAGATCAGTGACCTACAGTAGCACCCTCTTTTAGCACAAATTTGCAATCACAATATGGGCATTCCACCCAGCCATGTTCACCTGGAATTTGCAACCAAACACGTGGATGGCCGCCTTCACCACCATCACAGGCAATGCGCATTTTATCTACTTCGATCACTTCAGGGGCTTCTTGTGCCATGGCTACTGTCTTTCATCGCTTAAGCTTTAGGTATATTTAGCCAGAACAAGCGTATGCTGCAATGGTTTACGGCGAACTTTAAGCCTTTTTAATCATCGGGCCCAAAGGACGCCCTGCCAAAATGTGAACATGCAGATGTGGCACATCTTGCACACCATTTCTGCCAGTGTTCGCAATCAAGCGAAAACCTTCGCCTTCATGACCAAGATCAACGCCCAGCATTTTACAAACTTCGCCAATCGCACGTGTGTAGCCGACGATCTCTGCATCCGATGCTTCAGATGCAAAATGATCATAGCTTACATAAGGTCCTTTTGGGATCACCAAAACATGATCTGGGGCTGCAGGGGCAATATCATGAAACGCCAACGCATGATCTGTTTCCAAAACTGTGCTGTTTGGAATTTCGCCACGCAAAATCTTGGCAAAGATATTTTCGGGGTCATATGAATAGGCCATAATTCAGGCTCTCCTAATCTGAAAATAAGTATGGGGTTTCAGCAATGTGGCGTGCTTTTTCTTCACCAATATCTAAAAACGCTGAGATTTGCATCATGTTATCCTCAGGGCTGTGCTTATCCGAAATCGAATAGAGATGTGGAAAATTACGGTCTCTGATACGATCACTTTCAAACGCCAAATCTTGGCGTACAGTTGGCACCAAACGTGCCAATGCATCCTCAGAACTGTTTTCATTCGCAATCCCAGATCGGATCGCATGCCCCCTAATATAATCATTTGTAAAGCTGCATGCAATTTCCATGGTTTTAATCGTGGCGCGGTCCCCATAAAAATCATCGAGTACATCAATATTACTTGGGTCCAAACATACGATCAAACGATCTGTGGCCATATCCTCATAAATCATTCGCACAAAAGACCGTCTATGGCGCGCACGTTTCTCAAGGGTTTTTTCAATACCACCAACGTTCGGTAAAGATGTACCTGCTTCATCAAACAAATAACCAACACCATTCACACCTAGATGTTCTTTGGCTGCATTCAAAAACCTCTTTGCTACATGCCATTTCTTACAAATGATTATGAGCAGTTCACGTTCGCGCCCAATACTGGCTTCTTTTTCCCAGAAACGTTGCGCATAACGGCGCCCATCCCGCCCTCGCTTAGTTAAATATCCATAAAGCTGGCGCCCCTCGCTGGTAATATTCAAATCCACATCTGGACCTGAATAAAGCTTACTCAATCGCTCTTTCAAATCCGTTGCATGCGTTGAAATTTTACGCGCGAATAAGTGTTCTTGTGACAGCAACAATTCATATTGATCATTAAAAAACGTAACAGGCATCCCATAATCCGAGAACATAAGAAACGTTAAAGTACGGGCTTCAATTTCCTCTTCTGGAACAAGATGGCAAACCAGTGTCTGGAAAAAAGTTTCGTCTGGAATCCATGTTGTCTTGAAAAAACTCATCACATCACGACGTTGCTTCGTAAATTGCAAAATAGCTTCAATCGTCTTACGTCGCAAACACCACCACTGCGAACCAATACGCATTTCGATATCATTTGGGACACTGCGTTTGATGCCCAACTTTTGTTGCAAGTTTAATGATGTATAAAACATCGTCTTTTGTTGCCGTTCATTAAACCAGTGACGGTAAATCAAGCGTTCTTCTTTCAACCCGACCTTAATCCAGTCGGATTCAAAGAAATCCTCGCATTCGACAAAATCAAAATTACGGTCTTCTAAAAATTTATGTGTATAGGTCGCTGGCTTAATAGCCATACAATCTCCAGACACCATGTAAAAATGGGTGGCGGAAGGAAACGCCTCTTCTGCAGCTTCAATCGCATTCAGCGATGCTTCGACCAAAGACCATTCGCCCCAGCCACACTTCAAACGTTTACCATAAGATACATTCGGATTGTCAGCCAACCCATCTTTAATTTTCTTAAAATCCGCCGCAGATGCACGTGCATCAAAATGAATCGAAATAAAATCGCCTGCCGCGGTTAGACCAATCGCCTGTCGGATAATCGATTCAGGATCCTTATGACAGAGCAAAATATACGCTATTTTTACCATATTAACTGCTTAACCTTTGCCTCAGGTTTCTTTCTATAGAATAGATGCGGCTCCGAAAACACTTTTTCTTGGCAATTTATCGCTATATAGGTACATCTAACATTGTAAAATGCTAATAAAAGCATCGTAAAGGGGCAGTAAAGTATGGGATTTCCAGGAACTTGGATGACAGAAAGTCAAAGTGTGGTCTATCGGGTTATCCCAAAGTGTGCCTGTTCAACAATCGGTCAGATTATGTTCTATTCTGATCATGGGCGTTTCTTTGATGGTGATATTCACGATGCAAAAACGGGTATCCACAAATGGGGTATTGATGAAAGCCAATCTTTCATCACAGATCGTGTAACAGCCCAAGACACCTATACTTTTACATGCGTGCGCAATCCATACACGCGCGTTTTATCTGCGTTTTTTGACAAAATTTGCGGCATTCAGCGTAATGGCAAACATTATCGTGGAAACTTAGTTCCAAAACTCGCACGTCAATACGGCGTAGAGGTTGAAGGTGATTTCGATCAAATCAAATCCTTCCGCCGTTTCCTTTTATTCGTGCGTGACACTATAAAGTTTCGCCGCCCAATGGACCCAGATATTCACTGGTCAGCCGTTGCAGGACATGCATCCACATTGGTCAAAAATGGTGGCCGTTATGATAAAATAATCTCTACCGAAGATTTCAAAACGGGTATGAAAGATGTGATGAAAAACATCAATACCAGCTTTGAATTGGACATAGATACAATGCCACGCTTTAACGAAAGCGAAGGTCACGGGCCAAAACGCGCGCATCCAGTGGAAGATTACTTTGATGATCTATCCATGCATCTGGTCTATGAAATCTACAAACGAGATTTCGTATTGTTCAAATATGATGCGATGGATCCAAGCAACAAAATGCCAATCGGCGAAATTGACCTAGATGAGGTTCACGCCAAACTTGGTGAATAAAAAAGGGGCTATGCGCCCCTCTTGCGCTTTCGCACAATTCACCTGCAGGATATTTTAACCATAAAGAAACCAATTCCGCGTTTTATTGGGAGCACGGTACAGGCGGGGACGCCGATGACCGTCCATGAAGAAGCCGCCCTGTTTCGCATGCCTTGCAAACAGGGCGCACCTTCTTGTTTCTTTATGGTCTAAATATCCAAATTTAACTTATGCCAAATTATGCTGAGCAAACAGCTCTTTCAAATCTGTTTCGGGACGCGCACCCATATGACTGATCGCCTCACCCGCTGCGACACAGCCCATTTCACCACATGTCAGCAAATCACTGCCTGATGCCAAGCCGTGTAGGAAACCCGCTGCAAACATATCGCCAGCACCCGTAGCATCAACAACGGTTGCAGGGTTTGCTTTTGCGTGAATCTTTTCGCCACTATTCAAAATGTAAGCGCCTTTTTCACTGGCCGTACAAGCAACGGTTTCAACTTCTGTTGCAGCAATGTCTAATGCTTCGTCCAGTGTTTCTGTTTGATAAAGCGCCTGCATTTCATGTTCGTTACAGAACAACAAATCAACATGGTCTTTTACAAATGCGCGAAACGCATCACGGTGACGATCTACACAAAACGGGTCAGACAAAGTCAATGAAACCTTACCGCCCGCAGGCTTTGTTGCATTCGCTGCCATATAAAACGCCGCTTGGTTTGCAGGACTGTCAAACAGATATCCTTCCAAATAAATCCAATCGGTATTGGCTAACATGCCAACATCCAAATCATTTGCAGACATCTCAGACGATACGCCAAGATATGTGTTCATAGAACGCTCACCATCTGGGGTTACCAAAACCAGACAACGTCCTGTTTCCGTCGCATGATCATGTGGGGCCTGACGTGTTGAAAAATCAGTGCCTTGTGCTTGAATATCATGGGCAAAAATCGCACCCAACTGATCATCACGTACCTTCGCCATAAATCCTGTCCGTCCGCCAAGGGCAGCAATGCCTGCAATCGTATTAGCCGCGGACCCACCAGATACTTCCTGTGCTGAACCCATTTTCCCATACAGCTCTGCCGCACGGTCTGTGTCTATCAACTGCATCACACCTTTATCGATGCCAGCCTCTGTCAAAAACGCGTCATCACATTTTGCCAGTACGTCCACCAAAGCGTTCCCTACGCCAACGATTTGATATTTTTTAGCCATTTGTTTTCTCCTCAAAAGGACATAAATCTTCAATTAAACAGTTTGCACAGACGGGTTTGCGTGCCTTACACACATACCTCCCATGTAAAATCATCCAGTGATGCGCATGTTGTTGGAACTCTGCGGGGATATGATCCTCTATCGCGCGTTCCACTTGCACCACATCTTTGCCAACAGCCACACCAGCACGATTACCAAAGCGTAAAATATGCGTATCCACCGCCTGTGTTGGTTGCTTGAACCACATGTTCAACACAACATTTGCCGTCTTACGCCCCACACCTGGTAAGCTTTCCAAAGCGGCGCGCGAAGATGGAACGATACCATCGTAATCATCCACCAAAATCTGGCTGGCCTTCATCACATTCTTCGCCTTTTGGCGGTAAAGCCCGATCGTCTTGATATGTTCGATCAAACCATCCATCCCCAAATCCAGCATCTTTTGTGGCGTATCCACAATTTTGAACAAAGCTTCTGTGGCTTTATTCACCCCAACATCGGTGGCTTGCGCTGATAAAGCGACAGCCACAACAAGTGTATAGGCGTTGGAATGGTTCAATTCGCCTTTGGGTTCCGCTTCCTGATCTCGAAAGCGGCGAAACATTTCATAAATGGTGTGATAATCAAGTTGTTTAGCCATTTATGCTATGTGCCACATGGGAAACCTAAAACCAACCCTTTCTCGCAAGAAACGGGTGGTATGATTTGGCGCAATGCCGCATGATCAAATCATGACACAAGATCCATATCATCACGCCGTAATTGCCCGCGCCATCGACTATATCGGTGACACTTTGCATGACCAACCCAAGCTAGAGGATGTTGCCTCAGCTGCGGGGCTATCACCTATGCATTTTCAACGCGTTTTTTCGCAATGGGCAGGCGTAAGCCCAAAACGATATCAGCAATATTTGACCCTAAACCATGCCAAAACATTGCTCCAAGATCGTTTTACAGTACTGGAAACTACCAATGAAACGGGCCTCTCTTCCAGCAGCCGTTTACATGATTTGTTCCTGAAATGGGAAGCGATGAGCCCAGGGGAATATGCAAAAAAGGGTGCGGGTTTAACCATCAATTATGGCTATTTCGACAGCCCCTTTGGTGACATGCTGGTTATGGGCACAGATCGCGGCATTTGCGGTCTTGCGTTTACTGCTGAATTTGGGCGCGATCATGCGATGAAAGATATGACATCGCGCTGGCCACAAGCAACTTATATCGAAAACCCTGACAGTTTGGATGTTGCATCACTGATCAACAACGACCAACCTGCAAATCTCCATTTGATTGGCTCCCCCCTACAAATCAAAGTCTGGGAAGCCTTGCTCTCCATCCCCTCTGGCCAAGTCACCACATATAGCGAAATCGCCGAACATATCGGCAGTCCCAAAGCTGTGCGCGCTGTTGGTACAGCCGTTGGACGTAACCCTATCAGTTGGCTGATCCCATGCCACCGCGCCCTGCGTAAATCGGGCGGATTGGGCGGATATCATTGGGGTTTACCCGTTAAGCGCGCCATGTTGGCATGGGAATCCGTTCGATTTGATGCGCAAAACTGACTGCGCAAAAACCCGCCACTTACAGGGATAAGCGCGCAAAACTCTTGAAATAGTCCCAAACTGCCCTTTTATGTTTAGGTATAACTATAAAACGAGGCAGCTATGAGTAATTCCCCAAAGGCCATTGGCCTAAGCATTTTGGCCGCATTTGCGCTAACCGCATGTGACGCTATTGATGACAGTCCACAGAAAAACACCATTCGTGGTGCAGGCGTAGGCGCAGGTACTGGCGCCCTTGCTGGTTTGGTCCTTGGTGACAGCCGTCGCGACGTGACAGTTGGCGCAGCAGCTGGTGCCGTGATCGGTGGACTTGTCGGAAGTCAACAAAACTAGTAATATGAATACCATAAGGGCCCACAAAGGGCCCATCTATAAAAAAGAACGAGGCAGTTATGAAAAATCAAGGCAGGGCCATTGGCCTGACTATCCTATCCGCATTTCTATTATCCGCATGTGATGACATCGCAAACAGTCCACAAAAAAATACTGTGCAAGGTGCTGGTATTGGTGCCGCAACAGGTGCGCTTGCTGGCCTGATCTTGGGCGACAGCAAAAAAGACGTTGTCATTGGTACAATCGCTGGCACAGCCATTGGTGGCGTTGTTGGCAACCGTTTGGATAAACAAGAACAAGCATTGCGTGACAGCTTATCATCCAAAGACACAACCATTCGCAACACAGGTTCTGAACTGGTCGTAACACTGCCAGAAGGCATCACATTCGACACAGACAGTACTTATGTGCGCAATGATTTCCGCCCAGAGATTTACAAAATCGCTAACAACCTGCGTGAATACTCTGACACAACAGTTGACGTAATCGGTCACACAGACAGCTCTGGTAGCGAAGAATACAACCAAGCATTGTCAGCAGATCGTGCATATTCCGTTACAGATATCTTAACCGACCAAGGTGTTTCAGATAGCCGTATCGTTTCTTATGGGCGTGGTGAAACAACACCGATTGCTTCAAATGATGATGAATTCGGCAAATCTAAAAACCGCCGTGTGGAAATTATAATCCGCCCAGCGGCCTAATTCTGCCCGCACCACGACCGAATTGCCCACCTCTAGGCCGCTCACTCCTCCCCGAAGCGGCCTTTCTTTTACTTGATCCCAATCGGCATTAAGCATAAATTTGAAGGACTTCGATTGGGGAACCGTATGCCGTTTCAGAAAATAAACCAAGAACGCGTCGCGGACACCGTGATGCATCAGATCGAGCAATTAATTCTACGTGGTATCCTGCGTCCTGGCGAACGCTTGCCATCTGAACGGGATTTATCCGAAAAGATGAGCGTGTCTCGGCCGTCTCTGCGTGAAGCCATTTCTGATCTGGAAAGCCGTGGGTTGTTAACCACGCGTAAAGGATCGGGTGTGTACGTAGCCGATGTATTGGGCAGCGCTTTTTCAGAACCTTTGATCCAACTCTTCGCCAGCCATGACGAAGCCTTGTTCGATTACATCGCATTCCGTCGTGACCTAGAAGGATTAGCTGCCGAACGCGCCGCTCGTTTGGCATCTGATACAGATATCAAGGTCATCAGCGCCATTTTCAAGAAAATGGAAAACGCCCACAACAAACGTAACCCAGCCGAAGAATCTGCATTGGATGCTGAATTCCACATGGCAATTGTCGAAGCATCCCACAACGTATTCATGCTACATATGATGCGGTCTATGTTTGAAATGTTACGTGCAGGTGTGTTTTACAATCGTCAAGTCATGTTCAAAGTTCGCACAACACGTACCGCCCTCTTAGACCAACATCGTAAAATTCATGATACAATCGTTGGGCGTGATCCAAAAGCCGCCCGTAAAGCAATCGAAGAGCATTTAAGTTTTGTTGAAATGTGTATGACGCAAAATCAAAAAGCGGACCAAAATGAAAAGGTTGCCAAGCAACGTTTTGAACACGAACAAAACCGCTAAACTCAACAATAAGATCGCTTAAATTCCATTGTTTCCAATTCAGATACAGTCGCGCGTTTTTTGTATCTCTGAGGTAACAAATTCTCTGGCAAACCCTGTCATCAAAGGCGGAATCTTTGACTCTCGATTAATTTCGGTTAACCTTAGCTTTTGTAATTAGTACGAGGGGATTACGATGAAATATATTCTAAGCACTGCTGCTTTCGCTGCCACAATCAGCATCGTAAGCACTGCATCCGCCCAAAATATTCCAGAACGCAATTCACATCACACAGGCCCAGGCCACCAAGTTACCAACTACGAATATATCGAAGGCGGCAGCTATGTGTCCCCATACGCCGGGAACAATGCTGGTGAGTGGTCTTTCAAAGACGCGGACAGCCAATGCTACCACGGTAATTATGGTTATAACGGTCAAACATCAAATTATGATCATTCAAAATGTGTCGTGGTTTACGATGCCCAAACATATGTACGCTTGTTACGCGGCAGCGGAGCAGCTGGTGGGACACAATATTTCGGTAATTGATTAGCCGTTTACCACTCCAAGATAGAAGCCTCACAAGTCTTACTTGTGGGGCTTTTTGTTGCTGACGAATATCCACATTGTTTTTCACCTTTGACATCATTTAATCACTTGCGGAGTGTTATGTTATAACATAATTAAGAATCAAATAATTATCACCCATATGCAATGACCGCACTTGAGTAATGACATGACCCAACTTCGCAATGCTAATCTCGGAACAACAGGCCTGCCAAAAACGCGCAGAAGCCATGATCCAATGCGATCATATGATGCCCTGCCTGTTGAATTACGAAGATGGCTTATGGATGCCTGTCTGCCTTGGTCACCAAATTCATGCTTAAAAATATGGCGCAAAGCACGCATAGCGGGTGCAAGCCCATCAGAAGTGATGACAAAACTGAGCAAGATTGAGCGCGCCATGCTGGCTCGCGACCCGAATTCCACTCAACAACGGCATCAACAGTCCCGATTAAGTTGAACAACACACTCACACAAATTGGAGAAACACATGAAATATGAAATGCTCGCTATTTCAGCCTTACTACTCAGCACAGGCGTCGCTTTTGCTGATGAAACACAATATCCGCTTACAATAGACAATTGTGGTCGCAGCCTCACATTTAATGCAGCTCCAGAGCGCGCTGTAAGCATTGGCCAAGCCTCAACTGAAATGCTATATGAGCTTGGTTTGGCAGAACGCGTAGCTGGTACAGCTGTTTGGTTCACCGATGTTTCCCCAAAATATAAAGCTGTGAATGATAAAGTAGAACGGTTGGCAGATAACACACCTAGCTTTGAAAGCGTGCTTGCCAAGAAACCGCAATTGGTAACGTCCCAATACGAATGGTACATTGGCCCAGAGGGCAGTGTTGGAACTCATGAACAATTCGAAGGCTTTGGTATCCAGTCATACACAATGCCATCAGATTGCATTGGCAAAGATAACAGCACAGGTGGAGATGGCACACGCCTGGAAAGTTTTTCCATGGATAGCATCTATCAAGGCATCACACAGTTCAGCACAATCTTTAATGTACAAAGCGCAGGACAAGCTGCGATGACAAGCTTACAAGACAGATACAACAAAGCAATTGAACAGGCAAAAGCGCTAGATGCAAAAGACCTATCTGCTGTTGTTTGGTTCTCAAGCCCTGATCAAGATTCAGATGCATATGTAGCAGGTCAAAAAGGCGTACCTGGTTTCATGTTAAAAGAACTTGGCATCCGCAATGTCATCGAAACAGACGAAGAGTGGCCAATTGTTGGTTGGGAAACCATTACAAAAGCCAACCCTGATATTATCGTTCTGGCCCGTATGGACCGTCGTCGGCGCACCATGGATGACTACAAAATGAAGTTGGAATTCCTAAAGAACGACCCAGTGGCATCAAAATTAGACGCTGTCGTAAATGACCGCATTATTATTGTTGACGCACACGCTATTCAGCCTTCTATACGTATCGCAAGCGGATTAGAAACTATTGTGAATGCAGTACAAGAATTTGATATCAAAAAATGACAACCACCGTAGAAACTGAACCAGTCATACAAAAAACGTTTGACTGGTCTCGTCTCTATTGGCCATTAGCAGGGATCGTTGCGATTTTCGCAGCGATCCTAGCTGGTTTAATGATTGGTGAAACCCAAATTTCGGCAATCACTGCATTCAAAACAATCGCAAATAAAATGTGGTCAGCGGGCTATGACATAGACCTGATTGATCAGGGCATCCTATGGGAATACCGTTTGCCACGTGCCATTGTAGCCGCTTCTTGTGGTGCAGCATTGGCCGTTTCTGGGGTCGTTTTACAAGCATTATTACGCAATGCCTTAGCCGACCCTTATATCTTGGGTTTATCCGCAGGTGCCTCAACTGGTGCTGTACTTGTATCAATCGCTGGGTTTGGTGCAGGCGCGATTTCAATGTCCACGGGCGCTTTTGGTGGCGCCATCATCGCTTTCATTATTGTTGCTGGCTTAGCCAAACTCGCAAGTGGCAGAGGTGGGGCTGCACAATTCGTTCTGGCAGGGATTGCAGGCTCACAACTATTCAATGCGTTAACATCTTTCATAATTGCCAAATCCGCCAGCGCCGACCAGGCGCGTGGCATCATGTTTTGGCTGCTTGGCAATCTATCTGGTGTGCGCTGGTTTGATGTAGTAACCGCAGCACCTGTTGCATTGCTTGGTGTATTTATTGTCTTTCTCCATGCTCGCTCACTTGATGCATTCACATTCGGCACAGATGCCGCTGCTTCCGTCGGTGTTGCCATACGCCGTGTTCAAATCACATTGATCAGCATCACCGCTTTATTGACCGCTATAATGGTGTCCATTGTAGGATCTATTGGATTTGTTGGCTTGGTCATTCCTCATGCTGCCCGTTACCTTGTAGGTGTTCGCCACAAAGCCCTTATTCCAACAGCTGCAATCATAGGCGCTGTTTTCCTTGTCCTTGCAGATATCGTCGCCCGTGTCATCATCCCAGGCCAAGTTTTACCGATAGGCGTTGTCACAGCTTTGGTCGGTGCACCTGCATTTGCGATCATCTTAATTAAGGGGCAACGATGAAGTTAGAAGCCCAAAACCTAACATGGTCTGCACGACAATTACCTATTGTGTCTGATGTCTCCGTATCCATCAAATCTGGCGAAATGTTTGGCCTTATCGGGCCCAACGGTTCTGGCAAGTCCACTCTCATGCGTATGCTTGCAGGTCTCAGCAAACCCCAAAAGGGTGTTGTTGAATTAGATGGGATTTCCTTAAAACAAACCTCTCGCAGGCAGATTGCCCAGAAACTGGCATTTGTTGAACAACAAGCCGAAACACAGGATCTGATAAAGGTACGTGATGCTGTAGAACTAGGCCGAACATGCTGGTTGTCTGCAATATCCCCATGGTCGGCACATGATACCTATATCGTAGATACTGCTTTAAGAAGTGTTGATATGTATCACATGGCAAATCGCAGTTGGCACACATTATCAGGCGGCGAACGACAACGCGTTCACATTGCCCGCGCATTAGCACAAGAACCCAGTGTTTTGTTATTGGATGAACCCACCAATCACCTTGATATTTCCTATCAAGTTTCAATTCTGGATTTGGTAACCCAGTTGGACACTACGACAGTAGTAGCCTTACATGATCTAAACCAAGCGTTTAAATGTGATCGTATTGGTGTCATGCAAGCTGGTAAAATGATCGCAATCGGCACTCCAGAAGAAATTCTGAAGCCCAAATTTCTTGAAGAAGTATTTGGCGTATGCGTCCACACACTCATAGATCCCAATAATGGAAAAACTGTCCTGTCTTTTCACAGTGTGAGCAGTGGACGCGAGCATAATATGCGGCAAGTCATTTAACGAGCAGCTAAATCCCGCAGCTCTGCAAAATGGCCATCCCACCCTTTATCAAGCGCCTGCACCAATCCCATAAATGCATCCCCAGCCTTTTCCATACCTTTGTGATGCATTGTGATCCGTGTCCCACCTTCAACGGCATCTAACTTCCACTCCACAGTTGATGAAACTGTAGGGAAAAATTTAGTCGAGAAACTGTAAACCAGACGTGTTACAGGCTCCATTGCCAGCACATCCCCCCAGCACAACTTATCCCCGCTCTCGCTGCCGTATAGAATATATGGCCCTATTACCAAATCTTCTTTTGGCCCATGAAACCACTTCGCAAGCTTGTCTGCTTCGGTAAGATACGTCCACGCGATCTCGGGTCCAACGGGTAAAAATATCGTTTTAATAATCTCTGATGTACTCATTTGATATGTTCCTTATGAATAATATCCGACAAGGCATCCAATTTATCATCCCAGAATTGATCAAAGTACTGCAACCATTTTTCAATCTCTTTGAAACCTGCGCGGTTCAACGAATTTACACGTTCGCGCCCATCGGGTGTAACGGAAATCAAACCGCCTTCTTCTAACAGCCGCATGTGTTTTTTCACACCAGCACGCGTCATATCAAAATGATCAACAACCTGACCAATTGTCATATCGTCATCCGCTAAGAGTGCTAAGATTTTCTGGCGCGTTGGATCGCCCAAGGCTTTGAATGTTGCAACAGATGTCATCTGTGATTCCTTATGATACCTTTTGGTATCACTTATATAATACCAAAAGGTATCATATCTCAATAGTAAATAACTTCAAAATGCTTACCAATCTTCACACCAACAGACGAAAGAGTGCTTTATGTAGGTTTCTCGGATAACAGCCAATTTAGCACAGCCTTTTTTTCCAATGTCATTCTCTTCTCCTTAGAATACAGCACATAATAATCGTTAGTCTCGATTTGCTCATCAGACCAAAGTGAAATGAGCATGCCCTTTCTCAATTCGTCATCAACAAATATCCTTGGCGCAAGCGTAATCCCCTGACCGCTTAAAGCAGCATCAATACCTAAAGATGTTTGGTTGAACTGCGTGATACCTTGCTTTGGCTTCAGTTTCATGGACTTGCCTAATTCATCCCAACGATAATGGCTGTCTTGGATTAGCCTATAGCCGAATAAATCCTGCACTCTGGTTATTTCGGAAACCTCCCGCGCGTATTCCTTAGAACATACAGCGCATAGTTCCATTTTGGAAAACAGATGATACTTTAAATCAGCATCAAACGGCAAATGTCCCAACCTAATTGCGAAATCTATTCCATCCAACTTAAGATTTGCTGGATGTTCGCTGGCTTCAACTTCCACAGAGATTTCTGGATATATTTTTGAAAATTCAGTTAAGCGATACACCAACCATTTTGATGCGAAACTCGGCGTTACAGTTAATGTCACGACTTTGTTTTCTGGCGACAGTTTTGCCGTCGCTGTATCGATAATATTCAACGCTTCCTCTATGGCAGCATGATAGGAGCTACCGGCCTCAGTAAAAGTAAGACCACGGGCTTGTCTGTGAAATAATGCCTGCCCTAACACAACTTCAAGCTGCCGCACACGATCAGCTACAGCGCCCTGCGTAATGTTCATTTCCTGCGCAGCCTTTGTAAAATTTAAGTGACGCGCAGCTGCATCAAACATTCTTAATGAATTCAAATTGAGTTTTTGCATTATGCTCCAAGCCTATAGAATTTCTATAGGCTTCAGTCAAAAACCATGGTTAGTCAATCCACTTCACATCATCCATACCAAATAAGCGAACCACTATTTTGAGGTATTTCGCCTAAAAATTTCTGACAAACACGCATTTAACCACTGGATCGGGTCCACAAGATGTCACTACTGCTTATCAAAATCGCACTCACATCATTCAGCATAATTATACTTGGGTACATAGCAGATAGAGGCAACCCCAGACTCGCAGGCATTTTAACAGGCTTCCCAATAGGAACGGCCATCGTTGCATCTTTCATTGCCATTGAAAATGGGCCCCTTATCGCGTCCGAAGCATCTTTGTATTCTCTGGCCGCTTTATCTCTCAATCCAGTGTTTGCATATTCATATTATATATTTGGTTCCAAAATCGCAGAAGACTTCAATTACAAAACCACCCTGTCCTTAGCCCTGGTTATTTATTTTATTATGGCAATCATGATTGCAAATATTCCATGGAGTTTCACTGCTGCTGTTATTTTCTTACTCTGTACAGCTATCTTCGTGAATTACTTTCTCAATAAAATTGAAAGCAATCAAAAACAGAGGCCAGTAAAAATCACCCCAATAATACTGTTTGTGCGTATCATGCTTGCCTCAAACATCGTCATCATTGTTACAAACATGGTAGAGTTGGTCGGGCCAGAATGGGCGGGGGTATTCACCCCTTTTCCCGTTACGCTTGTACCCCTTATAGCCATTCTACATTCGACATATGGAAAAGAAGCAGCCTTTAGCATGATTAAAGGTTTTGGATATTCTTTCTTATCTACGGGCATCTATCTGGCATCCATCACCCACTTCTTTCCAACCTTAGGCATAATAACCAGTAGTTTGATCGGCTTTCTATTAGCTGGGTTTTACCTAGTCGGTCTCGAGGTAAATAAGCGTTCAATTTGATACCCTGCATAAGAGCACTATCTCATATGCACCAATAATAAGCGTTTTCAGGTTTTGAACAGTCTAAGATATTGTTCTCTTTACCCCAGCGGTAAAGCCCATTGAAAGAAGCAGGGGTTTTCGAGAGATAATCTGATAGAAAGTCGATCACTTTCGTATCACTATCAGCACGATTCAACTCACTTAGACAACCTTTCTCAGAACATCCTTCTTTGAAATATACCACATCTATTATCCAACCGTATATTTCACCTGGTGTCTGAGTGTGGGTATCTCTGTAATCTTTCATTTCTGCCATATGCACCTTGATATCAGCATAGGTCGTATCATCCGATATGTGATAAGCGCGTGTAACGTGACTTTCAGAATCCCCTCCTTCCCCAATTAAAGTAAACTCTGCTGCAAAGGATGCTTTTTGCATGAACATAGCTATAAGCAATGACCATAAAATAGTTTTCATTTAAAATACTCCTCATAAAAATAAATATTTAACAAAATAAAACCCCGCTACTTTACAGTAACGGGGTCATAAATTTTCAAAGCTTTAAAAACGCTTAATGAAGCTTTTCACCAACGTCTTTAATCGCAGCATCGATCAAGCCGCCTGCATCTTTTGCAGGCATTTTTGATGCAATCACGCCGCCAGCAACAGATGTTGCTACAGAGATTGCAGTGTCACGAACCTCTTTAACAGCAGATGCTTCTGCAGATGCGATTTGGTCTTCCGCAGCTTGCAGACGACGTGCAATCGTATCTTTCAAATCGATCTTAGCTTGCTCAGCAGCGGCTTGTGCCTCTGTCTTTGCATTCGCTACGATCTTGTCAGCTTGCTCTTGTACTTCTTGTTGCTTACGCTCGTAAGACGCCAAAACAGCTTGAGCTTCGTCACGTAATGTACGTGCTTCTTCCAAATCCGCTTTGATACCTTCTGCGCGCTCATCCAACATGCCACCAACTTTGCCAGGAACCTTAAGGTATACCAACAAACCAATGAACAATAGGAATGCGATCAACACAACAAAGTCTGTGTTGTTCAAGCTAAAGAAAGGACCACTTGCAGCCAACGCTGGTGCAGATGTCAAAGCCAATACAGCTGAAGTTGTAAAAATTTTCATGATCTTACCCTTTCAACTGTGCTTTAACAGCAGCTTTAACAGCTTTCGCATCCGCCGCACCCGGCATCACTGCATCAACAATTGCAGATGCTGTATCGGTTGCAACAACCTCAACAGATACCATCGCATTGTCTTTGATTCCTTTGATCTTTGCTTCGCCTTCAGCAGCTTTTGCAGAAATCTCTGCATCCGCTTTTGCAATCGCTTTATCCAAATCTTTTTGAATGTCCGCTTTTGTCTCAGCAACGATATTAGACGCTTCTAGACGTGCATCAGCCAAAGCTTTGTTATATGCAGCTTCTGCATCAACAGCTTTTGCTTTCAACGCTTCAGCTTTTTCCAGATCACGTTGGATCGTGTCACTCCGTTCCGCCAAAACGTTTGCAATGCGAGGCAATGCAACACGGCTTAGAACGATGTAGATCACAACCAGTGTAACCACCAACCAGAAAATCTGGTTTGGAAAAGTTGAAAAGTCTAACTGCGGCATACCAGGTGCCGAAGCCGCTTCATGACCTGCGCTATGAGTAGTGTCAGCCATTATACTCTCCAATGGGAAAACGAGTGGGGCAGACTGCCCAACACTCGCCAATCATATACTTAACCCCAGAAAGGTTAAGCTCTCAAACCTTGCTTAAACAGCAAACATTAGTAGCAATGCTACTAGGAATGAGAAGATACCCAAAGCTTCGGCAAATGCGATGCCGATGAACAAAGTAGCTGTTTGCGCGCCAGCTGCTGCTGGGTTGCGAAGTGCACCTGACAGGAAGTTACCTGCAACTGTACCCACACCGATACCTGCGCCACCCATACCAATACAAGCCAAGCCTGCACCGATGAATTGACCCATTTCTGCGATATTACCTTCCATGACGATTTCTCCTTTTGATGGAATAGATATATTTAGTGTTCAAACGTTAGTGGCTCGGATGCAAAGCATCGTTCAGATACACACACGTTAGAATGGTGAAAACATACGCCTGAATAGCGGCCACAAGGACCTCCAGACCATAAACTGCTGTGATCGCAAAGATTGGTGCAATAGCACCCAAACCCAGCGCGCCTGCGAAACCCGCAAACACTTTGATCACCGCGTGACCCGCCATAACGTTACCCGCAAGACGGATAGAGTGGCTAACAGGACGTACGAAATAAGAGATCAGCTCGATCACCGCCAAAACAGGACGCAATGGAAGCGGTGCTGATGAAACCCAGAACAGACCCAAGAATTTGAAGCCGTTCAATGCGAAGCCAAGGATCGTCACTGTAAAGAAGACAGCGAAAGCCAATGTGGCTGTAACCGCAATGTGGGATGTTGTTGTGAATGATGTAGGGATTAAGCCAAGGAAGTTGGCAACCAAAACAAACATGAACAATGTAAAGATATATGGAAAGAACTTCAGACCTTGCTTGCCTGTGATGTCTTCGACCATTTTGTAGATAAAGCCGTACATGCTTTCCGCAATGGACTGGCTACGTGAAGGAACGATTGCGCGACCGCGTGTACCTAAAACCAACAATGCGATGATGGCTAGAACTGTAAAGCCCATCCACAATGTTACGTTTGTTGGTGTGTACCAAAGGATTTCAGAACCACCAAACAAAGGTTTGATTTGGAACTGATCCATTGGATGGATGTTAAAGCCGCTTGTTGCTTCGTCTGCCACGTGTCTTTTCCTTTTCTTAGGCGATCATACCGCCCGTCTCATCTTGCTACCCGCGCAACGCTTAGTCAGCGTCTTGCATCGAATTCTTATTCTGGACCTCTTGCGCTGTCCGCATCATCGTGCGCACCCCCGCTATAAACCCAAGGATCGTGAATATGATCATAAACCAAGGCAATGTGCCTGCGAGGTGATCAATCCCGTACCCTATTCCGAAACCCAGCAGCAAACCTGCCACCAATTCCGTCACCATCCGCCAGCCATGCTGGGCTTGTGAGATATGGCTTTCTTCGCGCGCTTCAGGTTCTTGACCTTTCTTCGCAGCTGCCAGCCGTTTCTCTAATGCATCTAAACGCTCGGGATCAGGGCCATCAGTCATTTTTCAGCCCCTCCTTAATCACGCCAAAAGACACACCTTGGACAGTTGCGCGGAAAATAGGGTTTAGGGGGGTAAGAGTCAACGAGATTGTTCTATCTCAAAAACCCTACAACACATTGTTTTTAAATAATTTTATCAACCTGTGACAGGTTTATCGCTAACGATAGACTACCCATGTACACGTTTAATGCATGAATCCATTCATTCAACCATTTGGTTGAAAATACACATTGATCCTTAAGACACGTAAAAAACTTTATCCCTGTAATCTATACGGAATGGCTTTCCTGATTTAGATGCCATCCAACCAAGATCAATAGCATCATTGATGAGTGCTGCCACAAATTTCGGCGTAATTGAATCCCATGGAACACCTCTGCACCACCAATGGGTTATGTCAAGAGACCCATCATCCGATTTGGACCACGGCAAAGTTGCCGTTAATTTACAACCAAACCCATCGCTCTTTTGCACGGTAATGACGTTATAACCACTATCAATTGTCAGCACCCAACGGTAGTCCATACCCCCGACAGAGATTTTCCTCGAATTTTTCTTTGCGATTGCCATCCTTAAAAGTAATTATCATGGCCGACATTAGTCAACTCCTGTGCAAATCGCTTTAATAACTGAGGCTGAGATATCACACCGTACGCACCCCTAACAATTTCCTAACCCTTCAAAGGGTATAACAATACCCGCTAGCAAAAGTGGTTCGAGGTTCCAAAGGGCGGGTAACAGCGTCAAATGAGGGATCACCGAAAAACAAACGTTTAAAAGTAGGTGCAAGGCTTTCAACCTTGTTCAGGCATCATACCACACTTAGGTGGCGCCACCTTCCTTATAACTTACACAAACCCAAGAAACGCAAAACCCCGCCAGCCAGATAGGGCAGACGGGGCTAAAGGCGTGTGTTTCTTTATGGCCTAAATATCCCCCGCGCGGAGCGCAAATCAAAGCTGCGCGAAGCGCATCAAGCTAAAGGCGTGCGCAGCTCAATATAGATAATCCCGCGTCACGGGTACCGCTTGCTGATCCTTGGTGATCTGAAACTGGAACACCACCTGACGATCCAGACGGAATGTCAGTTCAGAGGCAATTAGATAGTACCGCCACATCCGACAGAACATGTAATCATAAATCTCCAACACCTGATCCATATTGGCCTCAAACCGCGCACGCCAATCGCGCAAGGTGTCTGCATAATGAATGCGCCACACTTCGATATCTGTGGTGATCAAATTTGCATCTTCGATCACAGGCAGCACTTCGGACATCGCGGGGCAATAGCCGCCTGGGAAAATATATTTCGCAATCCAAGGGCTGGTGACATTCGGCGGGGCACAGCGCCCAATCGTATGGATCAGTGCCACCCCATCAGGTTTCAGTAGTTTTTTCACCTGTTCAAAATACTCGGCATAATGTGGAACGCCGACGTGCTCGAACATGCCCACAGAAACGATACGGTCGAATTGTTCGGTGACATTACGGTAGTCTTGCAAACGGAAATCCACATGTGCCTCTAAGCCTGCCGCAGCAACCCGCGCCTCTGCCACTTTGTGTTGTTCTTTGGAGAGCGTCACACCCACCACATCCACACCGTAATCACGTGCCAGTGTCAGCCCCATGCCACCCCAGCCACAACCGATGTCCAGTACACGCATGCCCTTTTCCAATCGCAGCTTGCCAGCGATATGCGCTTTCTTCTGCGCTTGCGCCATTTCCAGCGTGTCATTGGGTGTTTTGTAATAGCCGCAGGAATATTGCTTATCCTCATCCAAAAACAGATCGTACAACTGATCAGACAGATCATAATGATGTGCCACATTTTGTTGTGCCCGCCCAACAGGGTTGTGCTGCGAAATCTTTCGTAAAATTTTACGCGCAGATTGCATGAACTTTTGGCCATTCGTGGGATTGTTAAACCGTTCCCCATTCCGCCCAAGGTTCAAAATAGCCAAAGACAAAAAGCCATAAAGATCATCATTCTTAATCGTCATGGTTCCATGCATGTAAGCTTCGCCAACAGCCATATCTGGGTTTGTCAAAATCTTACGTGGCAGATCATCAGTATGGAATATCACCTCGATTGGATCGCCACTGCCATCGCCCAGCTGTAGTGTACTGCCATCATTCAAGGTGATCTTTAATGATCCGCGTTTAAACGATTTTGTTAGGAACGTTTTGAACAATCTATCCCACATACAAAAACTTCTCCGTATTATTAATACGAAGAAGCCTAAGGAATAAAATTACAAAACGAAAGTCACGTTAAGTGGCGGAACTGTTACCGCCAAAAACTGCTTATGACAGCTTTGATGCGTGTGCTTCTTTGAATGTGATCAAGCGGCGTTCTGCCTCGTCCCACAAATGCAGGTTCACACTTTTAAAGCTTTCCAAAACCGTCAGGCGCTTCATTTCGCCAAGAATCGGATGATCCTTGATCACCTCGGTCAGGCGGTAAAATGGAATGCGGCTGTATAGGTGGTGTACATGGTGCACACCGATGTTGCCTGTCATCCACTGTAATGGTTGCGGCAATACATAGTGCGAAGAGCCGTGAAGCGCTGCATCATGCATATCCCAATCCTCTGGCATATCCCAATGCGTTTCTTCGAACTGATGTTGAACATAGAACAACCACATACCCGCAGCAGCAGCTGTGAAACTTGTGATCGCGAAGATCGTAAAGAACTGCCAAAAACCGATCAGGTAAATCATAGATGCATAGACAAGGAACATCATTACAGATGTGCCCAATGAAGAAATCCAATATTTCGCACCATCTTTCATGAACCCAACAGGCAGGCGTTGCTGAATGCCAAAGATATAGATCGGGCCAATAACGAATAATGTCAGCGGGCTGCGGTACAAACGATACATAAACTGCTGCCACTTGGTGCTGTCTTTGTATTCCTGCACAGTCATTGTGTAGATATCGCCAACGCCGCGCTTTTCCAAATTACCCGATGCCGAATGGTGGATCGAATGGCTGCGACGCCACAATGTATAGGGTGTCAGTGTCAAAACACCGATCACACGTCCAACCCAATCGTTAGCCACACGTGATGCAAACAATGAACCATGACCACAATCATGCTGGATCGTAAACAGACGCACCAAAAAGCCGCCACCGATGAAACATAAAAAACCTGTCAGGATATAGCTGACGGACATCGATGCCCATGCAAGTGCCCAGCATCCAAAGAAACCTGTCGCAGTGACTGCAAGTTCAAAAACACTCCGCCACGTGCTCGGCGTTCGGTACTGCGCAAGTGTACGCAACCAATCTTTACTCGGTGTAGCTGTTTCAGTGGAAGTCGCTTGCGCCTTAAGGGCTTGCTGCCCGGACATGTCGTTCATTTAGTTTGGGCCTTAGGCTGTTTTTTGCTCGATATTTTTGGATGAGGTGTACGCTACTCGAAAAAGTGTTAACCTGAAAGATATTTTCCACATAAAATTACAAACAATCGTGTGACATATTTGCGTTTGTGATAACCGCACGCATGTTTCGTATTGTTTTTAATGGGAAAATGAAACTTTCGTAAAAAGCAATTTGTTAACTTTTATCACAATCCTTCTAGATATATTTGCATTTTAGTTAGCGCATGTTCGATGTTTTCAACTGAATTTGCATAGCTCAGACGAATATACCCCTCGCCCAACGTGCCAAAATCAGGTCCACCTATCGTTGCAACCCCTGCGGATTCGAGCAATTCAGACGCGAGTTTTTTCGCCCCCATCCCTGTCTTCGTCACGTTCGGAAACGCATAAAATGCCCCCAACGGTGTGCGGCATGTGATATTTGGCAAAGCATTCAAACCCTCCACCACAATACGGCGACGGCGATCGAACTCTGCCACCATATCCGTCACACAATCCTGCGGCCCTTCAAGTGCAGCCAATGCCGCCCATTGTGCAGGCGCATTCACACAGGACCACGAATTAATCGCCAGCTTTCGCGCTGCATCAATCAATGTGTCAGGCCAAACCGAATACCCCAAACGCCATCCTGTCATCGCATATGTTTTCGACCAGCCATCCAGCAAGATCAAACGATCGCGCAAGGATGGGTAGGACAGCATAGAGATATGCTCTTGCCCGTCATAAGTCATCTGACCGTAAATCTCGTCCGACAAAATGGCGATATCGGGGTGGTGTTCCAGCCCTTTCACCAACGCATCCATTTCCGCTTTGGGTGTGACACCACCACAAGGGTTGGCGGGTGAATTGAAAATGATCAGGCTGGTTTTATCATTCAATTGGTTCAGAACATCATCTGCCCGAAAGGCAAAATCGTTTTCCTCTTTGATAGGGATCGGAATAGGCGTTGCCCCAGTGAATTCAATCATTGATCGATAGATCGGAAACCCAGGATCGGGGTAGAGTATTTCTTTGCCTGGCGAACCAAACATTAAGATTGCCAGAAACATCGTCACCTTACCGCCAGGTACGATCAGCACGTTATCAGGGCTCACATCCACGTTTAGGCGCCGATCAATATCAGCGGCCACACCTGTGCGCAGTTCAGGGATACCCGTTGCGCCTGTATACCCATGATACCCATCACGCAGCGCTTTGATACCCGCCTCGACGATATGTTCTGGTGTATGGAAATCAGGCTGACCAATCCCAAGGTTGATAATGTCACGCCCTTGTGCTGCTAAAGCTTGGGCGCGTGCCAATACCGTAAAAGCATTTTCTTCGCCAATGCGGTTAAACCCATCAATCATCTTTAGCATGACTATCTCTTTATCTCGCACCGTTTACAACAATTTGACATTTAACCTATGTTAAATGTTTTTCTTCTCCAACCACCAGTTTTCCGCCTCGGACAGAAACAATTGACTACACTTCAAAGCAATATCTTTTACAGGGATTGGCTTACTCCTGAACATCCCATAATTCGTCTTCCCAAAACAAAACCACGGATCTTCGCCATTTACAGATCCCATTCGGCACCGATCATTAAGATTGATCGAATAAATTCTTATATTTTTAGCAGCAGTATTGGACTGAGGGTGTATATTGCTCCGTTCAGGATTAGTGTAAGCAAGATTAACACAAAAACTCCCACCAGATGAGATAAATTGAAAGTTAACTAATGCGACAAAACCTTCATCCTCTCTATAAAAATTCGGAAATGAGCCTTTGAAACCTTGTTTTCTGATTACAGGAATACATTGCCCTTTAAGCGCCAATTCCATCGTTTTACGATCTGCGCTCAAATGTGGCTTCTTAAATCTATCAAGAAAACTATTAATCATGAGAGAGACCATCATTCAAGAATTAGAAATCTTCAACAGCATTTTATAGAACCTAATACTATTAAACTCTGTCAATTTTGCGCATATTAAAACCATTCAACCCATCGGTTGACCTTTATACCTCGCAAAGTGTAGGCAATTCTTATGACTGCGAACATCGATCTTGTCTTTGCGGCCCTTGCCGACCCGACGCGCCGCGAAATCCTGACTATGTTGTTAGAGGATGATATGGCCGTGACCGATGTCGCTGAACCCTTCGAGATGTCTTTGGCAGCCATTTCCAAACACCTGCAAATCCTGACACGCGCGGGTTTGATCGCACAGGAGAAACGTGGACGGGTGAAATGGTGCAAACTACAAATGAATGCGATGAAAGATGCGTCTATCTGGATGGAAAGCTTTGGGCAATTTGAAAATGTTAATCTGGATGCATTCGAAAAGTTCCTAGAAGAACAAACAATTCAATTAGAATGATCATTAAATACTGCGCGTGCAAAGTCGCATATTAACATCTGTGCCTCATAATCTGATGGATATGTCTATAAAACCGTCAGGAATGCACAGTGATCAAAACCTTATATATATTTCTGATATGGGTTCTGTTTTACGCTACACCTGCACAGGCGCAAACGATGTTTAATCCGAAAAAGCCAACCTTCACTCCGTTAACGACCCAAGAACAGCAATACGCTCAGACCGCTTGGGCTTATTTCGCACAGAACACTGATACAAAAACCGGGTTAGTGCCGTCTGTACGTAAGTTTCAATCCATGACGATGTGGGATCAGGGTGGCTATCTGATGGCAGTCACATCTGCCTATAAGCTTGGGATCATATCGCGAGACGAAGCAACGGGGCGGATGTTGCGCACGTTTAACAGCGTCGCACGTTTGCCACTTTATCAGGGGCAATTGCCGAACAAAGCTTACAATATCACCAGTCTTACCATGACTGATTATGCTAATAAACCAACACCCAAAGGCATCGGGTGGTCGGCCCTAGATATCATGCGATTTATCACTGGCATGTTAGTGGTGACAGAAATTTTTCCAGAGCTATTACCTTATGCCCACACGATCATAAGTAAATGGGATTTATCACAATTAACCGAAGCAGGACGGTTTCGGGGATTGGCTGTGCGTGGGCAGTCCAATGGAAGGTATGTTCAAGAAGGGCGTATTGGGTATGAACAATATGCAGGGCGCACGGGCTTGAAAATTGGATTACCTGTTAAAGCCGCCGCACAATACGAACCGATATTACGTTGGCAAGGGTATTACGGCTTGAACTTACCAGGTGATGCCCGAACAGCGAAAACGCATGGGGTGTCAGCAGTTACAACATCAGAGCCCTTCTTGCTGGAAGCCTTGGAAATGGGGTGGCGTGATGATGCGTTTTGGGTTGCCCAACATGTGTTCGATGCGCAAATATTTCGCTACAATCAAACAGGCCAAATCACGGCTTTGTCCGAAGACCACATCAAAGGCCCGCCCTATTTTGCCTATAACGCAATCCTTGTGGATCACGCTCCATTCAAAAGCGTAACCGCAAGGCGTGTCGATGTATCCGACAAACGCACCATATCCACCAAAGCCAGCTTTGGGTGGTGGGCCACGATTCGTCATCCATATGCTGTAGAGTTGATTAAAACAGTAGAACATTTGCAAACTGATTACGGCTGGTATGCAGGATTATTCGAGGCGGATATGTCCCCAAATGCAATCCTAACACTCAATACAAATGCGGTCGTTTTAGAGGCATTACACTACAAAGCATTCGGGCCCCACCTTTAATTCAAAATGTCTGTGACAAAGATCACCAATACTGACAAAATCCCTCAACTTTAAGCTTGCCTAAGCTAAACTTTCGACTTAACCCTTCTAAAATACATTCTATATTCGGGGTCGATATGTCAGAAAATGCAATTGAAAAATTTAAGTTTACAGGTAATGCAAAAGAATGGTTTGGGATTTGGATCGTCAATCTTTTACTGAGCATTATAACAATCGGAATTTATTCGGCTTGGGCAAAAGTGCGTGCGAAGAAATATTTTTCCAACCACACATATGTTTCGGATCGTAATTTTGATTACCATGCAACGGGCAAGCAAATTCTTATTGGCCGTTTGATCGTAATTGGCGGTTATATCCTCTTCAACATTGTATTAATTGCGGTCCCATTTCTGGGCTTATTCCTTTTACTTGCCCTGATCGGCCTAATGCCTTGGCTGATTGTTCGTTCAATGATGTTCAATGCGCGTATGACAAGTTTTTCCAACGTACGTTTCAATTTTGTTGGCACGGTGGGTAAAGCCTTTCTTGTTTTCTTCATCTATCCGATTTTAACAGCCCTAACAGCTTATACGACAGCTCCGTTTTTAAGCCGTGCCGTTCGTAAGTTTTCCATTAACAACCACCGTTTGGGCACTGCAGAATTTCACTTCGACGGCCCAATTGGCCCATTCTACAAGGCCTTTTTAGTGGCTATTGCTTGGGTTGTTATCGTCGGCGGATTGGGAATGCTTGCAACTGGTTTTAACATCTTAGAGTTAGCATATGCCATGGATAATCTTGAAACAGACCCTTCAACTGCAGGCTCTATTATTGGTATGTTTTACTTGTTGTTATTCGTAGCAGTTTTACCTGCGGCGATGATTTATTTCGCTATGATCCGTAACACGGTTTATAATGCGACAACACTTACAGGTGGTCACAAATTCAACTCGACAGTTTCGGCAGGAAAAATGCTTTGGATCGCTTTATCAAGCTTTGTTGTCGTTGTTTGTACTTTGGGCTTGATGATCCCATGGGCACAGGTGCGTATGTCAAAATACCTTGCTGAGAACACCGACCTAATTCCAGGTGGGTCATTGGATGATTTCATCGGAACACAACAGGCAGAAGCATCTGCACTTGGCGATGCATTTACCGATTTGGAAGGTATCGATGTTGGCCTGCCCGTTTAAGATATGACGCAAAACCACAATACAGAATGCCCTGCTTTTATCGGCAGGGCATATCCAGCGTTGCAATCCAACCGAGTGGAGGCAACGCTTTTATCAAGTGTACCTTTACCATCGGAAACTGCGGATCAAGATGATTTGGCCTTAAGCATCATAGATGAACATGGTACTGTTATAGCAACCGCACTCTTATCTCATGTTACGGTTGATCCTCCACTTGGTTCTACATCACGCCGTATAACTTTTCCTGATGGCACCTTATTTGAAACGGATGAACACCAAGCCGTTGAAACGCTTACAGGGGAAACACACGGTTCTATATTGCACAGCCTAGAACAATTTCGCCCACGTCTTATGGTGCTTGTCGTAGCTTGTATTGCTGCTGTTTGGGTTTTGTGGCGTTTTGGTTTGGATATTTTGGTTGCGGCTGCAATTGCCTTAACACCACCAGTTGTTGTTGCACAAATTGATCGTGGAACGCTCAGTACTATTGATTTCACAATGTCAGAAGAAACATTGTTAGAAGATGCCCAACAAGCCAAAATACAGAAAATATTTAAACGTCTACTCTCCTATTTAGATGAAGATGACATTGGCACATCAGATTTCAAACTTCTATTCCGAAGCATGCCAGATGTCGGCCCAAATGCATTTGCATTGCCAAATGGTACAGTCGTGATCACGGATGAATTCATCGAGCAGTTCGATGATGAAGATATCTTGGCAAGCGTCTTGGGACATGAAATCGGTCACGTCATCGAGAAGCATGGGCTGCGTCAAACTTATAGATCACTTAGCATTTATGTACTTGTCGCGTTCTTGGCTGGTGAAACTGGCCCCTTTATCGAAGATCTGCTTCTTGAGGGTAATCTGATCATGTCGCTTGCGTATTCTCGTGAGCATGAAACATCAGCCGATCACTTTGGGCTGCATTTGGCACATGATGCTGGATATGATCCAAATGGCCTGAAAAAGTTTTTCGAATGGGTCACTGAAAACGCGGTTGAGCCACCGCAATGGTTATCAACGCACCCGTCCAGCACAGAGCGCGTTCAAGAAATCGATGACTTCATTAAAACGCTAAATTAGATGCGCGAATAGGCCTTTTTCAAAGTAGGCCATTGCTGAAATATCTTTTGGTCTTCATCATAGGGCCAAAGTTTTAATTCATAGACTTTTGCGGGTTCTAGCTGACCATCGACAGATGTGCGCTCATAGCTTTCGTGGTCTTTGACGAACTCAAACCCAAGCCCTTCGCAAAGCTTTTCTCCCTCCATCGAGTAGGCAACAGCGCAAATGGCTTCCGTAATTATACCCGCTTCGGCAATACCCGCAATCTGATCAAAGAATGCGTTTAACATCATCACGCGGGTTTTATAATTTCGGTCTGACAAGATCACCGATAGATCAAGGAAATAGATTTTATAACACCCAGGCAATCCCAACAGTTCAATATTCTTTGACGACAGTTTGGAATTATAGGATTTCCCAGAAACGATCTGGTTATACGCCTCATCCTTTACGGGGATGAAAAACCAATAACCCACGATATCCGAATTGTTACGCACCAAAATGCGCCCACAATCGGCCAACATTTCATGCAGTTGAACCCATTGTTTATGACTACCTAGAGCATCGTCAGAAATGCTTTCAATGGTTTCATCATCCAGATCAATTAGTTTTGTGGTCAGCGTGTCAAAATCCAACCCCATTTGCAGGCAATGACTGAAGTCATGCACCTCGTATGATTTGCTGTTGTGCACATCGCTAACCTCGGATTTTTGAACAGAGGCGCGGATCAATTCTTCGAAGTCATCGATCCCAATTTGCAATTCACGTCGAAGCGCAATGATATGATGAACCTGTGGGACGACACCCATATTTTCCCAACGACCAACAGTACGTGCGGTCGCCCCAACACGGCGCGCTAGTTCTTGTTGTGTCAGCCCACTTGATTTTCTTTTTGCAAAAATCTCCCTGCTCAACGGGGTTTCTTTTTTATTCATTTTTAGCCTGCCACCCCAGTTTTAAAGCACTTAGTCGGGAATTTGAAATCGGACACTGATGTCTACTACGTCCTATCTTACCACAATAAAAAACCTACTTATACATGACTGAATCCATTATCCTTGTAAGCGTCAAAGTAAGCATATTAAATTCAATATTAGAATTTTAATTTTGATCTTTATAGTGGTTTAACGAGTACTTTTTATACATAGGGTGGTTTTTGACGGTCTTCCTGCAAGAACCACCCTATTTTTAAGGCTTTATAGCACCACCCACACTAATTTGAGTTTGTCCTGACATACATTTTTCAATTGCGGGTCGTGCGGCACATAGATCAAAACACATTTTAATTGCAGGATACCGTTTCAAAATATCATCCATAGGTACAAACCATGTAATCAACATAACCAGATAGATATCAGCAAAGCTGAAGCGGTCACCCAAATGATAAGGTCCATTTTTTTGTAGATAAACTTCTACGCACTCCCATGCATCGTAAAGGTTTTCCACTGCGGTCGCTTTAAACGCAGCTTCGGTTTCCAATGACTGTCCAAAGCGGTCAGGGTAATAAAACGTCCGGTAAAATGCTTGAACAGTATTGGACAAATAAATTAGTGATTGCAGGAATGCTCCGCGTAAAGGGTCATTTGATAATGGTGCAAGGGCATCAAGCCCATGATGATCAATCAGATACAATCCTATCGCAGCAGATTCGTATATCACTTCTCCCTTAGGCGTAATCAAAGTTGGCACACGTCCTGTTGGGTTCACCTTTAGATAGTCCGCACCTCTATTTTCACTAGCTTCAATATCAATGGAAACCAATTTATACGGCAAACCAGCCTCTTCCAGAACTGCCTGAGGGGCAAAGCTTGCTGTGCCTTCAGACCAATAAAGTGTATACATATTATGTGCCATATAGTGAGTGATACCAAACGTTAGAGTACTTATTTTACGGGCACAACTATTTGAAACGGTTATTGGCAACAGGTTCGTTGAATTTCGTATCAAGGTTAGATTGCAATAATTTTGATGCTGCGTATTTCACGCTGCGCGTCGACTTGGTGTCTTTGATTAATTGATCATAGAAAGCCGTATCATAGCTATAAGCTCCGCCAGTCAGTAGGTCAGCTTCTAAGCGTAAATCACACTGTCTCTTTTCATCGACACTGCAAGGTATATGGGAATTATAGCCCTGCTCTAAATGCCGTGTTTCATGGATAAGGACACCCGCTATTTCGACAGGATTGCTGGTCCGTAGCTTATCAATGTTGATATCAACCTGATGTGCTTCGAAATAACTGATGCCAGAGTAGCCAAACATTAATCTCTGACTGAAAATTGGATTAACCCGTTTCATCCAATCGTAAAAATCAAATTTTTCAGGCTCAACAGTCATCCTATCAATAAGGAATATTGCATGTGCTAACTTCGCCTTGGCTGTTTCACACTCAAACAACTCAAAACTCCATGTTTCATCAAACTGAAAGTCGTTTTGGTATTTGGATTGCCACAGCATATTCAATTCAGCGCATTCCCCTTTAGACAGGTTGAAATCTGTATTGCGCGCAGGGGAGAGAATATAAAGGAGCAGGGCGATAAACCCAAAAAACAGCACAAAAGAGCGTAACTCTTTTCTTTGTGCTTTTATTCTGCCTAAACTGTCGAACATACGGGTAGTATAAAACAAACCACAGGTGCGTATAGATGCGTAACGCATTGTTGACTCTGTCACCAACACCCGTTACATCCCCGCTAAATCCATAGGAAGTGCCAAACTTCCGGTCTTGAACTGATCAAGATCGCCACCAGTCAGCGAGTTTCGCCCACTGGTGTGTTTTGCGTTTGGCCAACCACTTCCTATATTGATGAAATGATAACGGTCGAAAGGGGCCTGATATGTTTGAGAATTTATCCGATCGCCTCTCTGGCGTCTTTGACAAGCTTACAAAACAAGGTGCTTTGTCAGATGAAGATGTATCCGTTGCGTTGCGCGAAGTGCGCGTTGCCCTGTTAGAGGCTGACGTATCCCTGTCTGTTGCGCGTGATTTTATCAAAGCTATTCAGGAAAAAGCCACAGGTCAGAATGTTACGAAATCCGTAACACCGGGCCAACAAGTTGTGAAAATCGTTCACGACGAAATGGTGCACTTCCTATCAGGCGAAGATGCAAATGCGGGTCAGTTGAAAATTGACAACCCACCTGCCCCAATCTTGATGGTTGGTTTGCAAGGGGGTGGTAAAACAACCACCACAGCAAAACTTGCAAAACGCCTGCTTGAAAAAGAGAAGAAAAAAGTCCTGATGGCGTCTTTGGACACCAACCGCCCAGCGGCGATGGAACAGTTGGCAATTTTGGGTACGCAGATTGGTGTGGACACATTGCCAATCGTCAAAGGTGAAAGCGCTGTAAAAATTGCAAAGCGTGCAAAACAACAAGCGGCTTTGGGCGGCTATGATGTTTACATGCTGGATACTGCTGGTCGTCTGTCCATTGATGACGCGCTTATGGCAGAGGTTGAAGCTGTTCGTGATGTGGCAACACCGCGTGAGACATTGTTGGTGGTGGATGGCCTGACAGGTCAAGATGCTGTGCATACGGCAGAAAACTTTGACGAACGTATTGGCATTTCAGGCGTGGTTCTAACACGTATGGATGGTGATGGCCGTGGTGGTGCAGCACTTTCTATGAAAGCTGTGACTGGGAAACCGATTAAATTCGTTGGTCTTGGCGAAAAGATGGACGCGTTGGAAGAGTTCCATCCAGAACGTGTTGCTGGCCGTATTTTGGGCATGGGCGATATCGTATCGTTGGTGGAAAAAGCTCAAGAGACCATTGAGGCTGAACAAGCTGAGCGCATGATGAAGCGCTTTAAAAAGGGTCAGTTCAATATGAACGACCTACGCTCACAGCTTGAGCAGATGATGAAGATGGGCGGTATGCAAGGCGTGATGGGCATGTTGCCTGGCATGAAAGGCATGTCGAAAAAGATCGAAGAAGCCGGCGGAATTGATGACAAAGTGTTCACGCGCCAAATCGCTTTGATCCAATCCATGACCAAAAAAGAACGCGCCAACCCGCAAATCATGCAAGCCAGCCGTAAAAAGCGTGTGGCGGCGGGCGCTGGTCTGTCTGTTTCCGAATTGAACCAACTTTTGAAAATGCAGCGCCAAATGGGCGACATGATGAAGAAGATGGGCAAAGGTGGCATGTTGAAACAAGCCATGAAGGGCATGATGGGCAAAGGCGGCGATATGCCTGAGATGCCTAAGGATATGGATCCGGGCAAAATGGATCTAAAGGCCATGGAAGAAGCGGCCAAGAAAATGAACAAAGTGCCAGGTGGTTTGCCTGGTTTGGGCGGTGGCAGCTTGCCACTTGGCCTGTCAGGGTTCGGTAAGAAGAAATGATCACTTGTTCGCTGACATATGTGATCGACCCTTACAAAGTGGACGATTTTGAGACCTACGCGAAAGCGTGGATTCATCTGGTGAATAAACTGGGTGGCACGCATCACGGTTATTGGTTCCCGCATGAAGGTGCGAACAACATCGCATATTGCCATTTCTCGTTCCCATCATTGGCAGCTTACGAAGATTACCGTGAACGCATGGCGGCAGACGCTGAATGCCAAGCGGCCTATGCTTTTGCAGAAAAAACACGTTGTATCATTTCATACGAGCGCAGCTTTACGCGCCCTGTTTTGGAAGGTGCGTCACCACAGGAGCTTGGATTGGTATGATACAGCCAATTGAAACCGAGCGCCTGATTTTGCGCCGCCCTGCACCGCGTGACCAAGACATCTGTGTGGATTTCTTTATGTCCGAACGTGCTGCGGGCGTTGGCGGCCCTTTTGATCTGCACGCAGCATGGCGTCACTTTGCTTATGAGCTTGGTCATTGGGAAATCAATAACTTTGGCATGTGGGCTGTCACAATGAAGGGTGATGATACCATCCTTGGCTTGATCGGCCCTTGGCATCCTGCGGATTGGCCAGAGCGTGAAATCGGTTGGATGGTCTTTGGAAACGCCGAAGGTAAAAGCATTGCATATGAGGCAGCAGAAGCTGCCATCAAACATGCCCGTACAGAATTGGGTTGGACTGATTTCGTCAGCTATATCAGCGAAGGTTTAGATCGCTCTATCGCATTGGCTGAACGCCTTGGCGCCGCTTTGGATAAAAATGCCAAAGGCCCAGAAGCACACCCATGCCTTGTTTACCGTCACCCTATGCAGGAGGCTTTATGATGCCTGATGATGTTATTGAACTTGCCGCAGATGTTCTGAAAGGACACCGCGAAAGTATTGATCGTTTGGATGCCGTGTTGATTTATACTTTGGCCGAACGGTTCAAGCACACCAAAGCTGTTGGCGTGCTGAAAGCAGAACATACACTTCCGCCATCTGACCCGATGCGCGAAGCCCACCAAATCGAACGTTTGCAACGCATGGCGTTAGATGCAGACTTAGACCCTGAGTTCGCTAAGAAGTTTTTGAACTTCATCATTAGCGAAGTCATCCAACACCATAAGAAACACCAAGAATGAACGCAGTAAGCACTGCACTCAAATAGCTACTTTAGGAGAAATACATCATGGCTATGAAAATCAGACTGGCCCGCGGCGGCTCTAAAAAACGTCCATTTTATCGCGTTGTAGCGGCTGACAGCCGTATGCCACGTGACGGTCGTTACGTTGAAAAATTGGGTACATATAACCCACTATTGCCAAAAGACAGCGAAGAGCGCGTAAAATTGGATATGGAACGCGTAAACTACTGGTTGGGCGAAGGCGCACAGCCATCTGACCGTGTTGCACGTTTCCTAGAAGCAGCAGGCGTTTTGGCTAAAACAGAGCGTAACAACCCTGAAAAAGCTGTTCCTGGCAAAAAA
The DNA here is from genome assembly GCF_009184395.1 of Amylibacter sp. SFDW26. Classification (GTDB taxonomy): domain Bacteria; phylum Pseudomonadota; class Alphaproteobacteria; order Rhodobacterales; family Rhodobacteraceae; genus Amylibacter. The sequence continues at coordinate 359,472 of NZ_WEIC01000003.1, forward strand.
GCACAAGAACGCGTTGAAGAAAAAGCTCAAAAAGTTGCTGACGCTGAAGAAGCTGTTAAGCAAGCTGAAGAAGACGCAAAAGCAGCAGCTGCGGCTCCTGCGGAAGATGTTGCTGAAGCACCAGCTGAAGAAGCTCCTGCAGAAGAAGCAGCGGCTGAGTAATTGACATTACGCTTGGAGATATAGATGCGCGAATTTTCGCAAGATTTTCAATCCGAGCTTTCTGCACTTATGAAGTGGCGCCGCGATGTGCGCCACTTCAAAACTGACACCGTTCCCCAAGATTTAATCCAAGAATGTTTGGACGTCTTCCAAGACGCGCCATCTGTTGGCTTGTCTGAACCTTGGCGCATTGTGCAGTTAAAAACGGATGCCAGCCGCCAAAAAGCGCTGGAGAATTTTCAATCTGCAAACGCTGATGCATTGGCAGATTACGATGGTGAAAAAGCCAATCTATATGCATCCTTAAAACTGTCAGGCATGAAAGACGCTCCTGTCCAATTGGCTATATTCTGTGAAGAAGACACACCAAAAGGTGGCGGCTTGGGTGCACAAACCATGCCAGAAATGCGCCGCTATTCTGTTGTGGCTGCGATCATGACATTTTGGCTGAAAGCCCGCGCCCATGGTTTGGGATTGGGGTGGGTTTCCATCCTTGACCCTGATCAGTTGCGCGCAGATTTGGATGTGCCCAACAATTGGACCTTGGTCGCCTATCTGTGCATGGGCTATCCCCAGCAAGAAACATTGACACCTGAATTGGAAACCGTTGGTTGGGAAGCACGCGACCCTGAACTGACAAAAGTGATTGAGCGATAATATGTCAAAATCTGATCTGATCTGTATTGGTGCAATTATCGGTGCCTTTGGTGTTAAGGGCGAATTGCGCGTGAAAAGTTTTTGCGCGGAACCATCTGATATTGGCAATTACAATCCTTTAACATCAGAAGATGGTGAACAGAGTTTTGATCTTACGGTCAAAGGCCCCATCAAAGGCGGCTATTCCTGCCGTATCAAAGGCGTTCAATACAAAGATCAGGCTGATGCATTACGCGGTATCCGCTTGTTTACGAACCGCGAAAACTTGCCGTCACTGCCAGATGACGAATTCTATCACGCTGATCTGATTGGGTTGGATGTGATCAATACAGGCGGTGAAAAGCTGGGCCGTATAACGGCAATCCATGACCATGGTGCGGGCGATATGTTGGAAATCGCGGGCAAAGGGATCAAGAATACGGTTATGTTGCCATTCACACGTGAAGCGGTTCCAACGGTTGATCTGGCAGCGGGGCGTATCATCACTGATCCGCCAGAGGGTGTATTCCCAGAGGCCAAAGATGAGTGATAAGCCCGCAAAATCCCATGGCCGTTTGGCTGTGCGCCCGACATTGAAACCACGTGAGTTGATGACCAATACGCCTGATATATTTGGCGCGTGGAAAGTTAAAATCATCACGTTGTTTCCAGAACTGTTTCCAGGTGTTTTGGGCGGTTCATTAACAGGCAAAGCCCTGAAAGAGGGTTTGTGGAGCTTGGAAACAATTGAGTTGCGTGGATATGGCATCGGCAAGCACAAAGATGTGGACAGCCCGCCCGCTGGCGGTGGCGCTGGTATGGTCTTGAAACCTGATGTTGTAGGTGCTGCTTTGGAAGATGCGCGTCGTGGTACGCCGATGGATCCGAAAGCGTGGCCTGTTGTGTATCTGTCACCACGAGGCAAACCACTGACACAAGCAATGGCGCGTGACTTTAGTAAGGCGCAAGGCATGACGCTGCTGTGTGGTCGTTTTGAAGGCGTCGATGAGCGCGTACTAGAAGAATATAACGTTCAAGAAGTATCGCTTGGGGATTTCGTTCTGACAGGTGGAGAGATTGCAGCGCAAGCTTTGATCGATGCAACTGTACGCCTATTGCCGAATGTTTTGGGTAATGAGGAAAGTGCTGTTGATGAAAGCTTTTCCAACGGGCTGTTAGAGCATCCGCAATATACCAAACCTGCGGAATGGAAGGGCCGTAAAATCCCTGATGTTTTATTGTCTGGCCATCATGGCAACGTTGATAAATGGCGTCAGGAGCAATCTGATAAGATCACCCAAGAACGCCGCCCTGATTTGTGGGAAAAACATACGGATGATACTGAATAAGTCCTGAGTGTCGGTTTTCACGCAATAAAAATATGTCAATCATATTGACATATTTCCAAATCTTTCACACCTTGCTGCGATTGAGACATTAATGCGAGGGGATTCTGATGGATTGGCAAACTATATTAGCCACCCGCAACGCGCGGATGAAGGCATCGGAAATACGTGAATTGTTAAAGCTGTTGGATCAGCCTGATATCATCTCGTTTGCGGGGGGTATCCCTGATCCTGCGTTATTCCCAACACAGCAAATACAAGAGGCTTATGCTGATGTGTTTGCCTCTGGCGCGCATGACACGGCTTTGCAGTATTCCGCCAGTGAAGGCTACAAACCGCTGCGCGAATGGATTTGCGCCGAGATGGCGAAACTGGGCGTGCCCTGCTCTATCGATAATATCCTGATCACATCTGGATCGCAGCAAGCATTGGATTATTTGGGGAAACTCTTGTTGTCACCAAAGGATACGGCATTGGTTGGTTGGCCAACGTATTTAGGGGCACTTGGTGCATTCAATGCTTATGAGCCCGAGTATGATCGGTTGCATCCGAATGGCAACAGAACCGCTGCGGACTATATGGAAACCGCTGGTGAAAAAGGCGGGCGTGTGAAGCTGGCCTATATGTCTGTGGATTTTGCCAACCCGACAGGGATTAGTATGGACCGCGCGGAACGGGATGCGATTTTGAACCTAGCGGATGAGATGGATATCGCGATTGTTGAAGATGCTGCGTATCAATCGCTGCGCTATGATGGCGAAGCTATTCCACCCATCCTTGCATTGGAAATTGAACGCAAAGGATCGATCGAGGACTGCCGTACGATTTACACAGGTAGTTTTTCGAAAACGCTTTCCCCCGGTTTGCGCGTGGGATGGGTTTGCGCCGCAACGCCCGTTATTTCGCAACTGGTTTTGATGAAACAAGCATCCGACCTGCATTCACCAAGTATCAATCAGATGGTGATTTCAGATGTGGCGCATAAGCATTTTGATGCGCATATCGCGGTGACACGTGCGGCTTATATGGAACGTCGTGACCATATGTTGGCAGCTTTAGAAAAATATATGCCAGAGGGCGTGGACTGGACACGACCAGAGGGCGGTATGTTTGTCTGGCTAACATTGCCCAAAGGTATCGATGGGGCGGAGCTGTTAGAAAAATCGATTGAAACGCAACGTGTGGCATTTGTCCCTGGGCAAGCATTCTTTGCGGATGGATCTGGCGCAAACACGATACGGCTGAGTTTTTCCAAGTCTAATGGCGATGCGATTGATGAAGGTATTAAACGGCTAGCATCGCTTTTATAGACGTATTAAGCGCCATTCGTTCACAAGACCGTGCAGATCGTTCCATGGTTATGGACGAATGGCAAATCACGCATATAGTAACCCTATGCTCGATTTATTAAGTGACATACTGACCAAAATCTCCCTGCAAGGGACTTTGTATTTTCGCACCGCCTTTACCAAACCATGGGGCGTTGCTGTGCCATCGTTTGAGAATGTGGCGCGGTTTCACTATGCCCATCGCGGCGATTGTTTAATCTCAGTCGATGGTGTGGATGAACCAACATTACTGGCGCAGGGTGATTTGATCATCATTCCGCATGGCAGCGCGCATTCGTTATACTGCGGCCATGATCCTGAAAATACCATCTTGCCATTGGATGAGGTTTTGGAACGATCTGGGTTTGATGGGTCTGGAGTGCTGGTGTTTGGTGGTGATGAGGATGAGCGTGAAACACAACTGATCTGTGGGCATTTTTCCTTCGTTAAGAACGCCAATCATATGCTATTGGAACGCCTGCCGCCGATCATCCATATCCGCAATTATGGCGAGGCCTCTGGCAAATGGATGGAATCCACTTTGCGGATGATTGGCGATGAAACAGGTGGGGTGCAAATTGGGGGCGACCTGATCGCATTGAAAATGTCCGAAGTGATATTTGCCCAAGCCATTCGCAGTTATCTGGACAGCGATGCATCGGCAGAGGCTGGATTGGCTGGTTTTTCCGATCCCCATATCAGTCGCGCCTTGGATGCGTTTCATAAGAAACCCACCGAAGGTTGGAGTGTGGAAAGTCTTGCACGAGAGGCAGGGTTATCACGCACAGGCTTTGCCGTTCTGTTTTCCAAGAAAATGGGGGTAACGCCCATGCAATATGTCACCAGTTGGCGGATGGAATTGGCCAAGCAGATATTGGCGGATCATAAGATATCATTGGCAGAGTTGTCCGATTTGGTTGGCTATGCCTCCGAATCCGCCTTTGCACGTGTGTTCAAAAAAGAAGTTGGCTTTACACCTGCGGGTTATCGCAATCACATTCAGTAACGAATTGTTCAATCCACCAAGCTTTCGAACGATCTGCATATAAAGGCGAACTTCTGAGCATAGTTAGAACGGGAAATCCCCATTATTCTTGTTGTTAGCGGTTCAATACCGATCACATATGAAACAACAGAAAGACATGATTATGCGCTTCATTACGAAAAATATTCACGCTTACCTAGACTATCCAGTGGCTTTGGCTCTTATCGGCCTGCCATTCATTCTTGGCTTGGGTGCGTCCCACCCATTGGCCTTTACCCTGTCTGTCGTCACAGGTGTGGCTGCATTCTTACTGACAGTACTGACGGATCATCATCTGGGTGTGTTCAAAGTTCTGCCTTATAAACTGCACCTCGCGGTTGATGGTGCTGTTGGCGCTGTCTTTACCTTAGCTCCATTCGTTTTGGGCTTTTCAGGTTTGGATATGATTTACTACCTTGCAAACGGTTTGACTGTGCTAGCGGTCGTTGGTTTGCATAAATCGGATGATGCGGCTGTCACTGCATAATATTAAAACCTTCCTTAGTTATCTTAATAACTGGGTAACTAAGGATATCTGTTCAGCGGTATTCAGCTTATATATGTGGCGGCTGTAGACAAAAAACCTGCAATTACATACTTCATTAATAAATAAGGCATTCCATTGCCCGCATAAAATGAAGATAGCAGGAGACCATTAGTATGTTTTTAAAAATGCCCCTACTTATAGCAACAGTATTGGTGATGACCAATCTAATGTCACACGCGCAAACAACAGAAACATCAGACACTCAAACTGGTGATGTTTCTGCCCGGCAAGCCGAATTAACAACGCGATTTGAAACACGCGCTGAACTCACCCAAGAAAATGTCGATCAGTTACTCACAACATACCCTCTGATAAATAGTACTCTGCAAGAAATGAATCCCCCGCAGACACCTGAAATGCAAAAAATAATGTCAATTAGCATTGATGAAAACACGCCATACGAAGGGCTTGGCACAGCATTTGAAGGTACAGATGTACTACAAAGGTTAAACGCTGTTGCTAAAGATAATGGTTATGAGAGTTACCACGAATACGCTCAAATGGCAGATTATCTTTATCAAGTGTATCTATCACAAAGCAAAGCCATCTCTGTTGTATCTAAAACTGAGAGCGATAACCCAGACGCTCCTAAAGTTGAAAACTTACCAGCCTTTTTGCAAGATGGGAGACAACCATCAGAAAGACGAGCAAAATTTCAGTCACAATTGTCTGAATTATACAAAGAGTTTCACATAACAGATGAAACACACAACGTTTTCGCTAAGAACTACGATGCGTTAATGCTTTTCTTCAATCCCCCCAGTTAAATACATGGCACTATAGACACCAAGCACCAAGACATTCCCTCTTGATTGATCCTCCCTTTAGTCCTATACCGCGCGAACTTGGTGTGTATGGATTCGTATCTGTACTTTTTATGCATGCCAAAGGCCCACAGATTTCGGGTGTTACGTGACGGGATTTCTTCTGCCCTTACACACTGCATTCATCGCCTTGCGATCCGTTATCCAAAGCTAACGAAACGTCGACCTGAATCTCTGGCGGGCGCTTATGCGGACCCGAGTGAAGACCAAGAGCCCTGAGGACGGAAAATCACTTCGCCGAATAAACGGCGGGCAAAAGGAAAACGTTATGAACTTGCTAGCACAGCTTGAAGCTGAACAAATTGCAAGCCTAGGCAAAGATATCCCTGATTTTAAAGCAGGCGATACAATCCGCGTAGGCTATAAAGTGACAGAGGGCAGCCGCTCTCGTGTCCAAAACTACGAAGGTGTTTGCATTGCACGTCAAGGCGGCGACACAATCGCTGCGTCTTTTACAGTGCGCAAAATCTCTTTCGGTGAAGGTGTGGAACGTGTGTTCCCACTATATTCAACAAACATCGACAGCATTGCTGTAGTACGTCGTGGCCGTGTACGTCGCGCGAAACTATACTACCTACGCTCTCGTCGTGGTAAGTCTGCTCGTATTGCTGAGCAAACAAACTACAAACCAAAAACTGCGAAATAGGAGCGATCATCATGAAAAGCGATTTGCACCCAGAGTACCACACAATCACTGTTAAACTAACAGATGGTTCAACTTACGAAACACGTTCAACATACGGCGAAGAAGGTTCAGTATTGTCACTAGACATCGATCCATCTGCACACCCTGCTTGGACAGGCGGCAACCAAAAGCTTATGGATGCTGGCGGTCGTGTTTCAAAGTTCAAAAAGAAATACGAAGGTTTGGGTTTCTAAGAACCGCAAACTTATTGAGTTTAGAAAGCCGTTCTTTTGGAGCGGCTTTTTTTATTGGGCATTTACGATCCAATCCACGAATAGCTTTACGGCTGCCTTTGGACGGCGGTCTTTGCGGAATAAGATGCTATAAGGTGCCGCTTGAGCGGCAGCATCCGACAACACACGAACAAGACGCCCCTCTTGCATCAAATCCTCGCTCAATGGTTTACGTGACAACGCAATTCCGAAACCGCGTGCGGCAGCAGCTTGCACTAAATCATAACTTTGGAGCTTCCTGAACTGTTTTTGCTCAGGAATGACTTGCCCCGTTTCAGTTGCCCAATATTCCCACTCCTCTTGATGCGTCTCATTTCGTATGAACGGTATTTCCAACACAGCTTGCGCCCATCCGATATCCGCAATTCTTTCTGCCAACTCTGGCGACGTTACAGGTGTCATATCTTGTTCACATAACCAAACTTGCTCAAACTCATCCCATTTGCGGTCGGATACGCGAATAGCGACATCAACACCTTCGCGGTACAAGTCGCTTACCCTATCCGTGGCGGTAATTTGCAATTCAATATTTGGGTGGATCGCAGAAAATTCAGAGATCCTAGGAGCCAACCACATAGCTGCAAATGTCCTGGGCGCACTAATGGCCAAAAGTGTTTCATGTTGTTGGGCAATAGCAGCCACACCTGCTTCAATTTCCTCAAGTGCTTTTTCAACGTATCCATAGAACATTCGCCCTGCATCGGTAAGCATCACCCCCTTACGGGTTCGCTCAAACAATTGGATGTCCAATTGTGCTTCAAGGCGTGAGATTTGATGGCTTACAGCAGATTCAGTTAGATTCAGGTGGCTTGCCGCAAGCTTGAATTGCTTAAAATGAGCAACGGAAACAAATGAAGTTAGGTTTTGCGTTGATGGTAGCATGACAAAATTTCACTCTGATAAGACAAATGATCGTTCGACTTTGGGTATTAAATATAATTTTCATGAGAAAACAACCATTCTAAGAGGTCTGATATGACAAATATTAATCTAGATAAAAGCTTTCAATCATCCGTTGGCGCAATTCGATATGGCAATATTGGCCAAGGGCCAGATGTGTTCTTAATGCACGGAACCCCGACAAGTTCGATCATATGGGAAGATATCGTTGAAGCGTTAAAGCATAAATATCATTTCCACTTTATGGACCTGCCAGGTTATGGGGAATCTGAAAAGTTCGAAGGCCAAGATGTACGGCTGCGGAGTTTTGCACGTGCGTTGAATGAGCTTATTCAAGAGCTGGAAATAGAAAACCCAACCTTAGTGGGGCATGATTTCGGCGCGGCAACTGTAATGGGGGCACATTTGATAGAAGGATTGCCCGTTAATGCGATCTGTGTTGCGGATGGTGTTTTACTTTCACCATGGGGCACAAAATTTTCGCGACACGTGAAGGAAAACGAAGCCATTTTTGCCGCTGTGCCAGAATATATCCACGAAGCGACTATAAAGGCACATTTAAACACGGCCATGTCCACACACCAAGACCGACAAAAAATGAAATCACTGATCGCTCCTTGGCTAGGCGAAGTCGGCCAAAAAGCTTACTACAGTCAGGTCGGGCAATATGACTATGATTACACAACACAATTAGAAGACTTATACCCAACTATTAACGTTCCTATGATGATCATGTGGGGTGAACGTGATCAATGGGTTCCAATCAGCGAAGGTAAACGCTTACAGACCATGATAAAAAATGCAGAATTTGCAGCCCTCCCTGATGCGGGTCATTTTAGTATGATAGACACGCCTGGTTTATTTGCAAATACATTGGACGCATGGCTATCTAAAGTCAGCATCTAATTTTTAAAGAGCTCTCCCTTTATGCCGTTCCTTTGGAGCGGCTTTTTTATTAAAATCTGATCTTGTTTTCCAGATAGTTTTCGATGGAAAATCGTGCGTTTTTTTGAATTTTCGGCGTATTATAGCCCTCTAAAAATCGCCAATACAATTCTCGCCCAACAAAAAATGCTAATGTTGTATCATATTCATCATTGCTGATAATTTCTGAAGCTAACATTGCGGACCAATCATTCGACGCAATACCATAAGTCAAATGATCTGTATCAATAGGGCTATATATTTGCAGCCAAACCAAAAACTTTGCAACATCTTTTGCTATTGGCAACCAATGCTCACCTTGAATATCAACACCACAAATCACACCCTTAGAAAAATGTGCATTTATACCAACAAAATCTCCGTGTGAGGCGGCTTGAATAACCTTACACCCTTTTATTGTATCTGCCCGTTGCCGTAAGTTTTCCAACATTCTCAAACATAGGGCTTTATCCGTTTTGTCTTTCACGTGATCAGTACTGATATCTTGCAATAGGTGGTACCAATACATTGGCCCAAACTTTGCAGACCTACTACGTGGACGTGTATATTTTTTTAACCAGTTCCCGCTTTTTTTAACAAGTTGCATACGTTTTGACGGTGGTGACTTTTCAATAACATCCCCCAAGCGACGCCCTTCAGCATAGCTTAAAACAGCGATTCCTTCATCGGGAAATGCATATAGGCACTTATTAACCTGAAGATTTCCGTGCCCCATCTTCTCGCCGATATAGTCCAGCTCCTTTTTCAAATTTTCGACTGTTCTATGCGCATTGTCGTGTAAAAATTGTTTGATAATGGCTTTTTCATTATTGATACGCGCAACAAAAACATTCGTACTTTCTGTTACTTTTAACGCTTCAATGATTTCACAACTTTTTATTTCACTTTGCTTTTCTAAGGTGCCTGTCAAATCTTGGGATATGTGGAAAGCATCCTGCAATATGTGTGGTTTACGCTCTTGGGTAAGCCCCAGTCTTTTTGCGTCGAACCCCATATTCGCGAATTTCATCAGTAACTTTTGCTCAAACTCCTTTTCATCTAGAGACAGGCAGTGTTTGGCAAAATACCAATAGACGAATTGTGCGTATCCCCCTTCTTTGCTTAGGGCTTGTGATAAGGCATCAGGAAACTCATCGGGGGTTTTCACGGTTTCCACATTGTGATGAAAGTCCGACTGCCCAAATAATATCGCAGGTTTGCGATGCAAAAAACCTTCCATAGCTACGGCTGAATTAAAGGACACAGTCACACTGCAACGCGAAAGGATATCATGTACATTTGCGTTTGTAGGATAGAATTCCATCCCTTCATGCATCAATTTAGACAGAATTTTCGCATCCTTAATCTGGTTAGATATAGGATGCGCTTTAACAACGATTGGATGGCCTTTTGAATACTTATGTACTGTGCGCAACATTTCTTCTGTTGTACAATACGCATTACCTTGTTTCTCGGGCAAACCACCTTGCAAGAATACCGCTATCGAATTTTTAGGAATTTCCTCAACTTCGGAAGGTTGATCGTAACGAGAGTGACGTTTTTCAACGAGCCGTTTTCGCAGCCTTTGAAACATCCCATTCGCAACATCGAATGGGATCGTTTCAGGATTGTATTCAGCAGTTGAAATCACACTATTACACAAAACACCTTTTGGGTCTAAATGCCAAAAAGGTGGTATGTATGCGATTGTAGCATTCAGGACATTTGGTGCACTCATCCAGCCATTTTCAACAATATGCAAATTATCGTCGTCTATCAACGCTGCCGCATCTGGATCATTTTCAATTTTCAGACGCGCATCACGCTGAACAACCTCAACCGTACCGCCGTTTTGGGTGATCGTTTCTTCGATTTTTGCAAATAAAGCCAGGTGACTTTGCTCTTTATAATTTTCTATAAAGTTTTTGGGAACGTGAAAAACAATCTTTGAGGTCAATTAACATCGTCCTTATTGGCTCAATTTTAATATATTATTAACGATATATTCATTGTAAATAAATTAGTTAATTTGATCTTGTATTATACGCCAATCTCCTTTCTTGATATTTCAAACAACTGAGTAGTTTGCATATATGCAACGTCCAGTTTCATCTTGGATATATCATTATGAATAACCTTAAAGGCATTCTGCTCGTTATTGCTTCAATGGCAGGTTTTACACTGGAAGATGCTTTCATCAAAGAGCTGTCCACCACAATTTCTACGGGCCAAATTCTGGTGATTGTCGGCATCAGTGGTGCCGTTATCTTTGCTCTTATGGCAAGTTATAAAGGACACCGCATTTTTGCGAAACGCTTTTGGACACGCATCACACTTGCACGTTCAGCGACAGAAGCATTTGCGGCTATAGCTTTTGTTACGTCATTAGCTCTTGTACCACTTTCAACAGTCGCTGCTGTTTTCCAAGCGACCCCTTTGGCAATCACGATGGGAGCAGCTTTATTTCTAGGGGAAGATGTTGGTTGGCGACGTTGGGCAGCGATTATAATCGGGTTTATTGGTGTTTTGATCATTATTAGACCAGGCTTGGGGGCGTTTAACCCTAATGTTTTATTCGTCCTAATAGCTGTAATATGTGTGGCTGCACGCGATCTGATTACGCGGCTTGTCCCAAGTGATATCCCATCCACAGTCGTATCCAGCCAAGGCTTTGCACCTGTGGCGCTAGCAGGTGCTATTTTGTTGTGGGTTCAATCAAAACCAATGACACCTGTAAACACCTTAGAAACCTATTACTTTATTGGTGCTGTCGCTTTTGGAGTCGCTGGATATTACGCTATTGTAGCAGCGATGCGTGTTGGGGATGCATCTGCTGTTACCCCCTTTCGATACACTCGATTGCTGTTTTCATTACTAGTTGGTGTCGTAATATTTAAAGAGCGTCCTGACCTATTAACACTGCTAGGAGCCGCAATAATTATCACCACTGGCCTGTATACTTTTTTAAGAGAACGGCGCTTAGCCAAAAAAAGTAGTGGATAACAATAGGTAATATAGGATATCTATTGTTTCCAGTTCACAAACAATATTGTAATCGAGTATTCTATAACGCATAGTGCGCACATGCCTATACTATTGGGGCGTTGGGGAATTGAATGGCACATATAATTGTTTTCGGTAACGAAAAAGGCGGATCGGGTAAATCTACCACTGCAATGCATGTATTAACGGCGCTGTTGCGTTCGGGTAAAACTGTGGGTGCATTGGATTTGGATCTGCGTCAGAAAACGCTGACACGTTATATTCAAAACCGTATTCTTTATATTGAACGTACAGGTATTCGCTTGCCGTTCCCTGAAACGGCTGTTCTAAAAAAACCATCTGAGCTGGGTATGGAGCCAGGCTTCAAAGCAACTTTGAAAGCATTCCAAGATGGGCTGGCGCAGTTGGATCAAACCAATGAGTTTATCGTAGCGGACTGTCCAGGCAACTATACACAGTTGAGTGAGCTAACACATGCGATGGCCGATACATTGGTCACACCGATGAATGATAGCTTTGTCGATTTTGATCTGCTTGCACGCATTGATGGCGAAACGAACAAGGTTGTTGGCCCATCTATTTATTCTGAAATGGTGTGGAAAGCGCGTAAAGCGCGGGCTGAATCAGGGTCGCGCCCAATGGATTGGTTTGTGACACGCAACCGTATGCATGCCCTGTCTATGAAGAACAAACGCCGTGTTGGGGAAGCACTGGAAGATTTGGCACGCCGCATTGGGTTTACATTGATCCCCGGCTTTTCAGACCGTGTGATTTTTAAAGAGCTGTTCCCAAATGGGCTTACCCTGTTGGACTTGGCTGACATCACTAGCGAACCTATGAGTATGTCTAATTTGGCGGCGCGCCAAGAAGTTCGCGATCTGGTGAATGCGCTGAATTTACCTGATGTGACGATCAACTTCTAAGCAGGAATTATGCCGAATCTTGTTCGTGGCAAATCTGTTTTGTTTCCAATTCTGTCAAAGGTTCTGACAATAAACTGCAGAATCCGCCTTGAGATTCTTTAGAGAAATGCCTGCATGTGTGGCAAATTCCAAAAGCTTTTCCGCCGCTTTTTTTCAATACACTCTCTAATAAATCTGTCAGACCTTTATGAAGGTCTTTTCTGTCTGATACGTTTAAATCATCCAAACCACGGTTGATAATATTGATATCAGATGTTGCTTTCTGACCTTGATCCGTCAGCGTGAAACTTACGACACGTTTATCCATTATGGAACGCTTTTCACTTAAATATCCTTTGCGAACCAATGCTTTAAGTGTTTGAGACATCGTTCCGCGCGTTGTATCCAAGTATTCTGCCACGTGTGAGGGGGATCTGGAAAACCTGTTTGCACGCGCAAGATAATCCAATGCATCTCTTTGTGCTGGATTTAAATCCCCTGCCCAACCTTCGCCCGCATCTAAGCGCGCCAATCGGTTTAGCAAACTGCGTATTTGTTCTGTTTGTTTCATATTTAAATCATAGCGACTCGAAATAAAACTTGCAATAGTTTCGACTCGCCACTAATTAAGAAACATATAACCCTAATGGAGAAAGAATCATGAAACATTATTTATCCGCAATCGCACTAAGCGCTGTTGCTTCTGTAGCAACAGCAGGTGAAGGACATGATCACGACGCAAAAGGTGCCGTGATTTCAGCAGCTGATGAAACGAAAGTAGCGGCTTTCGACATACTTTCAGCGCATGTAAGTCGTAAGGGGCGTGTTATCACGTTCAAAATGGAAGCAAATGGAACGGCTGGCAGTGCAGTTCCTGACAGTACTGGTGAATTTGGCGGCTCATCAATCTGGGCTTATGTATGGCCAACAAATTTAGACCCTAAAGTTGTAGGGTTTGAAGCAGGTACAGGTATCCTTGCCCTAGCCGCAACTAATCACCCTGACTTTGACGACACACCACTGTTTGATGAAAATATCGATGGTGACACAGGAAATGATGGCGCGCATTGGCACAGCCATTGGGTGGTTTTGACACCGAATGAAGAATGCGGCCCAGGTGCATTATCTGTACGTGATATTCCAGATGGTGAAACACCACAAATGCCAGCAACATGGCCAGGTGTTCCAATGTTCTTGGACAGCCCAGGTTACACACCTTATTTTGATGGCCCAACAATTTCCATCAATGTGGCTTTGGCAGCATCAGATGCCGCTAAAATTGATACAGCTGCATATGATGGCGTGACTGCTGCATTGCGTGTGAATGCGGACCTACACGCGCCATTGGCTTGTGTGACAGATGTATTCGATGTGGCATCTGGCGATTTGTCCCTACCTGGCAAAGTTGACTGATTACTTGGTGCAGGGCGCATAAGCCCTGCACCCCCTATTAAAGGTAAATAAAATGGCACCTGAATTAAACGTATCGCAATGGTTTAACGCACCCCAAGATCTGACTTTGAAAGATTTGCGGGGCAAAGTCGTAGTTATCGAAGCATTTCAAATGTTGTGCCCCGGTTGCATCTTAGAAGGTATACCGTTGGCGAAATCTATCCATGCCGCGTTTCCATCTGATAAAGTTGCAATGATTGGGCTGCATACTGTGTTTGAACACCATGATGCGATGACACCAGTTTCGTTAAAGGCATTCTTACATGAGTTCAAAGTTACGTTCCCTGTAGCGGTCGATAAAGCAGGGCCAAACAACATTCCGCAAACAATGGAAACCTACGGTATGCGTGGCACGCCGAGTTTAATATTAATTGACCCAGAGGGTGAATTACGCGCACATCATTTTGGTAACGTTTCCGAACTGCAAATCGGGGCAGAAATCGCAACCTTATTGAAATAATCTATCGTGGTTAACTTCTTGCTGATGCTTTTAGATGTGCTGCGAATTCATCACGTAAAAAGTCGCGTGTATTGTTACCCCTTAGGATTTTTGTCAGCTCACCTTTGCCATCAAACAGTAAGATTGTGATGTGTGGAACGTGGTATTTATTCGCGAATGCCTGACCATCTGTGCTGCGAATATTGGCAACGAGATATTGCAAATCATCATCGTCAAAATTGCCCAGAGCTTTGCGCGTTTCTTTTTGCAAAGCTTGGCAGCGGGGGCATTGCGGATCGTGGATTTGAACGATCGTTGGCATGCCGTTGCCCACTTTTGTAAGATCACCTTCTTCCAGGCTGCATTTAACATTCACGGCTGCAAATGCGCCACCTGCGCCAACCAAGCTTAGCGCAATTGTGCCATTTCTAAGCTTTCGTAAAAAAGCGCGACGATCATTTGGCGCGCTTTGTTGCACCGTATTAGGCTTATTTTTGGTTCTTTGTTTTTTCTTATTTTTGCGCATAGCGTATTATTCCCCTGATCGCATTGTGAACCAATGCATTAGGGGAATGCTAACCATAACAAGGGGAATGCAAAAGCAAGTTGGTCATCAAAATCACGTGATTGGGTTTAGCTGCCTGGGGATACCGTTACACAGGTCTGACTGCGTGCGCGCAGGCGTGAACAAGCTTTGTTTGCATCCGCTTGGGACAAGCCCACAAACCGTGCGCGGTACAAACGAGCACCGTTTACTGTCGCTGGCGCGATGCGGCGTGATGCACCTTCTAATGGGCCTAAATTGCTAAGTGCGGCTGTTAGAAGTGTTTTTTCGGCTTCAAACTTTGAGCCATATGCGCCCAATTGCACAGACCATACACGCCCCGATGTGGATTTACGAGATACGACACGCGGTTCTGTTGAAGCTTTAGCTACAGCAACAGGCTGCGGAGTCGTCACAAGCGCTACAGGCACAATATTCGTAGGACGCAATACCGGCTTTGGAGATGTCACTGCAGGTATTGGTTCTGCCGCCTGTTCTGCTAAAGCTTGTTTTAGCACGGCTTCAACTTCGGCTTGATCGACTGCTGCAACTAAGACTGGTTCTGGAGTTGGCACTGTTTTTGCGACCCGCATTTTAGGAATAGGACTTTTGCGAACGGCACCACTTATCACCACCTTGATGATCTTGGGCTTTTCGTTCGTTACAGGTGCAATCCTTGTAGGTTTGCGTTCAGCCAAACGTGGGTTCACACGACCAAAACCAAGGTCCAGAAGTTGTGCAACACGGGCATTTCGAGATGACGATGTTTTACCCCCAAACACTGTTGCAATTACACGTTTACTTCCACGTTCAGCAGACGCAACCAGATTAAAACCCGCTGCGTTTGTATAACCCGTTTTAATACCATCAGCACCACGATAGTTGCCCAACAACTTGCGATTTGTATTTGCAACTTGGCGTACACCAGCATCCGTAGAACGGCGAGAGAACAAGTTATAGTATTGTGGATAATCGTAGAACAGGCGGCGACCTAACAATGTCATATCACGTGCCGTGGATAGATGGCCTGATTGTGTTAAGCCGTGCGCATTTTTGAAAGTGGATGATTTCATCCCCAAACGTTTTGCTGTCGCTGTCATACGGCGAGCAAAAGCGGCCTCACTGCCCGAGACCGCTTCGCCCAATGCCGTAGCTGCGTCATTTGCAGATTTCACAGCAGCGCCACGGATCAGATATTTCAATTCAATACGCTGACCTGCTTTCAAGCCAAGCTTTGAAGGTGGCTCGGATGCAGCGTGTTTAGAGATACGTACTTTTTTCGTTAAGCTGAGCTCGCCGCGTTCAATAGCTTGGAACACAACATAAAGCGTCATCATTTTTGTAAGTGATGCTGGGTGAAGCCGCGTATCAGCATTACGCGAATGAACAACCTGCCCTGTGCGGGCATCCATCACCATCGCAGCATACGGTGCAGCATAGCTAATGCTAACTGCATAAAGATTCATCAATAGGAATACTACCATGGCTGTTAGCCAATGGTTCAACTGCCTTAGCATCGGTTATCTCCGATATCTGCCTGTTACTGCCTCATCCGCTTTGCGCGGTATTCATTGAGGAAAAGGTAGCATGACATTTATTTTCAGAAAATAACTATTTTACAGAAACTTAGTTTATGTTCTTATCGCAACAAAACTGGCGTATTTTTGCTCAAAGCCTTTAGCGACCACTACACCTAGTAGTTAACCTTTCATTAACCACTAGACCTCTGCCTCAAAAATGCCCCAATTGAACTCAATTGAACTCAATTGGACTTTTTTATTCCTTACAGCGGCGGTATACACTGTCTTAAATTACACACTGAAACGTACAGCTTATGACAAAACCTATTACATTATCCAACGATGACGATTTTGATAACGACACAGCCGTCGTTACAAAAACCAAACCAAAAACGGCGAAACCGCCGATGTATAAAGTATTGTTATTAAACGATGACTATACACCGATGGAATTCGTTGTGCATGTGTTGGAGCGATTTTTTGCGATCAGTCATCAATCTTCGATCGAGATCATGATGACCGTACATAAAAAGGGTGCTGCTGTTGTTGGTGTATTTTCCCATGATATAGCGGAAACCAAAGTGACCCAAGTGATGGACTTGGCACGTAAACATGAACATCCACTGCAATGCACGATGGAAAAGGAATAGGCGTTCACGCCCTACACATATGGCTCAATCTTCCCGTCTTTCTAAACTGTTTGATACTTTAACAAACGAACTGCCTGAGGGTGGTCCGATCCTGATTATGCGTGCAACAAATGATCCAGCCTATCGTCGATTTGACACAAAAGATGTACAAGCGGTGCAAAGTTTCAAACCAAGCTTTGACGCTTTAGAGAGTGTTGGATTACGCCCCACGCAAGACATGCCTGCATCAGCCAAAGCTGCGGTTGTAGAATTAACCCGATCCAAGCCAGAGAACCTTGCAAATGTTGCTAAGGCTTACGAAGTTCTAGACGTTGGTGGAACTTTGTTCATCAATGGCGCCAAGACGGATGGTATTGATAGCATCTTGAAGAATGTGAAATCTAAGATGGATGTCGAGGGGAGTTATTCAAAGTCCCATGGTAAAACCATATGGGTGAACAAAGCAGCAGTTGATAATCCGTTTAAAGAGTGGGCCGCGCTGACGGATATGTCCCAAAACAAAGATGGGTTTTGGACGGTTCCAGGTATTTTTAGTGCTGACGCTATTGATCCAGCCAGTGCATTACTGTGTGACAGCATTACAGTACCACTAAAAGGCAAAGGTGCCGACTTGGGTGCAGGTTGGGGCTATCTGAGCCAAAATGCATTACTAGCCTATCCAGAGATCACATCGTTGGATTTGTTTGAGGCTGAAAAAAACAGTCTTGTGTGTGCGCAGAAAAATATCCGCGATGAACGCGCGCGGTTTCATTGGACAGATGTACAATCCATGCCCGAAAAGGGTGCATATGATTTCATTATCATGAACCCACCATTCCATGTGTCACGCAAAGCGGATGTGTCTTTGGGACGTGATTTTATTGCAAAGGCATCTAAGCTATTGGCACCCAAAGGGCGCCTGTGGATGGTGGCGAATAAGCAATTGGCCTATGAAGCAGTACTTGATGCCAACTTTAACACTTGGTCATACGAAGAGCAGACACCTATCTTTAAGGTGATCCATGCGCGTCGCCCTAAGTAACGATTGGCACGCGGACATCCTTTCCACTAGTCTACCCTAACAGAATCACAGAACGGACCACGTATGTCTTTTTCGATTGAAGGTAAAACAGCCATAGTCACAGGTGCTGCAAATGGCATTGGGCTTGCAATTGCACGTCATTTCATCGACCAAGGTGCCAATGTCATGTTCGCCGATATGGACGAAGACAAGCTGATCATGGAATGCGATTCCTTGGATTGTCCTCAGGCACGATATTTCAATGGTGATCTGCGTAAGAAACTTACAATTGCAAACTTACAATCTGCAACGATCGACGCTTTTGATCGTATCGACATACTAGTGAATGCCAGCCGTCAGGTTTTGCCATCTAATCCGTTAGAGCCAAAAGCAGACAGTTTTGAAGCGTTGTTTCAACAAAACGTTTTGGCGAACCTGCGATTAACGCAATCTGTCGCCAAGATCATGATCCAACAAGCAGAAGGCAGTGATGAGATCAGCAATGACTGTATAGGTTCGGTGGTTAATCTAAGCTCTATTGCATCAGATCGCGCCCACCCTGACCTACTAGCCTATTCTGTAAGCTGTGCCGCGTTGAACCAAATGACGCGGTCCTTGGCTGTCAGCCTTGCCCCTGACCGCATTCGCGTGAATGCAATCGCCATTGGATCTGTGATGTCAGCCAATTTGCAAAGTTATCTGAAAGATGACGATGAGCTGCGAGATCAAATGGCAGAGGTTACGCCACTGGGGCGCATTGCAGAAGCACAGGAAGTTACCGAAGTGACGCAATTCTTAGCTGCAAACAGTGCAAGTTTTGTAACGGGCCAAATCCTAACTGTTGATGGTGGGCGTACACTTATTGATCCTATGGATACTGCCGTTCATTAAAAGGGAGAGCTGTGCTCTTACTTGAGTGGAGGAGTAAGAACACAGCTCGGGTGAATGACAAGACACATACACTGTTAAATATGTGTAATACTGGCACCCCCACAGCACATCGCTTATTATTACTCATTACAAACTCAGGAAGAATCCTGTGACACTTTAAAAGCTTGAAACAAATAAATATAACTTAGTCGAGAACACGATATATTCATTGCTTCTTACATTACACACAGCAAAAATTGCTGCTTGAATAAATGCGCTGTGATTAATGATAAGCACATAATCCGGGGCATTAAGTATCGGAATGTCACGAAATATTCAAAAACATCACGAAATTGTAACCAATAAAATTGGGGCACTCATCTGCGTTTTGTAAGGAAATTATTCCAACGGTCCTCTAGTATAACCACACTTTTAGCACTGACTGGAGCTGTTGTGTTACTCGTTAGTTCTACTAAGAATTTCCTGCCTTTTTTCCGAATACTTTTGATCGCACGAAAACTCACCCAATGTGAGCGATGAACTTTCATACCATAATTAGAATCGACTAATGCGATAACTTTTGAAAAGGGTTGCCTGATAAACTTTTCCTTATCATCCGTTATCACCCGTACATAATGACCTTCGGCTTTTATATGAATGATACTTTTAGCAAAACTTTTAAGCCGCTTATATGACGCATTCGTAGAATACATAATTGATGCAGGGTTAAGCCACCTACCGTATGTGATGAGAACACATAGAAATATGAATGCTAAAACTACCGTGGCTATTGCGGCTTGGATATAAGCAAGAAAAGGGTATTCGATGTTGAAAATTTTTATTAAGCACTCATCAACTACGTATATAAAATAGAATGTCGTTGGGAAAGCGATTGCTGAAGAGATTGTAAAGTTTCGCGTAATTTTTGGATAGAATGATCCTGCAAAGATAACGCATAAGAGACCAATCAAAATTGCCGCTAAAAATGAAATATGAAAGTAAATCAGAAGTGACAATATATCTAATTCTACCATTACAGAAATTGTCACGACGGCACTTAATTTCAAAAACCAAGCGACCAACAAAATGCTAAGCGTAATATATGAATATCCGATATAAAACGCTCTATAATAGGACGCCCAAAATACGTCTTTGAAAGCACATGATGGCGTTAATCTATGATGTATGCGTATGATTTTGTCTTTTCGAACATCAGCCAAATTACGCGATTTTACCAACATCCTTTGCAGCACTGGATGCACCCTTTACTAAACTGGCAATCATTAATAATTTCACTGCGCATATAGTTTTCGCAAACCAAAAACCATACGTGTGATTGCCCATATAAATGCAAAAAGCCCCTGCAAACGCAGAGGCTTTTAAAGTTCAAATATAGCTTAGCTTACTCAGCTTCACCGCCGTCTTTTGGCAGATTAAACAGGCTATCCGCATCAATCTCTGGCTCTTCATCTTTTTTGACGTCATCAGTCAAAGTGAAGTTCTCAAAACCACTGACTGAGCTTGGCATTTGTGGCTCGTCAGACATCTGCAGTGATTGTTCTGTAGATACAAGCTTCATGCGCTCTTCTTCTGACATCACAGTACCGTCTTTCGCAGCTTTTTTCGCAGCTTTTTGAACAGCCGCATCCAATTCGATTTGCTTACACAAACCTAATGCAACAGGATCAATCGGTTGGATATTTGCAATGTTCCAGTGTGTGCGTTCGCGCAACGCCTGAATTGTTGGCTTGGTTGTGCCAACCAACTTAGACACTTGGCCGTCTGTCAATTCTGGGTGGAATTTCACCAACCACAAGATACCTGATGGGCGGTCTTGGCGTTTTGACAATGGCGTGTAGCGTGGACCACGGCGTTTTTGTTCACCTTCAGCAGCAGCGTTATACTTCAACTCTAACTTATGGATTGGCTTTTCTTCGCCTGCTTTGATTTCTTCGGCAGTCAATTGGTTGTTTGCAATCGGGTCAAAACCCTTGATGCCTTGTGCCACTTCACCGTCAGCGATGCCGTTCACTTCTAGTTCGTGCAAACCACAGAAATCTGCGATCTGTTTAAACGTTAAAGTCGTGTTATCAACCAACCAAACAGCGGTTGCTTTTGCCATAATAGGTAGAGCCATATCAGCGTTCCTTATCCATACATCTCTCCCGTACCGAGAATCGGGTACCAGCCGCTTTGGCCAGTGAATTTTCCGTTTCAAGAGGGGAATTCTCCGTCTATATAGGGGGAAACGACCAAAAGGGAAAGTCCTAATGTTTCGCAGCCTTATCGCTCTCTTTCTGTTATCTTTCCCGGCATATGCAGAAGGCGAACGACCAGGCGATTTTGATTATTATGTTGTGTCATTGTCATGGACACCTACATGGTGCACGTTGACGGGCGATGCTCGTAAGTCCCCGCAATGTGACACAGGCAAAGGGCATGGGTTCACTCTGCATGGATTGTGGCCACAATATACTGATGGCGGCTGGCCCAGTTATTGCCGCACTGCAAAGCGCAACCCGTCGCGTGCTATGACGAACGATATGGCAGATATCATGGGCACCAGCGGGTTAGCCTGGCACCAATGGAAAAAGCATGGGCGGTGTACGGGGTTATCAGCACGGGATTACTACGCACTGTCACGCGAAGCTTACAACAAAATCAATCGCCCTGCTGTTTTGCGCAAACTGAAGAAAGACATTCAATTGCCAGCTTCGGTGATTGAGGATGCTTTCATGGAGACCAATCCAAAGTTGTTACAAAATCAAGTAACGATCACTTGTAAAGCACGCCAAATTCAAGAGGTGCGGATTTGTATGACAAAGGATTTGCAGCTGACCAAATGCGGGCGCGATGTGATTAAAGATTGTTCGTTGCGAGATGCCGGATTGGCGAAGATACGTTAGGCTTGGGCTTTCAACACAATCTTACCAATGTGTTCGCCCGCTTCCATACGTGTGTGAGCGGCAGAAGCATCGCTTAGGTCAAAGGTTTGATCCATCACTGGAGCCAGCCTTCCAGCCGCGATTAATGGCCATACTTTGGTGCGAAGACCTTTGGTGATACGGGCCTTTGTTAAATCGGTTTGTGGGCGTAGGAATGATCCAGTTAGAACCAGTTCTTTTGCCATAACCAAAGCCAGATTAACCTCAGCCTTGATACCTTGTAAAAACGCTATGTTTACAAGGCGACCGCCCTGCCCTAAGACCTTTAGGTTACGTCCTGTGTAATCACCACCGACCATATCCAAGACAACATCGATTTTCTGGCCTTTCAGCGCTTCTACGAAATCTTCATCACGGTAATTGACTGCTATATCAGCGCCTATTTCCAAACACTTAGCGCATTTATCATCCGAACCTGCTGTCACAATCGCCCGTGCACCAAAAGCATTAGCAAGCATTATCGCTGTCGTGCCAATACCACTGGTGCCCCCATGGATTAGAACTGTTTCACCAGCTTTTAGTTTCGCCTTGATAAACAGATTGAACCACACAGTGAAAAACGTTTCAGGTAGTGCGGCTGCGGATGCCACATCAATACCTTCTGGGATGGGCAAAACATGTGCTGCATTTGTAAGTGAGTATTCCGCGTACCCGCCACCTGGAAGCAATGCGCAGACCTCATCACCAACAGTCCATTGTGATACGCCCTCGCCCACCGCAGTGATGACGCCAGCGCTTTCTAGGCCCGGTAAATCAGATGCACCTTTTGGTGGGGTGTATAGCCCTGCGCGTTGCAGGCAATCTGGTCGGTTCACCCCTGCGTAATGGTTTTGAATTACCACTTGTCCGTAAGCAGGGATAGGAACATCACGTGCTCCAAGTGTTAAAACCTCTGGCCCGCCGTGACTTGGTAATTCAATGACACGCATGATTAAGCCACGTCTTTTTGGCTAAACCGTGAATGTGAATAGTCCCAATAGATTTCACGCGCGCGCATTGCGATAGGGCATTTTGGCATCATACGGTCTTCGTATTTAGCAACAGGCATCACTTTGGCGATATTACCTGTGCAAAAAATTTCATCCGCAGTTTCAAAATCACTCAGTGTCATTGTTGCTTCGGTGACTTTGATACCATCCGCTTGCAGTAACTTAATCGTTCTTTGGCGGTTTAGGCCGTTCAGGAATGTCCCATTTGGCACGGGCGTAAAGACTTCACCATCTTTTACCGTAAAGACGTTTGTTGATGCTGTTTCTGCCACGTTACCATCAATATCCAGAGACAGCGCATTATTAAAACCGCGCTTGCGTGCATCCGCCATGATGCGCCCGTTATTCGCATAAAGTGAACCTGCTTTAGCCTCGGTCATCGCCATATCTTGGCGCGGGCGGCAAAATGGTGATGTTGTTAGTGAAAACGTCCCTATGGTTGGCATTGGCAATTCTTCGATGCACAACGCAAAACCTGTGCTTTCCGGTTCAACGTCAATGATGCCAGGCGTGCCCTGTTTGGACCACATCATCGGGCGGATATAAAGTTCGGCATCAGCGTTAAACTTTTTACACCCTTCTTCGGACAAGCCAAAGATCTTATCGACATCAACGGGGGAGATCATACCCATAACTTCAGCCGAATGAATGATACGCTCACAGTTCAAAATCAAGTCAGGGCGAACACCTTCGAACTGGCGCGCACCATCAAAAACTTGGCTACCAAGCCATGCGACATGATCTGCAGCACCAATGATAGGTGCGTTTCCTTCGTGCCATTCACCTTCGTAATATGTGACTATTTTTCCGCCTAAAGCCATGCAAAACCCTCCAAATACCTTACATGGCTAACGCGGATTTAGGCACCACTCAAGGCTGAATATAAGCTCTATAGAAAATAGAAAGATTGTTGCGCCACCATATTATAGAATAATGTAAAATTATGAAATCCCTGCATTATTAAGCAACTTATAATATATTGGTTTTGTCACAAAATCTTTTCTAAAACTTCAAACGATTGTTACAGCCTCTGGATACTGAGCGATAGCTTTAACTTTGAGGACATTCCAAATGTACAATCAATCAGCAACTGCAAATGGTATATCCATTGAACACACTTTTAATTCGGGATCAGGTGATGGCGGATCAGAAGTGGTTTCCTATGAAAACGGTGTTCTATACGTAACTAATGGTACGGATGACCGTATTGACGTCTTTGATGCCGTAACAGGCGAAAAAACTGGTGAAATTGATCTTACAACACTACCAGGCTATGCGGGCGTAAACTCTGTTGCCATCAAAAATGGCAAAATTGCCGTTGCCGTTGAGCGCGATCCTGTTGACGGGGAACCTCAACCTGGGATCATCGCCGTTTACGATGCAGATAATCTACAGTTGGTTGATTCCGTTGACGTTGGAAACCTTCCTGACCAGATCACCTTTAGCGATGATGGCACACAAATATATGCTGCAATCGAGGGCGAGTTTGATGTCGATCTGAATACGCAAGCTCAAGGCGGAGTGGCAGTCATCGACATCACTGACACTGGCCTCACCGCGAACACATATGGCTTTGAAGCATTCGACGGTATGGAAGATCAATTGCGTGAATTGGGTGTACGTATTTTTGACGACCAAAGCGCCTCTGTTGACTTTGAACCAGAATATATTGCGATTGACCCAGTGACGGGTAATCTTTTAGTTTCACTACAAGAATCCAACACCGTTGCTGTTTTCGACTTAGAAACGCGTAGCTTTACAGAACTTCTGCCATTGGGCACACAAGACCATTCGCAAGAGGGCTTTGGTCTGGATCCGAACGACAAAGACGATGCAATTGCAATCGATACATATGACATTCAGGGGTTGCGTATGCCCGATGCTTTGGCAGCTGTTGAGATCGATGGAGAAACATATTTTCTGACAGCCAACGAAGGCGATGATCGTGGCGATTTTGACGAGCCAGGTGGTGATGCAGCCCGCGTTCAAGATATCTTGGATGGTAATGTTGAAGGTGTTTCCTTTGATCCATCTGTTGATACAACAGGTTTGGAGCGTTTGAACATTTCCATCATCGATGGTGACACCGACGGCGATGGGGATATTGATGTTATCCATTCATATGGCAGCCGCAGCTTTACAATTTTCGACACAGACGGAAATGTCGTTTTTGACAGTGGTGATCAGTTTGAACAACTCATAGCAGAGTTACGTGTTCCAAACGCATTCAACAATGATGACTTCCCATCCGATGACCCCGACGTAATTGACGAAAACCGCTCTGACAACAAAGGCCCTGAACCAGAGGCTATTACAGTTGGTACTATCGATGGTCGTGTGTTTGCGTTTGTCGGCCTAGAACGCGACAGTGGTATCATGATCTTTGACATCACAGACCCAGCAAACGCTACTTTTGCAAGTTATATCGAAAGCAGTCAAAACGGAGATATTTCGCCTGAGGTGATCCAGTTTATCTCTGCTGATGACAGCACATCAGGTACAGCACAACTTGCTATTTCATATGAGGTTTCAGGTACAACTGTTCTGCTGAATTTGGCAGACCGTATCGATGGACGCGGTACATTTAATAATGACGTCGCAAACGGTTCTTTGTTGGACGACCGTATTTCTGGCCGCAGTGAAGATGATACAATCAATGGTGGTTATGGAGACGATAATATTCTTGGCCGCTCTGGTGATGACGAACTGAATGGTGGTATCGGGGACGACAGGCTTAATGGCGGATCAGGCGACGACACCCTTAATGGTGACGATGGTGATGATCGTCTAAACGGTCGATCTGGTGATGATGAACTGAATGGCGGTGAGGGCGATGATGGCCTCGGCGGCGGGTCAGGAGATGACACACTAAATGGAGGCGAAGGTGATGATCGTCTGGGTGGTGGGTCAGGAAATGACACATTAAACGGCGGCGATGGCGATGATCGAATAGGCGGCGGATCAGGAAATGACACATTAAACGGCGACGAAGGTGACGATCGACTAAGTGGTGGATCAGGAAGTGACACAATAAACGGCGGCGAGGGTGATGACCGACTAAGTGGTGGGTTAGGTGATGACACCCTGAATGGTGGTGAGGGTGACGATACCCTTCTTGGAAGAGCTGGTGCAGATGTTTTCGAATTTACTCTGGGTGATGGTGACGATATGATCCTTGGTTTTGACGACAGCGATAGTATCGATCTTTCTGCAACAGGTTTAGAATTCTCAGACATCTCTATCAATGAAATCAACAGCCGCCTTACAGTGGTAACGTATGGCGCAGACACAATAACGATAACACATGCTGGCTCTGTTGAATTTACACAGGATGATTTCCTGTTTTAATCATAAACAGCATATTGAAAGAGGCTCTTATTAAGGGTCTCTTTCAGCTTGTCATCTTTTTGCCAGGCAAGTCATCTGGTGCGCATGTTGATGGTTTGCGAATGTTATCAAACAAACCAGAAACCATTTTTCCCAAAGGGTTGTTTTTCAGTTTTGCCTTAACGGTTTCAAACTGCATCACGTTATCAATACGGCGATCTAAAAACGCCCAAGTGTTGGCGAAATCTTCACTGTCGTCACCCAGCCAAAATAAGATTGTGGATGAATAAACTGCAGAAAGTGTGGCCCGTTTTGTGTACCAATTTACATCCTCAGATGTATCGCCCAATGCAGTCCATATCTTATCTGTTGTCGACCAAAGTGCTTGTGCACCCTCACCTGCGTTTTGGGGTAATGCAAAAAGTGTCACGCCACGACGCACAGCCTCTTTTTCATCTGCCACAACGCGGATGCGTAATTCTACGGCTTTAGAGATCTTATCGCGGAAACGCATATCAGATAGGTCAGCGGAATTTAGCGCATCAACCATCGCTTCATCCCCCAAACGGTGGAACCCCAGCGCAAGGTCAACGGCACCACGTGGGCATGTTTGGGCGGCTAGCCCCTCATCCACACCCGAATCTTTAACGGCTGCTTTGAACGTTGTATCGGACCAACCATCGAACATAACATGGGGTAAAGCGGCCTCTACCAACTGCTTTTGGGCCAATAAAATATGGTCTTGTTCGGTTTTCTTCTTTGGCATTGGTCTATCCTCCACACACTAGACAAACAGCAATCTCACTGCTATATGGCAGCTTCCTGCAATTCTGCAACTCTAACTCTAGAAAGGTGGTGTTACCACATGCAGGTATCAGTACGCGACAATAATGTTGATCAGGCACTTCGTGCCCTCAAGAAAAAATTGCAACGTGAAGGTGTCTTTCGTGAAATGAAGCTTAAGCAACATTACGAAAAGCCGTCCGTGAAAAAAGCTCGTGAAAAAGCTGAAGCAATTCGTCGCTCGCGCAAGCTGGCTCGTAAAAAAGCACAGCGTGAAGGTCTTTTGTAAGACCGACGACTATAAATAGATAAACCCCCACAGGTTCACCCTGCGGGGGTTTATTTTTGCCTACTTAGTTTTCAATTAAAGTATGGCGTTATTCTTCTAATGCTTTGATCATATCCACGCGTTTTGCATGTCGTCCGCCCTCAAAACGAGCGCTCAAAAAAGCGCCCACTATATCAAGAGCCAACCCTTCGCCAATCACACGCGCACCTAATGAGAGCATGTTGGCATCATTGTGCTGGCGGATCATACGTGCCGAGAATGTATCAGTGCAAACACCACACCGGATGCCTTTAATCTTGTTCGCAGCCATCATGATGCCTTGACCAGTACCGCAAAGAATAATGCCAAGCTGACAGTCACCAGAAGCAACACGCTGTGCTGCGGCTTCACCATGCTTGGGGTAATCTGTACTTTCGGATGTTGTTGGCCCGATGTCGACCACCTCCCAACCAAGAGCTTTGATATGTTTGGCAATGGCCTGACGAAGATCAATATCGGCGTGGTCACTGGAAAGTATGATGCGCTTGTTCGTTGTCATGGGTGAGTTATCCTTTTGATAAAGGGTGTTGGCTTTGTCGTCAGATAAACAAAAGGCGCGAGTGTTACCTTCGCGCCTTTGTGGTTGGGTTTAGTTTTTACCCGTATCGTTTTCAAAGTATTTATCCGTTTGAACGTTTGGCAGTTCACCAAAGCGTTTCATCAGTTTTTCTGGGAAGTATGTGGATTTCACACCTTGGAACCCTTCTAATTGATTAAGGATCGCAATCGTGTTGATTGCACAGGTTGCATCCAATGCGCGACCTTGTGCTTTTGCTGCGGCTAATGCCTGTTCTGCGATCTCAGGTGTCACATAGATCTTTTGCGAAACAACGTGATGTGTGTCGCGTGCATGGAATGATCTGTAAAGCTGTAGGATGTTGTCATTTATACCATATAATAGGTCATGACGCTCTGGTGCATGTGAGTTGAACCAACGTCCAGCAGGATCATACATCACTGTTTGCGATCCATTGATCACAAGGGAAGAGTGTCCACCGCGACCAGATTTATTACTGATCATTGTCATCAACATTAAATATGGTTGCTCTTGGCTAACGTGTTGAAATTTTGCAACTTCGGTATCAGAGGCGTATTTATCATCTGTACCATAGGCACAAGCCGACAAGATGATTGCTGCACACAGCAGCACTGCATTGCGCATCAAAGACATATTCGCCCCCAAGTAATTTTTATGAATTGAAGATTGCTAGGAAAATCAAAGCAGCAATGCTGATTGATCCTACACGGATGCTCCAACGGATGAAGCCGTCAAATGCTGCTTCTTGAGCTGAAGTGTCCATTTTTCCATGTTCGTATTTAGCCATGTCATTAACCCCTATAATCCTATTTGTCGTCTATATTTCACAAAACTACCCGTTTGCAAAGTAACGAAATCGTAGTGCGTCCATCTGATACAAGACTGTTGCCGCTTAACTTGTTGGCGTTTCTTCCAAATCTTCAGCCAACTTAAAACCAATACGGTTTGGTTCTGCTTTTTCATCTTCTTTAGCAGAGGCAACAAGCATAACATTCAACTGGCTGACGTGTTGAACCAACTGCGTTTTGGCACCATTTGGGTCAGTCCCATAAAACGTGATCAAGTCAGGTGCAAAATATCCCATACCTTGAATTCTAAGCGTACCAACTTCACCGCCTGTGAAACCCATGCCAACCTCATGTTCGCTATCCAATTCTTTTTCAAAATTTTGGATATATAAAACAATACGTTCATAGGCCCATTCCGCAGGTGTTTTCTGTTCTAATGGCTTTTTTGCAATGCCCGCTGGCACTGGTTCTGACTGAACACGTTCGCCTTTGTTTGTGTCCACACGCACAGCATAAGCTTCTGGCAAAGCTGCTGCTTCAATAGCTTCGGCTGTGGTTTTAATTCCGTCTGACATAGTTCGTCCCTATTTGCTTTGCCAAATCCAGATACCATCATCGTTGGCAGTTTTAGTCACCTTACCCGCCAGATACAAATGGTTCAAATGCGCAATCGCTTCGACCATAGCCAAACCATAGTTTCCGCCTTCAATTTTTCGTTTGAAGAGCATTGGAAAACAATCAACGGCTGTTTTAGGCGTTTCAACAAACTCTAAAAGGCGCCGCAGGCCACTGTGATGATTCTCTATCAATTGATGCAAACGTGCAGGTAAGCCTGTGAAAGGAAGCTTGTGACCTGGGAAAACAAGATGATCTTCGGTCGCCAATTTGGAAAGGCGTTCGCAACTTTCCAACCATTCCTCTAGTGGGTCTGCATCTGGTTCAGTGGCATAGACACCAACATTAGACGAAATACCTGGTAGAATTTGATCCCCTGCAATCACAAGCGGCTCTTCGTTACACCAAAGCGTGGCATGTGCAGGGGCGTGACCATTGCCGATGTGAACGGTCCATGTACGATCACCAATTGTAATAACGTCATCTTGGGTGATACGCGTAAACCCAAGCGGCATATGATGAACGATATCTGCATAGTTGAATGGCCTGTTGTTTAAGCGTTCTTGATACAGACCATCATCCATACCTGTGGATTTATAAAATGCAGCAAGCTCTGGCGGCCATTCTTTTTGTTGATCCAGCACCATCATACGGGAATAGAGCCATGCTGTGCGCGTTGAAATCGTTTCTGTGCAATGTTCTTGTTGGAACCATCCAACATTACCGATGTGGTCTGGATGGTGATGTGTCATCAGCACTTTTTTGACAGGCTTACCACCAAGTGGTCCCTTTAATAGATCATTCCACAATTTCACACCCCGTTTGGAATGATACCCCGTATCTACGATCAGCCAACCATCACCGTCGTCCAAGGCGTAAACATTCACATGATCCAAAGCCATTGGCAGCGGCAGACGTATCCACAAGATACCTTTGGCGACTTCAATCGCTTGGCCCTCTTCTGGTGCTGTTTCATGGGGAAACCTGATTATACCGAAAGTTTTCTTCATTTCACCATCTGCCCTATTCAAAACTGAGTCTTTGCATCCCAGCACCTGTCCGTTTATGAGAGACAAACACCAAAATGCTGTGGCCGCAATGCCGTATCGACAAAATGGACTTAACGTCAGATGACTGAATTGAAAACGCAAATTCTATGCGATGACCAAAATGGTTTGGAACAGGCCGCAAGCATCTTGTCGGATGGCGGCCTGGTCGCGTTTCCAACAGAAACGGTTTATGGACTGGGCGCTGATGCCTGTAATGGGCATGCAGTGGCGTCTGTTTATGCTGCAAAGGGGCGGCCAAGTTTCAATCCACTGATTGTTCATGTAGCGGATTTAGAGACAGCGAAACGGTTTGCACAGTTTGACAAAACTGCATTGGATTTGGTTGGTGCATTTTGGCCTGGACCTGTGAGTTTGGTTTTGCCGTTGGCGAAAAATCATGGGCTATCTGAATTGGTTACCGCCGGACTGGATACAGTTGCTATTCGCATCCCAGCGCATGAAACCGCACAAGCTTTACTAAAGGCATTTGATGGGCCGTTGGCTGCACCCTCAGCCAACCCATCAGGGCGCATCAGCCCAACATCTGCTGGTCATGTATCATCTGATATGGATGGTATAATTGATGCGGTTGTCGATGGTGGCAAATGTAAGGTTGGTATAGAATCTACAATTCTAAAAATAGAGGATGACCGCGTTTCATTACTGCGCGCAGGTGGATTGCCAGTGGAAGCGGTTGAAGCTTGTTTGGGACATGCGATAGCTAAACCGCAAGACCCAAAGACACCGCAATCACCAGGGCAATTACAATCGCATTATGCGCCCAATGCTGCGGTCAGGCTAAATGCAACCTCGGTTGAAAGTAACGAAGTTTTGCTTGGCTTTGGCGCTGATGTAAAAGGTACTGTGCTAAACCTATCCGCTACGGGGGATATGATTGAAGCTGCTGCAAACCTATTTGCCTATATGCGCAATATTGATGGGATTGCAGGCGTGGAGAAATCCATCGCAATCAGTCCTATTCCGATGACTGGTTTGGGCTTGGCAATCAATGACCGTTTGAAACGCGCAGCAGCACCGCGCGATTAAGCGGAGCCGCCTTCGGCAGATAACATACGGGGATCAATACCCATGCTTTCAATCGCTGCAGTCCATTTTGTTTCACTATCTTCCGAAAAAACCAGTTTGGCATCCGCATCACAGGTTAACCAACCGTTAGCGCGGATTTCATCCTCTAATTGTCCTGGCCCCCAACCAGCATAGCCAAGTGCCAATAGACAATTATCTGGACCATTGCCCTGTGAAATATCCTCTAGGATATCCAGTGTAGCTGTCATGCCAAAATCATCGTTCACATCAAGTGTGGATTCTTCGGCCACATAGTCTTTGGAATGCAATACAAAGCCACGACCATGCTCTACAGGACCGCCAAAATGAACTTCGATTGGGCGGAATGACTGTGATGGCGTAATGTCTAGCTGTTCCAATAAATCAGAGAATTGTAAATCTGATGCAGGCTTGTTTATGATCAATCCCATTGCGCCATCTTCGGAATGTGCGCACATATAAATAAGGGACTTTTCGAAACGAGCATCGCCCATGCCCGGCATTGCTATTAATAATTTTCCATCTAAATGAGGTAATTTAATTTTTGTATCCATATTTAAATCATGGGGCACAAATTCTCAGCGTGCAAGTGCCGATAAGCCGCATGACATATATGTCACCAAAATATGATTTCACCTTTATCAGCAAATCTATAGTTTGAACCCGAAGAACAAGGCCCAGACTATGTTGAAACAGATTCTAAAAATCAGCTGCTTAATTGCTGCCGTAACAAACCCTGCTGCGGCAGAGGATTATTCTGCGCAAACAGGTATTAAAGCTATTGAATTTCTGCAAGGTTGGCGCAAAAAAAACGGCAAACACATGGCCGCAATTCGTATCAGACTGGAAGATGGTTGGAAAACTTATTGGCGTGCACCGGGCGGAAACGGTATTCCGCCTGCGTTTAAATGGAACGGATCTAATAACATAAAAGGTGTTCAGTACCACTGGCCTACCCCAGAAGTTTTTAACCAAGATGGTATTCAGACACTTGGATATGAAAACGAATTGGTTTTACCAATTGAGTTTACACCATCCCAAAATGGCGCACCAATCAAAATCAAGACACATATTGATTTTGGAGTATGCGCTGATGTCTGTATTCCAGTAAATTCTCGTTTGAATGCTGAACTGATAGCAGGGACTGTTGCCTATTACGATGAAATCGAAACAGCTTTGTCTAAGCGGCCAAAATCTGCAAAAGCCGGTGGTGTACGGTCAATATCATGTAAGGTTGACCCAACCGCTGATGGCTTGAGTATTACAGCAAACATCAAATTTAAAGGGCAAGCCCCTAAGGCGCAAAGAGCTGTGATTGAATTTCCTGACAAAAATATATGGATTAATTCCACATCATTGGCACAATCAGGAAAAACTGCGACAGCACAGGCGGAATTGATTTCATTTTCAAATAATCCGTTTATTTTAGATCGCAGTAAATTACGTGTGACTTTAATTGGCGCATCCAAATCAATTGAAATCGTTGGGTGCCCCGCAGCTAGCTAAGAAAGCTTACGCGGCTTGGCAATCGCCAACAGCAACAGAGTCGTTACAGAAATTATCAGAATCATACCCAATATAATTACTATGAGTGTCGCCATAATAGGCGAGTTCGATAATACCTCAGGCAGTATGTTTCCCACCCAATTAGCCGCTGTTTGTGTTGCAAATAATGGCCCTAATGTCGCGCCCATCAATACGACAGATGCACTAATCGCCCCTATGAACAAAAGTTTGAAACGTTGCGGAATACGACGGCCCAACGTTATCCGCTTAGACGATATCACCAAGCGCGAAATATCTTTTTGAACGACGACAAGTGACGGTACTACGAGGAGAACCATTACAACACCAAAGCCCAATCCATAGCAAAGTGTAATAACAGTTGGCTTTAAGAACAAAGCTTGGCGAGATGTTTCAAACAGCAGCGGCATCAGCCCCAATACTGTGGTGAGCGTTGTGAGTAACACAGCACGCAATCGATCGCTGGTTGCATCAACGATAGCAGGAAACAATCCACGTTTTTCCGCATACTCATCAATTGTTGTCACCAGGACAATCGAATCATTAATAATGATACCCGTCATGCCAAGAAGACCGACAACAGAAAACATGGAAAGCGGAATGTCCCAAGCATAATGACCATAGATTGTGCCAACCAAACCAAATGGGATAATCGACATTACAACAAATGGGCGCGACCAACTTGCAAAAATCCATGTAAGTGTCAGGTAAATCCCTAGCAGGCATAGAATCAGCCCCTTAGATGCATCGGATAGAAAGTCTTGCTCTTGTTCCGCCAAACCAGACGTGCGCCATTCCACTCCTAATTCTGATGTAATCTTAGGAAGAATCTCTGTCCGTAATGCCGTTGTAATTTCTTCCGCACGAATTGGGTCATCTTCAGAGATATCACCTGTTACTGATACTACACGAATACCATTTTCACGGCGTACAGTGGTAAATCCTATTTTTGCATCAACAGTTACAATTGTAGAAAGGTTTACATATTCACCAGCGGGGCTGCGAACTTTAGTTCGATCCAAAAAATCGGCTGTTAGTTCATCTTCTTTCAAACGCACGATCACTTCTGATGTGCGTGCTCCAACTGGGAACGAAACGGCTTCAATACCGTTCAACCGATCTCGCAATTCGCGCCCAATGATATCAATTGTAAATCCTAATGCTTGGC
Source organism: Amylibacter sp. SFDW26 (assembly GCF_009184395.1). Taxonomy (GTDB): domain Bacteria; phylum Pseudomonadota; class Alphaproteobacteria; order Rhodobacterales; family Rhodobacteraceae; genus Amylibacter. Next base: position 393,580 of record NZ_WEIC01000003.1, read on the forward strand.
CTTGAGGCGTTAACTCTAGGATCAATTCTTCTTTGTCATAGGCCAGTGTATCTTCTAATGCAGATACTTCAGGGTATTGAGATACTGCTGTTTTCAAAGCTTCTGCAGCAGCCTTCAAAACTTCGGCACTTGCTCCAAAGAACTGTACATCTAATGCATCCCCCCCAGGGCCAGATCGCCACCCCCGAAAGCTAACCGTTTCAAGACGTGGGTGATTGCGTACAGCTTCTTGAACATCGCCCAAAAATACAAAAGATGTATAAGGCCTGAAATCCGCATCAATCAACTCAACAGCAATTGATCCTAATAAATCTTTATCTTTAATATCTGCGCCAGCAAGCCCACGACCTGTGTTGCCGCCGATTTCTGCCATCACAAAAGTTACAGGGTTCACGCCGTGTTTTTGTTCGTATTCAATTGCAGTTTCATCAACGGCACGTTGTAACTCGCGCATCATTTCAAAAGTATCACTGCGATCGGCACCTGGTAACATTGCGATGTTACCCGATATTGAGCCTCGTTCTGGTGCATTAAAGAAACGCCATGTAACATCCCCTTTAAAAAACAGCGCTGAACTTAGCGACAATAATACGATCATCAATGCCAATACGGGATAACGGAAAATCAACACCCAACTCATAAACGCACGAAAATATTTGTCGCGAAAAACTTTAAAACCTCGGTTAAAAACACGGCTAGGTAAATCATACCATTTGTCGGCTTTTTGCCCAACGGAATGACTCATATGATTAGGCAAAATAATAAAGCATTCCATTAATGATGCTAATAAGACGACGATTACTGTTAGTGGAATATCAATAATAAGACTACCAAACCGCCCACCAACAAAAGTTAAACTCCAGAAAGCTAAAACTGTTGTGACTGTTGCTGAAAAAACAGGCGGGGCCATACGCCGAGCTGCATTTTCTGCTGCAACTGCACCATCTTCGCCAAAGTTTCGCGCACGAAAATCAGCATGCTCGCCAACAACGATTGCATCATCAACAACAATGCCAAGACAGATAATTAACCCAAAAAGCGATACCATATTTAACGTAATGCCAAACAGATACATAAATCCTATTGCGGCAAACATAGCTGCTGGAATGCCCGCAGTGACCCAAAATGCAGTTCGTGCGTTTAGGAAAACAAAAAGCAACATGATCACAAGTGCCAATCCTAAAATGCCGTTTTCCAAAAGCACATTCAGACGGTCTGAAATAGATTGTGATCTTGTACGGATCAAATCAACACTCACATCTTTAGGAAGTGATAGTTGCATTTCATCAGCAACGCGTTGCACAACAGCTTGCATACGAATCGCATCACCCTGGCGAGAGCGATCAACACGAATTGAAATGGCTGGGTCATCGTCAACAAAATATGCACGTCTACTATCAGCGCCTAAAACTGTGATATCTGACACGTCTGATATCCGCAGCTTAGATCCGTCTGGATTAGACTTTACAACAAGTGTGCCGATATCTTCTGCCGTGCGCTTCTCTACACCTGTCTTAACCCGGGCCAAGCCACTTGCCACATCTCCAGCAGGATCAGTATTTGCTTCTTGGGCAATAGCGTCTGCAACTTGCACCAATGTGATATCATGTTGTACTAATGCACGTTCGGAAATAGCGACAGTAATCTCTGGTGCAGAGACACCACGTATTGTTGTGCGTGTTACGCCTTCGCGAAATAGACGCGCGATAAACTCATCACCAAATCGTCCTAATTGCTCTGGAGATACAGGGCCCGTTATAACAACATCCGTGACACGGTCCCGCCATGCACCACGCCGAATTATAGGCTCTTCAATCCCATCTGGCAAATCCGTAACAGCATCTACCGCAACCTTTACATCATCTGCAGCACGCGCCATATCCCAGCCTGGTTCGAAATCCAGCGATATAGTGGCCCGTCCTTGGCTTGCATCCGATGAACTGCTTTCAACACCATCCACAGTGAGCAATACTGGTTCTAATAAAGCAACAATGCCATCATCGATTTCTTGGGGTCCTGCCCCATCCCACGCCACATCAACGCTGACGAAGTCTATGATAATGTCAGGGAAAAATTGTGCACGAATTTGCGTTGCGGCAGCTGCACCTAATGTAATCATCAATACCAAAAGCAAATTGGCAGCGGTTCCATGTCGTGTGAAATACGACAGTATCCCCCCTGCTGATTTTGGTAACTTGCGCATCGCCATCAGATCATACCTTTACGCTATATATATGATCACTGTGCATTGGCTTGCCCTGCACGTTTTGGTTCAACCTTAATACCCGCACCCAACTGTGGGGCGCGTTCTGTTATAACTTCACGCCCCTCATGCTGACCAATAGAGATAATAATCTCATCCGCTTGTTTACGTAATATATCGACCGATGCTTCCTCCAAACGATCATCATCTGAAAGCAGCAATATTTCTCCAGTCGCCGAGGCTGCTGTAGATGGTAAAACGGCAACGTCTTGCAATGCTGGCTCTTCTACAGAAACACTTACGAAATCACCCGGGCGCAATGTTTTGACAGCACCAGCATCTAGTGCAGCAATTAACACACGCCCTGTTTGCCCTTCACCAACAGCGGCGCTTACCCTGTCAATATGTGCGGGAATTGGATCGCCACCATCCGCAGTAATCAGCACAACAATGTCTTTTAAGTTCTGTGTATTCGAAACCAAACGGTTGTACTGTATGCTTGAAATTCGAAACGAAACTTCAAGTGCATTCGGATCTATCAAAGTTGCCAGACGTTCGTTCGCATTGACCAACCCACCCAGAACACTTGTGACATCACTAAGCACACCATCAAATTTGGCATAGATCGATGTATTGCTTAACTCACGTTGCGCTTCACTGTTGTTAATACGGCTACGCGCCAGTTCGATTTCAGACCGTTTAATCCGCGCCTTTGCATTCGCAATCGATTGTCGTGTCGCCAATATTTGTTGCTGTGCTGAGGATGCTGCCAATTCGGCGTCTTCCATACCAGATTCAGTTCCGACACCGCGATCCAGCAATGACTTTTGGCGTGCTATTGCTTGTTGGCGCAGTTTCAATTGATGTTCAACAGCAACCAATTCATCTTGGGCCAATATTAACGCGCCTTCTGCATCCTCTAATTCCGCAACAGCTTCGTCCAACTGTGTTTGCGAAATCTGTGCATCGGCGCTTCGTGTGGCGGGGTCCGTTTGGAATAGCAAATCATCCTTTTTCACCACCCCACCTTCGCGAAAATTAGGGGCAACTTGAACCAAAGCCCCGCCAGACGCTGCTCTTAATTCCAACGTACGCCCACTAAGCACTTCGCCGAATGTTGCAATAATTGGGGTCGCTTCCCCGCTTTTTAAAGTCAGCACATTTACAGAAAACACACGTTCTTTTGCGGCACGGTCACGCCCAGCGCTGCCATCGTCTTTGAGTGCAGAAATCATCACGGACGCAGCAGTTGCAAGCAATGCAATCGTCATCGTAAGGATAAACAAGCCCAAAAGACCGCGCGTCATAAATTTCATTCTGCCCTCATTGGATAGTCACAGCATAGAGCTCAACATTTCTAAAATTTAAACTAACACTTAGTCTGTATCCGACAAATGATATTTTTGTAACTAAGTTCGTGTTTCAAAATAATGATCAACCACTTGGCGCACAATTGGGATTAAATCGAATTGATCTAACTGGCTTTTATTGAAAAATGCAAAACCTGCACCTTCTGCTAATTCGATGTCCGATGGGTCAATAGGCTGTTCGCATATAAAAACGTAATGCTGGTGGCCTTTTTGACTGGTTGAAATAACGCGTACAAAGGGATGGAAAGCATTTGAAGGGATATTGATACCGATTTCTTCTGCGGTTTCACGGATCACAGCCTGTCGCGCAGTTTCACCTTCTTCAATCTCACCACCGAAATAACCCCATCTACCGCCTGATTTTACATGCGGAAAGTCATCGCGAAATTGTAGCAATATGCGCCCATGCCTGTCTTTTAATAAGACTACGGCTGCTTTGAACGCTCCACTATCATCCCAAGGGCCTAACGTTTCGAAAACATCGGTCATTTACGGCGTTGATGTTCTTCTAAACGCGGCATGATCTCTACGAAATTGCAAGGTTTATGACGGTAATCTAATTGAAAGCGCAGAATTTCATCCCAACCATCCTTGCACGCCCCTGGGCTGCCTGGGAGTGCAAATAAATATGTGCCTTTCGCAACACCCGCACAAGCACGTGATTGAATGGCGGAGGTGCCAATTTTAGCCGCAGAGATCATTGTGAAATAGGTTGAGAATGCATCAATTTCTTTTTCATAAACTTCGCGGTGCGCTTCTACCGAAATATCGCGCCCTGTAAGCCCCGTACCGCCTGTACTGATCACAGTATCAACTTCATCATTATCGCACCACTTACGCAATTGATCGGCGATCTGATCTTGTTCATCAGGCAATATCTGGCGGTCCGCCAATACATGACCATCATTTGTCAGACGATCCACCAGCACATTGCCAGACTTATCATCATCCAGTGTGCGCGTGTCCGATACTGTCAGCACAGCAATGCGGATAGGAATAAAGTCGCGTTCAGTCATTTGATCAGCCTTTTAATCGCGCTTGGATTGCCAGTAGATCAGCCCAAGCATCGCGTTTTTTCAATCCATCGCGCAATAATGCAGCAGGATGGAACATTGGCATTACAAGTTTACCGTAAGCCTCTACCCATGTGCCACGCATACGTGTGATGCCTTTTCGTCCCAATACAGCCTGACACGCTGTATTCCCCATAAGAACGATCACATCAGGATTTACCAATTCAATGTGGCGTTTTAAAAACGGCAACATCATTGCAATTTCTTCTGGTTCTGGATCGCGATTCTGCGGTGGACGCCACGGCATAACATTGGTGATATACACGGCGTTTTCTGGTTTATCCCCTGTCCGCGCCATACCAATAGCCGCAAACATCTTATCCAATAACTGCCCAGCAGCCCCAACGAATGGCAAACCTTGTGCATCCTCGTCACGCCCAGGCGCTTCGCCAATAATCATAACGCGTGCTGATGGATTACCATCTGCAAACACCAAGTTTTTGGCACCTTTTTTCAAAGCACAGTGATCAAACACAGCCATCGCATCACGCAAAGCATTCAAATCATCGCATTTTCCAGCCATGATACCAGCGATTTCCGCGGCACTGTCTTCGACAGGTGGAATAACAGGAATTTCACTTACAGGCGCAATATTAGACCCAGCGCCAAACTTTAGCTTTTTGGATTGTGGCTTAACTTCATAACGATTTATGGGAGTTTCAGAGATGCATTCATCAACACCCAGCTCGATTTGCCACTCAAGAGCCGCTTTTGCAGCCATGTAGTCAAATTCAGGTGTCATTAAAGGGTGCTCCAGATTCCTTTAGCAGAATAGAAACTTGCCAAGCATTCGTAAATCCCTTGTTTCCCAAACAAACCCATCCTATAAGCAGCAAAATTAAGAAAGAGGGCCTTTATGGGACTTTCAGTGCGCCACCTTTTAGGGATTGAGCATCTTTCCCCCAGCGACATTACTTCTATTCTTGATCTGGCAGACACATATGTCGATCTAAACCGCCAAGCAAATAAGCATTCAGATGTACTGGCAGGTTTGACCCAGATTAACATGTTCTTTGAAAATTCCACACGCACACAGGCCAGCTTTGAATTGGCCGGAATGCGTTTGGGTGCTGATGTAATGAACTTGGCTTTAGGGGCATCATCGATCAAAAAAGGCGAAACACTGGTTGATACAGCATTAACACTGAATGCCATGAACCCAGACCTGTTGGTCGTACGCCATCCGCATTCAGGTGCTGTTGAATTGCTTTCCGAAAAAGTTAAATGCGCCGTTTTAAACGCTGGTGACGGACGTCATGAACATCCAACTCAGGCTTTACTGGATGCATTGACCATTCGCCGCGCCAAGGGTCGCTTGCATCGCCTGAATGTGGCTATATGCGGGGATATTGCACACAGTCGTGTGGCGCGCTCCAACATCTTCTTGCTGAATAAAATGGAAAGCCGCATTCGTTTGATTGCGCCCAAAACACTCCTGCCATCAGGTATCGACCAATTTGGTGTCGAAGTTTTTGATGACATGAACGAAGGACTGAAAGACGTTGATGTCGTTATGATGCTACGTTTGCAACGCGAACGTATGGATGGCGCGTTCATCCCATCAGAACGAGAATATTATCATCGCTGGGGCTTGGACGCGAAGAAACTTGTCAATGCCAAGCCTGATGCGATTGTAATGCACCCAGGCCCAATGAACCGCGGTGTTGAGATTGACGGTGACATTGCCGATGATGTGACACGCTCTGTCATCCAAGAACAGGTAGAAATGGGTGTAGCCGTACGTATGGCCGCGATGCACCTTCTGGCAGACAATATACGAGAGCATAAACAGAAGGAGCTGATGGCATGAGCATACTTCTAACCAACGCCCGCATTATTGATCCTGCGAAAAAGACAGATCAAATTGGTTCTATCTTAATCAAGAAAACAAAAATCAAAGAAATCATTTATGGCGGCAATCCTGATCTTGGCGCAGTCGGTGATGTAGAGATCATTGATTGTGGCGGTAAATGCCTGGCACCTGGCATCATCGACATCGGTGTAAAAGTTGGCGAACCAGGCGAACGCCACAAAGAAAGTTTTGCCTCTGCTGGTCGTGCTGCAGCTGCTGGTGGTGTGACCACTATGGTTTTGCGCCCTGATACGGAGCCCGCTGTGGACAGCCCTGAAACATTACAGTTCATCCACCGCCGCGCGATTGAAGACGCTGGTGTAAATGTATTGCCAATGGCAGCGCTAACCAAAGGTCGTGATGGTAAAGAAATGGCTGAAATCGGCTTTTTACAAGATGCAGGTGCTGTTGCATTTACTGACGCGGACCAGGTTATTTCGGACAATAAGATTCTAGGGCGCTGCCTGACTTATGCAAAAAGCCTGGGCGCATTAGTATTGGGTCACATCCAAGAGCCATCGTTAAGCAAGGGTACTGTTGCGACATCAGGTCCTTTTGCAACAAAATTAGGCTTACCTGGCGCATCACCAATGGCGGAACGCATTCAACTAGAGCGCGACATGGCTTTGGTCGAAATGACGGGTGTAAAATACCACATCAGCCAGATCACAACCGCTGTTGCACTGCCAGTTTTACAACGCGCCAAAAGAGATGGTTTGGATGTGACAGCTGGCACCTCGATCCATCATCTGACATTGAACGAATTGGATGTAGAAGGTTACCGTACATTCTTTAAAGTCAAACCACCGCTGCGCCATGAAGATGACCGCGTTGCTACGGCCCAAGCAGTTGCAAGTGGCTTGATCGATATCATCAGTTCTATGCACACCCCACAAGATGAAGAAAGCAAGCGTTTACCATTTGAAGAAGCTGCATCTGGTGCTGTTGGCTTGGAAACACTTCTACCTGCCGCGATGCAACTGATTCATGCAGACCACATGGATTTGCCGACACTGTGGCGCGCACTCTCATTGAACCCTGCAAAACTACTTGGCTTGAAAAGTGGCCGTATGAAAAAAGGGGCACCCGCAGATTTGGTTTTATTCGATCCTGATAAACCGTTCGTGTTGGATCGCTCGAAGTTAAAATCAAAGTCCAAGAACACACCGTTTGACGGACGCAGAATGCAAGGTATGGTGATGAGAACATTCCTAGCGGGACGCGAAATTTATGCTGCCGATTGATTTTAGCCCAACAACGATCATTGCTGTTGCCAGTTTAAGTTACTTATTAGGTGCCATTCCTTTTGGAATGGTCTTAGCTCATATCATGGGGTTGGGTAATCTACGCGATATCGGTTCTGGTAACATCGGCGCAACAAACGTTTTGCGCACTGGAAATAAATTTGCTGCATTCCTGACCCTAGTATTCGATGCAGGTAAAGGTGCAACGGCAGTTTTAATAGCATCTCATTTTTTCGGTAACGGCGCTGCTTTAGTTGCCGGCTTATTTGCGTTCTTAGGCCACCTTTACCCCGTTTGGTTAAACTTTAAGGGTGGCAAAGGTGTTGCAACGTTTCTTGGCATCATGCTTGCTTTGAATTTTTGGGCAGGTTTTGCAGCCTGTATGACATGGCTTGCAACAGCAATTATCATCCGAATTTCATCAGCATCTGCCTTAGTTGCAGCAGCACTATCCCCCGTTTGGTTATATGTATTCGGACATCAAAGCGCTATAATAATAGCGGTCATAATGGCGTTATTAATATGGCGCAAGCACAGCGCGAATATTACGCGCATTAAAGATGGCACCGAACCTAAGATTGGTAGCAAATAAAAAGGGCGCTTCAAGCGCCCTCTGATTTTAGTAGCTATATTCTGAATATATCCGCTTCAGATCACCATTCCATTCGCCATTGTATTTCGATGAAAGTTCGCATGATGGCGACATGCCTGTTTCAACAACTTCTTCCAATGCATTCAGGAAATGTGTTTCATCAGGGATCATACCGCCTGCACCTGGACGTGCGCGTGCAGCTAAGCCAGCTTTAGAAATCGCAACTGTTTCGCGGGCAATATCCAACATAGAAATATCGCCAACCTTAGCACCGACACCGTCAACAGAAGCTGCAATGCGTAATTCTTCACGTGTTTCGGCATCCCAATCTTTGCACAGATCCCAAGCTGCATCTAAAGCGGTTTGGTCATACATCAAGCCAACCCAATAGGCTGGTAAAGCACAGATGCGGCGCCATGGGCCACCATCAGCACCGCGCATTTCGATGAATTTCTTCAACCGTGCCTCTGGGAAACATGTTGTCAGGTGATCAGCCCAATCAGAAAGCGTTGGTGTTTCGCCTGGCAATGCAGGCAGTTCACCCTTTAGGAAATCACGGAATGATTGCCCCAGCGCATCGATATATTTGCCATCACGGTAAACAAAATACATTGGGACATCCAGCATATATTCAACCCAGCTTTCAAAGCCGAAGCCTTCATCAAACACAAATGGTAACATACCAGTGCGGGATGCATCCAGATCGCGCCAGATACGGGAACGCCAGCTTTTATGGCCATTTTCTTTGCCTTCAAAGAATGGGGAATTAGCGAATAACGCTGTCGCAACAGGCTGCAACGCCAAAGCAACACGCATTTTTTGCACCATGTCTGCCTCAGACCCAAAGTCTAAGTTCACTTGAACTGTACAGGTACGGTACATCATTTGTGTACCATGTGTACCCACGCGACCCATATAATCCGTCATCAAACGGTAACGCCCTTTTGGCATCATATGCATTTGTTCATGCGTCCATTCGGGCGCTGCCCCCAAACCAATAAACCCAGCGCCAATTTTATCGGCAATGGTTTGAACTTCTTTAAGGTGAACATTCACCTCATCGCAAGTTTCGTGGATGGTTTCCAGTGGTGCACCTGACAATTCTAGCTGACCACCTGGTTCTAACGACACATTTGCGCCATTTTTTTCAAGGCCAATAATGTTGCCTGCTTCTTCAACTGGAGACCAGTTGAATTGATCTCGCAAGCCTTCCAACATAGCTTTAATGGAACGGTCACCTTCGTATGGAAGTGGTAAAAGACTGTCTTTACAGTATCCAAATTTTTCGTGTTCTGTACCAATACGCCAGTCTTCTTTGGGCTTACAGCCCTCTGCAAGATACTCGGCTAATTGTTCGTGTCGTTCGATCGGGCCGCCGCCAGATTGTGGGATCGACATAATATATCTCCCTAAATAGATGTTAAAATGACAGGTGCAGTTTCGTGCGGCAGTGTCAAGCCGATTTGGTCTTTTATATCCGTTCCCAAATAACATGGCTGTGCACAGGAACTGTATTCACAGCCTTCACAAGTACATCCATTTTCACCCCTGAAAGGCTTGTAAATGCATCAAACAAACGATCAGATCCTTTAGCTGACGTTGGAACAATCATTGGATCACCTTCAGAATTGTGCAAAACCCAGACAGAGGCATAAGCTTCGCTTTCGCGCAGTTCGATTTTAAACAAGCTTTCCAATGAAACTGTTTTGCCATGCATTGGACCAAAATAACTGATTTCGCGTTCGGTTACATCCACCATGCCAGGGGCTTTTTGACTACGTTTAAACTGGATACGTTGAATAGTGCCACGTAACAGGACAAGCCCTAGGATAATTGTTACCCCTCCAATAGCTTCGTAAATGATGCTTTGAATCACGAAACCGCGGATTAAAACGCGGATACCCATAATAATAATCAAAGCTACCAAATAAGCCTCGGACCATTTGGCGAAATGCGCGCGTACATTTGGGCGAATAAAATTCATCGCCAATCTCCCAATGCGTTTTGCCACAGAGTTAACGCTGCGACTGCTGCCGTGTCTGCACGTAATACGCGTGGGCCAAGGCTGATAGATTGCGTTTGTTCCATATTGCGCAAACGTGTAATCTCTGCCTCAGAAAACCCACCCTCTGGGCCAATCAAGATTGCCCATTTCTGATCTTTGTCACCACTTAAACCTGATGTCATATCATTAACCAGAGTTTCATCACAAAACAAAAGCTTACGATCATTTGGCCAATGATCCAGAACAGCACTTAGCTTTTGAATATCCTCAACAGGGGGTACAAACGTTTCACCACATTGCTCCGCGGCTTCCACAGCATGTGCTTGCAAACGATCCTGACGAATGCGTTCTGAATTGGTGAATTCCGTTTGCACAGGACAGATGCGCGCAGCACCCAGTTCAGCAGCTTTTTCTACGATAAAATCAGTGCGTGTCTTCTTGATAGGTGCAAAATATAACCACACATCAGGTGGCGCCTGCTGCGGTTTGGATTGCTCTTTGCACACTAACAAAGCTTTGCGTTTGCCTGCTTCAATAATCTCTGCCTGCCATTCACCATCCCGTCCGTTAAACAGAGCAACCATAGCACCTGCTTTTTGGCGCATGACACCTATCAAATAATGTGCTTGGTCTTTGGGCAGGGATAAGGATTGCCCTTCCCCCAAAGGCTCGTCTACATAGAGTCTAATCTTTGCTTTCTTCATCATGGGCTTAAACTATGACCGATCCTAAAAAGAAACCAGCCCAAGTTGATGGGCGTGTGGCAGATGCGACAGATAAAAACTGGGTGGATCGTTTTTGCCCCAAATGGTCGCGCCCTTATTTGCGATTATCGCGTGCAGATCGCCCTGTTGGAACTTGGTTGCTGTTATTGCCATGCTGGTGGGGGCTGTTTTTGGCAATCCTTGGGGATCCCAATAGCGCCACATTGCACGACGTTTGGATTTTCACCGCTTGTATCATAGGATCCTTCCTTATGCGTGGCGCAGGATGTACGTGGAATGATATTGCAGATCGGGATGTTGATGCACAAGTTGCCAGAACGAAATCGCGCCCTATTCCATCAGGGCAAGTCTCTACAAAACAAGCCGCCGTGTGGATGGCGATACAAGCTCTTATATCGTTTGGTATTCTTCTGACCTTTAACACATTCGCCATCTTATTGGGCATCATCGCTTTGGTTCCTGTCCTTATCTATCCATTTGCAAAACGTTTCACATGGTGGCCACAACTGTTCTTAGGCGTCGCGTTCAATTGGGGTGCATTGTGGGGATGGGCCGCACATACAGGCAGTTTAAGTTGGGCACCTGTGTTATTGTACCTATCTGGTATGGCATGGACATTGTTTTATGACACGATCTATGCCCATCAAGATAAAGAAGACGATGCTTTGATTGGCGTCAAATCCACTGCACGTTTGTTTGGAAACAACACAGCGCGTTGGTTATCATGGTTTATGGTGGCAACTGTTGTCTTGATGACATTCGCAACGTTATTCGCAATCATTGAAACCGCAGGCGTGATAACTTTATTGCTGTCCCTTGCCGCAATATCTACCTTTGGGTGGCATTTGACGTGGCAATTACGCCGTCTTGATATTGACAACCCAGAGGTTTGTTTGGGATTATTCAGATCGAACAGAGATGCAGGGCTTATACCTGTTGTCTTTTGGGGATTATTGATCATCCTAGGTCTATTGGGCTTTGGAGCTTGATTGCCAATCTTGGTTCCAGTAGACCCCAATCTACGACAATTGCGTAAAGGGTAAAAAATGCGTTGGACCGCCTTATTAGCAGGGGCTATCAGTATTGTACTTGCGACTGCGCTTGCTGTTTTTACAGCAGGTAAACTGGTAGATCATGTCGAACGCCATACAGAACGCAGATTGGTCACAATCCTAAATGAAGCAGGTGAAAGCTGGGCTACTGTTCGCGCGGATGGTTTTCAAGTTATTATCGGTGGCTTGGCAGCGGATGAAGCAACACGGTTTAGAATTATTCAGTTGATGAATGCGAATGTGAACGAAAGCCGTGTGTATGATAAAACTAGCGTATCACAACCTGATGGGCTGCAACCGCCGCGGTTTTCGTTGGAAATTCTCCGTAATGTTGAGCGTGTTTCCTTGATCGGTTTGATCCCAACATCATTAGGTCGCGATTACATCTTGGATCGCGTTAGAAAGCTGAACCCAGACACGCAAGTTACAGATATGTTAGAGCAAGCAGATCATGCAGCGCCTGCTGGATGGCAAACATCCGTTGATTTTGCACTATCTCGTTTGGAGCAATTGCCACGGTCAAAAGTCAGCGTCACACCAGAACGTGTGAAAGTAACCGCTGTGTCTGAGACACCTGAAGCGGAAAAAACCTTAAAGAAAAAATTGGCAGAAGATAAACCAGATGATTTGAATTTGGTTTTGAATATTTCAGCGCCGCGCCCCGTAATCACACCATTTCAGTTCCGTTTAAAGATGAATGATGGCCAAGGCACATTAGACGCCTGTTCTGCTGACACAAGTTTTGCAAGGACAAAGATCACACGCGCATTGCATCGTGTCGGGCTGACGGGTGGTGTTGCTTGTAATATAGGTCTTGGTGTTCCAACAACGGATTGGGCGGATGCTATCATAATGTCTATCGATGCGATGGCTAAGCTAAAATCTGGCACGATTACATTTACAGACTCAGATATTGCATTGATCGCTTCTGATACCGTAACCCAAGATACTTTTGATACTGTTATTGGTGAATTAGAAAACGCATTGCCACGATTATTTTCACTACAGGCAATCCTAACACCTAAACCATTGATTGATGGCCAAACAGGTGAAATAATTTTACCTGATTTCACAGTAACCAAAAGCCCGGAAGGCTTGGTTCAAATGCGAGGGCGTTTACCTGACGCATTGCGTAAAACGACAGTATCAGCTTATGCAGCCTCTTTGTTTGGTAGTGAGAGCATCCATAATCAAACACGTATCGTAGAAGGTTTGCCAGATGGGTGGACAGTCCGGTCAATGGCAGCTTTAGAGGCTCTTTCACATATGCATAACGGTAGTGTGATCGTGCAACCCGATACGATCGATGTAAAAGGCAAAAGTGCTAAAAAGAACATCTCTTCGATCATATCTCGCATATTTGCCACACGAATTGGGCCAAGTGTAAACTTTGAGACAGACGTTGTTTATGATGAGAAGCTCACCATCGAAGCAACAGAAGTTGGCTTAAGTGATGCCGATTGCGAAAAGCAAATCACAGCTGTGCTTGGAGCACGCAAAATCAACTTTGCCCCCTCTTCATCCAGTATCGAAGAAGCAAGTTTGGGTGTAATTGATACGATTGCAGAAATTTTGATTGAGTGCCCTAGTGCGCCTTTCGAGATTGCAGGGCATACAGACAGTCAAGGTGGCGAGGAATCTAATAAAACCCTTAGCCAGGGACGTGCTGATGCCGTTTTGGCAGCGCTTTTACAACGTCGCATCAGAACTGCAAAAATGAAATCTGTCGGTTATGGGGAAGTAAACCCAATCGCCGATAATAGTACGGAAGAAGGTCGCGCACAGAACCGCCGTATCGAATTTAGCTTGATCCAGGAGACTTCAGACGATGGATAAAAATGAACTGATCATCGCGATATCCCTCGCATTTATGATTTTCTTTGGCTTGGGTTGGATTGCTCATATGGGCTACAGTAAATTGCGCCGCGTAAATTCTACCAACGTGGATGAAATCGACGATCTAGCAACACGTTTACACGAGGCAGAAGAGCAACGTGATGAAGCGGTAGCTTACCTACATCACCGCGAACGTGAACTTACGAATAAAGCGTCACAAGCAGAAGCTGAACTAGATGCTGCAATGCAAGGTTTAGGGTCTGCACGCCGCGAGGCCGAAGCTATTCGCCGTGAGTTGGAAGAGTTGCGCCAACAAGGTTAACTTTACGCTTTCCAGCGGTCTTTAGCATCTTCGTCTGACTTTTTGCTTTCGACCCATTGTGATCCTGATTTTAGATGTTCCTTTTTCCAAAAAGGGGCATCTGTCTTCAAATAATCCATTAAAAACTCAGCGGCTTCAAACGCATCTTTACGATGTGCAGATGCTGTGGCAACCATCATAATCTGCTCGCCTGTTTTCAGATGACCATAGCGGTGGATCACCGTACTGCCTGCCAACGACCAACGTTTTGTGGCCTCTGCATCAATGGCAGCGAGCGCTTGTTCGGTCATGCCGGGGTAGTGTTCCAACTCCATAGCCAACAGATCACCGCCCGTTGTATCGCGAACTAAACCTATGAAGCTGACAACAGCACCAACAGTATTGGTATCTAGTGTCAGTTGCGCCACCTCATGGCCCAAATCAAAATCTTCTGCCTGAACACGGACGGTCATTTAACCACCTGTCATTGGGGGGAAAATCGCAATTTCACGTGCGCCTTCAAGCGGTGCATCCAAGGTGCTTAACGTTTGATCGATAGCAACCTTTACAACAGCCATATCTTGAAACGCTAAAGCGTAGCGTTCTTCACGTGCGGACAACTCAGCAATCAAGTCACTAACAGTTGCAGCGTCAGTGGTAATTTGCTCTTTTGGAATACCAATGCGTTCACGTACCCATGCGAAATATAAAACCTCTAACTGTTTCATTTGTCTTCTCGCAAAAATGGCATCCCTTTACGCAAATAATCACAGCCCGTGATGAATGTTAGGATTGCAGCGACCCATAATAGGAATACACCTGCGCTCCAACTTGCATCTGTTGCATTCACATACCAAACAAGATGGTTCACGTCTTCGACTGTTCCATTCAGAATACCATAGTAAATCGTGTCATCCATCCCTTGGGATAAATTCAATTTGTAATGCTCAAAAACACCTTTTGCGAACAACACAGAAATCGCAATCATCTGAACTGTCGTTTTCCATTTCGCAAGGCTAGTCACTTGTAAAAGGTTCGCTTTATCGCCCAGATATTCTCGCAAGCCAGATACAAATACTTCACGGAACAAAATAATTGTTGCGGGTAACAAGATATACGGATCCATTACTAGTTTCTCAGCTGATGAAAGCCCTGTTATGATAACCAAGGCAATAATCACCATTGCCTTGTCAGCGATCGGATCCATCATTGCACCAAAGCGGCTTTCTTGTTTCCACTTTCGCGCTAAATAGCCGTCAAGGAAATCTGTGACTGACGCCAGAATGAAAAGTATCATTGCGTACCAATCCGCCAATGGGCGGGCAAAGTACAAAAACATGATGGCGACACCTGGGGCTGCCAACAAACGAATTAAAGTCAATATATTCGGAATATTCCACTGCATAGAAAACCCTTAGACGATCCTTTAACCTTTGTCATGGAAGAAGTCATAAATCGAACCTGCCAATGCGTCCGAAATACCCTCTACCGCTCTTAAATCCTGCAATGCAGCACGTGACACAGCTTTGGCAGAGCCAAAGTGTGCAAGCAATGCACGTTTTCTTGTGGCACCGACACCTGGCACCTCATCCAATGGCGTAGCGGTTAATGCTTTTGCCCGTTTTTGGCGATGTGTGCCAATTGCAAATCTATGTGCTTCATCACGTAGGCGTTGAATGAAATATAGAACGGGATCATTTCGCTTCAATGCAAATGGGCGACGGTTGGGGCGATAAAATTCTTCCTTACCCTTGTCTCGATCTTCGCCTTTGGCGACACCAATATAGGGAACGTCCTGAACACCAAGTTCTTTCAATATCTCATCAACGGCAGAGATTTGACCAGCACCCCCGTCAATCAGCAATAAATCAGGCCAAAACTCTGTTTCGCGGTTAGGGTCCTCTTTGATCAGACGTTTAAAGCGTCGGTTCAACACTTCTTTCATCATACCAAAGTCATCGCCTGGTGTGATCTCTGTCCCCTTGATATTGAATTTACGATACGATGATTTTTCAAACCCCTCGGCCCCTGCAACAATCATTGCACCCACAGCATGTGCCCCTTGGATATGTGAGTTATCGTAGACCTCAATACGCTTCGGTGGGCCATCTAAATCAAAAGCATCCGATAAACCCGCCAACAATTTACTTTGGACAGCACTTTCCGCCATACGGCGCGCCAGAGATTCCTTGGCATTTCGCAAAGCATTTTCTACAAGTTCGAACTTTTCACCACGTTGTGGAATAAGGACTTCGACTTTTCGTTCCAATTTATCTGTCAGCAATTGCTGAACCAAATCTTGGTTCTCAACTTCATTCGACAAAAGGATTTGCTTTGCTGGCGTCTTGGTTGAATAAAACTGCCCAATGAAGGCTTCTAAAATTTCAGGAGCTTCCGCACCAATACCCGTATTCGGAAAATATGCGCGGTTCCCCCAGCTTTGGTTCGCACGAATAAAGAACACCTGCACACACGCTTGTCCACTTGATTGGTGCAAAGCAATAACATCCGCCTCGGACACTGTATTGGGATTGATCCCTTGTGAATGCGATGTTTGCACTTGTGTCAAAGCGCGAATACGATCTCGTAACCCCGCCGCACGTTCGAATTCCATTTCCGAACTAGCCTGCGCCATTTCGGATGCCAGCTTTTCTTGAATGGCATTCGTCTTACCCTTCAAAAAGTCTTCAGCATCGCTGACCGACTGCTCATAATCTTCTTTGGAAATATGCCCAACACAGGGCGCCGAACATCTGGCGATTTGATATTGCAAGCACGGGCGGGTGCGTGTGGAAAACATGCTATCTGTGCAATTGCGGATCAAAAAGATTTTCTGCAATTGGTTCAATGTTCTATTCACAGACCCCGCCGATGCGAACGGGCCGAAATAAGTATCATTCTTGGCTTTCTTACCGCGGTGTTTCCGAACCATTGGGAAATCATGTGAACGTGTCACAGCAATACTTGGAAAGCTTTTATCATCGCGCAGCAACACGTTATATTTTGGCTTCAATTGCTTGATCAGGTTTTGTTCCAAAAGCAATGCTTCTGTTTCAGTCCGCGTCGTTAGAAACATCATTGTTTTAGTCGCAGAAATCATCCGCCCAATACGTGCCGTGTGCCCTGTCATCTTTGCATAATTGGAAACCCGTTTACGAAGATTGCGCGCTTTGCCAACATAAAGCACGTCACCTTGTTCCCCAAGCATGCGGTAAACACCTGGACTGTTATCCAAGCTGCTCAGATAACCACGAATAATTTCAAAGCCACGCAAATCATCTTTGCGAGGGCCCGCTTTGCCTTCTTCGATCATCGTGGTTTTCTGATTATTATGAGCCATACTTAACGCTTATATGATTCTTCAACTGGCTGCACATAATTGCAACCCGAACAAGAGAAATTCTGTCCACGAACTCTGTGGATAACTCTGCGGATAACTTCCCTTTTTTGGGTTTTTTTCGTTTGTTTTAGCATATTTCCGCTCATTGCCTATTTTTTAGGCACAAAATTAAACCATTGATTTTAAACAAAATATTTTTAACCTCTCGGCAAATAACTGATTTTATTAGGAAAATATTTACCAATGTAAAAGTTTTGTAAACCTAGTGGACAACCTAAGGTTTGGATTTGATCAAAACGACCCTAGACACCAATGATATCTGGGGTTTGCCAAGCAATATGTTGACCACCGTCCACACAAATTAACTGCCCTGTGACCGAACCTGCAGACAATAAATACCGTAAAGCAGCCACTATATCTTCGGGATTTGGCCCCTCTTCCAAAATAAGAGCGGCCCGCTGTTTATCAAAATGCTCTTTGGATTGACGCGTCCCTTGCACTGTGGGGCCAGGTCCAATTGCATTCACACGTACATTCGGTGCCAAAGCCTGTGCAGATGTCTGTGTAAAGGCCCAAAGCCCTGCCTTTGCAATTGTATACGTCATAAACATTGGCGTCAGTTTACGAACCCGTTGATCCACCATATTCACCACACAAGCAGGCGCACCATTGTCACCACGCTCTGGCAATTGTTCTGCAAAGGCTTGTGTCAAAAAAACCGACGCTCGTAGGTTAGAATTAATATGCCGCTCCCATGATTTGGCATTTAATGTTTCAATGGTATCGTATTCAAAAATAGATGCATTATTCACAAGCACATCCAATGGCATATCCAAAGCATCCGTTGCACGCGATATAAGTGTTTCCGTATGCTCCATATCCAACAGATCAGCATGTACAGCCACTGCATGACCACCAGCCTGTTTAATCATCTCAACTGTTTTATCAGCCTCACCCGCACTTGCAGAATAATGTACAGCAACCGCTATACCATCAGCAGCCAAAGCAAGGGCCATTTCACGCCCTAAACGATGGGCGCCGCCCGTAATCAAAGCAGCCTTATGTGCCATAGACTTGTCCTTTTAGATAAACAGCATCCAAATATATACTGTGTAAGATGCCAAAAAGACAGCACCCCAGAATTTACCTAAGTTTATCTTAAACCATATGAATGGGAAGAGGACAAAAGAGCTGGCCAGCATGATCCAGAAATCAAACCCAATGAATTCTTGGGAGACAGGCATTGATGTAATAAGGCTTGTCGCACCAATCACACCAAGCAAGTTGAAAAGGTTTGAACCAATAACATTCCCAAATGCAACATCCGCCTCTTTACGATATGCCGCCATAACAGTTGTTGCTAATTCTGGTAGGGATGTACCGATCGCAACCAACGTCAAACCAATGATGGCATCTTCAACGCCAGCTTGTTTCGCAATGTTCACGGCCCCTTCGACCAACAGATTTGCGCCTAATGGCAAGCCAATAACACCAATGGCCAAAGCAACCAGTATCTTCCACCAAACATTATCAGCATCAGGAATTTCACCCGTTGCAGCTTTCATAGCGCTTCGGGATTTTTGAGCATTTTGATAGGCACGGAATAATACGAAAACCAGTAAACCAAGCAAAATGACACCGTTGAGAAACGTCAACGTCCCCGTCAAACCCATTGCAACAAAAATAACGGTACTGATCATCATATAAATAAAGTTTGACTTAGGGGATGCATCTTGCCCCGAAATCCCAAACAGCAACGCAGGTAGGCCAAGAACCAACAATACATTGGCGATATTCGAGCCAACCACGTTACCCAATGCCAAACCAGCAGACCCTGTCAAGGCAGCCTTTATAGAAATCAACAATTCTGGGGCAGATGTCCCAAAAGCAACGATCGTTAAACTAACAATAAGGGCTGGAATACCTAATTTTAAACTTAGCCCAACAGCACCGCGCACCAAAGCATCGCCTGCGACAAGTAAAATCACAAAGCCAATAGCTACATAAACATAATCCAAAACACGTTCCCGCCCCGTTATTTATTTGCGCACTTACAGGGCTGATCCCCGATTTTGTATGTACCGCATGTAGTACATTTTTTTGCGTTTTCAATATGCGAGCGACGTTTAAGTGTGGGAATTTTTGGCAAACGTAGTTTTCCAAACATGGCCAAGACCATCATTACAATTAAAAAGAGCGAAACGACCTTTACCATTGTTACAAACCGTATTGGGACCAGAAAAAGCGATCTTCCATATTGGAAAATAATTCGCTCATAGAGCCCAATCCCATACGTTTGAAAAATGATTTCTTTTGTCCGAATGCGTTTAATTTGACATCTTTACCAAACAACTCAGTCATTTTCGGTTTAAGATGCGCAACCCCATCCACAAGTCCCATATCAACGGCATCTGCGCCGACCCACACTTCACCAGTGAATAAATCACTGTCATCCAGCTTGTCGCCACGGCGCGATTTAACATGAGTGATAAAGTTTTGATGGATAACCTTTTGCAGCTTCTTCAAACGCTCAACATCTTCTGGGCGCTCTGGTTTGAACGGATCAGCCATGCTTTTATTTTCACCAGCTGTATGGACACGGCGCTCAATACCTTGCTTTTCCAACAATTCGTGAAAACCGAAGGAGGCAGAAATCACACCAATCGACCCAATGATCGAACTGTCATCCACATATATCTCATCCGCAGCACAGGCGAGCCAATACCCACCAGAAGCAGCAACATCTTCACAAAACGCGTATACAGGAACATTAAACTCTTCAGACAATCGTCTGATCCGCGCCCCAATCAACGACGATTGCACAGGCGAACCACCTGGCGAATTTAATGCAATGGCTACAGCTTTAGGTTTGCTTTTGCGAAATGCACGTTCCAACAAAGGACCAACAGTCGTATCGTTTAGAGCACCACCACCAAACCGACCAGATTCAGCAATTACACCAGAGAGACGCACCACGTTCACAACGGGGTTACGTTTGAATTTCAAAAGACGTTTTATCATGAGCTAAATGTAGTCATTCCATGCCCATACAACAAGGCTGGGCATAGCGTTTTATGGGTTATTATTACGTATTAAATAACTGCATAAGACTGTGCCCAACCAAACCAAGACTACCCAAAACAATAACAAGCACCGTCATGATCATCCCATACATACGCTGCCACCCAGGGGCATCGTCTTGTACAAAATGGTACCCATGTAAGAAACGACCAACAACCAAGATAATGCCACCGATATGGATCACAAATACAGGTGTACCTATAACAGCGGCTACCATAAGAATGATCAATGCCATTGGTGTTGTTTCGACAAAGTTAGCATGCCCACGCATAGCGCGAATAATATGTAGGTTTCCACCATCACCAATGGAAACCTTTTCACGCATTCGTTTGCGGCCGACATTATTCCCCAACCACATCCACATTAAACCCAGTATTCCTGTATAAAGCGCAAGCGCATAAAAAGCCTGTGTCATATGTTTCTCCTAATATAGTAAATATTTAGAGACAGCTTAACGCTACAAATAGTGTTGTGCTATGCGACTATTCTTAACTTTGATATTAGATTTTTGTTTGTTTGCTGGTTTGCTTCTAAGGTAATCTATTCTGGCAGTTGATGGATATAGCTCACG
>NZ_WEIC01000004.1 GCF_009184395.1 Amylibacter sp. SFDW26
CGACAACTTGAAGTTTGCAGTAGAATTGATCTACCCAATCGCGATGGAAGAAGGCTTGCGCTTCGCTATCCGTGAAGGTGGCCGCACTGTAGGCTCAGGCGTCGTTTCTAAAATCCTTTAATACACTACACTAATAACCTTCGGGTTCGACGTAGGGCGACAGGTTCTCTGTCGCTCTACCTATCAACTCTAACGCCTTGAAAGGCTAAACAATGCAAAGCCAAAACATTCGTATTAGGCTAAAAGCTTATGATTACCGTGTGCTAGATGCGTCTACACTGGAAATCGTAAACACAGCCAAGCGGACTGGTGCACAAGTACGTGGCCCAATCCCTATGCCGAATAAGATCGAGAAGTTTACTGTTTTGCGTGGTCCACACGTAAACAAGAAATCTCGTGAGCAATTCGAAATCCGGACGCATAAGCGTCTATTAGACATCATTGACCCAACTCCACAAACAGTAGACGCGCTTATGAAGCTTGATCTTGCTGCTGGTGTGGATGTTGAGATCAAACTATAAAAGGGGCCTGGATATTATGCGCTCTGGAATTATAGCAAAAAAAGTTGGCATGACTCGTTTGTTCATGGAAGACGGTAAACAGATCCCTGTAACTGTTCTTCAAATGGAAAACCTACAAGTTGTGGCACAACGCACATCTGAAACTGACGGCTACACAGCTGTTCAACTTGGTGCTGGTGTTGCTAAAGCAAAACGCCAATCTGCAGCAATGCGTGGCCACTTTGCAAAAGCAAAAGTAGAACCAAAACGCAAAATCGCGGAATTCCGTGTTTCTGCTGACAACCTGATCGAAGTTGGTGAAGAGATTACTGCAAACCACTTCTTAGACGGTCAGAAAGTTGACGTATCCGGCACATCAATCGGTAAAGGTTTTGCTGGTGCGATGAAACGTTGGAACTTCTCTGGTTTGCGTGCGACACACGGTGTGTCTATCTCTCACCGTTCACACGGTTCAACAGGCCAATGTCAGGACCCTGGTCGCGTTTTCAAAGGTAAGAAAATGGCTGGTCACATGGGCGCTGCTCGTGTCACAACACAGAACTTGGAAGTTGTTAAAACAGACATCGATCGTGGTCTTATCATGATCAAAGGCGCTGTTCCTGGTTCAAAAGGTGGTTGGGTGACTGTTAAAGACGCTGTGAAAAAGAAAGCCCCAGAAGGTCTTCCTTTCCCAGCAGCTCTACGCAGCCAACAAGCACCAGCTCAGGTAGAAGAAGCTCAAGTTGCGACCGCAACCGAAGCACCTGAAGGAGGAGCAGAATAATGAAAGCTGACGTAATCAAGTTGGATTCTAAAGCCGCTGGTTCTATCGATCTTGACGATACAATCTTTGGTCTTGAGCCACGCGCTGACATTCTTCACCGTGTTGTGCGTTACCAATTGGCGAAACGCCAAGCGGGTACACACAAAGTGAAAACACGTTCTGAAGTAAGCTACTCAACAAAGAAGATTTACCGTCAAAAAGGTACTGGCGGCGCTCGTCACGGTGCTCGTTCGGCGCCTATCTTCCGCGGTGGTGGTGTTTACAAAGGTCCAAAAGTTCGCTCACACGCGCACGATTTGACAAAGAAGTTCCGTAAATTGGGTCTTCGCCACGCTTTGTCTGCAAAGGCAACTGCTGGTGAGTTGGTGATCCTAGATGCGGCGACTTTGAAAGACGCAAAAACTAAGGAATTGGCAAAAACTGTCAAAAACCTTGGCTGGAAAAAAGCACTTGTGATTGATGGTGCTGAAGTGGATGCAAACTTCTTGTTGGCATCACGTAACATCGACGGTTTGGACATTTTGCCAAGCCAAGGTGCGAACGTGTACGACATCTTGAAGTCAAACACTTTGGTTCTAACAAAAGCTGGCGCTGAAGCATTGGAGGCTCGTCTAAAATGAGCACTAAAGCAGAACTATACGATGTAATTCGCAAGCCGATCGTTACGGAAAAAGCAACTATGGCTTCTGAAGCCAACGCTGTTGTTTTCGAAGTTGCTATTGATGCGAACAAACCTCAGATCAAAGAAGCTGTAGAAGGCTTGTTCAATGTTAAAGTAAAAGCAGTGAACACTACGATCACTAAAGGTAAAGTAAAGCGTTTCCGCGGTCAGCTGGGTAAACGTAAGGACGTTAAAAAAGCATATGTTACACTTGAAGAAGGTAACACAATCGACGTCTCTACTGGTCTTTAAGACGGTTTAAATAGATTTAAGAAGCCCTCGGCGTATGCTGGGGGCTTTTTTCGTTTAGGGGGTATGTCCCAGTTGGGACATTTGTCTATCTTATTGATAGTAATGCGCCTTTCTCTGATTAACTTAAATTCTGTGTGCTGGTTTGAACATCATGTCTTGTTTCTTAATGTGTAATTATGTTATAATATAACAATCTTAGTATCTTGGATAAAATGACGCCAATAATGCCCACATCTGCCACACGCCTGCCTGTCACTTTGCTGACTGGGTTTTTGGGTGCGGGTAAAACAACGCTTCTTAATGCAATATTGGCCAATGCCGTTGGTACAAAGATTGCTGTGATTGTGAATGAGTTTGGTGAAGCTGGGCTTGACCATGATCTTATTCAAACCGTGGACGAAGAAGTCGTGTTGATGCAATCGGGGTGTTTGTGCTGTTCCATTCGCGGTGATCTGGCGCAAACTTTGCAAGACCTGATGGAGCGTAAACAGTCAGGCAACATAACGTTTGACCGTGTGGTGATTGAAACAACCGGTCTTGCTGATCCTGCCCCAATTCTGCACACGTTATTGGTCGATCCATATTTGGCAAAGAACTTTCGTATGGACGGTGTTGTGACAGTGGTCGATGCAGCGGCAGGCCCTGATACGCTTGATCGTCAATTCGAAGCTGTTTCACAGGTGGCAATGGCGGATTTGTTGGTGCTAAGTAAAACTGACCTAGTGCCAGAACATGAGTGGCATACATTTGAAACGCGCCTAAAATCACTGAACCCAACAGCAAGCATTTTAAAAGCCGATCGTGGTGTCGTTCCGACTACCTCTCTTTGGGGGCTGAGTGGTATGGATGAAACGGGGAAACCAGATCAGGTTATGGCGTGGTTGATACCGAATGATATCAAGCCCAAGCCAACATCATTGGATAATCTTTCGGGGTTGGCACCGTTCACGCCAACGAAAGCATTGCCACATGCACATGATGCGCGCATTGGTTCAGCATCAATCGTGCTGGATGATCCCATTCCGTCTGACGTCTTTGATCTTTGGCTAGATACTTTAATCTTATTGCGCGGTTCTGATATTTTGCGTGTCAAAGGGATTGTGCACCTGGAGGGTATTGAAACGCCGTTTGTTTTCCATGGGGTGCAACACTTGTTTGATCCACCCGTAGCTTTATCAGATTGGCCAGGGGGTGATCGCCGTTCCCGTGTTGTTGTGATTGCGCGGGATATGACGAACCCAGAACTGGCCCGCAGTCTTGATATGTTGCGAAGAAATAAGTTTGAAGAAGATCATTCGGCTGTTGAGATACTGTAGTCTGTTGCGAAAGCTCTGCGTGAATATTACCGAAACACCAAGCGTAACTTATTCCTAATACGGACCTCACCAACATTGGTTTGTTTTGTAAATGCGATGATGAGGGGGAGGAGTGGATCATCTGGGGTCAAGTGCCCTTCGTCAAACAACATCTGCAAAATTAATGATCTGGTGCGCTTGGTTATGTAAATGGTGTGCAAACTGTTGCTGTGTGGAAATATCATCATGGGCTAATACGCCGCTCCCTTAAATCAAATATACAAATGAAAACGGCCGTCGGATGATCCGACAGCCGGGGAGTTCGTTAGCCGCGTGAACCACGACTGCTATGACCTTTAGGCCGAAACCCTGGACATACGTCATAACCTCCCCGACCTTTGAATATCGAGAAGGTATCATTTCAGCTGACACCAGCTGGTTCACGTGGGGTAACGACACCCCGAGATGAGCTGTGGCTCATCCTGAGGTTAGGATAGGGGATGTGTTCGGGCTAGGGAAGGGGGAATAAATTTTATAAATATTATGTGGTTTAATAAGTAGATTTCTTTTTAATAATAAGGATAGTTTTTAAATCTTATTTTGGAGCAGAAAAATGCGCGAAAAGTGGAAAAGTATCCCCCCCGTAGGTCACTCAAGCTGGAATGATATAGAGGCTTGGATGAGCGCACATTATCCAGACGTATTCGAAGAATACTTTCCTGAGCGTAATCGGGGGGATAAATATTTTTGGTATAAAGAGGTTACAAAGCGGCTTGTTATTGGTTTGATAGGATTCATTATAGCTGCTATTTTCTATTGGTATAATACAGTTAAGAACCCATCAGGTCTCTTTAATGTTGTAATTTTTCCCGACAGCTCAATTGGAATGTCGATAAATACATTTATGTTTTTTTTATTAGCAACATGTATTTCCGTTAGCCTGATTGTTTGCTGTTTCTTTTTATATAGAACTATTGTTTGTAAACGCTCTTTTGGAAAAGCGAATAGCATTGGTGCCCAAATTAATGAGTTAAAAGTTAAGTCCCAGACCCAACCGTCAGTAGTGGTCGGGGATCAAAGTACATTGAACATGAATTGGGGTAATGAAAGTATTGTGGGTGCTAATACTGTGTCTAATACTAACACTTATAATATTGGTGAATTTAACGCAGAGATAAAAAGACTGGTGCAATATTGCAGTTCTAATGAAGAGCAAGAGGCTGTAAAAATCGTACATTTTTTGCAACAGGCAATTGAGAAAGGTGAAAATAAATCAGTTATTTTTAAAATATGGAACCAGCTTTTCAAAGTGATTTCTGATGTTAATCAATTAGCTAAATTGGAAAACTATATAGGCCAATACTTTAATGGGCATTAGCGCCCGATCCGAGGGTGGGTGTGAAGCACCCGCCCGTGGGGGCGGATCGGGTGCTGTCCGTGCCTTGCACGGACTGGGTGCGGAAAGCGCGGTGTTTTGTAGGATCGTTTTGGTGGTTTGAGCGTCTAGATGGCATTATGTGGCATGCTTGCAATCCCCAATAAAACAACGCTAAACCTATAGACAGTCCCCCCTATCCCTGATACTCCCACCCAATCGATTGGCTTCAGATTCGTTCTGGGGCCTCTCATACTTTTTAAAGCCGAGTGTTTTGCACTCTGAATTGACGGACCTACGGGGCCGTATAACCACAGCGGTCTGCGGATCGCGCTAAAAACGGAAGACAGAAAGAAATGGCACTAAAGTCGTATAAACCGACGACGCCAGGCCAACGTGGGTTGGTTCTGATTGACCGTTCCGAGCTTTGGAAAGGCCGTCCTGTTAAAGCGCTCACTGAAGGTGTGCGTAAAAACGGCGGTCGGAACAACACCGGACGGATCACTATGCGTCGCAAAGGCGGTGGGGCGAAACGCCTATACCGTATCGTTGACTTCAAACGCAACAAAATGGACATGCCAGCCACGGTAGAGCGTATCGAATACGACCCTAACCGTACTGCGTTCATCGCGTTGATCAAATATGAAGACGGTCAACAAGCATACATCCTTGCACCACAGCGTTTGGCTATTGGTGACAAAGTAATTTCATCTGCTAAGGCAGATATCAAACCAGGTAACGCAATGCCGTTCACTGGTCTACCAATCGGTACAATCATCCACAACATCGAGTTGAAGCAAGGCAAAGGCGGCCAAATGGTACGGGCTGCTGGTTCATATGCTCAGTTTGTTGGTCGTGATGGTGGCTATGCTCAGGTGCGTTTGTCATCAGGTGAGCTTCGCTTGGTTCGTCAAGAGTGTATGGCAACAGTAGGCGCAGTATCTAACCCAGATCACAGCAACCAAAACTTGGGTAAAGCTGGTCGTAACCGTCACAAGGGCATTCGCCCATCTGTACGTGGTGTTGTTATGAACCCTGTTGATCACCCACACGGTGGTGGTGAAGGTCGTACATCTGGTGGTCGTCATCCTGTGACACCATGGGGTAAGCCGACTAAGGGTGCTCGTACACGTTCAAACAAGACAACGGATAAATACATCGTTCGTTCTCGTCATGCTAAGAAGAAGGGTCGCTAAGATATGCCTCGTTCAGTCTGGAAAGGCCCATTTGTTGATTCATACGTGCTTAAAAAAGCGGAAGCTTCACGTGAATCAGGGCGTAATGAAGTAATTAAAATTTGGTCTCGTCGTTCGACGATCCTACCTCAGTTCGTTGGTTTGACTTTTGGCGTTTATAACGGCCACAAGCACATCCCAGTAAACGTATCTGAAGATATGATTGGTCAGAAGTTTGGCGAATACAGCCCGACCCGTACATACTACGGTCACGCGGCTGATAAAAAAGCGAAAAGGAAGTAAAAGATGTCTAAGTCTAAGAACCCTCGTCGCGTTGCAGATAACGAAGCTATGGCCGTATCTCGCATGCTAAAGACTAGCCCGCAGAAAATGAATCTTGTTGCGCAACTTATTCGCGGCAAATCAGTAGACAAAGCGTTGGCTGATCTTACATTTTCTAAAAAGCGTATTGCTGATGATGTTAAGAAAACATTGCAATCAGCGATTGCGAATGCGGAAAACAACCACGGTTTGGATGTTGACGAGTTGATCGTTGCAGAAGCTTGGGTTGGTAAAAACCTTACAATGAAACGCGGACGTCCACGTGCTCGTGGCCGCTACGGCAAAATCTTGAAGCCATTCGCTCAAGTTACTATCGTAGTACGTCAACCGTCAGCTGCAGCAGAGGAGCAAGCATAATGGGTCAAAAGATCAATCCAATTGGCTTCCGTTTGCAAGTCAACCGTACATGGGACAGCCGCTGGTTTGCTGAAAGCAAAGACTATGGCGACCTTCTATTAGAAGACCTTAAGATCCGTGACTTCATCAAGAAGGAATGTGTTCAAGCTGGTGTTGCTCGTGTTATCATCGAGCGTCCACACAAGAAGTGCCGTGTGACTATTCACTCTGCACGTCCTGGTGTGATCATCGGTAAAAAAGGTGCTGACATTGAAACACTTCGTAAGAAGGTTTCTGCGCTTACAGATTCTGAATTGCACTTGAACATTGTTGAAGTTCGCAAGCCAGAACTAGACGCTGCATTGGTTGCTGAATCAGTAGCTCAACAGCTAGAGCGCCGTGTATCTTTCCGTCGTGCGATGAAACGCGCTGTTCAAAACGCAATGCGTATGGGTGCCCTTGGTATTCGTATCAACTGTGCAGGCCGTCTTGGTGGTGCAGAGATTGCGCGTACTGAATGGTACCGTGAAGGTCGCGTTCCGTTGCACACATTGCGTGCGGACATCGACTATGCACGTGCAGAAGGTCTGACAGCTTATGGTATCATCGGTATCAAAGTTTGGATCTTCAAAGGTGAGATCATGGAACATGATCCACAAGCACATGATCGCCGTGCTGCTGAAGCACAAGAAGGCGGTGCGCCGCGTCCACAGGGCAACCGCCCTCCACGCCGCTAAGCTGAAGGAGAACTACAATGCTTTCACCAAAGCGTACTAAATTCCGCAAAGCGTTTAAGGGCCGTATCCACGGCCAAGCTAAAGGCGGTTCTGATCTGAACTTTGGTTCATTCGGTCTAAAAACGACTGAACCAGAGCGTATCACAGCCCGTCAAATCGAAGCGGCGCGTCGTGCAATGACACGTCACATGAAACGTCAAGGTCGTGTTTGGATCCGTATTTTCCCAGACTTGCCTGTTACCAAAAAGCCTACTGAGGTTCGTATGGGTAAAGGTAAAGGTTCTGTGGAATTTTGGGCAGCCAAAGTTAAACCTGGCCGTATCATGTTCGAAATCGACGGCGTAAGCGAAGACGTTGCACGTGAGGCTTTGCGCCTTGCAGCAATGAAATTGCCAGTGAAAACACGTGTTGTACAACGCGAAGACTGGTAAGCTTTCACGCTTCTAAAAAATTAGAAACCCCTGATCGCAAGGTTGGGGGTTTCTTTATTATCATATGCATAAAGTTAAAGGATTATTTTGCGGGTACACGTGCGATAGCTTTAACTTCAAAAACAAATGGCTCTGCCAGAGCGGCAACTCCAATGGCTGTCCAGTTTGGCGGTGTTTCCACACCAAAAAACTTTTCCCTTATGGGGCGCGCTAAACCGCCATGTTCGGGGTAGTTGGTATAAAATGCGGATAAATCAACGACATCATCATAGGTTGCACCTGCGGCATGCAGCACAGCACCCATATTCACAAAAGCTTGTTCTATTTGTTGCGCTGGATCTTTTGGCGTGGTGCCATCTGAATAGATGCCTACCTGCCCACCAATGAACAACAGATCATCTGATTGAATAGCTGGAGCAAACCCCCAAGCATTGTAAAGGTCTTTTATGTCTTTTGGGGCCACAATATTTCGTCCCATATCAATTCCTTTCATTTTGGTATGGTTTGAAAGTATCACTTGTATATAAATCTTAACAAATCAGGCTTTCTATGCAGGTGCCTTAGAAAATCTATTCCATAAACAGGTTCTATTTTATGACATATCGACTGCCATCTTTGAACGGGTTGCGTGCATTTGAAGCATCGGCGCGGCATTTGAGCTTTAAGCGCGCAGCGAGTGAATTATGTGTCACTGCTGGTGCAATCAGTCAGCAGGTCAAAGCTCTTGAAGCAACAATGGGTGTGCAACTGTTCCAAAGATTACCACGTGGGTTGGTTTTAACGGAACAAGGCGAGGCCTATCTTAGCCCGATCAGTGATGCGTTTCGCCTCATTTCGCGCGCAACAGATGAGGCTTCAAGTATTTTGAAAAGTCGCACATTCAGGTTGGGTATTGCTACGTCTTTGGGGCCAGAGTTTCGCACAGCGATATCAAAACTGCGCGATGAAAAAACAAATGGCCCTATTGCGGTTATAACTGAGGCGAGCGATCCAACCATGCTGTTGGATGGTGGCATTGATGCGTTGTTGCGCCAACCTCTTGCCAGACATCCAGAGCTGCATTTGGAACAAATGGCTTTCAGAATGCCAGATGGTTCAACAAAAGAGGTTACCTTGGCAATGTTGCCTGCTGTTTCGGGGTGTCGGGAGCATCAACTGCTGCAAAATGCTATGATGAGGCGGTCCCAAGAAACGTCAGATTTGGAGAATTAACTTAAACCATCCCGAAATGCTGCGACCTTTGCGCGGTTGCCGCAGGTTTTCATGCTGCACCAGCGGCGTTTTGAGCCGCGGGAGGTATCTTTGTAGACCAACACGCATTCTGGGTTAGAGCAATTCTTTAAGGTACCATCTGCAACGGATGCCAATAGCTCTGCGGCCATCTGCGCCAGTTTTCCTAAAATCGCATGCGGTTCCAGTTCTTCATCCCGTGGGCGCAGGGTAAAGGTTTTGTTTACATAAGTCAGTTGCAGATTGGGCGTATAGGACGCCACATAGGCGTCAATTGTAGCAATATCTTGCGCTGATGGTGTTTTGTCAGACATACGTGCATCAAACACAGCCTTCATCGCTGTTCGCAATCCATAAATCGCTTGCATTTCATCCATTGAGAACGTGCGCTTTGGGGTGATCCCTGCCGCTTTCAACCAACCATCGAACTTTGCCGCATCTGGAATTAAGTCCAATGGTGCATCCTTATAGGCGACCAGCGTGTTGACAAAATCAAGCGCTGTATCGTTGCCGATAAACTGAAAGGGGACACGTGTTTGTGACATGTAACCTATCTAAGTGCTGTTGACTGGTTAATCAAGTTGAAATAGCAATGTAACCTATATGGTGTAATCAAGAAGGTTACAAAAGTAAGTGAGGCAGCTTTGCCCGCAATTTGGAGAACATAATGTTGAACATATTTAAATCAGCCGTCGCAGGTGCCGTTTTGCTGGCATCAACAGCGGGTTTTGCAACAGCCGAGGTGAGTTACGGTTATGAAAGTGTGAAGGGGACAAAAATCTTTTACCGCGAAGCGGGAGATCCATCGAAACCGTCTTTGGTTTTGTTGCATGGGTTTCCAAGTTCTTCGCACCAATACCGCGATTTGATTGATGATCTGAGTGACGCCTATCATGTTATCGCGCCAGACTACCCAGGTTTTGGGTCGAGTGATTTCCCATCCCCTGACCAATATACATATTCCTTTGATAATTTTGCCGATACGATTGACACATTCTTGGAACAACGCGGCATTTCAAAATACTCGTTGATGATGCACGATTACGGCGCCCCTGTCGGTTTCCGTATTGCCACTGAACATCCAGAACGTGTTGAAACCTTGCTGATCAAAAACGGCAACGCGTATGAAGAGGGTATCAACAAAGAGGTTTGGGCGCCGATCCTATCGCTGTGGGAAAACCCAACGCCTGAGTTGCGCAAAACGATTGCCGAAAATATTTACAGCCTTGGTGGAATGCAGTGGCAATACACGCATGGCACGCGTAACCCAGAGGCGATTTTGCCAGACAACTGGTTGTTGGATTATTACAACCTGACCCGCGAAGGCATGCATGATGTGCAGTTGGATCTGTTCTATGATTATCGTAACAATGTGAAGCTTTACCCTGAGTGGCAGGCGTACCTAAAAGAAAACCAACCGCCTGTTTTGGTTGTGTGGGGTAAGAACGATGCGTTTTTCCCAGTGTCTGGTGCCGAAGGCTATAAACGTGACGTCAAAGACATTGATTACAATATCTTGGACACGGGCCATTTCCCACTGGAGGAAGAAGGTGAATTTATTGCTGAAAAAGTGCGGACCTTCTTAATAGAACGTGGCATTGAATGAAAAAAGGAGTGCGTGGAAAACCACGCACTCTACAACTTTATCAGGCTCGCGCTTGCAGTTTGTTTGCGCTATCTATCCTGTATGTCACAAATTGATTCACTTTTCGTAACCCGCTTGTACCGCGCTGCTTTGAATGAAGTCGGCAGCAAAATTGATGCCTCTGAGTTTGAGAATACTTGCCTCTCTATCGCCGAAGATGATGAGGCTGGACAGCTGTGGTGCGAGGAAAATGACTTCCCTGGGTACACCAGCTATGCTTCCCTCGACGATCTGGAATGGCGGTTCCCGATCTTTCAGGATGTAGCAGCAGCTCTTGATAAACACGTCATGGCTTTTGCTGAGGATTTGCAATTTGATCTGGATGGTAAGGAGTTGAAGCTCGATAGCCTTTGGATCAACATCCTGCCGACAGGTGGTATTCACACATCTCACATTCACCCACATTCAGTGATCAGTGGCACCACCTATGTCTCTCGCCCAAAAGATGCCAGTGCGATTAAATTTGAAGACCCGCGGTCGCAAATGATGATGGCCGCACCTACACGCAAAAGTGATGCGCGAAAAGAGATGCAAAGCTTTATATATGTGGAACCAGAGGCAGGGGATGTCTTGCTTTGGGAAAGTTGGTTGCGACATGAGGTGCCCATGAATATGTCAGATGAAGAACGCATAAGCGTCAGTTTTAATTACGGTTGGGGATAATGGGAATTTTCAAACAGATTATTGTGCCGCTGATTGCAGTGGTGTTTTTAAGTGGGTGTGTATCTACATCTAACCCAACTGAATTGCCGCCTGTCACACAACAAGAGGTGACAGAGCTTACAAGTGGCATCCTTGCATTGGGTCCTAATATTGATCCTGAAGAGGCTGCGCGCGCTGCCCGTATTGCCTATGAATACCCGCGCCAGTTGGCGGTTGAGTATGGGATCACGGATACCCCGCTGACACATAATACCAAGGTGAATTTGGGTTACCGCACACGTGGCCTGTGTTGGCATTGGGCCGATGATCTGGAGGCGCGTCTGGCAAAAGAGAATTTCAAAACGTTGGATTTGCACCGTTCTATTGCCAATTCCCGCAAACCTTTGCGGATTGAACACAGCACCGTTCTGGTTGGTCGCAAAGGAAGCAGTTTGTACGAAACATTGGTACTTGATCCATGGCGTAAAGGTGGGCTGCTGTTTTGGGCGCCACCACTAGAAGATAAACGCTATGAATGGTTGCCTGTTGAGGTTGTTTTCGCAGAACGTCGTGCCAAGAAGGCAAAGCAAGGCCTCTGAACAAAATCAGGTGGGTATTGCCCACCTTTTTGCATCTAGTCTAATATGCCCGCAGAGGAATCCAGTGTGTTGTCTATACTGTTGTCCACGGGGTCTATGATCGGATCTGATGGTGGCGGGAGTAAAAGCTGTGTCGTTTCACCGTCTTCTCTGACGACCCCAAAGGAAAAATCTTCACTTTCGCCAAAGCTGTCGGTGTCTGATCCTGTTCCATCGTCTGTAGACAGGTCAATGGCGCCATCCCAGACGGCTAGAAAAAAATTGCCATCAACGATTTCGATTTCAAAGTGTTGTGCCGTGGCTTGTATTGGGAATGCCGCAATTGTTGCTGCGATAATATATGATAGGATTTTCATGGGATACTCCTTAAAAACTACGGCTGACTTTTAGGCCAATGGAACTGTCGCCAGAGATGGCGCCAATGCCTGAACTGCCTGTCAGACTGACTGTTGTTACGGCGCCAAAACGTTGGGACAGACCGACGCTAACATAATTGGCTTGGTCCACCAAATGGGCGGTTATGTTTTCGTTGGAAAACAGGGATTTTGCACCAACGGAAAGGGATGTTTTTTCTGCGATTTTCTGTGTGTATTGTAATCCCAACGTCGTGATGTGCCGCGTATCTTCAAACGGGGTGCCCGTGAAATCCTGATCCAGCACACTGACCGCATGATTGATACTGCCCACCAATGTGGATTTTCGCCCAATACCAAATAACCTTTGCAGCCCAGCCACGATTGTGACCGCATCGCCGTCACTGGTGGCAGGCGCGCCGCCGCCATTAAACACTTCGGCATTGTCGTTATAGGAAAATGCAAGTGTGGCGATGGTCAGTTTACTGACATTAAATGTCATGCCTGCACCGATACCGTTGATGTCCGCGTCTGAGGTGCCAAAGGCATTGGTTGCATCCAAATTCGCATTATACAGATAAAAGAACCCGCTGGCCTTGGGCGCGAACTTTTTCGTATAGCGCAGAATTGTCGAAATACGTTCGCGATCTCGGTTGGTTGTGTTGCTGTCAGATTTGCTGAACCGTAATTGCAGCGAAATCTTTTGATCGTTTTTAGTGTCGGCAATCCCTGGAACAGCGCCAAGGCATGCGATACATGCGGATAATAGTAGTTTTCGTATCATTCATCTCTCCCCTGCATTATTTGTATTGTATACATTAAAGCTGTCAATGGCGGGGTTCTTGGTTTACCTGCGAAACAACCTAGACTTCGGCCCACCTATCGTGGATAGTCTGATCTAAAAACAGGACGCCCATGCAAACCAGCCTTGACCATTTACCGCCGCGAAAACAGCGCGAGTTGGCGCAGGTTGTGGATGTGTTGCGCGCAGGGTTGGCGGCGAAGCTGGAAAACGCCACGCAGCCGCATAAGCGGAACGGCAAAATCCTGAAAGTGATCCTTTATGGGTCCTATGCCCGTGGTGGCTGGGTCGAGGATCATAAGGGCGGGTATTATTCGGACTTTGATATTCTGGTGATCGTCGATCATCCCGACTTTACGGATGTGGTGGATTACTGGATGCCGACCGAGCAGATATTGCAAGAGATCAAAACGCCCGTTCAGGTGATTTACCATACGTTGGATGAGGTGAATTCGGCACTGAAAGACGGACAGTATTTCTTTTTTGATCTCTATAATGATGGTGTGATGCTCTATGAGTATCAAGATGCTAAGAACGGTTCGCCAAAATATCGTCTGGCAGACCCGACAGCGCCTGATGCACAACGTGCTTATGATATGGCGAATGATTATTATGAATTATGGATGAATAATGCTCGTAATTTTCTTAAGGGTGCGGACTTCTACATAAACGAAAATATACATAACAATGCAGCTTTCGAATTACACCAAGCAACTGAAAGTGCATACGCAGCCTTTCTGCTCACTCATACTTTATATAGCCCAAAATCACATGATATTGGGAAACTTCGTGCACGTTGTGAAGAGATAAACCAAACCTTGCGAAATGTATGGCCAAGAAACCAAAAACCTTATGACCGCTATTTCAGCCTCCTAAAACGAGCTTATGTAGAGGCTCGCTATTCCAAGCACTACGAGATTACAAAAGAAGAGTTGGAATGGTTGGATAGGCAAGTGAGTAAATTGATAGGGATAGTGGATCACGCCTGCCAAACCCATTTAGATAAATTGCAACACAGCGCCCGAGACTAGGGTGGGCGCAGTGCGCCCTCCCGTGGGGGAGGATCGGGCGCGGCCCGCAAGCGGGCCAGTTGAAAACATAAGCTAACAAGCAAACTGTGACTCAAGATTAGGCAACCTATGCTTGCTAAATCGTTTTGTGTGATTTTATATTCTGGTATTAATTTAAATAAATTGAGAAAATTATGAGTAATGGTTTCCCAGCACGACTGCATGTTCTTCTAGCCAGAGAAAGTTCGAAAGCTGTTGTTATTAGGCGAGGGCCATCAAAAAAAGTAGGTTTATTTGGTTGGGACCGAAAAACTGATAAAATCACGACTGGTCAATGGTTGAAGGGGCGCATTTATGAGTTTCGTTGCGATTTGTCTCCAGACGGTAAGTATATGATCTATTTCGCAATGAATGGCCGTTGGGATGATCCTGTTAGTTTGGGCTCTTGGACTGCAATTTCTCGCGCACCATATTTAAAGGCACTGACATTTATCCCTTGGGGTGATTGTTGGAATGGTGGTGGATTATTTAACGACAATAAGACGTACTGGTTAAATAGGGGTTGTACAGAAATAAATAAAGTGAGGGATCATTGGGAGATTTCAGAAAAACATGATCAACAAAGTGATGGGAATACCCGTTCGGAATGCCCAGACATTTACTATCGCCGCCTACAACGTGATGGTTGGTTAGAAATTGGCCGTGAAGGTGATCCAGCCGATTGGCGAACCCCGCATGTGACATTTTTTGAAAAGGATTTATGGGCACATTGGAAGATCAGGAAAAGTGCTATAGCAGATATTAACCAACCTATTGGTCGAGGAACTTACCGGGATGAGCATGTTTTGGTTTCACAAAGTAATGAAGAGGTACCATGTCTAGATTGGGAGTGGGCTGAACAAGATGGTAAAAACATTATTTATGCGTCAGAAGGTAAGCTCTGGCGACAAAAGATAAACAGCCAGGCTAAATTGGCAGAACCCAAATTAATACATGACTTCAATAAAGAAAATTTTGAGGCGATAGAGGCGCCGTATTAATTTGTTGGTGAAGAACCATTGAATACATCATATTGTGCCCAAACAGCACAAAGCATTTAGCCCTTTATAAATATCCCTGTTTTCCCCTTGCCATATAGCCGTTTCAGGCGTAAAGGAGCCGTTCATCATGTACTCCACTGGAATCAGGGTGACCCATGGGCGTGTCTAAACGTTCTGTTAGCGGGGCCTACCAGTGATGTTGAAAGGAAAATGGCGATGAATGCCAACGAACTAAAAGACAAAACACCTGACGAGCTGCGCGACGCGTTGGCTGCGGCTAAAAAAGAAGCGTTTAACCTACGTTTCCAAGCTGCAACAAACCAGTTGGAAAACACAGCTCAGATTAAGACTGCACGCCGTTCTGCTGCGCGCATCAAGACAATTTTGAACCAGAAAGCTGCCGAAGCGGCAGCTGAATAAGGGGACTGACATGCCAAAGCGTATTCTAACCGGCACAGTAACAGGCGACAAGAACGAGCAAACAGTATCTGTTTCAGTTCAGCGTAGCTTCCAGCACCCGGTTCTTAAGAAAACTATTCGTAAGTCTAAGACATATCGTGCACACGATGCGAATAACCAATTCAAAATCGGGGATACTGTTCGTATCGAAGAGTGTAAGCCGATTTCGAAAACGAAACGCTGGACTGTTTTGGCTGACGCCTAAGCAACCAGTTTAACGAAACCGTAGGGCCACAAAGCATCGGTCCCTACAGGTCGGAGGAAACCACATGATCCAGATGCAAACTAATCTGGATGTAGCTGACAACAGCGGCGCTCGCCGTGTTCAGTGCATCAAGGTTCTGGGCGGTTCTAAACGGAAGTACGCTTCCGTTGGCGACATTATCGTAGTTTCTGTGAAAGAAGCCATTCCACGCGGTCGCGTGAAAAAAGGTGACGTTCGCAAAGCTGTGGTGGTTCGCACTGCCAAAGAAGTCCGTCGTGAAGACGGCACAGCAATCCGCTTTGACGGCAATGCTGCAGTCATCCTAAACAATGCGAATGAGCCTATGGGTACACGTATCTTTGGCCCAGTTGTTCGCGAACTACGCGCGAAGAACTTCATGAAGATCATTTCGCTTGCACCGGAGGTTCTGTAATATGGCTGCTAAGTTGAAAAAAGGTGACAAGGTCATCGTTTTGACTGGTAAGGACAAAGGTAAAGAGGGTGAAATCTCTTCTATCAATCC
This sequence comes from Amylibacter sp. SFDW26, assembly GCF_009184395.1. Classification (GTDB taxonomy): domain Bacteria; phylum Pseudomonadota; class Alphaproteobacteria; order Rhodobacterales; family Rhodobacteraceae; genus Amylibacter. The sequence continues at coordinate 16,397 of NZ_WEIC01000004.1, forward strand.
TACAACTGGTAAAGCAATCGTTGCAGGTGTTAACTCTGCAATCCGTCACACGAAACAATCACAAGCTGGTCAAGGTGGCCGTATCCCAACAGATATGCCGATCCAATTGTCTAACTTGGCTTTGGTCGATCCAAAAGAAGGCGGCGCAACACGCGTTGGTTTCAAAATGGAAGGCGACAAAAAAGTACGTTTCGCTAAAAAATCAGGAGCGTTGATCGATGGCTGATTATACTCCACGTCTAAAAGCACATTATGACGGCACTGCTCGTCCTGCTTTGAAAGAAGAGTTCGGTTACAAGAACGACATGATGATCCCAAAACTAGACAAAATCGTCTTGAACATGGGTGTCGGTGAGACTGTAAACGACTCTAAGAAAATCCGCTCAGCAGTTGCTGACATGGCGTCTATCGCTGGTCAACAACCGGTGATCACTAAAGCTAAGAAATCAATCGCTGGTTTCCGCGTACGTGAAGACATGCCTTTGGGCTGTAAAGTTACACTACGTGGCGAAAAGATGTATGAATTCTTGGATCGCTTGATCACTGTAGCTATGCCTCGTATCCGCGACTTCCGCGGTATATCAGACAAAAGCTTTGATGGCCGTGGCAACTATGCCATGGGTCTTAAAGAGCACATCGTATTCCCAGAAATCGACTATGATAAAGTAGACGAGATGTGGGGTATGGACATTGTTATCTGTACGACTGCTAAAACAGATGCAGAATCTAAAAGCCTATTGAAGCAATTCAATATGCCTTTTACCAGCTGATCGCGGAAGGAAAGAACATGGCAAAAGCTGCAATGGTTCAACGCGAAGTAAAGCGCGCAAAATTAGTAGAGAAATATGCTGCTAAACGTGCTGCACTTAAAGAGATCGCGAATAACCAAGATCTACCAATGGAAGAGCGTTTCAAAGCACGTTTGAAATTGGCTAAACTACCGCGCAATTCGGCACCAACTCGTCTGCACAATCGTTGTCAGGTAACTGGTCGTCCTAAGGCGTACTATCGTAAACTAAAAGTGTCACGTATCGCTCTTCGTCAATTGGCGTCAGACGGTATGATTCCTGGCATGGTTAAGTCAAGCTGGTAAGGGAGAGAATTTATGAACGATCCTATCGGTGATATGTTGACACGTATTCGCAACGCTCAAATGCGTGGCAAATCTACAGTATCAACACCAGCGTCAAAACTGCGTGGTTGGGTGCTCGACGTTCTTGCGAACGAAGGCTATATCCGCGGTTATGAAAACTCGACATCAAAAGCAGGCTTTCCTGAGTTGGAGATTTCTTTGAAATACTTCGACGGCGCGCCTGTGATCAAAGAGCTTAAGCGTGTGTCCAAACCTGGCCGTCGCGTTTACTCTGCTGCACAAGAAATTCCTTCTGTGCGTCAAGGTCTTGGTGTTGCAATCGTATCTACGCCACGTGGCGTGATGTCAGATGCACAAGCACGTTCTGCCAATGTTGGCGGCGAAGTGCTTTGCACAATCTTCTAAGGAGTATCTGATGTCTCGTATTGGTAAAAAACAAGTTGATCTACCAGCAGGCGTTACTGCCTCTGTGTCAGGTCAAACGATCGAAGTGAAAGGTCCTAAGGGTGTTCGCACGTTTAAGGCCACTGATGATGTAACAATCGAAGTTGCTGACAATGTCGTAAACGTTAAGCCTCGCGGCTTATCTAAGCGTGCTCGTCAGCAATGGGGCATGTCCCGCACACTTATCGCAAATTGCGTAACGGGTGTAACGGAAGGCTTCAAAAAGGAACTAGAAATTAACGGTGTTGGTTACCGTGCTAAGATGGAAGGTAAAACACTGAACCTTACTCTTGGCCTATCACACGACGTTAACATCGACTTCCCTGAAGGCGTAACTGTTACGGCACCAAAACCAACTGAAATCATCGTCGAAGGTATTGACCAACAACAAGTTGGTGAAGTCGCTGCGAAAATTCGCGAGTGGCGTAAGCCTGAGCCTTACAAAGGCAAAGGGATCAAATACAAAGACGAATATATCTTCCGCAAGGAAGGTAAGAAAAAATAAGGAGCGCATAATATGGCTAATAGTAAGAGAACTCTGTTCCTTAAGCGTCGCATGCGCAACCGGAACAAAATTAAGAAGATGGCCGCTGGCCGTCCTCGTTTGAGCGTACACCGTTCGTCTAAAAACATCTCGGTTCAATTGATCGATGATGTGGCTGGCGTAACAATCGCAGCGGCTTCTTCAATGGAGAAAGCACTGGGTGTTGTAGGCAAGAACAACGTTGAAGCATCTGCAAAAGTAGGCGCAGCTTTGGCTGAGCGTGCGAAAAAAGCTGGTGTTGCTGAGTGTTATTTCGACCGTGGTGGCTTTTTGTTCCACGGCAAAGTGAAGGCACTTGCTGACGCAGCCCGCGAAGGCGGTCTGAAATTCTAAAATTGTAGGTGGGCTTCGGTCCACCTCGATGATCCGGGGAGCATACTGCTTCACTTGGATTGAGTTTAATAGGCGCAAGCCTGATATCTTAGGAGGCCATTATGGCTAGAGATGACAATCGCCGGGGTCGCGATCGCGATGAAGCTCCGGAATTCCAAGATCGCTTAGTTGCGATTAACCGTGTTTCAAAAACAGTAAAAGGCGGTAAGCGCTTTGGTTTTGCTGCACTTGTTGTTGTTGGTGACCAAAAAGGTCGCGTTGGTTTCGGTAAAGGTAAAGCAAAAGAAGTACCTGAAGCGATCCGTAAAGCGACTGAACAAGCGAAACGCCAAATGATCCGTGTGCCTCTACGTGAAGGCCGCACATTGCACCACGACGTAAATGGTCGTCACGGTGCTGGTAAAGTTGTAATGCGTACAGCCCCTCAGGGTACTGGTATCATCGCGGGTGGTCCAATGCGTGCTGTGTTTGAAATGCTTGGCGTTCAAGACGTTGTTGCAAAATCAATCGGTACACAAAACCCATACAACATGATCCGTGCAACAATCGACGGTCTGTCAAAAGAAGCTTCACCTCGTAACGTTGCACAACGTCGTGGTAAGAAAGTTTCTGACATTTTGCCAAAAACTGACGCGGCTCCTGCTGCGAAAGAGGAGGCTTAAGACATGGCTAAAACTATCGTAGTTAAGCAAACAGGTTCACCAATTCGTCGCCCTCAAAAGCAACGTCAAACTTTGATCGGTTTGGGTTTGAACAAAATGCACAAAACACGTGAGCTTGAAGACACACCAGCCGTACGCGGCATGGTTGCTAAAGTTTCTCACATGGTAGAGATCATCGAAGAAAAAGGCTAACTGGCCTGACACTTTGAGTTAAGAATTGAAAAACGCCTCGTAGAGATACGGGTCGTTTTTTGTTTTGAGTAAACTGCATTTTAAAAATAGGTTAGGCGTATCTTAAACTGTGCGCCCTGGTGTAAATAAGTGTATTCAAAAAACTTCGTTAACGAATTATTAACCATAATTAATATACCTTAAAAACTTGTGAATTAGAGTTAACGGCTTTCTTTACGAGTTACTCTTTCCATAATTTTTGTAGGTATATTTCGCCTTTCCCTAAGTCACATGATGTATGCTTCGGGGACTAAGAATAATCATGTCTCGAAGCTTGATCTTATCGTTGGCTAAAGTGCTGTCGACGGTTTTTATTCATTTTAAAAGAAAGAGCAAAGATATGTTAGATTTATCGAACCTACCAAATGATTTTGATGGCCTAAGCTCCCGTGAGGTAGCTTTAAGAATATGTGCGCCACTTCAAGAACGCAACGGAGTTGATTTAATTTCCATAATGTCATGTCCCAAGATGAGCTTTGATGAAAAGCGGCGAGCCATGGTTGAAGCTTTGCTTTGTTCGAAATTCGAACGTGAGTATCAGGCTGGAAATGAGTTTTTCATGGATGAAACAGAGCAAGACACAGCAGAAATCATTACACTTGATGAGATGTTGAAAGCTGAAATCGACATTGAGCCAAACCTGAGCTTTTCTACAGCGAATGCGGATGTGTTGCGCACATATACAGGCTCAACGCTAAAAACATATGTTTACAACTTGACGAAGCGATTTGAAAATATGGAGAAAGCTGCAACGCCTGGTCAATTGGCATTGGAAATCGTGGGCGGAGCTTTGCTTTCTGTGGGAGTACCCATGGCTGTTGGAACTTATAAGGCTATGGGGCCAGGTATTAAGTTTTTGGCGGCTCTTAAAAAAGGTATTACTGGAATTGGTATGAAAACTGCGGTTGCGGCTATCGTTGTCGTTCTTGTAGTGTTGTTACTTTATCTGTTTCTTGAAAACCCGAAAAAGATTTTAGGGTTCATCATAAATAAGACAGACCATGATTTTAAAGTTAAGAATTGGAATAATGACAACAAAGGTGATTTATTCATGCAGCATGGTCACATGGTCGATTTCATGGAAGATAATAAGTTTGGTGATTTATCAGCACCAAAAGTACAAATCCAAGCTATGGTTGATTTTGGTGATAGTGATCCTGAAAGTTTTGTATTTGCTGGTGTATTCTTTGCAGATAGAAACTTCGGCTTAAGAGGTGCAGAAGGTGTGATGCGCTTTACATCTCTTGATAATTCATTGCGTTTTGCACAAATGTTTGCAGTGCCATATTTTCAGGATAACGGTACCAATATTTGTGTTTTGAAAGACAGCTCAGATGATATGTCGAAGCTTTTCAGAACAATGTACGATAATAAAGCTGTACGCAAAGATTATACGGATCAAGGCTTTAAGCTGACATCCACTGTAAATGATGCAAGAGGCGGGGTTGTTGCCTGCATTGCGTCTATTTCTAAATAGGGTGCGGAGAAAAGAAGAACGTCCCATATGTGTGGGGCGTTTTTATTCATTTGATTGTTTGAAAATTTCTTGCATCCAATAGAACCTCAAGCAAAAGTATTTACAAACAACAAAGGTACTCATCTCATGCCCATCCGCCTAGAATATTGGAACACCGCCCCTGATGTCCTGCGCTATATTATGGACATCAAAAAATACCTCGAAGACTCCACGCTTGATGTACAACTACGGCATATCGTATTGTTGCGGATCAGTCAGATTAATGGGTGCAAGTATTGCATCGATATTCACGCCAAAGAAGCTCTGCGGGATGGCGAAACACAGGCGCGGTTGGATGTGTTGGTGGATTGGCGGGACAGCGCTGTTTTTTCAGAAACAGAAAAGGCGGCATTGGAATGGGCTGAGGTTTTGACGAACGTGACACCTAAGGGGACATCAGACGCGCAATATGCAACCGTGCACAGTCATTTCAACGAGCGGGACTTGGTTGATCTGACATTCTTGATTTCCACAATGAATGCATGGAACCGTGTCAGCATCGCGTTTGATCACGAGCCTGATTAGTCGCGCACGAACACCAATGCTTTTTGTAGTGCTGTCTTATCTTTGAGTGATACGCTTAGCACCGACCCCTTAAACTGACATCGCTTTAAGGTGTAGATATCTAGGTGGTTTACTTGTTTATCAAGTGCAAATTCAGCGTTTGACCTGGTGCAGGTTTCTGCCTCTGTGATGTCAATTTTTGGGGTAGTGGTAATAGGTTTATGCCTGTTTGCGCGTGGCGATGTAAACACCAACGGCGGCAATCGCGATACCGACCCATGTGATCATTGGCATGGTCTCTCCCAGTAAAAGCCATGCAAGGAAGGCCGCAAAGGGTGGGATCATAAAGAACAGGGATGAAACAGAGCTAACGTCACCTACGCGGATCATGGCAAGGAGGAGGCCTACTGCGATGACCGAGTTTCCTACAACTAGATAGAACAGGGCCGCGCCAAATTGCCATGTCCAATCGATTTGCATGGTTTCCAATGTCAGCATGAAAGGGAGAACGCCCAATAGGCCCGCAGCATACCCCACTAAGTTCGCTGTTACGGGGTGATGAGATTTCCCAAACCGTTTTTCCCATAGTGTACCGATGGTAATGCCCAGTAATCCGATAGCGCAAAAGAATAGCCCAAGCATACTGGGAGGGGCCACGCCAGATTTTGCAATGATCACAAATGCTGTGCCCACCAACCCCAAGGCCAAGCCCACCCAACGCAACCACCCTACGTGCTCTTTGGTCCATGTGGGCGCTATAAGGGCGACCAATATGGGTTGTAAGGACATGATCAAGGCTACTGTACCAGCGGCGACACCGTCACGGAATGCGAGCCAACAAAATGCAAAATATATCGTTTGGATTAGGATGCCCACGATGGACAGGTGCACCCATTCAGAAAGGGTTTTGGGTAGGGGCGGTCTGATGATGGCGAATATGACCAACATGATCGCAACCACACAGGCATAACGAATGGATAGCATTGTCATGGGTTCTGCATATTGAAGGCCAACTTTTGCAACGGCGTAGCCACCAGACCAAAGAGCCAGAAAAATGAAAGGTGCAAAAGAAAGCCAACGTGGTTGCATAGTAATAATCCCCTTAGCCGTTATTTTGGAGCCTACTCTTAATTCCCACATGTAAAAGCGCAGAATTCTAGTTTTGGGTTTTCGATTGCCAGCGCGCGAATTTAAAAAACTGTAGTCTTGCTTTTAGCGGATTTTTTTGATGTGCGTGTGACCCATTTCTTGCGCATTGCATTGGTCTTTTGTTGTGATCGCAAGAAACGGATCGCAATATTTATTACCTTTTGTACTTGGAGCTTATGTTTTGAAAAATGGAGCTCAAGATGGAACTGAAAAACAAAACGATTATTATTACAGGTGCAAGTAGCGGCATTGGCGAGGCTGCTGCACTATTGTTTGCGCAAGAAGGCGCTAATCTTATTATAGGGGCACGTCGTGAAGCTGAATTAGAACGTGTTGCAACATTGATTGGCAAAGATAGCGTTAAAACCTTAGCAGGTGATGTGAAAGATCTTGATTATGCTCAAGCATTGGTAGAATTAGCTGTCGGATCCTTTGGTGGTTTGAATGGTGCATTCAACAATGCGGGGCTTATGGGGGATACGGTGGATATATCGACCATGTCATTGGATAATTGGAATGATGTGATGGCGACCAATTTGACCAGCGCATTTTTATTAGCAAGGACACAGGTTCCAGCATTGAAAGCCCAAGGCGGCGGTTCAATTGTGTTCACGTCTTCTTTTGTCGGCGTTACAAATGGTGGAATGCCTGGAATGGCAGCGTACGCAGCTTCAAAAGCGGGATTGAACGGTTTTGTGCAGTCTATTGCGTCGGAATATGCCGCGGATGGTGTTCGTGTAACTTCGCTTATGCCTGGGGGTACTGTAACCGCGATGGCTGGTGATGATCCTGAAGTGCATAGTTTCATCTCTAACTTGCACCCAATGAAACGTATGGCAGACCCAAAAGAAATTGCACAATTGGCAATGTTTCTACTGTCAGATCGTGCAAGCTTTGTAACAGGTAGCGCTATTGCCGCAGATGGCGGAATGTCTGTTAGGTTGTTGTAGGCTGTGGTTTATAAAACAAGGTGGGATATCTCCCCTTGAAAACCTGACAAAGCCCGCGTATATGACCGCATCTGGATCATAAGGTTCAGAATCAAACATAATGCCGTGTTTGCCCCTTTGTCGCTAGTCGGGGGTAGTTCCGGCGATAGGAGATAGCGACATGAAATTGAATCAATTAAGCGATAATAAAGGTGCAACGAAAAGCCGTAAGCGCATTGGCCGTGGTCCAGGTTCTGGAACAGGTAAAATGGGTGGCCGTGGTATCAAAGGTCAAAAATCACGTTCAGGTGTATCTATTAACGGTTACGAAGGCGGTCAAATGCCATTGTACATGCGTCTACCAAAGCGTGGCTTTAACAACATCAATGCAAAAACATATTCTGTTGTGAACCTAGGTTTGTTGCAAAAATTTATCGACGCAAAGAAAATTGACGTGAAAAAACCAATCACAGAAGAAGTTTTGGTTGAATCTGGCCTTGTGCGTCGCGTTAAAGACGGTGTTCGTATCCTTGCAAAAGGTGAGTTGAGCGCGAAAATTGATCTGACGGTTACTGGTGCTTCTAAGTCTGCAATTGCTGCTGTTGAGAAAGCTGGCGGTAAATTGACTGTGACTTCTGCTAAAGAAGCAGCCCCTGCGGCGGAATAATACTTGTAGGCAGCGCAATCGCTGCTTACATATATACAAGTTTTTTGGCGCCGCGTGTCCTGAAAATGGATATCGCGGCGTTTCATCTGAAAGAAGGTTAGAAAATGGCATCAGCTGCAGAACAAATGGCATCCAACATATCTTGGTCTGCCTTTGGCAAAGCTAAAGAGCTTCAATCACGTATTTTATTCGCTCTAGGTATGTTAATCGTTTACCGTATTGGTACGTTTATTCCCGTTCCGGGCATTGACCCAGTTGCGCTAGCATTATTCGTGGATCAAGCACAACAAGGTATCGGCGGTATCTTAAACATGTTCTCAGGTGGTGCGATTGGCCGTATGGCGATCTTTGCCCTTGGTATCATGCCATATATTTCTGCCTCTATTATTGTTCAGTTGATGACTGCAATGGTGCCTCAGCTAGAGCAGCTGAAGAAAGAAGGCGAACAAGGTCGTAAGAAAATCAACCAATACACTCGGTATGGCACGGTTGTTTTGGCTGTTTTCCAAGCTTATGGCTTGTCTAGAGGATTGGAAGTCAGCGATTTGGCAACAAATCCAGGGTTTCTAACATTCCAACTACCTGCCATCGTAACGCTTGTTGGTGGTACAATGTTGCTTATGTGGATTGGCGAACAAATCACGGCACGCGGTATCGGCAACGGTATCTCTTTGATCATCTTCGTGGGTATTGTGGCTGAATTGCCTGCAGCATTGGCACAGTTCTTTAGCCAAGGTCGGTCTGGTGCATTGTCTCCTGCTGTTATCTTGGGGGTTATGGTCATGGTTGTGGCTGTGATCGCATTCATCGTATTTATGGAGCGCGCACTTCGTAAAGTGCATATCCAATATCCAAAACGTCAGGTTGGTATGAAAGTATACGGCGGTGAGAGTTCCCACCTACCGATTAAAATCAACCCTGCTGGTGTTATCCCACCGATCTTTGCATCAGCATTGCTATTGTTGCCAACAACTGTCAGCACGTTTTCAGGCACACAAACATCACCGTTAATGTCTACTATACTAGCGTATTTTGGCCCAGGTCAGCCGCTATACCTTGCATTCTTTGTGGCGATGATCGTGTTCTTCTCATACTTCTACACAGCGAATGTTTCATTCAAGACAGATGAAGTCGCGGAAAACCTACAAAAACAAAACGGCTTTGTTCCGGGTATTCGCCCAGGTGCAAAAACGGCTGAATACCTAGATTTCGTAACAACGCGTATCTTGGTTCTTGGTTCTGCATATTTGGCGGCTGTTTGTCTGTTGCCAGAAATTCTGCGCAGCCAACTGGCTATTCCATTCTACTTTGGTGGTACTTCACTGTTGATCGTTGTATCTGTGACTATGGATACAATCACACAGGTACAGTCGCATCTATTGGCACACCAATATGAAAGCTTGATTGAAAAATCACAATTGCGCGGTAAGAACCGCTCTAAAGCACGCAGAAAGGCACGTAAGTAATATGAATATTATCCTATTAGGCCCTCCGGGAGCAGGCAAAGGCACTCAAGCAGCGCGTTTGGTTGAAGAGCGTAATATGGTTCAACTTTCTACAGGGGATATGCTGCGCGCAGCAAAAACATCTGGCACTGAGATGGGGAACAAAGTTGCGGCTGTTATGGATCGTGGCGAGTTGGTGACGGATGAAATCGTAATTGGTTTGATCGAAGAGCAATTGGACGGTGACAATAAAGGTGGGTTCATCTTTGATGGCTTTCCGCGTACGTTGGCACAGGCAGATGCACTTGCTGATCTTTTGGCATCTAAAGGCAAAACGCTGGATACAGTGATTGAGATGCGAGTGAAAGACGAAGTTCTGGTTGATCGCATTGTAAACCGTGCAGCAGAAGCCGCCGCAGCGGGCCAACCTGTACGTGCAGATGACAATGCTGAAAGCTTGAAGGTACGCCTTATGGCTTATTACAAAGAGACGTCACCTTTAATCGGCTATTACCATGCCAAAGGCCAACTTCAGTCTGTAGATGGTTTGCAATCTATCGAAGACGTAGCTGCTAGCATTTCTGGCGCATTGGAAAATGTATCTTAAGGGAAGATAACGCCCTTAAATACTTGACGTTTTTAGGGATTTCCCCTAAAGGACGACCTTCTAGGCAAAAATCTTAGGGTTTTTCTGAAAACTGCCGATTCGGCAAAGTCTCGGAAGTGGTCTGGAATTAATCAGCCCAGCGGCAATTTCGCTGGGTTTTGTTGTGAAAACAGGTTCTGGAAACACGGAACCGCAACCAAAGGACTATAAAACGTGGCACGTATTTCTGGCGTGAATATTCCCGATCATAAACGGGTAAAAATCGCTCTAACTTATATCCACGGCATTGGTAACACCTCTGCTGTTAAAATCTGTAAAGATCTAGAAATTGCTGACGAACGTCGTATGAACGAATTGTCAGACGCGGATCTTTTGAAAATTCGCGAATACATCGATGCAAACTTCGAAGTTGAAGGCGATCTGCGCCGTGAAGTTTCTATGAACATCAAACGTATGATGGACATGGGTTCTTATCGTGGTCTTCGTCACCGTCGTGGTTTGCCTGTTCGTGGTCAACGTACAAGCACAAACGCTCGCACACGCAAAGGCCCTGCAAAGGCCATTGCTGGTAAGAAGAAATAGGAGGGTTTGAACAATGGCTCGTGAAGCACGCATGAAGCGTAAAGAACGTAAGAACATCACAACTGGTGTTGCACACGTGAATTCGTCATTCAACAACACAAAGATCTTGATTGCAGATGCCCAAGGCAACGCAATTTCATGGTCATCCGCTGGTACAATGGGTTTCCGCGGCTCTCGTAAATCAACACCTTACGCAGCTCAGATGGCTGCTGAAGATGCTGGTAAAAAAGCACAAGAGCACGGCGTTAAAACTTTAGAAGTAGAAGTTCAAGGTCCAGGTTCTGGCCGTGAATCAGCTCTTCGCGCCCTAGCTGCAATTGGTTTCAACATCACAGCAATCCGTGACGTTACACCAATGGCACACAACGGCTGTCGCCCACCAAAGCGTCGCCGCGTATAATAATTCTGGGCTGGTTTTAGGGCTGGCCCAACGTCATTTCAACCTCGAGCGTTTGCTGTTTCGGATCCATAACAGTGAACAAGAATGGAGGCCCACATGATCCATAAGAATTGGCAGGAACTTATTCGTCCTAACCAACTAGACATTAAACCAGGTGCAGATCCTTTGCGCTCTGCGACAGCTGTTGCAGAACCTTTGGAGCGTGGCTTTGGTTTGACACTAGGTAACGCATTGCGTCGTGTATTGTTGTCATCTCTGCAAGGCGCAGCGATCACTTCTGTGCAAATCGACAATGTATTGCATGAGTTTTCATCAGTTGCTGGTGTACGTGAAGACGTAACAGACATCGTTTTGAACCTTAAAGGCGTGGCTATTGCCATGGAAGCCGAAGGTCAGAAACGTGTTTCTATCTCTGCAAAAGGTCCTGGTGTTGTAACCGCTGGCGATATCACTGAAACGGCTGGTATTGAAGTTCTAAACAAAGATCACGTGATCTGTCACCTAGACGATGGCGCATCTTTGTTTATGGAAATGACTGTTGAAACAGGCAAAGGCTACATTGCTGGCGACAAAAATCGTCCAGACGATGCGCCTATTGGCTTGATCCCAATCGATGCTTTGTTCTCACCTGTTAAGCGCGTGTCATATGATGTGCAACCAACACGTGAAGGTCAGGTTCTTGATTATGATAAACTGACTATGAAAGTTGAAACAGACGGTTCAATTTCTCCTGAAGATGCAATCGCGTTTGCGGCACGTATCCTTCAAGATCAATTGTCAGTCTTCGTAAACTTCGACGAGCCAGAATCTGCGAACCGCCAAGAAGAAGAAGACGAGTTGGAATTCAACCCACTTCTACTGAAGAAAGTGGACGAATTGGAATTGTCTGTGCGTTCAGCAAACTGCCTGAAGAACGACAACATCGTTTACATCGGCGATTTGATCCAAAAGACAGAGGCAGAAATGCTTCGTACGCCAAACTTTGGCCGCAAGTCATTGAACGAGATCAAAGAGGTTCTGACTGGCATGGGTCTGCACCTAGGTATGGACATTGTGGATTGGCCACCGGACAACATCGAAGAGTTGGCTAAGAAATACGAAGACCAGTTCTAATAAAGTTTCGGGCAGGCTTACGAGCCTGTCCAAAAAATGCCCACAAATGGTGGGGAATATCTGGGCAATAATGCCCCAAGGAGTGTGAGACCCAACGCAGGCTCGCCAGACAAAGTAAAAACGAAGATAAAGGATTAATATTATGCGTCACGCACGTGGTTACCGCCGCCTAAATCGTACACATGAACACCGTAAAGCGTTGTTCTCGAACATGGCTGGCTCGCTTATTGAACATGAGCAAATCAAAACAACATTGCCGAAAGCTAAAGAACTTCGCCCAATCGTTGAAAAACTAATTACATTGGCAAAACGTGGTGATCTTCACGCACGTCGCCAAGCCGCATCAAAACTAAAGCAAGAAGCATATGTTGCTAAACTGTTTGAGGTTTTGGGCCCACGCTACAAAGAGCGTCAAGGTGGTTACATCCGCGTTCTTAAAGCGGGCTTCCGTTATGGCGATATGGCACCTATGGCGATCATCGAATTCGTTGATCGTGATGTAGATGCAAAGGGTAAAGCCGATAAAGCTCGCGTTGCAGAAGAAGATGCAGCCGAAGAATAAGTTTCCCCTACGTTAGTATTGGAAATACGAAAGCCCTGCTGCGAAGTGGGGCTTTTTTGTGTCATAAATTTGAAAAGTTACCTGTCTAAAGGTTAGTTTTTGTTGACTATTCTATATTTTCGCCCTCTAAGGAAGTATGGCAGATAAAAGTAATTTAGATAGTGAATTAAAAAAACTCGAGGAAATTTCTCCTCTGGGCTATAGTATTGGTTTGCATATTCGTTTCGCTTCCCCACTTATTTCTTCGCACACGTGGTCGAAGAAATGGCAGGATCATTATACCAACAATGTCTATGGTTTGCGTGACCCTATGGTCGCTTGGTCATTTGCTAAACAAGGCGTTTGCCGCTGGAATGAATGCCCTCTCCCAGACCCTTTTGATATTATTAAGCAAGCCCGTGAGCATGGGCTTAAACATGGTGCAACAATCTCTCATGGACGCATTTCCTCACGATCTATCGTGGGAATCGCACGTGAAGATCGTGAATTTACCATTGATGAACTCTTAGAAGCACAGAAAATCGTAATGGATCTTCACCGTAAGGCTGAATTACCTGCGCGATTAACGGATGCCCAACGCGAAGCTTTAGAGCTTGTTGCTGATGGGTATCGATACGAAATGGCAGCTGCAAAGCTTGGCATATCGGTGAGTGCTTTCAAGGTAAGATTGTTTTCTGCGCGCTCTCGTCTGTTGGCGAAAACGACTGCAGAAGCAGTGCAACGTGCGAAGGACTATAAGCTATTGTAACTTAGTAGCCCGTCAGAATTATTACCCCAGCTTGTAGTGAATATTAATGCCTATTTAAAGGATGAGGCTACTATGCAAGCGACTACTTTATCATTTAACAATATCCATACTTATGGAGAATTATTTACGAATTTGCTCAAAGCACGTTATGAAAGTTTCTCTTTAGGGAAGCCTGCGGAAACCCCTGGAACTGAAGGAATGGAGTTTGACCAATATGACACTCCTGATAGCCGTTGGGTCGCTATTCATGATGCTGGGCATGTTCTTGGTGGTTTCCGGCTAACACCAACAACGGCAGAATGTGGCATGTATTCTTATATGATCAAAGATGCGCAAGCTGGGTTGAGTGAAGCAATCCCAGACGACCTTTTGTATGTAGAAGCACCATGCGCCCCTCATATTTTTGAATTTTCCCGTTTTTTTATTACTGATGGGCTACCTTCGCATACACGGAAAACCGTACAGTCACGTTTGTTGTATGCGTTGTTGGAAACACGTCAAACACTGGGTGTTGAGATTGTTTTGGGTTTGGGCTCTGTCAGCTTGGGGCGCTGGATGAAACGTAGCGGTTTGGAAATTGATCCGTTGGGCCCGATTATTGAAATCGATGGTAAAGAACACCAAAGCTATATCGTGAACCTGCCTGAGGTTGCACTGTAAGGAAAAGCTTTTGTGCTGATTGCAAGCTTCTGACTGCTGTGAGATACATGCCCTATGGCGGATTTATTTGACACAGTTGGCGCAAAGCCTGAACACGCGGAAAAGAACACTCCGCTTGCAGATCGTATCAGACCTCGGACATTGAACGAGGTGATTGGTCAGCAGCATCTGATTGGGGATGATGGTGCGCTGACGTTGATGTTGAAATCCAGTAGTTTGGCGTCGATTATATTCTGGGGGCCACCTGGGGTGGGGAAAACAACATTGGCAAGATTACTTGCCAATGAGACTGACAAAACATTCGTCCAAATAAGCGCTATTTTTTCAGGTGTCGCTGATCTGAAAAAGGTCTTTGAGGCCGCTAGGCTACGTCGTTCGAATGGCACACAAACATTGCTGTTTGTGGATGAGATTCACCGCTTTAACAAATCCCAGCAAGATAGCTTTCTGCCGTTTATGGAAGATGGCACAATTATTTTGGTCGGTGCCACGACAGAAAACCCATCGTTCGAGTTGAACTCTGCGCTTTTATCGCGATCACAGGTTTTGGTGTTGGAACGGTTGGAGTTGAAAGATCTAGAGCTTATGGCGCAACGTGCCGAGGCTGAGGTTGGAGAAAAGCTGCCACTAAAGGCCGAAGCACGCGAAGCTCTGCTGGAAATGGCAGATGGCGATGGGCGCAGCTTACTGAACTTGATCGAACAATGTTTTGGTTGGGGTTCAAAAAAGCCAGTTGATATTGAGGATTTGTCGAAACGCCTACAACGGCGTGCCGCGCAATACGATAAATCTGGGGACGGGCATTACAATCTGATTTCTGCACTGCACAAGTCGGTGCGGGGTAGTGACCCCGATGCTGCATTATATTGGTTTACACGTATGTTGGATGGCGGCGAAGACCCGCGGTATTTGGCGCGGCGTATTACACGTATGGCTGTAGAAGACATCGGGTTGGCTGATCCGAATGCGCAAGCCGTATGTTTACAATCGTGGGAAACCTTTGAACGACTTGGCAGTCCAGAAGGTGAACTGGCTTTAGCGCAGGCGCTGATCTATTTGGCTTTGGCTCCGAAATCGAATGCAGCTTATGTGGCTTATAAAGCGGCTTACGCGCAGGCTAAATCTACAGGTTCTAAGAAGCCACCTAATCATATTTTGAATGCGCCAACTAAGATGATGAAAGAGCAGGGGTACGGTGATGGATATGCCTATGACCATGATGCCGAGGATGGGTTTTCTGGTCAGAACTACTTCCCTGATGGTATGAACCGTGGTGTGTATTATTTCCCCGTTGAACGGGGTCATGAGCGTGAATTCAAAAAACGCATGGATTATTTTGCAAAATTGCGTGTTAAAAGGAACGCGGACAAAAAATAAACGCGGCTTTACTCTCGTATCCCGTCATAAAGCGCAGTAAGGGTACCGCGAATTTAGGGGATGATCCCAATGTTAAACACAATCGGACTTGTTGCAGTTGGCGGCGCTATTGGCGCTGTTTGCCGTTATAGTATGGTTCTATGGGCTGCGCGCATGTTTGGCGCAGGGTTTCCTGTGGGCACGATGATTGTGAATATTATCGGTTCGTTTGTCATGGGCATGATTGCAGTGGTGTTTATGCACAAGGTACATCATCCCGTTATTGTGCCGCTTGTGATGACTGGTGTTTTGGGTGGTTTCACAACATTTTCTGCATTCTCGTTGGATGCACTCGCATTATTTGAAAAAGGTAAGATCGCAAGCGCTGGGTTTTATGTTTTTGGGTCGGTTGGTTTATCCATCTTTGCCCTGTTTTTGGGTTTAATCTGCGCGCGGAGTATATGGGCATGAGCCGAGTACAAATGTTAGAAGTCGAAGCCGACGGCGACGGCCAACGTGTTGATCGTTGGTTACGTAAACGTTTTCCGCATCTCAGCCAAATACGGATCGAAAAGATGTGCCGTAAGGGTGATTTGCGCGTGGATGGTAAACGCGTGAAAGCGAACAGCCGTGTGGAAGAAGGCCAAAGTGTGCGTGTACCACCGATCCCAGATGAAGGCGCTGCTGAAGTACGCGGGCGTGAGTATCATGTGTCTGACGCAGATGCCGCGATGATCCAATCCTGCGTGTTATATAAAGACGACGATATTATCGTTTTGAACAAACCGGCTGGTTTGGCAGTGCAGGGCGGAACGAAGACAAATGTTCACGTAGATGGTTTGGCCGAAGCGTTGAAATTCGGCAATGATGATAAGCCCAAACTGGTACACCGTTTGGACCGAGATACGTCTGGCATTTTGCTTTTGGCACGCACAGGTAAAGCGGCACAATGGCTGGCGAAAGCGTTTCAATCCCGTGATACGCGTAAGATTTACTGGGCTGCAGTTGCTGGTGTGACACGCCCTAAATTGGGAACTATTCGGTATGGCTTGGTCAAAGCTGGTGGTCATGGGCCAAATGGCGGTGGTGAAAAGATGTATTGTATCCATCCGAATGAGGTGGATGCTACGAAGGGTGCAAAACGTGCCACGACGGATTATGCCACGATCAATGAACTTGGGCGCCGTGTATCTTGGATGGCATTGGTGCCAATCACAGGCCGCACGCACCAATTGCGCGCACATATGGCAGAGATCGGAAATCCGATCATTGGCGACGGTAAATATGGTGGCAGCGCACAGGTGAATGACGGTGATGGTTGGGGATCACAGTTGGGTGGTGACATTAGTAAGAAGCTGCACCTTCATGCGCGTTCTATTTCGTTTGATCACCCATCAACAGGTCGCCGCATGACATTCACAGCAGATTTGCCAGACCATATGAACCGTACATGGGAGTTTTTGGCCTGGGATATTGCCGATGCACCTGCGGATCCCTTTGAAGAGCAGTTTGAATAATGGCAGATTGGGCGCAAAAAGTATTTTGGTCTGAAGTCAGCGTTGGCAAAGTGGCAGAGGGGTATTCTATTTTGCTGGATGGACGTGAAGTCCGTACGCCATTAAAATCGAAATTATATGTACCGACTGAAGCGTTCGCGCATGAGATAGCTAAAGAGTGGGCATCACTGGAAGAGAAGGTTGATCCTGAGAAGTTACCGCTGACGAAAATTGCAAATGCTGCGATTGATAAGGTATCTGTCCAGTCTGATGCTATCATTCCAATGTTGGCTGAATATGCGACAACGGATTTGCTATCTTATCGTGCCGTTTCCCCCGAAGGATTGGTTGAGCGCCAACAAATGACATGGGACCCTTTGCTGGATTGGTTTGCAAAAGAATATGATGTGACTTTGAAAACAGGCACTGGTGTAATGCCTGTCGAGCAGGCACCTGATGTGCTGGATGTGTGTTCGAAGATTTTACAAAAATACACAGCTTTTGAATTGGCTGCAGTTTATGATTTGATTACTTTGTCTGGGTCGTTTGTTATTGGTCTTGCGACTGCCCAAAAACGCATCGACGTTTCGACGGCTTGGGCGGCTTCACGCATTGATGAAGAGTGGCAAATTGAGCAATGGGGCGAAGATGAAGAAGCGACGTCTCTTACGAAAGCTCGCTGTGATGCCTTTAAACGTTCCTTTTTTGTTCTGAAAATGATCTAAAGATTGCTATATATAACATTTGTTTTTTTATTTTTGCATAAAAACAGGGCATTAACGCGACGAAAACATGACTCGTCCCTTGACGTGCAAGCCAACTCCTGTCCAAATGTGGGTCTAGATTAAGGGATTCCTTACTCTATCAATAATACTGGCTGTGATGGCCGGGAGAGAGCCCCTAATGGGGCTGACCATCAGGAAGAGGTAAAAAAATGAAAAAATCTGTATTTCTAGGCACGCTAGCCGCAGCATCTGTAGCTGCTGGTGTAGCTGCTGCGGGTACGCTTGACGATGTCAAAGCTGCTGGCGAACTAAAATGTGGTGTTTCCACAGGTCTAGTTGGTTTTGCTGCTGCTGACGCGAACGGTAAGTGGGGCGGTTTCGACGTTGATGTATGTCGCGCTGTTGCTGCTGCTGTTTTGGGCGACGGCTCAAAAGTTAAGTTCGTACCAACAACTGGTAAAACACGTTTTACTGCTTTGGCTTCAGGCGAAGTTGACATGTTGGCACGTAACACAACATGGACATTCTCACGCGATGTAGACCTTAAGTTTGAATTCGTTGGTGTGAACTACTATGACGGCCAAGGTTTCATGGTTCCAAAAGCATTGGGTGTTACATCTGCTAAAGATTTAGACGGTGCTACTGTATGTATCCAAACTGGTACAACAACAGAGTTGAACTTGGCGGACTTCTTCCGTTCAAACAACATCTCTTACGAGCCAGTTCCAGTGGAAACAAACGCTGAAACACAAGCTCAATACCTAGCTGGTGCATGTGACGTTTACACAACTGACGCATCTGGCCTAGCGGCTACTCGTGCGACATTTGAAAATCCAGATGACCACACAGTACTACCAGAAATCATTTCTAAAGAGCCTTTGGGCCCACTAGTACGTCACGGTGACAACCAATGGGGCGACATCGTTCGCTGGACATTGAACGCTTTGATCACAGCTGAAGAGCTAAACATTACATCTGCAAATGTTGCTCAATCTTCAGCCGCTGCTGGTAACAACCCAGAAGTTAACCGTCTGTTGGGTACAGAAGGTGACTTGGGCGCGATGCTTGGTCTAGACAAAGCATGGGCATCTCGTGCAATTGCGAATGCTGGTAACTACGGTGAAATCTTCGCGACTAACATTGGTGAAGGTTCTCCAATCGGTATCGCACGTGGTTTGAACGCTCCGTGGACAGATGGTGGTTTGATCTACTCTCCACCTTTCCGTTAATCGGTTAGAGTTAAGGGCGCAGCATAGTCTGCGCCCTTTTCTTATATAAAAAAGACTTACAAAAAACTCCGGGGAGGGAAGGTTTTGATGTGAGCACGCACATCAAGCCACTAATCATTACCCGCATAAAAAAGGGAGTGTAGACACATGTCTGCAATAACCGATCCAGTTAAGGGCGGTTTCCGACCAAGCATGCTGTTGTACGATACACGTTATCGTTCAATGACAATCCAGATTATCGCCCTCGTTGGCTTTTTAATCGCGATTGGCTGGCTGGTCAGTAACACAGCACAAAACCTTGCTGATCTTGGTAAACCACTAGGATTTAGCTTTTTATGGGAACCAGCAGGTTATGATATTAACCAGCGGTTGATCGAATATAATTCACAAATGACACACGCACGCGCGTCACTGGTAGGTGTTCTAAACACTATGTTGGTGGCATTTCTTGGGTGTATCACAGCGACAGTCATCGGTGTTTTGGTGGGCGTTATGCGTCTTTCGAAAAACTGGTTGATCTCGCGTTTAATGACAATCTACATCGAAGGCTTCCGGAATGTTCCTGTTCTGCTTTGGATTTTGATCACGATGGCTATTTTCATCGAAGTTTTCCCACAGCCAAGAGACTTTCGTGGTGAAGATGCTGTCGCATCTATGTCATTGTTTGACAGTGTCGCATTAACAAACCGCGGTATTTATATTCCAGCACCAACTTGGTTTGCTGGGTCAGGCGCTGTAATCGCAGTATTCTTGGCATCTATCGTCGGTATGGTCTTCTTTGGTAAATGGGCGCGCAAACGCCAAGAACAAACAGGTGAAATCCTGCCAACGTTCTGGATCAAACTTGCGATTTTCTTTGTTCCAGCCATTCTAGCCTATTACATTTTGGGCAAGCCAATTGGTTTGGAATATCCAGAATTGAAAGGCTTTAACTTTAAAGGTGGCTTCTACATGCGGAACTCGTTGATCGCATTGTGGTTTGCTTTGTCTCTTTATACGGCTGCATTTATCGCGGAAACAGTTCGCTCTGGTATTCAGGCCGTTTCTAAAGGTCAAACAGAAGCTGCTGCTGCTTTGGGCCTTCGCCAAGGACGCATCACAAGCTTGGTTGTTCTACCGCAAGCTTTGCGCGTGATTATCCCACCGATGATTTCGCAATATCTGAACCTGACCAAAAACTCGTCATTGGCGATTGCGGTTGGCTATATGGATATTACGGGCACATTGGGCGGTATTACGTTGAACCAAACGGGCCGTGAAATGGAATGTCTGATGATCCTTATGGCGATCTATCTGGCAATCTCGCTAACAATCTCGACGGTTATGAATTGGTATAATGACCGCGTTAAGTTGCAGGAGCGTTGATATGACAGATTTTTCATATGTACGTACGGAAATGCTGGAAGAACGCCCAGCACCTACATCGCAAACGGGTATCGTTAAATGGTTGCGTGAGAACTTGTTCTCATCTGTACCAAACGCGATACTATCTATCGTGGCACTTTGGGCGATTTATTTCACCCTAAGCCACTTGTTACCGTGGGTTTTCCAATCATCATGGACAGCTACCTCACTGAAAGAATGCCGCGCGAGTATTGCGGCAGCTCATGGTGAAGGCACAACAGGTGCATGTTGGGCAGTTATCCGTGAACGCTATTTGCAGTTGATCTATGGTTTCTATCCAGCTGACAGTTACTGGCGTCCGAACCTGGCCTTCATTATGATGTTGGTTGCTTTGGCTCCTGTATTGTTCAACAGCATTCCTAAGAAGATGATGCTGTTCACAGCTCTTTACCCATTCATTGCCTTTTGGTTGCTATGGGGCGGCTCTATCTGGTTGCCACTTTCTGTGATCGCTGGTTTCGTATTGGGTTATGTAGCGTTGAACGTTGTAAGCAAAGCTTCAAGCGAGTTGGTGGGCATGATTGCTTGTGCTGTTGTTCCAATTCTTTGGTTCTTGTTCTTTGCAGGACCTGTTGCTGATATTATGCAAGGTATCATTCCGATCTCACTTGAAAGCGTTGAATCTGCAAAATTTGGTGGCTTTATGCTGTCTATTCTGATCGGTATCACAGGTATCGCATTCTCATTACCAATTGGCATTGTATTGGCGTTGGGTCGTCAGTCTGATCTGATGATTGTGAAAGTGATCTGTGTTGGCTTTATCGAATTCATCCGCGGTGTTCCGTTGATCACATTGTTGTTCGTTGCATCAACATTGTTGAACTACTTTATGCCTCCGGGAACAAACTTCGATATCATCTTGCGTGTTATCATTATGGTGACCTTGTTCGCATCTGCCTATATGGCCGAAGTGATCCGGGGGGGCTTAGCAGCCTTACCAAAAGGACAATACGAAGGTGCAGACAGCCTTGGTCTTGATTTCTGGCAAGCAACACGCCTGATTATCATGCCGCAAGCGTTGAAAATCTCGATCCCGAATATCGTATCGACATTTATCGGTCTTTTCAAAGACACCACGCTTGTTTCGATCATCGGTCTTTTGGACCCGATCGGGCTTTCAACCAATATTCGCGCGGACCAATACTGGAACGGAATTATCTGGGAACTTTACGGCTTTATCGCTGTAATCTTCTTTGTCTTCTGTTTCGCAATGTCTCGTTACTCAATGTATCTGGAGCGCAAGCTTCAGACAGGCCACTAAGGAGTTATTCTCATGGCTACAGCAAAAAAGTTAGAAGTATCTGACAAAGTCGCAATTCAAATCGATGCGATGAACAAATGGTATGGTTCATTTCACGTGCTTAAAGACATCGACCTAACGGTTTATGAAGGTGAGCGTATCGTGATTTGTGGACCATCTGGTTCTGGTAAATCAACGCTGATCCGTTGCATCAACGCGTTGGAAGAGCATCAACAAGGTAAGATCACTGTGGATGGCACTCACCTGTCATCTGATCTGAAAAACATCGATACGATCCGGTCAGAGGTTGGCATGTGTTTCCAACACTTCAACCTGTTTCCGCATCTGTCGATCCTTGAAAACTGTACTTTGGCACCGATGTGGGTTCGCAAGATCCCAAAGAAAGAAGCCGAAGAAACAGCGATGCACTTCCTTGAAAAGGTGAAGATTCCTGAGCAGGCAGATAAATACCCTGGCCAGTTGTCTGGTGGTCAGCAACAACGTGTGGCGATTGCGCGCTCACTGTGCATGAAGCCACGCATCATGTTGTTCGATGAACCGACATCTGCGCTTGACCCAGAGATGATCAAAGAGGTGTTGGACACCATGATCGAACTGGCGGAAGAGGGCATGACAATGCTTTGTGTGACGCACGAGATGGGCTTTGCCCGTCAGGTTGCAAACCGCGTGATCTTTATGGATGCGGGTCAAATTGTGGAGCAGAACGAACCAGAAGAGTTCTTTAACAATCCACAATCAGAACGCACACAGTTGTTCTTGAGCCAAATCTTGGGTCACTAAGAATACAGTTTATAAAGTTAAAAAAGCCCCGCTATTGTGCGGGGCTTTTTGTCTTCGATGAATGGTATTTTTTATTTTTTTAGTTTGCCTAAATCTTTTTTCACTGCATCGGCTAATTTTACACCTGCATCAGAAAGCATTTCGTTTTTGGTTTTCCCTGGAGTTACAAGCGTGACTACACTAACAGGCCGATCTTCGACTATAGTGGTTTTTGTACTCAAATCTTTTATACCATATTCGCAAATCAAAAATACATTAGTAAGTAAATTAACGGTTTGAGAGAACTTCGTTGGTAGCTGAACTCTACATTTTATATCAAATGCGTAAGGTTTTTCGCCTTTGAAAGTGCTAAGTTTAGCTTTTAACTGTGGAAGCACAGCGGCCTTTACTGCGTTATCGTTTGTAATTCCTGTGATTACACCATCATCATTATTTGTTGCGTCATCCAAAGGTCCCGAATAACTAATTTCACGAAAATTAAAGTTTTGGTCTAGGTTAAGATTAGGAGGAGCGCAGCCTGCTAATAAAACTAATGCGAGACATTTTATTGGTTTCATATAATGGTTGCCTTTCAAAAATGATTGTCACTTTTCGCACATGTATACGTGATAATGAGTATTATAAGATAGGATATAAATGTACTTCTAGGATATGTGCCAGACTTTATTAATGAAATTAGTTGTCGAGATTTAAAGGTAGATACAAAAATAGCAACCTGAATGAAGTTTTTTATCATTAGTGCGTTACAACATAGAGCAGAACTTGAAAGTTTGATGAAAAACAATTGAACAAAATATAGGAATTGCTTTATGAAGCTACGCACACCCCGTCTTAAATTATCTAAAAAGAACTCCTGCATATTATTAGGTCTTGCTGCATGCTTGTCATTTGGAACGTTTTCAGCTCGTGCTGATATCGTGCTTGAGGATGGTGTGACACCGCATAAAGGTATTGATGCGCTATATGAAAAACTGGCGGCTGCGACGGCGTCTTTAAATACCGAAAGTTTTTCCAAGATATATGCCGAGGATGCATTTTACCTCATTCCAACCGCACCTCTTATCCAAGGTATTGATGGTATCAAACCAGATTGGGATGATTGGTTTGTCTGGATGAAAGAAGGCAATGGATCTCTTGATATGGATTTTAGGATCGTTGCCAGGGAAGTGCATGATGATGCCATTGGGTATGACATAGGCTATGCGAAAACATTGCAGAAACGCCCGAATGAAGCGGATGTAACCTATGAAACCAAGTTCGTTGTGGTGACAAAGAAACTGCCGAATGGTGAATGGCGGTATCAGGTTGATGCTTACAGTCAGCTTAAGAAGGACAAATAGAAATCGCCCAAATTTAAAAACCCCTTAGTATTTAAATAACATTTGAACAAATCATCCCCTTACAGACAGGGGTGGTTCATTTTTGAAAACAGGATTACGATCATGAAGAAAATCTTCGCACTTATATCAATAATTTCAGTAACTCTATTGAGCACGCTGCCCCTTTACGCAAATGCACAAGACAACAAAGACCTTGTCGTTAAATTCTACCAACAAGCCCTGATCGAGAAAGATGTTGAAGCGGCTGCCATGGCGTATCTTTCAGAAGGGTACATTCAGCATAACCCTAATGTTCCAACGGGTCGCCAAGGACTTATTGACGGGTTGTCAGGATGGTTTGCGGCTGTGGATGTAGAGATGTCAATCGTGCGTGCGATTGCCGAGGATGATTTTGTTGTTTTGCATGTAAAGCAGGTGTCAGGTGGCAAAACCAAGGCTGTTATAGATATTTTTCGCGTTGAAAGCGGAAAGATTGTGGAACACTGGGACGTGTCGCAAGAAGTGCCAGAACAGATGGCGCATGACAATGGAATGTTCTGATTGAGCCATTAATGGGAATTAGATTTAGAGAGCTTCAAAAGCCCCGCAATTATATGGGGCTTTTTATTATACTATATTTATCCCAACCGACGCGGAATAATAAACGCTTCCAGCTTACCTGATCGCAATGACAGCTCTGACCAATCTGCAATATCGAAATCAATCACAGTAGTAGCGGCTGTTGGGTATTTATACAAATCACGGTCCTTGGGGCGACTTTCCAACAACTCTTCTGCAAAGGCCGATACGCCTGGGTTGTGGCATAGAAATAAGACTGTGTTGGCATGAGCTGCCGTAAGTTTTTCACGTAATAGACTGCCGTGGGCGTGATATAAGCTGCGGTCGAATGTCGGTTCGATCTCTAAACCCATAGTCTCTTTCAGCCCCGCCCATGTTTCCATGCAGCGGACTGCGGTGGAACAGATGACTTGGTCTGGCACATAGTTATTTTCAACCAACCAATTACCAATCATCACGGCGGATTTGCGTCCACGGTCGTTCAATGTGCGGTCGTGATCGGATAAATCCAGATTGTCCCAGCTAGACTTTGCATGGCGCATTAGAATGACACGTTTCAAACTGTTATCTTCCTCGAAAGGCCCGCATATGTAGGGCTGATTGTGCGTCTTGTCGGTTGGCACCTACGCTGATGGGGCAGGACCTGCGAGCTATACAGCCCATGGTCATACATTCCGCACCTGCATCTGTGTCCAGATAGGCGTGACAAGCCTGAACATTATAGCCATTCGGGCCAAGCGCGTCTACGGGACAAGCGACAACACAGGGTTTGGTTTCACATGTGTCGCAAGGTTTTTTAGGGGCTTTGGTGGGAAGGTCTAAAATTTCGTCAAATGCCAGTGCACCGCGGTACGAAACCATTAATCCTGTTGTATCGTGGATTAACATGCCAACGGGGGATGCCCATGCGCGGCCTGATTGCTTTGCCCATGCAATGAATGGTGCGTATGGCGGGCCGCCAAAGGGGAAAATGGCGTGGGCCGATACGGTATTGGCGAGGTCAGTTAAGACACGTGTGGACCAGCGATCGATGGGGTTTCGCGTTTTGTCTGTGTATTCGGGT
This sequence comes from Amylibacter sp. SFDW26, assembly GCF_009184395.1. Taxonomy (GTDB): domain Bacteria; phylum Pseudomonadota; class Alphaproteobacteria; order Rhodobacterales; family Rhodobacteraceae; genus Amylibacter. Next base: position 41,798 of record NZ_WEIC01000004.1, read on the forward strand.
GATTTGGTGAATATGTTCCAAAAATCCGCCGATGGACCAAGCATGACAAGTGTCTTGGCTTCGCTCATATCATCCGCATCAGGATGGAATGCACCGTATATATCCAAACCTGCCGGCGCGATGGTGGTTTGGATATCTGTTAGCTTCATTTTGCGCGAAATGGCAGCCATAGGCTCCATCCCAGTTTAGATGGACGATCGTCTTGCCATTGCAGACCGATGGTCATGTCATCATGGCTTTTTTCGGGTTGGGCAATATAGGTGCCAAACATGCGATCCCAAATAGATAATGAAAAACCATAGTTGCTGTCATGCTCATGGCGGTGCACCGAATGATGCACGCGGTGCATGTCGGGTGTGACAAGGATCAGACGCAGGTATTTATCGACTGTAAGCGGCAGTTTGATGTTGGCATGGTTGAACATTGCGGCACCATTAAGAATGATCTCGAACAGTATCACCGCCAATGCTGTTGGGCCAAGGATGTAAACTGCACCGATTTTGATCAGCATCGATATAGCGATTTCGATAGGATGGAACCTGATAGCCGTAGTCACATCAATATCGACATCCGCATGATGTACGCGGTGTAGTCGCCATAAAAGCGGGACTTTATGTGTGATCAGGTGCTGTGCCCAGATCACGAAATCCAGCACCAAAATAGCAATTAGTATTTCCAGCCAGTTTGGCCAGTTTACCGCCCCCAAAATCCCCCAGCCTTTGGCGCTGGCGTCAGCAGCGGCAGCAACGGCCAGTACGGGCAACAGAACTGCCATGAGGCGCACTGTAAGCGTATCAATGACAGTAATGCTGATATTGGTGAACCAGCGTGCTTTGCGGGTTTGACTGCGCACACGGCGTGGTAAGAGTGCCTCTGCACTGGCTAAGAGCGCAAAGAGGCCCAAAAAGACCATCAGACGTATTGCGACTTCGTTTTCCATACCAACACCTTATCTATTAGGCGCGGATCATGCTTCCTGCGCCGTAATCTGTGAACAACTCCAGCAAACATGCATGAGGTGCACGTCCATCCATAATCACAACTGCGCGAACGCCACCATTTATCGCATCTAATGCCGTTTGCGTTTTGGGGATCATGCCACCAGCAATAACCCCTTCTTTGGTAAGTGATGCAACTTGATCCGAAGTCAAGTTTGTCAGCACATCGCCTTCGGCATCTTTCACGCCTTCAACGTCAGTTAAAAGCAACAAACGATCGGCATCTAGTCCAGATGCGACTGCACCTGCTGCTGTGTCACCGTTGATATTGAATGTTTCACCGTTTTCGCCCGTTCCAATTGGGGCAATTACAGGGATAAATCCGCCGTCTGTCAGTGACTTTATCACTTCCGCGTCTACTTTTACGGGATCGCCGACCATGCCCAGATCGCCCGCAGCTTTTACACACTGGATAAAGTTGCCGTCTTTGCCAGACAGACCAACAGCTTTGCCACCTTGGTTGTTGATGGCTTGGACGATGTTTTTGTTCACTTTACCAGACAGAACCATTTCCACGACTTCAACTGTTTCAGGTGTGCTGACACGTTTGCCGTTTACGAATTCAGTTGGGATATCCAATTTTTCTAACATGGAATTGATCATAGGGCCGCCACCATGCACGATGACAGGATTCAAACCGCACTGACGCAACATAACTACATCGCGTGCAAAGTTATCCATAGCCTCGGCACTGCTCATCGCGTGACCGCCCAGTTTGATCACGACCACAGCGCCATCATAGCGCTGCATCAAGGGCAAGGCTTCGCTCAAAAGTCTGGCGGTTGCAATTGAATCGCGTTTCATTGCTTTGGACTTCTCCATGTCATTCATCCGTATTGTCTATCTGTAGTTTTCATAACCTTTTGTGATGGATGCGCCAAGGGTATTGCAACTTGTTTGAAATTCTTGGTTAATGTCTGCAACACTTCTGACACAGATAGGTTTTGATCATGGCAAGTTTTGACCAAAAGAAAATCACAGAAATTCATCAACATTTGCACAGCCATTTGCCATCGGATTCTGCGCTGCGTGTGAAAGCGCTGGAAACGATTTTAGTGGAAAAAGGCATGGTCAAGAGTGAAAGCATTGATCGTTGGGTTGAAGTTTACGCAGACGATATTGGCCCCAAACGTGGTGCCCATGTTGTTGCTCGGGCTTGGACAGACCCCGCATTTAAGGAGCGCTTGTTGGCTGATGCCGCAAGTGCTGTGGATGAAATGGGATATAAAGGCCCAGCTTCAGGGCATCTGAAAGCGGTAGAGAACACAGATGATATACATAATGTGGTCGTTTGTACGCTCTGTTCTTGTTACCCATTTGCGATTTTGGGCATGGCGCCAAATTGGTATAAAACGGCTGCTTACCGCGCCCGTGTGGTGCGCGAACCTCGAGCGGTGTTGGAAGAATTTGGTGTGACACTTGGGGAAGATGTTGGAGTGCATGTTTGGGACAGTACAGCAGAATTACGTTATATCGTGATCCCACAACAGCCTGCGGGGACGGATGGTATGTCGGCTGAAGAATTGGCGGCGTTAGTGACGCGCAATTCTATGATCGGGACAGACCGTGATTTGAAGGTGGGTGCATAATGGACGGTATTCACGATTTAGGTGGTAAACTTGGTTATGGCTCTGTGGATGTGAATGAGCCAGAAGAGCCTTTTCACTATGATTACGAGGGCCGCATGTGGGCGATGTCGCGGATTGCGAAAGCACCTGATATCAACATTGACTGGTGGCGGCATGTGCGTGAATTGATCCAAGAGGATGATTATCTGAACCGTCCATATTTCGATAGTTGGGCGCAAACGACAATTGCGACGATGATCGATTCCAAAGTGTTCACGACGGATGAATTGGCAAGTGGGGTGTCGGCTACGCCACCTTTGGCGGATGTTCTGGAAGTGGATTACGAAGGTGTTTTGCAGCAAAATGCCGAGATAGCTTTTGATTTTTCACGCCCTGTGGATACAGAACCTACATTCAGTGTTAGCCAAACGGTTGTAACGAATAAAGAGGGGCACAGTGGGCATACGCGATTGCCCGAATACGCGCGTGGGAAAACGGGTGTGATACACAGTTACCACAACGCGCATTGCTTCCCCGATGATTATGCAAAGGGAAAGCCAAGTGCGCAGCATTTGTATACCGTGGCTTTTACTGCAACAGAATTATGGGGAGCAGATGCCAACCCGAATGATCGTGTGACGTTGGAGTTGTGGGAGGATTATCTTGCACCCAAATAACGATACATTGATCCCCTTGCAGCGGTTGGATGACCAACCATCGTTTGATGAAGCATGGCAAGCACAGGTTTTGGCAATTGCTCAAAACCTTGTGGATGAGGGTACTATTGCTGCCGCCGATTGGTCGAACGCGTTGGGTGTTGCTTTGCGCAAACATCAAGTAAATGCGGATATGGATACGCCAGAAGTGTATTACAAAGCTGCGCTAGAGGCATTGGAAACGGTGTTGCAGGACAAATGTGATGTCCCACAAGATTTGATGGATGAACGTAAAGCGGATTGGACCCATGCGTATGAAACAACACCGCATGGTGAGCCTGTTGAACTGCCTTAGCAGTCTAAGCTGGCAATAGATTGGCCGCAGTTTCATCGCGGTGCTTTTTTAGATACCGCATGAACGGTGTGCTTCCTGTGCGCTGGTGGGCGGTATATGTGCAACTGATCTAGGGAATTTTAATGGGTCTGCTGCATGGCGGATACCCATAAGGGCATCCATTGTAGGGACTTCGAAAGATAAAAAGCTGTAAGCGTTGATTAGATCAATGTTGCGATCACAGAGCGCAGCGTATCTATACCATCGCCTTTTTCAGAAGAGGTCAGAATGATTTCTGGGAATGCGGCTGGGTGTTTTTGTAAAACATCCTTGGTACGTTGAAGTGATTTTTCCAATTCTTTACCACGTGGTTTATCGCATTTGGTTAAGATCACCTGGAATGTTACAGCGGAGCGGCCGAGCAATGTCATGATCTCTTCATCCACAGGTTTGGCACCGTGGCGGCTGTCGATCAAGAGGAACACGCGGCGCAATGATTGGCGGCCAGACAAATAGGCTTTTAACAGACGTTGCCATTTTTCAACGATGGCAACAGGGGCATTGGCGAAACCGTAACCTGGGACATCTACAAGGTAGTGTTCTTCGCCTAATGTGAAGAAGTTAATCTCTTGTGTGCGGCCTGGTGTATTAGATGTACGTGCAAGGGCTTTGCGTCCTGTTAAAGCATTAATCAAGCTAGACTTGCCAACGTTTGAACGGCCTGCAAAACAAACCTCAAGACGGTCCGCAGGTGGCATGCCATCCATGGCGACAACACCTTTTAAGAACTCTGCACCGCCAGCAAACATCTTGCGGCCAATTTCACGCTCTGAGTATTCAGGGCGTTCTGTAATTTTGAATTCTAAGTCCATTACAGAACCTCTACCATATCATTCACAGAGATTGCGCCAGATTTTGTGACAACGCCAAAAATACCAAAATCACGGTGCCCCCAGTTGTCTTTTAATGTATTCAGGGTTTGCAGATCAGAAACACCTGTGTCTGGATTTACAGTTGTTGCCATACAGCGTTCGATACGATCTATGATTTCCAACTCTACCTGACCGATGCGGATATGTTTTCCAACCCAACCGAATTCTTCCCATGGCTCGGCTGTGCCATCTAACCAGATGTTGCCACGGAACCTGCGTTGATCAAGTGATGCGCCAATGGTTTTTGAGAACTCATCCAATGATGCTTTGGTCAATATAGAAAGGGTCTGTGCACTACTGTCTGTCATGCCGCGGCCTGCTTTGAAAACATGTGATGGCAACGAACGTTTTGGATCGCTGATTTTTGTGACCCATTCAATTAAATCGCGTGCATCAGATGCATCTTCTGGGTTCACTGTGATGTTGTCCAAATCGGGATGTTGTAATGTAATTTTACTAGTCACTTCATCGTACTGAGATGTAACGGCCATCAATTTATAGCCACGCGCGCCACGTGCAAAATTCAAACAACGTACCCATTCAGGATTGGCATAGTCCACTTTGGCATCAGCATGGGCCAAAGCCCAATGACGATCCCAAGGCATAGTTTTACCTTTCTGTAAGGCAACCGATCCAAGCTGTTCACAGCCGACACCCTTAATCGGGTGCCGCCATAGATCAGTTACTGTGATCATTTGCTTTCCGCTTCTTCTTTTTTGAAGCGTTTGAAAATGTTGCCCAAGATATCTGGTTTCACACCTTGGCTGCGCATGATTGTGTATTGCTGAATGAATGTGATCGTGTTGTTGGCCACCCAGTACAACACAAGACCAGCTGCGAATTGGCCCAACATAAACATGAACACCCAAGGTAACCACGCAAATATTTGTGCTTGCGTTTTATCGGTCGGGGCTGGGTTCAGCTTTTGTTGAAGCCACATCGTGATACCCATAAGGATTGGATAAACACCGATAGAGAAGAATGCAAAGATTGTGCCAACTTCAGGTGTACCCCAAGGGAACAGGCCGAACATGTTTAAGAAGGATGATGGGTCTGGTGCAGACAAATCGTGTATCCAGCCAATGAATGGTGCGTGATACATTTCGATCGTTACAAAGATCACTTTATAGAGCGAGAAGAAAATTGGAATTTGTAGCAAGATTGGCAGACAACCAGCTGCTGGGTTGACCTTTTTTTCTTTGTATAATGCAAGCACACCTTTTTGCATCGCTTGCTTATCTTCTCCGTGCTTCTCCTTTAGCTTTTCCATTTCTGGCTGCAGCTCTTTCATACGTGCCATTGACACGTATGATTTGTAGGCTAATGGGAACAACAACGCTTTGATCAAAAGTGTCAGGCCAATAATGGCAATACCCATATTTCCGATAAGATTGTTCAATAAGTGCAGTACAAGGAAAATTGGCTTGGTTAGGAAGAAAAACCAACCCCAGTCAATTGAATCGATGAAACTGTCTACGTTTGCATTTCTTTCATAGTCTTTGATGATTTCGTATTCTTTTGCACCTGCAAACAGTGATGTTGTGATGCCTTGTGTGGCGCCTGCTGGAATTACCATGCTTGGAAGACGTGCATCCGTTTGGTATGTATCGCTGTTTGCAGAATACTTAGAAACAGAGTTAAAAGCTTGCCCTGTATTCGGGATTAAAGTTGTCATCCAGTATTTATCTGTAAAACCGATCCACCCGTTTGCTTCAACGTCCACAGCACTGACAGCTGCGTTTTCACGCGGGTCGATTGCTTCATCTGGCATATCGTCGTAATCGATTTCTTCGATCTCACCATCGCTGGCGCGAACAACACCTTCGTGTAGAATATAAAAGCCGATTGTTTCTGGTTCACCTTGACGTGCAATGATCCCATATGGTGCAAGGCGTACATCTTCGTCTGTCGTATTTTCTACGGATTGTTCAATGTTGAACATATAGTTGTCATCCACGCTGATTGTGCGGCGGAAGATCAGACCTTTATCGTTTTCCCACTTCAATGTGACAGGAGTTGCTTCTGTGATGATGTCACCACTTTCAACAGCCCATTCAGTATTTGCATGAGGAACATCATTGTAAGTTAAACTGTCGTATGGTGTCCAACCGTGTAGCGCGTAATAAGCTTTTGGCCCGCCTGTAGGGGATAGCAATGTAATCTTGTCGGAAGGATCATTCAGGCGAACATTGTAATCAGTTAAATGCAGATCATCGATACGTGCACCTTTTAGAGAAATTGAGCCATCCAAACGGGGCGTTTTAATCGCAATACGATTTGTCTTTGTAAGGGCATTTTCACGTGTCCCAATTGTCTCAGCAGTATCAACAGGTACACTTGTTCCACCTGCCGCTGGTGCTGATGCAACAATACTTCCATCAGGTTGTGTGCCAAGTGATTGATTTGCGCCGCCACGTCCATCTGCAACAACTTTTTCTGGTGGAATAACCTCAGGTTGCTCTGGTGGGAAAATAAGGAACCAACCTATAATAACAAGGGCGCTTAGGGCCATGGCTAGCATTAGGTTTTTGTTTTCGTCGTCTTGCATCGATGCGTCCTGAGAAGGTTGTAAAAGGGTTGGCTCGGTTCAATAGAAAACCCGCCAAAAGGTCAAGGTTTTTCGGCGTCATTTGGGTTCGGGCGCACCAATCCTGCAAAGTCGAACAGGCCTTGGTCCAAAAGGTGGGTGGGGCGGGCGTTCATTAGGCTTTTGAACATCACTTGACGGCGGCCTGGGCTGTTGGCTTCCCACTGGTCCAAAATCGCCTTCACTTGCTGCCTTTGCAACCCGTCCTGAGAGCCACATAAGTCACATGGAATGATCGGATATTGCATGTCACGCGCGAACTTTTCACAGTCTTTTTCAGCCACAAAAGCCAGTGGGCGATAGACGAATAAATCGCCCTCATCATTCACCAATTTCGGCGGCATTGTCGCCAAACGACCACCATGGAAGAGGTTCATAAAAAACGTTTCCAACATGTCGTCGCGGTGGTGCCCAAGTACGACGGCTGAACACCCCTCTTCGCGTGCAATTCTGTATAGATTTCCGCGTCTTAGGCGGGAACACATCGCGCAATATGTCCGACCCATCGGCACTTTTTCTTTGACGATGGAATACGTATCTTCGTATTCAATACGGTGTTCCACACCCATCTTTTCCAGAAACTCTGGCAACACAGTTGCAGGGAAATTTGGCTGCCCCTGATCAAGGTTACAGGCCAGCAATTCCACAGGCAAAAGCCCACGCCATTTCAGTTCATGCAGTACTGCCAAAAGCGTATAGCTGTCCTTGCCGCCTGACAGGCAGACAAGCCATTTGGCGCCGCGTTCGATCATGCCATATTGCTCGATCGCTTCGCGGGTTTGGCGCACAATACGCTTCCTAAGTTTCTTAAACTCTGTTGTGCTGGGCGCACCTTCGAAAAGGGCGTGAATATCGGTGGTTTCATCTAACATAGCGCCCCTATACCGCGTGATTCCCTGATTTACCAGTGAACGCTTTGTTAAGTCTGCGCACGCTGGGGGAATGAGGGGCAAAAAGCGGTGTATGATCGGCGTGCACCGTACGTGCACAGGGCGTATGACATTTGTACGATTTAACGAAACACCAAACACAGCTTATTTCTGATGCGGATTTCGCCAACATTGGTCTGATTTAGAAAAGCGGTGATCAGGGGGAGGAGTGGATCATCGGGGTTCAGGTGCCCTTCGTCGAACAGCATCTGTAATATCAAATATCTGGTACGTTTGGTTATATAAATGGTGTGCAAACTGCTGCTGTGTGGAAAAATCATCATGGGCAAATACGCCGCTCCCTTAAATCAAATATACAAATGAAAACGGCCGTCGGTTTGATCCGACAGCCGGGGAGTTCGTTAGCCGCGCACGCACGACTGCTATGACCTTTAGGCCGAGACCCTGGACATACGCCATAGCCTCCCCGACCTTTGAAAATCGAGGAGTACCATTTCGGTTGATACCAACCGACGTGCGTGGGGTAACGACACCCCGAGATAAGCTGTGGCTCATCCTGCGGTTAGGATAGGGGATGTGTGGGGGCTAGGGAAGGGGGGATTTTGAAACTATTGATCGAAAAACATTTGCTAGTTTGTTTGCCGATCGGCTATTAGATTTAATATTATACTAGAAAGCTAATTATGACTTCATTTAACCGTAATGAGATAATCCGTTTAATTAAAGCGTTTAACAAAGAGGCCGCAAAGCTACATGATGTAAGTATTGAACAGGTTGTAATCACACAGTCAAACCTTGGTAAACAAGAAGTTGAAAACTCTGGTCACTATGTACTTCTTTGGCAGTATTATGGCTCCGTTGGAGGTGATGATGATATTGAAAACCTTTTGGAGAATTTGAAGAGAAGTGATTTGCAGATTGGTATGAAAGGCGCAGAGCTTTCGCAATTTGCTATAGTTAAAGGAAAGAAGCAACAAAGGGATAAGTTTATTAAACTAGCTTTACGAGCTGGAAATTTGTTTAACAAAGAACAGGCAGAAGAAATAAAGCGTCGAGTGTTGAATGATATTACTGATGCCGAAAAGAAAAATAAACCATCAAAAAAACCTATTAGCGTAGTTAATGATAACGGCTTGGCTATTTGGATTAATTATCTAATATATTATTTATCGATCACTCATTCAGGAAGGGAATTTTCTAGGATTATTCAACCTGAACCTTTTACTCTCTCATTACTTGTTCTTGAAAAGTTGTTAGACGATGGAATGGTTGGAAAGAGTGATCGCTCAAACAAACGTATAGAAGACTTAGACTTTGAAGTTGCTGTTTCTTTTCCAGGTGAGCAGAGAAAATATGTTTCTGATGTAATGAAGGTTCTTCGGAAGGAATTAGGCGTTGATAAAGTATTTTATGATTTAGATTACCAAGCACAGCTAGCGCGTCCGAACTTAGATACTTTATTGCAAAGTATATACCATAAACGTTCTAAGTTGATCGTTGTATTTCTTGCTACTGAGTACAATGAAAAAGAATGGTGTGGCTTAGAGATGAGAGCGATAAGAGATATCATTAAAAGTAAAGATGATGAGCGTTTAATGTTTGTTAAGTTTGATGATGCGGTTATTGAAGGACTTTTTTCAATCGACGGATATATAGATGCAAAAGTAAACAAGCCGAGAAAAGTTGCAGAATATATCTTAGAACGAGTGAAGCTTATAAAAGATACTTAATTGCCATTGTTTTTGTTGACCTTTGCACCCGCCCGTGGGGGCGGATCGGGTGCTGCTTTTGAAAAGCAAAAGCGGGGTGCGATTGGATGTGGTGTTTTGTATGATCGTTGTTTCAAGAATATCTGTGGGATCGGCTCTCGCGCATTGCTTTGCAATACGCTGCCGCTAGACCATTGCAAGCAATGGTCTTGGGTACTGTCCGTGCCTTGCACGGACTGGGTGCGGTAGGCGCGGTGATTTGAATGATCCTTTTCGCCCTTAGCTCCGTAGAAAGGGCATGAAACAGTTTATTGCTTTATGCGCCGCCCTTATCCTTTCTGCTTGTGCGGGGAAGCCCTCTTTTGATGATCCCAGTTTGGGTGGGCCTAAGCTGGATTTGGAAGCTTATTTCGATGGCCCTGTGGTGGCTTATGGTCAATTCCAAGATGTGTTTGGCAAGGTGCGCCGTAAGTTTGAGGTGGATATCACTAGCACTTGGGATGGTAAAACCCTGACGTTGACCGAGGATTTTACCTATGATGATCAGACAACTGAGCAGCGTGTTTGGGTGTTAACCAAAACAGGTGATGATAGTTGGACGGGCACAGCGGGCGGCGTGCTGGGACAGGCCGTAGGTGTGGAACAGGGGGATCGGTTTAACTGGAAATACCGCATTGATTTGCCTGTGCCCGATGGCACCTTGCGTGTGCGGTTTGACGATTGGATGTGGCGGCTGGATGAGAAACGCGTTTTGAACCGCGCGTATATGTATAAGGCGGGGGTTTTGATTGGTGAGGTTATTATATTCTTTGAGAAGGTTTAGTTATTGCAGCTTGGCTTTGTGTTGTTCGTTCAACCGTTTTACGGCGCGGTCTAGGGCTTTCATGCTGTCGCCATACAACAGCGCCTCGGGGATTGTATCGCGGGCGGTGACCTCGAACTTTGCATAGCTGTCCATCAAATCCATGTTGTGGATCAGGCGTTGGTGGATGGTTTTGATTTTGGCTTGAAAAGGTGTGTTCATTGTAAATCCGCACTCGTTATGGACCTATGAATTGAGCCGTTCGGGGTGATTTGACAAGTTTAAAATCTGTAAAATTTTATATCGGTGGAAGTTTGCTTGTGCTTAGTCGGGCACGTTGTCGATGCCGCTGCCGCCCCATGGGTGGCATTTTGATATGCGGCGTAGGGCCAGCCAACCGCCCTTGATCCCGCCGTGTTTTTGCAGGGCTTCCAATGCATAGGACGAGCATGTGGGCTGATAGCGGCAATTGCTGCCGATCATGGGGCTGATCACTGTGCGGTAGAATTTCACAGGCAAGGAAAAGAGGAAGGCGAGTGGTGTCATTTGTTACTCATAATGTGTGCTTCCATGGCGGCAAGACCTTCGTCGAGGCCATGACGACCGTAACCGAGGCGGAAATGATTGGTTGGGGTGTCGCCTAGGCGGGTGTAATAGATGGAGCCGGGGAGGAGGAGTACGCCGCTTTGCTCAACAAGCGATTGGGCGAATGCTTCGACGCCTTCGGGGCCTTTGTATTTGGGGAAACCCATGCAGGAACCGTCGGGGACAGTCCAATCGAATAGGTCTGGGTGGCGTTCAAAGAAGGCTGTCCATTTTGGCAGGTTTTCGTCGATGATGGCGTTGTTGCGTTTCAGGAGTTCATCGCGGTGGTTGATGGCGATTTTTGCAAGACGTTCGCTGGGGCCAGAGTTGCAGATAGAGAGGTAGTGTTTTAGGCGTTCCATCTTGGACAGGATTTCGGTGTCTTGGCAGGCGATCCAGCCGATGCGCAATGCGGGAAGCCCGTATGATTTTGAGGTGACGCCCAAGGAGAGGCCACGTTCGTATACGTCGGCGATGAGGGGCAGGTGTTTTGTGCCTGTGGGGCCGAGGCCGTTGAAGATTTCGTCGTGTAAGATGTAGATGCCGTGTTTGCGGCACAGCTCGATCAAGGCCATGTAGCGATCAAGGGGCAGGATTGCACCTGTTGGGTTGTGTGGGAAGTTGATTGTCATCAATTTGGTGTTGGGGCGGATGGCGGCGGCGACGCGGTCGATGTCTAGCGACCAGTTGTCGTTTGGGTCAAGCGGGATGCCTGTGGCGTCGCAAATGGCAAGGGGGAGTTCTTCGTGCGATTGGTAGTTTGGTGTGACGACCAAAGCGTGGCTGTCTTTGTCTAGAATTACGTTGTTGGCCGCGAAGATGCCTTCGCTGGCGCCTGCAAAACAGAGGATGTTTTGGGCGGTTTGGTTTTGGAATGTCGAGGCGATGGTTTCACGCAAATCTGGTGCGCCGAATGTTTCCGTGTAACCCAGCCACTGATCATCAAACTCTGCACGTTCTTCGGGTGTGGCCATATCAAGGAGTTCGCGCATAGAAATGCTTTGCGCGTCTGAGGCCGTCATGTGGTAGCGCGCTTTGAATTCCCACTTTGAGAAATGTGTTTCCAACTTGAAGTCTGGTAGCGTGGTCATTTGGGAACCCTAAAAGTTTGATAAATAGTTTCGGTTTCATAGACATACGTAAATTGGTTTTGAAATGCTAGAACCACGGCTTAAAGTTTTCTGGAACCCCTGAAAACAAGTGTATATTCCCCATGCTTGCAAAGCTTTATGTCATAGGACATGCTTTATAGAGCTTAGGAGTTGTATTCATGAGTTTTGCCGCTTTGTTATTATTTATTATCTTTGTCGCTGTAGCGATCGTTTCGATGGCTATGATTAAGAGAGCAGGGCAAAGACCATCTTCGCATGCTGAAACGGCTGCGTTGGATGATCGTCCTGTGAAGAAAAAACGTGTTGCGGCTGTTTTAGGTGTCTTTGGGGCTCTTGCGGCTGGCATACTCTTATTCGGGATGTCGGGTCATAGTAAATCATGGAGATTGACGACGGGTACGGATCCGTTCACGGGGGCTGAAACAAAACGTATTACAGGGTTCCCCGAAACGTATAGCGGGCCTAAGAGACCGACAATGTTGGTTGAATGTCGTGCGAAGGATGTAGCGATATCCATAAATTTTGGTGTGCCAATGAAGAATTCACATAAAGGTACAAAAGTATCTTTGGTCACGGTGGAACTTAAACTAGATACTTCGGATGTCATTCCATTAGCGTTTTCACCATCTGAAGATTGGACAAGAGTTTCTGTATTGGATTATTCGACGGCAAGTGGTGCGCTTGAAGGGATCGGGGTGACGATCGATAATTTGATATTCCAAGCGCTGGGTATAGATAATGCACCACGGGCGGATTGGACTGCATCTAAGCTTTTTGGTCAGATGCGGTCTTCGAACAGTTTGTCTATTCGTGCGAGTACCCGAGCTGGGCAAACAATTTCCGCACAATATTTATTAGAAGATTTAAAGCCTCTTTATGAAGAGCTGCCTGTTCAGTGCCGATAATGCTGTCAGTGTTATTCGTGCACTTTCTTTAATGCATATTTTAGATCAGATTGTAGTTCTTTGAAGTCGCGCATGGCTGTGACTTCGCGTTTGCCTATTAACACGTAGTCCCACCCTGCGCGCCCTTTTGTAGGGATCATCAGGCGAGCAATTTCGCGCAAGCGGCGTTTGGCGCGATTTCGTGCGACTGCATTTCCGACTTTTTTGGAACAAGTGTAGCCAACGCGGATGGTTGGGTTGTCGTCTTGGCGGTTGCGGGCTTGTAATATGAACCCACGTACAGAACGGTAGGGGCCTTTGTTACAAGCCAAGAAGTCTTTGCGTTCTTTTATCACTGTTAGACAAACAGAAACCGCCGGAGGCGTTTCACCGGCGTCCCTTTGGGTGCCTTGTGTCGCCTTCGACGGTTTCATAATCTTATAGACCTTTTGGTCGGCGTCTTACGCAGATAGCTTTTTACGGCCTTGGTTGCGACGGCGGTTCAAGATGATGCGACCATTTTTAGTCGCCATACGTGAACGGAAACCGTGACGGCGTTTGCGAACGAGGTTGCTCGGCTGGTATGTACGTTTCATGTCGATCTCCTGATCGGGTATTTACGGCTTGAATCATGAATAGATTCGAAACCCATCTATTTGGAAGCTGCTGTTTAGGCGCGAAACAGAAGTAAGTCAATTCGCCTGAGCGGCTTTTATTGCAAGAATTACAGGTTTTCTATGGTTTATTTTGCCTGATTGTTACAAGAACCCCAGTTTTTGTAATGAAACAGGGGAAATCAATCACCTGCGATCACTCAGACGTGAGGTACCTATCTTCAACACATAGAATGTCGCAATAAGGGTCAACGCAACCAAACAATGTTGGTAGAGATATGAAAAATTCTGGTTCTTCTGAGACCCAAGCAGACACAAAAGGCTTTTCGCTAAAGCGGATGCTGCCGTTTGCTGTTATTATTCTTATGGCCGTTTTAGGCTTTGTTTTCCTTAAAGATTATCTGAGCTTTGAACAATTAGCTGAGAACCAAGAAGCGCTGAAAGCATGGCGTGATGGTAACTTTATCCTCGCGTCTTTGGCTTTCGTGGCAGTTTACGTTGTGATTGTGGCCTTCTCCCTCCCAGGGGCTGCAATCGCTTCGTTAACTGGTGGTTTTTTGTTCGGTGTTGTTACGGGTTCTGTTTATAATATCGTTGCAGCGACAATAGGGGCTACGGCAATCTTCAGTGCGGCGCGTATGGGCTTTGGTGAAACTTTGTCTGCGAAGATGGACAGTTCTAAAGGGGCTGTTAAAGCTTTGAAAGACGGACTGAAAGAAGATGAAGTGAGTTACTTATTGATTATGCGCCTTGTACCTGCTGTTCCGTTCTTTGTGGCGAACTTGGTGCCTGCACTTGTTGGCGTGAAGTTGAAACGGTTCGTATGGACAACATTCGTGGGTATCATTCCTGGTGGTGTGGTTTACACATGGGTTGGTGCTGGCTTGTCAGAGGTGTTTGCACGTGGTGAAACGCCTAATTTGGGTATTATTTTTGAGGTTCAAGTTTTGGGCCCACTATTAGGATTGGCGGCTCTTGCGATGCTGCCGATCGCTTTGAAAAAATTTAAAGGAAAATAATCATGGTTCATCGTATTAAAACTGATCTTTGTATCATTGGCGGTGGCTCTGGCGGCCTGTCTGTTGCCGCTGGTGCAGTGCAAATGGGCGCTAACGTTGTACTTGTCGAAGGTGGCAAGATGGGTGGTGATTGTTTGAACTATGGCTGTGTTCCATCAAAAGCTTTGATTGCTGCGGGTAAACATGCCCATGCGATGACAACAGGGGCGCCGTTTGGTGTGGCACCTGCAAAGCCGAAAGTGGATTATGCTGCTGCGAAAGATCATGTTCGCAACGTGATTGCTGGGATCGAACCGCATGACAGCGTGGAACGGTTTGAAGGTTTGGGCGTGAACGTGATCACCGAGTACGGCACGTTTATTTCGCCTACTGAGTTACAAGCGGGTGACACGATTATCACTGCACGTCGTTTTGTGATTTCAACGGGGTCTTCGCCTTTTGTGCCACCCATTCCGGGTTTGGATAAGGTCACGCATTATACGAATGAAGATATCTTTGAACTGCGTGAACAACCAAAGCACCTGTTGGTGATTGGCGGTGGTCCGATTGGTATGGAATTGGCGCAGGCGCATGTGCGTTTGGGGTCAAAAGTGACTGTTATCGAGGGCTTTAAGGCGCTTGGTAAAGATGATCCTGAAATGGCTGCGATTGCTTTGGAACGTTTACGTGCTGAGGGCATTGTGATCGAAGAGGACGCTTTGGCAGAAGAGATCAGCCAAAAGGGTGATGTGATTACGGTTAAGACCAAAGATGGCCGCAGCTTTAAAGGCTCGCATTTGTTGATGGCGGTTGGGCGTAAGCCGAATACGGATAAGTTAAACCTAGAGGCTGCTGGTATTGAGCCAACACGCGGTGGGATCAAAGTGGATGCATCCCTGAAAACCACAAACAAGCGCGTTTATGCGATTGGTGATGTGGCGGGGGGGCTGCAATTTACCCATATGGCTGGGTATCATGCGGGTGTTATTATTAAATCCGCCTTGTTTGGTTTGCCATCAAAAGCAAGCTCTGCGCATATTCCTTGGGCAACTTATATTGATCCAGAGATGGCGCAGGTTGGTTTGACCGAAGCGCAAGCGCGTGAAGAACATGGCGATAAATTAGAAGTTGTTCGGTTTGAATACGCTGAAAACGATCGTGCGCGTTCTGAATTGGCAACAACAGGTCTGATCAAAGTGATGATCGTCAAAGGTCGGCCAGTTGGGGCAAGTATTGTGGGTGCACAAGCCGGCGAATTGATACAAACGTGGGCATTGGTGATTGCGAATAAGCTGAAAATCGGTGCTGTGGCGGCGATGGTGGCCCCTTATCCGACATTGGGTGAGATCAATAAACGCGCAGCCGGAGCGTATTATACACCGCGTTTGTTCGAGAGCGACTTTGTTAAAAAGGTGGTTAGGTTCGTACAGCGCTTTTAGTCGCAAGCGTAATATAGTTGTTGTCTAAGCCATTGATTGTAATCTTTGATGGCTTAGATTAGATCGTATGCATTATGTTATAGGGGAAACATGTTTCTTAAGTCACTTTCAGGACGGTTTTTATTACTGACGATCATCTTTGTGATGCTCGCAGAGGTCTTGATCTTTGTGCCGTCTGTTGCACGTTTCCGAGAAGATTATCTGCAAGCACGTTTGGAACGTTCGCAAATCGCATCTTTGGCTTTATTGGCCGCTCCAACCGATATGGTTGATGACGAGTTGGAAGCGGAATTGTTACGCAATGCAGATGTATTGAACGTTGTATTGCGCCGTGATGCTGTGCGCCAATTGGTTTTGGCGTCGCCTATGAGATCGACCATCGAGCAATCGTATGATTTACGTAACCCTGGTGCGATGATGTTAATGGGTGATGCGATGATGACTTTGGCGAAAGACCAAGACCGCGTCATTCGTGTGATTGGGGAGCCTGTGAAAGAGGCTGGCCAAATGATCGAAGTTACGATGTATGAAAAGCCGTTGCGCGATGCGATGATTGAG
This sequence comes from Amylibacter sp. SFDW26, assembly GCF_009184395.1. Taxonomy (GTDB): domain Bacteria; phylum Pseudomonadota; class Alphaproteobacteria; order Rhodobacterales; family Rhodobacteraceae; genus Amylibacter. The sequence goes on from NZ_WEIC01000004.1 coordinate 58,464, forward strand.
TATGGGTTGAATATTCTGAAGTTATCGGCCTTTATCTCTGCCATAACAGCAGCATTATTGTTTATTGCCGTGCGGATATTATTGGTCCGTCCGATTGATCGTTTGGTGTCGCAAATGCGCAGCTACGCAGCGAACCCAGAAGATGTGCGTAAGATTATCCAACCTCAAGCTGGTGCTGTTGAACTGCGCGAAGCGGAAACGGCGTTGCAATCGTTGCAAACTGATCTAAGCCAATCGCTGAAACAAAAGGGTCGCTTGGCGGATCTAGGTGGTGCTGTTGCGCGGATCAGTCATGATTTACGGAACATTTTGACGACCACACAATTGTTGGCTGATCGCATGGAAATGAGTGATGACCCGCAAGTAAAAAAAACGGCGCCTAAGTTAATCAATTCTCTGTCTCGTGCGGTAAACTTGTGTGAAAGCACGCTGAGCTTTGGTAAGGCAGAAGAAACGCCACCACAACTGACACAATTCGCGATGACGCCTTTGTTGGCGGAGGTTGTGGAAGGCGAGCGATTAGCTGTGGGTGATGCCGACGTTCGTATTCGTTTGAATGTAGAGCGTGGTGTTAGGATGTTTGCGGATCGTGAGCAGCTTTATCGTATTGTCAGTAATATTGTGCGTAATGCACGCCAAGTGCTGGCTTTGAGGGATGTGCCGGGTGAAATTCGTGTGTCTGGCGCCGAAACAACCGATCATTGGACGATTGAAATCGCAGATAATGGCCCTGGATTGCCAAAACGTGCAGTGGATAATTTATTTACGCCGTTTGAAGGCGGGGCACGCAAAGGTGGCTCTGGCTTGGGTTTGGCGATTTCTGCTGATTTGGTTAAAGGCCATGGTGGGGCATTAGAATTGGTGTCTACTGGCGAAAATGGCACGGTATTTATGATTAATTTGCCAAAATCAGTTTGATGTAAGTCGACGCTGGCAAAATCAGACAATTCACCCTAATTTTGACAAAATCCTATGCTTAATCGCGAGCAAAAAATAAGAGTAGTAGGGGCATTTCTATGCAATTAACGATGATTGGAACTGGTTATGTTGGCCTGGTTTCAGGTGTGTGTTTTTCAGATTTTGGGCATGACGTTGTTTGCGTTGATAAATTGCCAGCTAAGATAGAAGCACTAGAACGTGGCGAAGTGCCGATTTATGAGCCTGGTTTGGATGAACTGATGGCTAAAAATGTTTCGGCTGGACGATTGAAGTTCACATTGGAATTAGATGCGGCTGTTGGGGCCGCCGATGCTGTATTTATTGCTGTGGGCACACCTACGCGTCGTGGTGACGGCCATGCGGATTTGACGTATGTATATGATGCAGCACGCGAAATTGCGCGGTCGTTGCAGGGGTATACGGTCATTGTAACAAAATCGACTGTTCCCGTTGGAACGAACCGCGAAGTAGAACGTGTTATTCGTGCGGAAAACCCTGATGCGGATTTTGATGTATCGTCTAACCCTGAGTTTTTACGCGAAGGTGCTGCGATTGAGGATTTCATGCACCCCGACCGTGTTGTGGTAGGTGTTGAAAGCGAACGCGCCCAAGATGTGATGGCTAAGATTTACCGTCCACTTGCACTGCGTGAAGCGCCGATTGTTTATACCGATTTAGAAAGTGCTGAGATGATCAAATATGCGGCGAACGCATTTTTGGCGACGAAGATTACGTTCATCAATGAAATAGCTAACCTGTGTGAAAAGGTTGGAGCAGATATCAAGTCAGTGTCTAAGGGCATGGGAATGGACAATCGTATCGGTAAAAAATTCCTGCATGCAGGGCCCGGATATGGTGGTTCGTGCTTTCCGAAAGACACGAAAGCATTGGCGCGTATTGGCCAAGACCATGCCAGCCCGATTAAGATCGTAGAACAAGTGATTGCCATCAATGATGAACGCAAACGTCAGATGACCGATAAGATCATGTATCTGTGTGATGATAAGGTAAAAGGTAAAAAAATCGCTGTATATGGTGTGACGTTTAAGCCGAACACGGATGATATGCGCGATAGTCCGTCGCTGACGATTGTTCCTGCTTTGGTGGGCGCTGGTGCAGATGTGTATGTGGTGGATCCGCAAGGGCGTAAAGAAGGCGAAGAGATGTTGCCGTCTGTGACATGGCAAGAGGATCCTTATGCTGCAGCTCAGGATGCTGATGCTGTTGTGATCCTCACGGAGTGGAACGAGTTCCGTGCATTAGATTTAAGCCGTTTGGCAGGTTTGATGAAGTCGGCAAAGATGGCGGATCTGCGCAATATTTATGATCCAGAGGATGCACAATCTGCGGGCTTTGAATATGTTGGGGTGGGAAGGTGAAGTTCCAATATTAACTATTGAGTTGCGACCACCCACGAGATCGGATCGGGGACTGGGTGGCCGCTTTATTACGTGGGATTAACCGATTGGTTGGTTATCCGCACGGGATATGGCAACGATACCAGAACGGGGAACACTGGTACCACCATTGGGGAAATGGCTGTTGCCTTTTTCGCCAGGGTGCTGGACGCCGACGAATGCGGTTTTTCTGTCTGCTGACCATGCGATGCCAGTTATTTCAGCCTCTTTTGGCCCAACAAGGAAGCGGCGAATTTCGCCTGTTGCTGGATCGCCGACCAACATTTGGTTGTTACCCATACCAGCGAAGTCACCTTCGTTTGAATATTTGCCATCTGTTTGGATCCATAACAGACCTTTGCTGTCAAAGCTGATGCCATCTGGGGAGTTGAACATGTTGCCAGAGTTGATGTTTGGAGAGCCTGCGTATTCATCGTCGTGAACATCTGGGTTACCAGCCAATGCGAATATATCCCAGCTGAACGCATCGTTTGCGTGGTCTTGCATATCGGGCACCCAACGCAAGATTTGACCGTATTTGTTTTCCGCACGAGGGTTTGGGCCATCCACTGGCGTTGCATCACCACCTTTGTTTGGCTTCACACCGCGGTTTTTGTTGTTTGTCAAAGCAACATAAGCCTCAATCTGTGTTGGGTTATGTGTGACCCATTCAGGGCGATCCATTGTTGTTGCACCAACGATTGAAGCCGCTTGACGTGTGTGGATACAAATCTCTGCTTGTGAAAGCCCTGTTGTTTCGGGTGTCAGTGCCAGCCATTCGCCACGTTGATCGTCGGTAAATTTCGCAGCATATAGAATACCATCTGTTAACAGGTCTTCTGTATCGCCACCTTCGGCATAGTAACCGTTTGAAACGTAGCGGTATAGGAATTCGCCGCGTTCGTCGTCACCCATATAGACAACGATTTTGCCGTTTGGTGCCACGACAACATCAGCGTTTTCGTGTTTGAAACGACCCAATGCTGTGCGTTTTTTTGGTGTTGATGTTGGGTCTGTTGGATCGATTTCAACAACGTAGCCTGCGCGGTTTGGTTCATTAGGGTTTTTAGAGATGTCGAAACGCTCATCTGTCATTGCCCAGTTGTAGCCCCAGTCATCGTGACCGATGCCGTAGCGTTTGAAACGTTGTGGCAATTCCATTTCTTTGTCTGATGATGAGAAATACCCATTGAAGTTTTCTTCGCATGCAAGATATGTACCCCATGGTGTTTCGCCGTTACCGCAGTTGTTCCATGTACCAAGGGATTGTGTGCCTGATGGATCGGCAGATGTTTTCAACAGATCATGACCTGCTGCTGGGCCGGTTAATTCCATTGGTGTGTCGGCTGTGATGCGACGGTTTAAGGGGCTGTCTTTGATCACTTCCCAGTTTTCGCCAACTTTGTGGACTTCTGCCACTGTTACGCCGTGTGCGGCTTTACCCTTTGCTACATCATCTGGTGTTTCGGGTAATTTGCTGTCGCGGTTGCCGTAAATGATAGGGCGGTTTGTGTACTCGTTGTTGGCAACCAAAACGTGACGGTTGCCGATTGCGAACATGGACATGCCATCGTTGTTGTCACCAAAGGCACGCAATTGACTGGCGGCTGTGCCGCGTGTTGCTTCGTCAAATTCTGGTGCGTCGGACCATAATGGATCGCCCCATTTTACCAACATGTCCCATTTGTAGCCTTCTGGAACAGAGATTGTATCATCTGTGCTGGCTGCAACTTGTTTGAACCCAAAGCGATCTGTTGCTGCTTCTGCAACATTCACAAGGCTGGATGTACCCATCACAAATGTGCCTGCGCCAAATGTCAAAACGCCTGATAGGAAGCCGCGACGTGAAATTGCGGCGTCAACTACGGCGTCAAATTGTGGGTCTTCGGTGCGTGGGCTGTTTATTTCGTCGAATTCGTCAAATGACAATTCGTCGTGGGTGATGTTCGTATCTTTCATGGTGGATAATCCTTAAACTGTTTCGGTAAATCCCCAAGGGAATCGCCTTAACAAAAGATTAAGGATGATATGTAACAACGTGGGTTCATTCATGATGCGCCCACGTTACAGAATTATGAAAGATTTGTAACCTTAGCGGCTGCGGATCATTCCAACGATATCGTAAGCATCTGCCAAAATTGGTTCTGCGATTTCAGCGGCACGATTTGCACCATCGCCCAAGATACGGTCGATTTCGGCAGGGTCAGCCATAAGTCGGCCCATCTCATCTGCGATTGGGGCAAGATGTGCGACGGCTAGATCTGCCAATAATGGTTTGAATTGGCCGAACTGTTGCCCTGCAACCTCTGTCAGAACTTCGGCAGGTGTTTGCCCTGAAATGCCTGCATAGATGTTGATCAAGTTGCGGGCTTCTGGACGGTCTGCAAGGCCATCCATATTGTCTGGTAACGGTTCAGGATCAGTTTTGGCTTTGCGGATTTTCTTGGCAATTGCATCGGCATCATCTGTCATATTGATGCGGCTCATATCGGATGGATCAGATTTTGACATTTTCTTGGATCCATCGCGCAAAGACATCACGCGTGTGCCAGCGCCATCAATGATTGGTTCTGGCTCTGGGAAGAAATTCGTTTTGAAATCGTGGTTGAATTTATTTGCAATATCACGAGTTAGTTCAACATGTTGTTTCTGGTCTTCCCCCACAGGGACATGCGTGGCTTTATAGGCCAAGATGTCTGCCGCCATCAGGGATGGATAAGCGTATAGGCCCAGCGACATTTTTTCGGCGTTTTTACCAGCTTTGTCTTTGAATTGCGTCATGCGGTTCATCCAGCCAAGGCGGGCGACGCAGTTGAATAACCAGCCGAGTTCTGCATGTGCAGACACTTGGCTTTGGTTAAACAGAATGGATTTTTTCGGGTCTAGGCCACAGGCCAAATAGGCAGCGGTCAATTCGCGTGTTTGGCGGCGCAAAGCTTCTGGGTCTTGCCAGACGGTGATGGCGTGCATGTCGACCACGCAATAGATGGTTTCGATGCCGCTGTTTTGCATTTCCACAAAGCGCTTAACGGCGCCTAGGTAGTTGCCAAGCGTCAGGTTCCCAGATGGTTGGATGCCTGAGAAAACACGTGGTGTGAAGGCCGCTTCGGTCATAGTAATCTTGCTCCGCCTAGAGTAATAAGGTTTTAGGCTTATCGCGCCACAAATGCGCGGCGTCAACTAAAAGGGCACCTGAATGTACGAACCTGACTTGAATGCACCCCCCATTAACCCTTTGCCGCCCGTTGTGATCGTTTTGGTGTGCTTGTTGGGTGGTGTGGAATTGGTGTTTCAAGCCGCTGAAGCTGGTTTCGCTGGTGGGGCAGCTGGTATTGGTTGGCGGATTGAAGCGGTGCAGCAATATGCGTTCAGCGACAGTGTTTTTGATTGGATGCGTGAAACGGGGCAATATTCGTGGGAAAATATGCTGCGGTTTTTGACCTATCCATTTTTGCATCAGTCGTTCATGCACACATTGTTTGCGGTCGTGTTCGTGTTGGCGATTGGGAAATTTGTGTCTGAGGTCATGAATTCATTCGCAGTTTTATTGATATTCTTTGCCAGCTCGGCGATTGGGGCAGCGTTGTATTCAGTGGTGCTAGATCAGCAATATGCGTTGATTGGTGCTTATCCTGCCGTTTTCGGATTGATTGGTGCATTTACGTGGTTGCAGTTCAGCAGTCTTAAAAGATCAGGCCAAAGCGGGCTGAAAGCATTTACCCTTATCTTGTTCTTCTTAGGAATTGCGCTGCTTTATAAGTTCTTATTTGGTGGAACCAACGAATGGTTGGCCGAAATGATTGGATTCTGTGTTGGGTTTGCACTGTCCATTGTGCTGGGGCCAGATGGCAAAGAACGGTTGCAAAAGGTGTTATTGATGGCGCGGCAACGTTAACCGCGTTTCACAAACCCTTTGATATCTGTGACTGAATAAGCCCCTGTGCCGATAAGGGCGATCGCGTAGGTTGCCATGCCTGATATCACTAATGCTGCCAATGCAATGTAGCGTTTTCCGTGTGTGTGCAACGCTTCTGTTAGTGTTAATTGGACGCCGTAAACAACGACACCCATTATGGCGACCGCGATTAAGACTTTTGGCAGTGTTTTTACAAAGCGGTCATCGAAACGTGCCGCATCACCCATATTTTTAGTGCCAAGCCAAAGTAGGATGATCATGCCCCATGCGGATACTGTGGTGCCAAGTGCAGCAGCGATATATCCGAATTGATAGGATAGACCGACGGCAACAACCAGATTGATTATCATAGAGACGAGGGCGAAGTAGAACGGTGTTTTGGTGTCTTCGCGTGCGAAATAGAGTGGCTGGATGACTTTTTGGAATACAAATGCAGGGAGGCCACAAGCGTAGACTGCAAGTGCTGTGGCTGTGGCAATTGAATCTGCGGATGTAAACCTGCCACGTTCAAAAAGAACGGAGATGAGGGGTTCAGCGGCAATGCATAATGCGGCGGCTGAGGGGAGCGTCAGTGCCAATGAAAACTCTGCTGCGCGGTTGAAAGCGTGACGACCACCATCTGTGTCATTGGCGCGGATTTTGCGTGATAGGTCGGGTAGTAGTACGACGCCAATGGCGATGCCGACCACGCCTAGGGGGAGTTGATACAAACGATCTGCAACAGAAAGCCATTGGATGGCACCATCGAAATAACTGGCGACCTGACGTCCTACCAAAAGATTAACCTGCACCACCCCACCAGCAAGCGCCGCTGGGGCAGCGATTATAGCGAGTTTCTTTATATCTGGTGTCATTTTAGGTAGGCGTGGGATAAGGCGTAGGCCTGCACGATCTGCGGCATACCAGACGAGCCCCATTTGAGCGATACCAGCCACAGGCACAGCCCAGACAAGGGCGCGGGACGTGTCCCAACCCAGTAGGTATGCGCTGCCCATAGCAGCAACGATGATGATATTTAGGAAGACGGGCGCTGCTGCGGCTGCCGCAAAACGCCCACTGGCATTTAGAACGCCACTTAAGAGTGCCGCGAGAGATATAAACAGGATGTATGGGAAGCAGATACGGGCGAAATCGACGGCGGTATCGAACCTTGTGTCGCCCACGAAACCGCTGGCCATTGCCCAGACGAACCAAGGCATGAACATTTGTGCGATAAGGGTTAGAACGATGAGGACAGCTGCTAATCCTGCAAAGGCGTCTTGAGCGAATTCTACAGGGTTTTCATCAGCCTCTAGTTTTTTGGAAAACATTGGTACGAAAGCCATGTTGAATGCGCCTTCGGCAAAGAAGCGGCGGAACATGTTTGGTAAGGAAAACGCAACCTGAAAAGCTTCGGCAATGGGGCCAGAGCCAAAGAAGGCGGCGATCATGATGTCACGGACAAACCCAGCAACACGGCTGAGAAGCGTCCAAAGGCCAACAGTGAAAAAAGACGCAACCAGACGTATTGGTTTTGTCATGACATTGCCCCCTTTGCCCCTTTTGCAATCGCATCACGCAGTTTTTTCTCAATCGCATCGCGTTTGCTTTGCGCATGCAATTTCAAGCCAAATGTATCTTTAACATAAAACACATCTACGGCTTGAACGCCATATGTGGCAATTACAGCGGAGGCGATGTAGATATTTGCGTTGCGCAGGGTGAGGGTCAGATCATGTAAAAGACCAGGGCGATCACGAGTATCTACCTCAATAATCGTATAGATTTCTGATCCTTCGTTATCGAATGTAATCTCGGTTGGTACGATAAAGTCGCGCTCGCGTTTCTTTAGTTTATCGCGTGATTTAAGGGCGTCACGGGCAATAACTTCGCCTTTGAGTGTTTTCAGGATCATTGATTTTAAGCGATCAATACGTCCCATTTCATATGGCTTTTCATCGGCATCTTGGATCCAGAATACAGCAGTCGCATACCCATCCGCAGTGGTATATGTCCGTGCGTCCACGACATTTGCACCAACCAAGGCAAGAGCGCCTGCAAGACGTGAAAATATGCCAGGGTGATCTTGCATCACAAAACATGCGCGTGTGGCATCGCGGTCGATGTCAGGAACGATATCGATTGCCATTTCTTCATGGCCCATTTTTGAAAATAGATGCGCAAAAATGATATGTGCCGCGGTATCCAAACCTTGCCAATATGGGTCGTAATGACGTTCATCTTCTGCTTCGTATAGTTTTTTGTGTTCTGATCCCAATGCCGTTTGTAAGGCTGCTTTAGATTCATCTAAACGGTGTGCATTCGTAAGCTTATCCATGCCATCTTTGAAAACCTGAGCGCTGGCATGATATAATGTTCGGATCAGTTGGGCTTTCCAGTTATTCCATGTTTCGGGGCCAACGCCGCGAATATCGCAGACGGTTAGGATCGTAAGCAAATTGAGGCGTGAACTGCTTTTTACAACACGGATAAAATCGCGAACGGTACGCGGATCAGATAGGTCACGCTTTTGGGCAACGTCGGACATTAGCAAATGGTTGCGGATCAGCCAAATAACGGTTTCTGTTTCTGCCGCATTCAGTCCCAAACGTGGGGCGATGGTTCCTGCCATACGAGCACCTGCAATGGAATGATCTTCGGGTAAACCTTTGCCGATATCGTGCAGAAGTAAAGCAACATAAATGATCCTGCGATTGACCCCTCTTTCCAAAAGGCGTGATACGATTGGCAAATCTTCTTGTAATTCACCGCGCTCAATTTGTGCGAGGTTAGAGATACATTGGATGGTGTGTTCGTCTACGGTGTAGTGATGGTAAACGTTGAACTGCATCATCGCGATGATGCGTTGGAACTCTGGGACAAAGGCGCCCAAAACACCCAGTTCATTCATGCGTCGCAAGGCGCGTTCTGGGTTCCCTTGTTCTATCAGTGTATCAAGGAAAATTGCGATGGCTTCTGGGTTTGTGCGAAAATCATCATCTATTAGATCAAGGTTTGCCGAGATAAGGCGCATGGCATCTGGATGAATTAGAATTTCCGATCGTAACGCTTCTTGGAAGATGCGTAAGATATTCAAAGGATCATCGAATACAGTATTTTCATTATCAAAGGTGATGCGCCCGTGTTGTACAGCATAACCTGCGGCAACTTTTTCGCGCCCCCAACCCACAGCTTGCATCAGTCGTTTGCCAAAATGCGGTTGTTTTTTCACATGTTGCGCTTCTAGTGCTGTCAGGAAGATACGTGTTAGATCACCCACTTTGGTGGCATGACGGAAGTAATCTTGCATGAATTTTTCAACGCCGCGTTGCCCGTCTTGGTCTTCGTATCCAAGAGCTTCGGCGACTTCGATTTGCGTGTCGAATGTTAGCTGTTCTGTCGCGCGTTTGGTTATCAGATGTAGATGGCAGCGTACTGTCCATAGAAACTCTTGCGCTTCAAAGAACTGCTCGTGTTCTTCTGCTGTGAAATACCCTTGTTGGATCATCTCTTCGGGGTTTTCAGCATGGCTGAGGTATTTTGTGATCCAAAAAAGGGTCTGAAGGTCACGTAAACCGCCTTTGCCCTCTTTTACATTAGGCTCAAGCATAAACCGTTGGCCGCCCTGTTTGGTGTGGCGATCTTCGCGCTCGATCAGTTTTTGCTCAACGAACTCTGGACCTGTTTTGCTAAATAGCTCTTTCCATAGGCGGCGATCTAATTGGTTGGAGAGGGTTTTCTTGCCAGCAAGATACCGAGATTCCAATAATGCTGTGCGGATGGTTAAATCTGTTTTGCCAAGTTTTACACATTCATCGATCGAGCGTGTGGCGTGGCCCACTTTCAATTTCACATCCCACAGCATGTATAGAATGGATTCGACAACTGTTTCTGTCCACTCTGTTAAACGCTGCGGGGTTAGAAATAAGAGATCAACATCGGAATGCGGTGCCATTTCTGCGCGACCATATCCACCAACCGCGATCATACACACGCGACTATGTTTATCATCTTCTGGATTTGGGTGAAGCATCGTTGCCGCAACCTTAAAAGCTTCGCAAACGACTTGGTCGGTTAGGTAAGTGTATGAGGTTGTGACACGATGTGTTTCAAACGGAGCTTTTTCATAAGCTTCGCGTATTGCAGCGCGGCCTTGGGTATAAGTATCGCGTAAGACGGCTGCGATTTCAGCGCGTCTGCCTGTTTTCATGTTTGCGTCGAAAACTTTGCGAATGTCCGCGGTGACTTGTTTTTTATCAAAAAGAACGTCGGGCGGGCATATTAACTCGTCCGACGAAGGTGCGGATTGAAATTTTCGCGATAAATTAAAGGCCTGCTCCACCAAATCCCCTCGGTGCTGGATCGATTACAACTGCTTTACCTTCGCGAACTTCTGCGATGGCTAGGCCGCGTTGATTTGTTCCGTCAGGCATTAACCTGAATACACCATTTACACCAGCAAAACCGCCAGACCGCGTCAGTTTGGACCGCGTTAAAGCATCAGATGAGCCTGTTGCTAATAGTGCGCCGACCGCAGCAACACCGTCATATGCGAAACCTGCCAACGGATGCGGCTGTTTTCCATAGCTGGCTGAATAGCGTGTTCTGAATGCTGAGATAGAACCAGTATCAGGTAGAGTGAACCACCCACCTTGTAGTCCTGGGATAGCCAATGTGCTTTTTGGGATGTCCCAACGTGTAAGGCCCATGTATTGTACTTTAGCGGATGTTACACCGTTTTCTGGTAGGAGCTGGGCAAGGATTGGCAAAGCACCTGCTGAATCAGAGGAGAAAACCAAACCTTCGGTACCAGTACTGGATACTTGCTGTTTAATAGCAGGTACTGCAGCAACAACACCTTCTGATGAGAACTCATAAGATGTAGAGCCAGTATAGTTAGCACCCGATTGAGATGCGGCTTTACGCACAGCTTCTAACGCAACGGAGCCTGCTGCGTTATTTGCTGCAACAGCAGCTACATTACGTTTGCCTTTGCCAACAGCATAACGCACCAAACGGTTGGCCTTGTTTTCGAACGTACTACCCAGAACAAATACGTTTCCACCTGCGATTTGAGTGTTGTTTGATAGGCTAAGAACATTCACATTACGAGCTGCAACAGCAACACCTGCTGCGTTTGCGGCTTGTGCGAAAAGTGGTCCGACTAAGATTTTAGCGCCTTCATCAACAGCTTTTTTAGCGACAAGGCTGGCTTGCGATGCAGAACCACCTGTTGAGTAAACCTTTAGATCGATTTGCGCGCCTTTTATATCGCTGGCAGCAAGCTTTGCTGCGTTCACAAGGCTTGCTGCTAAAGCGTCTTGTTGCGCATTGCCTGTTCCAGCTGGAACCAAAAGGGCGACTTTTACTTTTTTACTGGGGTTAACTGTTTGCCCAACGTTACTTGTCTCTACACAGGCAGATAAAAAGGTCGCTGCGCAGGCTAAGAAGCCAAATCGTATTGTTTTTGAAATATTTGTTGGTTTTTGCGCACTCATTATTCTTCCCCATTATATTGAATAAACGACTCGTTTGCGTTGAAACCTAGGTACTGTCATAAGCGAAATCAACGCCTTGGCCTAAATAGACTGGAAATAAGCAAGTGACTGCTGCAAAACTGCCGCCCGGATTATACATTGTTTCGACCCCGATTGGGGCCGCACGCGACATTACATTGAGGGCTTTGGATATTCTAAGTTTGGCAGATATTATCGCTGCTGAGGATACACGTAATACGCGAAAATTGATGGATATTCATGGGATTACTTTGGGTGATCGCAAGTTGATTTCTTATCATGATCACAATGGCGCAGAAAAACGTCCGTTTTTGTTGAAAGCTTTGGAAGAGGGACGGTCTGTGGCTTTGGTTTCTGATGCAGGGACACCTTTGTTGGCTGATCCAGGATACCACTTGGCGCAACATGTGCGTGATGAAGGCCATAATGTACGTACAGCTCCCGGTGCGTCTGCATTGTTGGCAGCTCTTTGTGTGGCAGGGCAACCAACGGATAAGTTTTTCTTTGCAGGTTTTGCACCTAATAAGACCAAAGCACGTACGGATTACTTCCGTAGTTTGGCGGCTATTCCGTCAACGCTTGTATTTTACGAATCCCCTAAGCGGCTATCGAAATGCTTGGCGGATATGGTTACGGCTTTTGGCGGTGCGCGTTCTACAACGATTTGCCGTGAGTTGACCAAGAAGTTCGAAGAGGCACGGAGTGGCACTTTGCAAGAGTTGGTGGACCATTATGCAGATGTACCAACACCCAAAGGCGAGATTGTGATTGTTGTGGGTACCCCTGTGAAGGTGGAAATGACCCAAGATGATATTGATGCGGCTTTGTTAACCGCATTGAAAGATATGAAAGTCAAAGATGCAGCGAATAAGGTATCCCTTGAAATGGGTATATCACGCAAGGAAGCGTATAATCGTGCATTGGACATAAAGGATAATGGTTAATCAAAGCTCTTACTACAAAGGGATTGCTGCTGAAGATATAGTTGCGGATCATTACAAACGGCTTGGATATGTTTTGAAGGAAACACGTTTCAAATCAGCACATGGTGAGATTGACTTGATTTTCATGGGGCAACGCGAATGGGTGTTTGTTGAGGTGAAATGCAGCAAAACCTTTGATACTGCGGCTGCGCGAATTTTGCCGCGCCAAATCCAACGGATATACGCAGCTGCCCAAGATTACCTGTCTGATATGGCAGGGGATGTGGATTGCCGATTTGATGCTGCATTGGTGGATAAGGTCGGTCGCGTAGAGGTGATTGAAAACGCATTTCTCTAATTGCAACTCTGGTCGTGCTGGGCCATGAATGGGTAAATTAGAAATTAGGTGAATACATGTCTCTTAAAGTAGCCATTCAAATGGACCCGATTGAGCCGATTGATATCAACGGCGACAGTTCGTTTCGCATTGCATTAGAAGCCCAAGCGCGTGGTCATGAATTGTTTTATTACACGCCAGATCGTTTGTCGTATCAACAAGGTAAAGTGACAGCCAAAGGCTGGCCGTTGGAAGTGCGCCGTGAAGAGGGTAATCACTTCTCACTTGGTGAGTTTCAGGAAATTGATCTGAGTACACAGGATGTAGTTTGGTTACGCCAAGATCCACCGTTTGATATGGGGTACATCACGACCACGCATATTTTGGATATGATCCACCCTGATACTTTGGTGGTGAATGATCCAGAATGGGTGCGCAATTATCCTGAGAAGTTGCTGGTTTTGAATTTCCCTGATCTGACACCACCCACAACGATTTCGCGTGACTTGGACACGTTGAAAGCATTCAAAGAAGAGCATGGCGATATCATTTTAAAGCCGCTTTATGGCAATGGTGGTGCAGGTGTGTTCCGTCTGCGCGCCGATGATAACAATCTGAACTCTCTGCATGAGTTGTTTGCGGGTATTAATCGTGAACCGTTGATTGCGCAAAAGTTTCTACCTGATGTCAGTAAGGGCGACAAACGTGTGATCTTGGTGGATGGCTACCCTGTAGGAGCAATTAACCGCGTTCCTGCTAAGGGTGAGACGCGATCCAATATGCATGTTGGTGGACGTCCTGAGAAGGTGGCGTTGGATGAACGCGACTTGGAGATATGTGAACGTATCGGGCCATTGCTGCGCGAAAAAGGTCAGATTTTTGTAGGCATCGATGTCATTGGTGGCAATTTGACCGAGATTAATGTGACATCGCCAACGGGTATTCAGGAATTGGAACGGTTTGACGGTGTGAATGTTGCCGAAAAAATCTGGGAAGCGATTGAAGCGAAAAGATAGGTTGGTAATATACGGCTGATAACGATGGTTTCGTATCAGCCGTATAAGGTCACGTTTGTTATGCTATTGTATCCAGATAGCCTGATGGAACTTCGTAAAATTCGGGAATATCTTCTGCTGTTTCATAGAAAATAACGTCCGTTTTTTCACCGTCAGCATCATATAATATTTCTTTTGCAAACCAGTCTTTGTCATCGTCACCATCAATACCTAAACGAGCTTGAATTGTACCTTCGTCATAAAATTCGAATATAGAGTCTGTGTCATCAAAGTAGGTAACTTTTGAGGCGAGCTTTCCATTTTCATCATAATTTTTTCTTATAAGGCCCCAATCCTGCCCCAAGCCATCAGCAGAATTATCTAACTGCAAGTTTTCAGAACGTACTCCACCTGTATATTTAATAAATTCATCGATACCGTTATCATAGGTCGTGTTGCGTTTTTCTACATTGCCTGCAGCGTCATAAAAGATTGTCAAAGCCTGCCAATTTACAGCTGACCCATCTTCAGAATAATCGCCTTCTAACCTGTGCCTAAGTACACCATCAGTAAAGAATCTATATGATTCAACGCCATTATCGTATTTTATATTTTGGCTGATAAGGCTTCCTTCTGTATCGTATTGATTGCTAAGAAATTTCCAATTTGCAGCTAGTCCGTCTTCGGATAAATCTTCTTTTACTATATAAGTTCGAATGCCATTTTTAAAGCCTTCGTTTTTTTCAATGTTGTTGTCAAATTGAGTAAATTTTGTCGTAAGATTTCCTTCGGCATCGTATTCATTTACCTGTGTTTGCCAATTTGCGGCTAATCCATCTTGTGATTGATCTTGTTGTTCAATAAAAGTTCGAACGCCGTTTTCGAAGTTTTCGATTTTTATGATGTCATTATCGAATTGTGTGAAATTACTTTTAATATTCCCTTCTGCATCATATTCAGCAACGCGCGTTTGCCAATTTGCGGCTAACCCATCTTGTGATTGATCTTGTTGTTCAATGAAAGTTCGAACGCCGTTTTCGAAGTTTTCGATTTTTATGATGTCATTATCGAATTGTGTGAAATTACTTTTAACATTCCCTTCTGCATCATATTCAGCAACGCGCGTTTGCCAATTCGCAGCTAACCCATCGTATGATTGATCAAGCCATTGAACATAAGAAAGAGTACCATTTTCGTAATTCACGTCTTTTAGAAGGCCATTATCGTAAAGTGTGTGACGGGATACAATTACACCGTTTTCATCACGCGCTGTATGTATTTCACTCCAGTTATATTGGTTATCAGTATCAAATCGACTAATTATGGTTTCCATAAAACCTCACCTTATAATTACATTAAATATGGTTTTGTTAGAATTCGATTGTGTCTAAAAAAAGGCTAAGCATGCATCAATTTGAGATTATTGAATTGCTTAAATGTTTGCACTGACCAATCTGTAACTGACTGCCTCTGCGATGTGATGGCGGCGGACATTTGGTTCGCTTTCTAAGTCTGCAATTGTGCGGGCAACACGTAGCACGCGGTGATATCCGCGGGCGGTCATGCGGTATTTATCTGCGACTTTTGAGAGAAGTTCTGCGCCTTCTGCATCAGGTGTGGCAACGGCTTCTAGAACCTCACCTTCGGCATCTGTGTTTAGGGTTGCACCTAGAGTGTCTTTATAGCGGTTCGTTTGAATATCGCGTGCTCTAGCGACACGGTTCGCTATATCTTCACTACCTTCTTTTGGGTTCTCTAAGGAAAGGTCTTGTAAGGTAACGGGTGGAACTTCTACGCGTAGGTCGAAACGATCCATAAGAGGGCCTGAAACGCGCCCTAAGTAATCCTGCCCACATAGGGGAGCGCGTGCGCATGCGCGAGCAGGATCGGCTAAATATCCGCATCGGCAGGGGTTTGCAGCACTTACTAACATAAACTTGCACGGGTATTTTACATGGGCGTTTGCGCGGGCGATCATGACATTTCCGTTTTCTACGGGTTGGCGTAGGGTTTCTAGCACTTGGCGGGAAAACTCGGGGAGTTCGTCCAAGAACAACACACCGTTATGTGCCAATGAGATTTCGCCTGGTTTTGCACTGCGACCGCCGCCGACTATGGCGGCCATAGAGGCTGTATGATGCGGATCACGAAAGGGGCGGGTTTTGGATATGCCACCTTCGGATAATAGCCCTGCGAGGGAATGGATCATCGAGGTTTCCAGCGCTTCTTGAGCGTTCAATGTTGGCAATATACTGGGCATGCGCGATGCCATCATGGATTTGCCTGATCCGGGAGACCCGACCATAAACAGGTGGTGCCTGCCTGCGGCGGCGATTTCCATGGCACGTTTGGCGCGCTCTTGGCCTTTGACATCGCGTAAGTCGCGTTCTTCTGTATCTTTGGTAACTTCGCCCGGTTCTGCGCTTTTTAGGATTTGCTTGCCGTTGAAATGGTTCATAACTTGCAAAAGCGTTGCGGGAGCGATGACGTTTACGGAACCAACCCAAGCGGCCTCTGCACCGCAGTCTTTGGGACAGATCAAATCGCAAGAGGCCTCCGCAGCGGCAAGGGCTGCGGGGAGGGCGCCGATCACGGGGATGAGTTTGCCATCAAGCGAGAGTTCACCCAGTGCCACTTGTCTAGACACCTCGTCGTTTGGGATGACTTCCATGGCTGCAAGGAGGGATAGAGCGATAGGTAGGTCGAAATGGGAGCCTTCTTTGGGGAGGTCAGCGGGGGATAGGTTTACAGTGATACGTTTTGAGGGAAGTGCCAAGGCCATAGAGGTGAGTGCGGCGCGCACGCGCTCTTTGGCTTCTGATACGGCTTTGTCGGGCAGGCCCACAATGTTAAAGGCAGGAAGGCCTGGAGAGAGGGAGCATTGTACCTCGATCAAGCGTGCCTCGACGCCTATGAATGCAACTGTGTAGGCGCGTGTGACCATGGTCTTCCCCTGTGAACGTGGTTAACAGCTAACAGGGGGAATGGTTTATTTTTGGTAAATTTCCATGAAGGCAGGCCAAGCTTCTGCATCAGCAACAGTCTTATCGCGGCAAAATGTGTTGCAGAAGCCGAATATACGGCCGTCTAGTTCTAAGAAATCAGTGACTGGCTTGCCTGAATAAGGACAGTTCGTGTTTTCAGATGGACCTGCATCCACTGGATTTGCTGGCAGGCGTTTGGGACCTGTCCATTCACCCTCTGGTAAATCGTTGTCATAGCCTGGTTGGATGTAGTTTTGTGCAAAGCCCATAGCGCGCCAGCGGCGGAATGCTGGATCGGCGAGATGCGCATCTATATAGGCATCTGATACATCATTACGTGGCAAATTGAATGTTGCAAAGCGTGTGGCAACGGGTGCGTAGAAGACGTCTGCGATTGTGTAATCGCCGAATAACCACGGGCCGTTCGTACCGTATGTTGCGCGTGCGACTGACCAGAGTTCTTCGACCCTTGCGGTGTCTTTTAAAACTGCGTCGGATGGGGCAAATGTTGGATAATTACGGCGCAAATTCATTGAGCAATCGGAACGTAAATTCACGAATGATGAATGCATTTCTGCAACCAGATTACGGGCCATAGCGCGGGCTGCTGGATCGGTTGGCCACATATTTGCCTCTGGATGGCGTTCAGCCAAAGTTTCGGCCATTGCCAATGTATCTTGAACCACAATGCCGTCAAATTTCATCGCGGGTACAAGGCGCGAAGGTTTGAAACCCTCTAGCATTTTGTAGAATTCATCTGATTTCATCCGTGCCCAATGTGTTTTCACAGGCAGGTTGAATTTTTCGAATAACAACCAACCGCGTAGCGACCAGCTGGAATATATATAATCCCCAAGGGCGAGTTCATAAGTCATGAAGGTTAGTATGGTGAGGTTTTGGGGAAATGCAAAACGTGATTTGTGAAGGGGTGTATCACGGTTTGTGATTAACGCCTGCGATGCGCCACGTGTCATCGCCCAGATGATCAAGCTTTGTGACAGACAGATTGTCGATTTGGAAACTTGTGGCGGCTTGGGCAGTCATACTGCCTGCAACTTGGATTTGCGTAAGGATCACACCGTAATGGGCGACGACAATTATATCTCGGCCTTTATACGTATCCGCAAGGTTGGCGACCTCTGTATTTACACGGTTTGACAGTTGGTTCCAGCTTTCACCATTTGGGGTACTGTGATCGCCTGGGTTTTCCCAGAAGGTGCGCAGGTATTCTTGTTGCCCTTTGGGGATATCGTTGAAATGGGTATCTTCCCAATCACCGAAGTGAAGTTCACGTATGCCTGCGTTGTGTGAAAGACGTTCGCGCCCCTCGCTCAGAGCATTTGCGGTATCCACGCATCTGATGAGATCAGAGGATACAATGACGGCATCCTTTGGCAGGTGGTCGTTTAGGCGTGCAATCTGGTCTGTGTTGGATAGGTCAGCGGGGGCATCAGTCCAGCCGATCATGGTTTTTTTATGAGTTGGGCCGTGGCGCACCCACCAAAAATTGGTCATGGTGTCACCTGTGGAAGTTGGCCTTTTAAGGACAATGGGAGCCCTGCGGTGATGAGGACGACAAGAT
This sequence comes from Amylibacter sp. SFDW26, assembly GCF_009184395.1. GTDB lineage: Bacteria > Pseudomonadota > Alphaproteobacteria > Rhodobacterales > Rhodobacteraceae > Amylibacter. The sequence continues at coordinate 77,032 of NZ_WEIC01000004.1, forward strand.
CGCATAGAGCGGCAAGGTCTTGGTTCAATTCGCCTTGGGCTTGGCGAAATTGGCGGGCGAGTTTGTTGTCTGGGACGACACCTTGGCCGACTTCGTTTGTAACGATTACAACGGAGCCATTTGCATTTTTGAGGCCGTTTAGGAAATGTACTTTTTCTTCGGCTAAGTTAGCGTCATTTATTAACATGTTGGAGAGCCAGAATGTTGCGCAATCTAATAGGGTTACATTGGCTTTATCTATTCCCGCCAGAGCTTCCCAAGGTTTGAAAGGAGCTTCGTATGTATCCCAATCCGCACCGCGCTGGGCTTTGTGTTTTACCACTTTATCACGCATTTCATTATCTAATGCTTGTGCTGTAGCGATATAGCTGCGGGGATGTCCTGAAGTGATAACCAAATTCTCTGCATAAACGGATTTGCCAGAGGCGGCACCGCCGATCACCATGGTTAATTTTGGTAAAGTTAAAATCATTCTATTTCAAAGTGATCCAATTGTGCGTTTCATCCGTAATAAGTCACATAAAGTTAAAAAACCAGATGTTTGCTGAGAGGATATTATGTCGACTGATGCACCGCAGGGTATAACCATTACGAAACGCGCGATGAAAGCGGAGCTTTTGGACGCGGAAACAGAATATGCATTGGCTGTTGCTTGGCGTGATGATCGTGATGAAAAAGCGTTGCATCGTTTGATACATGCTTACATGCGCTTGGCTGTATCCATGGCGATGAAATTTAAAAGGTATTCAGTATCACAACAAGATTTGATTCAAGAAGCTGGCATCGGGTTGATGAAAGCTGCCGAAAAGTTTGACCCTGATCGTGGGTTTAGATTTTCGACCTATGCACAGTGGTGGATTAAGGCGTCTATTCAGGATTTTGTAATGCGGAATTGGTCTATGGTCCGTACAGGATCTACGACTTCGCAAAAGTCACTTTTTTTCAATTTGAAACGGGTCCAGGCCAAGATCGAGCGTGAAGCGCAGCAAAGTGATGTGCAATTGGATAGGGCTGAGTTGGATGAATTGATTGCACAAGAAATCGGTGTGCCGCTTCGTGATGTGGAAATGATGCAGGGGCGTATGTCTGGATCTGATTTTTCATTGAATGCACCGCAAGCAAGTGATGAAGATACGCGTGAATGGATGGATACGTTAGAGGATCCAAGTCCTCAGTCTGCTGAAGTGGTGGAACGCGAGCATGATTTGAATAAGATGCGTGGATGGATCACGGATGCGATGAGTGTTTTGAGTGATCGTGAGAAATATATCATTGCGCAACGTAAACTGATGGACGAGCCACGTACGCTTGAGGGTATCGGGACTGAGTTGAAGTTGTCCAAAGAGCGTATTCGTCAAATTGAAGCTGTTGCATTGGAAAAATTGCGGAAGCGATTGGAAAATAATGCGGGCAAAGCTGCGCGTGCTTTGGTGATGGCATAATTTAGCGAGCTTGCACCTTTGTGGGTGCGCCTCTACATATGTTCCAAGTGAAATTGGAATGGAATGTTGCCATGCTGGCAGGTCGTAAAATCCTATTGATAATTGGGGGCGGTATTGCTGCCTATAAAAGCCTTGATTTGATCCGTCGTTTTAAAGAACGGGGCGCATCAGTTGTGCCCGTATTGACGAAAGGTGGATCAGAGTTTGTGACACCTTTGTCTGTCACGGCTTTGGCGGGTGAAAAACTGTATAGCGATTTATTTGACTTGGGTGATGAGGCTGAAATGGGCCACATTCAATTGTCGCGCGCGGCTGATTTGGTTGTGGTGGCTCCTGCAACGGCTGATTTGATGGGGAAAATGGCAAGTGGTCAGGCCAATGATTTGGCGACGACTTTGTTAATGGCTACAGACAAGCGTGTTTTGATTGCCCCTGCGATGAATGTGCGGATGTGGGATCATGCATCTACGCAGGCGAATGCAGAGCAATTGAAAAAAGACGGTGTTCTGTTTGTTGGTCCAAATGACGGCAATATGGCGTGTGGTGAATTTGGGCCAGGTCGTATGGCCGAACCGATGGAAATTGTAAAAGCCGTTGAAGATATATTGCTGAATGGGCCTTTAAAAGGCCGTCATATTGTTGTGACCTCTGGCCCTACTCACGAGCCGATTGATCCAGTACGCTATATCGCGAACCGCTCATCTGGTGCTCAAGGGACTGCGATTGCAAATGCATTGGCAGGGCTTGGGGCAACTGTGACGTTTGTAACGGGCCCCGCGCGACATCCTTGGCCAAGTGGGTGTAAGATTGTGCCTGTGGAAACAGCTGATGAAATGATGGCGGCCGTTGATGCCGCTTTGCCTGCGGATGCTGGGGTGTTTGCAGCTGCTGTTGCAGATTGGAAAGTGACGAGCGCTTCCGACCAGAAGATCAAGAAGACCAAAGATGGGTTGCCTGAGTTAAGCTTTGCAGAGAATCCTGATATTTTACGTACAGTTTCTAATCTGAAAAAGAACCGCCCCGAATTGGTTGTGGGCTTTGCTGCGGAAACCAATGATGTGTTGGAAAATGCGACAGCGAAGCGCAAACGCAAAGGCTGCGATTGGATTGTTGCCAATGATGTATCCCCTGAAACGGGTATCATGGGTGGTGATGATAATGATGTGACGCTGATTTCTGACGGTGGTGCTGATAGTTGGCCACGTATGAGCAAAGAAGAAGTGGGGCATCAGTTGGCTGATAAAATTGCGGCTGCTTTAAGGGGATAAAAAGATGCCTGATATCAACGTGAATGTTATGCGTGTCGCAGGCTCTGATCCTGCGATTGAAATGCCTGAATATGAGACGGCGGGTGCGGCTGGCATGGACTTACGTGCAAACTTTAAGGATGATTTGCGCGGTTCTGGTGTGGTTCTAAACACTGGTGAACGCGCGTTGATCCCAACGGGTTTAGCATTTGCTTTACCTTTTGGGTATGAAGCACAGGTACGCCCGCGCTCTGGTTTAGCTTTGAAAAAAGGTGTGGCTTTGGTGAATAGCCCAGGCACTATTGATTGCGATTATCGGGGTGAGGTTGGCGTGATAATCATCAATCATGGCGCTGATGCGTTTGAGATTAAGCATGGCGATCGCATTGCCCAAGTTTTGTTCGCGCCTGTCACGCGCGGCACGTTAACAGTTGTGGATGACTTAGATGAAACCGATCGCGGTGCGGGTGGTTTTGGATCTACAGGCCAAGGGTAAATGGATATTTTCGGCGTAACATTTAGCCCAGAACGGCTGCAGTTCATCGTGATGATGGTACTGTTGTTGGCTGTTTTGCTTTATGTGCGTATGTTGAAGAAAATCCGACAAAAGCCAAAAGACCAAAGTATTACAAAACCTGATGATGGGTCGATGTCTGACACTGAATTGGATCGTTATGCACGCCATATAGTACTGCGTGAATTGGGTGGTGCTGGGCAACAAAGACTACGCAAAGCCAAAGTTTTGGTTGTTGGTGCAGGGGGGCTTGGATCGCCTGTATTACAATATTTGGCTGCGGCAGGTGTTGGAACGATTGGGGTGATTGACGATGATCATGTCAGCTTGTCGAATTTACAACGCCAAGTGCTTTTTGATGAAGAACAACTCGATATGCCAAAGGTGTTTGCAGCTCAGATAAAATTAACTGCTTTGAATCCACATATCGAAATACGCCCGTATCATCGACGTCTTGATTTGAAAGATGCTAAAGCATTGGTTGCAGATTATGATTTGGTTCTGGATGGCACTGATAATTTCATTACGCGTAGTTTGGTAAATCAGTCATGCGTGGCGCAATCTGTGCCATTGATTTCAGGGGCGATTACGCAATGGGAAGGGCAGATTACGTTGTTTGATCCTGCGAACGGTACACCTTGTTATGCATGTCTGTTTCCAGAAGAGCCAGCTGACGGTTTAGCACCGAGTTGTGCAGAAGCTGGTGTTGTTGGGGCTTTGCCTGGGATTGTTGGGTCAATCATGGCGGCAGAGGCGATCAAGCATATTACGGGCGCAGGGCAAACCTTGTCTGGTGAAATGCTGATCTTTGATGCGCTTTATGGTGAAAGCCGCAAGATTACATTGCAAAAGACAGATGATTGCCCTGTTTGTTCTTAGCGTTGCGGGATGACTTGATCTGGTGGGCGGTGCCCCAGTTCAAAAGTTTTGATATTCAGGATAACACGTTCACCCATGTCCACACGTGCTTCGGTCGTGGCAGAAGCCATATGCGGTAAAAGCATCACGTTATCACGGTCACAAAGCTTTGGGTTCACTTCGGAACCTTTTTCGAACACATCCAAGCCAGCACCTGCGAGTTTTTCAACTTCTAATGCTGCAATCAAAGCATCCTCATCAATGACCTGCCCGCGTGCTGTGTTGATGATAAACGCGGTTGGTTTCATCAATGCCAAACGATCAGCATTCATCAAATGATGCGTTTCTGGCGTGTTAGGGCAATGTAAGGATAGAACGTCTGCCATTGGTAACATCTCTTCGAGGTTTTCAATGTAAGTTGCATCCAAATTGCGTTCGATCTCTGGGTGGACTGCTGAACGGTTGTGGTAAACGACCTTCATACCAAAAGCATTCGCGCGGCGTGCAACAGCCATGCCGACACGACCCATACCGATTATGGCGAGTGTTTTGCCGCCTATTGAGGAACCAAGGAAAGTGGATGGCGACCAGCCTTTCCAATTGCCAGATTGCAATGCAGCAGAGCCCTCTTTGAAACGGCGCATCACTGTAAGGATTAATGCCAATGTCATATCGGCAGAATCTTCGGACAAAAGACCTGGTGCATTTGTCACCATGATACCACGGGCATCTGCCGCTTCGATATCGATGTGATCATATCCAGAGCCGTAATTCGCGATCAATTTCAACTGATCGCCTGCTTCTGCAAGAACATGTGCATCTAATGTGTCATTGAGTGTTGGCACCAAAATATCAGCACGACCAATGGCATTGATCAACTGATCTTGTGTGAATGGCACGTCATTTACGTTGAGTTCGGCGTCAAATAATTCTGCCAATCTGTCTTCTACGGGCTTGGGTAACCGTCGCGTCACGACAACACTTAGTTTTGAACTGGACATCATGCACCTATATTGACTGGATTTTTCTATTTCATTCTGCCAAATTTTACATCAAATGGGCAAGGGCGAAACAACAGTCTTATGTGAAAAAAGACAGAAGTCCCGACAGGCAGTAAAAATGGTATATAAACGCGTAAATAATTGGTTTTTGGGCACTTTGGCAACGGTTTTTTGCCTAAGTACATCTGTGCTTCATGCCGCTGAACGTGGCCCCGTTACGAATTTACCTTTGCCGCGCTTTGTTTCGATGAAAGCAAAAGAGGGTAATGTGCGTCGTGGCCCAAGTTTAACACACCGTATTGATTGGGTTTTTCAACACAGTAACATGCCATTGTTGATCACAGCCGAGTTCGGCCATTGGCGTCGTGTTCAAGATATGGAAGGCCAAGGCGGTTGGATGCATTATGCATTGTTGTCAGGTGTGCGAACTGTCGTTGTGAAAACACCCAACCTAGCATTGCGTTTGAAACCTAATATTGCAGCGGCAACAGCTGTTTTTGCTGAAGAACGGGCAATTGCGGCGCTAGAGGAATGTATTATTGACTGGTGTGAAATTTCATCAGGCGGTCATAGTGGGTGGGCGCCCAAAGCTGATCTATGGGGTGTTTGGGATCACGAGATTCGCGATTAACGCTTATTGATCTGAAAAATGTTACAAAAATTATTGTAAACTCACGCTGGCTTGAACAGACGTGTTTTTACATCTGTAATCACTCAAATTATATCTTCATTAAAGACGCAGCCAATAGGGTGATATCTCCCCTGATCGAACTTTACTGGTTGTGCACTATCCCTGACTATCCCAATGGGTGCCGCTCCTTTTCCCCTGAGGAGCGGCAACTCTTTTTATACGGCGTCTAATCCGCGACCTTTTAAAAGGGCATCCACTTTTGGCAATGCACCACGGAATGCAGTGTATAATTCTTCGGCATCTTTAGAACCACCTGTAGAGTAAATGTTGTCATATAATTTCTGAGCCATTTCTGGATCAAAAGCATCACCCGTTTCTTTGAAGGCTTCAAAGGCGTCGGCATCCATGACTTCGGACCACATATAGCTGTAGTAACCGCTGGAATACCCATCGCCAGCAAACACATGAGCGAAATGTGGTGTTGCATGGCGCATTGTGATTGCTGATGGCATGCCGATACGATCCAAGATTTCAGCTTGTTTTTGCATGGGATCGGTTGAAACGGGTTCTGTATGGAACGCCAAATCCACCAATGCACTGGCTGTATATTCCACTGTCGCAAAGCCTTGGCCAAAGTTATCTGCGGCTAGCAGACGTTCTAGTAACTCTGAAGGGATAACTTCGTTAGTATCCGCATGACGTGCGAACTCTTCGAGTACTTCTGGAACGGATAACCAATGCTCATAAAGTTGGCTTGGCAGTTCCACAAAGTCACGTGCCACAGAAGTGCCCGAGATGAAGCCATAGGTCACATCTGACAGCATAGAGTGCAATGCATGGCCGAATTCGTGGAATAATGTGCGCGCATCGTCAAAGGTTAATAAGCATGGTTCGCCTTCTGGAGCTTTGGCAAAGTTACAGACGTTTACGGTGATAGGGCGCACTTCTTTATCCAAGTTTGACTGGGAACGGAAACGAGAGCACCATGCGCCAGAGCGTTTAGAAGAACGGGCAAAATAATCACCAATAAACACTGCGATGTGGCGATCACCTTTTTTGACTTCCCAAGCCAGAGCATCTGGATGGTAAAGGGGCACTTCTAGCGGCTGAAATGTTAGGCCAAAGAGTTTAGTTGCGCAGGCAAAAGACGCTTCAATCATTTGGTCCAGTTGGAAATATGGTTTTAATTCGGCTTCATCCAAATCATGCTCTGCTTTTCGCAGTTTTTCTGCATAATAGCGCCAATCCCATGGTGCTAGATCACCTTGAACGCTTTCTGAATGCATGAGGGCTGTCAATTTTTCGGCGTCTTTTTCAGCTGCTGCTTTTGCAGGCTTCCAAACAGCCATTAACAAATCACGTACGGCTTGGGGTGTTTTGGCCATCTCAGGAGCCAGTTTGAAATCAGAAAACGTATCAAACCCCAACAGGTTTGCACGTACTTGGCGTAGATTTAAGGTTTCTGCCACAATTTCACGGTTGTCAGTTTCACCACCATTTTCACCGCGTGCAACCCATGCTTTGAATGCTTTTTCGCGTAGGTCGCGACGTGGAGAGAATTGTAAGAATGGTACAATCAAAGAGCGGGATAGTGTAATAACATAGCCATCTATATCACGCTCTTTTGCCGCTTCTTTTGCGGATGCGATTAGGAAGTTGGGACAGCCATCTAAATCACTATGGCTTAATGTCATTGACCAAGAGCGTTCATCTGCAAGCAGGTTTTGGGTAAATGCTGTACCAAGTTCTGCCAAGCGTTGGGAAATTTTTGCTAGATGATCACGGTTTTCGCCAACCAAGTTTGCACCAGCGCGGACAAACATTTGGTGATAAAGCTCTAAAACGCGCTTTTGTTCATCTGTAATGTCTAAATCTTCACGCGCTTCGAATAGTGTATCCACGCGAGAGAAAAGTTCTGCGTTCATCATCGTTTCAGAATGAAATGCGGCGTACTGGGGGGAAATCTCGCGTTGTAAGGCTTCTAAGGTTGGGTTTGAATTTGAGCCTGAAAGGTTAGCAAAAACTGAACCAACCTTGTCTAAAACCTCTGCATCCAATTCCATTGCATCAATTGTGTTTTCAAATGTAGGTGCATCAGGGTTGCTTGCGACTTTTGCAACATCAGCACGTGCTTGTCTGAATGCTTCTTCAAATGCAGGCGCAAAATGCTCGTCTTTGATTTGGTCAAATGGGGGCATTTCAAAGGGTGTGTTCCAGTCGGAAAAGAAGGGGTTTGTTTGCATTTTTGTTCATTTCTTTTAGGTGTTTAAGTGTAAATAGATCACATTTTTAAAGGAACCGCATCTTATTTAAGCCATATTTATATATGTATAGATAAGAAATATTTTTTATTATGTTTACTAAGGCTCAAATTGTTATGTTTAAGGCGTTCTCTAGAATTTTTAAATTATGCTGCTTTTGTAGTCTGTGTCTTTATATTGTTTTTGTCTTTAGAGTTGTCGATGAAACACAAAAAGAAGGCGGGATCATTGATCAAGTCGCTGGAGATATAACCACCATTGATATAGCTGGCCAATTTAGCGGCGAAAAAAACTATAAAAAGAAAAAAGAAAAAGAGAAACGTATAAAAGTATCTGGTGATGACTCTTCTTCCTGGCCTCTTAATTTGAATGTATTAACGTCAATGTACTCTAAAAATGAAACGAGAGATATCACAGTTCATCGTATTCCAGATGGTTTTTTCGTTGGGGAAAATACAGGTTCATTACGTATTAAGGTAAACAATACAGAGCCTAGTAAGTTTGATAAATTTGTGAATAACGTTAAAGGTTTTTTCTCTTTTCTTGCTGGGTAGCTACATCACATTTACAAGTTAAGTTATTACGAATCTGGAAACCCATTAACATTGTATTTCATACAAATGTCGTTTTCGGCTAAATCTAGTCGGCAGCCCCTAGCATCAATGCATCAAATTCTGCAATCTATCCTTAGAATTTAATCTCAAGGAATCGGATCATGAAAACGCATGTAAAAGCTTTGGTTGTTGGCGGCGGTGCTGTTGGCGCAGGGATTGCATATCATTTGGCGAAATATGGCTGGAAAGATGTGATGCTTTTGGAGCGTGATGAATTAACGTCTGGTTCCACCTGGCACGCGGCTGGTTTGTTGCCGCTGTTTAACATGGGTTATGCCACAACGCACTTGCATGATTATTCCGTTGATTTTTATAAATCGCTTGAAGCTGAAACTGGCTTAAATGCTGGGTTTTCTGTTGTTGGTAATTTGCGTATGGCACAAACCAAAGACCGTATGGATGAATATATGTTATACGGATCGACTGCGGAAACTGTCGGCATTGAGTATCATCATATGACACCAGCACAAATCAAAGAGCGCTGGCCGCTGATCAATACATCCGACTTGGAAGGGGCAATTTATCATCCAGGTGATGGCTATATAAACCCTGCGGACGTGACGATGGCGATGGCGAAAGGTGCGCGCCAACGTGGTGTGACGATTGAACGTAAGTGGCAGGTTGATGGCTATGAATGGACAGGCTCTGAGTGGAAAGTGACCTGTACGAAAATGGTGGAAAAAGGTGGTAATCTTGTGCCGTCTGAAGAACAAACTGTAATTACGGCAGAGCATGTTGTGACGGCAACGGGCAACCATGCGCAACGTACGGCGCAAATGTTGGGTATCAAAATCCCTGCTATTCCAGTGGAACACCAGTTTATCGTAACAGATGCAGACCCAGCATTGGTGAAATGGCGTGCTGATGGTAATCCAGAACACCCAGTGATCCGTGATGCTGATGCTCAATCTTATGTGCGTGAGGAACGTGGCGGGTGGATTTTAGGTGTGTATGAGAAAAACGCACCAGCCCGTTTTGAATATGGTGTTCCTGATAGCTTCCGCGCTGACCTATTCCCATTGGATTTGGAGCGTATTGAAGAGCAATATATGGCGATGATCCACCGTATGCCGTCTTGTGAAGAAAGCGGTTTGAAAGACGACTTCAACGGGCCGATTTGTTATACTCCTGACGGCAACCCGCTGGTTGGTCCAGCTCCTGGTCTGCGTAACATGTGGTTGGCAGAGGGCTTTAGTTTCGGCATTACAGCTGCTGGCGGTGTTGGTAATTATTTGGCGCAAATGATGGTCGAAGGTGAAGCTGAAATAGATATGGCTTCGCTTGACCCTAAACGTTACGGCAGTTGGATGACGACGGAATATGGCGCGCGAAAGAACGAAGAATGCTATGATCACGTTTATATCCTTCACCACCCTGATGAAGAACGCCCAGCTTGTGCTGGTTTGCGGACTTCTCCTGCTTATGATCGCCAAAAAGCTGCTGGGGCACAGTTTGGTCGTGTGAATGGTTGGGATCGCCCGAATTACTTTGGCCCTAAAGATGCGGATGAGAATTTTGACCATGATGGGCGTTCATTCCGACGTGGCACATGGTGGCCTTATGCCGTGGAAGAAGCGAAAGCGATCCGTGAAGGTGTTGGTTTGGTTGATGCAACAGCATTTACAAAACACGTTGTTAAAGGGCCAGGGGCAACACAGTTCCTTGATTGGTTCACATGTAACAAACTGCCGAAAATTGGCCGTATTAATCTGACTTATGCGCTGACTAGCCATGGTACGACACGTACGGAATATACGATTGTGCGTAATGGTGAGAATGAATATTACCTTGTGTCTGCGGGTGCATGGACAGCTTATGACGCAGATTATCTGCGTAAGGCTGCCGAAGATAAGATGGAAGAGTTTGGGTATATCGAAATCCAAGATGTGACGACACAGTGGGGTGTATTCGCCATTGCTGGTCCGAAGTCGCGCGAGGTTTTAAACAAAATCATCAAGGATGCTGATCCTGAAACAGCGCTATCAAATAAGCGTTTTCCTTGGTTGTCTGCAAAACAGATTGAGTTGGGTATGTGCCCAGTGAATGCGATCCGTGTGGCCTATACAGGTGAATTGGGTTGGGAATTGCACCACCCGATTGAAATGCAGAACTATCTGTATGATCTGTTGATGGAAGCAGGTGCCGATGTTGGCATGAAACTGGTTGGTGGACGTGCGCAAAACTGGTTGCGTCAGGAAAAATCATACCGTGCGTTTGGCACAGAACTTGGTCGTGATGCGACACCACAAGAGGCTGACTTGCCACGTTTCATTGATTTGGAAAAAGACTTCCACGGTAAAGAGGCAATGCTGAAAACGGGCGTGCGTTCAAAATGTGTGACACTTTTGATCGACGGCCCTGACGATGCTGATCCATGGGGCCGTGAGGCGCTTTATGATGGTGATACGAAAGTGGGTCGTTTGACGTCTGGTGGGTATTCCGTGGCTTTTGGTAAATCCATCGGCATGGGATATGTGACACCTGAGTTGGCAAATGTTGGCCAAAAGCTGAAAGTGAAGATGTTCGCACAGCTTTGGGATGCAGAGATTGTTGAAGACAGCCCATATGATCCGACGAATGCGACGATCCGTGTGAACGGTTAACATCGTACCAATACCTATTGACGAAAGAGCCGCGCCCGATAGGGTGGCGGCTCTTATTCTTTGGATATTAATATGACGCAAGCTATTCGGCTCCAATCCGTTTTCATGATGCTATTGGGCATGACCTTGATTGTGACGGGTGATACCGCTGGTAAACTTTTGCTGGCAGCAGGTTTTACACCATTTTTCGTTGCTGCAACGCGGTTCTTTTTTGGAGCTTTGATGTTGGCACCATTTATGGGGCTGACACGTGCGGATATTCCAAACTTCTTTAACTGGCGTGTGATCTTACGAGCTTGTTGTGTAACTGGTGCGATCTCGTGTATTTTAACGGCCCTTTCAACAGAGCCTATTGCGAATGTGTTCGGCGCTTTCTTTATTGGTCCGCTTTTGTCGTATTTCTTATCCGCGGTCTTGTTAAAAGAAGCTATTACTTGGCGGCGTACAGCTCTGATCCTTACGGGCTTTGCGGGAGTTGTATTGGTAGTGAAGCCTGGTTTTGGCATGACAACAGGTATGGGGTTTGCTGTGCTTGCAGGCTGTTTTTACGGTTGCTTTATTGTGGCGACGCGTTGGTTGGCTGGACAGTATCGCCCACGGTTCTTGCTGATCTCGCAATTGATGATTGGATCGTGTTTCTTAATGCCAATGGCAATTGGGCCTATCCCTGACTTGAACATCAAGCTTAGCAGTCTTGTAGCAATCAGTGCATTAAGTTCGGGTTTGGGTAATTTATTATTGGTTGTAGTTAGCCGCACAACACCAGCCAACGTTGTGGCGCCTTTGGTATATACACAATTATTAGCAGCAACGATATTTGGATTTTTAGTGTTTGGAGATTGGCCCGATACGCTTAGCTTTATAGGATTAAGTGTTATCTTGTTTAGCGGTCTGGCGTCATTCTGGTTGGCAGGACGTGGGAAATAAGCCACCTCTGTATGACTTGTAAATTTACATTCTTTACAAATTTACAAGTCAAAATTTACAAAACCCACACAAAATCACACGAAAAAACGCCGCATGGGCGTAGAGAGGGGAGACTCTTTTAAGTGACAGGCGTAAATCAGCCTCAGAAACTCCCGAGTCGCCACTGACTCAACAACCAAAGGAACAGTAATATGCCTTATGATTCTGATAATGCTGAACTACAAAGCCTGATCGGCGAGCATGGTAATGCTTGGGCTGCGATCAACCCAGAGTACGTTTCTCGTATGCGCGCTCAAAACAAATTCAAAACAGGCCTAGATATCGCTAAATACACAGCTGACATCATGCGCGCTGATATGGATGCATATGACGCTGACTCATCTCAGTACACACAATCACTTGGTTGCTGGCATGGTTTCATCGGTCAACAAAAAATGATCTCAATCAAAAAACATTTCGGTACAACAAAGCGTAAATACCTTTACCTTTCAGGTTGGATGATTGCTGCGTTGCGTTCAGAGTTCGGCCCATTGCCTGACCAATCAATGCACGAGAAAACATCTGTTCCAGCTTTGATCGAAGAGTTGTACACGTTCTTGCGTCAAGCTGATGCGCGCGAATTGGGCGGTTTGTTCCGTGACCTAGACGCTGCACGCGCTGCTGGCGACACTGCAAAAGCTGCTGAAGTACAATCTGCAATCGACAACCACGAAACACACGTTGTGCCAATCATCGCAGACATCGACGCAGGCTTCGGTAACCCAGAAGCTACATATCTACTAGCTAAGAAAATGATCGAAGCCGGTGCATGTGCATTGCAAATCGAAAACCAAGTATCTGATGAAAAACAGTGTGGCCACCAAGATGGTAAAGTTACTGTTCCTCACGAAGATTTCTTGCAAAAAATCCGCGCATGTCGTTATGCATTCCTAGAAATGGGCGTTGAAAACGGTATCGTTGTTGCACGTACAGACAGCTTGGGTGCTGGTCTTACAAAACAAATCGCTGTGACGAATGAGCCGGGCGATTTGGGTGACCAATACAACAGCTTCCTAGATTGTGACGAAGTTACTTTGGACACTATGGGTAACGGCGACGTTGTTATCAAACAAGACGGCAAACTAATGCGTCCAAAACGCTTGCCTTCAAACTTGTTCCAGTTCCGTAAAGACACAGGCGTTGCACGTTGTGTTCTAGATTCAATCACATCATTGCAAAATGGTGCGGACATGATCTGGATCGAAACTGAAAAACCACACATCGGCCAAATCGGTGAGATGATCAACGAAGTTCGCAAAACTGTTCCAAATGCTAAATTGGTGTACAACAACTCACCATCTTTCAACTGGACATTGAACTTCCGTCAGCAAGTATTTGATGCATGGACAGAAGAAGGCAAAGACGTATCTGCATATGACCGCGCTAACTTGATGTCAGTTGATTACGATGGCACAGAATTGTCAGATGCAGCAGACGACAAAATCCGTACATTCCAAGCGGACGCTGCTCGTGAAGCTGGTATCTTCCACCACTTGATCACATTGCCAACATACCACACAGCTGCGTTGTCTACAGACAACCTTGCTAAAGAGTACTTCGGTGCTGAAGGCATGTTGGGTTACGTGGCTGGTGTTCAGCGTAAAGAGATCCGTCAAGGTATCGCATGTGTGAAACACCAAAACATGTCTGGTTCAGACATGGGTGATGACCACAAAGAATACTTTGCTGGTGAAGCAGCACTTAAAGCTGCTGGTGAAGACAACACAATGAACCAGTTCGGCTAAACCAAACTGATTTAAGACTTTGAAGGGCCCGCAGCGAAAACTGCGGGCCTTTTCTTTATGCTGCTACTGTTTCTTTCCGAAGGAGTATTGGCGTGATGAAAATGGCTAAGAAACCAGTATTGAGCACAGCATTAAACCATGCACCTACTAATACTGAAGCTGTGCTATCTATAATGAACCACGTCAAAACCGCCGTTAAAATGATTTGACCTCCGAGTTTTGGATCATTGGTGTAAACAGTGTTGGTGATCATATAGATCATGATACCCCAACCGATGGATATTCCGCTCATTATTGCAATCAAGATTTTACTTTCAGGATTGTTGAACGTTTGCAGGCCATCGAGCGGTAAGAAAACTAGATCAGCGAAGAATTCGGCAAGAACTGAAACAGGTGTGAAAAGGGCGAAAAAGAAGAGGGTGCCAAACCCGATTAAAATTTCTGATGCGAGTTTGAGATAAAAGATGCTGGATGAATGTGACATGCTGTCTCCGTTTGTTGTGAACAGCTTTGTTTTGTCACACGGGGAAACATCAAAACAATTACCTCATAGGTAAGTGCAGCGCGTTATTTTTTACGCTATTCTATTTTAGGATAGGCATAAAGGTGGATGGTATGGATAATCTATTTGGTGAAACTCTAAAAGATTGGCGTAACCAACGACGGATGAGCCAACTTGATCTTGGGTTAAGTGCAAATGTATCCGCGCGACATATCTCCTTTCTAGAAACAGGGCGTTCGAAACCAAGCCGCATGATGGTTCTCAGATTGTGTGAGGAATTGGATGTCCCGCGCCCCGCGCGCAATCAATTGTTAAATTCCGCTGGCATGGCGCCTGCATATGTGAAGCGCGATTTATCAGAGCAAGATATGGAACCTGTCAGATCAGCCGTTGATTGGATGCTAGAACGCCATACGCCGTACCCAGCAATTGCTATGGATAAATCGTGGGCAATCTTAAATATGAATAAGCCTGCCATGTTTCTGTTATCGGGTATGAACATCAATATAGGGGATAGCATGATTGTTGCGTTGGCAGAAAATAAAATGGTGCGGGATGCAATCGAAAACATTGATGAGGTTATTGCACATACCGTTGCACGTTTGCGAACTGAGAGTGCCCATTTGGGTGGGGATCAAGTTTTGGATACTGCCATTGAAAAATTGACGGCTCAGCTTGGTGATTATACGCACCCTGAAACGGGGGTGTTACCTGCGTTTATTCCAGCGCGATATCGTGCGAATGGGATGGTGTTTTCGTTTTTCTCTACGTTTAGTCAGTTTGGAACAGCAGAAGATATTGCTTTGTCAGAGCTGAAAATAGAAATGATGTTTCCTGCGGATGATCTGACGCGAGACTTGTTAATTGGTATGATGACCAACACCCAATAGTGTCGTGTTAATCTGAGGGTGGTTTATCTTTGTTTTTTTGCCTTTGATTAAGAGAAGCGCCAACGACAACGCCAAAACACATACCTATAGCCAGACCCATTCCAGGGTCATTAAAGAGACCTTGGCCCACTGCTAGTCCCAAACATGTTCCAAGAGCTAATGAAACTGGAATATGATCTTTGCTTTTGTTATTTTCATCATTCTTCATTCTCAACGGTATCCTTTGAAATGTCGGATTTGAGTTTATTTGCTCTGGGTGCATCAACATTGAATAATGTTTATCAAAGTATCGAGCATAAGTTTTTTATTATGCCAAATGAGCGGTTGTTGGCGACTTGTTGTTGTATTTTCAAACGTCACTTGCTGAAACGCCCTTAAAGTCTACCGTCCCTCAAAAGGAGATGGCTATGCAGAAGTTTTCGAGGCGTGTAATTCTGGGTTTATTTTTAACTACGGCTGCTGGTTGTAGCATTGCCGAAGAACCTAAACCAGTTTTGCGATCAGATGATATCCCATTACATCCCCAAGAAACGCCTGAATTGCGTGTTTTGATAAATAAATATGCAGATTTGTATGAAGTTCCTCGTGAATTGGTACACCGTGTTGTTCACCGCGAAAGTCGACACAATCCTAAAGCGCTTAGTAGACCCTATTATGGTTTAATGCAGATATTGCCTGCAACGGCAAAATCGATGGGGTTTCAGGGAAAACCTATGGATCTGTTAGATGCAGAAACGAACTTAAAATATGCTGTGAAATATTTGCGCGGCGCTTGGCTGTTGTCAGATGGCAGTTATGATACGGCAGTGAAATGGTATTCGCGTGGGTATTATTATGAAGCGAAACGACGTGGTATGTTGGTGGAAACAGGATTGCGTAAAAAATGACAGAAGTTATGAACGATCTAATAAGAGTTCTAAAAACTTAACAGCGTCTGTTTGAACAGTATTTGCATCTGCCCGTACACCGCTTTGTGCTGCATGAACCCATACACCATCCATATAGGATTGGATGGCGATACGCGCGGTTTCTACGGATTGTTTTGGGAGCAATCGTTTTAGTTCTGCTCGGAGATTACTGCGAATGCGGTTTTTATTCATCATTTGCAGGCGTGCCAAGCTTGGTGAGTATGGTGCGTATGCCCAAAATTGAACCCATACACTTGTACTTTGGTCTGTGAAAAACAAAGCATCAAAGTTGCCTGTGACAACTGCAATAAGTCGTTGTTTTGGGTCGGTTTGTCCTTGCATACGTACGGAAATTGCATCTTTTAAGATAGACAATAGATGCCGCATTGTTGCTTCTAATAATGCATCCTTACCACCGAAATAATAATGAATACTTCCCGTAGAGGTCTCGGCTTCTTTTGCGATTTGGCTAACGGTTAAATCTGCAAAACCATATCTATGAATTGTAATCATCACAGCATCAATAAGCTCTGCTCGACGGATTGATTTAATATCTTGGCGGCCCATGGCTCTCTCTAAAATTTGAGATATTTGTACAACTAATTAAATTTTGACACAAGTGACTAAAAAATTGCACACTTGTGCAAAATATGAAGTTAGAATCACTATCTAATTAATAAGAACTCATTGGGAGATGAGGTAAACGCAGCACAGAGAGGCTGCACAACAAAGGGGAGGGACGCCATTATGGCTGCCATACTTTCAATAATCATATCCTTCGGGATTATACTTGCGCTGACGCTGGTCGTATTTTGTGTGATCAAGTGGTGGGGCGTGCGGGTCGTTGGTGTAACGCCAGTGCCGCTGTTCACCTTTATGGCTATTCTGTTTACATCTGGACTTGACGTGGGACTGATCATGTTCCCGCTTGGGGAATTCCCGGTTTATGCGGATGCGGCGAACGCTGAATATGGATTTACCAATCCACTTGCGATTGAGTTTGGATTTTGGGGCTTCTTAATCTGGGGCTTCTATTTCCTTACCAGCTTCTATTTCTGTATCGTAGAGCCGCGCGTACAGTTCTTTAAGATCCCAATTGTGAAATGGTTGAACAACCTTGTTATTATCGGCACATGTGCTTTCACTGCCAGTTTATTCTTGATTTACTTACCATTCTACATCCCAGAAATTGGCGATGGTGAAACGGTTGTGGCAACATTCTATGTCATCGTATTCTGCGTGATCTTAGCTGCTGCATATTCCAGTACAGATATCAAGTTCGTGCGTATATTGAGTGTTGGCTCAACAGTATTATTCCTTGCTTTGATCCTGTTGATGTGGGCAAACGCTGGTATCGGTTTGGGCGAAATGGGCTCAACAATCGGACTGATCAGCGGATATTTTGGTAACATCCATAAGTTCGTTCTGCCGATCAATGATTATCATGAATTCTATCTGTTCTGGTGGTTCGCTTGGTCTATCATGATTGGTCAATTTACATCACGCTTTGTGGGTGGCATGAAAACGCAGCATCTATTAGCAGCACTTCTTGTGATCCCATCTATTCCATTGGCGATATGGTTCTCGATCTTGTATTACTACTATGCAAACGGGATCGATACGACTGGCCTGTTGAATGGTGCGATGATCGTTGTGGGTATTACATTCGTTATCAACTCACTTGATAGTTTGATCCGCCTGTATTCAGATAATCTGTCCATCACAACAGCGCGTTTTGGCAAGGCGAAATACATTGTTGGTAATGTAGCAGTGTTGTTCGGCCTGACATTGTTGTTCAAAAGCCAGTGGTTGCAAATCCAATGGATCGGTGCCGTGGTTGTTGGTATTTACCTAGCCTGTGTGGTGTTTATTTTCCTCACGAAGCGCAAAGAGGTTATGTCAATCGAAGCATCGCCAGAACAAAATGAACTGGACTTCAATAAGATTAATAAAGTGCATTGATCTGGTTTGAATAAACGACAAAGGCCTGCGGGGAAACCCGTAGGCCTTTTTTATAGCAAGATATTAAAGTTATCGCGGACTTTGCGTTCTATATCCGTTGTTAGATACTCAGGGTGATATTCGACCAATACACGCTTAGCCTCTTCGCGGGCACGCTCCCATGCATCGGGTCGGCCATTTTCGCGCCATGTAATAGGCGGGTCGCGATCGGCAAACTCTGGATAATAATAGTCGCGCTCCATAGCTGCTAAAGTATCTGCACTACCAAGGAAGTGACCCTCGCCCAAAACGGCATCTTCGATGGCTTCAAAACTTAAGGTTTCATCATTCACTTCTATACCGCGCAATGTGCGGTAGATTGCGGAATGCATATCATTGTCTAACAGAAAAGCCTCAAAGGATGCACCCAAAAGGGAGGCTGTCATACCAGAACTTTCATAAATAAGGTTACCACCTGCCAAACCAGCAGCCAGTGATGTAAGTGCTTTCTCTGCACCATATTGGGCATCAATAGCTTTGGCATCTGTCATCGAAGACGCAACACCAGATGGCAGCCCCAGCCAATTTGAAAGCTGTGCAGATGCAGCATTCATCACGGCGCATTCGCCACCACCGCCTGCAAAGGCACCTGTACGTAGATCGATTACTAAGGGCCAGTTTGAAAACACCATTGGATAACTAGGTTTGATGACGTGAACCATCAATAAGGCTGCTAATGTCTCTGCTAATGATTGAGCTAAAAAACCCGCCAAGGTTGCTGGTGCCGTTGCACCTGATTGAGCGGCGGTAATGTTTGAGATTGGAATGTTATGCTTCATACATTCGAAAACCACATCCACAGCGTCTTCGCCAAATCGCATGGGGGAAATCAATGGGCTTACATGTGCTTTGATATAAGGGCGTTTGGAAAATGAACCTGTGCCGCCTTCGATCATATCCAGCATATCTATAATCGGTTGTATGCTTTCAGCAACGGTGAAAGAGGTAGCTACGGGTTTTGTCGTGCCCTTCAAAAGCGCAAACACAGTGTTCACATCTAAGTCTAATGTTGTTTCCATATCCGTAGCGACACAGCACCTTGTGAACCAACTGACGTTATCCAATTGATCTTGCAGTCGTGTGAAATCATAGAGATCTTGTAACGTTGAAGGGCGATAATCATGGGTGTTCAAATCCAAGGTTTGAACGGCAGCACCGCCCGTTCCAAAATGCACACGATCCCCACCCACTTCGATTGTGCGGTTTGGGTCGCGCCCGTGTAAGGGGAATGTTTTAGCTGCTTTATCGATGGCCTCTTCAACAAGGCCTTTGGGAAAGTACACGCGGTCATCTTTTGCTGTGGCGCCTGCCTTAATAAACAGATCGATTAACCGCTGTGGTGTTTCTCCAATTCCAAGATCGCAGAGCAATTTTAGGGCCATATTATAGATGGCCTTCAATTCTGTTGTGTTGAGTGGTTTGTAAAAGCCGCCAACTTGTCCAGGAGGGCAAGGGTTTGTTGTTGGCGGCGCTGCGCGCAGTGCCAACCTGTCTTTTCGTCCTCCCGATCGTCTTACCACATGCGTATCCTTAATAAACTTTGGAACATCAGAAATGACAAAGTGAAACGGATCAAGCATACGATCAGAGTTTCATTAAAAATAACGGCCAAGATAATAGAAGCTGAAAGGGTTTACCCCAAAAGTGCCTTTACCATTTCAGAATTCATATCCTTTAAACCGTCTACCACTGTGAAATGGTGCATAGTCGGTTCGATCATTAACTTTGTATCTACACCCAGTTCTGACCACTTCTCATGTAGTATCTTTGTTTGACTTATAAACTCTGGCCGCTCATCAGCACCCACCCAACAGTTTAATGGAATGTTGGAAAGTGGCGTTTGTAAATAAGGGCTTTCTGATATGGCTTCTTCAGTGGATAAGCGTAAGACTTCGTTTAATTCGGTATGGCAAAGATTACGTAGATCATGAACGCCGCTGACTGAAACCACATTTTCTATACGGCTTATGATTGATGCATCCAATGACGTGTCTTTGCACATCATACGCGTTGCCAAATGCCCTCCTGCGGAGTGGCCAATCAAACGAATTGGGCCCTCTATGCGCTTTGCTGCGGCTGTAACCGCGTGAGCAATTTCAAACGTCATCTCATGAATATAAGCATTGGGGGCAAGGGTATAGGATGGCATCGCAACAGCCCACCCATGTGCTAATGGTCCTGCAGCAAGATCGGAAAAATAGCTGCGATCCAAGCGCTTCCAATAACCACCATGGATAAAGACAACCAAACCTTTTGGCGTTCCCTCTGGCCAGAACATATCGAATTTTTGGCGTTCCATGTCACCATATGGCTGATTTATCTCTGCTTTAGTATGAGTATTGCGAAATGCAGCGGCGCGACCACACCATATGTCAAAGAATCCTAATGCGTTTGGCACATGGCCTACATTGTCAAATTCGTCATCCCAATCTTTCATGCTTTATTTCTCAACGATCTTCGTCGTACAGACGCATGTGCGCAATGATTTGCCCGTGATCTGAAGCCAACTTATTGTAGGGTGCTTCTGGGTGCGAGCCGTCTGTCAGATGGTCATTTAGAACAGAGAAATATTCCATCGTAGCAACAGCATTTTCATTTTCAGGATGGAAATGGCGTGACATCAAAATTTGGTCAATGCTTTCATAAACACCACCAAATGCAGAGGTATAAACCATATCACGTAGGGATTTACGTACGAATAGTTTCTCGGCACTCACTAACTGCATTGCTTCAATATCACCGCGGATTTGTTCATTTTCTTCACGGGTATACCGGTCGTTCTTTTTCTGGGCATCATGGCGACGCATCCATGAATAATTCTTAAATGGTTTCTCGCCCATCACAATTTCAGAAGAGACAGCATGTTCGCTGTCATTGAAATCACCCAGTGACATGACGGGATGCCCTGCCTTTAATTCGTCTACAATCAAACGGCGCAAAACCAATGCTTCCGCTGTTCTGCGTAACGATGCACGCAAACTGCCTAATGCACGCCCTGTTGGATCGTAATTCGTTAGATCGGCCTCTGGAGAGAAGGGTGCACCTTTTGGTGTCAGGTACTCGCCAAGTTTGGATTTGAAATGGGTGTTGAAAACGGTGATCACTTCACCACCGACACGAATACGTGCTTTGATGATTGGACGCGAAAGTTTTGTTAATGTGAAGTTGCCTGCATGGCCACCTCCCAATTCTGGAAATTCAATAACCAGAGGTTCGGAAAGTTTTTGAATAACTTCTGGTGTGCCTTCGAACCCATAACGGGACAGAATAGCCAGGCCAGGTCTGCGATGCCCTGGTTCACCATCATTTACGTTGGGCGCAAAGAATAAAGAACCGTCTTCATAGGGTGTATAGCTGAGTTTGCGAAAGATTGCTTTGCGGTGGTAGCGTTTGGAACGATCTGGAATAACCTCATCATTCAGTGCTTCGCCACTTTCGTTTGCTGCTTTAATCACTGCATACAAAGACGGTTGGTCGAAAATTTCCTGAAAACAAACGATGTCTGTGTCCATCGTAACAAGTTGATCCGCCAGCCAGCTTTCTTTCCAAGCGTGTTCTTCTTCTGTGTATTCTTCAAAGCGATAATACTCGCTGTTGGCACCGATTAAATTTTTGACGTTAAAACTGGCAATCGTAAATTCTGTCACGCTTTGCTCCCATATTTATCTAAGGCCATTTGGAAAATAGCTGCGTCTACATTACCGCCTGTTGCTACGGCAATCATCGTATCATTATCACTATCTTTACTGTGAAAGAGCGCTGCCGCCAATGCCGCAGCACCGCCTGGTTCAATGACAATTTTGAGGCGTTCAAATGCAAGAGCCATTGCATGTAGGCACTCGTCTTCAGTAACGACGTGACCTGTTCCACATAGGCGTTTCATTATTGGAAATGTGATGTCACCTGGTTGGGGTGTTAAAATCGCATCACAAATTGATGTGGCTGGCGCGTTTTGTTTGATTTCGCCCGCTACAAGTGATCGGGCAACATCATCAAATCCCGCAGGTTCGCATGTGCGCATCGTATAAGATGGCGCATCTCGTTCTAACGCCAATGCTATACCAGACGTTAAACCACCGCCTCCGCAGCAAACCAAAACATCTGCGGCATCTATATTGGCATCGTTGGCTTGTTCTGCAATTTCTAATCCAACTGTACCTTGCCCCGCTATGACTTCGTTATTATCGAACGGTTGGATCAAGGTCATATTACGCCCTGCGTTTGCTTTATTGGCGATTTCTAAACGGTCGTCATTGAAACGATCAAATAAAACGACTTCAGCGCCGAATGCTTTGGTGTTCTCAATTTTGATTTTTGGGGCATCTGACGGCATGATAATAACAGCTGGAATACCGTGTTCTTTTGCTGCAAATGAAACACCTTGTGCATGGTTGCCAGATGAAAATGCGATCACACCACATTTACGATCCGCTTCTGGTATTGCAGAAACGGCTGACCAACCGCCGCGAAACTTGAAAGATCCTGTATGCTGTAAACATTCTGCTTTGACATAGACTTTGCGCTCTGCAATTTCATCCAGAAAGGGCGAGGATAAAAGAGGTGTTCTTATTGCTTTACTGCCAATTCTTTTGGCGGCGGCCTGGATCATTTCATAACTGCTCATAAACGTTAAAACTCTTTGGCAAGGTTTGGGATTTTATGGAGTGTTTTTAATACTTCACGAGGCGTCCATGGCAATTTATCTTGTGGTTCTCCTGCGCGGTTTACCCACGCAGTTTGGAAACCGAATTTTGAAGCGGCCGCCGCGTCCCAGCCGTTTGAAGAGACGAATAGCACTTGATCTGGTGTGCAGTTAAAACGGTCACATACCATCTGGTAAACGACTGGAGCAGGTTTAAATATACCGACATCTTCAACGCTTAGTACATCATCCAAGACATCCCCAACACCAGCAGATTGCACTGCGCCATCTAGCATTTTAGGGGATCCGTTGGATAGGATCGCAGTATTGTACCCCGCTGATTTTAAAGCAGTTAACATCTCTGGAACTTCTTCGTAGGCGTCTAATTCCCAATAAAGTGCTAAAAGACGTTCACGTAATTCAGTATCGCCAGATAGCCCGCTCGCTTCTAGTGCGTAATCCAAACCATTTTGTGTGACGTCCCAAAAGTCTGCATGTGCATCCATAACAGCACGCAACCACGTGTATTGAAGTTGCTTTAAACGCCAATCATTGGCGACCTTTGTCCAAACCTTTGCAAAAGCTTCACGATTTGGCTCAGATGCAGCTTGGCGTGCTGCGGCGGCTACATCAAATAACGTGCCGTATGCGTCGAAAATACAGGTGGTAATTGGCATGTGTAACTCTCCTTGAGCGGAGCTTTACACATGCGCTTTTAGAATGGAATGGGGAACCTTACAGATTTTCAGGTTGGGCCATCCCAAGTACGTGATAACCACCATCCACACAGATGACTTCACCGGTTGTGCATTCGCCGTAATCAGAAGCCAGATAAACGGCTGTACCGCCCACTGCTTCCAATGTTGCATTTGCCCGTAAAGGTGAGTTTGCTTGTGTAGCTTTGAACGTTTTGCGTGCACCACCAATAGCCGCGCCTGCCAATGTCCGCATTGGGCCTGGGCTGATTGCATTAACACGAATCCCATCTGGACCAAGGTCGTTGGCCAAATAGCGCACAGCACTTTCTAAAGCGGCTTTCGCGATACCCATTACGTTGTAATAAGGGGTGACACGGTTAGAGCCTTGATATGTCAACGTAAGGATTGTCCCGCCGTCTTTCATCAATGGTTTCGCACGACGTGCAACCTCAATCAAAGAATAACATGAGATATCTAGAGAATTTTTGAAATTCGCGCGAGATGTATCAACAATACGACCTGTCAGTTCATTCTTGTCAGAATAAGCAATGGCGTGGATCAAGAAATCAAACTTGCCCCATTCTTTTTCTAAAGATGCAAACAAAGCACCAAGAGAAGCATCATCTTGAACGTCTGCTTCTAAAACAATGTTTGACCCGAGGCTTTCCGCCAATGGGCGCACACGTTTTTCAAAAGCTTCACCTTGGAATGTGAATGCCAATTCAGCGCCTTCAGCAGCCATAGCGCATGCAATGCCCCAAGCGATTGATTTGTCGTTAGCTACGCCCATTACAAGGCCGCGTTTGCCTTTCATAAGATCAGCCATGGTATTTACTCATTGCTAGGGTCGCGTTTGTGCCACCAAAGCCGAAGCTGTTGGAAATAACTGTATCTAGCTCCACATTGTCACGACGTGTTGTTACGATTTCTTCAGGTTTCAGGTTTTCATCCAACTCTGTCACATTTGCAGAAGCTGCGATAAAGTTGTTTTGCATCATAAGAAGTGAATAGATGGCTTCTTGCGCACCTGTTGCACCTAATGAGTGACCAGTCAAAGACTTGGTTGAACTGATTGGTGGTGTTGATTCTTCTCCGAATACACGGCGAACAGCTTCAACTTCGGTTACATCACCTGCTGGTGTCGATGTGCCGTGTGCGTTGATGTAATCGACTTTGCGTTCACCAATTGTGGATATTGCAAGCTTCATAGAACGTTCACCACCTTCACCAGATGGCGCAACCATATCGTGGCCGTCTGATGTAGCACCGTAACCAGTAACTTCTGCATAAATTCTGGCGCCACGCGCAAGTGCGTGATCAAGCTCTTCTAGAACTACAACCGCACCGCCACCAGCAATTACAAAACCATCGCGGTTTGCGTCGAACGCTCGAGAAGCTTCTGTCGGTGTGTCATTGTATTTAGAAGACATCGCACCCATCGCATCAAATAAGCAGGACAATGTCCAATCCAATTCTTCACCACCACCAGCAAACACAATGTCTTGCTTACCAAGTTGGATTTGCTCAACGCCGTTGCCAATACAATGTGCTGATGTTGAGCAGGCTGATGTGATGGAATAGTTAACGCCTTTGATTTTAAACGGGGTCGCCAAACAAGCAGAGTTTGTTGACGACATACCACGTGTCACCATGAATGGACCCATACGTTTTGGGGCGCCTTTTTCGATGACGATTTTATGTGCATTGAACAGGTTGATCGTTGACGGGCCGCCAGACCCCATTACCAAACCTGTGCGTTCGTTAGAAACTTCGTTCTCTTCCAACCCACTGTCTGCAACAGCTTGTTCCATGGCTAGGAAGTTATAAGCAGCACCCATACCCATAAAGCGCATCTGACGCTTATCGATGTGCTCTACTGGATCAATAGATGGCATGCCGTGAATTTGGCTGCGAAATCCATGCTCTTTGTAGTCTTCTGCGGCACTGATGCCAGACGTTCCATTTTTCAAAGAGGCTAGAACCTCTTCTGTATTGTTCCCGATTGAGGAAATAATCCCCAAACCTGTGATAACGACACGGCGCATTAGCGTGCTCCTTTATTTGGGTATTAGTTTGACAGATCAACGGCAGCGAGGCCTACTTTCATATCTGTGACTTCATAGGCGAGTTCATCGTCTGCATAGACTTTACCATTGGCCACGCCAATCTTGATTTTACGATCAATGACACGTGTGAATTCAATGTCATATGTCAGCATTTTACATTCTGGTGTCACCATGCTCATTAATTTCACTTCACCAACACCAAGAGCCATACCTTGGCCCAGCATTCCGCGCCATCCAAGGTTGAAGCCTGTAAGTTGCCAAAGGCCGTCTAAACCAAGACAACCTGGCATAATCGGGTTTCCAGGAAAGTGGCATTCGAAAAACCAAAGATCAGGCGTGATATCAAATTCAGCTTTAATGTGGCCTTTGCCATGTGCGCCGCCATCAGCAGAGACTTCTGTAATGCGGTCCATCATCAACATTGGCGGCATGGGTAGCTGTGCATTGCCTGCACCAAACATCTCTCCCTTGGCGCATTTAATCAGTGCATCTTTATCAAAACTTGTTGGTCTTTCGGACATGTTTGCCTGTCTCCATTTATTCATTTCCAATTGTGAGTATCACTACTTTTGTCTGACTATCAATAGGTGGTGGCACTTAAGCGCATGCACTGCATATCTGTTTTTGTTGAACTTCTGATAAAATACCGTCATAATCCCCAAGAAATGTATAAACTGGTGAACTGATATGCATACCGACCCGCAAACGCGTGGCAGGCAATGGCTTGAAAGCAAAGATGTACGTCCGACCAAACAGCGTTTGGCTTTGGCTACTTTGCTTGTGGGTGATGGCAAAAATCGCCATGTAACGGCTGAAAGCTTACATGAAGCTGTGTCAGATACAGAAGCGTCAGTTTCATTGGCAACGGTTTATAATACATTACGGTTGTTCTGTGATGCGGAGTTAATGAATGAAATCACTGTTGATGGGAATAAATCCTATTTCGATACGCGCACAGACCAACACCCTCATTTCTTTTGGGAAGGGGATCGTAAATTAACGGATGCTCCCACAGAAACGTTGAAATTTGAAAGCATACCAACACCACCAGACGGTATGGAAATTGCAAGCGTTGATGTTGTCATTAGGTTGCGTAAGCGTCAGTAATTTAAAACCACTGACCTGGTTCCATAAATCCGTGATCCATGAGTTGTTGTGAATTCCAGCGGAATTTTACAGATTTTGACCATATAAAATTATCAATCTCATACATAGATCCTGGATTCGTTTTGAGGCTCTTCGCCGTGCGGAATGAACAAATCGCAATTGTTGTATTGTGATGCCAAGGGCAAGAGAAAGTATTGTATTCCCCAATATTGAAATATCCATCTTCGCCCATTTCCAACCCTGCTTGTGGTTTGAATAAGCCAACACGGTTTAAGCGTCTGCGCTGATAAGGTAGATGTTCTTCGAAACGCCATTTTAAGCCACCATAGATATCTAATTGACGATCTTGGGCTTCACCTTCGATGTATCGTTGCAAAGCATAATATCCTGCTCCATCAAAATGCGCGTCTTCTAATGAAAATCCATCCTTAGCTTTGCCGAGATCATCAGCATAAAGATCAATTGTGTAAGTGAAAACAGATGATCGTTTTTCTTCGGTGGCAAAATCCGTCAAATCTGTAATAGCCCGGGTCTCACAAAAAGGAAAATGCAGGTATTCTGCATTAAAGCAGTAATAAACCCACCGATTGAGGCATAATTCTATCATGCGATTCAAGTAAGGTGATACGTCAGAAAAAAATGCATCTTCGATATCAATTGTATCGCAAAGTTCGGCACAACTTTCAGGAAGTTCTAAGTCTGGGCGTTTGATTACAAACAAATTTTCAAATCCCAAACGCGAATGATGGCGAATACACGAGCTAAGGCCAGTTAGGTCCTCTGCAAGGATAAAGCCGATAGGACCTTTGCCCGTATCGCTGGATGGAATGTCGAAAAGTGCTTTTGCCATATATGCCTGCTATTACTCGTTATTTCTAAACTTTTATAATCTCTATTCAGTCTAAGTTGAAAAATCCAGTAAAGAGTATTTTAAAATGCCTAAATATTACAAAGTCGCTAAGACATTGCGGATTATGCCTTAGGGGTGTAAAGCGCTGGCTTTAGAAACCCCATGCTGAGTGTTAAAAGATGTCGGAACAGAAAAAGCTTTATATTAAGACATATGGTTGCCAGATGAACGTATACGATTCTGAACGTATATCGGATGCTTTGGCACCAGAAGGCTATTCTGTGACTGCGGATGAAAACGAGGCAGATTTGGTCTTGTTGAACACTTGCCATATTCGCGAAAAAGCTGCGGAAAAGATTTATTCAGAACTTGGCCGTATGAAGCAGTTGAAGCTTAAGAAACCTGAAATGCAATTTGGTGTCGCTGGGTGTGTTGCGCAAGCTGAGGGTCAAGAAATTATCAATCGCCAGCCAATGGTGGATTTGGTTGTGGGTTCGCAAGCCTATCATAATCTGCCCGAAATGATGCGTGACGTGGCAAAAGGGCAAAAGCCTGTTGATATAGATTTTCCAGCAGAAGATAAATTCGACCATATCCTGCGCAGCAAAGGGAAACGCAAATTGCCAAGTGCGTTTTTAACGGTTCAAGAAGGTTGCGATAAATTCTGTGCTTTTTGCGTGGTGCCTTATACACGCGGCGCCGAAGTTTCGCGACCAGCGCAAAAAATTATCGATGAGGCAAAGCATTTGGTGGATCAAGGTGTTGTTGAAATCAACTTGCTTGGTCAAAATGTGAATGCCTACCATGGTCAAGGTGCTGATGGTGAATGGTCACTTGCACGCCTTATCCGTGAGTTGGCAAAGATTAATGAATTGAAGCGCATTCGTTTCACGACATCGCACCCAAATGACATGGATGACGATTTGATTGCAGCACATGGCGATACTGAAAAATTGATGCCGTATCTACATTTGCCTGTTCAAGCAGGCTCTGACCGTGTTTTGAAGGCTATGAATCGTAAACATACAGCTGAAGAATATCTAAAGCTTATCGAGCGTATCCGTTCTGTCCGTAAAGATATCGCTTTATCTGGCGACTTCATTGTTGGATTTCCTGGCGAAACCGAAGCTGATTTTCAAGATACTTTGAATTTGTGTGAAGAGGTTCGCTATGGGCAAGCATATTCTTTTAAATATTCAACGCGCCCTGGTACGCCTGCAGCGGACCGAGACCAAGTTGATGAAGTGGAAAAAGCAGATCGCTTGAAGCGGTTACAAACACTGCTGACCAAACATCAGTATGAGTTCCAATTATCTATGGTTGGGAAGATACTTCCTGTTCTTTTGGAAAAACCGGCACGTGATCCAGGACAATTTGTTGGCAAATCGGAATATTTACATGCGGTTCATATGGATGCAAAAGCTGAACAAGTTGGCACAATTGTACAAGCTAAAGTGACTCGTACTGAAAGAAATTCTCTTGGGGCGGAAATTGTAAAATAAGGTGAAAAATCTTATTTTTCAAACAATTGGTTCCATTGTGGATACAATAGAAGCTTACGCAAGGTTAATGTTTCCCAACTATACATAGTATAGTGAAGTTTTTCCTTCACAAACTGTAGATATTTGCTACCCTTAGGTAAAATTAATGTTAAGTATCACCAAATAATTGGTGCGCTATCGCTTTTTTAAGTGTTGGTAATAGTTTATGTAGTAGAAGGGGAGCAGTAGGGTGTTCAAAAATCTATTAAAGATTGCAGCTGTGACTGTAGTAGGGGCGTCAATTGCTTCCGCAGCCAGTGCAGATCTTGTTGTAACAAAATCAAGTCAGAGCGAAAGATATGTTCCTACGATCTGGGTTGACCCAGATGGGTGCGAACATTGGGTTATGGATGACGGTGTTGAAGGTTATATGACGCCGCATACAACCCGTGATGGTATCCCTGTTTGTCGCCGTGGTAACACATGCGCAGTGATGAACACGGATCAGTTATTCGCTGTTGATAAATGGCACATCAATTCTGCAAATCGTTCACGTTTGCAAAATTTCTTTAAAAGCGCTGGTGCAACAGCCTATTTGGTTGATGGTCACACAGACAGCGATGCGAGTGATGCTTACAACATGCGCCTTTCACAAAATCGTGCCATTGCAATTGCTAAGATTGCACAAAGCGTAGGTGCTAAAGCGCAAGCGCGTTGGTATGGTGAACGTGTTCCTGTGGCGTCAAATAAAACGAAACATGGTAAGTCAAAGAACCGCCGTGTTGAAATCACTTGTATCCGCTAAGCTGGAAGGAAAAACTATGAAACTTGTAAAAGCAATTTCAATCGCACTTCTACCTTTAGCACTTGCTGCTTGCTCGGGTACAAAAGTAAACAAAACTGTAGATCGCGGCTTTGACGCTAAACACCTTAGCCAGCTTAAAGCGGGTATATGGGTTGACCCACGCGGGTGCGATCATTGGATCATCGATGATGGTGTGGAGGGATACCTATCCGCACGTTTGGATAAATATGGCAAACCAGTTTGTTCTGGTATAGCTCCGCCAAATACTGCTAATGGGGCGTTTAAATCTGGTAGTACATTTGGTGATACAATCTAATTAGAGCCAGCATAATTTTAGAAAGGCCGCGTTTTTCGCGGCTTTTTTTTTGATATTAGCTCTTGCAGGAATCCGTTTATCTTGCGACTATTTTCATAACCCAAGCTAGGAGGCCACACTGGTGAACACTGCCACACCACCCGCACAAGATGCGGTAAAAAACCCAGAAGTTTTTTTGAATTTTGAGAACAATAGATATCTAATTGATTTATGTGGCGAATTTGATCGTAATCTAGCCCAGATAGAAGCAGCCTTAAGTGTACAGATATTACGCCGCGACAATGGTCTTGGTGTATTAGGTGGTGCAGATGAGCAAGCAAAAGCTTCAAATATCTTGCAGTATTTATATGGGCGCGCAGAGCGTGGTAAAAGCATTGAACCTGCAGATATAGATGCAGCGCTTCGGTTTTTGAAAGAGCAAAAGCACGATGCGCAAAAACCAGCGGATCAGATTGAGATGTTTAAAGGCGGTGCGTTAGAAATCCGTACACGTAAGAAAACCGTTGAACCACGCACAGTCACGCAAAAGAAATATGTCGAAGATTTAATGTCCAAAGAGTTGGTATTTGGTCTTGGGCCTGCGGGTACTGGTAAGACATACATTGCGGTTGCAGCGGCGGTTTCCATGTTCATCAACGGTATGGTTGATAAAATCATCCTTGCACGTCCAGCGGTTGAAGCTGGGGAACGGTTGGGATTTTTACCTGGCGACATGAAGGAAAAAGTTGATCCATATATGCAGCCACTTTATGATGCTTTGAATGACTTCTTTCCGGCTAAACAAGTTGAGAAGCTGATCGAAGATAAACGCATTGAAATAGCGCCGTTGGCTTTCATGCGGGGGAGAACGCTTAGCAACGCATATGTGGTTTTGGATGAAGCGCAGAATGCCACGACAATGCAAATGAAAATGTTCCTAACCCGCATGGGCGAAGGGTCACGGATGGCAATCACTGGCGATATGAGCCAAATAGATTTGCCGCGCGGTGTGCCATCTGGTTTGGTTGAAGCAGAAAAAGTATTGCGAGATGTTAAGGGTGTAGCTTTTACATATTTCAAGGCCGAAGATGTTGTGCGGCACCCGATGGTAGCTAAAATCATCATCGCGTATGATAAACACTCTAAAAATAATGGATAATGAGATTGATATCCTAATCGAAGAAGAGCTTTGGGCGTCTATTGATTTGGAAGAGATTAGCCATAAAGTTATGGCACATATATCAGTTGCGCTAGATATAGCGACTGCCCCATATGAGGTCAGCATTCTGGCTTGTAATGATACACGTATTGCTGTGTTGAATACTGAGTTTCGAGGTAAGAAAAAGCCTACGAATGTGCTGTCGTGGCCAAGTTATGATTTAAATCCAGAGATTGCAGGCGAAATTCCATCTTTGCCACCAAAGCCAGATTTCGGAGATCCGTTTGTAAATCTTGGCGATATAGCAATTGCATATGAAACTTGTATCAACGAGGCGAAAGCGGCTGAAATTTCGCTGTACAACCATGTTACACATCTTTTAACGCACGGTATTTTACATTTGCTAGGATATGATCATGAAACAGATAAAGATGCAGAGTTAATGGAAAACCTAGAGATAAAACTACTTGCAGATATGGGTATTGGAAACCCGTATAAAACCGTGTAATTTGACGATGAATATTGGAAAGAGGCTATGAGCGATACCATCGAAGGATCTTCTAACGCGGCGCAAAGCGCGCAGCTTGAAGGTATAGAAAAACCAGCAGGTTTTTTTAAACGTTTGTTTGCGGGAAAAACTGAAACAAACGAACCAGCACCGTCTTATTCTGACACATTATCACCTGTAAGTGGGTTGAAAATTCTCAGTGATCTGCGTGTGGAAGACGTTGCTGTCCCACGGGCAGACATAATTGCAGTATCTAATGACCTAAAACTTGATGAATTGCTGAAAGTTTTTACAGATAGCGGTTATTCACGCCTGCCTGTTTATAATGAGGCGCTAGATACACCAGACGGCCTGCTTCATCTAAAAGATTTAGCCTTGAAACACGGTTTTAATGGCAAAGTTACACGGTTTTCAATAAAGCGGCTTGTACGGCCATTGCTATATGTTCCGCCGTCAATGACGATTGGTGTTTTACTACAGAAAATGCAGGCAGATCGTATTCACATGGCGCTTGTCATCGATGAATATGGCGGTGTGGATGGTCTTGTGACGATCGAAGACTTGGTTGAACAAGTTGTCGGTGAAATTGCTGATGAGCATGACGTCGAAGAAGATGATTATTGGATCGAAGAAAAGCCAGGCGTTTATATGTGCCAGGCACGCGCACCGTTAGATGAGTTCGAAAAAGTGCTAGAAGTTGATTTAGCAAGTAGTGCTGATGACGAAGATATCGAAACACTTGGTGGTTTGGTCTTTATGATGATCGGACGTGTGCCTGTGCGTGGAGAAGTGATTAAACATCCAGATGGTTTTGAATTTGAAGTGGTTGATGCGGACCCGCGCCGTATTAAAAAGCTTCGTGTTAGTAGGTCACAAAAACGGTGATACATCAAAGGCTGGAAAAACTACTGATGTGGTTGGACCATAGCCCGAAACGGATGTGGGTTTTAGCATTTGTTTTGGGGGCTATACTGGCGCTGGGACAGGCGCCTGTTTCGTTACCTATAGGTGTATTTATATCTATACCTATCCTTGGATATTGTGGTTTTCACACTCAAACAAAAAAACAAGCTTTTGGAATTGGTTGGTGGGCTGCTTTTGGATATTTTGTCTTTGGCCTTATTTGGCTGGTTGAACCATTTTTTGTAGAACCAGAAAAACATGCAATTCTGGCCCCTTTTGCTTTGGCGATGATGTCAGGTGGGTTGGCATTGTTTTGGGGTGCAGCATTCGCTGTTGCAAAAATTTGGGGTGAAAGTTTGATGCGTTACAGCATTGGGCTTGCGGTTGCTTTTGTGTGTGCAGAATATCTACGTTCTGTGTTATTTACAGGGTTTCCATGGGGGCTTTTATCTTACATGTGGATTAATACGCCTGTTGCACAAGCAGCAGCTTTTATTGGACCGTATGGATTAACATTTGTGACTTTGTTGGGCGGCCTATTGATGCTTTCTTTTGCTAAGCACCGCTTTATGGGGCCCATAATCTCTATCTGTTTCGTCGGTATTTTTGCTGTTATGGGAGCTTATCGGCTTTCTGTGGTTTCTGAGATGTCAGAAACGCGCGTTCGTTTGGTACAACCAAACGCGCCTCAACATCAAAAATGGCATCCTGAATGGAAGCCAGTCTTTTTTCGAAGAGGCTTAGAGTTTACACAGGCAAAAGCTGACAAACCTATAGACCTAGTGGTTTGGCCTGAAACTTCAGTGCATTTCCTATTCGAAAATAATACTGCAGATCTAGGAATACTATCGAACTATGCAGGCCCGAACGCACATATCATCGCGGGGATTCAACGAGCTCAATTTAATGCGCAAACACAACGTGATCAATATTACAATTCATCAGTTCACTTGGATCCACGCGGTGGTTTGTTATCCACATATGATAAAAGTCATTTAGTGCCATTCGGGGAATACGTCCCTTTTTCCGAATATTTATCCGAGTATGGGTTTCGTGGACTTGCCCAAACCATTGGGGGCTTTTCGACAGGAGAAGGCTTGAGGGTTGTTAAAACACAAGGTCTTCCATCCTACATGCCTATGATTTGCTATGAAGCCATCTTTCCAATGGCAATTAATGGACACCCAGAACGCCCAGAGTTCTTATTGCATATGACAAACGATGCATGGTTCGGTGATTATATTGGACCATATCAACATCTCGTCCAAGTGCAGTTTCGTGCGATTGAACAAGGTTTGCCTGTTGCGCGGTCAGCCAATACAGGCGTATCAGCAATGATTGATCCATATGGGCGTATACTTGATCAGCTTGAACTTAATAAAAAAGGGTTTCTGGATGCTAACTTGCCAAAACCGTTAAATCCTACGGTTTATTCGCAATACGGTGAACTTCCAGTACTTATCTTGCTATTACTCTTGGGTTTAGGTGCTAAATATGTGACATTTAGGCCTAATCTGCGACAACACGACCAATAATTTTATTGACCCAAGCTATCCGTATCTCTACCTGAAGGATACCTATCGCTACAACGGCTTCCTGAAGTGGCGATTTAATCTTACTGGAGCGATATTTATGTCCCGACAAAATTACCTATTTACTTCGGAATCCGTTTCCGAAGGTCACCCAGATAAAATCTGTGACCGTATTTCAGATGCAATCTTGGATGCATTTCTAACAGAAGAAGAATTGGCACGTGTTGCCTGTGAAACGTTCGCTACAACCAACCGCGTTGTGATCGGGGGCGAAGTTGGCCTGTCTACACCTGAAAAGCTTGATGCTTTTATGGGCGGTGTTGAAGGCATCGTACGCGATTGTGTTAAAGACATTGGTTATGAACAAGACGGTTTCCACTGGAAAAATATGTCTGTTGAAAACCATCTACATGCACAATCAGCGCATATCGCACAGGGCGTTGATGCCGCTGGTGCGGGCGACCAAGGTATCATGTTTGGTTATGCTGTAGATGAAACTACAGAATTGATGCCAGCACCAATTCAATATTCACACGCGATCCTACGCAATCTTGCAGAAGCACGCCACGAAGGTACGCTTGGAATGCTTGGTCCAGATGCAAAATCTCAGCTTTCTGTGAAATACGTTGATGGCAAGCCAGTTGGTGTAACATCTATCGTTCTTTCAACTCAGCACTTGGATGAAACAATGACATCTGCGGATGTACAAGCGGTTGTAGAGCCATACATTCGCAATACATTGCCAGAGGGTTGGATTTCTGCCGAAACTGAATGGCACGTGAATCCAACAGGCAAGTTCGTGATCGGCGGCCCTGATGGGGATGCTGGCCTAACTGGTCGTAAAATCATCGTTGATACATACGGCGGTGCAGCCCCTCACGGTGGTGGTGCATTCTCTGGTAAAGATCCAACCAAAGTGGACCGTTCAGCAGCATATGCAGCACGTTACCTTGCGAAAAATGTTGTTGCGGCTGGTATGGCGAAACGTTGTACAATTCAGCTGTCATACGCGATTGGTGTAGCCAAACCACTTTCGATCTATTGCGATACACATGGCACAGGCCAAGTACACGAGTCAGAGATTGAAAAAGCAGTGGCACAAGCAATGGATTTGACACCAACGGGTATCAAAGATCACTTGCAACTGACACGTCCCATTTACGCACGTACAGCGGCTTACGGTCACTTTGGCCGTACACCAACAGATGACGGTGGTTTCTCTTGGGAACGCACAGATTTGGTGGAAGCACTGAAAAAGGCTGTTTGATCTAAGCTTGATCAAACACGCATGAAAAGCTAGTGAAGCCCCGAGATAACTCGGGGCTTTTTCTTTATGGATGACCATCAGCGTAAAAAACACGTATCAGGCGCACCTTGGCGCAATTTCTATGGTCGTATCAAAGGCAAAGGCCTGCACCAAAGCCATGAGCGGTATTTGGAAGAGGATTTGGATAAGCTTGCGCCAAAGAATGTAAGTTGGAAAGAAAACCCTGATCGCAACCCGCTTAACCTGTCAGAACTGTTTGGCAACGATAACCCTGTTTGGTTGGAAGTAGGCTTTGGCGGTGGTGAGCATTTGGTGCACCAAGCACAGCAAAACCCTGATGTGAATATCATTGGGTGTGAACCTTATATCAATGGTGTGGCAACACTGCTTGGTAAAATCCGCAAAGCTGGCGTGACCAATCTAAGTGTCCATCCAGGTGATGCACGTGACATGATGGATGTACTGCCAGAAGGGTCTATTGAGAAAGCATTTCTATTGTACCCCGACCCATGGCCCAAAGCGCGCCATCACCGTCGCCGTTTTGTAACACCAGAACATCTTGATCCTTTGGCGAAATGCCTGAAAGCAGGATCGGTCTTCCGTGTTGCCACAGATATCGAAGATTATGTACGCCAAACACTGGAGCAAGTGCCAACGCGCGATGATTTTGAATGGTTGGCAGAAAGCCCAACAGATTGGCGCAACGCTTGGCCTGATTGGTATTCAACGCGGTATGAGCAAAAAGCATTGCGCGAAGGCCGCACACCGCATTATTTGACTTTCCGCAAACTCTAGTCTGTTCGGAATAGACCGCCCGTTCGCAATAGGGTATACGCTAGGCAAATTAGACTAGGACGACCGATATGTCAGGACACGGCACCCCCATTCCAATGCAATCCCGCGCAGGCGGCCCTCTTTCGGGCACAGCTGAAATTCCGGGTGATAAATCAGTATCGCACCGCTCGTTGATCCTTGGTGCTTTGTCTGTTGGTCAGACAAATATCAGGGGGTTGCTTGAGGGCGAAGATATTCTGGACACAGCCAAAGCGATGGCTTCATTTGGAGCTGATGTTGAACGTATTGGTTATGGTGAATGGACTGTTAACGGCGTAGGCGTTGGTGGTTTTGCGGAGCCCGAAGATGTAATCGATTGCGGTAACGCGGGCACTGGCGTGCGCTTGATTATGGGCGCAATGTCTACATCTCCGATCACGGCGACTTTCACGGGGGACGCATCTTTACGCTCTCGCCCAATGGGTCGTATCACGGATCCGCTGGCATTGTTTGGTGCGCAATCTGTAGGGCGCGATAAAGGTATGTTGCCACTGACGATGGTTGGTGCGCGTGATCCGTTGCCTGTGCGCTATACGTCACCACATCCATCTGCCCAGATTAAGTCAGCTGTGCTTTTGGCGGGTTTGAATACGCCTGGGAAAACTGTGTTGATCGAAAAGGAAAAAACTCGGGACCATACGGAACGTATGTTGCGTGGCTTTGGGGCTGAGATTGAAACGGTTGAAACGGATGAGGGATTTGAGATCACTTTGACGGGGCAACCTGAATTGAAGGCGCAGGATATTGCTGTGCCGCGCGATCCAAGTTCAGCGGCTTTTCCTGTCTGTGCGGCTTTGATCGTCGAAGGATCAGAGATTGTTTTGCCCAACATCGGCTTGAACCCAACACGCGCTGGGTTGTTTACAACGCTTGTTGAAATGGGTGCGGATATTACCTTTGAAAACGAGCGTGAAGAGGGTGGTGAGCCTGTTGCTGACTTGCGTGTAAAAGCAAGCAAACTCAAAGGGATAGAGGTGCCAGAAGATCGTGCGCCAAGCATGATTGACGAATATCCGATCCTGTCCGCAGTGGCTGCTTTTGCGACAGGTAAAACCGTTATGCGCGGCGTGAAAGAGCTGCGCGTTAAGGAATGTGACCGCATTGATGCGATGGCGCGGGGGCTTGAAGCGCAAGGTGTGCAAATCGAAGAGGGTGAGGACTTTTTGATTGTGCATGGGCAATCTGGTGATGTGAAAGGTGGGGGGACGGCTAAGACGTTTATTGACCACCGTATCGCCATGTCATTCCTGTGTATGGGGCTTGCGACGAAGGAGCCTGTGAGCGTGGATGATGGGGCTGCGATTGCGACAAGTTTCCCTATATTTCAAGACCTTATGAAGGGTCTGGGCGCTGATATTTCATGAGTTTCACGGTCGCCATAGACGGGCCAGCGGCGGCTGGTAAGGGAACTATTTCCAAGGCTGTGGCGGCGCATTTTGGGTTTCATCATCTGGATACGGGGTTGCTGTATCGGGCTGTTGGGAAGAAGGCCTTAAATTACTCAAGAACCAGCTATTACCCTGAAATTGCTGAACAATTAGCGTTGGAACTGACGGCAGAAGACCTGCAAGCGACTGACCTTAGAACGGCGGAAGTGGCGCAGGCGGCTAGTAAGATTGCGGTTATTCCGCAGGTCAGAACGGCACTTGTTCAATTCCAAAAAACCTTTGCAAAACAAGAGGATGGGGCGGTTTTGGATGGGCGTGATATCGGCACTGTGATCTGCCCTGATGCGGATGTGAAGCTTTTTGTGACTGCCAGCGCGCGGGTGCGGGCGGATCGGCGGTTTAAGGAGCTGTCTGCCAAAGACCCATCTGTGGAATTTGAGCAAGTATATCAAGATGTTATGGCACGTGACGCGCGGGACGCGGAACGGGATGTGGCGCCTATGGTGGCGGCTGATGATGCCCATTTGATCGACACATCTACGCTTTCTATTGAGGAAGCAATCCAAGCGGCCATCGCGGTGATTGACGCCAAAAAATAGCTGTATGGAATGCGTATGGCAGACGTATGGAAAGCGTATGGCACCCGCAGGGTTAATGAAATAGCAACTGTATGCGGTTTCTGATGCGGATTTCATTTACATTTTCTTGACGGGCAAAGGCGGCGATGATCGGGATCAGGGGATCATCGGCATCTATGAATTTTTCTTCGATCAGAAAATCCACGACATGTGGTTTGGTCTTTTGGGTGAAATACACGGTCTGCATACCGCTGCTTTTTGGAAATATCATCATGGCGCAAACGCCGCTCCCTTAAATCAAATAAACAAATGAAAACGGCCGTCGGTGTGATCCGACAGCCGGGGAGTTCGTAAGTCGCTCATCACGACTGCTATGGCCTTTAGGTTGCCCCTGGACATACGCCATAACCTCCCCGACCTTTTGAAATCGAGGAGGTATCATTTCGGTTGATACCAACCGGATGAGTGAGGTTACGACACCCCGAGACAGACTGCTGCCTGTCCTTCGGTTAGGATAGGGGATGTGTTGGGGCTAGGGAAGGGGCTGGTTCATTATATTAAAAATATTCCTTGCATCGTTTAATATTTTGCTCCACAAACGAGGTGAGAAAAATTAAACGGAGTGTTTCTGTGACTGTTTTTAAAACGGCAATAATTAGTAACGAGGATGATGTAGCCCAGCGCCTTGAAGAGTTAGGAGTAACTGCAGAACAGATTATTTCTGTAGGTCTTGTTGCACGTGCTCGACAAAATGATGCTAGCCCACTTATGCCAATCAATGCGCCTGGAAGTCTTGCGTATATTTTTGGTGTAGAAGAGATGCGCCAGCAAATCAGTGGTAGCGATTGGTATTCAGAAAGAAAGTATGGTGTTGAGGCGATTGTAAATCGTAAAAGTAATATTCGCATTGCCTATCAAAATGTTGATGAAGCATGTTCGATTACATGGAAACCAAAGCCACGTTCAGCAAAAGGTACAGGCTCAGAAAATCTATGCAGCCCTACTTTATTTGAGCATGCTGGTGTTGACGCTGGACCACTTACAAATGTCTGCTCTGATGGGCTAACTACTTATTACATAATGGTAGGGGAAAATGGTGGTATAGAATTATCATGCCCTGTAATCTCAAATAAGACATTTGCGGCTTTTATTGAGCGAATTTTTGTCTACATTCCTTCTAATGAATTAGATGAAGTTGCAAATGATAATTCTGATAGTCCAATAGAAGATTTTGAGATAAGCGTGTCTCTAAAAGAATCTGAGTAATGTTTAATATCAAAAGATTTAAGCTTGCCAAACAAATACGGCGGCTAACTGGTAAAAGCCTAGCTGAAAAAGCTGGGCTAACACCCGTTACAATCTCGAAAATTGAAAACGGTCACGCCCCAGAAAAAGAAACAATTGAGCGTTTAGTAAAAGCTTTAGGGTTTCCTAAAAGCTTTTTCGTCATGGACGATCCTGAATTGCTAGACAGTGAGGCTGTCAGTTTTAGAAGCTTATCAAAAATGAATGCTAAAGAACGTGATGCATCTCTTGCTGCTGGGGGGCTTGGAATTGAGTTATATAACTGGATCAATGATAAATTTAATTTACCCGAAGTAGATTTAATTGACTTAAACAAAGAGAGAAATCGTCCAGAAACAGCGGCAAGAATGTTGAGGCAACATTGGCAATTAGGCGATCGACCTATTGGAAATATGCTTAAATTGCTTGAGTCTAAAGGGATAAGAATATTATCGCTTTCGGAAAGTACAAAGAATGTAGATGCATACTCCTTTTGGCACAGTAATTCTGCTTATATATTTCTCAATCAAGAGAAAACAGCAGAAAGGTCTATTTTTGATAGTGCTCATGAACTGGCACATTTAGTTCTACATCATCACGCAGGTGCAAAAAATGATCGCGGAGCTGAGATGCAAGCTGATCGTTTTGCATCTGCATTTTTAATGCCAGAAGCAGATATAAGAAGTAATGTTAGGCATAACGTAATAACAGCTACCGAGGTTATAAAGCTTAAATTTAGGTGGAGAGTATCTGCTATGGCTCTAGCATATCGTTTGCATGCCTTAGAGCTACTCAGTGATTGGCGTTACAGGTCGCTTTGTATCGAATTAGGACAGCGAGGTTACCGTAGCGGTGAACCAAAAGGTGTAAAAAGAGAAACTTCTGTTGTTCTAGAAAAAGTGTTTAGAGCTCTTTGGTTAAAGCAATTCACAAAAGAGGATTTAACTGAAGAATTGTCTTTTCCTTTAAATGACCTAGAAAACTTAATTTTTAAGCTTTCAGTTGTGAATGAAGTGAGCCAATCAGAAGAAGCCGTAGAGGGACTTCGACTCGTTAACTAATCTCACAATAGTGCTTGCTAGCCTTAGCGCCCGATCCGAGGGTGGGTGTGAAGCACCCGCCCGTGGGGGCGGATCGGGTGCTGTCCGTGCTATAGCACGGACTGGGTGCGGCTGGGTTGTGTGGTTTGTAGGATCGGCTCTCGCGCATTGCTTTGCAATACTTTGCCGCCTGACCATTGCAGGCAATGGTTTTACGCGTGGGCTGAAGCCCACCCTACGGTTTGATTTTGAATTGATAGCTTGGCTGGAATAGATACCTGCAAACATTTGTAAATTGACGCAAGCGGGATGGTGATGCTTTAAATTATGGTTCGCACAAGCACCTAATCATCCTCCCCCAAAGGAGTGTGGCATCCCGCTTGCGATGTACCACCCCCGCAAGGGTGGTAGATGGGATTTATGCAACCGCGCGTTGTTTGGCAGCTGACAAAATTGCAGACAAATGTGCCGCTTCGCCGATCAGCAGGTAATCCAACCGTTCCGAGGCGCCGTTGAACACATGGAATTTTTCCGCTTTGACATCAAGAATGGCGAATTTGATCGATGGGTATTGTTCATGGAACATATTTTCCATGATCAACCCAGCCGCTTGTGCTTTGAGATCAGAGAGCTTTTTGTTGTTGATATAGAGTTTGATTGCATGAACCTCTCCATCCAGTATCAGCCCTATTTCTGGGTTTATGTTCACATCAAATTCTTGCAAGGCCCAGATTTGTTTAGGCGGTTCAAACCATGCCGCAGAGACATAGTTGCTCTTCCATTTGTAAAATTTAATCAGGGCATCGCGTGTTGCTTCTTGTGCTTCTTCTTTTTGGTCGCGAATGAATTCTTCCCAGTCGGTGTATTTCCCCGACCTCTCCGCCGTGATCAAGGCTTCTCTTAAGTTTTCATAATAATGTGTGCGCGAATTTTGCATGTTACCGCTTTGGTAGAAGGCCGCTAATGCTGATGCAGCTTTGGCACTACCTGTTTGTGCGGTAAAATCCAGAAACTTGGTAAATCCTACGTGTTTCACTTTAGCCTCCTGTTCGTTTTTCTGCTTGTACTTAATGCTAGGATTCAACCATGACGTTCGTCAATTGGCGAAAATCGCAATGTTTAAAATACCTTTAAAAAGCCATTAAGAACCTTGGAATTGCCACAATTCAGGGGAGATTTCATGATTTTGACAAATTACGTGACGTGTTTGTGGTTAATATTTAGGCACACTACATTTAGTAGGTTGCTGGGGTTGGCATCCAATAGGTTGGGGTGAAATCTGTTTTTGTTTGTTGGGTGCGTTTTGAAATGCTTCTGAATTGTGCGCAAAAAAGGGCAAAAATTGATTTTTTCCTTAGGCGGAATTCCACCCGTTTTTGTTACAGCCAAGCGTGGCTTTCAATTAACCCACCTGTTGAAGCGTGTGAGAGGCGTTATTTCAATTTGAATTTATAGCCGCGGCTTGAGTAGATGCCGTTGCCTTCTTTCTTTACTTTATCGCAATGTTTGTAGCCGTTGTTGAATTTGCGGCAGTATTTGTTGTCTTTGATCCACCATTTGCCGGAGAAATTGCCGTTGGTTTCATCCTCTACGGTGAATGTGGTGGGGGTGTAGTGGGATGTGCCCTTGGTCTTGCCCCAATATTCAAAGGAGTGACTTGTGTAGAGATCGCCGATTTCGGGGCCAGTTAGGTATTTTGACCCTGCTTGTGCTGATGTGGCTGTGGCGATGAATGTGGCCGTAATGAGGGTGGTTTTTAGGTTGGGCATTTGGGTTCCCCTTTGTGTGTTTGTTTAGCAGGGTAATGGGGCGGTGTTTAAATGCAAGTGACGTCTGTGTGAGCGCATTCGCTTCCTTTCGAGATCAAGCGCTTTGTATCTGGTTTGAGATGGCGGCGTTTTGCGCAGGATTTTTCCAACTATACTTGCATATGCTACGATAATCTCTTATACGCGCGACAGTCGTAAGGGCAGGGGACGTTAGATTCCCAAACTTATAGCAGAGCAGGGCCGAAATTTCGGCCCTTTGTGTGTTTGTAGCTTTGCTTGGTTCTGTCGGCTGAAACGAAACCTAAAGACCCGTGGTAAACCGCGTGGCCCGAAAAAACGTTATAAGGATGTATATATATGTGCGCTAAAGCCACTATGGAGGAATTC
Organism: Amylibacter sp. SFDW26; assembly: GCF_009184395.1. Lineage (GTDB taxonomy): Bacteria > Pseudomonadota > Alphaproteobacteria > Rhodobacterales > Rhodobacteraceae > Amylibacter. Next base: position 119,808 of record NZ_WEIC01000004.1, read on the forward strand.
GAAGCCCTCTTGAACGAAAGCTTCGACGTAGACACACCTGATGAGGGTAGTGTTGTAAAAGGCAAAGTTATTGCGATTGAAGCAGGACAAGCCATCATCGACGTAGGCTATAAAATGGAAGGCCGCGTTGATCTTAAAGAATTCGCAAATCCTGGACAAGCTCCTGAAATCGAAGTTGGTGATTCAGTAGAAGTGTTCCTTGAGCGTGTTGAGAATGCGCGTGGTGAAGCTGTTGTTTCACGCGAAAAAGCGCGCCGTGAGGAAGCTTGGGATCGTCTTGAAAAAGCATATGAAGCTGAAGAGCGCGTTGAAGGTGCAATCTTTGGTCGTGTTAAAGGCGGCTTTACAGTTGATCTGGGCGGTGCGGTTGCATTCCTACCAGGTTCACAAGTTGACGTACGTCCAGTACGTGACGCTGGCCCATTGATGGGTATGGCGCAACCTTTCCAAGTTCTTAAAATGGACCGTCGTCGTGGCAACATCGTTGTATCACGTCGTGCAATCCTTGAAGAGTCACGTGCAGAGCAACGTGCAGAGATCGTTGGCAAGTTGGCTGAAGGCGATGCAGTTGACGGTGTTGTTAAGAACATCACTGAATACGGTGCATTCGTTGACTTGGGCGGCGTTGACGGCTTGTTGCACGTCACAGACATGGCATGGCGCCGTGTGAACCACCCATCTGAGATCCTGACAATTGGTGAAACTATCAAAGTTCAAGTGATCAAGATCAACAAAGATACACACCGTATTTCATTGGGCATGAAACAGTTGCAAGACGATCCATGGTCAAATGTTGAAGAGCGCTTCCCATTGGAGTCAGTTCACATGGGCCGTGTTACAAACATCACTGATTACGGTGCGTTTGTAGAATTGGATTCAGGTGTTGAAGGTTTGGTTCACGTTTCTGAAATGTCTTGGACTAAGAAGAACGTACACCCAGGTAAAATCGTTTCTACATCTCAAGAAGTTGAAGTTATGGTTCTGGAAATCGATCAAGAGAAGCGTCGTGTTTCCCTTGGCTTGAAACAAACTCAAGGCAACCCATGGGAAGGTTTCGCTAAAAACTTCCCAATCGATACAAAAGTTGAAGGTGAAGTTAAGAACATCACTGAATTCGGTTTGTTCGTTGGTCTTGAAGGCGACATCGATGGTATGGTTCACTTGTCAGATCTTGACTGGAACCGTTCTGGTGAAGAAGCAATTGCGGACTATAAGAAGGGCGATATCGTAACAGCTATCGTTACTGATGTTGACGCAGAAAAAGAACGCATCTCATTGTCTATCAAAGCGCTTGACGGTGACCCATTCGCAGACGCTACTTCTGGTGTGAAACGCGGTGCGGTTGTGACTGTTGAAGTGACTGCGATCGAAGACGGTGGTGTTGAAGTTGAATACGATGGCATGAAAGCATTCATCCGTCGTTCAGACCTTGCACGTGACCGCGCTGATCAACGCCCAGAGCGTTTCAACGTTGGTGACAAAGTTGATGCTCGTGTGACAAACATCGATGCGAAAACACGCAAATTGGGTCTTTCAATTAAAGCACGTGAAATTGCTGAAGAGAAAGAAGCAGTGGAACAATATGGTTCAACAGATGCTGGTGCATCATTGGGCGATATCTTGGGCGCTGCTTTGAAGAACCAAGACAACGACTAATATTTATCCATAGGGTAAATGAAAACGGCGCCTGTTTGGGCGCCGTTTTTTGTGCGAATCATATATTTGAGAAATTGAACTGGGTTCGGAAAAAGTCTAATAAAGTTGGGTTCGGGCGAACCGCTGACCTTAGGTTAAGCCCGAAAAACGACAAAAACAGGCGTATTTTTCAAAAAAAACAACACCTTCGCGGCCAAGGATATTCCCAGAGCGCATTATTTCTGCAAGTATCCTTGAAAAATTAGACACTATTTAAATTGCCTTGGGGAGGGATATATTAATGATACGTTCTGAATTGGTTGAGAAAATTGCTGAAGAGAACCCACATCTGTATCACCGTGATGTAGAGCGGATCGTCGCAACCATATTTAACGAGATCATTGATGCTATGGCCGAAGGCAATCGTGTTGAGTTAAGAGGCTTCGGAGCCTTTTCAGTCAAAAAGCGAGATGCTAGAGTTGGTCGTAACCCCCGCACTGGGGATTCTGTTTCTGTTGACGAAAAACACGTTCCGTTTTTTAAGACAGGCAAACTATTGCGAGATAGGCTTAACGGAAGCTGATGCTCGCTTAAACTGCGAGTATTTAAATGCGTTTCATTCGATATTTTTTCCTAGGTGCAATTGCCCTTGTTTTGATCATTGTGGCTGTGGCCAATCGTCAACCTGTACAACTGCAACTTTTACCTGAAGATTTAGCGGCTTTCGTGCCGTTTGCAGGTAGTATTACAGTTCCATTATTCTTGGTTATTTTTGCAGGCGTCCTTGGCGGCCTACTGATCGGATTTGTTTGGGAATATTTACGCGAGTTTAAAATCCGTAATGATCTTTCTAAAAGCACCAAGCAGGTGAAGAGCCTTGAACGTGAAGTTGGTAAGCTACGTGCGAAGACTGGCGAAGGTCAGGATGAAATCCTAGCCTTATTGGATTGAGTTCAGTGGCTGTCAAAATCTGTGGTTTAAAAACCCCTGAAACGCTACAAGCGGCTGTTGATGCTGGTGCACGTTATATCGGGTTTAATTTTTTCCCTAAATCACCGCGTTATGTAACTGTCGAACAAGCCAAAGAACTGGCAGAACAGATACCCATGGGCGTCTGTAAGGTGGCGTTGGTTGTGGATGCTACAGATGATACGCTGGATGCGATTACGGCATCTGTACCCGTCGATATGCTTCAATTACATGGGCATGAAACACCTGAGCGGGTTTTAGAGATTAAAGAGCGTTACGGTTTGCCTGTAATGAAAGTCGTTGGCGTAGCGACTGCTGATGATTTGGAACGTATCGATACCTATTCGCGTGTTGCAGATCAGATATTGGTGGATGCGAAAGCGCCAAAAAATGCCGTGCTTCCAGGAGGAAACGGATTACCTTTTGATTGGACGTTGATTGCGCAGCGTCGTTGGGCTGTTCCGTGGATGTTAGCGGGTGGTCTTACGCCTGAAAACGTGGCAGAAGCGGTGAAAATGACGGGTGCACCCCAAGTGGATGTAGCGTCAGGTGTGGAAAGCGCACCAGGGATAAAAGATGTGATTAAGATCGCGGCCTTTGTTGCTGCCGCGCAAGGAGAATAAAATGTCAGAGCTGTTTAATTCATTCATGAATGCACCAGACGAAAAAGGCCGTTTCGGCGATTTTGGTGGGCGTTTTGTTTCTGAAACGTTGATGCCTTTGATCCTTGATCTAGAAGCAGAGTATGAACGCGCTAAAGTGGACCCAGAGTTTTGGGCCGAGATGGATCATTTGTGGAAGCATTATGTTGGCCGCCCAAGCCCATTGTATTATGCGGATCGTTTGACAGAAGAATTAGGTGGAGCAAAGATTTATCTAAAACGTGATGAGTTGAACCACACTGGTGCGCATAAAATTAACAACGTGTTAGGGCAGATTTTGCTGGCGCGCCGTATGGGTAAGACACGGATTATTGCAGAGACAGGTGCAGGTCAGCACGGTGTTGCGACAGCGACTGTTTGTGCGAAGTTCGGTTTGAAATGCGTAGTTTACATGGGCGCACATGATGTTGAACGTCAGGCGCCAAATGTATTCCGTATGAAACTGTTGGGTGCAGAAGTTGTGCCTGTGACCTCTGGTCGTGGCACTTTGAAAGATGCGATGAATGATGCGCTGCGTGACTGGGTGACTTATGTGGACGAGACATTTTATTGCATCGGTACTGTGGCTGGTCCGCATCCGTATCCCGCCATGGTGCGTGATTTCCAATCTATCATTGGTAAAGAAGTCCGTGAGCAGATCATGGAGCAAGAAGGCCGTTTGCCAGATACGCTGATTGCTGCGATTGGCGGTGGATCAAATGCGATGGGTTTGTTCCATCCGTTCTTGAATGACAAAGACGTTAATATCATCGGTGTTGAAGCGGGTGGTAAAGGTGTGAACATGAAGATGGAGCACTGTGCATCACTTACAGGTGGCCGCCCAGGTGTGTTGCATGGCAATCGTACATATTTGCTGCAAGATGAAGATGGGCAGATTTTAGAAGGTCATTCGATTTCTGCCGGCTTGGATTACCCAGGTATCGGGCCAGAGCATTCGTGGTTACATGAAATCGGCCGTGCGGAATACGTGTCCATTACTGATGTAGAAGCTTTAGAGGCATTTCAATTGTCATGTCGTACAGAAGGTATCATTCCTGCGTTAGAGCCATGCCATGCCTTGGCACATGTTGCGAAAATCGCTGGTGACCTGCCAAAAGATCATTTGTTGGTTATGAACATGTGTGGCCGTGGCGATAAAGATATCTTTACGGTGGCAAAGGCACTTGGTTTGGATATGAACGAAGAGTGATCTACAATCTTGATGTATTGTGTTGTGCTGTCAGATTATGCGTGACACCCATGATAACGGTAATGTCCGCATCAAGAAGCCAATCAATGCCCAAGGCCAATAAGGGACGTATGCTTTAGCTGGTTTGCGTTCAATCGCTTTAACCAAAAGTTTACACCCTTTTTCGGCATCAATGATAAACGGTGTCTTTGATTTTGGCAGGCCTTGATTGATCTCTGTGCTTATATAGCCAGGGTAAATTGTACTGACATTGATTTTTGGTTTTCGCAGCATATCTGCACGAATACCTTCGGCTAATGCGGAAACGGCGGCTTTACTTGTTGCATAAGCCGTCATTGCGCTGCGCATGCCCCGCATAGCGGTGATCGATGACATCATGACCAAGTGTCCCTCGTTTTGATCACGGAAGATTTCCATTGCTGCCTCGGATTGTGCCATGGCAGCGATCAGGTTTGTGTTCATTAGCGTAAGGTTTGTTTCAAATGCACCTTTACCAATTGGGGCGCCTTTACCTATGCCAGCGTTGATGATGATGCGGTCAATTTTGCCAAAGCTGTTGCGAAATTCATTAAAGACGTCGAATACGGATGCATATTCAGTGACATCTAAACGCGCTGTTTCTATGCGTGCTTCTGGAGCGATTTTTTCTATGTCGGCTTTTAATTCATTCACCTGTTCAATACGGCGGGCAGAAAGGGCCAGATCATAGCCACGTTTGGCGAATTCTTTGGCCATACCTGCGCCCAATCCAGAGCTGGCACCAGTGATCAAGATAACAGGGCGGTTTCTTTTATCTGTAGGTGACATAATGGGCCTCTTGGTTTTGAAGGTGGGCGTGACAATTCAAAGTGATCAGACGGGGTGTATTGCCTCGTAACGACAAGCTTGTGACGCCCGTATTTACCATTGTGCGTTCAATTCGGCGTGTTGCGTCTTCGCTTAAATCTAATGCATCTTGGACAACTGCACTTATAGGGCCGCCAGAACTGAAGATATAAACAGATTTGTCTTCTGGGGTGTCTGCACAGAGGTTTTCTAATGCAGTGCGAACGCGTGTGCGAAACGCTGTGCGGCTTTCTGTGTAATCATTGTCATACTCGCCTGAAGCCCACCGCGATACTGCGGCGTCATAAAGTTTTTGAAATGCTTTGTTTGGGTTGGATGTATTGGCAAACTCTTTGACCAAGGCAGCGTGTGTTTCCATATCTGGGCGGTGTGCTTTGATCACATCGAGATAATCAAACTCATTCCACCGTTTATCTTGAGTTATAGAAACAGTTTCTGATTGCTCGGATAAAAAAGCCGTGGCGGTTTGTATATGTCTGCGTAGAGTGCCACTGACAGTATTACTGCCATTTACTTTACGTGATTTACCTAAAATACGTCCCTGAAGCATTCCAGTGTCACTGAGTTGGTCGTAATCTGACGCACCAAAGGATGCTTGTCCGTGGCGGATTAAATGAACACGTACCATTTTAACGCGCGGCTTTCATGATTTTGCGGCATCGATAGTGTAGGTAATGGATGATAATCCAGAAATTTTTGAATGCTGGGTTACGTGTTTGTTTGTGATGGTAACGGTAATAAATTTGTTGCGCGATGGCGGAGAGACGGAACAATCCATAAACCTCGTAAAATGCAAAATTATCTTTAGGAAAGCCCATTTCAGAGTGATAATAATTGATCACTTCTTGGCGGGTCATCATGCCATCCAATGTGGTTGGTTGGCGACGTGTGGCTTTTGCCAAACGATCATCACCTGCCTCGACCCAATAAGCGAGCATGTTGCCTACATCCATCAAAGGATCGCCAATCGTTGCAAGTTCCCAGTCCAATACACCGATCACGCGGGTCGGATCGTTTTCGTCTAAAACAACATTGTCGAACCTAAAATCATTATGCGTTATGCAAAGAGTTTCTTGTTCCGGCATGTTATTTTCCAGCCAGCGCATGATCTTTTCACCACGTGGTACATTCCATGTGCGGGCATTGCGATACCGTTTGTTCCAACCTGTGATTTGACGCTCTACATACCCTTTGCCTGCGCCTAATTCCTCTAGGCCAGCCGCTTTGTAATCAACTTTATGCAGGTCAATCAATGTATCCAAAACATTGGTGCACATCTGACGAACTTGGTCGGCTGACATATCCAAGCCGCGTGGTAAGTTTTTGCGTGGGATAATACCTGCAACACGTTGCATCAGATAGAATTCTGCCCCAATTACATCGTCTTCACCGTAATAAGCACGCATTTCGGGAACATGTGGAAACACAGGTTTGAGCGCTTTTTGTAAACGATACTCACGGCCCATATCATGGGCTCCTTTGGCGCGTGTTCCAGCAGGGGGGCGGCGTAAAATCAAATCGTCGTTTTCAAATTCCAAACGATAAGTCCAATTAGATGCGCCACCTGCATATTGTGTGATTTTGGGCGTGCCTTTGATCTCTGGCAGTTCTTTATCAAGCCATTTTCGCAGAGCTGTGACGTCCAACTCTTCGCCTGAACGCACATCGCCTGCTGTATCTATGATTGCCTTACCGCTCATGATTGATCCTTTTCAGGGCGTGCCATACGTTCATCTAGTTTTTTCATTTGCTTGCGGATTTTGTTTAGGAACATTCCAAAAGGCAGATATCGTTTCATCATCCATGCTTGGCGCGCCTGTGGATGTGTAAAGATGTGTATGTCGCCTTTGGTAATTCCATCTACAACCGCTTTTGAAATCTCTTCCACACCAATTCGGGATCGTTCGACAAGACGCTTTGTGACGCGTTCTTGTTCTGGATCACTGGCGCGCATGTTTTTGGCAAGGTTCGTGCGGAAAAAGGCAGGGCAGACGACCGAAATATCAATGCCAAAATCCTCTAATTCTAACAGCATAGTTTCAGAGATAGCGACGACAGCAGCCTTGGTCGCGTTATAGGCCGAAGCGTTTGGCATGTGCAATAAACCAGCCATAGAGGCAATGTTAACGATGCGCCCATGTCCTTGTTTTTTGAGCATTGGTACGAACACGCGGCTGGATTTCGCAATGCTTAGAATATTGATATCGATGATCCATTGCCAATCTTCAATCGAGGTTTTGTCGATTGGCCCCATTTGGGCTACGCCAGCATTATTTATAATTATGTCAACGCCACCCCAGTTGTTTTTTAACCAAGAGGCGGCACTGGCAAAGTCGTCTTCTTGGCGAACGTCACAGTGGACGTAATGTGCACTGCCACCCATAGATTGCAATTGTGTAAATGTTTCGGCACCAGCTTCATCATCGATATCTGCGATGCAAACCTTGTCACCATTACGCACATAGATTTCCGCCATTGCACGGCCAAGTCCAGATGCGCCGCCTGTTATGAATATGCGTTGTGTCATATCAGCTGTTCCTACGGTATTTACCGAATTCTTGACGGGCAACCATTGCGCGGTGCACTTCGTCTGGACCATCTGCATAACGTAGGGCGCGCGCCATCAAATATAAATCCGATAAAGGTGTGTCATGCGATAGACCTGCGCCGCCATGTATTTGCATTGCGCGATCAACAACCGATTGTAATACATTCGGGGCAACAACTTTGATGGCAGATATTTCTGTCATGGAAGCTTTGGCGCCGAAGTTGTCGATTTTCCAAGCTGCATAAAGTGTCAGTAAGCGTGCCTGATCTATTTCCAAACGGGACTGCGCAACGAGATCTGGGTTGCCGCCAAGTTTAATGATTTTTTGACCAAAAGCTTCGCGTGTACCACCACGTATGATCATTAATTCCAACGCGCGTTCAGCAGCGCCAACAGCACGCATACAGTGATGGATGCGCCCTGGTCCAAGACGCCCCTGAGCTATGGCAAAGCCTTTGCCCAAACCAACCAACAGGTTTTTACGGGGTACCCGCACTTTGTCGAACACTACCTGTCCATGACCATAAGGCGGGTCATATTCACCGAATGTTGGCAGCATACGTTCAATTGTGACACCTGGTGTATCAAGGTCAACGAGCACCATTGAGTGGCGCGAATGTGGTTCGCCATCAGGATCAGAAATACCCATGAAGATTGCCAGTTTTGCATCAGGGTGCCCAATGCCAGTAGACCACCATTTGCGGCCATCTAAGATTAAGTCATCACCATCTTCGGTGATGCTGGCTTGAATATTTCGGGCATCAGATGAGGCTACATCTGGTTCTGTCATGCAGAATACGGACCGAATTTCCCCATTCAACAGTGGTGTAAGCCATTTGTCTTTCTGAGGTTTTGATCCGAAGTGATACAGTACTTCCATGTTGCCCGTATCAGGTGCGTTGCAGTTGAATATCTCTGGGCTGAATGGTGCACGACCCATGATTTCTGCAAGAGGTGCGTATTCTAATGTGGTCAGACCTGCACCAAGTTCATCATCAGGTAGAAACAAATTCCATAACCCAGCTGAACGTGCTTTTTCTTTTAAGTTTTTGATCATGGGCGGGACTTGCCAGCCGTTCCAGTCTTCGCCTGCATTCAAGCGACGGTTTTCTGCTAAGTATTCTTTTTCACGTGGGAAAACCTCTGCATCCATAAAGGTTTCCAATTTTTCTTGATACTCAAGAGCACGAGGGCTGGGTGAAAAATCCATTAGTTCATCATCCTGTTGATTTTGTGCAGATATGTAAATGTGCCTGTAATCTATTGATTAAGCAAATGATGATTGTTAATTATAAAGGATGAATATGATTCATCATAGAGTGGATCAACTTGATCTGAATTTGCTAAAAGTTTTTGAAGCGGTTTACCGCGAAAAACACTTAGGCAGGGCGGCTGCAATGTTGTTTTTAACACCATCTGCTGTAAGTCATGCCATGCGCAGATTGCGTGAACATCTTGGTGATCCGTTATTTGTACGCGATGGAAGATGTATGCGTCCAACGCCTGTTTGTGCCCGTATGGCCCCAGAACTGTTGGAAGAATTGGCAAACCTACGATCGTTGTTGCAGCGCTGGGGGGTGTTTGAACCTGCAAAGAGCAGGCAACATTTCCGGTTGGCTATGCCTGATGCAATTGAAGTGATGTTGTTACCTGATCTGGTTAAGTTATTGGCAGAAGAAGCGCCAAATACATCATTAACAACAGCGCATCTTGACCGCCGAGATATGGTATCATCATTGGCGGGAAACGTTTTGGATGTTGCTATTGATGTTGCGGTCCCAATTGATAGCGATTTACAATTTCAACCTTTGTTTCATGATCAGATGTGCCTTGTGACCCGAAAAGATCATGCATTGGCCCAAAAAATGACCGCAAAAAGATATCTGAATGCTGAACATATAGCAGTTTCGTCACGTGCAGCGGGAACTGTTATCGAAGATGCATCTTTGGCCAAGCTTGGATTAACCCGCAAAGTTGCGTTGCGATGTCAGAACTACCATTCGGCCGTTGCCATTGCAGAAAGTTCTGATTTCGCTTTAACCATACCACTGGCATTGGCGCGTACAATTACGGCTGGCAAAGGGCTCGTTATTTCAAAACTACCGTTTGAATTACCATCTGTTGATCTTAATCTTTATTGGCATTCTGACATGGAAAATGATGCTGCTAATGTTTGGTTTCGCAAATTGATTTTAGACCACTTTAGCCTTTCCGATGTGTTTCAGCCTTAATTTTCAACTTCGAAAATCAACCCAGCATTCGAACTCACACGTTTTATAATAGCGTCTCCGAATACAGGTGCTGGTGTTAAAATGCCACCATCAGCATTTGCAACGTCTTCCAACAAGCATACGGCACATTCTGTAAGGACTTTGCATGTCGATCCATAACCTGGATCGCGGTCACCCTTAACTCCGACGATAAGGCGTTCGCCGTTTTCGGATACACCTGTAAACATCATATCGTAGCTGCCGTTTTCACGCTCTTCTTTAGATGGGCCGTCGCCAGGTTTTAAGTCACTTTGCCCTGCGATAGGGTCTGTATCTGCGATGTGTTTTGCCATCGCTTCACCCTTTGGTCCAGGGCCTGTGAAAATCATTTCTTCATATGTAAAATCAGTGCCATACGGATGCCCCATCAACATATTAGAACGATGAACGTTTTTTGTATTCACAGGAGCCATGAAAAAAGGAGCAACCCATGAGCCAAGGTCGATATCTTCATATGGTTTATTTCCATAAGGTTGTTCAACGCCTTGAAAGCCTGGGGTTAGAGCGAAGGGTGAAAGCAATTTTTGCATGGTTTTGGGGTTGCTCATCGCAGCTTTCATAGTTGCGCGGCCTGATGCAGCGGTTCCGCCAGAGAATGTGCCATTCAAGCTTCGTACACGACATCTGACATCTTTTAAGGGCGTACCAAAGCGTTTCGAAGCTTCGGCCTGTAGAAAGTACACACCCATATCGGATGGAACGCTGTCAAACCCACAAGAATGTACGATACGTGCACCAGATGCTTTGGCCACATCATTATACTTATCAATCATGTCCCACATAAAGGAAGGCTCGCCTGATAGGTCGACATAATCCGTACCCACTTTTGCGCAGGCTGCTACAAGTGGTTCACCATATAATTGATATGGCCCAACAGTTGTGATGATCACTTTGGTTCGTTTGGCCATTGCTTCGATTGATATAGGATCGGACGCATCTGCGGTTACAAGAGCCGTATCACTTGGTAATCCCATTTCATCACGTACCGCTATAAGCTTATCAAGGTTACGCCCAGCCATTGCCCATGGTCGGTTCGAGTAATTTGCATTGATGTATTCAGCAACCAAACGTCCTGTAAAACCAGTTGCACCATAAATAATAATGTCAAATTCAGCCATAATACGTCTCCCTATTGTAAATCAGGTTTATATAAACACTCTTTTAAGCCTAGTGTTACCTCACGTTATTTCACCATTTATAAATCATGAAAAATATAGCTAGCTAATTCTTTTGAGGGTATGAACCGTATATAAACCTGCGATATATTGCATGTCTAATCTGGAGCCCAGAAATGCTTTCGCGGCATCGTTCTAAAAACCACTATTTTGAATATTCTGAAACCGATAGGATTGATGAGTTCTGGTTGTAATAGCTTACTATTTTCGGCCAGTTATGGAAAAGAAAAAACACGTCCTCCAAACCTAATCTGAAGATATCAAGTCACACTAAAAATGAGAATACTGTCTGTTACATATTAATGTTGTGTAATCCTAAGTTACATAAAAATATGGTTTTCGGAGATTGCTTTTACGGCTGCTTGTGCACGGGTGTTTGCGTTTAATTTACTACAAGCATTACTTATATAAAATGTGATTGTACGCTCTTTGAGATTTAGAATGTTCCCTATTTCCCAAGACGTTTTTCCGACTGAAACCTAATATAAAACCTCTTTTTCCCGTGGTGATAGTAGATTTTTCATGTCTTTGCGTGCTGTAATTTGAGAGCCAATAATTTCTTCATGAATAAGCATTCCAAAGTAAGGTAGATCTGGAAGTAAGTGTTGTTTTGTATAGGCCCAATCCTCTTCAGGCATGTCCGTTGATATAGAAAGAAGAGCTAGGTCTTCATAAGCACCGCGTATAGGAATGGTTATACCTTTATGTGAAATTCCAAATTCAGAGGCTTCATTGAAAAAAACTTCATTTGTTGCACTTTGTTTTTTGATTTTGCACCAATCCAGAGGTAGAGATGATTTAACACCTTCAATGATTATCGGGTCATGATTATTATAGTTTCTTGAAAAATAATGATCTTCCCAATCTTCAGAGTATGTTGTGAACAGAATACGTTTTGATACAATATCTTTGGGTGACCTGAGGCAAAAGTATGCAATATCTTTTATGCCAAAACTCGACACAAGTTTATTTAGAAAAACGCATTTTTTTTTGCTTCTCCGAAAGGCTTTGATATTCTTTGTAAGGGTTTCTGAAATTCGTTCCATCTGTCCTATTATGCCACCACATTGTGTTAAGAGATATTACCTAAGCTTACAGCAGATTCATGTAACACTTTAATGAATCGTATGAGCAGGCACATTTACGGCGGTAAAATGCTTATTTGTATACCTTAGGCTCTATTAAGTTAATTGATATGATGCACTGGCTGTAAATTATCTAAATGCGACTTTTCTAATACATTTATATCTTTTGATATTTCGGCACCAAGATTATCTGAAACGTTAAACAGCCCTGCCACTGTTTTTAAATCATCATATTTATGTACTGGACCAACACGCTTGAAGATACATCCTGCGCGGCGCAAAACACGTTCGACATAAATATCATAGACCGATATTATATCCTTTATGCCTATTGCATTTGCAGTTGTGAATAATCCCGATAAGAGCTGGCTTGTAACAATGTTGATACCTTCGGAACCAAAGAATTTTGCAGCTTCGGTATCTACACAAAACCGCGAACTTTCTAGAACCAGATGATGCCGTATTATTTTTTTATCACCCATAACTTCAGGAAATACTTCTGATAACATGTGAGGCTTATTGGTTGGCAACAAGCGCAATGAAGCTAATAGCTTTCCTTTTTTTGAAACAACACAAATATAAAGCGGGTTTTGTTGGTCAAAATGATCGCGTTCCTGACCGTTTTTAACAACAACACGCCATCCTCTGCGCTCGCTAAATTGGCGAGCTCTCAGTTGGTACATTTGATCTAATATAGTCTGGTGCTTTTCAGTCTGTTTTGCGTAAATTGTTAGTAACATTTTTTTTCTCCAATTTAGGTAAAATTGGAAAAGTGGCTGGGTAATGTCATTACTGTAAAAATACAGTACCGAATTAAATGCTGATGTTATCTGTACTCGAAGCTTACTCCTGGGGGCTAGGCCTGCAATTTTCCGTTTAACTTCGGCAGTCGTTATTAATTACAAGATTGAACCTACTTATATTTGAGCCTTTGTGGAAACAACAATACGTAATTTCAACCGTAGTGTAACGCGATAGATATTGGAACACTTTAGTTTGTAGATGGATTGATAATTTGAGTCGCGGCCTCTCTGCAATCGAATTGTCAGGTGCATCGCAACCGAAACAATAACCTCAAAGGTGACCCAATGCTAAAAAACGCCCCAGTGACCGAGCGTGGTCGATATAGAAATACAAAATACGTTATAGACACTTCTCATCCTCATTTCGAAAAGGCCTACCAACTCGATGTCATGGGAGTAACTGCTAAAGTTAGAGAAGGACGGAATGTACTTTGGCAACATCCAAAGCAGTCAACCGCTACTTCCAAAGAGCTTATAGATTTTGCACGTTGCTCTTATTTAGGACTTGATAACCACCCCAAGATTGTAAATGGGGCTATCGATATGGTTCAGCAAAACCAAGCTTTACATTGGTCTTGTGCAAGGACACGCCTAAATTTCGAACATCTAAGGGTGTTAGAAGGAGCTCTTTCCTCACTCTTTAGTGCAAGAGTGGTAGCATTCTCGTCGGTCTGGTTGGCAAACTTAGGTGTGATGCCTTTGTTGGCCTCTGGTCATTTAACAAATGGCGTTAAACCTGTGATCGTATTTGATAGGTCGTGTCACGTGTCTTTAGCTTATCACAAACCGGTAGTGGCTGACGAAACAGAAGTCATGACGATCCCACATAATGATATGAATGCATTAGAGGATATTTGCCGCAATCATGAGTGTGTAGCTTATGTTGCCGATGGTGTTTACTCGATGGGAGGTTCAGCACCTGTCGCAGATATTCAAAAGCTCCAAGAAAAATATGGTCTTTTCGCATACATTGATGATGCTCACGGTATTTCGATTCACGGTGAAAATGGCGAAGGTTATGTACGCAGTCAATATCCGACTGAACTTGGTGATCGTACAATAATTGCTGCATCTATGGGTAAGGGCTTTGGTGCTTCTGGTGGAATTCTAATGTTAGGAACGCCTCAACAAGAAGAAATCTTCCGACGTTATGCACCTCCTTATGCTTTTTCTGCTGCTCCTAATTTGGCCGCCGTCGGTGGTGCGCTTGGGTCTGTTGATATCCATAATTCTCCTGAATTAGCTCAAAGACAAAAGCTGCTGCGTGATAGCATTGCAGTGTTTGATGAGGTGATCGAAACGCCACAAACTGGTGAGCCATTTCCAATTCGTGTGGTTGCCGTTGGGTCTGAGCAAACGACGATTGAAAGCGCGCGATTCTTAATGGAGCAAGGGTTTTATGCATCAGCGGTGTTCTTCCCGACGGTTGGGAGAGGTCTATCAGGACTGCGAATTTGCCCTACTGCAGCGCATGAGCACGAGGATATCAGACGTCTTGGTTCACTGATTGATGACTTGAAAAAAGGCTGGGCAACTAAAAAGGCCAGCTAATGCAATTTAGGCTCACATAGCTTTTGTGAAATATTTGGGAGATTTCCTATGGCTTTGATTGAGTCACTTCAATCTCAATATAAAGCAAGGCATATTGTTCATCTTAATGGTATACTTTATTGCCTTGCCGCTACCTTCTTTTTTTGGCTTGCTAATGTTGTTGGCAAAATTACAGCAGAAGCTTACCCCATTCCGCTGATTATCTTTTTCCGTAGTGCGTTTGCTCTTATGGCCTGTACGATCTTTGCAGTTGTTTACTGTGAAAAAAACCCAATTAAAACTAAAAGACCTCGAACACTTATATTGAGGGGTATCGTTTGGATGTCTATGCTCGCCTGCTCAATCACGAGTTACCATCTGTTACCTCTGACCGACGCTGCAGCAATTGAATTTACGGGGCCAATAATGGTTGCAATTCTTGCGGGTTTGATTTTGCACGAAACCGTTGGTTTTCGAAAATGGCTTGCAATATTAATCGGATTTTCTGGAGTAATAATGATTGTGCAGCCAGGTATGGGAAGCGGTGGTCTTGGGGTTGTTTTTGCTCTTGGGAATGCATTCCTTTATGCCATAGGAAGCTTAATGGTACGTAACCTTGGCCGTGCGGAAGATAGTATTACGATTGTTTTCTATTGTTGTTTGGTTGCTGTTGTCATCTCTGGTGTATTTGTCCCTGTGTTTTGGGAAACTCCAGATATAAGGACTTTAGGGTTACTTTGTTTACTGGGTGTTTTCGGAGGTGTTGCACAACTTCTAATGACCAAATCTTTGCAATGTGCGCCAGCATCAGTTGTTTCTCCTATTTCATATAGTGGTTTAATCTGGGTGCTCATCTTTGGCTTTTTGTTTTGGAATGAAATTCCTGATATAATTGGAGTAACGGGCGCTGTTTTAATCGTGATAAGCGGAATATACATAGCAATTGATGGCAAAAGACGTAAAGGAAGAAGTCAATCTTGAATTCAATTCATGTATTTGTATCCGCATAGTATTGTTTGTTTAAGGGTGTTGTTTTTGCAAAAAATTTTCGACATTCCCGATATCAAACAAGTGTCTAATTAATATCCGTACTATTTTGCCATTCTTTCCTCTTTTGTAGCTCATGACAGAGAGTGTCATATTTTTGTTGCAATGATATTTTTGATGTTTTATATATCAAAAATATCATTGCGCTGGGAGAGATAATCCCTTTCGTGAACCCAAAAGCGATGAATTAGAACAAAGCTAGTTATATTAGTTAGTAAAATCTTCTGGGGGGAAGAAATAATGGATATTGTATTAAACGCCGTTCAAACGGTATTCGCGCTGGAAAACTTAATCTTTCTTGTCGGGGGTGTTGCGTCTGGTGTTATTTTGGGTGCCATACCAGGGCTTTCAGCAACGATGGGGATTGCGCTTATCATACCATTCACGCTTACTTTGGGGCCAGTTCCAGCACTCTTGATGATGATGGGCGCCTATAAGGGCGGAATTTATGGGGGCTCAGTTGCAGCAATATTGGTTAAAGCACCAGGAACATCTGCTGCTGCTGCCACAGTCGCCGATGGGTATTCATTAGCCAAAAAAGGTAAGGGGATTAAGGCCCTTAAGGTTTCCTTAGTTGCGTCTGTGATAGGGGATACATTTAGTGATATTGTTCTAATTCTTTCTGCTGCACAGCTCGCAAGAGTAGCGTTGGAGTTTGGTGCCGTAGAGTACACGGCAGTAGCAATTGTAGCTCTTACAATTGTTGGATCAGCTTCAGGGAAATCTCTTATTAAGGGTATTTTTGCCGCGGCAGCAGGCCTCTCCGTTGCTTTGATCGGATTGGATCCAACAAGCGGATTGCCTCGACTTTCATTCAGTGTGATTGAGTTTTATGGAGGGTTGCATCTGCTTCCTATGCTTATTGGGCTTTTGATTATGTCGGAGCTTATTATACAGATGGAGCAAGTGAAAAGTGTTTCGGTGGCCCATTTGCCCAATTCTACCGAACGTGATGATAACCGGATTACAAAATCTGATGCAAAGTTAATGGCTCGGCCGATTTTCGGTGGCTCAATCATAGGTACAATTATTGGGATTATTCCAGGCCTGGGCCCAACATTAGGTGCTTTCCTTGGTTACGACAGTGCGTATCGATTTTCAAAGAAGCCAGAGCTATTCGGTAAGGGGTCAGTCGAAGGAATTGCGGGCGCTGAATCTGGGAACAATGCAGTTAGTGGTGCAAATCTAATCCCTCTCATGGGGCTTGGGATACCTGGTGATATTGAAGCTGCCATTCTTGTTGGAGCTTTTCTTATTCACGGTTTGACGCCTGGCCCATTAATCTTTCAGGAAGCTCCAGATGTTGTTTATGGGATATATGTAGGTTTGCTATTTGCAAACGTTGCGTTGCTAATGATTGGCTGGACCTTAATTCCTGTCTTTGTGAAGGCTGCTAAAATTCGCGTTGGGCTCCTTTTCCCAGCTGTGTTTGTACTGTCTCTAGTTGGTGCTTACTCATTTCAGCAAAGTGTATTTGATGTTGGTATCGCGCTTGTTTTTGCTGCGGTTGGCTATTTGATGGCTAAATTACATGTTCCTAAAACAAGTTTTCTAATTGGTTTTATTCTTGCGACACTGCTTGAGGATAATTTCCGTAGATCACTCCAGCTTTCAGATGGCGCATATTCAACATTTTTCTCAAGCAGTCTTGGTAATGTGCTTTGGGTTCTTGCTCTCGTATCAGTGATATCGGCTATCCTGCAGCGCAAATCGAGGCGCGATAAAAAAGAGGCCATGATGTCTAATAGAGAAATAGAAACTATCGCTTCGAATGGAAAAGTATAATGTTTAGTAATCTTAATCGAATGGGAAATATTGCTGCGGCAACTGTGCTTTTAGTTGTTGGGATTGTATTGGTTCAATTCATCTTCCCATCACAAATTCCTGAAGGACTTGAGGGGGACATATCATCAGGCCAATACCCTAAATTTATCATGTTTATTTGGATACTTTCCGCAATAGCGTGGTTGGTATCTGCGTTGCTGGGGCAAATGGATGATGAAGGAAGTGATGAAGCTAGCTGGATTACAAAACGCAGTGCATTAATCATATTTATCGTAGCTATAGGATACGGTGTCTTTGCGACTGTTGGTTTTTTGGCAGCTGGTTTCATGTTGATTGCCTCTTTGTCGTATGTTTGTGGGGAGAGAGGAGTGGGGCCTTGGGTCTTGGCGGCTATAATGCCACCAGCTGTATTTCTATTTTTAGATTTTTTCTTAGATGTCACTTTGCCTACAATTTTATTGAGTTAACGAATTACTTGCATAATTTAAGTATTTGATATATTATCTTTGATATATCAAATTGATATCCGTATTTAGTATCCAAAGGGAGGGAACTATGAACATTAAACTGAAAAAAATCGCTCTATCTGCCGCTATTGGTCTTGCTGCTTTAACATCGGGCATGGCGCAGGCTGAAACTTTTCCAGAAAAAGAAGTCACAGTCGTTGTAAACTACGGAGCAGGCGGGGGCACAGACCTTTCTACTCGATCACTTGCTGAAGCTATGGAGGAGGCTTTAGGTAAACCTTTAAAGGTCGTGAATCGTAGTGGCGGCTCAGGCACAGTAGGACCTACATTTGTCGCATTCGCAGACAATGATGGCTATACGATTGGGGTGACAAGTTTTTCACCTATGGCTGTAACGCCTCACATGCAAGACGTTCCGTATAAAGTAGATTCTTTTCGTTATCTGGGTGGGTTCGCGCGTTACTTAACGGGTATCGCTGTACCTGCAGATTCACCATATAAAACGACACAAGATTTGATTGATGCAGCTAAATCGGGAGCAAATATTAAATACGGTGCTGCCAGTTCAATAGAATCTGTTGCAATTACAAGGTTGGCAACCGCAGCTGGCGTGGAGTTTAAGTGGATTCGCTACAAATCAGGTCAAGAAGTGTCAACAGCAGCCCTTAGCAAAGAAGTGGATGTGATTGTTGGAGATCCTAAAGAGATTGCGCCGTTTGTGAAAACTGGCGAAATGAGAGCGATTGCTTCGGCGAGCAATGTACGACTTCCAGGGCTTCCAGATGTGTTGACATTAAAAGAGCAGGGTTTTGATGTGGCAACCGAGAGTTATGCTGGAATCGCTGCGCCAGCAGGTATTGATGAAGATAAGGCTGCTATATTGGAAGCTGCGATGAAAGAGGCGTTTAAGGCGCAATCATTTCAGGACACGTTGACAAAGTTAGGTCTGGAACCAGCGTATTTTTCAGGTGCCGAGTATCAAAAGCTGATAGAAGATGGTTTTGCTGATATGGGTGCTGATTTGGCAGCTTTGGGTATAACTAAAAAGTAGATAACTGACTGTCAGTTTTGATAATAATGAAACCCTGGCTTTGTGCTGGGGTTTTTTTAATTTACCAAGAATGTGCAACTTGATATATGAAATATAACTCTATAAATGTAACTTAGAGCAAGTCTGCTAAGTTGTTGAAATTTAATTAAATGGAGTTTCTAAATGAGTATTGACGGTATAGCGCCTGTTGCCAGACACAAGACACTGGCTGAAGATACTTACGATAGGTTACGGCAGGCGATTAAGACTGGTAATGTGATGCCAGGGGAAAAAATTTCTGCACGCTCGGTGGCAGATTCTGCAAAGGTCAGCTTTACTCCTGCCCGCGAAGCCGTTGCGCGCCTGATATCTGAGGGTGCTTTGGAGCAGAGTGGACCCAAAACGGTCGTTGTCCCTACACTTACAATACAAGACTTGGCGGAAATAAACGCAATCCGTAGAAACGTAGAGGGCCTTGCTGCCGAGCTTGCTGTAGCAAATTTTCAGAATGCCGATATTGAGGAACTTGAAGCGATCCAAACGCTCTACGAGAATACTCGTAAGAGTACCAGCTTTCAGGAATCGCTACGGTTGAATGAGAAGTTTCATTTTAAAATCTACAGGGCGTGCGGATTGCCCCGCTTGGTTGCCATAATTGAAACTTTGTGGATACAGATAGGCCCTTCCTTCAACCTTTTGAATTCTGCAGACCCATTGCCAGAAAATCCACATCAGTTTCATCGCGACGTTATTCAAGGGATGAAGGATAAGGATGTTATAAAGGTGCGCCAAGCTATTCAAACAGATCTTGAATTCGGATATGAACGTCTTGTGGGGTTATACAAACAAAAAGAATAAAATGGCTTGAAAAGAGTATATTAATTTTGCGTTTTAATTATTGATATATCAAATATTATGTTGTAAAAAATATTTACATTAATTTTACTTACATATGAAGGTCTATCATGCGGCAGCCACCTATCGGATTAGAAATAGTTAAAGAGCAAACCGATGATGAGGAATTTGCCCCTGAGAACAGTTCGAGTGTTTCTGTAAGGCGGGAGAGCAATCAGTTTTCACTGCAAGAATCTGAAAGTCATTACCAAAAAGCAAATCGTGTTCTGCCGGGCGGAACGACACGCGTTACTGTGAAGAGAATGCCTGTTCCCATCTATATGGATCATGGTGAAGGGGCATATTTGGTCGATGTTGATGGCAATAGGTATCTAGATCTCGTCAATAATTATACCGTTCTAGTACATGGTCACGCGTTTGATCCAGTTTCAACTGCGGTTAAGCAGCAGATCGAAAAGGGAAGCTGTTATGCTAATCCAACCGATTCAGAAATAAAGTTGGCTAATATTCTAACCGAACGTGTGCCTGCTGTTGAAAAGGTTCGTTTTACCAATTCTGGAACTGAAGCTGTCCTGTTTGCGGTTAAGGCCGCTAGAGCATACACGGGGCGCGCTAAAATTGCCAAGCTGGAAGGCGCCTATCATGGCGCATATGATTGGGTTGAGGTAAGTGAAAACAGTACGCCAGACAATTGGGGGGATAAGGAACCTTTATCTACGCCGTTTTGTGCGGGGGTGCCTGAATCGGTTCTTTCTGAGACAATTGTATTACCTATGAATGATGTGGAGACATCTCGTGAATTGCTTTTACGTAATTCAGAAGATCTGGCCTGTATCATAGTTGACGTAATGCCAAGTCGAGCTGGGCTGATTCAGCTCTCACAAGATTATCTGATTATGTTGCGCGAGGTAGCTACAGAGAAAAATATTGTTTTGATTTCGGACGAAGTGCTTAACTTCAGATATGCTTATGATGGTATTTCTGCTGCCTTTTCATTTGAACCTGACCTTATAACTTTTGGTAAGGTTATCGGTGGAGGTTTGCCGATAGGCGCTGTGGGAGGAGTGACTGATATAATGTCAGTTTTTGATTCCTCTAAGGGTCGTCCCAAATTGCCACACGGTGGTACTTTCGCTGCTAATCCAATTTCGATGGTGGCGGGGGTTGCTTGTATGGAATATCTTACAGAAGAGAGCTTTCTGCACCTGAATGCCCTTGGAGATCGTGCTCGGTCAGGAATTGAAGAACTGGCAAAGCGTAGGAAATTACCTATCTCTGTGACGGGTGTGGGTTCGATGTTTCGGTTCCATTTGGTTGAGAACGCACCAACATCAAACAGAGCAGCTTTTGTTCCACCAAAGGCAGACAGTATCCATAAAGAAATTAGCGAACGTTTGTTAGCACATGGCGTGATGATACCAAGTGATACATCCGCCTGTTGTTCTACAGTAATGACATTCGCTGATATTGATCATCTTTTAACATCTCTTGAAGCAGTCATTGATGAGATGCCTGACTTCGCCACGCGCTTAAAGGCGTCTCAGATAGAAAGAGAGAGTTAGATATGCATTCAAACGGAAAAACAATGCCTAAAATTCAAGCTAATGCCATTGTAACAGGTGGTTCCACTGGCATTGGGTTAGCAATAGTAAAGCAGCTTTTGAGTAATGGATTCAATGTTGGTTTCTTTGGAAGTACGGCATCTCGTGTAGAGGCCGCGCAAGAGGAGTTGCTGCAGTTAGGTTTCTCACCAAATACATTTTTGGGGCGAACACTTGATTTGCGTGATGAGAAGGCTGTCATCGGTTTTTTTGATGACTATGAAGGCGTTTATGGGCCAGCTGGTGCTCTTGTAAATAATGCGGCAATTTCCCCGAAGCAGGATGGGAAACGTATTCCGATACATGAAACAAAACGATCTCAGTGGTCGGATGTCTTAAATGTAAATCTAACATCTGCTTTTTGTTGCACTCAACGTGTTTTGCCTGGAATGCTTGAGGCCAAATTCGGCCGTATTGTAATGGTTGGATCGATTGCTGCTCGTGCTTTGCCAAGATTTGCAGGTGCCGCATACGTTGCATCAAAAGCAGGTCTTAATGGATTGGCGCGCTCTATTACGTCGGAGTATGCCAGCAATGGTATAGTAGCAAACTCCGTTGCTCCTGGTAACATAGCAACAGTTATGACTGGCGGAACGTTATCAGAGCAAAATATTGCTGCTGCTAAGAATATTCCAACGGGACGGATTGGTGAACCAGAAGATTTGGCTGGAATAGTTGCATTCCTTTGCTCAAAACAGGCTGCTTTTATCAATGGTGCAACAATCGATGTGACTGGCGGTGAATATATCAGTCCCTGATCAAAACAACATCCCAAATATAATCTAACATTGGGTCGCAGTTATTGCTGACCCACATTAAAACATGAGAAGATAAAAATGCCCAAACCTAAAATTCAAACAGTCGCACAACGTATTGCCCAATTACTTGAGGCTTATGGCGTTACAGAAATGTTTAGCCAAAGCTTACCTAGTGCTGTTGTGTTAGCATGTGAAGACACAGGTATTCGTCAAATAACTTATAGAACAGAGAATGCAGCTGGTACTATGGCGGATGCCTACGCTAGGACATCCAGTAGAATTGGTGTGGTTTGCGCTCAAAATGGTCCAGCAGCAACATTGCTTGTACCGCCTTTGGCAGAAGCACAAAAAGTAAGTGTTCCTGTATTGGCTATTGTACAAGACGTCCCAAGAAACCAGACTGATAAGAACGCATTTCAAGAGCTTGATCATTTAACACTTTTTGCATCTTGTACGAAATGGGCGCGCATTGCAAACGACCCAAACCGCATTGATGATTATGTTCGACAAGCTATTACCGCGGCAACGACAGGTCGACCTGGGCCAGTGGCTTTGATGTTGCCAGCAGATGTTTTGCTTGAGAAAATCGAAGTGCGTGACATTGATGTATCAGGCGCATTCGGTACGTGGCCATTAGATCGGTCGGTCGCTGCTCCTGATTTGATTGAAAAAGCTGCTACTCTTATTGCACAAGCATCAGCTCCTCTTATTATTGCAGGGGGCGGTGTGCATTGTTCAAATGCAGCAGGAGATCTTGCAGAACTACAAGAAGCGGCAAGCCTACCTGTTGGTACAACAATGATGGGTAAAGGCAGTGTCGATGAACGTCACCCTTTATCACTTGGTATTATTGGGAATGTAATGGGGTCCAACTCCACTGGGAAACATCTGAAACACTTAATAGATAATGCTGATGTTATTTTACTTGTTGGCACACGAACCAATCAAAACGGAACTGACAGTTGGTCATTATACCCAGAAACCGCAAAAATCATCCATGTTGATGTCGACGGAACGGAAGTTGGGCGAAATTACTCAGCACTTCGCTTAATTGGAGATGCTAAACTTACACTTGAAGCTTTAAATTTAGCAATTGCTTCTAAGGATTTGGGAAAACGTAATCAGGGTCGTCATAGGGTTGTAGAAGATATCGAAGCTGCGCGTGGGCAACGTAATCAGGAAGCATCTGATGTTGTTACAAGTGATCAATCACCAATTCGCCCAGAACGTATTTTGTCAGAAGTAGAAAAAGTCATGACTTCTGATACCACTCTTGTCGCCGATGCAAGCTACTCGTCTGTCTGGATCAATTCTTATCTACCATCATTGAAACCCGGTATGCGTTTTATTACACCGCGTGGCCTTGCTGGCCTTGGTTGGGGATTTCCAATGGCCCTAGGAGCTAAGCTAGCCGATCCAACAAAAACCGTGATCTGCTTCGCTGGTGATGGTGGATTTGGACATGTTTGGTCAGAGTTGGAGACCGCAGTTCGTGAGAACATACCTGTTATAATGCTTGTTCTAAACAATGGTACATTGGGTTACCAAAAAGACGCGGAAGATGTGAAATTTGGCCGCCACACAGGCGCCTGTTATTTCAACCCTGTTGATCATGCACAAATCGCAAAAGCTTGTGGTTGTGATGCTTACACAGTTTCTGACCCAAGTGATTTGCATAAGACGCTTAAAGCAGCAATTCAATCAGAGCATCCAGTACTTATAGATATCATCACAGACCCAACGGCTTATCCGCCATTAACAATGATGGAGACTACTTTGGAAGAGGTTCGCCTCTCAAAGGTTTCTTAAGCTGCAAAACTAAATGTAGGAATGAATAATGACGAACCCCATACGAACGCAATGTTTTGTGAATGGTGCTTGGGTTGGGAATGGCAGTATTGCTGTTACCAACCCTGCGACAGATCAGGAGCTTGCCAAGGTGCCAAACTTTGGCTTTGATGAAACGAATGAGGCGATTGCGGTTGCGAAGGTTGCTTTTGGATCATGGTCAAAAACCCTTGCTAAAGAGCGATCTCAGATACTGCGGCGTTGGTATGATCTGCTTGTTGAACATGCGGATGAGCTTGCGCATATTTTGACCTCAGAACAGGGGAAACCCTTGGCCGAAGCCAAAGGGGAAATCCTTTATGCAGCTTCCTTTATTGAGTTTTATGCGGAAGAAGCAAAACGTATATATGGGGAAACTATACCGTCTCATATTCAAGACGGACGTATTATAGTTACGCGCCAGCCCATTGGTGTTGTTGCGGCTATAACGCCTTGGAATTTTCCAGCAGCTATGATTACCCGTAAAGTCGGGCCAGCTTTGGCAGCAGGTTGTACTTGCGTCGTAAAACCAGCAATGGAAACGCCATTGACTGCATTCGCCTTGGCGCAGTTAGGGCAAAAAGCAGGGCTTCCTGATGGTGTCTTGAATGTGATTACAGGGGATTCAAAAGAAATAGGCAAAGCTCTGTGTGATAGCCCAGATGTACGGACACTAACATTCACAGGATCTACACCTGTAGGGAAACTATTGATGCAACAATGTGCATCTACTGTGAAGAAACTTGGCCTTGAGCTTGGTGGCAATGCTCCTTTTATCGTGTTTGATGATGCCGATCTTGATGCCGCTGTGGTTGGGGCAATGGCTTCGAAGTTCCGCAATGCAGGACAAACATGTGTTTGTGCTAATCGTATTTATGTACATGATGCTGTCTATGATGCTTTTGCAGAAAAACTTGCAACCGCAGTTAGGGCTTTGAAGGTTGGTAATGGACAGGATGCGGCGACGACACAAGGCCCTTTGATCACAGAAAATGCCGTGCAAAAAGTAGAAGAGCATATTGCCGATGCAGTTTCTAAAGGTGCTTCTACTATTGAAGGCGGGCAGCGGCATGAAATGGGGGGTACCTTCTTCCAACCTACAGTGCTTCGGGATGTAACACAGTCTATGGTTATTGCAAAAGAAGAGACCTTTGGTCCTATTGCACCACTCTTCAGGTTTAAGGCCGATAACGAAGTTATTGCTATGGCGAATGACACAGAGTTTGGCTTAGCGGCTTATTTCTATTCCCGTGATATTGGGCGTGTTTGGCGTGTTGCGGAACAGCTTGAATATGGGATGGTCGCGATCAACAGCGGGATGCTTTCAACAGAAGTTGCCCCATTTGGCGGTGTAAAAGAATCTGGTATTGGGCGTGAGGGATCATCACATGGAATGGATGAATTTACTGAAATCAAATACATGCTTATGGCTGGGCTGTAGATATTAATAACGCCGCCGTAATCTCCCACGGCGGAATGTAGGCCCAGTAGTACGCTTCCTGATACTGCTGGGCCTCGTGAATGAATGTTGGTTTATGTTGCTGTCGGTATTGCTGAAACAGATGATGTTGGCGTCCAAACTGTTGCACGTAAAGCTGATGAGAATAATTTTATTCAGTGGTCATCTTACTGTCGGGCAAGCGGTTTGTATAAACTTGATAACAATACGAAAAATGGCATATTTTCCTTGGGCAAAGCACGAGAAGAAACTTATCTGTAGAAGCCGTGTTGCGTAAAGTAGGCACTATGTTTCGAAACTTGTGAGCAATGAACGCATTACGAAATATCTGGTAGGGGTGATGGCGGACCGAGGAGGATTCGAACCCCCGACCCCCTGATTCGTAGTCAGGTACTCTATCCAGCTGAGCTATCGGTCCGTGAGGGTGGGATTTAGTCTGCTTTGCGAAGCTTTGCAAGTGGCAAATCACAATATTGCAAACAATTACGTAGTTCCAGATTTTGCTTTCAAATCGATTGCGGCTGCGATCAATGCACGTGTATATTCTGTCGTTGGATTATTAAATATATCTTCACCACGACCGATTTCCACAACATCACCTTGGCGCATTACAATCACTTTATGGCTTAATGCGCGAACCACTTTAAGGTCGTGACTGATGAAGAGGTAAGCAAGACCGTATTTTTGTTGTAAGTCGCGCAAGAGTTCTACAATTTGAACTTGGACAGTCATATCTAATGCGGATGTTGGTTCATCCAAAACTACTAGCTTAGGCTTTAAGATCATGGCGCGTGCAATTGCGATGCGTTGGCGTTGGCCGCCCGAAAATTCATGTGGGTAACGATCAATCATTTCGGCTTCTAAGCCGACTTCTACAAGGATATCTTTGACCAATTGGCGACTGTCTTGGCCTGGCTCCAAACCATGAACGCCAAGCCCTTCGGAAACGATCTGTTCTACTGTCATGCGTGGGCTGAGTGATCCATAAGGGTCTTGGAAAACCATTTGCATGTCGCGTCGTAGGGGACGGATTGCTTTTGATTTCAAGCCATCAATGTTCTTGCCTAAAAACAAGATGGATCCTTTGGAGGAGATTAAGCGCATTACAGCAAGAGCTAATGTGGTTTTACCCGAACCACTTTCGCCGACAATACCTAAGGTCTCGCCTGCGCGAATTGTAAAGCTTGCATCATTCACAGCCTTGACATGACCAGCTGTTCTGCGCATGAGGCCACGTTTAATTGGAAACCAGACGCGCAGGTTTTTTGTACTTACGATTTCTTGCGCATTCTCTGCGGCTGCTTCGGGAATTCCTGAAGGTTCTGCCGAGAGCAGCATTTTGGTGTACTCGTGCTGCGGGTTGTCAAAAATGCTATGTGTTGGGCCTGTTTCAACAATTTCACCGTTTTGCATCACGCAAACACGATCTGCGATTTTACGTACAACGCCTAAATCATGGGTGATAAACAACATGCCCATTCCTTCGGCCTTTTGCACCTCAGCCAGCAGGTCCAAAATTTGCGCTTGGATTGTTACATCTAGTGCTGTGGTCGGTTCATCTGCAATTAACAGGTCTGGGCCATTGGCAAGTGCCATAGCAATCATCACGCGTTGACGCTGGCCGCCTGATAATGTGTGTGGGTAATCGTTTAATCGTGTTTCTGGATCGCGAATACCCACCTTATGCAATAGCTCTAAAATGCGGGGACGAGCCTCTTTACCTCTTACGCCCTGATGTAGGGCGAGACTTTCACCCAATTGCCGCTCAATCGTGTGAAGCGGGTTTAAAGATGTCATTGGTTCTTGAAAGATAAAACTAATGTCATTGCCACGGACACGTTGCAATGTCGTTGCGTCTGCGCCAACCATTTCCGTCCCGCGATATGTGATTGATCCAGATTTGCGTGCACTGCTTGGTAATAGATCTACCGTTGAAAGTGCGGTTATGGATTTACCTGACCCGCTTTCACCAACAAGGGCCACTGTTTCACCTGCGCTCACATGAAAGCTAACATTTTTGACCGCGTCTTTGCCATTGCCAAACTCAATACATAGGTTGGATATTTCCAATACTTTTTCGGTCATTTGAATGTCTTTCTTGGATCAAAAGCATCGCGTAGACCTTCAAAGATAAACACCAGAAGGGATAGCATGACGGAAATGGTAAGGAAGGCTGCAAAAGCCAGCCAAGGTGCTTGGAGGTTGTTCTTTGCTTGTAAGGATAATTCACCCAATGATGGATAAGATGGTGGTAATCCAAAGCCTAAGAAATCTAGGGAGGTTAATGTGCCGATGGCACCTGTGACTGCAAATGGTAGAAAGGTTAAGGTTGCGATCATTGCATTTGGTAACAAGTGGCGCAGCATAATTTTCCAATCTGGAACACCCATAGCACGAGCTGCACGAACATATTCGAAATTTCTTGCACGTAGGAATTCTGCACGTACCAGACCGACTAACCCTGTCCACCCGAATAGAATAACAATCAAGGTAAGAATGAAGAAATTCATTTTCAAAATAGCTGCCAAAATAATGATGACATACAGCATAGGCATACTGGACCAAATTTCTACAAAGCGTTGGAACAGCAGGTCGGTTAATCCGCCAAAATAGCCTTGAGCTGCACCTGCCATAATACCGAGTATTGAAGACGTGATAACGACAATCATTGCGAAGACGATAGATATACGAAAGCCGTATATTATGCGTGCAAGAACATCGCGTGTTTGGTCGTCCGTGCCCAGTAAATGGTTGCTGTCTGGTGCTGATGGGGCTGTTTGAACATCATAGTTGATGGTGTTGAAACTATAGGGGATTGGAGCCCAAATTAACCATCCTTTTTCTATAGGTTGGTCCTCGAACGTTCCATCTAATATATCCTCGGCTACGCTTTCTGGGTCATCTAAACAAGCCTCTAATCCACCTGATTTTATTAAACACTGAACCTCGGGTGAGGGGTACTCTGCCTCTGTTTCAAACTCACCGCCAAAATCTGTTTCTGTGTAAAAACTAAAAGCTGGAGTGTAGAAATCGCCTTTATAGCTGACCAAAAGAGGTTTGTCGTTTGCAACGAGTTCTGCGAAAGCACAAATAACAAAGAGAACGCTAAAGATTATTAATGACCAATAGGCGCGGCGATTGGCTTTGAAATTAGCAAACCTGCGTTTTGTAAGTGGGGAGTTGAACATGCTTATGTCTCCCTACTTTCAAAGTCGATGCGGGGATCAATCCAAACGTACATCAAATCAGAGATTAATCCGACAACGAGTGACATTAAGCCAAAGATATAGAGTGTGCCGAAGAACACAGGGTAATCGCGATTTACGGCGGCTTCAAACCCTAAGCGGCCCAAGCCATCTAATGAGAATACGATTTCGATAATCAGGGACGCGCCAAAGAAAACCCCGATAAAAGCGCCAGGGAAACCAGCGATAACAATCAACATAGCATTTCGAAACACGTGGCCATAAAAGACTTTGTTTTCCGCTAACCCTTTGGCACGCGCCGTAGTAACATATTGTTTGTTAATCTCATCTAGGAATGAGTTTTTGGTCAATAATGTAAGGGTTGCAAATGCACCGATTGTTGCGGCTGTGACTGGCAATACAATATGCCAAAGGTAATCTTTGAGCTGTCCAAGGAATGTGAGATTGTCGAAACCATCAGATGTTAGTCCACGTAGTGGGAATATTTTCCAATACGAACCACCTGCAAATAGAACCATTAACATAATCGCAAATAGAAAGCCCGGAACGGCATAAGCTGCAATGATGATACCCGATGACCATGTGTCGAATTTACTGCCGTCATGGACAGCTTTACGGATGCCAAGCGGGATAGATATGAGATAAGCGAGTAATGTAGACCATAAGCCGAGTGTGACCGATACGGGTAGTTTTTCAAGAACGAGGTCGATTACGGTGATTGATCTGAAATAACTTTCACCAAAGTCGAATTGCAAATACCCAAGCATCATATTGATAAAACGCTCATGGGCAGGCTTATCAAAGCCAAATTGTTTCTCTAGTTCCTTAATATATTCTTCGGGCAGACCACGGCTGCCTTGGTACTGATCTGAATTACCCGCAGGGCTGGATGTTTCAGATCCGCCGCCAGAAATACGATCTGTTGCGCCTGCTTCATTTTCAACTTGTGCAAGAATAGTTTCAATTGGACCACCTGGCACAAATTGTATGAGCGCAAAGTTGATGATCATGATCCCAAGTAATGTTGGGATCATCAGC
The DNA here is from genome assembly GCF_009184395.1 of Amylibacter sp. SFDW26. Lineage (GTDB taxonomy): Bacteria > Pseudomonadota > Alphaproteobacteria > Rhodobacterales > Rhodobacteraceae > Amylibacter. The sequence goes on from NZ_WEIC01000004.1 coordinate 149,593, forward strand.
ATTAGCCGTCTTAGGATATAAGAACCCATATATGTGTTTACTCGCCGCTTCTGTTTATGTTTATGCGTGCACCTGCGGCCTTAAGTTTATCTGCTTTTTCCTGATCCCACCACCAAAAATCTGAAAACCCCAATGCATAAGGTGGAATCGTTTCTGGACGCCCGTATACATCCCAATATGCAACCCAGTGGTTTGCATTATACCAACGTGGTACCATTATATGTAATGAACGTAATCCACGATCTAATGCCTTGATTGTGATTGTCATCTCTTCGTGGTTTTTTGCTGCAAGCGCCTTGTCGATCAAAGCATCAACACCAGGATTTTTAATGCCAGTGAAATTACGAGATGGTACATCAGCACTTCCAGATCCAAACCATTGATATAGACTAACATCAGGGACAAGGGATGTCTCATGTCGTGTCGTTAGGATGTCGTAGTCATGTTTGTTCCGCCGCTCCACAAATTGCGTAACGTCGATTGTTTTAACGGCTGCTTTGATCCCGATTTTGCGAAGGTTCTCAATATATGGATTGATAAAACGTTCTGCTATGTCGCTCGCCAACATGAACTCAATAGTCAATTGCTCGCCATTCTTTACACGAATGCCATTTTCCAATTGCCAGCCAGCTTCATCCAATAGCTTGTTTGCTGTCCGTAGACGTTTGCGGTCAATCTGGCGCTTGCCGGAAACGGGTTGTATTACAGCAGGCTCTGATAAAAGTGTGTTAGGGAAATACTCTTTGTATGGTTCTAGAATTGCGATTTCTTCTGCAGAGGGTAAATCAGTAGCTTCTAATGCACTGTTCTCCCAAAAAGAATCTAATCGATTGTAATAGCCGTGAAATAATGTGTTGTTTGACCATTCAAAGTTGAACATTTCACTAACAGCTTTGCGGACACGAATGTCCTTGAATTTTTCTTTACGTAGATTGAAGTAGAATCCCGAAGAAACAGGAAGGGCACCGTCAGGTATCTCTTCGCGTTTGACCCAGCCTTTTTCAACTGCGGGAAAGTTATAGCCAGTCGCCCACTTTTGTGATTCACCTTCAACGCGAGATAATATGGTACCTGCTTTAAAGGCCTCGAATGCTGCGTTGGCATCACCATAATATTCTTCGCGTATATAATCGAAATTGTTGCGGCCTTTATTAATAGGCAAATCCTTGCCCCAATAATTTGGATCACGCTTTAGAACAATTGAGCGACCTACATCGATTTTGTCTAAAACATATGGGCCAGAGCCAAGGCCAGGAACTAAAGTTGATTCTGAAAAATCTTTTCCTTCCCAATGTTTTCTGGAAAATGCAGGCATACTAGCCGCGAGTTTTGGCAAACCTCTTGTTGCAGCACCTTCGCGAAATGTGAATTTTACGCGATGTTTTTCGAGGGCTTCTACTTTAATAATATCTGCGAAAACTTTTCGAAGGGACGGAATGCCTTTTTCAAGTAAGATATTAAATGTGAATACAATATCATCAGCGGTCACTTCACTCCCGTCTGAAAAACGGGCTTCTGGGCGCAAATTAAAGATCGCCCACTGACGGCTTTCTGGGTATTCGATTGTTTCTGCCAAAAGGCCGTAAAGAGCATCGGGGTCATCAGCAACAGAAGTCATCAAATCTTCAAAGAAAACGATCGTAATATGCCCACCTTTACCTTTAATCGTATAGGGGTGCATTGAATCAAAAGTACCTAAGGCAGGGGTTGTATATGTCCCCCCTTTAGGTGCATTAGGATTTACATAATCGAGGTGTTTGAAGTCTGGACCGTATTTCAAATCGCCATAGGTTGAAACACCGTGGGATTTTATGATTGTTTCTTCGCTAAGAGCAGGGGATTGTATGAACCAAAGTGCACTTAGGAATGTAATAATCAGTTGTACGGTCTTTTTCATGTCTTCTACCTTGCAAATTTCCCTTAATATGTAGGTAAAATAAGACATAGGTAAACAGCAATTAGCTTTTCCGTGATGATATTGAAATGTTTCCAATAAAAAAGCCGCCCAAAAGAGCGGCTTTTTATAAAATATGCGGTGTCGATTATTTGATTGTTTGTAAATATGCGATCAAGTTTGCACGATCAGCATCTTTTTTCAAACCGCCAAAACTCATTTTTGTGTCTGCGATCAGTTCTTTTGGTTTTTTGATGAATGCGTTCAGTGTCGCAATATCCCAAATTCCACCAATACCAGACATGCCACCCGAGTAGCTAAAGCCAGCGGTCTTACCGATTTCACGGTCAACAATGTTAAACAGGTGTGGGCCTGTGCCATTCGCACCGTCATCTAGTTTGTGACAAGCTTTACACTTTGAAAATACTTTTTTGCCTTTAGCGACATCAGCTGATGCAAGTAATTCTTCAAATGATGGACCATCGGCTGGATCACCTGTGGCAGTTGTGTCTGCAACTTCGATTTTGTAACCTTGTGCGTGTTCTTCACCGTGTGCACCGTGACCACCACCTGTGTGGTACAATGTTTCTGCGCCCCAGTGGATCATCAGGTAGATTAATAAGGCTCCACATAGGCCGCCGACTATTTTGGTTATGTTCATTGTATCCATGGCTTATTCACCTTCGTTGCACGAATTTTTAGAAATCGCTGATTCATTTGCAACCTTCTAAGCGTTCCTATAAATGCTTTCAAGGTAAAGAACCGCGACGAAACGCCCATTCTGGCAGGAAACAAGATGAATATATCCCCTAAAAAAGTAGCATTCCAAGGTGTCATGGGTGCTTATTCACACCAAGCGTGCACCGAAGCCTTTCCAGAAGCACAGGCAATTGCCTGTAATACTTTCGAAGGTGCTATTGCTGCGGTTAAGAATGGCAAGGCTGATGTTGCTATGTTGCCAGTGGAAAACTCTACATATGGGCGTGTTGCCGATATCCATAGTTTGCTACCAGAATCAGGTTTGCACATTGTGGGTGAACACTTTGTAAGAGTGCATATTGATTTGATGGCTAAAAAAGGTGCGGAATTAGAACAAGTCAAATCGGCTATGAGCCATACTGTTTTACTGGGGCAGTGTCGTAAGTTTCTAAAACAGCACGATATTGCGCCAGTTGCGGGACCTGATACTGCAGGTTCAGCCCAAGCTGTTGCAGAAAACGATGATCTATCTATGGGAGCTCTTGCATCACCTTTGGCGGCGGAAATCTATGGCTTAGACGTGCTTGCCCATCATATCGAAGATAATCAGCATAATACGACGCGTTTTTTGGTCATGTCGCCAGAAAAAGATCTACCCGAAAATGGTGAAGATGAATATCTGACGACTTTTGTTTTTCAGGTTCGGAATATCCCTGCTGCTTTATATAAAGCCATGGGCGGTTTTGCCACGAACGGCTTAAATATGGTTAAATTGGAGAGTTATATGATCAACGGCTCTTTTACTGCGACACAATTTTATGCTGATGTAATTGGTCACCCAGAAGATCCAGCCCTAAAACGCGCGTTAGAAGAACTTGAATATTTCACGACGCATCTGGATATTCTGGGGGTTTATAAAACAGATATCTTCCGCCAAACGGCATAGTTTAGACGTAGTATTTATCTTCGATCTTTTTGGCAAAATCATGTATACGACCATCGAATTTGCGATCAAGCGTCTTTTTTGCAAGCCGTGCAGATTGCAAGGCGACACGTGCAGATAAGCCTTTTGCCTGTATATCAATGGATGCTTTTAGGCGCGTTTCTTTTTTACTTAAAGGGATCACGGTAAAGCCAACGATTGCGTCTAAAGAATTTGACACGCAGAGATATGATAAGCTTTCCACTGGATTGTAGCTATCAAGTGTTAACTCAACATTACGGGCTTTGCCGCGTAAAACTCCGGAAATATTCCAGCACATACCAGGTTGCGGATGCTCGTAGTTGTCGATGCGTTCTACCTGTGCACCTAAACGCATTGCATAAGATTCGTAGAAATCAAAGTCTGCCAACTGAAGGAAAACGTGCTCTGCGGGTGCAATAATATCTTGTTTACTGGTGAAATTCATCTTTGGCCTGCGGTTTTATTGTTATTTTCGTTACGATATACTGTCTTTTAGCCAATTTTCTATTAAAAATTGTGCAATAGAGCCCTTTCTTGCAGGAAGAATATCATCACTGTTGCCGCAGAGACTCTCTATAAGGTCTTCCTTGGTGGCCCAAAGGGCATCTTCCAATTCATTTTCATCTAATTTGATCTCTGTTGTGGCTGCAATTCCTTCACAACCGATCATCAGGGACGATGGAAAAGGCCATGGCTGGCTGGTCATATAGCCAACGGTTCCAACTTCTATTCCACTTTCCTCAATCACTTCGCGGCGCACGGCTGCTTCTATTGTTTCACCTGGTTCCATAAAGCCTGCCAAAAGCGAATACATCTTTTCCGGCCAGTGTGGGGAGCGACCCAGCAGTACTTTATTACCATGGGTGATCAACATAATGACACATGGGTCTGTTCTGGGGAAATGGGAAGCACTACATGTGCCGCAATTCCGTTGCCAGCCAGCTTCGGTCATATCAGAGGGCGCGCCGCATTTCGCACAAAACTTATGACTTTCATGCCAACTTAAAATGCCTTTTGCAGCGGCAACTAACTCTGCACCATCACGCGATAATAATGCCATGATTGCACGTGTTTCTTGGAAGGCGCAGATATCTGGTGCGTCTGGGTGATTTTGAAGTGTTTGGTCTATGAATGACACGTCATCTGGGTCAGCATCAGGTTCCCATGATGAGATATCATAGGCAAAAACGGGGCCATTTTCGCCCAAGCCCAAGAATATGCGCGCGTCAGGGTTCTTGAGAATCGGATGGGACATCGGGAAATGCGCGACTTTGACTGTTTTTGTTTCGATCAAAGGTTTGCCGCGCCACATGACGATGGCTTGGGCTGTTGGATCTTTAGCCAATTTATCCGCTGATTTTCGTAAATGTGCGGCGCGATCAAGGGTTGAGGCCCCAAAGGTCACCGTTTCTGCGTTTCGCATCGCTAAAATCCTGCTTGGCTTGCTGTCGTATTTTTTATGTTAGAGCATCTTGAAGCTTAGAATAGAAGCCTATAAATAGGGTATCGAGAGGTTGGCGCGGGCGAGCGCCTCGCCAACCCGGTCAGGTCCGGAAGGAAGCAGCCGTAACGAGTCCCGTTTGGGTCGTTGTCCAGCCTCTCACTTTCCATAGGTATCGACGTTGTTTTGGAAATGTCCCAATTGGGACGTTGGTTTAAGTATTTGATATCATTAAATTAACATAGATTTTTATTGGTTTGAAACATTATTAGTTCGATCTAAAGTTCATGACCATCAACCAAATGATCATAGAGTGTGGTAAGAATACTTGTGCCTATTATCGACCATAAGCCATATAAAATATGAATGCAGACACCTGTTAGAATTGTGTCAAAATAAGCCCAATTCAATTCTTGTAATGTCATAAAAGGTACAATGAAAATAATGCTTAACAGCCAAAGTGAGCGCGATATTTCTGCAGTACTATTCCAGGAAACTCCTAATGGAATGGAGCTACCTATTGCTGTTGCAGGAAGAACAAGGCCCAAACGAAAAGAATAGTAAGAGAAAATTACACAGAATAGTATTATGACTGGCATATCATATGCATCGCTTCCATCATAATTCAGTGCAAAAAACAGGATTATAATCAGCGTGATCGGTAGACCTACAATAAGTGTGATTATTATACTTTTCCCAACATAACTTAATATTCTACCGCCATGCCATTTAGGAAAAAATGCATTCGGTTGTTCTTGAAGTAAAATGAACCGATGCCACCCTATCAATACCCACAAAAAGAAAAGTGCCTCAATAATAATTGGTATTAAGAATTGTATGCCCTCTATGTCTTCCATTTGAAGACTCGTTGGAATTATTCTCCCGTGTTGGAGGAAATTGTATGTAAATTGTGTAAAGGTTACAATCAACCAAGGAAGCAAAGCGATACGTAAAACTATTGGAAAATTATTAATAAGCATTCTGTAGGAGTGTATTAATATCTTTAATGTCATCAATGAATTCTTTCAAAATTATGAATTGGAAAACTATTTTTACTTCAGTTTGTCATTAAAGAATTAGTCTATTTTATGACATATTCCAACGGTTAAGGCTCCCCGTTATTTAGTGGAGTTGAATTGTGCGAATTAATTCTTTGTTGTGTTTTGAAGTGATTTAATATGCTGTCTCTGACAGCTCCTCAACTTTCCCTCTATTCTCCCAATCTTAATCTAGCATTTCCCCCAAACACTGAGTAATGTCTTTAAGATCATGGGAGCACCGACTTAATGTCCAACGAATCTGAAAACGCTTATCAAGTCCTCGCGCGGAAATACCGTCCTGCGACTTTTGAGGATTTGATTGGGCAGGATGCTATGGTGCAGACGTTGCAAAATGCGTTTGAGGCGGATCGGATTGCCCATGCGTTTGTGATGACAGGTGTGCGCGGTGTGGGGAAAACCACGACGGCGCGGATTATTGCCAAGGGTATGAATTGTGTGGGGCCTGATGGGACAGGTGGGCCGACGATTGCACCTTGTGGAGTTTGTGATAACTGCGTTTCCATTGCAGATGGGCGCCATGTTGATGTGATGGAAATGGATGCCGCCAGCCGAACGGGTGTGGGCGATATTCGTGAGATTATTGACAGTGTGCATTACCGTGCGGCCTCTGCCAGATACAAGATTTACATCATTGATGAGGTTCACATGCTATCGACCAGTGCGTTTAATGCGCTGTTGAAAACGTTGGAAGAACCGCCAGAGCATGTGAAATTTATCTTTGCAACGACTGAAATTCGCAAAATTCCCGTTACGGTGATGTCGCGGTGTCAGCGGTTTGATTTGCGCCGTATCGAGCCAGAGGTGATGATCGCGCATTTGCAAAAGATTGCTGGGCTGGAAAATGCTGCCGTGGCTGAGGATGCTTTGGCCTTGATTACCCGTGCTGCAGAGGGTTCTGTGCGCGATGCGTTATCCCTATTGGATCAAGCGATTGCGCATGGGGCAGGGGAAACCTCGGTTGATCAAGTGCGGGCTATGTTGGGTTTGGCGGATCGTGGGCGTGTTTTAGACTTGTTTGATATGATCATGCGCGGTGATGCGGCGGGGGCGTTGAATGAGCTGTCTTCGCAATATGCCGAGGGCGCTGACCCTATGGCTGTGCTGCGCGATATGGCTGAGATTACCCATTGGGTTTCTGTGATTAAGCTGTCGCCCGATGCGGCAGAGGATCCGACGGTGGCACCTGATGAGCGGGAACGTGGGAAACAAGCGGCGATTGATTTGCCGATGCGGTCGTTGACGCGTATGTGGCAGATGCTGCTGAAAGCCTTGGAAGAGGTGGGTGCGGCACCCAATGCAATGATGGCAGCGGAAATGGCGATCATCCGTTTGACGCATGTGGCAGAACTGCCAAGTCCCGAAGAATTGGTGCGTAAGCTGCAAGATATGCCACCTGTGCCACCAACGGGTGGCGGCGGCGGTGCTGGTGCGCCTATGGGTGGTGGTGTTGAGGCTGCTGGTGCTTCGGTTTCTGTGTCTGGTACGGTTGGGACTGCACCAACGGCTATGGTTGCAGGCGGTGGGCAAGTTGCAGCGCCGCAATCCAATGCGGAAGTGGCTTTGGCGCGGTACACGGAATTTAACCATGTGATTGAGCTGATCAAATCACGTCGTGATATGAAGCTTTTGGTTGAAGTGGAAACATTTCTGCGGTTGGCGAAATATTCCCCAGGACGGATAGAGTTTCAGCCGACAGAAGATGCACCGAATGATTTGGCGACGCGGTTGTCGAACCGTTTGATGGCATGGACGGGTGTGCGCTGGGGTGTCACTGTTGTGTCTGACGGTGGTAAGGCCACATTGGCAGAGGAACGTGCGGCACACCGTGATGATTTACAAGGTCAAGCGATGCAGCATGATTTGGTGAAGGCGGTTTTGTTGGCGTTTCCAGGTGCCGAAATTCGCGATGTGAAAACATTAGAAGACATAAATGCGGCAACAGATGCAGCTGTGGAATATTTAGATACGGGCGAAGACGATGATGATTGGGACCCGTTTGATGATGATTAAAAGGAGCATGACATGCTAAAAGGAATGGGCCAGCTGGGCGATATGGCAAAGCTGATGAAACAAGCGCAAGAAATGCAAGGCAAGATGAAAGACGCCCAAGATGCATTGGAACAGATCGAAGTCACAGGTGATGCGGGTGCTGGATTGGTCGAGGCAACGGTGACAGCTAAGGGCGTGTTGAAACGTTTGAATGTTGATCCATCCATTATGGTGCCAAGTGAAAAAGAAGTTGTGGAAGATTTGATCGTTGCGGCGATTAAAGACGCCCAAGACAAAGCGGCAGAGACAGCAAAAGCGGAAATGGCAAAGATTACTGAAGGTTTGAATTTGCCTGCAGGTATGGAATTGCCGTTCTAAGATCATACGGGCAGAGCAGCAGTGAACAGCAATAATTCAGACATCGACGATTTGATTGCTTTGATGGCTAAACTTCCTGGGCTTGGCCCAAGGTCGGCGCGTCGTGCTGTTCTGCATTTGATTAAGAAACGTACGATATTGCTGAACCCATTGGCGGATGCGCTGTTTTCGGTGGCGCAAACGGCGCGTGAATGTGTGTTGTGTGGGAATATCGGCACGGCTGATCGGTGCGAGATTTGCACGAATGGCAAACGGATGAACCGCCAAATTTGTGTGGTTGAAGATGTGTCGGATTTATGGGCTATGGAACGCGCCTCTGTTTTCAAGGGACGTTATCATGTTTTGGGTGGATCGCTTTCAGCCTTGGATGGGGTTGGTCCCGAAGAATTGCGTATCCCGCTTTTGATTGAGCGGGTTAAGGATGAAGAGATCACCGAAGTCATCTTGGCGTTGAACGCAACTGTCGATGGGCAAACGACGGCGCATTATATTGCGGATCAGTTGGAAGATATGGATGTTGAAATCAGCCTGTTGGCGCAAGGTGTGCCGATTGGGGGCGAGTTGGACTATCTGGACGACGGGACCATTTCGGCAGCTTTGGCTGCACGTAAATCTATTTAGCCTTTTTCAACATTGCCTCGCGCCGTGCGATATAAAGCGTTGAGCCAATGATGATTGTTGCACCAAGAACTGTCGGCCAATCAGGGATTTCGCCAAACATGAAATAAGCAGCGATGCCGATAAACACGAGGCGCGTGTATGCGGCTGGTGCCAAAATACCTGCTTCGCCGTATCTATAGGCGTATATATCAGCGACACCGCGTAGCATGCTCATCAGAGCAACAACAAACAACAATATCCATGTTGCGCTTTCTGTTGGGATGCCTGAGCCATCGAACATCAGTGGTAAAGTTGCCAGCCCTGTGATCACGACAGAGGATAAATATGTGCTGAGCGGGCCATCTGCCTGTGCAATGCCTCGGGTCATTGCCAATGCTAATGCAAAGGTAATTGAACTGCCTATGGCTGTGAGCATACCAAAGCTTAATTCACTAAAGCCTGGGCGTAAAACAACCACTGCCCCCAAAAAACCTGCGAATATAGCTGCAATGCGGCGGGGGCCAATACTTTCGCCATGTACGAAAATGGAAAGAACTGTTGCAAAGATAGGGGCGGTGAAAAACAATACAGTTGCCGTGGCCAATGGAATATGTGCGATGGTGTAGAACCCAAAATGAGTTGCTGCTGCTACCAATATGCCACGGATTAAATGCGTATATGGCTTTGAGAATGAAAGCTGTTTGCGCATCGGTGATATTAGGACCAATGCAGTGCAAACCAGTGCGGTTGCTATGATAGAGCGGTAAAACACAACTTCGATACTGCTGACATCTGCAGAGGCCAACCGTACCATAACGGTCATAACACTTGCGCCAATGACAGACACCATCATCCATAAAATACCGCGAAGGTTATCGCGTTCTTCGGTTTGCGGTGTTTGCGTTCTTATGGCCTCTATTGGCGCGCTGTGTGGACTTGGCATGTGCTATTTCTCACTTTCCATAATTGGTAGGCTTGCGATTTTTGAATGGCAACTGAGAAAGTGAAAATTGGTACAATAAAAAAATTCAAAATATGGCATTTGTAATATTTACAATCGCTGCTGAAAAAGCGAATGTGCGCCGACGTCAGGCAGGCCCGCGTGATGGAATGGTAGACATAAGAGACTTAAAATCTCTGGGCGAAAGCCGTGCCGGTTCGAGTCCGGCCGCGGGTACCACTTTTCAGGAATGGAAAGCGATTGTCTGACGTCTTATTCTTTTAAGATGTGATGATAAGTTTGGCCTTCATGTGTGGATGATACACACAGTAATATTTGCCAGACATCTCTGTTGTGATCGTGAGAGTTTGAGATTGTTTTTTGCCCAACTCATCTGTTGTCCAGCTGTCGTCATTGGCTGTGGCTGTATGGGGCGCGATATCTTTGTTTAGCCACGTGATTGTATCACCGATGCGGACATCCAATGTGTCAGGTACGAATTTGAAGCGACTAATTGTGATATCATGATGGGCTGGTGTTTTTGTTGTGGCATGTATCGCCGATGATGAACCCGTGACAGCAAGCGCTGCCACAGATGTTTGTAAGAAGTGACGTCGCTGCATCAGTTGACTTTTTTGACCATCATTTCAGCATGGCTTTCATGTGCTTTGAAAATTTCAAGGCCAGCTTCGAATAGGCTTTTGACTTCGGCATTTTCGATGTTTGGAATGAATGCCGTTTCGACCAAGTTATTTACGGCCTTATGATATGCCAGCTCGTTTTCTGCATAACGTTTGTCAAAAGCATCGCCGCGCAGTTGGCTCATTTCGGTGATCAGTTCTTCGGCACCTTTTTGCAATGACTGACTTAAGAAGTTGTCTTGTGGTTGCGCATTTAATTTACCCAATAATGCCAAGGCTTGTTCATTTACAGCCTCATGATCACGGATCATAGTTTTAGCAAATTCATGGATGTCTGGGTTCGAAGATATAGCAAGTGCAAGATGGGCATAACGAATATCGATTACATCTGCGACATAAGCCACATGGGCAATTTCTAAGTCGTTTAATTTTGAAGGATCATCTGCTTTGGCGGTTCCTGTCATAGACACGATCAGGCTGGCAGCGAGTAAAGTCATTTTAAGTTTCATTTGAGGCTCCATAAGGTTTGTTTCCGAGGCATCAATCGGTATCAATGCGAGCACTCATGCTAGGATGTGAATGAAAACCTTATAATGGTCAGTCATTCATAATTATTGCTAGATCGTACAGAGAATCCTGCATTTGACTTAAATCGTATAGATTGGGGCCGTATCAGATCATTCTGTTGTGATTGCTGGGATAGATTTTAAGTATTTAGCAATTGCCGATAAATCCTGGTCTGACAGTCGAGATGTATTGTCTATGACAGCAACCATGGATCCGCCTACGCTATCGAAGTCAGGCGTGAACCCAGTTTTTAGATAATTCACGATTTCACCTTCTGACCATGATCCTATACCTGTGTCATGCGGGGTGATGTTTGGTATTTTCCCGTCACCATCAGGATTAGGGCCACCTGCCAGCCAGTAATCTGTTTGTAGGCCGCCAATCATATTGCGCGGTGTATGGCATTCTGAGCAATGCCCAGCACCCTCAACCAGATATTGCCCGCGTTGGATTTGTGGATCATTTGATGCTGCGATTACGGGCGTGTCATTCAGGTATAATTGTTTCCACAACCCAAGCCCGCGGCGGATATTGAATGGGAAAGAGGTTTGATGTGGTTGATTTGGTTCTTCGGATTTTGGCAGTGTTTGCATGTAGGCATAGAGATCGACAGCGTCAGTTGTCGTCATGCGGGCATAGGATGTAAATGGAAAGGCAGGGTAATAATGCTGCCCTTTTGGTGAGACGCCTTTTTTCAATGCATTGATGAACTCATAAACGGTCCAATCGCCGATACCGTGAATGTTGGATGGGCTGATGTTGGGGGCTATGAATGTGCCAAAATCAGTTCTGAAGTGCTGCCCTCCTGATAAAACATTTTTTGTTTCACCCTTTGCATCAGGTGCTGCGTGGCATGATGCGCAACCGCTTTGATAATACACATGTTCGCCATTTGCGATATCGCCTGATTGCGTGGGGATGCTAGTTGCGGGCAGATAAGAGGGGGCAGATATAAACCAGCCCATACCGCCTGCGACGATGCCTAGTAGAACCACACCTTTTAATGCTTTACGCATACGATCAACCTATCCATGTTTCAGGAATAGCGTGGCGGAAATTTAATGTAAAATCAAGTGGGTAGGGTTAACCCAAGCGTACGACACGGCGTTTTTGTGGAACCAGTGAAAACCGCAAGTCTGTGTTTTCTAAAGCTTCCATAACGGCCTCTGGACGTTGGACTAATGAGCGCAACAACTTTGTTGATCTGTCTTTTGCAAAGGCTGTGTCTTTTACAGGGACCATGTGTTTCGCTTCCAATTTGAACGGTTTCATAATTTACTCCATTTACTAGTTACTGTTTCCAATTTGGCAACAAAACATGTGCTGGAAAGGTCCGAAATGTGGCAATTTTGGGGTAATTTAACGAAATATTAAGGCGCGTATTTGGTGCATGAAATACAATGTGTCATGTAAAGGTATTCAATATCAGTATGTTATGGATTATTTGTTGGCTCTAGACCGTTTGTAATGTAATGCGTTTTCAAAGCCATGGTTTATGTAGCCACCGCCAGATTTCACTTCGAACGGGGACTTTGAGACGCGTACGTGCACTTCGTATTGGTCATCATCTGAAGCGTCCAAATAAGTGTCCGAATGAGCTGCGTTTACGAAAGAAACATCTTTGATATCAATGATTTGATAGGATGGTTTTTGATTAGGTATAGAAATGATAGCAGTTAACGCAAGCGTGGCTGCGCCTGCAATTACGATACCGAGTGTTTTGTTTAAAGCGTGCATGGTGGGAGATCCATATAGCTGTGTTTCAAGTTACCTCTAATATGCGCCTATCACCATTCAGGGGCAATATCAGTACCGCGCAACTTTGTTCACATCGGCGTGCGCAAACTGTGAAAAACTGTGTATGATCCATGTGCACCACGCGTGCACAGGGCGTATGACAATTGTCATAAAAAAGGCGGGTTCGATATGACCCGCCTGATTGGTATTAGTGTCTAAATCTGCGTTTAAACGTGTTGTGTCTGAAATGACCACGACTATGTTTGAATGATCGGTGGCTGCGTTTATAGGCATGTCTGTTGTGGCGCTTTTTCTTGAATACGAAATGCGTAACACCGTGATGGCGTTTTGCGTGATAATTCGTGCCACCTTGGGCTGCAAAAATGATCTTTTGCCCCGTGTGGGTTTTCAAGATGCCAGCCGAGGCTGGTGCGGTGATCGCCATGGCCACTGCGACAGCGGCCATTTGGACTTTATGTCTGTACTTCATCGATACTCTCCTTACTGGGTTACGGATTGAGTATAGGATGAAGCCAATCAGGCAGATTTCAACAAACAGATAGTCAAATGCATGTGTGTGCGACGTGACTTATGCCACGGACAGACAGGCACATGTGGCCAAGTGGCTAACGCGTTGGCTGGTGCTGCCCAGAACCAAACTGCCAACGGCACCCAAGCCGCGACGACCTGTTATGATCAGATCGGCACCGCAATCTTCGGCGCAATGCAGGATTTGATCGGCGGTGTTTCCGTGGGTCAAATGCGTTTCAACCTTTTTGCAGCCAGCACTGCCTGCGATCTCTTCGCCGTTTTTTAACACGGCTTTTCCCGCTTCATCCATTTCCTCTTGGCGGGGTGAGGCGGCGACGGTTGCATAGCCTGTTGTGGCGCCTACAACGACAACTGTTTCGGGTTCGGGGGTGTGCACCAGATGGATTTCCGATTTGTATTTCTTGCCCAAATCACAGGCCACGCGCAGGGCGTTTTCGGATGGGTCAGAGCCGTCTAGGCCAACGACGATTTTTTTAAACATATTGGGTCTCCTATTGATTGCTATGACTATAGGATAGGAGATTGCGCAGATCATTGCTTTGATCTGGGTCAATAGGATTATCGCTGGAAATCGGCGTATGATCGGCGTGCACCACACGTGCACAGGGCGTATGACTTTTGTCAGATCACCGAAACACCAAACGCAACCTGTTTCTGATCCGCACTTCGCCCATATTGGGCTGGTTTAGGAAAGCTTGGACCATGGGCATCAATGGATCGTCAGGATCAAGATGGCCTTCGTCGAAGAGCATTTGCATCACCAAGTGCCGTGTGCGTTTCGTAATATAGACGGTGTGCATAGCACTGCTGGTTGGAAATATCATCATGGCGTAATTGCCGCTCCCTTAAATCAAATCATCAAATGAAAACGGCCGTCGGATGATCCGACAGCCGGGGAGTTCGTTAGCCGCTCAAACACGACTGCTATGACCTTTAGGCCGAAACCCTGGACATACGTCATAACCTCCCCGACCATTAAATCGAGAAGGTATCATTTCAGCTGACACCAGCTGGTTTGAGAGGGGTAACGACACCCCGAGGCCAACAATGCGCTGACCCTATGTGAGAGGATAAGCGAGGTTGGGGGCTAGGGGAAGGGGGAAGTTGTTAATAGGGAATATGAAAGATATCACAGTCTGATGCTGGCAAATTACCAGTCTGAAATAATGGGGATTCATATGTCCCTTTAGCAAAAGTTAAATTGCAGAAGCTATAAGAGAATTTATCTCTGAATGTCCTTTCCATGCTGTGCGCATTGTGGCTTTTTCTGCGGAAATAAAATACTGAGCTGAATATAGGATTGCTGCGCGTACATATGGGTCTTCATTGTCATATTTTGCTCGTATAGCCCTCCTATCGCGCGCTGTACCAAACTTTGCTATAAATATTGCTGCTATCGCACGAGTCGCCGATCCCACCATTGGGCTATTAAACCATGTTGTTACATGGCGAACTGTCCTTGCATCAACACTTTCACAAGGCAAAACACCTGCCATATAGTACATTTTTTGATAATCTAAATGAAAACCATTCTTTCTAATAAGTTCTTCAATTCGATTTTGTACATCTAGATTTATTTTAGCAAAATGATTCAAATATGAAAAATACAGGCGAGTTAGATGTGGTCTAGAAATTAAACCATTAAAAGCACGTTCAACGCCATAATCATCTCCTGAAGCTCGTAAATATGGCAAGCAAAAACGGTCGATTTTTTCAGCTTGATCTTCACTCTCATAAACAAAATCTATTAGGCTTCTTACAGCGAGGAGTTCTATTTCATCGTCTTCATCTAAAGCGGCTTCGACATCATCAGAATTAATCCAATCTCCTTGAAAACCGTATCCACCCTCTTCTACGAAATCTTTAATCGAATCTAGCTCATCTCGAGCCGCGTCAAACAATAAATCGACTTCTTTTTGTTCGAAAAGAAGATCTGATGCTTGAGTGATTTTTGTTTTATCGGGATTTAAGCTCAAACCTACTTTTCTTAAATCTTCAACCATTGAGTTGAGGTATGTCTTCGCTTGAAGTTCATCAGGAAAACCGACGTAAATGTCATCCACATATCTTGCCGATGCTAAGTTAGCTAAGCTAAAATTTGCGTCAAAATCAGTTAAGTAAAAGTTTCCAAGCACATCTGATGGGTAGACGCCCTGTATTATCCCTTGAGAACTTTTTTGTCTAAAAATAGATAAAACTTTTTCAAGCAGCCTGACGGCTTCAGTTCTACTTCCACAGCCTTCGAGAGCATTTATTAAATTATGCTGCGGCAAGGTTTCAAAGAAGTTCGCAACATCGCATTGCAATACAAAAGCGTTGTTACCACATATGCTTTCGATTTGTTCTTGGAACTGCCCCCAGCATTCGTGTGATGGTTTGAATAACTCTCCATCTTTATCTGAAGGTATGTGGCTAAAAGCAATATTTCTATCAAATTGAGATTCTATTTGAGGCAACATGTCTTCTACTAGGCCTTGATATAACAACCTATCTTGAGGCAATAATATACTTCCTGGACGAGTTAGAATCCCCTTTTTGGGGACACTTATAGTCATTGGGAGTTGTGGTTCATATGAACCCGATGTTAAAGCTGAACATAGTTGCTGTATTAATTCACCGCCTTTTTCTCGGTATATGACGTCTAGGTGAGGTGAAAGGATGAAATCTGTACGGCTATCTACTGCAATATTTTTAATTGCTGATGACCATTCAATTTCTTTTACAACAGTTTTGTCCAAGCCAGGCATAAGTACTTCCAAATATAAATAAAATATATTTGGAAGCTAATCGTCTATCTTTGTTATTGCAATATTTAGCTTATAGAAACGCTGGTTTAGACTAGTGTGTCCATGAACTTACCGAGTAAACTTCTTATATTTCACCCGTGTTGGCTCCAATGCGTCTGGCCCCAGTCTACGTTTCTTGTCTTCTTCGTAGTCTTCAAAGTTGCCTTCGAACCATTCGACGTGGCTGTTGCCCTCGAACGCCAGCATGTGGGTACATATGCGGTCTAGGAAAAAGCGGTCGTGGGAAATGACCACGGCGCAGCCTGCGAAGTCGCTGATGGCGGCCTCTAATGCGCTGAGTGTTTCGACGTCCAGATCGTTTGTTGGCTCGTCGAGCAGCAATACGTTTCCGCCGTCTTTCAGCAATTTCGCCATGTGGACACGGTTGCGTTCACCGCCTGACAACAGGCCAAGTGGTTTTTGTTGATCGCCGCCTTTGAAGTTGAACGACGAGCAATAGGCGCGGCTGTTCATTTCGGCGTCGCCTAACATGATGATGTCTTGGCCACCGCTGATTTCATCCCATACGGTTTTTTTGTCGTCCAGCGCATCGCGGGATTGGTCGACGTAGGAGAGTTTGACTGTATCGCCCAGCTCGATTGTGCCGCTGTCAGGGGTTTCTTGGCCTGTGAGCATGCGGAAGAGGGTGGATTTACCCGCGCCGTTGGGGCCGATGACGCCGACGATACCGCCCGGTGGGAGGGAGAAGGACAGGTTGTCGATCAAAAGGTTATCGCCGTAAGCTTTGGAAATGCCGTTCACATCGATCGCTTTGTTGCCCAGACGAGGGCCGTTCGGGATGATGATCTGGGCTTTGCCGATTTTATCGAGTTCGGATTGGCCTGCCAGTTCGTTATAGGCGTTGATACGCGCCTTTTGTTTGGCTTGGCGGGCTTTTTGACCACGGCGCATCCATTCCAATTCGCGTGCGAGTGTTTTGGATTTGGATTTGTCTTCGCGGGCTTCTTGTTCCATGCGTTTGGCTTTTTGTTCCAGCCATGCAGAGTAGTTGCCTTCGTATGGGATGCCGCGACCGCGGTCGAGTTCAAGAATCCATGATGTGATGCTATCAAGGAAGTAGCGGTCGTGGGTGACGATCAGGCAGGTGCCTTTGTAATCGATCAGGTGGTTTTGCAGCCATGCGATTGTTTCAGCGTCAAGGTGGTTGGTCGGCTCGTCGAGGAGCAGCATGTCTGGTTTTTCTAAGAGCAGTTTACACAGGGCAACGCGGCGGCGTTCACCGCCTGAAAGGGTTGCTGTGTCTGCGTCATCTGCGGGGCAACGTAGGGCTTCCATCGCGATGTCGATGGATGCGTCTAGGTTCCACAGGTCGTCTGCATCGATTTCATCTTGAAGTTTGGCCATTTCATCGGCGGTTTCTTCGGAGTAGTTCATCGCCAATTCGTTGTATTTGTCGAGGATGGCTTTTTTCTCGGCCACGGCCAGCATGACGTTATCGCGTACGTTTAAGCTGTCGTCCAATTCAGGTTCTTGGGACAGGTAGCCGATTGTAGCCCCTTTGGCGGCCCATGCTTCACCGCTGAAGTCTTTGTCTTGGCCTGACATGATGCGCATGAGGGTGGATTTACCTGTGCCGTTCACACCGACAACGCCGATTTTTACGCCTGGGAGGAAGGACAGATGGATGTTCTCAAAGCATTTCTTGCCACCTGGGTAAGTTTTGGAAACGCCTTCCATGTGGTATACGTATTGATAAGATGCCATTTTGAGAGCCCTTTTGTGCGAATTTTCTATGGGTTGTTGTATTTTTTAATGGTGTGATGTGCAAACGGGAAATCGCATTGTATTGCGGAAAAATCTGGTGTTTTAAGGGGGAAATCCGAAATATCTGGATAAAGGTGATTTGATATGAAGATAAGCTCTTTGATTTTGGTTGTTGTGTTGGCTGGCTGTGCATCATCGGCTGGTGTGACGCAGACGAGTACGTTGGATGCGTTTCCATCCAATGAAGAATTCTTTTTGGACGAATGATAAACTTTTCATAACGGGTATTTGAAGTTTTGCTATGGCTTGTTGATTCATCATTTTTGGAAAGCTCTATTAGGGTCTGGGGGCAGATATTTAATAGGAGACTGGAAATGATTGATTACGCAATGAGCATGGCAAACGGCAAAGTAGGCACGGTTGCAAAATGTTTGGTGGTTCTGGGTTTGGTTGCTGCTTGTGGTGACGTGGGCGGCGGTGATTTCATCAACGCAGGTAGCTAATCACGAAGGGGGCTTTTAGCCCCCGTTTTTTTATTATAATAACCGATATAACCTACAGACCTAGCCCAATGCCAATCTGTGGTTTTTTCATGTAAGGATATATCGATGACAAAACCTAAGAAGCCTGCGCCCCGTATACTAACAGTTAAAGACGCGTTTTATCTAACGCCGCATATGATCCGTGTGGTGTTTCAGGGGCCTGAATTGGCAAGCGTATATGCTGGTTGTGCTGGGGCGAATTGTAAGATTTTTGTGCCCGAGATTGGACAAACACGAGCCGATTTTGAGGCGTGTTTTGTGGATGGGCCAGCGCCCGTGAAGCGGACGTATACTGTGCGTAGTTTTGATCCTGACACATTGGAAATGGTAATTGATTTTGTGGCGCATGGTGATGAAGGTCCTGCGAGTGCTTGGGCGATGCGTGCTGAAACTGGATCATTCCTTGGGTTTGCGGGGCCAAGTGAAGTTAAGATCAAAGAGTTCTATGCGGATTGGTATTTGGTGGCGGCAGATATGTCGGCGTTGCCCGTAGCAGGTGCTGCATTGGAAGCGATGCCACGAGATGCAAAGGGCGTTGCAATCTTTGAGGTGCAATCGGCAGAAGATGCGCAGGATTTGGATGTGCCTGCTGGGATTGATGTGCATTGGTTGGTGCAGGCGAACCCGCATAAACCGTCAACAGCACAAGAAGAATTTATGCGTAATATGGTTTGGCCTGAAGGTGTGGTGCAAACCTGTGTGGCTGGGGAAAGTGGCGTGATCAAAGCTATTCGGGGGTACTTTACAAAAGAACGAGAATTGCCGCGTGATGATGTTTATATCTCTGGTTATTGGAAAATAGGATTGATTGAAGATGAGCACCAATTGGTTAAACGCCAAGAGGCGGCGGCTGTCTAAGCAATTACGCTACGTTTTCGTAGACACAATATGCCCTTATACATAGCATTTACGCAATCTGTTTAAGGGTATGGGGGCGTGATGCGAAAGATATTTTTGCGAATAACGGGTGTTTTATTACTGCTGGTTATAGGTTTGTCTGTCGTCATAGGGATAAATACTGCGCGGTATAAACCTGCGGATCATAGCAATGCAGAGGCTTTTGCATTGGGTGCTGACTTAGATCAAGCGGTGCAAAACCTATCGCGTGCTGTGCAATATCAAACAATTTCTGCAAAGCGTGATCAGATTGAGTTTGATGGGTTC
This sequence comes from Amylibacter sp. SFDW26, assembly GCF_009184395.1. Taxonomy (GTDB): domain Bacteria; phylum Pseudomonadota; class Alphaproteobacteria; order Rhodobacterales; family Rhodobacteraceae; genus Amylibacter. The sequence continues at coordinate 169,273 of NZ_WEIC01000004.1, forward strand.
CTATCGTTCTTGGAAACGGCTTACCCCGTTGTTCACGAGAAGATGGAAATGGTAAAGTTGGATGCTGATACCCCTTTGTTTAAATGGGTGGGGACGGACGAAAGCTTACAGCCTGTATTATTAGCGGCGCATTATGATGTTGTGCCAATTGCGCCTTGGTCTTTGGATAAATGGGACTATGACCCGTTTTCAGGGGCTGTTGAAGGTGGTTATGTTTGGGGACGTGGCACATTGGATGATAAAGGTGCGTTGATTGCCATTTTGTCGGCCGTTGAACATTTGATTTCAACAGGATTTACCCCCAAACGCACGATTTATCTAAGCTTTGGTGGTGATGAAGAGGTGGGTGGTCTTGGTGCCAAAGCTGTCGCTGAGTATTTAAACGAGAATGATATTCAATTGGCTTGGACTTTGGATGAAGGGTCGTTTGTCTTGGATAAGATTGTTCCCGGGTTGGATGTGCCTGTGGCCAGTATTAATCTGTCTGAAAAAGGTTATGTGACGGTTAAATTGGTAGCAGAGGCTGACGGAGGACATTCAGCATTGCCGCCACGTGTGACGACTGTTGGACGTATTGCGCGTGCGGTAAGCCGTTTGCAGGATGAGCCTGTTTCAGGTGGATTGGATGGTGTTTCCGCTGAATTTTTTGATGGGTTAGGTCGGCATTTTTCATTGGAAAAACGCGCATTATTTGCAAACCGTTGGTTGTTTAACCCGTTATTGGAAGCAATTTTGTCGGGCTCAGCGTCTACAGATGCAATGCTACGAACAACCACGGCGCCGACTATGGTGACGGGATCGAATAAAGAGAATGTTTTGGCGTCACAAGCGACAGCAACAATTAACTTTCGCATCCATCCAAGGGATACGGTTGATGATATCGTTAGCCATGTGATTGACGTGATTGACGATGAAAATATCAAAGTCATCGTCGACAGAGATGCGGCATCTGAGGCATCCCCTGTTGCGAGTAAAACCGCAGATGGATACCGTGATATTGAGACATCTATTGTATCTGTATTTGGACCGATTGCATCTGTGCCTGGTTTAACAATCGCGGCAACTGATGCCCGTCATTATGCGAAAGCGTCGGACGCGGCTTACAGGATTAACCCGTTCATTGTGAATAGCGATGATATCGCGCGCTTTCACGGTATTAATGAAAGGCTTTCTATTGAGAATTTAGGACGTGGGATTGATTTTTATGGGTCGTTGCTGAGTAAGCAATAATAGACTGAATTCTGGGGGAGGTTCCCCAGCAGATTAAGGGAAAAGGGAGCACCTGCTGGGGTCAAGGATACGGACCTAATTGTCCGCGTCTTGTTCTGTTTTCGCTTTAACAGCGATGATTTTAGGGGAAGCTGTATCTTCTTTGGTAACTGATGCTTTATCTGTGTCTTGGGTGAACTCTGCATAGAAATCAGGAACATATACAGGGATGTCAAAATCCCCTGCAAACGATGCAGTTGGAGTTAGTGTTAAAGCGGCTGTTGCGGCTATGATTAAAGTTCTCATTTTCTTTCCTTTTCGTTGCGCTGGGAGGTGCGCGATTGAAAACAAGTGATCAGTTGTGATCGCTGTTACGTAACGTTAGAATGAGTCGCATTGATCGGGTATACTAAATAAAGTTATTTCATTATTTTGAAAAATCGCATAATGTAGTTTCATGTTACCAAATCTTAAATCACTGGCGGTTTTCGCCAAAGTTGCTGAGACGGGATCTTTTTCTGGGGCAGCAAATGTGTTGGGTATATCTGCACCTGTTGTCAGTCAGCATATTTCCCAGCTTGAAGAAACATTGGATACGGCACTGGTGTATCGCTCTACGCGGTCTTTGACGCTGACAGATGCTGGGCAGAAGTTGTCCAAATATGCGCATGATATGTTGGATGCTGCGGAAACAGGGTTGGAAGAACTGCAAAATGTGATGGTCAGCCCACGTGGTAAGTTATCTGTGTCTATGCCAAGTTTTATGGCATCTCCGAAGTTTACGGCACTTTTGGCAAACTTCATGGATACATATCCTGATATTCTGTTAGAGGTTTGCTATGAAACGGGACATCATAACCTGAATGAAAGTGGTTATGATCTTGCTATTCAATTGGGCGATATTTCGGATAGCAACTTTATGGTACGTAAATTAACCGAAGGGCATGCGTGTTTATATGCGAGCCCAGATTTAATTGAAAAGCTTGGACCTATTACTGAACCTGAAGACTTTGAGCGATTGGCATATCCTTTTATTTGTGAAGCGGGGTGGCCCAAGATGACTTTGCATAAATTGGGGAATGATGGTGAGGTGTTCGAGCGTGGGTTTGATCCCAAGGAATGGCCGCAAAATAAATTTTGGTGCAATAATGGTGAAGCAAAGAAGCAAATGGCTTTGCTTGGGCGTGGCATTACATGGTTACCAGAGATGTATGTTATGAATGAAGTTGCTGTTGGCACATTGGTGCGTGTTTTGCCTGAATGGACCAGCGAGCGTATTGGTGTTTATGCCGTTTGGCCGCGTAATGCGGGTAGTCGTAGTCTAACGCGTCTATTTTTGGAGTTTATGGTTGAGAAGTTTATTAAAGGTATGAAGCGCGATAACGCGGCTTAAATAGCCGTTTTTGCGAAATATGCCTTCTAATTCTTTAAATTAGCACTTAGTTAAGTATCAACTGAACATATTCTAAAGGGTATATCATGATTATTCCTGGTAGCGCCGAAATGAAATCGCAATTGGAAGCGGCTTTTGATCTGGAGCCATCTTTGGCTTTGGCTAAAGAAACGCGTCATTTGCATGAACGATGTGACCGTGTGATCCCAGATGCGGATTGGGCCCGTCATGCGCCGTATATCGTTGCGATTAATAAGCTGAAAAAAGAAAAAGATGCTGTGATTTTGGCGCATAATTATATGACGCCAGATATTTTCCACGGTGTTGCCGATATTGTGGGCGACAGCCTGCAATTGGCGATTGAAGCCACGAAGGTTAAGGAAAGCACCATCATTCAGGGCGGTGTGCATTTTATGGCGGAAACGTCTAAAATCCTGTCCCCTGAAAAGACGGTTCTGATCCCTGACAGCCGTGCGGGCTGTTCTTTGGCGGAAAGCATTACAGCGGCGGATATTGCCAAGATGCGCGAAGCCAATCCAGGGGCGCCTGTTGTATCTTATGTGAACACAACTGCGGAAGTGAAAGCAGCGTCTGATATTTGTTGCACATCGTCCAATGCGGTTCAGATCATTGACAGCATGGACAGCGATATTGTGATCATGACACCAGACGGTCATTTGGCGCAAAACGTTGCCAAGCAAACGAAGAAGAAGATCGTTTATTGGGAAGGTGCTTGCGAGGTTCATATCGAGTTTAAGGCGGATGAACTGCGTGAATACCGTAAATACGAGCCTGACGCGGTGATCATTGCACACCCTGAATGTCCGACAGATGTTGTGGATGAGGCTGATTTCAGCGGCTCTACATCTGGGATGATTAACTTTGTGCGTGAAAACCAGCCAGAGAAGGTTCTGCTGATTACGGAATGTTCCATGGGCTCGAATATTGCGGATGAGGTGCCAGAGGTAAATTTCCTTGGGCCGTGTAATTTGTGCCCGCATATGCAGCGCATCACTTTGGAGAAAATCCTTTGGTCTTTGCATACTGGTACAGAAGAAGTGACAGTTGATCCTGATTTGGCTGAAAAAGCCCGTTTGGCTGTGCAGCGCATGATTGACGTGAAGATTTAATCTTGAACGATCAACATAATATTTTGATTATTGGCGCAGGCCTTGCGGGCCTGTATGCCGCGCTAAGTTTGGCACCACGTCCTGTGACTGTGTTGTCGCCGAAACCACTTGGTTATGGTGCATCGAGTGCTTGGGCGCAGGGCGGTGTTGCGGCAGCGATGCATAAGAATGACACGCCCGAAGCGCATGCTGTAGATACGGTGAATGCGGGTGATGGGATTGTGGATGCGGATATTGCATCTTTTGTGACATCACAGGCGAAAGAACATGTTTTAGAGTTGGCCGAGGTTGGCACACCGTTTGACCGTACGGATGACGGCGGTTTTGTGATGTCCAAAGAAGCTGCACATGGGTTTGCCCGCGTTGTACGGGTGAAGGGCGATCAGGCAGGTGCTGCGATCATGGAAACCCTGATCAAGGAAGTGGCGGAAACGCCGTCGATTACTGTGATCGAAGGGGCGACTGCACTAGAGTTGTTGGTCGAGAATAATGAAATGCAAGGCGTTGTGGTGTCAGAGGACAATACGACGCCTTATGTGATTCAGGCCAAAGCTTATTTACTGGCCGCTGGTGGGGCAGGGAGCCTGTATCTAAAAACAACCAATCCACCATCTGTGCGTGGTTTGGCTGTGGGAATGGCTGCGCGTGCGGGTGCTGTGATTGCTGATGCAGAGTTTGTGCAGTTTCACCCGACGGCTATGGATGTTGGAATTGATCCAAACCCACTGGCAACCGAAGCGTTGCGTGGGGAAGGGGCGATCCTGATCAACAAGCATGGTGAACGTTATATGCTGGATGTGCATCCAGATGCAGAGCTGGCACCACGTGATATTGTGGCACGTGAGAATTTTCGCCAACATCAAATGGGCAATGTGCCGATGTTGGATACACGCGAAGCGATTGGCGAACATATCAAGGATGAGTTCATTTCGGTTTATCGGTATTGCCAGCAATCTGGGATTGATCCAGTTAAGGAACCCATCCCGATTGTGCCAGCCGCACATTATCACATGGGTGGTGTGGCGACAGATAAGGCTGGCAAGTCTTCGATCAAAGGGCTTTGGGTTTCTGGTGAGGCGTCTTCAACAGGGTTACATGGGGCTAACCGATTGGCATCAAACGGTTTGTTGGAAGCTTTGGTTTATGCTGCTACGGCGGCAGACGGTATGATTAAGGCGATTAAATCTAATGGCGGGCAGCCCTATGTCGATGGGCTGAAGACACCTGATATTGGATTTAAATACGTTGATGAAGATGCTGTTATGGAACTGCGTGCGATTATGTCATCTAAAGTTGGTGTGATGCGCGATGGGGATGGTATTGCGCAGGCCTTGCGGGATTTACGTGAGTTAGCAGATCGTCATGGTGATGTTTCGACAAATTTCGATAATATGTTGGCAGCGGCAACATTGATTGCGGCTGCTGCGTATAATCGTAAAGAGTCCCGTGGGGGGCATTATCGTACGGATTACCCTGATAAGGACGACAGTTTGCAGCACCGTACCGAGATTACTTATGAAGAAGCGATTGCTTTGCGGGATCGTTTGTAAGGAGGGCATTATGGTTTTACAAAATATTGCTAAGGTATGTTTACTGACGAGCGTTTTTTTCGTTTTGGGAGCATGTCAAGAAGATCAAGATACCGTGCAAAAGAACGCAGTGAGGGAAACGCCCGCCATTTCACCGCAATGCCCTGCGGGTGATTATATTGATCTTATTGGTGAAAAATCAGACGCATTAAAGGCGCTTGAATTGCCTAAGCTACACCGTATCATCCACCCAAATACAATAGTTACCGCAGATTATATCGAAACCAGGGTTAACTTTTTGATCAATGAGGCTGGTTTGATCGATAATATTAAGTGCTATTGACTGATAAGATGAGGGATATTCCAATGAACCACGCTTCTATTCCAGATTTTTTACTACAGGATTTAATCTCTCGCTCTTTAGATGAAGATTTAGGCGGCGCAGGCGATGTGACCAGCCGTGCAGTTATTCCTGATGGTACTGTATATGGTGCGCGAATGAATGCGCGTGATGCTGGGGTTATTTCTGGTATGCAATTGGCGCGTTTGTCTTTTCATACGGTTGATCCATCTTTGAAAGTGGAAACGCTTATCCCTGATGGTGGCGTTGCAAAAGCTGGTGATGTGACGATGACAATTACGGGTGATGCCAAAGCGATTTTGATGGGGGAGCGTGTGGCGTTGAACCTTGCAGGGCGTCTGTCTGGAATTGCAACGATGACGGCTGCTTTTGTTGCGGAAACTAAGGGTACAAAAGCCAAGATCACCTGTACGCGCAAAACGACACCTGGTTTGCGGTTGGTGGAAAAAGAAGCTGTGCGTCATGGGGGGGGATCGAACCACCGTTTTGGATTGAATGATGCGATTATGATTAAGGACAATCATATTGCAGCAGCGGGGTCTATTGAGGATGTACTGACACGTGCACGCGAGTTTGCATCGCACATGCGCCGTATTGAGATTGAGGTGGATAACTTGAGCCAACTTGAAGAAGTGTTAAAGGTTGGTGTCGCTGATGTGGTGTTGTTAGATAATATGAGTAATGCGGATATGACATCGGCAGTTGGTATTGTTGACGGTGCTATGGTCGTTGAAGCTAGTGGGAATATGCGGTTGGAACGGATTGCGGAAGTGTCGGCAACAGGTGTGGATTACATTTCGGTTGGGGCGCTAACGCATACTGTGACGAACCTTGATTTGGGTTTGGATTTTTAAGCTTTGAAGAATGGGTTTCCGATAGCAACCTCTGGTCTGCGTGTAGGCCTTTTGGGGGGATCGTTTGATCCGCCACATAATGGGCATTTGCATATTTCTAAGTGGGCTTTGAAAGAGTTTGGCTTGGATCAAGTTTGGTGGCTTGTATCGCCTGGAAACCCCTTGAAAAAACGAGGACCTGCATCGCTTGAACGGCGCATGGCAGCTTGTGAAGAATTGGTGCAACACCCTCGGATTAAGGTCACAGATTTAGAATGTCAGTTGGGCACGCGGTATACGGCGGAAACGTTGGAACGGTTGTTGGCAATTTATTCTGATGTGCGGTTTGTTTGGTTAATGGGTGCAGATAATCTGGCAAATTTCCATAAATGGGATCGCTGGGATGATATTATGATGACATTACCAATTGGTGTTTTAGCGCGTCCAGAAGAACAAGTTATGGCGGGCAGTTCACCTGCGGCGCGACGGTTTTCAAAGTCGCGTTTGTCTGCGCGGCGCTCTACGGCTTTGCCATTTCGTTCAGCACCGTGTTGGAGCCTGTTGAATGGACCGATGGTCGATATGTCATCCACAGAGATCAGAAAACGTGGTGATTGGTAAAAAGTGAATTGCCATAGAGGTGGTCGCCCGTTTACTGTGTTGTTATGAATGATATTTTATCAAGTTTAAAACCGAACAGACGCCATATTTTGGCATTTGCTTTCGCTGCTTTGGCTGCTGTGCCTGTATTTGGGCAAGATCTGAAGATTAAGAACTCAATTGGTACGATTGTTGCAGGCGCTGGTCTGTCTGGATCGAAAAGCATTGTGGTGATGGATGCTGTTACTGGGCGTGTTTTGGAAAGCCATAATGGGTCGAAAGCTTTACCGCCTGCAAGTGTGACGAAAGCGGCAACAGCACTTTATGCGATGTCTACTTTGGGTTCGGAAAGCACATATAAGACGCGTTTGTTAACGACAGGATCGATTCAAAACGGTGTTTTAAGAGGCAACCTGATTTTAGAGGGCTCTGGTGACCCGCGTTTGGATACAGACGCGTTGGGATCTTTGGTTGGTCAGTTGAAAAAGGCTGGTGTGAAATCGGTTAAGGGTAAGTTTTTAGTCTATTCTGGGGCATTGCCATATCAGCCGCAAATTGATGAAACACAACCCAGTCATGTTGGGTATAACCCGACGATTTCTGGATTGAATCTGAACTTTAACCGTGTGTTTTTCCAATGGAAACGCAGTACCAAAGGCTATGATGTGGATATGTTTGCGCGGGCGAAGAAATATTCACCCAATGTGCGCGGTATTAAAATGGCAGTGAAAAACCGTGATTTGCCCGTTTTCAAATACCGTTCTGTGAATGGGGCGGATCATTGGTCGGTTGCACAATCGGCCCTTGGCAAAGGGGGCAGTCGTTGGTTGCCTGTACGCCAACCTGCGGATTATGCGGGTGAGGTGTTTCAATCTGTGGCTGCGATCAATGGTATTCGTGTGCCAAAGCATAAAGTGGTGACGCGGCAAGTTTCTGGGACGCCAATTGCGGTTTGGGAAAGTAGCACCGTTCGTCAGTTATCAAAGTCGATGATTAAATATTCTACGAATATGACGGCAGAAACGCTTGGTCTGTCTGCGAGTGTGAAACGTGGGGCAAAGGCCCATAATCTGCGTAATTCCGGTAAAGCAATGACAGATTGGTTGGAGGCGACTTACGGTGTGCGCGGTGCGCGGTTTGTGGATCATTCGGGACTTGGATCTGACAGCCGAATTTCTGCGCATGAAATGGCGCGGTTGCTGGTGAATGCGAAATGGAATGGGCCACTGCGACCTATTATGAAAGAGATTACACTGCGTAATGCACAGTTTAAAAAGGCACCTATTAAAGGGGCCAAGGTTGTTGTCAAAACAGGGACTTTGAATTTTGCGAGTGCGTTGTCTGGATACATTACGTGCCCGAATGGGCGCAAATTGGCATTTGCTGTGTTTACTGCGGATCAAAAAAAACGTGGTCAGATTGCGAAAAAGGATCGTGAACGGCCTACGGGTGGTAAAGCTTGGGCACGTAAGTCACGCGTGATGCAACATCAGTTGATCAGGCATTGGGTGCAAACTTATGGGACATAAAGGGCGCGTATATGTCTGGTGAGATGGATTTAGATACACTGATCGGGTCTATGGAACCAGTTTTATACCCTGAACACTATGTTTTCGCGACAACAACGGATACGGAAATTGTTACGCGCGCAAAGGCGAAGATGGTTTTTGAAGAGGCAGAAGGGACGACTTTGATTGTTCTCAAAGAAGAGGCTGAACGGCTGGGATTAGAAGGCGAGTTTTTGTGCCAGATGATCACATTGAACATTCATTCATCGCTAGAGGCTGTTGGATTTATGGCGCGGATTGCGACACATCTGAGCAAGTTAGATATGGGCGTGAACCCTGTTGCGGGGTTTTACCATGACCATTTGTTTATTCAGGTGGAAAAAGTGCCCGCTGCAATGGGTGGTTTACGGGAATTGATTGCATCTGTTTGATTTACAAGTTTTCTGTGGGCGCAAATCGTTTTTGGTATGCCCCAACAGTTGTCATGAGATGTCGTTTGAAAGCACGTTGCATACGTTGAAAGTCGCCAAATCCGCAGTGTTCGATTGTTTTACCAACGGACATGCCCGCATTTAAGACATCGCAAGCCTGTTTGACCCTGACTTGTTCTAGAAAATTCACAGGTGATGCACCCAGTTCAGATTTAAAACGGCGGGATAATGTGCGGGGCGTCATATTTATATGATCTGCCATCATTGCCAAATCCCATGGGTGGTTGGGCTGCTGTATGATCTGTTCTACCAATTTGCTTAGCATACCTTCTGTATTGAACTGAGCTTGCAAGATATTGGCGAATTGGCTTTGCCCGCCAGACCGTTGCAAATAGACGACCAATTCACGCGCGACTGATAAAGCCACTTGCGGGCCGCAATCTTTGCGGATGATTGCAAGTGTTAAGTCGATGCCAGAGGTTATCCCTGCGGAGGTCATAATGGTATCTTCGATTGTATAAAGCTGGTTGAGGAGCCAATTCACTTTTGGGAATAAGTTTGTTGCCTGTGCTTCTCTGCTCCAGTGTGTTGTGGCTTTCTGTCCGTCTAGCAGTCCTGTGTTCGCCAATAGTAAAGCGCCTGAACAGATTGAGATGAGGCGTCTATTCTGGCTTGTTTTCTGCCAATCTGTAATCAATGCCTTAAGATTAGTATTTTTAAGCATATGATCTGTGCCTTTGCCTCCAGGAATGATCAGGTCATTGGCAAAGCTGTTTGTACTGGCTACAGCATCTGGACATAGTGTTAAACCGCATGATGATTTAACGGGTCTGCCATCCATAGAAACGAAACGTGTTTTGTAGAATGCATTCTGCCCTTCATTTGCCGCTTCATAAGCTTGTGCAGGGCCTGCGATGTCTAGGATACTGACGTTGTCGAATAATAAGATATCAATGTGGCGATGAGGTTTGTCCATAATTGACTATCATATGACATTTACGCCAATAAGCAATCTGATAAATTTACAGCTAACTTATTTGGAAAACGATAATGCTGAATCGAAATTTTGTATTGATCTTGATCTCTAATATCATACTTGGTGCGCCTATGCCGATGTTGATCATTCTAGGTGGTTTGGCTGGTGGGTATTTATCCCCCATTCCCACAGCAGCGACTTTACCACCATCTGTACAAATGATTGCAGGTATATTGGTTGCTGCTCCTATGTCACTTTATATGGGGCGGGCTGGGCGTAAAAAGGGCTTTTTACTGAGTGCAGTTATGATCATTGTCGGTGGACTATGTGGTGTTACCGCATTGATGTCTGGAAGTTTCATATTGTTGTGTGTCGCCCATTTATTATTGGGTGGCGCATTAGTAGGTATTAACTTTTTCCGTTTTGCATCGGCTGAAGCTGTTGATGAAAAGTACAAAGCTAAAGCGATTTCATATACTTTGGCGTCTGGCTTGGTTGCGGCCTTTATAGGGCCAGAGATATTCTCTTATTCCAAAGATTTGTTGTCTCCAGTTCTGTTTGCAGGGGCTTATATGGCTGTTGCTGTATTAGGCGTTATTGGTCTGTTGCCTGTATTAGCGATTGGGCAGCTTGCAACCGTTTCCGTTATGCCAAAAGGACAAGCGTCTAAGGATGTACGTAAAGCATTGTTTCGCAGGCCTGTTGTTATTTTCGCGATTGCTGCAGCGGCAGTTTCACAAGGTGTTATGTTGTTGATTATGACGCCAACAGCACTGGCTATGGTTGGATGCGGATTTGCGGATGATCAAGCCGCTGATGTTATCAAATGGCATGTGGTTGCGATGTTTGCACCTGGGTTTTTCACGGGATCACTGATCCAACGGTTTGGTGTGTCAAAGGTTATTGCGACGGGTATGATAATCCTTGCGGGGTCAGCTATGACGGCTATTGCGGGAATTGAGCTGACACATTTTTATATGTCGCTTGTTCTGTTGGGCATCGGTTGGAACTTTGGGTTTATTGGTGCGACGCATTTGTTGCAGATATCGTTAAGCGCAGAAGAAAAGCCATTGGTGCAAGGAACGAACGATACGATTTTAGCCATTGCGGGGTCTGTTGCATCACTCGCATCTGGTGCGCTGTATGTGGGTATCGGTTGGACCGCGATTGCTATCTCTGTATTGCCAGTGATTGCAGTGTCTATGTTGCTTTGGTTTGTTGTTGCTCAGAAGGTGCAATTACAAAGTTAAGCTGTCATATGACGCGCACGAGCGCCGCGCTCGATTGCTGCCGTACACAGGCGATCTAAGTTCAATTCGTAGCGTGTTTCTTGTAGAAAGCGTAACTCTTCTTCACGTAAACGCCCATCAGACGCTGCAACATCGCAGCATAGAGCATAGGATGTTTCGTATAGTTTTTCTGGCAGTGCTGCGCGGACAAGGCCAAATAGGGCATCTAAGCCGTCCTCTTCTTCAAAAAGATCGAAAACAGTTTGAGAAATTGTTTTAAGACGTGCTTCATCATAGTCTGCAAAAATTGGCAAATGATCGACGATACGTTGAATAGACAACATTTCTAGCGTTTTGATGGCTTCGTCTGAGACAGCGCCAGCCACCATCATGGCAACTAATGCGTCTTGGTGGGTCCATGGAGCATGTGTTTGTGTCATCTTTGTCGACTCTTTATATGAATTACCCCCCGATATTATTGACCAACCTCGTTTGGAGCAATAGGTGAGTGTTTGAAAACAACCTTAATGGATAGAACAATGTCTGAATTGCGCGAAATTGCGATGAAATCTAAAGCTTGGCCCTTTGATGAGGCGCGCAAGCTTTTGAAACGATTCAAAAAGGGCACACCTGAAAAGGGGTATGTTTTATTCGAAACGGGTTATGGCCCATCTGGTTTGCCACATATCGGCACGTTTGGTGAGGTTGCGCGGACTGCGATGATCCAGCATGCGTTTACGGTGTTGAGTGATATTCCAACGAAGCTGGTTTCCTTTTCCGATGATTTGGATGGGATGCGCAAAGTGCCGGGCAATGTTCCACAGCAAGAGATGATGGAAGAACATTTGCAAAAGCCATTAACGGATGTGCCTGATCCGTTTGGCACGCATGACAGTTTTGGTGCGCATAACAATGCGATGCTGCGCCGTTTCTTGGATACTTTTGGGTTTGAATACGAGTTTTATTCATCAACAGAGTATTACCGTTCGGGTGCTTTTGATCAGGTGCTTTTACGCGCTGTTGAAAAGTATGATGAGATCATGGCTGTGATGTTGGAAAGCTTGCGGGCTGAACGTGCGCAGACATATTCGATTTTCCTGCCTATTTCACCAAAATCTGGTCGTGTGTTGTACGTGCCAATGAAGTCTGTGAATGCTGTGGATGGTACGATCACGTTTGATGATGAAGATGGCGAAGAAACAACGCTGCCTGTGACAGGTGGCAATGTGAAGTTGCAATGGAAACCAGACTTTGGCGCACGTTGGGCCGCTTTGGGCGTGGATTTCGAGATGTATGGTAAGGACCATTCAACGAATACGCATATTTACGATAAGATTTGCCGTATCTTGGGTGCGCCTGCGCCTGCACATTATTTCTATGAAATGTTCTTGGATGAAAAAGGCGAGAAGATATCGAAATCTAAAGGCAACGGTGTTTCGATTGATGAATGGCTGACATATGCGTCTGCTGAAAGCCTGTCATATTTCATGTATCAAAAACCGAACACGGCAAAGCGGATGCATTTTGATGTGATCCCTAAGGCCGTGGATGAGTATCATCAGCAATTGCGGGCTTATGTGGATCAGGAGCCAGCGCAACAGTTGAACAATCCTGTGTATCACATTCACAAGGGTGATGTGCCCCAATCCGATATGGTTGTGCCGTTTGCGATGTTGTTGAATTTGGCCTCTGTTTCGAGTGCCGAGACAAAGGATGCGATGTGGGGTTTTATCAATAAATATGCGCCTGATGCATCACCAGAGGCAAACCCTGTGATGGATGAAGCGGCTGGTTTTGCGGTGCGGTATTACCATGACTTTGTGAAGCCAACGAAGGTGTTCCGCACGCCAAGTGATCAGGAACGTGCAGCGTTGACAGATTTGATGGCAGGTTTGAAAGATGTCGATGTGGCGAAAGCTATGATCGACAAAAAGAACGCTGATATGGGGAAAGAGCCTGCTGATTTATCGGCCTATGCTTTGGACAATGGGGATGATTTGCAAGCGTTGGTTTTTGCTGTGGGTAAGAACCATGGGTTTGAAAACCTGCGTGATTGGTTCCAAGCGATTTATGAAGTTCTGTTGGGTGCATCCCAAGGGCCACGCTTTGGTGGTTTTGCAGCGCTTTACGGTGTTGATGAAACCATTGCGTTGATCGAAAGCGGTTTGAAAGGCGAATTACTCGCCTAAGCCAAGCAAACGCAGTCTTGGTTTGTGGCGTGCTTTGTATATGAAGCGCGCCCATAAAACGAAGATGGGGGTCATAAGCCCCGCATCAATTTCAATTGTATCTGTTAGACGTGATCCTGTTTTTGTGGGGGTCACGTGCATATTGTGGCGCCAACTTTTCACACCTGCGCCACGTTCAAACGATTGTGCGATCATTTGGTCGTGATTGCAGGACACGACTTCCATGTAATAAGGCTGTTTTGGGAGCCTGCCGAATAGAGACACTTCGATATCCATTTTTTGACCTGCTTGAAGTTGTCCGCTTGGGGTGCCTGTATAGCTGACGATGCCTTTCATCACTTGCTCTAAGGCATCGTAGTCTGTGACCAAGTCCCATAGTTTTTTTGGTGGAACTGCGTAATCGTGAATGATCTGGATTGTTTTCGGCATGGCTTTACCCGATTTGTGAAACACCTAGGGCGAGTATAGCGGACAGGGCTAGGACGCCAACCACATTCCAATGACGCTTGAGCAATAAATATCCTGACAGGATTGCGAGAGCCATGACGATTGGGTTGATGGTTGAAAGCTCTGGTAGCCAGAGTGTGAGCAGGCCTGTTTTGGTTTTCGTTACTGTGTCGAAAAATACATGGAGTGCGAACCAGATTGAGAGGTTTAGGATGACACCAACGACTGCCGCTGTGATGGCAGATAATGCACCACGCAGGCGGGGCTGTGTGCCGATCCAGTCAATGTAGGGAGCACCTGCGAATATCCATAGGAAACAGGGGGTGAAGGTGACCCATAGGGTGACGATGGCTGCTGCTACGCCCAGCCACAAACCGCCTGCGGCGAAGCCTGCTAGGAAACCTACGAATTCGGTGACGAGAATTAGGGGGCCAGGGGTGGTTTCGGCTAAACCTAAGCCATCCATCATCTGACCTGCTGTGAGCCAGCCTTTGAGCGTTACGACGTCTTGGCCCATATAAGCAAGAACAGCATAGGCGCCGCCGAAAGTTACGACTGCAAGCTTAGAGAAGAAATAGGCGATTTCATTTAAGATGCTGGTTTCTGTGATTATATCGAGCAATAGGATGGGTGCCCACCAGATGGCGAGCCAAATTGCGATGGTTTTCAAGGTTTTGGTAATAGGTTGCCTGTGTTGGATTTCTTCTTCGGGTTCCGATGATTTGTCATTGAAGAATAGGCCGTAGAGGGCTGCGATTAAGACAATCAATGGGTAGGGGATGTTTAGGAAGAATATGCCTACGAAAGACAGGCCAGCTATGATCCAATGATCGGTTCGTTTTAAAGCTTTCTTTGAGACACGCAGTAATGCTTCGATTACTATCACGACGACGGTGGCTTTGATGCCGAGGAAAAGCGCCTCTACGATTGGGACTGTACCAAGGTAGGCATAAAGTGTTGCTAGAGCTAGGATGACCAGAGCGCCGGGGATGACAAAGAGGAGCCCAGCGATAAGACCGCCCAATAGTCCGTTGATACGCCACCCTGCATAGGTGGCGAGTTGCATGGCTTCTGGACCTGGTAGGAGCATGCAAAAGCTGAGTGCATTTAAGAACTGTTTTTCTGTGAGCCATTTTTTGTCGTCAACAACTTCACGGTGCATCATTGCAATTTGGGCGGCTGGGCCGCCAAAAGAAAGCACGCCGATTTTGCCCCAGACGCGAAAGGCTTCGGATAAGGTCGGTTTGGTCGTCATCGTCTTATCCTTTTGCGCCATTCGTAGGCCAATCGTGCGTTTCATCCGAGGCATCACGGGTCCAACGATAGAAGGCATCATATAGCAGCATACCTGCATCCAGTTGCGCGATATCATCTTTGTACATGCGTGACAGCCCTAAAGAAGCTGCCATCAGGCCTGCCGCTTCTGGTGCGATGTCATGGCGGTCTGTGTCTGCACCGCGTACGATTGTTGCGAGTCTTTTTAGGGCAGGGATTTTGAGATCGAATTCTGTGACCATTTTATCAAATGTGCAGGCGTCACCATCGTGTGTCCAAAAACAATCTTCGACGTCAAACGGTGTGGCGTTGAATTTTTCAGAGACGTTTAGGACTTGGGATGGTGAAACGAATAGAAACTTTGCCTTTGGGTCGATGAAACGGCGGATCAACCATGGGCAGGCGATGCGGTCTATTTTTGGGCGGTGGCGTGTCACCCATAGGGTGCTGCCATCAGGTTGAAAAGGTACCTTATTTGTGGGGATTAGGGGAAGGTTAGCATCACGCCAACCGACGATGCCACCTTGGACGGTTTCGCATTGAATGCCGTGGTGACGTAACAATGCAGCGGCACCTTGGCTGAGTTTTAGACCTTTGTGGCATATCAGGACGGTCTTCTGTCCTTGTAGTTCTGGAATGAGTTCTTCGATTTTGGTGAAACAATGACGACGTGCACTTGGGATCAGGCGGGGGTCTTGGTTGAAATCTTCGTCGGTGCAGACGTCGATGATGATTGGGCAGTCTGGGGTGCCGATTAGACGGTTCAGTTGGCTTGGTGTGATTTCTGTTGGGGCGGGCATAGCGCATCCTTCCTTTGGTTAGGGTTATCGGATGCGAAACTTGGGCTGGCGCCTCACGGGGCATTCGCGGTCCCCATGTAGGCAGTTTTTACAGAATATGGTCTTTCGTCAAGGGGGAGGATTTGACAGCTAGCATTTTAAAACTAATTTTAAACGGTATCGTGTGGAGGGAAAGTTATGATGTTATTGCGGGCATTTTTTATTTTTGTGGTCATGGCGTTTCCTGTGAAAGCGCAAGAGACAGATATTCAAAGGGTGATATCTGGCCAGATTAATGCGTTTTTAGCAGATGATTTTGACACGGCATTTACCTTTGCTGCCCCCAATATTGTTCGTTTGTTTGGAACCGCTGACCGATTTGGCACGATGGTGCAACGTGGGTACCCCATGGTGCATAGACCAGCATCATTTCGATTCGCGAAATTAAGTGATGAGGCTGGTGAATGGTTGCAGAAGGTTGAGTTGAAAGATGAGGCTGGGCGGTTGTTTATTGCGCATTATGTCATGGAGCAGACTGAAACAGGCTGGAAAATCAAAGGCGTAAGCGTTTCAGAAGCCCCTAAAGCCTAAGCAGCGTACGCTGGTCAAATTTTGCATTAATATTTCATAGATAAATTCAACTTCGGAGTGATGACCCGTTTGGGTGTGTTCGAAGAGGAATTATTATGAACAAAGTTATTACAGAAGGTATCATCTTAACGCCACCTGCATTTGGGGATGGATTAGATGTATGGTCTAGCGAAGATGGTTTGGCGGGCGACCCAACTTATGATGGGGCGCCTAATGCCAGTTTGATTGCTGCGGATGCGGATTTTGGCACTTGTTTAGAGTTGGTCAAAACACAAGACGTACAAAAATTACGTGCTTTGTATGAGACGCCAATAGAGACAGGATGTTATTTACGGGTGCGCGTACGTGTGAAGGCGATATCTGGCGTTTTGCCTGCTGTGCGTATAGGCGCTTGGGCTGGGGGATCAAATGGTACGCATTTGAACGGGGTTGTTGAGATTGGTGCTGCTGAACAGTTGACGACTTACGGTGAGGTTGTTGAGGTGAGCGCGATTGTTGGGTCTGGATCACGCACTGGCGTGGATATGGTTTGGGGGCGGAATGCAACCTTTGGCCACTTTGGTTTAGATCTAACTGGGAATACGGGAGGTGTTGTCCGTATTGAGGATATTATTGTTGAAGATGTGACCTCAGTATTTCAATCAGATCTATTAGACGTGGTAGATGTGAAAGATTTTGGGGCCGTTGGGGATGGTACCACAGATGATACAGCTGCATTTGAAGCGGCTGATCAAGCTGCCAACGGACGGGATGTGTTAATTTCTGAGGGGACATTCTACTTGGCTCGTACAGTGACCTTTGCATCGCGAGTGCGTTTTCAAGGAACTTTGGTGATGCCTGATGCCGCTATTTTACAGATTACACAAAATTATTCTTATGGGGCGTACTTAGATGCTTTTGGGAATGAGACCTTAGCCTTTAAGAAAGCTTTCCAAGCGCTGTTGAATTTTACCGATCATGACACATTAGACCTAGATGGATATAGCATAGTCTTGGATGAACCTATTGATTTACATGCAGCGGTTGGGAATAGGGATACGTTTGCATCGCGCCGTGTGGTTTGTAATGGACAATTTGAAGCTAGGAACAATGCGAGTTGGGGTGATGAGATTACCACTTCAACCGCATCTTATTCGGCAAGTGACCCCAACCGCTTAACAGATGTTGCAAATATTGCATCTATCCCAGTTGGAGCATTGATAGAAGGTGTTGGTGTTGGTGTTGAAATTTATGTACGTGCTGTTGATGTGGGCAGTGGCACGATCACATTGAGCAACCCGCTTTGGGGGGCACCTGCATCGCAGACGTATACGTTTACGCGGTTCAAATATATGATGGACTTTAGTGGGTTTACACGTATAGCAAGATTTACATTCGATAGTGTCGACTTCAATGGACGTAGTTTGGCGAGTGCTGTTATGATTTCGCCAAATGGGCTAATTTATCATTTCAAAGACTGCTTCTTTTCTAATAATAAGGACCGCTGTATCACATCCATTGGTAGCGGGTGCTCTGGTATGTTGATTGACCGGTGCCAGTTTTTGTCAGATGAACAAGCTTTGGATGTTGGAGATCGCAAGTCTATTGCTTTTAATTGTAATGCGAATGATATCAAATGCCGCGACAATCGTGCAATAAGATACAAACATTTTGGTGTGATTGGCGGAACTGGAAACATCATTACTGGGAACCATTTCTTTCAAGGCGATAATGCGGGGGTTGGGGACCGTACAGCGGGTATGATTTTCACAATTGCGAATTGTAAAAATACGTTTCAGGGCAATTACGTTGATAATTGCTATCTGCAGTGGACGAATGAGTATGATCCGACGCCAGATTTGGTGACGGGATTTTCATTTGGGTCTTTTACCCTGACAGGGAATATCTTCTTTTCGACTGGCGTAGACAAATGGTTCCGTTTTATTCAGTTAAAGCCGTTTGGAACGAACCATTATCTAAATGGTTTCACAGTTGCGAATAACTTGTTCAAGGCGGTGAATGGACCTTCTTTAGATCGAGTTGAGACGGTTGATACGACGCACGCGGAATTAAACCACACCAGAGCCAGAAACGTAACAGTAACTGGTAATACATATCATTCTGTGAGTGATCGTATGGAAAACCCTGTAACTGTAAGTGTTTCACGGACGAGCCCCAGCCAATCGTGGGCGAATGATGTTTCGGATCATTTACCATTTGGTGGGCACACAAAGACGGTAACGGCAATTGTTCCAGAAGGGCAAATTTTAGACGCTGCAAACCGAGGTGTTTTTGAGCAACCTTATGCATCTGTTGGGCAGGGGAGTAATAGAGCTGAATTTAATGTGACATGGTCAAAGCCTGTTAAAGGGCAAGTGCAAGTCACTGTGCGAAGTGACACGCCAAATTAATATTGTCTGACATGATATAGATCAAAGAACGCCTTTGTTCCCTCTGGTAATTTCAAGGGAACAAAGGAGACTGACCATGTATAAACATATTCTTTTAACCATTGCGCCTGACCATGAACGTGACATGACGGATGCGTTCAATGTTGCCTCTCATTTAAGTAAAGAGGGCGGGCGCATTACGTTATTTTCCGTTATAGAAGCACTGCCAACTTATGTGGCCTTAGAGTTGCCGCAGGAACAGATGGAGCGGAATGCTAAAAAGCTAGAAAAGAAGCTTTTGGAAGATGCAAAAGAACTGCCTGGTAGCGGAGTGGAAGTGATCATTGGACATTCGGCCAATTCTATTTTGGAATATGCGGGTAAGAATGATGTGGATTGTATTATCGTTTCATCGCATCGCCCAACGTACCACGATTACTTGTTAGGATCGACGGCTTCACGTGTTGTGCGTCATGCAACCTGTGCGGTGCATATTACACGCTAAGATGTTTTGGGAATGCCCAACTGTATGATAGATTGGGGCAAAGGAGATTTCTGATGCCCCATATTAAAACCGATACATCTGCCCAAACCGTATTAACCACTTTTGAAGTTACCCCTGGCACATGTCAGGACTTGCTTGATTTGCTAACAGACGCTTATCGCGAAGTGATTAGTAAGCAATCAGGGTTTATAGCCGCTGGGTTACATGTGAATGATGCACAGACGCGTATCGCCAACTATTCACAATGGGAAGATCGCGGTGACTTTCAAGCGATGTTACGCACAGATGAGATGCGCAAACGGAACCGTGTCATCAACGAGATGTGTAAGAGCTTTGAGCCTGTGATGTATGATGTCGCGGCAGTGTTTTAAAATTTCTTTTGCGACTTGCCACGATACGTCCGTGTGCCACCTTTACCGGCGGTACTTCGACCACCACGTTTAACGGCGTCTTCTACGGCCGCATCTACAGCAGATTGTCGTGCAAGAGGGTCATCAGCGATTGTAAGTTCCACAGCTTCCAGCCGTTTGACTTCATCGCGAATGCGGGCGGCTTCTTCAAATTCTAAGTTCTCTGCTGCTTTCAGCATATCTTTACGCAAGCTATCCAGATGTGTTTGTAGGTTTTCACCAACCATTGGCTTTTTATCGACTTTTGCGGTGATACGACTTTCGTCTGTATCTGCGCCAAAGACACCTTCTAGAACATCTTCTACGTTCTTTTTGATTGTTGTTGGTGTGATGCCGTGCTCTTCGTTATAGGCCTGTTGTTTTGCGCGGCGTCGGTTGGTTTCGCTTAATGCGCGTTCCATACTACCAGTGATTTTATCAGCATACATGATCACGCGACCTTCTGCGTTTCGCGCAGCGCGTCCGATGGTTTGTACGAGAGATGTTTCTGACCGTAAAAAACCCTCTTTATCAGCATCAAGGATCGCGACGAGTGCACATTCTGGGATATCCAAACCTTCGCGTAATAGGTTGATGCCGATCAGAACATCGAAGGCACCAAGGCGCAGATCGCGCAGGATTTCGATCCGTTCGATTGTATCAATGTCAGAGTGCATGTAGCGCACGCGAATACCTTGTTCATGTAGGTATTCGGTCAAGTCTTCGGACATGCGTTTGGTGAGTGTGGTGACTAGAACGCGGTTGCCTTCTGCGGCAACAATACGGATTTCTGATAACAGATCATCGACTTGAGTGTTTACAGGACGAATTTCTACAGGTGGATCTAGTAGGCCTGTTGGTCGAATGACTTGTTCTGCAAACACGCCTTGGGCTTGTGCCAGTTCCCATTTTTGCGGGGTAGCGGACACGAAGATCGATTGAGGGCGCATAGCATCCCATTCTTCGAATTTAAGAGGGCGGTTATCCGTACAGGATGGCAAACGGAAGCCGTGTTCGGAGAGGGTATTCTTGCGATTAAAGTCACCCTTATACATGCCGCCGATTTGGGGGACGGATACATGGGATTCGTCCGCAAATACGATGGCATCATCTGGGATATATTCGAATAGGGTCGGTGGGGCTTCGCCGGGTGCGCGGCCTGTGAGGTAACGAGAATAGTTTTCGATGCCTGCGCATACGCCTGTGGCCTCTAACATTTCAAGATCGAATTTTGTGCGTTGCTCTAAACGTTGGTATTCCAGTAGTTTACCATCTTTTTCGAACTGCTTTAGGCGAATTTCCAGTTCTGCTTTGATACCTTTGATTGCTTGTTGCATCGTTGGGCGTGGCGTCACGTAGTGTGAATTCGCATAGATACGTACGGTTTCCAAGGTGCCCGTTTTTTCACCTGTTAGTGTGTCGAACTCGGTGATGCCTTCTAGTTCTTCGCCAAAGAAGGAAAAACGCCAGCCGCGATCATCAAGGTGGGCAGGCCAGACTTCCAATGTATCACCACGGACGCGAAATGACCCACGTTGGAATGCTTGATCGTTGCGACGATATTGTTGGGCCACAAGATCGGCCATGATTTTACGCTGGTCGTATTCGTTGCCAGAAATCAAGTCTTGGGTCATTGCTGTATAGGTTTCAACAGACCCGATACCGTAAATGCAAGAAACGGATGCCACGATGATCACGTCATCGCGTTCAAGTAGTGCTCGTGTTGCAGAGTGGCGCATGCGGTCGATTTGTTCGTTAATCTGGCTTTCTTTTTCGATATACGTGTCAGACCGTGCAACATAGGCCTCTGGTTGGTAATAATCATAGTAACTGACGAAATATTCGACAGCGTTATCTGGAAAGAAGCCTTTGAATTCGGCATATAATTGTGCCGCAAGCGTTTTATTTGGTGCAAGGATGATAGCTGGCCGTTGTGTAGCTTCTATCACTTTGGCCATGGTGAATGTTTTGCCTGTACCTGTTGCGCCTAGTAGAACCTGATTTTGTTCACCTTCATTGATGGCTTCTACCAGTTCGGCAATTGCCGTGGGTTGGTCACCTGCAGGTTCGAACTCGGTATTCATCACAATTTTACGACCACCTTCCAATTTGATCTTGGCATGGCGGTCTGGTGTGTTCAAAAGAGGCGGTGATGATTGCGACATTCTGCAAGTTTTTCCTTTTAGACGAACATGCAGCAGTTGTCGGAAAGTTCAAGGCTGTTGGTGAAATATTTAATTAACCTTAGATTGTGTAGCTTTATTAATTGCAATAAAAAAACGATTAGAATGTAGACAGAGGCTTGCACCTTTTGTTCGTTTTGGCGATAAGCATATAAGCAATCAGTTTGAGGCAATCATGCTCGCACGTATTTACCAACCTGCACGTAATGCAATGCAATCTGGACAAGCAAAGACTAAAACTTGGATTTTGGAATTTGCCCCTGAAGAAGCACGCAAAGTGGACCCTTTGATGGGGTGGACAAGTTCAGGTGATATGAATGCACAAGTGAAATTGACTTTCGAAAGCAAAGAAGCTGCGATTGAGTATGCGACTGGAAAAGGGATTGCTTATACGGTGTCCGAGCCGCAAAAACGCAAACCAAATGTTCGTAATGGTGGTTATGGCGAAAACTTTGCCACAAATAGGCGAAGTGTTTGGACACACTAAGGTACGGTCCCATAGCTCAACTGGATAGAGCACCTGCCTTCTAAGCAGGGGGTTTCAGGTTCGAGTCCTGATGGGATCGCCATTCTTCAATATTAATTGTTTTGTGATGCAAGCTCTTCTTGGCGTTTACGGTGCACAGCTGCGCGTTTTGTTGCTATGGATGCGGTGATGACGCCAATGGTGACAATGCCAATCAAGAGCGTTGAGAGTGCATTGATTTCAGGGCTGACGCCAAGTCGTACAGCGCTGTAGATTTTTATAGGTAAAGTCGTTGCAGCGGGGCCCGTCGTAAAGCTGGCGATGACCAGATCATCTAGGGACAGTGTGAACGCTAAGAGCCAACCAGATATTACGGCTGGAGCAATGATTGGCAGAGTGACGGATTTAAACGCATCAAACGGTGTGCAGCCCAGATCATAGGCGGCTTCTTCGATGCTCTGATCAAATGAGATTAACCGGGATGATACGACAACGGATACATAGCACATGGAAAAAGTTGCATGTGCTAGGACGATTGTGAATACACCGCGATCCACGCCTGCGGCGATGAATAGGAGGAGAAGGGATAGGCCTGTGATCACTTCTGGCATAACCAGTGGGGCGTAGATCATGCCGCTGAATAGTGTGCGTCCGCGAAATTTACCGCCACGTACGAGGACTAGGGCAGCAATTGTGCCAAGAACTGTTGCGATTGATGATGATATCAAACCAACCTTTAGCGTTACCCATGCTGCATCTAAGAATTGTTGGTTTTGTAAAAGTTCGCCGTACCATTTGGTGGAAAATCCAGCCCAGACAGTTACAAGGCGTGAAGCATTGAAGCTGTAGATCACCAAAATAAGGATTGGGACGTATAGAAATGCAAAACCGAGCGTTAAGGACGTAGCGTTGAAGAGGGTAAACCGTTTCATGAATCCGCCTCTTGTTGGCGTTCTTGTTGTTTTTGGAACAAGACGATTGGGATCACGAGGATCAGTAATAGGATGATCGCTACGGCTGATGCCACAGGCCAATCGCGGTTGGCAAAGAATTCATCCCATAAGACTTTGCCGATCATCAAAGTTTTTGATCCACCCAACAGTGATGGGATCACAAATTCGCCAACAGCTGGGATAAAGACAAGGAAACACCCTGCGATAACGCCTGGTTTTGAAAGCGGTACTGTGACGGACCAGAAAGCCTGTGTGCGTGAACACCCTAAATCTTCGGCTGCTTCTAAATAGGATGGGTCTAATTTTTCCAAAGTCGCATAGATCGGTAAAATCATAAATGGAATATAGGTGTAGATAATCGCAATATAGACGGCCCAATCAGTATTCAGTATTTGCAGTGGGCTATCGATTAGGCCGATCCAAAGTAGGAATTGGTTCAAGAAACCTTCGGTCGATAATATGCCCATCCATGCGTATACGCGGATCAGGAAACTTGTCCAAAATGGTAGGATGATCAACATCATCAGCGTTGGCTGCCATTCTTTTGGGGCTTGGGCCATTGCGTATGCGATTGGGAAACCTGCCAAGAGTGTCAATATTGTTGATATGATCGCGATCTTTAAACTGGAGAGGTAAGCTTTCCAATAGAGATCATCCTCGGTCAACCATATGAAGTTTTCGAAATCTAATTGGGATAAGAACTCTTTGAATCCAGCCCATCCAGCCGAAAAATCGAAGTTAGGTGTGTATGGTGGTATTGCCGTTGCTATGTCGGATAGTGATATTTTCAGGACGATCCCAAAAGGAACTAGAAACAATGCTACTAGCCAGAGATAGGGGATTAATATGACAACAGCGCGGCGCATGGATTATTCCGTCAACACAATGCCAGCGGTGTCTGACCATGACAGCCAAACAGGATCTTCCCATGTAAAGCTGCGGCGAGACAAGCGGCGTGCATTTGCGATTTGCGCTTTGATTGTTTGACCTGTGGCGGTTTCGACGTAGTAGGTTGAAATATTACCGAGATATGCAATGTCTAAGACTTTACCTTGAACGGCATTGCCACTTTTGGGTTTTGCAGTAGCGATCGATACTTTTTCAGGGCGGACAGCAAAACGAACTTCTGTGTCTTTCTTGAGCTTAGAAGGAGGTTGTGCCGTTATGG
Organism: Amylibacter sp. SFDW26; assembly: GCF_009184395.1. Lineage (GTDB taxonomy): Bacteria > Pseudomonadota > Alphaproteobacteria > Rhodobacterales > Rhodobacteraceae > Amylibacter. The sequence goes on from NZ_WEIC01000004.1 coordinate 193,786, forward strand.
TTCCGCCTTGCCATGCGATCTTACAAGATTTCTCTGTGCTAGAGGTGATCTTACCATCAATCAAATTAACTTCACCGATAAAATCAGCAACATAGCTTGAATTCGGGCGCTCATATATCGCATCTGGTGTTGCTATTTGTTTTATCTGACCCGTGTTCATAACAGCCACACGACTGGCGACTGTCATGGCTTCTTCTTGGTCGTGGGTGACGATCATAAATGTGGTGCCAAGCTTTTCTTGGATGTCCATTAGTTCGAACTGCGTCTCTTGGCGCAGCTTTTTATCGAGTGCTGCAAGAGGTTCATCCAACAATAGAACTTTTGGGTTCTTGGCTAAAGAACGTGCGAGTGCCACGCGTTGGCGTTGGCCGCCAGAAATCTGGTGTGGTTTACGTTTGGCGAATTGGCGTAGCTGTACCATGCCAAGCATTTCATCAACACGCCCATCAATTTCGGATGCGGGCATATCGGAGCGTTTCAAGCCAAAAGCGATGTTATCTGCGACGCTTAGATGTGGAAATAACGCGTATGATTGAAACATCATGTTTACTGGTCGTTTGTTGGCTGGAATAGGGGCGATGTCTTCGCCAGCTAGTGTAATACGGCCCTCGGTTGGGCTTTCAAACCCTGCAAGCATACGCATCAATGTGGTTTTGCCACAGCCAGATGCACCCAATAGGGCAAAAAATTCGCGCTCATATATATCAAGTGTCAGATTATCTACGGCTGTAAAATCACCAAAACGTTTGGTTACGTTTTCAAAGCGGATAAGTGGTGTTTCTTTGGGATTTTCCCAAGGAGCAAAGACATCGGCAGACATAGAGAACCCTTTAAAAAGTAATCCCCGCACGATGGGGTGCGGGGATTATTGTATTAAATTATTGACCAGATTTTACCTTTGTCCACATACGCGTCACGACACGCTGCAATTTGGCTGGATAAGGGCGTGCTGTGTACAAATTTTTCACAGTTTCATCATCAGGGTAAATCGCTGGATCGCCGATAACGTCTTCCTCTAATAATGGCTGAGATGCTTTGTTGCCATTTGCGAAGTAAACGTAGTTTGATGCGGCCGCCATGTTTTCTGCATCCATGATGAAGTTCAGGAACTTATGTGCTGCATCTGGGTTTGGCGCATCTGTTGGGATCGCCATTTGGTCGAACCACATCAAAGCACCTTCGGATGGTGCGTTATATGCAATCTCGACGCCGTTCTCTGCTTCAGCTGCGCGGTCGCGTGCTTGCAGAACATCACCAGACCAACCAACGGCTACACAGATGTCACCATTTGCAAGCGCGTTGATATATTCTGATGAGTGGAATTTTTGCACATATGGCGCAACAGCAGCCAATACAGGTTCTGCTTTTTTGATCACTTCTGGATCATGGCTGTCTGGGTTTTCGCCTAGATAGGCTAAGGTTGCTGGGATGATTTCTGTTGGTGCGTCCAGAATGTGAACGCCACAGCTGGCAAGTTTTTCCATGTTTGCAGGATCTAGTACGAGCGCCAATGAACCGATAGGAGCATCATCCCCTAACACTTCTTTAACTTTACCAACATTTACACCAATGCCCGTTGTGCCCCACATATAGTTGATGGAATAAGCGTTACCTGGGTCGTATTGTTCTGTGCGGTTTTCAATCACATCCCACATGTTACCTTTGTTGGATAGCTTGCTTTTGTCTAATTTCTGGAAAGCACCCGCTGTGATTTGGCGTTGCAAGAAGTCACCTGTAGGAACAACAACATCGTAACCTGAGCTGCCCGCCAACATTTTTGTCTCTAGAACTTCGTTAGAGTCGAACACGTCATAGATTAATTTAATACCTGTTTCAGTTTCGAATTTTGTGAGCAGTTCTTCATCAATATAGTCGGACCAGTTATAGACGCGTACCTCTTCTGCATTTGCTATAACCGTGCTGGCCAGTAGGGCCGTAAGCATCGTAGTAATAGATCGTTTCATTGTGTTCTCCCTAAATATTCGACTCGTTTTCCTTAAATTTGATCAAATCTTTGACCAAAAGCAAGCTTTTGCTTATTATGATGATAAATGGAAAACGATAGAAACCAAGTTGAAAACAAGAAAACCGTCTAAAAGATAGACGCGTAAAAGACTATTAAGAGGCTTACTTTGGCAACTAAAATACCAGTACATGAACAGGTTTACCGCAAATTACGTGAAATGATTTTGTACGGTGAATTGGCTCCAGGGCAAGCTGTGACAATTTACGGTTTAGTGGATGAATTAGATGTTGGCATGACGCCAGTACGTGAAGCCATTCGACGTTTAACAGCGGAAGGCGCGCTCGTCTTTCAAGGCAATCGCCGTGTTTGTTTACCCGACTTAGGGGCGCAAGACCTTGAGGATATCGCATTTGTAAGACGTAGCATTGAACCAAAGCTTGCGATGCAAGCAGCAGAAAATATAACGCCTGATGTTATTGAGAATATGAAAGCAATTGACGCCAAGCTGAATGACGCGATCGCAAAGGGGAATGTTCTGGATTATATGCGATATAATCATCAATTTCATTTCACTCTATATGCAGAAGCGCAGTCTGAATTGCTACATTCTATGGTTTCAACTTTATGGCTTCGCTATGGTCCGCTTTACCGCGTTATTTCTGGTCGCTGGGGTACGCAACAATTGGTAGATCGTCATGATGAAACAATTGCTGCTTTGTCCAACGGTGATGTCAAAGGGGTCGGAGATGCTATTTTGGCAGACATGGATCAAGGATTCGATATTGTTCGAAAGCTCTTTGATTAAAATTTGATCAAATTATTTGACGGACTCATTTCTTTAAGTTTAAGTCGTATTCAAATGAATGCAATTTAGCGATTAGAGGATACCATGACATTAATCGATAATCACCTGCCGACTGCCGAGCTGCAAGCTTTGGATGCAGCACATCATATACACCCTTTCACTGCTAATACTGCGCTGGGTAAAAAAGGAACGCGTGTTATCACGCAAGCAAGTGGTGTGTATCTAACAGATAGTGATGGTGAACGCATTCTGGACGGAATGTCTGGTTTATGGTGTGTGAACATTGGGTATGGACGTAAAGAGCTAGCGGATGTCGCAAGCGCGCAAATGAACCAGCTTCCTTATTATAACACGTTTTTTCAAACCAGCCATCCGCCTGTGATTGCATTGGCAGCACGGTTAGCTGAATTGATGCCAGGTGATTTGAATCATGTGTTTTTTGCGGGCTCAGGTTCTGAGGCGAATGATACAAACATTCGTATGGTACGCCATTATTGGGCACTTAAAGGGAAACCAACTAAGAAAACGATTATCAGTCGTAAGAATGCTTATCATGGGTCTAGTATGGGCAGCGCAAGCTTGGGTGGGATGCAAGGGATGCATGCCCAAGGTGGTATGCCAATTCCCGACGTCACGCATATCGATCAACCGCATTGGTATAGCGAAGGTGGGGATATGTCGCCTGAGGAATTTGGATTGCATTGTGCGCGCAAATTAGAGGCTGAAATCGATCGCTTGGGCGAAGATAATGTAGCTGCGTTTATTGCTGAGCCAATTCAAGGGGCAGGGGCCGTTATTATCCCTGCGGAAACGTATTGGCCTGAGATACAACGTATCTGTGATGAACGTGAAATTTTGCTTATTGCGGATGAGGTGATTTGCGGTTTCGGACGAACAGGCAATTGGTTTGGTAGTGATACCTTCAATATCAGCCCTGACATCATGACAATCGCGAAGGGATTAAGTTCTGGTTACTTACCTATTGGCGGCTCTGTGGTTACTGATGAGATTGCAGAAGTAATAGGTTCTGATGAATTTAATCATGGTTACACATATTCTGGTCATCCCGTTGCATGTGCCGTTGCATTGGAAAATCTACGTATTCTGGAAGAAGAGAAAATTGTCGATTATGCACGTGATGATATCGGGCCTTATTTACAAAAGAAGTGGATGGCTTTGGCTGATCATGCATTGGTTGGTGAAGCGCGCATGACTGGTATGATGGGGGCAATTGAGCTTTCGCCTGACAAAGTTAACCGTGCAGCTTTTGCTAGTGATAAAGGAACTGTAGGTTTTATCGCTCGCGAACATTCGTTTGGTAATAATTTAATCATGCGCCACGTCGGAGACGCGATGATCATATGCCCGCCCTTGGTTTTATCGCATGATGAGGCAGACATTCTTGTTGATCGCGCCGTTAAAACATTGGATCAAACGCATAAATATTTAAAGAAAAATGGTATGATGGTTTCTGCTTAGTCAGGTTTCTGTTGGTTCAGTAAAGATTTTATATGAATTTGACCTATCGGAAACTTTTTACCTAGTAGTTCTTCGGAGTTGACCATCTAGGCGACGTATTTTTACACGGCAGCTATCGTGCAGTCGTGTAATTTATGTTTTAAGAACACGATTCTTTCATTTTTTGGGGACCCCATGACTGATTTTTCTAAGATACTGATCGCCAACCGTGGTGAGATTGCCATTCGTATCATGCGCGCAGCGAATGAGATGGGCAAAAAGACGGTAGCTATTTATGCGGAGGAAGACAAATTAGGTCTTCATCGTTTCAAAGCGGACGAAGCTTATCGTATCGGTGAAGGTATGGGGCCAGTTGCGGCTTACCTAAGTATCGAAGAAATTATTCGTGTGGCGAAGATGTCAGGTGCGGATGCGATCCACCCTGGATATGGTTTGTTGTCAGAAAACCCTGACTTTGTTGATGCTTGTACCGATGCGGGTATCAAGTTCATTGGCCCGAAAGCAGAAACAATGCGCAAGTTGGGTGATAAAGCCTCTGCTCGTCGTGTTGCGATGGAAGCGGGTGTTCCTGTTGTGCCAGCAACAGAAGTTTTGCCTGATGATATGGATGAAGTGCGCCGCATGGCGGATGAAGTTGGTTACCCATTCATGCTGAAAGCCTCATGGGGCGGCGGTGGTCGCGGTATGCGTCCGATTATGTCAGCTGATGAGCTTGAAGAAAAAGTATTAGAAGGTCGTCGTGAAGCAGAAGCAGCATTTGGTAACGGTGAAGGTTACCTTGAACGCCTTGTGCGCCGCGCGCGCCACGTAGAAGTTCAAATTCTTGGTGACAGCCACGGTGAAATTTACCACCTTTATGAGCGTGATTGTTCGGTACAGCGCCGTAACCAAAAAGTTGTGGAACGTGCGCCAGCGCCATATCTGAGCGAAGAGCAACGTGCAGAGATTTGTGCTTTGGGTCGCAAGATTTGTGCGCACGTTGGTTATGAATGTGCAGGTACTGTTGAATTCCTAATGGATATGGACACAAATGAGTTCTTCTTTATCGAAGTGAACCCACGTGTTCAGGTTGAGCATACTGTGACAGAAGAAGTCACAGGCATCGATATCGTTCGCTCACAAATCTTGATTGCAGAAGGCAAAACATTGGCAGAGGCCACTGGTAAAGCGTCACAAGATGCGATCAGTCTGAATGGCCACGCGCTGCAAACACGCATCACTACAGAAGACCCACAAAATAACTTCATCCCTGACTATGGCCGTATCTCGGCTTATCGTTCTGCGACAGGTATGGGGGTGCGTTTGGATGGCGGCACAGCATATTCTGGTGCGGTTATCACGCGGTATTATGACAGCCTGTTGGTGAAAATCACATGTTCTGGTCCAACACCAGAAGCAGCGATTGCACGTATGGATCGTGCGCTGCGCGAATTCCGTATTCGTGGCGTCTCTACAAACATTGCGTTTGTGATCAATTTGCTGAAGCATCCAACATTCTTGGATTACAGCTATACAACCAAGTTTATTGATGATGCGACAAGCGATCTGTTTAACTTTAAACCGCGCCGTGACCGTGCAACGAAGATTTTGAAATACATTGCTGACATCACAGTGAATGGTCACCCTGATGTTGAAGGCCGCCCAATGCCTGATATGTATGCTAAGGCGCCAAAATCTCCTGCAAATCGTGCGGATACACCAGCCTATGGTACGCGTAACTTGCTAGAGGAAAAAGGCCCGCAAGCGGTTGCTGATTGGATGTCTGAGCAAAAGCAATTGTTGATCACAGATACAACAATGCGCGATGGTCACCAATCTTTGTTGGCAACACGTATGCGCAGTTTCGATATGATCGAAGCAGCGGATACTTATGCACACAACTTACCACAACTATTTTCAATGGAATGTTGGGGCGGTGCTACGTTTGATGTAGCTTATCGTTTCTTGCAAGAATGCCCATGGCAGCGTTTGCGTGATTTGCGTGCAAAGATGCCAAACTTGATGAGCCAGATGTTGTTGCGTGCCAGCAATGGTGTGGGGTATACGAACTATCCTGATAACGTTGTACAAGAGTTTGTACGCCAAGCGGCGGAGACGGGTGTGGACGTGTTCCGCGTGTTCGACAGCTTGAACTGGGTTGAAAACATGCGCGTGGCAATGGACGCCGTTGTTGAAAACGGCAAGGTTTGTGAAGGTACTGTTTGTTATACAGGTGACATTCTTGACCCGAACCGTTCAAAATATGATCTGAAATACTATGTTCAGATGGGTAAAGACCTGAAAGCGGCTGGCGCACATGTTCTTGGTTTGAAAGACATGGCAGGTTTGTTGAAACCTGCCTCTGCACGCATTTTGGTAAAAGCGTTGAAAGAAGAGGTTGGTTTGCCAATCCATTTCCACACACATGACACATCAGGTATTGCGGCTGCGACTATTCTTGCTGCTGCGGATGCAGGTGTTGATGCTGTGGATGCAGCAATGGACGCGTTTTCTGGCGGTACATCGCAACCATGTTTGGGTTCAATCGTGGAAGCATTGCGCAATACAGATCGTGATACGGGGCTGGACATTGAAGCGGTTCGTGAAATCTCTGATTATTGGGAACATGTTCGGGCTCAATACGCGGCGTTCGAAAGCGGTTTGCCGGCACCAGCTTCAGAAGTTTACTTGCACGAAATGCCAGGCGGTCAGTATACAAATCTGAAAGCACAGGCACGTAGTCTTGGCCTTGAAGAACGTTGGCCAACTGTTGCGAAGACATATGCCGAAGTGAACCAAATGTTTGGTGACATCGTGAAGGTGACACCAAGTTCAAAAGTTGTAGGCGACATGGCTTTGATGATGGTCACACAAGATTTGACACGCGAAGAAGTGGAAGATCCGAAAGTGGATGTGGCATTCCCTGATAGTGTGATCGACATGATGAAGGGTAATTTGGGTCAACCTCCAGGTGGTTTCCCTGATAAGTTTGTTTCTAAAGTACTAAAAGGTGAGAAGCCTGAAACATCGCGCCCAGGTGAGCATTTAAAACCGCTTGATTTGGAAGCTGCACGTAAAGAACTGTCTGGTCTATTAGATGGCGAAACCGTGGATGATGAAGATCTGAATGGTTACTTGATGTATCCGAAAGTCTTTACCGATTACATGGCACGCCATGCTGAATACGGCCCTGTTCGTACACTGCCGACCAAAACATTCTTCTATGGTATGGAAGCTGGTGAAGAAATCAGCGCTGAAATTGATCCAGGTAAGACGCTTGAGATTTTGATGCAGGCTGTCGGTGAAACAGATGATGCAGGTGATGCACGTGTGTTCTTTGAACTTAATGGTCAACCACGTACTGTGCGTGTGCCAAACCGTAAAGTTGCTGCAACTACGCAGAAACGCGCACAGGCTGAAGCAGGCAACGATGCACACGTAGGCGCGCCAATGCCAGGTGTGATTTCAAGTGTAGTTGTCAAAGCAGGTCAAGAAGTTAAGCAAGGTGATTTGCTATGTACTATCGAAGCCATGAAAATGGAAACAGGGATTGCTGCGGAACAAGATGGTGTTGTGAAAGCAGTTCATGCACCAGCTGGTAGCCAAGTAGATGCAAAAGACCTGTTGATTGAATTCGAGGCATAAAAATGAAAAAATTGCTGGCCTTTACTGACTTACACATCAGGGCCAGCAATATCATTGGTTTGGACCCTGTTGAGCGATTCAAAGAGGGGTTGGCACACTCTTTGGCTCATCATTCAGATGCTGAAGGTATCGTCCTTATGGGGGATTTAACTCATAGTGGCACGGTTTCTGAATACGAGCTTTTGAAATCATTATTAATGGGTATTGAACTGCCTATTATTTTCATGATGGGCAATCATGATAGGCGTGATGCGTTTATGCAGGTATTTCCTGATGCTGTTTTGGATGGCAATGGTTTTGTGCAATCGAAACGTAATATCGGGGGTTGGCATTTTATCACTTTAGATAGCTTGGATGGACCACCTTACCCAGACAAACAACATTCAGGCCGTCTATGTGATGATCGGTTAACTTGGTTATCTGATGCTTTAAGGCAAGCATCAGACAAACCTGTGGTTCTCTTTATACATCATCCTCTCGGGGATGTTGGTTTCCCTGGAATGGATGATATAAAATTGACCAATGCGGATGATGTATTGGCATTGATAAATCATCACCAAATGCCCGTGCATGTCGTTGCAGGACACGTTCACCGTACGATTTCAGGAATGTGGTCTGGTGTGCCTTATACGATCTTTAAAAGTCCATGCCATCAACAACCGCTGGACTTTACGATTGCGAATTCGTCTTTGGCTGTTGATGAACCGGGTGCTTATGGTTTGCTGATATTTGATGAGGGTAATTTGATCATTCACAGTGAGGATTTTGGGATCGCACAACGCGATATACCCCCTGATCCCGATGTAGATGGGTGACAAAAAAGGGGCTTTTTAGCCCCCTTAGGATTTCAATTCTGTAGCGCTCAGGCGAATGCGTTTAGAATTAGGAATATACTTGCTGATAGCAAAGCTGCTGCTGGTACAGTGATAACCCAAGCTGCAATGATAGTCATGAAGTGTGATCTACGAACCAATTTACGATGCTTACGTTTACCTTGCTCTTTTTTCTCAGCTTCAGTTGCCACAATTTTTTCAACTTTTGAGTTGTTTGTCGTGATGCGCCAATGTGCTTCGCGGAAAAAACCTACGCCAAATACTGCGCCAACTGCGATATGTGTAGAGCTTACTGGCAGTCCTAACCAAGAAGCAATGATCACTGTGATAGCAGCTGAAAGTGCCACACAATAAGCGCGCAAAGGATTCAGTTTTGTGATTTGTTCGCCAACCATTCTAATTAGCTTAGGGCCAAAAAGAAGAAGGCCGAACGATAAACCAAAGGCACCTACAGCCATGACCCAAATTGGGATAGATACTTTTGTAAGAACATCACCAGCTTCTGCCGTATGCACGATGGCGGCCAACGGGCCTACTGCATTTGCGACGTCGTTTGCGCCATGCGCAAAAGACAAAAGAGCAGCTGCAAAGATCAAAGGGATTTTGAAAAGTTCACGAACGCTTTTCTTTGTATTTTCTTTGCCATCAGACTGACGACGAATAAGAGGTCGTGTGATGAAGTAAGTTGCTGCAAAGGCAAACGCACCAATGAGGAGAGCTGTTTGTAGATCAATCTTAATGATCTTCTTTAAGCCTTTCACTGCAAGGTATGCTGAAAAAGCACCTGCCATGATCGCGATAAGTACAGGAACCCAACGGCGTGCAGCAGCAATTTTGTCTTGCTTGTCGGATACTTTTGATTTGATAAACCATAAGAATAGAGCCGCAACGATGCCGCCTAGTAGAGGTGAAATTACCCAGCTGGCAGCTATTTTGCCCATTGTTGGCCAATTCACCGCTGCAAAACCTGCAGCTGCGATACCTGCGCCCATGACGCCACCTACGACTGAGTGAGTTGTCGAAACGGGTGCGCCGATCCATGTGGCTAAATTTACCCAAAGTGCAGCAGATAACAGAGCGGCAAACATCGCCCAGATAAAGATTTGAGGATTGCTTACATAAGTTGGATCAATAATGCCTTTTGATATGGTGCCAACAACGTCGCCGCCCGCAAGAAGTGCACCCGCACTTTCAAATATGGCTGCAATTATCAATGCGCCGACCATAGAGAGAGCATTAGAGCCAACAGCTGGACCTACGTTGTTTGCAACATCATTCGCACCAATGTTCAATGCCATATAGGCCCCAACAGCGGTTGCCGCAACGATAAGATACGTTTCAGAATTCCATCCGAATGACAGGCTGGCAATCAAACCTGCTAATAAAATAAATGCACCAGCAATGCTTGGTGCAACGAATGGTCTGCGTGTGGCTAGATTAGCTTGTTCTAGATTTACGCGACTTCTGAGATCTCTATCCAGCGTTTTGTTCGGGCGTGGATTTTTAGATGCCATGCTGCGAATTCCTTTTTTGACTTACTATTTTAGTAAGATTTCCCCTATAGAATCACACGAATGAATGATTCTTGACGTTTGTATGACACTTACGTAACAGTTTTGTAACGGGCGTGAAATTAACTGCGTTTTTTACATATTTTATATGTTGAATGAATGAAAGTTTACGAGTGTAAGGTGTGTAATTTTGACTCGGTTTGTTTTAATTCTGCCAGAAAGCCACAAAATTGCCTAATTGTGATCCTAGCGACGGCACCAAGTATTAGACAGGGGCACATATTGTTACGTTCGATTTTTATTTTAGCTGCGGCATACGCTCTTTCACCATTTTCTTTTGCACATGCAGAGGGGGTGTTTAAATCTAAGCCAGCAGGTGAAAAGAAACTCCAAATATCTTCTGTTTTCACCAATGATTTCTTAGGGGATGGGGATGACCGCTGGAGAACTGGCTCGCTTGATGTTTCAGCCACATTTGGTGGTGGTGATTTGCGCGAGTTACCTGAAAAAGCATGGGAAAGGTATCAACTGCGGTTTCGGGGTGAGATTATATCCCCAAGCAATATTTCGACGCCATCTGCAACAGATCGCCAATATGCGGGTGTCCTTGGTTTAGGGTTGTTTACGCATTTTCAAAAAAACAGCTATGATGTATATTATGGCGGGGAACTTGTTTTTGTTGGTGAGAACACGGGCATTGGTGCTTTACAAAGAAATTTCCACGAAGAGTTGGATATATTGCCGCCGTCAGCCGCTGTTTTGAACAATCAAATCCCAAATGCGACCTACCCGACTGTTCATGGCGGTTTGTCAAAGAGTTTTCGTTCTGAACGACGTTTGATCCGCCCTTTCGCAGAAGTACAAGCCGGTGTTGAAAGCTTTGCACGAGTTGGAATGGATATCGTTTTGGGTGGCGCTTTGATTGATGATTTCTTATTGCGTGACAGCGTGAGTGGTCAATTAGTCAGCCATTCCAAAGCTGATGATAGCAAAGGTTTTGGCTTTTTGATGGGGGCAGATGCAGCATATGTTGTGGATAGCAACTATCTACCAAATTCAGGAACGCTTGCGTTTGAAAACCTCCGTCCGCGTGCACGTGCAGGAGTAGTCTATCAACAAGAGAAATTTGGCTTGTTTTATGGCATTTCATGGCTTGGTAAAGAGTTTGAGGCACAAAGATCAAGCCAAGTCGTAGGTAGCCTTAATATAAACGTGAGTTTTTAACGTTTAGGCTTGTTGACTCTGTTCATTTTATCCCTATAAACCGCCCATCGCTGCTTTGCAGTGACCATATTGGTGTTTGTGGCCCTAGCAATAGGTCGCCTGTCGCCCAAAGCAGTTAAGCCGCGGGAAAGGAAAGCATCTTTCATAAACCTGAAAGGATCCAGCCGTGACTAAACGTACAGCTGCCAAATACAAAATCGATCGCCGTATGGGCGAAAACATTTGGGGTCGCCCAAAATCTCCAGTAAATCGTCGTGAATATGGACCAGGTGTTCATGGTCAACGTCGTAAAGCTAAATTGTCAGACTTCGGTATCCAGTTGCGCGCTAAGCAAAAACTAAAAGGTTACTACGGTGATTTGACAGAAAAACAATTCCGCCGCATCTACACAGAAGCTGTTCGCGTGAACGGTGACACAGGTGAAAACTTGGTAGGTCTACTTGAGCGTCGCTTGGATGCTGTTGTTTACCGTTCAAAGTTTGTTCCAACAGTATTTGCTGCACGTCAGTTCGTGAACCACGGTCACGTGAAAGTAAACGGCAAGAAAGTGAACATTCCTTCATACCGCGTTAAAGAAGGCGACGTGATCGAAGTTCGTGAAAAATCAAAGCAAATGGCTTTGGTTCTAGAAGCTGCAGGCTCTCAAGAGCGTGACTTGCCAGAGTACCTAAATGTAGATCACGGCAAAATGACTTCTACATTCGTTCGCACACCAGCACTTTCAGACATCCCTTACCCAGTGATGATGGAACCAAACTTGGTTGTGGAATATTACGCGAAGAACTAATCTTCGCCGAACATATAAGAACTCGAAAAGGTCGCCTGTTGGGCGGCCTTTTTTTGTATGGGTGCTATATTAAAAGATAAAATATATTTGGTGGAAACGGAGTTTCGATTTAAAATTAGAATATTGTTAAGCTATAGATTGGATTTTTTATGACGTTCTATCACGGCCTAAAGTATTATAAAGACGACCCAGATTACCCAGAAAAACAAGCATGGATTGCCTCTAGATTATTAACATTGAGGCATGATCTCTACCAACAGATTGAAAAAGATCGGCATCCAAAGTCGCTGATCATTGGTTCGTGGAATATCCGTGCTTTTGATGATGGAATGCCGCGTTTGGATGAAAGCTATCATTACATTGCTGAGATTATTGATCACTTTGACATATGCGCCATTCAAGAGGTGAAGGCGGATTTAGCGCCATTAAGACGGTTGGTGAAATTATTGGGCCCGAATTGGGATTACTTTGTCTCAGATGTATCAGAGGCCAAGGGTGGTAATAATGAACGTATGGCGTTTGTTTATAATACGGACCGGGTGTTTTTTAGAAATCTGATTGGTGAAATTGTCATTCCAAGAGAGGATTTGATCGCGGGTGAACAAGTAGCACGTTCCCCGTTTTTTGCATCATTCCAAGCGGGTTGGTTTAAGTTTTCACTTTGCTCAGCTCATATAATCTATGGTGATGATTTAGATTTACGTGCGCAAGAGATCAAAGTTATTGCGGATACTTTGGTACGTCGTTCGAAAAAGGAAGATCAGGTACATGTGTTCCTTGGTGATATGAACATCGAGAAGGAAGATGATGTCGTCATGCGGGCACTTAAAGAGTCAAAAATGACTGTACCTGATTTTGGGCCAACGAATATGAGTGGCAATCGGTATTTTGATCAGATGGCCTTTACCACAAAAGGCAAAGCAGGGCTTAAGACGAGATTACTTCGCCATGCGACGTTTGATTGGCGACATGCTGTGTTTGGCCCGCATCCAAAAGTGCCAGCTTCTGCATTCACTGAAAAGCAGAACAAGCTTGGCATGTCGCGTATAGATCGTGATGGGTTGCTGGCGCACTATAAGGATATTGTGACTGCTGCTCGGACGAAGTATAAGAAACAGCCTTATTCAGATTGGCCGAAATCCTATAAGAATTGGACAACGTTTGAAATGTCAGATCATCTGCCTATCTGGATGGAACTTGAGGTGGATTATTCCGATGATTATCTGCGAAGGTACCTAAAGTAACGATAGGGTTAGCGGGTTCGATTGGTACAATATTGCGCTTGTGCCTGTTAAGTATTTCCCGTTAGGTCGCGCTATGCAGTCCAGTTCTATTCTTATCAGCAACGCGGGCCATCTTCCGTTTTGGCGCCGCCCGTTCACTTTGCTCGCTCTTATGGCGTTTTGCATGCCAATGGCATTTTCAACGTGGATGGCATTGCTGAATAATTTTGTAGTGCATGAGGCTGGATTTAACGGGCGTGATATTGGCTGGTTGCAATCTATCCGTGAAGTTCCCGGATTCTTCGCAGTCGGAGTGATCATTGTTATTCTGTTTATCCGAGAGCAACTATTGGCAATTATCAGCATGATGTTACTCGGGGCTGTGATTGCTGTGACGGCATGGTTCCCAACGTTTTATGGTCTTTTGATAACGACTTTCTTATCCAGCCTTGGTTTCCATTATTACGAAACTGTAAAAATGTCATTGGAACTACAGTGGCTTAGTAAAGAAGAAGCCCCCCAAAAACTTGGTTGGTTGATATCAATCGGATCAGCTGCATCGCTCATTACCTATCTGTTTATCATGTTCACATGGAAAACTTTGGGGTGGGATTACAATACGCTTTATATGATTGGCGGCGGGGTTACTTTTGTTGTTGCGATCTATTGTTGGGCGGCATTCCCGCGTTTTGAAGGCGATGTAATCCAGCATAAGAATATGGTGCTGCGCAAACGCTATTGGTTGTATTACGCACTACAATTTATGGCGGGTGCGCGCCGCCAAATTTTCATCGTTTTTGCGGCCTTTATGATGGTCGAACGTTTTGGATTTGAAGTGCATGAAGTAACTGGGCTTTTCCTTGCCACTTATTTTGTAAATATCTTCATTGCGCCAATCATGGGCCGTATGGTTTCCAAGTTTGGTGAACGTAATGCTTTGGCGTTCGAATACGTTGGGCTGGTTGCTGTATTCTTAGCATATGCGGGTATTTACGTGTTTGGCTGGAGTGTAGTTGTCGCTGCAGGGTTATATTTATTAGACCACTTCTTTTTTGCGCTGGCTTTGGCGCAAAAGACTTACTTTCAGAAAATTGCAGATCCAAAGGATATTGCCCCAACAGCGGCAGTTGCATTCACAATTAATCATATCGGCGCTGTCGTTTTACCTGCCTTGTTAGGATATGTGTGGCTGGTGTCGCCTACTGCAGTGTTCGGTATAGCAGCGGCAATGGCAGGGGTCTCATTAGGTCTTGCTTTGTTAATACCACGCCATCCTATGATGGGGCGTGAAACTATTTTCGCGAAACAAGGTTAGTATATGGCTGAGGGTAAACAAGCGCGTTTTCTAACAGGCTCTACCATGCGCCATGTTTCGGTTATGACCGTGACAGGTATGATCGGGCTAACATTCTTGTTTCTGGTCGATGCGGCAACAGTATTCTGGGTTTCATATTTAGATAATGAGACATTTATGGCAGCTCTGGGGTTTGTCTGGATCGTACAGTTGTTTATGATTTCGACCAGCATTGGTTTTATGATCGCGGGCACTGCATTGGTTGCAAAATCACTAGGGCAGGGCAATTTACAAAATGCGCGGGAACAGGCCACAACATCTTTAGTCATTGGTATTACGACGCAAAGTATATTGGCTTTGATCATTACTATTTTTCGGTACGAGGTGTTGCAATTATCGGGGGCGTCGGGAGAAGTCTTGCAGATTAGTGCAGACTTTTTGTTTATTTCAGTACCGTCTTCCACATTTATCGTAACAGGCATGATCTCATCAGCTGTCTTGCGTGCCGAAGGGGATGCGCGGCGTTCTATGTATGTAACTTTATCTGCTGGTTTGGTCGCTATGATCGTAGATCCATTCCTGATCATTTTTATGGATATGGGCATTTATGGTGCTGCTTGGGGCGTGGTGATTTCACGTCTAGCATCATGTGCATTAGGGTTGTATTTCCTTATTGGTGTTCACAATTTAGCGGCACCTATTAAATTACATTTTGTCAAACGCTGGAGTATGCCGTTTTTCATTATCGTCTTACCTGCACTGATCACACAGCTTTCATCGCCTTTTGGAAACTATCTAATTACGCGCATCATGTCTGAATATGGCGAAAGCGCAGTTGCGGGTTGGGCCGTTTTGGGGCGCTTAACTGTGCTTACATTCGGTGGCGTGTATTCATTGTCAGGTGCTATTGGCGGGATCATTGGTCAAAATTACGGGGCACATATGTTTGATCGTATTCGCATGGTGTACCGCGACGCTTTGATCTTTTGCGTGGTTTACGTTGTGATTGCTTGGATAATCTTGGCAGCAATGACTGACCCTATTATCGCGATTTTTAATTTAACTGACGAAGCTGCCGAAGTGATTAAGTCATTCACATATATTGCGGCGGGCAGTTATGTTTTTGCAGGCGCTTTATATGTTTCAAATGCTTCTTTTAATAATTTAGGACGCCCTGTTTATTCGTCGTGTATTAATTGGTTCAAGGATGGCGTCTTGATGTGGCCTCTATGTTTATTAATGGGTACATATTATGCAGCCCCTGGCGTTATCTATGGCCAAGCATTGGCATGGTGCATTGCGGGTACAGTAGCAATGATGCTTGGTTGGTATTTCATTGGTAACGTTGAAGAGAGGGATGCGGCTAAGGCTAGACATAAGGCCCGTAAACGCTAAATATCAGGTTAAATCTATGGAGAGATCAGATGTTCTTTAAGCGCCCTGTCGAAATTCCAACAAAATCACAAGCATTGGTTGGTCGCAGCGAAGCAATTCCTACGGCTGAAACGCATTTTGTGAATGGTCGCGCATTGCAAACGGATATCCCTGCTGGTTTTGAGCAGGCTATGTTTGGCATGGGCTGTTTCTGGGGTGTGGAGCGCATGTTCTGGGGGCTTGATGGTGTATGGGTGACAGCTGTTGGTTATGCGGCGGGTCATACGCCAAATGCGACTTATGAAGAGGTTTGTACTGGTAAGACTGGGCATAATGAGGTTGTGTTGGTCACCTATGATCCGTCAGTGATCAGCTATGATGCTTTGTTAAAAGTGTTCTGGGAAAACCATGATCCAACACAAGGGATGCGCCAAGGTAACGATCAAGGTACGCAATATCGTTCTGGCATTTATACATATTCAGATGCACAGTGTGATGCTGCAAAAGAGAGTTTAGCAGCATTTCAACCACGTTTGGCTGATAAAGGTTATGGAGCCATCACGACTGAAATCATCCCTGCACCAGAGTTTTTCTATGCTGAAGGATACCATCAACAGTATTTGGCAAAGAACCCTGATGGTTATTGTGGCATTGGTGGAACTGGTGCAGTCTGTCCGATTGGCTTGAACGCTTGACCTAATGGCTGCACTGTCTTATCCGCGGGTCAAACGAACCCCCGTGAGGATATCATGCCGACATATACTGCTTTAACCACACTTGCGAATAAACAAGCTGCCGAAGTTATGGGCGAGATGTTGGAAAATTTAGAACCAACGCCAATCGGTGTGGGTGTTTTCGAAATGGAAGATGGCTCTGGTTTATTTGAGGTTGGTGGGTATTTTCTGGAAAAACCAGATGAAGTGGCCTTAGCTTTGATTTGTGCTGCAAGTGATGCAAAGCCATTCGCGGTTTCTGAAGTCCCCGATAAGGATTGGGTTGCAGAAGTACGGCGCGAATTGGCACCAATTTGCGCGGGTCGCTTTTACCTTTATGGCAGCCATGATGCGGATTCTGTGCCAGAAGATTGCGTGCCAATGTTGATTGAAGCTGCAATGGCTTTTGGTACGGGTCACCATGGTACAACACAGGGCTGTTTGACGGCACTTGATGCCATCGCGAATGATGGATTTATGCCAAAGAATGTCGCCGACATTGGCTGTGGTACCGCCGTTTTAGCAATGGGTGCTGCGAAAGTTTGGGATGTTCCCATGATTGCCAGTGATATTGATGAAGTGGCAACAGATACAGCGGTTGCGAACTTGTCTTGTAATGATTTGGATGGACGGGTCGAAGTTGTTACCTGTGCAGGTTTTGATCACCCGCGTTTGCGTGAAGAGGCACCGTTTGATTTGATCTTGGCTAATATCCTTAAAGGCCCGTTAATAGCTCTATCCGCAGATATGGGTGCATCTTGTGCAAAAGAGGGATATGCGATCCTATCAGGTATTTTGAACCACCAAGCAGATGATGTTTCAGAAAGCTACCAAAGCAATGGTTTTGTTGAAAAAGATCGTTTGGTTATTGGTGAATGGTCTACCTTAACATTGCAAAAATCTTAACATAATTTCGCCACACTCGTATGATTGATTTACGTTAAGTAAGTCTGTTTTTATTTTTAGTAGAAGAGTGTTCGTTATGTCAGACATCCAAATAGATGAGTTCCGCTCACGCGTGGACCGAATTGAGCGAAATATGGGTAAGTCACGTCGCAATATGCGCCGTGACCGTTTTGGCGCGATTCACAGTCGCAAAGATAGTGTTCCCAAAAGCGCCATGTTTGGAACATTTAAACTGGTTGCTAAGCTTTATATTATCTTTGCTGTTACAAAAGCGGCTTTGATTTATAACTCTGACCAAGCTGTATATGCTGAAAAAATTGAAAAATGGTCAACTGGTGTTGGAGCTGCGCCTATTATGTCTGTCGTTATGGCGCCAGATTATTTCACAGTTCCGATTCACGGCGGGATTGATAAGCTTGCAGCTTTCATAAAAGCCGATGCAAAAAAATAAGTCGCCCGAAATCGGACGACTTTGAAAACTTAGCAAATTTTATTTACGCTTAAAGGATGCGAAAGAAGCCTGTGTTTAGTGCTTCTACGTCTGCACGTGTCATGCCGATATCTTCTAGCTCGCGGTTTGTAAGGCGATCTAGCATTTTGTACGTATTGCGCTTTGCGCTCCACATTGCAAGGCTGTTAACAGCAGCCTCAACAGCACGTGGAGTGCGGATTGAAAGAGCACCGAATGGTGCAGCATTTGTTGGGTTCATTGTAGCCATGGGCTTAATCCTTGAATGTGGTCATTATGACCGTGTTTATAATTCCCATTTATGCCTGCTAACATGTTCTTACAATGGTAATTATTGCATGCCTGAAATGCTTTTTTTGCATAGCGGGTTAACAATATATTAACGCGAGTTTATAAAGATGCTTGGCTAATGTTCTTGTTTCGTGCTATTGCTGCTCTAGGCAAGAAACAGGACTAATATGCGTGTTATAGGGATCGATCCGGGTTTGCGGAACATGGGGTGGGGTATTATTGATATCTCGGGTACTAAATGTAGCCACGTCGCAAACGGTGTTTGTAAATCTGAAGGGACTGATTTTGGGAAACGTTTGTTAAGTTTACATGGTCAGTTAACCGCAATATTCCAAGAATATGCGCCTGAAACAGCGGCTGTTGAGCAAACCTTTGTAAATAAAGATGGTGCTGGGACATTGAAATTGGGCCAAGCAAGGGGGATTGCAATGCTTGTTCCTGCACAATTTGGTTTGGAAATTGGCGAATATTATCCCAATGCGATCAAAAAAGTGGTTGTCGGTGTTGGGCATGCCGAAAAGAAACAAGTGGATCATATGGTTAAATTGCAATTGCCTGGCGTAAAAATTGCTGGCGCAGATGCTGCAGATGCGCTTGCAATTGCATTATGTCATTCACACCACGCGCAGTTTTCCAATAAGTTGCACGATGCGATTGCCAAAGCTGGAGCCGTAGCATGATTGGTAAGATTACGGGTAAGGTTGATTACCGCGCCAAAGATCATGTCTTGGTTGATGTTCAGGGCGTCGGGTATTTGGTCTATTGTTCGGAACTTACATTAGCATCTTTGCCGCCAGCGGGTGGCGTTGTAGCACTTTATACAGATTTGTTAGTACGTGAAGATAACTTGCAATTGTTTGGTTTCCTTACACTAGCGGAAAAAGAATGGCATAAGTTATTAACCACTGTTCAAGGTGTTGGTGCAAAAGCTGCATTGGCGATTGCGGGGACACTTGGAACGGACGGTGTTTCACGTGCCATTACATTGGGTGATATTGCGGCGATTAAAGCTGCACCAGGTGTGGGGCCAAAGATAGCACAGCGGATTGTGACAGAGTTAAAAGACAAAGCTGCTAGTATTATTTCTATGGGTGCAGCTGGGTCGGAACAAGCTGTTGCGGATGATAGTATGGTTATTGATGTACCTGTTGCGACTGAAGCAAAGGTTAAGCCTGTATCTTCTAGTATGAATTCAGCTGGGGCACAGGCAGACGCTCTTTCTGCACTGGTGAATTTAGGCTATGGTCAAGGTGAGGCTGCAAGTGCTGTTGCAGAGGCCTCTGGTACTGAACCAGAAGCAGGTTCTGGTGCTTTGATAAAGGCTGCTTTGAAACTACTGGCACCGAAAGGGTGATAATATGACGGAACCTGATCCGAATTTACGCCCTGAGGAACAACCGGCAGATATTGACCGTGCGATGCGCCCTCAATCTTTGAATGAATTTGTTGGGCAGGCTGATGCACGTGCCAATCTGAAAGTATTTATCGAAAGTGCACGCCAACGAGGGCAAGCAATGGATCACACATTGTTTTATGGCCCTCCTGGACTTGGCAAAACAACACTTGCGCAGATTATGAGTAAAGAACTGGGGGTGAATTTCCGCATGACCTCTGGCCCTGTTTTGGCAAAAGCAGGTGATTTGGCGGCGATTTTAACCAACCTAGATGAGCGTGATGTTTTGTTCATTGACGAAATACACCGTTTAAACCCTGCAGTTGAAGAAGTGCTTTATCCAGCTTTGGAAGACTTTGAACTGGATTTGGTGATTGGTGAAGGTCCTGCTGCACGGACTGTACGTATTGATTTGCAACCATTCACTTTGGTTGGGGCAACGACGCGACTAGGTTTGTTAACTACGCCTTTACGAGATCGCTTTGGTATCCCAACGCGGTTAGAGTTCTACACTGTTGATGAGTTATGTCACATCGTTGATCGTGGTGCGCGATTGATGGGGGCAGATGCTACAGAAGATGGTGCACGTGAAATTGCACGACGTTCACGTGGCACGCCGCGTATTGCTGGCCGCTTATTGCGCCGTGTTGTGGATTTCGCAATTGTTGAAGGCAACGGTAAGGTTGATCAGCAAATTGCAGATATGGCTTTGACTCGTTTAGGTGTAGATGATCTAGGGCTTGATGGTGCTGATCGCCGATATCTGCGCTTACTTGCAGAGAATTATGGCGGTGGGCCTGTTGGTGTGGAAACAATTGCCGCAGCATTATCCGAAGCACGTGATGCCATTGAAGAAGTTATTGAACCTTATTTATTGCAACAAGGCCTTATTCAGCGTACTCCGCGCGGGCGTATGTTGGCGGCGAAAGCATGGAAACATCTGGGATTGGATGCACCAAAGCCAACTGCACAAACGGATATGTTTGGGAACGGTAAATGAGCGATGAAATGTTAAGTGTAGAAGCTGCCACGCAGTTGTTTATACGTAAGACGGGTGAATATAACTTTGCACGCTGGGGACGCCCAATTGCGCCTGTGGTTTTTGGCGTAGATGATACTACGCTTACCTGTCTAAAGGATGCGATTGCACAGACTGTTGCCGTGACTGGTGGTACATTGGCGGAAACAGATCCTGAATTGGGCGCAAATTTCATGTGGTTCTTTTGTTCTGAATGGGATGAGGTCGGACGTGTTCCGGATCTTGAAAAGCTTGTTCCTAATCTGGGTGATTTAGTGGCAACTCTACAAACAAAGAATGTAAATGAACATCGAATGTTCATTTTTGATGCAGATGGCGCGATCAAAATGTGTTTGCTTTTCATTCGTATGAAAGGGGCAGTTGCGGATATGTCCGTTCAGGCTCTTGCTACAGGTGAGACATTGCAGAGTCTTTTGACATGGTCCGAAGATGCATTTGACACGCAAAGCCCAATTGCGACAATTAAAGAAAATGGCATATGTATTGTTAAGCCAAGTTTTGCTTGTCTTGTGCGTGCGGCTTATGATGCAACGATGCCACCGAGTGCGTCTGATGCTAGTCATGCAATGCGGTTACATCCGCGAATGCAAAAATTGTATAGTGATTTAGGGCAATGAAACATAAATTCCCCATACGCGTCTATTACGAAGATACCGATTTGGCGGGGATTGTTTATTACGCAAATTATTTGAAGTTTATCGAACGTGCGCGCAGCACTTTGGTGCTGGAAGCAGGCATCGATCAGGTTTCTATGCGTGATCAAGAATTGGTGTTTGCTGTTAAAAAGGTCGAAGCAAACTACATAGGTAGCGCAAAGTTGAACGATGATTTATCGGTGGAAACCATATTAAGTGGTGTAACGGGCGCTAAAATCGTCTTCACACAAAATGTCTACCGTGATGGTCATGCGATTTTTTCTGCTTTAGTTACAGTTGTTTGCATCACAATTTCTGGGAAAATTGTTCGTTTCCCAGCGGATATTCGCGCAAAATTGAACGAATTGGTGAAATAACGCAGCAAAAGCTATGCCTAGCATGGGTTTTTTGCTAAAAGACTGCCAAGAACAACAATAACACGAAGTCATCACAAAGATGGCTCACAGGCAGAACGAGTAGTCTTATGGCAGTAGAAACACTGGGTGCAGTGCAAGATGTTGATTTTTCAATGCTTGCTTTATTCTTGCGTGCAACAATCACAGTTAAATTGGTGATGTTGGTTTTGATCTTCGCGTCTTTTTGGTCGTGGGGCATCATTATTCAAAAATTCATAAACTATCGTAAAGCAAGGCGAGATACCGACAAGTTTGATCGGGCGTTTTGGTCTGGTGAGCCGTTGGATGGTCTATACCAGCAATTGGGCGACAATCCGAACGGTGGTTCTGAACGTATCTTTGTGGCGGGTATTTCTGAGTGGCGTCGTTCTCATCGTTCTGATGGCCAAATGATCGCAGGGGTACAGCAACGGATTGATCGTTCTATGGATGTGGCGATTGGTCGTGAGTCTGAGAAACTGAACAACGGTTTAACATTCTTGGCGACTGTTGGTGCGATTGCACCTTTCGTTGGTTTGTTTGGCACCGTTTGGGGTATTAAGCACTCGTTTGAACAAATTGCGATTCAGCAAAATACAAACCTTGCTGTTGTGGCGCCTGGTATTGCCGAGGCACTTGCTGCTACTGCTCTTGGGTTGGTTGCCGCGATCCCAGCTGTTATTTTCTATAACAAACTCTCTACAGATGCTGACCGTATCATTGGTGATTACGACAGTTTCGCTGATGAGTTTTCGACAATTCTTTCCAGACAGCTAGACGCATAGGAGCAAACTATGGGTGCAGGTGTTATTCAAAGTGGTGGAGGCGGCGGTAAGCGTCGCCGTAGCCATGCGAAACGTAAACCAATGGCTGAAATCAATGTGACACCATTTGTGGATGTCATGTTGGTGTTGTTGATCATCTTTATGGTTGCGGCACCATTGTTGACTGTTGGTGTTCCAATTGAGTTGCCAAAAACGGCTGCTACGTCTTTGCCGACTGAAGAAGAAGAACCACTAACAATCGCAATTGCTGCGGATGGGACATTGGTTCTGCAAAGCACAGAGATTGATCGCAATACGTTGATCCCTAAATTACAAGCGATTGCAGCGGAGCGTGAAAATGACAAAGTGTTCTTGCGGGCGGATGGCTCAGTCTCATATGAAACCGTTATGCAAGTCATGGGTGCGCTGAATGCGGGCGGATTTCGGGATATCGGTTTGGTCACAGATGCTGGTGGCCCGTCATTGAATGATCAGGACGGCTGAGGTGTAGTGTGCAAACAGGCACCAAAATATCAGGAGCATTGCATGTAGGCTGTATCGGGCTTGCTGTGTTTGGCGTGGATTTTTTTGATTCCACGGACAGTACACCTATACAGATATCTGAGGTCAGCATTATTTCTTCTGACGAGTTTGCGACCTTACAGACTACGGCACCTGAAACTGCGCCTGAACCAGAAAAAGCTCCTGAGCTGAATGAACCGAAACCAGCACCACGTGAAGAAAAAGCGCCAGAGATTGCACAGCCTGAGAAACCTGCGGAACCCAAATCAGATGAACAAGTTGCGATTGCTGCCCCTGAACCAACACCTGCGCCGCGGATTGATAAGCAATCTGCACCAAAGCCAGATATCAATGCCAAAGAAGCTGAAACGACCGTGAAAGAAACAGCGCCTGATGAGGCGGCTGAAAAGACGGAGCAGGCGGAAGAGCCTAAGCAAGAACAAGCGCCAAAAGAGGCGGCGACTGAAATTGTGACTGAGGCTGAAAAGCCAAGTGAATATGCGCCGACAACATCAAGTGTCCCACGCTCACGACCAAAGGATATCAAGCCTAAGGTTGCTGAGGTAGAAAAACCTAAGCCAAAAGAAGAACCTGTAAAGGAAGAGCCAAAGGACAACACAGCCGATGAGATTGCCAAAGCGTTAGCGCAAGCGGAAAAAGAAGCGCAAGAAAACAAGCCTGCTGTGCCTGTTGGCCCGCCTTTGACTGGTGGTGAACGTGAGGGTTTGGTTCTGGCGGTGCAAAAATGTTGGAACGTACCTGTTGGCCTGCAAAATGCAGATGATTTGACGGTTGTGATTGGTATGGAGTTGAACCCTGACGGTAAATTAGCTGGGGCTCCGAAATTATTAGAGCCTTCTAGTGCGCCTACTGGTGCGTTGAAACAGGCTTTTGAAGCTGGTAGACGTGCGTTAATTCGTTGCGCACCTTATGACTTACCACAAGATAAATACGAACAGTGGCGACAAATCGAAGTCGTCTTTAACCCTGAAAATATGGTATTGAGATGATGAAAAAAGTTTTAACATTTTTATGCAGTGCTTTAGCGGCTGTTACACTGATATCGACACCCGTCATGGCGCAAGGCAAACCTTTGCGGATTGAAATCACTGATGGCGTGATTGAACCGCTTCCATTTGCAGCGCCTGTGTTCGTTGCGGAAAATGCAGCGGCGGGTACATATGCAAATGATTTGACGAAGGTTATGGCATCCGACCTGATTGGATCCGGTTTATTCCGTGAAATCCCAAATGCGGCGCATATATCCAAGATCACTAATTTCAATGCGCCAGTGCAATTCGCTGATTGGAAAGCTATCAATGCACAGGCATTGGTGACGGGTTCTGTCAGTGTGACAGGTGATAAACTGACGATCAAATTCCGCTTGTTTGATGTCTTTGCACAAACACCATTGGAAGGATTGCAATTCTCAGCATCTGTAAATAGCTGGCGTCGTATGTCGCATAAAATTGCAGACGCAGTTTACAGCCGTTTAACGGGTGAAACCGGTTACTTTGACAGCCGTGTTGTTTATATCGCGGAGGATGGGCCAAAGAACAAACGCCAGAAGCGTTTGGCATTGATGGATTATGATGGGGCTAATACGCGTTATTTAACGGATGCGAGCTCGATTGTTTTGGCGCCGCGGTTTTCACCAAATGCACGTGATATTATTTACACAAGTTACGAGACAGGATCGCCGCGTGTATTTCTGTTGAATGTGGATACGTTGCAACGCCGCATTTTGGGTGATCAACCGTCTATGGCATTTGCACCGCGCTTTTCACCAGATGGCAGCAAAGTTGTTATGTCTCTTTCTGAAAACGGTAACTCAGATATATTTGTGATTGATGTTGCAAGTGGACGTCGTGCGCAACTGACGAATTCACCTGCTATTGATACGGCTCCTAGTTTTTCACCAGATGGGTCGCAAATTGTGTTTGAATCGGATCGTGGTGGCGGTCAACAAATCTATGTGATGTCTGCAACAGGCGGTTCTGCAAAACGGATCAGCTTTGGCAAAGGCCGTTATGGCACGCCAGTTTGGTCTCCACGTGGTGATATGATTGCATTTACGAAGTTGAACCAAGGGCAGTTTCACATTGGCGTGATGCGTACAGATGGTAGTCGTGAAAAACTATTGTCACGTTCATTCCTTGATGAAGGGCCGACTTGGGCACCAAATGGACGTGTCATAATGTTTTTCCGTGAAACTGCAGGGGCTAACGGTGCGCCATCCATCTATTCAGTAGATGTAACTGGCCGAAATTTGCGCAAAGTAAACACGCCAACCTTTGGGTCTGACCCAAACTGGTCTGGTTTGTTAGAATAAGCGGGAAACCGTTCACAATGAATGTGACTTCTGATATAAATACAAAAAATGATGGCAAAAAGCGATCGAGAGAGGCAGAGTAGGCGATGATTATGAATAGTATACTAAAAGTAAGCACAACATTGGTCTGTGTTTTGGCGCTAAGCGCATGCGGTGATAAATTCGGTGGTTTTGGCAAGAAGCCAGGTGATGTTACCCCGAGTGGCGGGATACAACAGGGTAGTCTGGATGATCCAACGTCTGTCGCGTATTTCCAACAAACAATCGGTGATCGTGTGTTGTTCGCTGTCGATCAAAGCTCGTTGAGTCCAGAAGCAACAGCTGTACTGGATGGTCAAGCGAACTGGTTGAACCAAAATACACAATATAACGTAACGGTTGAAGGTCATGCAGATGAACAAGGGACACGCGAATACAACCTTGCATTGGGCGCACGTCGTGCAAGTGCTGCGAAAAACTACTTAGTAAGCCGTGGTGTTGCTGAAAACCGCGTGAACACATTGACATTTGGTAAAGAACGCCCACTTGAAATCTGTTCAACAGAAGCATGTTGGTCTAAGAACCGTCGTGCAGAAACAGCGATTAATGCTGGTTTAGGTAGTTAAGAGGCATCTTATGTTTATTGGGCGTAAATTTGTAAAAGCAACATCCCTTTGTATTTGGGCAGCTTGTACACCTGTACTGCTGCACGCTCAATCTAATGAAGAAACTCTTGCCGATATTCGGCAAGAGCTGACATTTCTAAATATTGAGATTCAACGCTTAAACCAAGAACTATCAACATCATCAGCATCAGATACATCCGCTACAAGTTCGGGCTCACTATTGCAGCGCACTGATGCATTAGAGCAGGAATTACGTCGCATTACGGGTGTTGTTGAGAATTTGCAATTCCGTATCGAAAAGATTGTTCAGGACGGAACAAACCGTATTGGTGATTTGGAGTTCCGCTTGGTAGAGCTTGAAGGCGGTGATGTTACGGCTTTGGGCCAGACATCAACATTGGGTGGTTTAGAGTTAACTGCCCCTACGCAGCCAATTACACAGGACAATAGTATTGAGTTAACTGCTTCGGAACAGGGCGATTTTGATCGCGCAAAAAGTGCTGTAGAAGCTGGTAAATTTGCAGAAGCAGTTACAGAATTCGACCAATTTTTACTGACGTACCCAAATGGACCTCTTACAAGTGACGCCCACTATTGGCGCGCTGAAGGTTTGGCTGGGCAGGGTGATTGGAGTAATGCTGCACGTGCTTTCCTTGAAAGTTTTAGTGGTACTCCAGACGCTGCAATTGCTCCTAAATCATTATACCGTTTAGGTGTTAGTCTTGCGCAACTTGGGCAAACCCAAGATGCATGTGCTACATTAGGCGAAGTTGAACGCCGCTATCCTGCTGCAGTTGAAGTTGGCGACGCGCAGGCTGAAATGACAGCGTTGAGCTGCTCCTAAGACCGGTGGACCAGACCGCATTATATACAAAACTAGATGCTGTGATGTGCAAGGTGCCAAATGGTGCTTTGGGTGTCGCTGTCTCTGGAGGTGGAGATTCAACTGCATTGTTACTTTTGTTGACAAAGTGGGCAAAGACGAATGGCCGCAAAATTTACGCTGCAACAATTAATCATAATCTAAGGGATGCTGCTGCAAATGAGGCTAATTTCGTTGCGGATTTATGCGTAACCCTAGGAGTCCCACATACGATACTTGAGTGGCAAGAATGGTCTGGCCATGGTAACCTACAAAATGCTGCGCGAAATGCGCGTAAAAAACTTCTTACAAAGTGGGCTATCGAGCACGAGGTATCAGTTATTGCGCTCGGCCATACTCAAGATGATCAAGCTGAGACGTTTTTAATGCGTCTAACACGTGGTTCTGGGGTTGATGGATTATCTGGTATTCGATCTGCAAGTGGAAGTAACCCTGTTTGGGTACGGCCATTGTTAGAGGTTACGCGACAAGCGTTACGTGATTACTTGACCGATTTGGGACAGGGTTGGATCGATGATCCTTCAAATGATGATGATATTTTTGATCGTGTAAAAATTCGCAAAGCACTCCCCGCGCTAGCAGAATTAGGTTTGACGGTCGAACGTTTAGCCCAAACGGCAGAAGGGTTACAGCCATCACGGTTGGCATTGGAAAAAATGACGCAAAATGCGGCTCATCACTGCTGCAAGCCAAATCAGTATGGTGTTGTTGAAGTCGATTTGGATATCCTTCAGCAAGAACCTTTGGATATTCAATATAGGCTTTTAAGTTATTCTATGAGTTGGGTTTCTGGCGCAGTTTATCGCCCTCGCTTTAAAGCTTTGAAATCTATCTATGGCAATCTATTAGATGGATGCTCGCAAACGCTTGCGGGATGTTTCTTGAAAATAAGTAATGATCGCAATCTTATTGTGATGCGCGAGCTCTCTAATTTGCACTTTGTGCAGCTTAAGAATGAGTTATACGATGGGCGATGGCAGGTTTCTGCTGATAATAACGATGAAGTAACTATTGGCCCATTAGGAGAAAAGGGGCTGCCACAAATCGAAAATTGGCGTGAAATAGGTGTTTTACGAGATATTCTAATGCAAACGCCTGCCGTTTGGGATAATGATGTCGTAATCTCTGCATCTTTAGCTGGATTAGAAGGAAATGTTGTAATCTCACTAAAAACTGATCTTAAACATTTCTATAAAGACATTGTTTCACATTGAATAACCTCAAAAGAGGATTATGTTCATAAGTCATCGCACTAAGCGAGTCGGCAATTGCCGACATAAACAGGAGAAAACCCTTGGGTAACGCCAGAAATCTTATTATTTGGGTCGCGTTGTTTTTACTCGTGATTGGACTATTTAGTATCTTTAACAACAATGCGGCATCGCAAAGTGGTAAAGCAATTAATTTTTCACAGTTTATGGAGCGCGTGGACAATGGATCCGTTAAGCGTGTGGTTCTAGATGGTGAAAAAGTTTACATTCGTGGAACAGATGACCAACAATACCGTACTGTGAAACCAGTTGAACTGGATATTACAAAGCAATTGTTGGCTGCTAACATTGAAGTTGAAGCTGTAGCGCAAGAACAGACAGGCTTTATGAGTACTGTTTCATTGTGGTTACCATTCTTATTGCTGATCGCTGTGTGGATATTCTTTATGAACCGCATGCAAGGTGGCGGTAAAGGTGGGGCTATGGGCTTCGGTAAATCCAAAGCACGCTTGTTGAACCAAAATGAAGACCGCAAAACATTTGACGATGTTGCGGGTATCGATGAAGCTAAAGAAGAGCTTGAGGAAATTGTGGAATTCCTACGTGATCCACAGAAATTCTCGCGCCTTGGCGGTCAAATTCCAAAAGGTGCTTTGTTAATTGGTCCTCCAGGTACTGGTAAAACATTGCTTGCACGGGCTATTGCTGGTGAAGCAGGTGTTCCGTTCTTTACAATCTCAGGTTCTGACTTTGTTGAAATGTTTGTTGGCGTTGGTGCGTCACGTGTGCGTGATATGTTCGAGCAAGCGAAGAAGAATGCGCCATGTATTGTTTTCATCGATGAGATCGATGCTGTGGGTCGTCACCGCGGAGCGGGCCACGGCGGTGGTAATGATGAGCGTGAGCAAACATTAAATCAATTGTTGGTTGAAATGGATGGCTTTGAAGCGAACGAAGGCGTGATCCTTTTGGCTGCTACCAACCGTCCTGATGTGTTGGATCCGGCTTTGAAACGCCCTGGTCGTTTTGATCGTCAAGTTCAAGTCCCGAACCCAGACATTAAGGGTCGTGAAAAGATTTTGAACGTTCATGCTCGCAAAACGCCACTTGGTCCCGATGTTGATTTACGCATCATTGCGCGCGGTACACCTGGGTTTTCTGGTGCTGATCTTGCGAACCTTGTGAATGAAGCTGCTTTGGGTGCCGCACGCACTGGCAAGCGCTTTGTCATGATGGAAGATTTTGAAACAGCTAAAGATAAAGTGATGATGGGCTCAGAACGTCGCTCTATGGTTCTGACTGAGAAACAGAAAGAACACACAGCGTATCACGAAGCTGGCCATGCTTTGGTTGGCCTAACATTGGAAGAATGTGATCCTGTTTATAAGGCGACAATTATTCCACGTGGTCAGGCATTGGGTATGGTTGTATCACTTCCAGAAATGGACCGTCTTAACTGGCATAAACGGCAGTGTGAGCATAACATTGCGATGACGATGGCTGGTAAAGCTGCGGAAATCATCAAATGGGGCGAAGAAAACGTATCGAACGGTCCATCAGGTGATATTCAGCAAGCGTCTTCGTTAGCACGTGCTATGGTAATGCGCTGGGGTATGTCAGATGTTGTGGGTGATGTAGATTATCAAGCAGCACATGAGGGTTATTCTGGTGGTAACGTTGGTGGTTTCTCTATTTCAGCAAAAACAAAAGAGCTGATCGAGGATGAAGTTAAACGTATGATCGAAGATGGTTACCAAACAGCTATGACCATTCTGAAGAAGAAGAAAAAAGAGTTTGAGCGTTTGGCACAAGGCCTTTTGGAATATGAAACTTTGACTGGTGATGAAATCGTTAAAGTTATGAAGGGCGAGAAAATTGGAGGAGACGATGATCCATCTGATTCCGGTGAAACACCAAGTGTAACTGCGGTTCCTAAAACAAAAAAGCCAAAGGCTAAGCCAACAGGGGACATGGAACCCGAACCGTCTTAAATAAAAAACTAAATCATTGAAAAGCCTGCAAATTTGCAGGCTTTTTTCGTTTTCTAACAAACGAGTCGTTTTTCACGCTTCATTCTCTCTTTGCGCTTATGTTTCTTTGAAAATTCATGTTTTTCGCCCCTTTGGTAAACATAAGTTTCCAATAGTGAACTTTTAAAACCCTAAAAGACGATTCAGGGACGCAGAATGTCGGTTTCTAAGGGATGAAATGTCGCAGTCATAGGCGATAAGATCTCCAGAGAAACGCCCCTATTGGGCAAATACAAAGGTATCCGCTCGTGTCCTATAAAACTGATATTGAAATTGCTCGCGAAGCTAACAAAAAACCAATCCAAGAGATTGGTGCAAAGCTTGGTATCCCAACTGATGACTTGCTGCCATTTGGTCATGATAAAGCTAAAGTGTCTGCTGAATTCATCAAAGCGCAAGCTGGCAAAGAAGATGGTAAACTAATTTTGGTTACTGCGATCAACCCTACACCAGCTGGTGAAGGTAAGACGACAACTACCGTTGGTTTGGGTGATGGTTTAAACCGCATTGGAAAAAACGCTGCAATCTGTATCCGCGAAGCTTCATTGGGACCATGTTTTGGTATGAAGGGTGGCGCTGCTGGTGGTGGTTATGCTCAAGTTGTTCCAATGGAAGACATGAACCTACACTTCACAGGTGATTTCCACGCAATCACATCTGCACACAACCTTTTGTCTGCAATGATCGACAACCACATTTATTGGGGTAACGCGCTGAAAATTGATCAACGTCGTGTTGTATGGCGCCGTGTTCTAGATATGAACGACCGCGCATTGCGTGACGTTGTAACATCATTGGGTGGCGTATCTAACGGCTTTCCACGTCAAGCTGGTTTCGACATCACTGTTGCTTCAGAAGTTATGGCTATCTTATGTTTGTCTAACGATCTGGACGATCTTAAGAAACGCTTAGGTGACATCATTGTTGCATACACACGTGACCGTGAACCAATTTACTGCCGCGATATTAAAGCAGACGGCGCTATGACTGTTCTATTGCAACAAGCAATGCAACCAAATTTAGTACAAACATTGGAAAACAACCCAGCATTTGTACATGGTGGCCCATTTGCGAACATCGCACACGGTTGTAATTCTGTAGTGGCAACAAAGACTGCTTTGAAATTAGCAGACTACGTTGTGACTGAAGCTGGTTTTGGTGCTGACCTTGGTGCTGAAAAATTCATGAATATCAAATGCCGTAAAGCAGGTATTGCACCATCCGTAGTGGTTTGTGTGGCAACTGTACGTGCTATGAAAATGAACGGTGGTGTTGCAAAGGCTGATCTTGGCCCAGAAAATGTAGCAGCAGTTGAATCTGGTTGTGCAAACCTTGGCCGTCACATTGAAAACCTAAAAGGTTTCGGTGTTCCAGTTGTTGTCGCTATCAACCACTTCGTGACTGACACAGATGCTGAAATCCAAGCGGTTAAAGACTACGTAGAAACACAAGGCTCAGAAGCTATCCTATCCCAACACTGGGAATTCGGCTCTAAAGGTTCTGAAGACTTAGCAAAACGAGTTGCTGAGATCGCTGATGCGGACATTGCAAGCTTTGCACCTATCTATCCTGATGATATGCCATTGTTTGAAAAAATCGAAACAATTGCAAAACGCATCTACCGTGCTGACGAAGTCCTTGCTGACAAGAAAATTCGCGATCAATTGAAACAGTGGGAAGAGCAAGGATATGGTAATTTGCCAGTGTGTATGGCGAAAACACAATACAGCTTCTCTACAGATCCTAACTTGCGTGGTGCGCCAACAGGTCACTCACTTCCAGTGCGCGAAGTCCGTCTGTCCGCAGGTGCTGGTTTCATCGTAGCAATCTGTGGTGAGATTATGACAATGCCTGGCCTGCCACGTGTGCCAAGCGCTGAAGCAATCATGCTGAATGATGACGGTCAGATTGAAGGCTTGTTCTAGAAAATAGCTTGATTAGCTTGCATAAATTCTAAATGAATATACACACCATCCAACGATTGGGTGGTGTGTCTTTTTTTGAGAAAAGGAAAACTAATGTCGGCAAAGATTATCGACGGTAAAGAGTTTGCAGCAAATGTGCGCGCACAAGTGGCTAAGCATGTGACACGGTTGAAAAATGACCATGATATCACACCTGGTTTGGCCGTTGTTTTGGTGGGTGAAGATCCTGCCAGCCAAGTTTATGTTCGTAACAAGCACAAATCGACGATTGAAGTTGGCATGAACAGCTTTGAACACCGTTTAGATGCGGATACATCAGAAGTAGACCTATTGGCTTTGATCGATCAATTAAACAATGATCCGTCCGTACATGGCATTTTATGTCAGCTACCATTGCCAGAACATTTGAACGAAGAGTTAGTGATAAATTCGATTATCCCTGAAAAGGATGTTGATGGTTTCCATATCTCTAATGTTGGTTTGTTGGGTACGGGGCAGCGCTCTATGGTGCCATGCACACCACTTGGTTGCTTGATGATGCTGCGTGATCACCACGGCAGTCTATCTGGCTTAAACGCGGTTGTAGTTGGTCGTTCGAATATTGTTGGTAAGCCTATGGCAAACTTATTGCTGAAAGACAGCTGTACAGTCACAATCGCACATAGCCGTACAAAAGACATTGAATCTATCTGTCGCGCTGCAGATATTGTAGTTGCTGCTGTAGGTCGCCCTGAGATGATTACAGGTGATTGGATTGGTGAAGGTGCTACGGTTATTGACGTAGGCATCAACCGTATTCCGCATCCTGAAAAAGAAGGCAAATCGAAGTTGGTTGGCGATGTTCACTTTGAAAGTGCTGCTGCAAAAGCTGGCGCGATTACGCCTGTCCCTGGTGGCGTGGGCCCAATGACAATTGCATGTTTGCTGGCGAATACTTTAACAGCTTGTAGTCGTGCAAATGGTTTGGATGAACCAGAAGGTTTAACGGCTTAGATTTTTATATTTAAAAGAAAAAACCTCTGCAATTTCTTGCGGAGGTTTTTTGTGCCTTGGGGATGGCAGTTTATCTTTCGACGTTGCTATCTTCTACGAACATGTTTGCCCATGCGTGATCAATCAGCTCACGCGACATCACACGAGGCAAGCCTTGATATTCGCAAATAGAGATCATTTGATCGATTAAGAAAGGTGCTTGATAGGCAGCGTATTTATGATCGACTTCATCATACTTTGCACCAAACAGGTAAACTAATGCATCTTTATCCAAGTTGAAACGTTTTGCTTTGGCCACCAACATATAAATTTGCAACATGTCTTCGCGATTTGGGGACTCAATCAAAATTTTAAAATAAATTCGACGTAAAGCCGCGCCATCAAAAATTTTATTTGGATGGAAGTTTGTTGAGAAAATTACCAATGTATCAAAAGGAACCGTAAATTTCTCACCAGAGGCAAGGCTAAGAATATCTTCGCCACCCTCCATAGGAACAATCCAGCGGTTGATTAGGGCTTGTGGGCTATCAGCTTGGCGCCCCAAGTCATCCACGATAAATACGCCGCCAGCAGCTTTTAATTGCAAAGGCGCTTGGTATGTTTTTGAGTTTGGGTTGTACTTGAGCTCAAGCATGTCGAGACTTAATTCACCACCTGTGATTACAGTTGGGCGATTACACTTAATATAACGACGATCATATGTACCACCAATGCGGCGTAAGCTGCTTGTTTCATCTTCTTCATTATCAGCAGATGTATGAATAATTGGATCGTAAACAGATATTACCTGCCCAGCATATTCCAAAACACGTGGAATATAAACTTTATCACCCATAGCGTCACGAATGCCGTTTGAAATTGATGATTTACCATTACCTGGAGGACCATACATCAGAATTGAACGCCCAGAGTTAACAGCTGGACCAATTTGATCAAGCAAGCCATCAGGGATGATCAAATGAGACATAGCACCTTCAAGTTTCGCTTTGGTGATACCTACATTGCGAATTGTTTGGCGTTTCACCTGTGTTTCGAAATCAGCCATAGGAACTGGAAGCGGTCCAAAATATTCTGATTGCCTAAGCGCGTCCAAAGTACGATTTTTACCTGTTTCGGTCATTTGGTAACGCATTTCAGTTGTAACGCCACCATCGCCATTACCCAAAGTTTCAATCAAATTCTGTGCTCGGCACATTGCAATCAGTTCGTTCACTACAGGTACGGTAATACAAAGCTCGCGCGCCATATCACTCGCAAGTTCTAAATTTTTGCGAAATATTGTTTTAAGGAAAATCTCACGTGCCAATACTGGAGATAATCCAGTTTCCTCAAGACTTGTTGGCTCTAATGGTTCAAGAGCTATGCGCGACTGCATATTCATAATTTACAGCTTTCTTTTTGTTTTTATCACACTGTGTAGTGCAAATTTAAACGCTTATAGAAAGCGAAACTAAGGCTGAATTTAGGCTTTTTTAGGAATAGAAATTCACTAAAAACAAATAAACGATCAAGCTTCCAGCCAACGTAATTCCAAAAGGAAACATTCCGTCTGGGTCCCAAGAAGCCCACTTTTCAGTGTGTTGTCTTAATACCGGTGTGACAGCTATTAATTTGTGTAAGGCGAGGGAAATAAAAGAAATTATTGCCACGATAAAGATAAATTGAAATGCATGCGATAAGGCAATGAATGGTGCTATTACTGCCGCAAATTTAGAGTCGCCACCACCTACGAGGCCCAAACTGGTTACCAGAAAACCAAGAGCGAGTATAACGGCACCTTGCGCAAGACGAATGCCATATTCTTGTAAGTCAAAAATCAGAAAACCGAGAATTAAAAAACTACCCAACAAAGCTAAACATGCATTATTGGGGATGCGCATGAACTTCATATCGGTCCAGCATACATAAATACCAATGAAAAATGCTGGAAAGAAAAGGAGAACCTCTGGTAAATTTAGCATCTTCTTATCCTATCCGAGAGCTTCTAGGCTACGTACTGCAGCTTCAAAGTGGCGTGGGTGAGTTTCAATAGCATCCTCTATTAAACCGCGGCCAATGGATTTTTTGCCTTGTTTTACTGCTGTTAAGCCAAGTGTATATAATAGCTGTGCTCGCTCAATTTGAGTGACTTGAATGAGTGGAAATGCATAATTTTCTTGAGAGCCACGAGATAAGATTAAGTTATTTTTTGCTGTGAACAACTTAGGGTCATACGATATGGCTTCTAAGAATAAAGCTTCAGCTTCCTTGTAAGAACCTCTTGTTAGCTTTGAGTATCCCCAGTTATTTAATACACTTGCAGGTTGTGTCGTGAGACCAGTAGCGGTTTCATAAAAACTATCTGCTTTTTTCCATT
This sequence comes from Amylibacter sp. SFDW26, assembly GCF_009184395.1. Taxonomy (GTDB): domain Bacteria; phylum Pseudomonadota; class Alphaproteobacteria; order Rhodobacterales; family Rhodobacteraceae; genus Amylibacter. Next base: position 229,368 of record NZ_WEIC01000004.1, read on the forward strand.
GTTTTTTGGAATCCGCTATTAAAGCCTCTAAGCGATAACGTTTAAATGTTTCTACTGTTGGTGGAACTTTATTCAATTCTAATTCTGCAGTCTTCCAATCATTTGACCTGATCAATGCATCTGCATAATCAATTCTATCTTGAGAGGTTGCAGCTTCGTTTGTTAAGAGCTTCTTGTAAACAGGGAGTGCTTCTGTTGCACGCTTAGAACGCACCAATGATGATGCTAACCCTCTTTGGAAATCAACTCTATCTGGTGCTTTTTGGAGAGAGTTCTGAAAGAAACTTACTGCTTCATTTGGGTCAGCAACAGTAAGCATAATGTCGTTTAAGTTAGTCTCATCTACGACATTAATCACTTTCTTTTCAGGGTTTTTCTTTTCAGCGAATGGATTACTTCCTGGACCACACCCAGCTAAGCTAACCGTACCTACCAAACATACCAAACGTAATAGCGAAATCCGCATTGCCTGTTTTCCTGTCTCTGCTCTATTCGTCTTTGGCTGTTCTTAATAACAGATATCTACCGTTACCTCGGCGGACCAAATCGAATTCATTATTATTTTTATTAGGTGCATCATAGCTTGTTTTTTCAATCTTTGCGATGACTTTGGTTAAGTTTTTGCGAATTTCTTCAGATTCACCGTTATCTAAGCCAAAAGCGAGTTGAAAAGCGCGTCTTGCTTCTTGTAAATTACCTTCACTCGATAAGACTATAGCTAGATTATTCCATGCAGGGACGAATTCTTCGTCTTTTTCCACAGCTTTTTTTAATAATTTTTTTGCTTGGCCTAAACGCCCTAGTTTCAAGTTAGCGGATCCAAGTGCACTTAACACATCAGCATTTAAACCTTTGGTATTTGCCGCACGAATATAAGCTTTTAAAGCAAGCTCGTATTCACCCGCTGCCATTAATCTATGCCCAACAATCAACCCATCTACGGCTTCATCAATTCTTGCCGCATCAATATTAGTGTTGTTATGCTTTTCTGAAACGTTAAGTGTATTTGAATTGTCCTGCGTACATGAGGCGCACAAAAATAAAAGTAAGCTCGTCATTTTGAGAGTTTTCATTTTGTGAGAACAACACATAGAATTACCCGATTTGTATCAACCAAAGTTTTGCATGATTTGGTAAACTGAAGGTCCTACCAACATGATAAGCAGTGGTGGAATAGTAAACATCATTGTACTTAATGTCATTTTAGTAGGTAATTTATTTGCTTTTTCTTCGGCACTCATAATTCGTTTGTCGCGCATCTCGGCAGCATAAACACGTAAACTATCGCCAATGGATGTACCAAATGTTGCTGATTGAACCAAAACAGTCACAAACGACTTGATGTCATCAACGCCAGAGCGTTCTGCAAAATCTTTTAAGACACTTGGCTTGTCTTTACCCGCACGCATCTCGTTCGAAACAATGATGTATTCTTCTGATAGGCTTGGATAAGAATGGTTTAGTTCCATTCCAACTCTGTTAATGCTTTGGTCCAATGATTGACCAGCCTCAATACAAACAAGCATTAAGTCTAAACTATCTGGAAAGCCGCGTTCTAATTCACTTAAACGCTGACTGGCCCTGCGCTTAATCCACATGATTGGCGCAAAGTAACCCGCTATAACTGGCACGGCTACGGCTTGGATAATCGGGATTAATTCAGTGTTACCAGAGATTATAAATGCATAGATCAAGCCAAGTACAAGGCCAATGGATAATAGTGCAAATTGGGCAAAGTGAAATGTACGCACTGCGTCTCTTGATCGATAACCAGCGCGCATCAAATTAAGCCTACTCTTTGATAATGCTTCTTGGTCTTGAGGTTCAAGGAATGATGCAAATTTATCTAAATTTGGGCCATTTTTATTTTGTCTAAGGTTAAGAGATGTGCTTGCCTTAGCAGGCCGCTTCTCAAAATTATTAGGGGTGTTTTTAATGCGATCAAACGGGTCCTTTGGCTTTACTAGAATAAATGGAAGCGTCAAAGTAACCAGGAAAATACCAAATACGCCCAAAGCGATGACTGGGCCAGAAGGCCCAAGTAAGTTTGTTAAGGTGTTCATTATTCCGTTTATCATTTTTACACCTTAATATTTACCATGCTCTTCATAATGAAGACGTTCAATGCCATCATGGCTCCTACAATAATTGCAGCAGGAAGAAAGGCCGGTGTCTGCTGCACTTCATCGTAATAATTCGGTCTAATCATAAGAATTGCTGCAAGCGCTAAAAGTGGAAAAGCTGACAAGAAATAACCAGAAAATTTTGCTTCAGATGTAATCGCTTTTACGCGTCTAAATAATCTAAACCTTGAGCGAATAACCTGGCCTAAACCACCTAAAACTTCCGCAAGGTTACCACCGGACTGGGCTTGAATGCCAACTGCTACGCACAAAAAGCGTAAGTCTTGTAAATCAATGCGACCTGCAAGTTCTTCCAATGCAACGGTTAAATCACGTCCATATGTTGCTTCGTCTGCTATGACACCAAATTCTGTTCCAATTGGATCTGGCATTTCTTGCGCAACTGTATTGATTGCGCTTGAGAAGGGGTGGCCGACACGTAATGAACGTACAATCAATTCGATAGCATCAGGTAACTGTTCTTCGAATAACGCCAATCGTGACTTAGCTTTTTTATTCAACCAAACATAAACCCCTCCGCACCCAATAGCGATTGCTATCGCTAATGTTGCTAAAATCGGGATTTCCGTGAAAATATTAAGCACAACAAAACCTGCTATGGATAATGCTACCATAATTGACACTAGTGCTTTTGGAGAAAAAGCGATGTTTGCTTGGGCTGCTTTTGTTGCAAGAATTGAAAAAACCGGAACGCGCTTTGAGCGGTTATGTTGCTCGCGTTCTTTGCGCAATGTGTTTAATACTTCTTCGTGATCTTTACCTTGCTCTAAAAGGGCAAGGCGTCTGTTCACTCGGGAATTAAGTTTGATACTCTTCCCGAAAACGGTCAAGTATAGGCCTTCGATGACCATGATAACGCCAACAAAAAGTATTAAAAGTACTGCTGCAACTGACATTATTTCATCCCCTATTGAGCCGCTTTTTTCGTATAAATACTTGTAGGCAAGTCGTAACCCCATTGTTTGAAACGGTCTGAATAGCTGGAACGCATACCAGTTGGTGTAAAGGCACCATCAATTTTGCCGTTATCCAAAGTGCCATAGATCTCATACTTGAAGATCTCTTGCATAGAGATAATCTCACCTTCCATGCCAACAATTTCAGTAATTGATGTCATACGACGAGAACCGTCTTGCAGACGCTTAACCTGTACAATTAAGTTAACCGCTGATGCGATTTGTGCGCGTGATGCAGATATCGGTAATTCCACACCTGTCATTGCGATCATATTTTCTAAACGCGCCACGGCGTCACGGGCATTATTGGCGTGAATTGTTGTCATAGAGCCATCGTGGCCTGTATTCATAGCTTGAAGCATATCGATCACCTCATTACCGCGCGTTTCACCAACGATAATGCGATCTGGACGCATACGTAATGCGTTACGCAGACAGTCTTCTTGGGTAACTGCGCCAGTACCTTCTACGTTTGCTGGGCGACTTTCCATACGTGCCAAGTGTGTTTGTTGCAGCTGTAGTTCCGCAGTGTCTTCAATCGTAGCAATACGTTCATTATTATCAATAAAGCTTGATAATGCATTCAAAGTCGTCGTTTTACCTGAGCCAGTACCACCTGAAACGATAATATTCAGTCGCGTAGCAACTGCTGCCTGAAGATAGGCAGCCATTTCTTCTGTAAAAGCATCAAAATTTACAAGCTTATCAATGCTAAGCTTTTCTTTTTTAAATTTACGAATGGAAACAAGAGCACCATCAACAGCTACAGGAGGGACCATAGCGTTAAAACGAGATCCATCTTTCAAACGTGCATCCACATAAGGGTTACTTTCATCTACACGACGCCCAACTGCGGATACGATTTTATCAATCACCCGAAGAAGGTGTTTTTCGTCTGCAAACCGAATGTCAGACAATGACAAGATACCAGCCCGCTCGACAAATACCTGCTTATGGCCGTTGATCAATATATCATTGACATCCTCATCCCTTAGGAGAGGCTCTAGAGGGCCAAGGCCTGTTACTTCGTCTACTAGTTCTTGAACAAGTTCATCACGCTCAGCTTTATTTAAAACGATGCCCATTTCTTGAAGGCCATCTTGTGTGACAGCGGAAATTTCACGACGTAAGTCAGCTTCTGAAGCTTTATCGATAGCTGCAAGGTTCAAGGTTTCGAGTAATCTTTTGTGCATTTGCATGCGAATATCAATTAGGCGTGCTCTACGTTTTTCGTCTTTGCTTAACTCTGCAGTTGCCGTTGGCGCAGGAGCTTTTTTTGGTATAGCCAACGCTGGTTTTTCAACTTTGACAGCATTCTCTGTCGTCGCAGGAGTCGAAGCTCCTACTTCTGTTAGCTTTGCATCATTAGGTGCCTGAGTTGAGCTTGTTTTGCTATAACGTTTGAACATATGACTTACTCAGCGGCTTCAGCAAGATCATGATCTTGGCATAGGTCAGCAAAAGTCTCTGCAATTTTCACGATATCTTTTCTCAATGGGTTTTTAGCAACCATCTCTCCAATTGAAGTGCCATGATCACCCGATGCAGGAACATGCTTGCCGCCATCTGATAACTGCCAACGAAAATCTATATCTAGTGACTCTGCCATACGTTTAACACGAGATTTGCCACTCAAATCAGTCATTTTAGGCGCCTTATTCAAAATGAATTGAACCTTTTCAAAAGGTAAATCTTCTGATTTTAAAGCGCGAATGAATCTCTGAATACTTTGTGCGGATCGCATATCTAAGCCAACAACTGCTAGGAAAAGCTCGCATTCATTTAGAACAACTTCTGACCAGCTTACGAGAGTGCGCGGCAAATCAATAATGACCACATCATAGCAAGAGCGGGCAAGATCGATGAGATATTTGACATCTTCAGGACTTATAAAATCTAGAGGTACAGCGTCTTGTGGTGATGGTAATACCGCAAGCTTTTCGTTGTATTTTGAGATAATTTGCTTGAACGAAACCGCATCCGCATTTGTCACTTCTGTTAACAATTCAAAAGCAGCTTCTGATTTTGGAACATCCAAGTAAGTTGCAACAGATCCAAACTGAAAGTCAAAATCCAAAATGCATACAGACTTGTTTTGCGCGGTTAGAAGCGACTGTATTTCCCAAGCTAAGTTTGTGGAAAATGTAGTAGCACCTACGCCACCAGACATACCGTAAACTGGTAATAGGATACCTTGTGTTTCAGGCTCAGCTTCTTTGGTATTTGAGCCTTCAGCTTGAATGAAAACTTCTTTGATTATGACATTCTCGGGCTTTTCACTCAAAACGCGCTCTACAGCTTCATCTAAAGCATTTTCTGGAAGCGGGTAGGGGACAAAATCATCAGCACCTAAACGCATAAGTTGATGCAATGAAATTGGCGTTAAATCATGGGTAACAAGAATAACTTTTATGCCACGATCTTTAGCGGCACCAACGATATTCGCTACAAATGTAAGATCATCTTCATCTGTCTTATCTAAGGCAATAGTAACGAACTTTATTGTGTCAGCGTGGGAACTACGTAAAATGTCTTCGGCGTTATTAAAATCTAAGCCACCCCAGTTTGCACCGAGTTTTTCTTCGAGATCTTCAATAAGTAGATCAAATTGCTCTAAATCACGCGCTATTGCACATGCTTCAATTATATCCGTATCGCTTGTTTCTGATGCTTCAGTCATTTTTTTGCCCATTCTTCTGTTTCTCCAACGTTTTCGTCATGAAAAACAAATTTCCTCCAGTATTCTCTAGGTGGGAAATGTGGCATTTTTAGGGGGGAAACTGCATATTTGCGTTTTATTTGTAATAAAAATGGCCCACTTAAATTTAAATGGGCCATGTCTACTAGTTTGTTCTGATTGCAGTGCGAATGAGAGCTTTAATTTTGGCTTTTATTCTGTGCCGCAATAATACCATCGCCTTGGTCTCTAATAATTTCAAGATTTTCAAGCGTTATGTATCGGTTGTAAATCTGTAATGCGTATTGTCCGCTAAGCCCCCCGCCTTTTTTGAAGCTTCCAAAACCGGCGACTTCTGTTACTGTTCTGCGGTTTTCGCGGTTGCGATCTTCTGTTAATACAAGTGGCTGTGTCTCACCAAATGAAGCTACGCCTCTTATTTTATGTCGACTTACGCCTAATGATATCAAGTAGTTAACGGCAGCTTGAGCGCGTCTCTTGCCAAGATTTTTATTATACCCTGGGCTGCCAACTTTATCCGTATGACCATAAACTTTAAACGTAATAAGTTGATGTTTCTTTATCCATGCTGCTTGACGTTTTAGTATTTCTTTTGCCTGTTGATCTAGACGGGACGAATTAAACTCAAAGTTTAATGTTGCGGGCGCTTCACTTGCAAATTTACGCGTAAGATCTGCAAGCATATCACTTGTTAGGTTTCCAGTATGAACAGCAATGTTATTTGCATTTGCTGTACCAAATGGAGCACCGAAAACTTGTGGACCAACTTCATTATTCGAGAACCAGTTTGCATCTTTATTTTTGCATGCTGATAATGCAATGACACAACAAGTAGATAAGATTAGTTTTGAGTGTTTCATCATCTTACTCCATCACATAGCCATAAGAACCGCTAAAGTCTTGCGATGCTACAGTGCCACCTTTACGTGTTTTGCCGCTACCTTCAATGTGCCCAAATAAGAATAAATCATTATCGCTTGGTAGTTTGACGCGATCTGTAGGTAGTGCAAGCACATCACCATCAACCGGCGAAACGAGGTGCGCTGTTACAATGATAACCAGCTCTGTTTGGTTGCGTTCATATTCGGCACTTCTAAACAAAGCGCCTAATACTGGAACGTCACCTAGCCATGGAACTTGCCCTGATAAATCACGGAAGTCTTCCTGTAATAAGCCTGCAATTGAAATGCTTTCCCCATCACGCATCTCGATTGATGTTGATGCTTCCCGGCGTGTAAACGCTGGAATGGTTAAGCCATCTAGTACAAGAGAGTTTGTTGTATCAATAGCACTTACAGCTGTTGTCATAACGAGATTAATCAGATCACCGCTTAGTACTGTTGGGATGAATTTCATCTCAATGCCGAATGGTTTAAATTCCACTGTGGTAACATTATTGGCCTGCGAAACTGGAATAGGGAATTCACCGCCACCTAAGAAATTTGCTTCTGTACCAGATAAGGCAACAAGGTTTGGTTCTGCGAGTGTACGTATTAAACCTTTGCTTTCTAACGCCTCTAAAAGCAAATTGATTGCCAGAACACCAGATGTAAATCCAAGCCCTACGGCACCATTGCGACCATCTAATAATGATGCTGCAGGGTTGTTTAAACCTGTTCCTCCATTGCCATTTGCAACAGCACTACCAGCTATTGCATTACCCACACTAAGGCCGCCATTTAATTTACCGCCAGAGCTTGTACTAATTCCGATTGATGAGCTTAGCGTTTTAGCCACGCTTCGCTGCATTTCTGCAAACCTTACTTTAAGCAATACTTGCTGTGAGCCGCCGACTGTTATTAAGTTGGTCACTCTTTCAGGTGCGTAGCGTTGAGCAAGATCAAGCGCCAATGCAATCTTTGATGGCCCTGATACTGTGCCGCTTAGAACAATACCATCATTTGCCGATCGCACTTGAATGTTCTCTTTTGGCATAATCTCTTTTAAAAGTTGTTTAAACTCAGAAAGATCAGGGGTTACGCGTACATTTACGTTGGTTATCAATTTACCGTCCGCGCCCAACAGTGTCATAACTGTTTTACCTGGCGACTTACCCAATACGTAAATTGTTTTATCTGATAATGTCGCAATGTCTGCAATACTTGGGTTTGCCACGGAGAGTTCTGCGAAGGATTGCTCTGACTCCATAACAATTGCTTGGTTAAGCTGAACGGAGATAGCACTCGTTGTAGTACCTCTCATAATTCGTAATGTATTTTGCGCATATGACATGGTTGCCGGAAGGGACGCACTAAAAAGTGCCCCAGCCACGACTGTGCATAGTGTTTTCACTAATTTCATGTGATCCTGCCTCTCTGACCACTGTTTTCGTTTATTATTATTATTACATTCATCATGGGCCAATTGTGTTTTTATTGCAAGAATCAATGATTTATTAGGTTTGCTTAGTGTGGATAACTAGCAACACAAGCTTAAATGTATGAAATTTAAGAACTTAAATTGTCTTTAGAAACGAAAAAGAGCGCACTCAGCGCTCTTATTGAAGTAATAATTACGTTATCAATCCGAGCAAGGAATTGGCACTTGTATAACTTCTGCGCCTTTTCGTGTCTTAATTGTACATACTTTTTCGACTTCTTTTACTACGGCCTGAGCTTCTACGCGACCAAGCAGGTCATTTTGAGTAACTTCAATGTTTTCAGAGTTTGTCTCATCATTAACACCGCGTAAAGATAGCAATAAATTACCCGTAGACTGTGCTTGTGCCAGAGCAGCTACCGTATGAGGAGACACTGCAACTGTTACTGTTTTTGCAACTGTCGGTGCTTGTGTTTGTGAGCTTGCGCTTTGGTCAATCGCGATCAAAGCAATCTCATCCATGATTAATCGAGTAACCGTAGATTCGCCCACACGACCTGTCCAATAGATATCGATTTTGTCGCCAGGGCGTAAGAAGCCTGATACACCAGATGCCACATCAACACGCAATGTAAAAGCACGCATGCCATCAGAAAGACTAGATGCAACACTTGCATCTTCACCAAGACCAGTGACTTTTGTTGATAAGAGTATTTCGCCAGCATCGACCGCGCGGACAACTGTTCTAAAATCAGTTTCGCCATCTAAGCCAAAAAGGTCTTCGGCTTTTGAAAATGCAGTCTCAGGGATGCTATTTGCAGGCCATTCGATAATTTTTACGTCTTCTTTTGTTAAAACTTTACCGTATGATAGGTTTTCTGCTGCTACATATACGTCGATTAATTCAACGTTGTTTGCTACACGCTTTTTCAATTCTGCAATGTGCGAAGCATTTGCAGTAAATTGCTTTCCTGCAAAGTAAACTGCACCACCCGCTAAAGCGACACCTAAGATCAATACCAATGCAAACACGATGCGCATAGTTACCTCATAAAACTGCTATATTTTTGCTCTTATTTTTATTTTTTTTGAGCGCAAAAGATAGCCACGTATGGCTATCTTTGAAATCTTATTTTACAGTTCCTTAAGGATAAGGCACTGTAATTATTTCACTTTGCTATTCTATTAAAGTGAAATTGCTGTGATTGCTGTGTTAACTTTAGTTGCCAAAGCTGAACCAACTGTTGCAGCGATCAAAACAGCACCAGCTGTTAGAACTACGAAGTCAACTGTTACAGCACCAGACTCATCATTTAAAAACTTTTTCATTTGTGTGTCCTCCAGGGTCTCTTATTAGTCATTGATGACTATGTTTATATCTTATAGTTACGACAGGCCTTTAAGAATAAAAGCCTGCGTAATTTTTACTCAACTATTAAAGTGAGATTGCAGTAACTGCTGTGTTAACTTTAGTTGCCAAAGCTGAACCAACTGTTGCAGCGATCAAAACAGCACCAGCTGTTAGAACTACGAAATCAACTGTTACAGCGCCAGACTCATCATTTAAAAACTTTTTCATTTGTGTACCCTCCAAGGTCTCTAAGTTGTAAAGAAAGCTTGTTTGTTATTTTGGGGTATGTTGCCCCGTTGCTTTCGAGACCTAATAGGCACTTTAAATACGGCAACAGTTTGGCTGGTATATAAAAAACTAAAAAAAATAGTTAAAAAGTATAATTTTTTATTTAAAATCATTTTTTATCAATAGCTTAGGTGTTTTTATTTTTTTCACTTTTTGTGTGAATGCCAAATCTAAAATCTGAAATATGTCTGTAATGTCACAGTCTCTGCGTAAATATGACCACATTTGCGCAGTTTTTACAAAATATCGTATAAGGATCAAAAAAAAGAGCAGGCAATTTTATGGGTATTTGGCGATCAAGGTTGGTCTTTGTGGGTTTGTGCACCGTTTTTATGGGTACTATAGCCGCTTCCACATCAATATATGCGGGCGATGAATCAGTTTTTAAACGGATCAAGGTGGAAAAGCGGCCATTAGGATCTCGGATTAATATTCAAATCAAGCCAGATGAATCGTATTATCATAAGGATAAGCCCGAACCTCAAAAAACTGTACCAATCATTGACGGCACTAAAACCGCCATAAAACCTGTTGGTCAATATGAATGGTTTTGGTCAGGATTTGATCACGATATATCGAACGCATCTTTAGCTCGCCTTATCGATGCAGAAGAGAAGCTATCACAGACACCACAAAAATCTGGGAATATTGCGCCAAGTTTAGAAAGTATGCGCAAATTAGTTAAAAGCTATGGCCCGCAAATTATGGTTGCGACATTAGACAAGAAAATATCACCTGCGTTTGTGTTGGCTGTAATAGGTGTGGAATCTGCCGGGCGTGTTGATGTAGTGAGTTCAGCTGGTGCAGTTGGGCTTATGCAGCTGATTCCAGAAACTGCAAAAAGATTTAATGTTAATGACAGCACGGACCCAAAACAGAATATTTCTGGCGGCGCAGCATATTTAGATTGGCTATTAAAAGAATTTCAGAGTGATCCAATTCTAGCTCTTGCGGGTTATAATGCAGGCGAGAACGCAGTAAAGAAGCATAAAGGCGTGCCTCCTTTTGCTGAAACACGCGGATATGTCCCTAAAGTAGTCGCTGCATGGAAGGTTGCCAAAGCGTTGTGTAAAACACCTCCTAAGTATGCAACAGATGGGTGTGTTTTTGATTTGAGTCCAAAAAACTAAGCAATAGTAATAATACGGGCTGGTAAAATGCCCAAAACTTGAACAGATTGCCCGAGCAAATCGATGGGGAATCAAATGTCAGATACTTTGCAACCTTTATGGGCACCTTCAGCTGAACGTATGAACGCAAGCTTATTGGCACAATTTCACCTGCAAACCTCACAAACATCTGGTGTTGAAGCATTGGATTATGACCAGATTTGGGATTGGTCTGTTAAATCCCCAGAAGATTTTTGGGATGCTTTGTGGGATTTTTGCGGCGTTGTTGGTGAAAAAGGTGCTCCAATTTTAGGTGATACTGATACATTAATTGATACGCAGTTTTTTCCAAATGCGGAATTGAATTTTGCGGAAAACCTGCTTTCAAAGGCGGGTGATGGTCCTGCGATTATTTTTCATGGTGAAGATGGGACCCGCAAAGAGTGGTCTTGGGTGGACTTAAGCGATACTGTTTCAAAGCTACAGCAGGCATTAACGGATAAAGGTATCAAAGCTGGAGACCGTGTTGCAGGTTTTTTGCCAAATTTACCAGAGGCGGTTGTAGCTATGTTGGCCGTAACAAGTTTAGGGGCCGTATGGTCATCATGTTCCCCAGATTTTGGTCTAAATGGCGTGAAAGACCGTTTTGGGCAAATTGAACCAAAAATTTTATTCACAGCGGATGCGTATCACTACAACGGTAAAACACATTCTTGTTTAGAGGTCGCTGGCCAATTGGCGGACGCAATTCCTTCAATTAAGGATGTAATCGTTATTCCTTATGTAGAGGAACGTGCTGATATTTCTGATTTGGCTGGTAAAGGTGTGCATCTGAAAGATGTATTAGATGCATATGCTGTAAGAGATATTGAATACACTCGTGTGAATTTTGCGGCACCTTTATTCATCCTATTTTCATCAGGGACCACAGGGTTGCCAAAGTGTATTGTGCATTCTGTCGGAGGTTCGCTTATACAGCATCTTAAAGAACATCAGATGCAATGTGATATAAAACCGAATGATCGTTTTTTCTATTTTACAACGTGTGGATGGATGATGTGGAATTGGTTGGTTAGCGGTTTGGCCTCTGGCGCGACTCTAATCCTTTTTGATGGTTCTCCTTTCTATCCAAATGGAAACCGGCTCGCAGATATTGCAGCCAATGAAAAAGTTACACATTTTGGCACTTCTGCGAAATACATAGACGCCTGTGCCAAATCGGATGTTAAACCTATTGCAACACATGATTTATCTGCTTTGCGTACGATTATGTCGACAGGATCACCATTAGCGCCAGAAGGGTTTGATTATATTTATAATGGATGGAAATCTGATGTTTGTTTGTCATCAATTGCAGGTGGCACAGATATTATGGCGTGTTTTGTTGGTGGAAGCCCAATCAGTCCTGTCTACCGTGGGCAATGTCAGAAGCGCCATTTGGCAATGAATGTTCAGGTATTTGATGAAAACGGTCAAGCAACTAATGGTGAGCCTGGTGAGCTTGTCTGTGCGTCGGCACATCCTTCAATGCCTATTGGATTTTGGAAGGACGAAAACAGAGCTAAATATAGTGCCGCATATTTTGAGAAGTTCGACAATATCTGGCATCATGGTGATTGGGTTGAGCTAACCGACCAAAAAGGCATGACTTTCTTTGGTCGGTCTGATGCCGTTTTAAACCCAGGTGGCGTACGTATAGGCACTGCAGAGATTTATCGCCAAGTAGAGCGTATAGAAGAAGTGTTGGAAGGCTTGGTGATTGGCCAACAGTGGGACAATGACGTGCGCGTCGTACTCTTTGTGCGCCTACGTGAAGGTGTTGAACTGACCGATGGCCTGATAAAACGCATTAAATCAGAAATTCGTCAGAATGCTACACCCCGGCATGTGCCTGCGAAAATTGTGGCTGTTGCGGATATTCCACGCACCAAATCAGGCAAAATTACTGAACTGGCCGTGCGTGATGTTGTTCATGGACGTGTTGTTAAGAATACAGAAGCAATGGCAAACCCAGAAGCCTTAGAACTGTACCAGGATCTAGACATTCTAAAGAGTTAAAGTTTCTATGAACTGCTCTGTTCTATCTACAGATGAAATAAAAGTTTGATGTTCCAAAAAATAAGCTAAAGCTTATAAATGATAGAAATGCATCATATAAGGTGCCGTGATAAAAGAAGAGGGGCGCAATGGGGTACATTAAGAGAGAAGCGGCACGTATTGTTGCGAGAGCTGTGAATACTTGGGACGGTTTGAAAATCACATGGAAAGAAGAAGCTAGCTTTCCACAATGGTGTATTGCTAATATTGTCTCAGCCTCACTTACATTTGCGATTGATATGACAGCAGTCGAGCAGGCACTGATTATAGGGTTTGGATTGCTGGTTTTGGTTGCAGAACTGTTCAACACTGGAATTGAGGCCGCAATTGACCGTGTTTCAAGTGATATTCATCCATTATCCAAGAAAGCAAAAGACGCTGGATGTGCAGCGGTTGCCCTAACTGCTGTCACCACAGGTGTAATTTGGGTGATTATCGCTTTGCCTAAAGTTATCTAAAGCGGATCAAGTTGTTGCTGACTTTATCTGATAGCTACCTTCAGGTAAATCTAATGCGGCTTCCAAATCCCTTATTTGAGACATCGAAAGCGTGATCTTTTGAACTTGATCGGTTCTTGGATCTAGCTGTTCTATATTAACCTGTGAAGCAAATACGTTAATCGTAACATCTTCTTTTAAAGGCGCTTGGCCCTCATCAATCAATGTTACGACAGTAGCGTCAAATTCGTGTTCTATAGTAAACATAAAGTTAGGCTAGCGGACATATAGCGAGCTTGCAATCGCATATGTATACAAGTTCATGTATATTCTATGTATGTTTTTTAACATTTTGTATGTTCGTTGCCGATACCAACCCTTTGTGTGGTAAATTGGCCAAATATTGAATCATCCCTCTCAATATCTAATATTCTTGTGAGAATCTTGTGAGTGTTTGGAGAGTCTAGATTCGTATTTGAGGATTTGATGCTTTGCTCAAATTTAAGTCTCAGTTTTTTATGCCGAGGGCTGTAAAAACAGCTCATTTCCCATAAAAATAAGGCTACTTTTCCTATTTTTTCAAAACTGTGAGTCGTAAATTGCTGTGTTTTAAAGGCAGGCTTGCATATAAAATTACACTCTATTAGCACTGCTAGCGGTATTTCTGTTGCATGGATGTAACTATTTACCATTCAATTACCAGTAAACTGTTCGTGCGACTTGTTTGTGAAACGATATTATGTGTTTTTATGTGCACAGGCAAAACCCTGAGGGGTGATGTTTAAGACTACTTACTCTGACTTGAGGCTAAGCAAACACTGTTTACTGATATGTTGGAAAACTGAATATGCTAATATTTAGCAACACGATCATAAAGGATTGGGATAATGAAGAACACATTACTTACAACAACAGCCCTAGCTTTGACAGCTGGCGCAGCATATGCTGATGGCCACGCAGTTGACGTAAAAGTTGGCGGTTTCTACAACACAACAGTTGCAATCACTTCTGTTGACACAGGTACTAACTTTGCTGGTACAGATTTCGATGGTATCGATGTTTTGTCAAACGCAGAAATCATCTTTAAACCATCTATCACATTGGACAACGGCATCAAATTTGGCGCAGAAATCCAATTGGAAGCAGGCTCAGGTGGCGGTAATACTGCTGGTGCTGCAACTGATGACATTGATGAGTCATACGTATACATTCAAGGTGACTTCGGCCAAGTGTTGATCGGTTCTGAAAACTCTGCTGGTTACAAAATGACTGTAGCTGCGCCAGACGTTTCACCTATTTTCGCACAATCAAGCTCATTGACAGCATTCGTACCTTACTCAGGTGCAACTGTTGGTGCTAACGTATTCCGTGGCACATTGGGTGCAACATACATCGAAAACGCTGGTAACAACGATGCAAACCGTATCACATACTTCTCACCACGTTTTGGTGGCTTACAATTGGGTGTCTCATACGCACGTGACGCAGGCCAAGGTAACGGTGCTGTAGACAATAATGCAGTAACAACTGACTTTGTTGATATCGCAGCTAACTACGGCGGTTCTTTTGGTGGCGTAGACATCAATGCATCTGCTCGTTACGGCACAGCATCAGCAATCGCTGGCGCACCTGATCCAGAAGTTTGGGGCGCAGGTCTTAAACTAGGTTTCGGTGGTTTCTCAATCGGCGGTTCATACGCTGAGCAAGATGGTACAGCTGGCGGACTTGGCGATGGTTCTTCATATGACGTGGGTATCGGCTACGCAAATGGCCCAATGAGCTACTCATTGACATACTTCGCTGGTGAAAACCGTGACAATGAAGGTTTGGATAACGTTGCTGCAACTGCAGATGACGGTGTTAATCGTGAGTCTCTAGACACAATCGTTTTGGCTGCAAAATACAAAGTTAACTCAAACTTTGCTGTATCTGCATTCGTAGCAAACACACAATTCGAAGAAGCTGGCAACCCAGCTGACGACGTTGAAGGTACTGTACTTGGTGTAGCTGCTCAGTTCAGCTTCTAAGTTAAGTTACTTACCTTAATAATGGAAAAGGGGTGGCCTAGGCTGCCCCTTTTTTCTATGTATAGGCTGCGTTCAATTGAAAGAGTCTCTCGCTAATGAAATCTATCGTATGGCTGGCATCTTATCCTAAATCTGGAAACACTTGGCTGAGGGTGTTTTTAGCCAATTATATTATAAATTCGGATAAAGCTGTGCCAATCAACGAGGTTCATAGGATTGGGATTGGGGATTCAAATTCTAAGGCTTATCAAATGGTCATGAAGACACAATTTGATCCTACTAATCCTCAATTATGTGCGAAAGTAAGGCCTGCTGTTTTGCAAGGTATTGTAAATAACAAGGCTGATGTGAATTTGGTGAAAACTCATAATGAAAATGGCACAGCTTTTGGTAACCGTCTGATTCCGCCAGAGTTCACCCGATCTGCAATTTATATCATGCGCAACCCTTTAGATATGATCCTGTCTTATGCAAACCATTATGATATGACCATTGATGCTGCGATCGAGGGAATTGCGCGTAAAAGCAATACCTTACAAGGGGGCGGGGAATCTGCGTTTCAGTTTATAGGAACGTGGTCAAATCACGTTGTTGGTTGGACAAAGGCGCGCAAATTTCCGGTTCTTACACTGCGATATGAAGATATGCTGGGTGATCCAATCACAGCATTTTCAAAAGTAATTGAACATATTGGCTTACCAGTAGATCAAGAACGGTTAGAAAGATCTGTGAAGTTTTCTGAATTCAAAGAGCTTCAGAAGCAAGAAGATAAAGCGAGTTTTGTAGAAAAATCTGATACCCAAGAGCGTTTCTTTCGATCTGGTACATCGGGTCAATGGAAGCAAGAGCTGAACCAAGATCAGATCGACCGAGTCCTACGAGACCACGGTCGTGTGATGAAAAAATATGGATACGAAATCTGATGCAACAACGTAATATTATTTGGATTGGATCGTATCCTAAATCTGGCAATACATGGGTTCGCTCTTTTTTGGGTAATTATTTCCAACCAACGGGAAAAGAATTAAGCATTAATGAGTTATCGTCG
Source organism: Amylibacter sp. SFDW26 (assembly GCF_009184395.1). Taxonomy (GTDB): domain Bacteria; phylum Pseudomonadota; class Alphaproteobacteria; order Rhodobacterales; family Rhodobacteraceae; genus Amylibacter. The sequence goes on from NZ_WEIC01000004.1 coordinate 245,842, forward strand.
ATAACCACGTCTGATGTGCGTAAGGATTGGTTCAATAAAGCTGCAGGTGGTGAATATACTGGTACCGGAATTGATGATTGGATCATCATGAGGTCAAAAGTGCTGAAGTTGATCAATCAATCTACTGGTGGAAATCGTTTTGTAAAAACGCATTCGAAGATTGCGAATATTGAAGGATACCATTTGATTGCTCCAGAGGTAACTGCGGCTGCAATTTGTATCATCAGAAACCCATTTGATGTAGCGGTTTCTTTTGCACGGCATTTGAATGTTCCACATGATGAAGTGATTGATCGATTGTGTGATCCAATGAGCATTACATCAACTGATAACGGTATTTTAGAAGCTCTTGGCAGATGGGATGACCATGTTCAAAGTTGGACCAAAGCGCCAGGTTTGCCTAGGCATTTAATGCGATATGAAGACATGGTCGATAACCCTAAAGTTGCATATAAGGCGATGTTGAAATTTTTACAGGTGCCCGCCGAATATACTCGCTTGCAAAAAACATTGAAAGAAACTTCGTTCAAAACTTTGCAAGAACAAGAGGAAAAACAAGGGTTTAAAGAGAAGCCAGCAGGTATGAAAAGGTTTTTTGCATCCGGTAAAGCAGGGGGGTGGGTGGAGCATTTAACGCCAGAGCAGGTTGATCGCATCCACTCTGAATTTAAGCCAACAATTGAAGAGTTTTTCCCCGAGATAGGCGAGCAAGCTGCAGCATTTGTTGCAGGCAAGTGACTTAATTCATATCCTTCAATAAATTAAACAATCAACATGTATTGGTGCGTTATAAGTATTGGATATGCAAGTTTGCGCGATCGTTTAAAAATCACCACTAGAAAATCTTATATTTCATTCAGAATATGAGATTAAATGGTGCCCGAGGGCGGATTTGAATCACCGACACGAGGGTTTTCAGTTCTCGTTTTACACAAATCATAGTTGAACATACGGATATATTTATCATTTTATTTCATATATTTAAATTGATATTTGTGAACATAGAAGAACATGTAAAACCGCCTCTACACCCGTTATTTTAGAGCCTAAAAGAGCCTAAGATCATGCAAAAGTAAATCTGACAGATATTACCGTTAAAACATTACCCTTAACTGACCATGGGCAGACAACCTATTGGGATGAAAATATGAAAGGGTTTGGTGTGCGTGTCTCTCAAGGCGGTTCAAAGTCTTTTGTTAAGTGCATGGTGTTAATCGCCAAAGAGAAACACTTGGTAAATATCCGACCATCAGTCTCAAACAAGCTCGTGATAAAGCGAAGCAGCTTATGGCGCAGATTACTCTTGGGATTAAGTAGGGGCGATCAATTTCATATTCAGAAGGGCGTGAATTATTCCTTGAAGCGTGTGCTGCTAAGAATAAGAAGAACACGGTAGACTACTATCGCAAACGATTAGACGCTCATTTTCGTTTTGGTCGTAAACGTCTCAATGAGATTACACGAGTAGATATACAATCCCGTATACGTAAGATCACAACATCACAGTCAGAACAGCATCATGCTTTTGTTGCTTTCGTACTTTTCTCAATTGGGCACTCAGAGAGCAGTATATAGATGTAAGCCCGATTGTATCCATGAAGCCACCTACAGCCTCTAAACCGCGCGAACGTGTTCTTACAGATGCTGAATTGGCGGAAGTATTTACCAAAGCTCACATTCACCAATACTCCTTTGGGCGAATTGTGACGCTATTAATTCTGACTGGTATGCGTAGAAACGAAGTTGCCCACCTAGAATGGGACTGGATTGATCCAGATGAGCGAATAATAACGTTACCTTCCACTCTTACTAAAAACAAACATACTCATACGATACCCTACGGTTCGCTGACTTTTGAGCCTTTGGAAGGCTTATCAAAAAACAGTAAATCCCTGTTTCCATCTGTAAGTGAGAAAGGAACGGTTTTTAATGGTTGGGGTAAATCTAAAGCGCGATTTGATAAAGAGCTAGAGAACGTTGAGCCGTACACTCTACATGACCTTCGCCGTACCTTTGCAACCGTCCATGCCAAGATTGGTACACCTATTCATGTCACCGAAAAACTGCTTAACCACGTTTCAGGTACCATTAGTGGTGTGGCTGCTGTGTACAATCGCCATTCATATATGGATGAAATGCGTACTGCTGTAACCGCATATGACAAATACTTAGAAAACCTAATCAATCCATGATGGAACGATATTTCTCCGAAGAGAGGCGCATAAGTGTTTACTATGAGGCTAGTGTTTAACTTTAAATGTGGGGGCAAACTGGCCCATAAAAACAAAATTGGTGCTAACCTATCTACGAGAAAATCCGCTCAGCGAGGCATGATCCAATATTTATTTACGGTATAGCTCATCTAACCCATCAATAATACGGCTCTTGGCTGCTCGTATTGTCTCATCAACACGAAGGGATACTTTTGACATCACCAGATCAAAATCAGGGTTCTCCGTTGAAAAAACTTGCTCCATGTCCTCATACATAGCTTGAACAACGCTTTTGATTATACCACCGTTGATAGGATTAACTTTCTCCATAAAATAATCTAACCTTACATCTCCTCTCAAAAGAAAGATTGAAATATTGTTCCTTGATTTGCCAATACTACTATCAGCTATATTTAATAAATGTCTCTGAACGTTATCTTTATCTCCCGTTTTAACAGCCTCAGGGAGTATCCGACTGCCAAAGTTCTTTAAGCTTTCATCAAGATCTTTTTTAATATCCCTTAAATGAAACTCAGAAATCTTTTTGGCTTGTTCTACAGTGAGGACACCATTTTGGATTTCTATTATTTTATTTAAATTCCTACTTAGCTTAGAGTTATTAAAATATATAGTTACGGCCAAGCCAATAAGTGCAAGAACAACACTCGAAAATCCAAAAAAAACTCCAATCATTTCTTTTTCCATAAATATAGTATCCTTTTAAAATAATAAGATTTTAAGAGGTAATTTGTTTTGCATATACCTTCAATATGAAAGTAAGTGTTTATCGCTGTTTGTACATTTGTGTTATTTTTGGGAGAAATAAAGTTCACAAGCTCTTGGCATCAATTGAATGGCGTTGATGTGCTGCCCCAATGCGTACTTTTGTATGTTGCATATGACGAATACCTAGAAAACTTAATCAACCCATGATAGCAAGAACGTCCCTCGAGGCTTAACCCTTGGGGTATCGCGATGCTCCTATATTACATAGGAGACATTGTGATGAGGATACTATCGAAGAAGGCGTTGAAAGAGTTGGTCTTATATTCACCCCAACACGTTGCACGACTGGAAAAGGCAGGCCTATTCCCTAAAAGGGTGCAGCTGGGCCCTAACAGAGTGGGATGGGTTGAAAGTGAAGTCTTAGATTGGCTTGAACAACGCTTGTTACACCGAAAGTAACCAACACAAGCTTCCTTGTGGAGCTGGGCGGCCCAACTGTGCATAGGTTGGGTAAAACTGCCCAAACTATCCATGCCGGCTTCCGGCCCTAAGCTGCCGTTCAAGAAAAATTTGGGGAAGCTAACTTTTCGTTCAAAGTATTACACGGCACTTTATCTTTAGTATTATTACTGTTTCAGATTGTACTAGTGTTATTTACATCGTCTGTTATGTGGTATTTGATTACTTTTTTACAATTAGTTTCTTCTATCAAGAAGGGTTTCTTCGCACATTTAGATTTTGTTCTAATGCTTGTTTTAAAACCTTGGCGAATAAAACTGAGTGGCGTTGTGAAATCTGAGTTCGAATTAAAAGTATCCCTTTGCCAGCCAGTTGAGTAGAGAGCATCTTCCAATAACTTTCTCTCATTTTGGTCAGGTACACTTAAAGAAAAGTCAGTTTTTAATGCACCTTGCGATTCATAAAAAGCATTAAGGGTTACTCTTGCTGATCCATTAGGGAAATAGATTTTTCCATCAATCGGAGTTGTATGACTGGCTTGTTTTATTGCCGTTTCAAAGCTGACAAAAGACATAGATATTTTTGAGGTTACAAGCTCATAAACTTTACCATCCACTGATAGCTCCGCTATCAGTGGTATCGAGAAACGGTGATCCTCAAATGTATTTTTAGAATGGTAGAGTATTTTGCGCACAAATATAAATCCTCGCGCAATATTTAACATGGCCCATAGGCTTGCAATCAAGATTAAATCAGAATTAAAGCCCGCTTTAAATACTGCGTTTATGTCAATATTTACAATCGTACTTGGATTTAAAATAATTGATGTAAGAACCCCCACCTCCAAATCATTCCAATTTGATATGCAGGCATATAGAATTGCTACAATACTAAGACATACAACAGATAATTGTGGTGTCATCATCAACCACTCGGCATTATTACTTGGAACCTTTTTAGAATACCGCCATGACATCTTATTTCGAAATACTGCAAATGTTGCGATAATCGCTATGGGAAACCGCATCATGCTGTATAGTTCATTGACCCAAAAACGGCCATAACCACAGGCAAATTCCTGTACCAAAGCATAAGTGAAAATCGGATATATAAGCATAATAAGGATATTTAAAATAGTAACTTCAAAAGGAGCAACACCAGTGAAGAGTGAATAAATCGGAAGAAGGTAGAAAATAAGATACTGCCAACCTTCAATATGATTTAAGCCGACCAATAGATACGCAATCCGTTGCCGAAGTGTTAAACCTTTACAAAAAAACAAATTTTCATGTCGCAACACATGAATATTTCCGTGCCCCCAACGCAAGCGTACTTTGTAAAAATCTGACAGTTGGAATTCACCTAATCCATAAGCAATGCTTTCATTGTGAAATGCAGTTTTGTATCCCTTTTTATGAAGTTTTAACGATGTATGTAAATCTTCAGTGACTGTATCTGTCGGTATTCCGTTAATATCATCTAATGCAGAACGTCTGTATATTACATTGGTTCCAATACAGGTTGTTGCGTTAAAATGATCCGAGTTTGGCATGGCAATGTGATAAAAATAACTTTGATCATGCCACAATTCGCCATTACGACCATTCACGAATTGTAAGCAATCTGAATTATAAAAATCTTGTGGTGCTTGTGCTAATGCCACTTCAGGGTCTTCAAGAAACCCCAACAATGCATGTATGGCATTTGGTTTTGGAATATGATCAGCATCAAAAACCATAACAAATTCTGCTTTACTATGAGCCAACCCAAAGTTCAGGTTTCCAGCTTTTGCATTATGATTTTCATCTCTAGACAGATAAAAACACCCCAATTCATCCGCTAGTTTTTTAACGGCTACATTTTTACCATCGTCTAAAATGATGGTTTGATGTGGGTATTTAATGTTAACTGCGGCTTGTACCGTACGTCTGATAACATCATATGGTTCTTTATAAGTTGGGATAAAGACATCTACTTCTTTACCTTCTGGGCAATCTGGCGAGGCTCTATATCTATGACTCGTTGTTGAAAAAATAGCGCCAAGCGATATGATAACCCCTATGATTTCGGCTGTGTAAAATATTGATGATAAGATTAGAGCATCACCATTAAAGATTGTGAGGCGCCAGAATAAATATGCACCAGAAGAACATATAAATAAGACAGCAACAAAAATGCGTAACTTCTGGCGTTCGCGGAAGCGTTCTTCGATTTTTATACCATTTTGCATCGTTGGCTTTACTTATTAATCTGGGTTAAAATCGACCGTGCGGTTCGAAGCGCCATAGCTGAAATCGTGAGTGTTGGCGTCGTTGTCGCTACTGACGGAAATAAAGCAGAACCTGCAATGAACAGGTTAGGGTGATCATGGCTGCGTCCAACGTCATCTGCAACAAATCGTTTGTTATCATGGCCCATCATTAAAGTCCCTGATGAATGGAGATGTGTATATGTTCCTAGAAGCTTGATATTTGTAGCGCCTAATATTTTGGCCATTCTAGCAACGTCGTTATAACTGGCCTCTACACCATCAGTTACGTAGCTATCCACATTATAATGTATAGAGATTTTTGGCATCCCAGAACTGTCGCGCTTATTAAAGTCGACGTTTACCTTATTAGATACATCTGGCAGTTGTTCTGTTGACGTTTCCACTCTTAGACGCCTTAAAGCAAGGTCACTCAAATAAGTGTCTATCTCAACAGGATCAAGGCTGTGTTGTAGAGCTTCAAGCGTTAGATTATTAACGGTATCTTGGTTTATAAACGATATTAAATATCCAGAACGTTTCTTCCTAAAATCACCGTCACGCTTTGAAATATCCGCATAAGCAGTCACTGGCCCGCGACCAGGGAAAACAGGATATGGCATATCAAAACTTATCTTAGAGCCATAATGATCCATAAGACGTTTCCCGACCATACCAGAAGAATTTGCTATGCCGTTTGGATGCGTTTCGCTCGTGGAAGAAAGAAGTAATCGCGGGGACTCTATGCCGTTTGCCGCTAAGACAAATATATTAGCTTTTACAGATAAAAGAGAACCATCAGGGCGCTTTACGATCGCTTTCTTAATACGGTTGTGACGGTCTGTTTCTAATCTTATTACAAGGGCATCTGCTAAAACTTGAGCGCCGTATTCTTCGGCTTTATTGATGTGCACATCACCAGAATATTGCGCTCCAATTGGACAGACATTTGTACAGTTGTGATGGCCATGGCATTGAGGGCGATTATCATATGGACGGCTATTCCTTGCCACAGGTTTTGGCTGAAGGTTATATCCGTTGCCATTCAAAACTTTAGAAACTGTTAAATCCGCATAAGAGGCTGCAACTGCAGACATTGGATACGGAGTTGATCTAGGGGAGTCCCAATCGGCATTATCTTCACAACTGACGCCAAGCTCTTTTTCGGCAGTTGCGTAATCAGGCTCTATTTCAGAATAAGAAAACGGCCAGTCAATTCCCACACCATAGTTAGAATTAATTGCCATATCCTGTGGCAAAAACCGATGGCAAGCAGCTGCCCAGTGCCATGTTGTACCGCCAACACCACGTAGATGGTCAGCTTGGTAGGGCGTGCCGCCAACATTTCCGATGTAATCTTCTGATGGGTCCGATGGGTCGGTTCGCGGTGCTAATTTAGTATTTGGATATGGCGCAGAACTATCCAGTTTCCATGTTTCTTGTTGACGCTCGAAAACGTCTTCTCGGGTAAATCTTGGACCTGCTTCTAAAATGATTGTTTTTACACCGCTTTGGCTAAGCTTGTATGCTATTATTGCGCCAGCAACTCCGCTGCCTATTATTACCGCATGTGTTTCTATAGTTTGCATGGAATTATTTCTTGAGTTTTTTTAGATATTCATCAGGAATATTTGCCCAACTACCTGGTTCTAAGATTCTGGTTCCTGGAGGGGCAATATAATTACCGACTACATCCCACATTAAAGCCGCATCATATAATATTCTTTGCTTGGGCTGTGCTTCATGGAAGTAAATGCCCGTATACCAAGTCGACAATATGTGGGAAACAAACCAAGCTTCACCATCCCCGATTTCTTTGGCTTCGACTAAGTCTGCTATGGATGCATCGGATTGTCTGTTTTCCAAACCATTCTTAATTTCGGTATAAGCTGTCGAAATGTGCTTCTTCCCCCAAGGTTCTTGTTGCATTAAAAGATACATTGTTTGTGCGCCATCTTTGTCAAGATTTTCACGACAGCATATTAATTGTGATAAATGATAGAAAACATCAAAAGATGGATGTTCTGGATCATTAAGGCTGGGGCTGTAATTCTGAAATATTCGGAGCGTTTCTTTTGCCATAGCCGTATTTCCTAACCCGTAAGACAACAAAGATAGGACAACACTGCGTCGGTTCAGGACATTCATAAATACAACTCGTATATTTGTAATTTTAACCCCATTAGCACAAAAAGTATCATGGGGTACTTCTTAAACCGATATTCTTTCATAAAATATCAATTTTGCAACATAGTTGGTTTATTTTACAAGCTGTTAAAATTTATTATATCCACTCATGATAAGTAATATTATGTAATATTTTAATTATGGTTTCAGGGGAAATGAAATGCTTACACTAAATTCTATTACTAAAGTTTCAGCAACAGCTTTGCTAATATCAACGACATCCGTTTTGGCAGAAGAAACAAACTCATCTGTTCTGATTTTTGGATCCGAAGTTGGTTCCGATAGCCTAACGGTATATACAGGTCTCATCAAAGCTTTTAATGGCGATCTAAACAAAAGCGGATATTTAGGCAGAGGATTTATAGCCTACGGTGATTACAATTATGAAACAGCTGCCGTTGCGGGTGGCTCCGTAGATATTGAAGCTGTATCTGGAGATCTTATGCTCGGCTATCAGATTGTTGGCAATCAAGCGATTATCAGCGGATTTGCAGGGCTTGATATTCAAAGTAATGCTCTTACCCCGAATGACCCACAAAATAGCACAGGCGGATCAGCTCATGGATTTAAGATTCAAGGCGAAGTACGCACAACTGAAAATGCTCCAGCACAAGCAAGCTTAATTGCAAGCTATTCAGGTGCAAATGAGACGTATTATTCCCGCGGGCGCATTGGGTTTAATGTTGGTAAGTTTTCCGTAGGCCCAGAAGCATCTTTGTTAGGTAACGAAGAATATGATAGCCAGAAATATGGCGCGTTCATTAGCGGTCTAAAGGTCAACTCACTAGATGTTTCTGTGAATGTCGGTTATGCGAATTCAAGCGGCAATGGTAGTTCTGATGGAGCTTATGCTGGCTTTTCTTTAGTTCGTCCTTTTTAAGCACACACAATAAAAATATTTTAAGCCCCGCTGAAACAAGTGGGGCTTTTTACAATTATATCAGCACTATCCATCATCATCTTTCCATATGCTTTGATCAGTATTACATCCTTGATTTTGTCGCTTCATTAAAGTGGTGATTAATGGTATTTTGTTTCACGTTTATATTCTAATGTTTTATTTGGGCTCAGAACGATCATTAGATCGATTGCAGCATTCAAAGTTTTAACTCTTGAATAAATGGCGTCTTTTTCTGGGTGATCCCATAGATCCTCCATCCGCAGTGAACGTCCGCTTCCCGCCCAAATTTGCCCGCAAAAACTTGCACATCCCTGTATGCACAAGTTTGGGGGAGAGCTATGCGTAAGTTCAAAATTGGTTTGGTCCTAGCGGGACAATACCTATCGGCAATCACCAAAGATGTTATCGATGCCATCTTTGGAAACGTGAGAACGCTTGTTATATTTCGTGTTGGGGTGACCTTCCAAACCAAGGGCGGCCTGCACACGGTCTGCGGCATTGATAAAACCCTGTTCTCCCAAGACTGCATGGGCTGGTGGGTTCAGACTCATCCGTGTCAGCAGAAAGTGCCGTTACCTGTAGCGTGCTGTTGACGCAAACGAGCAGACGATTGACTTCCGCATGACTGCGCGGCGAGATGCGAAGGTGAAGAAAACGTTTCTCAATAAGGCTGTCTAGTGCGTATTCGGAACTACTCCAACATGCCCTCTCTGGACAGAATGTCGGGAAGGATATCTTCCGAGAGTTTGATCGTTGCATCGATGCGTGCAATCCGGCGTGCGCCAGGCCGATATGCGAGGAACACCGGATGGGCTCGCACTTGGAAGTCAGGCAAACACCTTACCAGCCTACCCGTGGTCACGGAATCGCCTAGCATGAATTCAGGTATGAGGGCAAACCCCAGACCAGCCAATGCAATATCCAAAAGAATATGGAAACTCAGCACGGCTAGTGGGCCTGAGACAGGAACGGCAGTTTCTTCCGTTAGGGACTCAAATTCCCAAATGGCTCCGGGGCGATTCCCACGGAAGGTCATGCAAGGCGCGTCGGCAAGTTCTTTGGGATGTTTCAACTTGTACTTCGCACAAACTTCAGGTGTAGCAACCAGAATACGTCTGAAGGACCCCATCTCACGCGCAATCAGGCGATCATCGTGGACCTTGCCAATTCGAAAGGCAATATCGGTGCCAGGATCTTGCAGGTCGGCAAAGTCGTACTCGGTTCGCATAACCAGGGTCAGGTCTGGATGTCGCTCACGAGCGATGGGGAACAGTCTTGATGCGACAAGACCACCAAATTCATGCGTTGCCGCAATGTTGACTTGCCCGGATATACCGGTGCTTTCCTCGCGCGCGATATCCTGGATCAAGTCAATTTCAGCCAAAACCGAGGCAACCCTATGTTGTAGACGTTCCCCAATTGGTGTCAGCTTGACCGACCGTGCCCCTCTCTCAAAGAGTTTTACACCCAATTGATTTTCGAGCTGTGCGACATGTCGGCTGACACCGGACTTGGCAATTCCCAACTGGTCAGCGGCCGCGCTTATACCACCGATTGTTGCAACCGTGTGGAAACTGACGAGGGCGGGCAATCCTAATGTTCTAATTTCTTGAACCATGAGTTCAACTTTATCTCACTGTTCTGAAACATTGACAAGCTCTATCTTAGTTTCATCATTCGAAAAAGACGGCAATGATTTCGTTTTCAATTCGGTGAGCTTTTAAAATCAATAGCGAGGCAGTGTCTGATACTAGGCATCGCTTAGAACTAGAACCAAGGAGATAGTAATTATGACAAACGATGCATCCGAGTTAAAATTTTCCCGTCGAGCAACCATGGTTGGCGGTGCTGCTATTGCTGTTTCACCCTTAGTAGCGCCTTTTGCGCAGGCCCACACTCATGAAAATTCCGAGGATCGGGAGATCATACAAATCGCCGATGGTGTTTACCGTACGCGAGAAAAATTTACCTTTGGCTTGCTGATGGACACGGATGATGGTGTTGTCGTTTTTGACACTTTGAACGCAGACTTTTCCAGCTGGCTTGATGCTCAGATTGCGCAACGTTTTGACAAACCTGTGGCCGCTGTTGTTTATAGCCACAATCATTCTGACCATACGTCGGGTGGTGAGGTTTTCGCCAGACATGATCCAAAGTACATCAGCAGCGAGTTGGCTCGTGAGAGCCATGTCCGAATGAAAGTTGCAACAAGACCAGCCAATGTAACTTTCGATGAAGGCTATACTCTCAGACTGGGCGGTCAGGAAATACATCTTCGTTATCATGGGCCAAATGATGGAAAAGGGTCAATTTCCTTTCTCGTGCCAGACAAGGGTTTGCTCAGTGTTATTGACTGGTTGGTTATCGGTAGATTACCCTATCGCGAATTGAACCGTTATGACATGGAGGGAACGATCCGTTCTCTGGGTGAACTGGATGCGATGAACTGGGAGCTTGCTTCTCCCGGCCACTCAATAACAGGTGGAAAAGATGGTTTACGTCTTTTCCGTCGTTATCTTGAAACCCTGCGTGATTTGACACTGGAACACATAGTTGCACGAACTCCCATGGCGCAGGCTGTTGCCAATATCCGCTCGCAATTGGCAGCGGTTTCAGAATTTCATTCTCTAGCGCAGTTTGATGCGTGGGTGGAGGATAATATTCGAGGTATGCATTTTCAACTTGCGCGTATTGAAGGTTATGCAGATGGATTCTTACCTGACCCAGAATATGCCAGTGCTCAATAAAGTTTGATCGGTTGGCGATCAACCCTCAAATGTCTTGCCTCTCCAAAGTTAACTAAACTTAGGAACAGTTTTACGGAGGCAAGACAAAACTGCTTTTGTATAACTGTGGAGCAAAGCCGTAGACTTTCAGGTTTGGAAACAGTGCAGTTACAGATATTGACCCTGTTGTATCCTGCCTTGGAGCATTACTCCCAGCAAACACACCTTTGTAATTATCTGCCCCATATTGTGCAGCCACACCCAAAGATATTGTTGTGCACGCGGTCCACGATCTAGACGGGAATAGGATTGCCGAATACCGCGGTGACACGGGCGCCATATTAGCGGAATACATCTGGCTAAACGGTGAGCTTGTGGCAGCCATTACAGAGGGCTTCACCTTCTACGTCCGCACAGACCACATCGGCCGCCCGACATTTCTCGACGATCCAAGATGGCACCGTCATCGGTATCGCGGATTGGGAACCGTTTGGAGCCTTACACGCCACAACCAGCCCCCAAGCCCTAAACCTCCGCTTCCCAGGCCAATGGTTCGGCGGTGAAAGTGGCCTCCACCAAAACTGGATGAGGGATTACGATCCGACCACGGGCAGATACATCCAAGGCGATCCACTCGGACTTGTCGATGGAGCGAGCGTGTATGGGTATGCAAGGTAGAGTCCTAATCGTTATAGTGACCCAACTGGACAATGCCCCTGGTGCGTTGCTGCTGTACTTGGTGCATTAGTAGATTTAGGAACGCAATTAGCACTTAATGGATTTAATTTAAAGTGTATTAACTGGAAAGAATTGGCCGTAGGGGGGCTTGCTTCTGGGCTTGGTGTGGGAGTAAGGGTTTACGCCACGGCTACGGCATCAACGTTGTCCGTTCAGGCATGTAGTTGAACATGTTACAGAAATGGATGGGACATGCTGATATTTGCACCACTGCAATCTATGCCAATGCTGTTGGGCCTGAGGAGTTGGAGATTGCGGATCGGATGTGGTGAGAGCGCAATATATGAGATACATAGACTATTACGAGCCTAAGATTTTTTAGTTTTTGCTAAGTCTTTGATTTAATGGTGCCCGAGGGCGGATTTGAACCACCGACACGAGGATTTTCAGTCCACTGCTCTACCCCTGAGCTACTCGGGCACGAGTTTGCGATGATATGATTTACACCGCTGGGTCGGGGCGTTTTAGGATAGGGTGTCCCGTTGCGCAAGAGGTAATATGCGCTGTTAGTGTAATTTCTGATTTTCTTCGGAAAAACCTGCCGGAACGCTGTCTTCTTCGTCAGTTTCCATGGTTGGAATTGCGTATCCGCCTGTAAGCCATTTTCCCAAATCTAAGTCAGCGCAACGTTTTGAACAAAACGGGCGGTACTTGGCTTTGGTGTCTTTATCGCACATAGGGCAGCTCATAGAGATATCACTTCGGATAGGGGTAAACGTTCGCGTTTTCTTTGTAACTCATAATGGCCCAACGTGGTCCAACCGACAAGGATTGTATCAATACCATCTGCTTTGAAAGCGCGGCGTAGTTCGGTTTCGATTGTACGGCGCTCATTCTTTGGGCTTGGCGCGAAATCAATGACGATCTGGCCGCCTAAGCCGCGTAGGCGTAGTTGACGTGGTAAATCTTTAGCCGTGGCTATATTCGCCTTAAGACCCGCCGTAAGCGAGAAATCAGAACCAGTGTTCACATCTACGGCTACAAGGGCGCGTGTGGGCTCTATAACCATCGAAGCACCGCCTGAAAGTAGGCATTCAGTGCGACCAAGGGCATAAAGATGATCCCAGACGCCTAATGTTTCAAAGCATTCATCCTCGGCGATGACTTCATCTGCATCGGGCCAGTTCACCCATGCCTGTTCAGCAGCGTCAGGGGCGTCTAACAACAACTCAGGCTCGCCAGATGCATCTGCAAGGACAGCATTGGCTGTTTGTGTCATAGCCGTGATATCAGCATAGACATCATCTTCTGCTGCTTCGTTACATGCAGAGCGCAAGATTAGACCGCAGTTTTCAGGCGCATCTGCGAAAGCTTCATGTGCTATTTCACGTAAACGCAATTGTTCTTCTTCGTCTCGGATGCCGCGGGCAATATTAATGCCTGGATTGTTCGGTGTAACGATAGCGTAGCGGCTTTTGAATAACAGTTTATTAACCACAGGTGCGGCTTTGCCTGGTTCTGCGTGTGTTACAACCTGAACCAGCATCGTGGTTCCTGGAGCGATTCCCTTGGCTTGTTTCAAAAAACCTTTTTGACCGTTGCCCAAGTTCAGGATCAGACCATTTTGACCCTTCATGGGTTGCGTCGCTTTTGCACGGTAAATCGCATTCGGGCGCGGGGCATCTGATGTGGGATCCACAAGCAGGTCAACCAGCTTGCCATTTTCCAACATGGCAGCGGCGCGTTGGCCCTCTATTGTGTCTATGGCGACAACGGTTCCTTTTTTCATGATGAGGTCCTGTTGTAATCTAATGGGTATCCAACGCCTGATAACATGCCTGCAACTTCTGTTAGAGGAAGGCCTACGACGCTGCTATAGGATCCGTTGATCCATGGGATGAATGCGGCGGCAATACCTTGGATGGCATAAGCACCAGCTTTGCCTTGCCATTCGTTTGAGCGGATATAACCAGAGAGTTCTATATCTGATAGGACTTTGAATTTTACGGCTGTAGTGACCTGTTTTTCAATCACGCAATCTTTGGTTTTAAGAGCAACTGCAGTGATCACACGGTGACGGCGACCTGATAAAAGACTTAAGTATTCAATGGCTTGTGCTTCATTCGATGGTTTGCCAAGGATGCGACGGCCAACAGAAACAACAGTATCAGCACATAAAACGATTTCATCATCTGTGTGATCAATTGCTTGTAATTTATTGGCTGTGATGCGGCGAGCATAGGATAAAGGTAGCTCTGCCTTTTGTGGGGTTTCATCGATATCCGCAGGGCGGATATCACTTGGTATAACGCCGATTTGCGCAAGCAATTCTTGCCTGCGTGGACTGGCTGACCCCAGAACCAATTTCATGGTTTTACTTATAGCGGTAGTTGATGCGGCCCTTAGTCAGGTCATAAGGTGTCATTTCCACCTGAACCTTGTCACCAGCCAAAACGCGAATGCGGTTTTTGCGCATTTTGCCAGCTGTGTGGGCGATAATCTCATGGCCGTTCTCTAGCTCTACCCGAAATGTCGCATTCGGCAGAAGCTCAACAACGACACCATCGAATTCGAGAAGTTCTTCTTTAGCCATGTTTACTCCTAGTTTGTAACTGTATGGGGGATAAAATCCCTTTGCGGGGTTACATGATGGGGTTTCGGGAGAATTACAAGTAAAAAGGGGCTTAACGGTGCGTTTCAGATGGTTAATGTAAGTTAATGCAACAGATTATTGGCAGAAATGGGTGTATGATTTGCGTATGATCGGCGTGCACAGGACGTATGACAGCTGTACGGCATAAGAATATGTGTGTTTTGTTAAGAATGGTTAATTTTAGCGGGTGAAGAGCGCAATATTCGTTAAATTTATGCGAAGATTGGTATGACTTTCATTTTGTGTAGAATGGAAACCATGCTCAATATCTGCTATGGGGGACAAAGCTACCGTCGGGAACGGTTAGTTCAAATCCGTGACAAGGGTATAACTCATTGGGATTTGAGCTTTGCGATTACAATAAATATCGTATTCTGGTTCGCGAATTGTATGTGCATGTTCGGTCAGCTGGCGAATTCTCAATCCAGCAGAGACCGCGGACGTTAGAATATCTCCCAGACTGTGAATGAACCAATACCCAGTTTCCCCAACGCCATGGTCGAGACCATCATAAGCTATCGCTTCGTTAACCTCTTGTGGACTGCGATCAAAATAGCTGAAACTTGGCTCGTGGGGTCTATCGGTTGCTGGGTC
This sequence comes from Amylibacter sp. SFDW26, assembly GCF_009184395.1. GTDB lineage: Bacteria > Pseudomonadota > Alphaproteobacteria > Rhodobacterales > Rhodobacteraceae > Amylibacter. The sequence goes on from NZ_WEIC01000004.1 coordinate 261,227, forward strand.
GAAAACCTCCATAAACGGATGAGTTTCATAGATGACGAGCATGGCATGAGGAGACATTAGTCTTCGCACAACTTCGAAAAAACTTTGAAGGTCGGGCATCCAATTGAGGACTCCTATCGTGATCAAAACAAGGTCATAGGTTCCGAGATTCTCTGGTAAATCATAGATATCAGCTTCTAATAGGAGTGGGGCTTGCCCCGCTAACTCTGCAAGTTTTTGACCCTGTTTTAGAAAGGATTCGGATTGATCAATACCAAGGGCAGGCACTGCGCCAAGAGAAGCAAGAGAAAGGAGTTCACGCGCATTATTACAGCCGATTTGAACAGCATTCCGCCCATTTATATCGATACCTTGAAGTGTAGTGGTCAAACATGCGTCCAATACGCTAAACTCAGGCTTTGCAGCCGCCGCCAATAAATCATCCCATTCCTTGCCTGTTTCATGAAGTCGGGCTGAAGCCTCCCATGCGGCTTTGTTGGCTTGAGTTATGGAACGAATGTCATCTACCATTTTGAAAAATCTTTCTTAAATGCATCTTTCTATTTTCGTCGAACATTAACTATTCGCTACATCGTAGCAATATGTAAAAAGGGCTCATAGCAGATATTCATTCTTGCTAGCAGGTAGAGCCTAATTACTATTTGTATTCTAACCACAATGAAATGTGATTGGTGTTTTGTAGCCTATTAAGAGAACCTTTATACAAATATTCACATTTTAGATGGAGACAAATTATGCCAAACATTAATTACACATTGAAACGCCGTGAAATGATGGCATTGAGCATTGTGGGTACTGCATCTTTCATGGCTCTTCCATCCTTTGCAAAGGACCGTATTTCCAAGACTGGTAAAGGCGTTGCCATCAAAGGGTTTGATACGACAGCTTATTTCGAAAAAGGTGGACCTGCTAAAGGTACCGATGCGAATGTGGTCGATTGGAAGGGGGCAAAGTGGCAGTTTGCAACTGCTAAAGAGGCGGCGATGTTTAAGGCTAATCCAACTGCTTTTGCTCCACAGTTTGGCGGTCATTGCACGCGGGCGATGTCCATTCGTAAGGTTGTGCCTGGTGATCCAAAGGTTTGGCGTATCCGCGGGGATAAATTGTATTTGTTTTTTGCACCTATTGGTCGCGACCTGTTTGACAAAGGCCCAGATGCGATGATTGCAAAGGCGCAGGCTTATTGGGATAGCTTATAAAACAAAATGCGCCGAATAATATAGCGGTTCAAATTAATTCGCATTTTGAAATACATTCATAATCAATGAAAATGATGAATGTATTGCAGATTAATGGTTTTTTCTTCATAGAGATAATTAAATGGAAATTTAATTTAGCATATGTGCGGTTAATATGAGAACTGTGGATGCATGTTAATAAAGAATAGGTTCTGGCTAAATGAATATATATCAGCGATTATTAACTGGCTTTCGAAAAGCTGTTTGTGGCGCGCCGTTCAAATTTACATATGCGGCTGATGGATTTGCTGTACGGAAAAAATTCGTACCATTCTTAGATGATGAGAATTTCAGTAAGTCGTGGCGAGAAACAACGAAGCTTAATGACCCATATTGGGGCGGAACAACACCTGATATTCGTTGGCGCTGCCATGTATGTGCATGGGCTGCATCAAGCTGTTTGGATATTGAAGGTGATTTTGCAGAGTTTGGGGTGAATACTGGAATACTCTCATCAATGGTGTTGAAAACAATTGATTTTGAGAAAACTGGAAAACGGTTTTTCCTGTATGATACTTTTACTGGTATTCCAGAAGATATGGCGACACCCGCTGAAATTGCTCATACAAAGAAAATGAATGATACAATCTACTCGACAGATATTCTTGAAGTCGCAAAAGAAGTATTTTCACCTTTTAAAAATATTGAGTTCATACAGGGGCGCTTGCCTGAAACTATAGAAACATCTGGCATTGGCAAAATTGCGTATGCCTCAATTGATTTGAATTCCGTTGTTGCAGAAATGGCCGTTGCCGAAGCTATCTGGGACCGCATGTCTACTGGGGCTATGATCGTACTAGATGACTTTGGTTTTGGGGGACATGAAGATCAGAATAAGGCTTGGAATGAGTTTGCTGCATCTAAAGGTAAAATGATATTTACTGTTCCCACGGGACAGGGCATCTTAATGCGTTAGTATTTACCTTTGTAAATAATTCTGACCAAATTTTAAATACTAACTTAAGAAGCGTTTTTTGATGTTTGCGATGATGTCGTCTCGAACGGCGCGGTAAGCCGCTAGTTTATCTTCGCGATTTTCGCCTGATCCTGTTGGATCGGCGGTTTCCCAATACTCCACATCTACGGCGCTGTTTTTTGTCAGTTCAGCAATACGTCTGTGGGATGTTGGGGATAGGGCGATAACAAGATCAAAGCTGTCTAGGCGGTCGCCCCAATCTTCGAGTTCTTCGAAGGAGCGGGATTTGTGTTTGGATAATTCTACGTCGAGTTCTTTACAGACAGCTACGGCAAAGCCGTCCACATCATTATCGCCTTTGACGCCTGCGGACTGGATGAAGATTTTTGTGCCAACTAGGTTTTTCATCAATCCTTCAGCCATAGGCGAGCGGATAGAATTATGATCACAGCAAAATAGAACGGCAGATGGCGTGTCAGACATGATGATTACCCGCGGAAATGCAGAACGCAGATCAAGGTGAAAAGACGCCTTGCTGTGCGTTTGTCTGTTTCGATTTTGCCTTCAAGACGTTCTTGTACCAAACGGCCGCCTTCATCATGGATGCCGCGACGGCCCATATCAATCGCTTCGATTTGGGCGGCTGGCAGACTTTTGACGGCGTCAAAATATGCTTCGCAGATTTGGAAGTAGTCTTTGATGGTGTCACGGAAAGGGGACAAAGACAGGTGAAATTCACCCGCTTTATCGTCTTGTTCTGTGACGATATCAAAAACCAAACGCTTGTCTTGGATAGAAAGTGTTAATTTGTATGGGCCAGCGGGTGTTGGGGCATCGCCTTTGTCTGGAAGGCCGAATGCATTGTCCTCGATCAGATCATAGATTGCGATCTTTCGTTCTTGATCCACTTCGGGCGTTGGGGCAGGGAGGCCTGTGTCATCCAATTCGATGTGGGTTAGGTAAGAAATCTCAGCCATCGTTACTTTCGTTCAATTTATCAAGCCGTGCCCGTACGGACAGCCCATGTGCCTCTAGGCTTTCGGATTTTGCCAATGTTTCAGCGGCAGGTCCGATTGCTGCAAGGGCGTTTGGTGTCATCTTGGCCAATGTTGTGCGTTTCATAAAGTCCAAAACCGACAAACCTGACGAAAATCTTGCGGATCGTGCTGTTGGCAACACGTGATTTGGGCCGCCAATGTAGTCGCCAATGGCTTCTGGTGTCCATGCGCCGATGAATATTGCACCTGCGTGGCGTATGGATTTTGAGTATTCTTCGGCATCAGCGAGACAAAGTTCTAGGTGTTCTGGTGCGATGCGGTCGGATAATTGTGCCGCCTCAAATAGGTCATCAACGATGATAACAGCGCCGAAATCTTCCCAACTTTTGCGGGCGATATCGCGACGCTCTAGTGTTTCTAAGCGTTTTTCGATGGCTGCGATGACTTTATCGCCGAATTTTGCATCATTTGTGATCAGGATCGCTTGTGCGCTTTCGTCGTGTTCTGCTTGAGACAGCATATCAATGGCAATCCAGTCTGGATCGTTGTCTTTATCAGCGATGACAAGGATTTCTGAGGGACCTGCGATCATATCGATGCCAACAGTGCCATACACACGGCGCTTTGCGGCGGCTACGAATGCATTGCCAGGACCTGTGATGGTATCAACTTTTTCGATTGTGTTTGTACCATATGCCATTGCGGCAATCGCTTGGGCACCGCCAATACGATAAACAGTTTCAACACCTGCTAGGCGTGCAGCCAATAGAACCAGCGGATTGTATTGGCCATTTGGGGTTGGAGCACAGATTGATAAGCGGTCAACTCCTGCAACTTTGGCTGGAATGGCGTTCATCAAGACAGATGAGGGGTAAGAGGCAAGGCCGCCTGGTACATACAGACCTGCGGCTTCGACAGCTGACCAGCGCCAGCCTAGTTTTGCGCCTGATGCATCTTCCCACCATTCGTCTTGTGGCAACTGTTTCTTATGGTAATCGCGAATACGGGTTGCTGCGAGCTCTAATGCTTCTGCTTCTGCCTCTGGCACTTCTGCAATAGCTGCGTCGATTTCGTCTTTGGTGAACGCCAATGTTTCTGGTGTCAGATCAAAGCCATCGAATTTGGATGTCAATTCAATCACAGCGTCATCACCGCGTGTCTGAACATCGCTGATGATGGCCGCAACAGCATCATCCACCTCGACGGTGGTTTCGCGTTTGTTGTTTAGAAACGCTACAAATGACGCTTCGAAATCGGCGTCTTTGATGTTTAGAACGATAGGCATTGTTTATTCGACCGTATGATTTGGTGCAGATTTGGATACTGCCTTGTAGGGTTTTGTGACGTCTTTCAACGTGACATCTAAGCACTCTACATCCAAAGCCAAGGCACCATCGCCAGCTAATGTGAAAATAACCTGACCTTCGCCGTCTTTTCCTGCTTTGAAATCAATAGATAAGATTGAAATGATTTGGTCTTTGTCAGATTTATCGATGCCCATAGAGGACACTTTTAAAACGTTGTTCACAACCAGCATGGCTTGCACGCGTTCATAGACACGGTTGCCGCGTTCAGCCTGTGTTTTATCTTCCCAACGGAAGCGGTTGAGCAACAGGCCAAATCGATTGGCCGATGGTTGCCATGATGTTTCTTTTAAGGGCAACACTGCATCTTGAATAAGTGTCGAGATCACACTTAGATCATCTACATCTTGTGCGATAAGACGTAATGATTGTTCAATGCCATCTTCGAATTTAGCGTCTTGTTGGGTCACTCAGATACCCTTTCGATATTCGCACCACAGGCGGAAAGTTTATCTTCTAAACGCTCATAGCCGCGATCCAAGTGATAAACGCGTGATACGATTGTTTCACCTTCGGCAGCAAGTCCTGCAAGGATAAGGGATACAGAGGCGCGTAGATCCGTCGCCATGACGGGTGCACCTTTAAGTTTCTCAACACCAGTCACTGTGGCTGTGCCGCCACTGACTTCGATGGATGCGCCCATGCGGATCAATTCAGGGGCGTGCATAAAGCGGTTTTCAAAGATGGTTTCTTCCAGCACTGATGTGCCGTCCGCTGTACATAGCATTGCCATCATTTGCGCTTGCAGATCCGTTGGAAAGCCCGGGAACGGTTCGGTTACAACATCTACGCCTTTGATACGGCCATTGCGGCTGGCGACTTTCAGACCACGCTTGGTTTCTGTGACTGAGATGCCGCAAGCGTCTAGTTTTTCACAAAATGCCGCTAAAAGGTTGATACGCCCGCCCAGTAATTCAACTTCGCCGCCAGCGATGACAGGGGCCAGCATATATGTGCCAAGCTCGATGCGATCCGTGACAACAGGGTGGGTTGCGCCGTGTAGTTTTTCTACGCCTTCAATGGTGATGTCTGTTGAGCCGTCACCGCTGATTTGTGCGCCCATTTTACGCAAGCAATCGGCAAGATCTACGATTTCAGGTTCGCGGGCTGCGTTTTTGATAACGGTTGTACCCTTGGCAAGCGTAGCTGCCATAAGCAGGTTTTCTGTGGCACCAACAGATGCGAATTCCAACTCAATTACAGCGCCCTTTAGGCCTGTTGGGGCTTTGGCGTGAACGTAGCCTTCTTTCAATTCGATTTCCGCACCTAAAGCTTCAAGGCCTTTGAGGTGTAGGTCAACGGGGCGCGCGCCAATAGCGCAACCGCCAGGCAGGGAAACAACTGCTTCGCCATCACGCGCCAGCATTGGGCCAAGAACCAAGATTGACGCGCGCATTTTGCGCACGATGTCATAATGTGCTGTGTGGTTTGTAATCTTGTGGGTATCTAAGACGATGATTTGACCGCCTTGCAACACAGCCACTTCGGTGCCCAAAGAGGATAGCAATTCGTTGGTTGTCTTGATGTCAGATAAACGCGGTACATTTGTTAGGGTCAAAGGTTCGTCTGTTAGCAAAGTTGCTGGCATCAATGTTAGGGCAGCGTTTTTTGCGCCCGCAATAGGGATTTCACCACTCAAAGGGCCATTGCCCCGTACGATAATCGAATCCATCTGCCTTTACCCCTTAGTGTCTGCCGCTTTTCGTGTACGACTTTGTGCTTTGCGCCTTTGCAGATTTTCGCGCAACTGCTTGCGCAGCCGTTCAGCACGTTCTGCTGCGGCTTTTTCTTTGGCTGTCATTGGCTTTTCTTTTTCAGTCATGGCACCCCTTTACAATAAGCTTTGTGCGGGGTCTAGACAAAGTGCTTTATCCCTTGCGTTTCGTCTGGCTTGCGATAAAAAGCGCTCATTGTGCTGCTGTAGCTCAGTGGTAGAGCGCGTCATTGGTAATGACGAGGTCGGGAGTTCAATTCTCCCCAGCAGCACCATTTCCTTCAAGTTGTAAAAGGTCAGGCAAGTTTGCCATTTTGGCGGATTTATTGCCATTAGGGCCGATACGGAACTAAATCATTGGATGAATGGCAGCTTTTGATGACAAATCGCGCTTGAAAACGATATCGTTTGGTAACTAAGGGCGGAGAGCAGACATTCAGTTGGGAAATAGAAAGGAAGGTCATCTGTCCAGAAGTTGACATTCATGATATACTGCAAGTTTAAGTGTATCGCATAGCTGGTTTGTTAATGTTTAAATAAATTCTTTATAGAGTTTGCAAATACTATATCCATGAATATGGTGGCGTAAAATAAATTCGATAGGGACAAAAATTGGATTTCGACGATAACTCCACATCATTTAATAAAGTGAAAAGCGAGATTAAGAACTCACAAGGGGTGAGTTACTCGGATTTTTTAAGAACCTTAACGCCTAATTTTCGCGTGGCTCAACGCGACTTGCTTCTGGGGCATATGGCTTTGGTTACAACATTATTGGTCCTGTGTTTTCTCCCCTTAAGCTCATGGCCGATATCAATTCTAGCAATCCTCGCAGGAAGCTTCTTGATTGGGTATTGGTTTGCATATATCCAACTTTTTATTCACGAAGCAGCACATTACAACATGGCTGCTAAAAAGGAAAATAATGAGTTTATTGGTAATTTCGCCATTGGTATCCTTGTTGGTTCTTCAATAAAAGATTATCGAAAAATCCACTTTCAACATCACCGTGCTTTAGGCACTACGGAGGACAGTGAGAATTCTTACTTCTTCCCTTTTAACATCATTATGATTTTTAAAATGTTACTTGGAATACGCGTTGTCGAAGTCATTATGAATCGCAAAAAAATAGTGGATCAAGTTAAACCAAATGACGGCGGAAAGCCACGTATCTCTGGAATATTAATAGCGGGGCTTATCCTACATTGTTCAATATTGGGTCTATTGTTTATCACTCAGGAATGGATCGCGTTATTTTCATGGGGGATCGGTATAGCAATTGTATTTCCATTCTTTGGCGCGGTTCGTCAAATTCTTGAGCACCGTTCGTTAGATGCAAATCCACAAATTGATTATAGTGAAGTTGATCACGGCGCTATGACACGTATATTCGGGGATGATATTTTTTCTAGGACATTTGGAGCTGCTGGGTTTAATAAACACTTAATTCACCACTGGGAACCAAGGCTATCTTATACAGTTTATGATAACGTATTAGCCTATATCAGTGATACACAGCTTGCAGAGACAATTGATAAGCGCAGTTCTAGTTATGGTCGCGTTTTTGTAGACCTCTTGAAGAGTTCTTGATAAGTAACTTTAAAACTTAAGAGATTAAGACATCATGCCATCAAACCAAACGCATCAGTGCCCTCTTTGTCGAAATGATGAAGTTGAACTATACGCAGAGGCTAAAGATGTTGAATATGCGACCACTTCCGACACTTATTCATTTTACAATTGTAGGGCCTGCGATATCTTGTTCGTTTCTCCAATGTTGGATGATCAACTTGATCTAATTTACCCCAGTAATTACTATGCCTTTGGTGGGGCACAAGAAACATTAGCGCAAAAAATAAAAAACTATTTAGATTTACGATTATTCAGAAAAATCACTGACCATTTTCCACAAAACACAGCATTAAATATTTTAGATGTTGGTGGTGGTGACGGGTGGCTTTTGGATTTGTTCAAACAAATGGATCGCAAATTTGGTGAAACTTGGGTTGTGGATTTAGACCAAAAAGCCCAAGAAAAGGCGATTGCGAAAGGTCATAATTTTCATTTGGGGCCTATTGAAATGTTCACCTATGATGGCAAGTTTGATGTTATCCTTATGCTAAACCTTATTGAACATGTGAAAGATCCTCGTGCCGTTCTATTACAAATAAAATCTCTGCTCAGCGGGAATGGTTGTGTCTTAATTAAAACACCAAACTTCAATTCTCTGGATGCGAAATTATTCAAGAATAATAATTGGGGTGGTTTTCATACGCCGCGCCATTTTGTGCTCTTCACGCAATCAAGTTTTGAAAGCTTAGCACAAGAGGTTGGCTTGAAAGTCACGCAGTCCCAACTGACCCAAGGCGCGCCATTTTGGGCCGTATCTGTTACAGCTTTAGCTCAGAAATATGGCTTGATCAAAGTAGATTATTCCAAAGGTATGCATCGCCATTGGTTATATAAAGTTTCAACGCTGTTGGGAGCGGCATTTGATATTTTGCGTGGCCCATTCTCCGATACATCCCAAATGTTCATAACACTGAGCCATAGCGATGATAGTAAGAATTAAGCTGGCTTGTTAATCCATCTATGAATGCTTGATTTTTATGGGGTGAGCCGTTTTAGTGATGCACAATACCTCTGATGCAGTGAAGGAAGCCAATGTCTTCAAAATATAGTTTTGTTATTCCCTTCATGAACGAAGAAGATGTTCTGCCATTACTCATAAAACGCTTGCGTAGGGTTATTGATGACCTTGATGCTTCTGCCGAAGTGATATTTGTTGATGACGGCAGTAAAGATAAGAGTGCGGCTATTATTGCAAAAGCAATTAACGCTAATCCAGAAATGAAACTGATACGGCTATCTCGTAATTTCGGACATCAGATAGCTGTAACTGCGGGATTGAATAAAGCTTCTGGTGAAGCCATCATTATCATGGATGCGGACTTACAAGACCCACCTGAGGTTGTCCATGAGTTGATTGCGAGTTGGAAAGAGGGCAATGAAATTGTGCATGCTCAACGAAACCGCAGGCAAGGGGAAACTTGGTTTAAAAAGAAATCAGCAATGGTTTTTTACAGTATTCTTAAACGCCTTTCATCAATTGATATACCGCGCGATGTAGGTGATTTTCGCTTGATTGATGCGAAAGTTTTGAATGCTTTTCGCCAAATGCCAGAAAGGGATCGATTTTTACGAGGAATGTTTTCGTGGGTTGGTTTCAAACAGTCGATTGTGCGTTTTGATCGGGATGAACGCGAGGCTGGTGTCACGAAATACCCGCTAGGTAAAATGATGAAATTGGCTATTGATGGACTCGTAGGGTTTTCTGATGCGCCCTTACGTCTTGCTTTGTGGATGGGGGTGCTGGTGTCTGTTGGTGCTATTTCATATGGGCTTTATATTTTGATCATCGCGATGTTTACAGATCAACTTGTCGCTGGTTGGGCCTCGACTGTAGTCATCTTATCGTTTCTAAGCGGCATGAACTTACTGATTAGCGGTGTTATAGGTTTATATGTTGGTCGGATTCACAATGAAGCTAAGCAACGCCCTTTGTATTTTGTTTTAGAAGAAGTTGAAGCAGTTATTCCAACTCCCAAAGGTAAACGTGCTCATGTCAAAGGATGAATTTGACGAATACCGGGATAATTACGTTGAGACAGTTGAGAAATCCGTGGAGTTCTCAGGTTTACGTCATAGTTTTTTCCAAGAATCCAAAGCTTTAATAATAAAAGATCTAATAGAGCAGTATTTACCTGATAATTCTCGTAAAACACTTTTGGATGTGGGTTGTGGCGTCGGGGCTTTACACCCATACATAGATAAGATGTTTACTAAAATTCATGGTGTGGATGTATCTGCTGAAAGCATAACTAAAGCCAAGATTAATAACCCTATGCACGATTATCAGTATTACGAAGGTCATACTCTACCCTTTGCTGATAATTCCGTTGATATGTCACTAGCAGTTTGTGTGATGCATCACGTACCGACAAATCTCTGGGATAACTTTCTGTCTGAAAAAACACGTGTCGTGCGGCCAGGCGGGTTGGTTTGCTTGATCGAACACAATCCTATCAACCCGGCAACGCGACTGTCTGTGGCACGTTGTCCCTTTGATGAAGATGCTGTTCTACTCGGTGCACGTCCAATGCGAAAACGTTTACGCCAAGCTAATCTTGATTGTGTTAAGACAAGGCATTTTGTTTTTTTTCCCACAAACAAACCAATTATACGATCTATTGAACGTCGGATAGGGTGGTTGCCGTTGGGGGCACAATATGCGGCGATTGGAATTCCTAGATGATAAATAAAGCAGGTTTACTTCAAGTATTACGCTTTGTAACAATCGGCGGTGGAGCCGCCATTATATATTTCATTCTGGCCTTAACGCTAGACCGCTTGTTTGATCTGGCGACAATATGGGCATCCTTTTTAGCGTTCGTATTTTCGGCTGTATTTTCATTTGTAGGGCATAGGTGTTTTACATTCTCACCAACACAAACCTCCAAAAAACAAATGTTTAGGTTTATGATATCTACAATCATCGGGTTGTTGCTTTCTACAATTATCCCAATTCTTTTACAGACGCAGGCCCCTATAGTATCCTATATAACAGTCTTAATTACAGTGCCTGTCGTGTCGTTCATTCTCTTAAAGTTTTTCGTTTTTTCAGAAGTATAAATCACCCATGTCAAAACCATACCAACTCCCTACCATCCTTTCATTTATATCGGTCCTTTTACTTTGTTCCTATATGCTTGGGGATGGCCAATTAAATCATGATACCAGTTGGTATCTAATCTCAACAGGTTGGTGGTTGGAAGGTGTGCGCATTTATGATGAAATACTAGAATTGAACCCACCACTTGCTTATTACTTAACTGTGCCACCCGTTTATGTGTCCCAAGTCTTTAATTGGAATGCAGTGACCGTAATGAAGGTCTATGTATTAGTAATTGCAACAATTTCTGTGCTTTGGGCTCATTTTATATTAACCCGCAATCAATTGCATTCAAGCGCCCAGGTTGCGGCGCTGACAATCGGTGCTAGCTTTGCCTTAATGATTGTGCCAATTCATAATTTTGCGCAACGCGAACATTTAATGGTTTTATTTGCTTGGCCTTATGTAGCATTAAGTCTTTCCAAGCCAATGCATGTCGATTTACCTCAAAAGCATATTATTGCAATTGGTTTATTTGCTGCTCTCGGTTTTGCGATAAAACCTTACTTTCTTGCAATCCCACTTTGTATAACCATGGCTCATTGCGTCTATGCACGATCTCTTCGGCCAATAGCCAGCACATTGAATGTAACGGTTCTTGTATTCTGCATCCTTTATGTGTTGGCTTCATTGTTTTTACATCCAGAATATTTCAACAATATCATCCCACAAACGGTGCTGACATATGGGGCATATGAAGAGGGCTTTCTAATTGTAATTAGAAAGGGGGCCTCTGTGATATCTCTGATGATATTTGCACTCCTTGTCGCATTCCTGTTGCCATCAATTAAAAAATCCTCCTTTTCTGCTTCGGTTTGTGCTGCTGCTTGCTTAGGTGGGCTCGGTTCTTATTTGATACAGTCGAAGGGATGGGGGTATCAAATAATTCCATTTCAATCGTTCGCATTTATATTTCTAGCCTGGCTTACGATTTCGTTATTCGAAGATATAAAAACACGACTGTACGGTTTTTTAATTGGGACTGCTTCTTTAGCGCTTATTCTCGTACCTGCACTTAAAAATGGAACGTATGAGAATCCATTCTATAAACAGTTTGCCCAACATTTTTCATGCCCTGCAGGTGCGCGGAGCTACCAGGTGTTTGGCTCGAACGTATCCCCCAGTTTCCCTCTCGCAAACTTTGCGAATGCTACGCCAGCAAATCGCGCCCCAGGATTATGGATATTCCCTGGCGTCATCCATCAGTTGGAAAATGTCACGGATGATACCGAGCGTATGGCTTTGAATGCAGCTATTGAACAATCCCGTAAAACTGTCGTCGACGACTTTATGCGCGTCCACCCACAATTAATTATTGTCGATGTGCGCGATCATAAATCTTACTTTCAAGGTTCATCATTTGATTACATTGATTACTTCAAAGGTGATGAGCGTTTCAAATTGGCTTGGGTAAAATACAAGCTTGTTGATGAGTTTCAAGGGTTTCAAACTTACCGTCGAAAAGGATGTGTTAACGAATTAAGCTAATAGGTATTCGAAAATACGTATAGATATGTCGTACAATCCTTAAAGGGAATGCCGTAGATCTTCCATTCTTCTTTAAGTCATTTTACCCATTTGGATCCGACAATATCAACCCTCAACTTTAAAACACGAACTGCTACCAACTTAATATTCAAGTTTCTAGGCACAGAGAATGACTGCTTTGCGGAGGTTGTAGTATTTCAAATAGCCGGGGCTGATGTCGGCTTAGGGCCGAAAGCTGATTTAATATCGAGGGGTTATCTTTCACGCATTTTTTGCCCAAAGGCAAAGCTATGTGTCCATAAAGGCAAAGGTCTGCATCAAAAAGGCAAAACCTTGTGGCATTTTACAGGAAATATGGATGGCCAAATTAACTTTATACTCGATCCGTTCGATGAACTTGATAGTTCCAATTCGGCACCAATCTGATCTGCGCGACGCTGCATTCCCATTATTCCATGCCCAGAGTTTTGTTGGTTAACTTTGGTTAAATCAAACCCTTTACCATTGTCACTAATAGTGACTGATGTTGCATCCGATGCGACGGTAATATGTGTGGCTTCACCGTGCTTAATGACATTCGTGATTGCTTCTTGAACAATGCGCAGAAGGTTCAGGTTTTGTGATGGCCCTGGTTGCGGCAGCTTGGGTTCATCGGCAATTTGCCAGTTAAACTCCAAGCCATGTTCTGCCAGCAGATCTTCTAGCCTTGTGCGTAACATACCTAAAAGTGTCGAAATACTGTCTTCTGTTTCCAAACTGTCCAACATTAATGCTAGATCGCGTAGAGCGTCTTCTAAGGCTTTTTTCAAAGTGGTATCTGTAACCTTTTTATTCTCCATATAGGCCAAAGCACTGACCAGCTGACCACCCAACCCATCATGCAAATCCAGCATGATGCGTTTACGTTCCTCATCAATCACTTTGCCTTTTTCGGCAATGGCAAGTTTTTCGAAACTCTCTGTTAATTCTGTTGTTTTTTCTTCAATCACGCGCTGTTGTGAAAGTGTTAGGCTTTCATACCGCGTCAGGGATTGGATCAAGTCGGAAATGATCAACCACAAACAGACAGAAGTCATGATAATGGGCATAAAGTGAAACAGTGGTTGATTGCGAATTGGAAAATTCAGAACATGGAAACACAGAGCGTAAAATCCCAGTGCTGCAGACAAAGACAAACAGGTGAAAAATAAATAGAAATCCCTTTGTTTGATTTTTGAGCGGTTGCGCCAAAACACCATAAGAATACTCATAGCGAAAACAGCTGTGCCAAATCCAAGAGCGGTTGCAAGTGTAAAGGCATAGGCTTCGGGGATTATTAAAATGCTTAACACATACAGGCTTAAAAATATCAAATACAAACGTTCATGGCTGGGTATGATTGCATCCAGAAAACGGTTGGAGAATTTTAAGAGCAAATAGACATAGGCTGATACCGAAAAGGGCCATAAGCCCGACCAGTATTTATAGGGCAAGCGGCTGGTATCCATGCTGTAATGCACCAAAAAGATACAAGCCACGACACAAGACAAGCACAACCATAAATAGGTGTGGTTGATCTTTTGCGAAAGTGCCAACGCCCCCAATGCAATTGACAAAATAAGCATAATGCCCAAACCAAACCGCGCGGCATAGACGCTGGTGGCATATCGCCAGTTATAGGCAGGCTTTAAAACCGCAGCAGCACCCAGATAGAATGGGTGAAGATCAACGCCTTCTTGCGGATAGCCTGCCAATGTAAATTGCACAGTATTTGCACCTGCCAGCAAAAGCGATGCGGGGACTGTGATAAAAACTGGATGGTTCCAGTAACGTTTTGGCGCTTCCATCCCAGTATCAAACACCCGTAATGCATGTCCGTTCAGCGTAATCTGCGCGTCATCTGCAAGTTTGGGGATGTATAAAGCCTGCACCATATTGGGTGCTTTATCCAATGTCACAGTAAACTGTAAATCTTGCCGCTCTACGCCCACATCATTACGCATCTTGGAATGATACGGCAGAGATTGTGCTGCACACTCCCCATCTGTACAGAGCTGCCCGTCAGACACCAAATACGCGCCCTCAATAGGGTCAATCCGACCAACGTTAAAAAACAAAAGAACAGTAAGAAGCACTGTGACCCATGCGGAAATGCCAATGAATAATTTGATATTAGGCCAGTTCACAGAATTCCCATTTTCGTCGCTTGTGCAATTGCTTCTGTATTAGAGCTTACTTCCAGCTTACGGTAAATGTTACTGATGTGATTGCCAACGGTTCCTGTGGAAATATCGAACTGTTCGCCAATCTCACGCCGTTTATAACCACGTGCCACAGCCGTTAGGATTTCCACTTCACGCGGGGTTAATGTGATCTCTGGCATCTGCTTTGTCTGGGCTCTATCCACCATCGCCAGCAAATGACGCGCAATTTGTGGGCTGATCGGGCTGCCGCCGTTGATCACGGCATGTATATCTGTGCCAATATCCGTCATCGCGCCGCTTTTCAGGATATAGCCCTTTGCACCTGCCTGAATGGCCTCAATCACACGGCTTTCATCCCCAAAGATCGAAACGATCATCGCATCTACATCCCAATCGGCCTGAACACAGGCACGCACCGCATCGATCCCTGATCCATCGGGCAGGCCGATGTCCACCAACACCACACGGGGGCGCAGATCGAACAGCATGTTGATGCCTTGATCCAGCGTGGTTGCATGTCCCGCCAGCACAATCCCATCGGTCGCAGCAACCGCATCGCGCAAACGTGCGGCAATGTCGGGGCGATCTTCGATGATCAGGACTGGGTGGTCGGACACGGATAAAGCCTTTTTCACTGATGTTAGTAGCAATCTAGCAGAGATGCACAGATATCACATGTGTGAATCCACACATAGGAACATATCCTAACCTAACGTAAGTTTACATCATGAGGGGAAATACGTTTTATAAGTCTTTGGTGAGTGGTGTCGTATGGATACGACATCTGTACGTTATATGTACCTTTATTTTCGTAACGGTATTCACATTATTGAACACAACTCAATCGGCACATGCGACGGTGAGTTGTGAAAACTTTTTTTCCGATACACTTGTTGTTAATTCCGAACCTTTGGGGCAAGGGACCTGTTCATTTGGTTTACAGCCTCCGAATTTTGGACAGTTTCTTTTACTTCAGCGGAAAACGGATGCGTTGGATGACGGAATAAATGCCACTGCAACGGGTCTTACTACACAGATTAGGGATAGGACCGGTATTGATTATGTTCCGACTGCAGCATCATGTATTTCTGGCCCTTGTGATATTCGACCAACGTTAAGCAGCCGGGTCGCGCTTTTATGTAATTCACTGTTAAATGCTACGTGTCGATTTAATGTGACCTACACACCGATTTTTGGTACGGGTTCGAATTTCACCGCTGAATTGGAGGTCAATTACCCCTCTGGAACAATTAGTGCCGTTGTGAATGGTCAAGAATTCAACAGCCCACCAGCGCCACCAGAAATTGAAGTAGTTTCGTTTCCCAATGGTACAAGCATCACTCCAACGTTTGGATTTCTAGAGGTTGGTAGTTCCACACCAAATCCGCGTCAATTTGATGTTCAAAATTTGGGCAATCTCGCTCTTAATTTCACTGGTGCGCCCAGAATTGAAATCACGGGTGAGCATGCGGGTGATTTTTCAGTCCTTCGCGACCTTCCAGCATCCCTTGGCGGCGGACAATTTGATATTCCGGCAACGTCTACTTCTTTTGAGTTGGGATTTCTACCAACCGCAACAGGCACCAGAAACGCAACGGTTACGATCCGAAATAATGATGCAGATGAAGGTGTTTATACATTTAATATTACGGGTGAAGGGCTGATCGCAGGCGCACCTGTTGTTCCCGCCCAAATGACGCTCACAGTTACCCCACCTGTGGCAAATGCTGGTGTCGATCGCGTATTGCGCTATACGATTACGATGCCTGATCCTGCGCAAAACGCCATTGATCTTGCATTCGAACATAGTGTTTCGAATGATGTGGATGCGTTAAATGCAGGTGTTACTTTAGATGCTACCAGTCTTCCCGCAAACCCTTGCGGTGCAGGGTCATCCATTGCCCTATTATCACCGAATTTTATTGGCTTGCGTGGCGGCAATTTAACAGCTGGTGAAAGCTGTTCTTTTGACATCAGACTAAACGTCCCAAACTCAGCACTTACAGCTGATCATACTCAATTGACCAGTGATTTACGTACCTTTTCAGCGGGCCAATTGCTGTCCAGTGCTGCTGCTGAATTCACATACACTGTAAATGATGCGCAAGGGCCGCTCTTTGCTAACCTTCCTGCGGATCAAATCCTGACGGCCAATTCGGGTGAAAATACAGCAAGCTTGGATGTAACGACACTGGGTATCACCGCGATAGACAACACAGATGGACCCGTGACACCTGTATTTATGGTTGGCAGTCTCGAACTCGCGGGTGCGTATGATTTCCCGATTGGTGACACGACAGTCACCGTTGATGCTGTAGATACGCTTGGAAATGCTGCAATCCAAGAAACGTTCAAGGTTACTGTGAAACCGCCAATAGAATTGGCAACGCTAACCCTTTCTGTCTTACCAGAAGTAGCTGCAGCAGGTGCGCCGCGAACTTTGCGTTATACCTTATCTCTACGTGATCTTGCGCAACCTGTGACTGCTATCGGTTTTGAACATGATGTTGCCTTTGTGGTTGGATCTGTATTCATAGATACGGCACGATTGCCTGCGAATCCTTGTGGTATCGGATCCAGCGCAACGCTTACGAGTCCAAGTTTCTTGGTTCTAAGAACTGCTGGGTTGAACGCTGGTGAGAGCTGTACGTTTGACATTGGTTTGACTGTGCCCGTTACAACAGCGCAAGGCGTATTCAGCAATTTGACGAGCCCCATAAGATCAACGGTCGACGCTGTTGAACGTTCAGGCCCTCAGGTCACTGCCCCCTTTACTATCACCGCTGATACGGATGCGCCTGTGATTAATAATGTGCCAGCAACCCAAAGTTTGATGACTTCTGGTATAAGCACCTCAAATTTGGATGTAACGACACTGGGTGTCACCGTCACGGATAATGTAGATGCTGGACTTACACCACTGTTTAGGATTGGCAGTACTATTTTAACTGGTCCATTTGATTTTCCGATTGGGGATACAACGGTCACTATCGATGCCACCGATGTAGCGGGAAATACAGCCACACAGGCCAGCTTTAGAGTTCGTGTCGATGACGTTGACGCACCAATAATTACAGCATCTGATATTGCAACGACGCTAAATTCTGTTTCGCTAAATGCCACGGTCACAGATAATTCAGGCGAGGTGATTGCCCCCGAATTCGCCATAGCAGGCACGCCGATTACCAGCCCCCATGACTTCCCGTTGGGTGTCACAACGGTGGATGTCAGTGCAACGGATAGTGCGGGAAATACAGGCACAGCCCAGTTTGATGTGACTGTGACAGACGGCGAGGCGCCTGTGATATCCAACCTGCCAACCATTGCGACGGCAACAGCGGCATCAGGTGCTACAACAGCCCCAGTGACATGGGCAGAACCAACGGCCAGCGATAATGTGGGCGTGGTCAGTTTTACATCCACTGCTAATTCTGGTGATGCTTTCCCAGTAGGTCTTAACACGGTGACCTATACAGCCCGCGATGCTGCGGGCAATGAAACTTCTGAAAGTTTCGATGTGGTTGTGAACCAAGCAAATGTTCTGAGGGTAACAGGTGCGCTTGTGGGTGGCCCCATTGATGTGGGTGATACAGGCACATACCGCATCACCGTCACCAACCCGAATAATATGGATGCAATTGATGCGAGCATTGCAGCCTTTGTTGGTTCGGTAAGTGCGCCGCTGACAATTACAGGATTGGGTGCGGGTACGCCTGTTGTGTCTGGCCCCTGCACAGGATTTATGGGCACTGCTTCGCCCAGTTTTACAGGTGTTGCCGCCCAAGGGGGCACTGTGCCCGCAAATGCATCTTGTTCGGTAGACATTCCCATAACAACCACAATCGCAACCCCTGCAGGTGAGTTTCCCGTCTTTGGTGTTGCAGTTGGCGACGTGAATGGTGTGGAGTTAACTGGCGCCTTTGCTGATCTGGCAAAGCTTGTGATTGTTTCACCAGATACAACAGCACCCGTTATCACGGTTCCTGCGAATATTGTGGTATCCACTGATGCAGGCCAACCCAATGCGGTTGTGAATTTCACAGTAACGGCCAAGGATGATGTTGATGGGGATATCAGTGGATCAGTTGTCTTATCTCAAGCTTCAGACAGCACGTTCCCTGTTGGTGTGACTACAGTGACAGCCGATGTGATGGACAGCAGTGGCAATGCCGCGACGCAAGCCAGCTTCACGGTGACTGTGACTGATACCGAGGATCCAGTGATCGTTGGGCTACCTACAGATATTGACCTGAACTCGGCAACTGGCACAGGGCTTATTGTGACTTGGGTTGAGCCAACTGTGACGGATAATGTTGGTGCAACTTTGTCCTCCACCGCCAATTCTGGTGACACCTTTCCCATTGGTGTGAGCACCGTGACATATACCGCGCGAGATGCCGCGGGGAATGAAACCGTGGGCAGTTTTACCGTCACAGTGCGTGATACCGCAGCACCGACAATAACACCTCCTGCAGATATTGTGGTGTCTACGGATGCAGGGCAAGCCACAGCTGTTGTGGCTTTTGCAGCGACAGCGACGGATAGTGTGGATGGAGATTTGAGCAGTTCGATTGTGTATTCCCAAGCCTCTGGCACAGCCTTTCCCGTTGGTGTGACCACAGTGACTGCGGATGTCACAGACAGTGATGGCATTGCAGCTTTGCAAGAAAGTTTTACGGTTACAGTGAATGATACAGAAGCGCCTGTTATTACCGTGCCTGCTGATGTGAATTTGGTTGCGGCGGTTGGGGTGACCACGGCGATTGCGACATTTGGAGTGACCGCGATTGATGCTGTGGATGGTGATGTGTCTAGCAGTGTGGTTTTATCACAAGCCTCTGGTACTGCGTTCCCAATTGGGACTACTGTTGTAACGGCCGATGTCCAAGACGCCGCTGGAAACGCTGCGGTACAAGCGCAGTTCAATGTTATCGTCAGAGATGCCGCTAACCCAGATACAACACCACCCGTTTTGACAATCTCTGGTGTACCCACAGAAACAAATACTGCCTTTACGGCAACGTTCAATTTTGATGAGGATGTAATGGGGTTCGCGGTTGCCGATATCGATGTTACGGGCGGAACAGCATCAGGTTTTGAGATTATATCTACTCGATCATACCGCGCTTTAATTACACCTGATACGGATGGAACCATCACTCTGAATGTCGCTGCAAATACATTAACCGATTTGGCGGGTAATCCCATGGCGGCTGATGTTCAGGCGCAGACCGAGTTTGATGGCACAGGGCCGGCTGCGGTTATATCGGCACTCGCAGGTTCAATTAGCGGGCCTTTTGATGCGACGGTTACGTTCTCAGAAGATGTGACTGGGCTGGTGGCGAATAACTTTACAGTTGTGAATGGAGTGATCGGACTGGCGGGCACAGGGCAAGATTACACAATTTCATTAACGCCATCTAGCCCTGGGGATGTTTCGGTTATTTTAAATGCCGATCAAATCGCTGACCGTTTGGGTAATTTAAATACAGCATCGAACTTAGCAAGTTTCAGTCGTGAAACGGATGCGCCTGTTTTAACCATCACAGGTGTTCCAGACACGATTACAACGAACGCACCATTCAACATTGGGTTTTCCTTTTCTGAAACGGTCATTGGTTTTAGCCTTGTGGATGTAAACATTTCAGGCGGTGTTCTGAGTGGATTTTCAGGAAGCGGAAGCTCTTACCAAGGAACGATTACACCAAACGCGCTTTCTGATGTGACCATAGCCGTTTCTGACGGCGTTGCCACTGACCCTGCGGGTAACATGCTGATTGGTTCTAGTGAAACTACACAGTTTAACAGTGCTGCGCGCACAAGCGAACTGATTGCGGGTGCCTTACAAAGGCGCGCAAATAGTTTGCTGTCGAACCAGCCGAATATAAGTGGATTTCTAACAGGAGTTGGACAACAACAGGGCGTCTTTAAGCTCGATGTTTCAAATGGCTTTGCAGACGTTAATATAGCAAACCGTGGCGATGAAAGTGTGTGGTTCCAAATCAAAGGGAACCGCACAGAGATTGGAACTGCAGAAAGTGATTATCTGTTTGGTGTGATTGGTAGCCATCGCAAGATATCAGAAAATACATTGATTGGCGCAATGCTACAGTTCGATCATCTTAACGATAATGACGGAGCGGCACAGACTAGTAGCGACGGTTGGTTGTTTGGTCCATATTTTGCAACCAAACACCCAAAACATCCTTTGTTTTTTGATGGGAGCGTCCTTTACGGCCAAACGAACAACAGAATTTCACCTTTTGGGACGTACACTGATAGCTTTGAAACGGAGCGGTATTTAATCACAGGACAGATAAGCGGTCATATGCAATATGATGCTTTGAAACTAACACCGCGGTTGGGACTACAACATACGAGTGATGAACAACTGGCTTATATGGATACGCTTGGAAATCTGATCCCAGATCAAAGTATCCGTTTGAGTGAACTTAATATTGGTATGGATTGGGATTATGATGTTCCCATTGATTTTGGTAAACTGCATTTTACAGGTGGGCTATCAGGCATATGGTCAAAGACGTCTGGTAGTGGAGCTGCAGTTACCGTTGTTCCAGAATTTGAAGGTTTTAGGTCACGCTTGGATGTAGGTATCAGATATGCGCTTGGTACTCAGCATAAGCTTGATATTGATGTGTATTTAGATGGTATAGGACAAGGTGGATTTAGCAGTCACGGTATTAGTCTGCTATATGCTCTGGAATTTTAACGTAATCTAATTAGATTAGTTCGTTTTGTTTATGCTCACTTGACCGCCATTCGCTAATGTCCGCTTTGTACCCCATTGCTGACATTGAGATCGCTAATATCGAATGTTTCTTAATGTTCAATGGCTAAGCAATTTAACCAAAATGGCAGTGTGTTTTACCCAATCGTTTTTCTACTCTAATAAAAACAATGGGTTACATGCTGCCTAATGGTGAACTTAATGTGCTTTCCACACAAATGTAAAAAGTCAGGCAAGTTTGCCATTTTGGCGGATTTATTGCCATTAGGGCCGATACGGAACTAAATTATTGGATGAATGACAGCTTTTGATGACAAGTCGCGCTCGAAAATAATATCGTTTGGTATGGCACTGGCAATAGCTGCCATATACTTCTTGTTGATTGTTCCTAAGGCTCCATACCAAAATCGCTTTTGTTTAGGGCTAAGCCAATTCCGTTCAAAAGTATGCTTCAACCTGTCCCTGTTAAAAGCGGGTAGTCTGTCTTGTGTTGCTATAAATTTTGTATTGAACAGTAATGTACAATCAACTATAGGTACTTAATAGGCACCTGTGTCTAGGGCGTTAGCTTAAGGGCAACTAATTAGGAAACTGGTTTGTGCGGCAAATGCTTAGCTCTTACCAGAAGGGAAGAACCCCGCATCCAGCCCAGCTTCAACGTCGCAAAACGACATCGACAGGGAGGACAGTATGTCAATCAAATCACCGTTTACCGATTTGGAGATCAATCGATCTTCAACCGGATTTTATAAAGGACACTCCGTGGAAATTGCTCTGCTGAGCAAGGCAATTATAGTTGCATTGGTTTTGTGGGCGCTTGTATGGCCGACAAATGCAAACGGTGTTTTGGGGAGCGTGAACACCAGCCTACTGCAAAGCTTTAACGGCTTTTACATCGTGACCGTAGGGCTATTCATCTTCTTTTTGGCTGTTCTTGCGCTTCTGCCTCAAACAGGCAAATTGAAGTTGGGACCAGCAGATGAAAAACCGGAATTCTCAGGTTTCTCTTGGTTCGCGATGATGTTTGGCGCAGGCCTAGGCGTAGGTCTTATGGTATTCGCCACGGCTGAGCCCATGGGGCTTTGGGGCTCCAATCCTGTACTTGTCGCTGGAGGGATTGAACCGCAGTCTGAGGAGGCAGTGCAATCGGCATTCCGCTATACCTTTATGCACTTTGGTTTCCACGCTTGGGCCATATACGTGATCACCGGTCTTTCGTTGGCCTACTTTGCCTATACACGTGGTATGCCACTGACGATTCGTACCGCGCTGACTCCGCTTTTTGGTAGATTGATGAATGGGTTCTTGGGCCATATCGTCGACGTCCTTGGTGTTGTTGCTACAATCCTTGGCGTGTCAGTCACAATTGGCTACGGCGTATCACAGTTCGTGGATGGCATTTACGCGATCACTGGCATGGAATGGATCATGAACTTCAATGGAGATGCACCTGCACCAAGCACCGTCGGTTTGTTGACAGGATTGATTATCATTATGGCGTTGTCGATCGTCTCAGCGGTGTCGGGTGTCGGGCGGGGTGTTAAATACCTGTCTAATCTGAACCTGGTCTTGTCTTGCGTATTGCTTCTGGTGTTTGTGGTCTTTGGCTCGTTCTTGTTTGCAATGAGCACTTACGTATCCGCGCTTATTGACTACCTGATCAATTTCATCGGACTGAGCTTTAGTGCCTATGGCCCGCAATCTGCCGCCGAGTTCGCAGCGGCCTTACCCGTTGAAGCAGCACCGCTGGCGGATTCGCTTTACGCGGGCGCTACCAATACATGGGGCTCGTTTGATGGGTTTGTTGACGGTCTGGAAGGCGATGCTGCCGCATTATCGCAAGAGAGTTTGGCAGCGGCTTATGCCGCGGGTGAAAACGGTCGCCAGTTTGGTTGGCAATCGGCTTGGACAACAGTCTACTGGGCTTGGTGGATTGCGTTCTCGCCCTTCGTGGGTCTTTTCCTGGCGCGCATCTCTAAGGGGCGTACCGTACGTGAATTCATCTTTGGATGTGTGATCGCACCGTCACTTGTTTGCTTTGCATGGATGGCCATTCTGGGCGGCACTGCGATCAACTTGGAATTAAGCGGCGAAGCAGAGGGCGCGATTATTGGTGCCTCCAACACTGCGAAACTTTTTGTTACGCTTGGACAAATGATCAGCGGCGGCTTACTATCCCTAATCACCGTGATGTGCGTGGTGCTAATCCTGACCTTTCTGGTTACATCGGCGGACTCAGGCATTCTGGTGATGAACACCATTATGTCTGGTGGTGATCAGGAAGTCGGCAACCGGCACAAGGTCATCTGGGGTCTCATCCTGACTGCGGTGATCGGGGCGTTGATCCTGGCAGCTAGCGAAACCAATCCTATGGACGCTTTGCGCAGTGCAATGGTCATTGGTGCATTGCCGTTCACGATGCTAATGGGACTGATGTGTATTGCACTTGCGAAAGCGTTGTACCGTGACGCGCTTCGTGCTAAGTCGGCTGAGGGAGAAACGGCACCAGCCGAGTAAGCTTCCGTTTCAGACAGAAACCAAAAAAGTATAAACGCCGCCTATTGAATAGGCGGCGTTCTTGGTTTTGTGACCCCTCGAATACTCGGGTAATCTGAGGTTGAAACCGAAGGGCTTCTATGAAGTTACATACATCGGCCACGGAGAAATTCAGGTCACATACTCTAACAAAGCAAAGTCAAAATATAGACTTCGCACACGTTTCGTCACAGGGCCGATGGGCAGCTCTTATCGTCAAGGCGTGAGATAGGTATGACCTTTGCAATGTTTCTGGTCGCGAATATCTCATCTGCTTCGGCAAAATCTTCGACTTTCAAAGTGGTTTCTTCGACCTCGATACTATCTGCACGTAGCAAATTGATAACCCTTTGGCGCGTCAGACCATTCAGGAAACAACCGTTAAGTATTGGGGTTTTGACAATACCATCTTGTACGAGAAACACGCTTGTCGATGCCGTCGTCGACTAGGATACAGTGGACGACGTGCTTTCCCTGCCGTTCCATCCTTCACGGAGCTATTCTCGTCTGTACCTGAAATGCGTACCGGATGGCTTGAAGAAGCTTGAAAGCGGCGCGAAGAAAAAAGATTGGAATGTTAACTGACGTCTAAGTATTTGTTTCAGAATGAAATTATGGAATATTCTGTGCCCAATACTCGTCGTAATTTGTGTTTTGCCATTTATGTGAGCCGATGTCGCGACATTGCGTGCATATGCCGAGAATAGGGTTCCATTTTTTGAGGCAATCAGTTCAAAATAGATATGGACAAAGATGTACAATAGAGTCAATGTGCTGTATAGAAATGTGTAATGGCTACGTAGAAAATTGACTTGAGTCAGATTCGATTGGCCATCCTTGGGAGGTTTGAAATGAAATCGCATTATCGCGCGGTCGTTATCGGGGGTGGCGTTGTAGGCACCTCGGTTTTGTATCACTTGGCCAAATTCGGCTGGAAAGATGTTTGCTTAATTGAACGGTCTGTACTGACAGCTGGGTCCAGCTGGCACGCCGCTGGTGGTTTTCATGCGCTGAACGCAGATCCGAATATTGCGACATTGCAAGGTTATACTATTGACTTGCTGAGCGAGATTGAAAAAGAGTCTGGTCAATCCATTGGCTTGCACATGACCGGTGGTATGACATTGGCGGGCACCCCGGACCGTTGGGAATGGTTGCAATCTGCCTATCGCACTTTCCAGTCCATCGGCATCAACGATGTGCGCTTGATCACACCAGAGGAAGCCGCTGAGCTTTGCCCGATTATGTCGCCACACGACATCTTGGGTGGTATGTGGGCCGACCGCGAAGGCTATGTTGACACAACCAGCACCGTGCACGCATACGCGGCTGCCGCCAAAAAGCATGGTGCCGAAGTTATAGAACACAACCGCGTGCTGGAATTGATCGAAACCGCTGAAGGTTGGGATGTTGTCACCGAAAATGGCACCATCCATGCCCAACACGTGGTGAACGCGGCTGGTCTTTGGGCCAAACAAGTGGGCCGTATGGCGGGGATCGAACTGCCAGTTTCTCCACTGAACCATCACTATCTGATTTCTGACACTATTCCTGAAGTGGAAACGCTGGATAAAGAACTTCCGTTGGTTGTGGATCTCGAAGGTTTTACATATATGCGTCAGGACCAGAACGGCATTCTGCTGGGCATCTATGAAATCGACCATGAACACTGGATGATGGATGGTGCGCCATGGAATTACGGCATGGAGCTGCAACAGGAAGATCCTGACCGGATTGAGAAAGAGCTGACGTTAGGCTTTGAACGCTACCCAGCCCTTCAAAACACAGGGGTCAAAACTTGGGTCAACGGGGCCTTTACCTTTGCGCCAGACGGCAACCCGCTTGTTGGGCCGGTCCGTGGCAAGAAAAACTACTGGTGTGCTTGCGGCGTAATGGCTGGTTACTTGCAAGGTGGTGGCGTTGGTAAATCTCTGGCAGAATGGATGATCCTTGGTGAGCCTGAGGCTGATGTCTTCGGCATGGACGTGGCGCGCTTTGGTGACTACGCGCAGAACAAGCGCTTCATCAAAGAAACAACCGGCCAGTTCTATACGCGCCGCTTTGTGATGACTTATCCGAATGAGCAGCTGCCAGCAGGTCGACCTCTGAGGAAAGCTGGTGCATATGATGCAATGACAGCAGCTGGTGCCCAATGGGGTGCAAGCTATGGTCTAGAATTGCCACTCTACTTCGCGCCGACCGCAGACTTCAAAGAAACCCCAACGCTCAAGCGATCCAACGCCTTTGATATCGTTGGCGAAGAGTGCTGTGCAGTACGTGAAGCGGCGGGTCTTATTGATATCTCGGCCTTCTCCCGTTACGAGGTGACCGGTAAGGGTGCAGAAGCGTGGCTTGATAAGATCATGGCTTCCAAGCTCCCAACACCAGGCCGCGCGCGTCTGGCGCCGATGTTGGCACCGGATGGTCGTCTTAAGGGTGATCTGACCGTCTTTAACTGGGGCGATGGCACGTGGTGGATCATGGGCAGTTACTACTTGCGTGAATGGCATATGCGCTGGTTCCACGACTATATGGGGGACGATGTTGAAATCCATGATCTGTCAGATGCGACTGTTGGCTTTTGCGTCACTGGCCCGAACAGCTTGAAAGTTCTGGAAAGGTTGACTGATGGGCCTATTGGAGAGTTACCTTTCATGGGCTGCGGTACCTTCGACATTGGTATGCTGCGCGCCAAAGTTGGCCGCCTTTCAGTTTCGGGTGAGACAGGCTTTGAAATTCATTGCTCCGCTGCAGAGCATATCACATTGCGCGAGACACTGTTGGAAGCAGGCGCGGATTTGGGGTTACGCGAAGTCGGCTTCAACGCGCTGCTAAGCCTGCGCCTTGAGAAAAGTTTTGGCATCTGGTCCGCCGAATTCACTCAGGGTTACACCGCTGCACAAACTGGAATGGATCGTTGGATCGACTGGAACAAAGGGGATTTCATCGGTCGCGAGGCCGCTTTGAAAGAGCGCGACGGTTCTGGTGTAAAGCAAAAGGTTGTCTCCATTGAAATCGATGCCTCTGGTGCCGACGCAAGCGGTTTTGAACCGGTTTGGAAAGACGGAAAACTGGCTGGATTTATTACTTCCGGTGGCTACGGCCACACCATTGGCAAGTCGCTGGCAATGGCGATGCTGGATGTCGACCAATGTGGCGAAGGCAACGAGTTGTCTGTTCATATCGTTGGCGAGGAGCGCGCGGCCAAGGTGATTGCACCATCACCTTATGATCCAACTGGGAATGCGATGCGAGGTTAAGCAATGAGCATTGAAAATAATGGACGAACGCGGACCCGTCGAAGGCGAAGCAGGGGCGGAGATGCCGCCTCCGCAACTCCTCTGCGGAAAGTGGATTATCATAACCTGAAAAACCCATTTCCTACTATGAACGTCTTCCCCGATCATCAGATCGCAGACATGCATAATACGGCGTTGCGCTTGTTAGAAGAAATGGGCATGAAGGTGCTACTGCCTGAGGCGCGCAAGATATATGCAGCCGCTGGAGCCCGCATTGACGAAGACAATGAAATGGTATTCATCGGCCGAGATATTGTCGAGGCTGCGCTGGAAACCGCACCAAAGTCGATCCTGCTTAAGGCAGGTAATTCGGCGCGAGATATCATATATGAACTTGGGCGGCTGAACTTTCAGGCGGGTGCTGGAGCACCCAACGCGACGGATTTAGAACGTGGACGCCGCCCTGGCTCGGCACGCGACTACAATGAGTATCTGAAGCTGACCCAGCACTATGATGTGTTCCAGATGATCTCGCCGCAGGTCGAGCCACAGGATGTGCCCACCAATCTGCGCCACTATTTCACCACCAAGGCACAGTTGGAGCTGTCCGACAAATTTCCTTTCACATTTGCACGCGGCAAACCGCAGGTGATGGATAATTTTGAGATGATCCGCGATTTCCGGGGTGTCTCAGATGAGGAATTCAAGGCAAACGCCCACACCTATACGATCATCAACACCAATAGCCCCCGCATGTTGGATATTCCGATGGCACAGGGGCTGATCGACTATGCCAAATTCGGCCAGATGAGCATCGTGACGCCGTTCTGCTTGATGGGTGCAATGGCACCTATCACTGTGGCTGGAGCAATTACCCTTTCCCATGCCGAGGTATTGGCATCACTGACGCTAGCGCAATTGGTTAATCCGGGCGCGCCAGTGTCCTATGGAACTTTCACATCGAATGTGGATATGAAATCTGGCGCGCCTGCTTTCGGCACATCGGCTCATTTCCAAGCGTCTCTGGCGGCAGGACAAATGGCACGCCTGCTTGGATTACCCTGGCGCTGCGCGGCAGGGTCAGCGAGTAATATCAACGATGTACAAGCCGCCAATGAAAATCAGACGGGCCTTTGGGGCTGCCTGATGGCGGGGGCAACTGTAATCATCCATTCGGCGGGTTGGCTCGAAGGTGGCCTCAGCGTTTCGTATGAAAAGCTGATCACCGACGTTGAAGTTCTGAACATGATCGCTGAAATGTGCGCGGGCGCGCAGGCGGGTGCTAATGAGATCGGCTTTGACAATGCGCTGAGGCATGTTGACCCAGGCGGGCACTTTTTTTCTACCCCGCAAACGATGGAACGCTATAATACGGAATTCTATAGCCCCATAGTGCACGACTATGCGAACTTCGGCACATGGACGGAACGTGGCGCACAGAATGCGTCAGTACGGGCGACCTCAGTCTGGAAAAAAATCCTAGCTGAGTTCACCCCTCCGGAAACCGATAGTTCAAAGAGTGAAGCGTTGGAGGCATTCATTTCTAAACGTACCGCCGAAGGCGGTGCACCACCGGAGAGCTAAGCTATGAGTAAACGTGTCACGCCTCTACTACACCGCGACAATCCTGATAAGGGGCCACTTGTTGGTCACGTGAAAGTCACCCGTGAGGACTGGATGAACGTGGCGCGCGATGTCTTGGTGAGCGAGGGGGTGGCCGAAGTCAAAGTACTGGCTTTGGGTGAGCGGCTGGATGTGTCGCGGTCGAGTTTTTACTGGTACTTCAAAAGCCGTAAACACCTTTTGGAAGCCTTGCTGGATGAGTGGGAGGCACAAAATACGCAGAACCTTATGAATGCGTGCGATTTGCCAGCTCATTCAATCGGTGAGGCAGTCTGTAACCTCTTCCGGGCCTTTATTGATCATAGCAAGTTTGATCGCGGCTTGGATTTCGCTGTACGTGAATGGGCACGGCGGGATGGGACAGTGCGTAGTCGGATTGACGATGCGGATCGCGACAGACTACTTGCCATTGACGCCATGTTTCAACGCCATGGCTTTTCCAAATACGACGCCGACGCAAGAGCGCGTATCCTATATTATATGCAGCTTGGCTATCACGCGCTGGAAGTGCGTGAGCCCATGGAAACGCGGATGTCACGGCTTGAAGGTTATATACGCGGCTTCACTGGTGAAGAACCGAACTCCCAAATCATCAGCGATTTCAGAGACTTTGCCTTATCTCAGGAAATGGAATGACGAGACACTATTCTGCTTTCAATTTGCTGCGCGAAGGGCTGCGCGGCCACAAAGGTTGGGGACGCGCCTGGCGTTCACCGGAACCGAAATCAGCCTATGATATCGTGATCATCGGAGGTGGTGGCCACGGGCTTGCAACGGCGCACTACCTGGTAAGAAACCATGGGATCACCAATGTTGCTGTGCTGGAAAAGGGATGGCTAGGCGGCGGAAACACAGGCCGGAATACAACCGTGATCCGCTCGAATTACTTCTATCCAGAAAGCGCTGCGCTGTATGACATGTCGGTGCAACTCTATGAAGGCTTGTCACGTGAACTGAATTATAACGTCATGTTTTCACAGCGCGGCATGCTGGTGACCGCCCATTCCGAACCGGATATGGAAATGGCGGCGCGGCAGTTAAACGCCATGCGTTTGAACGGCGTGGACGCCGAGTTGCTTGACGCTGATCAGGTGCGTCGTTTTGAGCCGGCTTTGAATTTCGGACCAAATATGCGCTTCCCGATCCACGGTGGTATCCTACAGAAGCGCGCGGGCACTGGACGGCATGATGCGGTGGCCTGGGGCTTTGCCCGATCTGCGGATGCGGGCGGTGTCGACATTATCCAGAACTGTGAAGTGAACGAGTTTATTGTTGAGGCTGGGCGCTGCGTTGGTGTTAATACTTCTAAGGGTGAAATACGCGCTGACGCTATTGGTGCTGCAGTCGCTGGGCATAGCTCGGCCCTTATGAAAAAGGCCGGCGTTGAGTTGCCTATCAACTCCTACGCGCTGCAGGCCTTCGTCTCGGAACCTCTGAAACCAGTGTTGAACTCAGTTGTGTTGTGCCCGCCATTTGGGACTTATGTCAGCCAGTCTGACAAGGGAGGGTTGGTAATCGGCGGGGGACTGGATCGTGTGCCCTCCTATGGGCAGCGCGGCAATATGCCAGTTCAAGAGGCCGTGCTGAGCGGGCTTGCTGAAATGATGCCTTCCCTGAGCAAAGTCAAATTACTGCGCCATTGGGCAGGTATTGTGGATGTAACTCCTGACAGTTCACCGATCATTGGTCCCTCTGGTTTGGATGGTCTTTATCTCGATTGCGGTTGGGGAACCGGAGGATTTAAAGCCATTCCAGTCGGTGGCTGGCTGTTGGCTCATCTGCTTGCTACTGGCAAACACCACGAAATTAGTCGCCCCTTTGACCGTAACCGCTTTGTCTCTGGATATTTGATTGACGAGGGTGCCGCATCAGGCATCGCACATTAGGACTACGCTATGCAGATATTTACATGTCCCTCATGTGGTGCTCGTGATGAGCGCGAATTTCACTTCTCAGGTGAGCTTGGAAAAGTGCGCCCCAACACGACAGGTGAAGTCAACGAAGAGGAATGGGCCACTTACCTGCACACGCAAGGTAACGAGCTGGGAGCAGTTCGTGAAGTCTGGATGCATATGACCTGTGCTGAGCTTTTTGTCATGGAGCGCGACAGTGTGACGATGGAAGTGCTCAGCACCACACCATTGCGAAAGGATGTTTCATGAGCAGCCACCGTATTTCCAGAAGTGTGTCTGAGCGCGTTTTGAACTTCACTTTTGATGGGCGGCGTTATGTTGGACGCGAAGGCGATACCATTGCATCTGCTCTGCTTGCCAACGGCGTTCGCGTTATGGGACGTAGTTTCAAATACCACCGTCCACGCGGTCCGTGGGGGGCTTGGGTTGATGATCCGAATGCGGTTATGTCTGTACGCCTCGGCACTGTGGAATTGCCCAATTGCCCAGCCACTACAACCTATCTGGAAGAGGGAATGGTCGCGCGTTCAGTCAATGCTTGGCCTTCAGCGCAGTTTGACATCAAGGCCGGGTTGGATGTGTTTCACCGTTGGTTGAGCGCTGGGTTCTATTACAAGACTTTCATGTGGCCAGATTGGCATTTGTTTGAGCCAATGATCCGTCGCATGGCTGGCCTTGGCGCGGTAAGCGATGATGTGCTCGAAAACTATGTTTCAGAGCAAACCCATGATCGGTGCGCGGTTTTGGTTATAGGGGCGGGTCCAGCGGGCCTGGTGGCAGCACGAAAGGCTGCCGAAGCCGGCGAAGATGTTGCTCTCGTAGATGACCACCGGTTACTGGGTGGCGGGGTTTATCAACAAAAAACCTTAGAGGGCAAAACGCCAGACGTTTGGGTTGCCGAGCAAACTGCAGCTATAACTGCGGCCGGCGGGCGTATTCTGACCGCCACCACGGCTTTTGGTATCTTTGATCACCAGTTGGTTGGCCTGGTGCAGCAAGGTGCCTTTGGTACAGCTCCCAAACTGATCCGAATGAGAGCAGGGCGCGTTGTGATGGCCACCGGAGCCCTCGACCGTCCAATCACCTTTGCCAATAATGATCGTCCAGGCATCTTCTCGGTGGATGCCGCAGCAGAATATCTCGCACGTTATGATGTGCTCTTGGGTAGGCGCATTGCGCTTGTTTCAAACAATACGCTGGCTGACGGTACAGAGGCACGACTAACCACTGCTGGTGCAACAGTTATCCGTATTGATCCAACTACTGGTGCTTTGAAAGCGCGGGGTTCCAAACGCCTGAAGGGAATATGGCAGGATGACAGGTTGCATTCAGCGGATACGATCCTTGCATCTGGAGGTATGACTCCTACGGTGCACCTGTGGCGACATGCCGGGGGTAAGCTCGATTGGTGCGACAACCGTCAGGTATTTGTGCCGGGGAAGGGTCCTGACTTTCTTACAGCTGTTGGTGCCGCCAATGGTGAGTTCGATATCGACGCTGCGATTGCAAAAGTACGCGAACCGGAAACTGCGATAAAGACCAGTTATCACATGACACCGCTGTGGCCCCAGCCTGGCAGTAAGGGTCGACAGTGGATTGATTTCCAACACGATGTGACCTTGAAAGATGTAGAGCTAGCGGCGCGCGAAAACTATGTCTCAGTCGAACATCTGAAGCGTTACACCACACTCGGAATGGCGCATGACCAGGGTAAGACATCGAATATGGCTGGTCTCGCAGCAATGGCGGCTATTCAGGATCGACCAATCCCTGAAATTGGCACGACGACATTCCGCCCGCCGTTCGTACCGGTACCAATTGAGACGTATCATGGTCACCACCGTGGCCAGAACTTGCATCCCGTAAAACGCCTAAGGCTGGAAAACGCCCATCGTGCTGCGGGAGCTGCATTGTGCGAATACGGTGGCTGGCTACGCCCAGGCTGGTACGGCGCTGGCGAAGCCAAAGATCGCATCCGAGCAGAAGTATTGCAAGCACGCAAAGCCGCTGGGATTTTTGATGGCTCGCCATTGGGCAAAATCGAAGTCATGGGGCCGGATGCTGAAGACTTTGTGAATTTCGTTTATTACAACACCATTGCGACGATGAAGCCGGGGCAGATCCGTTATGGCTTCATGCTGACCGAAGGTGGGGTAGTTTACGACGATGGCGTGATTGCCCGTTTGGGTCCAAATCGTTTTGTGATCTCTTGCTCTTCGAGCCATGTAGACGGGGTCCGCAATCATCTTGAGACATGGCGTCAGGATGGTAATGATCCAGACCGAATTTATGTACAGGATACCACTGCGCATTGGGCAACAGTGACCGTCACAGGACCTAAAGCGCGAGATATCGTGGCCGCGTTGCTACCCAATGAGGATGTCTCTGCTAAAGCCTTCCAGCATATGACCTTTATCGAAACTGAATGGCAGGGTACGCCGATACGAGTGGCGCGGGTCAGCTTTACAGGGGATTCGAGTTTTGAACTCTCGTTGCGCCAATCCAAAGCCGAAGACCTGTGGGGTGCCGTCAAGAGTCTAGCAGAGCCCATGGGCGCAGGGCTCATGGGGCTTGAAGCTATGCTTATTCTAAGGGCTGAAAAAGGCTTCATCGTTGTTGGTAAAGACACCGATGGTGAAACCATGCCACACGATCTGGGCTTTGGCGTGCCTCGCAGCAAGAAAAAGGCCGCTTTCCTCGGTGATCGCAGCCTGCACACTGAAAAGGCCAATACCAAAGTACGTAATCAGTTGGTTGGTCTCCAGGTTGAGGATGACTCCGGTCCACTGCCGACGGGGGCACATTTAACTAATGGAGATACTCGGCCAAAATCACAGGGATACGTGACATCAAGTTATCTCAGCCCGACCCTTGATCAACCAATTGCGCTTGCAATGGTTCAAAATGGTGCCGCGCGAATGGGCGAAACCGTCACCGTTTGGCACCTTGGGGAAACCCGCAATGCCACCATATGTTCGCCTTGCTTCTTTGATACCGATGGAGACCGCTTAAATGCGTAACGATACTGCTCGCTGGCCAGAACCGCGATCGTCAGAACTGATTGAGCTGGATGGCTTAACGATAACGCCAGTCACATTAGACCGTCAGGTATTGGTTTCAGGGACGAACGCTCTATCAAAGGAAACTTTGCCTTTGGTCACTTGGCCAGAAGTGGAAAGTGCTGCGAGTTACGCTCTGGCGGTCCGTCGCGACCGAGTTCTGCGAGTTAATGGACCAGCTGTCATAGATGGATGGGATGAGGACGCGGAACTCGCTATTTCTGATGTTAGCGATGGCTACCGTGTATTTGATATCCGCTGCCATGATATGGACGCCCTTTTAGGATACGGTGGTGAAGTAGCTTTGTCGTTGCCATCTAGATCAGTCGCGCGGCTTTGGTTTGGGTTTGGAACATTCATCTACCGGATCAATGAAAATGTTCTGCGAATCCACGTTGTGGATTACCAAGCCGATGCGATGATCGACGCACTGGTTTCGGCGCTCATAAAGTCCTAAATCGACTAAAGATAGACCAAGCCAAATTCCATCCAAAAGTACGCTTCAATCTGTCTCTGTTAAAAGCGGGTAGTCTATCTAATGTTGCTTTAAATTAATTATGCCGTTTTCCTGAAGTGTTGCGTTTTATTTTATTTCGTTCTCTTCTGACGACGAACATATGCTCTGAAAAGGCCAATCTGAACACTGTTTTGCGTAGGGTCATGTTGCCAGTTTCCATAGTTTCCAAGGGTTTGCGAGGAAACCCATGGCGAGTTCAAACATTTCATCAAAGCTGTGTCGATTTTGAAGAGCTTTTTGACTTTCAAATAATGTGGGCTTTGTAAAAGCAAAATTTGCTGGACTGCCAAGGTAGCGGCTTAGGAAGCCTCCATCGAAAATCATGGCCTGCGGCAAATAACTTGGCGATATCCACATGGGTTCTCGCCAGACCGCAGGCCACAAGATTACAGGCCTCAATGAACCCCTCCGGTTTTTGCTACGCTGACGCCGCAGCGTAACAAAAACCACTCACAACCGCGAAAGAATAGGTTCAACGGATGGGCACACAAGTCCAGAGGTATCTTGAGACCGATTCACCTTAGCTCCTCCTTAGCACCATTCTCCGGAAGTGGATTTTCCAGCAATACATGAACTTTCTTTGTGCGATCTAAAACGTTAAAACGATTTTTGAAGCGATCTTCGAACGATTTAGACACCTTCTTGTCATAGTTTCCACTTCGGACATTGTACCAAATAGTATAAGTTTCAGCGTAGTCCTCGGCCGAACTAAACTTAGCATAACCAGAAACCGAACGACCATCTGCGTTCATTGCATCCAACCAAGCATGAGGGTCGATCTCGCTTTGATAGAAATGTGCGATTTCATGGACTAAAGCGTTTTGAAGAAACGCTTCATAACCGTCACTAGACATCGACGTGCTAATTCGGATAAATTTCTGCCCAGTTGGGAGCTTCGTAGCTTGTGCAAAGTGACCTGGAGGTAATGGTACGTAGCTAATTGATGTTTTTAAGACCTCGCTTCTGAGACGTGGCGGAAATAGCGCCATAGGAACAGCGACTTCTTTCACCTTCTTCTTATTCCTCCTTTCGTTTCCAGTTTCGATTATGGTGATACGTGTGGTTTCTCCAGACGAAAAGCGAACCTCATAAGTCGCTTGACCCGGCCGAGGGGCAGCCAATTTCTCTAGTTGGATTTCTCCAGCTGTTTTGCGAGGGGTTTCTATGGTACTCGAGAACATTGTGTTTGCGGGCGCATCAATCGCTTGTCCATTGATCAGGTAAGTTTCTGCAGCGTCGACGCCAAACTGTGTTGATCCTCGCAAGAAACCATTAGCCGCTTCGATCACGGGCATTCGACCAACCCGTGTCAGTTCGTATTTTTTCCCTGATTTACTGTCGACTGCGAGATTAAGGACTTGATTAGTATTCTCATTGAAGCTGAAGGTGATCTTGTCAAATACACCTTTCTTTTGGGTCGGTGCCATGATTGTTGTTTTTTGGTTGATCCAGCCCCCTCGGCGGCCATTATATTTGGAGATTGTTTCGATCTCTGTACCATCAGTGTATTTAGTGCGAAAAGCGACGAGATTTCTGCCAAGTTTCTTTTTCGGGATATTTACCACTTCTCCTGGTTTTTCGGGGTTAAAATGATAATGATTATAGCTGTCATGACGCGACGCGTTATCAGTATCGTTGCGTTTCAGCCCTGCAACGAGTCTGTTTTTTTGATTTACGGTTAGGTTTTTGTTGAGGTAAATTCCGACAGTGGCTTGCCGAGAAGCGGTCACAGAAAGCTTGGAACGGTCGAGACTCCACGAATTGTTCTTTATTTTAAGAATACCACTGCTTTGGAGCTGTGTTAATCCTCCAGCGTTTAAGCTGCCGCCCATAATCGCCGCGAGAATATAACCACTGTCATTGGCCGATATATCATTCTTGGCAGAGGCATATCGAATGCCCGCCTTTTTCATTGCATCTGAAAAGTTTTGAGGTCCGAAGTTTGACACCCCAATGGCTTTCATGATTTTTTCACCAAAGGTTGCGGGATTTCCTGTGGCTTTTTGTGGCCCATTATTCACAACAGGCTTAGGTTGGAGTTGTACTCTTGTTTTCGGAAGTTTGTTTACTCTTCCAGGAACTTTGTTTTGATCAATCGACCATGTCCCTTCTTTCAGGATCAACGTGCCATTGTTCACAAGCTTTTTAATATTCTCGGGAGTGAATGTTCCACCTACAGTTTCGGCAAGGCGTGCGGACAGATTAACGGCTGAACTCACCTGACCTTGTCTAAAGCCATAACCAGCTTTTGCCATGACGTCTGGAAAC
>NZ_WEIC01000005.1 GCF_009184395.1 Amylibacter sp. SFDW26
TAAGCGTGTAGTCAACTTGAACCAAAAGAAACGTAAGATCGTCAGCGCGATATACTTAAAACGCTCTGTCTTGGTGCCGTAGCGCCCTACGTAGCACGTAAGCACGACCCGTAGGACAGTGAGCCACAGGCCTCTTGCTCCAAGGTTGTCTAGGCTCAGAAGCCATTGTTTTTGGCACGATGAGGTAACTAAAAGATTGCTATTAACGCAATGCCTCTTTTCCGCCCCTATTGTCGGATGCCGCGGCCACTACGGATGTCGTGTAAGGGCTCATAACGGACATTAGCGAATGGCAGTAATGGGGGACAAAGCTGCCGTCCGCAAATACAGGTTTTGTTTCATTCTTGATAATGATAAGAATTACTTTTAGTTTTCAAGGCAATGAATGATGGATGAAGATAAACTAGAATATAAACTCGGTAAAGTTTGTGATGCCGATAGTTTTATTGAGTTTCTTAAGGCATTGCATGATGATAAAGTAATGTCTGAAGTACAAGAGAAAACCACTCCATCAAGCCCGTATGAATCTAATGCTAATGGTTGGGAAAATACAAATTTAATCCATTTTTTCGAGGCAGCTGTTGCTTGGTCTAAAACCACTGTAGCCGATAGTATAATAAGCGATGCTACAGCGAAAGATGCATGGCTATCTGCAGCTCATATTATTTATGCTGGTAAAATATATGAGTGAATATAATCCATGACAAGATTTGGCCGACAAGATTCACAGTTTCAATTGCCAACTTTTGCTGGAAAAACGATATCTGAATTATTTGCATATGGCGAAGTGAACAGCGCTGAGACTGTAGAAATTATTATAGTAAAGCTTGATGATGACCACCTTTGGCACCGGTTCTTTTTAGATGCAGGCATTGGGTTTTATTCTGAATGTATGACTAAAGATGATGCTTTAGATGGTTATAAAGTCTCTATGGAAACGGACTATACTTCTAAATGGAAATTAAAAGGAAAAACTATTAATTCGGCTCGTTGTATTGGAACTCAGCTTAACCAACCTGAGCTTTCTCAATTCGTGTTTATGTTAGATAATGAGATAATCACTTTAAAATACTCAGATCAAAATGATATGGATTCTGAAACAATACTGTTACTCTCTTCCAAATTATAAATGTCTAGTTTGGGCTCAAAGCAGACATACAAACGTTTTAACCAAATACCTATTTACGCATCATTAGGCACCCTAAACGGCATGCCATCTGCAACGGCTTGCCAGACGTCTTGGGTTAGTTTTTTGCGATCACTGTAATCCGTGATCTTCAAAGGCTCGTGGAATACGATTTCCAAACGTCCCTGTTTGCGTTGTGATAGCACATGTCCCATATGTTCAAGCAGTCCCATATCTCCCCACCAACCGTAAAAGTCATGGCGTTTTCCTGCTGGTCCGTAATAAAGCGCTGTTACGGGCTGAACCCACATGCGATCAGCCAAGTCAGGGGAAAAGAACGCGCCAAAGAGCGATGATTTAAACGGTAATACGTGCAAGCCATCTGTGCTGGTGCCCTCTGGAAAGAACAGTAGTTTATGACCCTTTAGTGCGTGTTCTAAAAACAGGTCATGCTGACGTCTGGCATCTGTGCGTTCGCGTTTGATAAATAATGTTCCTGCGGATCGTGCCATGAAACCAATTGCGGGCCATGATTTCACTTCGTCTTTGGATGCAAAAAAGACATTATGGCAGACGTGTAAGGTTAAAATATCCAACCACGATGAATGATTGGCAACAACGACACCCGCGTGTTTCATTGGCTTGCCTTTGGTTGTCACGGGTAAGCCAATGATTTTCAAGCAAATCCAGCATGCTGTGCGCACGATACGTTGACCGATACGCCATGCGCCGGCAGCACGAAAGAGCATCATCGGAACCATAAGTGTGGCGATTGTGATGACGCCTAAACTGGCACGCACGACCACACGTATCCATTGCAGACCAGAAGGACGATCTAATTCGATTGGTTCCCCCCCGTCCCATCTGATCATGCAGCGCTGTCCCGTTCGTATAACGCTTTGTATTTTTCAGACATCTGTGCTGTGTCCATAACCAAACAAACATCAATCGTGTTAAAGGCATGATCCACAAAAGCGCCTTTGCCAATTGTCCCGCCCAACCGCAGATAGGATTTAATGAGTGCGGGCAATTGTGTTGATGCTTTTGGCCTGTTGATGTCTTCTATCGCAAGTAAATCAATTGAAATTGCATCATTACCATATGCTGAAACGCACAGATCATCTGGTGCTAAATAGTTATGGTGAAGGAAAGACAGAGCATGAGCAATGTCATTGGGATTTGTACCATGAAAAGACGCCACGCCAAACAATATCTCAATCTTGTGCGCAGCCACATAATCCGCCAATGCACTCCATAACAGATGCATTGCAGCACCACCTCGGTAACGTTTATCCACACAGGAACGCCCAAGTTCCAATGATTTACGATCAGATTGAATGATTTTATCCAAATGAAATTCTGATGCAGAGTAAAACCCAATACCTTTGCTTGCGACATCCCCTCGTAGCAACCTGTAAACACCAATTACATTATCTGTTTCTGGCAGTGTTTTATCTTGAAGTATTAAATGATCAACATGCGCATCAAATGCATCGCATTCCAAACCATCCTTGGCATAGTCTGGATCAACAACCCCACCAAGCTCTTTAACAAAGACACGGTATCGCAGTTTCTGGGCGGCTTGCATCTCTATAGATGTTTCCGCCAGCTTAATTGAGAATTCCGCGCTATCGTGTTTCATCGTTAAAACCGTAATGTACCATCCTGTTTTGCTGATACGGCGTTTTTCAATTCCTTGCAAACATTCTGTACCAAAGTCCACAAAAGTATAACTCTGCAAAATTAAAAAATTAACTA
Source organism: Amylibacter sp. SFDW26 (assembly GCF_009184395.1). Taxonomy (GTDB): domain Bacteria; phylum Pseudomonadota; class Alphaproteobacteria; order Rhodobacterales; family Rhodobacteraceae; genus Amylibacter. Next base: position 2,885 of record NZ_WEIC01000005.1, read on the forward strand.
ACTTTTAATCAATATCATTTTTGATCAATCACAAGACGTAATTCTACACGCGAGCCTTTAATGACAATTTTTCCTGCATGTTCAAAATTCACTGTTATCTTTCCATCAATAACAGATTGCACTTGCCCCAAGCCCCAATCGGATTGGGTAGGATGGCGTACAAAATCACCCGGCGTCAAAAAATCATTCATGCAGTATCCTTACTTTCGCAAAGGTCAATATAATGCTTGATAAGAAATCTGACATTGCGGCAAATATAGGATCGCGCATTTGTCATGACCTTATCAGCCCTATAGGCGCTATCAGTAATGGCTTAGAACTTCTAGAGCTTTCAGGGATACCTCAAACCCCAGAGATGATATTGATTGCCGATAGTGTGCGAGCGGCCAATGCTAAGGTTCGTTTTTTACGCATAACCTTTGGTGATGCTTCAGGTGATGGTGCTATTGGAATATCTGAGATCGCAGATATATTGGCGCATTATTATGGCAATGGTCGCTTGAATGTTAAATGGCATGTCGACACACCGCTTAGCCGTAAAGATTTGAAGCTGTGTTTTCTCACTTTGATGTGTTTGGAAAATACGCTGCCTTATGGCGGAACCATCGCAGTTTCAGATCATGGTGATGGGTGGCAGTTCGAAGCGATTGGAGACCAAGTCAAAACAGAAGATGTTATTGATTTAGCTTCGCAGCGTTTTTACGTATCAAACGGATCATCTACCGTTCAATACTCAATAACCCAAATGATGCTTTCTGATGGTGGGTATAAGATACGTTTTACTCAGGCTGAAAACAACTTATCCGTTTTGATTACTTCCCAATAAACCTAAATTCAGTTAAAGACCCAGAGCCTTCAATGTGTTTTGTAATAACAGTTATTAATTGCGGCCCACGTTTAAACTCAAATTTATTCTCACCACTTGAAGCTTTAACTGGTTTACCAGAGAAACCCATTTTCTTTAATGTAGCTAAAGATGTCTGGAATGCTTTTTGGCCTTCCGCATACTCTGTGAAAAAGAACGTTCCAATACACAAAGTATAACCGCTATTTTTCTTCCAGTTTTCAACTCTTACGCTGATATCATATGCACCTTGTTTAAGCCAATATTTGCTTTTCTTTTTTCGCAAAGTTGCTTGTTTATATCCTCGTTCAGCCAGTCCAGCCAATGCCGCGTTTTTAGTACCGATAGAATTCACACATGCCTTTGTAAAAGCAATAGTTTCAGCAACAACATCAGCGTCTTTTGCATGAGCTGCTTGCGGTATCAGAAGGCAAAACATTAAAGAAAACGCTTTGTAATATCTTAAAATATATCTCATAAGAAACCTTTTTGTTTAAATTTAGATTACAGATAAACCATCACGGAAACGGCGCATATTTGATTGGTACATCATTGCAGATACGGTGAGACGTTGAATGGCAGCTTCATCCAATTCTCGGATCACTTTGCCAGGCATACCCACAACCATTGATCCGTCGGGGATAACCTTACCTTCTGTGATTAACGCCCCTGCTCCGATCAAACAGTTATTGCCGATCACAGCACCATTTAACACAGTGGCACCCATCCCAATCAGAGTGTTATCACCGATGGTGCAACCATGGATCATTGCCTTGTGGCCAATCGTACAATTTTTGCCAATCGTCACAGGAAAGCCTGGGTCTGTATGGATCACTGTGTGTTCTTGGATGTTCGACCCTTCGCCCAATGTGATTGGTTCATTATCGCCGCGCAGTGCGCAACCGAACCAAATACCAACGGCCTCTTGGATATGAACATTACCGATGACTTGAGCGTCAGGTGCCACCCAATAATCGCCGCTTTCTGGTGTTGTAGGCTTTACGCCATCCAATGCATATAGGGTCATGATAAAGCCTCAAATTCTGCGTTTAGATTGTTCACGTGCTCCATCAGATCATTACGGCGCACACGTTTTGTGCGTTCGGCAATCAGGATTGATTTTAACGTTTCAAATGAAGCTTCAAGATCATCGTTCACAATCAAATATTCATATTCACGCCAATGGCTGATTTCATCTTTGGACTTTGACATACGGTTGGCAACCACTTCGGCGCTATCTTGACCACGGCTGTTTAAGCGGCGTTCAAGCTCAGCGATGGACGGTGGTAAGATAAAGATAGAAACCACATCGCCGCTCATTGTGCTTTCGCCGATTTGCTGACCGCCTTGCCAATCCACATCAAACACAACGTCTTTGCCTATGCTTACGGCATCTTCAACGGGTTCGCGTGGAGATCCGTAGAAGTTTCCGAAAACTTCAGCGTGTTCCAGCATATCGCCGCTTGCAACCATGGCTTCAAACCCTTCGCGGGTTTTAAAGTAATATTCGCGTCCATCTTGTTCGCCAGAACGCGGGCCGCGCGTGGTTGCGGATATTGAAAACTGTAAATTACTGTCCCAATCCAATAACATACGCGATAATGTCGATTTACCTGCCCCTGATGGCGACGATAGGATAATCAGTAATCCACGGCGATTGTTTTCAGTCATTTTTATTCCACATTCTGTACTTGTTCGCGCATCTGGTCGATAACGGTTTTTAACTCTAATCCGATTTGCGTCAACGCTGTATGTCCTGCTTTAGAACATAAAGTGTTGGCTTCGCGGTTGAATTCCTGTGTTAAGAAATCAAATTTACGACCAATTGGCCCTTTGGCTTTTAACAATTCACGTGCCGCATTTACATGCGCTGTCAAACGGTCCAATTCTTCCATGACATCAGACTTAACCGCTAGGATTGCCAATTCTTGCGTCAAACGCGCTTCGTCAACACCATCTGCATTTTGCAGGATTTTTTGAATGTTGGCATGGAAAGCTTCTTTGGTTTTATCAGAACGCTCTGCCAGAATATCAGAGGATTGCTTATTCAACGTCTCAATCTGATCCACCTGTTCCGAAAGGATGGATTTCAGGCTGTCGCCCTCGGTCTGACGGGCTTTGGTAAAATCAGTTAAAACTTTTTGAAAATCTGACTTGATCGTTTTTTGAAGTGCCGCATCATCTTGTTTATCCGGGGACGCCATTTCAATAACACCGCGCACAGATAATAGATCTGCACCACGGGTCACAGCCAGCGATAAACCTTTATTCAATGCGCGTTCTTCCGCAGTTTTCACCGCTTCAATCACAGCATCCAAGTTTTCCACATTCAAAACAGGTGCTGCATCTTCGGCGCCTTGCTTAATTCGCAATCCGATATTCACAGTGCCACGCGCGCAAGCCTTGGCTGTTTCTGCTTTGACGAACTTTTCGATTGCATCAAATCCTTCTGGCAAACGGGTGCGAACGTCTAGGCCACGACCATTAACACTGCGTATTTCCCAGACCCAATGTGTGCCCTGATATTCGCCGCCTAATGACGCGAACCCTGTCATCGAATTAACCATTAATGAAACTTTACCTCTCATTTGAGATGATTTTGTGTAAAAAGCACCAAAGCGGGTGTTTATAAAGTGATAACAACTCTTAACGCTTTTCTCAATAAAACACCTAAAATTAAGCGAAAATTAAAACGGTGCGATGAAAATGCAAAATACAAAGCCAAAAACAGGTGTAATTCTCCAGATGCCCGCAGCCAAACAGCCAATGAAAGACAAAATCGCGGATGAGGTATTGAGCCATTGGGAAAGTTTAAGAAATGGTCGTTTGGTTCCGAAACGGTCAGATGTTGATCCACGCGCGTTGAAAAAAGCCCTAAATTACACATTCATCCTAGAGCAACATACCAATGGTGATCTGAAATTTCGTTTGGCGGGCAGTAAAGTCTGCGATTGCATGGGGATGGAAGTACGTGGGATGCCCGCACATGCCATCATCGACGTGCAAGATAGGGATCGTTTTCAATCTGCGTTACATCGTTTGCAAAAAGTGTCTGAGATTATTGATATGCAGTTAACCCAAGGTGCAAGGTTGATTTTACTGCCCTTATCCGACGAAAATAATGATGTAAGCCGCGTTTTAGGATGCCTTATTGCGAACCCTGATCGACCTGTGTTTCCGACACGAATGGGTATTTTATCCATCAATGCACAGCGGGTGGTGAATGCGCCATCTGTTAAAGCATTAGAGTTGGCAGAAACTCAAACACCGTTTCGCCCCCGCATAAAAAAGGCGGCCCGATCAGGACCGCCTGTTCTTAAACTTGTAAAGTAGCTTAACCCGCTTTGCGTTGTGCTTGCAGACGGTTTTCCAACTCTTCGGCCACCAAGAATGCCAATTCAAGCGATTGGGACGCATTAAGACGTGGATCACAAGCTGTGTGGTAACGGCTGGACAGATCTTCGTCTGTTACCGCTCGAACACCACCTGTACATTCTGTTACGTCTTTACCTGTCATTTCAAAATGAACACCACCTGGCACAGTACCTTCGGCTTTGTGAACAGCAAAGAATTCGCGTACTTCGCGCAAGATGCTGTCGAATGGGCGAGTTTTGAAGCCTGTTGATGATTTGATCGTGTTGCCGTGCATTGCGTCACATGTCCAAAGAACATTGCGGCCTTCTGCTTCGACAGCTTTGATCAATTTTGGTAAGTGATCACCAACATTGCCAGCGCCAAATCGTGCAATCAATGTCAAACGACCTGCTTCGTTTTCTGGGTTCAGCTTATCAATCAATCTCAACAGATCATCCGTTGTGATTGTTGGACCACATTTCAAACCGATTGGGTTTTGCACACCACGACAGAATTCAACATGCGCACCATCAGGCTGGCGTGTACGGTCACCGATCCAAATCATGTGACCAGAACCAGCAACTGGCAAACCAGTTGTGCTGTCAGTACGGCATAATGCTTCTTCATATTCCAGCAACAACGCTTCGTGTGATGTGTAGAAATCCACTGTGTGAAGCGAATGGTTGTTATCTGAATTGATACCCGCTGCGTTCATAAAATCCAAACTGTCGGAAATACGATCTGCCAGAACTTTGTATTGATCAGCCGCCCCTGCTGCATTGGCGAAGCCAAGGTTCCATTCGTGAACACGGTGAATATCGGCAAAGCCACCTTGGCTGAACGCGCGTAGCAAGTTCAATGATGCAGCAGCCTGTGTGTAGGCACGTAGCATATTGTCAGGGTTTGGAATACGAGCTTCTGGTGTGAAGTCCAAAGCATTGATGATATCGCCACGGTAGCTTGGTAATTCTACGCCATCTACAGTTTCAGTCGGTGCTGAACGTGGTTTTGCAAATTGACCGGCCACACGGCCGATTTTGATCACTGGCACTTTGGCGCCATATGTCAAAACCACAGCCATTTGTAGCATCACTTTGTAAGTGTCGCGGATCAAATCAGCGTTGAATTCATCGAAACTTTCTGCGCAATCGCCGCCTTGTAAAAGAAAGGCTTCACCGCGTGATGCAGCTGCTAATTTAGAGCGCAGATCACGGGCTTCCCCTGCAAATACCAAGGGTGGATAACGACCCAAGCGCGCCTCTACCTCTGCGAGTTTCGCAGCATCTGTGTAGTCTGGCATTTGGATGCGTTCTTTTGAACGCCATCCCGCTTTGTCCCAAGCCATGGTCATTGGCCTTCTCCATAATAAATTTTCAGAACACTCCCATAGAACAATTTTACAAGGGATTCTAGTGGACATTTGCAATCACAGACGCCTAGGATGAAACTATCACATATTACATTTTTTAGATGAATGTACGTAAATGCTTGCTTGGGTTTAAACTTTTTGCTCTAGCTTGCTGAATAATCTTGTTAACGGTTGATTCGTCACCTTTTTGGACAATTGCCCATGTCGCCTGTAGAAGCCACGATAGCCACTACGCCCACGAAAAACTTTGTGTTTTTGCTGCTGGATCAATTCTCTATGATCGCTTTCACCAGCGCCATAGAACCCTTGCGCTTGGCAAACAGCTTTAACGACAAGCCGCTTTATTCATGGACATTGGTGTCCGAAACAGGTGGCACAGCTGTGACATCCAGCAATATTGAAGTGAGTGTCAGTGGCAGTTTGGGCGAACTGAACCGTAATGATACAATCATTGTGTGTGGTGGCGTTAATATCAAAGAGAACACCACACGCCCTGTTTTAAACTGGTTGCGCCGCGAAGCACGTAAAGGCATGGCTGTAGGTGGTTTGTGTACCGCATCCTATTCATTGGCAGCCGCTGGATTGTTGAACAACAAAAAATGCACCATCCATTGGGAAAACTACGACAGTTTCGAAGAAGAGTTCCCAGATGTGGAACTGGTCAAAAGCGTTTTCACGGCAGAAGGCAATCGCTTTACATCTGCAGGTGGGACTGCTTCTGTGGATTTGATGTTAAAGTTAATAGGCGATGATCACGGCCCAGAGATTACAAATTGGTGTGCCGATCAGATGATCTATAACTCGATGCGTACCGAGCATGATGAACCGCGCTTGTCTATTCCAACGCGTATTGGTGTCCGCCATCCAAAATTGTCCAAAGTCATTCAAATGATGGAACAAAATATCGAAGAACCGATTTCACCATCCAACTTGGCAACAGATGTAGGTATGTCGACGCGCCAATTGGAACGCTTGTTCCGCCGCTATTTGGACCGCTCACCCAAACGCTATTACATGGAATTACGCCTGCAAAAAGCACGTAATTTGCTGATGCAAACGGATATGTCCGTGATCAATGTCGCCCTTGCTTGCGGCTTTGCCTCGCCTTCGCATTTTTCCAAATGCTACCGAACGCAATATGAAACCACGCCGTACCGCGAGCGTGGGGCCGTACCCAACCGACCACAGTAATCCAGACCATCAGGAGCAACGCCGATGAAAAAAACAACAAGAGTTTGTGTTATCGGAGGCGGCGTTGTTGGCTGTTCCGTTCTATATCACCTAACCAAGTTGGGTTGGTCAGATGTGATGTTGGTGGAACGGTCTGAGCTGACATCTGGATCGACATGGCATGCGGCTGGCGGCTTTCACACATTGAACGGCGATACCAATATGGCTGCTCTACAAGGCTATACCATTCGTTTGTATAAAGAGTTGGAAGAGCTGACAGGCATGTCTTGCGGCTTACACCATGTGGGTGGTGTGACTTTGGCGGATACTCCAGAGCGTATGGATATGATGTTGGCGGAACGTGCTAAACATCGGTTTATGGGGCTGGATACGGAAATCGTGACGCCAGACGAGATACAGAAAATCTCACCTATCACCAATATCGAAGGTGTGATTGGCGGTTTATATGACCCTTTGGATGGCCATCTTGACCCATCAGGCACCACACACGCCTATGCCAAGGCTGCGCGTATGGGTGGGGCAGAGATTGTTATCCATAATCCTGTGAAAGAAACCAATCAACGCGCAGATGGCACATGGGATGTTGTGACGGAAAAAGGCACCATTCACGCAGAACACATTGTGAATGCAGGTGGTTTATGGGCACGTGAAGTTGGTGCAATGGCAGGTGTGTATTTGCCGCTTCACCCGATGGAACATCAGTATTTAGTGACCGAAGAAACACCAGAGGTTTATGAACGCGACAGTGAGTTGCCACATGTGATGGATCCAGGCGGTGAAAGTTATCTGCGCCAAGAAGGGCGCGGGATTTGTATTGGCTTTTACGAACAACGCTGTGACCCATGGGCTGTGGATGGCACACCACAAGATTTCGGGCATGAATTGCTGGAAAACAAACTGGACCGCATTTCTGAAAGCGTTGAATTTGCGTTCAACCGTTTCCCTGTGCTGCAACGCGCTGGCATCAAAACCATTATCAATGGCCCCTTCACATTCGCCCCTGACGGCAATCCTTTGGTTGGCCCTGTGCCAGGGCTGCGCAACTATTGGTCTGCTTGTGGTGTTATGGCAGGGTTCAGCCAAGGGGGCGGTGTTGGCCTGTCTTTGGCGCAATGGATGATCGAAGGTGAGGCAGAACGTGATGTTCATGCGATGGACGTGGGTCGTTTTGGTGATTGGATTACACCAGATTACACACGCCCGAAAGTCGTGGAAAATTATCAACGTCGCTTCTCGGTCTCTTATCCGAATGAGGAATTGCCCGTAGCCCGTGAATGGAACACCACGCCGATGTATGACATCTGGAAAGAACAAGGCGCTGTATTTGGTGCCCAGTTCGGCATGGAAGTGGTGAATTATTTCGCTGCTGATGGTGAGGCAGATTATGAAACACCAACGTTCCGCCGCTCAAACGCGTTTGAGGCAACAGCGCGGGAAGTTATGGCCGTTCGTAATTCTGTTGGCATCAATGAAGTGCATAACTTTGGCAAATACCGTGTCACAGGTGCGGGATCACGTGCGTGGTTAGATCGTATTATGGCTGGACGTATTCCAAAGGTTGGGCGTATATCTTTGACACCAATGTTAAGTGCTAGAGGTAAGATATTAGGCGATTTTACAGTGACTTGCCTGTCTGAAGAGGAATTCCTTTTAACAGCCTCTTTCGGGATGCAAGCCATCCATATGCGGTATTTCGAACAGAATACTGATAATGGTGTAAGCATTGAAAACATCTCGACCAAACGCATAGGATTTCAAATTGCAGGACCAAAAGCGCGTGATGTTTTAGCAGCTTGCACCAATGCTGACGTCAGCCATGATGCGTTTAAGTTTATGGATGCAAAACATATCGACTTGGGCGGCATCCCTGCCCTTGTGCAGCGTGTCAGTTATACAGGTGATCTGGGGTATGAGATTTATGTCGATGCCAATCAACAGGTTGCTTTGTATGAAACACTGTCAAAAGCTGGTGCAGAATTTAATATGAAACCGTTCGGAATGCGCGCCATGATGTCTTTGCGCTTGGACAAAGGGTTTGGGTCGTGGAATGCTGAGTTCAGTCCAGATTATCTGCCAGCGGAAACAGGCATGGATCGGTTTACATCTTACGATAAACCCGCGGACTTCATCGGTAAAGCCGCTGCAATTGCCGAACGGGATGCAGGACCAACCCGTCATTTATGCACCTTTGAAGTGGATGCAGATGATACCGATGTGGGTGGATATGAACCTATTTGGGTGGATGGCAAGGTCGTTGGGTTCTGCACATCTGGTGGCTATTCACATTATGCGCAAAAATCGATCGCTTTTGCGTTCATTCCGAGCGATTTGGTGGATACAGATTTTTCTGCGAAAATCGAAATACTGGGAAAAATGTGTAAAGCCACACGTTTGGATACGGTTTTATTCGACCTAGAAAACAGCCGCATGCGTAGTTAAACGGTCTTTTCAACCTGTATAAAACCTTTAAATTAAACGTAAAAAGGGGATGTATATGCTTACAGGACGCACAGCCGTAATTACAGGATCAACCAGTGGGATTGGTCGTGGTATCGCATTGAAATTGGCGGCTGAAGGCGCGCAAATTATGATCAATGGTTTTGGCGACAAAGCTGACATTGATGCGTTGATTGCGGAATTGGAAAAATTATCTGGTAAACGTGCGTTTTATTCAGATGCAGATATGACCGACCCTGATCAGATCGCGGAAATGATTAAAATGGCCGATGCCAAAATGGGCGGTGTCGATATTCTGATGAACAATGCAGGCATACAACACGTCAGCCCCGTCGAAGATTTTCCTGCTGATAAATGGGAACAGATCATTGCGATTAACCTAAGCTCTGCTTTTTACACGACCAAAGCTGTGATTACAGGCATGAAGTCACGCGGTTGGGGGCGTATTATTAATCTGGCATCTGCCCATTCCTTGGTCGCATCACCCTATAAATCGGCTTATGTCGCAGCCAAACACGGTATAGCTGGTTTGACCAAAACTGTCGCTTTAGAAGCGGCTGAATTTGGGGTCACAGTGAATGCTGTTTCACCTGGATATGTGCTGACGCCATTGGTGCAAGCCCAGATCGATGCCGTTGCCAAAGATCGCGGCATTAGTGAAGATGAAGCAAAGCTAGAAGGGTTTCTGGCGAAACACCCAAACAAAGATTTTATCGAAGTGGATGATGTTGCAGCCACGGTTGTTTATTTATGCTCTGATGCTGCGAAAGGCATCACGGGGACGAATATATCCATGGATGGCGGATGGACGGCTGTTTGATGAAAAATCATCATAAATCCGAGTTATAATTCCTAAGGAATTACAAACACCCGTTAACATTTCCACCCTAGTTAAGAGGATACCTTCCACAACGAAAGTATCCTCATGTTCCTTAATTCTAAACTCCCGCTTCTTCTCTCTACTCTAGTACTCGCAAACTGCGGAGGCGCAGGTGAAGCTGTGATAAACCGTTTTGACACGGGCCAAGATATTTCCGATTTCATCGGCCCCTCTTCGGGTGACAATATAAAAATTAGCGCAGCACCTGCAAATGCATACGGTCAACATATGACCCTTGCGAACGGTTGTTCTTACTCACGTGCGCAAGCGCCGGGATACGCACCTACATGGCATCTTATTTTGAATCCACATCACCTTGGCCAACCAAATGCACACAAAGGCTGTGCTGCAATGTTGAGTTAATAATCCAGCTTAGTTTGGGGTCATTCGGTAAAGCACGCCATCGCCAACGGCCAAGAAATAGATCGAGCCATCTGGGGCTTCGCGAATGTCGCGAATACGGTCATATTTCTTGGTGAATAAGCGTTCCTCACCCGTGATCCTATCCCCTTTGCGTTCAAGACGTGAAATCATATCGAATTTGAGTGAGCCCACAAAGATGTCACCTTTCCATTCAGGCCAAAGTTTACCCGAATAGATCATCATACCAGAGGGGGCGATAGACGGATCCCAATAAAACTTGGGCTGTTCCATCCCATCTTTATGTGTGCCTTCGCCGATTTTACCACCCCTGTAATGAATACCGTATGAAATTACAGGCCAACCATAGTTTTTGCCGCGTTCAGGTTTGTTAACCTCATCGCCGCCTTTAGCACCATGGGCCACTGTCCATAACTGGCCTTGTAAGTCCAGAGTAGCGCCTTGGGGGTTCCGGTGGCCGATTGAATAGATTTCACCGCCACCATTTGGATTTACCCGAATAACCTTGCCATTATGGTGCTGCAAGCTTTGCGCTTTGGGGCGGTCACCACGATCACCAACCGTGACATATAGAAAACCATCTTTGCCTTCGACCACGCGCGATCCAAAGTGACGCCCCGCTTTACTGGCATGTATTTGACGGTATAGAACCTTAAAATCAGAAATTTGGGTGCCATCAGCGGACAGCCGTGCGGTTCCCAATGCCGTCCCAGCGCCGCCTTTACGGGGTTCCGCATAGGTCAGATAAACTTTGCGGGTCTTGGAGAAATCACGTGCAATAACCACATCCAGTAATCCACCTTGCCCACTGGCCCAAACCTTTGGCACACCAGAGACCTCTTGCCGCTTGCCATTCTTAAAATGGATCAAAACGCCATCACGTTCTGTAATCAACAGGCCACCATCAGGCAGAACACCAACGGCCCAAGGGGCGTATAGATCATCTAAAACTGGTTCAATTTTGACAGTTCCACTGTCATGCCGCATCACATCAGCAACGGACATGCCTGTTGAAAGGAATATCCCCGTACAAATTTGTAAAATGATGTGCCCAGTTTTCACCATTCACCCACATTATCCATAGAGGCCCAGGGTTCTGTCGGTTGCAAGGCATCACCTTGCTGAAGCAGTTCAATTGATACATTATCTGGCGACTTAATAAACGCCATTCGCCCATCACGTGGGGGGCGATTGATCGTAACACCTTTGTTCAGTAAATCATTACAGGCTTCGTATATATTTGGCACTGAATAGGCCAAATGGCCCCAACTACGCCCTGTTTCCAATTTTTCATCGCTGTTCCAATTATACGTCAGCTCTAATTCAGGGGCATGATGTTCCGAGGAGCTTTCTTCGTCTTCTGATGCCGTTAAGAACACCAATGTAAATTTACCTTCCGGATATTCAGTGCGACTGCGTTCGATCAATCCAAATTTGTTGCACCAAAAATCCAAAGACGCGTCTAAATCACTGACGCGCACCATTGTATGTAAAAATTTCATACCATATCTCCTGTAATATTCACCAACATCATATCCACGTGTTTACCTTTGTCCAATGACTTCGGCGGAGTTTCACCAATGAATTCCCCCCCCTATCCGTATATCCACTGAAAGGATCATGCTTGCGATAGAACTCGTGTATGGGTATTTTCAACAAAACGGGGGAAATCATGGGTTTTTATCAGACGGTCACACTCGCATTCTGCATCGGCATGGCCGTTATATGGATCGCATCCAAATTGCCTGTGTCGCAAAACCCGCTACAAAGGCCCCTTATCCTTTTGTCTGGTATTGCAATGATTGGCGTCATATTATGGCTGCTGTTGCAGATTTTCATTGGCCTGCCAAGCCTTGCTCAAACAGTAGATTTACCAGCGATTGGTCTTGGGTTATTGATCGCTTATGGCTTTGAAAATGCAAAAAACGCTCTAATTGAACGAGCAAAAAACAAGTTCAAATAGCACTTCCCATATCTTGCTCTTGTGAACGCGCATGTTATAGGTCGATTTATGCAGAAAACAGCCAAACACATCCTCAGCGTCGCCCCCATGATGGACTGGAGAGAAAGAGTAAATAACTCATAGATTTACGAGATCTTCTGTGCACCATCCGTGCAGTAATTGCTATCTGTTCAGTCAATGTAGGGAAGGATATGAACATCCCCATTATCAGTAATTCTCACTCATTTATTCAAAATCGCGCAAAATTTATTAATCCTCAAGCAATCTGATCATATAATAATGTTTTTTCATCCATAATCAAAACATAAGGTCAAATTATAACAACATTATCAATTATGAAGACAAGGCATTTAAATTATCTAAATGCCTTGCGCAGTTTTTAAATTACTCGGCTGCGATTGTTGATGACGAACTTAAATATTTTAAAATCATATCAGGGGCGCTTTCACCATAAGGGTCTTCGGAATGATTGTCTGAACGCCCAGGTTCCTCGAACCAAGCTTCAATCACACCATTATTTACGATAGCTGCATAACGCCACGAACGCAGACCAAAACCTAAATTATCTTTTTGAACCAACATTCCAATTTTACGGGTGAACTCTCCAGACCCATCAGGGATAACCTTTACATTGGTAATCTTCTGTTGCTCAGCCCATTTATTCATTACGAAACTGTCATTAACAGACATACAATAAATTTCATCAATACCTTTCTCATTAAATCTTGTAAAATTTTCCTCAAAACCAGGAAGTTGATACGTAGAGCATGTTGGCGTAAACGCCCCTGGTAATGAGAACAACACAACACGTTTTCCATCAAAATATTCTGATGTCGTTTTATCTAGCCATCTAAATGGATTATCTGATTTGATTGTATCGTCACGAACACGCGTTTTAAATGTGACACTTGGAAGTTTTAATCCTGTTTTCATAGTTAAGTATTTCCTTGTAAAATTATGATTTCTTTCAGGGTGGTAGATAAAATGAAGGGGATGCTGTTCCCCTTTGAGAGTAGCCAATACGGCATCCGCGATAATAGGCGCTTGAGCAAATCCGCCAGTATTATGTCCGCCAGAAACAATAAATGTGCCCCCTGACGAACACACTTCACTATGATACAAACCAAGTGAAGTAGCGGTCCAAGGCCGAATGCAATATTTATAGTTTGGCTGAAAATCATCAGCGCCTTCTGGCAAACAATCTCCAAAGTATTCTTCAGCAGTATCTTTTAATGCATCATATAATACATCCAACTGATTTTGATTTATCAATTGCTCATACTGTTTTTGCTCACTGACATCTCCAACATACCCATAACCAGAACCGATTATTAAAGCATTATGACCACGGCTATTACAGGCAACAGTTATATTTGAATCTTCTGCCAAATGACCTTTGCGCGCAAGTTTGAGTGATTTTTGCAATGGCAATCGCTTGTGATTAGGAATTTCCAACCATGCACCTAAGACGCCATGAATTTTCCCCTCACACGGTGTATGCTGCAAGAGCTCATTACCATAAACACCTGGTGAGATTACATAATGATCTGATTGTAATAGAGTATCGCCAGTCAATAATCCTGCAACAACGTTATGCTTAGTACGCAACACTTTATCAATTTGCGTGTTCCAATGTAGTTTGGCACCCTTATCCGTAATAAGCTCAACTAGTTTTTGAACGAATTTATGTACATTTACAGTGAAACCTTTGACTAAAATACCACCTGCAATTTTACCTTTTTCGCAGGCCATTTTCAATGAGGGGAAATTCTCTTTTATGTAAGTAATGTCATAAGTATCTAGCAAAGCGCCCAATTTATCCTGACGCACAATGTCCCATTCGAACTGTTGTGGCGTATTATACAAGCGTAATATTCCATCCCTATGTACAACATCTTGAAAAATCTCATTATGATTACTTACAAGATCAATCCACAAAGGTTCGGCAGCAGCATTAAGCTGATAGATATCTTCGCTATAAACAGATGCTAACCATGGTGGAATGGAGTTATGGGTGTCCAACCACTCATGCTGCTTTCCATTCTCTCTGATATCATCTTGAATAAGCCAGCCCCCGCTTGAGATATTATTTTCAAAAATAGGGTTTTTTTGGCAAAGCCTGTCCTTAATATTGTAATTATCCATTTCTGTTAAAGTGAACATTCGCGCATCGCCGCCGCCATTAGAGCAACCATGTTCACTCCAATGACCGTTACCTGGTTTTGGCGCTTGATCAAATATATCTACGTTGTAGCCATTATCTAAGAGCTGCAAAGCAAGAATAAGATTAGTAATCCCCGCACCAACAAGCATAACGGATTTACCAGTCAATATATCAGGCATTGCTAAACGCGTAGAATGTTTCAAGAACCATTGCTCCATACTACTTAAAGCAACACCAAGACCTTCATTACTAATTTCTACTTTCTGAAAAATAACTCCTTTGGGATATGTTTGCTTTGGCAGACCTGGGTGTGCAATAAATACATCATCTTCAGCATTTGATAACCATTGTTCTACGACTGCTTTTGAGGGCGGTACGCTACAAATTAACCCCTTTGCTCCTTGCATAATAAGGTTGTTAAGCAGCTTTTTTTCGCCTTCATACCCACTGGATGTTTTTATCCAGTGGGTATTTGGCGTCGCAAACAATGACCGGTCAATTTCGGTTGTTTCAATGTTTATGACTATCTGCATGACTTACATTTTCTTCATACGTTCAAGCAGAACATCACAGATGGTTCCAGCAGCATCTAAACGCCGCACTACGCCCCAGATCATATCTGGCAGAACGTTTGGATTTTCGCTAATAAGTGGCAGAACTACGTTGTCCATCCAACCAGATGCATGCACTACATCCAAACTAATATGTTGTATCAAATATGGCATATTTTCATCAGGAACGCCGACGCGTCTCCATCCAAAAACTTGTTTACGTAAGCGACCAGGAACAACTTCTTCGGTAGCCAAAAGCATGCCAATCAATTCAGCTAGTTTATTACGATTGAACCCTGCAAGCATGTACATATTGGCCAATGCAAGCTCTTCAACGCAAAACCCTTCTATATTTTCATATCTTTCGGCAGTAATACCGATCTTTTCCATCATATTGACGCGCATAGTGCGGTGCACGCCATCCACTTTCATTTCACCCATCTCATCAAGATAGTTATTTAAAATCTCCATTTTCATTTCATCATAAATGCCAGGCAGCATTAAAGAAACGATATCACCGAACAACATATCGAATGGCGCTTCTTGAACAATGAACTCACTCAGTTGTTCAAATGTGGCTTCATGTTCTAGGAAATCAAAAACTGGGTGATGTACGTTATGTGGGTGTTGTTTTACATGCTCTTTGATTGCACCAGAAAGATCATCTTTGCCCGCTGCAACCAAAGCATCGAAATCCCCACTCAAACGTTTACGATCACTCGCATCCACGGCTTCACTAAACAAATGTACAATACGCATAAAAACAGGAAGCTGTGCGTTGATAGCATCTTTTTTCCAATGTAACGCAAAATTTGCGGTTAGAATTTGGAAAACAGTACGGTGCAAATCAAGGAGAGCATCTGGGTCTGCTTGCCCAAAAGCTTTTTCAATCAATTGCTTTGTATAGGATACGGCTTCTTCTTCAATGTCAGATGTACACTCACGGTCGAAGCCTTTCTTATAAACGTTGCTTTGTGCGAACGAGAACAGGCTTGTCGCGATCTTTGCGTTACTTGGTTTAAAAAGTTGGTTCATTAATTTATTTCCTCTTGCCATGTGGCGATCAATTACTAGGCGATAAAACCCAGATGCAGGCCAACAGCGGCCCTAGCATAGATTTCATGCTTGCCAGATCGTCACAAAATTCGAGGTAATATGTCTAATACCTAAAATGGGTATTAGACATTTATATAGTGGTAAAAATTGTGAGCGAGAGTATAGAAGCCGTAATGGACTATGTAACTAAATCCATTAATAATTTTCTGTCGTCCCCACTCAAGAACAATCAGTTTTTGATCACATCCTTTGACGGCGATATTATACATTAGCTCCACGAGGCAGCCCGCAAAAACTGAATCAATCAGCAGAACTCGTCATTAAAAACCATCTTTGGTAAAGCATTATAGCACTTATGGTACAAGTGCTCGAACAAGTTCCTTCATATGCAAAGTGCCTACGGTTTCGTCATTGTCTACAACTTCATAACAACAGTTGGTATTACCACCTGACAATGCAATTACTTTCTCTAGATTATCTGACGCCTGAACTTGCCCTGTTATTTTTAGCAGCCTGCCATCTTTTGGCGACATAACTGAACGAACCCTTAATACACGTGCACGATTAATATCGGCCACAAATTCTTCAATATACGGGTCCTTTGGGTTTAATAAAATACCTTGAGGATCGCCTTGTTGAACAACATACCCATCTTTCAAAATCACGAGATGGTCCGCCAATTTAAGTGCTTCATCTAGATCATGGGTGATAAACACAATTGTCTTATGAAGCTCTTTTTGAAGCTCTAGTAACAAATCCTGCATATCTGTTCGAATAAGGGGATCTAGAGCAGAATATGCTTCATCCATCAACATGATTTCAGAATCCGATGCCAATGCACGTGCAATACCTACGCGTTGTTGCATACCACCTGATAACTGGTGTGGGTAATGGTTATCATATCCAGAGAGGCCAACACGCTCTAACCATTTTAAATTCTTAGTGGATGTTTCCTCAATGTCTTCACCACGTACCAGCGCCGACATTCCAGTATTTTCCAAGACAGTTTTATGAGGCAATAAAGCAAACTTTTGAAACACCATCGACATCGTATTTCGTCTCAACTGGCGGAGTTCGTTAACACCATAATCAAGAACATTTTCACCATTCACGAATACTTCACCCGATGTTGGTTCGATCAACCTGTTAAGGTGCCGGATTAATGTTGATTTACCAGATCCAGACAACCCCATTATGACTGTGATTTCCCCAGATTGGATATCTACATTTATGTTTTGCAAACCCATGACATGGGCATGTTGTTTTAGCAAATCTTGTTTGCCTAATCCATTTAGAACATGTTCCATCATAACATCAGGATTATTACCAAATATCTTATATAAAGAGCGGATGGATATTTTCGTTGTTTTAAGCATTTTTATCCCTCTTAGTTTTGTGTAGTGTTAATTCGGGACAAAGCAGCTTTACTGACACGATCCAATAAAATCGCCAACATGACGATACAGAACCCAGCAACCAGCCCTACGCCCAATTCAAGATTGCGAATGCCTCGAAGTACAAGGACACCCAAACCTGGGGCAGAAACCAATGAAGCAATAACGACAAGTGACAACGCCATCATTATCGTTTGATTAAGGCCTGCCATAATGTTTGGCATTGCTAGAGGTAGTTGTACATTAATCAATTTCTGCCTGCTATTCATGCCATAAGCGTCGGCAGCTTCTATGACATCCTTATCTACAAGCCGGATGCCCAGATCTGTTAATCTCATAATCGGAACAATTGCATATAAAATTATGGCAATGCCATATAATTTTGACTCCGTCACACTAAACAAAAAGATCAAAGGCACAAGGTATACAAATGCTGGCAATGTTTGCAACATATCCAAAATGGGGATCATAGTTTTTTTAAATACGTTACTCTTGGACATTAAAACACCTAACGGTAGGCCTATGACAACACAAATAACAGTACAAACAGTGATAATTGATAATGTTTGAACCGCATGTAGATAATGATCAATGAAGGCAAAAAACATAAATGTTGCTAGAACCAAACCAACGATTGCAATCGACCTGGCAACATAAAAAGCAAAAACAGCAAGCGCGGGAATTAGAACAAACCATGGCATTGCGACAAATATTTCTAGTGAAGCATCCAAAGCCCAGCTCAATGGTTGTGTCATCGGGTCCAATACAAATTTAATTGCATCTTTTGTTGCTAAAAAGAAATCTTCCAAACCAGAAGTCATGTCTCTTGTGCGTGCAATTGCGGGGCAAGATGCGTTCAGTGCATCAAGCGATGGGAATGGTATATCCCAAAATGATGTACCCTCTATCTTGCTCACTTCATTTTGTCCGCTCTTTGACATAAAATCAGACATTGTCAAAAGGTTTCCTTCACTCTCCGATTTACACCAATCGGACAATCCAACCGATGTAAAAACATTATCATAAAACGCCATTTATTTTCCTATTGTAAACTTCACCAATATACTTGGTGTGAATAATGGAGGTGCGCATCTTGTGAGCACCTCCTTAACCGTACAAACTGGGAGACAGCCCTAAAACGGTTTATCTTTTTGTTTGCTTTTTATTTTAAGAAGCCGCTTAATTTTTCTTTTGCATCATCATCTAACCAAGCAGCCCATGTCTCTTTGTTGTTAGATAAAAAATAAACAGCAGCTTCTTCAGACGATGCAGAGTTATCTTGTTGCCAAGCTAAGACGCCGTTCATTTGAGCATTTGTCATAGAAACTTTGGACATAAGTTCAGCTATCTTAGGTTCTTTATCCTCAAAGCTCGTGGTAACCGCAGTAATCACGTCAGACGTTGGATAATTAGAAAGCCCTTTATTATCGCTGCATTCTGCAGAAGAGTTACACCTGTGAATTTCTTCATTCACAGGTGCAATATCAACCTTTACCATTGGATATTTACCTAAAACAGCGGTAGGTGCCCAATAATATCCAAACCACGGTTCTTTCGCTTCATATGCGGCAGCTATAGAAGCCGCAAGAGTTTCGCCTGAGCCGTGATTAAATACTTCTATACCTTTGCTTTCCATGCTTAAAACTGCAGCCATTGACCCACTGGATATTTTACAAGCCCAACCATCTGGACAATTGTGAAAACGACTTCCTACCAGCTCTGGATTTGCCAAAATCCCTTTTGCCGTTGTTAATTCTGGATGCTTTTCTGCGAGGTAATCAGGTATCCACCAGCCCTCTTCACCCCCGTCCGATAAAACCTTACCAACTGTTTTTATTTTTCCAGCATCAACCAGACCTGGATAAGCAGGAACATTTGCAACCCATAATTCTGTAACAATATCAGGTTCATTAGTTTCAGAAACGGACACAATTGAAGGAATTGTATCGGAAGGTACGAGAACAACTTCACAACCGTATCCTTGTTCCATAATAAACTTTGATACATGCGTTACAATAGAAGCAGACGCCCATCCCATTTCAGTGATGGATACTTGACCACAATCTGCATGAGCTTGTGAAGCAAACAGTGCCGTTGCAGACGTAAATGTTGCATAAACTACGGCTATTTTTGTATTTTTTTTCATTATATTCTCCCTATTATTAATAAGTAAAATGCGTTTCTTTCTAGCAAAAATTTATTGCACGCATATCACCTAGAGAGCTAATGATTTTAGAAGTTCGGGATCGACAAGCTCGATAAAGGTTTACAACTTGCTTCATGTACATGAGCATCAAATTGTTATTTATTTGATCTACACATAGAAAATTACCAATAAATCTTTGGCCTACTTTCTATACTTATGGCATTAATTGAAACCTGAGCTTCGCAAAGGACAAACTAGCAATGTTGAGTTTAGATAATATCTTTTTTGGCACGGCCATTCATGGTGCTGCATTAGTAGTCTTACTGTTCTTTAATGCTCATGCAAACAGAACCGCTAATAGGTTATTGGCCATCCTCGTTGCGCTTCTTACAATAACTATGTGGAATATGTACACGCTCACTGCACAGTCTGGGCAACCAAAAAGAGTTTTCGATGTCTATATATGGGCAATACCACTTCTTTGGGCACCTTTTGTATATTTCTATATTGGCGAAATGACACGGCAAAAAAGAGTGAAAGATCAAAAGGTTTTAATTCATTGCCTGCCTGCTATTCTATTAGGCTTGGCACAAATTCCACTACATTTTTTTCAAGATACAGCAAATGGTATTCTGATAACGACTATACTGTCCAAAACCGCTGTAGTTCTGCTTTTCCCACAAGTCTTTTTATATTTTTCCTTATCTGTACGGCTATTAAAAAAGTATCGCCAAAATCTGTTAGAGCAATTCTCATCATTAGAGAAAATTAATCTTGTTTGGCTTTATGTTGTCTTAGGTGTTTTTTCTTTAATATTGTTAATCGACTATTCGATGAACATTCCAGCAACTTTATTCAATGAAGCGCGACCTTGGTTCTATAACTGGATTGTTTTGACTGAAGCTTTAACGGTATACGTAGTAGGTTATTTGTCATTGCGGCAACCAGAGATATTTCTCGGTACGAATTCAGCTCCTGATACGCCAAACCCAACGATTGAGAAATATTTGAATTCACCAATTGATAATACGCTTGGTACAGAACTCGCTGATAACTTAGATACTTTAATGAAAAAGAAAAAGCTTTTCTTACGCAACGATCTAAACCTAACAGATCTTGCAAGTGAAATGGG
Source organism: Amylibacter sp. SFDW26 (assembly GCF_009184395.1). Lineage (GTDB taxonomy): Bacteria > Pseudomonadota > Alphaproteobacteria > Rhodobacterales > Rhodobacteraceae > Amylibacter. The sequence continues at coordinate 23,767 of NZ_WEIC01000005.1, forward strand.
TTTAGCGCCCCATCATTTATCTCAGGTCATAAACCAACATCGCTATAAAAATTTCTATGATTATGTTAATGGTTTTCGCATTAAATATGCTGCCGATTTCTTAATAGCTAATGGCAAAACTAACCTCACCACTTTAGCTTTTGAAGCAGGATTTAATAATAGGGTTTCATTCAATAATGCTTTTCGAAAACTTACGAATAAAACTCCAACTGAATTCAGCCGAGAATATAAGTCTTCCATTACTAAACAACAACATTGATGGTATCGCTCTTTATATTCTGAAGCTATTAAAACATAAAATAAATCAAGACTATTACTTCACCGAAGATGGCTGTCGCCGTGATGAAGATGGGTACTATTGGATCACTGGTCGTGTGGACGATGTGTTGAACGTCTCTGGTCACCGTATGGGTACAGCTGAAATTGAAAGCGCATTGGTCGCCCATCCAAACGTGGCGGAAGCTGCTGTTGTAGGCTTCCCACATGATGTTAAGGGGCAAGGTATCTATTGTTATGTGTCCCTGAATGTAGGCACAGAAACATCCGAAGACTTGCGCCTTGAGTTGCGTAATTGGGTGCGTAAAGAGATCGGTCCAATTGCCTCCCCTGACTTTATCCAATTCGCCCCTGGTTTGCCAAAAACACGCTCTGGCAAAATCATGCGCCGCATTCTGCGTAAGGTTGCAGAAAATGATTACGGATCATTGGGGTAAGCATGATCCGTAATTTTGATTGTTCACCAGAACGATTAGAAGTTGAACAGAACCCCTAATGACGCTTCTTGTGTTGTGGATGATCCGTGATCGCGCACAAGTGGACTGTCAGAAATAGAAGATCCGTATGTTTCAATAGATGCGTTTGCAAATAGGACTGTGGAATCGGTTAACGCATAATCCAAGCCTAAGCCAAATGAGGTGCCTTTATATCCGCCAGATGCGTTATAGCTGCTTAAGCCTGAGGCAGCTGCATCTGCCGCAGTAATTCCCACTTCAGTGTTCATATGTGTGGAATTTGCAAAGCTGACGTCAACGCTCGCATTCCAAGACAGGCGATCTGTAAGTGATTTTTCATACCCTGCGCCAACAAAACCAACAAAGCCTTTGCCGCGATTACGAATGTCTTGTTGCAACCCTAGACCGATTTCGAAATTACCTAATTCACGTATAATAACGGCTTGAAACTCTACGGTGTCTTCAACTTCTTTAAAACCTGTCAGGATCGGGTCATCTGCATTATCACGGCCAAATTCATATTCGAAGTTCAACTTAACTTTTGTCGCTTCAAAGGGTTCAAATTCTACGCCAATGCCATCTGTACCGACAGACCATGTTACATCATTTGCTGTTGTATATGCAGCCCCTAAAAGAAAACCTGCTTCGGTTGAATATTCATCTGAGCCGACATAAGCGGGTTCGTATTCAGCACCTAAACCAAGCCTAAAGGACCAACCTTGCTCTTCTGCGAATGCGGAAGGGGCAGCCAGACAAAGGCTTAAAGGTAAAATGAGTAAAGATTCTTTACGAGAATTTAAGATTCGCATATCTGTTTCCTTGTTATTAGATATGCGGCAATTAAATGTTTAAATACGATTGCGTCATCCAGCATAGGAACTATTTAACGGTCATTTTATTCTCATGCGTCAAATGACATATAGTGAAACAGGGTAAATTTCGCTTTATTGTAAGAATGAAAATTCAACAAACATATTCACGAGAAAAACAGTTCTCAATTTTAGCATTGATATTGCTTTTACTCGCTATCGCTTTTGATATCTGGGAAGATGTTCAAGAAGGCGAAGCTTTGGTGGAATTACTAAAGGATGTTGTCGTGGTTGCGATGGTATCGCTTTTGCTTGCATACATCTATGTATTGCAACCCATGAAAACCAAATCGGATAACAAAGAATTATCCCGCAGTAATGATGCACAAGCCATAGATATTGCGCATTTATCGCATCAAAGACAAATTCAGTTGGAAGGTTTGGCGATTTATATAGATGCACAATTTGATGCATGGAGCTTAACAGCAGCAGAAAAGGACGTGGCTTTGATGTTGTTGAAAGGGTTCTCTATGAAAGAAATTTCAGACCTAAGACAGGTTTCTGAGCGAACAACGCGTCAACAAGCGGTCACGATTTATAGTAAAGCGGATATCGGGGGACGTGCAGAGCTTTCAGCATTTTTTTTAGAAGATCTTTTGCTGCCATCTACTTTTTCGACTGCAGCTAAGTAAAAGTAAATTCATTAAGCACCAAAAACAAAAGGCTCAGCAAATAAATGCTAAGCCTTTGTTTTATTGGTGAGCCGGTCGGGGTTCGAACCCGAGACCTACTGATTAAAAGTAACTAAAGCGGTAAGCGTTGTTTTTACTTCCCAAAGTTCCACCGTAGCAGTTCGTGGATGGTCGCAATCGCTGTTTCAATATCTTCAAGCATCAGTTCATATTGATCTGTAGATACTTTCTCTGGCTTTGGGTTGGTAGGTAAGAGCCAAGAGCGTGACAGACGGCCCACACAGGGCGAGATTGACGCGATGCTTGCCTACTTCGGTACAAATCCATCCATCATACCTATGAGCCGTATTGTACGCTTTGCGATTGCAGCAGCCATGCGCCAAGAAGAAATATGTTTGATAGGTTTAGGACGTAATTTATGTCCCAACAGTCCTTGGGCCTTTTCAAACTCAGCCTTTATCACCACTGGTATGTGATTTACTGAATACAACTGTCCCTTCCAATGGATAAATTTCGCATAAAATGGGTTCTACAGTATCTTGTATATAGTGGGGACAGCGGGATGTTTGCCGCCTGCCTTTTTCCGTAGAGGCGTTGTGTAATTCCAATGGTTACACACCACACGGTGTACTGAACTAGGTGAATGATGCCCTGATAGTAAAAGGTCAAACATCGAACGCATGGCACCAAAATGTTCTTTGTCTAGCACAATTGTTTTAGTTACTGGACAGTTGAGATAGCCAATGGGAGCAATCATGCCTTATATTAGTCGATATATGGATTAAAATAGAATTTAAATTTATAATATTTACTTTGTGTTGCATTGCTTGCAATCAAATAAATTAATTTAACAAACTCAATTATATTATGTGATTTTGAGCAAGAAGGTATCAAAGCCACAATTTTTTATGGTGGTTTTATACTTGCGGATACAATTTATAACTTGCGTGTCATATTTAAAGTCAGGACATATGTGATCGAGTTGAGACATATAGCACTAATCTCGATAAGAAACTTTACCCGATATGTTAGCTCTAGGTCTATCGGATGGGGTGTTTTTACAGGAGCCAATATGAACGAGCCCAACAATTTTTTCATGCTCCATAATATCTAACTCATTCATGATAGAACGACTCTCTGTTGGAGGACCAGAGAGCCACGCCGCCGCAAACCCTTCGCTTAAACTTGCATTGACAAGTGACAGGCAGACAGAACCCGCAGATAATAACTGTTCCCACTTTGGAACCTCTGGCTGTTCTATAGGAGAGTAAACCACACAAACAACTAATTTAGCGTTTCGATATAGATTGGCTATTCTAAGCCATTTTGCATTGCCATTCTTTTGTTCCATGGCTTCATGTTCAATGGAACACGATAGCTTTGTTAATGCGTTTTCTCTTAATACAATGAGGCGCCAAGGCTGCAACCCTTTGTGATCTGGTACACGTAAACCAGAGGTTAAAATCCGATTCAATGTATCATGATCCGGGAGCGGTCCTGTAAAGAGCTTTGGTGAAGATGACCTGCGAGAAGCTAGAAACGTTGCTGGCGTAGCAATATTGTTGATTACATTATTATCCATATCTTACCTCAGGGTTTAAATTGAAACATTATATATAAACGTTACTTCCACTGTGTCATGATTGAATGAGTAGCAATCACAAAATAGAAGAGGTAATTCTCTAGTAAAAAAGGGGCACTTTTACTGCCATAGAGCGAGCTTAGGTATTATATTTTTGAAAGTTGGTGCGAAACACGATTGAAGTTGTTTCAAAGTAAAAGATCAGTCTTCATTTAATTCTTTATCAGAAACGAGCAAGCAAATCATAAAATACAAGAAGAACCCAAATATCCTCTTATCTATTTGTTATGAGATTAATTCTTGTTGAGACCCTCTCAATGATTGTGCAATCATTTTACTTTTTCCTACTTTATAGGAACTGGTCGTTAAGAGTGTGCCATTCGTCGTGTTTTGTAAAGCTACTACCATTTAGAGTTGGATTACCACTAATTGATCTTGGACATTAATATTCGCTTTTGAAAGGTTAGAATGATAAATTGATTTAGGAATTTTGATATATGATGGAACGTTCTGAAAGGCTCTGCAGGTGTTGCGAAAAATGCACGTCTTGTAGGGTGCAAAGGTTTGCAAGCATAAGCGGAGTTTGTTTTGAAAAGGATCACTTTGATATGTGGCGGTGGCGTCTGGCTGGTCAAAATGAACAAGGTGAAGATATCGTAAGTAGTGAAGCCTTTAATAATTTGGATGAGTGTAAAAAGCATATTTTATTTTTTTTGAATCAAAGGCAGAAGATTTGAATATTAAATTGGGACGATAATAGAAGATGTACAAAAAGATATTAATTGCAGAAAACTTTAAGTTTATTAACGATAGTATTGTATCTTTAATTAGTAAATCATTTGACGAAATTACATTTGCAACAGCTCATACATATACAGATCTATTATTCCATTTAAGTAAAAGATCTACTTTACCTGATATGGTTATTTTAAGTTTAGATTTGCCTGATATGAAGAGCTTAGTCTCAATAAAGAAGATTTTAGATACGGCAAAAGAAGTTCAAATTTTAATACGTATTAATGATAATATACCGATAAGTTACATCGTTGAATTAATTAACCTAGGAATTTCGGGCGTATTCTCATTAAGTACGAATACGAATAGTCTTCCGTATATTATAAAAATAATCATGACGGGGGAAAAATATATCCCTTACGATCTCGTGCCTTTGTTGCTTAAGCATCCAGAAAACGAAAGGAAAAAATATAGCCTTTCAAAGAGGGAACATACAATCTTCACGTTAATGTCTATAGGCATTAGTAATAAAGAGATCGCTAATTACACTGGCATTCAATGCAGTACAGTCAAAGTACATAATAAGTCTATTTTCAAGAAGTTGAACGTTAATACAAGAAATGAAGCAACTAAGAAATATTTTGCAGTAGCTGCGATAGCTTCGATGAGTACCAATACGGCAACATCCTTGAATTATTCTGCTATAAATGTGTGATATTCAGGGTAGTCAACATACCCATTGATTATTATTTTGCCGTATTTATAAGTTTAGCTTCAACATCTTACAGTTGTTTTTAATAAGCGTGAATTACTATAAATATATTAATTATAATGAAAGCCATTTTATATGAATTATGAATATCTTGCTCTTGGCACTGCTTTTTTGTGGGCCGTTACGAGCCTTATACACGCTGATTTAAGCCGAAGTTTAGGCGGTACTGCATATAATAGGCTAAGACTTACTATAATGGCTGTTGTCATGCCATTAGTTGCATTGGCTCTAGGGGGCTGGAATACGGTTGATACGTCTGATCTATTTGTTGTTATGCTTTCTGGCTTTATTGGTTTTTCTTTAGGCGACTCTGCAATGTTGATGTCGATGCAATACCTAGGCCCGCGCAGAACTCAAATTATTTATTCGTTCAATGCCCCCATGACTGTTTTTTTAGGGGTTATAATATTAAGTGAGTACCCAACGTACTTACAGCTACTTGGTGTCACGATAACATTCTTAGGAATCTTTATTGCTATCGCTTATGGTAAACGCAAAGAGCAAACCCATTCTTGGGAAGATACTGAGGGTAAATTGTGGATAGGAATTATGTGGGGGGTGTTCGGTGCATTATCCCAAGCAGTTGGCATCATTCTTTTAAAGCCAGTTCTTAATAATGGTGCTGATCCTTTTGTTCTTGCAACAATACGTATCATGGCTGCAGGTGGTGTTATAGCATGCGTTGGTTATTTCTTGCCTCAAACACATTGGTATAAAAATATAACTTGGAAGCAGTTTATGTGGACATTAACTGCTGGGGTATTTGGCATCATTATAGCGGTGGGCTTCTTTTTAACTTATGCATTAAAATTGGGAAATGTTGGAATCGCTACCGTTTTGTCTGCAACGACCCCAGTAATGGTGCTGCCTATTCTATGGGTTATTACACGGGAACGGCCAAGCAAGTGGGCGTGGGTTGGAGCGATATTTGTAGTATTAGGAGTTTCAACCATAATTTTAGGTAAGGCATAGTTATAATGTTGAAACAAGAACAGCAGAGATTAGCAAAAGAGTTAATAAGGCTCCACCTTTGTGATGATATTATGGTGTTGCCGAATGCATGGGATACGGGAAGTGCTGTGATGTACTCTAAAGCTGGTTTTAAAGCTGTTGGTACAAGCAGTGCGGGCGTTGCATATTCCCTAGGGTATTCAGATTGTGAACAATTACCATTTGATTTGCTGCTTGAATACGTTGATCGCACCAGTCACAGGATAGATGTACCGCTTACAGTGGACATAGAAGAGGGCTTCGGAAGCACTCCGTGCGAGATTGCGCAAAATGTAAGTGAAGTTATCAAGAAAGGTGCCGTAGGAGTTAATCTTGAAGATAGTTTTGATGCGAAAAGCAAAACGCTAACTGCAATAGACTATCATCGAAACATTATTACTGCAGTTGCTGATTTAAAAGATAAAAACAATATACCATTCGTATTGAATGCACGGATTAACACTCATTGGTATGATTTGTCAGATAAATCACATCTTCTGGATATTGCAATTGAACGAGGAAACGCTTGTTTAAGTGCAGGTGCGGATTGTGTATTCATACCTGGCATAGCTGATGCCGATAGCATTCGTACTTTAGTTCAGCAGATCAAGGGGCCTATAAACATCCTTGCATCAACTGCATGTCCATCAACTTATGCTTTACAAGAATTGGGTGTTAGTCGTTTGAGTGTAGGTTCGAGCCCTGCAAGAGCATGTCTTGGTTTGACACAAAAGATCATTGAGGAATTAATGAATCAAGGGACTTTTACAAGTATGTATGAGCAATCTATTCCCTACGATAAAGCAAACAAGCTCTTCTTAAGAGATGAGTGAAACTTCTTTTAAAGCCTATCTCAAATTTTTATGTAGCGGTATGCGATCCCACTCAGCATTTGGGTTTCGATATGCGAGTTTGAAAAACGTTTCTATTGTGGCATTATCATAACAATTATCTTTACCTCCTCTTGCGGCAGAGTGAATCGTATGTAGCTTTTACAAGGTCAAGCTATCCAAGATTTGATAGGTGCAGCCTATGACTTTCGCTCCAAATCTCCCCACTGATATAACCACATTACAGGCCATGGTTATTTCTAAAGATAATTGTATTGAACGGTTGGAGAAGCTTGTGTCCGACTTCAAACGTGCATTGTTTGGGGCAAGCCGTTTAAGTGCGACACGCGCCGGTCTCATACATTCTGTATCAACAGTTATCCCATGGATGGCTTGTACGTGGGTTAGCACTGTACCGATGTATGAAAGGTCAACAGCAAGGGTTACTACCCCTGCTCCTGCTTTTGCGCGTTTCTTACCGTATTGAACGATGGTCGCGCGGTCTAGGTTGCGTATCCGTGTTCGTCCCAAATCACGTTTTAAAGCTTCGAGTACGGCGTGTTTTGATCGCAAGATGGTTTCCCAACCTCATGCATATCTTCGATGTGTAAATCAATCAGATGAACAAAGCTTGATGCCTTATTAGCCAAAGGTGTTGTGACCTCTCCTCCGTTATCGATCAAATATTCAGTATCTCGCGCCTATTCTTTCACATGACCTTTTAATCGCAATGTTTTTGATGCATATTTACCCTTGCGTCGCACTTGCGCGCGCCATGAACCTTCTTTTGTCTGAACTAATGTAGCCATGATAACCGTGCAGTCCTTCGAATCCGTGCAATTTCCGTGCACCACGTGGTGCAATATAGTGCAATTAAGTGCACGGGTGGGTGAATCCGTGCAGTTTTGTTCTCCCTTTACCCCTTTGAAATATGTACTAGTATGCTGAAAAATAAAGAAAAAATATTATCAGTAGCCCCGATGATGGACTGGACCGATAGGCACTGTCGGTACTTTCACCGCCTGATGTCTTCGCATGCCCTGTTGTATACAGAGATGGTGACAGCCCCTGCTGTGATCCATGGGGATCGGGATCGATTGTTATCTTATGATGAAACCGAGCATCCTATCGCTTTGCAACTTGGAGGGTCAGACCCAAATTTAATGGCCCAAGCCACAAAAATTGGCTGCGATTATGGATACGACGAGATCAACATCAACATCGGGTGCCCTTCGGACCGCGTACAATCAGGTGCTTTTGGGGCTTGTTTGATGCAAGACCCTGACTTGGTCGCGAAATGTGTGTCAGCCATGCAAGATGCAAGTACAGGTGCCGAAATTACGGTGAAATGCCGTATCGGTGTCGATGAACAAGACCCACATGAGGTACTTCCTGATTTCATCAAACGTGTCAGTGCGACAGGTGTTAAAACTTTTGCAATCCATGCCCGCAAAGCTTGGTTAAAAGGGTTAAGCCCTAAGGAAAACCGTGATATCCCACCACTGGATTATGATCTGGTGCATCAGATGAAAGCGGCAAACCCTGATCTGAACATTCACATCAATGGCGGCCTGATGACACTGAACGAAGCCTTGCCTCATTTAGAGCGCGGTTTGGATGGTATTATGATCGGGCGTGCGGCCTATCACGACCCTGCTTCTGTTTTGCTACAAGCAGACAGTTTGGTTTACGGTGATACGGATAAGACCACCGCGGAACAGGCCGTATTAGACATGCTGCCCTATATTGAAAACCACATTTCCAAAGGTGGTCGTTTAAACCAAATCACACGTCATATGCTGGGTATCTTTACAGGGCGCCCAGGTGCAAAACTATGGCGCCGGATTTTATCTGAAACAGCGCATAAAGATGGTGCAGGCCCAGAAGTGGTGTTAACTGCTTTGGACGCTATGAAACAAAAAGCCGCTTAAACCTCACTCTTTGGCACAATCGTCATGCGTCGAAAGCGTTTATATAAGAATAAGAAAAAACATCCCCAGATTAATGCAACGACCCCGCCAAACGTAACCCCTGCAAGTATAAGCTCAAAGGCGTTCGAATCTATAAGAGATAAGAAATAAGCAGCACATGCAATTACAGGAATAATCCCGACAGCGAACAGGCTGGCAAGAGCTATATACCGATAAGATGGTCCGAAACGACGTAGCGTATACCAAAAAGCGGGCCCTCCCAAAATAAAGTAGGGTGGCCAACCAGCAATCATCATTTCTCCTGCAACCATAGGCGACCACAACATAAGAAATGTGAAAAGGGCTGGAGCAATGACAAGAGCCGATATGAAGGCCTTAATAGACACAGGGTATTTCAAAGAACTGGTATCCATAGACGTTAACCCTTAAGGCTTTGATCTATTTTATCAACATGATATTCGCTTTCAGGCACAAGCTTTATCCTTTGAAATTTCTTGTATAAAAAAGAAAAAGGCACCCCCAAATCGACATTACTATGCTGCCTAGAATAGCAAACCAAAGTGAAGTGAAAAAAGCATCCCAATCTAATAAGTGTAAGGAATAGGCAGCGCTAGTAATAATCAGGACGCAGAAAAATGCAAAAATAGTTGCAATCATTGTATGGCGATAATTTGGCCCAAAACGGCGTACCGTATGCCAATAAATGGGTCCCCCTAAGAGCAAGTAGAATGGGCCAATTAAATATAAAGAAAAGAAGCCCATAGCAAAAAAACCAGTGCTAAACACAAAACTTAAAGGTATTGTAAGTAATAGAAAAATGAACGGAACAAGAATAAGAGCCGTTATAAAAGCCCAAAAACTAACTGGATGACACTTAATACCGCGTTCCATGCTCAGCCTCATTTTCTTTTGATACTTAAAGATAGTCACTCGGCTTGATCTCAAACAATGACCCAAAAGGTCACACCGTTTTCTCTTGTGAGCCTCCTAGCGCTTACCTAAAGTGCGCCAAAAGACAGGATCACAGATGCAAGACGTTATTCAATATATCCCTATACTTGTTTTGCTTATGGGCATTGGTGCTTTTGCTGGTGTACTTGCAGGCTTGCTAGGTGTTGGCGGCGGTATCGTTTTGGTGCCTGCTTTTTTCTATGCCTTCCCAGCGCTTGGCTATAATTCACCGCAGTTGATGCAAATCTGTGTAGCCACCTCGTTGGCCACCATCGTGTTTACATCCATCAGGTCTGTTTCCAGTCACCATAAAAAGGGTGCTGTAGATTGGGATATCCTTAAATCATGGGCACCTGGTATTATGGTGGGCGCTATTATTGGCGTGATTATCGCCAGCAATCTGCGCTCTACAACGTTGCAATACATCTTTGCAGGCCTTGGGTTTGCCGTTGGTCTATATATGGCTTTTGGCAAAAAGGATTGGCAGATATCGGATATCATGCCGACTGGGTTAAAACGTATCAGTCTAAGTTCTATCATTGGTTTTTTATCGGTTCTAATGGGTATCGGCGGCGGCAGCTTTGCCGTTCCGACCATGACATTGCATGGCCAGCCTATTCACCGTGCAGTAGCAACCGCTGCTGGGTTTGGTTTGGCTATTGCGGTGCCATCTGCGATAGGTTTTTTACTGACACCTGTTGTTGCAGAAGCGCGCCCACCTTTCACAGTTGGTAGCGTCAATATAGCCGCTTTCCTAATCATCATTTCCATGACCACATTCACAGCACCGATTGGAGCAAAAATTGCACATGCAATGGACCCAAAACCGCTCAAGCGTGTGTTTGCATTTTTCCTAATCTTTGTCGCTTTGAACATGTTGCGGAAAGCATATTTTGGATAAGTTCTCTTTCGATACTCTTGGTTGGGCAAAAATCCCATATGAGCCAGAACTGAAATCTTGGGCACAGAATGCGTTGCCCTATGCAATAGACGCTGCAAATGACCCAAAACATCACACGGAATGGCTGCGATCCCAAGGCACATGGTTTGTGGGGGTTGATGCATTGGACAATGATCCAGATGGATGTGTGCACGGTTCTGATCCCTTAAGGGGCGGTGTTTTAAAAGCTGCACAATATGCAACAGGACAAGAGGCCATAAACTGGGGGTTGGGCCAAGTTTCTGTATGTTATCAAGGTTACCCTAAAAAAGGTGATGATGAAACAGACGGCATGTTCAACTATCGCCGTAACCGTGATTTTGCACATCTGGACGGTTTAAAGCCTATTGGTGATAAACGCCGTCGTATTATGGATGAATTTCACGGGTTTATTCTGGGCATCCCATTGAACGATTACCCAGCAAAAGCATCGCCTTTTGTCATATGGGAAGGGTCCCACATTATATTCCGTGACATGCTGCAAAGCTTATATGCAGACACACCACATGATCAGTGGGATACTATTGATATTACTGAGATATATCAAGAAACCCGCCAACGTATGTTCGATGAATGTAAGCGTGTTGAGCTTCATGCTGAAGTAGGCGAAGCTTACATCGCTCACCGTTTTTCATTACATGGTATGGCCTCTTGGCCAGATAGATTAGATGGGCCTGCGGAGGGTCGTGTCATCGCATACTTTCGCCCCTATTGGAACGGCGATATGCAACGCTGGCTGACTTAGTATTTCTGCGGCACGTATAGGTCTTCTTGTAGAACGTGGCGTTCATAATCTGGGTTCGATACGCGGTCAGGCAGCTCAACCATATCATGTGGCACCTCTTCATATGGTATTTGTTTCAATAGATGATCGATACAGTTCAAACGCGCCCGCTTCTTATCGTTCCCTTCTACAATCCACCACGGGGCTTCGTCGATATTCGTTCGCAAAAGCATTTCCTCTTTGGCGATTGTATAATCTTCCCAACGGATACGCGATTGCAAATCCATAGGGCTAAGTTTCCATTGCTTCATTGGATCATAAATACGTGTTAAAAACCGATATTGTTGTTCTTCGTCTGTGATTGAGAACCAATACTTAACCAGCTTAATACCAGAGCGGCATAACATACGCTCAAATTCTGGAACGTCATTGTAAAACTGCTCAACTTGGCCTTCATCGGCAAATCCCATAACACGCTCTACGCCAGCGCGGTTATACCATGACCGATCAAAAAACACGATTTCACCACCTGCAGGCAAATGCGATACATAGCGTTGAAAATACCACTGCGTTTGTTCCCGTTCACTTGGCGCGGGCAGCGCCACAACACGTGCAACACGTGGATTCAAACGTTGAGCCACACGCTTGATAATACCACCCTTACCAGCGGCATCACGACCCTCAAAGATTACAACAACCTTGGCCTTGGTATGGATGACCCAATCTTGCAACTTCACCAATTCGGCTTGTAAACGGAACAATTCCGTAAAATATGTATGCCGCTCCATAGGTGGTAAAGCACCAGGACGATTAATATGGCGCAATTCTTCTGGAATATGTTCATCATAGATTTCCATTTCCAATTCTTCATCCAAGCCATCCCGGAATTCAGTTTGGATCCAGCTTTGATCTTTTAAATTATCGTCCATCGTCGTCTCACTCTAAAATTAACCCACAGAACTATCTATGGTTACGGCATATAAAAACTTAACACACTGCCCGTAACAGATTTGTAAAGTACAAGTCTGTAAATGCTCAAAATAGAGTGTTTTCACCAAAGTTTAAAGTATCAAGCCTTCAAACCAATAGCTTGGGCCAATTCAAGCGCGTCATAGCGTGGCCAGTGCTTCGTCTGAGCTGTTTCAATCAATCGGATCAAAGCTTTATTCACAGGGGCATCCAGTCCTATTGCACTTGCCAAATGTATAATTTCACCGTTAATCGTAGCAATCTCCGTGGGTTTATGCGCTTGATAATCAGATGCCATAGATGTGAGTGTTGCTTTATCAATTTTTTGCAGTCGCAATGCAGTGTGATTGAACAATATATCAGGTAATCTTAGCATACGAACAATCAATGCAGGTGGAAATGGGCCCGTTTTTTGATACTCAACCCCAGCTGCCTTATATATGTGCAAAGCCTCTTCCAATGCAGCTGCATAGATCAATCGATATCCACGTTTGGACATTTGTTTATGTAAAGCCATGCCAGAAAGTGCGTTCACTGGATTGATAAGATTCAGCAATAATTTTCCATATTGTATGGGTCGTAAATCATCATATAAATGTACGACAGCATCAGTTTCATCAGCGAAAGATGCTAATTTTTCGGTAAATTCACAACGTTCAAGTGCAACATTTCCCGCGCTCGAGCGATGTAAATGATCAGTGTTTTTCCAAGCGACATTATAGGGTACCATCCCAGCAACTATTGGAAATTCTGGTAAAGCTTTTTGCAGATCACGTACAGGAGCCAATCCATTTAGCAAACTCACGATTGGTATTCCAACTGGTGCATATTGGCGAATATCTTGAATAGTTTGCGCCAAAGCTGTTGATTTTATTGCAAGAATGATAGCATGTGCATTTTCCAAACATCTAACATCATCAGTTACTTGGATAGCATCAGGCGCGACCGATAAATTAGTGTTCCCCGTAAACCGTAAGCCATCACGTTTCAAATCATTGATTGATTTAGAACGCCCAAGCAATTTAATATTCATACCACTTGCAGCCCAGTGGCAACCAGTGAAACACCCGATTGCCCCAGTTCCGATCATCACAACAGGTTTTGATATACCCGACATACACGCCCTTCTTCACAAATATCTAGAAGATAAACGCGACCAACCTTATAACGCAATCGTAACGCAGGGGCATATCTTACTTAAAATCACACCTAAATGCTAAAAAACGCCCATCTTTATTGCCTGTAACCGGCCCCAAAGGAATGGGATCATAACCGAGACGCACGCCAAATCGCATAAACGCTGGCGGGCCCAGAAATAAACACCCTTTCGCCGCCTTCGATCTTAAAAAATCAATACCTTGGTTAATAATTTCAGCGCCAACACTATTCTGCGTAGATGCAAAACGTGTCATTTCCCAGATATTATGATCCACAGGTGGTTCTTCACTGCAAATATCACTCGGCAAGCCAGGTAATAGCTCTAAATACGCATCGCGGATCATATAGCTATATCGTGCAAATTTTCGATCTGTGCGCATTAATCGCGCGCCAGCGACCACTTCCCGACCTTCATGCGCAATAATATAAGTCACACCAAGCGTGTCATATTGCTCGAATTCCATGCCTTCGGTTTGATAGAGTGGCCAGCGCATTTTATTGATAAAAACTTCGTTTCTCAATTTCAGAAAGCTTGCAACAAGATCGTATTTATCAATATCCTTTGGAAAACTAAGGATTGTTATTTCGGTCATTCAACGGGCGTCCAGTATTCAAAATACACTGAACTTCCCCTTAATTCAGCGTAGGTTTTTTCTTTTCCTGTTTAGCCTGTTTTGGCTCGCTTGTAGAGGGATTATTTTCCGTTTCTTGTACCCTGCCGATGAACTGATGTGTGCCATTTGAAGGGTTTACGAACCACAAACCCATATTATTGCAATTTATCTTAACCACACCGTCTTTGGCGTAGCGGGGAAAGAACTTTACCAAACTTTCGACCATCTCCATGGTCAACTCAATCTCTGTGTCTTTACTCATATCAGAACGGGCCTTGCTATTCGTACAAGTTGATTTGCACTCTCCCACTCTTCGACCATAAACCTTTGATTTCGTTTATTTTTGCATTTCACAAAAAACAACTGCATCGTTACAGGTATAATGCTCGCACTCGTTAACGCTTCAAAACACACAAATTGAATTTCTGTTTCATTACTAATCACGCAGTTCCCCCCACTACTGTGATCAGTTTTCATCCATGCAGGAAACTATCATAGTAAAATTATTGCGAAAGGTACTATCGTACTGTACGATCGTACCCTATAAAGACCCCCTGTAATTGCACTTAGGATATCAGAATTGCTTTCATCTATAATTCCCAATTTCGACAACGAATTAAAATCGATTGAAGAGATCGCCAATAAGGGAATCGTTATTGCGTGGAATACAGGCTATAGTGGAGCAGAATATTTACTTAGTACCTATTCAGAAAAGTGGAAAGAAGAGTACCATAGTAAAAGCTTACAATTTGTAGATCCGACAGTTTGGTGGGCTATTCGCAATACAGGCCAATGCCGTTGGAGCGAAACCGGATATATAGACATTAGTCGTGTTTTTAAAAAAGCGCGTAGATATGATATCAACTATGGTGCGATTTTTTCACGTTTGAAAAATGGTAAAAAATCTATTCTCTCAGTCTCACGCCATGATCGTGAACTAACAGATAACGAAATAATGCTACTTACGGCACAATGGGATCGTATGACCAATGCATTAATCGCAAATGCCAATTTATCAACAGGAGAGCTAGAGGTTCTAAAGATGTTAAGGGACGGATATAATTATCCAGAAATATCTTATGCCTTAGAAGTCAGTGTTTCTGGCATTAAAAAACGCGTTGCTAAATCAATGCATAAGCTAAATGCAAAGACACCAACACATGCCGTATCAATAGCAATTGTTCGCAGTTATTTAAACGACGGTTAAAACTTAGGCGCGTCTTTTACGCCCGCCACGGCGTTTTGGTTTCAACAGTGGCTCTCTTGCAGGCAGTTCAGCCATAATTTCTTGACGTTCTTCACGGCTCATACGACCCCATGCCGCAATTTCGGCATTTGTGCGGTAACATCCAATACATAATTTAGATTCTGGGTGCATTACGCAAATCTTCACACAAGGACTCTGACGTTCTTCACGTTTCCAAACTTCATCCATTAGCCTGCCCTAACATGTCCTAATCTGTCCAAAACGCCCTGCAAAATGTAAGACGCTGCTACATTATCTATCACATCTGCGCGTTTCTTACGCGACATATCCGCCTCTATCAGCACTCTTTCCGCCGCAACGGTCGATAAACGTTCATCCCAAAAGAATATAGGTATGCTAATCCGCGCCGACAAGTTCCGTGCAAAAGCCCGCGTAGATTGTGCACGTGGCCCTTCGGATCCATCCATATTGCGTGGCAAACCCAAAACAATACCAACAACCTCATTTTCAGCAATCAAACGATCAATCGCGTCCGCATCTACACCAAACTTCTTACGTTTAATAGTCTCGCGCGGTGTCCCAACTGATTGCAAACGATCAGAAATCGCAACGCCAATAGTCTTGGTGCCAAAATCCAAGCCCATAAGCGAGCCAATCACACCAATCTGATCAGAAAATTTGTTAATATCTTCAATAAGATCGCTCAAAATGATATCTCTGCCCCTTGCGCCGCTTCTAACAACAAAGCCAAAGCCTCTGCATTTCCAGAAAACACATCCTGCGCCTCTTTCCAAACAGCTGAAGCATTTCCAGTTTCACCCAAAACACCATATGCACGGATCAACCGCGCCCACTCCGCTGGCGTGCCACCTTCTGTTGCCAGACGATCGGCAAGTCCCGCAACCATATCGCCAATCATTTCTTGGCGTTCGACCTCTGTCATTTGATCAGCCGCCTGCACATCTCTTGCTGATGGCCCTGGCGCATCAAGATTTACCGTATCAATACCGGCCGCACGCGCCACACCACCAATTTGCCCACGAATAGACTGTACCCAAGGTGCATCCGCAGGCCCCTCTTCCAGCAATCCCACCCACATGCGGTACGCCACATCAGGGCGACCATTCTGCGCCAAAGTCAGCCCTGAATAATACCGTGCACGTGATGATTTTGGATCAAGTTTCAGTGCATTTGCCAAAGCACCTTCTGCTTCGACAGAGACATAACCATTGGTTGCCAAAATCATAAATTCGGCTAGATCAGCATAATCCTCACCAACGGCTTTATCACCCACCAGTGTAATCATTTTGTCTTTGGCCACCCAAGCCGCAGAAAAATTACCAATCCGCGACTCGTGTAATGCCAATAAAGCCCAACCTTTTTCATCATCAGGGCGTTCAATCATAACCGTGCGCAATTTTTCGATCAGTTCCATATATTCAGCCGTCGTTTCAATAGCTGGTGCCGTAATCTGCGCCTCTGCTTGGGCTTGGTTTGGACGATCCGCACGCGCCTGTTTTGCCACTTCTAAGCGGGCTTGCAATGGTTGATCTGGTAATCCTGGATTGCCCAGAACTGTATAAAGCCCGAATGAGCCACCTACCAAAACCAAACCAATCAAAGCCAAGAACGACTTTGATACACCATCAGCTGCGATACTTGTTTCATCTTGCACACGTTTGTCCGCTGCCAAAAGCCGACGTGAGATTTCTAAACGTGCTGATGCTGCATCTTCTGGTGATAAAACCCCACGCTCTAAATCACTGTCCAAAGCTTTCAACTGATCTTTATAAACCTGAACGTCTAATTCAGCCGCTTTCGCCCCCGCAGGAGCAATCAAAAACGCCTTAAAGATCACGTAAGTCACAGCAATCGTAATAAAAATGGCGCCAAGCCAAACCATAGGGTTATCCTTATTAATTTCCCCCTTGCTATCGAAGCGATTTAGGCAAGGAAAGCGATTTTCATATAACGCGACACTGAGGCAGCGCAAAATGTCGTGAAAAAACATGAAAGCGCCGCTGTGTGAACGGGTGGAATCGTGCATCTGACGCAAATACAATACAGACTGGTCGTTCTGCGACGATCACGCTATATCATTCACGACACTCATCGTTAAGGTCACATTATGAAACGTTATTCTGCTTTTGCTATCGCCCGTGAAGCTATGCGTCACCACACTGGTTGGGAACGCGCATGGAAATCGCCTGAGCCAAAGAAAGAATATGATGTTGTGATCATTGGCGCTGGCGGGCACGGTTTGGCAACCGCATTCTATCTTGGCAAAAACTTTGGCATCACCAATGTTGCCGTGATTGAAAAAGGCTGGTTGGGCGGTGGTAACACAGGTCGAAACACAACAATCATTCGCTCGAATTATCTACAAGACGAGTCTGCGGCGATCTTTGAAAAAGCCCGTTCTTTGTACGAAACAATGAGCAAAGACTTGAATTATAACGTCATGTTCTCCCCACGCGGTGTGATCATGTTGGCACAAACAGAATCCGAAATTCGCGGCTATAAACGCACAGCACATGCAAACAATCTGCAAGGTGTCGCAACGCAATATATAGACGCGCAAAAAGTCAAAGAGCTTTGCCCAATCATCGAACTTTCTGGCCCACGCTATCCTGTTTTGGGTGGTCTTTGGCAACCACGTGGCGGCACAGCACGCCATGATGCGGTGGCTTGGGGCTATGCGCGCGCCTGTTCTGACATGGGTATGGATATCATCCAACAATGCGAAGTCACGGGCATCACCCGTAAGAATGGCAAGGTAACAGGTGTTGAAACCGCCAAAGGCTATATCAAAACAAAAAAACTTGGCATCGTTGTGGCTGGTAACTCTGGTCACCTGGCTGACATGGCTGGCTTCCGCCTGCCAGTTGAATCTGTAGCGCTTCAAGCGATGGTATCAGAGCCGATTAAGCCTTGCATGGATGTTGTCATCATGGCGAACACAGTGCACGGTTACCTGTCCCAATCCGATAAGGGCGAAATGGTTATCGGCGGTGGTACAGATGTATTCAACAACTACACACAGCGCGGCAGTTTCCACCACATTGAGGAAACAGTACGCGCCCTTGTTCAAACCTTTCCAATGTTGTCGCGCCTGAAGATGCTGCGCCAATGGGGTGGTATCGTGGATATGACAGGGGATCGTTCTGCGATTATCTCAAAAACACCCCTTGGTAACTGTTTTATCAATTGCGGTTGGGGCACAGGTGGCTTTAAAACAATTCCGGGCTCAGGTTGGGCCATGGCAGAATTAATGGCGGACGGTGAACCGCGTGCACTGGCTGCACCGTTCACGCTGGACCGTTTCAAAGAAGGTCGATTTATCGACGAAAGCGTAGCAGCGGGAGTAGCTCACTAATGACAACACTAATTAAAACAATCGTAACAAGTTCAATTCTTTCATGTGTTGCCTTACCTGTCGTTGCCCAAAATGTTGAGGTCTTTGAAAAAGCCGAAAACTATAATGTGATGCAGGTTGCTGCGTCGAAAGTCTGTTTTGCTGTTCATGCAGGTAAATCAGAAGATGGTTCCGATTTCACATATGCCACATATAAAACTTTGGACAACGACCGTTGGCAGGTCGCGGGTTATACTGACGATAATAAAATCACATCCAAAAGCGATCTGTTGTTCATCAAGTTTGATGGTCGCAATCTAATGGCCCGCGCCGTTGATTTCAGCCGCAGTGATTTTGTTTTACCATTCACAGAAGACAACGACCTAAAAGGTTTTGATGCAGGTGTCACAACTGCAAAAACCATGTCGTTTGTTTTCAAAAATACAAATGACACAATGAACATCGATCTAGACATTATTCGCGCAGCTCGTGCCAGCGTAGATACATGCCTAGAAGGTATCAAATAACACTAAAGGGTCGGTATTAGAATGGCGTAAATGTCATACGTCAATCATACGCGGATCATACGTAAGTCATACGCTCATAATTGAGGCTCAAAATGTTACTGTTAAATTGTCCATGTTGCGGCATTGATGCCGATGAAACAGAATTAGAAGCAGGTGGTGAGGCCCATATCACTCGCCACGGCGCTGGTGCATCTGACGATGATTTTGAGACGTATATGTTCATGCGTAAAAATCCAAAAGGTGTACATTTTGAACGTTGGCGTCATGCCTATGGCTGTGGAAAATGGTTCCATGCAGCACGTTGCACAATGACATTGGAAGTGTTTGGGACTTATTCGGCACAAACGCTGGAGCCACCCAAAGCATTGATCAACAAAATCAAAAAGAAGCGCCCTGATTGGGAAGGATTTGTGAAATGAGCACACGTTTACAATCCGGCGGCCGTTTGATCGACCGCACAAAACAAATTGAATTCAACTGGAATGGGAAACGTCTGAACGGATTTCAGGGCGATACTTTAGCATCTGCCCTTTTAGCCAATGACCAAATGCTTATGGGCCGTTCATTCAAATATCACCGCCCACGCGGTGTGGTTGCAGCAGGTCCAGAAGAACCAAATGCGCTGATGGGCACAGGCGAAGACGGTCGTTTTGAACCAAACCAGCGCGCTACAACAACTGAGATATATCAAGGGCTTAAGTCCCACTCTCAGAACCATTGGCCATCGCTAGAGTTTGATGTTGGTGCTATTAACACCAAGCTATCTCGCTTCTTCCCAGCTGGATTTTACTACAAGACTTTCATGGCACCGAGCTTTGCTTGGAAACATGTGTTCGAGCCGATCATCCGCAAATCCGCAGGTTTGGGTAAAGCCCCAACACATAAAGACGAAGACAGCTATGAGTACTTTTATGCTCACGTAGATGTCGTGGTTGCTGGCGGCGGTATAGCAGGTTTGCAAGCCGCCCTGACAGCGGGTCAAGCAGGCGCCACAGTTCTTTTGATGGAACAAGCTGTCGACTATGGTGGTCGTGCGATTACAGACGGCGTGACAATCGGCGGCAAACCAGCCGCAGCATGGATCAAATCCACATTGGCCGCTTTAAAGAAACTGCCAAACGTCCAAATGCGCACTCGCATGATGGCTGCTGGTGTTTATGATCACGGTTATCTGTTGGGTTATGAACGGCTTACAGATCACATGGGCCCTTCTGATGGTCCGCGCCAGCGCTTATGGCGCATCCGCGCAAAACGTATTGTCACAGCAACAGGCGCCATTGAACGCCCGCTTAGCTTTGCTGGCAATGATATCCCAGGTGTGATGCTTGCAGGTGCCGTGCGTGATTATATCGCTGATTACGGCGTCAGCGTTGGCGATCGCACAGTTGTTGTCACCAACAACGATGATGGCTACCGCACAGCGATTGCACTGCATGAAGCAGGTCTAAACGTTCCTTGCATTATTGACCCTCGCGGTGATTTGGACGGTGAACTGCCTGCAAAAGCCATCGCTTTGGGTATCCGTGTTGAAAACAAATCTGCCATCGGCAAAGTCAAAGGCGGCAAACGCGTTGAAGCTGTTACACTTTGCGCCCAAGCGGGCGAAGGCGCCACATTAGAAGAAATTAAATGCGATGCCGTTGCTATGTCTGGCGGCTGGTCACCTGTGGTGCACCTCTGGTCACACTGCGGTGGCAAACTGAACTGGGATGCAGATACAGCGATGTTCCGCCCTGACCCAGCGCGCCCACCTTTGGGTGCTGATGGAACTGGCTTCGTAATTGCAACGGGCACAGCCAACGGTCATCTTGATGCAGCGGCTGCTCTCAAAGATGGTCATGCAGCAGGCATGACCGCGGCCAAGGAAGTGGGCTATAAGCCCGCGCGTGCGGCCGCACCCCTAGCTGCAAGCGAACGCGAGGCTGCAATGATGCCTGTATGGTCTATGCCACAAGGCGCAAGTTACGAGCTTAAGTCTAAGACATTCCTTGATTACCAAAACGATGTCAAAGTCAGTGATGTGCGCCTTGCCGCGCAAGAAGGCTATGAAAGTGTGGAACATACGAAGCGTTATACAACGTTAGGTATGGCAACAGACCAAGGTAAATTGTCAAACATCAACGGTTTAGCAGTCCTAGCTGACAGCCTGAACGCTGATATCCCAAATGTCGGCACAACAACATTCCGCCCGCCCTATCACCCTATTTCATTGGGATCGATTGCAGGGGATGCACATAATGAATTGTTTAAGCCAATCCGCAAAACACCTATGCATCAATGGATTGATGAAAACGGTGGCGATTGGGAACCTGTTGCAGATTGGCGTCGCCCCTATTGTTATAAACAAGGCAGCGAAAGTGTTGAAGACGCAGTCACACGCGAAATTCTGAACACACGTGAAAACTGTGGACTGTTGGATGCATCTACGCTTGGTAAGATCATCGTCAAAGGGCCTGATGCGGGTAAATTCCTAGATATGATGTACACCAATATGATGAGTACATTGAAAGTCGGGCATTGCCGTTATGGTTTGATGTGTTCTGAGAATGGGTTCTTATCAGATGACGGTGTTGTTGCGCGTTTGGATGAAAACACATTCCTATGCCACACGACCTCTGGTGGTTCCGACCGCATTCACGCCCATATGGAAGAGTGGTTGCAAACCGAATGGTGGGATTGGAAAGTTTATACAGCCAATACCACAGAACAATATGCGCAAATCGCTGTTGTTGGACCAAATGCTCGCAAAGTATTGGAAAAGTTGGGCGGTATGGATGTTTCCGCCGAAGCATTACCATTCATGACCTTTAAAGACGGCGAATTGGGCGGCATCAAAGCCCGCCCTTACCGCATCTCATTCTCTGGTGAATTGTCATACGAGATTGCCGTACCAGCATCCCAAGGCCAAGCGTTTTGGGATATGTGCATGGAAGCGGGTAAAGAGTTTGGCATTCAACCCTATGGCACCGAATGTCTTCACGTGATGCGCGCTGAAAAAGGCTTTATCATGATCGGTGATGAAACCGATGGTACGGTTATTCCACAGGATTTGGGTTTGAATTGGGCTATTTCAAAGAAGAAAGAAGACTTCTTGGGCAAGCGTGGTCAACAAAGATCGCATATGACTGACCCGAACCGTTGGAAACTTGTTGGGCTGAAAACGGTTGATCCTGCAAAAGTCATTCCAGATGGCGCATATGCTGTTGATGGCACAATGCGTGAAAATGGCATGCACAATATGATCGGTCGCGTGACATCGACGTATTTCTCACCGACCTTAAATCACTCTATTGCTATGGGTTTGGTTTTGAATGGCCCTGACCGAATGGGTGAAGTGATCGATTTCCCGACAATCGGCGGCGAAAGCATCAAAGCAGAAATTTGTGATCCAGTATTCTTGGATAAAGAAGGGGCACGTCAAAATGTCTAATGCTGTCAGCGCAATGAACGGCGCATCGTTCAAAGGGTCTGTAACGATCAAAGACACAGGCCTACAAGGTATGATCACCCTACGTGGCGATTTCAAATCTGCCGTCGTTGCCAAAGCTCTTAAAACAGCAACGGGTACTGCTATGCCTGAAACAGGGCAAATTTTGCACAGTGCAAAAGGGTCTGCGGCATGGATGTCGCCTGATGAGTTACTCTTACTCGTGGATTACACCAAAGTAGACGCCATTATTGCTAAGCTGGATAAGGCCCTATCTGGCGAACATGCATTGGTTATAAATGTATCTGATGCCCGTGCCATGTTTGAAATCAAAGGTGCTGCCACACGCGATATCCTCGCCAAAGGTAGCCCTGCGGATATGAGCAAAGAAGGCTTACCTGTGGGTGTTATGCGTCGCAGCCGCTTGGGGCAACTTGCTGTTGCTTTTTGGATGGACGATGAAAAGACGGCACACATGGTTTGCTTCCGCTCAGTTGGTGAACACGTCTTTATGTGGTTAAAAAATGCCTCAGAAAAAGGCAGTTTGCCCAAATACTACACATAATCGCATAACTGTTACAATTACATATGCGCTTAACGCATAGCGGTTTTGCGACATTGTCTGATGAAAATGTCGCTTTTAGCTCCTATATTCTAATCATGGAAGCGAAGGAGCACCAAATGACTAACCTAGACACAAAAATCGACTATGTAGCAATTGAAGCGACAGCACGCAAACTACGCGCAGAAGCAATGCAAAATGCTGGCACACAGTTTGTGGCTTGGATCAAATCATTCAAGTTGTCCCCAAAGCTACGTTTTGCGCATTAAGCAAAACCTGCTCTAATGAGAGTGTTTTGATTTCACATCGAGACCCTATAGAGTAATCGAATGGCCGCTGCTTTTGCTGCGGCTTTTTCATTTTTGAATTTGTCAAATCTGCCCAATTTAATTCAAATTGGCACAATTCAGCCCTTATTCGGCGCAAAATCTTCTTAATATTACCTCTGAATCCCCTCACGCCTTACCAAAATCAAACACATTCAGGCGCAATAAAGAGACCATAAAATAAATCCACGCAACAAAGCGAAGGAAGAAAAAATGAAAATGGTCTTGAAAACAAAAATCGCAAAATACATCGCAGGTATCGCGTTGGCATTGTCAGTAACAGCGTGTGCAAGCACACAAGCGCCTACTAAAAATGCAATCAATGCATCACCAGCACAAACAATCGAAGCACAACAACCTGTATATAAGGTTGAGCAATTAAGCGTAACAATCCCAGAAGAACTAACAGTATCAGAAGCTAACACATTCGTTCCACGTGCAGATATCGTGTGGCGCGAAGATCCTCGCGGTAATCGCAAACACCAAGTACAAGCCATCATGGCGAACGCAATAGCAGAAGGCGTATCGCAAGTGGCAGAAGGCCAACCTGTAACAATGGAAGTACGTGTAAACCTATTCCATGCAGTTACAGAAAAAGCGCGCTACACAGTAGGTGGAAAACATAACATCAACTTTGATTACCTTTTACGTGACGTAAACACTGGTTTACCAGTTGCAGAAATAAAAAACATTGATGCATCTTTCAAAGCGCACGGCGGCAGAAAAGCCGTAGCAGCAGAACAACGCGGCGAAACACAAAAAGTTCGTATCACACAGCGTGTACGTGACATTATGTACAAAGAAATGATCGGCAATACAGAAAGCTGATCTCTCAAGACTTTTCCCGAAAGACCAAACTTAAGGTGGCCTGAATATCGGTCACCTTTTTTTGTGGGTTTCCGAAACTTATGAAACCCGCTACTAGCGGTGCTATGACAGACAGCATTTATCCCACAATCCGCCTCCTTCCTAAAATGAATGCCCAAAAGATACGTTTTGGTTTTCCTTGGGTGTTTTCAAATGAATTAGTTATGGACAGGCGCACACGCAAGTTACCCTCTGGTAGCTTTGTGAATGTGGTTGATAGCAATGCGCATTTTCTTGGGATTTGTGCCTTTAATGCGGATTCCAAAATCGTTGCCCGTTTCATGGATCGTAAGGCTGAGCAAGTGATTGATCGTGATTGGTTGCGTGGCAAACTTATAAACGCCGCTGCATTACGCGACCGTTTATATGATGCTCCATTCTATCGTTTGGTACATGCTGAAGCTGATGGTTTACCAGGTGTCATTATCGACCGCTTTGGTGACACGGCAGTGTTACAGCCAAACGCCAGTTGGGCAGAGAATATGTTGGATGATTTCGTGGCTGTCCTAACGGATGATCTGAATATCAAAACAGTGATTAAGAATGCTTCAGGACGTGCCCGTAAATTAGAAGGGTTAGACGAAGATAATGCCGTACTTGTAGGTACTGTAGATGGTGTAATCCCTGTTTCCATGAACGGTGCTACATTTATGGCCGACGTTGAAGGTGGTCAGAAAACAGGTTTGTTCTTTGATCAACGTCCAAACCATGCATTTGCAGCTGGTTTAGCAAAAGATTTGCGTGTTTTAGATGTATTTTCTCATGTCGGTGGGTTTTCTTTGACTTGTTTGGCGCATGGTGCATCCGAAGTCACAGCTTTAGATGGATCAGAAGCGGCATTGGAATTAGCATCCCAAGGTGCCGCAGCAACGGGTGTTTCGGATAAGTTCAATACATTGCGCGGCGATGCGTTTGATAAAATGAAAGAATTGATTGATGCAGGCGAAAAATATGATCTTGTGATCTGTGATCCGCCAGCATTTGCGCCAAATAAAACAGCACTAAAGGCTGGTTTGCGCGCCTATGAACGCGTCGCGCGCTATGGCAGCCAGTTGGTTGCACCAAATGGATATCTCGGCCTGTGTTCATGCTCACACGCAGCGGATATTCAAAGTTTCCGCACAGCATCCCTAGCAGGCATTGGGAAATCTGGGCGTTCTGCACAAATCTTACATACAGGATTTGCAGGCGCTGATCATCCAACACATGCAAGCCTTGGTGAAAGCGCTTATCTAAAAGCTATATTCTTTAGGTTAGATTAATGCGCATCGTTTTAGATGCTTGTGTTTTATATCCCACCGTTATGCGTGAGGTCCTTTTAGGGGCTGCAAAGAAAGGGGCATTCGATCCTATCTGGTCTGCGCGATTACTAGAAGAATGGCGTCGTGCTGCTGTGCGGCATGGAAAAGATCAAGCACAAGTAGCAGGTGTTGAGATTGCATTACTCAAAGCGAATTGGCCAAAGGCAGAGATTGCATCAGTTCACGTTGAAAATCTTTGGTTACCAGATGAAAATGATATTCATGTTTTGGAAACAGCAATCACGGCGGAAGCTGGTGCAATTTTGACTGTAAACATTAAAGATTTTCCAACACGGGTTTTATCCAATCATAGTATTTTACGCCGTGATCCCGATAACTTTTTGGTTGAGTTCGCACAAGAGCACCCTAATGCGATGATCGATGTTGCAAATGAAATCAAACACGCTGCCGAACTACACTCAGGCGAACCCAAAGATATCCGAAAGCTGCTAAAACGCACAGGTTTGCCGCGTCTAGGCAAACTTCTAGCTACGCAATCCTAACACCTCTTCAATCAGGTTGCCTTGTGATCCTAATATTTTCAAAGAACCAACATCTGATAAGGATCGTTTTTCCAAAGACGACATCGTGCGTAGTTTTCGACCTGCAGTACGTTTCAGTATCTTCATGATATCCAAAACATTTGCGTCCACTAATACTTTATGCCCCAAGTTTTTCATAACGCGCCGCAGTTCAAAATCATCTGCAGCAATAGAGCCAAACGGCCAACCCTCAAAACCCCGTTCTGAACTTCGCGTCATCAACCGCACCTTTACGGAATGGTGTAATTTATTCGACGCAACCCGCTTCATGGTTTCAGCAACTTGAGCTGCCCCGCCTTCAAGTACATGCAAATAATACCAATCGTCGTAATAAAGATAACTTGTTACACCGCATTGGGCGTTTTTAGGGGTAGAATGCGCTGTGATCTGCGCAATATCATGCGGCTTTATCCGCATCCGCGATTTACTTTGGTATATCGTTTGAACAAACATACATAACACCTCTTCTATTAACCATCAGCTATAGAAGGAGAGCCTTAAAAACTTGTGAAAATTTAGCTAAACATTCCAACGATCTTCAAGTTTTTTGATCGCATCAATACGATCAGCCGTTTTAGGGTGGCTCATCAGCCATGCCATAGGCTGACCAGATGCACCGACAAGAGCTTCTAATTTGGTGAACAGGCTTTTTTGAGCGCCTGTCCCGATCCCAGCTTTTGTGAGTAATGCAGCCGCATAAGCATCTGCTTCGTATTCATCTGAACGTGATAATCGCGCAGCCAGCATTGTTGTTAAAAAGTTGGCAATATAAACGCCAAGACCCGGGATAATTCGCCCCAAAATCATACTGAGGGCAACGCGAATAGCATTTTGCCCTGAAAAATCCACCATACGTCTGCGCGAATGCCCCAATGCCACATGCCCCAATTCATGCGCGATGACACTGGCAATCTCATCTGCTGTTACTTCGCCAGATCTAAACTTATTCACAAAGCCACGAGTGATGAAAATACGACCATCAGGTGCAGCCAACCCATTTACTGGTTCTATTTCATACACGAAGACTTTGATTTTTTCTAAATCCAAAGCTTGTGCCAATTGGTCCATGATTGGTTGCAACATGGGGTCAACCAAAAGCGTGGACTTTTCATCCAACTCCGAACGCAACCGCCATGCAGACAGGCGGTACATTACAACCGCATAGATTATAGCCAAAAGGATGGGTGTGAATTTTAACATAGATTTGATATGGGGTCGAAAGAGGTGCTTAGCAAGTCACTTATTATAATTCACCTTGGCCAGGGACGGGTTTGATCAAGCCACGCTCATTCAACCACGGATTAACCTTTTGAGCACGACGTAGGAATATTTGCGCAATATCATTACGGCCCTGTTTAATAAAAACCAAACCTTTACCAGCCAACGCACCAAAATGTTGGGGTTCTAATTCTAATGTACGGTCTAAACTGTCTGAGGATGCTTCAAGTTTATCTTGCAAGAAATACGCAAATGCCAATTGGTTATGACCTTCTGCATAATCTGGGCAATAATCCACTAAACGTGCGAATGCATCTTCTGCTGCAATGTAATCGGAAATGCGTAGGCGTGATAACCCTGTATCCAGCAATTCTTGCGCTGTTTCATCTGGAGCTTGTTGCCAAAACATCCACATTCCAGCAATAGACGCTTGGCCTTTGCGGTAAGTATCGGCATCTTTTAGGTTCTGCAAAAGCATAGCACGTTCATCATTACGATCAGCAATCTCAGAGCAGGCATAAGCCGTGTTTACACATAGAACTAAAGGGATCATAAGCCATTTCATAGGACGATGCTGCCAGCGCCATACCATTTCTGTCAAGTAACAGCTTAGCGACCCAATTCTTTCATGGCAGCTTCGATCCCTTTTAAGGTCATACCAAACATTCTATCCTCAAATATCTGGCGGATCATTTGGATGGAGTGTGTATAGCTCCATGCATCTTCGCGTACTGGATTAATCCATATGTGGTCAGGCCAGTGTTCGCGTGCACGTTCCAGCCAGATTTGCCCTGCTTCTGGATTATAATGTTCATTCGCACCGCCCACATAAGCCACTTCGTAAGGTGACATGCTGGCATCCCCTACAAAAATGCATTTGTAGTCTTTCCCATAGGTGCGCAGAACATCCCATGTTGGAATTTGTTCTGTCCAACGGCGTTTGTTATCTTTCCAAACGCCTTCGTACAGACAGTTGTGGAAATAGAAATATTCCAAATGTTTAAATTCTGTTCGCGATGCCGAAAACAATTCTTCGATCACTTTGATATATGGATCCATCGATCCGCCCACATCAAAAAACATCAATACCTTAACAGCATTGCGCCGCTCAGGGCGGGTTTTCACATCCAAGTATCCGTTTTCAGCAGTGGCTTGAACGGTGCCAGATAAATCCAACTCTTCATCAGCCCCATCTCGCGCCCAACGGCGCAAACGTTTCAAAGCTACTTTGATATTCCGCGTGCCCAGTTCCACGCTATCATCCAAATTACGGAACTCGCGCTTATCCCAAACTTTCACAGCCTTTTGGTGACGGCTTTCATTTTGACCGATCCGAATGCCTTCTGGATTATATCCATAGGCACCAAAGGGGGACGTACCAGCAGTACCAATCCACTTGCTGCCACCTTGGTGACGTTTTTCTTGTTCCTCGATACGTTTTTTCAACGTTTCCATAAGTTTATCAAAACCACCCAGGCTTTCGACCTGAGCCATTTCTTCTTTGCTTAGATGTTTTTCAGCAAGTTTTTTGATCCAATCTTGTGGCACATCTACGGTTTTTATAACATCTTCGAATGTGACATTTTCCAAACCTTGGAATGTCTTTGAAAACGCTAGGTCAAACTTATCTAAGTTGCGCTCATCTTTAACCAGACAAGTGCGTGCAAGAAAATAGAACTGATCAATATCGTAGGTCGTAAGGCTCGCTTGCATTGCTTCCAATAATGTCAGGTATTCGCGCAGTGATACTGGTATCTTCGCATCTTTTAAATTTGCGAAGAGTGGTAATAGCATAACTTATACCCAACCTTGCCAATCAAATGCGATGGATAAAAACATACCCAGTATGAAAAAAGCTATGCCGTGTGCAAATCCATATTGCAGCATATCTAATGTGGACCCTTGTTTTCTATAGGATCGGAATGCACCAACCAACAAACCAAGAAAAAACGCAGGAACCATAATCATTTTAGAAGCCTTTCGTGGACACCCTTGGACGTAAGGACGCAACTAGGTCTAGACGTTTAGTTATATCTGAACGGGTTGCAAGGCCATAGTGCCCCCAACTGATTGCTTCGCGTCGCAACGTCTTTGCATCGCCAAAGCGACCTAAGCCTTCATAAACTTCGGCTTTCATTGCCAAGAGACTGAACAGCAAAGATCCATTTTGCGACTTTTGAGCAACCGGCAATGATTCATTGATGAATTTCAATGCCGCGTCGTAATGGCCGGCAGATAATGCCAATGAAGCCATTTGTACTGAAACCTGTGCAGTGTGAATATCTGATGTGCCAAATAAAGTTCTAAAGATTGAGTAAGCGCGCGCGAAATCACTAGCAGCTGTTTTTGGGTCAGGTCCTAATGATACTTGTGCGCGTGCATAATGTGCAAAACCTAAACGATGATCACGGTAACCATTATCCTGTGCAATCTTCACGGCATCAAATGCAGCATTGCGACGTTTGTCCGAACTTGCTTTTGGACCAAGAGCCACTTCAATAGCTCTCACCCAAGCTTTGCTCGTCTTTTGCAGTCTCGCAGCTGGCAGTGATTGGCCAATTGGATTCAAACGTGCCAATAAATCTGGTAAAATAGCTGCAACCTCATGACGAGACATACCATTGCGCAATTCAGGCGAATAATACGTGCGTAGAATCAACATGTCGTAAGGCGTTAATGTTATATGGAAATTATCATCATTGAATACACTATCAGGCAAACGGTAAAGATCATTAACAGGCCCTAAAGCTTGTGCAATTTCCTCGTGCAAGCAGTCCCGAGCTTCTTGGGGTGCCACATCATTTGGCATAAACACAGTCAGGTTTTTACGCTCACTCAAGCGTGTCCAATCCAGTTTGTTCTTAAAGCGATTACGACGGTAATCAGACCAGCTTGATACATTCGGAACAACAAAACAAGCAGCTGTGGGTATCACACTTTGCAATTGGCGTTTTGGGATTGTTTCAATATGAATATTGGCATCTGATCCAGAAACGCGGCGAACATCCAAACCCGCCTCAGATTTAAGGCGTGTAATAAGCAGTTCTAAGTCGCGAACAACATGTTTTGGTGCAGTCCCATTGATGCCAATAGAAATTGGGCCGGAAAACTTCGTAAGAGTTGAAAGTTTTTGTCCGCTTTCCAAGGCAAAACTTAAATCGAGAAACTCTTGAGCAATATCAACATTAGATTTCTGCACGCTGCGAATTGCCACTTCATTTGGGAAGCTACGCATTGTTGTAGACGATACAAGTTCTGAAGAATTTCGACTAACCTCTGAGGGGGCGGTCGCGGTACATCCCATAAGGGCCATTAAAGATAGTGGTAATAAAATACGTTTCATACTGGTTACACTTATACTTGATACTTAATAAACGACGTTCGCGTGGCCACTTTATCATACAAAACCTGCGCCTGCGCATTGTCCGTAGACGTTAACCAATAGACTGAGGCAACATTATGTTCAGAACCGTGTTTTTCTACAGCTTTAATGAGTTTTTTACCTATGCTTAATCCCCTGTGGGTAGAATCCACATATAAGTCATTTAAATAGATGCGCTCTTCAATATCCCAAAAAGATTTATGATAGAGAAAATTCACCAATCCGACGGCTTTCCCATCCTGAAACGCCAATGCAGAATACATAGATTCATTTGGGTCTATGATACGGTCCCACGTTTTTTCATAAACTTCTGGCGGACGAGATGTTTCGTAAAACGTCAGATACGCCTCCCAAAGGGCGGACCAATCTGCTTTATCCTCTGCCTCAACCAGCCTGATGTCCATTCTTATCGCTCCCCTCGCGCTAGAAACGCCAAACGTTCAAATAAATGGATATCTTGCTCATTCTTTAACAACGCACCATGCAATTTCGGCAATGCATCTTTACCATCACGACGCATATCAGCCGCATTCAAATCCTCGACCAGCAGTAGCTTCAACCAATCCAACACTTCAGATGTCGATGGCTTTTTCTTTAAACCAGCCGTTTCACGGATTTCAAAGAACTGTGTCAAAGCCTCTGCGACCAAATCCTGTTTGATACTTGGAAAGTGTACATCAACAATCTGTTGCATCGTTTCCATATCAGGGAATCGGATATAGTGGAAAAAACAACGGCGCAAAAATGCGTCAGGCAGTTCTTTTTCATTATTGGATGTGATGATGACAATTGGGCGATTCTTTGCTTTGACTGTTTCCCCTGTTTCATAAACATGAAATTGCATCTGATCTAACTCTTGCAGCAAGTCATTTGGGAATTCGATATCTGCCTTATCAATCTCATCAATCAATAGAACAAGACGTTCTTCTGCTTCAAAAGCTTCCCAAAGTTTACCTTTTTTAATGTAGTTAGATACATCATGCACACGCTCATCACCCAATTGGCTATCGCGCAAACGCGATACTGCATCATATTCATAAAGCCCCTGCTGTGCCTTGGTCGTAGATTTAATATTCCATTCAATAATAGGCAAATTAAGGGCTTCAGCCACTTGTCGTGCCAACTCTGTTTTGCCCGTTCCAGGCTCACCTTTTACAATCAGAGGGCGCTCTAATGCGATGGATGCATTCACAGCGATGGTTAAATCATCCGTCGAAACATAATTTTTTGTGCCAGTAAACTTCATTTTGCCCCTTAAACCCTTGGTTTTCCATAGACTATGCGCGTTTTCACGATGCCGCAAGGTTACACATCTTTTGGGTGACAACCTTGTGATATTTCTATATCGAAGCATCAAATTGGCAAGACTCGCCAAGGTGAGGATGACTATTATGGGTGTAACAATGAAATCAGAAGTTATTCTGGATGCAGACTACCGTCCAGCCGATGACGAACCGTTTATGAATGAACGTCAAACTGAATATTTCCGCCGTAAACTAACGGATTGGAAAGCAGAATTATTAGAAGACACACGCGATACAATCGAAGGTATGCAAGAAGGCGCACGTAACATTCCTGATGTTGCTGACCGTGCATCTGAAGAAACAGACCGTGCATTGGAATTGCGTACACGTGATCGCCAGCGCAAATTGGTTGCCAAGATTGATCAAGCGTTGCGCCGTATTGACGAAGGTGAATTTGGCTACTGTTCAGAAACAGGTGAGCCAATTTCATTGAAACGTTTGGATGCACGTCCAATCGCGACAATGTCTTTGGAAGCACAAGAACGCCATGAGCGTAAAGAAAAAGTACACCGCGACGATTGATCGCCCGTACTGACCTGCTAAAGTTTTGACACCGAGGACTGAATGGTCTTCGGTGTTTTCGTATCATAAGGGCGGCACATGCCATTAAAGCATATGAACATCGCAATCATTGGCGCAGGGATTGGTGGTTTAACAGCCGCGATCGCTTTGAAACGTCATGGTGCGAATGTGACTGTGTTTGAACAAGCAGAAGAAATTGCAGAAGTAGGTGCAGGCATTCAGATCAGCGCCAACGCAATTCGCGCTTTGATAGATATGGGATTATCCCCGCTTGAGTGGCCTCATAGCACACCCAGCGCTGTTCACTTATGTGATTATAAGAAAGGGGATGTTGTCTCTACCGTGGAATTGAACACATCACCAGACAGCCCCTTTTTGCAATTTCACCGCGCTGACTTGATAGATGCTCTTTGGTCCGCCGCCACAAAAGCAGGTATTGATATTCATTGTGGGCAAATGATTAGCGATATCACACCTAATGGCCAAATCCTTGGTCAAAAATATGATCTCATTGTCGGTGCAGATGGCGTTAAATCCCTAATCAGAAATACGCATTTCAAAAGTCAGGCGCCCACATTTACAGGCCAAGTTGCATGGCGTGCAATTGTAGATGCTGATGCAGAAAGTGCCCAATTCCAAAGCAAAACCCATGTCTTTATGGGCCCTCACAAACATGTTGTTGTATATCCCCTACGCGGCGGGAAGCAGATCAATATTGTAGCGGTTGAAGAACGTGCTGAATGGGTTGGCGAAGGCTGGAACCATTTGGGTGATCCAAAACAGCTTCACACTCTTTTTAAGGACTGGGCTGACCCTGTAAGCACTTTATTGCAAAAAATAGATACCCCTATAGCATGGGGGTTGTTTGCCCACCCACCCTTAGAAGCATGGGCGAATGATCGTATCGTTCTACTGGGCGATAGCGCCCATCCGATGGTACCTTTTATTGCTCAAGGCGCCTGTATGGCGATTGAAGATGCATGGGTTTTGGCAGACCAACTTGTTAATAAAACGGATTTATCACAGGCCTTACAAGCCTATGAAACGATACGCAAAACACGTGCAACAAAAGTCCAAGAAACAGCTCTAAAATCTGGGCGAATATACCACGAAGCCAATCCAATAAAGCGCAAGATACTACATACAGGTATGCAAATTACATCGCGCCTAGCCCCACAATTCATGGCACGGCACTATGATTGGATTTACGATTACGATGTCACAAAATCAGGCGTCTAATTCGACCCAAATCGGCACGTGATCAGATGGCTTTTCACGTCCACGCGTATCGCGGTCAATCTGACAATCTTGCAATAAATCAGCACATTGTGGGGACAGTAAGAAGTGATCAATCCGAATACCGTTGTTCTTGTTCCAAGCTCCTGCTTGGTAATCCCAGAACGTGTAGTTCATCGCCGCCTGATTACGCGCACGGAATGCTTCTGTGAAACCAAGATTCATTAACTTGCGGTAAGCTTCGCGTGTTTCAGGTAAGTACAATGCATCTTCTAGCCAAGGCTTCGTATCCCAACAATCCTCAGCCTGCGGGATAACATTATAATCCCCTGCCATAAGAAATGGTTCTTCTAGAGCCATCAACTCTTGGGCGCGTGCATATTGGCGTTTCATCCATGACAATTTGTAATCATATTTCGGCCCCGGCGTTGGATTACCATTTGGCAGATACAATCCACACACACGAACGGCCTGTTTATCGCCCATAACTGTTGCTTCTATCCAGCGTGCTTGAATATCTTCGTCATCACCTGGCAAACCACGTGTTATATCTTCCAAAGGCAGCTTTGACAGGATCGCCACACCGTTGAAACTTTTCATACCATGCGTTTCCACTTGGTACCCTAAGTCTTCAATCGGTTCGCGCGGGAAATTCTCATCCACAGATTTGATTTCTTGCAACAAAGCCACGTCAGGTTTGGCCTCTTCTAGCCACTGTAAAAGAGCAGGCAAACGCGCTTTAATGCCATTGATGTTAAACGATGCGATTTTCATGTGATCTGCCCTATTGGTATTTTTCTGCACCCTACAAGGTTGCAGGGATCAGATGCAAGAACCAGTAAGGTTACATAGAGAAACTTGTGCCACAGCCGCAGCTTGATGTGGCGTTGGGGTTTTCTATCACAAAACGCGCACCAATCAATTCTTGTGAAAAATCAATCACAGCATTGGCCAAAAATGGCAAAGACACACTGTCGATCAAGACTTTTTGGCCATCTTTTTCCAAAACAAGATCATCATCAGCGACATCTTCATCCAATTTCATTTCATATTGAAAACCAGAACACCCCCCACCCTCGACTGCAATGCGCAAAGCTTGAAGTGCAGCAGTGTCTGCATTGATCTCGGCCAAACGCTCAAACGCGCGGTCCGTGACTTTTGGTGGTAATGTAAGCTCCATCTATCCAGTCGCTCCAGATTGGGGTATGTGTTGCCTAAATATAGGCGCGGATGCACCGCGCGACAAGGCAAAGGCGAACACAAATGCTTGCGAATTACGCATGTGACCCGAAAAATAGCCGTGGACGGTTGGTAAATGAGCACGAATCCGAACACAGATCCCCATTTCAGCGCGATCGAGACAGGATTATCCATTCCACCGCATTTCGCCGCCTAAAGCATAAAACACAGGTGTTTGTTGCCCATGAGGGCGATCATTTTCGCACGCGTTTGACCCATACGATTGAGGTTGGGCAAGTTGCACGCACGATTGCTTCTACTTTGGGATTGAACCAAGAATTAACTGAAGCCGTGGCATTGGCACATGATCTTGGGCACACACCTTATGGGCATAATGGCGAAGATGTACTGTCTGAATGTATGAAACCATACGGTGGATTTGACCATAATGCACAAGCTTTGAAAATTGTAACCAGTTTGGAACGTCACTATGCGGAATTTGATGGGCTAAATTTGACATGGGAAACATTGGAAGCCATCGCAAAACATAATGGACCTGTAACCGGCACCCTACCCTTTGCCTTAGAAGATTATAATAAAACCTACGATCTGGAACTTGATACATTCGCAAGCGCCGAAGCCCAAGCAGCAGCCATTGCCGATGATATTGCCTATAACAATCACGATTTAGATGATGGATTACGAGTTGGGTTATTCACAGTAGAAGACATTCTTGACCTTCCATTGGTAGGAGATTGCTTCAAAGAAGTGGATGCTAAATACCCTGTTTTAGAACAACAACGCCGTCGCCACGAAGCATTACGGCGCGTGTTTGGGATCATGGTGCAGGATGTTATTACTGAAAGCCAAAAACGGATCACTACCCTGTCGCCAAAATCAGCCCAAGATATCCGCAATCATTCCACCCCTGTTATCCAATTTTCAGATGAATTATTTGCCCAGCTCAAAGAAATTCGCACCTTTTTATTCACCCGCATGTATCGCCATGATGATGTGAACAAAATGCGCCACGATACTGGGATTGTGGTGAAGGAATTGTTCAATACTTATATGGGCAACCCGACATTATTGCCCGAACGCAGACGCCCCAGAAACGCTGATAAAACCGCCCTTGCCCGCGCCGTTGCGGATTATATTGCAGGCATGACAGACCGATTTGCGTTCCAAGAACATGAAAAGCACTGTGCTTAACGGCTGGAACGCGCTTTAAACCTGTGTTAAGTGCCGCGAAACCTAGATGGATACGACGACGATGAACCTGTTCGCAGATATTAAAACCCTTGTTTTAGATGCTTTGGCACAAATGCAATCCGAAGGCAGTCTGCCTGCTGATTTGGATTTCACAAATGTGGCTGTTGAACCGCCGCGCGATCCACTACACGGCGATATGGCAACCAATGCCGCGATGGTTTTGGCAAAGTCTGCAAAAATGAAACCGCGTGATATTGCTGATGCTTTAGCTGTGAAATTAGCCGCCGATGACCGTGTAACTGTGGCAGATGTTGCTGGGCCTGGTTTCTTGAATCTACGTCTATCCCCATCTGTATGGCTGGATGTTGTACCAAGTGCTTTGAATGCTGGTACTGATTTTGGCCGTTCAAACATGGGTGATGGTAAAAAAGTAAATGTTGAGTATGTTTCCGCGAACCCAACGGGCCCTTTGCACGTTGGTCATACACGTGGTGCTGTTTTTGGCGATGCTTTAGCAAGTCTTTTGGATTTTGCAGGCTACAATGTTACGCGTGAATATTACATCAATGATGGCGGCGCGCAGGTCGATGTATTGGCCCGCTCAGTATACTTACGATATCTCGAAGCCAATGGTCAGGCCGTACAATTCGAAGATGGCACATACCCAGGCGACTATCTGATTGCTGTTGGCCAAGACGTCAAAGAAAAATATGGCGACACATTGGTTGGCAAACCGGAATCCGAATGGCTAAAAGAATTGCGCGAGTTTTCAACAGAAGCAATGATGGATTTGATCCGCCGCGATCTAGCCTCTATCGGCGTAAAAATGGATGTGTTCTTTTCAGAAAAATCACTTTACGGCACAGGCCGCATTGAAAGTGCTTTGGCTGATTTAGAAGCCAAAGGATTGATTTATGAAGGTGTACTTGAACCACCAAAAGGTAAAAAGCCTGATGATTGGGAAGCACGCGAACAAACTTTGTTCAAATCGACAGAACATGGCGATGACGTTGACCGTCCTGTGAAAAAATCAGACGGCGCATGGACATATTTTGCGCCTGATATCGCGTATCACTATGATAAAGTTCAACGTGGCTTTGATGAGTTGATCGATATCTTAGGCGCCGATCATGGTGGCTATGTTAAACGGATGAAAGCAGCCGTTTCTGCCCTCTCTGATGGTGAAGTGCCTTTGGATATTAAACTGTGCCAACTGGTGAAGCTTTATAAAAACGGCGAGCCGTTCAAAATGTCGAAACGCGCGGGCACATTCATCACCCTTAGCGATGTGGTTGAGCAAGTTGGTCCAGATGTCGCTCGTTTTGTTATGTTGACGCGTAAAAATGATGCGCCGTTGGACTTTGATTTCGACAAAGTTCTGGAACAATCAAAAGAAAACCCAGTGTTTTATGTGCAAAATGCGCATGCGCGCGTTTGCTCTGTCATAAGAAGAGCAAAACAACTAAACATAGATGTGAGTGATGATGCATTGAAATCTGCCAAGGTTGATCTTTTGACCCATGAAGCAGAACTCACTTTAATAAAGAAAATGGCAGAGTGGCCACGTATGCTAGAACTCGCAGCAAAACATAATGAACCGCATAGAATCGCTTTTTATCTCATAGAATTGGCAGCAGATTTCCATTCTTTGTACTCACAAGGTAATTCTGACGGAGAACTAAGATTCATAAATGAGAATGAGATTGGCAAGTCTCAAGCAAAAATCAGTCTCATTAGGGCTGTTTCCGTTGTTATTTCCGCAGGACTTGGTATTTTAGGCGTAACTCCGATGGAAGAAATGCGCTAAAAACAACAAAAATCGCATATTTCGGGGTTGGAGCAGGCAAATACACAAGATAGTGTATGAAAAAGAGGCAAAACCCTATGTCCGAGTATGAAGAACAGAACAACCAAGCAAATCGCATCGCCCCATTAGGCGTTTTACGATTGGGTATGAACTGGATTGGCGCCATCGCATCCGTCGCTTTGGTGATCGGTTTAGTCTATTGGGTGTTCAGTTTGGGCACACGTGATCCAAACGACATTCCAATCATTCGCGCCATGGAAGGGCCAGCCAGAACACAGCCTGAAAACCCTGGTGGAGCACAAGCAAACCACCAAGGTTTGGCTGTTAATTCGGTCCAATCTGAGGGCTCAACTGAAAAACCTGCCGAAACAGTTGTACTTGCACCAGAACAGCAATCACTAACATCAGAAGATCTAGCACAAAGTGAATTGGCTGCAGCAAAACCAGAATTGCGCCCAGAGCCAAAACCCGCAACGAAGCCAACACCTGAAGCAACAGAAGTTGCAAAGACCGAAGAACCTACACCAACAGTTCAGGATCCGTCTTTGATTGTTGAAAGCATTGTTGTGGAAAACGAAAGTACAGTGATTTCATCCAGCGACTATGCACCACTGCAATCTCCTGTCCCACAATCACGCCCTGCAAACCTAAGCTCGCGCATTGAAGCTGCGGCTGAAGTTAAAGAAGAACCAGAAGTTACAGACCCAGAAAATGTTTCAAGTGTTCCAATTGGCACACGCTTAGTACAATTAGGTGCTTATGATAGTGAAACAATTGCTGCCATCGAATGGGATAAGTTAATTGGGAAACATGGCGATTTGCTAACGGGTAAAAAACGCCTAATTCAATCTGCCGAATCTGGCGGTCGTACATTTTTCCGACTACGGGCAATGGGCTTTAATGATGTAGAAGACAGCCGCAACCTTTGTTCTGCTCTTTTGGCACGCGGTACTCCTTGTATTCCGGTAAGCGCACGATGACATCACAGACAGCCTGTATATTCGGCTGCGAAAGCCTGCGCTTAAGCTCTGATGAGAAACAGTTTTACAAAAACGCCCAACCTTGGGGTTTTATTCTGTTTGCCCGCAACCTTGAAACACCCGATCAAATTCGCGCGTTAACATCTGAGCTGCGCGATACAGTCGGGTATGATGCCCCTATTCTGATTGACCAGGAAGGTGGGCGTGTTCAACGTTTACGCAACCCTGAATGGTCAGAGTGGTTACCGCCATTAGAACAAGTCGAAGCTTTGCCAAACGAGGCAGCACAAGCCGCTATATATTTACAATACCGCATTATAGCCGCTGAATTGAAAGCGCTTGGTATAGATGTAAATTGCGCACCAATGTTAGATATAGCCACAAAAGACAGCCACGAAATCATCGAAAACCGCTGTTTTGGTCGTGATGCAGATACTGTTTCCACAATGGGGCGCGCTGCTGCAAACGGCCTTTTGGATGGTGGTGTATTACCGATCATCAAACATATCCCAGGGCATGGTCGCGCAAATATGGACAGCCATTTTGAACTGCCTGTTTTGGATACGGCTCAAGACACCTTAAAAACCAGTGACTTCGTTCCTTTTCAACGCCTGTCTGATCTGCCGATGGCAATGACAGCGCATATTACATATACAGATATCGATCCAGATAATTGCGCAACACAATCATCAAAAGTCATCAATACTATCCGTTCTGACATTGGGTTTGATGGGCTGATCATGACCGATGATCTGTCTATGAAAGCGCTTAAGGGCAGTTTTGCAGATCGTTGTGATGCTTCTTTTAATGCAGGATGTGATGTGGTTTTACATTGCAACGGTGTAATGGATGAGATGACACAGGTGGCATCTGCAACCCCTAAATTATCAGATGAATCTTTGAAACGCGCTGAGACGGCTGTCGCCATGCGTCACACACCAGATGACTTTGATATGGCGAGTGCAAAAACAACATTTAAGCAATTCACACAGGTGGAAGCTTTATGACAGAACCTACGCAAACAGAAATTGAAGATTTCGAGCAAACCACACAAGAACGGATTGCTTCTGAATCTTTGTTGGTTGACGTAGACGGTTTCGAGGGGCCATTAGATGTTCTTTTGACCTTGGCACGCACGCAAAAAGTAGATTTGCGTAAAATCTCTGTTTTAGAATTGTCCGAACAATATCTGAAATTTGTTGAAGAAGCTAAGAAACTTCGGATCGAACTTGCTGCCGATTATCTT
The DNA here is from genome assembly GCF_009184395.1 of Amylibacter sp. SFDW26. GTDB lineage: Bacteria > Pseudomonadota > Alphaproteobacteria > Rhodobacterales > Rhodobacteraceae > Amylibacter. Next base: position 64,395 of record NZ_WEIC01000005.1, read on the forward strand.
GTTATGGCTGCCTGGCTTGCCTTTCTTAAATCTCGCTTATTATTGCCACCTGACCCAACAGAAGAAGGCCCCTCTGCAGAAGAACTTGCAGCACACCTAGCTTTTCAATTGGAACGACTAGAGGCCATGCGCAGATCCGCCGCAAAATTGATGGCACGTGATCAAATGGGGCGTGATTTTTTCGCACGCGGCATTCCAGAGGCCGTCAGTCAAAATCGCAAAATAACCTATAATGCCACGATCTTAGATTTGATGCAGGCCTATGCTTACATCAAAACAAAGGGCAATTTTGAACCTCTCCATATGATAGAACGCGACCGCGTTTTCACGATGGAGCAAGCTTTGGGCCGTATGCGCACATTAATTGGCCACGCTATTGAATGGGGCGATTTAAATCAGTTCCTACCTGATGGCTGGCGCGACGATCCAAAATTTCGTCGCTCAGCAACGGCATCCACGTTTGCGGCATCCCTTGAGTTGGTAAAAGAAGGCAAGCTAGAAATTCAGCAATCCGAACTTTTTGCCCCGATAAAACTTAGAACAAAGAGGTCACAATGACCAAAGAGCAAAACGATACATTGTTTGAAGCCCCTCCTATGGCTGAACAAGAACGCATGGTTGAAGCTATTTTATTTGCGTCAGCAGAACCCATTTCTAAAAGAGCGATCGCTGATCGTTTACCCCATGGCTGTGATGTATCCGAAGCACTTGTACATTTGCGGAAACGTTACGAAGGCCGTGGTGTGAAGCTTGTGAAAGTGGACGATGCATGGGCATTTCGCACATCACCAGACTTAGGGTTCTTAATGCAAAAAGAACGTTATGAGACGCGTAAGCTATCACGTGCAGCCATCGAAACATTGGCTATTATTGCTTACCATCAGCCTGTTACCCGTGCTGAGATTGAAGAAATTCGCGGCGTATCAGTATCTCGTGGTACAATCGACCTGCTTCTGGAATTAGAATGGATTAAATTAGGCCGCCGCCGCATGACGCCCGGTCGCCCTGTAACTTTTGTTGTGACACAAGTTTTCCTAGACCACTTCGGCTTAGAAAGTGAACGGGACTTACCTGGTGTAAAAGAGCTACGCGATTCTGGCTTACTAGATAACAGACCAGCCCCTGGTGCGTTATTGGAAGACACTGAAGCAGAAGTTGATTTGGAAAATGAAGATCAAGATGATATGTTTGAATAAATCAAAAAACAGGTGATCCTATGAACGGAATAATAAATATGGTCTTTAGGATGTTGATACGCAAAGGTCTCAATATCGGCATCGACAAAGGTATCGGTTATTTCTCTAAGAACAAGAACGTTGATGAGAACTCTCCCGAGGCAAAAGAAAACCAAAAACAAGCAAATAAAACAGCAAAAAGTGCTAAACAATCTATGAAAGTTATTCGTAGGATTGGGCGGTTTTAATTTTAACCACGTAAAGCCTTACCAAAAGCAGAAAACAGCTGATGGGAGATATGATCTTCATCAGCACGCCATTCAGGGTGCCATTGTACCGCCAATGCAAAGCCCATTGCATCCTTAACACTTAATGCTTCTGGGGTTCCATCTGGAGCATATCCATCAATAATAATACGTTCACCAGCATCTTTGATGCCTTGCCCATGCAAAGAATTTGTCAAAACTACCCTGTTATCGAAGACACTTTCAAAAACACTGCCTTCTTCAATTGTAACATCATGACGATGTGCAAATTTTTCATCCTGAGTGCCATCTGGCGGCATACGATGGTTCATACGTCCGGGTAAATCCCGAATTTCAGGATAAAGCGTTCCCCCAAAAGCCACATTGAATTCTTGGAAGCCGCGGCAAATACCCAGAATGGGGACACCAAGCTTCACACATTTACGGATCAATGGTAGTGTCAATCCATCACGATTCCGATCGAAATCACCATGTGCCTCTGTTACTTGTTCGCCGTATTCTTCTGGGTGAACATTAGGTCTGGCTCCTGTGAACACGAACCCATCAAAGGTTTCAATTAACTCATCAACAGACACATAATTTGGAAGAGATGGTACACTTAAAGGCAATGCATCACATACTTTAGCAACTGCACTGATATTACTCTCGCCAGTTGCCTGAACTTCGTACCCGCCATCAATAATGTATGAATTGCCGATAATACCTACGACTGGTCTTTTCATTGCCCGAAACTCTTATAATCTGGATTTCATCCAGCATGGCATGAATTCCGGGCAATGAAAATGTGTATTTTAAGCTTCTGCAGTCAAACCAGCACCTTCGATACCTGCAACAGCCGCGATTGCATCATTGTCTGATGTGTCACCAGTTACACCAACAGCACCAATGACTTTTCCGCGCTTGTCTTTTACCAAAACACCACCTGGAACAGGAATAACACGCCCATTATAAACACCATTCACAGCATTTACGAAATATGGTTGTTGCTCACCGCGATCCATCAGTTTTGATGTTGGCATACCAAGCATAATCGCTGCATGCGCTTTACCATCTGCAACGGCAAAACGACCAGGTGCAGCGCCATCTTGGCGTTCAAATGCTTTGCAATGACCACCAGCATCAACAACGATCACTGACAGTGGTTGCAAACCAAGCTCTTTGCCCTTTGCAAAGGCTTGATTGATGATGCGTTTAGCCTTATTTGACGATATTTCGGCCATAAAATTATCCTTTAAGTTCTAATCTCCGTGCGTGTAGCACAGGCTCAGTATAACCAGAAGGCTGAACTGTGCCGAGGAAAACAAGGTCACATGCAGCTTGAAATGCGACACCCGTGTAGTCTGGCGCCATTGGAATGTATGTTGGGTCATCTACATTTTGCTCATCCACAACGATTGCCATGCGACGCATAATTTCCATTGTTTCTTCTTTGCTCACCACACCGTGGTGCAACCAATTGGCAATATGTTGGCTGGAAATACGGCATGTTGCGCGGTCTTCCATCAAGCCAACGTTATTGATATCTGGCACTTTTGAGCAGCCAATACCTGCATCGATCCAACGTACAACATAACCAAGGATACCTTGTGCATTGTTTTCCACTTCACGTGTGATTTCTTCGTCAGACCAGTTTTGACCTTGAGCAACTGGGAATTGAAGGATCGTATCAACACTAGAGCGTTTACCACCTTCAATAATTTCATTCTGGCGCTCTTGAACATTGATCTTGTGATAATGTGTTGCGTGTAAAGTTGCAGCAGTTGGGCTTGGAACCCATGCGCAATTTGCACCGGCGTTTGGGTGCACTGTTTTTTGATCCAGCATATCTTTCATGTTATCTGGAACAGCCCACATGCCTTTACCAATTTGCGCACGCCCTTGCAGACCACATGCCAAACCAACATCAACGTTGTTGTCTTCGTATGCTGCAATCCAAGGTTCACCTTTGATATCATCTTTGCGCAGGAATGGTCCCGCTTCCATAGATGTATGAATTTCGTCACCTGTGCGGTCCAAGAAACCAGTATTGATAAACGCAACACGGTGTTTTGCAGCACGAATACATTCTTTAAGGTTAACAGTAGTGCGGCGTTCTTCGTCCATAATACCAATTTTCACCGTGAACTGTGGCAAATCCAAAGCTTGCTCAACAGCTGAGAAAATCACATCCGTAAACGCAACCTCATCGGGGCCATGCATTTTGGGCTTCACGATATAAACAGAACCATGTTCCGAGTTACCGCTGCGACGTTCAAGATCATGCATCGCGATTGCCACAGTGAACATCGCATCCATCAAACCTTCACCGATTTCATTTCCATCACGGTCTAAAATCGCTGGCGTTGTCATTAAATGGCCAACATTACGTACCAACATCAGCGCACGGCCCTTTAGGCTAAATGGTGCACCCTCTGGTGATACATATTTACGATCTGGCAACATCCGGCGGCGTAAAGTTTTATCACCTTTTTTGAAACTTGCGGTCAAATCACGCTTCATCAAACCCAACCAGTTTGAATAGGCCACAACTTTGTCTTCAGCATCTACAACCGCAACAGAGTCTTCACAGTCCATAATTGTAGACAATGCTGACTCTACAATCACATCAGCCAAGTTGGCCTTATCATCCTTGCCAATGTTGTGGTACGCATCAAAATACAACTCAATGTGCAAGTTGTTGTTTTTCAACAAAACACCCTCTGGGCTTTCAGGGTCATTACGGTAACCAACGAATTGGGATGGATCAGCAAGCTGCTTGCCATCAATCAAAAGTTTCCCATCGACTACAGAATAGTTTGTAGCGTCTGCATGAGACATGCCGTGAATTGGGAATGTTTCGTCTAAGAATTTCTTAGCCCATGCAATGACTTCCGCACCACGTGCAGGATCGTATTCTTTGCTTTTCGGCAAGCTGCCCATCGCATCTGTACCATATAAGCAGTCATACAATGAACCGAAACGTGCGTTCGCAGCATTCAATGCAAAACGTGCATTCGTGATTGGTACAACCAGCTGTGGCCCTGCAATTGTTGCAATCTCTGGATCAACGTTTTTAGTCTCGATAGAAAAAGGACGGCCCTTTTCTACAAGGTAACCAATGTCGTGTAGGAAGATTTTATAAGCTTTAAAATCAAACTCTTTGCCACGGTTCTCAACATGCCATGCATCGATCTTTTGTTTCAAGTCTTGACGACGTGCCAACAGCTCACGATTTTTTGGGCCAAAGTTGTGAACGATATAAGACAAACCTTTCCAAAACTGGCTTGCTGTCACATCCGTACCTGGAAGCGCTTCGCTTTCCAAGAAATCAACCAGTTGCTCATCAATTTGCAAACCAAATTTTTCGATACGTTTCATCGTGTCCTCCAAAGACCGTTATATCTCGCATTGGTATTATTTTCTTACCAAAATGAATGCAAGAGAAAAGATTTCCTATCGGAAACCGTGCTAACATGAGTCTTTAAGGACAGCAACCGTCTGTATACAAAAGTATGCAATTATTTTACTTGAATACCCAACAGAAACCATCACATCTAAGTTACACCTAAAATGGAATCGAAAATGCGCCCCTCACAAGCCCCTACAATCCGTCTTTCTGAATACACTGCCCCAGCTTTTTGGGTGGATACGGTTGATCTGACTTTCAAATTGAATCCGACGGCAACACGTGTGATTTCTAAGATTACATTTAAAGGGAATACAGATCGCACAAACGGTCCACATGACTTGCAATTAGACGGGCGCAATCTAAAGCTTATCACGGCTTCTATTAACGGAAAGCCTTTAAAAGATGATGAAATCCTACAAGATACCGAAGGTTTACGCATTCCGCATGACTTGGTTCCACAAGATAATTTCACTTGGGAAGCAGAGGTAGAGATCAATCCAGAAGGCAACACTGCGCTTGAAGGTTTATACATGTCGAACGGTATGTATTGCACACAATGCGAAGCACAAGGCTTTCGTAAAATCACGTATTATCCAGACCGCCCAGATGTAATGGCAACATTTACGGTGGCAATTGAAGGCGACAGCCCCGTTCTATTGTCCAACGGCAACAAAGTGAAACACGGTAAATGGCATGATCCATGGCCAAAACCCGCTTATCTGTTTGCTTTGGTTGCAGGTGATCTTGTTTCCTATGATGATCAATTCACCACAATGTCGGGTCGCAAGGTTGATTTGCAGATTTTTGTACGTGAAGGAGATCAAGACAAATGTGCCTACGCAATGGATGCTTTGATACGGTCGATGAAATGGGATGAAGAGGTTTATGGCCGCGAATACGATCTAGATTTGTTTATGATTGTTGCCGTTGATGACTTCAACATGGGCGCGATGGAGAACAAAGGGTTAAACATCTTTAACTCCAAATATGTCCTTGCAAGCCCAGAAACAGCAACTGACCGCGATTACGAATTGATCGAAGGCATCATTGCCCACGAATACTTCCACAACTGGACAGGCAATCGCATCACATGCCGCGACTGGTTCCAGCTCTGCTTAAAAGAAGGTTTAACTGTTTTCCGTGATCAACAATTTTCGGGCGACATGCGTTCCCATGCGGTGAAACGTATTGATGATGTCTTGCAACTCCGTTCACGCCAATTCCGCGAAGATGCAGGACCTTTGGCACATCCTGTACGACCAGAAGAATACATTGAGATAAACAATTTCTATACGGCCACCGTTTATGAAAAAGGGGCTGAAGTTATTGGGATGTTGAAACTGCTGGTCGGTGATGCACAATACGACAAAGCCCTTACGCTTTATTTCGACCGCCATGATGGTCAGGCTTGTACGATCGAAGATTGGATTGCTGTGTTCCAAGATGCAACAGGTCGCGATCTATCCCAGTTCAAACTCTGGTATTCGCAAGCGGGCACGCCACGTTTGAAAGTGACTGATAGCTTTGAAGACGGTGTTTATACATTAAACTTTGAACAAAGCAGTGCTCCGACACCAGATCAGGACACAAAAAACCCTCAAGTTATTCCCGTTCGTACTGGTTTCTTGAATGCGGATGGTTCTGAAACAATTTCTGAGCAACTGTTTGAGGTCACCAAAGCCAAACAAAGCTTTACGATTGACGGCTTCGACGCAAAGCCAACACCATCCATTTTGCGTGGTTTCTCGGCCCCCGTGGCTCTGGACTTCCCACAAGACGATACAACTTTGGCCTTTTTATTGGCGAATGACAGCGATCCATTCAACAAGTGGGAGGCTGGTCGCACATTATCTATGAACTTACTAACACGTATGATTTTGAAAGGTGCTACACCTGACGATGCATTCCTTGACGCAATGCGTACAGTTGTCTTGGATGAAAATCTTGATCCAGCCTATCGGTCTTTGACACTATCTTTGCCATCCGAAGATGCCTTAGCACAAGCAATCGTTGATACAGGTAAAACGCCTGATCCAGATGCAATTTATAAAGCACGTAAAGCACTCGCATTGGCTATGGCGAAAAAAACGGCGAATGATTTACCAAAACTCTACGCCTCTATGTCAGTAGATGGGGCTTATTCTCCTGATGCCAAAGCAGCTGGTAAACGTAGTTTGCGTACAAAAGCTTTGTCATTATTAACAAAATTAGAAGATGATGCAGCAACAGCTAGAGCCCAATTCGCCAATGCGGATAATATGACAGAACAGCTATCTGCTCTTTCCATCCTAATTTCAGCGGGCCACGGCGCAGATGCATCTGCTGCATTCTATGATCAGTGGAAAGACGATAAACTGGTCATCGATAAGTGGTTCGCAACTCTGGCAAGCAGTGCAGTCCCTGAAACTGCATTAGAAAAAGTCACAGCTTTATCTGAACACCCAGAGTTCACATGGACAAATCCAAACCGCTTCCGCAGTTTAATCGGCCCATTTGCCATGAACCCTGCTGCATTTCATCGTGCCGATGGAAAAGGCTATAAATTTGTGGCTGATTGGTTGATCAAGCTGGATGCTAAGAACCCGCAAACAACGGCGCGTATGTGTGGATTGTTTGAAACTTGGCGCCGCTATGATGACAACCGTCAGGCCTTGATAAAAGCGCAGCTGGAACGGATCGCGGGGGCGCCGAACTTATCAAAAGACAGTTCGGAAATCGTGGGAAAAATTCTGGGGGCTTAGAGTTTTACGGAACCGCACCCCAGTTGGGGCATTGAGTTAAGATACTGATACAATTTGGATATACGGTCGAAATATCATTACTCCAGATTGATATAATGTAAGCTTACTGTGGGCTGAAGCCCACCCTACGCTTGCCTTGGCGCCTAAAAATGTAATTGCAACAATCTCCTTAATTTGATTATCCTCTGTGACAATTGAATTAAGGATTTTTCATGCCATTACTTATAGGTCTTATTGGGATTATAATCGCTGTATATTTTTTCATCATGCGGGCCCGAAACGCAGCAGATATAGCCAGTGATTTATTGAATGCAGGCAACGACGTACGGTTAGCGGCACGACGGTTTGGATTTAAACATCGAGCAAAGACACACCCAGTAGAAAATATCGAAGACCCGCGCGTTGCAATCGTAAGTGTTGCAAGTGCTTTCATCGAATTAGATGACTTGCCGACGGCTGATCAACGACGGAACTTCATGCTGCAAATACAATCTGTATTAGACACAAACCATGAGGACGCCGAAGAATTGGCGGTATTAGGCCGTTGGTTATCAGCACAGTGTCAGACACCGAGTGCAGCTATAACGCGGATTACAAAACGTCTCTATAAAATTGAAGGTATACAAGCATTTGAACCTCTTTTGACGCTTATTAAAAACACATTAGAAACATCAGATGTGGAGCTAAATGATAAACAAATATCAGCATTGGATGACATCAAACGCGGCTTACGATTGTAAGATTTAAAAAATAAGCGAGAATCGGTAGATTTTGTGTTACGCTGTTCAAGCCTGACATGGGAGACACCGAATGACTCTCTACAAAGTATTTTACGATGTGTTGGCTGATTTAGCCGATCTGTTTGATGCGGAAAATCGTATGGGGGGACATGAAGCCGCCCAAGAATTGCGCAAGATACACGACAAATGCCACACACCGCTTCTACCCGCCAACCAAGCTTTGCCGGGCGTTGTTCAATCTGCGCTTTCTTTAAACCCACATCCCATTTGTGAGAAAATATCAAAGATCACATCCTTAATTGACTGGCATCATTCCGGTTTGGAAAATGGAATGATCACAGCAGAAATCGCGAAACGTATTGCAACGACAGAACTGATTGGGCCTGATGGTATGGTTTATAATGATACTGTTCGCGTTGGCCTTTTCGTTCAATCCGCAGGTTTAGACTATGTCACCCGACGTCATGCAGCAGAAGAAACATTCATCATGCTGGGTGGCAGCGGGTATTGGCAGGCGGATGATAGCCCAAAAACCTTATGCAAATCAGGTGATATGATTCACCATCCATCAGATACACCACACATCAGCATCACCAAAAAACAGCCGTTTATTGCCGCTTGGCGTTGGACGGGCGATATTGGGTATGACAAATATACACTCACAGGCTGACACGGCCGCGTTTGCCCTTGCCCCGCGCAGATAGTCAGCCTAAAAACACTTTCGATAATTACGACAGAGATAGTGTTATGGCCGAGCTTACATATTCCGAACCAAAAGCAAAAGTAATCGCAGGCGCCAAAGGCGACTGGGAACTTGTTATTGGATTGGAAGTCCACGCACAGGTGGCATCAAAAGCAAAATTGTTCTCAGGAGCATCAACAGAATTTGGTGCAGAGCCAAACTCTAATGTCTCTTTCGTAGACTCAGCAATGCCAGGCATGTTGCCAGTGATCAACGAATTTTGTGTGGAACAAGCGGTTCGTACAGGTTTAGGCATCAAAGCTGACATCAACCTTTACTCTGCCTTTGACCGTAAAAACTATTTCTACCCTGATCTTCCACAAGGTTATCAAATTTCACAGCTTTACCACCCAATCGTGGGTGAAGGTGAAATATTGGTAGACATGGAACCAGGTGTGGCACGTAAAGTGCGCGTTGAACGCATTCACCTAGAACAAGATGCTGGTAAATCCGTACACGACATGGATCCAAACATGTCATTCGTTGATTTGAACCGTACAGGCGTGGCGTTGATGGAGATCGTTTCACGCCCAGATATCCGTAGCCCAGAAGAGGCTGCTGCTTATGTTGCCAAGGTACGCCAGATTGTTCAATATTTAGGTACGTCAGATGGCAATATGCAAAATGGCAATCTAAGGGCTGACGTAAACGTTTCAGTATGTCGCCCTGGTGACTATGAAAAATTTCGCGAGACTGGTGATTTTTCATATCTTGGTACCCGTTGCGAATTAAAAAACATGAATTCTATGCGCTTTATTCAAGCTGCAATTATGGCTGAAGCTAACCGCCAGATCGCCCTGATCGAAGATGGTGGTGAAGTTGAACAAAATACTATCGCATGGAATCCAGACACAGGTGAAATATCTCCTTTGCGCTCGAAAGAAGAAGCACATGACTATCGTTACTTCCCTTGTCCAGACTTGTTACCACTTGAAATTGAACAATCATGGGTGGACGAGATTAAAGCAAGTTTACCTGAATTACCTGATGCAAAGAAATCCCGCTTCATGGCTGATTTTGGTGTATCTGAATATGACGCGAATGTGCTTACTGCAGAAGTTGCAAACGCTAATTATTTTGAGGACGTTGCAAAGGGCCGAGATGGTAAACAAGCTGCTAACTGGGTGATAAACGAATTGTTTGGTCGTCTAAATAAAGAAGACTTAAACATTTCAGGAAGCCCAATTTCTACGGCTCAACTTGGCGGTATTCTTGACCTTATTGCTAAAGGTGACATCAGCGGTAAGATCGCAAAAGATCTATTTGAAATCGTTTGGACCGAAGGTGGCGATCCTGCGGAAATCGTGGAAAGCCGCGGTATGAAACAAGTTACAGATACAGGCGCCATTGAAGCCGCTGTTGATGAAATTATCGCTGCCAACCCAGATCAGGTTGAAAAAGCGAAACAAAACCCTAAATTAGCAGGATGGTTTGTGGGCCAGGTGATGAAAGCCACTGGCGGAAAAGCAAATCCAAAAGCTGTGAACGAAATAATTGCTAAGAAATTGGCGCAATAAGGTAGGACTACAAATGGAACGTTATGAGTATAAAGTAGTCCCTGCCCCGCGCAACGGTATCCGTGTAAAAGGCGTTAAAGGTCCAGCAGCCAAATTCGCAGCAGCTTTAGAAGCATCCATGAATTTATTGGCAATAGAAGGTTGGGAATATATTCGTGCAGAAACCCTGCCAGCAGATGAACGCCAAGGTTTGACACGCCGTAAGACGGAAACAACTCAGCATGTTTTGATCTTCCGCCGCATTGCATCAACAGAAAAACTATCGGAACGCATGGATCCACCATTGGGGGATCTTACGGATGATACCGAAGAAGCTGAAAACATTTTTAGCGGCAACGATGATGAGTTTCCTGAGGAAGATGCAAACGAAACAGAAGAGAGCGTCGAGGATAAAAAGCCTTAATCAGCTGTCTGTACCACCAATGACAACGCGTGCAGGCCATCTTCGAACTCTTGCGCCAATGCTTTATTAATCAACCGTTGCTGACCAACGCGGTTTAACCCGTTAAACGCCTCGGCTTTGATATTCACATTAAAATGCGTCCCACCACCTTCGCGATATCCGCCATGGCCGCGATGTGCTTCGCTGTCGTCAATCACTTCTAATGCTATAGGCGTGAAAGTTTTTAATAATTTTTCACGGATACGATCTTCCATTGTCATTTTTTTGTCCTTTAACCAAATCAGCCCTTGGCGATATTTTTATATGCGCTAAAATCCATGATCCGACTCGTAAGGTAAATAGGTAATTCATGTCTGACAAACCTCTTTTTGATTTTGATATTTCAGTATCTGCCGATAAGAAACGCCGCAAAAAGGGCCGTCGTGGTATGTCTGGTGCATCCGAGACATCTACACAGATGTGCCAACATCCAGGCTGCGAAGAAGCAGGCCAATATCGTGCGCCATTAAATCCAGACAATTTAGAAGAATTTCGCTGGTTTTGCTTGGCTCATATTCGCGAATACAATCAAAAATGGAATTTCTTCGAAGACCACACCCAAGAACAACTCGAAGAGCAATTCGCAGCCGACCGCGTTTGGGAACGCCCAACTACGCCATTTGGTGAAAACAAAGAACAAAAACGCAAACCTACAGCCGAAGAAAAAGCATGGGCGCGCTTGGGCATTAAGGATGCGCATGAGGTACTGGGTGACAATGCTACGAAAAACCATGGCCGTGGCTCTGATGTTGGCAGCGCAAAACGCCTGCCACCTGCAGAACGCAAAGCCATTGTTATTCTGGATGCCAAAGATCATTGGACCAAAGCCGAGTTGCGCAAACAATACAAAGCTTTGGTTAAAGTCCTGCACCCTGACATGAATGGCGGCGACCGATCTGATGAGGACCGCTTACAAGAGGTTGTCTGGGCTTGGGACCAGATCAAAAGCAGCAAATCCTTTAAGGATTAATTTATAGGCATGCAGATGATTATTTGCGTGTCTCCTATCATTTTCACTCTACCTAACATTCACAAACGTTAACTTTCGATAAAACTAGTTTCGGACATTCAAAAACAGTAAGCCTCTTGCCAATTTGAATGGAATACCCCACTAAGAACCCGATAAATAACGTACATGATAAAAACTTAGGATATGTGTTATGGCAGACGGCAATTTAGAGATGACAGCAGAACCAACAATGGACATCTCTGTTCGTGATGTATTTGGTCTAGATACCGATATGGTCGTAAAGGGTTTCGCAGAAAATTCTTCACGCGTGCCAGAAATCGACAGTACGTATCAGTTTGATTACGACACAACGTTGGCCATCCTTGCAGGCTTTACACACAACCGCCGTGTGATGATCCAAGGCTATCACGGTACAGGTAAATCAACACACATTGAACAAGTTGCAGCACGCCTAAACTGGCCATGTGTACGTGTGAACTTGGACAGCCATATCAGCCGTATCGATTTGATCGGGAAAGATGCCATCAAACTAAAAGACGGCAAACAAATCACAGAATTCCAAGAAGGCATCTTGCCTTGGGCACTGCGCAACCCAACTGCGATCGTATTTGATGAATATGATGCAGGCCGCGCTGACGTGATGTTCGTGATCCAACGTGTTTTGGAAGTTGATGGTAAGTTGACACTTTTAGACCAAAACAAAGTGATCACACCACACAAACACTTCCGTCTGTTTGCCACAGCCAACACAGTTGGCTTGGGTGACACAACGGGGCTTTATCACGGCACACAACAAATCAACCAAGGTCAAATGGACCGTTGGTCAATCGTGTCCACATTGAACTACTTAAGCCACGAGGCAGAGGTAAACATCGTTGCTGCGAAAAACCCAGCGACTGACCGTGATGTAATTGGCCACATGGTGACCGTTGCAAACCTATCGCGTAATGCATTCATGAACGGTGACGTCTCCACAGTGATGTCACCACGGACAGTGATCGCATGGGCACAAAACGCAGCTATCTTTGGCGACGTTGGCTTTGCTTTCCGCCTGACATTCTTGAATAAATGTGACGAGTTGGAACGTGAAACAATCGCTGAATTCTACCAGCGTTGTTTTGATGAAGAGCTTCCAGAGAGCGCAGCAAGCGTAAGCTTAGGCTAATGAGCGGCCCAAACGACAATCCTGCTGATCCATTTAAAAAAGCCCTGTCCGAAGCGACAAAGGCTTTGGCGAATGACGCAGAGTTGAATGTTGCCTTTAGTGTTGATCCTGCGGGAATGACAAACGAAAGCATGCGGTTGCCGCAAGTCAGCCGCCGCATGACGTTGGACGAAGTGTTATTGGCACGTGGTACAGCAGATGCATATGCATTACGTCACCGTTTCCATAACGAATCTGTGCACAACCGCTACATGCCAAACGGTATGGAAGCGCGTGAAATATATGAGGTTATGGCGACAGCGCGCTGCGAAGCCGTTGGCGCACGTGCGATGCCTGGTACTGCGAAAAACATCGACGCCAAGATGGAAGCGGAAGCTATTAAACTTGGTTATGATCAGGTACAATCTTTCAAAGATGTGCCAATGACGACAGCTTTGGGGTATTATCTGCGCCAAGTTGCAACAGGCCGTGATATGCCGCCTGCTGTAGACCATGCGTTATCGCAATGGAAAACTATTATCGAAGAACGCTCTGGCGATACGTTTAAAAACCTATCTGAAACAATGACCGACCAAGTCGAGTTCGCCAGATTTGCACGCAAACTGATCGAAGATTTAGGCTACGGCGATCAATTGGGCGATGATCCAGACGCCGAAGGTGACGAGCAAGACCAAGACGTTGAGCAAGAAGATCAAGAATACGAAGAAGATACACCTGATACAGACGCAGGTGAACAAGATGATCAATCCGAAGAATTCGAACAAGATGATGATCAATCGCAATCCGCAGACCAACAACAGACGCAGGTCTCGATGGATGAAAACGATGATATGGATGGCGCGGAAGAGGTTGAAGCCCCAGATGGCGAAGCCCCATTAGAACCGCCTACTCCGCCTGCAATTTCAGATGCGGACCCAAATTATACCGTGTTCACAACAGAACATGACGAAGAAGAGTTTGCCGAAGATTTAGCAGAGCCTGCTGAATTGGAACGCCTGCGGTCTTATTTGGATCAACAGTTAGAGCCCCTAAAAGGCGCTGTATCACGCTTGGCAAACAAACTGCAACGCCGCTTGCAAGCACAACAAAACCGCAGTTGGCAGTTTGATATGGAAGAAGGCATGTTGGACGCTGGTCGTTTGGCCCGTGTGATTGCAAACCCAACGACACCGCTTTCGTTCAAAGTTGAGAATGACACAGAATTCCGCGATACAGTCGTGACACTTCTGATCGATAACTCTGGCTCTATGCGTGGCCGCCCAATTTCCATCGCTGCCATTTGTGCAGATGTTATGGCGCGGACTTTGGAACGTTGTCAGGTGAAATGTGAGATTTTAGGCTTTACCACGCGCGCGTGGAAAGGCGGAAAATCCCGTGAAGAATGGTTGAATGCTGGTCGCCCAACAGAGCCAGGTCGTTTGAACGACTTACGCCACATCATTTACAAAAGCGCTGATATGCAATGGCGTCGCGCCCGTCCAAATCTGGGCTTGATGATGAAAGAAGGCCTGTTGAAAGAAAACATCGACGGCGAAGCATTGGAATGGGCACACCGCCGTATGTTGGCACGTCCAGAACAGCGCCGTATCTTGATGGTTATTTCTGATGGTGCACCTGTGGATGACAGCACATTATCTGTGAACTCTGCCAGCTATTTGGAAAAACATCTGCGCGATGTGATCGAAATGGTCGAAAAACGCAAAATGGTTGAACTGATCGCTATTGGTATTGGGCACGATGTGACCCGTTACTATGATCGCGCCGTGACGATCACTGATGCAGAACAATTGGCAGGTGCTATCACAGAACAGCTTGCCAGCTTGTTTGACAATGACCCCAAAGCGGGCAAACGTATGGCATTTAGAAAGGCCAGTTAATGTTTCAGAGTTTTGAGAGCACCACGTCCCCAGAAACAGGTGCTGCACGCCTGAAAGATTTACGCGAACAACTGAAAAAAGAAGGCTTTGATGGCTTTTTAATCCCACGTGCAGACGCCCATCAGGGGGAATACGTCACAGATCGCGATAATCGATTGGCGTGGTTAACAGGTTTCACAGGTTCTGCTGGCTTTTGCGCCGCTCTTCACGACAGTGCAGGTGTATTCATCGATGGGCGTTATACTTTACAGGCTCAAACGCAAGTCGACCTAGAGTGTTTTACTCCCGTTTCATGGCCTAGCACACAGCTGGCTGAGTGGCTTATGGAGGCTCTGCCAGACGGTGGTAAAATCAGTTTTGATCCTTGGCTTCATACGCTATCTGAGATTGAAAAACTGCGCGCAGATCTGTCAAAATCATTGATTGAGCTTATCCCGACGGATAATTTTGTCGATCGTATTTGGGCAGACCAACCTGGTCGCCCCAGCAATCCAGCCTTTGTTTACCCAAAAGAATTAGCTGGTGTTTGCGATGAAACCAAACGCACGCAAATCGCAAATGTGCTGAAAGAGGCTGGCCATTCTTGCGCAATCCTGACCCAACCTGATGCGATATGTTGGTTATTGAATATCCGTGGCGCTGACATTCCGCGCGTGCCAATTGTTCAAGCTTTTGCAATCATTCATGCAAATGGAGAAATAGACCTTATCTCTGATCCAGAGAAATTCACCGACCTTGGCATCGATCCAAATATCACGTTGCACAGATGGGATGCCTTTGAAGATATTTTAATAACTTTGAGCGCCCCTGTTCGGATCGACAAAACCAACACGCCAATCGCCGTCACAGATTGTCTACACACGAATGGTATTGCGATAGCATTCGATACCGATCCTTGCAGCCTGCCAAAAGCATGTAAAAATGAAACTGAACTTGCAGGCGCTGTCCAAGCACATATCCGCGATGGCGCCGCAGTTTGTGAATTCCTAGCGTGGCTTGATGCGCAAAGTGACCCAACAAAACTCACCGAGATCGACATCGTTAAAAAATTAGAAGGCTGTCGTCAGGATACAGGAGCGCTAAAAGAAATCTCTTTTGACACTATCTGCGGCTCTGGTCCCAACGGCGCAATCGTTCATTATCGCGTGAATTATGACAGCAATCGCACCCTTCAAAAAAACGAGGTCCTGTTGGTCGATTCAGGTGGCCAATACCTAGACGGTACAACTGATATTACCCGTACAATCGCAATTGGAAACGCACCAAAAGAAGCGGTTCACAATGCGACTTTGGTTCTAAAAGGCATGATCGCTATATCTCTACTACGTTTCCCTAAAGGATTGTCAGGCAAAGATATAGATGCGCTAGCTCGCGCCCCTCTTTGGGCAGAGGGCAAAGATTTTGACCATGGTACAGGACACGGTGTTGGATCATATCTATCAGTTCACGAAGGTCCGCAACGCATTTCCAAAGCTTCCACCGTCCCACTTCGAGTTGGCATGATCGTATCAAATGAGCCTGGGTATTATAAAATAGACGCATATGGCATTCGCATTGAAAACCTAATTTATGTAAAATCAGCCAGCCCTATGAATGGTGCTGATGATCGTGACATGATGGAATTTCATACCCTAACATTGATACCATTTGATAAAACGATGATCGAAGTTGATTTATTATCAAATCAAGAACGTGAATGGCTAAACAAATATCATCAACGTGTGTGGAATACATTAAAAGACCTTACAACAGACGATACCAAAATTTGGCTCAAAAATGCTTGCTTACCATTGTAATTTAATCGTGCTCTTCGCGTACTGTTTTCACCAAAGCTTTGTTAAAAGCGCGTAATGCGTCTACTTCATATAAAACACCCATAATGCCAGCGTCATCCTTGTCGATTCCACCAGCAACAACTGGTAAATAAGCACTACCGCTGCTTTCGAAAAGTGGCATTGCACCTTCAAGCGTGGCATTTATGTCCACGTAATGACCATCAGAAATAAGCTTTGAATAATCCACCTGATCATCCATATCTTGCATCAAACCTGCAACATTGAACGTTGCCAATAAATACTCTTGTGGCCCTGCTGCAATACGCACCCCTGCCCGCTCTAATTGCGTTAAAAAGAATGAACGGTGCACCAATCTGCCAGCCAATGCAGATGATAATGACACGGCGACCATTACAGCCAAACCAGTCTGCCAATCACCTGTAAACTCAAACACAATCAATGTTGTGGAAATTGGTGCGCCTAAAACAGCAGCGCTAACCGCAGCCATTCCAGCAAGGGCGTATAAGATCACGTAACTTTCTGCAGAAGGGACTATTGCACTGGCAACCCAGCCGAAAGCCAAACCAGTCAACGCGCCGACCATTAAGGATGGCGAAAACACACCGCCCCCCATTCGGCCCGCAAAAGTAAGAGCAACAGCAATCACTTTAACCGCCACGAAAACAACAGCCACCCAGAATGTGATATTCCCATTCAGCGCACTAAATGTCGTTTCATAACCAACCCCGATAATATGTGGAAACCAAATCGCAATGGCACCCAACCCAAAACCCGCAATAGCAGGCCTTATCAAAGGCGGGATATTAAATTTGTCTTGCACTTTATCGCCAAAATCTTCTGCAATAAAAATCGCACGCATCATTGCAACTGCAACCAAACCACAAAGCAGACCTAACAATAGGAATGCTGGCAATTCCCCATAAAATTGTAATGATACTGTCGGTAAATCAAATTCCGTCAAATTACCAAAGGTCAGTCGACTAACGATTGTACCTGCAACGGATGCGATCACAATCGGCGCAAATGCCTGAATAGCATAATGCCGCAAAACGACTTCTAATGCGAAAATAGTACCCGCAATAGGTGCATTAAACGACGCAGAAACAGCAGCAGCCGCAGCACACCCCATGAGGTTTCGCCCCGTAACACCATCAGCATTAATCAACCGTGATATCTTACTCGAAATCACAGCCCCTAAGTGCACAACGGGCCCTTCACGGCCTGTGGACCCCCCCATAGATAACGTCACTAAAGATGCCAGAGCCGAAGCAAGGCCAGACTTACCTTCAACCCGTCCATTATCCAATGCCACACCTTGGATAACATGTGCGACAGAACGCCCGCGACCATCAGGGGTATAACGATGTAAGATTGCACCAACAATCAACCCACCGATCACGGGAATAAATAAAATCCAGTACCATGGTAAACGGCTTGCAGTAGAAGCTAACGTGATATCATCAGCACCATAAATAAACGCCTGTAACTCACTAATTCCTAGACGAAACAAGACCGTGGACAATCCAGCCCCAAGACCGATGAACAATGCGATTAGCCAAAACTGAAGTTGACCCGGACCTTTCGTACGGATCACATGTATCATAACCGACCATGACGTCAGGCATGATTTAACAGTCGTTTGCAGCATATGAATTGCTTTTTGAAACACGTTTGACCTATTTCCCCGATTGGCCCTTTTCCTAGTGTTAGTTATTTTCTACCCTATGCGCAATTCTTGAGGACCATAATGTCAAATATCGCACAAGCAATTGAAGCCTTATCAACACTACTTGGCGATCGGCTTAGTACCAATCGCGCTATTTTGGACCAGCACGGCCAAAGCGAAACTTATTTTGGCGATGCTCCTCCAGATGCCGTGGCTTTTGCGCATGACACACAGGAGGTCTCTGAAATTGTTAAGATTTGTGCTAAATATGACTGCCCAATCATTCCATGGGGTGTTGGCACATCTCTAGAAGGCCATGCATTGGCTTTTCGTGGTGGAATTACAATTAATCTAAGTGAAATGAACAAAATTATCGACGTCTATCAAGAAGACCTTCTCGTATCTGTTCAACCAGGCATCACACGCGAAGCTTTAAACGAAGAATTACGCGCAACAGGTTTGTTCTTTCCAGTCGATCCAGGTGCAAATGCCACCATCGGTGGCATGACCGCCACCCGTGCATCTGGTACGACTGCTGTGCGTTACGGCACGATGAAAGAAAACGTTTTGGCATTAGAAGTTGTATTGGCTGATGGGCGGATTATCCGCACAGGCACAAAGGCCAAAAAATCATCCGCAGGCTATGACCTAACACACCTTATGGTCGGCTCCGAAGGTACATTGGGTATAATCACCGAAGTCACTTTACGATTACAAGGCCAACCAGAAGCTATTGCAGCAGCAGTTTGTGATTTTCCAGATGTGGAATCCGCTGTGAATACAGTGATCGTCGCCATTCAAATGGGTATCCCAATGGCACGTATCGAAATGATCGATAGCCTTTCCATGCAAGCGTTAAACAACTACAGTCAGCTTGGCCTACCCGAAAAACCACATCTATTTATGGAGTTTCATGGTTCTAAAAATGCAGTTGCAGAACAATCTGAAACGATGAAAGAGCTTGCAGCAGATCATGGTGGTGGGGATTTTCAATGGACTACCAAAACCGAAGACCGCACCAAACTTTGGAAAGCGCGCCACAATGCATTCTTTGCCGCCAAAGCTTTGAAACCAGGATATGACGGTTTATCAACGGATGTTTGCGTACCGATCTCCAAACTTGCTGAAGCGATTGCAATGACGACACAGGATGCAACAGATAACGGAATGTTTGCCCCTACTTTAGGTCATGTTGGTGACGGCAATTACCATACTTTATTCCTAACGGATCCGAATAAACCCGAAGAACTGGAAACCGCGAAGATGTTATCAGCACGTATGAATGAACGCGCATTAGCCTTAGGTGGTACAGTCACAGGGGAGCATGGCATTGGTGTTGGTAAGATGAAGTATATGTTAGCAGAGCACGGCGACGCTTGGTCAATCATGGCGGATATAAAACGCAGCCTTGATCCGCAAAATATCATGAACCCTGGTAAGGTCGTTCAGATCAATTAGCTTTAAAATCAGCAGCTAAACGTAATTCACGGATTGGACGCACGCGAGCAATTGATTCCTGATAAGTTGGATGCGCCTTATAAGCATCCAACTTATGCTCATTGGCAAATTCAGCATAAACAACCACATCAACAGCATCCACAGACAGCTCATCCGCATTCAAATTGTAGGATACCTCAAAATGATCCGAATAAGGGATGGTCTTTAAGATCGACAGACCTTCAACAATAGTATCCACATCAGCTTTGTCTTTAGCGCTGAAAAATACGACGTGGCGGATCATGTTCTGTCTCTCATTTAGTATTGGACTTGTGTATTAGGTAATGACTACCAACCGATATTCAATTGGGCTAAACATCGCATGTCAGAACCGTGTGTTGTTATCTGTTGCGAATGGATAAAAGGCAAGCCTTTCTGCGCGTTACATAATACCACCACAACAATGTTACAACGCATTCAAAAGTGATTGCGCAGCAGCACGCGCTTCATCCGTAATGACATCACCTGCCAACATACGCGCAATTTCATCTGTGCGTTCTGTCTCATTTAATTTTACAACCGAACTGATGGTTTCTTGGCCATCCGTGGATTTCGAAACCTGCCATTGATGCGTGCCCAACGCTGCAACTTGTGGTGAGTGCGTCACAACCAATACCTGCCCTTTAGCAGCCAAGGCAGCCAACCTACGTCCAACAGCATCGGCTGTTGCCCCCCCAACACCGCGGTCGATTTCATCAAAGATCAGAGTAAGACCATCAGTGCGCGAAGTCAGACATACTTTTAATGCCAATAAAAACCGCGATAGTTCACCTCCCGATGCAATTTTATTAATTGGGCCAGATGGCGCACCTGGGTTTGTAGAAACTGTAAACGCAATGTTATCTGCGCCATCAGGCCCAGCATCTGCAGCAACAACATCCGTCCTGAATATCGCTGTTTCCATTTTCAACGGTGCAAGTTCCTGCATCATCCGCTTATCTAACTCAGTGCCAGCTGTAGTCCGCTTTTCAAACAAGGCAGCAGCGCAGGCATCATATGTCCGTTGCGCCTTATCTCGTTGCTGCTCTAAATCGGCAATATTGGTAGCACCCGTATCAATAGCATTCAATTTAATTTCCAAGTCAGCCGCCAATGCAGGCAGTTTATCAGGTAACACTTTATGTTTACGCGCCAATGCACGGATCGCAAATAAACGTTCTTCAACTTGCTCCAATTCCATTGGATCATAATCCAGTTGAGATAAACAATCCTCAACCCCGCGTTGTGCATCCGCCACTTCGTTCAAGGCTCGAGATAGGGCAGCAAGTGGTTCATCCAATCGCCCCTCTGCATCGTTAGCCGTTTCTTCTAACCAACGATTTGCATCGGACAACATACTTTCCGCACCATCAGTTCCCAAAGCTTGTGCAGCTTTGCTGATATCTTCACGGATACGCGCACCTGCCTGCATCAAACGGCGGCGCGCATCTAAACTGTCATCCTCGCCAACTTCAGGGGATAGTTCAGTCAATTCGGCCACAGAATGACGTACATAATCGGCATCTCGTTCAGCCGCTTCCAGTTCAAGCTTTGCAGCTTCAATATCTTTGATCAGCTTTGTCAGTTGCTTCCAAGCTGACCGAACCTCAGAAAGATCAACACCAGCATAGCTGTCTAATAACGCGCGGTGTCCCTTACTATCCAGCAGACCACGGTCATCATGTTGCCCATGCAACTCTAATAAACAGTCGGAAAGTTGACGTAATATCTCACCTGTACAGCGGCGATCATTTACGTAAGCGGTTTTCCGCCCATCAGGTGTGTTTGTACGGCGCAATAACAAATCATCTTCATCTGGCAATCCTGCGTCTCGCAAGATATCTCGTACAGGATGGGTAGCGGAAAGTTCGAACCAAGCGCTCACTTCGCCCAAATCAGCACCTTTACGCACCATATCTGCACGTCCACGCCACCCCAAAACAAAACCCAAACTGTCTAGCAGGATAGACTTCCCTGCACCCGTTTCACCCGTTAAAACGTTCAAGCCCGCTTGGAATTCCAAGTCGAGCTTGTCGATTAACAACATGTTTCGGATGTTTAAGCCACGCAGCATGGCACCCCCTTGATGTGTGGTTTACAACCACTCACCCTTGACCGCTTGGCGCCAAATCACGCGCAACCATCTAGAGCTTTTCTTATTTTCTTTAGATGTATCAATACCTTGCTTAGTCAAAAGTGCAAAACTGTCATTGTACCATTCTGTACCTTGGAAGTTATGCCCAAGAATTGCACCAGCAGTTTGTGCATCACCATCAATGCCCAAAGATAGGTAAGATTCAACCAACCTATGGAGCGCTTCAGGTGTGTGTGTGGTTGTTTGGAAATCTTCAACAACAATACGGAAACGATTGATAGCTGCTGCATAATGGCCGCGTTTTAGATAGTAGCGCCCAATTTCCATTTCCTTGCCAGCAAGGTGATCCAAGGCAAGATCAAACTTTAACAAAGACGACGATGCAAATTCACTCTCAGGGTAACGCTCAACTGTAGTTCGCAAAGCTTGCAGTGCTTGGAACGTTACGCCTTGGTCACGACTTACATTATCAATCTGGTCATAATAACTCAAAGCAATCAGATACTGAGCATATGCAGCGTCTTCATCGGCTGGATAAAAATCAAGATAGCGTTGCGCGGCAGAACGGCTCTGCTCATAGTCTTCTGCTTCATGGTACGCAAAAGCAGACATAATGATCGAGCGCTTAGCCAATTCTGAATATGGGTATAGGCGCTCCACCTCTGAAAAACGCTTCGCCGCCTTTGATTCAGCATTTTTAGTTAATAAAGCTTCCGCAGATTGGAAAATCGCTTCTGGGGATTTCCCCTCCAATGAGACCTCTTCGGCTTCATCTGTTTTACTACCACAGCCAGCGATCACAAGAGTTCCGGCTAATGCCATCGCAAGTGAGGCTTTTTTTCCTAAGAAGTTCATTCATTTACACCCAAAGATATTACAGGGAACATATAACACTGTTTCCCAGCCTGCCAGCACAATTTCGTTTTTCTTTTAGTCACATCTTTGTGGCTCAAAAGTTAAAAAATCATGTTTCTTATCAGAGGGTTATTAAGCGCTTAAACGCATGTCTGCGTTTTCTATGTGCGCCCCAGGTAACATTTCTGTTTGCGCATCATCACAGACAACCATTTCCCAAGCACCGACTGTAGAAAACAATTCGCGTAGCAATAGGTTGGTTGCTCGGTGGCCAGAACGAACACCAATATATTTACCCAGAATGGGCGCACCAGCCAAAGCAAGGTCACCCAATGCATCTAGCATTTTGTGGCGAACGCATTCATCATCATGGCGAAAGCCTTCTGGGTTCAAAACAGAACCACCATCAACGATGATCGCATTGTCTAGACCACCACCTTGGCCAAGGCCAACAGCATGTAGTGCATCAACATCTTTACGCTGACAGAATGTACGGCAGTTACTCAATTCACGAACAAATGCGCCATTTGCCATTTCAAGGTTTTTCTGTTGTTTACCAATAGCCTGGTCATCAAAATCGATTGAAAAATCAATTTCCAAAGTATCTGACGGTTTCAGTGTTGCAACTGTTTCACCAAACTGAATAGACACTTCCTTCAAAACGCGGATCGCACGAACTGGCGCATCAAGTTCTTGAACACCAGCATTCATAATGGAACGCACAAATGGTAGCGAACTGCCATCCATAATTGGCACTTCTGGGCCATCAATCTCGATCAATGCATTTTGAACGCCTGTGCCTGCTAAAGCGGCCATCAAGTGCTCTACTGTAGAAATATCAACGCCAGCTTCATTCGTAAGCTTCGTACAAAGCTGCGTATCAGTCACGCTGTCATATAGAGCGGGTATTAGGTTATTGCGGTCTGTGATATCAACGCGGCGGAACCAGATACCATACTCAGCGGACGCAGGATGAATCACCAAGCGTGCAGGTTTTCCAGAGTGGACACCTTTGCCTATCATAGTCACTGTATTTGCGAGCGTTTTCTGCACGACGAGCCTATTCATAATTTCGTTGCTCATTAGATAGCAATTATTAACGAATTACCCAATTCACGCTTTGTGACGGATTGCAACAAAACTGAAACAGTTATGAAACAAAAAAACGCGGGACCTGGCCCGCGTTTTTATCTTTATTTTACAAAGGTTTAGTTTGCCTGTCGGCGCAAGAATGCTGGAATTTCGATACGTTCTTGGTCTTCAGTCATTGCAGGTTCTTCATGAGACAAATCAGGTGCCGTAGCGGCAAGGTTTGGTTGCTCGACTGTTCTAGCGCGATTCGTATCATCGCTATGACCTGTCATTTTCGAAATCAGACTATTCAAACCAAAGCCACCACGTTTTTCAGCTGTTGCTTCAGCCTGTGCAGGCATTGGCGCAGGTGCATGTGTTGGTGCTTTTGATGCAGCAGCATGCAAACGTGCCATTGTTTCAGAACTCGGTTGGCCTGTTGGCTGCGGCTGCGGTGCCACAAATGCAGCGGCTTCTTCTTCCATTTGGAAGAAATCATCAGCAGTTTCTTCTGCAGCAGGTTGATATGCTGGCGGTGGTAAATCATCTGTTTCAGTTTGAGCAAATGTTGGTTCATCAAATTGAGCCGCACTTTCAAACATGTCTGGCTCTTGCATACCAATCTCTTCAACTGCTGGCATATCCATGACTGGCTCAGCAGAAACTTCTTCTACAAACTCTTCAACAGATGGCACTGCATCTGCAGGTTCATCTTGCTGTTCGAAAGAAACCGCTTGCGCTAAGGGCTCTTTCATTGAACGGCGCGGAACTGGAATATCAGAAACTGTAGTCACAGCATCGATACCTGTTGCAACGACAGACACCCGCATCACACCTTCAAGGCCAGTATCAAGTGTTGAACCAACGATAATGTTTGCATTTTCATCAACTTCTTCACGGATACGGTTCGCTGCTTCATCCATTTCGAACAATGTCAGATCGTGACCGCCTGTGATGTTGATCAATACGCCATGTGCACCTTTCAACGAAATCTCGTCTAGCAATGGGTTTGCAATCGCTTTTTCTGCAGCTTGGATCGCACGATCTTCGCCAGTGCTTTCACCTGTGCCCATCATTGCTTTGCCCATCTCGTCCATTACGGCGCGAATATCCGCAAAGTCTAGATTGATAATACCAGGGCGTACCATAAGGTCTGTTACACCCTTAACACCTTGATAAAGAACATCATCCGCCATTTGGAAAGCTTCAGTAAATGTTGTTTTCTCGTTGGCAATGCGGAATAGATTCTGGTTTGGAATCACAATCAATGTGTCCACAACTTTTTGTAACGCCTCAACGCCTTCTTCGGCTTGGCGCATACGTTTGTTGCCCTCAAACTGGAATGGCTTCGTGACGACACCAACCGTTAGAACCCCCAATTCACGTGCTGCTTGTGCAATAATCGGTGCAGCGCCAGTGCCTGTACCGCCGCCCATGCCAGCTGTGATAAAACACATGTGACACCCAACAAGCTGATCAACGATTGCTTCGATGCTTTCTTCAGCAGAAGCCGCGCCAACGGATGGTCGTGCACCTGCGCCTAAGCCTTCGGTTACTTTTTCGCCGATTTGAATAGCATTTTGCGCTTTAGAATTCTGCAAAGCTTGTGCATCAGTATTCGCCACAACGAAATCGACACCTTCAAGGTTCTTTTCGATCATGTTGTTTACAGCGTTACCGCCAGCACCGCCCACACCAAATACTGCGATATGAGGTTTAAGGTCTGCCATTTCTGGCATGCGTAGATTCAATGTCATAATTACTATCCGCCTGTGTGTTGCCTGCTCGGCCGATTTATATCGGTCCTTATTACTGATTCGTATCGTAACGCAGTGATTCGCCCGCGTCACGAAAAATCGTGCGTTTATCCACAAAACCTAGTGATTTAAGCACTATTCGGCCCAAATTATGGACCAAAACCACCTACCAGTTGTCTTTAAACCAGCGCATCGCTTTTTTCAGAGGCTTACCACCCATTCGCTCAACAGGTAGATCAAAGTCCCAGCATTCATCTTGTGGATGTGCCGCATGCATTGCCAAACCAATTGTAGATGCAAACGCTGGCCCTGTAGCCGCTTGCGGCAAGCCTTGCACGCGCATCGGTCGACCCAAGCGCACATTCTGACCTAGGATTTTACTGGCTAGGCCTTCCAAACCTGGAACTTGGCTTGTGCCACCTGTCAAAACGATGCGTTGACCAGGCAGATGTTCAAATCCAGACGCATCCAAACGCATACGTGCTTCTTCCAGTATTTCTTCTAAACGTGGGCGCATCACGCCAATCAATTCTGCGCGGCTAATACGACGACGATCATGATCAAAATCACCTGTATCCCCACCAACCTCAATCATCTCGCGATCATCAATAGAGGTTGCGATCACGCCGCCATGCAATGTTTTGATCCGTTCAGCCGCTTGATATGACACCTGTAAACCTTGCGAAATATCGGACGTGACCAAGTCGCCACCCATACGAACATTATCACCGTAAATCATATGCTTTTTAAGGAAGACAGAAACGCTGGTAGCCCCACCACCAATATCGATACACGCAGCACCAAGCTCTTGCTCATCCTCCACCAATGCTGACATCGCACTTGTATAAGCGGCAGAGGCAACACCGGCCAATTCCATATCACATCGCTTTACACATTTCAGAAGATTTTCAATGGCTTGCGTATCCACAGTCAGCAAATGCATGTCCACAGATAAACGGTTGCCGATCTGCCCACGAGGATCAGTCAAACCACTGCGGTGATCCAGTGTAAAATTGACCGGCATAGCATGAACTGTTTCACGCCCAGCTCCATAATCTGGCATATCACAGTTCGCCAAAACGCGACCAATATCATAGTCTGTAACAGTGCCATTTTCTAATTCAACTTCGCCAGCCACACCATACGAACGCGGCTCAGCGCCAGCCAAACAAGCAATCACATGATCCACGCGCACATTTGCCATTTTCTGGGCTCCTTGTACGACTGTACGGATTGCACGTTCTGTTTCTTCCATCGAAGAAATTTCGCCAAAACGCACACCGCGCGAACGAGTTGTTGCTACACCAATCACACGGAAAGAACCGTGATTGGCAAGGTTGCCAACCCCTAAGCGAACATCGTCATTTTGTGTCGCATCAAACTGCAAAACCATACAGGCCATTTTCGTTGTACCAACGTCCAAAACAGCAACCAAACCGCGCTGTAAAGCACTCCGTCTTTTCTGACGCATCGCACGCTGTGTATCGTACAAATATGACATAACTTAACTATCCTCTCCGTTTGCGATTAAACGCAACTTCTTCAAACCATCTAATGCGGGTGCTGAAAGTCTTAAAATAGGCTTTCGGCCATCTCTTACGTCCACGACAGCAACGTCGCGGTTCAAAATATCTTGGGCTGCATGTAGCGCGAATATACGTTCTAGCGCGGCAAGCGGTTTATCTTCTGGCAGTCTTAAAATTTGATTGCGGTCTAAAACCACATCCCAACGACGCTCGCCAATACGCATCAAACCACGCACACGCCCAGCCACAGGTGCAAGTTTTGCGAAAATATCCATAGCTTCGGGCACGCTCTGCTCAACACCCACTCCTGTCACCAGAGGTAATTCAGGCCGATCCAGACGAGACCCAAGGCGTCCAGACTTTTCGCCCGATGCATCTAACAACACCAAACCTTCATCATTACGCCAAATCAAAGCTGGGACACGTTCAACAATACCCACCTCTAAAACACCCTGCGCACCAACTAGTATTGAAGCGGCTTCGACGCCTTCAATGCTTTCAACCGAAGCTTTCAAAGCCTCCAAATCCAAATGGAAAGAACTCACGGGGAATTCCACAGGAAGGGCCGCACGCACCAAACTATCAGTGATCTCACCTACACCTTGGATACGCATTTGCTTAACCATGAACTCGGGGCGCTCTTCCATTACGGTGCGCGCATGATTGTAATGAGTAATCATATTTGCTTGTACTGCAGGGTCGCGAACATAACTAACCACAATGATACCCACGAACAAAACAGGTAAACCTGTACGGATCAGCGCGCGGTAAACAGGTGTCAACCAAAGACGTTCTAACTTATATTTAACACGGCTTGGCGCAGGATCTTGGCGTGTAGGTGGTGTTATCTGTTGCATGATGCATCCTCCACCATCCAACGAACGAACTTACCATATGACACCCCACAATGGTCAGCTTGTTCAGGTGACAATGATGTTGGTGTCATACCAGGTTGGGTATTGGTTTCGAGCAGGATCAAACCATCCAAACCTTTGCTTTCGTCCCAACGGAAATCCGTGCGCGATACACCACGGCAACACAAAATATTGTGGGCACGAACTGCATAATCCAAACAAGCCTCATAAATATCCGCAGGAATATCGGCAGGCACAATATGTTTTGAGCCACCTTCTTCATATTTCGCAGAAAAATCATACCATCCGTCGGCATAGATATCCGTCACAGCCAATGCCTTATCACCCATCACAGTCGTGGTTAACTCGCGGCCAGGAATAAACCGTTCCACCATAACCGTATCAGGCATATCTGCATTCATACGTGCAGGGCCTTCACCCTCGTTCACGATGTAAACACCGACAGAAGACCCTTCATTATAGGGCTTCACAACATAAGGTGCCGCCATAGGGTGATCTTTTTGAACATCCTCCGACGATACCAACATACTTTCCGCAATCGGCAAACCAGCAGCAGCATAAGCGCGCTTGGCTTGTTCTTTATCCATAGCCATGGCGGACGCCATAACACCAGAATGCGTATAAGGAATTTGCAACCATTCAAGTAGACCTTGAACACAGCCATCTTCGCCCCAGCGACCATGCAAAGCATTGAACACAACATCGGGTTTGGCTGCAATCAAATCGCTAGCCAGCTCTGGACCTGCGTCCAGTTCTACAACTTCGAAACCTTCATCGCGCAATGCTGCTGCTACTTCGCGACCCGAAACCAGAGAAACTTCACGTTCCGCTGATGGACCACCCTTCAGGACCACAATGCGCGAGATTGCCCTGCTCGACATACCCGCCTCTTTCACCCACGGCCATTTGCTGGCTCTTAGGGTTTGACTATTTACCGCTTAGGTCGGTTTACCGACCCTCATGATTTCCCACTCTAACTGAATACCAGAGTTTTCGAAAACCTTTTTTATAACTTTTTCACCTAAATTTTCTAAATCTGCGGCAGTTGCGCCACCTTTGTTAATCATAAAATTCGAATGCATCTCAGACATTTGCGCACCACCCACCGTAGCACCGCGCATTCCAGCGTCATCAATGACCTTCCAAGCCTTTAAATCATGGACATCATCGGTTTTTCCAGTGGAACTGAAACCCGCTGGATTGCGAAACGTTGAACCACAAGAGCGTTCTTTAACAGGCTGCGTTTGCGCGCGTTTTTCCAATGCGTCCGCCATTTTCGCCTCAATCGCCTCGGGATCGCCGCTCGGCCCTTCCAATAGAACCGAAGTAATCACCATACCTTCAGGCAAATCAGTAGACCGATAAGCAAAACCCATGTCATCTTTCGTTAAAGTCACGATCTCACCTGAACGTGTTAGTGCTTGCGCTTCAACAAACACATCCGCCGTGTATACACCGTAACACCCAGCATTCATCTTTGCAGCTCCGCCAATGGCTCCTGGAATGGTCCGCAAAAACGCCAAATCAATTCCAGCCTGTGCCGCTTTGCGCGCAACATGCGCATCTAACGCCGCAACACCAGCGCGAACACGGTTGCCTTCAAGGATTTCAATCCCGTTAAAACCACGCCCCATACGGATCACAACACCTTTGATGCCACCATCACGGATAATCAAATTGGAACAGACGCCAATTGGGAAAATATCAATCTCATTTGGCAGACGTCTTAAAAAGCTTTGCAGATCATCCAAATCAGCTGGTTGAAACAACACTTCAGCAGGCCCACCAACTTTCAGCCATGACAAATCAGCCAAAGGGCGATCAGCAGTATATGTTCCCCGAACCTCTGGCAAACCTTCGATCATATTATTTGTCCACTGGCAGATTATTAGCCCAAGCACTGATCGTACCAGCACCCAAACACACCAACAGATCACCCTTTTGCGTTTGCTCTTTTACAAACTCTACAAAAGACGCCTCATCCGAAATCCCATGCGCTGC
Source organism: Amylibacter sp. SFDW26 (assembly GCF_009184395.1). Taxonomy (GTDB): domain Bacteria; phylum Pseudomonadota; class Alphaproteobacteria; order Rhodobacterales; family Rhodobacteraceae; genus Amylibacter. The sequence goes on from NZ_WEIC01000005.1 coordinate 94,536, forward strand.
CTTATGTCCAGCCGAAACAAGCCCAGCCACCAGACTATCACGATCAGCCCCTTCGATATGATCTTCGCCAGCTGTAAAAACATCGGAAATGCCAACGATGTCCGCATCGTTGAAACAACCGCAAAAATCATCAAACAGATCATGTAAACGCGAATAACGGTGCGGCTGGTGCACGGCAATAACACGACCAGAGGTCGCTTGTTTCGCGGCACTTAACACAGCTTTAATCTCAACAGGGTGATGCGCGTAATCGTCAATCACAGTTACGCCGTTCATTTCACCAACACGGGTAAAGCGGCGATTCACACCTTTGAAACTTTCCAAAGCCCCTGCAATTTCTTCGCGTTTCAAACCAAGGTAACGCGATACAGCAATAGCCGCCAAAGCGTTTGATACATTATGGTCACCTGGCATCGGCAAAGTCACACCATCAATACGCATATCTTCAGCCTGCAAAACAATGTCAAAAAACGCAGCACCGTTTTCATAACGCAGGTTATCTGCCCGAACATCCGCTTGTTTATTGAAACCATACGTAATTACACGGCGATCGTTGATACGGCCAACTAGCGCCTGAACCTCTTTATGATCCGTATTACAAATCGCAACACCATAGAATGGGATGTTCGACACAAACGTATAAAACGCATCGCGCAGATTATCGAACGTGCCGTAATGCTCCATATGTTCTGGATCAATATTCGTTACCACAGCCACAGTTGCTGGAAGCTTGTTGAAAGTACCATCACTTTCGTCCGCTTCCACAACCATCCATTCGCCATCGCCCATACGCGCGTTTGAACCGTAAGCATGAATAATACCGCCATTGATCACCGTTGGATCAATACCACCTGCATCCAACAAAGTAGCGACCATCGTCGTCGTTGTCGTCTTACCATGCGTCCCCGCAATCGCCACATTTGACTTCAAACGCATCAATTCTGCCAACATTTCAGCACGACGCACAACGGGCAGTCCACGCGCACGCGCACTGTCCAACTCAGGGTTTCCAGGTTTAATCGCGGAAGAGATCACAACCACTTCGGCATCTTCCAAATTCTCAGCCATTTGCGGGAACGAAATCTTTGCCCCCATTTCGACCAAACGATCTGTGATCTTACTGGGGCGTAAATCAGAGCCTTGGACCGTATAGCCATGGTTCAACAGAACTTCGGCTATGCCCGACATTCCAATACCACCAATCCCTACGAAATGGATTGCCCCTAATTGTGTTGGTAATTTCGTTGCTGCATTCATTGGACACGCCCCTTTGCCGCCAATTCTTCGACCATATTCGCCAGCTGCTCTGTTGCATCTGGTTTTGCCTGCGTCAATGCCGCGTGCGCCATTTGCTCCGCTCCCTCTGCGTCACTTAGCACGGTTTCGATACATTTCGCCAAACTCTGCGGTGTCAACTCGCTTTCAGGGATCACAATTGCCCCTCCAGCCGATGCCAACCCTCGTGCATTCGCATTTTGATGGTCATCCATCGCAATCGCCAAAGGCACCAAAATCGAAGGCCGTCCAATCGTTGCAATATCCGCAACCGACGATGCACCAGAGCGCGATACAACCAACTGCGCCTCTGACATCAATCGTGGCACATCACGAAAAAACGGCGACACTTCTGCATGTACACCTGCCTGTGCATAAGCTTCTTCGCAAGCAACCGTATCATCCTCGCGTGCTTGCTGAAAAACCCGCACTTGCGCTTTAATATTATCAGGCAGCAAAGCCGCTGCTTGTGGCATCATATCCGATAAAATCTTTGCCCCTTGTGATCCACCAATTGCCAAAATACTCATCGGCCAATCACCTGGCGTTATATAAGCGGCACTGTGTTTTTCCATGACACTCAGACGCACAGGGTTACCCGTATGAATTCCCTGAACACCCTCAGGCATTGCAGTCGGCCAAGTTCCACAAGCCACAGCGTCCATCTTTGGCGCAAATTTCTTGTTCACACGCCCCAAAACACCGTTTTGTTCATGGATCATGCGCGGTAATTTCAACCAACCACCCGCCAACATCGCAGGAATAGCAGGATATCCCCCAAACCCAGCAACAACAGCTGGGCGATCGCGGCGCATACTAAACCACGCAGAAACCGCGCCCTTTAAAATGCTAAATGGAACGCGCAGCTTTGCAGCCAATCCACCACGCGCAAACGTACCAGACTTAACAACTTCAATTTCAACAGTATGAGGAAAACCACCTGTATATCGCGCACCGCGCGGATCAGTGGACAATTTCACCCGCCATCCACGGCGCAACATTTCCTCTGCCAATGCTTGGGCTGGGAACATATGCCCCCCCGTACCACCAGCAGCTATGACCAGAAGCGGTCCATCATTCATACTCTTTACCTCTTAAAACAATGGTTTTATTTAATGGCATTACGATAAGCTAAATACGCCCCTGCCATCGATCCAATCAAAACACCCGAAACGGCAGCCATCATCAAAATAATCTCTATATCAACCACGGCGCACAATCCTTGGGCTTTGCTTTCCCTGACCTAACAGATCACTCATATCCCCTTGGGCACGTGTGCGCGTAAACGCCAGCAACATCCCCAACGCGATCCCAGCCGCCACCAATGATGAACCACCGTAACTGACAAACGGCAACGTCATACCTTTGGCAGGTAATAGGCGCACAGCCACACCCATATTGATCATAGATTGCAGACCAAACAGCACCGCAATGCCAGTCCCTGCTAAACGAATGAACGGGTCGCGTTCTTTAACCAAACGGAACAACGAGCGCACAGTAATAAAGCCAAACAAAGCAATGATAACCAGCACAAGGAACAATCCATATTCCTCAGCCGCCACGGCAATAATGAAATCTGTATGTGCATCAGGCAGCGACCATTTCACTTGGCCTTCGCCTACACCGACACCAAAGAAGCCCCCTTCTTGGATCGCATTTGTTGCATATCCAAGCTGCGTACGTGGATCCAAATCAGGGTTCAAAAACCCATCAATCCGTCGCGCAAAGTGTTCTGAGTTATTGTAGGAAAACAGGCCGACACCAACGACACCCGCCGCCATAACAACCAATAATAATATCGGTGCACCTGCGATGAAATACATGATGCCCCAAGAGGCAACAATCAATGCAGCTTGCCCAAAATCAGGTTGCATCGCCAATAGGAATGCCACAGCAACAGTAATGACAAATGAAATACGTTTCCCAGGAGGCCCACCAACTTGAAACGCCGATGCCATCATCCATGCGGAAAATACCACAAAACAAGGTTTTAAGAACTCAGAAGGTTGTACAGACGTAAACCCAAGCGAGAACCACCGCGTTGCACCTTTACCAAAATCTGTTCCAAAGAACGGCAACAACATCAATGCTGCAAAACAACAGGCAAAGCCAAACACACCCAAACGACGCACCATCGTTGGCGTCATCATAGATGTCAGCGCCATCGCACCAAGTGCCACAGTGCCAAAGAAAAGCTGCTTATAAACATAGTAAAACTGCGGCAGTCCATTGCGTTCTGCCAAAGGAACAGAGGCCGCTAATCCCAATAGGATACCGACCAAAAACAACCCTAAAATGCAGGATAAGGATACACGATCAACCGTGCGCCACCAACGCGGTAAAATTGGATCAATAGGTTGCTGTACAACCCGACCAAAAGCCATTTCTGTCATTGTGCCTGCTCGCCGTCTTTATGCCATATACATGCGGCCTCATTTTGCGGACCGTCATTGCAGACATAAGTGCCATATATTTTGGCATTTGGCTAGTGTTTTGCTTTTATGTGGCGGAAATTAGCTGTCGATGAAATCGTTAACCGCACTGACGAAAGCATCTCCGCGTTCTTCAAAGCTGCCAAACTGATCAAAACTGGCACATGCTGGTGCTAACAGCACAACATCACCCGCTTTAGCATTTTGAACAGCTGCTTTGACAGCCGCCTCAATCGTGCCAGACTTTTCAGCAACCGTATCACCCAACTGATCCGCAAACTGATCCGCGGATTCACCCACCAGGTAGGCCGTTTTTACACGTTCAAACAAAGGCGCAAGGCTGGCAATACCACCTATTTTGGGTTCACCACCCACAATCCAGTGGATATTCTTAAACGCCAATAAAGCCTTTTCCGCAGCATCTGCATTGGTGGCCTTACTGTCATTCACAAATGTCACACCATCTTTCTCACCAACAATCTGGCACCGATGCGGCAATCCAGGATAGGATTGCAATCCAGTCTCCACCACCTTTGGTGCCATCGCCAAAGACCGGCACACAGCATAAGCAGCACAAGCATTCTGGTGATTGTGCGCCCCTGGCAAACCTTTGATGTCACGCAGATCAATCGATCCAACCTGACGCCCCTTACGCCACTCTGCCAAAAAACCTTTGCGCGCAAAAACAGACCAACCGTCGCCCTGCAACTTGCGCCCAGAGGATATCGCAATTACTGGATCACCGCTTGGGCTTTCTTGGCGTAATTCATTCGCTAAATAACACCCTTCAAACTCATCTACACCGATGATGGATTTTTCAGGGCCACCTTCCACAAACAAACGCCGTTTGGCTGCAAAATATCCGCCCATGCCACCATGGCGATCTAAATGATCAGAGGACAGGTTCATAAACACCGCAATATCGGGCGCCAAAGCACGCGCTAAATCTGTTTGATAGGATGACAGTTCCAAAACAACAATTTCACCGTCTTGCGCAGGTTCCAAATCCAAAACGCCGCGACCGATATTACCACCAACCTGAACCTTACGCCCAGCTTCTTTTAGCACATGGGCGATCAAAGCCGTTGTCGTAGATTTCCCGTTCGATCCTGTCACACAAACCACCTTAGGCATCACATCAAAGCGGTCCCAATCACGTGTAGCATAAGAGCGGAAAAACAAACCAATGTCATTGTCGACGACAACACCATGCTCCCATGCCTTTTGCACGATCTTATTCGGTTCAGGATACAAATGCGGAATACCAGGTGACACGATCAAAGAAATCACGTCTTCCCATGACCGATCTTTATTCAGATCCGCAACAATCAACCCTTCGGCCTCTGCCTTATCACGTGCGGCCTCATTATCATCCCAACAAATAGGAATTGCCCCACCAGCACGCAAAGCAATCGCCGCAGACAAGCCAGAGCGACCCAGCCCAAGAACAGCAACCTTATGCTTATTATATCCGCGAACAGGGATCATTAACGTACTTTCAACGTGGCAAGGCCAATCAGGGCAAGGATCAAAGAAATGATCCAGAAACGGATCACAATAGTGGATTCAGCCCATCCTTTTTTCTCAAAATGATGATGAATAGGCGCCATTAGGAACACGCGTTTGCCAGTCCGTTTGTAATATAAAACCTGAATGATCACAGACAAAGCTTCGACCACAAACAAGCCACCGACAATTCCCAAAACGATCTCGTGCTTTGTACAAACCGCAATCGCACCCAGCGCACCACCTAAAGCAAGCGAACCTGTGTCACCCATAAACACAGCCGCAGGAGGCGCATTATACCAAAGGAACCCCAAACCGCCGCCAATTAAAGCCGCTGTAAACACCAGTAGTTCACCAGTCCCCGGCACATAGTGTACATCTAGATATTCGGTAAAATCCACACGCCCAACAGCATAAGCAATCACACCCAGCGCACCAGCCGCAATCATCACAGGCATGATCGCCAAACCATCTAAACCATCTGTCAAATTAACGGAATTGGCCGCGCCAACAATCACAAACATCGCGAAAGGAATGTACAAGAATCCAAGATAAATAAGGGTATCTTTCAAAAACGGCATAGCCAATTGCGATGATAACTCAGGTGGATGCGCATTACTGGCAACCAGTGAAGCCACCAAAGCAATCGCAAAACCAATCAACAAACGTGCCTTGGACGAAAACCCTGCAACCGTTTGCTTTGACACCTTTAAGTAATCATCCACAAACCCAATAAGACCAAAACCACCAGTCACCAAAAGCACAATCCAGACATAAGCATTGTCACTACGCGCCCATAAAAGTGTGGAAATCAACAACGTTCCAAGGATCAAAACACCGCCCATAGTTGGCGTGCCAGCCTTTGCAATGATATGTCCCTCAGGCCCATCATCACGGATAGGTTGGCCTTTTTTTTGTTTCTTCTTCAACCAATTGATAAGCGGTTGACCAAAAATAAAGCTCAGGATCAAAGCAGTAAAGAATGCACCACCTGCGCGAAAGGTAATATAGCGGAACAAATTGAACGCATCACCGCCATCTGACAATTCGCTTAAAAAATACAACATGCTTTAGCTTCCCTTGAATTTCGCGCTTTATGCACCGATTTTACGTATCGCGTCTACAACCTTTGCAAGCTTGGTTCCTAATGATCCCTTAACCATCACAGTGTCACCAGTCTCTAACAGGTTTGCGATCTCTGCGGCCAATTCATCCGAACCCGCAACCCAAACGCCACGTTTCTCTGCTGGCAAATCTTCGAAAAAAGACTTCATCATCGGTCCCACCGCATGGAACTGATCAACCCGCTCCACGGCATCAAGTTGTGCGATACCGCGGTGTAACTCTATTTCTGTCGGACCCAATTCCAACATATCCCCAACAATCGCAATCTTGCGCCCCTTGGCCTCTGAGTGGCTTAAAACATCTAAAGTTGCCGCCATAGAGGTCGGATTGGCATTATAACTCTCATCAACCAATTCAATCTGCCCGCCATCAGCCATCTTAATCTGCTCACGTGCCCCGCGACCAGACGGTGGCGTCCACTGAGACAGATTTTTTATACTGTCATTCAAATCATCAAGCACAGCATCACAAGCCGCCAAAACTGCCAATGAATTCATTGCCAAATGGACACCAGGTGCCGCAAGAGTGTACTCAATCTTCTGACCCAACAAATCAAAAATGACCTTGGTTGAAGTGTCAGAAACATAAGCTCCAGTCATCTTAAAGTCAGCGCCATCCGTTGCGCCAAATTTCATAATACTCGATGTCACTTTTTTTGCAGCATTCAACAAAATTGGCAAAGTTTCGATATCAGCATTCAAAATCGCTGTACCATTTCCCTTAAGCCCATCAAAAATCTCTGCTTTGGCATGGGCAATTTCTTCAACTCCAGAAAACGATGCCAAATGCACAGCGGCAACCGTTGTGATCAAAGCCACATCCAAATCAGCCATTTGTGAAAGCGGTGTGATCTCACCAGGATGGTTCATCCCAATTTCAATCACCGCAAAATCCGTATCACGCGGCATCCGCGCCAATGTCAGCGGTACACCCCAATGATTGTTGTAACTTTTTTCTGCCGCATGAACATTACCTTGCCCTGTTAAAGCCGTACGCAACATCTCTTTGGTGCCAGTCTTTCCAACAGACCCCGTCACACCAATAACTTTGCCATCGATACGTTTGCGCGCATAACGCCCCAAATCTTCAAGCGCTTTCAAAACATCGGGTACCATCAACAAAGGTGCCTCTACAGAAACACCCTCTGGTACATGCGTAACCAAAGCAGCTGCCGCCCCTTTTTCCAAAGCTTGTGAGACAAAATCATGCCCATCACGCACATCTGCTAGCGCTACGAACAAATCACCCTTTTCCAACGTCCGCGTGTCAATCGATACACCTGTCGCTGACCAATAGGTCGTGCACATGCCACCAGTTGCAGCGGTAGCTTCATCCCATGTCCAAAGTGCACTCATGCGCCCATTCCATCCAAAGCAGATACAGACATGCTGGCCTGTTCCACATCGTTAAACGGCAAAATCCGATCCTTGATCGTTTGTCCCGTTTCATGCCCCTTACCTGCAATCAACAAAGCATCCCCAGTTTGCAATGCATCAACACCTGCCAAAATCGCAGCGGCGCGATCGCCGATTTCATGTGCGTTCGGACAGGTCACCATAATATCCGCACGGATATCCTCTGGCTCCTCAGAGCGTGGGTTATCATCCGTCACATAGAGTACATCCGCATGATCCAAGGCAGCTTTGCCCATCAACGGACGTTTGCCCTTATCACGATCACCACCAGCGCCAAACACTACAATGATCCGTCCCAACACATGCGGGCGTAAAGCTTTCAACGCCGTCTCCAGTGCATCAGGCGTATGGGCATAATCCACAAAGACATTCGCCCCATTATTACGCGTCGCAGCCAACTGCATACGACCCGAAACAGTTTGCAAGTTCGGCAGCGTTCCAAACACTTCAGCAGGTTGCGCACCAGCAGCAATCACCATACCAGCGGCAAGCAAAACATTCTCTGCCTGAAAGGCACCGATCAATGATAAACGCACTGTGTGAATATCACCGCGCCAAGAAAATCGCACATCTTGGCCAGTTCCATCGCAGCGCGTGTTCAGGATTTGAATATCCGCATCATCATGACCAATCGTGATAACGTCTTGCCCACGCGATTGCGCAATCTCCACCAACTCAGCCCCTTTCGGATCAAGCGTGTTGATCACTGCTGACCCTTCTGGTGGTAATACACGTGAGAACAAACCAGCCTTAGCTGCAAAATACTCTTCAAACGTCTTATGATAATCCAAATGATCTTGGGTAAAATTCGTAAACCCACCAACTGTCAAATACACGCCATCCAAACGGCGTTGTTCTAATCCATGACTGGATGCTTCCATTGCGGCATGCGTAATGCCACTATTTTTCAGCTTCGCCAACAAACGATGTAATGTAATCGGTTCTGGTGTCGTATGGTTCAGACTTTGCGTATAAGCGCCCTCAACCCCAGCCGTGCCAAAGTTTACCGCTTCTTTACCAAGCAACTCCCATATCTGACGGATAAAATTCGCAACCGATGTCTTACCATTGGTCCCCGTCACAGCCGTCATCGTCGCAGGTTGCACCCCATAAAACCGCGCCGCGGCTTTTGACAACACCAAACGTGGATCATCCGCAACAATAAACGGGATCATCAAATCCCCCATATCGCTTTTTGCAATTTCTAAACCTTCAGAATCTGTTAAAACCGCTGCCGCCCCCATACGCACTGCGTATTGAATAAACTCTCCGCCGTGCACAGTCGCCCCTGGCATCGCCGCAAACAGATCGCCCACTTTGGTGTTGCGACTGTCCACGCAAATCCCAGAAATCGCCACATCGCCAACATCCTGCGATGATCCAAGACCAAGCTCTGAAAGCGTCTTTGTTAGCGAATTATCTTGCGGCATAAGGCTATCCTTATTGGTGTTTTGCCTGCGTGTATTCAACTTGACCACTACCTGCAAGCTCTGGTCGCATATTCAAAACAGGGGCTACACGCGTAATCAACTCTGCCGCTACGGGAACGGCTGTCCAACCTGCTGTGCGGCGCTCTTCGCCCGCAGCCTCAATCGAGGGTTCATCCAAAGTTAAAACCAAAACATATTTCGGATCATGCGTTGGGAAAGCTGATGCAAAGGTCGCAATCACCTTATCATCATAGTAACCACCATTTGGCTTTGGTTTATCCGCAGATCCTGTTTTACCACCCACGTGATATCCATCCACTTCACCAAAACTTGCGGTGCCTTCCGTCACAACAGCGCGCAACATGCGCATCAAACTGTCAGACGTGGTTTTCTTAAGAACCTGATCTCCATGCAAAGTTGACACATCTGACTTCAATAAAGTCGGCTTTACCTTATACCCACCATTCGCAAGCGTGGCATAGGCCGTTGCCAAATGTAGAGGCGTTGCAGCAATGCCGTGACCATATGAAATCGTCATAGTGGACAAATCAGACCACTTAGCAGGCAACAAAGGCTTCGTGCGTTTGGCTTCACTGATCTCTACTGGCACAGGAGCAAAGAACCCAAGATCATCCAAAATTTTCTTCTGAGCATTCGTACCAGCCGCTTGTGCCATACGCGCAGTGCCGATGTTGGATGACTTCACGATCACATCCTTCACGCTCAATTGATTACCATAGTTGTGGAAATCACGGATTTTGAACTTACCCCAACGAATAGGGCCTTTAGTGTTAATCATAGTATCTTCGTTAGCCAGGTTATTGTCTAAAGATACTGCCGCCGCAAACAACTTAAATGTAGAACCAAGTTCATACACACCTTGGGCAGCACGATTAAACAAAGGGCTGTCAGATGGGTCACCTTCTAACAAAGGTGCCGGGCGATCATTCGGATCAAAGTCTGGCAAAGACACCATCGACACAATCTCGCCCGTATGCACATCCATCAATACGGCTGCAGCACCTTTGGCATTCATAATCTTCATACCACCTTCAACGACACGGCGCATGGTTGCTTGGGCTGTCAGGTCAATCGACAGCTTCAAAGGCGTATCCACTTGTGCAGGGTCGCGCATACGTTCATCAAAGAACTTCTCAACACCCGCCACACCGATCAATTCAGCGGCACGTACATCCTCTTTACCGAAACCAGCACCACCTAAGATATGGGCCGCTAATTTGCCATTCGGATACAAGCGCATCTCACGCGGGCCAAACAACAATCCTGGTTCGCCAATATCATGCACCAGTTGCTTCTGCTCAGGACTTACTTTTTTACGCACCCAAACGAATTTCCGCTTACCCGTGAATTGTTTAAGCAGTTTATCATGATTAATATCAGGGAAAATCTTAGCCAACTTATCAGCCGCTTTAACAGGCTCAATCATCATATGCGGTTGTGCATAAAGTGATGTTGTCACAAGGTTTGTTGCCAAAACAGAACCATTTCTATCAACAATATCAGCACGTTGAGAATGAATACCCGTATTTGCCACTGCCAATCGCGGCTCCATCGGTTCGCTTACAGCCAACATGCCCATCTTGCCTGCAATGGCCCCAAACCCAATGAAAAATGCCAAACCCAACATCGTCAAACGATGCTCAGCACGTTTGCGGATTTTCTGGTTTATAACCTGATTACGTTTCACACGCTCCTCTGCTTCGATCACATCAGGGTTTTCACCGTTTTCACGTGCACTGATCACACGGGCCAAAGGACGAAGGGGTGTACGGATCATTGTGCACTCTCCTGTTGAGATTGAATGGATATAGTTTCAGTCACTTGCAATTGTTTATGCACAGGGTACCCAACCATTTCACTATCGCCAAAATGGCTTGGCAAAAGTGGGATCAAACGCAAAGCTTCAAAATTCAAATCAACCAAATCGCGCAAACGATCAGGACGGTTCAGATACGCCCATTCTGCATTCAATACAGCAATCGCTTCTTTTTGTTTTGCAATCTGTTGCTGCAACTCCTTGACTTCACGCAAAGCCGTTTGCGTTTTATAATTCTCTTTATAGGCCCAATAGGCCAATCCGATGATGAAAGCTGAACACACAATATAAAACAGAGTACGCATTAATTTAGCCTCGTTAAATCAAACATAGGAAGTCCAATAGATTTCGCATCCACATCCCCCGCAGGAGCAGCCGTGCGCCGCGCCACACGCAGTTTTGCAGATCGTGAACGTGGGTTTTGCTCTAATTCTTCATCACTTGGTCCAATGGCGCGGCGTGAAACTTTTTCAAATTGCGATTCAGTGGCTTTCGCCTCAGGCGCATAACGGTTCGTACGCGCCTGTTCACTGCGTGCCTGAATAAACCGCTTCACAATGCGATCTTCCAAAGAATGGAACGTGACCACAGCCAATAAACCACCCTCACCTAAAGCAGCCTCAGCGGCCACAAGTCCGCGCACCAACTCACCCAACTCATCATTCACGGCAATACGTAACGCCTGAAAAGACCGCGTCGCCGGATGCGCTTGACCTGGTTTAGAACGTGGCAAAGCCCCTTCAACCACGTCTGCCAATTGCTTTGTCGTTGTAAATTCTGTCGTCTTACGTGCCTCAACAATACGTCGCGCAATACGGCGTGACGCCCGCTCTTCACCATATAAATAAAGGATATCCGCCAATACCGCTTCATCTGCCGCATTTACAATATCCGCTGCTGTCATTCCATCTTGGGACATCCGCATATCCAGTGGCCCATCTTGGATAAATGAAAACCCACGTTCAGCTTGGTCCAACTGCATCGAGGACACGCCTATATCCAAGACCACACCATCCAAAGGCGTGGCACCAGCCTCATCAGCCAATTTATCCAAATTACCAAAAGTGCCAGAAATCAAAACCAAACGATCGCCATAATCGCCAGACCATACTTTAGCCCTTTCAAACACCTCTGGATCACGATCAATCGCATAAACTGTTGCCGCCCCTGCATCCAAAAATGCACGTGTATAACCACCAGCACCAAAAGTACCATCCAGCCATCGACCCTGCACAGGGGAAACAGCCTCTAGAATAGGATCCAGTAAAACAGGAATATGCGGGGAAGACGGGGATGTATCCAGCGCCTGCGCCATCTTTATTCCCCCGTTGATGCCATGTCTAATAAAGCCAAAGGATCGAAATCATCCTCATCTTCATCAAACCATTCATCCATACGCGTAGCATGTGCGTCATAGGCCGATGGCTCCCAAATCTGGAACGTATCGCCTGCCGCAATAAAGAAAGCTTCGTTACTAATGCCAATTTTATCACGGATTTTTTGTGTCAAAACCAAGCGGCCTGTTGGGTCGATTTGGATTTGTTGGGATTGTCCTGAAAACATATGCTCTAACATACGGCGCTGCTTTGACCCGCGTGGCAATTGTGCAATCTTTTCGTCGACCTCTTCCATGCTGTCCATTGTATAACCCTCAACGAAGTCACGGCTTTTGCCGCCATATACAAGAACAAGATTTGGAAACAGACCGTCAGTCCAGTCAGGATCACCTTCTTCTAAGACACGTCTAAAGGCGGCGGGAATTGATACCCGTCCCTTAGCATCCACCTTGTGGGTGCTTTCACCTCTAAAACGTCGTGCCACAAAGGCCTCCTTAATTACGTCGACCCAAAACTTAGGCCTAAAATGAAACGACGGATTGAACTGCTGCCACTGTTCAATCCGCCGCCCTGTCCCTAATGGGATGTCCAACTATGGTGCCACCTTGGGGGGGTGTCTGCTCGCAACCCACGTCGGATCTTTCATTGGATGTGGTGGGTGCCTGTATGAAACCTGTTTGGGTTTTCTTAGGGTCTTGATGCCCTTTTTTATCCCTCACCTCATCTTGTGGGTTATTTATGCTATGGGAATATATGGAAATCAATAGTTTTTTGTAGGTAATATATGGGAATTGCATGCCACAGAACTCAATATATAGTTTCAAAACCATTAAAAAAGGGATTTTTTTGGACAACCTAGTAGAAAAGATAAAAAAAGACACAACATGTAGTACAACTTAAAGAAAGAAATTATTTCCCATAAAATACCATATTTTTTCACAACGAGTAAGAACATAAAGTGAACATCATGTTTTCATTCACTTTTCCAATGAAAATCGTTCCCAGACTAGGGAAAAATGAGTCGGAAATATAAAGAATCAAAAGCGCGCTATAGGCATCCCATGTGATCCCAAATCCTGTTAAGCTCGTATAAGAGCAAAGAATACGGACAAGACAGAATGAAACGTCGAAGATTTTTGAAATGGTTTGGAGCAGGAACATTAACCGCCCTTGTAGGTGGCATGGGCTGGTCTAAATATAAACGCAGCACCAACCCATATTACACGGGTCCCGTATCAGATCATTACAACGGCCTGTCCTTTTTCAATCCTGACGGCGCGCCCCCCAGTTCATTTGCAAATCTTTTGAAATGGCAATTCCAAGAAGAGCGCGCTGAATGGCCTGATGTCTATCCCAGCCCATATGCAGGCACAAAGCCAGAAGACAAAGTCGAAGGCAAAAACATACAGGTCACAATGGTTGGTCACGCGACCCTATTGATCCAAACGAACGGCTTGAACATCATCACAGACCCTGTCTATTCAAAACGCGCCAGCCCGTTTCAATTCGCAGGCCCCAAACGCCACAACCCACCAGGTGTTCCATTTAACGACCTGCCAAAAATCGATATCATCTTAGTGACACACAATCACTACGACCACTTGGATTTGCTAACCCTAGAAAAACTAGTCAAACGCGACGACCCCAAAATCATCACCCCCCTTGGCAACGATACAATCATCAAAGGCAGCGTACACAATGCCAATATCGAAGTCGGGGATTGGGGCGATATAGTCGAGATTTCTGACACAAAAATACATTTCGAACCCTGCCACCACTGGTCCGCACGCGGCACCAAAGACCGCCGCATGGCGCTTTGGTCAGCTTTCGTCATAGAAACCCCAACGCGGCGTATCTATCACATCGGCGATACGGGTTTTCACAGTGGCATCAATTACAAAGCGGTCGCTGAAAAACACGGCAGCTTTGATTTAACGATCACCCCCGTAGGCGCCTATGAACCACGTTGGTTCATGAAAAACCAACATCAAAACCCATCAGAAGCTGTCGAAGGCTTTAAGCTTTGTAACACCAAACATGCCATTGGGCATCATTGGGGTACGTTTCAATTAACCAACGAAGCCATCGAAGCGCCAAAAAACGCATTAGCGAAAGCTTTAGAGGAAAATACCATAGACCCAGATCGGTTCATAGCTATGGCCCCTGGGCAAATTTGGCGTCTTTGATGATACTTACAAATTAGCTGAGAATGTTTAATCTGGTAGAACATAATCATTCTCAACAAACTCCACTATTCCATTATAAAAGTCATTATAGGTGCCTTGTTGAATAAACATATCAGCACCATTCCTGCGAAACTCTCCTTTTAATGTTCCGGAATCTTCACATTCTGCTTTGCGCTGCGAGTGTTAAGCTGAGCAGAAACATTAAAGTTATAGTAACGTAAATTTTACATCAATGTATCTGCCGCGACAATCTCCCATGATTTTTGGTATGTATAAAAACACCGCATTGGGTTATGTATACATCGTAAGAATTCTGTAGAGTTAATTTGTATGAGTGCATGTTCTAGGAGCGTTCGTTGTCACAGCCCACACGGCTAGCGGAATTTAAGAGTAAGAGTGTTATTTTACTGAACAAAATGAGGGACAGTGGATCCCTTGGTGTCAGTGATCGTAAATTCCGCTTGCTTGAATACCTTATTAATGAAGAACTTGAAGGCCGCGGCGAACGTATCAAAGCGTATTCTATTGGTGTTGACATTCTAGGCAAAGATGAAAGTTTTGATCCTTCTACCAATAATGCAGTACGTGTTGAAATGGGTCGTTTGCGCGAAGCACTGAAAAAATTCTATTCAACAAACACTAAAAACAACTTGCTACATATTGAGATACCAACAGGTAGTTATCGCCCTATTATCTCGGAACAATCAAAAAAGACAGCACCAAGAAAAATAAATAAAAGTGAAAAACGCAAACGCAGTATTAAACAGGATATGCTGCTACTTCTCGGCGTTACGGTTTCTGCTGTATTACTATTATTCATATACAACCCCACTAAAACTATCTCACCATCATCACCACATACTTCAAACTCTGAAGCCCATGGTAAAGACCCGCGGATTTCTGTATCCATCCGTAAGTTCACAAGCCTTTCTCCAAACTCTGACATAAATTTCATCGCCGAAAGCCTATCAGAAGACTTAGCTGTCATTCTTACACGCAACAAATCTTTAGCTGTCATTGGCTTGGATGACGACCAAGCCACCTTAACGGGGGTAGCAAAAAATGGCGTCATTATTGATGGATATGTCCGCGAAAGCTCAGACACCCTCCATATTGTAGTTGAATTGCTTGATCAGAAAACTAAAATCGTAATATGGGCGCAAACATTCCATCATCCGAATGTAACAGACGCAGACCAAGACGTTCTTCTGCAAAAAGTTGCAGGCGAATTACGCACACAACTGTATAATGCATCACGCCGTATCTTAGCAGGCGAAGACCCCAAAGGATTATCCCCATGGGAGCTGTACTTGATCGCGACATGGATACCCGGTGAAGCAAAAAGCACTTTAGAGTGGGAAAAAGAGCGTGTGGATTTGGCACGTTTTGCTCTGCAATTACAACCAGATTTCGGCCAAGCGCATTCTGTCTTAGCTGACAAATTGGCTTACCTTGCCTCAGTCGACCCTCCTTCAGATTCAGCTAAGGCTTTAGATGAAGCGGCTTATCATGCTCAAAAGGCTATGGAAACCGCGCCCCATGATGCTGATGTGTTTTTTAACCTAGGCATTTATCAATGGCATGTCGGTCGTATAAAAAAGGCAACAATGTCCATGGAACGCGTCGTGGAGTTGGATCCAAGCCACACAATGGCAAAAATGCTTATAGAAGTTATGCCCTATACTTGCAGCCCTGCCCCGCTGAGTGTGATTGAAACAACAAAAGCACATGATGCGTCACTGTCCCCTGAAAACCCTGTCCGTTGGGTTACGCTAACTTGGTTGACTATGCTTCACTTGAATAGGGGCGAATTAGAACAAGCGCTGATAACAGAGCAACGCACACACCAGATATTCCAAACACCGGATACAATTGCCCGTATGGCTGTGATTATGAACCAGTTGGGCGACTTAGAGGGCGCGAAGACTCTCTTCGCATCCCAGAAACAAAACTGGCCAAACCTAGATGCCAGACATTTTGCAAATGTAACAATGCCTCGAAGATGCGCTGAAGATGCAAATGCTGGTCCACTTATAGATATGTACCGCGACCTTGCCGCGGCACTATATGAATAATCAAACGCGGTTTACAGCATAGTTCCATGCGTGCACTTCTGACGCCATCAAACCATCTTTACCATTTTGAATACGCATAGCAATCGCTTCAGATGCCTCCAAAGTCGCCAAACCACATTGGCGCAATATCTCTATGTGAACAAAAACATCACGTGTATTGCCAAACTCATTTGCAAATCCAAAACCTTTAGATTGGTCAAACCATTTAACCCGCCCTGCAACCAGCGGCGCCGTTGGTTCGCCTATGATGCGTATAATACTTTGGTCCATTGCTGGCCCTGTAATCGACAGTATATCTATGACTTGCATACCACGCTTCGTTGCACGCGCAGTAAATTCGACAAAACTGTCTGAAACAATCGAACTCTGTCCAAAGTTATGCAAAACATTTTCAGACAATAATACGTCTGCATTTATATCTTCGACGGTGACAAACCCAAAACCTTTTGCGCCATCGTACCATTTTACGAACCCAGACAACGTGACTGCTGCGTCTGATGTATCAATATTCAGTGTCATCGGAATTACCTAACCTCTAACCAAGTTAATATTTACAAATGTCCATCGAAACGATTACGAGTTACTTTCAGATCAAATAGTCTGAGAAATCTATAACTGGCTGTATCGATGAGCTCTAAATGGTGACGTTTTTGTATAATTTCTACGTAACAAAGCGTTTGTTACCGTAACAACAGAATAAAAACCCAATAAATACAATAGGGTAAAGGTGCCCTATATTTAAGCTTAATTCAGGTTTTGTCACTTTAATGATTCATTAACCTAGAATTGCAGCGGGAATTAAATACGTTGGAGGTTTCATTAGAAACACTTTTTTCCAAGACTTGCATCACAACTTGGCGCTAATATTTGATGTATAATCTTGAGAATATGCGGATGGCCTATAAGCCGGATTTTGTTCAGGGTTTACACCCCTCGATGACCATTCATCTGGGCGTTCCGTTGCCGAAACGCTCTTGCAACCACCCGAGCCTGCTGGGGCTAAAGCGACCCCGACCCTTACGGGCCACGCGGTTCCTACTTGGTTTTGCTTCAGGCGGGGCTTGCCATACCAGTGATGTTACCACCACCGTGGTGGGCTCTTACCCCACCGTTTCACCCTTACCCAGTCAAACTAGGCGGTCTGTTCTCTGTTGCGCTTTCCCTCGGGTTGCCCCGGGCGGGCATTACCCGCCGCCTTTGCTTTATGAAGTCCGGACTTTCCTCACGCATAAACGTGCGATCATCCAGCCATCCGCAACCGCGCGTTTAAAGGTAAGGACACATCAGGTCAACAGATGCAAGATTATCACCAAAATCCAATGTCTACGAAATTACCGGTCATAATCATTCGAACCACAACATAAGCAAGCAAACCCATTGGCCCAAACATCATTGTTAAAAGTAGGAACGGCAACCCGATTAAACCATGTAAGT
This sequence comes from Amylibacter sp. SFDW26, assembly GCF_009184395.1. GTDB lineage: Bacteria > Pseudomonadota > Alphaproteobacteria > Rhodobacterales > Rhodobacteraceae > Amylibacter. The sequence continues at coordinate 112,588 of NZ_WEIC01000005.1, forward strand.
CACGTGAATGAAGATCAACGACAATGACCCATGCGGCGAATAGATCGAACACTAAAATATGCGTCCAAGCGGTAAAGGCCATACGTGTGCTTTTCAGCATCTTCAAAACACCATCTAATGTGAAAAAACTTTTCACGCTGAACGGCTCTTTTTGCAGGTCGAAGCGTCTCCCAAACAAAACCAGATATGTATAAAGACAGCATAAGATCAAAATGATCGCATTCGCCAAAACGATCGGGGAATAAAAAAACAAAGATGCCACCAAGCAGAGCCAGCCAAGCTGCACCAAAATACCTTGTAGTTTATAAATAGACTTTAATCTTGGATGAATATTACTTTTCACAACCTCGCCCTGTTATATCGTGGCCCATGTTTGCCTTCGACATTAATTACAATCAATGGGTTTAAATCGCAATAAATACAGTTATAAATTGCTTATATTATTACTTTGACATCACTGCGCTATTCAACCTGCGATCTCACTATTCAAATAACTAGGATTATTATTTTGGACATTTACGCAAACCGTCTCTTAAAGCTCGTTATGATGAGCGATATTCACCTTTTACCAAAAGGAGAGGTAAAGCGCGGCCTAGATACAGCACCGCGTTTTCAGGCTGCGATACAAAGCGTTAACAAACTTCATAACGATGCCGATCTATGTGTCTTTGCTGGCGACTTAACTGAAAAATCAGACGTAGCTGCATATGAGTTATTCGACGAGATACGAGCAGGTAATAACCTGCCACAACGTGTTATGTTGGGAAATCATGATGATAGAAACGTTTATTTAAAGCATGCAAAAAACCCTATGGTTGATGAAAATCGATTTGTAGAAGGTTATGACGACATAAAAGGGCATCGCATTCTTATGCTAGACAGCTCAGAACCTGGTGAGTTGCGTGGTGGTTTTTGTGGAAAACGATTATCTTGGATAGCAGAGCGCTTAGCCGAAGCGAAATCGTTAAAACTAAAAGTTATTATTATATTACACCATAATCCTTGCGCATTACAAATGCCCGTAGATACCTACCGCTTAGCAGAACCTGAAAAACTTCTAAAAGTTCTACATGAAAGTGGTGCTGATATAATTCAAATTCTCGCAGGCCATTGTCATATTACAACAGCAGGTAGTTGGGGTGGCTATCCTTGTACAACGATTGCTGGGAACCAACACAGCGTGGAACCCTTTCTGAGAGGTCGGACAGGACAACAAGAATGTTATGAAGCTCCCGCTCAATATGCCGTCATAATGTCGGATGGGATTAATTGTGCCGTTCATTTCCAAAGCTATGTGAATGAAAGCGCTCCGATGGATCCAAATCTTTTCCCATATAAAATGGATCAGAAGTTTGAAGTAATTGACACATAAATATTAAAGAGCTTTAAAATAGCTCTTTCTTGTGCCCCAGATCAACGACGGCACATGGCCATTCATCTGCCAGTTTTTGAAGGGTTCCCACATCCGTTCCATCAAGCGGTGCATTCAGATCTATATGCGAGCGAAACCGCAATCGAAACGCTTCTAACACACACTGCCATCCAAAATCATCTTGCTCTGGCGGACGATACCCAAACACTTGTGCTGCCTCTTTAAACAAAGTCCAATCCGTACTTTGATGTTCATAATTGGCCCAAATCGACAGACCTTTATCGGCTAAGCGTTTCCAATCAAAATAAGGGCCAGGGTCAACCTTACGTCCAGGGGCCATATCAGAATGCCCAATAACACGTTCTGGTGTTATCATCTTCCTACGGCGCAGAATATCACCCAATAAGCGTTCCAGCACCAACATCTGTGCTTCTGGGAATTCAGGGCAAGCACCATCTGGCCCAACATTCGCCAATTCAATACCAATAGAGTGCGAATTCACATCCTTAACGTGCCCCCATTGTCCTGCACCAGCATGCCAAGCGCGCATATCTTCAGAGACTAAGGGAAACACACGCCCATCTTCGGCAATTACATAATGCGCAGAAACCTCTGCGGCAGGATCACACAAACGATCAACCGCAGCTTCGGCAGCCTGCATAGCAGTATAATGGATGACCACCATGTCAGGGGATAGATGATGCCGCCGTTGCCCACAATTCGGTGAACGCTTTTTGGAATAATCGGGAAGATCACCCGTCATTTATTGCAATCCAAGCAGCGCCTTATAGGTCGCAGGTGACCATGAACATGCATAGCCATCACCATCAGGATCCAGACCAATACCATCTTTTTGTGGGCCACCGCGTTGCAAGAAATCTGCCTGAGCATCATCTGCCGTCGTGTAAGCTGCACATTTACGTTCCGCTTTACGTCCACCAGCAATTCCAAAACGGGAATACGCCTTTTGGCCAACAGGGTTTGTTTGAGCCAAAGCAAACTCTGCAAGATTCACATCAGACGAACGTCTTGGCGCAGCACCTGGCTGAACAACCTTATATTGGCTTTTCAGTGCTTCCAGCTTGGCAGCATCTGATTCAATCGTCTCTTTCGATGTTACGACTGTAAAATCTTGTGAATTGGAAATAGATCCGTCACCTTCTGGTAAGATAACGGGTTTTTTTTCCGCAGTTTTTGCAGCACCATCAGTCAAGTCTACTGTGATTGTCTCATTAACGGTTGCTGGTGTGCCTGGCTCAGGTGTTGCCCCAGAAGATGCATCAATATCAACAGGCTTAATCGTTTCTGGTACAGGAGCAGCAGTTCCAGTCGCAGGCCTTACTGCCGTTCCCCCTGCAAATTCAGCATCATCAGGCTGCACGGGTGCGCAAGCACCCAAAAAAGCCACCAAAACAGAAGTCGTCACTAAATACCGCATCGTAAATTCACCTAATTTGTTTAGGCTGTTTTACCACCACTTTTGCGGTTTGGAAGAAAAACCTGCAGATTGCTCCAGCTGATAGGCGATATTCAGCATATCACCCTCTTCCCAAGGACGCCCAATAAGCTGCAAACCAAGTGGTAAATTCTGACTATCCAACCCTGTTGGAACCGCAACACCAGGCAAACCAGCCAAGTTTACCGTCACAGTGAACACGTCATTCAGATACATCTTAATCGGATCAGCATCTGCCATTTCACCTAACCCAAATGCTGCTGACGGCGTTGCTGGTGTCAAAATAGCATCCACACCTGCCGCAAACACATCGTCAAAGTCTTTCTTGATCAATGTGCGTACACGTTGCGCCTTACGGTAATAAGCATCATAGAAGCCAGCTGATAAAACATATGTCCCAATCATCACACGGCGTTGTACTTCAGGACCAAAACCTTCCGCGCGCGTTGCAAGGTACATGCGGTCAATTGCTTGTAATTTAATCTTCTTATCACTTTTATCACCTGCATGCTGATACATTTCATTAATGTATTCATCAGCCGCAACTTCAGCACGGTGGCCAAACCTTACACCATCATAACGGGCAAGGTTTGAAGAGGCTTCCGCTGGAGCCAAAACATAATAAGTAGGCAATGCATATTTCGTGTGTGGCAAAGACACATCCACGATCTCCGCGCCCGCCGCTTTCAGCATTTCAGCGCCTTCAGCCCACAGCTTTTCAATCTCATCTGGCATACCGTCCAATCGATATTCTTTCGGAATACCGATTTTCTTGCCTTTAATGTCACCTGTCAGCATAGCCTCAAAGTTTGGCACAGCCAAATCTGCGCTGGTGCTGTCTTTCGGGTCGTGACCACACATGGCCTCCAACATAATCGCACTGTCGCGCACTGTTTTCGTCATCGGCCCAGCTTGATCCAATGATGATGCAAAGGCCACAACACCCCAGCGCGAACAACGGCCATATGTTGGTTTCACACCAACAATACCCGTAAACGCCGCAGGTTGACGAATAGAGCCACCCGTATCCGTACCAGTCGCAGCCATACATAAATCAGCGGCAACAGCCGCCGCAGACCCACCAGATGATCCACCTGGTGTCAAAGGCGTATTCGATCCTTCGCGTTGCCAAGGGCTTATTACAGGACCATAAGCAGATGTTTCATTGGATGATCCCATCGCGAACTCATCCATGTTGAGTTTACCCAGCATAACAGCACCAGAATTCCACAACTGTGTGGTAATCGTGCTTTCATACTCTGGCTTAAATCCACCAAGGATGTTTGATGCTGCTTGTGACGCCACACCTTTGGTGCAAAACAAATCTTTGATACCCAACGGAATACCGCACATATCTGGCGCATCCCCTGCCGCAATGCGTTTATCCGCAGCGGCCGCTTGCTCCAAAGCAATCTCTGGTGTTTTCGCACAATAGGCATTCAGCGTATCTGCCGCATCAATCGCATCAATAAAATGCTGTGTCAGCTCCGTAGACGTCACATCCCCTGCGCGCATTTTATCGCGGGCATCGGCAATCGTTAGTTTAGAAAAATCACCCATATCGCTTATTCCACCACTTTTGGCACAGCAAAAAACCCTTCACGGGCATCCGGTGCATTCTTCAAAATCTGTTCTTGTTTATTGCCGTCTGTCACAACGTCATCACGACGCTTCAATGCCATCGGTGTGACAGATGTCATAGGCTCTACACCGTCCACATCGACCTCAGCCAATTGCTCCATAAAACCAAGGATGCCTGACAATTCACTTGCGAGATTGTCCAACTGGTCCTCTTCAACCCGAATACGCGCCAAATGCGCCACACGTCTTGCTGTATCTTTATCGATCGACATTGCTTACGCCGCCTTGTTCATTTTGATATATCGCGGCAAGCTTTACCGCTCCAACCCAGCAATCGCAAGCCAGCTTTGCAAGAATATCGCGCCCTTGCCTTCTTTATGGTCAAAATATCCATATCTGACGCAACAGCGTACGCATAGCTAACAATTCCATAACCCTTTTGGGGGTATAACATCCCCGTCGACAAAAAGTGGTTCATGGGTTTTCAAAGGGCGGGTAACAGCGTCAAATGCGAAAACCACCTATAGCGTTTTGATTTATATTTAAATCATTGTGTAACGCTATTCCCGTTCGAGCGAAAGCGAGAGGCAGGGAATGGCGTTTCAACAAACTCGAAACACTATAGGTGGCGCCACCTTTTATAACTTACATATATAAACAGATGATAATCATCACATAGGGTGAGCTTCAGCTCATCATTTGGTGTGGGCAACACGTGGCTAAAGCCCGCCCTACGCTAGCTAACTATTGCCAGGCCAGTACTTATGTAACAAATCACGCTCTTCGATTTCACCATGCCTTACAGCTTCAAACTCTTTCTGAGTTATCCTGTACTTAATAAACTTAGACACAAAGCTCCCTACATCACACTCAAGATAATATTCACCACCATCTAGAATGAGGTTTAAGATTTTCCCATTAAACATTTCTTCATCGTTTCTTTTAGGTGGGGGAGTATGTTTTTCACCTAACCTATAAAGCGGTTTCTTATCCATTCTCTTATTTAACCCCGCAACCCTTCAAAAAACACCGTCAAAACCTCAGCACATTCCGCCTCAGCAATGCCATCATAAACCTCTGGCGCATGATGGCATTGTGCATGGCTAAACACTTTTGCACCCTGCGCCACACCACCTGATTTCGGATCAGATGCCCCGTAGTACAGCCGTGCCAAGCGGGCGTTGGATATGGCGGCAGCGCACATCGGACAGGGCTCTAAGGTCACGTATAAATCACATCCCGTTAAACGTTCCTGTCCCAAAGCCTTACACGCCGATCGGATTGCCAGAATCTCTGCATGAGCTGTTGGATCATTAATCTCGCGCGTTCTGTTTCCAGCGCGTGCAATCACATCACCCGCTTTCGATACTATCACCGCCCCCACAGGCACTTCGCCCCGTGCCGCAGCGCGTTCAGCCTCTTCTATTGCAATGTCCATATAACTAGTGAATTGGGTCATACCTCTATCTGCTTGGAATACACGCCATAATCAACCCCGAAGTCCAATTGAAGCATTGGACAAACCCAACGATCAGGTGTACTGCCCCCACATGTCCAATGAATTACCCAAAGAAGGCGACCGTATCGCCAAATTCCTAGCCCGTGCAGGTGTTGCGTCGCGCCGCGATGTTGAACGTATGATCGCGGCTGGCCGTGTGACCCTGAATGGCAAAAAGCTTGATACGCCAGCGGTGAAAGTATCCGAAGCGGATTTGATTACCGTTGATGGCAAACCAATCGGTGCCCCTGATAAGCTGCGTGTTTGGCGGTATTATAAGCCAAATGGCTTGGTGACATCTGCGCGTGATGAAAAAGGCCGTGAAACGATATTCGATAAACTGCCCGAAGGTATGCCACGTGTGATGACCGTTGGACGTTTGGATTTGAACTCTGAAGGTTTGTTGTTGCTGACAAATGATGGCGAATTGAAACGCAAGCTGGAACTGCCTTCCACGGGTTGGGTACGCAAATACCGTGTGCGTGTTAAGGGCTATCCAACAGATGAACTGCTGGAACCCTTGCGCAAAGGCATCACCGTTGATGGTGAGCGTTTTCAAGGTATGGAAGTGGCACTAGATCGTCAGCAAGGGGCAAATGCTTGGCTGACCGTTGGATTGCGCGAAGGTAAGAACCGCGAAATTCGCCGCGCGATGAACAGTATTGATCTGTCAGTGAACCGTTTGATCCGCACATCATACGGCCCATTTCAATTGAACACATTGGAACCGGGTGATGTTGAAGAGATACGCATGAAAGTTCTGCGCGATCAGTTGGGATTGGATAATGTGCAAGAACCTGAAGGCACAGCAAAACCAGCGGCGTCTAAGTCGCGTACCATTCATAAGGGTGCAAGAAAGAAGCGCCCTGTTAAAAGACGTAATTAATATATTCGGATTTAAGCGCGGATTACCCCACGCTTAAATTGCCCGCCATTTCGCGACCATCTGGACCAGAGATCATTTCGAATGTGATCTCTTGACCATCTTCTAAGCTTTCAAGACCAGCTTCTTTTACAGCTGTGACATGTACAAAGACATCTTTGTCACCCTCACTTGGTTCAATAAACCCAAAGCCTTTTTGTTGGTTGAACCATTTAACTTTACCCTGTGGCACAATCGTAGTCCTTCTTCATTTGGTCATCACAGGTGATCTGTGACGTCGGTACTGCGATGTGAGACAGCCACAAAGCAGCATGCCCCTACGTTACCCCAAAATGCGATTCTTTCAAAATCATAGGCTCGAAACACTTGCGTGAACCCTGTTAACACCGTAATTCTGTTGAAAATTCAGGGACAACCTAGGGGATATAGCATGGCTGACCTACTCACATTCGAAAATCTGGCTAATTTGGCCGTTCTCATCTTCCTTCAGGCCGTTTTGGGCTTTGATAATTTGCTTTACATCTCGATTGAGTCGCAACGCGCGCCTAAAGACAAGCAAAAAGCTGTACGTTTTTGGGGGATCATCATCGCGGTTGCCCTGCGTGTTGTCCTGCTGTTCGTGATGATCAACCTGATCGAAGCGCTTTCTGAACCCTTCTTTAGCTTCAATATGCCAGGCATCTTAGAAGGTGGCGTCAACTTTGCGACAATTGTCTTTGTTTTTGGTGGTATTTTCATCATGTACACAGCTGTGAAAGAGATCAGCCATATGTTGACAATAGATGATATTGGTCATGGCGTTGGGAACGGTTCCAGCCGCACAGCAATGCAGACTATTATGCTGATCGTATTTATGAACCTGATTTTCAGCTTTGACTCTATCTTATCTGCCCTTGCCATTACGGATGTGTTCCCCGTGCTAGCCATTGCTATCATATCATCAGGTATAGCGATGTTGGTCTTGGCTGACGGGGTTACAGAATTTCTGAAACGTAACCGCATGTACGAAGTTTTAGGTCTGTTTATCCTCCTTATCGTAGGGGTTGTTTTGTTGGGCGAAGCAGGCCCAGCAGCAGCGCATGCGATGCATGATGACAGCTTGCAGATCAAGATATTCGGGTATGATTTGATCCCAATGTCTAAGTCTACATTCTACTTCTCAGTGGTCGTATTGGTCTTGGTTGAAGTGGTTCAATCTGGATACCAGCGTAAATTGAACATTGAACGCTCACACGGTCCACAAGATCATTAATTTATCAGAATAAGGCTCTGTTTTATAAAATAGGGCCTTACCTCTAGTAAGACTCACGTCTAACGCCTATGTTACATTGATATTTACAACTTTGGGGGCTTGATGTCTGCAACATCACTTCAGTGGATTTCTTACTTTATACTGGTTGCCATCATTTGGGTGGTTGCAGCCGGCGCTTATACTGGAACATTATAATGGCCCAGCAATACGGCGGAAAATACAGCCCTAAGGGCAGCCCAGATAATGCGCGCGATAATATGGCATTGCCGAATAAGTTTCGCGGACGCAAAGCCTATAAATCCAATATTCGCGCAAAACTTCTGTTCCTCGTTCCTTTACCTTTGCTGTTCTCAGGCATTGGAGAGTTAAGGGCAGGTGATGGCGTTGGCATACTATACGAATGGGGTGCACTTGGCATTTTATTGTTGGCTGCATGGTTGCTGCGCGACGGCTTAATTGCCGAAGACGCGTATAACGAACGCAAGATATCCCGCCCCCCTGCCATTCCACGAAAGATATTCGCATCTGTTTTGACAGGTGTAGGCGTAGCACTTGCAACATTTGGCGGCACCGACGCTGGTATGATCACATCACTGATCTTTGGCGGGGCCGCTACATTGGCACATAGTTTAAGCTTTGGCATTGATCCGCTGCGCCGCAAAGGTATGGAAGGTGTTGATGCGTTTGAGACAGAACGCGTGGCTAAAGCCGTGGAAAAGGCGGAAGAGTTGCTAAACCAAACAGTGGAAGCAGCAAAACGTTTGAATGATCGCGCCCTAGAAGGCCGCGTTGAGAGTTTGGCTGTTGCAGCACGCGATATGTTCCGCACTGTTGAAGAAGACCCACGTGATTTAGCGCGTGCACGAAAGTTCCTTGGGGTATATTTAAAAGGGGCACGTGATGCGACGATCAAATTTGCAGACCTATACAGTCGCAACCGTGATCATGGTGCTCGTGCGGATTACGAAGCATTGTTAACAGATTTAGAAACCAGCTTTGCGGGGCACCGCGAAGTATTATTATTAGACGACCGCTCGGATTTAGATGTCGAAATTGAAGTCCTGCGGGACCGACTAAAACAAGAAGGCCTAACGGCCAGATGATGGGAGAATATTATGTCAGATGATGCACGTAAAAAGGCCGAAGTTGCCTTGAAAGAGGCAGAAGCCGTCACAGCAACCATATTGCCAGAAGTCAAAGGTGAATTGGTTGTCGTGTCAGACATGAAGCCAGATCAAAAGAAGATGGTCAAAGCGCGTATGGCTGAAATCGATATGGGCAACACGCAATCCATCATCGAATTTGGATCAAGTGCCCAATCAGAATTACAAGCGATCAGCCAAGAAATGCTGTCAGGTGTACGCAACAAAGATGTTGGCCCAGCAGGTGACAGCCTGCGCGATATGGTGACATCTATTCGCGGCTTTTCGGTTGATGAGTTAAACCCGAACCGCAGCCTAAGCTGGTGGGAAAAACTACTGGGTCGCGCGGCCCCCGTTGCCAAATTCATGGCGCGTTATGAAACGGTACAAGGCCAGATTGATCGTATTTCCGATGAATTGCTGGATCATGAACATATCCTTCTGAAAGACATTAAATCGCTGGATAAGCTTTATGGTAAGACCTTAGCTTTCTATGACGAGATCGCTTTGTACATTGCCGCGGGTGAAGAGAAGATCAAAGAGCTGGATACAAAGACAATTCCAGCCAAAGAAAAGCAAGTTGAAAACGCCAGCAAAGATAAAGGTGTGATCAAAGCGCAGGAACTACGTGACCTACGTTCTGCCCGTGATGATCTGGAACGTCGTGTGCATGATCTGAAACTGACGCGCCAAGTGACAATGCAATCGCTTCCATCTATCCGTTTGGTGCAAGAGAACGATAAATCACTGGTCACAAAAATCAATTCCACATTGGTCAACACAGTACCACTATGGGAAACACAATTGGCCCAGGCCGTAACAATCCACCGTTCTCGTGAAGCAGCGGAAGTGGTACGCGAAGCGACGGATCTGACGAATGAGTTGTTGGAAAGCAATGCCGAGAACTTGCAACAAGCGAACCGCGAAGTCCGCAAAGAAATGGAGCGCGGTGTGTTTGATATCGAAAGCATCCGCAAAGCCAATGAATATTTGATCGACACGATTGAAGAGAGTTTGGCAATTGCAGATGAAGGCAAAGCCAAACGTGCTGATGCAGAGCAAGAGCTAGAAGTTCTTGAGGGCAAGCTGAAAGAGACTCTGTCTGCTGCAAAATCAAAAGCAACAAACGGCTAAAAGTAGCACAAATGGAACGTAGTACTTGCTGCGTTCCATAAATGGAAGCATAGTCCAAACATGCGTTTTCTGACCCTCATAACTGGTGTTTTTATTGGCCTTTCTGGCTGTACTTTATTTGAAGAGCCAACGAAGCCAAAACCACGCCCAAGTGGTATTAAACCTGCACCTAAACCACCTGTGGCTTCCATTGAAAGCCAGCAGGCTGCAGCCTATTATGCGTCAATTCAAGCAAGGTTGCGTTCACAAGGTTTATTGCGCCAAGAAACAAATCCAAGTGATGCGCGGTTTACCATTTCAAATTTAGTAGAAAATTTTGAACGCGTAGCTTTATTTGATGAATATTCCATCCGAAATAACACATTTGTAGAAGGCCAAACAGCAAGCACATTACGCCGTTGGGAACGCCCAATCACAATCGGTGTAAGCTTCGGCCCTTCTGTCACAGAAAAACAACGCGCAATGGACACAGCTTCAGTTCGTCAATTCGCAAAACGCCTTGCAAGTTTGACAGGGTTGAATATCTCATTGGCCGATGCACGCAGAGCTAATTTTTCAATCTTATTCTTGAACAAAGATGAACAACGCGACCTTACCCCAAAACTTGCAAATCGTATAAAATATCTGACACCGCAAATTGTGGATGAAATCCAAAACAGCCCACGTTCTATTTTTTGTGTGGCTTACGCTGTGTCCGAAGCGGGTTCGAACGAAGGGTACAAAGGTGCTGTAATCCTGATCAAAGCAGAACATACAGACCTGATGCGTAAATCCTGTATCCAAGAAGAAATGGCACAAGCTTTAGGATTGGCAAATGACAGTCCAAAGGCACGTCCATCCATCTTTAACGATGACGAAGAATTCGCATTAATGACACAGCATGATGAGTTGCTGCTTGAAATGCTATATGACCCACGTCTTAGCATCGGCATGACGGTGCAAGACGCACATCCAATTGTCCAACAAATCGCCCAAGAGTTACTGGCAACAGGGCGCAGTTAAAAGGAGCTATGTATATTATGGGTATTCTAGATTTTCTAACCGGCGAATTTATCGACGTCATCCATTGGACGGATGATACATCCGATACGCTTGTTTGGCGTTTTGAACGTGAAGATCACGAAATCAAATATGGTGCCAAACTGACAGTCCGCGAAGGCCAAGCCGCCGTTTTGGTTCATGAAGGCCAATTGGCAGATGTCTTTAGCCCAGGATTATACATGTTGGAAACAAACAACATGCCGATCCTAACCACGTTGAACCATTGGGATCACGGCTTTGAAAGCCCGTTTAAATCCGAGATTTACTTTATCAACACCACACGTTTCCAAAATTTGAAATGGGGGACTAAAAACCCAATCATTTGCCGCGATCCAGAGTTTGGCCCAATTCGTTTACGTGCTTACGGTACCTATGAAGTAAAGGTTTCGAACCCAGCGCTGTTCTTGACCGAGATTGTTGGCACTGACGGTGAATTCACGATGGATGAAATCAGTTACGCCATTCGTAACATCATCGTATCGCGGTTTTCCGCAGCGATCAGTGCCAGTGGTATCCCTGTGTTGGATATGGCTGCAAACACGCCTGATTTGGGTAAACTATTGGCCGCACGTATTGCGCCAGAAATTGCTGAATTCGGGATTGAATTGCCCAATCTATACATCGAAAATATATCTTTGCCAGAAGCCGTAGAAGCTGCGCTAGACAAGCGCACGTCTATGGGCATGGCGGGCGACTTGGGCCGTTTCACACAGTATTCAGCCGCAGAAGCGATGACGCAAGCAGCCTCTAACCCAAATGGCGGGGGCGGCATGGGCGCTGGCCTTGGCATGGGCATGGGTATGATGGTTGCGCAAAACATGGGGCCATGGGGTGCACGCCCAGAGGCCACACATGTGCCACCACCGCCACCTGCCCCACCCGCAGTTGAGCATGTTTGGCATATTGCTGAAGGCGGCAAAACATCTGGGCCGTTTTCCAAAGCTGATTTGGGCCGTATGGTAACCGAGGGCACGTTAAAGCGGGACACATATGTTTGGACACCGGGCCAAGATGGTTGGAAGAAAGCAAATGATGTTGTGGAGCTGGCACAGCTGTTTACAATCGCTCCACCTCCACCGCCAAAGGGTTAACATCCCATGACCACAGAGGTCGAAGAACATCGTTTTCCATGTGACACATGCGGTTCGGACTTGCGATACAGTCCGGGCACATCGCTGTTGCATTGCGATCATTGTGGGTCCGAAGAAAAAATAACCAATCGCGGAGTTTGGAAAAAGCTATCCATACGCGAATTGGATTTCCGTAAAGCGGTCAAAGATCAGCTTCCAGAACAAGATATGGAAGAACTGCGTACAGTTTCATGTGTAAACTGTGGTGCGCATGTAGAGTTTGAACCGAATATACATTCCACAGAATGCCCATTTTGCGCGACCCCTTTGGTCACGGATACGGGCACAGATCGCCAGATTAAGCCCAAAGGGTTACTGCCATTTGAATTGGCTGAAAAAGACGCGCGCAAGCGTATGACAGATTGGTTAGGGCGTTTGTGGTTTGCCCCAAATGGTTTGCAAGATTACGCACGTAAAGGGCGTAAGATGCAGGGGATATATGTGCCCTATTGGACGTATGATGCAGACACAAAATCCAGCTATACAGGCCAACGCGGTACTATTTATTACGAAACACGCCGTGTTGCCGTGAATGTTAATGGCAGACGGCAAATGCAAAACCGCCAAGTACAGCGCATTCGCTGGACCCATACATCAGGGCGCGTTGCGCGGTTTTTCGATGATGTTTTGGTGTTGGGCTCCAAAAGCCTACCCAAGAAATATACCGATGCTTTGGCACCTTGGGATTTATCCGCATTAGAACCTTATCGCCCAGAATATTTAGCTGGCTTTCGCGCGGAGAGTTATACGGTGCAATTGGACGAAGGGTATAAAGAAGCCCGCGATTATATGAACCGTATGATTGTGCGTGATGTAAAGTTTGACATTGGCGGGGATCGCCAAAAGATCGGGTCGTTGGACACCGAAATCGGTACCTTGACCTTTAAACATGTGCTGCTCCCCGTTTGGTTAGCAGCTTATAAGTATCGCGGAAAAACTTACCGCTTTGTGGTGAACGGACGCACTGGAACCGTCCAAGGCGAACGCCCCTATTCAGCATGGAAAATCGCGTTTACAGTTGGTTTAGGTTTATTGGCCGCTGCCGCGATTGGTTTCTTGATAGCGCAAGGCAATGCTGGCAACGTGAGCTTCACAAATTATTAAGGATACTCGATGTTTCCCATTCGCGATCATAACCCTTCTGGCAACCGTCCCTATGTGACATGGGCGTTGATTGCGATAAATGTCATTGTGTTTGCGCTTTATGTGCCGATTTTAAATAATGATGCTGCATTAAGTACGCTATGGAACAATTGGGCGATGATCCCTGCCGAAGTCACCGCTGGTATGGATTATCATACGGCTGTGACATCAATGTTTCTACATGGTGGGTTCATGCATATTGCGGGTAACATGCTGTTTTTATACATCTTTGGCGATAATGTGGAAGATGCTATGGGACACATGCCATTTTTGGGGTTTTACCTGCTCAGTGGATTAGGTGCGGATGTATTCCATATCATGTCTAACCCAAATTCGCCCATTCCTACAGTCGGGGCATCGGGTGCGATTGCGGGCGTTATGGGGGCTTATTTGCTATTGTATCCAAAAGCCAAAGTGGATGTTTTGTTTATCTTCATCATTTTCTTCAAAATCTTCAAATGGCCTGCTTGGGTTGTTTTGGCAGGCTGGATGGCTATGCAGATGTTTGGCGGGCTATCCACATCAGCCACAGGTGGCGGTGTGGCTTATTGGGCCCATATTGGCGGGTTTATCGTTGGCGCGGCTTTAGCTGTTCCATTGTGGTTACGCCTTGGCGGACAAGCATTTTGGAGTAAAAGTCATTATCACCCACCGCATCCAGAAACATTTGTAGAGCGTTCAACAACGATTCCGATTGTGCGGCGACGTAAAAGATAAAGCCTATTCATCTGCGACACTTACAGGCGCTCTTGCTCTTGCCCATCCCTATGATCCCGCGTAATACATCCGCTGAATGACTAACAGCGATTGAAAGAAGACAATGTCCCGTATCGTGATGAAATTTGGCGGCACCTCTGTGGCTGATCTGGATAAGATCGCCAATGCAGCTAATAAAGTGAAACAAGAGGTTGATAACGGCCACGAAGTGATCGTGATCGTGTCAGCCATGTCAGGCAAAACCAACGAACTTGTTGGCTGGGTCAAAGACAGCGCACCAGCGGACGGCTTGTATGATAAGGCTGAATACGACGCGGTTGTGTCTTCTGGCGAAAACGTGACCTCTGGTTTGATGGCAATGCGTTTGCAAGAAATGGGCGTGGCTGCACGGAGTTGGCAAGGTTGGCAAGTGCCATTACAGTGTACAGGTAATCACGAAGCAGCGCGTATTGATGCGATCCCATCCGAAAACATGGATGCGTCTTTTGCATCTGGCGTAAAAGTGGCTGTCGTTGCGGGTTTCCAAGGTGTTATGGCAGACGGTCGTATCGCAACATTGGGCCGTGGCGGGTCGGATACAACAGCCGTGGCGTTCGCTGCTGCATTTGAAGCAGAGCGTTGTGACATCTATACTGACGTTGATGGAATTTACACAACGGACCCACGTATCGTTTCGGATGCACGTAAACTGCATAAAATCTCATACGAAGAGATGTTGGAATTGGCGTCACTAGGCGCAAAAGTGCTGCAAACAAGATCAGTAGAGCTTGCCCGCAGCTACCGCGTGAAATTGCGCGTATTATCAAGTTTTGAAGAAGACATATCAGAAGAAGTTGGCACATTGGTTTGCCAAGAAGAGGATATAATGGAAAATATTCGCGTTGTTAAAGGCGTTGCATACTCTCGCGACGAAGCAAAAATGACATTGCTCTCAGTGGCTGACCGCCCTGGTGTGGCTGCTGCAATCTTTGGCCCATTGGCAGAGGCTGGTGTGAATGTTGACATGATCGTGCAAAACATATCCGAAGATGGCCGCACAGACATGACATTCTCTTGCCCAACAGATCACGTTGCTTTGGCAGAGAAAGCAATGACAGATGCGCAAACATCTGGCGAATTAAACTACAAAGAATTGGTGACTGATTCTGACGTAGCCAAGATATCTATCGTAGGTAACGGCATGCGTTCGCAAGCAGGTGTTGCAACGAAAATGTTCCAAGTTTTGGCTGATGAAGGTGTAAACATTAAGGTTATTACGACTTCTGAGATTAAAGTCTCTGTTTTGGTAGATCGCAAATATATGGAATTGGCGGTCCGTGCTTTGCATGATACGTTCGAGCTCGGAATAGAGTAGTAGCAAAGCAATTTCATGGCCCAAAAAAGCGGCGTTAATTCAAGAACACTTCTGCAAAACTTGCGTGATACGCTTGCAGAAGATGGGGACGGTCAAGAACGGCTGGATCACATCACACAATTGGTTTCCGAAAGCATGGAAACCGAAGTGTGTTCTATTTACCTGCGCCGTGATCCCCAAACATTGGAACTTTGCGCCACCGAAGGCTTGAACAAAGAGGCCGTTCACCAAACGCGGATGCGTGTGGGCGAAGGCCTGGTTGGTCGTATTGCCAAACGCGCAGCCCCTATCAACACCAAAAACGCCCCTCAGGAAAAAGGCTTTCGCTACATGGCCGAAACAGGCGAGGAATTGTTTTCTTCGCTATTAGGTGTGCCAATTCAACGTTTGGGCGAAGTTTTGGGCGTTTTGGTTGTGCAAAGCAAAGATGCACGCAAATACACTGATGATGAAGTCTATGCATTAGAAGTCGTCGCGATGGTCATTGCTGAGATGAAAGAACTGGGTGCTTTCACAGGTGAAGGCGAAGCCATGACGGCGCCGCACCAACGCGCGCACCTGTTCCGTGGCGGCTCTGCCCAAGAAGGTGCCGCACGTGGCGTGGTGTTGTTGCATGATCCAAAAATCGTCATTGCCAACCCCGTTGCCGATGACCCCGAAATCGAAAAAGGACGTTTAAACGATGCCATTCAGCAATTACGTTTGAACGTTGATGTTCTGCTGTCTGCCAATCAGAACGAAGACAAAGAACAGATCGAGGTCATGGAATCCTACCGCATGTTCGCCAACTCACGCGGATGGGTGGCACGGTTGGAAGCCAGTATTGATAGTGGTCTTGCGGCAGAAGTTGCGGTTGAAAAAGAGCAATCCGCAACACGCGCCCGTATGTCCCGCGTCCCAGACCCATATCTGCGCGAACGTTTGCACGATTTGGATGATTTATCGAACCGTTTGTTACGCCTGTTAACGGGCCAAGGTCGCGCTGCTGGCGACAGTGTTCCAGACAATGCCGTTCTAGTCGCCAGCAATATTGGCCCTGCCGAATTGCTGGAATATGGAAAAAAAATCAAAGGTTTAGTTCTAGAACACGGTTCTGTCGGTTCACATGCTGCCATTATCGCACGCGCATGGGCCATCCCAATGGTCATTCATGCGGATAACATAACACGCGAAGCGTTGAACGGCGATGAAGTCTTGGTGGATGGCGATCAAGGCATCGTACATTTGCGCCCTGATGAAAGCATAACAGCCGCATTCAAAGATAAGATCGCGATGCTTACGGAAGCACAGCAGAAATATGTCGCGATCCGTGATGAACCTGCTGCAACGCTGGACGGCGTTAAAATTGGCATGCAAATGAATGCGGGCCTGATGGCAGATTTGCCAAGCTTGCCCACATCAGGCGCAGAAGGTGTCGGCTTGTTCCGGACTGAGTTACAATTCCTGTTACGGAATTCCATGCCTAAACGGAGTGATTTGGCCAATCTATATGGACGTGTTTTTGACGCTGCTGGTGATTTGCCGATTAATTTCCGCACATTGGATATTGGTTCTGACAAAGTACTACCTTACCTCCAACCAGAGGACGAACCAAACCCTGCGATGGGTTGGCGTGCGATCCGTGTGGGTTTGGATAAAAAAGGCGTCATGCAGATGCAGTTGCAAGCCTTTATTCGTGCTGCAAACGGTCGGCCTTTACGGGTGATGTTTCCCTTCGTTGCACAATATGGCGAGTTTAAAGACGCCAAAGCAATGCTGGGTGCAGTTTTACGTAACGAAGAACGTTTGGGGCATGTGATGCCAGCCGATGTAAAAGTGGGCGCAATGCTGGAAACTCCCAGTCTTGCCTTTGCCCCTGATCAGTTTTTTGAAGAATGCGATTTCATTTCCATTGGTGGCAATGACCTGAAACAATTCTTCTATGCTGCGGACCGCGAAAACGAACGCGTCCGTCGCCGCTATGACACATTAAACGTAAGCTTCATGCGCTTCATCGGACAGATTGCCGATCGCTGCGATAGTTTTGGCACGCCTGTTAGTTTCTGTGGTGAAGATGCGGGGCGTCCGATTGAAGCGATGTGTTTTGCAGCCATGGGGTTGCGCAACCTATCCATGCGCCCTGCTTCTATTGGGCCTGTGAAGCATATGCTGCGCAAAACGGACTTGGGCGAAGCGCGTGCAATGATTGACGAAGCTATGGCTTCTGGTGAACAATCCATTCGTGGTCATGTTATGGAATGGCTGAAATCGCGGGGATAAATCCCCAAGTTTCTTTATTGCTTAAGTATCCAAAAATGGTGGGCTAAAGCCCACCTACGATGCTTTTGCAACAACACCTGACACGCCATCAAACGCACCATCAGACAATTCTAATGTCAGCACCCGTTCTGGGTTCACAGGTTGTGGGTAATCTAGGTTAGTATTCTTCTGAAACCCGAACCGACCATAATATGGTGCATCGCCCACCAATAACACACGCTTCCAGCCCAATGCACGGGCTGCACCCAAGCTTTGGTGCATTAACAGGTTACCAAGCCCCTCACCCTGACAGGTTGGGTGTACGGCAATCGGGCCGAGCAGTAATGTTTCAGCTTTGTCTTCACCAATAACTATAGGCCAATATCGGATTACACCTGATAAAACGCCCAGATCATCCCGAGCGACCAAACAAAGTGCTGAAATAGGGTCGACACCTTCACGCAAACGGTAAGACGAAAGTGCCTCGCGACCAGGCGCAAAAGATAGATCGTAAAGGTTTTCAACCTCCCACCAATCGTCTTTTGTTTCTGGCGCCAAACGGAACATGCGTTTTACTCATTTTATCGTGACGCGCCTATTCGCGAAACCTCTAGCATTGCCGATAACATGGGGTTACCAATTGGGCAATTCTTGATGAGAGACCAAAATATGTTTTACAGACCAATCGTAGATCCAAAACCCCTGCCGCATGACCCATTCAAAGCCATCATCGCGCCGCGCCCAATTGGATGGATTTCAACGCTGAATAAAGATGGCACAGCAAACCTTGCGCCTTATTCCTTTTTCAACGGTGTTCAGGATGAACCACCAATGATTATGTTTGCCGAAGGTGGCCCAAAGATGGGGATTGATGAACCAAAGGATAGTGTTCGGAATATCCAAGAAACAGGTGAGTTTTGTGTGAACATCGTTTCAGATGCTTTGAAAGATGCAATGAATGTGACCAGTGCGCATCTGCCCTATGGCACAGATGAATTCGTGGAAGCGGGTTTAGACAAAGGGATAGCGAAAGTGATCAAGACGCCCTATGTGGCGGCAAGTCCTGTTGTGATGGAATGCAAGTTGCACCAAATCGTACCGTTGCTGGGCAACGGTCAAATGGTGATTGGCGAAGTCGTTGGTATTCACATCCAAGACGCACATATCAAAGACGGTATATTAGACGTCACCAGCTATGCCCCATTGGCGCGTTTAGGGTACCGCGATTATACATCTGTCATGGATGTCTTTTCATTGAACCGCCCTGGTCAATCTTAGTGGAGCCTTTTGCGATATACGAATTGAATGGTTTTGGGACTGGTACACTGGCCTTGTGCCGCCAACCCAATGGGCCAGAAGACTTTGATCAGATCGCAGATTGGCAACCATCGGTGGTTGTGACCCATACGCAAGAACTGGAGTTCCCTGAAATAGAGCCCAGCTTGCCCATGCATTTTTTAAAAGCAGAATACGATTGGTTGCATTTACCGATTGTCGATTTTGGCGCCCCCGATATCAGTGATTGGGGCGATAATCTTAATAATTTGAAAGCAACTTTAAATGCGGGCGGACGTATCTTGGCGCATTGCAAAGGCGGTCAGGGTCGCTCTGGTATGTTGCTGTTGAAACTATTGGTGTCACAGGGTGAAGCTCCTGAAACAGCCCTCGCCCGTATTCGTGCGGTGAGGCCACATGCCGTTGAAACAAAAGAACAGTATAATTGGGCGATAAAGCCTCTTTAAAAGAAGCCATTTGCGGCCTAATGTCAGGCCAAATTGAATTGAAGGATAAGCATTATGGAAACAGTCATTGGGGTAATGGGCGGCAGCGGCATTTATGAGATTGATGGCCTAGAAAACGCTGAATGGCGTACAATCGACAGCCCTTTTGGTGCCCCTTCTGATGATCTGTTATTTGGCACGCTGAACGGTGTGAAAATGGTATTTTTACCGCGTCATGGACGTGGCCATAAGCAATCCCCAAGCACTGTGAATTACCGCGCAAATATTGATGCCATGAAACGTGCTGGTGTGACAGATGTGATTTCCGTCTCTGCCTGTGGATCCTTTCGCGAAGAAATGGCACCAGGTGATTTTGTGATAGTCGACCAATTCATTGACCGCACATTTGCCCGTGAAAAATCGTTCTTTGGATCAGGTTGCGTGGCACATGTTTCTGTTGCCCACCCAACTTGCCCACGTCTGTCAGCAGCTTGTCTTGAAGCAGCAACCGCAGAAGGTATTACTGTGCACAATGGCGGCACCTATCTGGCGATGGAAGGCCCACAATTTTCGACATTGGCAGAAAGTAAGATGTACCGCGAAAGTTGGGGCTGTGATGTGATCGGCATGACCAATATGCCAGAGGCAAAATTGGCACGCGAAGCCGAGCTTTGTTATGCCTCTGTCGCGATGATCACGGATTATGACAGCTGGCATCCAGATCATGGCGAAGTCGATGTGACAAAAATCATTGAAACGCTTATGGGTAACTCTGGTAAAGCCAAAGGTATGGTGGCACGGCTGCCAGCCCTATTAGGAACTGAACGCGAGCTTTGCCCACATGGGTGTGATCGCGCGTTGGAATATGCCATTATGACCCAAGACCCACACCGTGACCCAGAATTGGTGGCAAAATTAGATGCCGTTGCTGGGCGCGTTTTATAGGTTATTTTATGTTGAAACGTTTTTTGATCCTAAGCCTTTGTATTGTCACCTTGGTGGCCTGTGCAAAACGTGGTGCAATTGGTGTTGCAAAACTGGATGTTCTGAATACTCAAATCGAGCGTATTTTTGTCGCAACAACGCGGCAAAAATCTGAAAATCTCTATGATTTCAACGGATTGCGCACATCTGAAATTACCTATGGCCGATATGATATTTCCATCCCGCCAACCCATGAGGTTGGTCAGATTGAATGGCCACGTAACGCCCCAAATCCTGCCACTGATTTCGTGATTAAAGATGCAGAATTATTCAGCTCGGTAAGCCCTTTTAAGTCTGCAGTCAGGAAATCAAATCGCAGCAAACCAAACGGCGAAGAGGTGGTTGTGTTTATTCACGGTTACAACAATAATTTCGCCGAAAGCCTGTACCGTATGGCGCAAATTTCCGCAGATATGGAATTGAAAAGTACACCGATCCTGTATGCATGGCCAACAACTGAAAGCACCGTGGAATATTTGCATGATCGTGACAGTGTTTTATTTGCCCGTGATGGATTGCAAACCCTGCTACAACAAATCGCGAACACAGGTGCCAAACGCATTCTTCTTGTTGCACATTCGATCGGATCAAGCTTGCTGTTGGAAACTCTACGTCAGGTCAGCATTAGTAAAGATCAGACTGTCTTGAATACCGAAATTGGTGTTGTGATGATTTCACCTGATGTGGATGGCACTGTGTTCGAAATGCAGTTAAGCCGCATAAAACACGTCCCAGAACCTTTTGTCATTTTCAGTGACGATGGCGATGTCGCTTTAAAGGTAACTTCATTCCTGACTGGGCGTCGCGAGCGATTAGGGCTGGTTACGAATGATGCGTTTTTGAAAAAGCATGGCGTAACCGTAATTGACCTGTCTGATTTCGAAGATGGCGATCTGTTAAATCATTCTGTTGCCATCACATCACCAAGTGTGATCGCTATTCTAAAAGAACTTCCTGCAGCGGCAGAATTTACGCAGCGCAGTGGTGGCAATCCTGATGATCTTCTCAAACGTGTATTCAAACAAAACTAAGGCAGACCAATGACAAAAGACCTGCGTGATTATATTCGCACCATCCCAGACTTTCCACACGAAGGTGTCTTGTTTCGCGATGTAACAACCCTGTTTGGCAGTGCCGAAGGGTTGCACGAAGCGATTGAACAAACTGTAGCAGCGCTGATTGGTATAAAAGTGGACAAGGTTGCTGGCCTAGAGGCACGTGGTTTTATCATGGGCGGTGCTGTGGCACAGCGTTTGGGCGTTGGCTTTGTACCCCTACGCAAGAAAGGCAAACTACCAGGGAAAACGATCACTCAGGATTATGAGTTGGAATATGGCACGGCCACATTAGAAGTTCATGATGATGCGATTGAAGCTGGCGAAAATGTACTGTTGCTGGACGACCTGATCGCCACAGGTGGTACGGCAGAAGCAGGTATTAAACTGATCGAGGCATTGGGTGGTAAGGTCGTACAATCGACATTCATCATCGACCTACCCGATTTAGGCGGGCAGATAAGATAAAATCTATGGGCGTGCCTGTGCATGTGCTGTGCGCTTTTGAAGGGCTATAGATTTCTTTTCACTAGAACATCTACATTAACCAATTCGTAAGACCCTACGGTTTATGTTGGCCTTGTTCATAGAACACACTTACACGCGGCGCCCTGTTATTCCCCGATAGCAGGGCGTTTCTTATGTGCGTACGATCACACCTGGGTTCATGATACCTTTGGGATCAAGTGCTGTTTTGATCGCTTTGATCATCGCCAATTTTGTTGGATCACTATAGGTTTCCAAATCAGCCACCTTTAGTCGCCCAATACCGTGTTCTGCAGATACTGAGCCATCGAATTGATGCACCAAATCATGGATCAATTTTTTAATCGCAACGCGTTTATCCAGCATGTCATTGCGATCCAACCCAGCTGCAGGGAACACATTATAATGCAAGTTGCCATCACCCACATGCCCAAAGCAATTCACGCGCAGATCACCCAATTCTGCAATCGCATCAAAACCTGTTTGAATGAATTCTGGCACAGCAGAGACTGGTACAGAAATATCGTGGCTGGACACAGCGCCAACGGCACGGTTTGCCAATGGGATATGTTCGCGCACAGACCAAAAATCTTGGCGTTGTTGCATGTTTTGCGCAATCAGCACGTCTTCAACCAAACCGTCCTCTATCACGCCTTCAAGGGCGGATAGCATACGTTCATCAAGGCGCGCATCTTCGCCACCCCCCGCTTCGATCAGAACCATCCAATCTGGACGATCCGCAAATGGTTGGCGCACGTCTGGCAGTTTATCCGCCAAAAACTCTAAACTGGTGCCGTGGATCAATTCGAACCCAGAAACCAAACCATCTAGGGCAGATTGCATGACTTGTAGCAATTTTACAGCCGCTTCAGGTGACGGTACCACAGTCATTGCTGTTGCCATTTTAGCAGGTTTTGCATGCAGTTTTAGCGTGGCACCAGTGATGATGCCCAAACTGCCCTCGGAACCGATCAAAAGGTTCCGTAGATCATAACCTGTGTTGTCTTTACGCAGACCTTTAAGGCCGCGATAAATAGAACCATCAGGCATAACCGCCTCTAATCCCAAGCACAGATCGCGGGTATTGCCGTAACGCAGCACCTGAACACCGCCTGCATTGGTGGCAAGATTGCCGCCAATACGGCAACTGCCCTCTGCCGCTAAGGATAATGGAAACAGACGATCAGCTTGATCGGCTGCGTCTTGAATATCAGTCAGGATCACACCGGCATCGACAGTCATTGTGTTGTTATCAGGATCAACAGCACGGATTGCAGTCATGCGTTCTACAGACAGTAGGATTGGCGCAGGGTCTATATCCGCAACTTGCCCCCCCACAAGACCTGTACCTCCTGCATATGGGATAATGCTAACGCCATATTCATAGCATAGCTTCACAGCAATAGAGACTTCTTCGACATTGCGAGGACGCACCAAACAAGCGGCTGTTCCTTGGTAAAGATCACGAGGTTCTGATAAATATCCAGCAGGTGCTTCGCTGATAGTGCCATCTGGCAAAGCTGTCATTAGCTTTTCAATAAATTCTGGTGTTGCTGCAGATAAAGTCATTAGAGCCTCTAGTATAATTAGAGCAATTTAACCCGCGTCAGTTTTCCCGCGACGGTCCATGCGTAGGTTGGAATACAACACATGATTCTGCCAACGTCCATTAATTTGTAGGTAAGCTTGCGCAACACCTTCATATTTAAATCCAGATTTTTCCAACACACCACGCGAGGGTTTATTTGTCGGTAAGCAAGCCGCTTCTACACGACTTAGATCAAGGGTTGTGAAGGCATAATGCACTAATGCGCTGATGGCTTCGGTCATATAGCCTTGGCGTGCGAATTCTTTACCAGTCCAGTAGCCCAACGTACCAGTTTGTGCTGGGCCGCGGCGGATATTATCCAATGTAACCGCTCCAACCAGTGCCTGATCGACACGGCGTAACATGAAAAGTGGTGCGCCACGGCCCGTATCAAAGGCTTTTTTGGCCCAATAGACGCGATTATTAAATGCGCGTTTGGAAAAATGATCTTCGGCCCAAATTGGCTCCCACGGTGTCAGGTATTCGGCAGAGGTTTGACGCAAGTTCACCCATTGCATATGGTCGCCCATTTCAGGCAAACGCAGAGTTAAGCGTTCAGTTTCAATTGTAACTTTCGGCTTTCGTCCAAACATACGTTACGCTGCCAACCTTTCAGCCAAGATACCTGTTGTAGGTGCTGCCTCTACTGGACCATAAAGCGCCAGAGATGGTGCAGACTTTTCACACAAACGTTCTGCAAAATTAGCCACAGATCCAACAGTCACGGCATCAATTTTGCCAACGACTTCATCCAGATCAGGAACACGCCCCCAAATGCCAACCATACGGGCAAGACGTTCACACCGTGATGACGGGCTTTCCAGCCCCATCAACATACCTGCTTTTATCTGATTACGTGCGCGATCGATTTCGGCTTGCGTCATATCTTCGACAGAGCGCTTCAGCTCATCAATGCAAAGTTCTGACAGTCCAACCACATCGTCACCACTGGTCCCTGAGTAGATCGTCAGCGATCCTGTGTCCGAATACGCCCCCATTTGGCTGTAGATCGTATAACAAAGGCCGCGTTTTTCACGAGCTTCTTGGAACAAACGCGAAGACATGCCACCGCCCAATGCTGTGGCGTAAACTTGACCAATATAAAGATCATCACTCATATGACCGTTGGTTTCCAAAGACATCGCGAAATGAGCTTGCTCTAGGTCTTTGATAACACGATGTTCCCCACCTTGATACAGAGCGGGTTGCGCGATCAACCCACTTGCGGTTGGCAGCAATCCAAATGTTTGTTCGGCCAAACGCACCAATGCATCGTGATCTACGGCACCTGCAGCAGATAGGATCATTTGATCGGGGACGTAATTGTGTGCAACAAACTCTTGTAAATTTTCGCGTGTGAAACTTTGCACGCGTTCCGCTGGCCCAAGGATCGTACGCCCGAATGGTTGATCAGGGTAAGACACCTCTTGCAACCAATCGAAAATGATATCGTCTGGGGTGTCCAGCGATTGTCCGATCTCTTGCAAAATCACACCGCGTTCGATTTCCAACTCGCGTGGATCAAATGTGGAGTTCAAAACGATGTCTGAAATCACATCAAAGGCCAAAGGCACATCCTGTGCCAGAACACGTGCATAATAGGCTGTCACTTCACGGCTGGTATAAGCGTTCAGATAGCCCCCCACATCTTCAATCGCTTCTGCGATGTCCAATGCGGAACGGCGTTTCGTTCCCTTAAAGGCCATATGTTCTAAGAAATGCGCAATACCGTTTTGCTCAACACGTTCATGGCGCCCACCCGCAGAAACCCATACGCCCAAAGACGCGGATTGTAGTGCTGGCATATGTTCTGTGACGATCCGAAAACCGTTTGGCAGTGTTGTTATTTGAACGCTCAAACGCCGACCCTTTCGCGGATAAGCGCTTCAACAGCACTTAAATCATTACCCACTTTGGTCATACGTTCATCACGCTCAAACAGATCCGCCATACGTCCTGGCAATTCTGGATGCACACCGCAAGCCGCTTCTACAGCTGCTGGGAATTTCGCAGGATGTGCCGTTGCCAATGTGATCATCGGAACCGTTTCATCGCGTGGAATTGTATTGGCCACATGCACACCGATGGCTGAATGCGGGCATAAAACCTCGTTCACATCTTGGAATGCTATTTTTATGGCTTTGGATGTTTGCTCTTCGGAACAACGTCCACTGTCAAATTCATCTTTCAACTTACCGAGCGCGCCTTGCGACAATGTAAATGTCCCGTCATCTTTGAGCGCAGTCATAAGCTGCGCCACAGCCGCGCCTTCGCGATCATATAGATCAAACACCAAACGTTCAAAGTTAGAGCTGACTTGGATATCCATAGATGGGCTGATCGACGGGTTTACACCCGTCTTTGTGTGATCACCCGTTTGCAATGTACGGTGCAAGATATCGTTTTGGTTCGTGGCAATCACCAAACGGTCGATTGGCAATCCCATACGTTTTGCAACATAACCTGCAAAGATATCGCCAAAGTTGCCTGTCGGCACAGTAAAGCTGACTTTGCGGTGTGGCGCGCCAACGGATACGGCAGATGTGAAGTAATATACCACCTGCGCCAAAACACGCGCCCAGTTGATAGAATTCACACCCGCCAATTTCACGCCATCGCGGAAATCGAAGTCGTTGAACATGTCTTTGAGCAGTGCCTGACAATCGTCAAAGTCACCGTCTACAGCCAACGCGTGTACGTTTGATTCTGTAGGCGTTGTCATTTGGCGGCGTTGTACGTCTGACACTCGCCCATCTGGGAACATGATGAATACATCTACGGCATCCAAGCCTTTGAAAGCTTCAATAGCGGCGGATCCTGTATCGCCAGACGTCGCACCAACGATTGTCACTTTATCACCGCGACGACCCAATGCTTTTTCGAACATTTGACCAATCAATTGCATCGCCACATCTTTGAACGCCAATGTTGGGCCGTGGAACAATTCCAGCAAGAAGTGATTTTCATCCAATTGCACGATTGGGCAACGCGCCAAATGGCCAAAGCTAGCGTATGATTTGTGAATGATCTCTAGAAATTCGATGTCTGTGAATGTGTCACCAATAAATGGTTTCATCACAGCGAATGCGACTTCTTCATAGGACTTACCTGCAAAGCCGGCAATTTCATCCGCCGATAGCGTTGGCCATGTTTCTGGCACATACAGGCCGCCATCACGGGCCAAACCTGTCAGCATTGCTTCTTCGAATGTCAGCGCAGGCGATTGCCCACGTGTAGAGATATATTTCATAAGTTCGTTTCCGACGATTAAACGGTTTTCTGCCTGATACGATAAAGCAGATAAAGAGTCATCCCAAACCATACTAAGGCAAGGGAAAACCATGTGATTGCATATTCTTTGTGATCATTCGGTATATCATGGCCAATTTTAATCGGGCGAATACCCGTTGGATTGCCCATAAAGTCACGTGCAACGACCATAATAGGATCAGTGCCCAAAGCTTTGGACATTTTATCGATGTCGCGCGCGAACCATATATTTTTTTCGATATTAGGATCAGGTGTGAAACCATCCGTTTCATTCGGCCACAATAGATTGCCAAGCACGCGCACATGTTGGCCTGGGCGCGCAGCATTTTTATCCGCTTCTGGAATATACCCCAGATCGATCAATATGGGGCGTTTTGTGACAACATCGATGCCAGAGGTCACAACCAAGAAACCTGGTCCACCTTTTTTCTGTGATGTCAGAACGTGCAATTCATCCCCCGTTAAAAACACCTCTACCTGCACAGACATGCGGTTGTGGTCAGCTTTTTTAGGGTTAGGAGGCACTGCAATGGGGGGTGCTGTCATCTTGGCCTCTATCTCGGCCAGATTATTATTCTTCCATTCCATACGCTGCACTTGCCAAAACCCAAGCCACAAAAGGATCGCGCATCCGATGATGCCGAAAAGAAGCGGAAAGATCATACGTTTGGTCATGGATGTGCCCAATTCAAAAGGTTCGATACGTCAAATAGGTCATTTCAAAAACAAAGCCAACTGCCAATGCCATAATGCATTATTTGGTCAGCGCCGTATCGCCAAAGTGATTTGGGTCTGTTGCTGCTACGGCTGTCCATTCTGTTGGTAATACGGCTTGCTTTGCACAAACGGCCATTGATCCAGTATTGCCTTTTTTCACGGCTGTAAAAAACCCACGGACACCGTGTTCTTCCCACATATGTGCCAATGCCATTGCGCCCAATACGCCGATGATTTTTTCACCGCGTCTATCAGGATGGGTTGCTAATGCACCCCAAAATCCATGATCCGCATACATGCTATCTGGATGCATGTTTTTATAAGATGATGCCGTTGCAACAGGCCGCCCTGTTGCATCAACCGCAGCAAGACATATGCCTTTGTACGTTAGGCCCCGCATCGAAAGACCTGGTGTTGGCATAACACCGCAATCCATTGACAGTTGCGCTGTTTCACGCACCAAATCTGCATCTGTATCCGCAGACAAGCGCACCACTTTCAAATCGGGTGGCAATGATGCATTTGCGATAATCGTTTTTGCCGCTTCATATGCATCCTCCCCGCCCCATTGTTTTTCCCAACGGCCTGCAGATAATCCCATATCATTTAGTTTTGCCACCAATGCATCAGCTTTATCTGCTGGATAGTAATGAAAGCTTCCTGCCCCTGTTAGGCGCACAAGGGATGCAAGACGTTCTGCATCATCGTCACCTTGGCTGCCGACAATAGACAGCATACGTCCGTAGTTTGAATAGATCGGATTATCGCGTAGCAATTCCCACAGATCACGAGATCGCTGCATCATAACAACATGCGGTTCGGTTCCAAAAAACTCTTCTGAAAACTTATTTATATCTGACATGACTTTTCCAATTTGAAACTGTCTTAAAGTAAAAAAGGCGCCGAGTGTACTCAGCGCCTTTGAAATTCTAAATCTGTGTGGGCTTATCAGCCACCCCAGATGTAAACCGCTGCGAATAGGAACAACCATACAACATCAACAAAGTGCCAGTACCAAGCAGCTGCTTCGAAACCAACGTGACGCTCTTGTGTAAAGTGACCTGCTTGTGCGCGGAAATAACATACTGCCAAGAAGATCGTACCAACAATAACGTGGAAGCCGTGGAAGCCAGTCGCCATAAAGAAGTTCGCACCGTAGATGTTACCAGAAAAGCTGAATGCAGCGTGGCTGTACTCGTATGCTTGGAATACTGTGAAAATAAGACCCAAAATAACCGCACCGATAAGGCCTTTTTTCAAACCGTCACGATCATTTTCATGTGCCAATGCGTGGTGCGCCCAAGTACATAGGCAACCAGAGCACAATAAGATCAATGTATTGATCAATGGCAGATGCCATGGGTCGAATGTTTCAATACCAACTGGAGGCCATACGCCATCAATTGCTGGGGATTGAGGGCCCATTGGGTACATTGCGTGTTTAAAGAAGGACCAGAACCAAGCCACAAAGAACATGATCTCTGACATGATGAACATGATCACACCGTAACGTAGACCAATCACAACCACTGGCGTGTGATCACCTGCATGTGCATCTTTCACACATTCAGACCACCATGCGAACATCACGTATAGGACTGATATAAAACCAACAGCGAATAGATCGCCTGGCATTACAACTGCGGTAATGCCTTTCATCCACAAAACAGCGCCAGCAAGCATGATGAATGCAGACAACCCGCCAGCAAATGGCCAAATGCTTGGTGTTAGAATGTGGTAATCATGATTTTTTTCATGCGCCATGGTGGAATCCCCTTATTTATTGCGCTGTTTCTACGTCGATTTCACTGTCCAGATCAAGGCTTGCTTGCAGTTCAGGTAAATCTGTCACATGGAAAGTGTAACTCAGCGTGATTGAATTGACATATTTGCCTTCGATGTCATCCACAATTTCCGGATCAACATAGAATGTCACTGGCATCTGAACTGTTTCACCTGGCTGCAAAACTTGCAGCTCAAAACAGAAACAGTCGATTTTTGTAAAATATGCACCAGCAGAATACGGGTAAACGTTAAAGCTAGCCGTGCCTGCAATCGGTTTGTCTGTTGGGTTGTGTGCTTCGTAAAAAGCAAGCCCCGTTTCGCCGATGCGAAGTTTCATTGTGCGCGCTTGTGGTTTGAATTCCCAAGGCATACCTTTTTCAAGTGAACCATCAAAACGTACTTGGATTTCACGATCTAAGACTTTTGTGCTGGCTTCACCTGCAACCTGTGTCACGCCACCAAAACCAGTTACGCGACAGAACCAATCGTAGAATGGAACAGCTGCAAAAGACATGCTCAGCATGAATAGTGGCAGGCCAACAAGATACATTACCAGTTTTTTATTGCTCTTCGTATTCATTCGGTTTTCTCCAACGACGGACGTACAGTATGATCATAGGCTTCCATAGTGGCGCCTCCCATCATCTTGACGACTGTAATGCTGAAAACCAATGCGACAAATGCTAACAAAACGGCACCTATCACTACATTGTTACGATTGCGACGTGCGCTTGAATTGTTTTGTGTTCCTGACATATCGTTTCGCACCTTATATCCACTGAGGCCAAGCGGCCCATGTTAAGCCAAATGTTTTGGCAGTAGCTTCTACAAGAAGTAGAGCGAAATGTAAGAATAAGTAGTATAAAGAGATACGGAATACTTTGCGTTCAACTAAATAGTTATCTGCTTCTGCCGCATCATCATCGCGTTTCCAAATATCATATGCACCTTTAAGGAACATCAGATTCAAAACCAATGCTGTTGTAAAATAAAGCGGGCCACCAATGCTTGTAAAAGCAACGGCCATTGCCACGGGAACCAATAGAATTGTGTAAACCAAAACATGGTTGCGCGTTGTCCGTTTGCCGTGTGTCACTGTCAACATAGGCACACCAGCTGCATCGTAGTCTTGGTTCATAAACAATGCCAAAGCCCAGAAATGCGGCGGTGTCCACATAAAGATCAAGGCAAACATCAAAACACTTTCAACGCTTATGCCACCTGTTGCGATCGCCCAGCCGATCATCGGTGGGAATGCACCAGCAGCACCACCAATAACGATGTTCTGTGGTGTCGAGCGCTTCAACCACATTGTATAAACCACAGCGTAGAAAAAGATTGTGAAAGCCAATAGGCCAGCAGCCAGATAGTTGGCCGTAAGGCCAAGCATCAAAACAGAAATCATTGACATCCAAAGGCCAAAGATCATCGCATTATTGGCGGTAACTTTGCCAGCAGGAACTGGGCGGCCCCGTGTACGTTTCATAATCACGTCAATATCAGCATCCCACCACATATTCAGTGCACCAGATGCACCAGCACCAATAGCTACGAACAAGATAGAGGCAAAGCCTATAATAGGATTTACAGAAACTGGCGCAACCAACAGACCAACAAGCGCTGTAAACACAACCAACGACATCACGCGCGGCTTTAGCAGCGCGAAATAATCGCCAACGTCAGTTTCACGTCCCTGATCTATCAAAGTAGCATCTGCCATTTTTAAAACATCCAATAAAACGAAGCGGGCCTTTGGGCCCGCCGAGGTAGTATTAAGTTTGGATTAGTTTGTGCTTGCAACCGTCACAGGTAGTGGAATACCCGCATATTCATCAATAGCACCTTTTAGCCAAGCATCATAAGCTTCTTCGCTTACAACTTTTACAGTGATTGGCATGTAAGAGTGGTCTTTGCCACAAAGTTCTGAACACTGACCAAAGTAAACACCTTCTTTGTCAGCATTGAACCAAAGCTCAGCCAAACGACCAGGTACAGCATCTTGTTTCACACCAAACGCTGGGATTGTCCAAGCGTGGATCACGTCAGATGCAGTTACTTGAACAACGATTGTCTTATTCACAGGGATGACAACTGATGTATCTGTCGCCAATAGGAATTCGTCATCGTTAAAACCAGCTTCTTTCAAAGCAGCCATAACAGCTGGTGACTTTTTGAATGCCTCATCACCGTCATCATCGCCCAATGTGGCTGGGTGACCAATCATATAGCTGTCGAATTCAAAGCCGTGGTCCACATACTCATGCGTCCAGTACCATTGGTTGCCTGTTGCTTTGATTGTGATGTCCGCAGCTGGGATTTCTTGTTGTTTGAACAACAAAGTCAGTGATGGTGGAATAATTGCGATTAGAACAACGATCGGAACAACTGTCCAAGCCACCTCTAGCAATGAATTATGTGTAAATGTTGCAGCGACAGGGTTTGCTTTTTTATTGAAGCGGATCAAAACAATGATCAACAATGCCGTTACGAACAGACTGATTGCTGTAATGATATAAAGTAGGAATGTATCCAACCAAATCACATCGCGCATCAATTCAGTTGCTGCAGGTTGGAAATTCAATGCTTTGTCAACTGGCTTACCAATTGTTTCTAGTGCGTCTTGTGCGAAAGCACCGCCAGCGGCCAATGTACCAGCCAAAGCTGCTGAAACCGTATTCAAAATTTTTGCTACTCGCATACGTCCAATTCCCGTTTTCGCTATGGGCTTTTGCCCTTTTGGGCCCCTAATCGTATGAAACGATAGAATCCCCTGTTGTGTCCTTGCGCCGAAAAACCATATTAATGCTTAAAGAACAAGCTTTCGATTTGCGGCATTGCGCCGCTTTTGATGGATTATTAGCTAGAAGGATAGCTTAAATTGACAAGTCAGACCAAGCCTTTTGCACCATTTGAGACCTCTTTTGACGAAAAAACTGCACTTTCGGTACTCCGCGCCACTGTTGATGGCGCAGATGATGGCGAATTATTTTTAGAACGCAAACGATCAGAAGCTTTGGTTTTTGACGATGGAAAATTAAAAACAGCATCTTATGACGCCTCAGAAGGATTTGGATTGCGGGCTGTTCGCGGTGAAACCGCAGGATATGCTCATTCAACAGAGATGACAGAACATGCTTTGAAACGCGCGGCCGAAACCGCACGTTTGGCTGTTGGCAGTGGTGGTGGCACTTTGGCTGAACCGCCTAATCCAACCAACCAACGTCTTTATACTGACGCTGACCCCATGACAGATGCTGAGTTTTCTGTGAAAATCGACACATTGAAAGAAATCGACGATTATGCACGGTCGTTGGACAAACGCGTCGTTCAGGTTTCAGCATCCCTAACCGCATCATTACAAGAGGTCGAAATTCTGCGCCCCGAAGGCACACGCGTACGCGACAGCCGTCCTCTAACCCGTTTCAATGTCAGCATCATCGTCGATCAAGACGGACGCCGCGAAACAGGCACTGCTGGCGGCGGTGGTCGGTATGGGCTGTCAGGCCTGATGAAAGCAGACCATTGGAAAGGCGTTGTTCAAGAGGCTTTGCGCGTAGCCGTAGTCAATTTGAAAGCCGAACCAGCCCCCGCTGGTCAATTTGATGTGGCTCTTGGCCCAGGTTGGCCCGGCATTTTGCTGCACGAAGCTGTTGGCCACGGATTGGAAGGCGATTTCAACCGCAAAAAAACATCTGCCTTTGCTGGTTTGATGGGGCAACGCGTGGCTTCTAAAGGCGTGACAGTTCTGGATGACGGCACCATCCCTGATCGCCGTGGCTCGATCAGCTTTGATGACGAAGGTACGCAATCAGGTAAAAACGTTCTAATCGATGACGGTATTTTGGTGGGCTATATGCAAGACCGCCAAAACGCACGCCTGATGGGGGTAGACCCCACAGGTAATGGCCGCAGACAAAGTTTTGCCCACACACCCATGCCGCGCATGACCAACACCTATATGCTGGGCGGCGACGCCAAACGCGAGGAAATCGTGGCGGATATAAAAGACGGCATATATGCCGTGGGCTTTGGTGGCGGGCAGGTCGATATCACCAACGGCAAGTTCGTGTTTTCATGCACCGAAGCCTACCGTGTGAAAAACGGCGTTGTCGGCGCACCCGTTAAGGGCGCTACTTTGATCGGCGACGGGGCAACCGCCCTGAAACACATCCGCGCCATTGGCAATGATATGGAACTGGATCCAGGTATGGGCAATTGCGGTAAACAAGGCCAATGGGTGCCTGTGGGTGTTGGGCAACCAACATTGTTAATTGGTGGGCTGACCGTTGGGGGTTCGCAAGTCTAATGACATACTCACCTCGCAAAACCACCCAGTCCGAACTCCCTGCCCTTGCCCAACTTTGGTATGATGGCTGGCAAACGGCACATGCGGCACATGTACCCGCTTCACTAACAGAAATCCGCACATTGGACAGTTTCGAAAAACGTCTAGCTGCTGGTATGAATGCGATACGTGTGATTGGCGACACAGGCACACCACTTGGGTTCTGCATGGTCAAGGAGAATGAGATTTACCAGATATTTGTTGCACCAGAAGCCAAAGGTACAGGTGCAGCAAAAATCTTAATGCAAGATGGTCTATCTCGGATCAAAGCTGCTGGTCACCCATCAGCATGCCTAGATGTGAACTCTGAAAATGCCCGTGCGATTGCGTTTTATGAAAAAATGGGCTGGGAACGTCAAAACATCAGAACTATTCTGCTAGACACTTTAGGCGATCCATATCCCCTACCCTGTCTATTGATGACAATAGAGCTTTCATAAGAAAAATACTTGCGAATCACTCGCAACTGAAAAAATCGTTCCTATATGTGTCTTAACACCAATGACATGCATAGGAGGCTCATATCATGAACCGCCGTCAATTTACTGCTGGTTTGGGCGCACTTGCCGCCGCCCCAACTTTGCCCGTTAAAGCGCTTGCAAGCGCACCTGCAGCGGGTGCTATTCCCAATACAGCCCGCTTTTGGGCTATATATATGTCCCATCTACATGGTGTCTGTACGCCAGAAGCATTGGCAAAAATCAGTGGGGTCACGGTTCATACAGCCAAAGGGTATTTAAGCACGCTAATCAGCGATGGTGTTATTACCACCACGCGTATGGCGGCAGCTGTTCACAATACGCCAAAACCATCTGGTTTTAAAAGGCGATTAGAAAAACTCAAAAAAGATCGCCCCGTGCAAAAAACATCTATTTCAGAAAAAGGTGTTGAGCCAGAAGATGATTCACATCCTATTAACCAAGACGCGGCAGAGTTGCAGAATGAAACAGACATCGCTGCCACAGAATCAAACGCCTCTGCAACAATATCCGAGAACACAACAGGATCACATTAATTGGATCCGTCTGATCCGCTCGCGGCGGGTTGGGCCAACGACTTTTCATCGCTTGATGCGCAAGCATGAAACGGTTGAGGCTTGTTTGGATGAACTGCCCCATATTGCCAAACAAGCAGGTGTGAATAATTATCAGCTCTGCCCTTATGATATTGCAGAAGCAGAATTCTTTGAGTCACAGCAACGTGGCTATCGTCCACTATGTTACGGCGCACCTGAATACCCTGTATTATTAACAGACACACATGATGCCCCACCTTTATTATGGACCAAGGGCCATTTGGAATGTTTAGCAAAACCTACAATTGCTTTAGTCGGCGCACGAAATGCTTCCAGCTTAGGGCGACGTATGACCCAAACTCTGGCAAACGATTTGGCACAGGCTGGATATAGTGTGGTGTCTGGATTGGCCCGCGGTATTGATGCAGTTGCACATAAAGCGACATTAGAACATGGAACGATTGCCGTCGTTGCTGGTGGGTTAGATGTGCATTACCCCCGCGAGAATGAGCAGCTATACAAAGACATTCCGCAAAACGGATTACTGTTAACCGAGCAGCCCAGTGGCTTGATCCCACAAGCACGTCACTTTCCGATGCGCAACCGTATTATCGCAGGTATGGCACAGGCTGTTGTGGTACTAGAAGGCGCTGCCCGATCTGGCAGTTTGATAACCGCCCGCAATGCATTGGATATCGGGCGCGATGTCATGGCTGTTCCAGGTCACCCTTTTGATGGTCGCGCAGCAGGTTGTAATTTTTTAATCCGCGATGGTGCCGTTTTGGTGCGATCCGCCCAAGATGTGATCGAAGCCCTTGC
Source organism: Amylibacter sp. SFDW26 (assembly GCF_009184395.1). Taxonomy (GTDB): domain Bacteria; phylum Pseudomonadota; class Alphaproteobacteria; order Rhodobacterales; family Rhodobacteraceae; genus Amylibacter. The sequence goes on from NZ_WEIC01000005.1 coordinate 148,314, forward strand.
ACACCCCGAAGCTGAAACTGTTGAAACCTCTGAGCCAGAAAGCACAAATACGGTCATGGATGTTTCAACGGCAAATGCCCACGCTAAAATTCTTGGTCTTTTGGGATCGGCTGCAGTGCCAGAAGATACTGTGATCCGCGATAGTGGCTTGCCTGCCCGAAAGGTTTCTCAGCATCTGATGGATTTAGAAATGCAGGGACAAATTGAAAGGCAGCCAGGTGGGCTATTGGCGCGTGCAAACTAAAATAAAGGTCACAGTTTCACGATCAAACGCAGCAATAAAAAATCTGCCCATTGACAACCCCCCCCAAGGCAACACATGTATTGCGCCCACAAACTGCCTCGTGAATCGCAAGGAAATTGAATGCCCGTTGTTGTCGTAGAATCCCCAGCCAAAGCTAAAACCATCAATAAATACCTTGGCGACGACTTCACTGTTTTAGCCTCTTACGGCCATGTTCGCGACCTTCCGCCAAAGGATGGTTCTGTCGATACAGACAATGAATTTGAAATGAAATGGGAAGTCGCAACAGACAGCCGCAAACATATCAAAGCCATCGTTGATGCCCTAAAAGACGACAACGAACTGATCCTCGCAACCGACCCTGACCGCGAAGGCGAAGCGATTTCATGGCATCTAGAAGAGACTTTGCGCAAGCGTAAAGCGATTAAGAAAACAACACCTGTCAGCCGCGTTGTGTTCAATGCGATCACCAAAGATGCTGTTACAACCGCCATGCAAAACCCACGCGAAGTGGATATGGAACTGGTCGAGGCGTATTTGGCGCGCCGCGCGTTGGACTATTTGGTGGGCTTTAAACTGTCCCCTGTATTGTGGCGCAAATTGCCAGGTTCAAAATCTGCGGGCCGCGTACAATCCGTGACTTTACGCCTTATCGTAGAACGCGAAATGGAAATCGAAGCGTTTAAGAACCGCGAATATTGGTCTGTTAAGGCAGATCTGACAACACCACGCGGTCAAACATTTACGGCTAACTTACGCACATTGGCAGGCAAAAAGCTTGAAAAGTTTGATATTGAAAATGAAACCGCTGCAGAATTGGCAGTCCAAGCAATCAACTCACGTGATCTGACGGTTTCTTCTGTCGAAGCAAAACCAGCCAACCGTAATCCATCTGCACCATTTATGACGTCAACGTTGCAACAAGAAGCCAGCCGTAAATTTGGTTACGGTGCACGTCAGACCATGTCATTGGCACAACGTTTATACGAAGCGGGTTACATCACCTACATGCGTACAGATGGCATCGATATGGCACCTGAAGCGGTTACGGCCGCGCGCGATGCTATCAAAAATTTCTACGGCGCAGACTTTGTCGCCAAAGAAGCCCGCATGTATAAAAACAAAGCGAAGAACGCACAAGAGGCACACGAATGTATCCGCCCAACAGATATGTCCGCCAAGCCAGACAGTTTAGGCCGCTTAGAAGCGGATCAACGCAAACTTTATGACCTGATTTGGAAGCGCACGATTGCCAGCCAAATGTCCAGTGCAAAAATGGAACGTACAACTGTAGATATTGCATCTGCAGATGGCCAAATTGGCCTGCGTGCAACAGGGCAAGTTGTTGTTTTCGAAGGTTTCTTAAAAGTTTACGAAGAAGGCCGGGATGACGCTGTTATCGATGATAACGACAAGCGTTTACCACAAATGACCGAAGGTGATCAGACAGATAAAAAATCCGTTTCTCCAGAACAACATTTCACACAACCACCACCGCGCTACACCGAGGCATCTTTGGTAAAACGTATGGAAGAATTGGGCATTGGTCGCCCGTCTACATACGCATCAATCGTGACAACAATTCAAACGCGCGGTTATGTTCGCACGGAAAGTAAACGCCTGCATCCAGAGGATAAGGGGCGCTTGGTTACGGCGTTTTTGGAAAATTATTTCCGTCAATATGTCGGCTATAACTATACGGCTGGTTTGGAAGAAGAGCTGGATCAAATTTCCGCAGGTGATGAGCATTACAAAGACGTTCTTGCCCGCTTCTGGCGTGATTTTTCTGCGGCAATTGCAGAAACTGCTGATTTACGGATCACCGAAGTTTTGGAAAAAATCAACGAATTCCTAGAACCGCATCTTTTCCCTGCCAATGAAGATGGTTCCGACCCACGTGTGTGTAAAAACTGCGGAAACGGTCGTTTGTCTATGCGCACGGCTCGTTCGGGTGGTGCATTCATAGGCTGTTCTAACTATCCAGAATGCCGCTATACACGCCCGATTACGGGCGAAGTTGAGGGGGGTGATATCGCTGGCCCAGACGGTAAAATCCTTGGTGCCGATGAGCACGGCACACCAATCACATTGCGCACAGGTCGTTTTGGCCCCTACGTGCAACGCGGCGAACCAACAGAGGAAGAACCAAAACCACCACGCGCCTCTATTCCTAAAGGCAATGATTTGGCTGAGGTTGATTTGGCACGCGCCTTGCAACTCCTATCCCTACCACGCCGTGTTGGTGATCACCCAGAAGGCGGGCATATTGATGCTGCCATTGGTCGATATGGTCCTTATGTGATGTGGCAGAAACCTTTGGAAGAAGGCAAAAAAACGGCACAGAAAATCTATGCAAATATCAAAGACACCGAAGAGGTGTTTATCATTGGTATGAACCGTGCCGTGGAATTGATCACCGAAAAAGCCAACAAAACAGGTCGCGGTGCTGCTGCTACCCCGCTTAAGGAATTGGGAGAACATCCTGATGAGGGTGGTGATTTGAATGTGATGGACGGACGGTACGGCCCATATGTAAAATGGGGCAAGATCAACGCCACATTACCAAAGGATATAGAGCCTGCGGATATTACATTGGAGCAAGCTGTAGAATTGGTGAATGCCAAGGCTGCAACCAAAGGCAAGAAAAAACCAGCGGCGAAGAAGAAGAAAGCCGCGCCAAAGAAAAAAGCAGCGGCCAAGAAAAAGCCAGCAGCGAAAAAAGTAGCGGCAAAATAAAGCTTTAAACGGTGAATAAATGACCGGGGCCAGCGATTGGCCCCGTAAATCCCGCTAATCTATGCAGGTGCCATGTAAAAGCAGAATTACTGGAAACCACAGGCTTACCCAAAGCTTTTTCTGCTTGTTCAATTACTGCAAAACTGCCCAGATTTGTGCATGATGCGAACACAGCATCACAATCCCCTGTCCCAACATGCATCATACCTTCTAGTGTCGAAGATTGTGCGATACGAGCGACCTTATGATCAGATTCCTCTTCGAATGAACCGAATGCTGTGATCTGAATACCATTCTGTTCTAACAAATCGCGCATCACAGCAGATACATCAGCACGGTACGGAGTTAACATTCCCAATCGCTTCACATCCATCGTATGGCAGGCGGCAATCACGGCTTGAATTGGGTCTGTCACAGCCGCATTTGGAAAATACTCATGGATGATTTGTGCCAATTTATCTGAGCCAATAACCGTTGCCCCCGAAGTACAGGCATATCCAATGGCTTTGAAATCAATATTCGGCGGCATTAAAGACATCGATTTCGGCAGATCATGTTCCATCATCGCCAGTGTTTCAGGTGTTACATTCGTAGCAAACGGTATGCGGGTGTGATACAGGTTCGCCCCTGATTGCGCTGTGATTTGGCGCATTTCTGGCTCTAATGTTTCATCCGTGGACAAAACCACCACACCTAATGCGGTATCGCCGCTATATCCGTCATCGCTGCTATAAGAAAGCTTCATCCGATCACCGGCAACTCTGGGACTGCGCGTTTTGTCAATAAAACCGGCGCATCTTCTGTGATCAATATATTCTCTTCATGCACCATCATTTTGCCATCTGAAATCGTAAGGCTTGGTTCTAAGGTCATCACCATACCAGCTTGTAACGGTGTTTTGTCAAACGCTGCAATCGATGGGTATTCTGTCAACTGTATGCCTAACCCATGCCCATAACGCCCAACATCAGAAGAACCACCCCCAAGCGTGATATGCATAGCCTCAAACAGATCAGCACAAGTATTCCCCGCGCGCGCATGTTCCAACCCAGCTTCTGTGCTATTCCATAGAGTTTCATAAGCCTGCTTTGCCTCATCATCGGCATGTCCGATGGCAAAATTACGGTCGAAGTCACAGAAATACCCTTGCAATGTCGATCCTGTATCCAGCATCAACACATCACCCGTTTCCAAAGGCGTCATATCTGGTGGTGAAATAACATCTCCATAACCACCTTGCCCAGCGGCACCTACAAGATAGGATACATCTTCAGCACCTTCTTGCAGCAACGCGATCTTAAAATCGCGAAAAGCTTGTTTTAAGGGTTGGCCTGTGTGGAACAGCTCTGGTGCACGATCAAACGCGGCACTGCCAATCGCGCAAATATCGCGCAGGATTGCGATTTCGGCTTCTGACTTAACAATCCGAACAGCTTTTATATATTCCGAACAATCCACAAACTGCGCAGGGCATTTTTCCCGTACAGTATTAAAATCGCGAAGCGGCACACGCAAACTGGCTTCCTCGCCCATAGGAACGCCCACTTTGTTAAATCCATAAAGCGTGTCCACCAACAGGCTGACGCCATCATCCACAGGATCGGGTGAAGACCACGTTCGAATATCATCAACCCAAGTTTGGCGCATCAATTCTGCGCCAATTTCTGGGATGATCGCAATGGGATCGCCAACTCTGGGTAAAACCAGATACCAAGGTCGTGTTGGGCTTTGCCAAAATTGTGTACGGAACCCGCTGAAATAGCGCACTTCGGCCTCGGTACACAGTAAAATTGCATCCATTCCCGCATCGGTCATCAAGGCTTGTATCCGCTCTAAGCGGGCTTCAAATTCTGCGGGAGGGAAATCAATCATCGGCAGGGCCTTCGGATAGGAACAACAGGATACGACTGTCTGGTCCAATACCTAATTCATTTGCATTCGCTGCTGCGGCCAAGCCAGCATAGCCTGCCCCACCTGATGGAGATGTTTCCAAGTTAAATCCTGCTAAACATTTGATTTCATTAAAAACGAAGTCATCTTCCAGCAACATAAAACTGTCAGCGGCTTTTGCTAGGAATTCCAACGCCAAAAGCGATGCCTCTTTACAATCTAAACGCCCCATATTGGAAACTGGGCCCCCTGCATGAACAACATCACCCTGCTCAATACCTTTGTACAAAGCCGCAGCATAACTTGGCTCCACAATACAGATATGCGGCACGTCCCCCCATGTTTCACGCACATGAACGGCAACAGCACCCGCCAAACCGCCGACACCTGCTTGCAAAAATACATGCGTCGGAACGATACCGCCCATTTGGTCAGCAGCTTCAGCTGGCATGGCAAGATAGCCCTCCATGATATCGCGGCCACCATAATAACCACCCCAAGTGCTATCCGCGATCAAAGTCCAACCTTTATCATTCGCAGTATTTTGAGCGGCGTCGGCGCTTTCTTCGTAATTAGCACCTTCGATCACAACATCTGCACCAAAGCTGCGGAGTTTATCGGCAAAACCGGCGGGAACCGTTTCGGATAAATATACAATAGCCCGCGCACCAAAAACACGTGCACCTGCCGCAACGGATAGCCCGTGGTTGCCAGCACTCGCTGTGACAAACACATGACCGTTTAATGCAACAGCCATTTCTTCGACGGTTCCCAAGCCACCATTGGCTTTCACTGCGGCCTTTGCGATTGAATACGCACCACCTAAAGCTTTGAAACTACCAAGCCCCATTCGTGTGCGTTCATCTTTGATGTGAATACTTGCGACACCAAGTTTTTGCGCCAAGGAACTAACATTCACAAGTGGTGTTGCTTTAGCAATTGGGCACGAATTCAACAACATCAGAACTGATGTAATATCAGATGAAAGTGGCTCTTCTATCATCTTGCTTAATGCATCTATGCCATGCCCACGGTATGTATTTTGCAAAATTTTCATACAATAAGCGTGTCAAAGCTATCGCCGCACGTCAAATTCAATTGCGACTATTTTAGGAGATTATGTCGTTAATACACCTGTAAATCCTGCGCAAGACGGCTATCAACAACAGATTGAATGATCTGGAATTCATGTCTCACGGCATCGCCAGAAAATCCTTTATCTTTAGAAAAGCGTTTAAGCTTTTCAGATGATTGCAATATTCTTTTACTATTTGCATCACGCCCCAAGCTACATAGGAATTGGGCTGCATAGGATAATAACTCGTTATCCTTCTTCTTTACACACTCACCCATAAGATCATTGATATGGTCCAAATCATCTTTCATAGCTTGTGAATCTGGCACTACACATGAGCCAGCCAAACGAGGTATAAATCCCTTTGGTTTCATATCATCTGGCAATGCACCAAGTATTGTTTGCTGAAAACACGCCAAATCTGAAATGGGTTTCTCCATGAAAAACGAAGCTCCAGCCGCGAGTGCATCCTCGCGTGCTTGCCCGCCTGTATCACCACTTGTGGCGATAATTGCTGTTGCTCCCATAGCGTCACGCATAATATCTTTGATGACTTCTACTCCTGATCCATCTGGCAAACCCAAATCCACCACAGCAACATCTGGGCGATAGATACGCAAATGTCTGCGCGCTGCTTTTAAGCAATCCGCACGGCGTAAACGAGCACCGCTACGTATGGACAAAAGGCGTAAAGCTTCAGAACAATATCTGCTGTCTTCAACCAATAAAATTGTAATTCCTAAAAGCGGACGTTTCGCGGTCGATTTGGGGCGGCTCCAGTTTGTCATAGTAAGTTTATCCATGTTTAGTGTTTCCTTTCTTACAACAATCAAACCCGATCATCCCTAACGACAGATTAAGACGCTTCAAAAAGTCATGCTTTGTCTTTCTTTTTTTTCATGTAAGAAGGAGCCAACGATAGGAGACACTGAAAATGATCGGTCGCTTGAACCATGTTGCCATAGCTGTTCCAGATTTGGATGCAGCCAGCGCACAGTACCGCGATACATTAGGCGCCAAAGTGGGCGCACCGCAGGATGAACCTGATCATGGTGTAACCGTTGTGTTCATCGAATTGCCCAATACAAAGATCGAATTGTTGTATCCATTGGGTGAAAACTCTCCAATTGCGAGCTTTTTGGAAAAAAACCCTTCAGGCGGTATTCACCACATTTGTTATGAAGTGGATGATATTATCACCGCTCGTGACCACCTTACGGCAGCAGGTGCACGCGTACTTGGTACAGGCGAGCCAAAAATTGGCGCCCATGGCAAACCCGTTTTATTTCTACATCCGAAAGATTTCACTGGAACTTTGGTGGAATTGGAACAGATATAATCCCGAAAGGATTTTAATATGACTATTAGTGCTGCACTTGTTTTGCTTGCTGTGATTTGGTTCATGCTTTTGTTGATAGCCCTACCACTGGGGACACCCAGTCAGGCCGAGGACGGCCATGTCGTCAAAGGCACGCACCCATCTGCCCCTGCAGATCCAAAATTACGTAAGAAAGCCTTCTGGGTCACATTGCTGTCTTTTCCTATTTGGGGGCTCACATGTTGGGTGATCCTATCAGGTGTTATCAGTGTTGATACGTTCGATTTCTACAACGGTATCGAGAATTAATCGCTTTAAGGCTTTTCTTTTGCGCATAAGGGGCGTAATGCCCGCTGAAACCGAAAAATAAGGATGCTCCCATGTCTGCACTTACCGAAGGCGATATCGTCACATTAGTCTCTGGCTCTCCGCGTATGGCTGTTGAAGGCTTTGAAGGCAAAAATATCAACGTTGTTTGGATCAACGAGGGTACAGTGCATCGTGACACGTTCAACGTAACTTTGCTACGCAAGTTTGAAGCATCTGAAAGCGGTGATCGCGGTGGGTTCCGTGGTGGTGATCGCGGCGGTGACCGTGGTGGTTTCAAAGGCGGCGATCGCGGTGGTGACCGTGGCGGCTTTAAAGGTGGTGATCGCAAAGGTGGCGGCAAACCATTTGGTGATAAAAAGCGCTCATTCGATGACCGCAAAGAAAAACCATTTTACCGCAAAGACTAATCACGTCTTAAAAGAATTCTTAAACTGGCTCTCACAATATGGGGGCCAGTTTTTTATTGGGCAAGATTACGCGGTAACGCCTGTCTCGCGTTTTCGTGAATTGCATCTCCTTATTGCGAATTTTACGCTCTCCCAAATCAAATGATATTGGGATGTAAGGACTTGTCACAAAAGATAAATAATTTTGGATTTTACTGACAGTAATTGTCAGTACAGTTGCTCTAAATTCCAGCTAATCACCACGCAAGTGGATCATATTTCCATAGCCATTCAAACATAAGGTAAACATATGCCCTCCGAAGCCTCGCATTCTAATTTTGACTTTTCCAATTCAAATTCTGTCATCACCAAAACCCCAATCCTGAATGAAGGAACGGTGGAATCCAAACGTGAAGAAATTCTTGAGTATTTTCACAAAACCTTTTCGCTATACGAAAGCATCTTTGATTGTTTGGTTGATGATGAGGCGTATTACGCTCGCGCAAATATGCTGCGCCATCCATTGATCTTCTATTATGGCCACACATCTGTTTTCTACATCAACAAACTGAACGTGGCAAAGCTCATCAATGAACGCATCGACCCGCATCTGGAGTCCACTCTGGCCATTGGTGTGGATGAAATGTCATGGGATGACTTGAACGAGGCCCATTATGATTGGCCAACCCCTGCCAAAGTGAAAGCGTACCGCGACAAAACCCGCGACATCGTCGATAACTTTATCCGTACCTGTGATTTCACATTACCGATCACATGGGATGATCCAATGTGGATCATCATGATGGGCATTGAACACGAGCGTATCCATTTGGAAACATCCGCCGTTTTGATCCGCGAATTGCCATTGGATAAAGTAAAATCCCATAAGGTTTGGAGCAACATCTGCAAAGAAATCGGCGTTGCCCCAACAAATGAACTGTTAGACGTGGCTGGCGGTCATATCGAATACGGCAAAGACAAATCCAACCCGCTTTATGGTTGGGATAATGAGTTCGGTCATGCCGAAGCAGAAATCAAACCATTCAAAGCTTCTAAATACCTTGTATCAAACACAGAGTTCCTAGAATTCGTTGAAGCTGGCGGATACCAAACACGCGATAATTGGGATGACGAAGGTTGGCATTGGGTACAATATGCCAAAGCAGAACACCCTGTTTATTGGGTCAAAGACGGCGACACATATAAATACCGCTCAATGTTGGAAATCATCGACATGCCGTGGAACTGGCCTACCGATCTGAATTACCTAGAAGCGAAAGCATTCTGTAACTGGAAGTCCAAAGAAACAGGTAAAAACATCCGTATGCCGACAGAGGCAGAATGGTATCACCTGCGCAATGAAACAACCAATGCGGATCAACCCTACTGGACAGAGGCGCCAGGCAACATCAATCTAGAATATGAAATGTCCCCCTGCCCTGTGGACCGTCATGAATTCAAAGGCGGCTTCTTTGATATCATCGGCAACGTTTGGCAATGGACAGAAACACCAATTGATGGGCTAGAAGGCTATAACGTTCACCCGATCTACGATGACTTCTCATCCCCAACATTCGACGGCAAACACAATGTCTTCAAAGGCGGTTGCTGGATTTCCACAGGCAACTATTCCATCAAAGATTCCCGCTATGCTTTCCGTCGCCATTTCTTTCAATACTCAGGTCTTCGTTACATCGAAGGCGCAGAAATAGAGAACCCAGTTATGAATATCTACGAAACAGACGAACAAATCTCACAATACATCGAGTTCCATTATGGCGATGAACACTACGGTGTGAAAAACTTCCCTGTGGCCTGTGTCGAAGCTTTTGCAGAGCTGACCAAAGATATGACCACAGAACGCGCCCTTGATCTGGGCTGTGCCACAGGCCGTTCATCATTCGAATTGGCAAAAATCTTCGACCATGTGGATGCGGTAGATTTCTCTGCCCGTTTGATCGAAGCACCATCAAATCTCATTGCCACAGGTTCACAACGCTATGTGATACATAACCAAGGCGATATCGTTGATTTCAAAGAGGTGAAATTGGCAGGTTTCGATGGCTATGAGGCAGTGAAAGATAACATCTCTTTCATGCAGGGCGATGCCTGTAATCTGACAGACAAATACAACGATTATGATCTGGTCTTTGCAGGTAACTTGATTGACCGCTTGTACAAACCAACCGAGTTCTTAGCATCCATCAAAGGGCGCATCCGTACGGGTGGCCTGTTGGTGATTACATCACCCTACACATGGCTGGAAGAATTCACACCAAAGGAAAACTGGCTGGGCGGCTATAAAGCGCAAACAGGTGAAAACTATACCACGTTAGAAGGTCTTGCAGATAACCTTGCTCCTGAATTTGAACTGGTACGTGATCCACAAGACATCCCGTTTGTGATCCGTGAAACAGCGCGCAAATACCAACACTCGGTTGCGGAAATGAGCATCTGGCGTAAAGTGAAGTAAACCAAAACAAAAGCCCCAAACGAAACATCGTTTGGGGCTTTTTTGTATTTAAATTTCAAACGGTATCAGAACAACTCATCCCGTATCACCATCGTATCAGTCACTGATACTACACCGATATGGCGGTCCAACAATGGGAATACCGCGTCAATCGTAGGCTCTAACCGTTCTGGTTTCACCAAGCATACAACCGACGACATGCCCTGTGCACGGCTCACTTGTCCCTGACGGCTCCAACGGCCTGAACTGCCTGATCCACCAGATACAGGCAACACGCTATAGCCTTTCACACCTGCCTCTGTCAGCAAATCCGTCAGACGTTTTTCCATGATCTTTTCGATGATAATCTCGATCCGTTTGGCTTCATGCATCTTCATATTATCCTCCGACCACAGCCGTTGCGACTGCCACATATAGTGGAATACCCACTGTAAGATTAAATGGGAACGTCACTCCCAAGGACAGTGTTAAATAAATTGCTGGGTTTGCCTCTGGCACCGCCACACGCATCGCAGCTGGTACGGCAATATAGGACGCAGACGCAGACAACACCATCATCAATACAGCGCTACCCAATGGCAGACCAATCAACACGGCAAAGAGCAACCCAATTGAGGCCCCGATCAACGGCATCAACACACCAAATGCAACAGAGCGATGCGAAACAGCCCCCTTCGCATTCACAAGTCCGCGTCCAGCAACCAGTCCCATATCCAACAGGAACAGGCACAACACGCCTTTAAACGGGGCACTGATAAATGGGGCGATTTCGGCAAAACCGTCTTTGCCAGTCGCCAGGCCGATTAAGAATGACCCGATCAACAAAACAATCGATCCGTTCAACATAATCTCACGCATTAACGCACTGTCCATGCTGCGATTGTCGTCGCTGTTTTTCGAAATCAACCAAAGTGCGGATATAATCGCAGGTGCTTCCATCGTTGCTGCCACTGCCACCATATATCCATCATAAGCAATCCCTTGGATTTCCAAAATCGAAGAGGCCGCAACAAAAGTCACAATAGATATAGAGCCATAATGCGCAGCAACCGCAGCCGCATCTAATGTCGACATCCGTGTCATCAATCGCAGTAAAACAAATGCTAGAAGCGGCAAACAGGCCGATAGAACAATCCCCGCAAGCAATGACAATATCAGCTGTGCATCAATACCGTATCCAGACAGGCTTGCCCCGCCTTTAAAGCCAATCGCGAACAACAGATACAGCGACATGCCTTTGGCAATCGCTTCGGGGAAGTTTAGATCAGATTTAGCAATGGCGGCCGCAAAGCCTAAGGCGAAAAAAAGAATGATAGGGGACAGTAAATTCTGTTGAGCCAGTGCAAAAAGTTGTTCCAAGAAATTGCCCCTACGGAATGAAAGTTCAAAACCTCAATAGCAATTAGTGTCTAACCGTAAATTTACAAGGATTATTTATATGAATGAGGCAAAATGAACTAGGGCCAAAGGACACACAGACCCTAGTTCTTTACGCGCGTTAGGACAAAGCGCGTTTCAGAAAGCTAATCCGCGATAGGATCAGGTAATCCAACGCCAACACAGATACCAATGTGATGCCCGCCAATGGAAACGCGATTGAAATCGCAGCCCCCACCAAAACAGCACCTTGCCATAATGGCATGTTTGCTGGCGCAGGTGGTGCACCAATACGGCCCGCACGGCTTGGGCGGCGTTTCCACCACAAAACCAAACTACTGATGCTTAGGAACAGAACAGCCAGACAGAACACTGTATTTGCCAAAACACTCCATAGGCCCAACAACCCCATGTGCAACGCGATACCCACAGCCATAGCTTTGCCAGCCCATGAATAATCTTCATAACGGGCATCTGCCAAAATCTTACCTGTGTATTGATCCACGTGCACCGTACGATCCGCCGTTGGCGATGTGCTATCGCTGTTCATTGAATCGCGACTGAACGTCCAAACACCCGTTTCGCCTTTTGGCAAGTTCATCTGATAACGCCCTTCAAAGCCAATCTTGCGTGCCAGCATATCCATCGTGTTGATATCCAACACTGTGCCGCTTTCCAAAACAGCCACACCCGCCATGCTGCCAGAAGCAGGCAGCGGTGTTAACTCAAGCGCCCAAGGCACTTCTTTACGGTCATGGTTCAGACTTGCATGTGTTTGGTCAGACAACGGAACATTATCCCATTTTTCCGCAGGAAACTGCGACCAGCTTTGGGTCATCTTGCTGCCCCAAATCCCTGTCCATGCCAGGCCAGAGATTAAGAAAAACACCAAGAAAACAGAAATCCAGATACCAACAGTGCCATGCAGCGATTTCCACAACGTACGACCACGCCCAAGTGATGGGATCAGCGCCTTGCGCCAGCCACCTTCACCACGCGGCCACCACATATATAGGCCAGTGACCACCAGAACCATGCCAAGAGATGCCGCAATCTCGATCATACGGTCACCAACAAAGCCGATCATGATATCGCTGTGTAGGTTATCCATAAAATCATACCAACCTGCACGACGCGAAAATGTATCCAGCACTTCAGCCGTATAAGGATCAACAACAACCATCTTTGCATCGCCATCAATATCGATGCGGAAAATAGCCGCCAGATCATCTGAACGTGGTGCAATATATTGTTTCAACGTCCCGCCTGGAATGGAGGCCAAAGCGGCGTCTGATTGCGCAGAAATAGACAATGCCGCTTCTTGTGGCACAACAGCGATATGCTCACCATCACGGCCATCGATATAACCGATCCACAGCATACCAAGGCCTGTGATTGCCAACATAATGAAAAAAGGGATCACGTAGAGACCAGCATAGAAATGCCAACGCCACGCAGCGAAATAGAATGGGTTTACAGAAGATGCATTAACCGCATCCTCATCAACCCGAATAGGGTTTTGAGAGTTCATAAGGTTTTCCTTTGATTTGAATTAAGAGATTAATTGAAGTCAAAGAAGGGTTGGTGGCCCACGCACAGGGTTATCATTAGAAACGTGCTGAACGGCCCCTGCCAAAGAGGCGCGCAAGGATGCAAGCGAAATGCCCTCATACTCATGCTTTTGTGGCAGACAGGTAAATTGCGCCAGACCCAAAGCATCAACAAGACGACAAGCCTCACATTGAGTATGCACCTGTGAACCATTTTGGGAGGGGTCGCCACAGATATCCCAAACCGAGCCGCCGCTCAGAATGTACTCTTGTATAGCCTGATCTTCATTGATCGTTCCAGCACGATGCCCAAAACCAATACCGACGATAGAAAGGGAAAGAACTATCGAAATCAGTATATTGAAAAATTTGTATTTCACGTTTTGGCGCATGGGTCTGCGCATATATGATCTGTTTTTTAGGATCAATTTATATCATCTGCGGCAAATTGTAATAAGCTTCGACCTTAAGTCGAACAGATCATATGAAGTTTATGAAACTACATATTCACAATTTACAACGCACGCCCCCAATTCATCACAAACTATTTTTTCTTAATTTTCGGAGCAAAGCGATTGCAGCTATTGCCATCGTATACGCTGGAATTCACACGACCTTTACTCAATGACGCTGTATATTTACAATTCACGTAAACACGTTGGTTTCTATATCCCGTGGTGATCCATTTACCGTTTCTGAAAGATTGGATTGGTGTCCGGTCAATATAAGTGTCTTTATAAACCCAAACAGCTTTTGTTTTGTCTTTTATTGTTGGGTTTCCAATCACAGCTGCAATTTGTGCAACAGTTTTACCATTAAACTGCATTTCTCGCGTTTCACGTTCTTCTGCTGTTTCAAAACAACCAGACAATACAACCGCCAATGAAAGCCCCGTAATAACATTTTTCTTATGCACGTTTAAATCCCCCTTTAATAAGATAACCTTAAAATTCTATCCTGCGTTTACAGTCCTTATGCAAATACAAAATCAATATATTTTAGTAATTTAGGCCACCAATATAATTAACGTATCTGTCAGGGCTTTTCGTAGCCTGTATTTTCACCTAAAACCCCATCAAACACATACAAATGATTGGTTCTATTATGATCGAAACGCCTATTTACGCCGTCAGTGATATCCACGGCGATTTAAAACAATTAAAAGACATTCACGCACGTATCAAAGCCGATGCCGCGAATAACAATGTCAGCGATTATACAATCATCCACGTTGGCGATCTGGTAGATCGTCGCGAAGACAGCAAAGGAACAATCCAATACCTAATGGATGGCCTAGCAGCAGGCGAGCCTTGGATCGTTCTAAAAGGCAATCACGACCGCATGATGTATTGGTTCTTAGAAGACCCAGATCGTCGTGATGACCATCTTAAACCAGGTTATGATTGGCTTTATCACCGCATTGGTGGTCGTGAAACGTTGGAAAGTTATGGTGTTACATACCCAGAGGAGTTCGACCCAAAAGAGGTTCAAAAAATGGGACTTGCCGCAATCCCGCAAGCGCACATCGATTTTCTAAAGAACCTACCGCTTTATGTGGAAACCAAAGACTACATCTTTGTGCACGCGGGCATACGTCCGAATGTGCCAATGGAAGAACAGACAGAAGATGATCTGGTTTGGATCCGCCAACCGTTTTTTGAGCACACCGAGAGCTTTGGCAAAATGGTTATCCACGGCCATACTGTGATCGACAAAATCACGCATTACGGCAACCGCATCAACATCGATACAGGTGCTGCTTGGGGCGACGCTATGTCTGTTGTGTTTGTAGACGACACAGCTGTGGTCGAAGTTGCCGCCGATGGAACGCGTAAAGATATTCCAATGGCCAAGGCAGATGCTTAGTCATAAATATTGCAAAACTCTCACAAAGGCACCTTAATTTAACAGTTATTTGAAAATAAAGTTGTCTTTGTGAAAAAAATCCATGAACTATCCTTTTAGGGGATTCCACTTTAACGGTGGATGAAAAATAAGAGGATAGAATTAATAATATGAAATCTCAATTAACGTGTTGTATCGTTGCTCTTTCTTTAACAGGGTGCGTATCACAACCGCCATTAGCCGTTAAACCAGAAATTGCTCCAGCCAAATTACAAGCAAATGCTCCAAGTAATCGTGTCCGAGATGACAAGAGTACAAAAACGACAGTGCGAGCATATAAAACTGTAAAAGAAGAAGGTAAAAAGGACACTCAAGTAGAAGTTGCAGGCGCGATATGCACATTGCAATCTGACCACCTGTCCGCAAAAGTTGTAACGCCACAAAAAGTTGAGTTACCTAAATACGATCAAATTGCAAAACTAGAGGATCGCGGTGTACCACCGTCAATTCTAGTCAAATGTACAGCAGGCAACCTAAAAGGCCAATCATTGCTTACAGCAAATCCAGGTAAGATCATTTCAGGAAGTGGTAATCTTATCGCTGATCTGGTTCTAATTGCAGGTAGTGCGGCTGCAGCCGCGACCGCCGACTGGCGTTATGCTGAAAACGTTGCGGTGGTATTGAAATAATGCGGTATTTAACATCGTTATGCGTATTATCACTCATCTCTGGGTGTGCGGTTCCAGCATTAGAGTTGAATGCACCAGTAACAGCACGTGTCGCAAAGCAGCCCACCAACTCATTCAGAAATTCTCCAGTTATTCTGAGAAGCTATAAGGTAAATGATGAGGGCAAAAAGGTTGAATTCAGTGGCGCACAATGTAGCGGTAGAAATGCATTCGTTTCTTTTTCTAAAGCATCGACCCCAGCAAACATCCAGTTGCCAACATATCTACAGGGCGAAAGGTTTGCCAATCGCGGAAAACCACCCGCACTTAAGGTGAGCTGTAAGTATGGCAAGACAGAAAACAAATTTATCCTTGAGCCAACAAGCGCTGTAGGCAATGTGACAGTTTCAAGCGGTACTCAGTACAACTATCAAACGGGTGTTTACTCAAACCCAAGTGTGACGCACCTTACAGGCCGGCTAAGCCCAACACTCCCATGGAGATACAGTTCGGCAACAGTCGACTTTTGATACAATAGAATACCTAAAATCACAGGATGCCTTACTCTAAAGGCATCCTGTATATCAAAGAACGCGATTTCATAATTTACATAAAACTTGGTTGCACCTGATACGCGGGCAATTTTTATCTACAAATCCCATCATAAGCTTGCGATGCGCAACATCTCGCAAAGCATCACATGCATTTTTTGCAAGTTACCGCCGTATTTTAGAATGTTGCATCTACCCCCATCTGCTTTCCTGTAACACATGATACATTTATTTCAGACGACGTAGTGTGCCTCCCCCCACACCGTCATAGGCTTGGGTCGCTCTTATCCCCCAGCGACCCAAGCCCCTATCGTATCATAATAGAAAAGGTCAGCAGTATGATTACAGTAAATTTCACAGGGTCAGTCAGCGAAACCCAGCGACGTGCCTTTGAACAGGCTGCAAGTCGCTGGGACCGCATCATAGACACCTCATTTGCGCCCGTTACAGTAGAAGACCAAGTATTGGATGGTGTGATGATTGATGCCAGTATCGAAGCCATAGATGGTGACCAAGGTATTCTTGGACAAGCAGGACCAACCATTTTACGCCCAGGTGATGAGTTACCGATCAAAGGCATTATGCAATTCGATCTGGCAGATATCTTGCGTCTTGAACGTAATAACAGCCTAGAAGACGTTATTTTACACGAAATGGCCCATGTTCTAGGTTTCGGTACTCTTTGGGCCCGTATGGGATTTATCATTGGTAGCGGCGGTAATAACCCGCAATTTATTGGCACGGCTGCAACCCGCGAGTTCCGTGTTTTAGGGGGCAATAGATTGGGCAATGTTCCCGTTGCAAATACAGGCAGCATGGGCACCCGCGAAGGTCATTGGCGTGAATTGGTTTTTGGCGATGAATTACTCACAGGATTTCTATCAGGATCTCAAAGGCCAATTAGCCGTATGTCCATCGCAGCATTCGAAGATATGGGATATTTGGTCGATTATACAGAAGCCGATGATTATACGTTACCCTCATTCCAACAACTGGCAGAAAAGGGCATCATGGAAGCCGTGCGCACTTGTGATCTGTGTAAAATGGGCCGCCCAAAGCCAGTCATATTAAGAGACAGGCATAACAATCTTAAAAAGCCAGTCTTTTTAAATTCTTAAATTCAATCATCTTCTACTTTACGTGTAGATGATAATGAAAACAGGTTATCTAAATCTCTAAGAATGAACAAAGCAATCAACGCACCAAGTGTCGGAATGGATGCCAGCATCAGATTCTTAGGGAAATTATAATATTCAACGAACGCCCCTAAAGAACCAATAACCCCCGCCGCAGACATCAGCATCACCAATCCATAACTCCAAAAGCGCCACAGTCCCAAAAGGAACGCGAGAACGATCAAAACTTGGATCGTGCCAAGCCCGTAAGAAAGCGCATCCGATATCTCAATAAAATCGATTTTATAGAACCCTGTGAATATATTCCGTTGCCATTCTGGATGGTGGAATTTCAATGTTGCCCATAGCCCTAAAAAGGTCGCGGCTGTGACGCGTATAATCAATAAAGCAACTTCTATGCGCTTTAGCTCTGTCATACTATATCATCCCAAATTTTCTGCCTTCATCGAATGGCATACCTGTGAAATGATCATACTATAACTCAAACATTGGTGACTATTAAAAATAAAAAGTGCCTTTAGCACGGAGGGGACGCGCTAAAGGCAAGAGGGACTATTGCGGGATTTTACCCAATAGTCGCCGCTTTTGATGCATTCTCTAAATGAACGGCACAAGCATCATTGTCGCCTTCTTCCAGTTTCAATTGCGCCATTTTCAATTCTTCAATCGCTGCTTCTTTACGGTCAGCACGTGCATTTTCAACTTCAGCGATCACCATGGAAAATGTTTCCGTATCACATGTCTTTTCACCTTCTGCATAAGCGGAAGTTGCCATTACTGCTGATATTGCAATCGTTGCCAATGTGAATCTTTTCATATCTCTACTCCTTTACCTGTTTTTATTCGCTTGTTCACATTTGGTATTTCGATAATGCGCAAAACGGAACCCAGCACCTGAAGGCTTGTAATAACAAGCACAAGACTGCCAAAACCAAGGGGTAAATAAGCACAAAAAGGATCAAAGAATGTAGCCCAAAAATGCGTGCAACATTCCGCTGACATCAGCCTTAAAAACAGGCAGAATTAGGCCCTTTTATTCAATTTGTGAAAAAGATGCGTAAACACAGCAACACCAAGTAATGGAATAAACAAGTTCACAAAAGGAATGGTCAAAGGAACCGCCATCAAAAAACCTGCAAACCAGATAGTAAGGCGATGTTTTGCCCGCAACTCATGTGCTCCTTTGCGCCCCAAACGACGCATAGCAACCATCTGAAAGTACTCTCGACCTAGCAAGATACCATTAACGATCCAAAAGATCACAGGTGCCAGAAACGTAGACAATAAATAAATCACCAAAGCCAACATATTCACAACGATGATCAGACCAAGGAACTTCAAGTTATCAACAAGCATATCCTTAATCGGAACGTTGGGAACCGCGGGCAAATGCGTATAATGTTTGGCTTCGACCGCATCCACAACTTGATCCAAAAAGAACCCCGTGAAAACAGACGCCACAGGCACCATCAAGAACACAGACATACCGATCATTGAGATCAAAACAAAACCTGATAACAGCGATGACAGCCAATCAATTTCTCCAAACCAAGGTAAACTGACCGTATCAGGCAACAATAATTGCACCCCCAAAGTGGCTCCCGCCAGCAAAGCGACAGTAAGACCCACACCAATCAGCAAAATACGCCGAAATTTAGGATCACCCATTTGGCCCAAGGCCTTAAAAAATGCATTAAGTATCATAAGGTGTATGTAAGTGCCTGAACTTTAACCTTCAAGCGTTTCTTTGAATTTTAAACACTTTGGCAGTGCTTCTTGTAACGTTGAAAAATGTGATAGACCTTCAAATACATTCACTTCGAAAACATTCCTATATTGCAATGATAATTCCAAGGCCATTTCAACAGGGGACCAGTTGTCCTCTTTTCCATGCCAAAGCTGTACTGGCACAGATATATTATCTAAAACGCTCTCCCAGTCACGCACATAAGCACGCACAACATACTTATAGTTCTGTGCATCATTCAACATTGCAGCTTTCAACATCGTAGAAATCGAATTTCGAAACTCATTATTCTTGATAAGTTCGGCATCCTTACTTTGCGCCGTGGAAAACAGCGCTTTGACAAATAAGTTGACTGATAAACGGCACAGCAAGACTTGCCCTGCCACCATCAGATCAAAACCCCACTTCTGCCCTTGTGCAACCTGAAATACAGAGCGCCCCGCCATTTTTGGCAAGAAATCCCCCATCTGCAATGGTGCTACTGCAGATATTAAATCTAACTTACAAACCTCTGCTCCAAGCTTAGATGCAACGCACATTGCATTAAAGCTCCCTAAAGAGAACCCAATTAAATGAACTGGGGCACCCTTTGAATACTCTCCTATACCGGCAACATATTCGTTAATCATATCATGATGGTTCAACGCAGCTCCGGTTAAAAAAACATCCGCTGAAATAAGTTGATCTTTTAAAATATCAGAGACCAGTACAACGTCATCAAAGCCACCAGGATACCCATGGAAATATATCGAAATCGGTTTATTGTTATCTTTATCCATACTCCCAAAGACCCGAGTATTGCCGCACATACAATGCGACCTGCCGTCCTATAATATTTGGTTATCCTTTCAGCATTTCATAGTTCCGCATCTGAAAATCTAAAACAACCGAACTTCCCTTGCCAGATGACACAAATAATATGAGGCTTTGAAAGAAGCTATTTAGGACACTTGAAATGAAACTTTTCTTTGCGCCTGGTACAATTTCCCTCGCAACCCTCATCGTGCTTTGCGAAGCCGATGCAGATTTTGAACCCATTGCGGTAAACTTTGCCAATCAAGACCAGACCAAACCAGAATATCTGGCTGTAAATCCAAAAGGCCGCGTTCCTGCATTGGTTACCAAGCAAGGAATTTTGACAGAAACCCCTGCCCTTATGACCTATATTGCTGAAAATCATCCAGCGGCAAATCTGATCCCAGACACAGCTTATGAACGTGCAAAAATGAATGAAATGCTCAGTTATTTGGCTTCAACAGTACACATAAATCACGCCCATAAAATGCGCGGACACCGCTGGGCAAATAATCAAAGTTCCTTTGAGGATATGCGTGCCAAAGTGCCCGAAACTGTTTTCAACAGCTTTAGCTTGATCGAAGAAAGCTTAACAGGCCCATGGGCGATTGGCACGCAATACACAATCGCAGATGCACATCTCTTCACCATCGCCAACTGGATGCAAGCTGACGGTGTTGATCCGTCTCGTTTGCCAAAAATCGCTGCCCATATAGCCCGCATGCGCGACAGACCAGCCGTGAAAAAAGCCCATGAAATCATGGGGTGAATTCCCTTATATCGCCAAAGAACCCGCATAATCTTGCCCTTTTTATCACCCAAGCATTGGAAATTGATAAGATGGATTTAAACCTATGCGTAAATTTACAACTGCACTTTGCACTGCCCTTGCCCTTACAACACCAAGCTTTGGCGCAGACACAAGCGCCCTTATTCGCCTAACAGACCGCGAAGACCTCTTTGGCTGGGAGGCCGTTGGGCGCTTAAACTTGGGTAAATCGGGGTATTGCACAGGCACATTAATTGACAATGACTTGGTTTTAACCGCTGCACATTGCGTCTTTGACCCCAAAACAAAAAAACCAATCGACCCGTCAAACGTTACATTCCAAGCGGGTCTGCGCGATGGCAAATTCATCGAAGAATCCAAAGCCACTAAAATCGCAGTCCATAAAAACTACAACCCGCGTGCCTATATCAATGGTGATTACGTGCGCCATGATGTGGCCCTGATCAAGCTGCAAAAAGCCATCACCACATTCGCAGCCTCTCCCTTTAAGCTGCACACAGGCATAGCCGCAGGAAAACAGGTAAACGTCGTCTCATATGGCCGTGGCCGCGATGACGCCCTATCATGGCAACGCAATTGCGGAATCACTGGGCGTTATACTGGTTTATTAGAATTCAACTGCAACGTCACATACGGCTCTTCTGGCGCACCTGTCTTCGTGAAAGAGGGCTTCAATTTCCGCATCCTATCCCTGATTTCAGTCGGCCATAAACAAGGCAAAAAAACTGTATCATACGGCATGGAACTCCCCAAAATGGTGACATTGTTGAAAAAAGACCTCACCCACAATGGCGCCTATACATCAGGCCGAAAAACCACCCAAGCCCGCCGTTTAACTGTGGGTGGAAACAAATCCACGTCAGGGGCGAAGTTTATTAAGAACTAGAGAGTTAATGATAATATGATTACGCCTTCACAAGGTTTTCGTAGGCTTCCCAAATACCACTTTCATCAGCAAACTCTTTTCTAGATAAAACAATACCTTGGTTACTTAGTAGAACCCTTTGAGGAGAGCCTAAACCTGGAAGTTGTGGCATTATTTTATCATCTTCGTCGTATAAAATAGTAAATTCTAAGCCAAGCGTTTTACATGTATTCTCAAACCATACACGGCTTTCGTCATCAGCGACACGCGTACCTGAAACCACAATATGGACACCAGAAATAAGATCAGGGAACGCGCGATGTACCGATGCTAATCTTAATAAATCAATATTACCGTAGTAATTCGCTCGGTATGGACCCAATACAAGCAGCGCGAAAATCTGATCATCATTTGTTTTAGATAAAGCATCAGATAGCATAAAATTATTATAATCTGTTTTTTCTGGTTTGATTGGATCTGCATCTGGAAGTTTATAATCAAAGGGGATTTTCTTTCCGACCAACGGATCTATCTCTTCAAACTGTGTTCCACCATGAAATGTGCTCATTAAATCACGGACAGGTAAGACTTTGGGAACAAGATCATAGGCATTTTGAGCCGCTTGCTTTGCCTGCTCCATTTTACCTGTATCAACATAGATCAAAGCTTGAACATAAAACCATAGTCCAACATCATAAGTTGCATTTGACAGATGGTGTTTCTTTTCTCTTATAACTTCAGCTGCATCTAAAACTTTTTGCGCCTCTTCTATATTACCTGATTGATACTCAGCCAGTGCAAGAAATCCTAATACAAAGTCAGTTTTCACTTCAGTTAGATCAACCTTTTTACTGCGCCCCGTAATTTTTTCCCAGAAAGTAGATTTAAATTCTTGCTTAATACCGTTTTTCAATGCTGCATGCATAGCAGTAAAAGCACCCAGATCATTGTTACGCCAATAATCCAACATGATCTCTTGGTTAAGTTCAAGTTTAGATATTTTACCAAGCAATTTGCCTTCAATAGCAGGGCTAATCTTTATACCAAATGGCCAGAAATCAGCTTTCCATTCAAAATAATTTCCATTTAAATCTGCAAAAAACGTATTGTTAAGTGGATTGCATGGACCTGTAAGCCCCAAGCCAGAGGCTGGGACATTTCCACGCCATAAAACCAACGTCCAACCTGCCTGTATACCCGCATCATGCGCTGGGCTGAAAGGGTGAACAAAAGTAACCCTAGCGCCAGTTCTTATATTGATTCTAGCTATTTTAGAACGATTAGAAACTGGAACCAATGTTTCCGAGAAATCGCCAAGTGACGATAATGAATTTGTTTCTGACAATGCTTTGCTTCCTAAAATATTCTTCTAGGAGTCACAAAACATTATAAGAAAGTTAAAATCAATCCTCTTGCGGAATAACCCGCAACCCCAACTCTCGAAGCTGCTCATTGGTCGGCTCAGATGGCCCGCCCAACATCAAATCTTCGGCCCGTTGGTTCATCGGGAACATGATCACCTGACGGATGTTTGCTTCATCAGCCAACAACATAACGATACGGTCGATCCCCGCCGCACACCCACCATGTGGAGGCGCGCCATAAGTGAACGCATTCACCATCCCGCCGAACCGTTTTTCAACTTCTTCTTTCGGATAACCCGCCAATTCAAAGGCTTTATACATAATCTCTGGCTTATGGTTCCGAATAGCACCCGAAATCAACTCGTACCCATTACAGGCCAGATCATATTGATAGCCCAAAATGCTTTCAGGGTCATCCGCCCCCAGCGCATCCATACCACCTTGTGGCATAGAAAATGGGTTGTGGCTGAAATCGACCTTACCTGTTTCTTCGTCACGCTCGTACATTGGGAAATCAACGATCCAAGCAAACTCAAAGCTGTCTTTATTGGTCAGCTCCAGCTCTTCACCAATCACAGTCCGCGCGCGCCCTGCAACACCTTCAAACGCTGCAGGCTTGCCGCCCAAGAAGAACGCTGCATCGCCTACGCCAAGGTTTAATTGTTGGCGGATTGCCTCTGTTCGCTCAGGACCGATATTTTTAGCCAAAGGCCCAGCAGCCTCTAAGTATTGCGCGCGCAGCTCAACAGCTTTGTCTTCTGCACCAGCTCCAACCAACGCGCCAATAAGATGCGATAGGAACGGCGTGTTAATTGCCGAAACCATCTGCCCTTCTTTAACAGCGGAAACACCAAGTTTCTTGGCAACAGTATCATGCACATCAGCAATAAGAGACATAAAGCTATCATCGACTTTTACATCTGGCTTCGCACGCCAGAAGATATAGCCCATACCTGGCAAACCTTCTTGTTGTGCGAATTTGTTCATACGGTCACAGAATTTACGTGAGCCACCTTTTGGCGCAGGAATCGCACGGATTTCAGTGCCTTCGTTTTCCAGCAAGCTTGCGAAAATCTTAAACCCTGATCCTGCAAAATGCTCGGACACAACTTGCATCTTAATCGGGTTCCGAAGATCAGGCTTATCAGTCCCATACCAAAGCGCTGCATCTTTATATGAAATCTGCGGCCAGTCTTGGCTAACAGGACGGCCTTTACCGAACTCTTCAAAGATACCTTTAACAACTGGCTCAATCGTATCGAACACATCTTGTTGCGATACAAAAGACATTTCCAAATCCAGCTGATAGAAATCAGTCGGGCTCCGGTCAGCGCGCGGATCTTCATCACGGAAACATGGGGCGATTTGGAAGTATTTATCAAAACCTGCCACCATGATCATCTGTTTGAACTGCTGCGGTGCTTGCGGCAACGCATAAAACTTACCAGGATGCAAACGTGATGGCACCAAGAAGTCACGCGCACCTTCAGGTGAAGACGCCGTAATGATCGGCGTTTGGAATTCGTTAAAGCCCTGATCGCCCATACGGTTGCGAATGGATTTCACAACGTTTGAACGTAGAATAATGTTGTTGTGCAAAGTCTCACGGCGCAAATCCAAGAAACGGTATTTCAAACGCGTTTCTTCTGGGAAATCGGGCTCGCCAAACACTTGCAATGGCAGCTCTTCAGACGCACCTAGAATTTCCAGATCACGGATATAAATTTCAATCTCACCCGTTGGGATATTCTTATTCACCAACTCAGGATCACGTGCCTTTACAGTCCCATCAATACGGATACACCACTCAGATCGCACCTTTTCCAATTCAGCAAAAACAGGGCTGTCGCCATCCGCCAAAACCTGTGTGATACCGTAATGATCGCGCAAATCTATGAACAAAACGCCCCCGTGATCACGTACACGGTGTACCCAACCAGACAGGCGTACAGTTTCGCCAACATTAGAAGCATTAAGACCAGCGCAAGTGTGGCTACGATAAGCGTGCATTTTAAGCATCCCTTCAGGGGTTAATCCATTTCAGCCGATACACAAGTTTAGGGAGCTTTTGTCAAGCCTGCATGGCTTTCAATGCATACTGATCTACTTTTTTAGAACAACTCGCCTTTAAATTGCCATACTGTGTAACTACATACGTCAAAGCAGCATTTAGATTAAGCTCACAAATAACCATCAGTAAGGCGCATCATGGCACTAAATCCAGGAGATTTAATGTTCGTCGGTTGGGACACCGATAACAATGATGCCGCTATGCTTGCCACCACTGACATCGCAGAGGGTGAAATCATATATTTCACCGATGACGAATGGAATGGCACCGAATTTATCGGCAATGAGCAACTAATAGAATGGGAAGTTCCAGCAGGCGGCATTCCTGCAGGAACCGTAATCACAGTCGATATGTTCAGAAACCCAAATGGTGCAGAGGTAACTGTAGGCGGCACAGGAAGTGGTATTACAGATTACATCCGTGGTGGTGGTCAGCTTGCAGGGGCTAATGAAATGTTCTGGGCTGTTCAAGGAACGGTTGATGGAAGTAATGATTTAACGCCAACAAACTTTATAGGTGTTATTGGGAACGAAGCAGATGGCCCAGATACTCAAACGCCAAACTTAACAGGCACAGGATTAACCACCAGTAATGGCGCCATTATCATCGACGGTGATAATGATTATATGGAATTCAACGCCGATGGCGGACTTCCAGACCCAGCCACACAACAAGAGTTAATTGATGCTATTTCCAATACGTCTGATTGGGACTTGGGAAATGGTGGCGGTAATAACAATCCAAACGGGACTGGTTTTGATCTAACCTTTCCTGATGTGGTTTGTTTCGTTGCTGGCACAAAGATTGCAACGCCCCTAGGCGCGTGCAACGTAGAAGACTTGCGCGTGGGCGATTTGGTCATCACCAAAGATAACGGTCTACAAGCCATTCGTTGGATCGGTCACAAGCATATTTCTGGCGCACGCCTATACGCCTACCCCCACCTGCGCCCCATTCTTATTCGCAAAGATGCGCTTGGTTTAGGCTATCCAAACCAAGATCTATATGTTTCCCCACAACATCGCATGTTGGTCAATGGACCACGCGTGCGTTTAATCACAGGACATGGCGAAGCTTTGGTTGCCGCCAAAGACCTTGTAAACGGCACCAGCATTATTCAGATGCCTGACACACAACGGGCCGAATATATCCACATCCTATTCGATCGCCACGAATTGGTGACAGCCAACGGCACCTTATCCGAAAGCTTCTACCCAGGCGGGTTTGCGATGGACACGATGGAAGATAAAGCCCGCACAGAATTGTTCGAGATATTCCCAGAACTCGCAGTCAGCCCAGATAACTTCGGTCAGTCCGCACGCCCACTGACAAGAACTGTAGAGGCAAGGATGCTGGTTTAAGCACTGCTTTATGCCTCGCCCTCGAATTCAACCAATAAATCTAAAACGTGGTCCCGCACATTAGTACATTTGACGTAATATTGGCTTGTATGAACAGGATCATACACTTCCAATGCAGCATCAAGATGTTGCAATGCGCGCTGTAAATCTTGCCCAGGTGTTCTCGACACCGTTACCGACTGCAAAAATAAAGACCCTAAATTTCCCTGCGTCTCCGCCCAGTTTTGCGGTCCATCATCCCGCGTATAAACCTCTAATGCAGCCTCATAAGCCGCAACCGCACGCCCCAAAAGAGCCGTCGCATCAGCCCCTTCGGTACGGGCAGCTTGATCCCTCAACACATTAGCAAGATTATTCTGCATCATAGCCCATTTTTGCGGTTCATCATCCCGCGTATAAACCTCTAATGCAGCCTCATAAGCCGCAACCGCACGCCCCAAAAGAGCCGTCGCATCAGCCCCTTCGGTACAGGCAGCTTGATTCCTCAGCGCGACAGCAAGATTATTCTGCGTCATAGCCCATTTTTGCGGTTCATCGTCCCGCGTATAAACCTCTAATGCAGCTTCATAAGCCGCAACCGCACGCCCCAAAAGAGCCGTCGCATCAGCCCCTTCGGTACGGGCAGCTTGATCCCTCAACACATTAGCAAGATTATTCTGCGTCATAGCCCATTTTTGCGGTTCATCGTCCCGCGTACGAACCTCTAATGCAGCCTCATAAGCCGCAACCGCACGCCCCAAAAGAGCCGTCGCATCAGCCCCTTCGCTACGGGCAGCTTGATCCCCCAGCGCGACAGCAAGATTATTCTGCGTCATAGCCCATTTTTGCGGTTCATCATCCCGCGTATAAACCTCTAATGCAGCCTCATAAGCCGCAACCGCACGCCCCAAAAGAGCCGTCGCATCAGCCCCTTCGGTACGGGCAGCTTGATCCCTCAACGCGACAGCAAGATTATTCTGCGTCATAGCCCAGTTTTGCGGTTCATCGTCCCGCGTACGAACCTCTAATGCAGCCTCATAAGCCGCAACCGCACGCCCCAAAAGAGCCGTCGCATCAGCCCCTTCGGTACGGGCAGCTTGATCCCTCAACACATTAGCAAGATTATTCTGCGTCATAGCCCATTTTTGTTTATCGTTCTCAAATCCCCAAACAGTTAAATTCTTTTCGTATAGGGTGATCGCATTGATGGCTCCTTGCCCCCCGAATGCGCGCGCATGACCAGCCAAGCGTATTGCAAAACTATTGCGCATAATCGCCCCTAAATCAGTATCATACCCAGTAACAAAATCAGCAGCACGGATGATATGTTTGGTTGCATCATCACTACGCCCATCCAACAGGGCCGCATCTGCCATAGCCTGTGCAATTTTAGCGGCCTTTTCCGCCTCTTTGCGCAAACGCTCCCCGGTTTGTATCTCCAATGCAGGTGCTAATAAATCTTCAACACCCTTGTAATCCTGTGCCACCATCAAATCTTGCGCTGCTGCAAGCATATTTGAGAGGTTATCATTAGCCAGTTCCAATTCAGCCAAACGCGCCCGCAATGAATGCCAGTCTTTTGCTGTTTGTTTTAAATAAGCAAGTAATTCGGCTTCTGACGCGGAGGGTTTTTGATCACCAAAACTCTCAGCAATATCTTGTAACAGCTTTAGCGGTAGAACATCATCATCAACCCCTATGCCATAGCATTCAGCAAGTTCTTCCTTTGTAATGCCTAAAACACGCACCAATTCTCTAATCGTTGCAGATTGGGGCTTCGCAATTTTCGCCTTTTCAATATCAGAAATACGAGACTTATTCATTCCAGTATTTTTACATTTATCGGCAAGTTCATCTTGGCTTAAAATTGCCAAGGTACGCTTTTCAAAAACTAATTTTCCAAATTTCTTCGCGAAAAAACTAGACATCCGCAACAACTCCGCAACTCAAAAGTATCACTAAAGCAACCAAACACGAACGCTTTATTCTTTTGCAAAGCCTACATTGTTTCCAGGCAAACGCCACCCCCAACCGGTTGGGTTTCACTTTACGAATGGAACCCTAAATTATGAATACAAAAACAAAACTTGCGATTAATATTGCATTGATGATCTGTGCGGATCAAATACCGTTCATCGATGCGGAAATGGTAGAATTCATCATGCTATTATTAGATTTATTATACCCAAAATCTGATCGAAAATAACAACAGCATACATAAGGTGATCTCACAAGATCGCCTTATGTACTTAACAAAGCCGCTTCATATCGTTTTAAAAACGTTCGCGCACCCGCCATAACTGGTCTGCGCATTTCGTCTATAAGCTCTGGAAACAAAGCCTTTAGTTCTGAACGTGTATCCTTATCCAACCCATGAATGGACGCTTCCGTCACGTAGAAACTTTCCGTTTTTGCACCTTCTGACAGCACAATTTCATGCTGATCAAACATCATATGGTAATATGTCACGCTTTCACATGCTTGCGCATAAATCGTATCTCCATTCACCAAATGTTTAGCAGCCACCAGCACTTCCTTTTCGCCAAACAATAATTCAGCGCGCCAATCACGTAACAAAATACGATGTTGCGGCGATACACGCAGCGTATCAGAATTTCCAATAGCGCCTTTTTGAAACACAATCGGTGCAAAATCACCCTGACCAGAAACGGTGCGATGCCCCATCCATTTGATAGGCTGCATTCCATGATCCATCGTTTTCACCAAATCGCCATGAACAAGCGCCTCAATAGCGACATCACGACCATTTTGCGCCCTAATTCGCGTCCCCTTTACAAAACAAGCAACAGTAACATTCTCGACGTTAATATAGGTAAATGTGCCACCCGTTGGGCTCCCATCAGGATCAACAAAACTTACGGTGCCTCCCGTCGGCGAAAACGGTGATACAACAGCATTTGGGGGCAAATTCAGGACATCCGTGCCAGTACCACCTTGGACAAACGTTGTATTTTCAGATGCAAACAATTGGTCGTCGCCAATCCCGCCATCCAAATTACCAGAGCCATCTGCCGCAAAAAGTATGTCATTCCCTTCGCCACCCGTCAGGTTATTGTTACCACCAGCCCCTCCGAACATTGTGTCATTACCAATACCTCCAAAAATCTGATTGGATCCGACCCCGCCAGTCAATGTATCATCACCATCCCCACCAGACAGTTGTCCGCCTAATGACCCATCATCTGTGAAAGTGTCGTCACCAGACCCACCAATATAGCCAGAGGCATTCAATCCAGTGGCGCCGCTTGCAGAATTATCTGCATCATTCCCAACAAAAGAAACAAAGTTGCTGAAAGTGCCAGAAAATAAATCCGCATTCGTGTAGTTGGTCACAACACCAGTTGTCGTGTCCGTAAAAGAAATAGAATTTGCAGTGATGACAATTTGGAAGATGTCACTGACACCAGAGGCATCAATTGTACTATCAGCGTTAATATCTTGTGCTGCCCAAAAAGCTGCATCTGTAATGTCAGCATCTGTTAATGTGATAAAGGCCATTCCACCTAGCTCCTTTCATGCAAAACATGCACATTAAGGTCGTAGGGTCAGATTCTACCAAAAATACATATGGTTAAAGACAGTCCTAAGGAGACTCAATCAATTCGGCAGCAATCAGCCCACGCAAAGAGTTCCCAAGAAAGAAACCGCCTATAAGATCGCTTATGTGCAAGTTTTTCTCTCTTGCCTGCCGTGTTTCCAGAAATTCTTGCCGCAAGCACCCCGGCAAAACACCCGCAGATAAAGGCGGCGTTGCGTAAATATCTCCTTGTTTCACAAACAGATTCGTAATTGTACCTTCACAAATCTCATCTCGTTCATTCAAGAAAATCATCTCATCCACGCCTTCAGGCAGCTCACCTCTAACGCGATCATAAAGGGCGCGCTGCGTGGTTTTCACCGCTAACCACGGATCATCAGATCGCAAACGATCTTCACTCACACCAACCCGCCACAAGCGTGGTGTTTCAGCAAGCTCATAGGCAACCACCTTGACCTGACCCGTGGCGTCCACTGTCATGCGCACGCGTGCAGGGTCTTCCGCCACGGCCTCCCCGATACTTTGCAACACAACACCACGATCGAATGGAAACCCCAACGTGCGACATGTGGCTTCACATCGATCAATGTGCAAAGCTAAGCGTTCAAAACCACCTTTTGGTGTAAACCCAAAGGTTTCAATAATCTCTAATCCGTCTGGAGCAATTTCGTGTAACGGGCTTTCCATAACGCCTCCTCATATTCGGACGCTGCCGTGCTGTCATAAACAACACCGCCCCCCACATTTAATGACACAGCGTCATCATCCAATAGTGTCAGCGTGCGGATCGCCACATTAAACGATGACCGCCCATCTGGCGCTATCCAACCGATAGACCCACAATAGATATCACGCGCCTCTACCTCTAAATCATTGATCACTTCCATCGCGCGAATTTTCGGCGCACCTGTGATCGATCCACATGGGAACAACGCATGGAACATATCACTTACCGTGACATCATCCACCAATTCTGCACGGACAAGCGACGTCATCTGATGCACCGTTGCATAAGTCTCTACCGTGAACAGTTCTGGCACTTTCACCGATCCAACCTTGGCGATGCGTGAAATGTCATTACGCAGTAAATCCACAATCATCAGGTTTTCTGCACGGTTCTTAGGATCAGACCCTAAGAATGCCACCAATTCATCATCTTCCGCCTGTGAATTGCCGCGCCGCACAGTACCCTTCATCGGGCGTGTCTCAATCACACCTTCCGCAGATACTCTGAAAAACAACTCTGGTGAACGGGACACAAACACAGGCCCCTCACCCAAATGCACCAACGCGCCATGCTTCACAGGCTGCGCCCGGCGCAAAGCCGTGTACAACCCCAGCGCACTGCCTTCATATTTTGACCGCATCGGAAACGTCAGATTGGTTTGATAAAAATCACCCGCAGAAATATAATCCTTAACCGTGCCAAATGCCGCTTCATATTCATCAGCAGACCAAACAGGCGTTGGGGCATCCAATTTTGCGTCGGCTTGCTCAGACCGCCCGCGATGTGCCAAACTGCGTGCTGCATTTGCATCAGGGCCATCAAACACCCCGAAGCAAATCAACGGTGTATGGCGGTTTTTAGGGAGGCGCGGCAACAACTTAGGCTCTAAGACATACCCCAACTCATAAGACGCCGTTCCAGCCAGCCACTTCCCATCAGCGCGCGCCTTTTGCATCGCATTCAATGCATCCGCAACCTCTTCTGGTTCCCAAGCAACGATCAGCCGTTCAGGATCCGCAAAAGCTTGCGTCCCCCCATCTGGGCCTTCATCAAAAAGGATATAGCTTTCGCTCATAAAAGGTATCTCACCATAATTTACCGCCTATGTAAGCCTAGCATCGCTGCTTCGCCACCCAAAACCACGACCTATTATGCTGTAAAACCGCAAACTCCGCTTATTTGAGGGTAAAATCAGCATAAAATGCAGATTATGCGTTCGGTAAATAGAAAACATGCAGCTTATTGCCGTCTAAATCACGAGCATAAGCTCCATAATATCCTTGCGCATAATCGCGTGGACCAGGAGCACCTTCATCTGATCCGCCCATTTCCATAGCTTTTGCATGAAAGGCTTGAACAACATCCGAACTTTCAGCACGCAAAATCACCTGTGACCCATTGCCAAAACTAGCAGGTTCTTTGTTAAACGGTTTCAAAACCCAAAACGAAGCATCCTGTTCTTTGGCGCCATAGCCCACTTCAACATCATTTTCGGCCACGCGTTCCATATTCAACACAGCCATAACACCGTCATAAAACGCGGCCGCCGCAGCCAAATCATTGGTGCCAACACAAACAGAAAACAACATCGCAATCATTCCTTTTTGCCCCATGAAACAAATACACGGCCAAAACACAAGATGTCACAAAATCCTGATAGCAGCCATCTTGCCCAATCAAATTGTCATGATACGCTACGCCCATGATAGGAACAGACAAAGCATACAGCAGCCTTTTGGGGGCTCTCACTGCTGACGCAGCCACGTTGCGTTTGCATTGGATATATGACGTTGATTTGATTGCTCAAATTATCGATCAAAACTCTGGCCAAGTTGCATTTGTTCCCAGCCATCTTGAGGGCATTCCAGATTATCACGCATCGCGCAAAAAAGGCATGCAAACCCAATACGGCGAAGCCCTTTTATTGGCTTTGCAATCCATGATCAAAACCAATGGCACATTCGATGTCAGGGATTACCAAACATCCTTTGCCAATCACTTTGGCCCTGACGGCCCATACAAAGGATACATAGACCGTCCAACAAAGGGCACATTGGAAAACATCCAAAACGCACGCCGATCCCCATCAGGCATAGACGATGACCAATTGCCAGCCCTCAGCCGTCTTCCAGCCCTTGTTGCAACACGCCAGCCGAACATTGACGAAGCTATTGAGATCACCAACGTCAACAAAGATGCCTCTGCCTATGGCCGCGTTTTTGCTAAGCTTCTAAACAAAGTCATAAATGGTGAAGACTTAGACACAGCTCTTACATCCAGCGCCCAAGAGGCCCCTGACCGTATTAAGCAGCCATTGATTGATGCGCTTGAAACATCCGAAACAGACTCAATTGCCTACGGCGAAATAACAGGCCGCGCATGTCATTTACCCATGGCAGGTCCTTTGATGTTCCACATCTTAAAACACACAACCAGTTACACCGATGCAGTTGAAACAAACATCAAAACAGGTGGCGACAATGCTGGGCGCTCTATCATGATCGGCGCTATACGCGGTGCTGTTTACGGTGAACGTGCTATCCCAACCAATTGGATAAAACAGGCTGAAAAAGCAAACCCAATTCGCAGTATCTGCGAACATTTCTGCCTTAAAAAGTTACAACCGAGTAAAGAGATGCCACTAAAAGCACCGCCATCGTTATATTGAACGTCCGCAAACGCCGTTCATTGGTTAAAATCTTTTGCATCTGTTGCCCCAATACCGTCCAAACCGAAACGGACGGCAAGCTTACAGAAATAAACACCAAAGCGACTGTAAAGATCACCACAACACTTTGATCAGGTGCATAAACAGTCACAGCGGTCAGCGCCGTAGCAACCGCTTTTGGATTTACCCACTGAAACACAGCAGCTTGCAGTAACGTGAGCGGTTTGGCATCGCCCGAAACCGCCTTTGGTGCTGTTGAAGTCGCAATTTTCCATGCCAAATACAGCATATATGAAACAGACAGAACCTTTAGAATTGTTTTCAGCATTGGATACAATTCAAACACGTTGCCCAATCCCAACCCCAAAACAATCAACATACCTGCGTGCCCAAACATAATCCCGAACATATGCGGGATCGTACGGCGCACACCAAAATTGGCGCCTGATGCCAACAGCATCAGGTTATTTGGCCCTGGCGTTGCAATGGCAACAAAAGCAAAGGCCACAAGCGGGAGTAATAATTCATAAGTCATCTCACAATATTTTCAGGATCAAGAATAAATTAAGTTGCAATTATCAGCGCAATTATGGAAATATCACAATTAATGAGCAAAATTGATCAAATAACCGAAAAAATATTGCGCGAACTGACTAAAGACGGGCGCATATCCAACCTTGAACTCGCAGATCGCGTGGGGCTTTCCCCCTCAGCATGTTTGCGCCGCGTCCAAGATTTGGAACGCTCAGGTGTCATCACAGGCTACCGCGCCACATTGGACCGCGATGCGATTGGGACAAGCTTTGTCGCCTACATGACTGTGGGTTTGAATGATCATACAAAAGCAGCGCAAAGCGCATTTGAACGGTCGATCTCATTATCGCCTCAAGTGCGCGAATGCCATAACATCACAGGCACTTTCGAATATATGTTACGCATCGAAGTGGCAGATTTAGCCGCCTATAAGTATTTTCACACCGAGGTTTTGGGAACACTGCCTCAGGTAAACTCAATCGTATCCTATATCGTGATGGGGTCTCCAAAAGATGAACGCGCTTAATCACGCAAATGATTATGCAGCCCGACCATTCCTATAAACCACCATCCACCTCACAATAATCATAAAAATAAATGCCAAGATTAGGCTGGATGTTTCCGCCATGTGGTCTCGGCACAAAATATAAATAGCACCACCTATTAACGATATAGTCGCATAAAGATCCTGCTTTAGAATTGCAGGTTGCAAACCACACAGTATGTCGCGAAACATCCCACCAGCCACACCAGTGATACAACCAAGTACAACCGCACTCACAACGGGCAACTCGTTTGCCAATGCCGCTTGCGTGCCAACAAGTGTGAACAACGCAAGTCCAATGCCATCTAAATACTGTAAAAATATCAACCGCTGTCCGCCCCCATTATTATATCTCTTCGCAATGAAATACGTAACTAAACCAATTGGCACTGCCGTAGACAGATACGTCATATCCACAAGCCAAAAAACGGGCGTTGCCCCTATCAACAAATCGCGCAAAGTTCCACCACCAACTGCGGTCACGATTGCCAGTACAACTGCGCCAAAAGGATCAAAATCTTGGCGCGCAGCCTGAATAGCTGCCGTTGCAGCCATGACCACCGTTGCAACGATGGTTAAGCCGAATGTGATAGACGATAAACTAGATAACAAATGTAGGCTTCTTTGTAGTTAACATAAGAGGTCAGTCTATTAGATATTCATACATCATAGCGTTTCAAATGCCCCATAAATACAGGAAACGGTCAAAACGCCTTAATTATAGATACCTGTAATGACATTTGTTCTACATCATGGCCACAACATCCTGGAGGATTTAAGCCACCCGTTCCCTCAGACAAATTGTTCGTAGCGCTATCATAGTTGACTTCACCGCGTAATTTCCATGACTGTACAAGCTCTTTTTGCAATCCAAACCCAAAAGAAAAACCAAACGACGAAAATGAATCTACTGTGGTCGGGCTTGTTGCGGCGTCACCTGTGACATAAACCAGTCCCGCAGTGCCATATAACTCTAACCCTTCGGAAATTTCACCACCATAAACGCCACGCAAGCGAAGTACCGTATCAAGTTCACAAACAAATGGTCCCGTAGCGGGAGAACATCCAATCGATGGCCCAAAAAAATTATTTTCAAAACTAGAGCTTGGAAATTCCAGTTGCACCTCAGTCGCCCAGAAATTATTACCCAGCTGTTTTCTATAACCACCAAGCAACACACCCGAAACGAAATCATCTTTAGATGATAGTATTCCAGCAAGCTGCTCCACTCCCGCTCTAGATTTAGTCAGTGATGCGCCGCCGCCAAAATAAAAACCATCTGCTGCATATACAGGTGTAGCGCTTAATAAAGCAGCACACAGAACTGTACTAATTATTTTCTTTTTCATGACACATATCCCCCCATGTCTGAAAAATTATTAACATAATTATTTCACAAAGTAATATTATCTCGAAATAGTGCATCTATATTGGGTAATTATTGTTGCATTTTTGTGCATTTCTCACCCTCAATACTTTCAACATGGAAGAAACAAGCGGAAAACAATAGTGATAACGAGCAGATGAATCTCTAAAACCATAGCATTCTCTCGAATTCCCCCCTTGCACCCACCCCTCCAAAACATTAAACCCACGACAATTTGGAAATTGTCGACGAATCCACGTCCACTTGCATTTAGGGGCCATGTAATCATGCCAAAACGTACCGATATCTCATCCGTAATGATCATCGGCGCTGGCCCCATTATTATCGGCCAAGCTTGCGAATTCGATTACTCTGGCGCACAGGCCTGTAAAGCACTCCGCGAAGAAGGCTACCGTGTCGTTCTTGTGAACTCCAACCCAGCCACAATCATGACCGACCCGAATATGGCAGACGCCACATATATCGAGCCGATCACACCCGCCGTGGTTGCCAAAATCATCGAAAAAGAAGTTGCAGCACATCCAAATGATAAAATGGTGCTACTTCCAACGATGGGTGGTCAAACTGGCCTGAACACAGCATTGGCTTTGGACGAAGACGGCACACTTGAAAAATTCAACATCGAGCTGATCGGCGCTGATCGCAAAGCCATTGAAATGGCCGAAGACCGCAAATTGTTCCGCGAAGCCATGGACCGCCTCGGCATCGAAAACCCACGTGCAACAATCGCCGAAAGCATGGAAGAAGCCATGGCAGCGATTGACGAAGTTGGCCTACCAGCCATCATTCGCCCAGCCTTTACTATGGGCGGCACAGGCGGCGGTATTGCATATAACCGCGATGACTACGAAAAAATCTGTAAGTCAGGCATCGATGCATCCCCAGTAAACCAAATCCTAATCGACGAAAGCCTGTTGGGTTGGAAAGAATACGAGATGGAAGTTGTGCGCGACAAAGCGGACAATGCCATCATCATCTGTGCCATCGAAAACGTCGACCCAATGGGCGTGCACACTGGCGACAGTATCACTGTGGCCCCTGCTCTGACACTGACAGACAAAGAATACCAATTGATGCGGACACACTCCGTAAACGTTCTGCGCGAAATCGGCGTGGAAACAGGCGGTTCAAACGTTCAGTGGTCAGTGAACCCTGCGGATGGCCGTATGGTTGTAATCGAGATGAACCCACGCGTGTCTCGTTCATCCGCATTGGCATCGAAAGCCACTGGGTTCCCAATCGCCAAAGTCGCTGCAAAATTGGCTGTCGGTTACACATTGGACGAGTTGGACAATGACATCACCAAAGTCACGCCAGCAAGCTTTGAGCCTTCCATCGATTACGTGGTTACAAAAATCCCGCGCTTTGCATTTGAAAAATTCCCAGGCGCACAAAACGACCTGACAACAGCTATGAAATCTGTGGGCGAGGTTATGTCCATCGGTCGCACAATCCACGAAAGCATGCAAAAAGCATTGGCATCGATGGAAACAGGCTTAACTGGTTTCGACGAAATCGAAATCGACGGCATGCCATCTGATGAAAACATCGTAAAAGCCAAAGACCCATCAGGCAGCCTGTCACACATCTTGCTCGGTGCAGATGCCGAAGCTCAAGAAGCCATCGACAAAAGCTTAACCAAAGCCATGTCACAACAAACACCAGATCGTTTGTTGCACATCGCCCATTCCATGCGTTTCGGCTTCTCTGACGATGAAATCAACGCCATCACAAAATTCGACCCATGGTTCTTGGCGCGCATCCGCGAAATCATTCAAATCGAACAAGACATCATTGATAACGGCCTGCCAACCGATGAAAAAGCAATCCGCCGCATCAAAATGCACGGCTTCACAGACGCCCGTCTTGCCAAAATGTCAGGCCAAAATGAACGCGACATCCGCATCAATCGCACAAAACTGGGCGTAACAGCCTGTTTCAAACGTATCGATACATGCGCTGCGGAATTCGAAGCGCAAACACCTTATATGTATTCCACATACGAAGCAGACGCGATGGGCACAGTAGAATGCGAAGCCCGTCCATCTGATCGCAAAAAAGTCGTTATCCTTGGCGGTGGCCCAAACCGCATCGGTCAAGGTATCGAGTTTGATTATTGCTGCTGTCACGCCTGTTACGCCCTAACAGACGCAGGCTACGAAACAATCATGGTCAACTGTAACCCAGAAACAGTGTCCACAGACTACGACACATCTGACCGTTTGTACTTTGAGCCGCTGACAATGGAAAACGTCATGGAAATCCTGCGCGTTGAGCAGGAAAACGGCACATTACACGGTGTCATCGTCCAATTCGGCGGTCAAACACCACTGAAATTGGCAAACGATCTAGAGGCTGAAGGCATCCCTATCTTGGGAACAACACCAGACGCGATTGACTTGGCAGAAGACCGCGAACGGTTCCAACAATTGCTAGAAGGCCTAGACCTGAAACAACCCTACAACGGCATCGCACACAGCGGCGAAGAAGCGTTTGAGATTGCACAAGACGTTGGTTACCCACTGGTCATCCGCCCATCATACGTTCTGGGTGGCCGCGCCATGGAAATCATCCGCAGCGACGATCAATTGAACCGCTACATCAATGAAGCCGTTAAAGTATCGGGCGACAGCCCAGTACTTCTAGACAGCTACCTTGTAGGCGCTATCGAAGTTGACGTTGATGCATTATGCGACGGCGAAAACGTCCACGTCGCAGGCATCATGCAACACATCGAAGAAGCCGGCGTTCACTCTGGCGACAGCGCCTGTTCCCTACCACCATACTCGCTATCTGACGAAATCATCGCCGAAATGACACGCCAGACAGAGGCAATGGCCATCGGCCTAAACGTGGTCGGCCTGATGAACGTACAATTCGCGATCAAAGACGATGTGATCTTTATCCTAGAGGTCAACCCACGTGCATCGCGCACCGTGCCGTTCGTGGCCAAAGCGATCAACAGCCCGATAGCTTCCATCGCCGCACAAGTCATGGCAGGCGCAAAACTATCCGACTTCGACCTGAAATCCCCACGTCCAGACCATTTCGCGGTGAAAGAAGCAGTCATGCCCTTCAACCGCTTCCCAGGCGTTGACCCGCTATTAGGCCCAGAAATGCGCTCAACAGGCGAAGTCATGGGCTTGGACAAATCATTCGAACGCGCCTTCCTAAAATCACAATTGGGCGCCAGCACACCACTGCCATCATCGGGCACCGTGTTCATCTCGATCAAAAACAGCGACAAAGACACGCTAATCCTAGAAGCCGCACAAATCCTATCTGGCTTGGGCTTCACAATCCTCGCCACAGGCGGCACATCCACATGGCTTGCAGACAACGGCGTGCAAAACACCCGCGTGCAAAAAGTCTACGAAGGTCGCCCAAACATCGTCGATACACTCAAAGACGGCGGCGTGGACCTGATCTTCAACACCACCGAGGGCACACAATCATTAGAAGACAGCCGCGATATCCGTTCCGCCGCCCTATACGACAAGATCGCATATTACACGACTGCCGCCGCATCCAATGCAGCTGCAAAAGCGATCCGCAATATGTCCGAAGGTGAAATCGAAGTCATGGCACTGCAGGAATACTAATGATGAAATGCATGTAAATGCATCTCATCGGCCGGCAGGGGATTATTTAGTATCCCCGAGAGGCACAAAGCCTGTAAAACCTACCGCGGCCAATCTTTCGGCACCATCGTTTTGAACCGCTCATCTTTGATGATCTGCATGTAATTCTTTATGCTGTGATCCTCACCGGGGTTCACACCTTCGGGTGCCATCCAATACCGGCTGCCCACATGGCGATATTTCTTATTCCCAATACCGGGCGGCATATGACACACTGTATCATCCATCCGCAAATAATTCGCCACCCAGCCCTCACCACTCAGCCGCGTCTTACCGCTTAAAACCTTGGGCGAAGCAAATGCAACCGTTGGCACCTTCATCGATGCCCCCACAATCTGTGCACTCGCAGCCCCCAATGAATGCCCAACGATAAACTTAGGCTTTAACCCCTTCGCAAACATAAACACCATCTGCGCATGGGTCATAAACCCCTTGTGCCAATAGCGCCCACTATCGCCCTTCACACTTTCCACACGCAAATTGAAATCCGCCCAATCACTGGGCTCATTCGTGCCAGGGATCACCAAAGTCTTGTCTTTCAGAAAATAGGCCTGAACCCCCGCCACATCCACCTGATGTAAAATCTTAGAGCCCAACCGTTTCAGACGCGCCCCCTTTTTCTTTTCGTTATAGGCGCGGTCAATCAAATCGCCAGCATCATACACATTCATTTTAGCCATAATAAATCCCTCCCTTATAAAAATAAGAGGAAGCTTAACATAAAATCTGAAAAAGGCTGTGACCTATATCACTAGGCAATATCTGGCACCAAGAACCATCACCCTATCAAACCAAACACATGGAATGTTATGTAATCTCATCAAAGCGTCTAGTTAAAGCATCATCAATCATATTACGTTGATTTTGCTCAACATATTCAAGAAATTCAACTATATCGGCATCTTCTAAAACGATCGTATAACCGCGACCAGCTCCGACATTATCTCTACATCTATCAATAAACCTTGCACGGTTATCCATGTTTCTGCAAAGAAGAAAACCAAGGCTTCCACGATGGATTGAATACCTTCCTGCTATTTGATCAAGTTCTGGGTTAGCAATTTCTTTTGTATAGTTTTTGCATTCCATTGGCACTGCAATGGAACGAGTGTTTGGACTTAACAACATTTGATTAAAGAAGCCTCCAGTCGCTGAATTATTAAACTTAATATCAATCCGTTTTCGACCTTGATCAACACTGTGTTCTTTCACTGGACAAGTCAGACTAGGGTAAAATAAAAATGTGCAAATTCCCATTACTACAGAATGATACTCATTAGCAGTTGGCGTTCCAGTTGGTATTTGCTGTAGGCGATCAATCAAAACCCGCGCAAATAAATCTTCTTGGAAGAATGTATTCTGCGAAACTCTCATAATATCTTGGTTAGTAAGCGGGCCCTCTG
Source organism: Amylibacter sp. SFDW26 (assembly GCF_009184395.1). Lineage (GTDB taxonomy): Bacteria > Pseudomonadota > Alphaproteobacteria > Rhodobacterales > Rhodobacteraceae > Amylibacter. Next base: position 189,328 of record NZ_WEIC01000005.1, read on the forward strand.
CCCCCTTTAATTGTTTATAAGCTTCAAGTACTTCAGGATGCTCTTGAACAAATGCCGCCATATCATTTTTATTTTTAGGGTGTTCTTCTTTTACATCTTTTTTAGTTACGTATTTCTCTCCATTTACAAATGTACGAACCAAAGAACCACCTGCATTTAGGTATTCTGCTTGGAGATATTCAGTCATGTGAAAATCATAAAACTCTTGGCTGTCTAAAGCTAATGAATATCGAACACTTAGCTTTGGAACTAAGACTATGGCTTTACCCTCGTGAATAGGTAATTCTTGTTCCGTTGACCTCCAATCATTTAGGCCAATATCCCAGACTGGCGATAAATCCCTTACTATTGTTGTATCTATGTCTAATAAGTTACACTGCTTCCTCGTGTAGTCACACAAAGGCCCTCTGAGAACATTTACCGTCAGATCAGAAATTGTATCTCTACCAATAAATTCAATAAATAATTCTGATTCTGCTACATCCTCTAATAGCCCAGTGTCAAATGCTACGCTATTTCTAAAAGCCTCAAAAATCTTTGCAGCTTTTTTCGGACCGATACCTCTACCTCTAGGTTTACCTTCTGACTCCCCTAACCTTACTTCGTTAGGTTCTCTAAGGTTTGTAAGAAGGTGTTTAGTGCGACCTAAATTTTCATCGCGAATTGAATCTAAAAGTGCGCTAAAAAATGAACGTATATGATCAATGCAAACAGCAGACCAATCATCTGATTTTAATTGTATCGCAAAGGGATCTAAATATAGTGGTGTATCTTTATTTAATTCGATATCAACAAAATCTAATTCTGACTGAGAATTAGAAAGCGAAAAAACTTGACTAAAGCGTGGCATAAAAATCCCTTTAATTTAAAATAAGATTGATAATGCGTTGACATGACAATTTAATCAAGCACTGCCATAAACCTTCTACCCATCACTTAAAAACCAACCGCACATGCTTCCATATCCGCACCTCTGTGGTGCTTTCCTGCGCAACCGCTGCCATTAAAAATTGGTGGTAAAAACTCCCCCGTTCCACGAAACCCCGCTCTATCATGGCCTCGACAATCAGCGGTCTTGTGTTTTTCGTCACGTAAATAGTTTCCACATCAAACTCCTTTTTCAAATACACAAATGAAAACGGCTGTCGAAGCGATCGACAGCCGGGGAGTTCGTTAGTCGCCCGAGAACGACTGCTATGGCCTTTAGGCCGAAGCCCTGGACATGCGCCATAACCTCCCCGACCAAAATATCGAGAAGGCATAATTACGGTTATGCTAACCGTCTCAGGAGAGGTAACGACACCCCGAGGCCAACTGTGGTCAGCCCTAAAGATAGGATAAGACAGGAAACAGATCAGGGAAAGGACAATTTCTCCACATGCACCCAGTCCGTGCTATGCACGGACAGCACCCGATCCCATTGAGGCGACAAGAGATTGCTAATGCAATCTCTGACAGCCTGTACCCCACGGGCGGGTGCTTCACACCCATCCTCGGATCAGGCGCCATCGCTTGTGTCTAAACTTGCTTTCCTTTCCATCCTATCCAAAACCTCATCAAAATACGCACTCGACAGCGCATTGCTTTCATCATTTGCAAAATGCGTGTTCAGCAAGCCTTGGATCATCGCCGTGTAATACACCCGCAGCACTTGGTTCATGCGGCGTTGGTAATTCGGCCCCATCTTTTTGAACCAGCGCAACATATCGCTGTCCACGCGCATCGTAATTTTGGTTTTATGCGGTTCAATCGGTTTGCCGACCTCCAGAAAATTCCAGTCTTTGGGAATACTGCGATCGATCCATGCATCCGAAATATCATGCTGCATCCGCGCAAGTGCCGCGATCAGATTGTGGCGGCGTTGGGCTTGTCTTTGTTCTTTGGTGCTCATCGGTTTTCACCTCAAAAATCCTATGATCCCTGCAAAATCTTAAAAAACACCAACCCATACGTGCGCCATACGCTTTCCATACGTCTGCCATACAGGTTCCATACACGGTTTATTGTGGTTCCCCAGCGTCACTCTTGACCCTTTTCAGGTAATCCCGATACTGGCGCAATAGGGAGAGTTTCATGCATAAAGTAGCGATCACAGGCAGCGGTGTTTTCACACCATCAGAGGTTATAACCAACGACGAATTGGTGAAAACCTTCAATGCTTACGCCGATAAGTTTAACTTTGAAAACAAAGGCTTAATCGAACGCGGCGACGTGGCCGCCAAGGATCATTCCTCTGCCGAATTTATATACGCCGCAAGTGGCATCAATCAGCGCTATGTGCTTGATAAAACAGGAATTTTAGACCCTGATGTGATGCATCCATTGTTGCGCCAACGTTCAGACGATGAACCAAGTGTCATGGCCGAAATGGCCGTTGACGCATGCACTAAGGCATTGAAACAAAGCGGAAAATCCGCATCCGACGTGGACTGCGTGATCGTCGCAGCCTCCAATCACGAACGCGCCTACCCCGCGATTGCCGTAGAAGTCCAAGATTTAATGGGCATCAACGGTTTCGGCTATGACATGAACGTCGCCTGTAGCTCCGCCACCTTCGGCATCCAATCCGCCGCCGACATGATCCGCGCAGGCTCTATCCGTTCAGCCCTAGTCGTAAACCCAGAAATCTGCTCCGCCCACCTAGAATGGCGCGACCGCGATTGTCATTTTATTTTTGGCGATGTGTGTACTGCTGTTCTTTTGGAGCGCGTGGAAGATGCTGAAAGTAAAGAGTATTTTGAAGTCATCTCCACCAAATGCGCAACAGTGTTTTCCAACAACATCCGCAACAACAACGGCTTTTTACGCCGCTCGCGCCCTGACGGAATGAAGGACCGTCGCGACATGCAATTCATGCAGGAAGGGCGTAAAGTTTTCAAACAAGTGCTGCCAATGGTCAGTGCGCATATCTTGGAACACATCGGATCAGAAGACATCAAACCATCCGATCTGAAACGCCTTTGGTTGCACCAAGCCAATAAGACGATGAATGACTTCATCGGCAAGAAGGTTTTGGGCCGCACACCCGAACCAGAAGAGCAACCAAACATCCTGCAAGACTATGCAAATACATCCTCTGCTGGCTCAATAATCGCATTTTCGCAGCATTCAGACAATCTTAACAAAGATGATATATGTTTGATCTGTTCGTTTGGTGCAGGATATTCAGTTGGCAGTGTTTTATTGCGTAAAATCAACGCTTAGTACAAACGCCCGCCGATGGGGACATCTAGATCTGGTTTTAATAGAACGACCTCATTTTCTTCATCTGGGACGCCCAATACCAGTACTTCGGACATAACTGGCCCTATTTGACGTGGTGGAAAGTTCACCACAGCCATAACTTTGCGACCGACCAAAGTTTCTACATCATAATGCTTGGTGATTTGGGCCGAGGATTTCTTTTCCCCAAGTTCCTCACCAAAATCGACCCAGAGTTTAATCGCAGGTTTACGTGCTTCTGGAAACGGCTCTGCGCGGGTAATCACCCCCACACGGATGTCCACTTTCATAAAATCATCGAATGTAATTTCAGACATTTATTTCCCCAATTCACGGCTGCGATCAGCGGCAGCTTTTATCCCTTGCTTTACCACTTTCGGAAAACCAGTTTCGGCATCCATAAACACATCAAGGGCAGCAGCGGTAGTACCCCCTGGGGATGTTACGTTAATACGCAACTGCGTAGGATCCTCATCCGCTTTTTCGGCTAAATCACCAGCACCCGCGACAGTTGCTTTTGCCAATGCCATAGCAAGTTCAGCAGATAGTCCCTGTGCTTCACCTGCGGCAGCCATGGTTTCAATCAGGTGGAAAACATAGGCAGGACCAGAGCCAGATACGGCTGTTACAGCATCCATTTGACTTTCATCTTCAAGCCTTACCGTTTGGCCGACAGCAGCTAAGAGATCATCTGCCATATCCATCTGATCTGCATTGATATGAGCGTTCCCAATCAACGCAGTAATGCCACGGCCAACGGCTGCTGGTGTATTTGGCATGGCGCGAATGATTGGTGTTTGCGTACCCAGCACATCCTCAAAGCTGGAAATCGGTGTTCCCGCAGCAATGGAAATAAACAATGTTGTGGAATTACCCAGCGCTTGCAGGCTTGGCAAAGCATCCCCCATCATTTGGGGTTTTACAGCCAGAATACAAACAGCAGGAGATGTAGGCAGATCGCCATTAACCGTGACACCATCCGCGATCAGGCTTTTCACCCAATCAGACGGATGTGGATCAAGGATATAAACCGACGAAGGTGATACGCCTTCTGCCAACCACCCCTGCAACATTGCAGAGCCCATTTTACCGCAGCCCAGTAGAACCAGACCGTTATTATTTACAGAAGTATGCTTCATCGTTCATCACCCTTATTTCAGGCGACAATCGTTTAAAGCTTAGCAGAAATCAAGCGCGACCGTATGCGCCTGTCATTGCGATATCCATTGCCTGTTTCACAGTGCTATCGCCCCAACATACAAGTTGGAAAGCTGGATAGTATTGTTCACATGCGGATACGGCTGCTGTTAGCATTTGGTCGATCTGTTCTGATCCTGCTACGGCTTCGCCGCCCAGCAATAAACCATACCGATAAACCATTAGTTTTTGTTCTTCCCATAGGGAAAAGGACCCTGCCCAGCATTCATCATTTGCTTCGTTTAGCGCGTGATAAAGTGATGGAATTTTATCTTTGGGTGGATCCATATCAAAGGTGCACACCATGCGCAGTGTTTCATCATATGGCGACCATGCCAATGTGATGGAATATGTGCGCCACGACCCTTCGATCGCCATAGCGATTTGGTCTTCGGCCACGCGGTCAAAGTCCCAGTCGTAGTATTGTGCGATTGTTTCGACGACATCGATTGGATGTACGTCTGCATCCCCTAGATAGTGCTCTGCATTTGCCATGCCTGTTGTCCCCTCAAGCCTGTTGTTTTCGTGAGGACGAGACCCACTAAATAACGTGAGTTTCGCAAGGTATCGCGGATTTTTCCGTTCTCCTTACTAGATATGGTAGTGACATAAAGGGCGTTCTGTAAAGGTAAAACTTTAGGAATTTTTGGATTACCCCCAGAAAAGATCAACCTATCCACAGGGAAGTGGAGTTATCCACGATCCAAGGCTTCTAGGATTGGGCAATCTGGACGGTCATCACCATTGCAACTGTGAACGAGCATCGAGAGCTCTTTTTTCAACGTCTGTAATTCCGCTAATTTATCATTCACTTCAGTAAGGCGCTGCTTGGCTATTTCGCGCACTTCGGAACTGGCGCGGGTTTGATCCTCGAATAGATCGAGCAGTTTACGACAATCATCAATTGAAAAACCCATGGCACGAGATCGCCGCACAAAGATCAATTTCCGCAAAGCTCTGTCATCATAAGTACGGTAGCCCGCATCTGTACGACCAGTGGGTTTTACCAAACCTACATCCGCGTAATAACGTACCGTTTTTGTGGGCAATTCTGCACGTTTTGAAATTTCTCCGATATTCATAGCAATCTCGCTTGACCTTCCAGTTACTGGAAACCTTATATCAAAGATAAACAGATTATAAAGGCTTGGAAAAATGGCTGCGATTGCACGTTCCCTAAACATAGATTGGACAGACAGACCCGTCTGGCGCAGAGCATCTATAAACACATGTTGGTGTTTATTGGGATGTTCCGTTGGTGATATGGGGACAATATTATTTTTTCAACTGACAGGTATTCCATGGTCAACACTCGCGATTATGACTTTGGCGATCATCAATGGCTTAACCACATCTGTAATTTTGGAAACCATCATCCTGTCACGTCAGATGGCGTTAAACTTAGCGTTTAAAACAGCCATTGGAATGTCGTTCATTTCAATGATTGCTATGGAAGTTGCGATGAACACTGTTGATGTTCTGGCTACAGGTGGCGCAAGGCTGACATTATGGGTGATACCGCTGATGTTATTGGCAGGGTTTCTTGCCCCCCTACCCTATAACTATTGGCGTCTTAAAGCTTTGGGAAAAGCATGCTGTCACTAGGGCAGCCGTATTTTATTTCTTTTTAGCAGTCGTTTTCTTAGCAGCTGGTTTTTTAGCCGCTTCTAACGCTTCGATACGCGCCAAAAGGCTTGTGTTTTCTTCGCGGGCTTTTTGTGCCATCAAACGTACCGCATCAAATTCTTCGCGTGTAACGAATTCACGGTCAGCCAACCAGCGATCCATCATGGATTTCGCAGCGTTTTCGGCTTCGTCTTTTGCCCCTTGCGCCACGCCCATAGCGTTTGTCATCAATTGGCTTACATCTTCAAAAATCTTATTGCGCGTTTGCATGGTTTTTGCTCCTTTGGAACGGCTTAGGTTCTATATGGGGGTTCTTTGCGCAAATGCCAAGTCTGTGACTTGACATCGCGACCATTCGTATCATTCATGCGCGCATGAACTTATTACATGCTATACCGTTTCCGAATATCGATCCTGTCCTGTTTTCTTTTGAAATCATGGGTCGATTGTTTGAAATTCACTGGTACGCGATTTCCTATGTCGTGTCTTTTATCTTTGCCGTTTGGTGGATCAACCGTTTGATCCGCAATAGCAACCTTTGGAAAGATGGCACGCCACCGATTGCAAAGTTGCAGATCGATGATTTGCTGACTTGGATGATCATTGGCACCATCCTTGGCGGGCGGATTGGGTTTGTTCTGTTTTACAATCTAGAATTCTATATCGCCAACCCTGCGCAAATCATCCGTGTTTGGGAAGGTGGGCTGTCTTTTCATGGCGGTTTCCTTGGTGTGATTGTTGCTGGGTTGCTTTTCTGTAAAAAACATAAGCTGGATCCATGGTCTGTTGGCGATACTTTAGCGTTTTCCGCAACCTTTGGGATTTTCTTGGTACGCATTGCGAACTTCATCAATGCAGAATTATGGGGGCGCCCAACTGATATGCCATGGGGCGTTGTGTTTCCTGGGCAAGCAGCACAGGACTGCCCGATTTTCTGGTTAAGTGATGTTTGCGCACGCCACCCATCGCAACTGTATGAATCCTTTTTAGAAGGCGCTTTGTTATTCGCAGTTATCGCCTATCTGGTGTTCAAACGGCATTGGCTTAAAGTACCGGGACAAATCATTGGCGTGTTCTTTATTGGATACGGTTTAGCGCGCACCATAGTAGAAGGGTTCCGTCAGGGGGATGCCCAATTCGTTGGGCCGACAAATCCATGGGGTCATGTGATCCGCTTTGGCAATGACTTTGACAGTATTGGCCTTTCGATGGGGCAAATTCTGTCGTTGCCAATGATCTTGATCGGTATTGGCCTGTTGATTTATGCTCGCAAGCGTACATGACCCAGTTAACTGATATCATCGTAAAACAGATCGAACGTTCAGGCCCCATCACGGTGGCCGAATATATGGCGCAATGCTTATTACACCCTGAACATGGGTATTACACAACGCACCAACCGCTGGGTGCAAAAGGTGATTTCATCACGGCACCAGAGATCAGCCAGATGTTTGGAGAAATGATCGGGCTGTGTTTGGCACAAACGTGGATGGATCAAGGAATGCCAAACCCATTTACGCTGGCAGAGATTGGCCCTGGGCGTGGTACATTGATGTCGGATATATTATGCGCCACAAAAAGCGTTTCTGGGTTTCATGATGCGGCTCACGTCGTCTTGGTTGAAGCCAGCCCACGTTTACAGCAAGAGCAAGCGGATACTTTGACTGGGTATAATGTGGATTGGGTTGCTGATGTTACGCAATTGCCCGCGCACCCCTTATTCCTTGTCGCAAACGAGTTTTTTGATTGCTTACCTATTCAACAGTTCATCCGCACGGATAATGGCTGGCAAGAACAGATGGTTGCCGCTGAAAACGGTAAATTGGGTGTGATGTTAGGCGCACAAAAACCAATTGAGATATATGGTGATGCTCCTTTGCGCACAATTTTAGAGATTTGCCCAAGTGCGAATGCAATTGTGGCTGATATTGCGCAAATGGTTGGATCTTACGGTGGTGCTGCATTGATTATTGATTACGGTGATTGGGATTTAACAGGCGATACATTGCAAGCGGTTTGCAATCATCAAAAAGTGGATGCTTTGGAAAATTGCGGGGCATCCGATCTTACCGCCCATGTGAATTTCAAAGCTATAGCTACGGCAGCCGCGCCCTTTGCCCAAGTGAGTGGGCTGACAGATCAGGGTGTTTTATTGGAACGACTTGGTATCACCCAGCGTGCGCAATCGTTAGCTGCGCAATTACAAGGTGATGCATTGGAGAACCATATTACAGCGCATCGTCGCTTGACCCATCCCGAAGAAATGGGTCATCTGTTCAAAACCATTGCATTGACCCCTAAAGGAGCCATTCACCCAGCTGGATTTGATATATGACGCTTGAAATTCTGACATCCGATGCTTTGACAGCACAACATGGCTTTTTCACCCGTAAAGGCGGCGCATCAGAGGGCTTATATACTGGCCTGAACTGTGGATTGGGATCAGGCGATGACCGTGATGTTGTTGCCATCAACCGCCAGCGTGTTGCAAAGGCTATGGATGTAGGAATTATGGATTTACAATCCGTATACCAAATCCATTCAGCAGATGTTGCTGTGATTGATGCCGTAACGGATCGTGGTTTTTCAAAAGCAGATGCAATGGTTACAGCAACCAAGGGTATTGCTTTAGGTATATTAACCGCTGATTGCGCCCCTATTCTATTTCACGATGCCGAAGCAGGTGTTGTTGGCGCTGCCCATTCGGGGTGGAAAGGTGCAGTGACTGGCATATCCGAAGCAACGGTTACAGCTATGGAAGGGCTTGGTGCTAAACGCGATGCCATTACAGCTGTGGTTGGTCCAACGATCAGTCAACGCGCTTATGAAGTTGGCCCAGAGTTTTTTGAAGACTTTATTGCAACCGATATGGAATTCAGCCGTTTCTTTGCCCAAGGCAAGGACGACCGTATGCAATTTGACCTGCCATCGTTTTGTTTACATCAATTACGCGCTTCTGGTGTTGGTGCGGCTAAATGGACAGGGCATTGTACATATTCCGATCCAGATCGGTTCTTTTCATACCGCCGCAGCTGTCATAAAAGCGAATCTGATTATGGGCGTTTGATCTCTACAATCCGTTTATAATGGTTTTTCTGAATAATTAAGCTACTTTGGTTCGGATTGCGTCAAACCTTCGACGGATCAGTGCCAAATTCCTGCCCTAAACCGACATGAATCATGGTGAATTTTGAGGCCAGTTAAGGCTATATTTACGTTTTTATACTTAATTACAGTGTATTAGGTGATTGTTTCCAATCTCGCCACAATTCACGCAAAAGCGGCCTAAAAAGAATCTAACCTTTTTATAAACCGCCCTTTTCGCGCCCCAAAGATCGTTAGATTGGATATCAAGGACCGAAAACAGGTTCACCCGCAAAAAGCGGATCAAATGAGAGAGTATGGAGCAGTACAATGAGCACGCAAAAGCGTTGGTTAAAAGAAGTTATCAAAGAAGCAGCAGACAAGCATTTCGAAATGCCATGGGAGCAGGATGCGCGCCCAGTTGCATTTGCCAACTTAAACTCCAAAAGATCAGCTAAAGCTGCCTAAGCTTTAGCTAACATCCCCGATGACAGAAAACGGAACACCAGGCTCGTCTTTGGCTTCACGTATTACAAGGGATGTTTTTACACTGGCTACATTATCCGCAGAAGTCAGGTCTTCGGTTATAAACCGTTGAAAACTGGATAGATCCGGCGATAAACATTTTAAAATGAAGTCAATTTCGCCGTTTAACATATGACATTCACGAACAAGTGGCCAATTACGACATCGCTCTTCAAAGGCACTTAAGTCCACTTCTGCTTGCGAATGCAAACCAACCATAGCAAACGCTTTGACTTCGAAGCCTAGCTCTTTTTCGTTTACAACAGCATGATAACCTTTGATAAAACCTTTTTCTTCTAAAGATCTTATACGGCGTAGGCAGGGTGGTGCAGAAATCCCAACAGCTTTTGCCAAATCGACATTTGTCATGCGCCCATCCCCTTGTAAAAGAGCTAAGAGCTTTAAATCAATTGCGTCTAATTTGAACGATACCATGTGGCGACTTCTCATTTATTTCTCATTTGCGTAATAATATTACACGTATTGGGTCGAAAATAAAGCTTAGTGATTTAACCTAAATATGACTGCCCTATCATTACAGTGGGTTCCCCTTTTGCACTGCCCCGCTTATACAGTTTAGCAACATATAAAATAAGCGAGTCACTTACATGTCTGATACCCGTCAAACAAAACTTCTGATCATCGGTTCTGGCCCTGCAGGCTACACAGCTGGCGTCTATGCATCGCGCGCAATGCTTGACCCCATTTTAGTACAGGGAATAGAACCAGGTGGGCAATTAACAACGACAACTGAAGTGGAAAACTGGCCTGGTGATACCGAAGTACAAGGGCCTGATCTGATGATCCGTATGGAGGCCCATGCAAAAGCTATGGGGACAGAAATTATTGGTGATATTATCACTGATCTCGACCTATCTAAGCGACCATTCATAGCCAAAGGTGACAGCGGCACAATCTATGAAGCAGATGCCGTGATTTTAGCAACTGGCGCGCGCGCTAAGTGGCTTGGCTTAGAGACAGAAGAAAAGTTCAAAGGCTTTGGTGTATCTGCCTGCGCTACGTGCGATGGTTTCTTTTACCGCGGGCAAGAGATCGTAGTAATCGGTGGCGGTAATACAGCTGTTGAAGAGGCGTTATTTCTAACGAACTTCGCATCGAAAGTAACGCTGATCCACCGCCGTGATGAATTACGTGCTGAAAAAATCTTGATCGATCGTTTAGAGAAAAATGAAAAGATAGAACCACTTTGGTTCCATGAACTTGTAGAAGTTACAGGAACAGATATGCCGTTAGGTGTTGAAGGTGTTAAGGTCAAGCACACCAAAACAGGTGAAATTACACAGATCGACTGTAAAGGCGTATTCGTTGCAATCGGCCACGCACCTGCAAATGAATTGGTCAAAGACCAGTTAGAAACACACATGGGGGGGTATGTTGTGACCAAGCCTGATAGCACAGCAACGTCAATTCCTGGTGTGTTCGCTGCTGGCGACTTGACTGACCACCTATACAGACAGGCAGTAACATCTGCTGGTATGGGGTGTATGGCAGCATTAGAAGCTGAACGTTTTATTGCTGGCGAAGCATAAATAACGGCCTTGAAACAAGGCGTTTTGGGAATAAAAGTGCCTTGTTTCAAAAAGTAATCCTTTGTTAGCATATTCTATCAGATATCTGTTCTATATAGGCCTATTTCAGTGCGATTTTGTTCTATTTTAAAAACTGAAACTTGTATTATTTTCGATGCAGTGTATTGCACGTGTAGGTATAAGTAACATGATCAAATTTGGATTGAAAAATGACAGCAGAAAACCTCCTTCCTGTAACAGAATTATATGCCCCATTTGACGAAGCTGAGAAACTAAAACAAGAAGCTGGCCAGTTGCCATCTTGGGATTTAACCCCGCGCCAAATTTGCGACTTGGAGCTTTTGATGAATGGTGGATTCTACCCACTCTCTGGCTTTTTAGGCGAAGCTGATTATACATCCGTAGTTGAAAATATGCGTTTAGCAGATGGCTCTTTATGGCCAATGCCGATCACATTGGACGTTGGTCAAGATTTTGCTGATGCTCTTAAAGTTGGCCAAAAAATTGCACTTCGCGACCTAGAAGGTGTGATTTTAGCAACCATAGATATTTCAGATATCTACACACCAGATAAATCAAAAGAAGCCGAAATGGTTTTTGGTGCAGATGATGAAGCACATCCTGCCGTTAATTACCTGCACAATACGGCTGGTGCCGTATATTTGGGCGGTAAAATAACGGGCATTCACCCGATCACCCACTATGATTTTCGCGCACGCCGCGACAGCCCAAATGAATTGCGTTCGTATTTCCGCAAGCTTGGTTGGCGTCGTATCGTTGCATTCCAAACACGCAATCCATTGCACCGTGCACACCAAGAATTGACATTTCGTGCAGCAAAAGAAGCTCAAGCAAATCTTTTGATCCACCCAATTGTTGGCCTAACAAAGCCAGGTGATATTGATCATTTCACACGCGTACGTTGTTATGAAGCTGTATTGGATCAATATCCATCGTCAACAACATCAATGAGTTTGTTGAACCTTGCTATGCGTATGGCTGGTCCGCGTGAGGCAGTTTGGCATGGTCTGATCCGCCGCAACCACGGTTGTACACACTTTATCGTTGGTCGCGATCATGCAGGACCAGGTAAGAACAGTGCTGGTGAAGATTTTTACGGCCCATATGATGCGCAGGATTTGTTCCGCGAACATCAAGAGGAAATGGGCATCGAAATGGTCGACTTTAAGCACATGGTTTATGTGCAAGAACGCGCTCAATACGAACCTGCAGATGAGATCGAAGATAAAGACAATGTGACTGTTCTAAACATCTCTGGCACAGAATTGCGCCGCCGTCTTTCAGAAGGTTTGGAAATTCCAGAGTGGTTCTCTTTCCCGACTGTGGTAGAAGAATTACGCAAATCAAAACCTGCACGTTCAAAGCAAGGCTTTACAGTATTCTTCACAGGTTTCTCTGGTTCAGGCAAATCAACCATCGCAAATGCTTTGATGGTCAAGCTTATGGAAATGGGCGGCCGTCCTGTGACATTGCTAGATGGCGATATCGTTCGTAAGAACTTATCATCTGAACTAGGTTTTTCCAAAGAACATCGCGACTTGAATATTCGCCGTATTGGTTATGTTGCATCTGAGATCACCAAAAATGGTGGTATCGCTATTTGCGCACCTATCGCACCTTATGCCACAACACGCCGCGCTGTTCGTGAAGACATTGAACAATTTGGTGCCTTTATTGAGGTACATGTGGGCACATCAATTGAAGAGTGTGAACGTCGTGATCGCAAAGGGCTGTACAAGCTTGCACGTGAAGGAAAAATTAAAGAATTCACAGGTATTTCAGATCCTTACGATGTCCCTAAAAACCCAGAGCTATTCTTAGAAACCGAGAATGTAGAAGTCGATAACTGTGCGCACCAAGTTATTTTGACTTTGGAAAGCATGGGATTGATCACAGGGTAACTTACCCAAATTTTCAAGAACTCAAACGCGTCGCTTATTTTTAGCGGCGCGTTTTTTATCAATGGACACTTTCAGGCACAAAATCATTCGTACGCGCTACTGCAAAGGCCAACTCACGATCTTTTACCAAAGCCAACTGTTCACCGTCCTCAGAGTGGATAGCGTAAATTTTGTCGAAGCCATTGGTTTCAATTTGTAAGTCTTCTGGTAGGTCCGAATTTTTCACTGACCGAACGTAAACCTTACGTCGCTGTCCATGATAAGCAAAGTCGAATTCATTATCCATAACGCAGGTTACTTCTTTTCAATATTGATCGTTTGAACAACAGTGTCTGGCATAGAGCGCTGCAGGTCTACATGAAGCAAACCATTTTCCATAGAGGCACCGCCCACTTCAACACCATCTGCTAACACAAAGCTACGTTGAAATTGGCGTGCAGCAATACCACGGTGTAAGAATATGCGCCCCTCAGAATCATCCACTTGGCGTCCACGGATTACAAGTTGTGCATTTTCCAGCGTGATTGATAAATCTTCTTCACGAAAACCTGCAACGGCAAGCGTTATCCGGTATGTATTGTCTGAACTTTGTTCAATATTATATGGAGGATAGCCTTCATTACCAGATTTGGCCGTGCGTTCCACAAGGCGATCTAGTTGTTCAAACCCCAACAAGAAAGGATGCGAGGCAAAAGAAATCTTTGTCATTTGAGTTAGCCCTTTAAAAGCGACTGTGTATTTGGCCCCAATAGTGGCGACCTTATCGACAATATGGGGATTATATCAAAGATTCTCAACCCCCATTGCAATCGTTACTTTGTGTAACGCTTTGAAAAGGTTATAATGGGTTGAGACAGATCGTTCGGATAAATATAATTATGACAGATGAAATGGGCAAAATGGATCACATAGAGGTCCTGCAAGCGGAGCTAATCCAAATGCAACAAGAGCATCGTGATTTAGATGATGCGATTGAAGCTATTCATGAGCGCATAAATCCTGACCTACTAAGTTTACAACGCTTAAAACGTAAAAAATTAGCGTTAAAAGACAAAATCCAACGCCTGGAAGATGAAATTACACCCGATATTATAGCTTAATAATTTTCGTTGCATTATAGCCTATATTTGGTCTATATCCCCGCCTTCTACTACACGAAAGTTCTTGAGCTATGGCAGATGTAAAAGTTGGAATTATCATGGGAAGCCAATCTGATTGGCCAACGATGAAGGAAGCTGTAACATTATTGGATGAATTGGGTGTGACCTATGAAACCAAAATCGTTTCGGCTCACCGTACACCTGATCGCCTGTGGGAATACGGTAAAACAGCTGTAGATCGTGGATTACAAGTTATCATTGCAGGTGCAGGTGGTGCTGCGCATTTGCCTGGTATGATGGCTTCAAAAACGCGTGTTCCAGTGTTGGGTGTACCTATTCAAACGCGTGCTTTGTCTGGTGTAGATAGCCTTTATTCGATTGTTCAAATGCCGAAAGGGTTTCCAGTTGGTACAATGGCGATTGGCGCCGCTGGCGCTGCAAATGCAGGCTTAATGGCGGCGGGTATTTTAGCCAACAATGATGCTGATTTAGCAAAACGCCTAGACGAGTGGCGTAATGCTCTTTCTGCATCGATCACAGATGAGCCAATCGATGACTAAAGCACTGCCGCAAGGATCAACAATTGGTATTTTAGGCGGCGGTCAATTGGGCCGTATGTTGTCCGTAGCAGCATCCCGTTTGGGGTTTAAAACACATATCTTTGAACCAGGTGCAAACCCGCCTGCAGGTCATGTTGCAGATGTTGTAACGACTGCACCTTATTCTGATCTTGATGCGCTTGTTGCTTTTGCCAAAAGTGTGGATGTGGTGACATTTGAATTCGAGAATGTTCCCGCCGATGCATTAGACGCTTTAGAAAGCATTCGTCCTGTTTTACCAAACCGCAATGCACTGGCCACAAGCCAGGATCGGATCGCGGAAAAGGACTTCTTAACAGGTATTGGGTTGAAAGTTGCCCCATATGCGAATGTAGAAACTGCTGATGATTTGGTCGCTGCTGTGGGAACTGTTGGCGCCCCTTCTATCCTAAAAACACGCCGCTTTGGGTATGATGGCAAAGGTCAGTCTCGTTTGAAGACAACGGATGATGCTTCCAATGCATGGGATGACTTGGGCAATACCCCTAGTGTTCTGGAAGGTTTCATTGATTTCAGCCACGAAGTATCTGTGATTGGTGCACGCTCGCAATCTGGCGAAGTTGTTTGCTTTGATCCAGGTGAAAACATTCATCGCGATGGAATTTTACACACAACGACCCTCCCCGCAAATTTGAAGTCATCACAGCGTATGGATGCCGTTATTCTGACAGGTCAAATCCTAAATGCGTTGGATTATGTCGGTGTTATGGGTGTTGAGTTATTTGTTACACCAAACGGTTTGATTGTGAATGAGATTGCACCACGTGTGCATAACTCTGGCCACTGGACACAAAACGGCTGTGTAATCGATCAGTTTGAACAACATATTCGTGCCGTCGCAGGTTGGCCTTTGGGAGACGGGAAGCGTCACTCTAATGTGGTTATGACAAACCTGATTGGTGATGAAGTCTTGGATGTGGAAACACTGTCTAAAGATGCGTCCGCTGGCTTACACCTATATGGGAAAACCGATGCCAAAGCAGGGCGTAAAATGGGTCACGTTAACAAAGTTACGGGCCCTGCTACTTAATTAGAATGTTTGAAACGTCCTTCGCGAAGGATGTGTGCGACCTGTTTAAACACCAGAGTACTTTCGACAGCAACTTTCCCATCATCAGGCCCTTTTAGGGTGGATGAAAAACAAGTGAAATACTTTGCTCACCAGCGATAATACCAAGTGAATATTGCACAAGCCCCAATTGATTTGGAATGCTCATATCATCGGTACTTAACTGCTTACCGGCCACTCCATTCAATAATTCGAACCCTGAAAATCGCCCAATTCATCGACCACTGCAGACCCTTTATTTGGTGGAGCAAGCATAACCACATGGCCTATATTTTCGGGAATTTCAGACACATTATTTAAATGATATCGCACTATATGCCATCCATAGAGTGCGTTACAAAGTTGATATCACCTTTTTGATCACATTGTTTAATTGCCTTGGGAATGGTTTCAACTGTGAGATCTGGTATCGTTCCATCTTTTGACGCATAATCTATGTTTACCGTATCATACCCAATTCCTTCTAACGCAGTCGCCATAACCAAAAAAGATGATGAACTTCGAGCAAGGCCATGTAACAGAACCACGCAATCTGCAGATACAGGGGATGCTAATAAAAAGATTAAAGTGCTTAATAAGTATTTCCTCCCCCTACTTATGGAACGAATGATTTAAATTCTAGCCTCTCTGACCTGCCCAAACAGACAAACCGATCCCACCTAAGACCAATACAGATGCAATTGTGAAATCCAGCGTCCATGCTTCGCCTAGGAACAGCATACCACCGACCATTGCAATCAACGGGACTGTAAGTTGGGCCACCGCTGCTGTGCTGGTTTGCAATTGCGGTAGAACATAAAACCATAAGACATACCCCAAGCCAGAGGTTACAACGCCAGAAAGGCATGCAAGTGCAATGCCTGTAGAAGTGGTCATTTCGGTGCTTGATAATAGCCAAACAATAGCAGCGATTGGCGTTGCACAGACAAAACTGGTTGCTGTTGCGGTCAATGCGTGAACTGCTTTTTGACCTGCCAAAGAATAAATGCCCCAACCAAAACCTGCAACGACCATCAACAAGGCGCCTGTTATGTCTATACCCGATGTGGTGGGGTTCAAAACATAACCAAGGCCAAGCAATCCGATTGCAGCTCCGGCCCATTGTAATGGTCTCGGACGGTTACCTTTTAAAACGGCTCCGCCAAACATAGTGATTTGAACCATACCAAACAATAATAATGCACCAAGTCCTGCCTCTAGAACTAAGTATGCAAACGAGAAACAAATTGCATATAATATCAAACCTATAACCGCATCAATACGTGGGCGTATCGTGGATTGAAACGTTCCTTGGGAACGTAATATAATCACTAACAGTAACGCCCCTGTTGCAAGGCGAATGAACGCAAAGGATGCTGGGCCAATAGCACCATCTGTAAGAGCGGCACGGTTGATTACAGAATTCGCAGCAAAAGCGACCATTGTGAGGGCAGTTAGTAAAAATAATCTCATAGCACTACACAATCAGAAAATATCTAACCCGTCATCATTCATATCATTGCGCGCATATCAAAATTTGATGATAGGCTTTTTATTTGCTAGAAAAATCTATCATATGAACGAAGAGCAAATGAATACACCGTAATGACAAATTCAACATTAGATACATTGTGCATTGCAATATGCACACGTGAACGGCGAACATTGTTAATACGATTGCTGGCGTCTCTTGCGCAAATAGAAATTCCACACAATGTAAAGATCACAGTTCTGATTATTGAAAATGATACAGAACCAAAACTTCAAAAAACCTTATTAGATTTAAAATATCCATTTGAAATCAAATATATAAATGAAAATAATATCGGCCTAGTACACGCTCGCAATCGCGCACTTGATGAAGCTAAAAAGATACGTGCAAACTGGGTTGCATTTCTTGATGATGATGAAGAAGTTGATATTGATTGGCTTAAAAGTTACGTCAATGCAGTACACTGTCTTCCTAATGCAAAGATTTTCTTTGGCTCAGTTTGGTATCGTTATCCAAACAACTATTCGCCTTACCTAAGACAAACAAAACCTTCGAGCCGCAAGCTTGGCAAACTGCCGCAAATTTTCGACACAGGGAATGTATTGTTACATACATCTACATTACAAGCTGGGACACTTGATCATCGTTTTGATCATCAGTTTAACTTTTCAGGGGGAGAAGACACTGAATTTTTCACACGTCTCAAAGATTTAGGTTATAAAATATGCTACGTTCCAAATGCAAAAATATTCGAAGATAAAACTGGAAATCGCGCCCTGTTATCTTCCAATCTTGAACGTTCGCGCCGTAATCAAACAAACTATTGCCGTATGGCCCGCATGTATCGTGGTAAATTATATTCTGTAATGGCAAATATACTGATCGCAAACCGCCAAATTGTTTATGGTCTATCCGCCCTTATATTTGGACTGGCAATTTATTTATTCAATCAGAAATACGCACGATATTATCTGGGTGATAGTATGATGCGCCTATTCAGACTTCTGGGGGTTATTGATCATGCCAGGGGGATTGTTCCAAGTTTTTATCTGAAAGTAGATCATAAAGAAGCAGCTCCGATAGAGAGTAATATATAAACTAAAGGTCGTGTTTTTATTAAAACTTATATATTGCTTGCATATACGAATCGAATTGGGGGAATTCAAATGTACAAAACGCTATGCGGATTTGCCGCTTACGCATCATCAACAGCTATTGTGTTTGCGGAAAAGGCTGGACCTGTTGTGGAGACAGCTATTGAAAAATCAACACAAGGCGGGGCTTCTGCGCGATCATTTGACAATCCAAATATTGCTCTATGGATATTAGCGGCTGTTGCAGCCATTGCCATTATCTCAAGAGATAATGGCGGAAGCTAATATTCATCATTGTATTATAAGGGCTGATTAATTTAGCAACCCTTATAATTTTATGGGTGAAATTACTTAGGCCAAAACAACCAAAAGCCCTAAGATCGTTGTTGGTAAAAACAACCACCCCTGTGGTGCAGCACGATATGTCACGCCGCTTAATGGTGGGATCAATAAGCCTGCAATCAAAAAGCTGATGGATAGTGCTGTGGCTGCCCATATCAACCCTACTTGATCCATTTTAGCACCAAGTATAAAAAACACGCCCATCAAAAACAGGTTGAGTGTCACCATATGCCAGCACATCCATGCAACACTGCGTTGCGTGGGATTTAAACCATTTGCAACGCGCAATGGTGCAGCGATTTCCTTACCGCCAATGAAAAAATGAACAAAGCACCATAGGATTGATAATGCACCAGCACTATACAGATAAATATTTTCCATAATCCAATCTCCAATTTTAAAATCAATTCATGTGATTATTTGGGTATGGAGTTGTGCAAGTTTACAGATCACATTTTGCCGCGCGACAAAAAAGGGGCCATCCGAAGACAGCCCCTAAAATCATTAAGCGTTTGTTTGGCATTCAATCGTTTTGGCCAAAGGCCAAAAGCGATCTTACATCATGCCGCCCATTCCGCCCATGCCACCCATGTCTGGCATACCGCCACCAGCGCCGCCGCCAGCAGGTGCTGGTTTGTCAGCAACCATTGCTTCTGTTGTGATCAATAGACCCGCGATAGAAGCAGCATCTTCCAATGCTGTACGTGTTACTTTAGCTGGGTCAATCACACCAAAGCCGAACATGTCGCCATATTCTTCTGTTTGTGCATTGAAACCATATGCAGCGTCGTCGCTTTCGCGAATTTTGCCAGCAACAACTGCACCGTCAACACCCGCATTTTCAGCGATTTGACGAAGTGGAGCTTCCAAAGCTTTACGAACGATCGTGATACCAGCGTTTTGGTCAGAATTGTCACCAGACAAACCTTCAAGCACTTTAGCAGCTTGAACCAAAGCAACACCACCACCAACGATTACGCCTTCTTGAACTGCAGCGCGTGTTGCGTTCAATGCATCGTCAACGCGGTCTTTGCGTTCTTTCACTTCAACTTCTGTAGAACCACCAACGCGGATCACTGCAACACCGCCAGCTAGTTTAGCTAGACGTTCTTGTAGTTTTTCACGGTCGTAATCAGAAGATGTTTCTTCGATTTGTGATTTGATCTGTGCAACACGTGCTTCGATCTCAGCTTTTTCACCAGAACCGTCAACGATTGTTGTCTCGTCCTTAGTGATAGAGATGTTTTTCGCAGTACCAAGCATGTCCATTGTTACAGACTCTAGCTTCATGCCTAGGTCTTCTGAGATCACTTGACCGCCTGTAAGAACAGCGATGTCTTGCAACATTGCTTTACGACGATCGCCAAAACCAGGTGCTTTAACAGCAGCAATTTTCAAACCACCACGTAGTTTGTTCACAACAAGAGTTGCCAAAGCTTCGCCTTCAACATCTTCTGCGATGATCAATAGAGGTTTGCCTGATTGGATAACAGTTTCCAACAAAGGAACCATTGGCTGTAGAGAAGTCAGTTTTTTCTCGTGCAATAGAACCAAGCAGTCGTCTAGGTCTGCTGTCATTTTGTCAGGGTTTGTTACGAAGTATGGTGATAGGTAACCACGGTCGAATTGCATACCTTCAACAACGTCAGTTTCTGTTTCCAAACCTTTGTTTTCTTCAACAGTAATAACGCCTTCGTTGCCAACTTTTTGCATCGCATCTGCGATTTGGTCACCGATTGCAGCTTCGCCGTTTGCAGAAATTGTACCAACTTGTGCAACTTCAGCTGAGTCTTTTACTTCGCGTGCCATGTCTTTGATCGCAGCAACAACAGAACCAACTGCAGTGTCGATACCGCGCTTAAGATCCATTGGATTCATGCCAGCAGCAACTGATTTCAAGCCTTCTTTAACGATTGCTTGCGCTAGAACTGTAGCAGTTGTTGTACCGTCACCAGCAGTGTCATTCGTGCGAGAAGCAACTTCTTTCACCATCTGTGCGCCCATGTTTTCAAACTTGCCTTCAAGTTCGATCTCTTTTGCAACAGATACACCATCTTTTGTGATGCGCGGTGCACCGAAAGATTTATCTAGAACAACATTACGACCCTTTGGGCCCAATGTTACTTTTACAGCGTCAGCCAAAACATTCACACCGTCCAACATTGCGTTGCGTGCGTCTGTGCCGAATTTTACGTCTTTTGCAGCCATTTTAAATGTGCTCCTAATTCAATACGTTTTTAAGATTAAAGAAGACCGAGGATATCGGATTCTTTCATGATCAACAGCTCTTCACCGTCGATTGTGACTTCTGTGCCGGACCATTTGCCAAACAAGACTTTGTCGCCAGCTTTAACAGCCATTGGGATCAATTCGCCGCTGTCTTTGCGAGCGCCTTCGCCTGCTGCGATGATTTCGCCTTCGGCTGGTTTTTCTTTAGCTGAATCTGGAATGATCAAGCCGCCTGCTGTTTTTTCGTCGCCTTCGATGCGACGTACCAACACGCGATCGTGCAAAGGTGTAAATGCCATTAGGATTGCTCCGTCTTTGGTTAAAATTTCAAGTTTGAGAGGGGTTTGCAGAGTATTAGCACTCACCTCTCTTGAGTGCTAACGACGAATTTCTAGGCAAAGGGAGGGTTGGAGTCAACAGTTATAGTGTTAAAATAAATATACGGCTTTTTGAGGGTTATAAAAGCGATAGCGCTGGTCAGATGCTATTGCTGCTGATAATCATCAGCCATGACACAAATTATCGAAAATCTATCCGAAGTATCTGCACAATATGATGCGGTTCTTTGCGATCTTTGGGGCTGTTTACACAATGGTATTAAACCATTCGAAGCAGCCGTTACTGCATTAGAAACTTTCCGCGATGCTGGTAAAATTGTTCACCTATTGACCAATTCACCACGCCCTGCCCACTCTGTTTACACACAATTGGATGAAATCGGCGTTCCACGCGATTTATATCAAGGTATTACAGCCAGTGGCGATGCATCCCGTGCTGCATTGGCATCAGGTGCATATGGTAAAAAAGTGTATCACGTTGGCCCTGGTCGCGATGAAGCGTTTTTTCAAGGAGTGTCCACGGAAGATTTCTATCAAGGCATCGACGTAGAACGCGTTAGCCTAAAAGAGGCCGAAGGCTTGGTTTGTACTGGACTATTTGACGACAGCACCGAAACACCAGATGATTACCGTGCTTTATTCTTAGAAGGCAAAACACGTGGTTTGAAAATGTTGTGCGCAAACCCTGATATACAGGTCGATCGTGGCGATAAGCGTATTTATTGTGCGGGTGCAATAGCACAGGCTTATAATGATATGGGCGGTGAAGCGCATAACTTTGGCAAGCCACATCCGCCGATTTACACACTCGCCTATCAGCGTCTTGCAGATATTGCAGGCCACAAGATCGCACCACAACATATCCTGTGCATTGGCGATGGTATTAACACTGATATTCGTGGTGCCATTGGCGAAGATTTGGATAGTTTGTTTATCACTGGCGGGCTTGCCGCTACTGAAACAGGGACGGATGGGCAGCCCGATCCCGCAAAATTGGATAGTTTTCTGGCAAATGTGCAATTGACGCCAACCTATTCTATGGGTCATCTGCGTTAACAAAATAAAACGAGTCCTAAAACAATGCATATAGTCCGTGATTATCAATTTGCTGATGATACCTCTAAAGGGGCTGCTGTGGCTATTGGCAATTTCGATGGTGTACATTTGGGACATCAGGCCGTACTGGATGTCGTCCGTTCAAAAGCCGAAGAGTTAAACTGCCCTATGGGTGTTCTAACGTTTGAACCACACCCACGTGAATATTTTGCACCAGATGCACCGCCGTTTCGTTTGATGAATGCTGATGCCAAAGCACACCGTTTGGAAAAGCTTGGCGTCACTCATCTGTACCAATTGGCGTTTAATGCAGCATTATCCAGCCTAACAGCAGAAGAATTCTGTGAAGATGTTATTCATAACGGCCTTGGCTTGAAACACGTCGTGGTTGGGGCAGATTTCTGTTTTGGGAAAGATCGTGGAGGAAACGCACAAACCCTTCAAGATATGGGTGGTAAACTTGGATTTGGCGTTACAATTCTACCACTGGTATCTGATGAAAAAGGCACGTTCTCTTCGACAGCTATTCGCACAGCATTAAGCGAAGGCCGCCCAGAAGACGCCGCACATATGTTGGGCCATTGGCACCGCATCGAAGCCCGTGTTGAACATGGGGATGCTCGGGGACGTGATTTAGGATATCCAACAGCAAACTTGTCGATTGATGGGCTACATCTGCCAAAGTTCGGTGTTTATGCTGTTTCAGTGGATGTTTTAGAAGGACCACATCAAGGGAAGTATCATGGTGCCGCTTCTATAGGCGATCGACCAACATTCGGTGTGAATATCCCAAACCTTGAAGTTTTTATCTTTGATTTCTCTGGCGACATTTATGATGCACAACTTTCTGTGGCTTTGGTTCACTTCCAGCGCCCAGAATTAAAATTCGACAGTTTGGATGAGCTAATCGTTCAAATGGATGCTGATTGCGTTGAAAGCCGCGCTATTCTTGAAGCGCTTTAACCACATCCGCATAGATTTCTAAGGCTTCTTCACCAGAAGCGCGCAATTCATAGACACCTCGTTCGACACGCTCAAACCAGCCATAGTGATCAGCTTGCAAAATGCTGGCCGCTTTATCCACGCCCAGTTCTTTCTTCAAAACGCTTGGTTTATTCGGGCCATCATTTAAGGCCATAGCGATGCGTAAAGCATCCTGACGATAAGCCGTAATAATCTTACGTTTTGTTTGGCCCCCTGTATTATGGTCACCAATGCGGCGTTCAAACTCTTTTAACAGTGCCTCTTTGCGCTTCTTAACCTTACGTGGTTGATACGGCCCTGCATCGCAATGCACTAACACAGAAGGCGTTTTTGCATCGAACCGCACTGAAATTAACCCAAGCCCCAAGCGGCGGCAGAGTTTCACCGCATCTTTCACCTGAGAGATCCAACGTTTACCCTTACCAGCAGGCACAGCCACATAAACGGCATCCGTCATGGTTTGACGGTCAATACCCTGCATTAAGAGCGCTATTGAAAGGGAGAGTTTCAGTTCAACGATCACAGGTTCTTCATCATCTCGCACAGCAACCAGATCACAATCTTTGATCTCGGCCTTAACCTCATACCCTTGTCCTTCTAGATAGGATTTTATGGGTGCGTATAGTTCTGTTTCTTTCATTACAGATCACGCTATTGCATGGGATTGGCTCGGACAAGCATTCATGCTTCCCTTTCGCGGCTTTTCACGCCAATAAAGACCTATGACAGATCACATCGCACGTAAGGGCCTGCGCCCTAAATTCTGGGAAACCACTGATCTTGCGGATATGAACCGTGATGAATGGGAAGCCCTGTGTGATGGGTGTGGCAAATGTTGCATGCTAAAGCTCGAAGATGATGAAACGGGTGATGTGCATTACACCAATATCGCCTGCCGTTTGTTCGACGATAAAACATGTAGTTGCGGCAATTACCCTTTGCGTAAACAAATGGTTGCAGGCTGTGTTGTATTGACCCCTGAAAACATAGAACGCAATGCACATTGGATGCCCTCTACATGTGCATATAGGTTACTAGAAGAAGGCGATATTTTACCCGATTGGCATCCTTTGATAACTGGCAATCCGCAATCAGCGCAGGATGCAGATATCAGCATGCATGGGAAAACTGTTGCCGAATACGAAGTGAATGAAGACGATTTTGAGGATTATGTCATAGAAGGTTTACAATGATGGCAAACCTAAAAGGCATAGGCATCGCAGGCTGCGGCCGCATGGGCGAACCTATGTTGCAAGCCCTGATAAATGCAGGTTTTGATGCGCTTGGCTATGACGTTCGTCCGTGTGAAAGCTATACTGAAATCGCACCCTTTATGACGAATGACATCGCTGTATTTTCAGATCGCTTAGAAACACTTATCACAGTCGTTCGTGATACGGATCAAACCGACGATGTTTTGTTTGGCGCTCAGAGTTTTACAAAAGCCCCTAACCTAGAAACGATTATTATCTGTTCAACCTTATCCCCAAGATATGTGCGCGACCTGCGCAACCGTGTTCCTGAACACATCACCTTAATAGACGCCCCAATGTCTGGCGCGCGTATTGCAGCCGAAGAAGCGCAGCTATCATTTATGCTGGGCGGGAAGAAAGACGGCCTAGACTCTATACAACCCTTGCTTAGCGCTATGGGCGCTCATTTTCACCATATGGGTGAATACGGGTCGGGTATGTCTGCCAAAGTGCTGAACAACATGCTTGCCGCCAGCAACACAGCTATGACCCGTTTGGTTTTGGATTGGGCAGATCAACAAAGTATAGATGAACGTAAGTTACTGGATTTAATAGCAACCAGTTCAGGTCAAAACTGGCTGGCATCGGGCATGGAGACAATCGAATTTGCCCGTGATGGGTACAGCTTGGACAACACAATTGGGATCATAGAAAAAGACGTCAAAAGCGCATTGGATGATGCACCGGACAATGCAGATACTGCATTGCCCGAAGCCGTTATTGAAGCCATTCGCGGTTTAAAACCCCGATCTTAGGCCTGTTCTGCCAAATAGGCATCAAGATGCGGTAAGCGGTCTTGCCCCCAGAACACCTGATCATTCACGACATATGTGGGCGTGCCAAAAGCACCAGCTTTTAATGCATCTTCTGTATTCTTACTGAATGTCTCTGCACCATCTAACATACCGCTATCCGACAACGACCCATCAAAACCGTTTGTGGTCAGGCATTCTTTGATCACTTCATCTTGGGAAATATCTTTATCTTCTGCCCAGCAAGCGCGGAAAATAGAATGCACAAGACCTGCCATATCACCACCACCTGCATTTTGGGCTGCGATAATTGCAAAACAAGCTGGTGCTGGGTTTGTTGGCCAGAACGCTGGTTTTACATTCACAGGCAGGCCATTGAATTTGGCAACACGTTCAATTTCTTGCCCACGGTATTTCGCTTTATTTTCGTGGCGTTCGGCTGGTGGCGGTGTCCCAACTTCTTCAAACACTTTCATCAAAGCAAAAGGTTTATAGTTCACAGTCGCACCATGTTTTGCGGCGACTTCTTCCATACGAGTTCCTGCCAAATAGCCAAAAGGCGATAGTGGAAACATGTAATAGTCGATTTGAGTCATTTTTTCCTCACAGATTAAGAATTAATTCTTGGTATCATCAAGGTAACGACTAGGCAAAATCAATTTGCGGTGTTAAGCGAAGGTAACTCTAACACGCTGCTGCCAACAGCCTTAGACTTGGGGATAATGTCTATGAACACGCTGGTCGAACCAAAGCTCATTTCTGGAAACGCTAACCGAACATTGAGCAAGGCAATCGCCAAGCGCATGTCCCTATTACGAGGCGGCAATGTTGATCTGGTCAACGCGCGTATCGAGCGCTTCAATGATCAAGAGATTTTCGTAGAAGTTTACGAAAACGTCCGTGGCGAAGATATGTTTATTCTTCAATCCACATCAAACCCCGCAAATGATAACCTGATGGAATTGCTGATCATCGCAGATGCTATGCGCCGCTCATCTGCGAAGCGTATCACAGCTGTTATTCCTTACTTTGGCTACGCGCGCCAAGACCGCCGTACAAAGGCACGCACACCGATTTCAGCGAAGCTTGTTGCAAACCTTATTGCCGAAGCTGGTATTGAACGTGTTTTGACTATGGATTTACATGCAACACAGATTCAAGGCTTCTTTGATATTCCAGTGGACAACCTATATGCGTCTCCAATCTTTGCGCTTGATGTGATGCATCACTTTGAGAACATGGATGACGTTATGATCATCTCTCCTGATGTTGGCGGTGTTGCACGTGCCCGTGAATTGGCAAAACGTATTGGTGCTGACCTTGCGATCGTAGATAAACGCCGCAATGCACCTGGTGAAATTGCTGAAATGACAGTGATTGGTGATGTGAAAGGCCGTAGATGTATTATCGTAGACGATATTTGCGATACGGCTGGCACATTGTGTAAAGCCGCGGATACATTAATCGAACATGGTGCTACTGAAGTACACAGCTATATTACGCACGGTGTTCTATCTGGCCCTGCTGTTGAACGTATAACCAATTCCAGCATGAAACAGTTGGTTATTACAGATTCGATTGAAGCAACTCCAGAGGTGGCAGCTTGTAAGAAAATCCGCACGGTTCCAACAGCACCTATTTTCGCACAAGCAACATTGAACATTGCGAATGGTACATCAGTATCATCCTTATTTGATGAGAATATCTTGGGACCAATCTATGAAGGATATTACAAAGGCGTTTAAAACGCTTTTAATACATGTCATCCCAGTTATCTTCGGCTTCCACACCACCGATAGCTACCCATGATGCTTTGGCGCGGGCGACTTTTGTGTCGCCCCAAGTGCGAAACACAATATCAAATCCATTTTGGGTGATATTCTCGACAACAGTTTCGGCACGCTGATTTTTACGGTTGTCAAAATCGAACATTTCCAAGGAAACCATAACAGTTGGTATATCTTTAAACCCGTCTTTGAATTTTACTGCAACACGGCGTTCACGTTCGCCAGTACCTGCCCACATTTCGCCATTGGTATCAAAGTCCGAGAATAGCATCTCTGACCCTTGATCAACTCCAATTGTACTTGCGTAAATGCGCTTCATGCTCGTTACCTTACTTCCGCCTGTCTTTTAATGGGATACGGATGAGTAACGCAATAAAAAAGCCCTGCTGGAAAACAGGGCTTAGTTAAAAAATACGGCGATAATATGGTTCTTAGATCAAATCTAACAACGCTTTAGTATCTGAAACACGCTTATCAGCAGTGTCTTTTGCATCGTTTTCCAGACCTTCAGCAGCAACAGTTGCCGCTTCAACCAAGCCATTCACAATATCCGCAGTTACTTCTGACTTTGGCATTGCTTCTTCTGCAAGAACAGAAGCAGCTTCACCAGTGATTTCAACAAACCCGCCAGTCACAACATACTCGGTTACATCACTGCCTGCTTTCACTGTCAAAATGCCTGGGCGTAAGGTCGTCAAGAACGGTGCATGATCAGCCATAGCCGTGAAGTCCCCGTCAGCACCCGGGATTTGGATCTCGGATGCTTCTACAGACGCCAACTTGCGCTCTGGTGACACTAGGTCGAATTGAATAGTAGCCATGATTTATTGGCCCCTTCGATTAAGCAGCTTCAGCTGCCATTTTTTCAGCTTTTGCGATCACGTCAGCGATACCGCCAACCATGTAGAACGCAGCTTCTGGTAGGTGGTCATACTCACCAGCAACAACAGCTTTGAATGATGCGATAGTGTCTTCCAAAGGAACCTGAATACCATCAGAACCTGTAAATACTTTCGCAACGTCGAATGGTTGAGACAAGAAACGCTCGATTTTACGCGCACGAGTAACAGCCAATTTGTCGTCTTCTGACAATTCGTCCATACCCAAAATCGCGATGATATCTTGCAAAGACTTATAACGCTGTAGAACTTGCTGTACGTCTGTCGCAACTGTGTAGTGCTCTTCGCCAAGGATCAATGGATCAAGCAAACGCGATGTTGAACCCAATGGATCCACAGCAGGATAGATACCTTTTTCAGAGATCGAACGATCAAGAACGGTTGTCGCATCCAAGTGAGCAAATGAAGTCGCAGGCGCAGGGTCAGTAAGGTCATCCGCAGGCACGTAAACGGCTTGCACAGATGTAATTGAACCCGCTTTAGTTGACGCAATACGTTCCTGCATCGCACCCATGTCTGTAGCCAATGTCGGCTGGTAACCCACAGCAGATGGGATACGACCCAATAGCGCAGACACCTCAGCACCCGCTTGTGTAAAGCGGAAGATATTATCAACGAAGAACAGAACGTCTGAACCAGATTCGTCGCGGAATTGCTCAGCAAGTGTCAAACCTGTCAAAGCGATACGCATACGAGCACCTGGAGGTTCGTTCATTTGGCCGTAAACCAGCGCAATTTTTGACTCTTCCATGTTATCAGGAACGATAACACCAGATTCAATCATCTCGTGGTAAAGGTCGTTACCTTCACGTGTACGCTCACCCACACCCGCAAATACGGATAGACCAGAGTGTACTTTTGCGATGTTGTTGATCAATTCCATGATCAAAACTGTTTTACCAACACCCGCACCACCGAACAGACCAATTTTACCACCTTTTGTATAAGGTGCTAGAAGGTCCACAACTTTAATACCTGTTACCAAGATCTCAGTTTCAGTTGATTGCTCAGAAAATTCTGGCGCTTCAGCGTGAATTGGACGTGAAGTTTTTGTTTTAACCGGCCCCAGTTCATCAACCGGCTCACCAACAACATTCATGATACGGCCCAAAGTTGCTGAACCTGTTGGAACAGTAATTTGACCAGCTGTATCAGTTACGTCTTGTCCGCGAACAAGGCCTTCTGTTGAGTCCATCGCAATTGCGCGAACAGTGTTTTCGCCCAAGTGCTGTGCAACTTCCAATACGAGGTTGTTGCCGTTGTTATCAGTTGTAAGCGCGTTCAAAATTGCCGGTAGTTCGCCTTCGAACTGCACGTCAACAACGGCACCAATCACCTGCGTGATCTTACCAGTTGCGCCCTTTGCTTTAGCTTTAGCCATTTTGGTTTCTCCAGTTCTTTACAGCGCTTCCGCGCCCGAGATAATCTCGATCAATTCGTTAGTAATCGCAGCCTGACGTGAGCGGTTAAACTCGATTGTCAGCTTATCAATCATTTCGCCAGCATTACGTGTCGCATTATCCATAGCGGACATACGCGCACCCTGCTCTGATGCACCATTTTCCAACAAAGCCGTGAAGACCTGTGTTGATAATGCACGTGGCAACAAATCAGATAAGATTTCTTCTTCGCTTGGCTCATATTCATAGAATGGAGCTTCGGCTGCATCATCTGACGCTTCGAAAGACGCAGGGATCAACTGAAGTGCTGTTGGCACTTGGCTGATAACGCTTTCAAATTTGTTATAAAAGATAGTAGCGACGTCGAACTCACCAGCATTAAAGCGTTTCACAACATCCGCAGCGATTGACTGTGCATTCACATAGCCGATACGTTTCACTTCTGACAGATCAACGTGATCAATCATAATGTCTTCGTATTCGCGTTTCAGTTGCTCACGGCCTTTTTTGCCAACAGTCAACATTTTTACAGTTTTGCCAGCTTCCAACAATTCAATAGCCTTGGCTTTCGCCATTTTTGCAATTGAAGAGTTAAAGCCACCACATAATCCACGTTCCGCAGTTGCAACGATCAACAAGTGAACTTTATCGTCACCTGATCCTGCCAACAACTTCGGCGCACCAGCGGCATCAGCAGAAGCACCGGCCAAATTGGCCATAACTGCATTCATACGGTCTGCATAAGGGCGGCCAGCTTCAGCCGCCTCTTGTGCACGACGCAACTTTGCAGCCGATACCATCTGCATGGCCTTGGTGATCTTACGAGTGTTCTTTACACTCTCGATCCGTGTTTTTAGGTCCTTGAGGTTTGGCATCTATCCAAACTCCTGTTCCGTAAAAGGCCTCAGTTTATGCAAAATCTTTTGAGAAAGATTCTACGACGGCTTTGATCTTGTCTTCGGCATCGCCTTTGACTTTTGGATCTTCTGTTTTGATCCAATCCAATAGATCAGCGTGATTTGTGCGAACAAAGTTCAACAAACCTGCTTCAAATGCACCAACTTGGCTCACTTCAACGTTGTCCAAGTAACCTTTTGTACCTGCGTACAATACGATAACTTGTTCAGCTGTTGTTTGTGGGCTGTATTGAGCTTGTTTAAGCAACTCAGTCAAACGTGCGCCACGTGCCAACAAAGCTTGTGTTGAAGCATCAAGATCAGAACCAAACTGCGCAAAGGCAGCCATTTCGCGATACTGAGCCAATTCCAATTTGATAGAACCCGCAACAGATTTCATTGCATTTGTTTGCGCAGATGAACCAACACGAGACACTGACAAACCAGTGTTCACAGCAGGACGGATACCTTGGTAGAACAGTTCAGTTTCCAAGAAAATCTGACCGTCAGTAATTGAGATCACGTTTGTTGGAATAAACGCAGAAACGTCACCACCTTGTGTTTCAATCACAGGCAAAGCTGTCAATGAACCGTTACCAGAGTTATCACCCAATTTAGCAGAACGTTCTAGCAAACGAGAGTGAAGATAGAAAACGTCACCTGGATAAGCTTCACGACCTGGTGGACGACGAAGAAGAAGTGACATTTGACGATACGCAACAGCTTGTTTTGTAAGGTCATCATAAATCATCAGGCCGTGCATTCCGTTGTCACGGAAGTATTCACCCATTGAAGTCGCCGCATATGGTGCCAAGAATTGCATCGGAGCTGGATCAGAAGCAGTCGCAGCAACAACGATTGAATACTCAAGCGCACCTGTTTCTTCTAGCTTCTTAACCAACTGAGCAACAGTTGAACGTTTTTGACCAACAGCAACGTAGATACAGAATAGTTTTTCTGAATCGTCTTTTGCAGCGTCGTTATATGCTTTTTGGTTTAAGATTGTATCCAAAGCCACAGCAGTTTTACCTGTTTGGCGATCACCAATGATAAGTTCACGTTGGCCACGACCGATTGGGATCAAGGCGTCAACTGATTTCAGACCAGTCGCCATTGGTTCGTGAACTGACTTACGTGGAATAATACCAGGCGCTTTAACGTCAGCAGTTGAACGTTTTTTCGCTTTGATAGGACCTTTGCCGTCGATTGGATTACCCAAACCGTCAACAACGCGCCCCAACAATTCTGGACCAACAGGAACGTCCACAATAGCGTTTGTACGCTTAACTGTGTCGCCTTCTTTAATTGTGCTGTCAGAACCGAAGATAACAACACCAACGTTGTCAGCCTCAAGGTTCAAAGCCATTCCGCGGATACCACCAGGGAATTCAACCATTTCACCAGCTTGAACATTGTCCAAACCGTGTACACGAGCGATACCATCACCGACAGACAGAACGCGGCCAACTTCAGCCACTTCGGCTTCTTGACCGAAATTCTTAATCTGATCTTTGAGGATCGCAGAAATTTCTGCAGCTTGGATACCCATTATCCGACCTCTTTCATTGCATTTTGAAGATTGGAGAGCTTAGAGCGGATCGAGCTATCGATCATCTTAGAGCCCACTTTAACGATTAAACCGCCGATAAGTGTTTCATCGACGGATACGTTTACGTTTACATCCTTACCAACGGTCGCTTTCAGCGTTTTGGCAAGTTTGTCTTGTTGTGCTTTGGTCAAGGCTTTCGCAGCAGTAACGTCTGCTGTGACTTCGCCTTTTTCCTCGGCAATCATCGCTTTCACTGTAGTGATTAGTGATGGCAGAACGAACAAACGACGTTTTTCAGCCATAAGGCCTAACGTGCTTGACACATCCTTTGATAATTTCATTTTCTTTGCGATTACAGCAATAGCAGATGCAGCATCTTCGCGTGTATATACTGGAGACGATGTTAGATCGCGTAGCGCATCACTGTCTTCCAGAGCGGCTGCAAGGGCGTCGAAATCTTTTTCAACGGCTGGCAGTTTTTTGGCATCTTTTGCCAACTCAAAAACGGCTGTCGCATAACGCGCAGCAATTCCTGATGATATCGAACCAGTGTCAGACACTTAGAACCTTCCGAAGTTAGGAGCCCAAATTACAGTAATTCAAGCAGCGTAAATCCGAGGAAAAGCATATCCCCCCAAAATCGTCGTCGTGATACCAAAGCAGACCCGACTCTGCAACAATAATGCCAACGTTAGCGGAAAAGATGTAATTGTTTAAAAACAGTGACTTAACGAATCGCCGCGACAATCCGCGCCAAATTACGTGAGTTTTGCGTCAGTTTAATGAAAAACTTTACCAAGAAATGGGGCCGACTCTTGTATTTCACCCTAAGGTTAAGCCTGCTCTTCGTTTTTTGACTTCGATCTATTTGAAACGGGATTGCTTGCTGGCTTGGCTATCCCCTCAAGAGCTTCTAAAGGTTTGCGCACTGCGGCACCTAGACCTTTATGTGTTGGCGCATAGACCTGCTTGGTTGCTTCGACCATAACAACACCAGCGGCAAAAGGCATTGCAACCTTCAAACTGAAGCCTTCCAACATCTGTGCAATTTTTAAACCAAATGGGCGATGACTGGGAATCGCATAAAGTGCCGAGATGTGTCGTTCTGGCAAAAACCGATGCTTCTGAAGCTGCGCTTCTAACTGCGCCAAACTGTAAGGGCGTCCATACCCAAACGGCGTTGCATCACGACGCGCCCAAAGTCCAGAACGGTTCGGCACGATAAACAGCACGCGCCCACCAGGGCCCAACACACGCCAAATCTCATCTAATAAAGCTGCCGTGTTCTCACTGGTTTCAAGGCCATGCAAAACAATCAACTTATCCACAAAGCCTGTAGAAATAGGCCAGTTGGTTTCTTCTGTCAGAACAGAGTGGTTTTCTTTACCCTCAGGCCAAGCCATCACACCTTGAGGGCCTGGCATAATACACATAACTCGGCGTGCGTTAGTCAAGAACGGACGCAGCATCGGCGCGGCAAATCCAAATCCAGCAACAGTCTGGCCTTTCACATCGGGCCATAGCTTGATAATTTCCTCGCGCAAAGCACGCTGAACAATACGCCCTAATTTGGTCCGATAATAGAATGCCCGTAGTTTTATGACGTCTAAATGCATTGCATCCCGTGTGTAGATCAGTCAGAATCGTCCTGACAGTAATAGTAACCTTAAGAGATTTTGATGGCCCTGCAAATTATTACCATACCATGTCTTTCAGATAATTACGCATATCTGATCCGCGACGAAGAAACTGATCAAGTGGCTGTCGTTGATGCACCAGAGGCCGCACCTATTTTAGGTGCTCTGAAAGATTTGGAATGGTCACTCGACAAAATCTTGATAACGCACCATCATTTCGATCATATTGATGGCATTGAAGCCCTACAATTAGAGACTGGCGCACAGGTTTTCGGGGCAACAGCAGACAAGCATCGCCTTCCTCAATTAGATGTAGAGCTTGCGGAAGGAGATACCTTCGAATTGGGTCATGAAACATGTGAAGTTCTCGATGTATCAGGCCATACAATTGGCCATATAGCTTTTGTATTCAAAAATGCCAAAGCTGCATTTACTGCTGATAGCCTTATGGCGCTTGGGTGTGGGCGCCTTTTCGAAGGTGATGCAAAAATGATGTGGGATACGATGAGAAAATTCAAAACCCTCTCTGATGACACATTGGTATATTCAGGCCATGAATACACCGCAAGCAATGCAGCATTTGCAATAACAATCGAACCAGATAATGCAGATCTACAAACACGCATTGAAGATATTACAGACAAACGCGCAAATGACATCCCAACAGTTCCAGCAAGCATTGGGTTAGAAAAAGCGACAAACCCCTTCATGCGCGCCAATCTAAACGAGGTCAAAGCCCTTGTTGGTATGACGGGCGCATCTGATGCCGAAGTATTTGGGGAAATACGCCGCCGCAAAGATAATTTTTAAGGGAACACGTTATGGCTTTATCTGACTGGTTTAAAAACGAAGGGCAAGACATCATAGAACAGCGCTCTGGCCCTGCACAAGTTGGTTGGATGCTTACAGAGGCCAAGTCAGGCGTAGTCTATTATACACCAGAACGCGTGCGATCCGTTGAATTAAACAAGAAACACGCAAAATCCGCTTCACGCTGCCCTGCAATCATCAATATGGAAAGTCGTTATTTTGCAATTCGCGTCCCTTTTGACATGCACCTGCGTTTCGTGCGTGGTAAAGACGGGAAACCTGCTTTACGCAACATGATGGGTGAAGCCAGCCCTGTGCGCGGCAGTGTTTTGTCCAAAAAACTGCATGTTACTTCAGAAGTAGAGTGGCGTCACAAAGACCGCCCAACGATTCAAGTGTCACTGCCTTATATATTTATTGCTGACGAGCCGACCTATATGACACAACTTGATGCGTTCATGCATTACGATAAGCAGCCAAAACCAGGCACAATCTTTGGCGGTCGTTTTCCTATACATAATTGGCCACGCCCATTGATGTGGGCCTTTGAATGGCATGACATCCAACAAGACTTGATCTTAAAACGCGGCGACCCTTGGTTTTACGTTCAATTTGAAACGACTCCCCAAGATCGGGCAGTTTCACTGGTGGAAGCAGAAAATACGCCTGAACTTGCGAAATACCTTGAACATATCTCCGCATCAGTGAACTATGTAAATCAATCGTTCTCGCTTTTCAAAGAGGCAGAACGTGCAAGACCCAAGACTTTGCTCACACCAGTTGCGCGAAAATAGGCAAAATTCCGTAACTTTCAGGCAAAATTCAGTTTTGTGATGCAAAGTGACTAAAAAGACCTTGAAGCTTTGGAAATAAACACGAAGTCTATAGGTGAAAGAGCCAGATACTCTCCCAGTGTCTGTAAGATCAAAAGGAGCAAAAATGCCCTCATTCTCGAGCAGTTTAGAAACAGCCATCCATACCGCTTTGGCGCATGCCACAGCCCGTAAACATGAATTAGCAACCTTGGAGCATCTTCTTCTAGCCCTTGTTGAAGAAGATGATGCAGCCCGCGTCATGCGCGCCTGCGAGGTTGACATCAACACATTGCGAAAAAACCTGACCGAGTTCTTGGATACGCAATTGGATTCTCTTGTCACTGATGTTGAAGATGTCGAAGCATCCCCGACAACAGCATTCCAACGCGTGATCCAACGCGCAGCAATCCACGTACAAAGTTCTGGCCGTAACGAAGTGACTGGTGCAAACGTTTTGGTCGCAATCTTTGCTGAGCGCGAAAGCCATGCAGCTTATTTCCTACAAGAGCAGGATATGACCCGCTATGACGCTGTGAACTTCATCTCACACGGTATTGCAAAAGATGCCGCATATGGTGAAGCGCGTGAAGTCACTGGTGCCGAGGATCAAATCGAATTCCAAGAAGGCGAAGCAACACCAGCCGAAGACGAAACTGCTTTGGGTAAATATTGCGTCGACCTCAACGTAAAAGCCCAAGAAGGCGATATTGATCCACTCATCGGCCGTGACCATGAAGTAGAGCGCTCGATCCAAGTGTTATGTCGCCGCCGTAAAAACAACCCAATCTTAGTTGGTGATCCTGGTGTTGGCAAAACAGCAATTGCTGAGGGCCTAGCACATAAAATCGTGTTGGGTGAAGTCCCAGCTGTTCTTGAGGGCACAACAATATTTTCTCTCGATATGGGCGCCCTGCTTGCTGGAACGCGCTACCGTGGTGATTTTGAAGAACGTTTAAAAGCCGTCGTAACAGAGTTAGAAGAGCATCCAGATGCTGTTCTATTCATCGACGAAATTCACACTGTAATTGGTGCTGGTGCTACATCAGGCGGCGCTATGGATGCATCCAACCTACTAAAGCCAGCCTTGCAAGGTGGTAAATTACGTTGCATGGGGTCAACAACCTATAAGGAATTCCGTCAACATTTTGAAAAAGACCGTGCATTAGCCCGTCGTTTCCAAAAAATTGATGTAAATGAACCATCGACAGAAGATGCCATCAAAATTCTAAAGGGTTTGAAACCATATTTCGAAGAACATCACGATGTAAAATACACATTAGATGCAATTAAAACATCTGTTGAATTGGCGTCGCGTTATATACACGATCGCAAACTTCCAGATTCAGCCATTGATGTCATCGATGAAGCAGGTGCTTATCAAAATGTTCTGCCAGACACGAAACGCCGCAAGACTATTGGGGTGAAAGAAATCGAAACTGTCGTTGCAAAAATTGCACGTATTCCGCCAAAGAACGTGTCGAAGGACGATGTGGAACTTCTAAAAGATCTAGAAAGCTCATTAAAACGTGTGGTTTTTGGGCAAGATGATGCGATCATCGCCCTTTCTTCTGCAATAAAACTGTCACGTGCAGGATTACGTGAACCTGAAAAACCAATCGGCAACTATCTGTTTGCTGGCCCAACGGGTGTAGGTAAAACCGAAGTTGCTAAGCAATTGGCAGACACTTTAGGTGTTGAGTTAATCCGTTTCGATATGTCTGAATACATGGAAAAACACGCTATTAGTCGTTTGATTGGTGCACCTCCTGGGTATGTGGGTTTTGACCAAGGTGGCATGTTAACTGATAAAGTAGATCAAACGCCGCATTGTGTATTGCTATTGGATGAAATCGAAAAGGCTCATCCAGATGTATTCAATATTCTGCTTCAAGTCATGGATAACGGCAAACTGACCGATCATAACGGTCGTACAACGGACTTCCGTAATGTAGTTTTGATTATGACATCCAATGCTGGTGCCTCTGAAATGGCGAAAGCTGCAATCGGTTTTGGTCGCGACCGCCGTGAAGGTGAAGATACAGCAGCGATTGAGCGCACATTCAGTCCAGAATTCCGCAACCGTTTGGATGCAACGATCAGCTTTGCACCATTAGGTCCTGAAACGATCATCAAGGTGGTCGATAAGTTCGTAGTACAATTAGAAGCACAATTAATGGATCGTAATGTGTCCATAGAGTTATCACGCAGTGCTGCGGAGTGGCTTTCGGAAAAAGGCTACGACAGTAAGATGGGTGCCCGGCCACTATCACGAGTAATTCAAGAACATATTAAAAAGCCTTTGGCCGAAGAATTATTGTTTGGCAAACTTTCGAAAGGTGGCTTGGTCAAGGTAGATACCAAGGATGGAGAGCTCGTACTCTCGATAGAAGAACCTGAAAACCCTCGAATTACGAAAAATAAACCGCCACTCCTAACGGCAAAATAAACAACACAAGCGCCTCAAAGTATAACTTTGGGGCGTTTTTTCTTGCATCATTCGAACGAAACCCTAAGCCTATAGGTATGGGGCAAGAAAAGAAATCGACTGGTGGCGCAACAAAGAGCATAGTGAATGCAGTATCTGCATGGCTACAAATAGGGACTGCTGATTTACCAAATCGCCAAAAACAGCGGATCGTTTTGACAAACGTTATGGTCTCATCAACGGCTCTGTTATCCTACATTCATGCTGCTTTTTTTATTCTTTACGACTTTGAACAGCTCTATTTCCCCACAAGCTATCTCGTTATCATTGCAACGGCTTTGCTAGCAGCACCTTATCTTAACATTAAGAACCCTTATCTCGGCTCAATTTACAACCTGACATTATGGTTGGTTTTTGGGTGCATGAATGTTGTAACGTTTGGAACAGAAAGTAATGTTCAATTCTACTTTTTGGCTGGGGCCGCAAGTGCGATCCTAATTTTAGGTGTTTATCAAAACCTTTTATCCATTCTATCAATCATCATTCAAATCAGCATTTTCGTTTATTTTGATATCACAATAATACCGCCCGCAAGTTACCTTGATCTACCAATTTGGTTTTATACGGTGCTCAATATTGCTGCAATTTTGCTCTCAATGACTTTTATATTTTGCATGGTTTATTATGCTTTTTATCAAGTCCACATTGCAGAAGACGCATTGGAAAGAGAATATAAATATTCTGAAGATTTATTGGCAAATATGTTGCCTGCCGTGATTGCATCAAAGCTAAAGCGCGATCCCAACAAAACTATTGCTGATAATCATAGCGAAGTAACAATTCTTTTTGCAGATATTGTTGGCTTTACGAAGCGAGCGGAACACCACAATCCAAAAGAACTAGTATCGTTCCTGAATACTGTTTTCACGGAATTTGATACTTTGGTTCGCAAGCACCAATTGGAAAAAATCAAGACAATTGGGGATGCCATTATGGTTGCGGGTGGTATGCCAAATAAACAAGATGACCATGCAAAGCGTATCGCTCTCCTCGCGCTCGATATGATGGAAGTCGTAAAACATTCAGCGAATGCGTCCAGCGAAGTTATTGAATTACGAATTGGTATCCACACTGGCCCTGCGGTGGCTGGCGTTATTGGGTCGCAAAAACCATTTTATGATGTTTGGGGGGATACTGTGAATACTGCAGCCCATCTTGAAACATATGGGACACAGGGTGAAATACATATTTCATCTGCAACCAAAGATCATCTCGATGATCAGTTTCTCCTGAAATCACGTGGCCATGTTGAACTAAAAAGCAAATCTAGTTTAGAAACATGGCACTTGCTTGGTAAATCATAACACTTATTTTTCGGTAAATTTCAACTCAATCCGACGGTTCAACGCTAAAGCTTCAGAGCTTTCCCCATCTACGACAGGTTGGAATTCTCCAAACCCATTCGCTGCTAATCGGTTTGCAGGAATACCTTGGTCTTCGACTAAATATCTGACCACAGATAAAGCCCGTGCCTGACTAAGTTCCCAATTATCTCTATAAGGCCCCGCCCCACTTAACGGAACTTTATCGGTATGCCCGTCGACACGCAGTATCCAGTCAATTTCAGATGGGATTTGCGCTGCAACATCTTTGATAAGACTCGCTACTTTTCTTATTTCTTGCTTGCCTCGATCACCCAATTCAGCAGAGCCTGCTGTGTATAATACTTCCGATGAGAACACGAAACGGTCACCCACAATACGGATACCTTCCTGTGCTCCT
Organism: Amylibacter sp. SFDW26; assembly: GCF_009184395.1. GTDB lineage: Bacteria > Pseudomonadota > Alphaproteobacteria > Rhodobacterales > Rhodobacteraceae > Amylibacter. The sequence continues at coordinate 228,741 of NZ_WEIC01000005.1, forward strand.
AAAACATCTCGTAGGCGTCCAAAGAATTCCGATTTAAACTTCTTTAGGTCTTTTGCCTCTGCTTCTAAACGCTCCCGCTCATTCGCTTCTAATTCAGCACGACGTTTTTGTTCAGCAGCAACTTTGGCTAATGCACTGTTCAGGCTTTTACCCAAACTTTCGATCTGTATTTGTGCTTCGCTATCTTTAGTATTTGCGCTATCTAATAAGCCTTGCAATGTACTTAACTGTGTACGGAGCGCGTTCGTTTGTTGATTTAACAAAGCAATCTTACGTTGACTGTCAGCAGACAGTGCTTTTTCATCAGACAAAAGTTTATTAGCTTGCGCTAGTAAAGCTGCTTCTTTCTCTGTTGCGCTGAGTTGTTTCTTTACTTGCTCGGATGCAGCAGTCTTAGCCAATTCTGCAGCGGATAATAATGTAAGCGTATTTTCCGCCTCTTTGCGTTTTGCATCCAAAGCGAGTGTCATAGCCGTCAATTCGTCTTGCGAATTCTTCAAACGATCCCGCAGTGCTTGCGTGGTGGCAGCGTCTAACAAACGCTGCTTTTCTTGCTCGCTCAGTGCATTTTGCGTTTCAGAAATCTGTGTATCTTTCGTTTCTATAGAAACCTTCAGATCAGCAACCAACGCTTCCAAGGCTTCCCTCTTTGCAGCAGCTAAACGAGCCTGTTCAACCTGTAAATCGATCTCGTTTCGCGCTTGAACCAGAGCCAATTGAACCGCTTCTTTTTCAGAAAGCGTTTTGGCTTGAGCATCTTTTAATTCTTTTAAAGAAGACTCAGTTAGTGTAAGACGTCCCGCTAAATCATCTCGCTCTCCCAGCAACCCTGCAATCTGTTGTTCAAACGACGCTATACGGGCCTTCTGCCCTTCTGCTTCTGAAGTTAGAGCCCCTATTAATGCGGCTTGTTGTGCAATTTCCGTTTCCGCAGATTGCAACTCATCCTGCAAACCTGATAATTCACCTTCTAACCCTTTCGCACGTGTTTGTTCCAATCCCAATGCATCAGCTAAGCCTGCAATTTGTGCAGATAGACTATCCAGCTCAGTGTCTTGCCCTGTGATTGTTTCACGCAAAACGAATTGAACGACCATAAAGATTGTTAAAACAAACATCAGCACCAATAAAAGCGCTGTCATCGCATCTACAAAGCCTGGCCAAATGCTACCAGAAACCTGTCCATTATTACGCCGTAACAAGGCCACGAATTAGCCCTTTCCGCGCAAGGCTTTTGCCAGAACAGCCAAATCGCCCCGCAATTCTGCAATCGTATCCCTACGTCCCGCCTGAGTTTCATCAATCAACTTTGCCATCTGACCACTAATGTTCTCCAAGTGATCAGACATCCGTTCTGAAATCGCGATCTCTTCTTTGTAAGCCTGTGTCGCCAAAGCATCCGAAATATGCTCATGACTTGTGGAAACCTGTTCCAAAATCTTTTGCGTATGTGCATGCGACGCAACCTGTGCATCCACCATATTTGAAACCGCATCACCCAATGCTTCGATCCGTTGATCCGTCACAGAACGACGTTCCTGCAACTGTTTTAAAATATCCTGCTGGTTTTCAATCTGTAGCGTCGTTTGTTCCAACAACTCTGCAACCATCGTATTCGGAGAACCTTCATCCCCATCATTTCCTGCTGAAACGCCCAATCGAGTGATTGAAGACAACCACTCTTCTAGCTCACGGAAAAAACGGTTTTGGCCACGGCTAGAAAATAAATCAAGCAAACCTACAACCAATGATCCTGCTAGGCCTATCAAAGAAGATCCAAAGGCTGTACCCATACCGCCAAGTTGGCTTTCCAGACCCGTCATCAAATTGTCGAACACACTGATACTATCTTGGCCTTCTTGTGGCGCTAAAGATCGAATTGTATCCACAACAGCAGGTACAGTTGTCGCCAAACCATAAAATGTACCCAATAGCCCCAAAAAGATAAGAAGATTGATAATATAACGCGTGATTTCACGCCCCTCATCCAAACGCGTTGCTACAGAATCCAAGATTGTCCGCGTAGATGTCGACGTCAGCATCAATCTAGCAGAGCGTTTTTTCAGTAATGCTGCTAATGAAGCCAATAATCTTGGCGCCACAGCTTCCCCATTCACATCTCGTTCCAGCGCAAAACTTTCAATCCAGCTGACCGATTTTACCAACACACCCATTTGCCAAAGGCAAGAAAACACACCGACCACAAAAACAAGCAAGATAAAACCGTTCAGATATGGTGATGCAAAGAATATCGGTGCGACAGCAGGCAATATCGCAACACCACCAAAACCAACCAATCCCATTACAATCATCATAAAAATGATCTGATTAACGGGTTGCGTAAATTGCGGCGATGTCTGTTTCTGCCCTTGTGACATGACTGTGCCCTGCTCTATTCGTTAGTGAGTTCGCAAAAACCTTAGCCCGAGACCCATAAAAAACCAACTAAAGTTTTCCGAGCATTTTGGTTGTATAAAGATTGAAAAAAGTGAATTAATCCCCAAGTATAGACTAAGATTTTTAAACGAGAGGTTTTCTACATGTCAGATATTTTCGGCATTGCCGCTAGCACAGGCTCGGCACTGTTCTTACTAGTTTTTGCAATCATTTTAATCTTAATGATGGTCAAATCTGTTCCTCAAGGGGACGAATGGACCGTTGAACGTTTTGGTCGTTATACACGTACATTGAGCCCAGGTTTGCACTTTTTGATCCCAGTTATGGACAAAGTTGGTGCAAAAATTAACATGATGGAAACCGTTCTTGATATCGACAGCCAAGAAGTGATTACCAAAGACAACGCAATGGTCGTGGCTGATGCAGTTACATTCTATCAAGTCGTTGACGCAGCCAAAGCAGCCTATGAAGTACTTGATCTACGCCGCGCGCTTTCTAACTTAAGCCAAACAAACATTCGTTCTGTTGTGGGCTCAATGGACTTGGATGAAAGCTTGTCCAACCGCGAAGTAATCAATGCTAAACTTCTGAGCGTTATTGATGGTGCCGCCCAACCTTGGGGTGTAAAAGTTACACGTGTTGAGATCAAAGACTTAGCACCGCCATCAGATATTAACGAAGCAATGGCACGTCAGATGAAAGCAGAACGTACAAAACGTGCTGAAATCTTACAAGCCGAAGGTATGAAACAATCTGCCATCCTTCAAGCCGAAGGTGAACGTGAAAGTCAAATCCGTGAAGCCGAAGGCCGCAAAGAAGCAGCGTTCTTGGATGCAGAAGCACGTGAACGTTCTGCAGAAGCCGAAGCTAAAGCGACTCAAATGGTATCCGAAGCAATTGCCAAAGGTGATGTTCAAGCAATCAATTATTTCGTTGCCCAGAAATACACAGAAGCTTTGCGTGATGTGGCATCGTCACCATCTTCCAAGACAGTTATGATCCCATTAGAGGCATCCAGCTTGATCGGGTCTGTTGGCGGTATTGCGGATATCGCAAAAGCGGTCATGGGCGACGATAAGAAAAAATAAGAAAGGGGTATTTCATGGAAATCATCCAATTCCTTGAAGGCGTTTCACCATGGTGGTGGGTTATTTTAGCCTTTGCACTCGGCTCAATCGAAATGGCGACAATGTCATTCTTCCTGATTTGGCCAGGACTTGCAGCCTTAGCAATGGCAGGGTTACTGGTTATATCGCCAAATATGTCTGGCCCAGCACAAATCGCGACTTATGCTGTTATGTCGATCGTATTTACATTTGCCGGCCGCTTCCTAGTTGCCAAATATGGCGACGGCGGTGGTACAGCAGATACAACGTTGAACAATCGATCATCTTTATTGATTGGTCGCTCTGCCAAAGTACTTGAGTTTGATGCAGGGGATGGCGCAGTAGAAATCGAAGGCACACGTTGGCAAGCCCGATGGGCGGATGGCCAGACAGCAAAAGCTGGTGCAAGCGTACGCGTTACAAAAGCAGACCCGATGATGGTCTATGTTGAAAATGTAAAATAAACTAAAGGCTCCTCTTCAGGAGCTTTTTTATGCCGTCAAAGCCTTTACACGACTTTCTAAGAAGGCGAGATCTGCATCATCTAAACCCAACCCATTCAAACAGTCGCAAGTATTATACAAGTATTCTGTATTAGGGCCTCGTCCGCCAACAGCACGCGCAATGATCTGTGCTTGTTCTTCCAGCGGCATGCCGCCACAATATTGCACATTATCGCGGTTAATAACATAACTTACAGCTTTGACCTCTTCGCCTGTCTGTAGTTTAACAGGTAAAGTAACTTCAATATAAGCTGATGAAACGAGTTCTCGCTCTCGCAAATCTTTGATCGCTTTAGTTGCATGTTCTGCTTCAATGAAAAATGCAACACCTTCACAAGTCGCTTGATCATTCTCATCTAAAGCCAATACCAAACCTGGGCTTTCTTCACTGCCTCGATGATGAATAGATAGCATACAAAAACTGCGTGCATATCCTTGCAATGTTGCAATATGTTTTTTGGCATAAATAAACTCTGGCTGCCAGATCAATGATCCGTACCCGAATACCCAAAAACCGTTTTCAACCATTCTACTGGCTCCTTTAATTATAGATGCTATAACCCGAAGGAATTTGTGAAAACAGGATAAAATCATGCGTACGATTATCAGCGTTCTTTTTTTAGCAGCACTCGGCTGGTTTGGATATTGGTTCATCGGATCAACAGCACATGAAAAAGCAGCAACCTTATGGCTAGAGGAACGCCGTAGCAAAGGTTGGGTTGCTGATTATACCGCTTTAACTGTCGAAGGTTTCCCAAATCGTTTTGATACAACCATATCTGACATGGAATTGGTTAACCCCCGCTCTGGGTGGGCATGGAAAGCACCATTTTTCCAAGTTTTATCCTTAAGCTATAAACCAAATCATTTCATCGCTGTTTGGCCAAATGAACAAACGGTATCTACGCCACATCAAAAATTCACAATCACAAGCAGCGATATGCGCGGCAGTTTAGTATTTGAGGCAAATAGCAGCTTGGAACTAGACCGTTCTACGATCACATTGAAGGACATAATGGTCAGCACAAGTGACAAACAATCCAGTTCAATCGAATCTGCAGTATTGGCCAGCCGCCAATCAGAGACTAAAGATTTTGCACATGACATCGCTTTTGATGCGAATAACTTTGTACCCTCTGCTGCAATCAAAAAATGGCTAGATCCAAAATCTATATTACCAAGCGCATTCGAAACATTGGTTATTAAAACCACCGCTGGCTTTGACGCCCCATGGGATCGCATAGCGGTAGAAGGCTCTGCACCGAACCTAACATATTTGGGCGTTGATACATTCGACGCCAAATGGGGCGAGATGCAAATTCAGGCCAAAGGCACCCTAGATGTGGACGGTTTAGGATACCCAACAGGTAAGCTGTCTTTGCGTGCTAAAAACTGGAAAGACATGATCCAATTGGCCGTTTCAAGTGGTACATTAGATGCAAACACAGGCAAATCCTTGGAAACAGGCTTGGGGTTGGTGGCAATGTTATCTGGGAACAAAGACACATTGGATGTGCCCCTAAGCTTTGCAAACCGCGTTATGAGTATTGGTCCAATTCCAATCGGCAAAGCCCCCCGTTTAAAACGCAATTAACGGCAGTATGCCCCACCGCGATGTTTTGCGATATCAAAATGGAAATGATCCGCATGTGCGCGGTTGGCATTGGGGCCAAGTACGGTTCCAAACGGCCCGCACGCTGTTTTGTGTAGTCGTCTTAGTGTTGTACTGCCTCGACCCCGCCAGTTCTTTTTAACGCTATAAATTGTACCATCGCGCAGTTTAAAACCCGCAATATCAACAGCATTGCCATAAGCATGTTCCGAGAGTTTTGCCCCTCGTTTGCTGTTGCGCGTCCGGCAAGAATATCCACCAATGATTTGAATAGTCTGCAAACCGCCGCCCTGACGTCCGACAACAGGCTTTGCCGAGCGAGACACCCATGAATTAAACCGCTTCGCTGTTGTACAGTTCACGACCAAGGGGCGAGTTAGCGCAACACCTGACACTTCGGTCACACTCACAGGGTTTGCGACCCCACATCCACCCTTGCCGAATATCCGCGCACCATTTGTACCCTTAATACTCGGCACACCACACACAGACCCTTTACGCGAAACACGCGTCTTTTCTTTACGTTTTTTTCTTGGCTTCACAGGTTCAATACGCGCCACCTGCTGAGTGCTACGCGCTTTCGCAAGATAGCTGGGGCGCAAACGCGGGACCGGAGAGGCTTTCAGATGATCCAAACCGATAGCTACCGTTTGACCCGTACTTTTCGATTTATTTGCCAACTCTTTGAACAAACGTTCTTGACGTTCATGTTCTGCAATTTGAACCAATGCCGCAATCTCTTCACGGGTCTTCTCAAACTTGCTATTTTGTAAAGCGCCACGCAACGGTGGAATAGGGGATCGGTTTAACCCGTTAAAAACAACAGCCGTTGTATCAGGAGCACTACCCCGCAGCCGTGGAATAGGAGAGGTGTCAGGTGCAAAACTTGCGTATGCTGTCGTTGCAAACACCAGCAACACAGCCAAACCTGTCGCCTTCTTGATCATATTGATCAGCTCTCCTTGGTCAGATTGCGCCCGAAATTTGGCACATCCGTATCTTGCCCTGCATCCAGAATATCACGGCGTATCGCACGTGTCCTAGTAAAATATTTGTGCAAATAGTCGCCATCACCACCACGAATGGCCTTTTGAAGGTCAAATAATTCTTCGGTAAAACGCCCCAGAATATCTAAAGTCGCTTCTTTATTGTTCAAAAACACATCACGCCACATAGTTGGATCAGACGCCGCAATACGTGTAAAGTCTCTGAAACCCGCTGCGGAAAAGTTGATGACTTCTTTGTCTGTCACACGCCCTAAATCATCCGCCACACCGACCATAGTATAAGCGATCAAATGCGGGACATGCGATGTAACCGCCAATGTCAAATCATGGTGTTCAGCATCCATGATCTCAACATTAGAACCAACAGCTTTCCAAAAATTCACATACTGGGTCAGTACATCCGTATTCGTATTTTCAACAGGAACAAGAATACACCAACGGTCATCAAAGAGTTCAGCAAACCCAGAGTGAGGTCCAGAATGTTCTGTACCTGCCAGTGGGTGTGCAGGAATGAAATGCACGTCTTCAGGGATATGTGGTGCAACGCTCGCTATAACTGCAGCCTTAACAGAGCCAACGTCACTTACAATTGCACCTCTTTTTAAGTGCGGTTTCATCTCTTCGGCAACAACACCCATCACACCAACGGGTACGCATAAAATAACCAAATCTGCATCTTTAACGGTATCGGCAACATTATCACAAACATCATCGCATAATGAGATTTCACGTGCTATTTCGCGCGTTTCAGCAGAGCGTGCATATCCAGAAATCGTATTGGCCAAACCACCACGACGTATCGCATGCGCCAATGACCCAGCGATCAAACCCAAACCGATCAAAGCAACTTTTTCGTATAGAACTGCCATTACCCCGCCTTAAACTCTGTCAACGCGGCAACAACCTGACGGCATGATTGCTCATCACCAATTGTAATACGCATCGCATGTGGCAAATTGTAGTTCGCAACCATACGCACAATCAAACCATTTTCATTCATATGCGCATTGGCAGCCAAAGCCTCTTCTTCATCCTTAAAACGGATAAGAATAAAGTTCGCGAATGATGGATCAGACGGCAGGCCAATCTTTTCCAGTTCTGCAGCCAACCAACCACGCCACTTTTCATTTTCTGCGCGGCAATGTTCTGTGTATTCGGTATCTTCTAAAGCAGCCTTTGCAGTAACCAACGCAGCCGAACTGACATTGAACGGGCCACGCAAACGGCTAAGTACTTCCATCACATCTTTGGGACCATACCCCCAACCTATGCGCAAACCGCCAAGGCCGAAGATTTTTGAAAATGTGCGTGTCATCACAACATTATCGCGCGCTTCTACAAATCCAGCACCGCCATCAAAGCCGTATACAAAATCTGCATAAGCACCGTCTAAAACCAACAAACAGCCCTCTGGCATATTATCTGCCAGCCGTGCAATTTCAGCGTCAGGCGTCATAGTGCCCGTTGGATTATTCGGGTTAGCCAAGAATATCAGACGCGTGTTTTCTGTACATGCCCCCAAAAGCGCATCCACATCTGTCACACGGTTTTTCTCTGGCACAGACACAGGTGTTGCACCAGAAAGTCGCGCTGAAATCTGGTACATACCAAAACCATGTTCCGTATAAAGAACCTCATCCCCTTCACCCGCAAAAGCACGGCACAAGAAACTGATGATTTCATCCGAGCCACACCCCATAAGAATGCGGTCCACATCCAATTTGTAAGTCGCGGCAATCAATTCGCGCAAACCTGCGTGACTTTCGGATGGATAACGATGCAAATGACCCGCTTCTGCCTGATAGGCAGCAATCGCTTTTGGGCTTGGCCCAAGTGGGTTTTCATTCGAGCTCAGCTTGATCGCATTGGCATTGCCTTCGATTTTGCTGACACCACCAACATAGGGTTTCACACCCATAATGCCTGGTTGAATATTAAGCTTCGTCGTCATCTTATCGTCCCTTCAAAAATCCTTCTAACGGGGTGGATTTAGAAAGGCTAGAGATTATAGCGTTTTGATTTTTTCTGAAACCGATACAAATGAAGCTTCAAAACGAGGTACGACAGTTTCCTATCCCCAAAAACATATGAGCAGGATGAGGCATTTCGGAAACGCAAAGATCGGAGAGCGGGTCAATCTTACGCTCAGCTATGTGCTTTGAGAAGCTAAAGCCATCATTAGACAAATTCGGTGTGTTGTCTGGTATGGGGGACAAAGCGTCCTTTTACAAATTTAAGCTAAAACCCGATTTCTTGGCCAACCAATCTCATTTCCACTTACTCTTTAGGTGCTATGAGTTTGGATACCCATACAAAAAGCAGGGACGTACTATCGCTCTGTTTTCGCCAAAAAGCCTGCTGTAGTAATCAGCGCGGCACCACCAAGACGATCAATCCAAGGGCTACCATTTGCCGTTCTTGCAGCCCTTGCAGCTAATGCGCCATAACTAATTACTATACACCAATCAAGAAAAACACATGTTGCAGCCAGCAATATGAATTGAGGTAATAGGTCGTATGCTGGAGTTATAAATTGCGGAAAAAGCGCTCCATAAAACAAAATGGCTTTTGGACTGCTGGCAGCAACAATGAAGCCTTGTCTATAATGCCAGAACAATGAGGGTGGATTGATTGGAACTGATATATTTTGATTTTTAACGCGCCCCGCGCGTAAAATCATCATCGCTCCAAGATAGAGTAAATAAGCGACGCCTACCCATTTGATAAAAGAAAAAAGAATGGCGGATTGAGATATAATAGCGCCAAGTCCAGCCACTGCTGCTATCATTTGTAACAGATTTGCTGAAATATCACCAAGTCCGGTAATTGCAGCACGACCAGCTCCAAATTTTGCGCCATGCGCCATACTAATCGTAACTGAAGGGCCCGGAGCTATCAAAACTGCAAACACGACTACAAGGAAAGTAAGGTATGTCGTTGTTTCCATGCTTATACTCCTAGTTCGACGCTGAATGCTTCATACACAGTTTATTTAAACCAAATCGAACTAGAGTGGAAATAGATAATCACACAATCTATATTTGGTTTTATCCTAGTACACGTATGTTTAATTTGGGCTCAAAGCCGACATATGGCAACACAAGCCAGAAGCGGGTGTTGAAAGCGGGTTGGTATAGTATCGCATAGATTTATTTTTGAAATGTTTAAGCTTTATTTTGGGAAAAACATTTAAATTCAACACCTTAATATAATGTCCCAACTGGGACATTTTCTAAATGTATAGTAAAAATCACAACCATCGATGCCGAGATCAATAATAACTCAAACGTTTTAATAAAAACTCTGTGGATCAATATCGATGCTGATACGTACATTATTCGGCGCTTTAATAGAATTTCGCCAACGTTCCAAGGTTGGTTGAATATGCGTGGTCTTTGCTGCCTTCACCAGCAATCGCACACGGTGATTGCCCCGCACACGTGCAATTGGTGCAGGGGCTGGCCCAAACACATCCGCCCCAATCTGGCGCAAGCCCTCTATATTGCGCGATAAAGCCGTTGCCACATCATAAACAGCCTTTAAGTCAGGCCCTGAAATGACGATACCAGCTAAACGTCCATAGGGTGGCACCCCCGCTTCGCGTCTTTGCGCGGCTTCTGCCCGCCAAAACTCTTCTTCCTCGCCCTTCATAATCGCTTGGATCACAGGATGATCGGGTTGGTGAGTTTGAATAAACGCAACACCACGCTTTTCAGCGCGCCCTGCCCGTCCTGCAACCTGTCGGATCAATTGGAACGTTCGTTCAGCCGCGCGCAGATCACCCCCTTGCAAGCCAAGATCAGCATCAATCACGCCCACGCAGGTCAATAATGGAAAGTTATGCCCTTTCGCGACCATTTGCGTGCCGATGATGATATCCGCCTCACCCGCAGCAATAGAATGGATACGTTCCTTTAAAGCGCGGGCTGACAATGCCATGTCAGAGGATAGCACTTCAATCTTTGCATCAGGAAATCGTACCTCGGCCTCTTCTGCCAACCGTTCCACGCCTGGTCCAACAGCTGCCATCCGTCCCTCAACATCGCAATTCGGGCATTTAGTTGGGACAGGCTTCGTTTCCCCGCATTGGTGACAAATCAACTGACCATGATATTTATGCTCGACCATGCGCGCATCGCAATCATCACACCCCACCTGATGCCCACATGCCCTGCAAACAGTCACAGGCGCATAACCGCGACGGTTTAAAAACAGCAATGATTGCTCGCCTTTATCCAACCGCGATTGAACTTCGCCATGCAAAGCGGGGGAAATCCAACTTTGGGTTTCCATCTCTTCCATGCGCAAATCAATTGGTTCCATATCGGGCAATTCAGCGGTACCAAAACGCCCTTCTAAATCAACCCGTTTATACTTGCCTGCATCCGCATTCGCCCAAGTTTCCAGCGATGGTGTGGCAGAAGCCAACACAACAGATGCCCCAACAATAGAGGCGCGCATCACAGCCATATCGCGTGCAGAATAAAACACACCTTCTTCTTGTTTATAGGAGGTATCATGTTCTTCATCGACAATGATCAGGCCAAGGTTTTGGTATGGTAGGAATAGGGCTGATCGCGCCCCCACGACCAATTGCGCTTTACCGTCCCCGATCATACGCCAACAGCGGCGGCGTTCTGTCATTGTCACACCCGAATGCCATTCCGCAGGCCGCGCACCAAAGCGTTTTTCAACGCGGTCTAAAAATTCAACCGTCAATGCAATTTCTGGTAACAATACCAAAGCTTGCCTTCCCTGCGCCAAGCATTCCGCAACTGCTTCCATATAGACTTCGGTCTTACCAGAACCTGTAACACCTTTCAGCAACGTTGTAGAATAGGTTTGTTCTGCTATGGATGCCCGCAAAGCATCCCCGCCCGTTTTCTGGCTCTCACTTAATTCCAATCCAGCCATCATCGGGTCAAGTTTTGGATAGGCCGTATCACGCGGTGTTTCCACTTCTGCCACGGCTTTTAGCTTCACCAAACCATCCACAACGGATGCAGTCACACCCGCCAAATCCGCCAATTCTTTTTTGGTCAACCGCGACGCTTTGTTCTCGCGCAGCACATTCAATACACGCGTCCGCGCATCGGTTATGCGATCAGGTTCAACATCGCCTAATGCATAAACCTTTCGCATCGAAATAGGATCGCCCAATCCAGGTGCACGTGTCGCCAATCGCAACATCGCAGACATAGGCGTCAGCGTGTAATCTGCAACTTTTTGCAAAAACACCATCATCTCTTCGCGCATTGGTGCCACATCCAATACCTGCGAAACAGGCCGTGCTTTGGACAAGTCAAAGCCACCAACACCAGCGCCCCAAACAACACCTAAAACCTTACGTGGTCCAAGCGGCACTTGAACAAACGATCCAACAAAAACACCACCCTCTGGCGCTTTATAATCCAAGAAACGGTTGATTGGTTCTGCAGTTAATACCGCAACCAACGTACCCGCTTCAAAATAGGATTTTTCCCCTGTTCGTGTCACTTTGTTCAGACTTCTTTACATTCTTTTGTTTCGTATTCGCCATGCATACTGTAATACACGTTTAAGCACAGTAACAAACGTACAAGACAACAAGGGTTCCTTCATGAAATTTTTCGTAGATACCGCAGAAGTTGATGCAATCGCAGAACTTAACGACCTAGGCATGGTGGACGGCGTAACAACCAACCCATCCCTGATTATGAAATCAGGTCGTGATATTTTGGAAGTGACTAAAGAAATCGCCGCAATGGTGGAGGGTCCAGTCAGTGCTGAAGTTGTAGCGATGGAATACGACGAGATGATCAAAGAAGGCCGTAAGTTAGCGAAAATCGCAGACAACATCGCTGTGAAAGTACCACTTACCTGGGCTGGTTTGAAAACATGTAAAACACTGTCATCAGAAGGTACAATGGTGAACGTGACGCTTTGTTTCTCTGCAAACCAAGCATTGCTGGCTGCCAAAGCGGGTGCCACATTCATTTCGCCATTCATTGGCCGTTTGGATGATCTTAACCTTGAAGGTTTAGACCTGATCGAAGATATCCGCACAATCTATGATAACTATATGTTTGATACACAAATTTTGGCCGCTTCTATCCGTTCCGTTAATCACGCATCAGAATGTGCAAAAATCGGTGCCGATGTGATGACTGCGCCACCAGAGGTGATCAAGAAAATGGCGAACCATGTTCTGACTGACAAAGGTTTGGACGCATTCATGAAGGATTGGGCTAAGACGGGTCAACAAATCCTGTAAGGACAATAAAAATGACTGAAGCCACAGAAAAGTTTAACGAGGTTCGCGACGAAATTCTTGCGAACCCAAAAGCTTTCTTAGAAGATCATGACATTATGCGTGCGCTGATCGCAGCGGATCGCGCACAACAAGCCAGCAACGTGATTGACTTACGATCTATCGCAATGGATCGCATGGAAGATCGCCTGAACAAATTAGAAGACACACATCGCACAGTTATTGCCGCTGCGTATGACAATGTTTCTAGCACAAACCAAATCCATCGTGCGGTTTTGTCTGTCTTGGAACCTGAAGACTTCACAGGATTTCTAAAGTTTATCGAAAATGATCTTGCCAATACACTGGGCATTGATGCTGTATGCCTATGTCTAGAAACTCAAGCTGTATCAGCAGGCCAAGGCCCATCCCTATCCAAAGAATTTGGAACAGGTGTTACATTCATGGCTATCGGTGAAATTGAAGATTACATCACCCATGGACGCAACATGAACAGCCGCCCAGTAACAATGCGCGCAACGAAACCACAACAAATATCACTGTTTCCAGAGACAGCTGATCCGATAAGGTCAGAAGCCCTGTTAAAACTTGATCTCGGCAAAGGTAACTTGCCTGGAATGTTGGTTTTAGGATCTTCAAAGGTAGATCAATTTGCCCCAGCACAAGGTAGTGATTTATTACTATTTCTTGGTGGTATATTCGCGCGGATCATGCGCCGCTGGTTGGCATAGATGGCAGCCAATTCAGGTGCACATAACCTGATGTTACACTGGCTGACCCATGTCAAAGCCATTCGCGGACAATCCGAAAAAACAATAGAAGCCTATCAGCGTGATGTTTCTGGATATCTGGGGTTTCTTGCAAATCACATCGGCGAGAACTTAGGGAAAACCGCCCTTGGCAAAGTCACAATCACCGATATGCGATCATGGATGGCCTTTGAACGCAGGCGTGGTGTCAAGGCACGGTCTTTGGCACGCTCTTTATCCGCAGTAAAAAGCTTTTATCGCTGGCTGTCAGAAACCGAAGGCATGGAAGTCACTGCCGTACTAGCAACTCGCGCACCCAAATTCCAAGCAGGTTTGCCACGTCCTGTCGGTAAAATAGATGCCAAATCCCTTATTGAAACCGCAGAATTTCAATCACAAGATGGTTGGGTCGGCGCGCGCGATACGGCAGTTTTAACCCTCCTCTACGGCTGCGGTTTACGCATATCTGAAGCTCTAAATATGACATTCAGTCAGGTGCCACTGCCTGAGGTTTTAAAAATTCTAGGAAAAGGCAACAAAGAACGCATAGTACCTGTAATTCCAGCAGCCCGCGAAGCCGTTAATACATATCTACGCCTATGCCCCCATTCACATGAGCCAGACACCCCGCTTTTTCTGGGTGTACGTGGTAAAAAGCTTAATCCACGCCAAATTCAAAAGGTTATGGAACAGGTACGTATGCAATTAGGTTTGCCATCATCAGCAACCCCACATGCCTTGCGCCACTCATTTGCAACACATCTGTTAGAGGCTGGCGGTGATCTACGTGCAATCCAAGAATTGCTTGGTCATGCATCTCTTTCAACCACCCAAGCTTATACAGCTGTTGATCAAGCCAGATTGATGGAAGTCTATAAAAAGGCACATCCAAAAGGCAGCTAAATCCTTGCCTTCTGATCTGATCATTGTATGAAAGTATGATGAGTTTACGTCTAAAAGCCCTTTCCGTTCATTTCTTCACCGCAACAGGTGCAGTCTTTGCCATGCTTGCAATGTTAGCTGCTGTTGAAGCGGAATGGAGCCTGATGTTCCTATGGTTAGTCGTCGCTTTTGTCGTCGATGGTATCGATGGCCCTTTAGCTCGCCGTTACGATGTCAAAACAAACGCTCCAGAATATGACGGTGTCTTAATGGATTTGATCATCGACTATCTGACTTATGTTTTTATCCCAGCATTTGCCCTGTTTAAAAGCGGCTTGTTGAATGGTTGGACAGGTTGGGTTTGTATCATCATAATCACATTTACAGCAGTGGTATATTTTGCAGATTCTCGAATGAAAACAAAGGATAACAGTTTTTCAGGCTATCCAGGATGTTGGAATATGTTCATCCTTGTAATGTTCGCAACAACACCAAGTTGGCAAATCATTACAATCCTAACAATCATGATTGCAGCCGCACAATTTGCACCGTTAAAATTTATCCATCCAGTGCGTACAGAACGCTGGCGCAATATCAACCTTCCCATCGCTATTTTATGGACAGCTCTAAGTGGTTACGCTGCTTGGGTTGATTTCAATATTGGCGTACCCACAATCACAGCATTATCAATCACAAGCCTATACTTGATGTTCGTTGGTATTGTGCAACAGATGATCCCAGAAAAATCTGTGTAATTAAGCGCCAATATAGGCCGTGATGTTAGCCGTTAAACAGTTACTAACTTCACTGCTCTGATCCTCTACAGTTACGACAACATATTGTGCTCCAACTGCTTCACTAATCGCAGCTAAATCATACATACTCTCGATTTGTTCTTTGCTTGCGGTTGTTCCGTAACTCAAAGTTAGAAATTTCCCACTAAGATCCCCCCGATCTCCAAACTCACGTTTGTAATACCGCGGTCCACATTGTAACACAGGTTCCAACTCTTGTAGGGCATCAGGAATAACCAAACTTACCCAATAGGAATCTTCTTTGATATAAGGACTGTTGTAAAATTGAATAATTAACCAAATAACAAAGACCATACTTAAGCAAAAAATACCAAATTGGCTTTTCATAATACGGTCTAAAGCCTCAAACGGAGCCATAATTTTCATATCAAAAGTCCCGCAGCTTTTTCGTGTTTAAGCAGCCATACTTTATCCTCGATGCCACCTTCAGCAGAAAACCCACCCAGATTATTTGCACCCAAAATACGATGACATGGTATAATAATAGGAATGGGGTTATTCCCACATGCTTGGCCAACGGGTTGTGCAGCAGCGCCCAGCTTTTTCGCTACGTCACCATAGGTCAATGTTTCACCCAAAGGTATTGATTGCATAATCCGCCAAACGTCTTGCTGAAACCCATTCCCTTTCGGAGAAATCGGTAGATCAAATTCAGTCAAATCACCTATAAAGTAAGTCTTTAACTGCTCGACTGCCGCATCTAAAACATCACTTTGGCCATAATCTTGATCATCGTCATCATCATCGCTTTGCACAAGCTGAAGCCCCCACCGCAAACGTGTGATTTTTCCACCTTCTTCAATGAGGCGGATCTTACCTAATGGAGATTCAAAAGATTTACAGTTCATGCAAAAGAGTTTTGCCTACGCATGGTCATTTATCAAGAGTATCACGCACAATTGTGAACATGTTTAATGGGCCGCAAGTCAGACGGCCCATATTATGACATCTTAACCAAGAGCCCCTGAACACCGCTTACATGTTCCAGCATGTGAATGCTGGCCAACATCAGGCAGGATTTTCCAGCAACGGCCACATTTTTTGCCCACAGCTTTAGCAAAAACAACGGCAACACCGTCCACATCCTCAAGCGCGAACGCGCCTTCTGGCGCTGCATCGCCAGAGACCTCAATGGTCGATGTGATGCAGGCATCGGCAAAATCGATCGAGTTCAGAATATCTCGGACATATTCATCTGCCACATAAACTACAGGAGCTGCTTCTAGAGATGCACCGATATTTTTCTCACGGCGTTCAATCTCAATCGCACCAGTCACAACACGGCGCACATCACGGATTCTCGCCCATTTTGCAGCCAGTTCAGCATTCAACCAATCAGATGGTGTTTCTGGGAAGTCTTCCAAGTGAACAGACGCTTCATCGCCTTCATTGCGTTCCAGCCAAACATCTTCCATCGTAAACGCCAACATTGGCGCCAACCAAGTTGTCAGACGTGTAAACAACAAATCCAAAACAGTACGTGAAGCCCGGCGTGTAATGCTATTATCACCATCACAATAAAGCGCATCTTTGCGGATATCGAAATATACAGACGACAAGTCTATCGTACAGAATTGGAACAACTGTTGGAATACAGATTGGAAGTTGTAGGCAGCGTAACCTTCACGCACAGCCACATCCAATTCAGCCATACGGTGTAACACCCATTGCTCTAGCTCTGGCATATCTTTAGCTTCAACACGTTCTGCATCCGTGAATCCATTCAGGTTCCCCAACATAAAACGCATTGTGTTACGCAATCGGCGGTAACTATCCGCCACGCCTTTCAAAATTTCAGGACCAATACGTAGATCAGCCGTATAATCAGCCTGAGCCACCCAGAGACGCAAAATATCTGCACCATATTGCTTGATCACCTGTTCTGGCGCAATCGTATTACCCACAGATTTGGACATCTTCATGCCCTTTTCATCCAAGGTAAAGCCATGCGTCAACACGCCTTTATACGGCGCACGCCCATTCGTACCACATGATTGCAACATAGATGAATGGAACCACCCACGGTGTTGATCAGTTCCTTCCAGATACAGATCAGCAATGCCATTTTCAGCACCATCTTCACGGTCACGCATCACAAATGCATGTGTAGAGCCTGAATCAAACCAAACGTCCAATACATCGTACACTTGATCCCACTCATCCGGGTTATAATCATTGCCCAAGAAGCGCTCTTTAGAACCTTCTTCAAACCAGCAATCCGCACTTTCAGCTTCAAATGCTTCGACAATCCGCGCATTCACAGCATCATCGCGCAGGATGTAATCCTCATCTGTCGGCAAAGCACCTTTCTTGGTAAAGCATGTCAGTGGCACACCCCACGCACGTTGGCGCGACATCACCCAATCAGGGCGTGCTTCAATCATGGAATACAAACGGTTACGGCCCGTTTGCGGTGTCCATTTCACGTTATCAATTTCAGTCAGTGCACGTTCACGGATGGTTTTACCATGCTCGTTATTGCCACCAATTTCTTTATCAATCGCGGTAAACCACTGCGGTGTATTACGATAAATGATCGGAGCCTTTGAACGCCATGAATGCGGATAGCTGTGTTTAATTTTACCGCGCGCCAGCAAACCACCGACTTCTACAAGCTTATCAATAATTGTTTTATTCGCATCACCCTCACCGCCTTTGCGGTTCAAGATGTATTTCCCACCAAAGAACGGCAAATCAGCGCGGAAGCCACCATCATCCATCACGTTATAAGTAATGACTTGCTCTAACATCCCAAGATCACGGTACAATTCAAATTCTTCCATACCATGGCTAGGTGCACAGTGAACGAACCCCGTACCTTCTGTATCGGTTACAAACTCAGCCGCACGGAAATCACGGATATCATCCCATTCGCCATTCCCCCCTTCGGCACCTGCCAAAGGATGCAATAAGCCCAAACCTTTCAGGTCAGACGCTGGTACATCACGCACGCGACGATATTGCCCCTCTTCCAAACGTGCTTTGGTCATCACATCAGACGCAAGGTTATCTGCCAATACGAAACGGTCACCGACATTCGCCCAAGATTCCTCTGGCGTACCTGTAACCTCGTAAAGCCCATAAGAAATACCTTCGCCATAAACCACAGCTTTGTTTGATGGCATTGTCCATGGTGTCGTCGTCCAGATTACAACGAACGCGTCTTTCAAGTCCGCGGCCGTATCTGGTGATGCATCCGAAGGAACAACTTTAAACTTCACCCAAACCGTAAAGCTTTCTTTGTCGTGATATTCCACCTCAGCCTCAGCCAAAGCTGTCTTTTCAACAGGCGACCACATCACAGGCTTAGACCCTTGATACAATGCGCCGTTTGTCACAAACTTCATAAACTCATCTGCGATCACAGCTTCCGCGTGGTAGTTCATCGTTAGATACGGATTATCCCACTTACCCGTGATGCCTAAACGTTTGAATTCATCACGTTGGATATCGATCCAACCTTCCGCAAATTTGCGACATTCTTGTCGCAACTCCACAACAGGAACGTCATCTTTGTTACGGCCTTTCTTGCGGTATTGTTCTTCGATCTTCCACTCAATCGGCAACCCATGACAATCCCAACCAGGAACATAACGGCTGTCTTTGCCCATCATCTGTTGCGAACGCACAATAAAATCCTTCAGGATTTTGTTCAGCGCATGTCCAATATGCAGATGTCCGTTCGCATACGGAGGGCCATCATGCAGCACAAAGCTTTCGCGACCTGTCTTTTCACGCAAGCGGTCATAAATGCCAATTTTTTCCCAACGCTCCAACCAGTTTGGTTCACGGTTTGGCAGACCTGCCCGCATAGGGAAGTCAGTTACAGGCAGGTTCAATGTATCTTTATACTCAGGCGTGTCAGCGCACATATTCTTTTCCAGTTTTGGTAAATTCTGTTGGCAGGTTTGGATCGGCGTGGACTGTCCATACGCCTTTTCCCGGTCGCTTTTAGGTTTAAAGCGCCGGGCCAGTAATTCGTATGATAATGTTCAATACGTAAGCCATAAGCGGCTTATAGGTTGGTATCGCAGCCGCGTCCACCCCAGCGCGTGCGACCAAACGCATGGTTTTATGGTTTTTATAGCCATATTAGGCTGAAATCATGCGTTCAAGGATTTAAGATGAAGATTGCAATAACAGGATGCGGTATCGGCGGATTGGCCATTGCCAATTTACTGGCTGATACAGACCACGAAATCACCCTATACGATCAATTCGACACCCCTGCACCCGTCGGTTCTGGTCTGGTCATTCAGCCCGTAGGTTTGCGCGTTCTTGAGAAAATGGGGGCGGCAGAAGATGCCCTTGCTTATGGTGCTGCTGGTTATCAGATGCTGGGGCATGAATCACATACTGGCCGCAAAGTTCTTGATGTCTCTTATGGTCCAAACGGTGGCAACAGTTTCGGTCTGGGTATCCACCGCGCAAGTTTATTCGAAGCCTTATTAAATGCTTCACAACGCAAAGGTGTTAGCATAACCACGGCAAGCCGTGTGACTGGCACAACCTTACTAAATAGAAAACACACACTTGACTTAACAGGTAAAACAGCAGGTCCTTTTGATCTGGTTATAGATGCATCAGGCGCAAAATCGCCCCTTAGCCCAATGACAGCAAAACCACTTCCCTACGGCGCCATATGGGGAACTGTAGATTGGCCTGAAACTACATCGCTGAGTTATTCTCGCCTACAACAACGCTACCGCCGCGCAAGCAACATGATTGGCATATTACCAATTGGCACATTACCGAATGATAACTCACCAAAAGCTGCATTATTTTGGTCAATGCCTCGTAACGATTTCACTTTATGGGAAAATACACCGATAGATGAGTGGCGCAAAGGAGCTATCGGCCTATGGTCTGAGCTGGCTCCTTTTGTTGAACAAATCCAATCTCATTCCCAAATGACACACGCCCGCTATTCACATGGCACGTTACGCAAACCATATTCTCAAGGATTGGTACACATTGGTGATGCGGCGCATCGCGCAAGCCCTCAATTGGGCCAAGGAGCCAATATGGCATTGTTAGATGCTTATGCCTTAGCTCATTGTCTTAAACACTATGCATTGGAGCAAGCATTAGCAGAATATCATAAATCTCGCAAAAGGCATGTTAAAATATACCAAGCCATGAGTTGGATGTTTACTCCCATGTACCAATCAGACAGCCGCATCCTACCGATCCTACGCGATTGGCTATTAGCACCATCCAGTACGGTTCCACCTGCTCCTAAAATTCTTACAAGTCTTGTCAAAGGTACAATGGTTTCCCCGCATCGTGGCATCGATATTTAGCTGCAATTGGGTTCCAGTAATTCACGCAACAACGATCGCTCTTTAACAACAGTCTCCAAAGTGTACTTATCTAAAACTGCAAAGAACGCCTTTTGCGCTTCATATAATGGCCCCCGTAACCCGCATTGTTCAAAAACGCGGCAGTCACATCCAGCAGTATTAAAACATTCGGCAACAGGCACATCACCAGACAAATGGCGCACAACTGCACCGATGGAAATCAACTTAGGATCTTGTGCCAACGTCAATCCACCTGCACGCCCACGTCCAGACGATACAAACCCACCTTTAACAAGCTGAGATGCAACCTTAGCGACATGATGTTCTGATATGTCAAAAACCTCAGAAATTCTATTAACTGAAACTTTGTCGGGGGACACGGCTACTAGGTGCATAAGCACCCGCAAACCATAATCTGTGAACTTACTTAACTGCATCTAATTTATTTAGCATTTACAATGCGGAATTAAAACCCTATATATTCGGTAAATTAAATACGCAATTAAAGGAATCATATGATGGAAAAAATTGCAGATGTTATTTTATGGCCAGGAACCTACCTTTGTATAAAATATGGTGTTGATCCAAAATCAGACATGGGGTTGATGCGATCATTCTTTAACTTCCTAATTTGGCTTCCAATAGGATTGTTAGTGGCGGTTGCTTTTGCCTAATACTTTACCACCAAGGTTTGATGTATCACGGGCAGATATCGAAAATGTTGTCGCATTCTTTTATGATCACGTGCGCAAACATCCTACCTTAGGTCCAATTTTCGCCAAAAGCATACCAAAGCAAGCCGTAGCTTGGCCTGAACATGAGGCTAAGATTGCACGGTTCTGGGCAAATGCAATCTTGCATGAAAAAGAATACGATGGAAATCCAATGGCCATGCACATGGCCACGCCGCACGTGCATGAAGAGCACTTCCCAATTTGGTTAGATCTTTTTGAATTCAGCCTTCGCGAAACCTTGGAACCATATCAAGCAGATAGTTTTAATGCTTTTGCACGTCGTATAGGGCGGGGATTGCAAATGGGATTAACCTACCGTGACACCCCAAGTGATCAACCGCCAAAATTACGTTAAGAGCTACGGCTCGCAAACCCAATCAAAGCATTCTTCATCATTGCTGCAACTGACGGACGTTTTACATTTTTAAATGTCATTGGCCTACATACATCCATCGCAGCAACTCCCACACGCGCGGTTAAGGCACCGTTGATGACCCCCTCACCGAAACGACGCGACAGTTTCGATAGGACACTGCCACCTGCAATAGAACTGATCATATCGTCCCCAATTGCAACAGCACCTGTGGCCACCAGATGCCCAGCAACAGTTTTCATCAAACGCCATGATCCAAATGTGCCAGAGCGCCCGCCATATATCTCAGCAATATGCCGGATCATACGCACATTAGCAGTCAAAGCCACAACGACATCGGCCAAGGCCAATGGGATAATAGCGGTTGCAGTTGCCACTTGCCTACTAGCGGCTTCAATCTCTTTCATCGCAATCGCATCTAACGGCTCTATAACAGTAGTTTCCACCAATGCCATATACGCGTCTGGATCGAGCACATCGCTTGAACGATCTGCCAAATTTGTAAATGCCCAACGTAAATCTCGACGTCCCTTATAAAGTTGTTTTAAACGATCAGAAAAGCCACGTGCCTGTTTTAAATCAGAAACTTCCAATGAAGCAGCACGCAATCCATCCATGCGCTTTAACCGTGCAAAAGCTGCCAATTCTCGGAATGCGAACATCAACAGGCACAGCACAACAAATCCAATCAAGACAAAAGCTGCACGTCCCACCCAAATGTTACGCATCATCAAATCCGTCACAAAGTCCCAAAATGCGACAGATACCACGAAGCCCAATAAAGTAATTACAGACCACAAAAACAGACGCGTAATCCGTGATGGTTTTCGCGCCGCCAAACGTGCGACCGCCTCCATTGCCGCAGGAGGTGCTGCAACTATATCTAGCTCTGGAACAGGTGGCGCATCCGCTGGGCTCAGTTTCTTTTTTTTCTCTTTTTTAGGTTCCAGATCAATCACAACAGGTTTCTGCTTCATGACAGTTTATCCCCCAATAAAAATTCTGCCGCTCTATCCAAGCGAATATGAGGTGGGCCATCTCCTTGTTTTAGAGATATTTTTGCGGGTAAAAAGTTCATCACAGCATAATCTGCATCAAGCCACTCGGTTGCCCCAGATTGTGCAACATTCAAAATATTTACAGGGTTCTCAGGTAAATGACCTGCATACATTGCAGCTTGTTTCCCAGTCTCAAGCAGAGTTCCACGCACACATTCCAAAGCTGTCCCATAATGGTCATGTGTTTCTTCCACCGTTGTTCGCAAACTAGCGAGCGCAATACTATCCGTTTGAGCACCTGAAAAATCGGCGCGATCTTTCGCATCTCGCACCAAAGCTTGCATCAAAGCAGCCAACTGCGGATGCTGGCTGTGGTGCAAGTGATCTGCCTTGGTTGCAGCAAACAAAATTTTCTCGACACGGCGTTTGCCTAAAATAGACGCTAACCATGATTTACGACCAGGCTTAAACGCCTGCAAAACCTCCACCAAAGCTCCGTGCAAATCTCCAACAGCTTGTGGACCGTGATGCACAGCTCCCAGCGCATCGACCAAAACAATTTGTCGATCAATACGCGAAAAATGGTCCTTGAAAAACGGTTTAACAACCTTAGTCTTATACGCCTCATACCGCCGTTGAAATTCACGATAAAGCGTACCACGCTTTGCTGCTGTCTTTGGTAATGGACAAAATGTCAAAACAGGTGAGCCCTCTAAATCTCCTGGCATTAAAAAACGTCCTGGTGCACAGCCAGAAAAACCCGTTTCACGGCTAACAGCCAAATATTCGGTAAAACTTTTTGCCAACCATTGTGCAGGTAATTCATCTAACGGCTTCGCAGGGTCAACATTGCTTAACAGTTCAAAGAATGCATCCGATTGTGGCACACGTTTTTCGGCCAATGCCAAAGCTTTTTTAGACCAATCTTCATAGCTTAAATTCAAAAGTGGTAAATCTAACAACCATTCACCTGGATAATCTACAATATCCAAATGCACTGTGCGCGCGCCCCGTACACCTGCAATAATCCCGCTGGGCTGCACCCGAAATGACAATCGTAATTGGCTAATGGAACGCGTCGATTGTGGCCAACAGGGCTTTGCACCTGTCATGGCAGCCAAATGCGCTTCATATTCAAATCTTGGGACAGTGTCGTCTGGCTGCGGTTGCAAAAATGCCGACACAATACGTCCTTGTTGTGCTGCAATAAGCTGTGGCATTCGGCCACGATCCATTAAATTAGCAACCAAAGAGGTAATAAAAACCGTTTTACCCGAGCGTGACAGGCCCGTCACACCCAAACGAACGACAGGCTCAAACAATGCTTCTGAAACGCCATCTGCTGCCCGCTCTGCATTACGCGCAATACCATCAATTATATTACCAAGCACCAAATCGCACCTTTTTTACCGTTCTTTCAGAGTTAAGCATGAATGATAGATATTTACAGGGGGTCTTGGCAAATTCTCTTTCACACGTTAACGCATCACTTATGCCCAGATATGCTTTAAAAATCGAATACCATGGCAAACCATTTTCTGGTTGGCAAAGGCAGCGAGATGTCTCGTCTGTTCAGCAAACGATAGAAGACGCTTTGTTAAAGCTGGAAAAAAACTGCGAAGGCATCCAAGGTGCTGGGCGAACAGACGCAGGTGTGCATGCTTATGGGCAAGTCGCACATGTTGATCTAGATAAAGATTGGGATGAATTTCGCCTGTCCGAAGCTCTAAACTACCATCTGCGACCTCATCCTATATCAATCCTGCAAGCTGCCCGCGTTGATGATGACTTTCACGCTCGTTTCGGCGCCATAGAACGTGAGTATACATTCCGCCTTTTGGCCAGACGCGCCCCATCATCACATGAGGCTGGCCTTGTTTGGCAAATCAATAACCCATTAAATATCGAAGCCATGCGCGAAGGAGCAGCGCACCTATTAGGCCAACATGACTTCACAACCTTCCGATCAACGATTTGCCAAGCCCAATCACCCGTCAAAACACTTGATGTGTTAGATATAGAAGAAATTCCCGTGAATTACGGAACAGAATACCGTTTCACCATTCGTGCCCGCAGTTTCCTACACAACCAAGTGCGCAGCTTTGTCGGCACATTAGAACGCGTTGGCTCTGGCAGTTGGAGACCAATCGACGTAAAGCACGCGCTAGAAGCCGTGGACCGTAGCGCCTGTGGAACAGTTTGCCCACCACATGGGCTGTATCTTGCACATGTCACCTATACAAACGACCCTTTCGCATAAGATTGCCAAACGACATCCATTGTGACTAACATTCCGTATCACTAAAAAGGCGGAATACCATGAATAACCACGTCACAACTCACCAAGCCGAAGAAGACACACGCAACAATGCGATCTCTATCTATGTAAACGGCGAGATTGTTCCAAAAAATGAGGCCCGTATCAGCGTCTATGACAGCGGTTTCATGTTAGGTGACGGCATTTGGGAGGGTTTACGCTTATATAATGGCACATGGGCGTTTCTAGACGAGCATATGGACCGCTTATATGAGGCCGCTATGGCGATTGATCTAGATATTGGCATGGATCGAACATCACTTATCCAAGCCTTAGAAGATACACGCAATGCCAATAATATGATCACAGACGCACACGCTCGCCTGATGATCACCCGCGGCGTGAAAAAACGCCCATTTCAGCATCCCTCACTTAGCCAATCTGGCCCAACGATTGTGATCATAGTAGAACACTCCAAACCTAAAATCCCACGCCCCATAAACCTCGCAACAGTTCCTCATCTACGTGGCTTGCCAATGACGCAAGACCCTAAGCTGAATTCACATTCCAAACTTAATTGTGTTCTCGCATGCATTGCAGCTGAAAAAGCAGGCGCAGATGAAGGCCTCATGTTGGATGTAAATGGCTTCGTAAACACCACCAACGCTTGTAATTTTTTCATCGTCCGCAAAGGTGCTGTTTGGACATCAACGGGCGATTATTGCATGAACGGCATTACAAGACGTAAAGTAATTGAGCTATGCCAAACTAATGATATCCCCATATATGAGCGCAACTATTCTTTGGTTGATACATATGGCGCTGATGAAGCCTTTTTAACAGGTACATTCGGCGCACAAACTCCTGTTGGCACCATTGATTGCCGGCAAATAGGCACAGGCGAGTTCGGCCCAATAACCCTACGTATTCGCGAACTTTACAAGGCGTTGATTGAACAGGAAGCAAAGCAATGAGGATCAACATGTGGTCAGGGCCACGTAACCTGTCCACTGCCATGATGTACAGCTTTGGCGCTCGATCTGATTGTGCTGTAATTGATGAGCCATTTTACGCGGCCTACTTACATAAAACGGGCATAAAGCATCCTATGAATGACCAAATTTTAGCATCTCAACCCACAGATCCAGCCCAAGTTGCAAACACCTGCCAAAGTTCCTCTCCAGACGCTATGCCTATCTGGTACCAAAAACACATGTGCCAACATATGATCGATGGGTTTCCGTTAGATTGGGCAAAAAGCGCTACAAATATCTTTCTCATACGACATCCCGCACGCGTGATTGCCAGCTATGCTGCAAAACGCGAAGCGCCAACATTAAACGATATCGGTTTCACCCAACAATCCATGCTGTTTGATAAACTTGGCGGCGGTATCATTCTAGATAGTGCAGACATCCGCAAACACCCAGAAGCAATGATCAAAGCCCTCTGTCATGCTATAGGCATACCTTATGAACACACGATGCTAAACTGGCCAAATGGCCCTCATAAAGACGACGGAGTATGGGCATCCCACTGGTACGGGGCTGTCCATAATAGCACAGGTTTTGCAGCTGCCGAGGGGCCTTTACCGAAGCTATCAGGACAAAATGCTGAAACTTGCAAACAGGCTTTACCACATTACGAAACCCTTGCAAAACTCGCACTAAAACCAGCGTAAACACAGAACTGTTAACACAGCACACTTTACATCCTACAGTTGGCAGATACCCTAATACATAATTGTTCGTTTCGGGAGACTTCAAAATGAAACCGCTTTTACCTGCATTTTTAATAGCAACAACACTACCCGCATTAGCATTGGCCCAAGATCAAGCCATGCAAACAATCAAAATCACTGACAACATCCATATGCTGTCTGGAAACGGTGGTAATGTTGGCGTTTTAACAGGCGCAGATGGAACATTCGTAATCGATGACCAAATGGCTACAGAAGTTCCTAAAATTCTAAACGCTATCAAAGAGCTAGACGCCAGTGCCCCGCGGTTTTTATTGAACACACATTACCATTTTGACCATGCGGGCGGAAATGAAGCGATTGTAGACACAGGTGCTGCTATTTTCAGTCATGATAATGTGCGTAAGCGTCTGAAAGATGGCACGACAATTCCAGCTTTTGGCGCAACAACACCACCTGCCCCATATGCAGCACTACCCGTTGTTACCTTCTCGGATGAAATGCACTTTCATCTAAACGGTCAAACAGTTTTGGCAAACCATTACCCGAATGCACATACAGATGGTGACAGTGTAGTGTTTTTCAAAGAAGCCAATGTTGTACACACAGGCGATATTTTCTTTAACGGCCTATACCCTTTCATCGACACTGCAAATGGCGGCAGCTTGGCAGGCGTTATGTCAGCAGTGCAAGCCATATTAGATGCCACAAATGATGATGTAAAAATCATCCCTGGTCACGGCCCATTGGCCACACGTGTCGACCTACAAGCCTATCAAGATATGCTCAGCATTGCGCATGCCAGTATGTTGGATATGAAGAAAGCAGGGAAAACTAAAAAAGAAGTGGTTGCGGCAAAGCCCCTTGCAGATTTTGATGCCACTTGGGGTGGAAAGCTCTTTGAAACAGATCAATGGATTGGCCTGTTATACCCATCAATCTAAAAAATTTGGACGCGTCAGTGGAACTCATTCCGTTTCAAGCGCGTCCAAAACCGAACGCTTAGCAATATCGCAGCAACGGACAATCCAAACACCAAGCCCATCCAAATGCCAACGGCACCATATCCCCAGATAAAACCAATCACATAGCCTGCAGGGATACCTATCACCCAATAGCTTATGCCTGCATAAATCATCGGCACACGTGTATCTTGCGCCCCGCGAAGCAATCCAAGCCCAATAACTTGCACACCATCCGCAATCTGGAAAAGGGCTGCCATTGCCAGCAGTCCAACACCGACAATGATGATCTGATCCCGCGCGTCATCTGTGTGATCGATAAACACACCGATCAAAACTTCAGGCCACGTGACAAAGATTGCAACGATCATAAAAGCAAACCCTAAAGACATCGCCGTGACCATCACACCGCCACGCTTCAATCCAATCATATCGCCACGCCCAATAGCCCGACCAACACGCACTGTCGCTGCATTGGACAATCCCAAATGAACCATAAACGTAAGGCCCGCCCATTGTAGCGCAATACCATGTGCTGCCAATTCATGCGTACCAACCCAACCAACCATGATTGCCGTAGCCGTAAACAACCCCGTTTCAGCTAAATTCGTTAATCCAATCGGCCAACCCAATTTGAACACATGCATCAAAGCATCCGTATCAATCGCCCAAATACGTTGGAATAATACGTGCTCTGGAACCACCCTAATTGCGTAAAGCACTAGGATTGGGAAACTCAGCGAAACAATCGCAACAGATGCAATCGCAGCTCCACGCACACCTAGTTCAGGCGCACCCCAATTCCCGAAAACCAAAGCATAGTTCAAAAAACCATTTAAAACAGCACTTAAAACAGTCAACCAAAGCACGAACTGCGTCCGCTCTAAAGCAGCCAAATAGTTCTTCATCACCATCACAAACAACCCGGGGAATAAGCCAAAACCCGCAATGCGTAAGTAATCTTGGGCAAATTGCGCGGTTACATCTTCTTGTCCCAATGCCAAAAGCCAAGGTTTTGACCACCACATAAAAGGGACCAATAACAATGCATATAATGCAGATGCCCAAAGCCCCATACGGGTGATGTGGCGCACTTTAACATCATCCCCGACCTCAGATGCATTCGCAACCATTGGCAATACGGCAAACGAAAACCCAGCGCCCACCAAAAATATAACGAAAAACATAGAGCCAGCCAGAACCAGCCCAGCCAATTCTTCAACCCCATACCACCCCATCATCACAGTATCAGTTGTAGTAATCGCAATCTGCGCGACATGGCTGCCAATGATTGGTAAACCAAGTGTTAGAATAGCCTTAGCATGGCCATTATATGTCATAGATTGGGTCATTTAATCGGCTTAGGGCAAAGCACCCTAAGCCGCAATAGATGTTAGCGTTTCAAACCTTCGGCTTCTAACATGAACCCCATGTGTTGATCCGCAATTTTCAAACCACCTTCGTCATTATCCCAAGTGATCTGACCATCACCATTCACATCGAGTCCCAAATGCGCCGCTTCGGTTAAGGCAGCCATATTCACAGCATGTGGGTTCGCTTCTTCTGCAGTCACCGCCGCCAGAATGGCATCAGCAGCACGTAAGGCTTCTTTTGCACGTGCCATCGCAGTTTCAGTCGCTTTCACAACATGCATTGTATGCGCTTTCACATCGTCGGACGCATCATGCATCTGACTCGCCAAAGTGATGTGCTTCACAACACTTTCTGATGCCTTCAACATACCATAACCTAAACCTGGACCACGTTCCTCTAATGCTGGATCAATTGCATGGCGCACATGGGTCGCATGCAATTGCATTCCAGCCAAATTACCCAATTCATCTTTGGAATATTGCGCGTGTGCAGCTGCCACGATCACCTCTTTAATTGCTGTCGGGAGAAATCCACCATTCAGTGGCGTATCATTCCAACTGATCATAACATATGCTATATGTTCTTGCGCCAACGTTTTATCTTGAGGACCAGTCATGATAACGCTTGTGATAAACCCACCCAAAAGCACAATAAAGACGCCAGCAATAAGTGCAAATTTCTTCATAAAAACCTCACCCAATAAATAGATTATATTGTTTATACGCATCTTCTCGCAAATTAGATACATTCGCAAATCAAGTATTTCCTAAATGTATCAGCCGCAAGCCGTTTTCTATATCAAAACTGTAACCACACTCGCCAACGGCAACAATGAGGTGTTTCTTTTGGTGATCGTCCCAGATGTCCAGTTTTGCGATAAAAGGTAAGAGGTTTGTTTGGTTTACACCAAGAGCGGCGAATAGTTCATAATCTAAATCATCACCATCTATGAATTGAATTTAATATTCTTCAACGAGTTCACCATAGGCATTCTTACACACTTTCGCTTTGGTTGTATAATCTTCCCCATCGGCGAAGAAACCCATTGCCATTTTGGTTAAATTGCTTTGCCATTGAACATTAAGAAATATTCGATGCTAGCGATTTCAATGTCTGCTATGGGGAACAAAGCAGACATTATTCAAAATAAATGATATTCCATTATTCGATAAAGGTACGAACGAGGCGCTCACTTAGCGGTTTCGTTAAATAGCTAATTGCAGTCCGCTCACCCGTATTTACAAAAAGATCGGCAGGCATACCAGGCAAGAGCTTCAACCCATAAACCGTCTCTGATTGATCAGCATCCAACTTCACACGTGCTACATAATATTCTTCACCAGAACGGGCATCCTCAAGGCTGTCAGCAGAAATATCAAAGATTTTGCCATTGGCTTCTGGAACATCCCCTTGGTCAAATGCAGATAGTCGTACACGTGTCGCTTGGCCAATACGTAACTTTTCAATATCTGCCGTATTAATCCGTGCCTCAACTATCAAGGTTTCGTCGTTTGGAACAATGTCTAATATCGGGGCGCCTGGGCGAACAACACCACCAGTTGTAAAGACAGTCATACCAACAACACGTCCACTTGCAGGTGCTGATACTTTAATGCGCTTTTGTCTCTCTCTGACACCATTGAACTGTGGCTCCACAGAAGCCAATTGCAGCTTAACATTTGCTATCTCTATGGCCAATGCCTCTTCCCTTAGATTAGCTTGACTTAATGCCGTTAGTTTTAGTTCATCAATTTGGTTCTTCGCTTGGATTTTCTGAGTCTCAAGAAGGGATCTTGCTGCATTCAAACGTTCAATTTCAATTCTACGTGTGTTTACGCGTGACACTGCCACAAGACCTTTTTCAAGAAGCGTATCAAGATTGCCTAACTCCGTTTGTGTAATTTCCAGCTGCCGTTGATTAGCGTTTAATTGATCAGTGATCCCTAAAATTTGCGCATTAAGGTTTGCGATCCGTGCTTGCATAATGTCGACTTCGGCTTTGCGGGCGCGTGCCTCTGTATCAAACAAGTGCTTTTGTGTGCCATAAGCAGGCCCCCAATCAGAACCCTCGATAGATTTCGTTAAAACTGCTATTGCATCATCAGCATAAAACGTGTCCTGCCCATTAATTTGGGCTTGAAGACGTGCATGCCGAATAGCCAAATCAATCAATTGACTCTCTAATACATTCAGATCGACATCAATTTCGCTGCTATCAAGCTCTATAAGGGTTTGCCCTGCTTCTACATAATCGCCTTCTGAAACAAGGATAGTGCTGACGATTCCACCTTCTAGATGTTCAACAGTCTTACGGTTACCCTCCACTACGAAAGAAGCAGGAGCGACGACTGCACCATCAAGTTTTGATGATGTGGCCCAGTAGAAAGCACCACCAAAGAAAAAGCTAAGAATGAGCAATCCAAAGATAATGTAAGATCTAATACTAGGCTCTGATGATTGGTGCGGAATTGTATGTAATGTATCCAAATTTAGAATTTCATTATTACTACGGTTAGGAACTAGATGTGTCACTGCGCTACTCCTTTAGCATTCGTTTGCTTTGTATTTTGTGAGGTAAGCTTTTGCTTATTGTTATTTTGCAAAACATTGCGCTTGCTTGAACGCAAAATTTCATCTTTATCGCCAAAACCAGTTTGCTTGCCATTGTTCACGATAAGAACTTTATCAACGGCTTGTAATGTACTTGGCCGATGCGTCATCACGATCACAATCGTTCCTTGCGCTTTTGCTGTTTGAATAGCATTGCGCAAAGCTAACTCGCCCGTCGTATCCAGATCAGAATTAGGTTCATCTAATACCAATACGAATGGGTCATTATAAAGCGCACGAGCCAATGCAAGCCTTTGGCGTTGCCCGCCAGAAAGATGGAAACCATTACCGATTTTAGTTTCATAGCCATCATTCAAATTACTGATCATTTCATGCACATCAGCCGCTAATGCTGCTTTAATCACTTTTGCATCGTCAATTTCCGTTGAAAAACGCGCAATGTTTTCCCGAATTGTACCATCGAAAAGCTCTACATCTTGCGGCAAATAACCAATCATTTGGCCAAGTTCATCGGCATTCCATTTTGACATTGGATTGCCATCAAGTTTCACATCGCCACGTTGAGGTGTCCAAATGCCTGCAATCATTTTGGCTAAGGTTGATTTGCCAGAACCACTTGGCCCAATAACAGCGACGACGTCGCCTGCGTTTAATGAGAAATCGATTCCAGAAAGAGTTGCATTCTGTGCAAGAGGTGGGCCTGCTTGAAGGATACTCGCTTTCAGAGAAACCGAAGGTTTTGGCAATGTGATTGTCTGTTCATCTTCTGGAAATTCCATAGATAAAGCATAGATTTTTTTATAAGAACCGCGGGCGGCAAGAAAGGTACGCCATTGCCCGATCAATTGGTCAATAGGTGCTAATGCTCGTGCAAGTACGATGGTCGCTGCAATCATGACGCCTGCGGTCGTTTCACCAGAAATCGCCAATGCAGCACCAAGTCCCAACATTGCGGATTGAAGCGCCATGCGGATTGTTTTGGATAGAACTGTGAAAGTAGCAATACGATCGCTGACTTGTGTTTTATAAACGTGAGCTTGGTTTTGCAAAGCATTCCAACGTCTAGCCAGATCAGATTTCATCCCCATAGCATGGGCAAGTTCCGCGTTACGTTCACTTGTCCGAAATAAAGCGTCAGATCGGCCGCGTGCTTCGGATGCTTGTTGCATCAAGTTGTGCGATCTAGCGTTATTTATAAGAGCTAAGATCGTTAAGAATATTGCGCCTGCTAACCCCAAAAAACCAAGGTATGGGTGCAATGCGTATAGAACAAAAAGATAAACGGGGATCCAAGGAGCATCAAAAAATGCAATTAAAGCGCTACCTGATACAAAGTCACGGAAACCATTAATATCATCAACTGGATTTTCGCCAGCAGTAGATTTCCCCTGAACATTGCGTCTCATTGCGGAACGCAGAATTGGTTCACCAACTGAGATTTCAAATTTCGCACCAAGCCTATTTAAAATACGTGTGCGCATCAAATCTAGTAAGCCAGTTACAACAAAAACACCGCCTAAAAGTAATGTAAATGCAATCAATGTATCTATGTTCTGGCTTGTCAAAACCCGATCATAAACCTGCAGCATGTAAAGTGGACCAGCAAGCATAAGAAGGTTTAAAAAAAGACTAAAAAAAGCAACTGCGCCAAAGCCTTTGCGCAATGTGCCCCAAGCTAGTTTTACAGGTGAAGGTCTATGTAACATTGATCTATCTCTCATCTAAAGAATGGGATGGCGAATTGTTTCGCCACCCCAAGGGTCAGTTTTATGCAACGAAATCGTCTTCAGTGATTTGCGATGCTTCGATACCTTCAAGGCGCACAGAGTTGTCACCAGAGAAGGATAGAACTGCGTCTTGTCCATCTTGTGAAATACTATCCGATAGATCGAAGTCTGGTCCGAAATCAGACAGTTGAATAAGATCCACACCCAATTCAAAGTCTGTGACAACGTCATTGCCGTTTTCAGAAGAGAACCTGAATGTATCAATGCCTTCACCACCAGATAGGATGTCATCACCACCTGCACCGTCGATAAGGTCATCACCTTCAGCGCCTGCAAGGAAGTTTTCGAAATCACTACCGATGATTACATCACCATCGTCAGAGCCAATCACATTCTCGATTGAGCTTAGTACGTCAGTTTCGATTGCATTTTCGAACACATCTTCATTAACAAGGCCTGTGTTAGAGATTGGTGCTTCAACGTCCAATGTGCCACCAGCATCAACCAAAGTATCCTGAACAACTGGGCCATTTTGACCAGCAGGCGCATTGTGCAAATGGATTGCAGACACAACACCAGGAATTGGTGTTAGCAGGTCACCTTCATCAATACCCAGAACACTCAGTTCACTCGAATATGACACTTCACCTGTATAGATGTTTTGTGTGATTGTTAGAGAACCTTCACCCGTTGCATCACTATCAGATGTTGGACCAGGCTCTTGGCTTGCATCAAGACCGCCACTCAATTCAATTGTGCGGATACCATCTTCTGTCACATCGCTTTCCAAAAGCAACTGCCCACGGATTTCACCGCCAGGGAATTCAGCCGTATGGATATTGAAGTAAAGGTTGCCAGCAACAGCTTCTTCTACAAAGCCAGCACCATCTTCTATCTGTGATCCAAACTGATCAGGTGTATCAACAACTTGATTATTCACATTAACTTCGAAGCCAGATTGGCTACCAAGAGTGAACTCATCGATGACATCCAATCCAGTACCCGCATCAACAACAACATCCTGAACTACTGGGCCATTTTGGCCTGCTGGCGCGTTGTGAAGGTGGATCGGTGATACAACACCAGGGATTGGTGATTGTAGGTCAGCTTCGTTCAGACCAACAACTGTCAATTCAGATGAATAAAGTACTTCACCCGCTTCATTGAAAGAAATGGTTACAGTTGCTTCGCCTGTTGCATCACTATCAGATGTTGGGCCAGGCTCCTGAGCAGCATCAAGTGATCCAGCCAATTCGATAACACGGCTATGACCTGCGCCAGTATCGCTTACAACTTCCAGCTGTCCTCGTATCTCACCACCGATAAAATCAGACGTGTGGATATTGAAGTAAAGATTGCCAGCAACGGCTTCTTCTACAAAGTCAGCACCGTCTTGGATGTTTGAGCCAAACTGAGCCGGATTAGACACAACTTGATCTGTCACACTAACAGTGAAACCAGTGTCACGTGTTGCAGTGCCATTTCCATTTGGACCAAGATTAACTGTAACAGCCACATCAAGATCAGAGAAATCTGCTGTATCAACACCTTCGCCGCCTTCGATAAAGTCATTACCAAGACCACCAACAATTATATTGTCGCCTTCGCCTGCGATCAAAACATCGTCGCCTGCACCGCCGTCAAGAACACCGTTAATTTCACCAAGGTCAACAACGATATCATCAGCGTCACCTAGTAATACATTACCATTCACAACGCCGTCATCATCATTGACGAAAGTAACTGTACCAGCCTCTGTAGCATCAATAGCATTTACATTACCGCGAATTTCACCTTCGTTGACGATTGCGCCCAATAGATTCAAACCACCATCGATGCGGATACCTGCTGCTGCATCACTGTCTTCAGAACCTGCAATCAAACCGTCATTTTCGACTAAGCCAGCAAAACCAGCATCATCAAAATTGCTGAATAAACGCAGACCATCACCAACTTGGTTGCCTTCGGTTGCATCACCGCGACCTTGGATCGTACCTTCATTGAAAACAGCTGCTGAAACGATATCGCCATCAGCATCACCAGTTTGCAGTGATACACCAGAACCATTGTTACCTTCACCTGCATCTACGATGCCTGTTTCAGTGTTGGTGAATGTATAGTTATCAGCAGTACCATCTGCATAAACTGTACCGTTACGTTGGTTGCCAGTACCGATAATTGTGCCTTCGTTAGTTACAGCTAGACCTTCACCATCAATGTTCAGTGCACGGCTATCAGATGAAACTGTGCCACGGTTAACAAAAGAACCGCCAGAGTGATCGCCAGTACCAAAGTAAACACCGTTTTGAACACCTGCAAATGTGCCGCCTTCTTCGTTGACCAGTTCACCTTGGAAGTTCACACCATTAACGGCACGGAACGCACCAGTTGTACCCTGCGCACTATCTGATGTTACTGTACCAGCATTGGTAATTGAGCCTGTGAATAATGCAGCTGCGAAACCAGCTTCGCCACGTACGCCTTCAAGACGGATGCCATCACCAGCAGTCCCTGCAGCAGCAGACGCTTGTCCACGACCAGAGATTTGGCCAGAGTTTGTGATCTCAACTTCACCATTGCCGTCTTCAGCCAATGAAAGTGAAATACCAGCACCATCATTACCTTCACCCGCATCAACGACGCCATTTGCAAGGTTGTTGATTGAAAAATCACTCGCAGTGTCATCAGCATAGATTGTGCCATTACGCTGATCACCAGTACCAAGAATATTTCCACCGTTGATAATATCAACACCAGAACCATCAATATTCACAGCACGGCTGCCAGATTGGATTGTACCAAAGTTTAAAACATCAAGGTCATGTTCTGCATTACCGATATAAAGACCGTTACGCGCACCCTCGATAGTACCTGTTGAAGTGTTCAGAATACGGCCGTCAGCCGCAACACCATCTGCTACACGAATACCGCCAGCAGTACCTTGATTGCTTTCTGATGAGATCAAACCGCTATTGACGATGTCTGTATCTGATACTGTGCCTTCTGCGCCATTATTGATACGAATACCATCGCCTGCGCTAGGTGTATTAGACGCTTCTTGACCACGACCTTGGATTGTTCCACCAAAGCCATTGAAAATTGTGTTTGATACTACATCACCAGCCTCATCACCAACCTGCAACGAGATACCTGCGCCGTTGTTGCCTTCGCCCGCATCGATTGTTGCGCCAGAGAAGTTGCTAATTGATGTATCTTCAGCAGTGCTGTTTGTATAAATAGTACCGTTGCGTTGATCACCCGTACCAACAATATCACCAAAGTTACGAACGCTTACGCCTTCACCTTGGATATCAACTGCGCGACTGTCAGACGAAATTACGCCACCACGGAAGTTGTCAAGTTGGCCAGAGCTCTCGGCACCTGCAAATTGTACACCATTGAAATCACCAGCGATGTCACCAAAATTGCGGATACTTGCACTGCCAGATACTTGGATACCTGTTGCCAAAGCATCAGGGCCAGAATTCGCATCGATTGTGCCTGTGCGGAAGTTAAAGACTTGTGCGTCTTCACCAGATACTTCAACAGCTGCAGCTGCATTATTTGTTTCGATTTGACCAAAATTCAAAAGGCGCGCAAAATCATTATCCAGCACGAAAGCTGGTGTGTTGTCGACCACTGTACTTTGGAAAAAACCGTTTGTTAAGGTTTGGCCATCACGGGCCGTTTCTTGTGCAAGCGTAGATGACGTCAATAGACGTGCACGCAAGCTTGAGAGTAATTCTGATAACATTGGGTAGCTCCATTTTTGTTTTAGGGGCAGCAGACATCGGGGGATGTCGTCTGTGTCCTAATCAATATGGAGAACCCTCTTTTTTACGGAAATTCATTTTCCGAATAGAGGTTATAAGTATTTGAAATACTCACAATTACCGTGAGGTTGAAACAATCAAAATTGTTTTATATCAAAAAGTTATGCGTCTCTCCCACAAAAGCTTGTGGTATTCACTAACACCTAAACACGAAAAGGTGTGCGGCTTTGATGCTATAGTGATAAAATACACCTGCTTCTAAGTAATTTTTCGCACTCGTTAGTTTATCGAAAACTAATCTGATGACAGCGTACCAAGCGGTGGAGCACCTCTAATATGAGCGCATATCGCCTCAACCATTTCTGGATGTGGATATTCTACACGCGTCAGTGCACCCAATTCTCTCATATTACCCTCACCATCAAAGGGAATAAAATCCAGACCAAAACTATCGTTTTTAAGTTGCTTTGCAGCAATAGCATTAACCATTGTACAAGCATCGCTTTGTGCAACATAGCGACATACTGTTTCAAAGCGCGCAGAGCGGACATCAATACCAACTAAGTCCGATATATTATCTGGTTGCGCGGGCAAATCATTTTCAAGATCATATCCGAAAGATGTCTCAAAACGGATCAATAAGTTTGCTGGCACCTCATAAGCATGGATGCTTGTTTTTTGAGTAAGCGGGTGTCCCTTGCGAACACCCAAAAAAAGCGGCTCCATCCAAAGTGGCGAAAAATCCATCGAATGCTGGTTCGGTTCAGCAAGATTATTATAACTCTTACGCGCTATAAATGCGATATCCACCGTTTTTTCATCAATCATCTTTGCAAGCATCTTTGGATACTCTTCCACAATAATAAGACGCATGTCAGGGTAAAGTTTTGAGAAAAGTTCCCTAAAATACTTTGAGAGATAAGCCGCCAACGTTGGCGTAATGCCAAGCCTCAAAGGCGTAGCCTCAATTTTATTATGTTTCTGAGTAAGATCATCAATGCTGTCAACAAGCCCATTTATCTTATGTGCAACGTCCAAAAAATCGGCACCAAACCCGGTTAAAACAACTTCATTGTTGCCACGTTCAAAAATTTCAAAACCCAGCTCCATCTCAAGTTTCTTAATCTGGTTTGATAAAGCAGGTTGGCTGACATTCGCAACCTTAGCGGCGCGCGTGAAATTTCTGTGTTCAGCCACAGCTATAACATAGAGAAAATCCCGCAGGTTCATGTTTTATATTCCTAACGTGTATCTCAATAAAATATCAGAATATGCATATAGTTATTCACTTACTGATATTCCGTCACCACTGTCAATAATACTGATGTTTCTGATTTAACAATGAGAGTTCCCATTTCTGCACCAATAAAGGAACTATTATAAAATTGACTGGGTCATATGGAAATACGTTAAACATTAATAACAGTGATCTTGGTTTTCATGGATCTTAAGTCCTAATAATACTACGTTATTTAATGTCTTTTTTTGGCTCATAACGGACATTTATGGATGACACCTTAGGGGGACAAAGCAGACATTGGCGAATGGCGGCTAAACAGGCGTCAACAAAACCAACTAATCTAATCAGATTACGTTAAAATTCCAAAGTATATAGTAGGCTAAGGCCGTGACTGCTAAATCACCTTGCGCTATAAAATCAGAATACACACCAATATCGAGCCTAGGCGTTGACGTTAGGCAATGTATTCATTCAAATACTCCCTGCATGTCAGGTAATAAATTCCTATTTTTCGGGCACGATTTTGTCGCGAACGAATGCATCAACACCCATTGTAATATCAAAAGCTTCGATTATCCGCTCGGTTGGCTCCATAACTGCAGACTGCCAATTCACTACGACAACAATACCATACCCCATTGTGAGTTTCGTATGGCACTTACGACCACCAGGCCCATTGCACATTACAATCACTCTGGCCGATTTTGTTGAAAGTGACAGAATTTCACAAGTTAAGTCACCTGGGGGCGTGCCGACATAGCAATGAAAGTTATTCCCAGATATTGTTTTAGTGGTCGGATAATTAGGGTCACGTGGACTGTTACCCACATAGTCATGATGCCCGACATGTCTGTTAACATAACGATCAGCATCTTTTTGTCCCATAGCGTCATATAAATAAACATGCGTAAGTGCCTCAGAGATAAGTTCGGGACGAAAGTGGATTGCTGCGGCAGGTATTATCTGTTTGCCACTGGCATCAGTATACATTGGCATTTCAGGTGACCAAATACAGTTTAGCTCCTCTCTTACGATATAACTTACATTTCCATCACGAATTTTCACGCGAACTTTGAATATCGGTTGCTCAATTCCATCGGTGCCAAAGTACACATATTCCAAATCTTCAGGACAACTATTAACAGATGCAAAAGCTGGTGTGCTGATTGTAAGAACCGTAAGTAAAAGAACGAGGTGCGCCACCAACTTTCGTACCAAAACATTCATCATATTAATCTCTTTTTATAGATAAACTATAGGGGCTTCTAACAATTCGAAGCCCCTATACTCGTTACTCAACTCAGTTACTCTGCGCCTGATGCGATCGGCAAGTGGTTGACTTTTTTCGTCGTTTTCACCTTGATTTCGACACGCCTATTCAATGCACGCCCTTCAGGGTTATCCCGACCATTGATGCTGTTTTTAGCAACAGGTGTTGTTTCCCCTAAACCACGCGAACGCAGCAATCTTTTCTCAATACCGTTCTCAACAAACCAATTTTCAACTGTACTAGCACGACGTACAGATAGCTTTTGGTTGTAAGCATTAGAACCTTTGGAATCCGTGTGCCCTTCAACGGTTACATTCGTACCCCCATAATCGGCATACATCTCTAAAACCTCTTCCAAAGCTTTTTTTGCTTCGGGTTTTAATGATGCTTTGTCAAAATCAAACAAATAGTCACCAGAAAGCCCTACAGTAAATCCAAACCCAGTTGGATCTGCAAAGATTGCAGTCGCGCCTTCAAAGGTAGTTGCCTTATTGACCAGCGCTTGACCGCCAGACGTTAATCCCAGAACATTTGAAACGATTTCAAGTCGTTCAAATGGCGCAAGGTTTTCATCCCATTTAGGATCAAACGGATCCAACGGGTCAGGCGCATCTGTTTGACTGTATGCAGGGTTAGCAAGCAAAATCAGAATGCAGCCAAACGTTGAAAAGTTACCAGAAAAAAACTGCATACTTTAATTCGCAGGTTTTTCTAATACAAAGGGAATTGCGCCTGGTAATACAAATTCGATTGGCCAGTCGTTGTCTCCTGGCTGTTCGAATTTAAACCAAGCCACTTTCTTGGACTTTGCTTTGATTTCGATGCTACGGGTATTTCGAGTAAATAAACAACAACTGTAACTGCTCTGAGGTGCTGCTACGTAATTCCCATTTGTATCTCGTAAGATAGGGTATTTTTTATCGCCAGTGATATAGTAAACATCATCAAATTCGACACCCTTAACCTCAATAACATCATCACTGGTGTTTTCATATTCTAAAACCAATGTAAGTTTATCATCGCGCTGTTGGATTTGCTTTATATGGATTTCGGCCCCATCGAAACCAGTTTGGCTATCGATATAATCTGCTGCAAACGCTGGCGTTGAAAGCATTGTTAATGCCAGTAGTAGTTTTTTCATAGTTATCTTCCTTTTTATATTAATTGGTGACTACTTTTTTGCAGGCGTCACTTGGATTAAATCCAGTTGGATGATCAAATAACGCCATAACGACAAAGCCATCTGTCAATTTTGGAATCCGACATGAACTGACCTCGTATTGCGAAACGATTTTTTGTGCGCTTACTGTATTGTTTGGACCTGTAAACGTTTGGACTTCAGTCTTATTGTTATCAGATCTTGTAATCTTGGCCTCAATGCTGCCTTCATTTGGCACTGTGTGCACTGACCCAACCTCAAGACCGTTTTCATCATATTGAATTTGGAATTTCCCAGTGTCTGCACTCGTACTGTTTGTAATGGTGCCGCTCAAAATATTGCCATCTGAGCCATAGGTGAAAGAAGTGCTGGATTTTATGTTCTCCCCAGTATGTGTGGTATGTATTTGCGCTACACTCATTGGGCGGTTTTGTGCATCATATGTATATGTGCGCTGATCTTTTTCACCGAATGAACTCGTTCCATCAACACGTATAAGTAAGGGGGGAGTTTGTGAATTATATGCAAATTCATGTGTCCATTTAGGGGAACCATTGGGCACTTGCGCGTATGAAATCCTGCGTATGAGTTGACCATCATCTCGGTATTCAAATTCAAATGTAGTTTTGGCATAATCTACATCTGGATCGACTGGAGCAATATCATAGCGTGAAGGAAGTCCTTGCTCATTATAACTGATGCTATTGATGACTGGGCTGTCCATTAATTCCGATGTTATTGTCAGGGATTTTAAACGTGCTTGCCCGAATTCAGCCGAGAATGCGGAAGTACCGCAAATGCATAAAACCGTAAAGAATGAAGACGATAAAGGGTGCATGAAATATTCTTCCTAATTGTAACCAGAACTGTTTGATATTGTTGGAAGGTGGTTAACTTTTTTTGTTGTCGTAACTTTAATATCGACACGTCGATTTAACGCACGTCCATCTGGGTTGTCTCGCCCCCCAATACTGTTAGGAGCAACAGGTTTTGTTTCCCCTAAACCGACAGAGGTTAAACTTGAGGTTTCGATACCATTTTTTGCCAACCATTTCTCAACACTTTGAGCACGCTTTACTGATAGCTTCTGGTTATATGCATCTGATCCTTTTGAATCAGTGTGACCTTCGATAGTGATATTTTCACCACCGTATTCTGCATACAAAGCCATGACTTTTTGCAAGGCCGTTTCAGCCTCTGGTTTTAGCGCAGCTTTATCAAAATCAAACAAATAGTCCCCAGATAATCCGACTGTAAAGCCAAAGCCATTTGGATCACTAAAAATGTTTGTGGCACCGTCTATAGTCGAGGCTCCGCTAACAAGGGAGTTCTCTGTTATTATAAGAGAGATACCTCCCAAAGCCAATTTTACGCCACTGCCATTGGTACCGTAATTGGATA
The DNA here is from genome assembly GCF_009184395.1 of Amylibacter sp. SFDW26. GTDB lineage: Bacteria > Pseudomonadota > Alphaproteobacteria > Rhodobacterales > Rhodobacteraceae > Amylibacter. The sequence continues at coordinate 270,903 of NZ_WEIC01000005.1, forward strand.
CAACCTTTGATAAATCTTGTCTCAAAAACGGGTCAGGGTTTTCATATAATATGCTAGCAAGTGGGTCGGCGGATACGGTTTGTGCAAGAGAGGAATTCCCTGCAAAAGCCGTTAAACAGAATGGTAATAGAGATGCAAATTTCATAAGGTTTGCCATTGGCCTTATGACTCTGGCTTGTCTATTGTGAAAGGAGTGATCCCAGGTAAGGAAACCTCGATTGGCCAATCAGAACCTGCTGGTGCTTCAAATTTAACCCAACCAACTTTTTTAGAGCCGGCCTCCATAGTGATACTTCTGTAACTCGCATCAGGTACGGTTGCGAATAAAAAACCCCTTTGTGATATATTTCCGTAAACAATTGTTGAGGCAAGATATTTGTTTTCGGCATCTTTTAAAACTGGGTACTTTTTATCTTTTGTCGTGTATAATACATTGTCTACCGCCATTGACACAAATTTTACTTTTTCTGCAGTACTGTTTTCGATCATGAACGCAACTGTCAAAATGTCATTTGATACACTCGTTTTCAAAAGATGTGCTTCAAGCCCGTCTGGGCCATATTGTGTGTCCAGATAATCTGCAGAGAAGGCTGGGCTAGCAAGTGTAATTGCAGCAGCAAGAATAATATTTTTCATTTATTTTCCTTAGGTTAATTAAAATCACCATGTTTAATTAGCTCTAGATTAGCTCAAGAATTCATAACTATAATTATAGAAAAATACACATAACTAAATGCAATGAGAGTATTGCAAAGGGCAAAAAATCCATTCAAAAAGACAAATTATAAAACAGGCACTCACGTTTTGGCGGGCTACCTATCCTCAATTGCAAAGGGCAATAACACTACATTTACAGCTTTATCCGACGATAGGAATGTAATCTTGAAGTTACGTGAATAGGCCATTCAGTTTTATGGCCCGCAACTACCGCGAGTTTTGCTGTGTTGTACATTTCATTAAAAACGCACTTCAGGAATACTATCTGCTCATTAATTTAACGATATCGGCTTGGACGGTATCCAAACTTTTTTTGAAACGCCGCAGAAAAATTCGAAGCATACTTATACCCCGTAAAAAAGGCAGCATGCTTAACAGACCATCCATGATCAACAATACCTTGTCTTGCGCGTTCCATCCGAATGTCACGTAAATATTCAAATACAGGTTTACCATAAATTGCGCGAAATTTTGTCTTTAGACTTGTAATACTAAGCCCAGCTTCATGTGCTAAATCTGCGAGCGAATAATCCATTTCAGGATGTGCATGTAACTTTTCTTTAATGATGTTCATCTTTAAAATATCTGATCGAGAACAGTTCTCTTTAGGCCTATCTTCTACAAGTTTAAGTGAGCGTGCGATAGCTTCATGTGCGTGACTTTCCGACATCATCTTACCAACGACACCACAGCTATTTGGTGCAATAAGCGATTTCCCAAGCTGTAAAATTTGTGGTTGTAATCCTAAATTACGAATACAACTTGAATGGGTTTCTTTATGAATGAGTTCTTGCAACTCTTTATCACGCACAACATCTTCACGCAGCTGTATCAAAACAGACTTTGTATGCTGTCTATCCCGTAATGCCCCTATAACCTCCGCTTCGTCCGAAAAATTTAAGAAGGCAGCTTGACCTGTCTTTAACGAGAATTGTTGATTACGAGTTTGATTAATTTCAGAAGTTTGGCCATCAATAGAGATAAGCAGGCATATAGAACGCGGCATGATGATATCGTAATTGACATTACCATGACTTAACAAATCTGTTTGGCTGAATTGAATACCGCTTTCTAATTGCCGCACACCAACCGAACCTGAAAAGCTGGGCTTTTGCATTTTGGCCTGCTGTTCGCCACATTGTAGCATCGAACTTTTTAAACCAAATGTTGCGGTAGCCGCACAAAAATCATCAACGGAAACAGAACCCTTATTTTCGTCCAACATTTTTCTTTCTACGATCCGATATCGAACCAACCCATTGTTTTAAATATTTCAGATCATGCATAGATTACTCTCTATGAGGTACTTTACCCTAAGGCAAGTGTATATAGTGGCAATACAATTGCCACTTCAAACGTTTTAGATCAGCTAGTTTGCACTCGCATGATGACCAGCTCGTCGCCCAAAAACGAGACCTGATGTCAACCCTGAACCACCTGGGTAACCATTATAAAACACACCGCCAACCAGTTCACCACAAGCATATAAACCCTGAATATCTTGATCTTTCGTATTCTGAACACACCCTGTCTCAGAAACCTTCAAGCCACCATACGTAAAGGTAATACCTCCTGTTACAGGATAGGCGCGAAATGGGCCTTTATCTATTTTCTGTGCCCAGTTTGATTTCGGCAATTCAAGACCAATTGTAGATTTACCATCCTTAATAGTTGGATCGAAATCACCATCACCAATTGCTTGGTTATACGCTATAAGCGTCTTTTCTGCTTGGGCTTGATCCACACCATCAAGTTGTTTGATCAATTCTTCTAAAGTTTTTGCTTCTATATAATGCGCATCATGGAAACGATACTCCCCATAAAATAGGTCAAAGATTTTACTGTCAAAGATTTGCCATGCGAAATGCCCAGGTTGTTCTAAAACGGCTTTGCCAAATTGCGCATAGGTGTAATTTCTGAAATCTTTACCTTCATCCACAAATCTTTCCCCATTTGCATTCAGCATAACACCTAAAAAGTAACAAATTTTGCGGTAGTTCTTACGATCGTTATGAGGAATATTTAAGTTCCCATAGTCTGCCATATGTAAATCCATCGGCGTAGCGTGGCAGCCAGACATTAACCCGTATTCTTTAGCGTCCAACTCAAATGCCGCAGATAAACCGTCGCCTGTGTTATGTGGCGTTCCGCGAACTTTTGCGACATCCCAATCAGGGCCAATATACTTCTGTCGCATCATGGAATTTGCTTCAAAACCACCACAGGCAAGTATTACAGAACTTGCTTTTATAGCAATGCTCTCGCCTTTCTCATTAATTGCATTCACCCCACAAACACAGCCATCTTCGACAATAAGAGAGGTCATAGCGGTATTATATATAATAGTACCGCCAAGACGCTGATATGCAGCAAGTTCCATATCAAACAAGCCAACACCCTCGTTACAAGCAGCAAGCGTTAAGCCACCCCAAAAGACATATTTACCATCTTTCATAAAGCTTTGGCGCTCATAAATAGGATCATATTTTACACCATGCCCTGCAAGCCACTTCATTGCAGCATAGCTTTCATCAATCAAAGCATTCTGTTCACTACTCAATGCACGCCCATCATTAAAGTTTAACAAGTCGGTCCTAAATTTATCGGCTGTGTAACGGCCAAACTCAGTATCCTTAATGCGAGGGTCATTTGGGTTTTCCAATAAAGGGTACAAGTCTTCATTCCCATTATAAACAAACCGCATAGCGCCAGCAGTGTATTTTGTATTACCGCCAGACATGTCCTGATCTGCTTTTTCTATGACCAATGTTTTAGCACCGTTTTCACAAGCAGAAATACCAGCACACAAAGCCGCATTTCCAGAGCCAACTATTAAAACATCCCATTTCTCTTGCATAATAAACACTTTCCGATTAAATTGTATCCAAGTGTATACAATATTAAAATACAATATCAAGACTGGAAAAAATATGAGTATTTCAAACGCACAAATTGCATATGAAAAGCTATTAGATTTAATACGTTCTGGTGATTTAAAACCTTCCGCTCGCATAAGAGAGGCAGAGGTTGCGGAACTTGTAGGTGCAAGTCGTACACCTGTTAGAGAGGCAATCAGAAAGTTAGAATCAGATGGAATCATTGAACACAGACCCCGTGTCGGTGCTGTTGTGAAATCCTTGAGCCATCAGGAGCTAGTAGAACTTTACGAGATGCGCGTTGTCTTAGAACGAACAGCCGCAGAGATGGCAGCAAAACATGCATCAGATGCAGAAATTGATGAAATGCGCGAGCTCACCAGTGAAATGGCCGAAAATGCCAATGATCCAATCATTGTTGCAAACATCAACATCCAGTTTCACAAATGTATTTTCATGTCAGCACGCAATCGTTTTTTATGGTCTTCCGCCCAAACACTTTCGAACGCTTTATTAGTCTTAGGCCCAACAACATTAGATAGTCCAGCGCGTGTGAAATCCGTTTGTGAACAGCATAAGGCTATTACAGATGCCCTTTCTGCAGGCGATGCGGCAGAGGCTGGTGATGCGGCAGCGATACATATTGAAACATCCCTACGCCACAGATTGAAAGCCATGCGACAATGATAGTACGGCCCATAATATTTGCATTTTCAATCGGTTTATCGGGCGCTCTTATCTTTTTAACACTTGGCATTCCCCTACCTTGGCTACTAGGGCCAATCACAGCCTGTCTAAGCGCTGCATTGATTGGCATTCCAATGAAAGGCGTAACCGTAGTAAACGAAGGGATGCGCACGATATTAGGTGTTGCCGTTGGTGCCACTTTCACCCCTGCTCTGTTATTCAGCATGGGTGGAATGTGGCAAACATTACTGCTCATTCCCATAATGGTGCTGTGCATTGGGTTTATCGGCGTGCCTTATTTTCAAAAAGTATGCGGCTATGATTGGGTTACAAGTTATTATTGCGCCATGCCAGGTGGCCTACAAGACATACTGGTTTTTGGAGAAGAAGCTGGCGGCAACATACGTACTTTATCTCTTATTCACGCAACCCGCGTATTGGTGATTGTTGTTACCCTACCTTTTATCTTGCAAGGGTATTGGGGGGCCGCGTTGAACAACCCGCCAGGAGTTCCTGCATCAAGCCTACCCATAGACCAAATCATTTTAATGCTAGTCTGTGCCATTATAGGATGGCGCGTTGCCAAACATTTCAACATGCTTGGCGCATCTATTCTTGGGCCACTCATTTTAACCGCCAGCGTCAGCCTAGCAGGATTTCTGCATCAGCGCCCTCCTGCTGAAGCTGTTTGGTTAGCGCAATTTTTCATTGGGATGACTGTGGGCGTTAAATATGCAGGCATTACTGTGCAAGAAATTCGAAAGGATATCACAGCTGGATTAGGGTTTTGCGTGATCTTAATACTCTTTACGTTAATATTTTCTGAATTCATCTACGTCCTAGAACTTGCTCCACCGCTGGAAACAATCTTATCCTTTGCACCAGGCGGCCAAGCAGAATTAACAGTTCTTGCTCTTATCGTCGGGGCAGACATGGCCTTTGTTGTAGCACATCACGTTTTACGAATGTCTATCGTCATTTTGGGTGCGCCAATTTTTGATAAAATATTCAACAAAGAAGGCCAAAGATAACCCTGAAAGCAACCTATAATACAAACCCAAGGGATGTGTAGCTTAAAACCTCACCCTTCCCAAACCGCTTTGGGAATGAAAAAAGTGCCACATGCAAGCTTTCGTGCGGTGCGTATAATGCCTGCTGAATTCAATGAAAACCCATCACTCTGATCGCAATCAACAAAGACATCCATAACACCCATTGGATGCTCCAAAATTACTTGTACAGAATTGCCATCTGGGCGCTGAAGCAAGCCGTCCGAAACCGTTCCAGGCGTCAAAGCACAAGCTGCTAAGCATTGTGAACCTGTAACAGCAACACTTGGATGTGCTGCCCATGGCATAAAGTATCGCACGGCAATGTTGCCGTCCTTTTGGGGGACTGCAAGCAACCCAACTTTGGGTGTGACTGATTTTGAACAATCTCCCATTCCCATCGCGAACCCAGCTTTCATGCGTATAGATTCAAGCCTTTCGAATAATGCATCATTGGCATCTAACTGCTTGCGCGTTTCATAGCCCGTTATCCCTACATCTCTCGCACGTGCAATGACCATTGGCACAGCAACATCCATACATGTCACGTCAACGCCATCAATCGTATCGCGCAAATGCCCTGTGGGTAGAAAAGCACCAGTATACGATCCAGTTACATCGGCAAAATGCAACTCTATGCGTGCAGAGGTACCAAGGACACCATCAATTTTGGTCTTACCTTCATAAACAACATCTGTGCCATCCGTTTTAACTTTGGCGATAACACGCGCCCCTGTATTAACAGCACGTATTTTGATCTTGTTCACACCCTGTGTAATTGAATAGAGCCCCATTTCAATTGCGGCAGGACCAACAGCGGACATTATATTTCCACAAGTTGGCTTAAAATCAACGCTCTGTTCTTCAACGCCAACTTGTGCAAAAAAATAATCGATATCAGCCCATTCGTCCTCAGACTTTGACAGTATAGCTACCTTTGTCGTGACCGCAGCACCGCCCCCGATACCATCAATATTCAACGGATCCCCTGACCCTATGGCTGCAATCAAAACACGTTCCAAAAGCTTCAAATCTTTTGGAACATCTACAATGTTCATAAAAACACCCCGCGAGGTGCCTCCGCGCATTAAAAAGAAAGGGATGGCCGTTTGCGTCAAATGCCCTCCATTTCTATCAGATGACACAGATGATCTGTAAAAGCAGCCGTACCAAGCACACCTCCAATATCTTTCGTACGTGTCTCTTTGGAAGCCAAAGACGTTTTCAAGGCACGAAAGATAGAGTTTGCAGCATCGCCTGCACCCAAATGTTCCAAAAGCATCGCACAAGATGCAATGAGTGATGTAGGGTTGGCTTTATCCTGTCCAGCAATATCAGGCGCTGATCCATGCTGTGCTTGAGCCACAGCAAAATCTGGGCCAAGATTTAATGAAGGGGCCAAGCCAAGTCCCCCAGACAATTCAGAGGCAAGGTCAGATAAAATATCGCCAAACATGTTTGTCGTCACAATGACATCAAAACGGCTGGGGTCACGCACCAACAATGCGGCAGCGGCATCCACCAAGACCTCTTCATATTCAATCTCAGGATATTCTTTGGCAACTTTACGCACTTCACCCAAAAACAAACCATCTGATGTGCGCATCACATTTGCTTTGTGTACTGATGCCACACGTTTAGCGGGGCGCGTCTGGGCATGGGCAAAAGCTGCGCGTGCAATGCGTTCACTAGCAAAGGCCGTTATCTTGCGCATAGCAAGCGCGACACCAGGCACAGGCATAAACTCTCCGCCGCCTTCGTGCATGTTGCGATCCGCATAAAACCCCTCGAGATTTTCTCTAAAGAAAACCATATCTACAGGTTTCTGTATAGGAGCTTCCAAGTCAGTATAACTGACAGCAGGACGGATATTTGCATAAAGATCCAGCTCTTTACGCAATATTCCTGATGGATTCACTCCCCCCTGATCCGCAGGTGGATATTCATTATGGGATACAGGACCTAATACCACACCATCTGCAGATTTGGCAGAAGCAATCACCGTTTGATCAATAGTGGTGCCCACAGTCGCAAGAGACGCAAAGCCTATATCCGCAGAGGACCAATCGATATGCAAATTGTATTTCTGCGCGGCTGAAGATGCAACTTTACGCGTGGCCTCTACGATCTCTGGACCTATGCCGTCACCAGGTAAAAATAAAATTGAAAAAGACATGCCCATGCTCCTATTTTAATGGCCAAGGTAAATTGAAAGTTGCCTGTAATATGCCAGGAGGGAAGTCACGTCCAAGAACCCAAGCCATAAAGCACATAAAAGTAATACCAGCGATCATATAGAGAATAGAATGCGTCCAGCTTAACCCAGCACGCACTCGCAAAAAGCTTACCAAAAATATGGCCAAGGCTAATATAAACCCTATAACCGCACATAAAACCAATAAGAAGCCGAACCAAGCAAGTGTTGGCCATAAGCCGTAAGTAGCATTTTCATCATCACCGTTTGCTTCACGATCTGCAAAAATTGTATTGGTTTCATCAACGCGGATCATTTGAATAATCAAAATGATACAACCAAGGATAGATACTCCTCCTACGAATAGGGGGAAAATTCTATCAGCAGAGGAATGGTCTGGTATTAAAGCCGCATTCCAATAAGCCGCAATTATATATGCAAAGATAACAATAAGAAATATAAGGGGTGCACGCTTTGAACCCGACTTTACATTCCCTTCAGCCATAATGTTTTTGGCTTGCCGTATTCCAAGAACAATCGACAAGATCGTGACAATCACAAGAACAATTACAATTGGGCTAAAGATATACTGTAAGCCTGCTTCCATACTTTCACGAAACCTAAAGTTGGCGATTTGAACCGCTTGGTTTGCAAATGTTTCGGCAGGGTCAGACAGCACGAACCCAATCAAAAATGCAGGACGTGACCAATCAAAGCGACGCAACATAATGCCAAGTAAACCCAGTGCAAATAAAGCGACCAAGTCCATCAAATTTTGTCCCGATTGAAAAGCCGCAAATGAAATGAGCATGAACAGGAATGGTGCGATTAATGTAAACCGAATTGTCGTCAGTCTCGCAATACCACCAGAAGCAGCAATACACAGCAGCGTACCTACCACATTTGCAAATGCCAACATCCAGACGATTGAATATGTAATATCTAAATTGCTCTTTAGCATCGAAGGCCCGACCTCAATATCGCCGGACCCTAATAAAGCGATTGCACCGATAAAAATGGCCATGGACCCAGAGCCAGGGATACCAAATAACAATGTGGGAACTAGGCCGCCGCCCTCTTTAGCGTTGTTGGAACTTTCTGGGCCTACGATACCCCGAATTTCTCCTTTACCAAATTGCGACTTGTCTTGGGTGGTTTGAACGGCGTGACCATATGCAATCCAATCCACGACTGATCCGCCAAGCCCAGGAATAACACCGACAATAACCCCGATAATAGAACACCGAATAGATAACCACTTATTCGTCCACCAATCCCTTACGCCATCAAACCAGCCACCACCAAGCTTTGCGTTTTCCGAAATAGAACGATCTTGGCGCAGCAACGCAATAATCTCTGGGATCGCAAAAATGCCCAAACCAACAATCACCAACTTCAAACCATCGGTAAGGTACGGGAAATCATAAGATGCCATTCGTAAAGCACCTGCAGAATCTCCTTCACCAATCGTACCAACCAACATACCAAGGCCAGCAGCAACCACGCCCTTAATTGCAACACGACCTGCCAAAATCGCCACCATAGACAATCCAAAGATTGTAATCATAAGCATTTCTGGTGTGCCAAATTTCAAAACAATCGGACGCGCAATTAAGATGAAAAATGTCAGGAATACTGCACCGACCAAACCACCAAATAAAGAAGATGCAAAAGCCGCTGATAATGCACGGGCCGCTTCGCCTTTTTTAGCTAATGGAAACCCATCAAGCACAGTCGCTTGTGAGGCAGAAGAACCGGGTATCCCCATTAAAACGGACGCAAACGTATCAGAGGTTGGGACAACAGCAACCATACCGACCATAAGGGCAAGCCCCAAGACAGGGTCCATTCCAAACATAAAAGGCAAAAGTAGCGATAATCCAGCGATACCGCCAAGACCAGGGAATACGCCGACAGCTAATCCCATAATCACGCCCATAATTAAATAACCCAAAACCACTGGTTGAAGGATAAGCTCAAATGCATCAAACAGCGCAGGTAGCGCTTGCAATAATATGTCCATGAAGAAGAGACCTTAGAAGTATTTACTTAGTAAAACGCCCCAACAATCGGGGCGCTCCAAAAGTAAATCACTTCAATTCAACGCCGTATGCGTCTTTCAACCAGCTCACCACAAAATCTTTTGCTTTTGTGGAAACTGTTGTCGCCTGTCCCAATGCAGCTTGTGCATCTGCACCAGTATACATTGGGTATTTGCCGATGCGTTTCTTAGAAATATCTGCAAAATCAGGGCGCGCTTTGACTTTTTTAAATGCATTTGCGAAAGTATCAATGATCTCTTGCGATGTTCCAGCCGGTAAAAAAGCGATTTTCTGAGATGGGAAACCTGCTACAAAAAATGCCTTCCAAGCATCCCACGTCTCACCCGATGTTTCACAACCATCTGTTGCTTCACATACTTCCTTGAATGTTGGCATATCTGGGAATGTTGGATCGCGCACAATATCACCCTCGGCATTCAAAGATCCCCATGTCATCATTGGCACAGCTCTACCTTCCGCCACCAACTCAGCGGATCCTTTCAGATAACCAGAGGATGTTTGAAAATCAATCGTTGCCTCACCACGTTCAAACATCAGTCGACCATCACCACGGCCTTTAATACCAAACACAGGTTCAACGTTCATGCCCAACATCTGCCACGCAAGCAATGGCACCAAGTCAAGACGCGTCGCGCCTTGCGATCCATAAATGAAGTTGATGTCTTTCAGCCCATTGGCAGAACCATCAAACTTTGCACCTGCATCGGCATTTAGATATGCAACGCCGCCTGTTCCAGATGCCATAACTGGCTCCCAATCTTTATACTCATAGCGTACACGCGGGTCGTCTAACAAATACGGAAATTGTGTCGAACCTGATGTGCCAAATAGAACAGTACCATCACCATTCTTTTGTTTTTGAAACCAGTTCGCACCTTTGGTGGATCCCGCACCAGGCATAAACTTTACTACGACAGTTGGATTTCCAGGCAAGGCTTCTGACAACAAGGGCGCAAAAAAGTTTGCCCATTTTGCTGAGCCACCTTTTTCTGAAAATGGAATAGTCCATTCAATTGTTTTACCTGACATGTCAACATCCGCAAAAGCAGGCAAAGTAAATGATGCAGATGCAGCAATAATCGCAGCAACACGGCGTATGTAAGTATTCATTCTAATCCTCCCAAAACCAACACCTCCCGTGTTGGTTAAATCAATTTAACAGGTAAATGATTCCCTGTTGATTTAATAAAAATGTTACATCAAACTTGCATGAAGCTTTCATTGGGACAAAAAATGTTAATCACAATTATTGAGGATAATGTCACACTAGCCAAAGGCATTGCGCATAAAATGCGGGATGAAGGGCATGCTGTTGACCTTATCCACGACGGGACACAAGCGTTGGAATATCTACAATCTGAAAGCAGTGACTTAATTATTTTAGATATAAACTTACCTTCAATGTCAGGTATTGAGGTGTTGAAATCATTACGTTTATCGAAGGATAATACCCCTGTTCTTTTGTTAACGGCCAATTCTGAAACCAAAGATCGTGTAGGCGGGTTAGATGCAGGAGCAGATGATTATCTGGTCAAGCCATTTGAAATGGATGAATTAAGCGCACGCATCCGTGCTTTGTTGCGCCGCAAACTAGCTGACACTCCAGTTTTAGAAAAAATCTCAAACGTAACTTTCGATCGTGGCGCCAGAAGTATTTCTCTTGATGGCAATCCTATTGATTTACCCCGTAGAGAAGTCGCCGTGTTCGAATGTCTTTTAGACAGGAAGGAACAACTGGTTTCCAAAGCCACATTGGCCAACCATCTTTATGGCGTCGGTTCCGAGATAGAGGAGAAAGTCATAGAAGTGTATGTTTCGCGATTGCGTAAAAAATTAATCTCGTCTGGTATTGAAATCAAAGCTGCTCGCGGCTTGGGATATATGATGAAAGCTACCTCGTGAAAACCTATAATGCTTCGTTAAGGCTTCGTCTCCTTGTCTTAATAATGCTCCCCCTGCTTGTTGCATCCACCATTGCTGTTGCCTGGCGCTATAATACTGCGAAACAAACCACCGAAGAGATTTTTGACCGAACGCTTTCGGCACTAACCCTTGCCGTGTTTCGAGATATTGTTATTTCAGATGGAGACAGCCTGTCCCCCGCAACATCAGATATGATGCGACAAACCATTGGTGGAGAAGTCTTTTACCACGTGAACGGCCCAGATGGCTCTTTCATCACAGGGTATGCATATCCCCCTCAACGCCCCAAGGATGTGTTAATCGTTGAGAACCGCCCAACGTTATTTTCGTCTTCGATAAGAAACACACCTGTAAGAGCAGCACAGTTATATGAAGAAGTTTCAATTGATGGTGTAAAAGGAAAATCAACGATTACCATTTGGCAGACGAACAAGACACGTAATGCCTTTACAAAAGCTTTAGCGACACAAGCTGCACTGATTACAGCTTTCTTATCTATCACTGTTGCAGGGCTAGTTTGGTTTGGCATTAGCTTAGGTCTTAAACCTTTAACAGATTTAGAAGGTGCTATCGCTAAAAGATCCCCAAATGATTTAAGAAAGATCCAACGAGCAATTCCAGATGAAGCCGTAGGAATTGTAACAACATTGAACAACCTTTTTGATCAACTCTCAGAAAGTTTAGAAATCAAAGATCGTTTTATATCTAATGCAGCTCATCAATTGCGCAACCCAATCGCAAGTATACACTCGATGGCGCAGGCTGTGATGGATGTGAAAACATTTTCAGAAAGTAAAAAACGTGCTGGCGAACTTGTTGAGGCCACGAGATATGCAAGTAGATTAACCAAGCAACTCTTATCTTATGAGCGACTAAAAGATACAAATACTGAAGTTGAATTTAGAAAGATCGAATTAAACACACTCGTAGAAAAAGTTTGTAGAAAAAATGCAGCCCGCGCATTATCAGAGGAAATAGATTTTATATTTGAGGCTTCAAAGTGTGAAATTTATATAGACGCAAATGACCTCCTATTATCCGAAGCAATCGAAAACTTGATCGATAATGCAGTCATGCACGGTGGCAATGAATTAACGAATATTTGCGTGTCAGTAGGTATTCAGAAAAACAATGCTATCATTTCCGTTTGTAATGACGGGGAAGAAATCCCAAAGAATATGTCTGTAAAAATCTTCGAACGCTTTGCTCAAATTACTGGTAAAACTGGAACAGGCTTAGGCTTATCAATTGTATCCGAGATCACTAAAATACACTCAGGTGAAGTCAGCCTAACGAGCACCTCCAATACATGTTTCAAAATTAGCTTACCCAAAGCTCCAAGTGTTCTCTAAAAAGGGCCATCACAATGGATGGCCCTTAAATCGTTCAATAAGTGAACTCATTATTAAAATTTCCAACGAATACCCGTCAGAAGAGCACTAACATCTTCGAAATCATTGCCTGGTTCATCAAGAGAGTAATTTCGCAATGCCGCATATAATTCAATTTTTGGTTTTTTGAAGTTATGTACAACCGATAACCCCCATGAATTGCCTTGCGAACCTTCATCAGCTAATGCATTGCTCGTATAGTAATCAACAGCGATCGCTGTGGGACCTGATTTAAAGAAGTTCTTAATCACACCTGCTTTCACATGAACGAAATCACCCTTTTCAGTTCTTGATTCATTATCTTCCTGCCCCGCGGCAATCCTAAAATTATAACCCGTTGGCTTATGTAAAGTTGCAGCCGAAAAACCAACGCGTGTTCTTTGGTTCGTTGCGCCAACTGCGGCTTCACGGTCCGCGTAAAAAACTGCCCCTTGAACCTTAAAATCCCCTAACGTCTCTTTATAACGAAGTGCTACATCCCAAGTATCTCGGTCGTCTCTTGGCCCATTACCTCTACGCAACTGTTGCTGTCCATATGCACCAGATAACGTAAAACCTTTAATTGTCGGAGTATCATAACGTATACGCAACAAACGCCCACCATCCAAATTATCGAAATCATCGCCGATGTTACGCGAACCAGACAATGCACCTGTTACATTATCGAAAAACAAAATACCGCCAGCGAGTAACTCTGGGTCTAAACTTACAACTTTTGTACCAGAAAGATCTATATTCGCGGCACCATCTGATGCTGTTGAGCCTTGGCCAAAAGTCAAAGTACCATACGATTTATGACCAATTGATGCTTCAATCTTACGAATAACCTGATCATCCGTTAAATCGAATTGCGCGCGCGTTCCAGTACGGTTATTTTGGTTAATGTCACCCGTGGAAGCTATTTCATGCTGTAATTCAACCTTACCCTTAAGTTTCCATCCAGCACCAAGATTTGTTGTTGATTTCACCCCTATACGTGAACTGGAATTATCATTATCAACTATCCCAAATGTAGTCGTATCGTTCCCATCATTTACCGACAAAAGACCTTTATTAATTTGTCCGTATAACGTAATTTTTGTGTTGTTTGTTTTCAACAAATCTACTGCGTTTGCGCCAGTAGTAAATGCCATTGTACTTAAGCCAAATCCCAACCCAAGTACTATTGTTTTATAATTATCCATTGTTCCTCCAGAATCATTAAAACGCATGAATCGAGCGTTCATTCAAAAGAAGATAAATATTAAACCTTGCACCAAGCTTACATGATTGATAGCTTTTTTGGCGGTTCCAACAGTTTTTTAAATGAGCCTTTTTTATGGTTAATAAAAAATGACGCTTATACTAATAGCTATTCAATACATGAGTTTTCAAAATTACCGTTATCGGGAAATACTGTAATGTCAGGCCGCCTCATTCATATAACAAAACTATTAATCAAGGCGCTGTTAGTCACTTTATGCTTCATAGCAGCACTTGTAAGTGTTGAAATCATTGGTCAAAAGTCATATGGGCGCGCACCAATCGAACATTTTATATTACATGAAATGCCTTTTAGAGGGGAACGTTTTAGTCCCGATCTCTGGGTTGATGCGAACGATTGTAGGGGGCTTTCTGGTGAAGAGTGCGCTGAGAAAGAAGCAACTTGTCAACGAGGCCCAATGGTTCGCGATTTACTCATTTCCTATCTGACACCTAAAGTTACCATCAGAGCAAATGTCATCTCATTGATTGGCGAAAAAGAGTACAAAACCAACATTAATGGCCAACCCTGCGATGCTTACAACCTTGGTATGTGTAGCGGATTTCGTATCGATTACGATGCTCTTTATGTTTGCTATGATCAGAAGGGCACAGTTTCTGCGGCAGGGCATGTGCAACACTAACTGCGATCCACGTTGTGCCTAATTTACCCCGAAAGATATTCAATTTCCCAATGACCAAATGGCAGATGTTTCCATGAGTGGTTTTTCCATGAATGCGCATTAAGTGAGCCAGCTTTTAACCTTTTCAACAAATCAGCTGTATTTTCACCACAACAGGGTAATGCCGAAAATGAGTATTCCCCAACACCATGCTGTTTAAAATCAGGGGCCTGCATTCCTGATTTATCACTGTACTCCAATGGTAGGACAGCAGTGGCAACATTCGACTGTAGTAAAATGCGGCTGCCGATTAACAGCACAGCATTTTTTGGTGTACTTGCGGCCACCCCTACCATGTTTTCTGCAGGTGAGAGAATTAAAACCACATAGCTCTGTGGTTCCGTTTCTGACGGAAGATATATCAGGAATCGTTCCATACCTGCATACGTGCTTCGAAAACTCTGGTATCCTGAAAACACTCTCCCATTTACTGTGATTTTAAGATCCACCCGATCTGCATGGATACGTCCATCAAGAAAAAGAGCCTTGCCCCATGTCTCCAAAACGGTGCCGTCAAAGCGAGTTTCGGAAGCCAATAAAACCATGATGAGAGAGCAAAACACGAATAGAATGCCCCCTAATATCTTTAATATCGTTTTCATTTATTTTCCTCTTCCCGAAATTCACAAGTTGGGAAGACATAAGTTTGCTTTTCATTAGTAGATATTCAGAAAATCATGCCAAACGGCGGCTGCTCGGAACTTTGCTGCCGTTTGTTCAGACACCTGAACTGATCATATTCCGAATTTTAACGGCCTTTTCAAAGTGATCTAGTTTGTGTGTTTTGATCCACCATTCGGCAGCCTCCATGAGCAAGTCTGGATCGTCGTTCTTATTCGCAAAAAATGCATAAAATGAAAGACCAACGGCCTCTCCTTTCTTGGCTATCTTCTCATTGCAGACCGCAACTGCTTTGGTTCTCAGGGAAGGTCTCATGTAAATTTTAGCCTCTATGCATTTGCTCTATAATGCGAAACATAAGCAGAGCAAACAATAATCACAACCTGAAGCGCATGGTAGGTCTGGGGAACTTTGCTGCCGTTCACAAATTGACTAACCTGTGAGTGCATATTTGATCTTCAAATGGCTGTGCGATCCGCGCTTTGCACCTTTTGATATTGAGGACACCGTTGAGGCAGAGCCCATATTTCTACCGTTTCAGGTTTCAGAGGCATCGTAACCGCTCTGATCTAGGAGAGAGCAGATGCCAAAAAGCGCAGGTGGTACTGCGGATGCACCAGAATAGGCCGCCACCAAAGCAAAAAGGCCGCGCAATCCACGGCCTGATTGCCAAGAACGAAATTGCTCGGCACACCCTTTGACAATACATAAAACACCAACAAAGGGGGCACTCGAAATTGCGCCTTCGAGAAAGAGCCAGCGGAAACACACAACAAAATCTTGACTGACTTAACAAACATGGCGCCTTCCTTGAAGGGCCACTAGGATCGTTGTTTTACGCGAAGCCTCATTTCATTCCAGGGAGCGTTATTTAAAGGGAATTTGATTTATGCCTTTCATTTCTTCGTAAAGTGCTTTCGCGTCTTTGGCTGCGCCTTTCGTTTGCGCCGCTTTTGCTATTTCTACCGCATCGGCAGCTGTGAAGTTCGCTGGAGGAAGTTGCATTGTGTTGTCCTTTTCTATGAAGACGCATGACGCGCCGTTTGGGTGAATGACGCCTCTGAATGTCTGGCATCGGCCAAAGAAACGGCCGAGACATACAATCTAAGCGTGTAGTCAACTTGAACCAAAAGAAACGTAAGATCGTCAGCGCGATATACTTAAAACGCTCTGTCTTGGTGCCGTAGCGCCCTACGTAGCACGTAAGCACGACCCGTAGGACAGTGAGACACAGGCCTCTTGCTCCAAGGTTGCCTAGGCTCAGAAGCCATTGTTTTTGGTACGATGACCGTATGACAGCAGAATACTTTTCGGCTCTGTGCGGTGTAACCACGGTTTGGAGCTTTAGCTCTGCATTTTCCAAAGCAGTCGGTACAAGTTCTTTCTCTGGTGGGATAAGCTCATCCAGCACAAGCACCACATCAGACACACGGGCAGCAAGTCAAAGTCAACTGGCGTATTGGTTTTTAGAGTGAACATTACTTTGAATTTAAGCTCAATTTCATCTATCCAGTTTCGGCGCTTTTTACAGTGTCTCCAGAATGAATTTGCCAGAGTTTAATGCCATTCCAAATTCTTAGTTAATGTAGATGATCGGTCTTGCACTGAATTTGCATACTCCGACGTAGGTTTTCCACGTAGTGCAGTATTACCTTCTACGTATTCTCTGTAATAGCTTTGGAACCTCATTTTCCTGATAATTTTCTTGGAAATTCAACAGAAAACGGAGCGATTGTTATGAATAATATTAGTGCTAATAGTGCGAATAAAAATACTCTGGGGAAAGATTTTAATTCGAAGTCATCAATACCAGTATCCAGAGCTAAAGG
>NZ_WEIC01000006.1 GCF_009184395.1 Amylibacter sp. SFDW26
CGACAACTTGAAGTTTGCAGTAGAATTGATCTACCCAATCGCGATGGAAGAAGGCTTGCGCTTCGCTATCCGTGAAGGTGGCCGCACTGTAGGCTCAGGCGTCGTTTCTAAAATCCTTTAATATTAGATTTAAAGGCCTGAATTTTTAAGGGTAGCCATCTTGGCTGCCCTTTTTCCTTTGCCATATGCAGTTGCCCCTTGCAAAAGTAAGAATCCTTGCGTATCTGAGCTTTACTTTGGTTATAGGGGTTTAGCTCAGTTGGTAGAGCATCGGTCTCCAAAACCGAGGGTCGTGGGTTCGAGTCCCTCAGCCCCTGCCAAAGTTATCCATATATAACAGTTATTTAGAAAAATTACCCTCCTGTATGGATGGCTCTGTTTGTATCTGGGGGACATATAGGGGACATTTTGTATAAAAACCTCTAAATTTACCAATACACTTGAGGCGAGCACTTACGTTTCATAATTATATTTAAGAGGAATTATATGTTTGATAAATTATGGGAACTCATTGTTCCAAGTAAAAGCAGCGGGAGTCTAAAAGAAAACTTTATACGATTAATTGTTTTTTCCATCGGTCTAGGGGTAGGTATTTATGCTTCAGATGAGTACATAAATGGAGCGTTAAGAACATCGCTAGAAATATCAAAGGATGAAATTAAGAAAAATAGAGAAAAAGTTTCACAGCTTGAAGCCGCACTCGTCTCTCTACAGGTTGAAAATAATGATTTGGTGGAGGCATATAATCATCCTAAGATACTTGCCGCAAAATGCGCAACAATTGAAAAGCGTATAATACAAACACAAAATGAACGTGAAGGCATAAGGGATAGGCTCGCCGCGCATAAATCAAGTGTTATAGCGTTTGACAATGAAGGGCAGGTTATTGAAAGGAAAGAAAGTCCTGAATATTATAGAGTACTTAATGAAGAAAGGCGGCTGATTGACCGCTTAGAAGCCTTAAAAGTAAGGTTGGACAATTGTTTTGAGACAAAGGATTAAGTGGAACGAAGTTAGAATGGCGTCTTTTTATTTCCCGATAGACCGCCTCCGAAAACCCATTCGCAATGTTAAGTTCTAAGCTATTTCCGTTTTTTTCAGGCTTTTGGCTTCCGCAACCATAACATTTGATAACAGGCGCGAACCTTACTCTGCGGTTATTTGAGTGAGTTTCTAACGTTTCCATAATGATGAAAATACACTGTTTGTTATTAAGCCGTTTCTGGACAACATCTAATATGTGTGAATATATCATTAACTATAAATTCATATTGAGACATAAATGCGTATTCTGAAAACACTATTAGTGACGATTATGCTGACGGCTATATCGAAGAGTGCCCTATCCGCTCAAATTTATGACGATGATTTATCCCCCGAGATAATCCCAAACCTTAAAGTTGTGATTTGGGATGGCGCAGATAATGGATGTTGGACTAACCTGGGCGAAGCAAAAAATTACGCAGCGGATAAGTTAACAGAATTAGGTTATAGTATTGATGATGAGGCCCTCAATTTCTTCACAATCGTTGTCCATTCGACTAGGGTTAATAACGGTGGTTGTTATGGCAAGGTTGATATTGAATTAGCCTCATATACATTACATGAAGATTTAGCTGGCTTATTTGTTCATGCTATTGAAGGTGGAATTTTTACTGGCCATAAAAACGCAAACCTAATGGTTCTTGATTATATCAAAAAGTTAACTGATGCGATGGGCGAGAAACAACGTAATTAATGACGATTTTTAAACAACGAATTAATAGAAAGATAAATTCATGCATTACATAATGAAGTTAATTTCAGCCGTAGGAATTGCCCTGTTTCTCGCTACTTCTGTCCAAGCAGAAACTATAACCCCACAAGAAGCGTCTCATTATGCGGGAAGTGCAATCACTGTCGAAGGTGTCGTTAGTCAGGTTAAAACAACAGGCGGTGGCACAACATTTATCAACTTTGGTGGGCGTTATCCCAACCACGTCTTTTATGGCGTTATTTTTAGAAGCAATCAGGATCGGTTCTCTAAAGTCCACTCCTTAGAAGGTAAAACAATTTCAATCAGTGGGACAATTGAATTCTACAAAGGCAAGCCGCAGATTGTCCTTACGTCACCAAATCAGATTAAGCTGCGTTAGAGCTGGCAGGCGATGTGGTGGCCGTAGTGTGCGTGTCCTCGCGCTGGCGGGTTTGTTACGCATCAGATGTAAGCATAACGGCGGTATATATGTTTCTTGCGCGTCTGGTTGAAAGTGGAAGTATTGTAACAACGGGAGGCAGGACATCTGTCTTAGGGGTATATGATGAGAGCTAAACGTCGCCGTAGTCAGCATATTGTTAGGGGGCGAAACTTGCCGCCAAAGCAAACAAAGCTTGAGAAAATAAAAAATAGCTTTCTATTTTTTATTGTCGAGATGTTAGTAATATTCTCTGCTATTGCAGGGTTGTTTTTCACAGCTATGCAAGCGTATGAATCCAAAGCAATCAATCTAGCTACACTTAGGGAAATACGTGAGGCCCGCTCGGAACGTGCGGTTATTATGTACAATACAGCTGTTGACCCTCGCACGGCTCCTGCTGCTCGCATAAAAACATTACAATTTCTAGTTTCTGCTGGTGAAACCCTATTTGGCATTGATCTATCTTGTTCAAAAATTGGGGTAATGGAGGAAAATGAACTTGGAATTACAGAATGTGTTGGTAGACCTAATCTTATAGGGATTGATTTTTCAGAAACAACTCATGGGATTCAGGCCAACCTAGGCGTTGCTAAGTTAATCGACGTAGACTTTAGGCGTGCTAATTTGAGCGGTGTGAGGTTGAGTGGGGCTAAGTTAAGTGGGGCCCAATTTACTGGTGCGGATCTGCGTAATGCTGATTTACGCGGAGCAGATTTGAGTGGTGCAAATTTTACAGGGGCTCGAAATACAGAATATGCAGATTTTACTGGCGCATGGGCTTGGCATGACATGCCGCCTGTTGGGCTTGATGTAAAAATCACCTCATGTGTTTTTGATAGTAGTGGAGATAATCGTTTGCAAAGTTCTAATATATGTAGGGTGTTGGAGTTGAAAACTGTAGAGAGCAAATAGGGAAATTTTATGTTCGTTTTAATCCTAAGAACGCTGGGATGGCTGGGTTTGTTGTCGGGCGCATTCAACATTAGTATCAAGCTGTTTGGTAGCGAACAGGCTGTACGTGAATATGCAGGAGCTAGCAGGAACCTAGACGCAGCTATTTTGATGATTGCGATTTGTATCATCTTCCTGGCATTGGCTTCTATTATGGCAAAACTTGAAGGTGATTAGAGCAAAATGGGTGGGAATGCTTATCGTCTCCATGAGGCCATTAGGAACCGTTTTCCACTTATAGTTTCAGATAATATTAAGTCGGCATACCAAAACGACCATTCCCAAATAGGTTCATTAGGCAACTCGTTTGCTTGTATCCCGAGTCTTTTTATAATTTTTGGTCGTTCATGAAGTAGAGGTTCAAATTCTTCAATTATCTTACAACAAAAATCCGCATGACGAGTATGGGCTACTGCGGTTCCTGTTGTTGAAAGCATTGCAGGTATAAGAAATTTTCCATCTATTTCGTCAATTGTATTTATACCGCGTCGTGTCAGTTTTGACTTATCTTCATTAATTGGATTTGAAGCCAGGCCTGCGACGCCTATCAGTTCGTTCCCGCTTTGAGCGTGATATTCGGAAACAGCTTCACGTAATGATCCGTCATCGAAACTTTTATGATCACCTAACATAATAAATAGAACCTCATCACGGCTTACGCCAACAAATAGAAGTTCTTTACTTTGGCCTTTTCGGTTACCGTTTTTATTAATGGGCACTAAGTGTAGATGATGAACATCATAAGCGTTAAGCGCCATGTCTTTGCCCATCCAGTTGATACCCTTTTTCTTAGTATCTAATGGCGAATAGCACTCCTTGAGTATTTTCTCTGAAAGGTACGGTTTGAGGTTACCTCCCTCGTTTATAATTTTTATTAACTCGTTTAACTCAGAAGAAAATTGTTTAGGATTATTTCTTTTCTCAAAGCCATCCCAGCCCATAACTCGCCGCTTTCTCGGTGGGATGAAACGATCCACCCAATTCATGTATATAGTCACGAGAGAGTTAATAGACATGTCGAGAAGCTCTTTGCGGACTTGGTCATCACCAGGCTTGCTTGGTATCAATCCTATTACCAGTTTGCGAAGAGATGCAACACGTTCTTCAGACATAACCAAATGGTCAATCTTCTGGTCTACCTTGGGATCATGATAATCCATCTGAATATTTCTCTCACTTATAATTTTCGATTGAGAGCAACAATCCAATCTTCCATTTACCCCACTTAGCAAAGCCGCCCAGTGTGGCAAGCCAACCCCGTTTTTTAGAATTTTTCATTTGATGGTTTATATTATTCTGTGTAGTCATTGGATACTCCATTTCCTTGAGTCTTGGATTAGGCGAGGCGGGCTACAAGGCTTCAAATTTTGAAACCCGCTTCGCGTTACTTATATCTCGGTTGTTATAATCTTCTTATTTGTAAAAGCTCAGAACCATACTTTTCAATGAATCTTCTTTGTTGACATAAAATTAGTTTGTCCGAATCCATTATATTCACTTAACATATTGATTTCATTTTATTATTACTGGTGATTTCAAATGTGAATTTAGTTGACCTTAAGGTACTTATCCTAGTGGAACCTTTGGTGCATTGGACAGATAATGTTATTCTCTTAATCTTTCTTCATACATATTGAGGAGAAAATAAATGGATAATCACTTTTGTTATAGCGAATGCTTTCTTTGCAAGAAGCGATACCGAGTAGGTCCAAACATATACGATGGTAGGAGAATACCTGCGTATGAAATAAGTATTTGTATGCTTTGTTATCGTAGCAATTGGGATGGGTTTACGAAAGTTGACGCAGAGAAGATTGAAGCGCACTTAAAGGCCAATGGGTTACATATACCAAAACGTAACGAGAAAGGTTGGTTACCACGTGATGGTGAATTTAAGCTTGTCGAGATAGTAGGTATAGATTTCAGCTAAAACAGAAATTTGCATTCTGTAAACTAATACATTATATATTGGTTATGGATTGGGCTTATCTCGGTCGGCATTTGGGTTCTGGATTTCTGGGACCCCTTTGTTTTTTAAGGTTATGGAAATTGCTTTATTACACCCATCTTTGTGAGAATAGTATCAAACGCTCTGTTAGGTTGTTTTGGACGAAGAGTATTTAAGGCAATAGGGCGAGCAGTTAAGTCTGCGAATTGAAGCCCTGTTGAGTTAATTGCCTTCTTAGCAAACACTGGTTCCATCTGTACTGCTGAAAAGTCTCTTTTAATCCAGCCCCAGCTATTTTTTCCACTGACAATTTGTCTAAATTTAAGTTCTAATTCAGCATCTTCGGCTTTACCTCTACATTCAAAAATTACATGAATGAGTTTATTCTTTTGACCATTTTCACATAGGAAAAGCAGAAGCCTTTCGAGGCAGAAGTGTAGTGCGATTTCATAAGGATTCCATGGGTCTGGATATTTCTCTTTGTGTTTTATCTTATCGACAGTTGAAGCAATTACCGTAAAAGGCGCGTCCTTCATTACAGTATGTAGGTCTTCGTAAAAACTTTCTCGTAAGGTCTTATCTCCTCTTAAAAAAGCAAAATCTCCCTTTGTTTTACGAATTTCATGTTCGTGCAAGATTACGGAATCGTGACCCCAATATTTAAACTTTAGGTTTTGTACAGCAGGCACTACTTCAGTTGTGTATTCGTTTTTTGCTACGATACAAAACGACAACGAAAAAACTGGAAAGTCCATATCGATAGTTTTTAGAGAGTGGTCCCCACTCTCATCAACATAAACAACATAGTCTGAAAAATCAGTCACAATAAATCATCAATATTGTATCACTTTGGCTTTGGTGGTGGCGGGGGTGACGGCCATGGGCTAGGTGCATCTCTTATATCTTTTGGTGTTGGATCGGGTTCGCGTGCCATAAATTTTACCTTAAAGTGATTATATGAATGATTCTATTGATGATAATACAAGAATTTTACTTGAAGCATATAGACTTAGCGAAGAACGCTTAAAGGCTCAAACAAGTTCTGCTTTGGCTGCAGATTCTAGAGCTATGGCTTTTGCTGGATTATTAGTTGCTGCATCTGCTATTCTCGCAGGTCTTTCAACAAGTTCCCCAAATACTGACGGTATGTTGTGGGGCGCTGCCATATTGATAATAGCTGCAATATTTTCCGGTTTAGCAGCAAGACCCATCGATTTTTATATGGCAGGAGCTAAAGCAGGCGATGTATATATTGATGCTTCTCAGAGCGACTTTCTTGAAGAAATAAAGCAACTCAGCGGCTTTAACGATAAGCATATTGTGGAAAATTATAGGAAGATGAAACACAATAATGATTTATTCAGAATATCTTTTGTTTGTGCTTTGCTTGGAGTGGCGTGGCCAATTTTAGTTCAACTATGCACGCCTTAATTACCTATGCCCGCACAATACTTAACTCGAGAAGAGCTATGCGCCCGCGTTTGAGAAACACCAATGACCAAGTTTACAGCAGAGTTTGGCAATCTGACCTTGGGTTACGCCAGCAAGAGCTTCAACGTGTGGGTCGTATGATATGGGATTGGTCGGGGGTTTGATTTACACGTATCAACCTAAGCGGTTAATATTATGTGAAATATACTGCTTAGATGGAATCGGTATATAATGTAACCTGAGCACATGAATTTTATATTATTGTAGTGAAATTTATTAAGAAGCGAAGACCTCGAAAAGTAATGTTTTAGGTGGTATAGTAAATGGGAAATGCATTTAAAAAAATACAGAAATATTTTGAACCCCAAGAGGGTTGGGCACTTGAAACACCACTTCAATTTAAGCGCCAGAGAGAATTTCATGCACTCTGGATAGGCATCATTGCATTTACTATGCCTGCTCTTCTTTATTATTCCAACCGAACTTCCGAATGCTTTAGAGATACAATCAGCCACACTTATTACACTCCATTCTGGGGTGACATTTTTGTTGCCTTAACCGCATTTGTTGGTGTTTCATTATTGTTCTACAAGGGTCAAAGCAAAGCCGAACGGCTACTCGCATTAATCGCGGGCATCAGCGCTATTATTGTCGCAATTGTACCAACCACAGGTACGGGTTGTGAAACTACCTATGCAGCTTCACGAGTGTTCCTTTTTAGCGATACGGATAATGCACTTAAGGATGCCTTTGTTCCTGGAGAGTATTATTCGACAATTCATGGTGTTGCCGCTGGAGTTCTGTTTCTAATGCTTACTATTTTTAGTGTTTTTGTCTTTACCGCAATTGATAAGTCCAACAAGTATCAGATTAAAAGTGCTAACCGAAATAAAGACATTCGAAATATCATATACAGGATCACAGGCAGCATAATGCTTGCCACGCTAATACTGCTTGCTACGAACAAATTCTTCGGTTTTCCTGATTGTGATATTTTCGACCCAAATATAGGTATTGGAAAAAGTCACCTCATTTGTGAAGATAATGATAAACTATTCTCATCCCGCAGCTGGGACCATTTCAATCTTACATTTTACTTTGAATGGCTCGCGTTGGCTTCATTTGGGGGAGCTTGGTTTGTGAAGGGGCGAGGTGGGGGTTTCCTTTTACTAGATGAAACGCCTAATCGAACAATTTCAAAACCGTGGTGGTGGCCTTTACGGTTTGGGGGAAGTTAAACATCTATCCAAGATAGGAACTATTAAAATTATTATTTATATTTATGGGGAGAATTACTGTCATGACTACATCTAAACACTTTTTTACAAGCCTATTAGTTGTCTTTTGTCTTGTTGGTTGTACTGAGCGCTCTATGACAAAAAAAGAAGTTGCTTATATTGATGCGTTTCATGGTGAAACTGTTGATACAGAAAGCATAATTTTTGCACGTGGATTGCGGTGGGGGGTTCGAAATGTATTAAAAGATATACGTAGCAACCCCGAAATGTTGAAATCAATTCAAGAGAATAATATAGACCTCAAGGATGTAAAAAGCTCATTATTAACAACTGCTGCCGTTGTGGTGGGCAACAAAGTATATTTCCGATCAGATATATATTTAGATGATTTTGGCGATAGTCCTTTTGAAACGGATCGTGCGCTTGTTGGTCATGAGGTTACACATGTTTGGCAATGGCAGAATAGACAGGAAACGGGCTATAACTTATTCAAAGTTGTGAGTGAGCACATCAAATACAAAGATCCATATTATTACGATATTATACCTGGTCAAAAATATGGAGAATATCGATTTGAACAACAGGCCGAAATGGTTGAAGATTACCTATTGCTTCGCTTGACAGACCCTCACGGGAATAAAACTAAAAAGTTGGCAAACGTTTTATCTCCCGCCTTCCCAAATGCGGTTAAATGATAATGTCTTATTCTAGGTCGTATGTATGGTGTTGAGTTGGAAATTGATAAAGAAATCGGGAGTGTATTTTGAATAGAAGTTTTATGTCAGGTATCATTGGCGGAGTTATAGCGACTGTTGTTGGTGGTATAATACTTACAATGCTTGACCCTTTATTTGGTAGAGCAGCATATGATAAATTTGGGGTAGCAAATAAGGTAACTACTGGTGCGCAGTTGGAGCCAGACATCCCATATAGAGTTTTTTCAAGTGAGAAATATCGCCTGAAGGCAGGAGGGTTTCTTTCAGTTGATATTGAGCAATCACCAAGAGAGAATAGACCACAAGGGGCTTCCCTTGATGTCAGGTATGTCTCTGCTAGTAATAACACCCAGTTTCCAATTGATTTTGTTCAATCTGGTAGTTTTGAAACACCACGAGGTAAAGCTAGTATCGTTTTATTAAAGAAAGCTACCGTACGCGATGATAGTTATGTTGTCTTATATCAAGTAGAGGATGAAACTTAGTTAACGCTGGATTGGATGAATAAATCATGCATCTGACTTTGATTATCGCCGCAATAATATTCGTAGGTATAGTAACAATTGCTGAGGCTAACGAAATCACAGGAAAAGTTACACACGTAAGAGATGCGGATACTATCGAAGTGAACGGCATTCCAATTCGCTTTAATGGCGTTGATGCACCAGATAAAGGCCAAGTAAATTATTATGCTGGCAAAGAGTGGGTGCAAAACAATTATCTCGGCAGAAAAGTTAAATGTATCTTAACAGGTGCAAAAACCTATGACCGCTGGGTTGGTACTTGCTATGGTGCTAAAGGTGAAAATATTAGCGTAAGAGTGATAGGTGCAGGATGGGCTAGGGATTGCCCTAGATATTCTGGTGGAAAGTATCGTAAATACGAGACCGCACGGTCTCGTTCTGTCCCTATGAAAAAGTACTGTAGATGACAACTAATAAAACACTTCTTTGTTGAAGCGATTTATCTAGGGTCAATTACAGTAAAAATTTACTGGCAAAGAAAGCGAGGGTTAATATCGAAATCAAAATTGACATAGCCATGATTGCGTCTGTCATTCCCTTAAACACAAATTTACTATGAGACTTCATAATTGTTTCAGCATATGTTTTTGTAAAAAACCGTAACCTAGGATTGCTTTGCGTCATTCCATATTGAGCATTCAGCATGGCGAGAGTCTTTTCATCCAAGCCAATATCTTGATGCCTCAATTCACCACAAGAAAGTAACCATAAATCGTGGTTGATTGCCATACATTGTACAGAAATACCGTCTCTGATTCTTATTTGAAGGTAAAGGAAGCGCAGAGATACAATATAAATTGCCGCCACAATGCACAGAAATAGAATATCTATTGGCTTTGAGAATACAGTAAGTTCTGGAGCTTTAGAGAAAATAAACACAGAAAATGCTGCAATAAAACTAACCACTGCATAAATCACATTTTCTTTATGGGTATAGTAAGCATAAAAAATAGGATCTGTATGCATAAGCTGCTGTTTGTAAGCTTCTAGTTTTTCTTCATTGTTCATTTACATTTCCCCTTTATCCAGTCTCGTTAAGATTTACCATATTCGAAGAATAGGCATTATACTGATCGAGTAAGCTATCACTTCCCACCGAAACTACAATATTCTCGAACTAAACGCGAAGCTTGCTTCTCTGAGGCTGAGTTGCGAGAAATTTTCACTACTGCGCTGCTTACTGTTTGCCACAACTAAATCATGTGGAAACGACCGTATATCGAACCACTTAAAACAAGTACCATCACCAGTGGTCTTGTCTCCACATACTATAGGGTGATTATGACGCCGTATGAGCGCGGATCGAAACACATTTAAGTCCAACAGCCACCAAAGTGTTAAGCCGTCTCCAGTCTCGTTAGAATGCCCATAGAACATCCAGTCGCCATGCCCTTCGACTATCTTGGCAAGCTCTGTCTTAGCTCCTGACGCCACCTTAGCTCGAATGGTGAACTGATACGGAAACATGTGGGCGACGCCGTGTCTACGTATCCTGACGGCTATACGCTTGTCTCTGGCATTCAACATCATCAAGTCAGTGGCTTCACGCATATCATTTAAGTCGGGAGCTGTGTCTAGCAAATGACGCCCTACGATGTGTTGAACCTCTGGTAAAAACTTATCTGACCAATTCCTATTTCGAATATAGCAGTTCATTGGAATTACTCCCTTTGAAATGCCCCCGTTAAAATATCTTGTTGTTTATTTAGGCTGTTGATGTGTTTCTTTCAAAACGTTGTGGCCTCAAATCACTCCAATTCCCAACATTGTTTACTCATGTCATATTTTGCATGTGGTTGCCCCGTAACCCAGTTTGGAGTGAAGGCGTTTGCGATAACCTCATCACCAACGAAATGTACACTGTCTAATACATACATGCCATCAGGTGCCGTTTCCTTTAATAGTTTCATAAACTCCTGCTTATGGTAGATTAGTTTTTCGTGAACGGTTTGGGTATCTGCATTTGCTACCCCTGCTAGCGGAGTAACGGCGGCGGCGGTTATAAAGGTTCTACGCTCCATAATTAGGCCTCTGACTTTTTATGTTTATGCTCTGCGGGGTTATGTAAAATACTGCTAATGTCACTAACCCTGTCAGATAGATTTCCGAGAATATTTATAGATTCATAACTTAAAATTTTAATTGCTTTGCGCTCATAATAATCATCAATTGAATGTGAATGTTGAGCCATTTCACTGATTGCAACGGAATAAGCAAAAAGAAGGTCTACATTTGTACCAAGACCATAAACTGCTGTTGCTGTGGAACTGTAGTCATCATCGAGCATTTTTTTAATTTGATTAGCAGCGTCTTCGTAATTGGTTGGCAGGGATTCTTTATATAATTTCTGCTTGGCTCTTAACTTCTCAACTTTGCTCTTATAATCTTCCCAGCCTGCTTGGTACACTTTCGCGCAACCATTTACTTCTTCGTTTTCCCAGTCAGCTACAGGTCTAGGCTTTTCAAAGGGTGAATCCGTATTGTTTGTACAAATTTGATTAATAGACATTTTGTTCTCCGATTTGTGATTGGATATGTGATTAAGGCGGGCTGTTTTTAGGCCGCCAGCTTGAAAACGTGAGTTGTGCGCGGACGCTCATCCTTTTTGGTAAAGTCCACGACAACAAGTTCACCACCCGTAGCGTTGATAAGGTCACGCTTTGTCTTTGGCACCGCTAGTGCGGCTGCTGGAGCGGGTGTAGTTGGGTTCGGGCCTGTTGGTGCTTCAATTTTTGCTAGTTCTGCCTTTAGCTCAGCTTCGCGTTTAGAAATGTCCATGGAAAATGGCTTGTTTTGCAAAAGGGCTATCTGAGTTCGGATTGCGTCGCTACGACGCTCTGACATAGCTTTAAATGCGTCTAAGGCAGTTTTAGCCTGCTTCTTTGCCTCATCCCATGCTTGATACATTGCGTATCGCATGTTTGTTTTGTTGTATGGGCGGTTTTGCATGATTTCCCAGGCGCGGATCATAATCGCTTTACGGTTATAAATTGGGGTAGCGTCTTGAATATTTACTAGTTCGATATGCATCACTTCCACTTTCTCTTATTGCTTTTTTTGTAACGTTGTTATAAGAATATATAACGGTGTGCTTATTGTCAATGTATAGTTGTAACATTTGCACAAATAATTGTAACAAGGGAATAATTATAGTGAAATCAATGCAATTGCGAATGGCTAGGGCCGCTATTGAAATGGGCACGAGAGAGCTTGCATCATTGGCAGAGGTGTCACCTGCCACAATATCCCGCTTTGAAAAGGGCAAGGGTGGCCTACAATCCGCAACGAGCGATAGGATTCAAAGCGTTCTTGAAGGACGGGGCGTCATTTTTTTAAATGACGGTGCCGTGTCTGTTGGTGCAGGTGTGTCGATGAAAACGAAAGATGAAAGCGTTATTGAAAGCGAATAAGCCTTAAATAAACAACCCCACACTACGGCACTGTAGATGGGGTTAGCGTTTTATTATCAAGGCTATACGCTTAGTCGCTATGATTTTCCTTACAAGTATCAAGCATAATTTGCTCAAGTTCTTCGGGTGATAAGTTTTTGCCGATATCGAATACCATAGCCACGTAATTTACGTATAATTTATCACTACCCTTAAGTATCAAGATTTTACCAAATTCTGTTTTAGCCTCACTGCTTAACTTTAGTTTAAGCTGTGTAACAGCGCCATCAGTGTCATATCCACGATCCCTCAACTTAGCCATGTAGAGAACATTGTCTGTGTTATCTTTGCATTGCTCTAAGTTAGTTTTAGTTTTT
Organism: Amylibacter sp. SFDW26; assembly: GCF_009184395.1. Taxonomy (GTDB): domain Bacteria; phylum Pseudomonadota; class Alphaproteobacteria; order Rhodobacterales; family Rhodobacteraceae; genus Amylibacter. The sequence continues at coordinate 12,752 of NZ_WEIC01000006.1, forward strand.
GATTGAGAAAAAGCTTCGTCGGGTGCGAGGATTAGAGTGATAACTAAGATTAAGTATTTCATAAGAATGCTTTTAAATAATATGCTGATAAACTAACCCTCTTTTGAGACAAAACAACCCGAAGAACGATTTTTGTCATGCCCTAAAGGGAAGGCTTGGCTATGTTCAGTAATAAAAGCGAGTGCTCCACCTATTGAATAACTTTGATTATTTATCGAGAGAAACAACCGCCCTTATAGTGGAATATGCTCTAAGCTTGCACCAAATTAATCTGACCACCGTTTTCAATCTCTTCATTGATTACAGGGATAAGCTGACCCAATAGGCTGTTTGCAAGCACGCTATCACCAACATCCAAGAAAACTGTACGCGATTGACTTTGCTGTGAGGTAGTTGATGCAACTGAACCAGCAACCGTACCTCCCGATACAGAACTAGAAGATGAACTATTTATGGAACGAATGGCAGCAACAAAACCAGCACCCTTTGCAACAACTGCTGCTGCTTTAGCAAATCCAAGCGTCCCTTTCTCCAGCTCCCTAGCCGCACCTCTATATGTGCTTATGAGTGCGTGGGCTGCTGCGGCGGCTTGTGCCAACTTAACTGCTTTTTTATTAGTTGACCCAAGTGCATTTAAGATATCCGATCCGCCCTTTAATACACTTTGAACACCAAAACGGTTTGTTGCGTCCCTAATCTGACCAAGACGTTCTTGATACTCTTCCTCTAGGCGTAACTTAGCCTCATTATGTCCGCCCAATACTGCAAGCTCAGCTTCATTAGCTGCTTCTAACAATTCAAGCCCTTCTATGCGCCATTCCTCTAGGACTTCACGTTGCGTCTTTAAACTCTCCACTAAACTATCCAGCTCAGTGTTTCTGTTTGTTGTTGATCGACCTGACCTGCCGCCTGCTTTAGTTTTAGTTGGGATAGTACTGTATCTTTGAGGGTCTGGTGCTTCAAAGGGTTGTATTTCGCTCTTTGATGCATTTAGTGACTTCATAAGAAGCTCTGCGTTCGTAGCTGCGTTGCCAGTTTCCTGTGTGACTTTCTCCATTGCCCTTTTAACAGCATTAGCTGCTGCTTCGGCGTCGTAAGTTGCTTGCTCCATGTTGCCCATTTCAATTAATGCTTCACGCAACTGTGGGGGCAAATCAGAGGCTTCAACATTCATCTCTGAAAACAAAGATTTTATATTACTAAGTGCTTCCTGTTGGCTTTCAAACGTCTGGGCAGCTTCAAATTTTAGGAAAGCCTCATTTAATCTAGCAGCTTCTTGATTTGTTACTCCAAATTCTCTGCTAATTTTTGCTAAGCTATCTCGAAGTTCCGCACCGCCTGATAACATATGCTGTGCGCCTGTTGTAACTGCAGTAAACCCAGAGAATGTATCACCTAGAACTGCAGTTAAGCCTTGCAGCGCCTCTGATGTTTTAGCCAGCCTAAGCTCCGCCATATTTTGCGCTAAAGTAACAACAGCAAGTGAGTTTTCACCATACTTTGCTGTTAAATCTGTAAGGCTAATATCAAGAATGTCATTGGTAGATTTCAAATCCATCATAACTTGGTCAAGTTGCTTTATAGCATCCTCGACATTTGATACGTTTTCTTTAAGCGAAGACATAGCAAAAGCTATTGCGGGGATGCCTACTGCAGCCAACACACCAACAGCAGCACCTACCGCACCAAACGCGCCAGCCAATTGCGGTAATTGTTGTGCAAGCGCTACACTTGCTCTTGTTCCGCCTTGGAGCTGAACAGCAATATCCTGCAATTGAAATGATACTTGTTGTATTCTGGCTTTTGTTTGCCCTGACACATTAGATAATTGCGCAAAATTACCCTTAAGAACATTTGATTTTGCGGCTGCATTTGTGGTTTTTGAGGCAACCCCATCAACAGCACGGCCTAATGTTTTTATATTAGCTGTTGCTGATGCAGTATTAGCCGTAGCTTTAACTTTAATTTCAGGTATCGCCATGGTTTTCTCCATATATGTTGCTTGCTTTTGTGATGTGTTTCATTGCCTTCCTCATTATTGGACTTCTGATAAATCGACGGCAGGTAAAGTTAAGACTTCCCAACCTAGAGAATTCGCCACTCGTGCTTTCTCAAGAGCGGCTTGGTCGTTGATATGTCCACCATCGCTGATTATGATTAATCGCCTTGGTTCGGGCGGTAGCTCTAGTTCTGCTAGGCTTTCATTTGTTAAACATGCCTATACTTCGGGATCATGCTCTGAGAGCCATTCAAATGCGACTAAACCTGCATCTATGCTTACGGATATAACGAGTGCGCCTGTGCCGTTTGTAAGCTTTACGTATCCGCCTAGGCATTCACCAATAATTGCCTTTGGTTTATCATCCGCAATTTCACCTTGCTCCGTGAAATAAGTACAGTGAACCGCTTTAGAATTATGAATACTTCCAACCATTGCGTCAGACCATGTGTCAGAAGGTGAATGGTAAATATTACTCACAAACCTAAGTGTGGCTGGTATTGGAACCTTTACATATAAATTCCTAATATAGGTTTCTGCTTTCGTCCCTGAAATAGGAGTAGATGAACCCCACAGTAATTGAGCTTCTGCCAATTGTCTTTCACTTGATTGTATCATCAGATGCTCCCATCATTTATTAAGGCTGATAGTGAGCGGCCCATTTCATTAGCTAGTTTACGCAATTGTTCCGCCTCTTGAGTGCGTCCACCGTGCTTATAGGCGTTGGCATTAATACCTGACTTTGACCCACCACGAGCTCCATGCATTCGGCATACTGACCAACCCCTTACGGCAGGAGATTTACAAGGTTTCCCAGTTCGTTTTGAATGAGCGGTACATCTCGGTGAGTTGTGCATGGGGTATACGTTATCTTTCGTCATGTTTTCCCCCCATCCCGTGATTAACTGTATCTGCGACAATCGCTTGTCCGCCGTCATTTACGTGGACGTGACGAACCGTCTGGGTTCCTTTGGAACGGCGCTTTCGAAGGGCCTCCATTTGAGCCGCAAAAGTGCGCATCAATTTATTGGCTGCGACCTCATATAGTTTCATTGTTTCGATTGTCTTGGCACGTCCCATCTTTCCCAACATCTGCATGGCTGATGAATGAGTAACCGTCATTTGCGAACACAGCATTGTTTCAAAAGCGTCTGTTGGCTCCATCGCTAGAATGGTTGCCAGATTTCCATTAGCACTGTCTTTGTCAGCATTGATAACCATTCCAGGAATGGTGGTGCGAAAATCAAAATTACCAACAGATAAATCCTCGCCAAAAGCCAAGGCGACTTCTGCAACTGATGTTTTTGGATCAAGTCTGACCATTGCATCGGGAGATAATTGGCGATTAAGCATTTTTACAATTTTTATATCAATCGCAGATTTTCTCGCTTTTTCTCCAGCCTCTGGATTTTCACATGTTGCTTGAATTGTTACTATACCATCTTCACCTTCAGCCATTTCATAACCTGTGACATCAGTCGTTATGGTTTCTTTTTTGGTGCCTAATGCTGTTTCTTTGGTAGTTAATGCGTTCATCTACTTGCTCCCATTGCTAAGAGTGATTTCTTGGCTGCTTCGCTTGCAAGTTGAGAAGGACGTTTGGATTTACTCTCACTTATTCTAAACTCTTCTACGTTTGGAACTTGGTGCTCGGTTAGTGGTTTAAAACCATCATTTTCCAAAACAGACGATGTTTTAGTTTTAGTATCTTTTTCGTTTAAGTTTTGTCTTAGTCTCGTCTCGTCTCGTCTACGTCTTGTGTCCCCCCCACCTGTGGTACAGGGTGTCGACAGGGTGTCCTTTTCAAACTTAAGTAAGTTTGGAATTAGTGAGTGGATTTCATATTGAAGTGTTTCGCCAACCTGTTTGATTTCATCCAGCATTGGAATTGCAAAAGCTTCGCCATGATCCCTGATTAACGTAAGCAAGAGGGGTTTTAACTCTTGGCGTAGGTTTTCTGCGTCTTTCTTCCATTTCAGACTGCGCTTTAAAGTGGCTACAGCAAATTCTGCCAGTGCTTTGAAGTAAGCTTCACAGCCAGGAATATCTAATTCGCAGAAGTCTGTAATGAGTTTGTTGGCATGGCTGGCGTTCGTTGCACCGTTGGCTTTGTGAAACCACCCAATAATTCTAATAATTTCTTGGTCTTTGTGCATTTCAATTAAACCGTTTTCGGCAAGCTCATTTAAGGCCGCGTCCAGTTCGTCGGGATTAATATCAATCTCATGCGCTAAAACAATGTCTTGGTATTGAAATATACCCAGATAGTTCATTGAGTTTGAAATATGCAGATGGTTATAGACAAGTTTAGCTAACACGGACCCAGCGCGATACTTACGCGAATAGGGTAGAGAGGTGCTTATCATTGCAAAGTCTTTACGCGCCATGTGAGATACTCCCAATTATCTTAGGAAGTTTTCCTAGTTCCACAGCACCGTGATAGTCTCCAGATTTAGTATGCCAGACACGGATTAAGCTCTTTTTAGTGGTATGGTAACTAACGGCGGCCCATTCGCATTGGCCGTGCCTTTTTTCGGCTCTTTGAATGATCCATTGAAGGCTATCCTTGCAAGCAATAACCCTAAGATTACCCTTATGATAAATGACGCTTTGATAGTTATCGTCACACTCACGGTGAGAGGGGGGTATTACACCCCCTAACTGGTTAGTTGATGCATCTAGCATTATGCGGCCTCCTTAATTGGAGTGACCTTGCTTAGCAGGTGGTACTTGCCATGTGTGCCAGGGAACTCACCACGATGCTCTTCATGTTCCGTATGTATCTGGACGCCTTCACCACGTAGGCGAAAGATATAATCCGACCAACGTGGGGCGGGTCTATTTATTGGTGTGCAAGGCCCATCCATTAGGTTTTCAAGAGCCCACATGACACGACCAGTGACATTTATTTCGAAAGGGTCTTGGCGTTCATTCTGAATGAGAAATTTACCCTTACGAACCTGCTTTTTTGGCGATTTTTTTACTACTACTCTACTCATGCCGTCACCTCATTTTGAAGTGCGTGAAAAGGCTGTATCGAATGTGTTTTACGTGACCAATAGAAGTGACGACGCTTAATGTAATCATCTTTTATGGTGGTTCTTCTCTGCTTAATATTCCTCATGTGTTCTTAATCCTGTTGTTTTTCAGGATGCGAAACGTTATAGTTCTGTTATCGCCGCTAAACGATTAAAGAATTTCCCCGCCCGCAATCCATTTGGTTTGTGGGTGGTTCTTTATGCAGCTATTGTGTTTTCGAGCGGCTTGGCTTTAGCATCGATGTAACGGTCAAGCTCTTGACGCTCGATACGTGTTGAACCATCCATTTTGATTAGTTGTATATTGCCTGATTTAGCCTCTTGATAAAGCTTAGCTCGGCTATCACCAGTGTATTTAACCGCGCCCTCTATAGTAAAAAGTCGGGGTATAAAATCTAGTGTTGGTTTCATTGTTTTGACTCCTGTATGCTGGTGGATACAGGTAGATTTAAATTCCAAATTCAGTTAATTCGTCCGAAAAGAATAGAAGGTCTTTTTCGGACATATCGCCATCCTTGTATTTTTCCCAAATTCCTTCGATTACTTCTAAAGTCAAAAACACCCCATGATCGGCAAGAAAGCCAGCGATAACTTCAGATGCGCTAAAATTGCTGGAGCTCCTTAAGCGATTTGAGGTAGGCTGACATTCCAAATCTACTAGAATTTTAAGAGCTGAGTATATTTGTGTGTTCCTCAAAGCTACTTTTGAAAATGGCTTTTTTTTATTTTTTGATGGGCTATAATTTTTGCCTTCCAATACCTCAGAGGCAAATTTCATAGTGCTAGGCTTAGTCCATTCAACAACGTCTTTGTGTAAAAACATAGCATTATTTTTTATGAGCATTGCAGCCCAAGCTTTAAATGCTTGATGGAAATAATAGTTTTGCTTTGCCTTCCACATAAAAGTACTAAATGCTTCCGCGTTAAAGACTGTATCGTTTTCAGTATCATCCCATACACTCCACTTTTCATATTCGCTAAATAGTAGAAATTTGATGTAGAGTTGCTCGGGATCGATACTTGAATTTCTATAAGCCATAGCTTTTATTGGAGGATATGCTTCGATTAACTCTCGAGCTTCTTCTTTAGATAATTTTAGACTCTTATCTTTTTTGATAGATATAAACCCAAGCCAAATTTCATAAAAATGTTCAAATGCTTCATTTGATAAATATGTGTCGTTAGCAGTGTCATCAAAAATTTCCAATTTGTACCACCTTAGCAACTTCCCCAGTCACGATTTCAGCCCACTTATCTAAAGCCCGTGCTCTCTCTGGTAGCTGTTGGGCTTGGTTGTAAACTCGTGACACTGCACTGGGGGCTGATCCTGTTGCTTGGTGGTTCTGGATACGGTCGACAATGTTTTCAGGCACTCCGCTTTCGTTTAACGCTGTGGACATTGCTGTCCTTACATCGTGAAGCGTCCAGGGTTCAAAATCATCGCCTAGAAGATTATCAAGGCGTACCTTCATTTTCGAAAAGCCTGATACGGGAGTAGTCCCTGTGGTTGTGAACAAGTAACCCTCTGGAAGTGGGTCAAACGTGCCTATCTCAGCCATAGCAGCGGGGGAAAGGTGGGTAACGTGTGGCATGGCGTTTTTCGTATCTGAACCCCGTTTCATAATCTGTGTTTTTGACACATCAATTTCGGAACCTTGAAGCTTTGCAATCTCACCGCGTCTTTGGCCTGTAAGAATTATTAGGCGCAAGAGTGGCCCCCAAAGCTTACCCATCTGATAAGTGGTTTCCCATATGTGTCGAATTTCAGAAATTGTAATCACACGATCCCTTGGCACCTCTTTAACGGCCTTCGGTATCTCAACCCCCACACGTTCCTTTAGGTACTTTCGACGCCAAGCCCAATGCGTGAAAGCCAAGAGCATTGAGCGGACACGATTTGCATAAACCCTGTAACCCTCTTTAACCTTTGCATCTATGGCCTCTTGTAAGTGGGCGCTCTCTAATTCCTTTATTGATATACTGAGCCTTTTGAATAATGCCTTCTCAATCGCCCGCTTTACATCTTTACCAGTACGTAAGGTCGATAGGTGTAGCTCATAGTATAAATCAATTACTTCTTGTACTGTAGTTAAGCCAGCACGGGCGGCTTCCAACTCTAATCGCTCCCTCTCAGCAATTTCAACGCGGTCAATACCTTTTGCTGCCTCGGCCTCTATATCTAAAGCTGTGGCGCGGGCTTCTGACAATGAAACCATAGGCCAGCTGCCAAATGTGTGCTTTCGTTTCTTGCCGCCCTTCACACGCTTTTCATACATCCATACGGCTTTGCCTTTTGGGTGTGTTGTCGATGGAGAGTAATGGCGCAATCTAAGACCTAAGCGTCTGGTGTCCGAATATTCAGTACGACCGCTTTCAGGTGCCTTGAGCGATTTTATGAATAGTTCTGTTATCTCGATTTTCATGTCGTAAGCCTCTGGGGGACATTTGGGGGACAAAATATTCTGGCTTGTGGTGGATGCTTATGGACAACTATGCACACTTTGTGCTTGGGGTACAACTCTATATTATCTTTATTTTATTATATGTTGCATGGTTTCTTAGCTAGCTATGGACGTATATGGACAACCATGTACAAACCCTAAAATGTACAGGCTTTCTGTCTCCAAAACCGAGGGTCGTGGGTTCGAGTCCCTCAGCCCCTGCCAAAGTGGTTTCTGTAAAATGCCACAAGATTTTGCCTTTTTGATGCAGACCTTTGCCTTTATAGACACATAGGTTTGCCTTTGGCTCTCAAAATCGTCCCAAATTGGTCATTTGAACAAAATTTCAGATGTCAGTAAAAAAACCTTATATGGCATTCTGGTTTATTGGATATGTGTCTGCATTCAGCCCTTAACCGCTTTTCGATATTTATGATTTCAAACCTTAAAGTTTCTCCAAAGCGGACATTGTTAAAGTTTCGCAAATTACTTTGGTCGAACTACAACTATGTCAGACATAATACTTACTGCGAATAAGCTTCTTTACATAATAACTGGTTATGTGCTCGTAGATGTTTCACGTCTAAGTTGCTTTACATAAAACCTCTTTAGGCGGTTTTCATATCTGATATACTTTTGAATATAGACGATAGACGAATGCAACTGCGTATCATCTAATGCTACATCGAGCTTAAATCTTACAAACGGTACTTATCCTTTAACCCATATCGGTGAGAGGATTGGTTTAATGATGTGTAATATAAGTATTAAGGTAGTATCTGGAGCTATTCTATTTGGTATTTTGACTGGTGACTTTGCATATGCTGGATCACGTAAACCAATCAAATCACCTTTGGTTTTTGACCTTATAACGCGTAAAAAAACAAGGATCGTAGTAAATGATTACCTGTCATTCTCAGGAAGCGTTGGGGTTTCATATTTACGCGAACGTAATCTGAAACTAGATGATTTGGTGAATGATGAAGTGAGCCAATATAAGGCTGTTATGGAGATAGTCGGCCGTGCTGAATTATCTGAAAAGCTCATCGCATTTACGCATTTAGAGTTTGGTTTGAAAGGTAAAGACACGCATATAAAGTCATATGGTGTGAAGTCAGATATCCGTGCCAAGGAAGCCTTCTTAGCCTATCAGTTTGCAAGAAATACTACATTGTCTTTTGGGCGCATAAGGCTTTCGGATAAGAATAAATGGGTCGCGGATAAAGCTGTTGATGGTATTCATTACGGGCGACGCTTACAAAACTCTGGGTTTGAGTTTGCAATTTTCAAAGATGATGATGGAAACAATAGTTCATATGTGTTGGCTCATTATACGAGGTTTCAAAATAAGCAAGCAGCAGGAATATATGCGATTGCACAACGTGTAGAGTTAGAAACCAATGGGCACATTATTGGCTATGTTAATAATCAGAGAAATAAACGTTTTAAGTATACTGCAAATATTGCGGGTACCTTTAGCAATGCACAATCAGCTGCGCGAAACGGTTTTGGATTTGATTTCCGTGCGACACAAAGGATTGGCCAACATAAGTTAAACCCACAAATCACATATGGGTTAGCGGTTGGTTCTAAAGGATTTCGTCAAACGGGTTTAGAAAGCAATAAAACAAAAGATGGTGGGCAAACTTTATGCCACCGTTACGGTTTTGTGTATCAACCTGATTTGACGAACATGGCTGTGGCTTCGGTTGGATTTGCTGTGCGGCCTAGTAAAACCTTTTCAATTGATTTGAATACTTATGCTTATGCGCAAGTCAGTAAGCAGGCGACAACTCCTGCGGCACGCATTTCGGGAGTTACTACAGGTCGCTCTGCATTCTTAGGCGCAGAAGTCAGTCTTATTGGTGCATGGCGCCCAACAAAAAAGGCGAAAGTTGAGTTCGGTATTGGCGTGTTTCAAGCTGGTTCAGCATATCAAAACAAATCGTCATCAAAGCGCATTTATTTGCGCGCTACCCGCTATTTCTAGGAGTTTAGGTATGAAAAATATTATGATCACTATTTGTTGCGTTTTGACTTTGGTAACACCGTTTAAAGCATTGGCTAATGATGAAGCATTATATGCAGCGGCTCCTCCGAGTGATGCAAGTTTTGTGCGCTTCATTGGGTTTGATGCAGATGAAGCTGTCCAGTTTGCAGGCAAGGCTTTTAGGATGAGGGCAGATGAAGCGGGTGCATATGTACCAGTATCGTCGAGCCGACTAGATAACGTTCCTATGGGTTCATTCTATAGCCTTTTAAAGAAGGCAGATAGTTCTGTTGTTGTTATTCAAGAAGAGGCGCCGGGTGATCCTGCAAAGGTCACTTTGACGCTTTTGAACGGTTCTGACCAACCTTTAACTCTTGGGGTGGCTGATGGGTCTATGAATGTGATTTCCAATATAGCTACATCATCTTCAGGCCAGCGTGCGGTGAATCCAATTGCAATTGAATTAGGTGTGTTTAACGCAAAAGACAAAAGTCTCATGGCTAAGTTTGATGTCGCATTGCGCCGTGGGCAAAATGTAACCTTTTTCGCTGATGCCAGCGGTGTTCGTATGATCGAAGATCGTTTTGGCGCGAACGCTGAATAGGAGGTCGATATGATTTTTTCCAGTTCGATTTTTATCTTTGGGTTTCTACCGCTATTTTTAATTGTTTATTATTGCACTCCGAAACAAGGGAAATCATGGGCTATTCTGTTAGGTAGTTATGCATTCTATGGCTGGTGGCGTGTTGATTACTTAGTGTTAATCTTTGGCATATCATTGCTAAGTTATTTTGCTGCCCAAATTGCATATAATGCGAAGACTGAGGTGAAGAAAAAATGGGCTGTTCGCATTGGTGTGACTTTTGATTTAATCGTCCTTGGATATTTCAAATATACAATGTTTTTTATGTCTGGACTTAGTGACTTGTCTCTGGCGCTTGGTGGCGGTTCGATGAGCATTCCCGCAATTATATTACCAATTGGGATCAGCTTTCATACATTCCAATCGATTAGTTACATCATTGATGTTTCTAGAGAGGATGCACCACCCGCACGCCGCTTAGTTGATTTTTTAGCCTTTGGCTCATTGTTCCCACAGCTAATTGCGGGTCCAGTTTTGCGGTATAAAGATCTAGCAGATCAGTTTGAAACCCGCACCCACACAGTGGAAAAATTTACGCAAGGTATTGTGCGATTTACCCAAGGCTTGGCAATGAAATGTTTGATAGCGGATAATGTCGCGCCATTAGCCGATCGCATGTTCAATTTATCTGCGCCAACTGGAGCAGAAGCGTGGTTGGGTGCTGTCGCATACTCTATTCAACTGTTGTTCGATTTTGCAGGATATTCTGCAATGGCAATTGGTTTGGGACTGATGATTGGTTTCAAATTCATTGAAAACTTTAATGCCCCTTATGTGAGCCTGTCTATTACAGAGTTTTGGCGCCGGTGGCACATCAGCCTGTCACATTGGTTGCGGGACTATTTATATGTGCCTTTGGGTGGAAACCGTAAAGGAAAAGTGCGTACGTATATCAATCTCATGTTGACGATGGTCTTGGGTGGGTTTTGGCATGGCGCAAATTGGACATTCCTTGTCTGGGGTGCATGGCATGGATTATGGCTTGCTATCGAACGTATGCTTGGTGTGAAAACAGGCGCGCCTATGTGGCCGCGTTTTTTAGCTTGGCCAATGACGGCTTTGATTGTGATCCTTGGTTGGGTCGTATTTCGCGCAGCGACAATCGAGGATGCCTTAACAATGTACAGTGGAATGATTGGGTTGAACGGGTGGGCTGTTTCTCTTGATCAAGTTTGGCAAATTCAACCAACAGAGATTTGTATGTTGTTAATTGGTGGCATGATAAGTGTTTGGGGTCCTGCAATTAAAAGTATTATGCATAATACACCGCAATCCTTGCGACTGGGATCAACCGCCGCACTATTTGCAATCGCAACGTCTTCGATGTTTGCACAATCTTATTCACCTTTTTTGTATTTCCAGTTTTAGGGGAAATGATATGGATCGTTTAAAAAATAAATATCAACAAGCTTTCTGTAGTGCCTTTTTAATTGGGGTCGTAACGTTAGGTTTGTTTAGTCATGAAAATATGAAACCGCATGGGAGCGCATCGGTTCTTACAGGAAAACTTCAGGGTTTATATGAAGATGGTTTTAGTGCTTCTAATCCTTTACGCCAGTCATCCGTAAATATTTGGGGTGCGTTTAAATATGCGATTCTAGGTCAAGCTTCTAATGGTGCAATTGTTGGTCGTGATGATTGGCTCTTTACAACAGAAGAATTGTCTTATGAACCTGATCAGGTTTCAAATTTGGATGCGTCAGTTCAAGAAATTATAAACGTATATGCAGAGTTGCAAGATCGCGAAATTAAACTAATACCTGTAATCGTTCCAGATAAGGCGCGTGTTTACGAAGAAAAGCTAAAGCATGTTCGTGGTGAAGAGGTTTCGAACAGATATTATACATTAATATCTAAGCTGAACGACAATAAGATTGCTACGATATCTGGATTGTCTCCGTTGGAGCGCAATAAATCTATTGCGGATGTTTTCATGCGTGACGATACACATTGGTCACCGTTTGGCGCGAAAACTGTGGCGAGACATATAGCTGACTACATTCAGCCAGGGGCGTTTGACCTAGTTCAAGTGAAAACGAAGCAGATTGATACTAAAATTTTTGACGGCGACTTATTGAAGTATGTACCAACGGGTTTTTTGCGACCCTATGTTGGCCCAGCTCAAAATACGATCGAGCGCTTTGAAACCACCGTGCAAAATAATGCCAGTCTTTTTGGTAATACTGCAATAGACGTCGTACTTGTTGGAACCAGCTTTAGTGCTAAATCTGATTGGCATTTTGAAGGTTTTCTTAAGCAAGCTTTATCCGTTGATATTTTAAATATGTCGCAAGAAGGAAAGGGACCCTTCGCCCCAATGCGTGATTATTTGAAATCAGACACTTTCGAAAACACCCCTCCAAAACTGATCATCTGGGAAATTCCAGAACGATATACAACACAGGATTTACCAAAATGAGACAGCTAATTTTAACTGCGATACTATCAACCGCTATATGTGCACCAATTGTGCAGGCTGCGCCATATTGTGATGCATTAATGAAGATTGAGGCGCTTCCTAAAAAATATCAAAAGAAAGGGCCGTTTTATTCGGATATGGACCAGGGATGGATTATTGCGAATGATCAACTGGTTAACGATTTTGAGTTTAATGCAGAAGCAAGCGCTCTTATGACTAAAATAGCGGAGGCGTTTCAAGACCGTGGCGTAAAGCTCGTATTAGCTGTGCCTCCTCCGCGCCCGTTATTCATGGATGTATCAATTGATGGTTATGACCGAGAGAAAGCGACTGCGAGCTTTCAATCATACTTGAAAAGTATTTCTGCAACAGGCGTTTTTGCAGCCGATCTATTATCCCCAATGAAAGCATCATTGGGGCAAGGCGCATATTTTTCGCGTGATACACACTGGACGCCTAAGGGTGCTGCTTTTGCTGCTTTCAGTTTAATACAACAGATTGGAAAGCTTGATGATCTTGAAAAAAAATTCCTTGGTTTGAAGTTTTTAGAACTGTATTCTGAGAAAGGATCTCTTACAGCTGTTGTAGATAAAACATGCAAAACTACGCTCAAGCCTGAGGGCGTAATGTCGGCGAGTTTTACCCAAAAAGGGAACGCATCTGATTTGTTATCAGATTTATCCGATGATGCACAAAAAGTTGCTCTTGCTGGAACCAGTTTTTCAAACCGCTATGGACGCGATGTATACCGCTTTAGTGATGCCTTATCATTTGCACTTAATTCAGAGGTTGATAATTACTCTGTTTCTGGTGGCGGGATTATCAGTGCTATAGAAGCACTTATCTTAAGTGATGCTTTCCAGAAAGGCACTTATCATACTGTTATCTGGGAAGTGCCATATACACAGAACCTATCTGATACGCATAGCTTAAGACAAATCTTAGGAGCGTTACGACTATCTGACGATGACAAACCTGTAGAAATATTTAAGGGTACAGCCAATTCAGGTTGGCAGTCTGTTTCGCTGTCTGTGAACATTTCAGAAGTTTTAATTCTTCAAATCATTACTGACAGTGCGAATCTGAAAGAAGTAGAGGTTGAACTTTATAGCCAAGAGAATGAGAAAACGCGCATAAAATTACGAAAGTCAAATCGTGTCCCTTTGGAACTACAATCAGATATTTGGTCAGCATCTTTAGAAGGGCTAGGTGTTTCTGTAGTGAAAAAGATGAAGCTTAGATTGAAGGGCGCTAAATCCAGCCAAAACCTGTCTGCACACTTAATAAATTAAAATTTTAAGACTAAAGGATAGGACGACTATACTTTGGTATAGTCGCCTATACTGCTGCGCAATTATAATGTTTACAATTGGATGGTAGTTACAAAGAAATCCAAACCAAGTGAGAGATGGTTACTATGACAGTTTTTAAGAAGATTCTTTGTACCGTAACATTTTTGGCTCTTAGCCAATCAAATGTATTTGCCGATGAAATGCCGCGCCCTTCTGGGGAAGTACTTTTAACGCTTTCTGGTGAGATTGCGAATACAAATACGGATGATGGTCGTTTAGAATTGGATTTAGCAATGCTTCAGGCTATGCCTGTTACGAGCTTTAAAACGAATACCATCTGGTTAGATAAAGTTGCTGAGTTTACAGGTGTGAGCTTAAAGGCCGTATTAGATTATGCAGGTGCATCTGGCTCGCTTATTCACGCAATTGCTTTAAACGATTATAAAGTAGATATTCCAGCAGATACTGCGAATGAGGATGCCCCTATAGTTGCATACCATCTGGATGGTGAAACAATGTCAGCACGAGATAAGGGGCCTTTATGGGTTGTGTATCCATATGATCAGAACTCAAAATATCGTACAGAAGTGATTTATTCTCGTTCCATTTGGCAATTAGACCGCTTAACATCTGTTAAATAACAGCAGATGGAACATCCAAATATGAATGTCAGGCACTCTCTATTTAGACGTGTGTTGCCTTTAAGCGTAATTGCTATTGGTTTGATTGTTCTACTGGTTTTGTTCCAAAATATTACGACACGTTTGGCTGATTTACGTGAAGCGCCCAATGACAATTTATCTTGGACGCTTTCTCAGGTTGAGGTCGAGGTTCTCTTATTATCTGATGCAGCATCTTTGGTTGGGGAAGATCCTTCGCAGCTAAAAGATGTGAGACGGCGTTTCAATAACTTATACAGCCGTGTGTCCCAATTGCGCCAAAGCAGTGTTTTTCAAGCTATGCGTGAAGATCAGCAGTTTTTAAAATATCTTAAGATGCTAGAGTTTTGCACTAAAAAATTAGTAGAACCGATAGATTCTAGTGATGATGTGCTTCTCACAAAAATCCCAGATGTTCTGAAAGAACTTCGAAAAGTTCGAGGTATAGCACACGATATTGCTTTGACAGGTATTCGGTTGAACGCAGAAGAGACTGATGCAGAAAGAGCAGATTTTACTGACTTGCTAGTTATTGCTGCTGTCGTTTCTGCGGCATTGATTGGTTTGTTGGTCATTATTTCGTACTTCCTTTTTCGACAGCATAAAAAATCACAAGAAGTTTCAGCCGCCATTGAACGGGCGAGTACACGTTTGAAATCCAGTTTTGACACATCCCTTGATGCAATTGTGGTTGCGAATACAAATGGTGAGATCATGGAATTCAATGAAGCAGCAGAAACTGTATTTGGATATTCAGCGACTGAAGCAGTTGGTGCTCAAATGGCGGATCTGATTATCCCCCCGCAATACCATGAAGCCCACCATGCTGGTATGAAGCGCTTTAATGATACCAAGTCTCCTAAGCTGGTTGGTCAAGGGCGGATCGAAATTACAGCATTACGTAAAAGTGGTGAAGAGTTTCAAATTGAAATTGCTATCGGGCACGCAGAGGATGAGAACGGTTCAATTTTCGTGGCCTATATTCGCGACATTACAGACCGTCTTGCTGCAGAAGAAGAATTACGCATTGCGCGCGATAAAGCATTGGATGCTGATAAAGCAAAATCAAACTTTCTCGCTGTAATGAGTCATGAAATGCGCACACCATTGAATGGGTTGTTTGGAACAATTGAGTTATTGCAGGAGACGAGGCTTTCGAAAAAGCAGACTGAATATATAGGCTTAGCTAAAAATTCTAGTGATATTCTTTTACATCATGTGAATGATGTTTTGGACGTGTCCCGATTGGATGCAGCTAAGATGGATTTATCGCCAAAGTCATTTGATCTTAAAAAGTTTTTTGAAAATATCATTACGACAAACCAAACGACGGCATATTCAAAGAAAAACCAATTAAGTTTAGAACTTGGAAACATGCCTGATCGAAATGTCTGGATGGATGATCATCGTTTACGGCAAATTGCTTATAACCTGATCGGAAATGCACTTAAGTTTACAACTGGTGGACAGGTCAAAGTGAAAGCTCATGTTACATCTGGATTAGAACTTGTCTTTTCAGTATCGGATACAGGAATAGGTATTTCCGAAGATAATATAGAGCATGTTTTCGAAGAGTTTTATACGCAAGATAAATCCTATGATCGTATGGCATCTGGTGTGGGCCTTGGGCTTGCTATCTGTAAACGCATTGTTGATTTAATGGGTGGTGAAATATCTCTTGAAAGCTCTCTTGGAAATGGGACAAAGTTCACTGTCGTTGTTCCATTGCTTTTGGATGATAAAGTGAAAGAGATCATTGAGATTATACCGACAAGTTATGACCCTAAAATACTAAAAGCGCGTAGGATTCTTCTTGTGGAAGATAATGATATCAACAGGCATATCGTTCGTGAGATGTTGGAAAAAGATGGGGTTATAATCACTGAGGCGACGAACGGTTTAGAAGCTGTTCAAATGGCGGAGGAACAAAAATACGATCTCATCTTGATGGATGTGAGTATGCCTGTAATGAATGGTATCGATGCGACAAAAGAAATCCGCAATTCTGGTGGTTTGTCGGCTGAAGTTCCAATTTTAGGCTTAACGGCGCATGCTTTGCCAAGAGAGCACGAAAAATTTATTACGGCAGGAATGGATGCGTGCCTTTGCAAGCCTATATCGCATGAAATTTTGGCCTTTAATATTGAAGGCTTACTGACTGCAAAATCAAGAGGGCGATCTATAGCTGGTCAAGAAAATGCGCCATACTATCTGAATTCTAATATAGTATCGGAAGTCAAAGATGCACTTGGTGATGAAAAGTTTAAGAATATATTAAATGATTTCCAAATTGAAATTGATGGACTCATCAAGTCAATACCTCAACTTATTGATGCGAGTGATTATAATGAACTGGCGGCTGCTACACATAAATCTGTAGGTTCTTCTGGGGTTTTAGGTGCAGAATGTCTGCAGGATAGTTTACGTGTCATTGAAGATGCTGCAAAAACAAATGCCAAAGATGCAATCATATCGGAACATTCTAATCTTTCAGATATTTGGCGTATTACCTTCGAACAACTAAAGGCGCTCTAAGTCATATATCCTTTTGGATACAGGCCTATACGTATTAGATTCTGCCTGCCCTCTTGGGCTAAAGCTCTCAATTGTGATTCCATGTACATTTTAAAAGTGAGAGATACTGGGTAACCAGTATAAAATGTATGCAGGAGACGGCCTATGAACATTCGCCATGAATGTCCAATGCCCGACCTATCTTTTAGGGTTACAGCCCCGTTGTATTTACATGCACCGGATGGGCAAACACATACAATTGACCGTTGGTCATTGACTGGTTTTATCCTTGATGGATTTGAAGGTGATTTACCCGAAGGTTTATATCTGTCTGTTCCATTTCAAGGGATTGATATAAAATTCCCTATTGATGTCATACCTCTGGACGAGGAAGGCGGTTTCTCATTCACCAATCTAACAGTTCGCCAGCGTGAAACACTTTCGATGTTTTATAAAGGTATTTTGACTGGCCGTATGGTTTCTACTTCGGAAATGATTACAAGCCTTGATACGCCCGTTGATTTGGTTCCCATGGGAGAAACCGAAAGAGAAATGGCATCAGGTATGGCTAAGACTAGGCCTCGGATATTACGTATTATTTGGAATGTTGTTTTTTACATTTCATTGGCTGTGTTTTTATTCGGATTTGTTGGAAACCAGATATGGAAACGCCTTTCAGTGTTAGAACTTGATCATGGGCGTTTTGTTGCGCCTATCATTACCTATCAAGCTCCTGAATCTGCATATATCCAAAAAATATTAGTCAAAGAAGGGGATAATGTTTCCGCTGGAGATATCCTGGTACGCTTGGAAGACCCAGATCGTGAAGGTCAGGTTGAAGAGGTGCGCACAGAGATACGAATTGCCGAACGACGCTTAAACCAAGCTCAGGTGCAATTGGATAAACATATTGCAAGGTTGGATGAGTTTAGGCAGCCTTATTGGGATGCTTTTTATTACCTATGGTATCCTTGGGATCAATCGGAGCATCTGTATGATGATTATCCACAAGACGTTCAAAAAGCATGGGATATTGTGAAGCGTTTTGATGAAGGACAGATGCTTCAACCGGGGAGTTATCATGATATTCGACAAGCTTTGCAACGGCGAGTGGATGAATATTATTTGGATTTACGGCGCTGGAAACGAGATTTAAGCAATAAGAAAGCTGCTGCTGATGAACTGCATGTCATTGCACGTACAGATGGTATCGTGTCTTCTGTTCCCGTTCTTCAAGGTAGCTTCGCAAGTCGTTCAGAAACTGTTGTCGAAGTAGAAGAAAATACGCCGCGTGTTGCCATTGGTTGGTTGGACGACCGTATGGTGAGTAGTGTGTATATCGGAATGCCGGCAACCGTTTCATATTCGTTCCGTGGGCAATCGAAATCTATCACAGGTACAATAATAGATTTGCAAGCAGGTAGTGATGAAGTTCAGCCTGATAAATTTGGGATGGTTATAACGATTAAAGCAGATGATTCTGGGTTGAAGAAAACACGCAAATGGTTTCGGCATAATGCGCCCGCTGGTATTCGACTTCACCGTAAGCTCTTTTTTGATTTTACAGGGAGTGGCGATAATGAAAGCACCTGATACGCTTTATGCATTCGAAAAACATTTGGATCAGTGGTTGGAAACGTTAGCTGGGCCAATGCCAAAAGGATTGCAGAAATGGACGCCGCAATTTTTGGTGCAATTCTTAGTATTGTTCACTGCACTTGCGGCAGCACTTGTATATTTGCCGAATGGTTTTTTTGAACCAGATGTTTTATCGGTCTCTATTACATTAGGTACATTGGGGCTTTGGAGGTTTGGCTGGTGGTTCACACACGCTGTGCGTGCAGAAATCTATTCTGCCTATAAATGGCCAAAAATGCGTTATCGTGCAAATTTGGTTTGGCAGGCAGGCTGGCGCCCTGGTCGATTACACATTCAAATGACGACTTATTATGAAGAGCCAGCCATTACGCGCCGTGTGATTGGCTCTATAATCAGTCAGATCAGACGCGAAGGTATTGCGACGACCTTATGGATTGGGACTGGATCTAGTTACGATGAAGAAATTATCACAGATTTTGTACGAACACATGCGGCTGATTTAGACGCAGATCTAGTTTTCTTGCGTCAAAATCAACCAGGTAAGCGTATGGCAATTGGGATGATATTACGTGCTATGAACCGATCTATCATTGCCCCTGATGACTTGGTAATCTTCATGGATGGTGATGCAGTTTATGGAAACGACGTTTTGGAAAAAACCTGTTCCATGTTTGGAGCTGATCCCGAGTTGCAAGCTTTAACCACAAACGAAGAAGTGATTTGTTATGGGCCGCAATGGATACAAAGTTGGTTGTCTATGCGGTTTGCCCAAAGACGCTTGGCAATGCAAAGCCATGCTATGTCTGACAAGGTATTGACTTTAACTGGGCGCATGAGTGTTTTTCGGGCGCAACATATTGTTGACGAAAAATTTATCCGCACCATCGAGGCAGATCATTTGGATCATTGGTTGTGGGGGCGTTTCCGTTTCCTGTCCGGTGACGATAAAAGTACGTGGTATCATTTGCTAACGCGCAGTGCGAAAATGACGTATGTGCCTGACGCATGCGTTTATACTATTGAACAGATTGAAGGCTCTGGTACTGGACGAATGGTGCAAAACTTTCGTCGTTGGTCAGGTAATATGTTGCGTAATGGTTCTCGTGCGATTGCGCTTGGGCCGCGCCAAGTTAAACCGTTTATTTGGTGGTGTATTGTGGATCAACGTATTGCAATGTGGACAATGTTGGTCAGTCCGACACTCGCTATTTTGACGTTGTTCATTGAGCCGATGTATTTGCTACATTGCCTCATCTGGATTGTGCTCTCGCGCACAATTCTGTGTTTGTTTTTATTCAGATATGCTCGCAGTACAGATTTAAGTTGGCCTTTTATTCTTTACTTTAACCAAGTCATTAATGCTTGTGTGAAAGTGTTTATGATCTTTCATTTGAGTAAGCAAAAATGGTCAAACCGTGGAAATCAATCTGCAGGTGATGGTGTTGGCTTACTTGAAAGTGTTCAAAACTGGACTGCGAAGTTTCAATTGATAACAACGGTCTGTGCTTTTGTTGCAGGTTTGGCAATCTATATTGGTTTACTGCCAATGCCTATAATTTTGTAAACACGCAGTATGTATACTTTGGGATATACGGCCTGATCTGTTGAGCCCATTACTGTTCTCTTGCACGCCCGCACCTCTTCATGATGTCATCTATAACAAACTTACAAAGTGAGAAGTGTAAGGAGAAAATAAAATGATTTACCCAGTAATCCTATGTGGTGGTAGCGGAACAAGGTTGTGGCCTTTGTCACGCAAAAGCTATCCAAAGCAATTTGCAAATCTGTCTGGTGATACAAGCCTGTTCCAAGAAACGTTAAAGCGTGTTCAAGATGATAGGTTTGAAGCACCAATTCTAATGACGAATTCTGATTACCGTTTTACGGTACAAGAACAAGCAGAAGGCGTTGGTGTAACGAACCCTTCTATTATTATTGAGCCAGAAGGTCGTAATACAGCACCTGCTATATTGTCGGCGGCCCTTAAACTTGAAAATCAGCCAGATGCGGTCATGCTAGCTATGCCATCTGATCATTTGATTAAAGACACACATGCGTTTTCTATGGCAATTGAAACGGCTTATTCAGCAGCACAAGCTGGTAAATTGGTAACATTTGGAATTAAGCCAACCCGCGCAGAGATTGGTTATGGCTATTTAGAAGTTGCCGATAGAATTGGGTATGAACATGCATCTGCATTGCCTTTAAGTGCTTTTGTTGAAAAGCCAAATACTGAGAATGCAGAAATTTATGTAGACTCTGGTCGCTACCTTTGGAATGCGGGAATTTTCATGTTTAAGGTTGCTGATATCCTCGAGGCCTTTGAGGTGCTTGCTCCGAAATTGATGATGCCTTGTCGTCGAGCTGTATCAAGCGGTGTAAAAGATTTAGGTTTCTTCCGCCTAGGCCAAGAAGCATATAAATCCGCAGAGGAAATTTCTATAGATTACGCAATTATGGAGTTGTGCGAAACATTATCTGTTGTGCCAATGGATTGCGGGTGGAGCGATATGGGCAGCTGGAGTTCTGTATGGGAAGAAGGCGACGCCGATGAAAATGGTGTCGTTGAAAACGGCTCAACGACTGCAATTGATTGTGAAAACACATTGCTCAGATCTGAAACTGACGGTGTAGAGTTGATTGGCCTTGGGTTGAAAAACATTACGGCGATTGCAATGGGCGACGCCGTTTTGGTCGCAGATATTAGCCAATCAGAAAATGTAAAAAATGCGGTTCAAAAACTAAAAATTAAGAAAGCAAAACAAGCAGAGACATTCCCACGTGATCATCGCCCATGGGGGTATTTTGAAACACTTTCGCTAGGTGAAAGATTTCAAGTTAAACGGATTGTTGTGCAACCAGGTGCCGCACTTTCATTACAAAGCCATGTACATAGATCAGAGCATTGGATCGTTGTACAGGGATCAGCAAATGTCACAGTGAATGAAGACATAAAATTAGTGTCAGAAAATGAATCAATTTATATTCCACTTGGTGCAATTCACCGGATGGAAAACCCGGGGAAAGTGCCTTTACACCTGATCGAAGTTCAAACAGGCGCATACTTAGGCGAAGATGATATTGTGAGATATGAAGATATCTATGCCCGAGATACAGCAGCATAATTATAAAAAGAACATACACTCTCACACCAACTTTAACGGCCCTTCGGGGCCGTTGTTTTTTGTCCTTCCATATGTGTAGCCATTACTAACCAAAAGGATAGTGATCTACTGCGAAGTATTTAAAAACTATACGAGCCAGACAAAGAATATATTAAAACAATTAGTTACCTTCATCTTAAGAAAATGAAGGATAATAAAATGCTTGATAATGCTGCCAACCAAAGACTGTTCGCGACTGCGCAACCACTACGCCTTGTCGAAGAAAAACCCTCCATTAGTGTTGTTGGACTAGGATACGTAGGAGCGGTTTCTACCGCATGCCTATCCAGTCTAGGACATCAAGTTATCGGTGTGGATATCGATATGGATAAGGTCGATTGCATCGCCAATGGTGTTTCACCTATTCATGAAAAAGACCTAGGTAAACTGTTGCACGAAGGCCTTACCGAAGGTTTGGTTTCTGCAACGAATGATCTTAGGCAAGCCGTTATTGATACTGATGTTACGTTCGTGTCGGTTGGCACGCCAACTGCGGCGGATGGTGGGTGTGATTATTCTTATATTGATGCGGCCGCTCGCTCTATTGGTGAAGGCATTAAATTAAAAAACGACTTCCATGTAATTGTTATGAGATGCTCAATCCCTCCAGGCGTCACTATGGGTTTTATGGCCCCGATTATTGAGGAAGTTTCAGGGTTGAAAGCTGGCGTTGATTTTGGCGTATGCTTTAACCCAGAGTTCTTGCGCGAAGGCGTTGCCGTTGAGGATTTTTATGCACCGCCAAAAACGGTTATTGGTGCTGATGATCCTAAATCTGCTCGTATCCTATCTCGCATCTATGAAGCCGTTGATGAAAAACCAATCATCACCTCTGTAGAAACGGCTGAGATGGTAAAATACGTAGATAACGTATGGCACGCGACCAAGGTATGTTTTGCAAATGAAGTCGGGAGACTTTGCAAACCACTTGGCGTTGACAGTCACGCAGTCATGGATGTCTTCGTGCAAGATACGAAGCTTAATCTGTCACCGTATTACCTGAAACCTGGGTTTGCGTTTGGTGGTTCATGCCTTCCAAAAGAAGTGCGTGCAGTTGCACATATTGCGCAACATTTGGGCGTTGATTTGCCAATGATTAACAGTTTGGGAAAATCGAATGATACTCAAATTGCAGAAGCTTTGAGGATGGCAAAAGAGACTGGTGCGCGTAAAGTCGGTATTCTTGGTTTGGCATTCAAACCTGGTACGGACGATCTACGTGAAAGTCCAATTCTTGAGGTTATAGCGGCCTTAAATGCTGATGGCGTTAAAGTTACTATTCATGACGCTGCGATCACCGTTGATACGCCTTTGGCTGGTCAACTTGCATATGTAAGGCATGGCAGCTCTGGCTTGCAGGCTCTTGCAGAAGATTTACCAAAGATGTTGCGAGACGATGTTTCCGACGTTGTTGAACAATCAGATGCTTTGATCATTACGCATAACAATGAGCTTTATCAAGATGCTGTTCTAACGGCTGGGAATACACCTGTCATCGATGTTGTACGCCTATTTTCAGACGTACCTCAAACAACAGCTTATTCAGGAATCGGTTGGTAAACTCACTTAATTAATAAAGGAAATACAATGGTAGAGATAAATGGAACTGCCGCAGGAGATGCCTTACAAGGCACTCAAGGGGCGGATATTGTGACCGGCTTTGGCTCAAACGATATTATAAATGGTGGAGGTGGTAATGATCTTCTTATCGGGGACGGCGTTCCCGAGCAAACCTCAGAAGTTATGCCTGATACAGTGGCATATGATAGTACGCAAAGCGGTTCGGGTGGCAATTTAAGTTATTCTGATGTGACTGCTGTAAATGCGGCTGAAATGTTGACGGGTGGTGCTGTTGAAATTGTAAGTGCCAATTTAATCGGATCATCACAGCAGGTTCAAACATATTCAGATGGCGCAACTGTAGCGCCAAATGTTGTGCCAGGCGATACAGGACTTATCCTGTCTACAGGTAATGCCTCAGGTACGACAACATCAGATTCTAATAACCCAAATACATCTAGCAATATGACTACAGATTTTGGTGGCTCTGGAGACGTTGGGTTAGATCAATATAATACGCCTTTGCAAGGCCTCAACGATGCTGCAGGTTTAGAGTTTTCATTTGAAGCACCAAGTGGTTTAGAACAAGTTACGCTTGTTCTTTCTTTTGCATCCGAAGAGTTTCCCGAGTACGTGAATGCTGGGTTTAGTGATCTTGCAGGGGTATTTGTTAATGGCGTTCTCTGCCCTATCGATGGAACGACAAACGGCGTTATTGACGTTGATAATGGTGCTGCAAACTCTGGGTATACAGAAAATCACCATAACAACGATGTACTGAATACTCAATTTGACGGTGTTGTGACAGGTCTAACTGTAACGATCCCATTGGTGCCAGGTGAGCTTACAATTATTAGAATTGTTATCGCTGATGAGGGTGATGGTCTTTACGATAGCGCTTTATTCCTCGCAGAAGGAGCTTTGCAATTCGACGAACATCTTGCTGGCAATGACACTATTAATGGAGGTCTAGGTGATGACACAATCCAAGGGAACGAGGGGAGCGATTTATTGATAGGTGGTCAAGGTGCAGATAGTGTTGATGGTGGCACTGGCGATGACTTAATCGAAGGTGGCCAAAATGGTGACCTATTGATTGGTGGTGAAGGCCATGATGTTATTTATGGCGGTTCGGGCGTGAATTTTATCGATAATGGCTTGGTTTCACATTACGATGTGAATGGCGTCAGATATGATCAATACGGTAATATTCTTCCTGAAGATGATGATATTATCTATGGTGGCGAAGGTGCTGATTCAATTAGCGGGTCAGCGGGTCATGATATCTTGGATGGCGGTACTGGTGGTGACGTATTATCGGGAGGGTCAGGTAATGATGTCCTCTATGGTGGCGAAGGTTTTGATGACCTGAACGGTGGAGGTCAAGATGATGCTATCTATGGTGGTTTGGGTCGTGATGAGCTTGTCGGAGGCTCTGGTGATGACATACTAGATGGTGGTGCTGACGAAGATAATCTAAGTGGTGGTGCGGGTGCCGATACTCTTGATGGCGGGTCTGGTGATGATAAGTTGTTCGGCGGTGTTGGGGATGATATCTTGATCGGTGGTTCTGGTAATGACGAACTTAAAGGAAGCACTGGTAACGACAGGCTGACTGATAGCGAGGGTAATAATTCGCTTTACGGCGGATCTGGAAATGACAATTTAGAAGGTGGCACGGGCCAAGATTTGTTAGATGGCGGATCAGGAGACGACATCTTAATAGGTGGCGGAGCCAAAGATACACTAAAAGGTGGTAGTGGAGCCGACGAACTCTTTGGTGGTGCTGGAAGTGACAAACTTTACGGTGGATCTGGTGATGACTTTATTTTTGGTGATGCTGGTAAGGATTACATTAATGCTGGTAAAGGCGATGATGTTATCGATGCTGGTGAAGGTGATGATAAAGTAATCAGTGGTCGTGGAGCTGATCAAATTACTGGTGGGGCAGGTTCAGATTGGTTTGTATTTCGATCAGAGGATGATGATTATTACACGGATACGATAACTGATTTCACACGAACTGGCTTAGAGCAAGACCGATTGGACTTACGTTTACTTGATTTGAATGTAGATGGATTAAGCACTTTAGATTGGCTTTCGGAAAATGCGACCCAAGGTGAAGATGGCACAATTTCTATCAATATTGGAACTTGTGAAATTGACTTAATCGATAGTCAGGGGCTTGGAGCAGACTTCATGCTTCAGATTTCTGATGGTTTGCAACTCTAATTGAATGGGATGCTGGTCAAAAGAGGCCAGCATCTTTTGCAATCATCGCAGCATGTGTGCGGTTTTTTGCATCTAATTTGCGACATAAAGTTTTAACGTGTAGTTTGACTGTAACTTCTTGTAATTCGACTTCACGTGCAATTTCCTTATTTGCTAAACCACGGCACAATCCTGATAAAACTTGTAGCTCACGATCGCTGAGCTGCTTTTTAAGAGGATGATCTGACGATTCATCTTCACTAGTCATGAAATCAAGAGGGGCGTATTTCTCCCCCATAGCCATAAACTTTACAGCATTGACTAAAGATGACGCAGCCATGGATTTTGGTAAAAAACCAGCGGCACCTAACTCTAACGCTTTTTCTGCTATATTTTTGTTCGCTGTTCCTGAAATAATCGCAACGGGCTTTCGGCCCGCAAGTTCCATAATGTTTTTCAGGCCATCTAAGCCATTCATTCCAGGCATTTCGTAATCAAGGAGAACTAAATCGAACGGTTCGTGTGTCTCTATAGAACGCTTGGTTTGTGTGATGTCATTTGCTTGTGCGACTGTAAAACCGTCTTCTTTTTCCAAAAAAGCAGAAAGGGTTTCTCGAACTAGATCGTGATCATCTGCTAATAGTATTCTCATTAAAAATAGCCCTATTCTGGTCGCATAATTTCAAACGTATTATTCTAGGTAGTTTGTCTACGTTGTTTGAGTGTGTAAAGACTTCATTGAAATAATGATTGGTATGGAAAGCTTACTTGATGCTTCAATAAGTATCGATTTTATAGATTGAACCTACGTATTATACACTAAAAAGGCAAAACCTTTTGGCCATCCATATTTCCAGAAACACCTCCGTTCTTTCATTGATCCTGTCTCCTAGTAGAAGGCACAAATGGCCCCTAGAATCGCCCCCGAGCTGGTATGGCGTGATTTCATCACTCTGACGTGGTGAGACTGTGC
The DNA here is from genome assembly GCF_009184395.1 of Amylibacter sp. SFDW26. Taxonomy (GTDB): domain Bacteria; phylum Pseudomonadota; class Alphaproteobacteria; order Rhodobacterales; family Rhodobacteraceae; genus Amylibacter. Next base: position 39,254 of record NZ_WEIC01000006.1, read on the forward strand.
CACGGGCTTGTCCCGTGAGCATTGCCCTGAACGTATCTTCACCGAAGCTCCGACACGTCCGAGGCCTGTCCTTACAACAACGACCAGTCGATCCCGTTCGCCGCACGGTCCCAGTCATACTGCTTGTTATCCGCCTGCGACCCTAGCTGCAGGTGCTTTGGGTTGATGCACTGGCGGTTGTGGTAACGGTGCCTGACGACGTCATGTGTAGACGCAACCTCGCGATTCAGGATGCAAAAGATGATTATTAGGTCATTTTTTAATTTAAACTCTATATTGGATAGCTAAAATCCTTAATGATCTTCCATATCGCTTCGTTTATTGATTTCAACTCAGTGATAGCAACCTTAATCCCTTTAACAGAGTTATCATCAATTTCGTCAGTTTGCCCCATCTTAATGTTGTTTTTACGATCAGCGATACGCATCAAAATCGTCTTATGATGACCGCTTTCAGGATCAAAAGTATATATGCAATGATTATAACGATTTCGAAGAGCTGAAAGTTTCATTATCCGTTCTGTGGTTTTTAATATCCTTGAACGCTCAGCTACATCGATACGTTCCAATTTCGCTAACCTTTGCACCAAATCCATCCGCGCTCGCGATGTATTAAGCGTTAAAAAAATAACAACTGCGGTTTCTTTGTCGACACCAGATAAGCCTGCAATCAAGTGAATCAATAAGCTCTCGGTGTTCGTCCAAGAATAATTTAGTTTCCCCACCAATAGCAAAAAGTCATCGAATGATATTTCTGGTGTGTCAGTCATTTTATGACTTGTTTGGTTGTGTTTCGATTTTGGGAAAGGTACCAAATCGCAGCTTCAGTACGATTGTGCACGTTTAATTTCACGATGATATGATGAATGTGCAACTTTACTGTATGTTCGGATATATCAAATTCATTTGCGATTACTTTATTTGGCTTACCTTCGGATACAGAACGCAAGACTTCTTGTTCACGAACAGTCAGATCATCAATAAGTAGATTTAATTCGGGCTGACCACTTTCCTGTATCTTTGCGAAGCTTAGATCACCTTTTTTAAAGTCTTTCACAATTTTATCTAGCAGATCACAAGGTAAGTATTTATGGCCACAAAGGATCAAACGTATAATTCCAAGCCAAATATCTAAACTCACATTCATAGGCAAAAAGCTGATTGCAGAAGATGCCATAAAACATTCTGAATCTAATAAGACATTATACGGTAGCGTATCGTCTTTATATGCAATTGCGATGTTTGCTTCGGGGGCAATAGCGCATATTTCATCGTAACGCTCGGCAAATATCAAGGTGAGTGTTTCCTCCATGATAATGCTGAAAATTTTTCTTTTATTAATTTCATTATTAGCAATGATTTCATCAAAAGAGTTTACTCTTAAGATTACGGTGTCAGAGAACTCTGACTGAACTGTTTGAATTAAAAGTTCAGAAAAATATCTTTTGTCTCCGATAAAGATAACGCAGGCTTGCGTATCATTGTAATTGGTCAAATTTATAACATCTATTGAATCGTTCATAATAACGACACCTGTTCCCTCCTGATGGTTTTTGGCTAATTAAGATTGCTTCTTCATTTTTGAAACACACCCATACCCACCAAGGAAATATGTAACTAGAAGACGCGGCCAAACACAAAAGTCAGTAGTCTAAAATGTTGTTTTATTGATATTAGACAGCAACTATAACAGAATTATTCAACAAAAACATTGATATATGTCACGTTTACGTTTGGCGGTAATTTTTATTACTACTAATCTTTTGATCAAATACGATCTCGATTCGGACTATAGTCGTTTCTTTTCATATAAACCTTTCGGTTAATATCACTCCGTTAAAATACATAAAAAACCTCGGTTTAACCTTAGGTAAAGTTTCCTCTTTTTTATACACCTTTAGGCCAGCTATTTTTTGCATCCCCATGATGGAATGCTGATGGAACGGTCATTCTGCATGACTAAAATACGTAACAATTTAGCACATAATTGGCGCTCTTTGCGGGAGTAGTTGCAAGAAAATCGTGCGAATCACATGTGGTTCGTCATTTTTTCATCCCCACATAAATCGCCAAGTTTAGAGAGGGGGTTTATGACAAAAACTTAGCATTCAATATGGATTGATCATCGCAGCCTATGCGCATGAACTCAGTCAACTTTCACTAAAATTTGAAACACGTATTTGGGCGATGACTGCTTTTGAAATGAGTGGCGGTCCGGCAAATACCACAATAAGGAGTATGAATAATGTCTAATCGTCAACACTATATTTGGCCATGGAATAATGATCATCAAGATCAGGACCAACACCAAGGTCAAGGACAACATCAGGGCCAAGGCCAACATCAGGGTCAAGGACAATATCAATATAGTTCGAGTGAAAATGACAACGATAATGATAACGGCAATGGCAACCTGAACCTAAATGGTAATGGAAGCTTGAACCTGAATGGTAATGCGAATGGCAATGCTAATGGAAATTATAATGGGAACCATAACCATAATGATAACCAAGCAAATAACGCAGCAAACAATGCAGCTACAAACAATGCCACTAATGACACGGATGTTACAACAACAGTAACAACCGATGTTTCTGTCAATGTTGGGCTGGATGGTTATGTGCCAACGGATGATGATTTCGCTGATATCGATCTTTCGAATGCATCTATTGATGATATTGTAATGGCAAAAGGTGACCTGAATTACGATCCAGGCAATGACCTAAGCTTAAATGATATCCTTGATGGCGCTCTTGATGGCGAAGGAAACGACAATGGTATCGTGAATGCTATGTCGAACAACCTTGTCGACAATGACACATTAAACAGCCCAACGATCGGTGGATCAATTAGCCAAAACAACAACGCTAATGGTGGTCATGCTTACGCTGAAGAAGGCATTGATGCTGAATCTGAAGGCGGCAATGGTGGCGGCGACGCCGATGCTGATGGCGGTGGTGCTATTGGTGGATTTGCAGCTGGCGGGCATGGATATGCTGGCGGTGGTGATGGCGGAGACGCTGGATCACTTGGCGTAGGTGTCGGTGTCGGCGGTGCTGCTTCTGGTGCAAATGCCGAAGGCGGCGATAGCGGAAACGCTGGATCTGTAGGTGCTGGTATTGGTGCTGGACTTGCAGCAGCGGGTGCTGATGCAGACGGTGGCGAAGGCGGAGACGCTGGCGCAATCGGTGTTGGTTTAGGTCTACTTGGTCTAGGACTAGCAAATGCAGAAGGTGATGACGGCGGCGACGCTGGTGCAATCGCTGGAGCATTAGGTGCTGGTCACGGGCATGGTTCAGCTGGCAACGCAAACACCGGTCACGGTGGCAATGCTGGTGCCGCATCTGGTGCATATAATGCAGCTGGTGGTCATGGACATGCTGGTGCAATAGCTGGTGACGGCTATGGCGGCCAAGTCCAAGCTGGCGGCGGTCATGCTGGCGGTGGCACAGGCGGTGCTGGTGGTTCAGCTACAACTGGTGACGGTGGTGCTGGTGGTTCTGCAGGAATGTGGGGCTCTAACAACGGTGACGATGGTTTCGTGACTGGTGAGTCTTTTGCATCTGCTGCAGCAGCTATTGACACTACAGCGTTTAATCAAAGCATCGTAATGGGTGCCAATGTGTTGGGTAACACTGTTGATATGACAGTGGTAGGTGGCGCAATGAGCTCTACATTCATCGGCGACGATAGTGATGGTGCGTAATTAATCGCTTTAAATAGATACTGATCTGCGCGGGATATCTCGCGCAGATTTATATAATAAAAAAATATTTTGAGGCCGAGTAACCAATATTTAAAACGAGGGTTATTATGGCGTTTGATGCAACAACTGAGATTGTCGCTCACTTTGTCGGTGTATTTGATATCGCTATCGAAAATGCCAAACTTCGCGACAATTATGACAGACTTAAAGCTCTGAAAGGCCAAGAGGCTGAGTATGAGGAATTAAATAATATAACAGTAAATTTGAAAGCACCCTATACATTAAAAGGGTATGAACCGGGTCTATCACCCTACGCGTCTGCGTCGGTTTCTGATGGCAACTTTCACCCACCATATTCTTTATACAATAATTATGCGCGACCAGATGATTTTACCAATAACATTCAAACTCCAGAAGCCGATGATTTTTACCTAACCCATCCGCATTCAGGTCATAATACGTCTTTTGAGTTCTTCCTTGAACCTGCAAGCTCTGTCGTATCGATTGTCTATCAGACAACATTTCTTGAAGATAACGATATTCTCACTTTTGATGGTGCGGTTGAGTTCACCGATCCATCATATTTTTTGAACTATCTTAATGAATTGGTCTTAATAGCATCTGTTATTGATGGTTTGGAAGTCCCCAACCTGTTATCAAGCGATGCCATTGTTCACGATGAAGCCATTCAATTGCTTGAACGCGCTTCTGAATTCGAAACTGTAGCTTTATCTGGATTGACGTCTACGACACTGCATGGAGATGCCGCTTACGGAATTCATATAAATGGGGAAACGGCAGAAAATTTACCCATTATAAAAGACCTTTTACCAGGTATCTTTAAAAAGGAAGAAACACCCGATGAAGATACTGAAAACCCATTAGAGGCCGTCTTTTCAGAGGACACCTCACTAGATTTCTTTGATGTGGATCCTGGGCACGCGATTGTGTCTGGCGCAAACCAAATCGTCAATCAAACATCGCTCGCAACCAACTGGCTAGACGCCCCCGTTATTTCAGTGATGGGAGATGTTATTTCCATAGAAATCATCAACCAACTTAATATTTTATTCAATCATGACAATGGAGCGACCTCAGCCGAAACAAATGTATCTCATGCTTTCAATATGGCAGAGATCAAACACGAATTTACCACGCCTCCTGTAGAAGAAGGCACTGTTGATGAAACCACTTCAGAGCCCATAGATAAAAGCTTACCTACACATTGGGTTGTAACCACCGTGGATGCCGACCTTGTTGCGATTAATTGGGTTCAGCAATATAATTTTATCACAGATACTGATCGCGCAGAAATAGAGTTTTCTGGTTGGGAAACTTATATCGGTCTTGGCGAAAACAACATTCTAAACACCGCTTTACTGCTTGAAATTGGATATGGTTACGACCTTATTATTATAGGCGGAAGCATGATCAACATTAGCATGATCAACCAAGTTAACATCGTTTTAGACAGCGATAATGTAACTTACACTGGTATCGCTCCAGATAATATTTCGACAAACGATAACTTGCTTTTAAATTACGCGTCTTTGACTTCGGTTGGGGTGGATAATTATATCGAAATGACTGATCCATTTGCCAATGCAGCCGAGCAATTGGCTGATGGTGCACAAACGATCGGGGCTGATGTTGCACAAGATATGATGTTTGAAGGTGTAGATGTATTAAGCGTTCTATACATAGATGGCGACCTAACTGTGATGACTATGGTTGAACAATCAAATATTCTTGGAGACAGCGATCAGGTTCACCTCGCACTTGATGATTTCGAAAATACAACGGGTGCAGACGTGACCGTTACAACGGGTTCCAACGCCACCTTGAATACCGCGGTAGTGGTTAACCAAGGAGTGGATTCCACAGTGATGGTACAAGGTGAAGTGTACAGTGACGCATTAATTTACCAAGCGGAATTGATTGATACAGATGCAGTTCCTCTTGGCGTCTCCACATCGGATTTAACAAGCGAAGCCGTCGTATTTTTAAGCGATGAAATGGCCGAAAGCCCTCCGATAACTTCCGAAGAAACAGTTTTAACACCAACAATGAATGGTGGCGCAACAACGCCAGATGTCATGCAAACGGTATTGGCCTAATTATATTATTTGGAGAATAAATTGACAGATCGATTAGACGCTCGCGAAAATGACTCCGCAGAAACAGCTTCCAACTCCGATGAACATGACGCAGCTGAAACAGCAGAAGCGAAGGTTATTCTGGAATCAGAACAACGTATTGATAAGAATGAGAGACCAGCCGCTGGTTTGGGTGGCGTTCAGATTGAACAAACCAAAGGGCCAATTTTAAAGGATGGTAACGCAAAACCACCCACAACGGGTGGTAATGGTTCGGGGGGTGGCGGCGGGCAAACACCTAACTTCCATAAACGCATGGGGCCAGATCAGTTTTCTGATAGTTTAAAAATGGGCATGCGCGCGGTTCGTAAGAACCTAGCATTCGTGATGGTATTAACCTGTGCAACTAACTTATTGATCTTAGCAATACCAATTTACCTATTCCAAATATCAGATCGCGTTTTAACCAGTCGCTCAATTGATACATTGATCATGCTAACAATTGTGATTGCTGGTGCGGTTTTACTGCAAGCCGTTTTAGATGCGGTACGACGTTTTATCCTCATGCGATCAGCCGTAGAGATCGCTGCCCGATTAGGGGCTCCAATTCTAAGTGCAGCAGCACATGCATCTCTGCACAGCGGAGGACGAGAATATCAAACATTAGGCGATTTACAGCAAGTGCGCGGCTTTCTTGTTTCAAGCACATTAATTTCATTCCTTGATGTCCCCTTTGCACCTTTGTTCATTCTAGCAATCTTCCTTGTCCATCCGCACTTAGGAACCATTGTAATTGTGACGGCATTATTTTTATTTGTGATCGCCATAATTAACCAAAAAATGACAGCCAAACCATTTGCCGAAGCAAACGTAGCTCAGAGCAAAGCCAATATGCATCTGGATTCAATGTCACGGAACAGCCAAATTATTAACGCTTTGGCAATGGTTCCCGAAGCAGTGACAATTTGGGGGCATGACACGGCTGCGTCCCTAAAGGCACAAGTCCGCGCCCAAGACCGTAACATCGTTTCAGCAGCATGTTCACGTGCCACACGACTTTTAACCCAAATTGGTATGTTGGGATGGGGTGCATATTTGGCAATCAATGGCGAAATCACTGGCGGTATGGTGATCGCTGCATCAATCATTGCAGGGCGAGCATTGGCACCTATTGAGGGTGCTATCGAAGGCTGGAACGCGTTTTTATTATCCCGTGCTGCTTATGGGCGGATCACTGGGTTGATGAATAATTCTAAAGTTCAATTTGAAAAATTACGCTTACCACGCCCAGAAGGACGATTAGATGTTGAACGGCTTTTATATGTGCCAGCGGGCACAAAACAGGTCATCTTAAATGGATTAAGTTTCAACCTAACTCCAGGGGAGTCTTTGGCAATTATTGGCAATTCTGGCGCAGGGAAAACCACACTGGGGAAAATGTTGGTTGGATCCGTATTACCAACGTCTGGCAATGTGCGTCTGGATTTAATGGATTTACGGAATTGGGACACACGGCAATTAGGGGAAAGCATTGGCTACGTTCCACAAGATGTGCAACTTTTCCCAGGCTCTATCAAAAACAACATCGCGCGGATGCGGACCAATGCAAATGACGCAGATATTCACCGTGCATCCGAATTGGCCGATGTGCATGAAATGATTGCAAACCTACCTCATGGGTACGAAACCATGGTCGCGGCAGATGGATCCCCTCTATCAGGCGGGCAAAAGCAACGTATTGCACTGGCACGCGCATTTTATGGAAACCCACGTCTGCTGGTTCTTGATGAACCAAATTCCAATCTCGACGCGGGGGGTGATCAAGCATTAGCGCGTGCTATTCAACATGCAAAAGAAAGCGGCATTACTGTTGTTGTGATAACGCAGAAACCATCACTGTTACGTGTGGTCGATAAGATCATGTTAATGGCCGACGGTAATATTGCCCTGTTTGGGCAACGCCAACAAGTTTTGCAGCAACTTGCACAACGCGCAGCTGGAAATGATGAACTGGGCTCAGATACGCAAGGCGGTATTGAAAATGGCTAACGTTCCAACAGATACAGTGCCTATAAATTGGTATGATGACGTTCCTCGATCTGTACGGAAACACGTCATATTCGGGACACTGTTATTGATCTTGTCTTTTGGAGGTTTTGGATACTGGGCAACCAGTGCTCCTTTGGCTGCAGCTGTCATTGCCCAAGGCAGCTTTATCGCCACAGGCCGTAATAAAATCATTCAACACCTTGAAGGTGGCATTATCCAAAGCATCAGCGTCAGTGAAGGTGATCTTGTGCAAAAAGGCCAAACATTGATGCAGCTGGATGAAACAGCGGCCTTAGCAACTGAGCGTGAGTTATTCTTGCGGCAGGTTCGTCTGCAAGTCGCAGAAGCCCGCATTCATGCTGAATATCAACGCGCCGAGACATTAGTGTTTCCAGACCACATGATGACATTGCGATCTGATTATGAAATTGCGACTATGATGGATGGTCAGATGGTTGCATTTAACGTGGCCATGCAAGGTTTGAATAATGACATTGCGCTTCTGAACCGAAATATTGACGCCCTTGCTATTCGTAGCACGGGTTATGTTAGCCAACTCAAGTCTGCGAATGAGCAAAAGAAAATACTGACTGAAGAATTAATAGACAAAGAGCAACTTTTCGAAAGCGGCTTGGTGCGTAAAGTTGAACTGAATGCTGTGAAACGTGCAATTGCCGAAGCTGATGGTCAGATAGGGCGACTTGAAGCAGAAATATCTGAAATTGAAGAAGTCTCACGCAGATATCACACGCAGATAGAACAGACGTTGGGTAAGCATCGGAATGCGGCGCTGGATGAGCTTCAGGCGATCCAAGCAGAATTAGAAAGTATCCGCGAACAATTTAGAACTGCAGAAAACGTTCTAAGCCGCGTTGAAATCACAGCACCTGTATCTGGCACAGTTGTACGGCTATATTATCATACGGCAGGTGGTGTAATAGAAAGCGGTAAGGCAATTGCTGAAATTCTGCCATCAGATCAGCCCCTGATCATTGAAACTCAAATTCCCCGTACGGAAATTGATAGCGTTCAAAATGGTTATCAAGCGACAGTGCGTCTAACAGCATTAAACCAACGCATAACACCTGTGCTTTTTGGTGAGGTTTATTATGTCTCAGCGGATACGATTTCAGAAAAAACCAGTGGGGAAACAACTGAGGTTTATGTAGCGCGCGTCTCAATTCCCGCTGAAGAATTATTAAGAGTTCCAGGGTTTTCCCCGACCCCAGGTATGCCAGCGGAAATCATGATCCAAACAGCAGAACGTACTTTCATCCAATATCTAACAAAACCGATCACAGATAGTATGACACGTGCATTTCGTGAACAATGAAGAAATATATAGGAAAGTCAGCCATTATTTTTTCATACTAAAGATAGTAAAGAGATAAGTTATTTGCCTCCAAACTACTTTTAGTGGAGGGACACAAGAACGATCTTCTATATGGTTTATTCGGTGCCAGACAACCCGATCGTCATTTTATTGATGGTCAACGTTGTTCTAGTCCTGATTGGAATGTTGATGGATGACATTAGAGTCCACAAATGATTTAGATGCGTAGTCCAAAATTATTACCGAAGCATAGGTAATTAAGTTGTGGAACCTGGTATTAAGATAAATCCAACATCATAGCTGTTGCGTGTGGCATTTCCATGTAAAGCGTCTAAAAGAACTTCTGCTGCCATCCGCCCTAAACGAAGGTGAGGGACGCGTACGGTTGTCATCTTATAAGGAACAATGGATAAAATAGGTAAATCGCCCCAGCCGGCAATGGCAATATCATCAGGAACTTTCTGTCCTTTCGTTTCACAATAGTTTAAACCACCAACAGCCATATTGTCATTTTGATAGAATATAGCTTCAATATCTGGGCTGGATGCTAATAATTGTTCTGTGCCGTAAAAACCAGGATAAAATCCTGGGTTGTCGTGAAGGCATAAGTGTTTTGTAAACCTGCTGCCAGCATCTTCGATTGCTTTTGTAAAGCCGTTCATTCGAGCTGTTGCTGCGTTAGCCGTTAGGTGTGATGTGCCGACATATCCAAGCTTACGATATCCCTTGCCAACCAAGTAACGTCCCATCTCATAACCACTATCATAATGGTTTATGCCGACGGACATATCGATTGGCGAAGAGTTAAGGTCCCATATCTCTACAATCGGTATGCCTGCAGCTTTTAACATTGCTTGGGACTTTTGAGTATGTGAACGTCCTGTTAAAATCAGCCCGGCAGGTTGCCATGATAATACGGTTTTTATCCATGCTTCTTCTTGATTTAATGCGTGCTGTGTCATGCCTAAAATTGATTGATGAGAAAAGGCTCCTAGCTTTCGGTCTATGCCTTCTAACATTAAGCCAAAAACTTCGTTGCCGAGATCAGGGATGGAAACACCAACAAATGTAGAGTTTATGTCACCTGCAAAAACAGAAGCTAAACGATTCGGTAAATAGCCAAGCCGTTCGACTTCTGCCATCACCTTTGTCCGCGTCTTTTCTGAAAAGCTACCTTTGTTACGTATAACTCGACTGGCAGTCATTTTAGAAACGCCAGCGGCTTTTGCGACTTCTTCTAGGCTTATCTTGTTGTTATTCAAGGTAAAAATCTCTGCTTTTTAAGTTTTTGTTACCCGTAACATTTTGTGTTGACAGGTGCGACTTTCACATCAATGATAGACTAATGTTACGGGTAACTCAATAATTCTCTTGGAGGGGGATGTTGATAAATTAAGCATAAGTGAACGTAACACTGGGAGGAAACGTGGAACAAAGATTGAATAATGGTCTGTTTTTTAATGCGATTGAGAAACACTTTGGCGGTACTTATGCCTTAAAGTCTGTATCGCTAGCTATTGAGCGTGGTGAAGTTGTTGCTTTGCTGGGCGAAAACGGGGCTGGTAAGTCAACATTGATAAAAGTGCTTGGCGGTATTTATAGGCCCGATGAAGGGCAGGTTACGATTGATGGTGTGCGGTATGAACATCGTACAAGTGGGTTTGGCGAGCGTCAGAAAGTTGCTTTTATCCACCAAGACTTAGGCTTGATTGAATGGATGACCGTTGCCGAGAATATAGCGCTTGCTTTAGGATACTCACGTGACAAGGGTTTTATTAAATGGGGTAAGGTTAACGAGTTTGCTAAGAAAGCATTAGATAAAGTTAAATGTGATTTTGACCCAACGACACGAGTACAAGATTTATCGCGAACGGAAAAATCTCTAGTCGCTATTGCGCGAGCATTAGCTGTAGATTGCGATTTCCTCGTTTTAGATGAGCCGACAGCTTCTTTACCTGCAGATGAAGTGAGCCGATTATTTGAAGCATTGCGTCCTTTGCGTGATCAAGGCGTAGGTATGATCTATGTTTCACATCGATTAGATGAGATATTTCAAATTGCGGATCGGGTTGCTGTTTTGCGCGATGGTCAAATGGTCGGTGTGCGTAGTATTGATCACACCTCTCCTGAGGAATTGGTGAACTTAATCGTTGGCCGTAAAACACGTGAAGTGCTTAAGCCAAACGTAAAATTGGGCGATAAGGTTTTATCCGTTAGCAATCTTCATGCTGGAGTTGCGGGCCCTATCAATTTTGATTTGTATCAGAATGAGATTCTGGGTTTAGTGGGTTTACGTGGGGCCGGGCATGAGGATGTATCGCGAGCCTTGTATGGCATGGAAGGGTTCACAGGCCAAGTACTTCTGGAGGATGAACACCCAGACTTAAGTAGCCCTTTGGCCGCTCTTAAATCAGGTATAGGTCTTGTCGCACGTGACCGTGCAGAAGAATCTATAGCAATGAATTTAAGCATTCGCGAGAATACATTTTTGAACCCTGCTGCTGCAGGTCGCGGTACGTTTTCTTTTAAATCTGTGAAGAGAGAAACCGATGAGGCCGTGGCAATAGGGCGCGAACTTGGTTTAAGTCCCAATGATCCCACATTGGCTATTGAAGCTTTGTCGGGGGGGAACCAACAAAAAGTTGTTATGGGACGATGGTTGTCTACGGGCCGTAAGCTATTGATTTGTGAGGACCCTACTGCAGGTGTTGATGTTGGCGCTAAAGCTGAGATTTATGCATTGATGAATAAGGCGTTGTCGGAAGGGGTGGCAATTATAGTTGTTTCAACTGACTTCGAGGAGGTTGCTGCGATTTGCCATCGGGCCATTGTCTTTAGTCAAGGGCAAGTCGTGGATCAACTTAAAGATACAAAACTAACTTCAGAAAATCTGATCCAAACAGCATCTGCTGGAAATCATAGATCAACAAAGGAACTAAATAATGCAATCGCTTGAGTCTAATGCTTTAGAGCCAACACGTGCCGAATTAAGTAAACTCTCATTAAGTGGACGTTTGATACGTTTACTACCAGTCTATGGCTTAGTGATATTAACGGTTCTTTTAATAATCATATTTTCAATATTGTTGCCAAATACATTTCCGACAATGTTAAACTTGCGTGCCATTATTTCAGATAAGGCAATTATTGCACTACTTTCGCTTGGGGCGATGATACCAATGGCGGCGGGGCGAATAGATTTGACTGTTGGATATGGTATTGTGCTTTGGCACATTCTGGCAATCTCATTACAAACTATCTATGGCCTACCATGGCCTGTGGCTGTGAGCATAGTGATTATGCTTGGGATGTTATCTGGATTTCTAAATGGTTTGTTAGTCGAAGTTGCAAAGATTGATAGTTTTATTGCGACATTAGGAACTGGCACTGTGCTTTATGCATTGGCATTATGGCATACAGGTGGGCGTCAAATGGTTGGGGTTTTGCCTGATGGATTCTTTGCCATTAATGGAACCTTTATTTTGGGTCTGCCAATTACTGGTTACTATGTATTGGCTATCACGATCACTATGTGGCTAATTTTAGAATACACACCGGTTGGGCGTTATCTTTATGCAATTGGTGCAAATCAACGTGCAGCGGATTTGAATGGGATTCCAACACGTAAGTATGTGATCGGTGCTTTCATGTGTTCTGGTACTTTGACCGCATTAACGGGTGTTCTACTTGCTTCTAAACTACGTATCGGTCAAGCAAGTGTTGGCCTTGAGTTCTTATTGCCAGCACTTGTTGGAGCCTTCTTAGGGTCTACAACAATTAAGCCAGGTAGAGTGAATGTTTTTGGAACTATAATTGGTGTCGTAATTCTTGCTGTAGGGATTTCAGGCATCCAGCAATTTGGTGGCTCATTCTGGGTCGAACCAATGTTCAACGGTGTAACATTGCTTATTGCAATTGGCATCGCAGGATATGCGCAGCGACGTAAGGCTGCTGCGCCTAAATAAACATAAATGGGAGGTTTTTTATGTTAAGAAGATCAATGTTAATTGGAATGTCAGCGATTGTATCGTTGGCTACACCGAACGTAACTTTCGCCGATGTCGTTAAGGATGCGATGGCGGAAGTGCAAAAACACGCAGGTCAAAAAACGGTATGGGACGGACCGATTACAGGACCAAAAGCTGCAGAGGACAAAACGATTGTTGTGCTTGCTAGTGATATGAAAAATGGCGGCGTTTTGGGGGTTACGCAAGGTGTTGAAGAAGCTGTTGAGGCAATTGGATGGGATGTCAGAACTCTTGATGGTGCTGGATCTATCCAAGGACGAACAGCAGCGTTTGGCCAAGCATTAGCTTTGAAGCCAGATGGCATTATAATCAATGGTTTTGATGCTGTTGAACAACAAGCTGCATTGGCAGAAGCTAAAGCAACTGGAATTCCAATTGTAAGTTGGCATGCTGGCCCTGTCATTGGCCCAGATCCAGAGGTGGGACTTTTCACCAACGTATCAACTGATGCGATGGAAGTATCCGCAGCTGCCGCACAATGGGCGTTTGCAGACGCTGGCGGCAAACCGGGCGTAGTCATTTTCACAGACTCTACATATGCTATTGCGATTGCCAAAGCTGATCGGATCAAAGAAGAAATCGAAAAACTTGGCGGTACCGTTTTAGAATATGTCGATACTCCGATTGCGGATACTTCCAACCGTATGCCTACCCTGACTACTGCTCTTTTGCAACGTTACGGTAGCCAATGGACGCATACATTAGCGATTAATGACATTTACTTTGATTTCATGGGGCCATCATTGGCCACGGCAGGTATCAAAGGCGATGAAAACCCTAAATCTGTTGCCGCAGGTGATGGTTCTGAAAGCGCATATCAACGTATCCGTTCAGCACAATATCAATCCGTGACAGTCGCAGAACCGCTAAACTTGCAAGGCTGGCAGTTAGTTGATGAACTTAATCGTGCTGTGCAGGGGCAAGAGTGGTCTGGTTATACTTCACCTCTTCATGTGGTTACCGCTGAGAATATCAGTTTCGATGGTGGAGATGGCAATATCTTCGATCCAGGAAATGGATATCGCGATGAGTACCGTAAAATCTGGGGTAAGTAATATTCTAAGCCCCTTGTAGATATTTTTACTGGGGGCGTTAAAGGGAATATTTTCAATCAGAAATGACTGTGAAAAAAACGATACCTTTAACAAGATAAAACTTCGAAAGATTGCGAACATTAGTTTGCGTTTAACAGAAATTCATACTTGTTAACAAATGCTTAGCAAGTAAATGGGAAATTATTAAGATGATTAATATCAAGAAAACAGTTAAATGTTTTGCTGTTGCCAATATAACCGTGGCATCTTTGGCAGGACAAGGTTTAGCAGAGGATATAAAACGTCCTTCGGATGGGTTTGACCCAGACAAATTTTTAACAGGTGATTGGGGTGGAGCACGCCAAATCTTGTTAGACAAAGGCTTGAGTTTTACGGGGCTTTATATCAACCAGGCCGCGACAAATCTAAAAGGTGGAACATCTACTGAATTAATATACTCGGACATGTTTCTTTTCGGGGTGGATGCTGATTTGGATAGATTGGTTGGCATTCCAAATACAACGCTTCATGCAACAGTAACAAACCGAAACGGGGATAATCTTGTAGAGGAGGCCAATTTAGGGACAAATCTTCTTGTAAATGAAGTTTTTGGTCAGGGTAATTTTACGCGCCTAAATCATTTGTTCCTGAATACAAAGCTTTATGATGATAAGCTGGAACTTAAATATGGTCGTATTTCTGGTAGCTTCGACTTCCATGACTTTAGTTGTAATTTCCAAAATTTAACTTTTTGTGGAGCGATACCGTCCTACTTAACGCCGAATTGGACACCATTCCCTGGTCATACATGGGGGGCGGTTGCCACTTGGAAACCAACAAAGGATTTCTATTTCAAAGCTGGTATATCTGAAATTAACTCTGATTTTGACAGGCCACAAAATGCGCGTCGGATCGAAGGAATTGGTCAAGGCGAAGGTAGCCGCTATAATACAGAAATCGGCTATTCACCAAAGATAGCTGGGAAACCTGGATCCTATAAATTTGGTGTATTTTGGGATGATGTTGGCGCTCAAGATGTTGCGGACGCAACAATTAATCATAGCGATCAGTTAGGATATTACTTAAATGCACAACAAGAAATCTGGAGCGATTCCACGACCTCAGGTCGTAAAGTTGACTTGTTCTTCAACTATGTTCAAGCTGATGAAGATGTTGCTGCTTTGGAATCTGTTGTTGAAGCCGGTATCTTTTTTCAAGGTCCTGTAAAAAGCAGACCACAAGATGAGCTAGGGTTTGCAGTTGGTCTCATTAATACTAGCAGCAAACTGACAGCCGCAGATATCGCTGCTGGTGGTACCGTACGCGATAAAGAATTTCCAATGGAGATTTATTATTCATTCCGCCTGAAACGTGGAATTACGATTCAACCAAACCTTCAATACATTGTTAATCCTGGTGGTATTTCAAGCAATGAAGACGTTGCCGTGCTTGGTTTGAAAACAGTGTTTAATTTCTAATTCGAAATCTAGGTATCGCCCAATGCAACCAACATTGGGCGATACCGTACCTCAATCGTAATTTGCCCTCCCTCAATAGGGGCAAAAAAGCCAAGCAAATAAGGAAGCGCTTTACTTAAAAGTTTTGTGCCGAAGGACGTAAATATGACGCGAACATCTAGTCAGTTACATTTAATTGTTAAGGAGGAATTATTGTGGCTCAATCCATGATGTTGATAGAGAAATGCAGCCATTGCGTAAGCTGGTATGATATTGAGACTGGTGAGCGCCAAGGTCGTTTATCATTACCTGATTACCCACATGAATTTGTAGTCGATAAGGAGTTTAAATATGCTTATGTTGGGCATTACGGTGTTCAGAACTCTGGCATTGATGGAACGGATGGCCAGTCTGTTATCGTCGTCGACATTGAGAAACAGGAAGTTGCGCATACTTATGATTTAGGTGAGCATGCTCGCCCTCATGGGATCAGTTTGGATGATAATGGTCGCTTGTATGTCTTGTCTGAATGGACAGCACATTTGCTGGTAAAAGAAAACCCGCGTGCATTTGATCAGGGATGGGATCACATTACACCAACAGGGGGCACAAAATCCCATCTGTTTGCTTTGACTGGTGATGGAGATACAGCATATTCGATGAATCTTACATCTGGTGATGTGACGATGTTCAAGCCTTATGACGCCTCTTTTGCGCCAATTTCAATTAAGACAGGCAAGAAGCCAGAAGGCCGTTGCCTGCGTGCTGACGAAAAAATCTTATACACGAGTAATCGTATTTCTAATACGGTGACGGTGATCGATACGGAAAAATTAGAAGTTATTCGATCGTTTCCAACACCAGATGATCCTTGTCGTATTTACCATGATACAAAACGTAACCGTTTGGTCACTATGAACCATTTCGGGGGGTCATTTAGTGTTTTTGATGAGGTTACAGGCGAAGAGTTGCACCGCCAAGAGACACCGGCCAATCCTTTAGCGTTATGTTTGGATGCTGAAGAAGACTATGCCTACATAGCAATCGACTGCGAGCAAGTGCAGCGGTTTAATTTAGATACATTTGAGATTGTTCAGACATTCGACACGGGAAAAGAACCAGATGTAATGGTCATTTTGCCAGACGGGTTTTCAAAAAAATGGGAGGCTTTGTCATGAGTAAGCCACGTATAGCAATTGTTCCTGGTGACCCTTCAGGTATAGGGCCAGAGCTGATTGCAAAACTGATTAATGATGAAGGCGTCCAAGATGCTGCGAATATTGTTTTAGTTGGCGATAGCCATCTTTGGCAGCAAGGTGCTGAACAGGCAGATATGCCTGTTGCTATTGCGACATTATCTGAAGATGAAATCGATGCCCAACAAGGTTTGAACCACCTCGAGATGGATACAATTGAGACTTCTGAAATTGAAATATCAGAAGTAACTGTTGCAGGTGGGCGCTCCTCATTACGGTGTTTGGATAAAGCAATGGACCTTGCACAAGCAGGTAAAGTTGATGGTGTTTTATTTGGACCATTCAATAAAGCATCAATGACCAGCGCGGGATTGAACGCGGAAGATGAGCACCGTTATATGGCTCGTTATTTAGGTTTTGAAGGATACCATAGCGAAATTAACGTTCTTGATGATTTGATGACTACACGCGTGACCAGTCATATCGGGCTGAAGGATGTGGCTGAAAACATCAACGAAGAGGGCATTTTAAAAGCTATAAATTTAGCTAACGATACTTTGCGCCGTTCAGGCAATACGCGTCCATCTATTGCGGTTGCCGCATTGAATCCACATGCAGGTGATAATGGCAAGTTTGGTCGCGAAGAAATTGATATCTTGGAGCCTGCGATTGCTAAGGCACAAGCAAAGCAGATGGACGTTACAGGCCCATGGCCGTCTGACACAGTATTTTTGAAAGCAAAGCGTGGCGAAGTGGATGCAGTAGTAACCATGTACCACGATCAAGGTCAAATTGCGATCAAGCTATTGGGATTTGAGCGGGGTGTAACTGTTGCAGGAGGATTGCCAATCCCAGTTGCAACCCCTGCACATGGCACAGCTTTCGATATCGCAGGAACAAACAAAGCAAATGTGAGTGCAACACGACAGGCATTCGACCTGTTGGTTCGCATGAGTAAAAACCACCGCGCCGAACGCGACGCGTAATAAGGAGACACTTAATGACTAAAATTAAATCAATACGTACGCGTGTATGGAATTGGAAAGGCCCAACGGTTCCGCCTCAGGGTAACTTTTGCACCAATGCATCTGATGCGCTTTGGATGCGCGGTGATGCGATGGAAAGCTTTCGCTTTCACCAGTGGTTGACTTGTGAAGTTGAGACTGACGATGGTACAATTGGCATCGGTAACGCCGCTTTAGCACCTATGTTAACTAAAGTTGCCATCGATGAGTTTTATGCACCTTTGGTTATTGGTGAAGATCCATTTGATTATGCTTACCTTTGGGAAAAAATGTACCGTCGCACACATGCGTGGGGTAGAAAAGGCATTGGTATGACTGCGATGTCAGCAATTGATATCGCGATCTGGGATTTGATGGGCAAGCTAACAGGCAAGCCTGTGTTCAAACTTCTTGGTGGTCGTACAAAAGAAAAAATCCCTGTTTATTATTCTAAGCTTTATGCAGACAGTGTTGAAGGCATGCAAAAAGAAGCTGAAGAAGCAATGAAGGGCGGCTATCAAGGTTTCAAAACTCGTTTTGGCTATGGCCCTAAAGACGGCATGAAGGGCATGCGTGAAAATTTAAAGCGTGTCGAGGCTGTACGTGAAGTGATCGGTTACGATACCGATCTAATGCTAGAATGTTATATGGGTTGGAACCTTGATTACGCTAAGCGTATGTTGCCAAAGCTTGAAAAATTTGAGCCCCGTTGGTTGGAAGAGCCAGTGATTGCTGATGATGTGAATGGCTATGCGGAATTAAATGCTATGAACATTGTGCCAATCTCTGGTGGTGAACATGAGTTTTCAATAATGGGCTGTCAGCAACTTTTGGAAAAGAAAGCTGTCAGTATCCTACAATATGACACGAACCGTGTTGGTGGTATTACAGCTGCTCAAAAAATCAATGCGATTGCAGAAGCGTATCAAATTCCAGTGATCCCTCATGCAGGCCAAATGCACAACTATCACCTAACTATGGCGAACGTGAACTGCCCAATCAGCGAATACTTTCCAGTGTTTGACGTCGAGGTTGGTAATGAGCTGTTCTATTATATTTTCGAAGGTGATCCAGATGCAGTAGATGGTTATTTGGATCTGGATGATAATAAACCTGGTTTGGGCATCAGTATTTCTGACAAACATATCGATAACTTTGAGGTGTTTGAATGAGCCGCCCATACAAAGGCATATGGCCTGTAGCACCAACGCCGTTTAACAATGATGGTTCTCTTGATCTTGATGGCATGAAACGTGTTTTGGATTGTATGATTGATCAAGGCGTTGATGGGATTTGTATCCTTGCAAATTTCTCTGAGCAATTTTTGATTTCAGACGCGGAGCGTGAAATCTTAACACGCCTTAGCTTGGAACATGTAGCTGGGCGCGTACCAGTAATTGTGACAATCAGCCATTATTCAACACAAATTGCTGTGGAGCGCGCGAAACTTGCTAAGGATTTAGGAGCAGCCATTGTTATGATGATGCCACCATATCACGGTGCGCTTTTGAAAGGGAACGCTCAACAGATATTTGAGCAATTCCAAGCGGTTGGTCGTGTTGGTATTCCAATCATGGTACAAGATGCGCCATTGGGAGGGGTTGACTTGCCTGTTCCTTTGTTGGTGAAAATGGCAAAAGAGATCGAATATGTAAAACTATTCAAGATCGAATGCCCCCAAGCTGCTGGGAAAATTCGCGCATTGATAGAAGCAGGTGGTGACGCCATCGAAGGGCCATTTGATGGCGAAGAAGCAATTACGCTTTTGGCTGATCTTGATGCGGGCGCAACTGGTGGCATGACATCTGCGATGATCCCTGAGTTAATTAAACCAGTGATCGAGCTACATGCTGTAGGAGACCGAGAAGCTGCGACTGCTGCTTATGCAAAGGTACTGCCAGCAATTAACCATGAAAATCGCCAATGTGGTTGGCGATCTTGTAAAGCCGCAATGGTAGAAGGTGGGGTCATTAAGTCAGAGTTTTGCCGCCACCCAATTGAACCTTTGCATCCTGACACGCGTTCAGGGTTGATGGATCTTTTGCGTCCGCTTGATCCAATTGTATTGAAATGGGGTAAATAACAAATGTTAACAGGTAAAAATTTAATTGATGGCTCTTGGGTTACATCTGACCAGATGGCCGCAAGTGAAGATCTGGGTGGTTTTGAGTTTTCACAAGCAACCGTAAACCAAGTCGATACTGCATGTCTTGCTGCGCGTCGTGATTTTCGTACATACGCTGGGAAATCACGTGCAGAACGTGCTACGTTTTTACGTACGATTGCAGAGCAAATTGATGCTTTGGGTCAAGAGATTACGGAAACTGGGATGAAAGAAACTGGTTTGCCAGAGATGCGTTTGAATGGTGAGCGTGGGCGTACTACTGGTCAGTTGCGTATGTTTGCTGACTTGATTGAAGACACGAAATACCTTGATACACGTGTTGATGAAGCCATGCCAAATCGTGAACCTCTGCCGCGTGCTGACCTACGTTTGACACACCGCCCAATCGGCCCTGTGGTGGTGTTCGGAGCATCTAACTTTCCATTAGCATTTTCAACGGCTGGTGGTGACACAGCAAGCGCGTTGGCAGCTGGTTGTCCAGTGATTGTCAAAGGTCACGGTGCTCATGCAGGGACTGCTGAATTGGTGGGGCAAGCAATTGCAACAGCGGCTAAAATTTGTGACATGCCTTCTGGCGTATTCCAAATATTACAAGGTTCTGGTCGTACAGTTGGACAAGCTTTGGTTCAACATCCAGAAATTCGTGCAGTTGGTTTTACTGGATCATTGGCTGGTGGTCGCGCGCTCTATGACTTGTGTCATTCCCGTTCGCAACCTATTCCTTTCTATGGTGAAATGGGTTCTGTGAATCCTGTGTTCCTATTGCCGAATGCGCTTAAAGCGCGTGGCGGTGCGATTGGTGCTGGATGGGCTGGATCTCTAACAATGGGGGCGGGACAATTTTGTACTAATCCTGGCGTTGTTGTTGGTGTTAAAGGCGATGATTTTGATGCATTTACGGATGCTGCATTATCTGCATTGAATGATGCACCAGAACAGAAAATGCTGACTGATGGTATACATGAAGCTTATCAAACTGGTGTTAAAGATTTTGCTGCGCTGATGGATGAGGTTTCATCGTGCGCACGTTCAGACAAGCCACGTCATTCTTTGCCTGCAGTTTTTAAGATCGATGCAGACACATGGATGAATACACCTAAGTTGCAACATGAAGTATTTGGGGCCGCAGGTGTCTTGGTCGAGTGTGATAATACAGATCAGATGATTGCTGTTGCGGAAGTCTTAGAAGGTCAATTGACTGCAACGATGCATTTGGATGATGCTGATATAAGTTTTGCGCAGGAATTAGCCCTTATTCTAGAAGAAAAAGCTGGTCGCTTGTTGTGTAACGGATTTCCAACTGGTGTAGAGGTTTGTGATGCAATGATGCATGGCGGGCCTTATCCATCAAGTACGGATGTGCGGGCAACATCTGTTGGTACACTTGCTATTGTGCGTTGGTTACGACCAGTCTCGTATCAAGATTTCCCAGAGGTAATGTTACATTCGGAGCTACAATCTAATTAAGCGATTTTATCGCACAAACCCATGTTTTTATAAATGAGGATAAAAAGGGAACAATAATGTTTGGTATTTTAGAAGGTACTGGTTACGAAGTTTTGGATGCTGAGTTTGAAGAGTGTATTATCGGACATGCACGCGTTGAGCGCTTATGGACAGGTATGCGATGGTCGGAAGGCACAGCATGGTTCCCTGCGGGGCGTTATCTTATTTGGTCTGATATACCGAACAATCGTTTAATGCGATGGGATGAGACTGATGGATCTGTGTCCGTTTTTCGTGAACCATCTAACAACGCAAATGGGAATACTAGGGATGCGCAAGGTAGGTTGGTTTCATGTGAACACCTTACGCGCCGTGTAACACGTACTGAACATGATGGCATGATAACCGTTTTAGCGGACAGTTATAACGGGAGTGCTTTAAATTCCCCTAATGATGTTGTGGTTAAATCCGATGGATCGATATGGTTTACCGATCCATCGTACGGTATCATGATGGATTACGAAGGGGAGCGTGCAAAGCCTGAGATCGATGGCTGCCATGTATATCGCATCGATGCAAAAACGAAGAACGTTACCGCCGTTGCTGTAGACTTTAATAAACCAAATGGATTGGCTTTCAGTAATAATGAAGACTATCTTTTTGTGTCTGATACAGGGATCACACATGATCCAGATGGACCAAAACATATTCGTAAAATTGTGGTTAATCCAGATGGTCAAACACTAGGAAAATCCCAAATATTTTCCGAATGTAGTGTGGGTGTTTTTGATGGGTTTCGGTTAGATACATCTGGACGGGTTTGGTGTTCAGCTGCTGATGGTGTCCATTGTTTGAATTCATCAGGAAAACTTATTGGAAAAATCTTAATTCCAGAAATGACAGGTAATCTTTGTTTCGGTGGACCAAAGTTAAATCGCTTATTCGTGGCAGGCACGAGTTCACTTTACAGCGTGTATTTGAACGTCAACGGTGTGTGATTGACCTATGAAGTTTATGTGAAAGGCAAACTTATGTGCCCATATGCCAGTGGTGATCATGTTGTCATTGAAGATGCGCTTGCAAATATCACCGAGATGCGACGTATGAAATCTAATAGGGTTCTTGATTGGATTCTGTCACATCCAAATGATGATGCTGGGGGTGTTTGAGTTTATTTTAGTCGCTTTATCATAATTTCCATTATGGGTCTTACGTTACAATAAACCTCAAACAGTTCAATGTCCGCTTTGAACCCTTATGAGACATTAAATAATCATATTAAATTGAGTTAAAAAAACATCTAACTTTTGGGATCATCAATAAGCGCTGTTGGTTTTGCCAAATCTTTTAATGATTGAATATCTGTCAGCTTTACATTCTGCCCATCGATTATGACACCATATGCTTGTAATGTTTTGAAAGCACGCGATAGGTTTTCAGGGGTCATACCTAAATAAGATGCTAGCCGTTTCTTTTCGACATTTAATGAAAACTCTAACAAGCCTCCTGATCTAACATGAAGCTTAATCAGTTGGTTTGCCAATCGCTCTATTGATGTTCTGAGTTTCAGGTTTTTGGTACTCTTAATCACACCGCGGTAACATTGGGCTAATTCTGTCACGACGGCTCTGGCAAAAGAATTATCAATCTCGAAAACAGCACGCACATCAACGGCAGGGAGCAAGATTAACTTAGCTTTTTCTAGAGTTCTGGCTGACATAAGGCATGGCGCATCTTTCAAAGCTGCTGCTAAGATAAAGGCAGAGATTGGCCGGACTGTTGCCATAGTTGTTTCGCGATTGTTCCAACTGGCAAATAATTCAACGCTGCCTTCGACCACTATATGTAAAAAATCGCTGTGGTCGCCCTCTGATATTAATTCAACTTGTGGAGGGAAGTTTTGCAAATACGCTCCACGCATAAGCTGTTCAAAGTTGTCATCTGCCATATCTGTAAACAATGGTAGTTCGCGGATTTCTGTCAGGTCGATGGAACGCATGGGTGACTCGATTTACTTTGGATTGATATTTATCAACTATTTTATGACTTATGTCAAAGAGTAGCGGTTGATTTGTTAATTTCTGCATCAACTATTTCAAACGCAAATCATGATATATTTCTACAATCCACTTATTTTGGGTGCAAAACCGCAAAATTTGATCCAAATCAAATCAATAAAAACATCATTCCCATCTTGTAATTCCAAACAGCCCTAAAGCGCATACGGCGCTTTCATAGGCCGAATAAGAGGGAACAGAAATGGAACTACAAAACAAAGCCACAAGTCTTTGGAGGAATTTCTTCAATGTAAAGATGGTACAAATCCGAACATTCCACATGACATGGTTTGCATTTTTCTCATGCTTTTTTGCGTGGTTTGGTATTGCACCGTTGATGATCATCGTACGTGATGAGCTTCAGTTGACAAAATCACAGGTTGGCTGGTCAATCATCGCATCGGTCGCAGTTACTGTATTTGCGCGGTTTTTTATTGGTTGGCTTTGCGACCGTATTGGGCCCAGATTAGCATATACATATTTACTGATCCTTGGTGCATTCCCCGTAGCAGGTATTGGATTAGCCAATAGTTTTGAAACATTCTTGTTCTTCCGCCTGCTCATAGGTGTCATTGGTGCCGCCTTTGTTATTACGCAGTACCACACATCCGTGATGTTTGCCCCGAATGTTGTTGGGACTGCAAATGCAACCAGTGCTGGCTGGGGTAACCTTGGTGGTGGTGTGACACAGTTTGCCATGCCTATGGTTTTTTCCGTGTTCGTTGTTGGGTTCGGTTTCAGCGATGCACAGGGGTGGCGCATGTCTATGATGGTTGTGGGTGCGGTGATCTTCGTGATCGGCATTGCCTATTTTTTCCTGACACAGGATGCGCCAGAGGGCAATTACAAGGACTTGCGCGAAAAAGGTAAGTTGCAACAAAAGGATAAGGTTACTGGTGCGTATTTCAAAGCCATGGCTGATTACCGCGTTTGGGTTTTATTCCTGATTTACGGTGCATGTTTTGGGATTGAATTAACCGTTAACAACGTCGCAGCTTTGTATTTCTATGATTACTTCGACCTTAGCCTCGTTGCCGCAGGTGGCGTTGCTGCAAGCTTTGGCTTGATGAATATCTTCGCACGTACTTTGGGCGGTATATTCGGCGATAACTTTGGGGCCCTTTGGGGATTAAAAGGACGATCATTCTGGCTGTTCATTGTGTTGTTGGGCGAAGGGTGTGCATTGATGCTGTTCAGCCAAATGGATGTTCTATTCTTGGCACTGCCAACGTTGATCATCTTCTCGCTGTTTACACAAATGGCCGAGGGCGCGACTTATTCAGTAGTGCCGTTCATCAACAAAAAAGCGCTGGGTGCAGTTGCAGGTGTTGTTGGTGCTGGCGGTAATGCAGGTGCTGTAGCAGCAGGCTTCATGTTCAAGGGAGCGATGGAATGGAACGATGTGTTCTTTGTCATCGGGATCGTTGTTGCTTGTGCCTCACTTCTAAGTTTCTTGGTGCGTTTTTCGCCAGAACAAGAAGAAGAGGAACGCGCTTTATTTGAGGCTGCTCAGATAGACACACTACAGCTAAAGGCAGATCGCGCGAATGAAGCCTTAAAGCAATCCATTGAGATTGTCGCTGAGTTCAACCGCAAAAAATCCACATCATGAATGAAATTGGCGGGCATTATGCCCGCCCCAACCTCACTAAGGAGGAAAGACATTGGGACAAGATTTAAGAAACTATACAGTTGAAGATGAGGCCTTCTGGACATCGACTGGTAAGGGGATTGCGAACCGTAATCTTTGGATATCTATTCCAAGCTTACTATGCGGATTTGCCGTATGGTTATACTGGGGGATCATCACTGTTCAAATGATAAACCTCGGGTTTGATTTTGAAAAATCGGAGCTGTTCACACTGGCCGCTATTGCTGGCTTAACAGGCGCTACGCTACGTATTCCATCAACATTTTTTATACGAATAGCGGGTGGTCGAAATACGATCTTTTTCACAACTGCCTTACTGATGATCCCTGCGATTGGCGCGGGTTATGCATTGCAAGATCCCAACACCCCACTATGGAAATTCCAAGCTTTGGCGTTCCTATCTGGTATCGGCGGCGGTAACTTTGCTTCTTCCATGTCCAACATTAGTTTTTTCTTTCCGAAAAAAGTACAAGGTTATGCGTTAGGTATGAACGCGGGTTTGGGTAACTTTGGTGTAACAACCATGCAAATCGTTATTCCATTGGTAATGACTTTTGGTTTGTTTGGCGGCGAACCTATGATCCTTGAAAATACTTCTGGGACATTGATCGGTAAGATACCTGCGGGGACACCCACCTATATTCACAACGCTGGTTTTGTTTGGTTATTAGCGCTTATTCCATTAGCTGTCGCTGGCTGGCTGGGTATGAACAACATCCGTGATGAACATGTATCACCAGATATTCCAAACCCACTTGGCTCTTTCAGCATTATCTCATTCATGTTGGCGATAGGGTTTGCGACTGCGGCTTTTGGCTTGTGGTTGATGTTACCAGAAAAAGTTGGCGGCTCTGGCTTTATGATTTCGAAGTGGATCGTATTGCCAATCGTAATCGCTTTGACTGTGTTGTTGTTAAAATTGATCCCTGGTCAAGTTGGGCAAAACCTTACTCGTCAATATAAGATTTTTGGAAACCGTCACACTTGGGCGATGACAGTTATTTATACTATGACCTTTGGTTCGTTCATCGGTTACGCTGCAACCTTTGCATTGGCTATCAAAGTTGTGTTCGGCTTTCAGCACATCGAGGTTGATGGCGTGATGACACATGACATTGCCAATCCGAATGGTCCATCTGCACTTATGTTTGCATGGATGGGGCCATTTATTGGGGCATTGATCCGACCAATTGGCGGCATGATTTCTGATAAAATGGGTGGTGCAAAAGTTACGCAGATCATTTCAATCATCATGGTCGCATCTGCGCTTGGCGTAGCGTATTTCTTGAAGCAAGCATATGTATCAGCAACTCCAGAAGAATATTTCCTACCGTTTATGGTACTGTTTCTGATCCTGTTTGCTGCAACTGGTATTGGTAACGGTTCAACATTCAGAACGATCGCTGTCGTATTCGATAAAGAACAAGCTGGCCCAGTTCTGGGATGGACATCTGCCGTCGCTGCATACGGTGCCTTTATTATTCCAAAAGTGTTCGGGGAACAGATCAAAGCGGCCACGCCAGAATATGCGCTATATGGTTTCGCTGTCTTCTATGGCGTTTGCATCTTGATCAACTGGTGGTTCTATTTGCGCCCGAATGCCTACGTGAAAAACCCATAAAGCTTTAGCCAAATTTTGTCCTGCACACAGATGTGCAGGGCAGAAAAATCGCAACAAGGAGACTAACTCATGAGCCATCTGCTCGACCGCCTTAACTTTTTTCAGTCAAAAGAACTGGATACATTTTCGAATGGCCACGGCCAAACCACGCGTGAAAATCGCGATTGGGAAGATACATATCGCAATCGTTGGCGCCATGATAAAGTTGTCCGTTCGACACACGGGGTGAATTGCACGGGGTCCTGTTCATGGAAAATCTATGTGAAATCTGGGATTGTCACTTGGGAAACACAACAAACAGATTACCCGCGTACACGTCCAGATTTGCCGAACCACGAACCACGTGGTTGTGCCCGTGGTGCAAGTTACAGTTGGTATCTCTATTCTGCGAACCGCGTGAAAAACCCACTTATTCGTGGTCGCTTGTTGAAAGCTTGGCGCAGAATGCGCGAAACAATGACACCAACCGCAGCGTGGAAAGCTTTACAAGAAGATCCAATTCTGCGGGCATCATATGTAAAGACACGCGGCAAAGGTGGTTTTGTGCGCGCAACATGGGATGAAAGTACAGAAATCATCGCTGCTGCGAATGCATATACAGCGAAAACCTATGGCCCTGACCGCGTCTTTGGATTTTCGCCAATCCCTGCAATGTCGATGGTATCTTATGCGGCTGGATCGCGATACCTAAGCTTGCTTGGTGGCGTCTGTATGTCATTTTATGATTGGTATTGTGACTTGCCTCCAGCATCCCCAATGACATGGGGTGAGCAAACGGATGTTCCAGAAAGTGCGGATTGGTACAACGCGGGGTTCTTATTATTGTGGGGTTCTAACGTTCCGCAGACACGTACACCTGATGCGCATTTTTATACCGAAGCACGTTACCGCGGTACAAAATCTGCAGTTATCTGTCCAGATTATTCTGAAGCGGCTAAGTTCGGTGATGTTTGGTTGGCGCCAAAACAAGGTACTGATAGCGCATTAGCCATGGCTATGGGGCATGTGATCTTGCGTGAATTCCATCTTGATCGCCAAACAGAATATTTTGAAGAATATTGCCGGAAGTATTCGGATTTCCCCATGCTTGTACGTCTAGAAAGCAAAGATGGGAAATTGGTTCCTGGTCGCTTCTTAAGGGCTGAAGATCTGGATGACAGCATTGGTGAAGCGAATAACCCAGAATGGAAAACTGTTGCATTCGATAGTAAAACAAATGACTTGGTTGCGCCAAATGGGTCTGTTGGGTTTCGTTGGGGCGAGGACGGTGAATGGAACCTTGAAGAGCGCGCTGGGGACGCTCAAACCGAATTAAAAATGACATTCATTATGGATGGTGATCATGACGATGTTGTCGGTGTGGATTTCCCGTATTTTGGTGGCGAAGCGACTGAAAATTTTGTCAAATGTGAACACCCTGATGTCTTGAATAAAAATATCCCTGTAAAGAAAATTCAAACATCTGATGGGTCTGTCATGGTCGCCACAGTGTTTGATTTGTTCTGTGCAAACTATGGTTTAGATCGTGGCTTGGGCGGTGATTGGGTTGCTAATGATTATGATGCAGATATTCCATATACACCAGCTTGGGCTGAAAAAATCACAGGTGTTAGCGTTGATAAGATCATAACAGTTGCACGTGAGTTTGCTGCCAATGCAGAGCAGACCAAAGGCAAGTCTATGGTTATCTTAGGCGCAGGTCTAAATCATTGGTACCACATGGATATGAATTATCGCGGCATCATTAATATGTTGGTGATGTGCGGTTGTGTTGGGCAATCAGGTGGCGGTTGGAGCCATTATGTTGGGCAGGAAAAACTTCGCCCACAAACGGGTTGGCAACCATTGGCATTTGGTTTGGATTGGTCACGACCTCCGCGTCATATGAACTCGACCAGTGCTTGGTACGCGCATACGGATCAGTGGCGTTATGAGCAATTAGGAGTTGATGAAATTCTATCCCCTACAGCACCTGATGGTGATTGGGATGCAAGTATCATTGATTACAATATTCGTGCTGAACGCATGGGCTGGTTGCCATCTGCACCTCAGTTGAAAACCAATCCGTTAGAGGTCGGGCGACTGTCTAAGAAGTCTAAGAAAGACACGGCACAATACGTTGCGGATCAGTTGAAATCTGGCAAGCTAGAGATGTCGTGTGAAGATCCAGATGCAGAAGAAAACTGGCCACGGAATTTGTTTGTCTGGCGGTCAAACTTGTTGGGCTCGTCTGGTAAAGGGCATGAGTATTTCTTGAAGCATTTACTGGGTACAGATCACGGTGTTCTTGGCAAAGACTTGGGTGAAGAGGGTGGTCAAATGCCTAAAGAAGCCAAATGGCATCAAGAAGCGCCAAAAGGCAAACTTGATTTGTTGGTCACAATTGACTTCCGCATGTCAACAACAGCTGTCTATTCCGATATCGTTTTGCCAACAGCATCTTGGTACGAGAAAAATGACCTGAATACATCGGATATGCACCCATTCATTCACCCACTGCAAGCGGCGGTTGATCCTGCTTATGAAAGCAAATCTGACTGGGATATCTTTAAAACGATTGCCAAAAAATTTAGCGAAGTTGCCCCAGAAATTTTGGGTGTGGAAACGGATATCGTAGCACTTCCTATTTTACATGATACGCCCGCAGAAATTGCACAAGACCAAGTGCGTGACTGGAAGAAAAAGGAATGTGATCTGATCCCAGGTAAAACTGCGCCAAATTATATTGCAGTCGAACGGGATTATCCGAACCTTTATAAAAAGTTCACATCTATTGGCCCACTTTTGGATAAACTGGGTAATGGTGGTAAAGGCATCAATTGGAACACCGAAGTCGAAGTTCAACATCTGCGCGATTTGAATGGTGTCGTTCAAGAGGACGGTGTTTCCCAAGGTATGCCAAAGCTGGAAACAGCGATTGATGCCTGTGAAATGATCTTAATGCTGGCACCTGAAACCAATGGTGAAGTTGCTGTGAAAGCTTGGGATGAATTGTCTACTGCAACAGGGCGCGATCATACACATTTGGCGCGTCCAAAAGAAGATGAAAAGATACGGTTCCGCGATATTGCGGCACAACCTCGTAAGATTATCAGTTCCCCAACGTGGTCGGGAATTGAAAGCGAACATGTTTGTTATAACGCGGGTTATACAAACGTGCATGAGCTGATCCCTTGGCGTACTTTAACGGGTCGCCAACAGCTCTATCAGGATCACTTGTGGATGCGAGCCTTTGGCGAAGGGTTCTGCACTTACCGCCCTCCCGTTGACCTAAAAACAATCAATAATGACGTCAACACTGATGCAGGTAGCCCACATGTGATCCTGAAC
Source organism: Amylibacter sp. SFDW26 (assembly GCF_009184395.1). Lineage (GTDB taxonomy): Bacteria > Pseudomonadota > Alphaproteobacteria > Rhodobacterales > Rhodobacteraceae > Amylibacter. The sequence goes on from NZ_WEIC01000006.1 coordinate 69,386, forward strand.
TTTATTACACCTCACCAAAAATGGGGCATCCACAGTACGTATTCTGACAACCTGTTGATGCTGACATTGAACCGTGGTGGTCCTGTGGTTTGGTTATCTGAAAATGATGCCAAAACGGCTGGCTTGGTCGATAATGACTGGGTTGAGGTCTACAACGCAAACGGTGCATTAACAGCGCGCGCCGTTGTTTCTCAGCGTATGAAAGACGGTACAATCTTTATGTATCACGCTCAGGAAAAGATCGTGAATACACCTGGTTCTGAAAAAACAGGGAATAGGGGCGGTATCCACAACTCGGTGACACGCGCCACACTCAAGCCAACACATATGATTGGTGGTTATGCCCAGCAATCATACGGCTTTAACTATTACGGCACAGTTGGATCAAACCGCGATGAATTCGTGATTGTTCGCAAGATGCAGAAAGTCGACTGGCTTGATCAACCCGCAACCCAAACGGAGGCAGCGCAATGAAAGTACGTGCACAAATAGGCATGGTTCTAAACCTTGATAAATGTATCGGGTGTCACACATGCTCGGTTACATGTAAAAACGTCTGGACCAGTCGTGACGGCGTTGAATACGCGTGGTTCAATAACGTGGAAACAAAACCTGGTTTGGGTTACCCAACAGATTGGGAAAACCAAAAACGCTGGAATGGGGGCTGGGAACGTACCAAGTCTGGTAAGCTACAACCGAAGCAAGGTTCTAAGTGGCGCATTCTTGCCAAGATTTTTGGCAACCCTGATTTGCCAGAAATTGATGATTATTACGAACCGTTTGACTTTGATTATGATCACTTGAAGTCAGCACCAGAGATGAAAGCTTTTCCAACGGCGCGTCCATTTTCCAAGATCACAGGCGAACGGATTGAGAAGATTGAAAAAGGACCCAACTGGGAAGAAATCCTGGGTGGCGAATTTTCAAAACGGTCAGAGGATTATAATTTCGAAGGCATTCAAAAGGACATTTATGGTGAATACGAAAACACCTTTATGATGTACCTACCACGTTTGTGCGAACATTGTTTGAACCCAGCTTGTGCTGCGTCTTGCCCATCTGGTGCGATCTACAAACGCGAAGAAGATGGTATTGTTTTAATCGACCAAGAGAAATGCCGCGGTTGGCGGATGTGTGTATCAGGCTGCCCTTACAAAAAGGTCTATTACAACTGGGATACTGGTAAGTCTGAAAAATGCACATTCTGTTACCCGCGCATTGAAAGCGGTAACCCAACCGTTTGTTCGGAAACATGTGTGGGGCGCATCCGTTATCTGGGTGTCATGCTTTATGATGCGGATAAGATCGAAGAAGCTGCAAATACACCCGAAGAAACAGATTTGTATGATGCGCAACTTGGTGTTTTCCTTGATCCGAATGATCCAGAGGTCATTGCAGCCGCACATCGTGATGGTGTGCCAGAGGATTGGATTAAAGGCGCAAAAGAAAGCCCTATTTGGAAAATGGCGATGGATTGGAAAGTGGCTTTCCCACTTCACCCAGAATACCGCACTTTACCAATGGTTTGGTATATTCCACCGCTTTCCCCAATCCAAAATGCAGCAGAGGCTGGTCAGATCAACGTCAATGGCAATATGCCAGATGTGAAATCTCTGCGTATTCCCGTTAAGTACCTTGCGAATATGTTAACAGCCGGGGACGAAGCACCAGTTGTAACAGCCCTTGAACGTATGTTGGCCATGCGCGGATACATGCGATCAAAAACCGTAGACGGCGTGATCGATGAAGGTATTGCCGAACGCGTTGGCCTGTCAGGCGCAATGATCGAAGACATGTATAAAATCATGGCTTTGGCGGACTACGAAGACCGCTTTGTGATCCCTACAACACACCGTGAAACTGTTGAAGAAGCATATGATCTGCGTGGCGGGTGCGGGTTCACAGATGGTAATGGCTGTTCCACTGGCATCAGTGAAGGATCGTTATTCGGCGGCAAAAAGAAGAAAAAAACCTTAACCCTACCTTCGGAGGCATTCTAATGGACCGTACTTTAAAATCACTTTCCTTGATCTTAAGCTACCCAACAAAGGCGCTTCAGGAGGCAATGCCAGAAATTGCGGCAACTTTGGCTGCTGATACGCGCATGACGACTGTTGTCAGGCGCGATTTGCGGTCATTGGTCACGACTATTGCGGGCAATGACATCTATGAACTGGAAGAGGCATATGTTGGCTTGTTTGATAGATCGCGAACCTTATCGCTGAACTTGTTTGAGCATGTTCACGGGGAAAGCCGTGATCGTGGTGGTGCGATGGTGTCTCTTATAGAAACATACCGCGACGCTGGGTTTGACCCTGCAACAAGCGAATTACCTGATCATTTGCCTGTTCTGTTAGAGTATTTGTCGATGCGCCCATTTATAGAAGTGGTCGATATTCTGACAGATACAGCTCATATTCTGGAGGCTTTACATATGCGTTTGGGAAAACGCAAAAGCGCTTATGCGCCTGTGTTTAAAGCATTGTTACAAATATCAAATGCAGAGGTGGATGCGGAAGCAGTCGCAGAGTTAATTGCGCTGCCTGATGACGATCCAGAGGATTTAGAAGCCTTGGATCAGGTTTGGGAAGAATCCGAAGTTATATTCGGCCCTGATCCGAATGGCGGGTGCCCACAAGTGCGCGATATGTTGGCGCAAATGGATACACCAATTAATTCAAATCCAAATGCTGCAAGTAAGGAGGAAAAACATGCATAATTTCTTATTTGGAATATACCCTTATATCGCGATTACAGTCCTTATCGTTGGCTCAATCGCACGATATGAAACGGATCCGTTCAGCTGGAAATCATCGTCCAGCCAACTGTTGCGTCGCAAACAGCTCATCATAGGATCAGTTCTGTTCCATGTTGGCATTTTGGTGATTTTCTTTGGTCACTTGATCGGCTTGCTTACACCTATCCAAGTCTTTGATGCTATGGGGATCAGTCATGGATTCAAACAAACCCTAGCTGTTGTCGCTGGCGGCATTGCAGGTGTTATGGCATTGGTCGGTGGTTTGATGCTGTTTATGCGTCGCATGGGGGATCCACGTATCCGCAAGACATCTAGCTTTGCCGATATTGGTATTCTTAGCTTGCTATTGATACAATTGGTCCTTGGCCTTGGAACGATCTTTGTCTCATTACAACATTTAGATGGGCATGAAATGACAAAGTTTATGTCTTGGGCATTGGGTATCGTGACATTCCAAGGGGATGCTGCGGATCACATCGCGGATGTCGCAATGGTCTTTAAACTTCACCTGTTCCTTGGGCTGACAATATTCTTATTGTTCCCATTCACACGACTGGTACACATGCTGTCTGTCCCATTGCGTTACTTTACACGCCCTGGATATCAAATTGTGCGTTCCAGACGTCACAAGACTGGGCGGTGATGTTATGAACCGTCCTTTATTTCCAGATGTCATCGTGAATGGTGAAACGATACCCCAAGCAGATATAGCCGCAGAGGCGCAACAGCATGAAGCCCCCGCTGGGAAACCAGGGGTGGCATGGCGATCAGCGGCAAAAGCTTTGGTCGTGCGTAATCTACTTTTGCAAGAAGCGCGCAAGAAAGGCGTAGTATCAGAACCTGCTGAATTAGGAGAGGGGCGTCGTGAAACACATGACGAAGCTTTAATGCGCAACTTGTTGGATGATGCGGTAAACCCCGCGACGCCAACGAACGAAGAAGTTTATGCATTTTGGGAAAAAGACCCATCTCGGTTTATGTCGCCACCATTATGGGAAGCTTCCCATATCTTATCTGCGTGTGATATCGGCGATGATGACAGTGTTGCAGCTGCGAAAGCACGGGCAGTGGCAATTACAAAACGAGCCCATGCAAATCCAAAAGGGTTCGCTCGGCTTGCACATGATGAAAGTGATTGTTCATCGAAAGCCAGCGGTGGTGCACTTGGGCAATTGGGGCCAAATGATACGGTTCCAGAATTTGAAGTTGTCTTGGTTGATATGGAACCAGGCCAAATCACATTGGAGCCTATTCAAACCCGTTTTGGCTTCCATGTGGTGAAATTAGATGCCTGTGCCGAACAAAATATTCTGCCTTTTGATGCAGTCAAAAAACAATTGACGGAAGCTTTGCAAAAAGCAGCTTGGGCTAAAGCAGCGCAAGAGTTTGTGGGTGAGTTGGTCAAATCAGCAGAAATAAAAGGCGTGGATATGCTGGCTGCATAGCCAAAAGTATATGATGCCAAACAGAAAGAAAAATTATGAATATTGCTTATGCAAAAATGTCGAAGTCAGAAGATTTAGATTTGATCTTAGCTGAAGTTGCGACAAAGCTTAAATCGGATGGATTTAAGCTCTGTGGTGTTGTTCAAGTGAATACAGATCGTGAAGATTGCCACAGGTGCGATATGGATGTTCAGGTTTTGCCAGATGGCCCAGTAATCCGAATATCGCAGTCGCTTGGTAAGGATGCAAAAGGATGCAGGCTCGATCCTGATGCGCTAGAGCGGGCAGTTATGGAAGTCACGGATAGATTATCTACAGATACTGATGTGTTAATACTAAATAAGTTCGGAAAGCACGAAGCAGATGGCCGTGGGTTCCGCGATTTAATTGCAAAAGCAGTTGATCTGGATGTTATTGTCGTGACAGGCGTGAACGCTATGAATCAAGATGCATTTTTGACCTTCTCAGGCGATATGGCGATGTTATTGCCGCCTGACCCTAAGGCGATGGTTAAGTGGGTAAGGGAACGCGTCTAGATGGCGTCACTTTATCTATAAAAATGATGAACACCTGATTTCAATTATATTCCGAATATACTGCAGTGTTAATTTTAATTAATAATAAAGGCAATAGTAGTGCGTCATTCATTTTCTCGTTCTAATAAAATCAATCGCTTATCCGATGCAAAAAGGCAAAACCTTTTGGTCATCCATATCCAGAAACACCTCCGTTCTTTCATTGATCATGTCTCCGAGCAGAAGGTTCAAATGGCCTCTAGAATTGCCCCTGAACGGGCATGGCGGGATTCATCAATCTCACATGAGCAGACTGTGCCAAGGGCTTGCCCCGTGAGCATTGCCTGGAACGCATCTTCACCTAAGCTCCAGCGCGTCCAAGGCCTGTCCCTAGAATAACGACCAGTCGATCCCGTTCGCCGCACGACCTCAGTCATTCTGCTTGTTATTGTGAAACGCGAATGTCCGCTTTGTCCCCCCCATAGCAGACATTAGAGTGCATGTGGTGCATCTAAATTCATAGTAACATATTGAATGCTTTATTATCATCTTACTGTCACATAGATTCTTAGATTTAACTCATGAACCTATGGGTTTTACAAAAGAGTTATTTTAGCAGGGTAAATATGACAAACCTTACCTTCTTTAATATCCTCATTTCCGATTAGGCGTGATTTTTGCGTAATTTTCAATAACTTTGTAAGTTTAAATATCTGTTTTATATATTAAAAAATGTAAAAATCAAAATTTATTGACAAAATGTTAAGCACTATATTTATTAACAGCAGTTCACGGTATTTTGATTTATTATCATTTTTTCAACAATTAATTAAGAGCGCCTTCAATGATAAGTCGACTATTTTCTGCCCTTTTGACCTTACCTATTTTTCTTACATCAACAGCTTACAGCCAAGGTAGTGGCGGCGAATCTGGCAGTGTGATTGCTGGTTCAAGTGCTGGAGTTGATTTAGTGAGTGCCTCAGGGCAATTAAAATATTCAGTCCCTATTTCAGTTCCAAAATTCAGGAAGCTAGAGCCAAGTCTTTCCATTAACTATAATTCAGATTTGGGGCGTCGTGCGGGAGATGGAGCCTTTGTTGGAACCGGGTGGGGTCTATCGGGATTTTCTTCTATTGAGCGTGTGTCTTCCCGTTTAGGTGCTCCCTTTTATAATCGATTTGATGCGCGTGATATTTTTGTAATTGACGGTGCGGAACTTTTAAAGTGCGATAATAGTCCTATCCAAGTTTCTGGTGTGGATACGTCTGCTTGGAATTACGCGCCAAGCCATATTGCAACAGGAAATCCTGTTGGATGTGCCGCAGGTGGAGACTTTGTAACGCTTAAAGATACCTACACAAAGATCGTTTTAGATGAAGCTACGAACGTTTTTATTGTCTATCAGAAAAACGGCACGCAAATGCGCTATGCATCCATTGATGATTTAGCGCCATCAGAATCCCTTGGTTCATCTGAGGATGTAACTGCTCATGATAATATTCGCAAACGTCGCAAATGGTTATTGCGTACTGTAACAGACACTCAGGCTACTCCAAATGTCGTAACTTATAGTTATGCTTTTGGGGACACCGCGGGTAACGCACGTCTTTCTGGCTATGCACATCGCCCAGATACAATCTCTTATGCGGGTTATACCGTTAACTTTGAATACGTAACAAATAATGTTGCTAACAGTTTTTCTACAGGTACATCATATCTAGGGCAAAACAGCCATATGTTGCGTTGGATATATACGACTGATGGGGCCACTAAAATTGCAGCCTATAATCTTTCTCAAAGCCAAAGTGGGTTAACTAAAGCGCAGGTGCTGAATTCGGTTCGTCAATATGGTAGTAATTTTACGCTTTCGGGGAACGGCCACCCAAATGTTACGAATACCTCATCTTTTCCTGCAACAACGTTTAATTATTCAAATGATGCATATAATTTAGAAGAACGTACATACCCACAGTTGGCTAGCAACCAAGGATCAAATGTTCTGGGCTGGGGCAATGGTGCTGCTGGTACTGGTACAGGCGGCCCGACTTTCCATATGAATACCGTTGCGACCGATACGGATGGTGATGGGCGTGATGAACTAATTGCTTTTCCTGAATCTGTAGACAACAATGTTGATACCTATAAGTGGTGGGTTCAACGTGCGGGTCATTACAAATTTGACGATAATAGAAACGTATCTCGTGTTAATGAATCTGACCCAGTGCGTACAGGTACCGATCAAAATGGCACTTGGCCAAAAAGCTTATTGTCACTGACACGTTGGACACCTAAAACACCTGATCCAATCGTGATATTACAATCAACATATCACCACCAAAATGCGCGTATTATTTCCACACAAGATTTGAAGCCTACTCCAAATGGGCGTTTCCCAAGTCCTTTATCGAATCCGCCAGACCCAAAACAGCTGCATGTGAACAATTCATTCTATTGGGATGCAACTAACCTTACCTTGTCTGGAAACTTCGATGAAGATCCAGATGTAGAGGTTTATCATGCTAAACGTGCATATACTGCGAACACAAGTCTTCCTCCTGAAAGTAGATATTTTTGGGATGTCGTAGCGGATCCAAATAATTCCGCTGGCGATGCTGTAGGAGTATTGAAAGAAGCCAGTGTTCAAAACTATATTAACAGTTCGACAAATGTAGTGGATGTAAGTTGTTCACATCCAAACCCTTACTGGAATGCTTTTACAAACCTTCGTGCTGTTGATGTTAATGGCGATGGTATAGATGAAATTTTCACAAGTGTAAGAATAAATAGCGGAGGGGCTTATCCTACAGATTGTATACGTGAATATACACCTGAGGGTTTTAAGAGCCGTAACCTTACCAATTCTCCAGCGTTGAATTATGCCGCGAACCCCGGTCTTGTAGGCGTTAAGGCTGTTGGATTTGGCGATGTAAACGGAGATGGTATTACTGATGCGATTACACATTCACCATATCCTGTTAATGCAGGTGAAGGATATTGGTCTCTTTATGTACGTTTAGGACATGGCGATGGCACCTTTGGAGCAGATCAAAAATGGTTTGATACTGTAGATTTTGGCGGCCAGCTGAAAAACTCTGCAGCTACTTTATATTATAATAACTCTGTTCAAGTCCGAGATGTAAATGCAGATGGTCTCGCTGACGTTATCATCAACGCAGGTCAAACTCGGGCAAGCTGGATTAGAGCATATCGCAATCATAATGGACCTGCGAAAGTTTTCCTATCAACAGGTTCTGAAACCCACGGTTTGGTCGAACATACTGGCGTTGGAAGTACGATTGATAAGTTCTCAACATCAGGTGATTTAGACGGTGATGGTCTTATTGATTTTGTGCGAGAAGATCAGATTTTGAGTGGGGCTCAAAACCCGACTATTTACTTCGGTTCTGTTGGGCATCCAAACCGTTTGAAGGGTATCACAACATCTTCTGGTGATGTGATTTCAGCAGAGTACGATGCTTCTGCCCAATTCCCGGACAATCAAGCGCCTTCCACACGCCAGGTGGTTATGAAGGTCACAACAGGTGTTAATACACCTGAACCTCGTGTCACGATGTTTGAATATTCAGGCGATAGATATGATTATGACCGCCGTAAGCCATTGGGCTTTAAAGAGGTGATGATTACTTTGCCAACTGCTAACGCAGAGGCTGCAGGTATGCTTGTTCAAAAAACCACCTATCTTAATGACACTTACGAAAACGCGGGTTTGGTTGATAAAACAGAGCTGCATTACGGCAGTACGCTTTATAACAAGGTGGAAAACACTTGGAATGTGACCGGCACCTATGAAGCCGGCCCTATCCGGATCACCAAAACGAGTGAAACAAAAACCACACGTCACGGGACTAATCTCATCAGTACTAAGATGGATTATACTTGGACGCCTTATGGCGAAGCAGAACTGATTTACGATCGTGGCTTCTTGGATACGACGCATGATGATACTTGGACAAAATACGAGTATGAGCCAAATCCATCAAAATACATCGTAAATCTTCCTAAACGTAAAATCATAGGTTCAGGTAGTAATCCAAATGCCAGTTCCACATGGCTTCAACGTGAAAACTATTATTATGATGGTCATCTTGCTGAATCTATCCAGCCAACACGAGGGAACTTGACGCAAACGAAGGTTTGGAATGGTGCTTTACCTCTTTCTGGCAGCACTTTCCGCAGGACAGCCACCTATACGCATGATGCACACGGCAACCTTCTGACCGAAACAGATGCGCGCGGATTTACGTCAACACATACCTATGAGACGTCAAAGCACCTATTCTTAACCAGTTCAACCAATGCGCTTGGGCACACAGGATCCACTGTATGGAATACGGCTTGCCAACAACCGCTGAGCCAAACAGATGCGAATAATCTGACGACAACACATGTGTATGATGCAATGTGTTTGGGCATACAAACAACAAGCCCAACTGGGCAAAACGTTTATACGACTTATCATAATTTGGGGAACCCAACGGCTCAGTATGTGCAGCGCCGCATTAAAATCCGGACGACTGCTTTTGGGCAATCTGACAGCTATGAACGTGAATATTTCAATGGGTTTGGCGAAACATATAAAACGGCTACTTCGGGTCGTCTAGCAAGCATTACCGCGGCAGGTTCTGGTGCACGTGTAAGCCTTACCAAATACGATCAACGCGGACAGAAGTTATGGGAAAGTATTCCACTGACTTGGGCTGAAGCATCGAGCAATGTTGCGCCTGCGAACAAGCGTACGACTTATATGTATGACCCGATTGGGCGCCCAACGAAGATGACTTATGCTGATGGGGCAGTACAGGAAACAACATATGGGAGTTATACAAGACAGTACCCCCGTTTAAGTTCTTCAAGTACGAATACGGTTCTTCCCTTCCAAACTATCCGTTCTACGACATGTGATTTAGGTGCCAATAAAAACCTTTGTGATTGGACCCGAAACTATATGGATTATTTCGGGAATGTTGTGATTTCTTACAGAAATGATGCGGACCTATCAGATGTAGGGCAAACACAAGTATGGCGGGCGACAGAGTATAAGTATGATCTTCTACAACGTTTGACAGATGTACGTGATCCTGGTGGTATCTCATATCAGTATACTTACGATGCTTTCGGCAATCGCATAGAATCCAAAGATCCTGGTCTTGGTAAATGGGCGCTTGAATATGACGTAAACAACAACCTGACGAAACAGACTGATGCCAAAGGTCAAACCATTCAGTTTATCTATGATGAGTTGAACCGTCCAACGCGCAAACTGGTCACAGGCGGACCTAATGGTAATGTCGCAACCTATAGTTTTTATGATGGTATAAATGGAGCAACGTCACATGGGCGTTCTGGCCATGCTTGTCGGAGAAACGCGGCGCCAACTGCTTACAACATTGGGCAAATGACATGTCAAATTGTAGAGGAAAATCACTTTTCCTATGATTACAACAAGCATGGTTTGCCAGGAAATGGCTATAATTATATTCAAAAAGACCCAGATAACCCTGCAGCGGGTGCTGAACTTGTTCGCGATCACAAGCGTTATAATTTTGATGGCAGCCTAAGATTTCAAAGTTATCAATATGTAAATGCGAGTGGTGTGCGTACTTGGGGTTGGACGCCAGAATACCAATACGACGCAGCAGGGCGCCTAGCGAAATTCGGTAACGATGTTATCGATATTAAATACGATTTGCGTGATAATCCAACAGAAGTGATCTACGGCAATGGTATGAGTGATTTGCGTCAGTATGATGCTGCACGTGGATGGTTAGACCATGTATCTATTTCAAGCCCACTGACATCAGAGACGTATTCCAAAACATATACGCGGTCTTTGAACGGGCGGGTTACATCTGTAAACGCCACTATGGATGCAGATGATCTTTCGTACATCTATGATTACACAGGCCGCTTGTTGTCTGCCACAAACACGGCTGGCCTGTCGGCACATAACCAGAGCTTCACATATGATAGTGCAGGCCGAATGCGTTCAAACTCTCATGTCGGTACATACAGCTATGCGAATGCAAGTAGTGTTGGGTCTAACGGTAATTCACCACATTCCCACGCGCCATCTTCTGTCGCTGGTCAAAACTTCACCTATGATGACAACGGCAACATGACCACAGGCTTGAACGGCAAGGTCATGACTTATGATGGGGAAAATCGCCCGCTATCTGTTGTTAATAACGGTAAGACTACAAAATATGTCTATGGACCATCTGGCGATCGTTTGATGAAAATCGAAGATGCGGATGCACCGACTGAATCTATCACAGTTTATACTGGCATATCGGAACTACGCGATTGGCAGAAACCGTCTTTGGAAGTTTTAAACTATCCGATTGGTGACATCCGTTGGAAAAACGGACCTGCTGCTGGTGCAGCTCATGAAACGGGATTTGTTCACGTCGATCAACTTGGTTCTGTCGTCGCTGTTTCTGATAATGCAGGACAGTTTGAAGTTACACGCGCCTATGCACCGTTTGGTAAAATATCTGATGAAGATAAAGCGCCAGGGGCAACCGATGAAACCAAGGGTTTCCTCGGGGAACGTTATGATGATGATAGTGAACTTCAGTATCTGAATGCACGTTACTATGATCCAGAACTGGGCATGTTCATCCAACCTGATTGGTTAGAGGTGACAGAGAATGGCGTTGGAACAAACAGGTATGCTTATTCCTTTAATGATCCTGTTAACAAACTTGATCCAAATGGTAATTTCTTCTTTGCCTTACTTGGTGCAGTTGTCAGTGGCCTTGCTGGCTCAGGGGCATTCTTTGCAACCCTATCGACCGCTTTGAGTGTTGTTGGGAGTGCCTTAACAATATTTGGCTATGGGCAGATAGTAGGCGGGGTCGTGTCTGGCAAGATATCTCTCAAGGATGCAGTCGTTGGTCTCGTTAAATCTTATGCCATCGGACAGGTCGTTGGGGCTATTTCGAAGAACATTACTGCTACAATTGCTAAGGCCGTCGATAATGGTGCTTTGCGGGCAGGGTACGCTGGTGGAGATGTAAATGCATCTAGATCAGCTATAAATCCAGTTGAGAATAATATTGCTGTAACAAAAAGTACAAGCGGACGTAAGGATGGTTTGTTTGAGAGTCTAAACCCTGCATGTAAGATATACTGTAGTCCAGGTGGAGGTCGTGGTTCGGGAAGTGCAGGTGGTACGAGTAAAGCTAATGGTGAGGGTATAAAGCCAGCACAAGGAACACGTGTAAGACCCAAAGGTATTCCCAAAACGTGGAAAGCGCGCCCAACGAGGACTAAAGGAGGAGTGGAGTACTATAATCCATTGAAACCAAATGAGAGTGTTCGAGTTATGCAGGGAAATAAAAATAGCCCGTTTAAGAATTCTCAAAGTCCATATGTTCGCCAGAGAGATAGTGGAGGTAATTATCTTAGACAAGATGGTAGTCGCGGTGTAAATAGAAGCCCAGATACGCATATTCCACTGAATAAATTTAAATTTACACCTCCGTGATTCTAATAAGGAAATGTAATGATGATAAATATAGATATAATTTGTGATAACCTTGAAGAGCTCTCATCAATCGAATTGCAAGAAAGATTGTGGCTGGGTAAAAATGATAACTTGATGTCGAGTTATACTGAAGCTGTATGTGGTCTTTTTGATGATGGTAGGATATCATTGGCCATTGAAAAAGGTTATTTACAAAAAAAATTTTCAGCCAATTTGTGTTGCAAAGTTAATAAACTACAATGTCTGGTGGATAAAATTGATGATGGTATGGAGGTAAACGCCATAATTGATCATCCAAGAATGATTGAAATAAGGAAACTTTCCAAAGAACTATTAGCTCTATTTAAAGATGAAGTATAAAATATTTGAATTGTGTATTTCCTAAGGCAAAGTGTATTTCCTAAGGCAAATATTTGTCTAAGATTACATACTACAGTGTGTTATGCGCTAGTGAATACTTTAATGTTAAGTACCCGTTTGAGGGCAGGCGCTTTAGGAAGGCTATGGCAAGATATCTCTCAAGGATGCTGTCATTGGTCTCGTTAAATCTTATGCCATAGGACAGGTCGTTGGGTCGATTTCGAAAGCCATAAGTACAACAATTTCTAAAGCAATAGACAATGGCGCGATTACCAACGGGAGTGGCTTCTCCGGTGGTGATGAAAATGATGGCCTAAACATCCGAAAGTCTACTAACGGACAAGGAGGGCCACAAACTTTTGCTGAACGTAGCCGACTTATGGGAACTGCAAGAGAGTTAGCCCCAGCAACCATTACTAATGGAGCAGGTATATTGAGCGGGGGTAGTATTATTAAAAATGTTGGCACGTTCTTGTCTAAAAAACTTGGTTCAAAAACACTCTTTCGTGTTGTCGATGGAGATGAGTTAGCGGATATTAGAAAGTCAGGTGTTTTCCGAGGAGGAACATTTGATGAAGGTAAACAATTTGTCGAATCGTTGACTGATGCTAAAAATTTACAACAAGCTTTCAAGAGGTTTTTTGGTGGAACACAAACTATTGTAAGAGCAAAAGTACCAAATTCTGTCCTTAATGCTTCTCATAGAGGACCGTTTGCTGATATCCCGAATGGTATTGCTGTAACAATACCAAGAAGTCAATTAGATCGCTTGAAACCAAAGGTGAAATAATGAAAAAAGTTGATAATTATGTGGATAAAATAGCACATCTTCAGCTCGTTGAAGATAACGATATAATACCCGAAGATGGTATTAACTCTAATAGAATAAGAGTTGAAATAATTGATCATTTGAAGAAAGATGAAAGGCGGTTATCAGAAGTGCTAATTTTAGGAGAATTACCATGGTATCGTGGAGAGATTCGCGAAGTAATTCTACGTGTGGCCTCAGATGATTTTCTAAACCATATTAAACGACATCATCCCATTATCACGGTATTTAGAGGCCCATATATTATAGGGGAACTTAAGTTTATAGAAAAGCGGGTGCATAGTGAGATGCTAAAACAGTATTTATAATACAGATCCTTCCGTTTAAGTTTCTTTCCCATTCCGCGTTACTAACTCATAATTTAAACTTCTTCCCGTAGCGCCAACATTATTACATTTTGCACAACCCACCCCTGAACATTTAGCGCAGGTATGTATGTCCAATGATTGTCCAAGAACACCTCGTAAAACAGCATCAATTAAATATTCTGCCACGCCTAAATCCAGCAATCTTGTTTTGGCTTGGCTTGCAGAATTTGTGTGCAGAGTTGATAAAACCAACCGCCCAACCAAAGCTGCACGACATGCCATTTCTGCCGTTTCAGCATCCCTGATTTCCCCGATTAAAATAATGTTTGGGTCTTGGCGTAATATGGATCTTAAAGCGGATGCAAAAGTTAAACCAACGGCTTCGTTAACCTGTACTTGATTGACGCCAGTTAGATTGTATTCAATCGGGTCTTCAATCGTGAATATCTTGCGATCGGATGTGTTTAACTCGTTTAAGGCTGTATAGAGCGTTGTTGTTTTACCGCTACCCGTGGGCCCCGTTACCAAAAACAACCCGCTAGGTTGGGATAATATATTTTGCACTTTTATGACGTCAGGTTTTTGAAACCCCAATACATCCCAATCTAGTTTAACGGCATTTTGATTGAGAATACGTATCACAGCACTTTGGCCGTATTGGGTTGGTAAGATAGACAATCTAAAATCAATATTATGCCCTTTGAACGTAAACGGTATGCGTCCATCTTGTGGTTTTCTACGCTCAGAAATATTGAGATTGGCAAGGTATTTTAAGCGCGAAATAATCGCATCTGAAGGGAGACTGTCATTCACTGCCTCTTCTTTTAAAACACCATCAATGCGGAACCTTATTTTCAACCCAAACTGTGTGCTTTCAAAATGTATATCAGAGGCTTTTGTGTCTACGGCTTTAGAGAGTATTTGATGAAGATAACTTATGACAGGCGCTTCATTTGCCAACGCTTTAAGGTCAGCCTTGTCTGTTTCTTTTGTTGTTATGTCTGTGTTTGGCAAAAAGGTTATAAGTTGTTCGCGAATGCGCTCGCTTGTACATAAAATGAGCTCAATGGGACGGTCCAGAGCGAATGTAATCATTTCTAATGTAGATGTATCTAAGGGTTCAGCCGTTGCAATGATTTGACATCCTTTGCCACCCAGAAGTGGAAATATATTGTTTTGCTTAATATAGTCTGCGGTTAACTCTTTGATCGTTTCAAAGTCAGGCTCGAGTTGTGTAAGTTGATCAACAAAGGGCACATTCATTGCTGTGGCATATGATTTCAAAATATCAACTTCGGACAATGTTCCAGACCGTTTTAAAAGGCGATCAATTGAAACGCCTTCTGACTTTGCCACAGAAGATAAAGTTTCTAATTGTTGCTTTGAAATGTTTTTTTGCTTTAAAAGTTGGTTGGTTAAATTTTGCGAAAGAGTATGATGGTCAATTTTGTAAGATAATGTAGTCTCTGTGCTAGACATATGCGCTGATACCCGTCAAATTTAACCTGAATTCTTATACTAAGGACTATTTAAACTTTGCGGAAACTTGTCAATCTTTGGCACCATTGGGCAGATGGTTTTTTGGAATATGTACCAAGCTGGTTAACATCTCCTAGCTTTAAAGCCGTAAAACCACTGGCCGTGCAAATTGTGGATCTTGAACAGTTTTTCGCTAACCCCGTTGAGACGATTGAAGCCAGTACTCAATTGGGTATCAATGAGCTTAAAGGGCGTGCAATTGATGTGACGCTGTCTATTGAAAATGTGCTGGAACGAAATGTTCATTTACCGAATATTCCAGAAAAGCATGTGCCAAAAGCATTGCAAACAAATTTACAAAAAGCGTCACCTATATCCGTTGACGAACTCACATGGCGCCAAGCGGATAATAAAGGGGACTTAGGCAAGGCATATTACAAACAACTGGTGCTTAAAAATGAGCGATTGGTTCTGTTGGAAAAAACGATTGATGCGATTGGCCTGCGTTTAAGAAAGGTTGCTGTTGGTTCAGCGAAAAAAACATTCATTGATTATTCCAGCACGTTTAGCCGCCCGCATCGGTTTTGGTTAGGTGTAAATATAGCGTTGCTTATGGCTTTTTGTGGTTGGTGGGGGCTATCCCAATACAAGCAATTGGAAATGTTGAGAAGCGTAACATCTGATATCAGAAGTGACATCACAGAATTAGAAACGCTTGCTGTAAAACGGTTTAAAGAACATCAAGAATATACCGAAGCGCAAGAGAATGCATTTCGGTTGGAAAAAAATTTGCAGATTGGGAAAAATCGAACGCAACTGCTGGAGAATTTGACTGCCTTTTTTGATGATGGATCTTGGGTCTCTGAAATGTCTATTAAAGGCCCAATCGTTTCATTAAATGGATTTTCGGTCAATGACGTCCCAGGTATAATTTCAAACTTAAAGCAAGAGAGTTGGGTGGCTGACGCTAAATTGATCTCGTCAATTTCAGGGGCAGTAAGCTCAAATTCAAAACGGTTTCAAATAGAAATTAGGGTTCAATAATATGACGCGCTCTCTTTATATATTTGCACCTCTTTTTACAGTCATATGTATTATTTGGACAGCAGGTTATTTACCTTTAAAATCGGCGATAAATCATGAATTAAAGTACCATGATAGTTTAATTTTAAAACGAGAGGATATCGCAAAACGTTTAAGGGCTTTGCCACAAGGCGAACCTTCGACAAAAACACCCTATATTTGGGGTGATGGACCTAAAGACCTTGGGCAGGCCGTTTTAAATCTGCAATCTGCTGTTTCTGAAATAGCTTCACAGCATCAAATTCCAGAGCTGTTATTAGGCCCAAATGGGACGGCTAATGATGGTAACGTTACAAAGTTCCTTGTGGATTTTGAAACTGAAACCAGCTTGAGACAAGCCGTAGCGATGCTTGCTCAATTGGAGCAATATGATCCTCCAATAGGGGTTCAGTCACTTGATATAAGACATATCTCTACATTTAACCAAAACACTACGGATGTGAATGTATATATGCGTCTTACGCTTTGGGGGTGGGTGTCTCAAAATGAAGAGTAAAATTGGAAATTTCATACCCCCTTTGCTGACGGTATTTATTGGGGCAATCCTTTATAGTGTTTGGCCTGAACCAGCAGGCATGCTTCAAGGCCAAGTTACGCACGTGGATGTTCAAAGGAATGTTGAACAGATAGAAGAGCCTATCAAACATGAGGAATTTGCACCTGAGGAAAGCAATCTGGCGAAAATTCTAGATAGACCTTTGTTTTCAGAAACGCGACGTAACCCTGAGATAAAAAACGAACAAGAGCCTCAAGAGCCAGACGAAGCTTTTGTTGCTATTCCAGAACAAGAAACCTCAGAGCCTGTAAAGGTTCCTCCTCCAGATGTTGAGTTCTTAGGTATCATGAAACGCGGCGAAAAGCTCTCAGCGCTGCTACGCTCAAATGGTGTTGATGAGTGGCATCAACGTGGAAATATTGTTATGGATTGGGAAATTACTGAGATCAAAAATGATGCAGTAACCTTTGTGAATGCAGAAGAAGAAATAACTATCAAAATTCGACACTAATTGCTATTGTTATGCTAAAAACAGGCATGATATGAACAAGGTAATTTTACTACTGACACTTCTGATAGTGTCAGCGTGTATTTCAGACCAAGCAAAAGACTCACCAAGTCGTTTTGGATCAGATACTTTTAGAACAAAAAATGACACAATTTCCAAACAAATCCTTGGTCAGCGCGGTCAAGGCCAACAAACAAAAGGTCGTAAAGCGCTATCACGGGGAAGCGATGAGTTTATTAACAATGACGCTTTAAAGAACAGCGGTAAAAGTGCTGCAATTGTAGTACCTGCAGGTCGTGATAAAGTCGAAATGAACCTCATAAATGCAAGCATACCTGCAGCGGCTCAAGCTGTTTTAGGAGATACTTTAAAAGTACCCTTCGTTGTTTCTGATGCTGTAAATGGCCGTGTGACTGTGCAAACAACAGGGGCAATTCCTCAATCTGCGTTATTGGATCTTTTTGAGATTACTTTACGTGCAAATGGCGCACGCATGGAAAAAGAAGGCAAGGTGATAAAAATACTTCCTGGCAAACAGGGAACGCGACGCTTTGTGTCTTCGAGAGATAGCAGTGCAATAAGTGGTGATGCGATTGTTGTTGCACCATTGCAATTTATTTCTGCAAGTCAAATGTTCCAGCTTTTAAAACCAACAATTGAAGATGGTTTGAAGGTGGATGTTGATAAAAAACGCAATCTATTGCTTTTATCTGGTGACAGGCCTGCACTGGAGGCTGGTTTGGATGCTATTAATCTCTTTGATGTTAATATTATGAGGGGGAAATCAATAGCATTGGTGAATTTAGATGCGGCAGACCCCGAAGCTGTTGTTAAAGAATTGAATTTGATTTTTGAAACAGGGTCGGGAGGCTCTTTAGAAGATGTTGTAGAGTTTGTCCCGAACCCGAGACTGAGATCTATTTTGGTTATTACATCCAGATCTAAATACCTAGCTGAAGCGCAGCGTTGGATAAGAGATCTTGATCGCACAGCTGGTAATGCCAATCGCTATGCGGAAATATATGAATTACAAAATCGTAGCGCTTCCGATCTTGCACCCGTTTTAGCGGGCCTCTTAGGGGTTGCAAGCAGCAGTGACTATTCTTCAACACTTGAAACAACAGGAGAAGGAGCCATTGAGCCAGTTTCTTTGGATTTAGAGAACGATCAAATACAAGTTCTTGCAGATGATGCACGTAATGCGATCATTGCACGTGCTTTGAAAAACGAGCATCAAGAAATCAGACGATTGATAAACCGATTAGATAGCTCTGCAAAACAAGTTCTTATTGAAGTCACTCTGGCTGAGGTCACATTGAATGATGAGCTTAATCTTGGTGTGCGTTGGTATTTGCAAAGTGGGAACTTCACCAATACGTTCTCTGATGTAACTTCAGGTGCAGTAGCATCTACATTCCCAGGATTTTCAACATTGTTTACGGCAAATAGCGCTCAAGCGGCTATTAATGCTTTATCCAGTGTAACCGATGTAAAAGTGATCTCATCACCTACATTAACTGTGTTGGATAATAAAGAAGCTGAATTGCAAATTGGGGATCAAGTGCCAATTGCAACGCGCAGCTCACAATCTACAATAGATCCTAATGCACCGATTGTCAGCACAATCGAGTACCGTGATACGGGTGTTATCATGCGGGTTAAACCGCGTATTGGTAAAGGTGGACGTGTTGTCATGGAAATTGAACAAGAGGTAAGTGATGTGGCCAATACTACAACTTCAGGTATTGATTCACCAACCATAAGGCAGCGAGAAATTAAAACCAGTGTTGTTGTACAAAATGGAGATACGCTGGCTTTAGGTGGTATTATCCAAGAACAGAAAAATTCGACGACATCGAAAGTTCCAGGTGCAGGTGATATCCCACTTCTAGGAGCATTGTTTAGAAATAAGAGTAAGACCGCTGCAAGAACAGAATTGCTGATCTTGATCCGTCCAACTGTTATTAATGATGTTGGCGATAGCCGTGCAGTTACACAGCATTGGCGCGAAAAATTGAAGAATTCAAATCATATTATTAATTCAGGATTAGGGTCGCCAAAGCATACTTTGGCTGATGTCTTAGACTAAGATGACAGAGTTCCATTACTTAGCTTTTGATGGTGCAGGCAAAGAGCGCAAGGCTACAGTGGAAGCGTCATCAAAAGCTGAGGCAATACTGCTGATAGAAGCTGAAGGTCTAACGCCTATTGATGTTTCAGAGATGACATCTCATCAAGGTAGTATTTGGACACGTGATATAGCGTTTTTTTCAAAGACAATATCTGATAAAGATCAAGCTAATCTGGCGGAATTACTTGCGAACCTATTCTCGGCCCAATTGTCTATACAAGATGTTTTGACAATTGCGCAGGATTCCAATGTGCCAAAAAATGTCAGGGTGTTTCTAAAGCAGGTCCAAGAAAAGCTGATACGCGGTGTGTCAATTGGAGAGGCATTTAATGCAAGTAATGGTGTGATTTCAAAAGAATTTGCAACTTTTGTAAGTATTGGAGATGCTTCAAATAATATGAGCAGCGTCATGATGGATGCGGCCCATTTGTATAAAAAACGCTATGAGACTTCTGCAAAGATTAAATCTGCCCTTGTTTACCCTGCGATCCTTTTGCTTGCATCGATGGCACTCATTTTAATGCTTATATTTTTTCTTGTTCCAACTCTTAGCCCTATTTTTGTTGCAGCAAATATACCACCGCCATTCTTATTTGCGTTTGTAAATAACCTTCAAACAAGTTTAAGTGCGTGGTGGCATATGTTTGTTGTTGTTTCTGTTTCTATTGGCATTTTACTGTATTTGATTAGTCAACTTGATGGGCCTCAAAGAATACTGAGAGATATGAAATATAAGATACCTATATTTGGTGAAATTTATTTACTAAGCCAGTTGTCATCAGATTGCCGCTTTTTATCGTTGTTGTTGGGAGGAGGAGCAAACTTACCCTTGGCATTAAATCAGGTGAGCACTGATCGCAAACCAGACGTTATTCAAAATATGTATCAAAATGTATTAGAAAGTTTACGGGAAGGCTCTACGTTTCTTGTGAATATTCAGGACAAAGAAATACTCCCCAAAGAGTATATTACGTTTATTGGTTTGGCAGAACGTACAAATAACTGGGGTATAATACTTAAAAACCTTGCAACAGTTTTAGAAGTTAAAGTGGAGCAAAAACGTGGCAAGCTGCTGCAAGTTATGACGCCAGCAATAACTTTGATAGTTGGGGTCTCAATCGGGTTCTTGGTCTATTCTGTTATCGATGCCATTTTACAAATCAATGACCTCGCGTTTCAATCATAAAAGCCAAAGTGGAGTAACGCTTTTAGAAACGCTTTTTGCGTTAGCAATCTTTATTCTTATTGTGGTCATTGCGGGGCAATCCTATCAAAGATATTCTGACCGAAATGCGCGCGTAGATATTAATGTTGTTTACATTGAAAGTACTGTCCAAAGTCTCAGGCTCAGGTCGATTGCGAAAGGTGAGCAACAGATAATGTTTGTGAATGAAGTCATTGGGACAGATAATAGGCAATGTCAGACAAATCAGAACGCACCTATAATATTTTATGCAAACGGGATCGTTTCATCAGATCCTATTTGTATTTTACTTTCAGATGATAAGGAAAAAACAATTGTGATTGATTGGATGACGGGAGAATTGAAATATTGAGTTTGCGTCATAAAGAGAAAGGGTTTTCATTGTTGGAAACATTAGTTGCTTTTGCTTTAGCAACAATGGTTCTTGCAATATTTTATAAAACCACTGGTGTGACATTAACTCAATCACATAAAGCTTTATCAGAGCATCAGCGACTGCAATTGGCTGAATCGATTTTAGATGAGTATTTAATCGTCCCTGACACTGCACTCAAAGGTCGTTTTGATGGTAGGTGGGAATGGCAAATTTCCACAAGCATTGTAGAAGGTCTGCCTCAGACAAAATATGATAGGCTTGTGCGGATAGAAGAAGTTTCAATCACTGTATCGGAGGTTTCGGCACCAAGTCAGAAAACAACACTTTCAACAGAACGTATTGTACGAAAATGATGTCAAATAATTCCCAATCTGGCTTTAGTTATCTTGAAATGCTTATATCTCTGGCTCTTTTGGCAGTTATTTCTGTTGGCCTTGCGAGCTCGCTAGATTTTGGCCGTCAAGTTTGGTTGCGAGCGGATACATATTCAAACATTGAAACAACAGTAATGCTGCGCAATATTGTGAAAGAATGGGTGGAAGAAATCGAGGATTCTTCAAATGTAACTGGGACATCTGAAACTATGGATTTTGTTATTTACCCAAAGATTGTTCCAAACCCTAAAGTTACTCAATTGAAGATCTCATTGTTCAAAAGCAATATCTCTCTAGGTGATGCATTAATGTTTTCTGCAAGGGGATATGATCTGGATGGAAATACTGTTTTTCAAGATCAACGTGCTCTTAAAGATGGTCTAATAGACATCAACATCCAGTATTATGGAAATACACATCCAAACACTTCAAAAGAGTGGCACAGTGCGTGGGATCATAAACAAGGCACACTTGATTTGATTAAAGTCACGGCTCAAACAAACTCAGGGGCAGTATTTATCCCCTTTACAGCCCGAGTGGGCAAAACAGCGCGTTATAAGAAAATATCAGCGTCTTCTTTGGTGCCGCCAGATTGACCATCTCGCCCAAGTGAAAACAGGTCAAAGTCTTTATCTTGACCAGGAAAGCGGAAAATGTAGCGTCTTCCCCATGGGTCTTTGATGCCATCTTCGCTATCCAAATAAGGGCCATTCCACCCTTTTAATTGGTCTGGTGCGCTTAACAAAAGATTTAAACCTTCAGCCTCATTTGGATAACGGCCTATATCAATATAAAGAAGTTGCAATGCACCTTTAATATTTGCCATTTGAATTGTCGCGGATTGACTTTTTGCGCGCCCGAAATAGTCAAGAATTCGCGGGGCAACGAGCCCCATAATCATCCCGATGATCGCGAGTACCACTAATATTTCAATCAAAGAAATTCCTGCTGATGCTTTTGTTTTTCTGCGGGTCATTTCGATATCCTATAATACTGGTCCAAAGAGCCAAATGTAAAACGTTGAAAAGGCCAAGAAAGGCCCGAAAGGTATATACCTTTCATCTTTTTTATTACTTAATCTGTTAACACATAAAGTGGCTAAAATGCCAATGATTGATGCTAGAAAAATTACATTGATCACGCCAATTAGACCAACCCATAATCCACAACCAAAGATGAATTTTGTATCGCCCATACCCAGGCCATCATAACCTCGCAATCGGCGAAAAATAATAGATATTGTCCAGAATAGTAGGGCTGCTACACAGCCTGCAATCATATGAGGAATTAACCGATCGGGGTAATGCCATAATAGAAACATAAGCCCTGATAATGCTATGCCAATATTTGCTATGTCAGGAATGACGAGATGTTCTAGATCGGTTATAGTAAGCCAGATCAGCCAGGGTATTAATACCATTGAACCAATGATAACAAAATAAGGGGGGGCGGCGATGAGCAAACATCCCAAATATAATACCGATAAGACCCCGACTAAACTTACACGTTGCTTTGTCGACAAGGATGCTGGGTTTTCTTTAATCACGGTTTTATTCAGCCTTATGATTATTATGTCGATGATGGCAGCCATCTCAGGTGCATTTCTAAAACCGCAACTTACGTTGCGGGCCCAAGCAAAGTCGAGCCAAAAGAACACGATTGTAGAAAAAGGTTATACCAGAATAAGCCTACTTGCTGGGGAGGCTATGCTGAACAAAGGTAAGTCAGATCGTGACGATATTCCGAAATTAGATGGAACTGAGTTTAAGATTGTTATTGATGGAGAACCACTTTTTTATCGTCTTTATGATCAAGAAGGGTTTATTGATCTCAACTTATCACCGCCAAAATTGCTAGAGCTTTATTTTAATCGTTTGGGTTTGGGAGTGGAGTTCACCCGTAATTTCTTGGAAAGCCGAACTCAAAAACCTGAAACGTCAACGATGATGTTTAAGCAAAAATTGAAGTTATTGAATAGGTTGGATGATCCGATGGCTGACTTCATAGTGATAGGGTCTGAACAAAGTCGCTTATCTTATAAGAATACTCCCGTAGCACTTCTGAGTTTTTTAGCTAATAATAACGGAAATAGGGATGAGTTGATTGGTATTATTGGTCGGCATTTCTTTACATCAGGTAGAGCTGAAAATGTTGTTTTGAAATAGATAAGTAAAGTATCATAAGCTAAATAATTGGGAAATATACTAATCTTACAACCTCCGTTTTTAGACTAATGAAAACAAAACTCAGCACAGCACTAAATTAAGATATTTACTCCATCGACAAGGCGACAGCCATGTGGACATTTGGGACGAACGTCCAGGGGCGACGCGCTGTATGAAATCTAATAGGGTTCTTGATTGGATTCTGTCACATCCAAATGATGATGCTGGGGGTGTTTGAGTTTATTTTAGTCGCTTTATCATAATTTCCATTATGTGGCTTATGGGAGTTTTAATTTCTATGGTCACTTATTTTATATCTTAATATTTAAATATGAGTGCTTTTAATATTAATCAAAGGCAAACTTATGTGCCCATAAAGGCAAGAGTAGTGTGTCATTCATTTTCCTGTTCTAATAAAATCGATCACTTAGAAAGTACAAAAAGGCAAAGCCTTTTGGATGCAGACCTTTGCCTTTGGCGTTATGGTGGCAAATCATCTATTGTCGCATGACATAAAAAAGCCGCCCAAAAGGACGGCTTCTTTAATAATACTACATGGTAGTGATTAACCTTGGCGTGCTTTGAAACGACGTTGAGTTTTGTTGATCACGTATACACGGCCCTTGCGGCGCACAATGCGGCAGTCGCGATGACGCGCTTTCAAAGAGCGAAGTGAGTTTTTGACTTTCATAGTCTTTCTCCATAATCGCGGCGCAATTGCGCCATTAAATTTCATTTTATCCCGTAATGGGATGGTGGGCGTAACTGGGATTGAACCAGTGACCCCTTCGATGTCAACGAAGTGCTCTCCCGCTGAGCTATACGCCCGAAAAAGCGAAGGGCCGCGCGAAGCGACCCCAGTCGTTGGGCTTCTATAGGGGGAGTCGGAATAAGGTTCAAGAGGTTTTGCACATTAGATTGAAAGGTTATAGAGTGTTGCATGGAAGGAACGATAAAAAACGTGCATAAATATGACTTACGATTGCCGCTAAAGGTAACAAACCCTGTTGTTTTTAGCTCTCCACACAGCGGGCGCGACTATCCAAAGGATTTCGTGAAACGATCAGTTCTATCCAAGGCGCACTTACGAAGTTCTGAAGATGCGTTTGTTGAGGAGTTGTTTGGAGGGGTAGTTGCCTTTGGGTCTCCAATTTTAGCAGCTCTGGCTCCGCGTGCCTATGTGGATGTTAACAGGGGGGCTGATGAATTGGACCCTAGCATTATTGAAGGAGCCAAAGCTGCATATAACAACCCTCGGGTTGCTTCAGGTTTGGGCGTTATTCCACGTGTAGTTTCTGATCGTCGCCAAATCCAATCGGGCAAGATGAGTATGCAAGAAGCAATTGAGCGTATTGATAACTTTTACCATCCTTATCATAAACTACTGATGGAGCTTATTTCTCAAGCAAAAGTGAAGTTTGGTATGGCTGTTTTATTGGATTGTCATTCTATGCCAAACGATGCTTTACAAAATGCCATGGCACCAGGTGGGGCGCGCCCTGATATAATTTTAGGCAACCGTTTTGGTGCATCAACGCGACAAGATATTTTTGAAGTTGTAGAAACTGCCTTGAAAAATGAAGGTTTTATTGTTGGGCGAAATAGCCCTTTTGCTGGTGGGTATATCACCCAAAAATACGGTGTACCGGTGAAAAATCAGCATACGGTTCAAATAGAAATAAATCGTGGGCTTTATATGAATGAAAAGCGTATCCGAAAAAATCGTGAGTTTGATAATGTTCAAACGGCATTGCGTAATGCATCGCGTAAGATTTGTGACAGCTTTGGACAGAGTATTTCGCTTGCTGCAGAATAATTAACGTAAAGAGCGGCCTTTTAGGATTGCATCCTTTCCAAAGCGTTCTTTAATTTTATCCGCTGCTCGCTCCACTTTTTCGCGTTTTCCAGCATCTGGGTCTAATAAGTTTCCAAGCGAATGCACATCATCAACTTTTGTTAATCCGCTTATACCAACACCGATCAAGCGAAACGGAGCTTTGTCTATCAGTGCATCTAATAAGGGTTTTGCATGACTGTAAATCATGTCTGCCACCTGCGTTGGATCCGCCAATGTAATACGTCGCGTCAAAATTTGATGATCGCTTTGTTTAACTTTCAGAGTAACAGTTTTTCCCATAATATCTTTAGCCTTGGCACGATATGAAACCTGTTCTGATAACCGCCATATATGGCCATCTAGTAAACTGGCGTCACTCGTATCTTCGGAAAACGTGGTTTCTTTGGAAATACTTTTCACAGGTGTTGATGCATTTACGTTTCTGTAATCTTGTCCGCGGCTTAGGTGCCACAGACGGTCGCCCATCGTGCCGTAATGATCCACTAATGTTTTGCGGTCACGGCGACGGAGGTCGGCGAATGTACGGATGCCGTCGCGTTCTAGGGTGCCCTGCATGACTTTTCCTACGCCCCATATTTTTTTGATGGGGAGGGGTTCAAGGAAATCTTGGGTCTCTGCTTTGCCGATTATCGAGAACCCTTTGGGTTTGTCTAAATCAGAGGCAAGCTTTGCGAGGAATTTATTATGAGATAACCCGATAGAGCCTGAGATGCCCAGCTCATCTTCCATGCGTTTTACGAGCTTTCCCAGCACGACGGCGGGTGGGGCGTTGTGAAGTTTTTTGGTACCTGTCAGATCAAGGAAAGCTTCATCAAGCGACAAGGGTTCTATTGCTGGAGTTAGATCTTCCATGAAACGGCGAACTTGGGCCGAGACCTCGGCGTAGGCGGACATTCGGGGGGGGAGGATCACTGCTTCTGGACAGAGTTTTAAGGCCTTGAACATGGGCATCGCAGAGTGGACGCCTTTGATGCGGGCGATGTAGCAGGCGGTGGAAACGACGCCGCGTTTTCCGCCGCCTATTATGAGGGGCTTATCTTTGATCTCTGGGTTGTCTCGTTTTTCAACGGAGGCATAGAAAGCATCGCAATCCATATGGGCGATGGAAAGGGTTGTGAGCTCTGGATGAGATAAAACCCGTGGGCTGAAGCATTTGGGGCAGCGGGGGGCTGCATCAAATAAAGCAAAGCAATCTCGGCACATGGATTTCTGGGTCATAGGGGTGTTCTATCATAGAATGTCCCAGTTGGGACATGTATTTAAGCTATTGAAATTATTATATTGTTCAATGTTCATACTTTCAATATAAGATAAATATCATAGATAAAGTCTACTAAAGTAAGCTTTTAATTTTAAAAGGGTAAATTCTAATCATGGCATTTGGAGTCTTTATTCATAGAAGGGATTCCATTTATGAAGATTACCCTTCTGAACAATATCAATTTCCATCACAATATCTGTCTCGTGCGAAAAACTGTGAGGGTGATTGGATAATTTATTATGAGCCTACGAAAGCGATAAATTCAAAAGGCTATTTTGCTGTAGCAAAGGTTCAAGAAATCATAGCAGACCCTAATCATGAGGGAATGTATTTGGCAATAATTGAAAATGGTACATATCTGGATTTTGGAGAACCGGTAGAATTTCGTCCACAAGGCGAAGTTATCGAGAGCGGATTACTTAATGAAAAGGGCGGTATTTCTGGTCGTGCACAAGCTGCGATACGAAATATATCGCCTTATGATTTTGCGAGAATTACCGAAATTGGCTTGTCCTCTGATGAAGAGTTTTTACCAAGGGTTGATGTTAAGCAGAGCCAATTTTCTGATGCTCAAACGCCTTTTGAACACCCCGTTGAAAGAGCGCGAGTTGAGCATATAACTAATCGTGTTGTTCGTGATAAGAATTTCAGAAAATCTGTTTTACGTGCTTATGGTGAAAGATGTGCTATTTCCGGCTTGAAGCTTATAAATGGCGGTGGGCGTGCCGAGGTTGAAGCAGCACATATTAGACCGGTAAAGGATAATGGCCCAGATATAATTAGTAACGGTCTAGCATTATCAGGTACATTACATTGGATGTTTGATCGTGGTTTAATTGGCATTGGTGATGATTTAGAAATCTTAATATCTAGGCATGTAAATAATTTAGATTCCATCCGACCGCTTATAAACGATACTGGTGAATTGTTAACTCCAAATGCGCAATTTCAAAAACCTCGGCTAGATTTTATTCAGTGGCATAGAAGCGAATACTTTAAAGATTGAAGCTATTCTTATAGTATTTAAATTTCCCCCAACCACAGTTCGATCTGATCCAACACAGATGTCATCAGCATGTCTGTGGCGTGTTTGCCTGTGATGTGGAGGAGATAACCGTTTGGGGTGCATTCTCGGCGGATGTTTATACCGTTTTTTGGGTTGGACAGGCGGCGGGGGCGGTTGGGGGCTGTGCTGCGGTTTTCGCTGAGCCGAGTTTCGGCCTCTTGTATGATGGGTAACAGGCGGTTCCATTGGGTGGTGCTGGAAAGGTCGTTTTGTTCGTCGATGGCGGCGATGATGATTTTGCCCCAATCCAAGCGCAATATGCTTGCAAGGCGGATCAGTTGGTTTTGGGTGAGCTGCTCTGGGTCGATCAGGTGACCGTCTAGGGCCTCGATCACTTCGGTGATGGCGCGGAGTTTGAAACGTTTTTGGCGACTGATTTGGGGATAGAGTGTGGTGAGGGCTGTTGTGATGCTGTCGAATATGCCTGCGTCATGGGCGGTGATGACGATGCGCGCGCGTTCCCATGGGGATAGGTTTTGGCGCACCTCGTTTTCTTCGACCATTGCGGCGAGGGCTTCTTGGCGGTTTTTCGGTGTGCGGATGAGGGCGGTGATGGTGGTGTATTTGCTGTCTTTTGTGGTTTCGGACAGGGTTTGGATGGCTGTTAGGCGGCGGTATCCTGAGATGAGGCCGTAGCCAGCTTTTATGGGGTAAACCTCGATCGGTAGGCGCAGGCCGTTTTGGGCGATTGAGGTTTGCAATTCTTGTTGGGCGTCCGCATCTATTATGGTGCGGTCGCGTGGCAGGGTGGTTGTGTCGATTTCGTTAAGCGGGATGTTTTGTATGTGATCTGTCATGACCGTAATCGTGTGTTGCGGTCATGAAGGAATGGTTATTTGGGCGTGCGCTAGATGGTTTTCAGTTCTGCGATCACGGCTTCTGCGGCGGCTTTTGGGTCGTCTGCCTGCCATATGGGGCGGCCGATGACGATGTGATCGGCGCCGTCTTTGATGGCAGATGCTGGGGTGGCGACGCGTTTTTGATCGCCTAATGCGGCGCCTGCTGGGCGGACACCTGGGGTGACGATGAGTTTGCCGTTTGCTTCGGGTAGGGCGCGGATCATTGCGGCCTCTTGTGGGGAGGCAATGACGCCGTCTGCGCCTGCGATGAAGGCGTTGCGGGCGCGCTCAACAACGAGGTCGTGGATGTCGCCCGCTTTGATCAGGCTTTTGTCGAGGTCGGTGCGGTCGAGCGATGTGAGGATCGTGACGGCGAGGATTTTGGTGTTGCTGTTGCCGCGGCCTGCTATGGCGGCTTTGACGACGTGGGGGTCGCCGTGGACGGTGAGGAAGTCGAGGTCATATTGGGCTATGCCTGCCACGGCTTTTTCGACGGTGGCGCCGATGTCGAAGAACTTCATGTCTAGGAAGACGCGTTTGCCGCGTTGTTTCAGTTCATTTGCAAGGGCGAGACCGCCGCCTGTGAGCATGCCGAGGCCGATTTTATAGAATGAAACGCTGTCGCCCAGTTTGTCGACGATTTGCCCGCCATCCAAAAGGTTTGGGACGTCTAGGGCTACGATTAGGCGGTCATCAGCGGTCATGGGCAGGCTCCGATTTGTTTGGGCTGTCTTGTTGGATCAAGCTGCGAAAGTCAAGGAGTGCGCGGGCGGTGGATGCCTGCGGCGCGGATATTTATCTAAGAAGAAAGATTAGGTGCCGCGTTTGCCCATCAGTTTGGCCATATCTAGCATGCGGTTGGAAAAGCCCCATTCGTTGTCGTACCAGCCAAATATGCGGAGTAAGCCGCCTTTGGAGACGGATGTTTCTGCGCCTGAGATGATGAGGGATTCTGGGCGGGCGCGTAGGTCTGTGGAGACGAGGGGTTTGGTTGTCCATCCGAGGATGTGGTTTGTTTCGCATTTGGCTTTGAGCATGGCGTTTACATCTGCGGCGTTGGTGCGTTGATCTGTTTGAATTGTCAGGTCGATTGCAGAGACGCTTGCTGTTGGCACGCGGATGGCACGGGCTTCTAGGCGGCCAGCCATGTGGGGGAGGATTTCGCCGATGAGTTTATGGGCGCTGGTTGTGGTTGGCACCATAGATAGAGCAGCGGCACGACTGCGGGCCAAATCTCCGCGTGGTTTGTCCACAGTAGGTTGGCTGGAGGTGTAGCAGTGGACTGTTGTCATGTGGCCGCTGACGAGGCCGTATTCTTCGTCTAGGATTTTCACTAAAGGCGCCAATGCGTTTGTTGTACAGGATGCGTTTGAAACGATCAATTGGTCCTTTAGTTTTTCGTCATTCGCGCCGATGACCAATGTGATGTCGGAGGCTTTTGAGGGGCCAGAGACCAAAATGGATTTCGCGCCCGCTTTTAAGCCGCGTTCTTCAACGGATCGCCCGCCTGTCATGCCTGTGCATTCTAGAACGACGTCGATATCTGATAAATCCAATTTACTGATATCCGATGTGGCATGAAATGGAATGGTTTTGCCGTCGATGATGATGGCATTTTCTGCGGTTTCCACTGTGCCCTTATAGGGGCCAAACACGCTGTCGAATTCGAATAAATATGCGCAAGTGTCCAGAGGTTCTATGTCGTTGATAGCCACAAGTTCGAAGCCGTTTGGATCTGTTGCCAACATACGCAGGATCGAGCGGCCGATGCGACCGAAGCCATTTAGGAACAATTTGATTTTACGATCTGCCATTCTAAGCACTCTATATAGTTAGTACTCATTAGGGTTAACGAGTGCATTCAAGTGGATCAACAAAAGTATTGTACCATTTTGAAAAGCAAAATGTCTTTTCGGGCAAACTATATGCTGATCATATATGTTTTAAGCAAAGAGTTTAGGGATGCTTGCTCTTTTTCTGTTAATGCAGAGACGAGCTGTTTTTGAGTTTCAACATGCGCTGTGACAGCCTTATCGGTTATAGTTTGTCCTTTTTCAGTCAAAGCAATTGAAACACTCCTTTTGTCCTCTGGATTTTGAATACGTTTGACCAATCCCTTCTTTTCAAGTTGGTCAATGCGGTTGGTCATCGTTCCCGAGGTGATCATCATGGTTGCCAAAAGCTGATTTGGGGACAGAGCATGAGGTTTGCCAGAGCGTAAAAGGGTTGCAAGGACATCAAAATCGGCTCCAGTTAAGCCATGTGCGGAAAAGGTGGTACCCATTTGGCTGCTAAAGTGGTGTGATATTCGGAGCAAACGCCCGATCAGCTCCATTGGCTCTGTGTTTATATCGGGACGCTGCTTTGCCCATTGATTTCTGATTTTCTCGATTTCATCCATGTATAAATCGAACAGCACAATTATCTTGACGTCAAGGTTTTTAAAAATATCTTGATATCAAGATACTTTGAAAGTGTATATTATGAACCGTACCATGAATATTCTAATTACATCGCTTGCCCCGATGATTTGGGGAAGTAGTTATATTGTGACAACGCAAATGTTGCCCAACCTTGATCCCATTACAATTTCGGTATTACGTGCTTTGCCTGCTGGATTGTTGCTTTTAGTGTTGGTGCGGCAATTTCCTAAAGGTATGTGGATTTTCAAAATGTTAGTATTGGGGGCATTAAATTTTGCAATTTTCTGGGCATTGCTTTTTTATTCAGCTTACCGTTTGCCTGGTGGTGTGGCAGCTGTTTTAGGGGCACTTCAACCCCTTGTTGTTATTTTTGCGGCGTATGGATTGCTTGGAACATCTATTCGCCCACTTTCAATGCTTGCAGTATTATTTGGGGTCTTGGGTATTGCGCTCTTAATTTTGACACCTGACGCGAAATTAGACATGTGGGGCGTTGTGGCGGGGTTCATTGGAGCGTCATCCATGGCATTTGGCGTTGTTTTAAGCCGTAAGTGGCAACCACCCGTATCAGCTTTAACGTTTACTGCATGGCAACTGACGGCAGGCGGGGTATTGTTGGTTCCTTTGACAACTTTTACTACAACTGATTGGTCAACGATTACGGGCATTAATATATTAGGATTAAGCTATTTAGGTTTGATTGGCGCAGCTGCAACCTATGCCATTTGGTTGCGTGGTATTAAGTTGTTGCAACCCTCTGCCGTTTCAATACTTGCGCTTCTAAGTCCAGTAAGTGCAACTTTGTTAGGATGGTTTATTTTGGACGAAACTTTGAGCGGTTTACAGTTATGTGGTATGTGCGTTGTTTTGTGTAGTGTCATGCTTGGACAGTATGCTTTGAGAGCAAGGCCTGAAACAGTTTGATATTTTGCAACCAACCCCTTGCGAGTGGGATTTATTGTTCCTATCTTTATAGCGAGGCCTGAACCATTGCGTGCCTATAGATAGGGCGCAGAATTTCCGAAAATCAGGTGCTTGTAAAAAGGAGAAGACCCATGGACTTTGAAAAGTTCACAGAACGGTCTCGGGGCTTTATTCAAGCCGCCCAGACCATTGCGATGCGCGAAAGCCATCAACGATTTACACCTGAACACCTGCTGAAAGCTTTGCTGGATGATGATCAAGGACTTGCTGCGAATTTAATCAATGCAGCAGGCGGGAATGCGAAATTTGCGCTGGATGGCGTGGATGTAGCATTATCTAAACAACCTAAAGTCAGCGGTTCTGGTGGTAGTGTTTATTTAGACAGTCAGACAGGTAAGGTGTTGGCAGAGGCTGAAAAGCTGGCCAAGAAAGCTGGTGATAGCTTTGTGCCTGTGGAACGGATTTTGACGGCGCTATGTATCGTCAAATCTGATGCACAGAAGATTTTGAAAGAGGCGAATGTAACGGCGCAAGGATTGAACTCTGCCATTAATGACATTCGCAAGGGGCGCACGGCGGATACGGCATCTGCCGAAGATGGCTATGATGCGTTGAAGAAATACGCCCAAGACCTGACGCAAAAGGCGCGGGACGGTAAGATTGATCCGATCATTGGTCGTGACGAAGAAATTCGCCGCACGATGCAGGTTTTGTCGCGTCGTACCAAGAATAACCCTGTTTTGATCGGCGAGCCTGGTGTTGGTAAAACCGCGATTGCCGAAGGGTTAGCGTTGCGGATTGTGAATGGGGATGTGCCTGAAAGCTTGGAAGACAAACAGTTGATGGCGCTAGATATGGGGTCACTGATTGCTGGTGCAAAATTCCGCGGGGAATTTGAGGAACGCCTTAAAGCGGTGCTGACTGAGGTTACGCAAGCTGCTGGTGAGATCATTCTGTTTATCGATGAGATGCACACACTTGTGGGCGCTGGTGCGTCTGAAGGGTCAATGGATGCATCGAACTTGTTAAAACCTGCGCTTGCGCGTGGTGAATTACATTGTGTGGGTGCAACGACATTGGATGAATACCGTAAGCATGTGGAGAAAGATGCGGCTTTGGCGCGTCGGTTCCAGCCTGTTTTGGTGGAAGAGCCAACGGTTGAGGATACGATTTCAATCTTGCGCGGTATTAAAGAGAAATATGAGCTGCATCATGGTATCCGTATTTCGGATAGCGCGCTGGTGGCGTCGGCGACACTGTCAGAACGCTATATTTCCGACCGGTTCCTGCCCGATAAGGCGATTGATTTGATGGATGAAGCTGCCAGCCGTTTGCGGATGGAAGCGGACAGTAAGCCCGAAGAATTGGATACGGTTGATCGCGAGTTGCTGCAAAAGCAAATCGAGGCGGAAGCGTTGAAGATGGAAAAGGATGCAGCATCCAAGGATCGTTTGGCGAAGTTAGAAAAAGAATTGGCGGAGTTGCAAGAGCAGTCCAGCCAGATGACAGCGCAATGGCAAGCCGAGCGTGATAAACTGGCCTCTGCCCGTGATATCAAAGAGGAGTTAGATCAGGCGCGGATTGATTTTGAAACAGCGCGCCGTTCTGGTGATTTGGCGAAAATGGGTGAATTGCAATACGGCATTATTCCTGCGCTGGAAGACAAATTGGCAAAGGCAGAAAAACAAGGCGATGATGTGATGGTTGAGGAAGCTGTGCGCCCTGAACATATTGCATCGGTTGTTGAACGTTGGACGGGTATTCCAGTGGATAAGATGCTGGAAGGTGAGCGGGATAAACTGCTGCGTATGGAAGAGGAAATTGGCAACCGTGTTATTGGTCAGTTTGATGCGATCCATGCGGTATCGAATGCCGTGCGCCGCGCTCGCGCTGGGTTGAATGACCCGAAACGTCCGTTGGGTTCGTTCATGTTCTTGGGGCCAACAGGTGTTGGTAAGACGGAGCTGACTAAGGCACTGGCGGAATTTCTATTCGATGACGATCAGGCGATGGTACGTGTGGATATGTCTGAGTTCATGGAAAAACATTCCGTTGCCCGTTTGATTGGAGCACCTCCTGGATATGTCGGGTATGATGAAGGTGGCGTTCTGACAGAAGCTGTTCGCCGTCGTCCGTATCAAGTTATCTTGTTTGATGAGGTGGAAAAGGCACATCCAGATGTGTTCAACGTGCTGTTGCAGGTTCTGGATGATGGCCAATTAACCGATGGTCAGGGACGGACTGTGGATTTCAAACAGACGCTGATTATCCTTACATCGAACCTTGGTGCACAAGCTTTGAGTACCTTGCCAGATGGTGCGGATACGGAAGAAGCTAAGGGGCAGGTGATGGAAGCTGTGCGCGCACATTTCCGTCCTGAGTTCCTGAACCGCTTAGATGAGATTGTGTTATTTGACCGTTTAAGTCGTGAAAATATGGATGGCATTGTTGATATCCAATTGGCGATCCTTGGTAAGCGGTTGGTGGGTCGTAAGATTGAGTTGGCAATTGATGACTTGGCGCAAACTTGGTTGGCTGATGCGGGATATGATCCTGTTTATGGGGCACGTCCGTTGAAGCGGGTTATCCAAAAAGCTGTTCAAGATCCGTTGGCGGAACTCTTGCTAAGTGGTGATGTCTATGACGGATCTAAGGTGGATATTACGGCAGACGACAATGGTTTGGTGATCAACGGTGTTGGTAACGAACCAAAGAAACCTACGGATGAACCTGTACATTAATAAGGAATAGATGATGGGCTGGATTATAAGAACTTTGATTTGGGGTTTGGCCCGTCGTTTCCTAGGGTTGCCAGGAATGGCACTTATAGGGGGGCTTTTATATTTGTATTTCACCCGTGATTTTGGGCTGTTTTAGGGCACGGATTTAACCGCGCCCTAACAAGCCGCTTATTTTGGTAGAATAACCGCATCGATTACGTGAATAACGCCGTTGGAAGCCACAACATCAGCAGCTACAACATTTGCGCCGTCTACTTTTACGCCGTTTGTTGCATCTACGCTGACATTTGCACCATTAACAGTTGCTGCGTCTAGTTTTTTACCAGCAATATCACCTGACATAACCTGACCGGGTAAGACATGATATGTTAGGATGCTCACCAATTGATCTTTGTTTTCTGGTTTTAGTAGGTTTTCTACTGTGCCTGCTGGTAATGCAGCGAAAGCATCGTCAGTTGGTGCAAATACTGTGAAAGGGCCATCGCTGCGTAGTGTATCTTCTAACCCTGCGGCTTGAACTGCTGCTACTAGTGTTGAAAAGCTGCCTGCGCCTACAGCTGTGTCTACGATGTCTTTTGCTTTACCACCTGCAAATGCAGATGTTGTAAGGGCCAAAGTTGCTGTTGCTGCAATGAATGTTCTTCTAAGCATGTTTATCTCCTAAAGGTTGAAAGAGCGGGATGCTCTTAATGAGTTGGTTACGGAGCGTTTGCTGAATTGGATGAGTGAAAGCCGAAAATAATGGACCTTGATTTTAAACGTCTTTGAGCTAAGCCAGCACTTTTTAAAATGACCAGTAAATTTTTTGTGACATATTCCATTCTTAACAAGCCATCACAAGATTGGGACATACCATCAATGAAGCTTGGCTATATGGATGTTTGTGGCTAGGCTCAACTGCTAATCGGGGAGGACTATTATGCTTTTTATGGACGTCGTGGGGAACACGTTACAGCTGTTAGCAACGCTTTTTGTTATTGCGCTTGGGCTGGTTTTTTTAACTGCGGTGGTCATGTTCATTATAGATACCACGCAAACACAAGATTCTGTGCGACGTAATTATCCTGTCATTGGGCGGTTTAGAAAATTATTCACGGAACTTGGCGAATTCTTTCGCCAATACTTCTTTGCGATGGATCGTGAGGAAATGCCATTTAACCGCGCACAACGTGATTGGGTTGCCCGAGCGGGCAGTGGGAAAAGCAATACGATTGCTTTTGGATCCACACGGAACCTGAATTTTTCGGGCACACCTATTTTTGTGAATGCGGCTTTTCCGCCTTTGGATGATCAGGCCACGAAAACACAGCCACTGCAAATTGGCCCGTATTGCCGAATGCCGTATGACGCACCTTCGTTGTTTAATATTTCGGGGATGAGTTATGGCGCTTTGTCGAAACCCGCAGTCCGTGCGCTAAGCCATGGGGCGAAAGATGCGAATATTTGGATGAATACGGGCGAAGGTGGTGTATCGCCTTATCACTTGGAAAGTGGATGCGATATTGTTTTCCAGATTGGTACGGCAAAATATGGTGTACGGGATAAAGATGGTAATTTATCGGATGAAAAGCTTAAAGAAGTAGCTGCACATCCACAGATCAAGATGTTTGAGTTGAAAATGGCGCAAGGGGCAAAGCCTGGTAAAGGTGGTATTCTGCCCGCAGCCAAAGTCAGCGAAGAGATTGCGGCCATTCGTGGGATTGAAGTTGGCACACCGAGTATATCGCCGAACCGTCATACGGATATTTCAAATGTCGAAGAAATGTTGGATCGCATCAGCCATATTCGGGATGTAACAGGGAAACCTGTAGGTTTTAAGACTGTAATGGGTGACTTCAAAGCGCTTGGTAAGTTTTTGGATCTAGTTGTAGAGAGAGGCATGCAAACAGCACCTGATTTCATTACATTGGATGGCGGTGATGGTGGAACGGGTGCCGCCCCTATGCCGCTGATGGACATCGTTGGTTTGCCATTGCGAGAATCTTTACCGATTGTATCGGATATGATTTATGAGCGCGGATTGCGTGGGCGTATTCGTTTGATTGCATCTGGTAAACTAATCAATCCATCAGATGTCGCTTGGGCGATTGCTGCAGGTGCTGATTTCGTGACTTGTGCGCGTGGATTTATGTTCTCACTTGGGTGCATTCAGGCGCTAAAGTGTAACAAGAATACTTGCCCAACGGGCATTACAACGCATGATAAGCGTTTGCAAAAAGGATTGGTGGCTGAAACCAAAGCCGTAAAGGTTGCAAATTATGCGAAAAGCTTGATCAAAGAAGTTGAGGTAATTGCCCACTCTGTGGGGGTGAAAGAGCCACGCGAAATCGGGCGCCGTCATGTGAGGATCGTGAAATCTGCGGGATCGTCTGTGCCAATGGATGTGATGCTACCGCGCCCTGAAATCCGTGTTTCACCAAAGTGAAGCAATTCCAACAATTCCGTGAACAAGCGTGTTTTGTCTTTTAATGTGACTTTGCCTAGGTAAAACAAGGTTGAAAAGGAACGTATCATGACAAAGCTGACATACTCGCAAGTAACACCGAAAGCGGATTTTCTGAACAGACGCCAGATTATCGCTGGGGCTGCGGGTATTGGTGTGTCATCTTTGTTAGCAGGGCAAGCCAATGCCAAGACACTGGAGTTCACTAAGAGTGACTATAAAGTCGAAGGCGATATAACACCGAAAGACGCGGCCATAACTTATAATAATTTCTACGAGTTCGGGACGGGCAAAGACCAGCCAGCGCGATATGCCGAGATATTAACCACTGACCCATGGAGTGTTGAAATTGGTGGCGAGGTGAATAACCCTGGCACGTATGGTTTAGAAGACATTCTGAAAGATGTATCTTTGGAAGAACGCATTTACCGTTTCCGGTGTGTAGAAGCGTGGTCAATGGTTGTGCCGTGGATAGGTTTTAAGTTGTCTGACTTGATTGCTAAAGCTGATCCTACAGGTAATGCAAAATATGTAGCGTTCGAAACATTAAATCGTCCTGAAGAAATGCCAGGTATTGGTTGGGCACCAAGTTTCCCGTGGCCTTATGTCGAAGGTTTGCGTTTGGACGAAGCCATGCATCCGCTGACCATAATGGCGACGGGTATGTATGGTGAAAGTCTGCCAAACCAAAACGGTGCACCATTGCGTTTGGTTGTGCCGTGGAAATACGGGTTCAAGTCTATCAAGTCTATTGTAAAGATTACATTGACCGAAGAAGAACCACCAACAACTTGGAACCGTATCGCGGATAATGAATACGGCTTTTACTCTAATGTGAATCCAGAGGTGGATCATCCACGTTGGTCACAAGCATCTGAGCGCCCAGTTGGTGCAGGATTGTTTGCGGGACGCATCCCTACGTTGATGTTCAACGGATATGGGGATGAAGTCGCAAGCCTATATGATGGTATGGACTTGCGCAAAAACTTCTAAGATTGTGTTGTTGGGTACAAAAACTCGATAGAAACAGTTTCTGGTTTCAGTAATGACATGAGTTTTATGAACGATTGCTTGTCAGCCATAAGATCATTTGACGCGATTGCTTGTTCTTCAGTTTTCCAAAGATAAATATCAACCCAAGTTCCATTGCTGTCTTTGTAAAGTACCTGACTTATAAAACCTGGTAGCTTTTCTAGGTCTGGTAATATGCCATCAACAGCATTTACCATATCTATATCCAATACGTTATTTTGTGACTGCCATTTTACCAATTCCATTACGTGCATGTTTATACCTTTTCATATGAAGCCCGTTCATGGTGAAGGTATGAAAACTAATCGTTCTTGAGTAGGTATGCTTTAAGAATTATTGTTCATATTTATGAACAATAAATTTTATGCTCAAGCCGAAGCTTTTGTCACAGTTGTCCGCTGTAATTCTATCAGTGGCGCTGCATTGGAGCTGAAAACAACAAAATCTAATATTAGTCAGAAGTTGGCTGACCTAGAAGCTTTTCTGGATGTTACGCTTATTAAACGCACAACGCGGCATATGTCATTAACACCAGCTGGTGAGAGGGCGTTTCAAATATGTGAACGCGCTGTAGATGAAACTGTAAATGCTGCATTGTTAATAGGGGCTTTGGCAAAACCTGAGAACCGCCCTTCTGGCAGAGTTAAGGTGTCAGGTTCTAATATATACCTTACAAAGTGCGTTTTGCCTGAAATGGGGGCGTTTTTAGACAGCTACCCTGATGTGGAAACTATATTTGTTGGCAGTGATCTGCGTGTAGATTTTTCTGCTGAGGATATCGACATGGGATTTCGCATTGGGCCAATTGCCACGGCGCGGAATAAGGTGATCCCTTTAAAGCCATTGAAACGTATTCTTTGTGCCAGCCCCAAATTAATCGATAGGTATGGAGTGGTAAAAGACCCCAGAGATTTGATGACGATGCCATGCATTTTGCGCGAGCAAGAGCAGCCTGTCTGGAAACTGGAATTGCTTGAGGAGAGATATGAGCATTACATCACGGAAGCGATCTTTCGTGCTAATACTATTGAATTAAGCTTGGAGGGCGCCATTCAAGGCCTAGGTGTTACTTTGATATCAGAAGTCGTGGCAGCTGATGCTATTGCGCAAGGTCAATTGGTACAGCTCTTGCCTGATTGGGGTATTGCGCCAATCCCAGTGGCTTTAGTGCTGCGCGGTACAAGGATGAATAGAGCCCAGGTTCAAGCTTTGCGCCATTACTTCGTTTCACGACTAGCTTAAAGATTCTAAGGATATAACCGTATACCGCTGATTGCGATGTCGACATGGAATGCGCGCCCTATTGCGACGATACCGATGCGGCGCAAGCCCGTTAAGTTAATTGGTTTGTCGACACGGTGATTGGTGAAACTGTCAAATGGCAGTCTTACAGTTGTCCATTCTGTCTTTGCCAAGAAGCTTTGACGGTAAGATTGCCATGGGCGTTTTATATCGTTTGTTCGCAGGTGTATGTTGTAGACTTCTGTGTTTCCAGCGACGTCTAGTTCGATACCAGTCCACTGGCTTGCATCCATGGGGCGTTGATTAGGGCCTAGGTCCAAAGCGATTTGGATAAACCCGCCATTGTTTTCTAGACTAACATCTCCTTGCATACGTAAGGCATTACGTTTTTTGAAGTGATTGCGTTCTATTGTTCCGTTGGAAATACCACCCATAACGGTATCGCTCACAAGCTCCCATGTGTTGCCGTTTGATGCTATTGGGTGCGGGCGATCGAGAGCATCTATGGTATAATGTGTATCAGCCAATAGGGGCGTTCCTGTAATTGTTGTTACGGAGGCTGCGATTGTGCTTTTTAATATGTGCCGACGGTTTATGCGCATTTTGTCTCCTCTCTTTATACATAGAGGCATTTGTGAAACGATCACGTATAAATATTGGTTTGTAATGATTCCAACAGGGATGTGTATTGCTGTGCTTTGATTTTGCACTCAACTTATCTTAAGGTCTTTGGGAAATAAGGACCAAAGATATGGCTATAGTAGATGTAATGAATGCAGCGATGCGCCGTATCCCAGCTTGGCCTCTATATATAGTGCTGACTGTTCCAGGGCTTTGGCTGTTTTATCAAGCTTTGAACAATCAATTGGGGGCAGACCCGCTTAAGACACTAGAACATCAATTGGGTGTTTATGCACTGCAGTTGCTTGTGGCGAGCCTATTGATTACGCCTTTACGTAATATATTGAGCATTAACCTTATTAAGTACCGCCGTGCGATCGGGCTGATGGCGTTCTTCTATACCGCAGCGCATTTGTTGACTTACCTTTGGTTGGATCAACAATGGTGGTGGGATGCTATTATTAAGGATCTGACGAAACGACCGTATATCATCATTGGCTTCACAGCTTTTCTGGCGATGGTTCCTTTAGCTATTACGTCCAACAATACGTCCATAAAACGATTGGGGGCGGGGGGGTGGAAAAAATTACACCGCCTTGCATATTATGCAGCCCTTGGGGGAGCTGTGCATTATGTATTGCTGGAAAAGACGTGGCAAAGAGAGCCGATACTCTATGTTCTTATTGTGGTTGCGTTATTGGGGTACCGTTATGTGAAGGCGTATAAAGGCACGTTTTTCTCTGGGCATAAAGCAAATGGGTAAAGATTGTGGCTGAATCGCCTAATCTGTGTTCCGAGTCGCCGATTTTAGATTAGATTCGCATTTACGAAGCCGTTTCGAATCTCAATTGTGTCTGAAATGGGGCGAAATCCCTGAAAGTTATCCACAAAATATGAATAAAATCAGTGACTTTCAGATTTGGGTGAGAAAATTCATAAAAAAATACAAAGAAATTCATAAATCTGTTAAAAAGTATAAAAAAGGGGTTGCGGGTTTGATTGAGTGCCACTAGAACCCCCCTACCGACGGAGACAACGTTGATACGAAGGCTTCGGACGGTGATAATAGAGACACTGAGCGGCGGGCGCGCCAAAGGGAA
>NZ_WEIC01000007.1 GCF_009184395.1 Amylibacter sp. SFDW26
TGCATACTGACATTTGTTAATGCAACGTGACCTTCCAGTTTAACGGTCATGTTCTTAATCTTAACAAGACTCATATCTGTGCGCTTTTCTGGCACGATGGGCACACGCCTTCTACTTCAATAACAGTATCTTCAATTGAGAAACCAGCCGCTTCTGCTGTGGTCCCCAAAAAGCTATGTAAAGGTTCGGTTTTTGTTTCAACTATATTTTCACAGACCCGGCAGATCATAAAGACAGGTGAATGAGATATCCCAGGATGAGAACAGGCAGAATAAGCATTCAGTTTCTCAATTTTATGGGCAAACCCGTTTGTGACAAGAAAGTCTAGTGCGCGATATACGACAGGTGGTTGTGCGCCTAAGCCTTCGTCAGATAAATGGGCAAGGATGTCGTACGCACCCAATGCTTT
This sequence comes from Amylibacter sp. SFDW26, assembly GCF_009184395.1. Taxonomy (GTDB): domain Bacteria; phylum Pseudomonadota; class Alphaproteobacteria; order Rhodobacterales; family Rhodobacteraceae; genus Amylibacter. Next base: position 410 of record NZ_WEIC01000007.1, read on the forward strand.
ATGTTGCATAAGGAGAATTTCTAAAACGCGTCGGCGCGTTTTCGTGAACTGCAAACCGTTTTCACTACAATAAGTATCGGCAGTTTCTAAAGCATCTTGGATACAGAAGGTATGATCATGGTTTTCAAATCCAACGGACATAGTTTCACTTTTCGGCTTGTAGTGTTATAATATTACACATATAGGAGATCACGTAATAAAGCAATCTTGAAGGTAAAAAATGTTAAGAGCTTCTATTTATACTTTTATGTGCAGTGTAATGCTTGCGAATGTATCACAAGCGGATGTTCCCAAAGTTGCAACGGATATTTCGCCAGTCCATTCGTTGGTATCGATTGTTATGGGTAATTTAGGAGAGCCTGGGCTAGTTGTACAATCAGGCGCATCCCCGCATGATTTTGCATTTAAACCGTCACAAGCACGTATGTTACAAGATGCTGACGCTGTATTTTGGATTGGTGAAGATTTAACGCCCTGGCTATCGGACCCGATCCAAAAACTTGCAGGTAATGCAATCTCTGTTGAGCTTTTAGAAAACCCTAAGACGCAAGTTTTGAAAATTGAAGAAGATGAGCATGAAGAGGAAGAAAGCCATGATGAGCATGATCATGGTCACGGAGAACACGACCCTCATGCATGGTTGGATCCAGAAAATGCGATGATCTGGTTAGATGTGATCGCAACACATTTAACAAAGCTGGACCCTGAGCATGCTGACATTTATGCAGCTAATGCAACCAAGGGAAAGTTGGATATCGAAAAGATTTCAGCTGAAGCTTCTGAACGCCTTGATGAGATGGCAGATGCAAAAATTGTTGTTGCTCATGATGCATATGCATATTTTGCGGACCGCTATAACCTTAATATTGTCGGAGCGATTACACCAACTGATGATGCCGCACCAAGTGCTGGACGTGTTGCAAAGCTTGTTGCGCTTGTTCAATCACAAAATGTAAAATGCATACTTACGGATCCGCTGTCCAAGGATGGTCTTATTGATGTTGTTGTAGGCAAGATAGATGTTAAACGTGCAACCGTTGATCCATTAGGTGCACATCTTCCAAATGGAGCATTATATTATACCCAGCTTATCGGTGATATTGCGGTATCAATTGAAACTTGTTTTGGTAATTGACTCTTTTTAAATTCGGGAAAAATTATCGTCTCGATAAGAGAACTGGAATTTAAAGTATTCTTCTGGACAGCCCCATATCTTTGCGTGTGATTATCAGGCAAAGATTAATGGGAGAGTGACAGTGAAAAGTCAGACACGTGTTGTTGTAATTGGGGGCGGTATTGCAGGGTGTTCAACCCTTTATCATTTAACTCAAGAGGGTTGGACAGATGTTGTTCTGGTTGAGCGAAATGAACTGACCAGTGGTACAACATGGCATTCTGCAGCGCAGGTGACAAATTTCGGTATGAACCAAACAATGGTTGGTCTTAAAAGTCATTCGATTGCTTTGTACAAAGAGTTGGCAGCAGATCCAGACTATCCAATCAATTATCACCACGGTGATGGTGGCATCCGTCTGGCAAACACCGAAGAACAAATGCAGGGCTACAGGCATTTTCGATCAATGGCACGTGGAGTGGGTGTTGAATTCGAAGTGATAGATGCCGCAGAATGCGCGCGACGGCATCCGTTGATTTCTACTGATAATCTGATTGGTGGGCTTTGGGACGGTCAAGATGGAGATATTGACCCTGCACAGTTGTGCCAGGCTTTGGCGCGCCGTGCACGTAAAGCCGGTGCGGAAGTATATCGTAATACTCCCGTTACAGCTTTAACTCAGCACAAAGATGATAGTTGGACGGTTCACACGACAAAGGGTGATATCAATTGTGAGATTGTTGTGAATGCTTGCGGATATCGTGTGAACGAAGTCGGCGCCATGATGGACGTTCATCATCCGGTGGCTTCTATGGAACATCAATATTTTCTAACAGAAGAAATACCTGCGATTAAAGACGCGGATAACCGCATGCCACTTTTACGTTGCCCAATTTCTGATTATTATTGTCGTCAGGAAAAAAATGGATTGCTACTTGGTTTTTATGAACAAGATTGTCGTACTTGGGGTATGGATGGGATCGATCCAAATTTTGTTAATGCGCTTTGTCCAGATGATTTAGACCGGGTTACAGACGTATTAGAAGGTGCATTTGCCCGTATGCCTGCTTTGATGGAGGTAGGTATTCATACAGTCGTTAATGGCCCAATAACGTACACAATAGATGGAGCGCCATTGGTTGGGCCTATACCTAATAAACGTAATGCGTTTTGTATTATCGGTTTACGTGCAGGCTTAGGTGAGGGCGGGGGTCATGGTTGGTTATTGGCACAACAGATCGTTCATGGAGAAGCTTGTTACGATACATGGTGTATCGACCCAAGACGTTTTACAGGTCACGCAAATGTAGAATTAACAGCTTTAAAAGCGATCGAAGACTATCAAAATGAATTTCGTTTTCACTTCCCTCATGAGCATCGTCCAGCGGGGAGGCCAGGAAAAACAACACCTTTGACACCTATATTAGAGGCAGAAGGGGCAGAATTTACAGTAGTGAATGGATGGGAACGCTTAGATTATATTAAGCCTTCACCAGATTTCCACCCAACGCTTTCTTTTAAATTTGATGAAACATTTGATGTTGTTGCTGCAGAAGTGAAAAATATTCAAGAGAATGTTGGTCTTACAGAGATTTGTGGATTTAACCGTTTTGAAGTTATAGGCGAAGATGCACATGGTTTTCTTGATCGTATGATGTGTGGTCGCGTTACGTGCAAACCTGGTAAAGTTGGCTTGGGATATATGTTGAATCATCGCGGAATGCTTAGGGGTGAAGCAACGGTTGCGAATTTACCAGATGGGCGTATTTGGTATGGCTCTGCTGCAGCTGCTGAATATCACGATATGGATTGGTTGGTTTCAAATATTGGTGCTAATGAGGATGTACAAATCCGCTCGCTAACAAATGAACATACAATTCTGGTTATAGCAGGGCCTAAGGCGCGAGATGTTTTATCCGCGGTAAGTCGTGCAGATTGGTCAAAAGAAGTGTTTCCTTGGTTATCTGTGCGTACTGCATTTATTGGCATTGCACCTGCTGTTGTGATGTCTGTTAGTTTTTCAGGAGAATTGGCATACGAAATTCATGTGCCGAATAACCAATTGTATTCTGCATATCTTGCATTGAGAAAAGCGGGTGAAGATTTTGGTATGAAATTATTTGGTGCTCGCGCTGTTGAATCCATGCGTATGGAAAAGGGATATTTGCATTGGAAGGCAGATATTTTAACTGAATTTGATCCATTCGAAACTTCACTTAGCCAGTTTGTGAAGATGGATAAAACGGATTTTGTTGGCAAAGCGGCTCTTGAAAAAAGAAAAGAAAATGGAATGAGCCGTAAACTTGTAACGCTTACTGTCGATTGTAAATATGCAGCGGCTCATGGTGGTGCTTCAGTGATGCTAAATGGTAATGTGATTGGTACTATAACCTCTGGGGGTTGGGGTCATAGAGTGGCTAAGAATATAGCTTATGCTTTTATGCAGCCAGAATTTTCTGCAATTGGGACGACAGTGGATATCGATATTCTTGGCCAATTACTGCCCGCTGAAGTTATTGAGGCTGGGCCTTATGATCCTGAATATAAACGAATTAGGAGTTAGCAAATATTTGTACTGTGATTAGATTTTGAGTTTGTCCCAAAGCTTATTCAAGGATGGCTTTATATTATCTTTTTCACGGTACAATCTGATTTCTAGTTCTGAAGCATATGAAGTATCGCCAGCATGAACTAAGCGTCCTGTTTTTAGGTCGTTTTTACAGATTTCTTGTGGCAACCAACCCAATCCGAATTCTTCTGCAATCATTGCTTTGATACTTGTCGCTAATGCATTTTGATTCACCACAAGCATAGGAGAGTTGTTTAGTTTGTTAGATAGAATATCTTTCATAACTGGATGTAATGCAGAAACGGGGTCATATGCCAAAAGCGGCAGAGGCTTCTTGTTTTGGCTTGGTAGTGGATATAATGGATCGCCATTTGGTTTTGGTCTAGTGACGGGAATAAGTTTATCTCTTGATAGTGTTATATATTCGCATTTTGCCACCTCTAAGGGTGCCAAAAAATCCATGGATGGATGCCAATAAGTCAGGATGACGTCACAGTAACGTTGTAATAATGCAGTAACGAATTGATCGGCTACCCAAGATGTTGAGTTTAAATCAATATCAAGTCCTGCTGAATCTAATAGTGGTGCGATGTGCGTTTTATAATGTGTAATATAAAGAGATTGCGAGGTTGCAAATCTGATCACACTTTCATTTGCGGCTTCAATATTACGGCACCGTTCAAGTGTTTCAGTATAAGTTCTTAATATTGATCTGGCTTGTGTTAAAAATATTTCGCCAGCAGGTGTAAGAGATAATGGCAGTGTTTGCCTGTTTATTAATTTTGCACCTACAGTATCTTCTAATGTACGAATCCGTCTGCTGAATGCAGGCTGGCTAACATTACGTTCTTCTGCTGCGCGCGAAAAATTTTTCTGCGCGGCAAGTGATTCAAAATCTTTTAGCCAAAGGATATCCATATTCGTAACTTGGTACAGGGTCGACTATTAGTCGATCCGTCCCTCTTCAACAGCGTGACAAGCTACAACACTACCGTCTGATTGCTCGATGGCAAGGGGTTGTTCTGTACCGCATCTTGCATCCGCATAGGCACAGCGACTTTGGAATGGGCAGCCTTTTGGTAGATTTATGGGTGTTGGGATTTCCCCTTTTAGGCGGATATGGTTCGGACGATCATCCGATAATTGCGGCACAGCGCTTAGCAATGCACGCGTATATGGGTGTTTTGGATTCGCGAATAATGTGGCAGTATCTGCCAGTTCGCAAATGGAACCTAAGTATAAAACAGCAACGCGTGTCCCGAAATGTTGTACGACGGAAAGATCGTGAGTAATAAAAAGATATGTTAAGCCGCGATCTTCTTTGGCTTCTAGCATTAGGTTTAAGACTTGGGCTTGTATTGAAACGTCTAATGCAGAAATTGGTTCATCCGCGATGACAAATTCAGGATCTACAGTTAATGCGCGTGCAATAGCAATACGCTGTCTTTGTCCGCCAGAAAATTCATGTGGGTATCGGGATGCCCAGCTTGGATCAACACCAACCGACTGCATCACTTCAGTCACTTTATCTTTTATCTGCCCGCGTGAGAAACTTGGGTTGTGATGGCGAACCGGTTCCTCCAATGCTTGCTGGATTGTCATACGTGGATTAAGCGATGCATAAGGGTTTTGGAATATCATTTGCATGCGTTTACGATAAGGCAGTAGAGCGTTGCCTTTTAGGGTATCAATGCGGTGCCCATCATAATGGATTGCACCCTTAGTTGGATTAAGTAATCCAGAGACCAAACGCGCGACAGTTGATTTTCCGCAACCGGATTCTCCAACCACACATAGTGCTTCGCCTTTTGTAATAGTCAAGGAGATGTCATTTACAGCGTGAACGGAACGTTTTTCGCGTGTGATACGGCCTTTTTTAAACTTGATTGTTTCTAGAAACCCTTTGTCTAAGTCAAAACTTTTTGACAGGTTTTCTAATTCTAATATTGCTGGATTTGATGCGTTATCTTTCATGCCAAATCCTCTTGTTTGTGTGTCTCATGATGTAAGCGGCGCACTTCATGGCATGCTACTTTTACAGGGCCAATTTGTTCAAAATTTGGGACTTCCATGCGACATCTATCTTGTGCAAATTCGCATCTTGCATTGAAAGCACATCCTTTAGGTGCTGCAGATAATGACGGCATATTCCCTGGGATTTGTTTTAAACGTTCACCAGGTAAAGTCTGCTGTGGCAAAGCATTGATCAATCCTTGTGTATAAGGATGTTGAGGATCATTGATGATTTCACGTGTCCGACCCGCTTCTATGATGCGGCCTGCATACATAACGAGGGTGTTTTCCGTCATTTGGGATACAACGCCTAGATCATGAGTGATCAAAATCAAGCTTACCTTTTTGGTTGTACAGAGTTCTAATAACAACTCCATGATGTCGGCTTGAATGGTTACATCAAGAGCAGTTGTAGGTTCGTCTGCTATGATCAATTGGGGATCTAGTAAAAGAGCAATTGCTATGATGATCCGCTGACGCATGCCCCCTGATAATTCATGCGGGTATTGTGCCAAACGTTCCTCGGGGGCGGGGATATAAACTTCGCGCAGTTTTAGTACAGCAATTTGTTCGGCTTCTTTCCGAGACAATTTGCGGTGCGCTTGAAGTGTTTCCACCATTTGTTGCCCGATGGTCAGCACAGGGTTAAGCGTAACCATCGGGTCTTGGAAGATCATTGCCATTTTGTTGCCGCGCACTTCACGTAGCTCGGCATCTGACATGTCTGCCATATTCATTCCGTCAAAAAGGATTTCACCACTGTCGATAAAACCTGGGCGGCTGATCAAATTTAAGAGGGCAAAACCAGTTACAGATTTACCTGCACCAGATTCACCTACGATACCCAAACGATCCCCGCGCGCAACATCGAAGGAGATGGATTTAAGTGCGGTGACGGTTTCGTCTCGCATTGCGAATTTTACAACAAGATCGCGTACTGAAAGCAAAGGCATCGCTTTATCCTTTGTACAGTTTTGGGTTTAGGACGTCGCGCATCCAGTCCCCCAAAAGATTAATGACAAGTACCAGAACAACCAGAACAACGCCCGGTATAGTCGTGATCCACCAACTGCCAGAGAAGATATAGTCAAACCCACTGGAAATGAGTGAGCCCAGTGATGGTTGTGACACTGGCATTCCCAAACCAAGGAACGATAATGATGCTTCTGAAATAATGGCGTTTGCGACCTGTACAGTAGAAATCACAAAGATAGGGGACAGGGAATTTGGCAGGATATGACGCACCATGATGCGTATAGAGCTAAAGCCCAGAACACGTGCACTATCCACATATTCCTTTTTCTTTTCCGCCAAAACGGTTGCACGTACTGTACGCGCATATTGCGGCCATTCTGCGATACCAATTACGCCCACTAGCATAAACAATGCGTATTTGTTGAATGTTTCACTGCCGAATAGAGCTTGTGAAACGGCAAGGAAAATAATGGCAACCATCAGTGTAGAGAATGACAATTGGATATCGGCAAAGCGCATTAGGATATTATCGATACGACCACCGACGTAACCAGAGATTAGGCCGATTGATATGCCAAGGAAGGCTTGAACGAAAACGGCGCAAATGCCGATAATCAATGATGTACGTGTACCATATAGAATTGCACTCCATAGGTCGCGCCCTTGATCATCAGTGCCAAATAGAAATTTTGGATCGCCTTGATTTGTCCATGCGGGAGGTAACTCACTATCTAAAATATCATATAGTGAGGGATCATAGGGGTCTGTAGGGGCAATAAGCGGCGCGAATACTGCCGCTAAAGTTATGATTAGGAAAATAGCCATAGACACAATCGCAACAGGGTTGCGCTTGAAACTATAGGCCATGTTCGAATTCATAATGCGTGCGAACAAGGAATTGCCTTGGTGGTCTGCCATCATGCTCATGCGTCCATCCTCGACAGATTCACCGTTGGATTGACTAGGCCATAAATCAGATCAACTATTGTATTCGTTACAACAAAAATGAAACCGACAACAATCAAATAGGCTACGATTAATGGCGTATCGACGCGGTTCACGGCTTCTAGAAACATAAAACCCATACCCGGCCATTGAAATACGGTTTCTGTTAGAATTGTGTAAGCGACCATTGTGCCGATTTGTACACCACCCACAGTGATTACGGGGAGTAATGTGTTTTTCAAGGCGTGCACAAACCAGATGCGTTTTGGTCTTATACCTTTTGCCCAAGCAAAGCGAACGTATTCGCTTTGTAATGTTTCCATCATTTCGGCCCGAATAAGGCGGATGAACAATGGCAGCATAATGGACGCTAAAGCTACAGATGGTAGTAGAATATGAAGCCAGCCATCCACTGTTGCGAAGTTTGTCGACCAAGGCCCAAAGACGTGGACAACATCGCCGCGCCCAAACGAGGGGAGCCATCGTAATTCAACAGAGAATATAAAAATCATTAAAATAGCGGTTAAAAAGACGGGGATCGAAATGCCAATGATGCTGATGCCCATAACAATTTTACTAAATAGTGAGTTCGGTTTAATAGCAGTGTAAACTCCCAGAGGAACCGAGACGCCAATGATGATGATTGTTGCACCTAATACCAATTCTAAGGTGGCGGGCAATTTTTTCAAAATCACATCTAATGCTGGTTCTTTAAAGAAATAGGATGTACCTAGATCGCCTTGTAAAACCTTACCAGCGAAGCGAGTGTATTGTTTAAAGAAACTATCGTTTAAGCCTAGTTCATCACGCAGTTCTTGGCGAACTTCTTCGGATACAGATTGTCCAACAAGCTCACGCAGGGGATCCCCTAGGTTATCTTGGATTGCAAAGCTGATCAGAGATATAGCAAACATAACAGCTATAGCTTGAAACAGGCGTTTCATGAGGTAGGCAAACATTTTACTCTTTCGATATCAGGACAGCTTGAACACTAGCGCAAATTAAACGCGAAATGTATTCATTGTAGTTTTGGCGTGTAGATATGCAGAAAATGGGCGGGACTGATCCGCCCATATCTAACTGTCTTCTATCACTTAACGACTAGGTCGCCAAAGTAAGGGAAGTTCATTGCGTTTACGATACCTGCAGCGTCCACACCTTTGCGTGCACCCCAAGCTAGGTTCTGCCAATGCAATGGAATGAAAGCAGCATCTTCGTATAGGATACCTTCAAGTTCTTGCAACATTGCAGCACGTTTTGCAGCGTCTGTTTCAGTGTTAGCCGCAGCCATCAATGCATCCGCTTCTGGGCTACAGTAGTTACCAGAGTTGTATTGGCCCGCACCTGTATCCGCATTTGGACAATGTGATAGGAACTCGTGGAAGTTTGCTGAATCTTCAGTATCTGAATGCCAACCGATCATCATCATATCAGCAGCACGCTCATCAAACTTTGGCCAGTATTGTGCTTTTGGCATTGTTTGAAGATCAACTTTGATGTTGATTTTTGACAGCATAGATACAACGGCTTGCGCGATTTTATCATCATTCACATAGCGATTGTTTGGCGCCATCATTGTGATTGAAAAGCCATCAGCATAACCAGCTTCTGCCATCAATGCCTTTGCTTTCTCAACATCGTAACGTGGTGTAAGTGATGCATCATAACCTTGATAGCCAGCAGGGCTTGCTTGACCACCTGGTGTACCGAAGCCACGCATAATACGGTCAACGATACCAACGTTGTTCACAGCATAATCGATTGCTTGACGTACGCGTTTGTCTTTGAACGCTTCAACACGATCTTGGTTCATTTGGAATGTAATGATACGTGTGCCTGGCATTGTCACAAGATCCGTTGCGCCATCGCCATCGATACGAGCCAAATCTGTTGGCGGAACTGGTGCGATAAAGTCAACATCACCAGATAGTAGGGCAGCAACACGTGTTGGTGCTTCTTTAATTGGTGTCAATGTGATGCTGTCAACATTACCAGCGCTTGCTGTATCCCAGTAATCACCGAAACGTTCAAACTGTACGCTTACACCTTGCTCGCGTGATGTCACTTTATATGGACCAGTGCCTGAGATGTTACGAGATGCGAAACTATCGCCGTGCTTCACAATAGCAGCTTTGTCATTTCCATTGTCTTCGGCACCAGAAAAGAAAGCTGAATCCATTGGGAATAGATATGTCGCTGTATGTAGCACCAGTGGATATGGTTCGCTTGTTTTCAAATCGAATGTATGATCATCAATGACTTCCACACTTGTGAACAGGTTGAAGATCGCTTTGAAGTCATCACTGGCTTTCAGACGGTTGAATGTCCAAAGAACATCAGCGGCAGTTAATTCATTTCCAGAGTGAAACTTAACACCATCGCGTAATTTAAAACGTGTTGTTGTTGGATCGATCTGTTCCCAGCTTTCAGCCAATCGTGGTTCGAATGCTAATTCTTGGTTCCATCGTACAAGTGGGTCATAGACCATATGTGATAATTGAAGTGTACCACCAGAAAGCTGCTCATGTGGATCTAAAGAAACTGGATCTGCGTCATACGCAATCTTGATGGACTCAGCGCTGACACTTGCTGTTAATGCAAGTGTTACGGCGCAAGCCGAAACAAACTTGTTAAATATTTTCATATGTTTTCTCCCAAACGTTATTGGCAGAGCTTAGCCGTGTCCTTAGATTTTATCTAATGCCAATTTTAGACGGCTATGCAAATGGTGCATTGCGTGCGGATAATTTGTGTTACATTACTACTTTATCTAGTATCACGGGGTTATTTTTTGACAGCTATATTAGGGTTAATTGCAGCCTTCGCATGGGGTACACATGATATTTTAGTACGATATGTTAGTCAGCGTACGTCTATTTACTCAGCGCTGTTTGTTGTTCTGTTATCAGCATGTATTTGTCAGCTGTTCTTTGTTTTATCACAAAACTTAGAATTTGAGTTGACTGTCTCTGATATTGTGTCCGCAAGTGTTGTGGGCCTTTCTTTCGTTGGGGCGAGTGTTGGTCTTTATAAAGCATTTGAAATAGGACCTATACGGCTTGTCTCTCCACTTATTGCAACGTTTTCCATCTTTGCAATATTTTGGGGTGCTGTTAACGGTCAAAATATAACATTATCCCAGTGGATTGCTGTTTTTATTGTTCTTATCGGTGCCAGCATCGTCGCGATATTGTCTGATAAGAGTGGTCAGCAGAATACAGTACAACAAAGAAATGCCGCTATAATGTGGTCTTTAATGTCCAGCGTATGCTTTGCAATTACGTTTGAATTGGGACACTCCAGCGTTGCCAATGCCCCTGATAGAATAATCGTTTTGATAACAAGAACAGCGTCTTTGGGGATATTGCTGAGTCTTATGCTTGTGTTGCGTACCAAGATTTGGCCTTTGCTTTCTCAAGCCCCAGTTTTAATCTTTATGGGTTCATTAGATGCAGTTGCACTTGCAAGTGTTATGTCGGCTGGAAATTTACCAAATGCGAATTATGCAACTGTAGGTGCATCAGCATTTGGAGTTATTACCATTGTTATGGCGCGTTTCTTTTTCAAAGAACGAATGTCGTTAGTGCAATGGTTTGCCGTCTTTATGGTATTTTCAGGAATAACCTTCTTAGCTTTATAAGTAGAAGCGGCTCTCTCATTATTTTAATTGTCAGACATTTAAAACTAATGTAGTGACAGGCTGTCAATCTTTTGCGACATTTATGGGAGAGATACAGCTATTTCACATGATTTGCTGTGCATATAGGGAGAATCAATATGAGCGGTGACTATAAATTTGACACCCTAAGTTTGCATGCTGGACACAGTCCAGACAGCCGCCACGGCAGTCGTGCAGTGCCGATCCATCAAACGACATCTTATGTTTTTCAAGACACGGAACAAGCTGCGGCTTTGTTCAACTTGGAAATTGGTGGCCATATTTATTCACGCATATCCAACCCTACTGTTGCTGTTTTAGAGCAACGTTTGGCTGCACTTGAGGGTGGTATTGGGGCGGTAGCGACATCATCTGGCATGGCAGCATTGTTCCTAACCGTTATGGCATTGTGTAGTGCAGGGGATCATATTGTATCTTCGTCGCAAATGTATGGGGCGAATATCAACCTGTTCCAGCACACGCTAAGTCGTTATGGGATAACTACAACATTTGTTAAACCAAATGATCCAGCCGCGATCGAAGCCGCTATTCAGCCAAATACGAAAATGGTGTTTGGTGAAGTCATCGGTAATCCAGGTATGGATGTTTTGGATGTACCAGTCGTTGGCAAGATCGCAAATGATGCGGGTGTACCGCTGATTATTGATGCAACATTCAATACGCCTTGGCTTTTGAAGCCTTTAGAGCATGGTGCGAATATTGTGATCCATTCCTTGACGAAATGGATTGGCGGGCACGGTGTTGCTTTGGGCGGCGCTGTAATTGACGGTGGTAATTTTGATTGGGGTCAGAATGATCGTTTCCCGACATTAACGGAACCACATTTTGGATTTCAAGGTGTGAATCTTTGGGAAGAGTATGGTCCAGCTGCATTCATTACACGTGTGCGTACAGAAGGTATGTACAATGTTGGACCGTGTTTAAGTCCAACGAATGCATTCCACTTGATCCAAGGCATCGAGACATTGGGTCTGCGGATGGAGCGCCATATGTCAAATACTGCAAAGATGTTGGATTTCCTTTCAAATCATGAAGGGATTTCGTGGGTAAAGCACCCATTGCTGCCAGATCACCCTGATCATGAAGTGGCAAAACGTTTGATGCCGAAAGGGGCAGGATCAATCATTGCTTGCGGTATCAAAGGAGGTCGTGATGCTGGGCGGGCGTTTATTGAAAATGTTCAAGTTGCATCGCATTTGGCAAATGTTGGGGATGCTAAAACATTGGTTATTCATCCAGGGTCAACAACACATTCGCATATTACGCCGGATGCAATGGAGGCGGCAGGTTTAACTGATGATCTACTTCGTATTTCTGTAGGTCTTGAGGATTTTGATGATATTGCTGCGGATTTCAAAAACGCGCTGCGTGCAGCCAGTAAAGTTGCAGGAGCCATAAAATGAAGGTGACCATAAGGAGCCAAGAGGTCTTTGTTTCTACGGGCGGCCGTGAATTTGATCCAAAACAAAATGTTTTGATGTTTATTCATGGCAGTGGCCAAAGCCATCTGAGTTTTATGTTGCAAGGCAGGTTTTTTGCGAACCGTGGTTGGGCTGTGGTTGTTGCTGATATGCCAGCACATGGCTTATCTAAAGGTGCTGCGTTGACCACTATTGAGGACATGGCTGATTGGCATGCCGAATTGATGGATGAATTAGGTGTCATCTCTGCTAACATTATTGGCCATTCACAAGGTGGTTTGATTGCTTTGGAATTGGCGCGCCGTCATGCAGATAAGGTGAAGGGATTGTCTCAAGTTGCAACAGCTCTGGCCATTCCAGTGAATGATATGTTGCTTTCTATGGCTGAAAATAAAGAAGCCGCGGCAATCGCTGCCATGACGGATTGGGGGCATGGTGTTGATGGGCATATGCACGAACACACAATGCCAGGGCAAAACCATATGAACTATGGCAAACAATTGATGGCTGCAAATGAAAGCGGCGCATTGTTTGCAGATCTATCTGCGTGTGCAAATTATACAGACGGCCCGAAAGCAGCGGCAGCAGTCACATGTGCGTGCCAGTGTATTTTGGGGCAAAAAGATAAGATGACGCCGATGAAGGCTGGCTTGCAAATGGCGCAAGCGTTGAATGTAGATGACCCGACAATTGTGGTCGGAGCAGGGCATATGATGCCATCTGAACGCCCATTTGAAGTGAACAAAGCGCTGCGTGCGTTTTTTGAGGTATAAGTTTATGTCTGATTTTAAAAAGATTGCCGTAATCGGCGCAGGAACTATGGGCAGCGGGATTGCTGCACAAATTGCCAATGCGGGCCATTCTGTCATCCTGATGGATTTGCCAAGAGATGATGATGCTTATGCCGTCGTGAATGCAGCAAAAGATCGTTTGTTGAAATCAGATCCACCAGCTTTGGTTAATAAAAAGCGCATTGATCTGATTGAGCTAGCTAATATTCGTGATGATTTCGATAAACTTGCTGAATGCGATTGGATTGTTGAAGCCGTCGTTGAGCGTTTAGATATTAAAAAGGATCTGTATAAACGTCTGGATGCTGTCATTTCTGACGATTGCATCGTGACATCTAATACGTCCACTATTCCGATCTCGTTTTTGGTTGAAGATATGCCAATTGCGTTTCGTAAGCGATTTGCGATTACGCACTACTTTAATCCTGTGCGTTACATGCGCTTGCTAGAGCTGGTGCGCGGTGCGGATACGGACGAAGCTATTATGGATAAGCTTGCCGCTTATAATGATGAAGTGATGGGTAAAGGTGTGGTTCGGTGTAATGACACACCAGGGTTTCTGGGCAACCGTGTGGGTGTTTTTGCATTACAGGTTGGTATGGACGAAGCTTCTAAGCTCGGGCTGACAGTAGAAGAGGCCGATGCATTGATGGGGCGCCCGATGGGTATTCCGAAAACGGGTGTATTTGGGCTGTATGACTTGATTGGTGTCGATTTGATGTCAGATGTTGTAGATACTTTGGGTGATATTTTGCCTGAGAACGATGTGTTCCACCCGATTGGCACTAAAGGTAATCCTGTTATGCCGTTGATCCGTTCTATGGTCGCTGATGGGTATACTGGTGACAAAGGCAAAGGTGGGTTTTACCGCGTCGTAGATGGCAAAGATTGTGCTGTTGAATTGGAAACAGGGGATGTTCGTACGCGTATTGCTGAGTTGCCTGTAAAGGCAGTGAAGGCTGCAGAACAGCAAGCGGCAGGTCAAGAAACTTTGACTGATTTGATTGTTGGTAATGATGCGCAAACGACATTCTGCCGTCGTATGTTGGGTCGTGTTTTTGCCTATGCTGCAGATTTGGTCCCAGACGTGACGCACAGCCCGCAAGATATTGATGATGCTATGAAGCTTGGTTTCAACTGGGTGCGTGGCCCATTTGAGATGATGGATGCTTTGGGTGCTCAAATTTCAAAAGAATTGGTACAAGAGGCGGGATTGTCTGTACCTATGTCTTTAGAGGCCTCTGTTCAGAATGGCCCATTTTACTCTGTAGATGGTTCGAATTTGAATGTTCGGGTGTTTAAGGCAGATGATGTTTCAGGGCAGCCAGCACCTGTTGTTTTGCCTAAAGGAACAGTTCGGTTTCATATGACAAAGCGAACGATGAAACCTGTTGCTGGTAATGAAGCTGCAAGTCTTTATGAATTGGAAAATAATCTACGTTTAATTGAATTCCATTCCAAAGCGAATGCATTGACTGGTGCTTCTATGGAAGTTGTTGCCGAGGCTGCAAAAAACCATGGATCAGGGGTCTTAGTACATAATGATGCACAACACTTCTCAGCTGGTGTTGACCTGAACCGCTTTCGCACCTTTATTGAAAATGGTGATTGGGACGGTATGGATGGATTCCTGAATGATTTCCAACAAGCTGTGAAAACATTAAAATATACGCCTGTTCCTGTCGTATGTGCGCCTTCTGGACTTAGCATAGGCGGCGGTTTCGAAGTCCTAATGCACTGCGATAAAGTTGTTGCACATACTAACACGGTCTTTGGTCTTGTTGAAACAGGTGTGGGTGTAGTGCCAAGTGGTGGTGGTGTAAAAGAAACGCTTTGGCGTTGGTATCAAGCTACAAATGATTGGGAAAAAGCATCTTGGAATACGTGGATGCAAGTTGGCTACGGTCAAATTGGGACAAGTCCAGATATATCTGCGCGCTACCAATATTATTTACCAGAGCGCGATATTGAAGTGATCAACCGTGATAAACTTGTGGTATCTGCGACTGCAGCTTTAAGCGATATGCAGCAAAGCTATTCGGCCCCTGTGCCCCCTGTTTTTGAGTTGCCAGGAAAAGGTATTTTGTCAAAGATGTCTGATTTTATGGATAAAGGGATCAAAGATGGTCTATTCTTTGAACATGATAAGACGGTAGCGATGGAAGTCGCCGAGATAGTTGTGAATTCTGAAAGTGATGGATCACTTGAGCAAAGTGAACAGGATTTATATGATCGGGAACGTCGTGCATTTCTGACTTTGGCAAAGACCAAAGAAACACATGCGCGTATTGCCAGCCTGTTGGATACAGGTACGGCCGTAAGAAATTAGGGTGGGGACTATGACGAATAACAAATTTGAATGTTTTGATAAAAACGCAGCAAATCATGTGCCGCTGTCACCGCTTTCCTTTCTGAAACGCACCGCGCTGATGTACCCAGATTATGTTGCCACCATATATGGGGATCGGCAGTATACTTGGGGTGAAACCTATGATCGCTGCCGTCGTTTAGCCTCTGCGTTAAAGGCATATGGTGTTCAAAAAGGTGATACGGTTTCGATCGTTGCTGCAAATACACCAGAAATGTTGGAGGCACACTTTGGTATCCCAATGTCTGGTGCTGTGTTGAACACGATCAATACGCGTTTGGATGCGGATACTATTGCGTATATTTTAGAGCATGGTGAAGCGAAGGTTTTGATCATTGATACAGAGTTGGCACCAGAGGCCGCTAAAGCTGTTGAGCAATTGAATAATCCTGATCTTCTGGTCATCGATATTATGGATATGCAAGCCTGTGATGCACCGCGCTCTATCGGGTCAATGGATTATGAAGCATTCCTATTAAAAGGTGATCCTAATGCAGATTGGGATTTGCCGAATGATGAATGGGATGCGCTTGCCTTAAACTATACTTCTGGCACCAGTGGTCGCCCGAAAGGGGTCGTGTATCATCACCGCGGTGCATATTTGATGGCTATCGGTACGATTTCCGATTGGGCGTTACCGCGGCATCCAAAATATTTATACATCGTACCAATGTTTCACTGTAACGGCTGGTGCCATGGTTGGGCTATGGCGGCTGTGGCTGGCACGATCGTTTGTACTAAAACAATTACGCCTGCTGTGGTTTACGATGCGATTGCAGAACATAAGGTCAGTCATTTTGGCGGCGCGCCAATTGTATTGGGTATGATCTTGAATGCAGATGATGCAGACAGAAAACCGTTTGATCATCCAGTCGAAATAATGACTGCTGGGGCACCGCCGCCTGCTGCGATTTTAGAGGGCATTGAAGGTTTAGGATTTAACGTAACCCAAGTTTATGGCCTGACTGAAACTTATGGCCATACGATTATGTGCTCATGGAATACGCAATGGGATGATCTGAACACATCTGATCGCTCTATGATCAAGGCGCGCACAGGCGCTGCAATGGTTATGATGGAAGACATGCGCGTTGTTGATACGGACACGATGCAAGATGTTCCAGATGATGGTGAAACCATTGGTGAAATTGTTATGCGTGGAAATTCCACCATGAAAGGGTATCTGAAAAATCCTGAGGCTACTGCCGAAGCGTTTGAAGGGGGTTGGTTCAGAACGGGCGATTTGGCAGTAATGCATCCCAACGGGTATGCGCAAGTAAAAGACCGTTTGAAAGATATCATCATTTCTGGTGGTGAAAATATTTCTTCTGTGGAAATAGAAGGGGCATTACACCGTCATTCTGCTGTTTCATTAGCGGCGGTTGTTGCTAAAGCAGATGATAAATGGGGCGAAGTGCCTTGTGCTTTTGTGGAGCTGAAACCTGGGATGTCAGCGACAGAAGATGAAATTATTCAATTCTGCCGTGACCATTTGGCAAGCTTTAAGCGCCCAAAACAAGTTATCTTTGGTGAATTACCAAAAACAGCGACTGGTAAAATTCAAAAGTTTGAGCTGCGCAAACAGCTATAGTTTGCGCAGCACTATTAACGTGTCGTTAGGATAATTTCAATCCAACCGTTTTCAGCGATTTTTGAAAAATCTTCGCCTGTTTCTAGTGTTTTAAACTGTCCGAATGCATTCGCCGATAAGCGTTCTGATGGGATAGAGCTGTTCTTAATCAAATGTTGAACAACTGATAGCGCACGCGATTGCGCCAATTCCCAGCTTTTGGTCTCAGCATCAGCATGGCCGTCAACACGCAATACCCAATCTACACCTTTGGGAATGCGGTTTGGAACTTCGTCCAGAAGTGTCGCAATGTTGTTTATTCTATTTTGCCCATTGTTGCTAAAGCGTGCATTCCCAGTCTGGAACAGCGTTTCAGAAGGCATCATGAAACGGTTATAAACTTGTGGTACTGATGTTTTTGTTGAAGTAGCGGCACGCAAGCGGTCATGCAAATTCGCATTTAATGTTGCTAAAATTACGGCATTGCGTTCCGAGCGTGCACGTTGTGCACGGCGTAATTTACCCTCTAATTTATCAAACGAAGCACGTGCAGTTTGGATATCTGCATCCAATGATTTTTGCATATCCGCGCCAGTTGACAGAGTGGTTTCATAGTCGTTTAATTTGCTGTTTTCTTGCTGAAGTGTTTGCTCTGCTTGGGTCAGTGTTTGTTGCGATTTTCCCAAGCTGGCCTTTGCAGCTTTGATTTCAGCCTGTATCTGTTGTATTCGTATTTTCTGTTTTGCATCATGTTCTTTATAAGCTTTGTCTGCATTCGCAAAATTCGCATAAGCCGTTTCAACTGATTTATTTGCAGATGCCAATGTTTCCTGCTTTTCAGTTAACTCGCTTGTTACATTTGCCAGCCTTACCTCTGTCGTTTCCAACGCATTGCGAGCTACAGCTGCTGATTTCAACGTTGCTTTAGCCTGTTGATTAGCCTCTTTAACAAACCCACTTTCCAACAGATCTGATGATGTTTCCGAACCCTCGCCATTAATTTCTGCGATCGCTTTTTGGGCAGAGATTGCTGCATCTGCTACAACTTGCGCCGCCTTCGCTGATGCATCCGCTGCTGTTACGGCGTTTTTCAACTGCTTAACGGTTGAATTGGCGCGTTGAAATTCTGCTTCTGTTGTTGTGATTTCTTGTTTTATGGCATCTGTTGCTAGCAAAGCTGCGTCCAATTGGGATTGCCGTTCGCTTAATTTAGAACTTAGTTCACGACCTTTGGGATCATCTTGGCTGTTCTCTGCTGTGGTTAATGTTTCTTCCGCTTCCGCCAATGCAACCAGTGCATTGTTTAAGGCTTGTTCAGCAGATTTAATTTTGCCTTTTTGCGATGAGATATCCGCTTTTGCCGTAGCGTTTGCTGATTTTAAATCTTCACTTGCTTTAATGATGTCACTTAGTTTCTTTTGCGCAGCTTGCCATTCAATAACAAGTTGATCGTAATCTGCGCTGTTTGCAGCATGCGCTTGGTTCGTGAAACCGCTTAGCGGAAATATGTCAAAAGACAGAACGTCTGTTGTTGCCAGTGATGTGAATGGCGCAGCTAAAACCAATAGCCCTATTTGAATGAAACGTTTACTCACTACATGCCCCCCCGAGCGATAATATATTTAAAGCATTTTCTCTTTTGTAGCCGCTTATCAATAGGGTGAGAAGCAAAATAAAGGGAGTTTGGTAAAAAAATATACTACATATAGCAATATCTATACATCCGGCTCTTGCGATCAGCAGGTAAGACTGGCACATTAGCCAAAATGTATTTGGGGGAATACTGATGTTTACAAAGTTATTATTAACAACTGGATTTGTAGTTGGTTTAGGAATTACGTCCGCCGCTGCACAAAGTTGTGGTGGTCTTTATACTGTCAAGCGTGGTGATACATTATCCCAAATTGCAGACACACAATATAAAGATGCTCGAAAATGGTCTGTTATCTATAGCAACAACTTAAAGGCAATTGGCGAAAACCCGAATGCAATCCGCGTTGGTGCTAAATATAACTTATCTTGCATCGGTGGCTTACCTCTTGGATTAGAAGGTGGCGCACAAATTGTACAAGCAGTCGCAGAGCCAGAGGTAGCCACAACAACTACAACGGCGCCAAACGCTAGAAGGATTTCGATTTTGACGGGCGATGCTTATGCACCGTTCACTGACCGCGGTTTGTTAAACGGCGGTTTGATCACTGATCTTGTTGATACAGCGATGAAAGCTAATTCAGACGTTTCGGAATATAGTATCAATTGGTCTAATGATTGGGTTTCGCATCTTGATCAACTTTTGCCAAACAATCTTGTGGATATGAGCTTCCCATGGATTAAGCCTGACTGTGTAGCTTTGCCAGATCATGAACGTTGCCGTTTTGTATATTCAGAACCAATGTTTGAAATGTTAATGTTGTTGTTCACAAACAAATCGAACCCAATGAAGTTCACACAAGACAGCGACGCTCTTGGTAAAACGTTCTGCCGTCCACAAGGGTATACGACTCATATCTTTGAAAAGGGTGGTCGTGATTGGATCAAAGATGGTAAGATTACATTGAAACAGCCTGGTTCGTTGAAAGAGTGTTTTGATATGCTGCTGGACGGATCTGTTGATGCCGTTGCATTGAATGAATTCACAGGTCGTGGTGAAATTAAGAAGCTTGATATTGTTGATAAAGTCGAAGTTATTGCAACACGTCCACTATCCATCGAGGGCCTTCATGTCATTGCTTATAAGGAAAATCCAGAAGCGGATGAATTGATCAGCATCGTGAATGCAAGCTTGGAGAAAATTAAGAGATCAGGCGCGTATCAAAAAGTGATTGATGCTCAAATGACGGAGATTTGGAAAGACTTTTAAGATCGTAATTGTATGTCACGTTGTTCTGGGGGGACGGTAATGATGAGTAAATGGTTTGTAACTGGGATATTTGCACTTGCTGCAACTCCGCTTGCTGCCCAAACTTCTTGCGATGTGACACACACTTTGCAAGGCGGTGATAGTCTTTTGTCAGTTGCTGAACAATATTACGGTGATCGCAGCCGTTGGTCCGTGATCTATTATGCAAATGAAGTCGCACTTGCTGGAAACTTGGTGAATGTACCTGTGGGTGTGGAATTAACTATCCCATGTCTAGAAACGGCAAATCGCAAGGCTGATCCAAAACCATTGTTGCAAGATGATGCTGGTATCAAGTTGCTGACTGGATCGAATTACGCGCCGTTTACGGACCAAGATTGGTCAGGGCAGGGGTTGGCGACAGAGCTGGTGAATGCTGCTTTAGAAGAAAGCCCATCACCTGTTCCATTCTCGTTAACTTGGGAAAATGACTGGTCACAACATCTATTTCCAAAGTTGGATAATAAAGAATTTGATATGGGGTTCCCATGGATTAAGCCAGATTGTAATGCGGATCCTGAAAATGAACGCTGTGTGAATTTTCACTTTTCGGAGCCAATTTTTAACATCCTCGTCCGTTTATATGTACAGGATGGAGATTCATTAGCTTTTGAAAAGGATGATGAGCTACACGGGAAAACACTTTGTCGTCCGAAGGGGTATTTCACGCATGACCTTGATCGTGAAGATCGGCAATGGCTTACCAAAGGTCTGGTGAAGTTAACGCAGGCGGAGAGCCCTGAAGCGTGTTTCAATCTTTTAACAGAAGGTAAGGTTGATGGCGTTACATTGAATGAATTTCTTGGATACCAAAAGATCAAGGATATGGGGTTGGCGGACAAAGTAAAAACTTTGGACCGCCCAATTTCGACAGAAACGCTTCATGTTATTATATCTAAACGCCATTGGCGGGGTACGACGCACTTGTACCGCTTCAATGCTGGTTTGGAAAAACTTAAAAGTACAAAGCGTTATGAAGAGATTGTGAGCCGTCACTTAGGGTTATTCTGGGGTGAATGAAATGCTGAAGGATAGATGTCCTGATTGGCCCATTGGCTTATATTATTGATACAAAAAGAGATTCTAAAAAGATAAGACGGGGCCGCAGTCTGCGAAAGTGGCATCGCCATATTTTTCTAATGTATTTGCAATTACATTCATCTTGTAACCACGCGCTAGCATAGCGTGGATGGGTGATGTGCCTGCCACCATTGCTTCTACTAATGCTAACTTCATATCGTCTTCTAAATGTTCGTCTGCCTTACTCATGGCGCAAGTACATTGTGCGTAGGTCACCTCTGCGAGACGCCCTTCTTTGTCGGCTAAGTTGCATACGTCTTCGTTCGTGAGTTCTGCGTAGGCTGTAGAAGGCAAGAACATACAGCATGCAACTACGCATTTGATTTGAGTATTATTCAAATTCAGTGGCATATACTTTCAACTCCTAAACGATTTAGAGGCCGGGAATGCCGGCCTCTAATCTGTTAATAATCAAAGTGACTATGTTTAATTGCTACCGCTTAGGTATTCAGGCAGCCATAGTGCGATCTCTGGGAAGATGAAGATCAAAATTAGACCAAGCATCTGGATACACATGAATTGCATCATACCAAGATAGATATCTTTTAGATCCCACTCAGGCACAACACCTTTGAGGAAGTAGGCCGAGAGCGCTACGGGTGGACTGAGCCACGCGGTTTGCAAATTCACGGCGACGAGGATCGCGAACCAAGTCAACATATCAACTTCGTTTTCGAACCCAAGATCCAATGAAAGCACTGTTGGAACCAAGATTGGAATAATGATCAACACGATTGGCACCCACTCAAGTGGCCAACCAAGCAAGAAGATCAATGCCATAATCAAGATCAGCATCATAATTGGTGACATATCCAAAGACAGCAACAATTCTGTTAGCATTTTCGGTGTACCCAAGTTTGAGAACACAGCGCCAAAGAAGTTTGATGCAGCTACTAGGAACATGATCAATACTGATAGCTCTAGTGTTTTGATCAACGCATCATATAGACCTGCTGTTGTGAACTTCTTGTATGCAACTGACAAGATAATGGAACCTAATGCGCCACAAGCCGCAGCTTCTGCTGGTGTGGCCCAACCAGCCAAAATAGAACCAAGTGCAAATGCAATCAGTACTGTTGGTGGTACCAAGCCCATGAAGAACTCGTACCATAGGTCCGAGAAGTAGAAGCCACCTGGCTTCACTTTTCTTGTCCAATTATACACTGCATACATTATGCCGATCCATGCGATTGGGAATAGCAGCCCTGCAAAAGGGAAAATTGCTAATGCACCAGTCGAGGCTTTGATACACAGCCAGATGAAGAAGAATAATGCTGCGAACACGATTGCAACTTCAGCAGGATAGTATGGTGAAGTTTCTGGTTGCTCATCAACAGGTAGAATTGGACCTAAAGATGAATCCATCAAACAACGACCAAGTGAGTAAACCAAGTATAGTGATGCAAGCATGATACCTGGTAAGATTGCTGCGCGGAACAAGTCCGTAACAGGAACCTCAAGAACAGGGCCCATAACGATCAACATAATAGATGGTGGGATCAAGATACCCAAAGTACCACCAGCTGTAATCGTACCAGCCGCCAGACGCACGTTGTACCCAGAGCGGTTCATGGTTTTACCAGCCATAATACCAAGGATTGTAACAGACGCACCAACGATACCTGTCGCCGCAGCAAAGATTGTTGATACGAACAACACCGCCACATAAAGCGCACCGCGTGTACGGCTCATCATCAATTGTACCGCACGGAACAGACGTTCCATCAGGCCAGCTTGTTCCATCATAATACCCATGAAGGTAAACAATGGCACCGCAACCAGCTGATCATCCAACATCACAGCGTTTGTTTGCAATGTCATCAAGAAGAATGTCAGCTTACTGCTTGTTCCCCATGTACCGAATACGAATGCTAGGAAGATCAACGTAAACGAAATTGGGAAGCCTACGAAAATCGCAAACAACATTGCAGCCAACATGAACAGACCAATTGTTGGTTTTGAGAAGCTAAATGCATCGGAACCACCAAATATACCAGCAAACCAGTCATCAATTGGAGATACGTTTGGATAGTATACTGTTACAAATACAGCAGCCAGAGCAACAAAGTAGAATGGAAGAAGCTTTAAAAACTTCGATTCACGCTCTTTGCCCATTTGGTGGAATGCACGGAATAGTTCTGGGAAACCTTGTAGTAACAACAAGAATGCACCAATTGGCATAAATGCACGTGCAGGCCCAACATAAGGTGCCCATGTACTGTCACTTGCGCGTTCCCAACCAACTGTATCGAAGATGTTTCCGCCAAATGCTTTTAAGCCATATTCATATGATGACCAGAAAAAGAAAAGCATAGCAGGGAAGTAGAATGCCAAATACAAGGCTGCATCTACAGTTGCCTGCGTTTTACTGGACCAGTTTCTGTATAAGAAGTCGGCGCGAATGTGTACGCCGCGCATCAATGCATAACCAGCAGCACCCATAAAGAGAATACCACCTGACATCCGACTGATATCGTAAGCCCACAAAGTAGGGCCGAGACCCCATGAGCGTGCCAAGTCAGCCATGTCATTTGCGGATAAAACGGCAAAGGCTTTACGAGAAACAACCTCGAATACCATTGCAAAGATCAAAGGGACCAATAGGAGACAGATAATTTTACCTGCCCACATGTTTATCACGTCAATCGTACCAGTTATTGGACGTTGCCAAGACGTCATGTCCTCTGGCGTTTCACCAGGTTCCTCTGCACGTCTTTCGGCGATCAATTCATCAGTTATTTCCAGGTTCTCTGGAATTTCTTCTTCGGCCATGATCGAGCCCCTCCCTTATTTTAATCATTATATGGCAAGGCTTAAATGCCCTAGCAAATAATGATTGGTGCAGGGCAAAAATGCCCCGCACCTACATAGTGTAAGTATTTAAGTCTTAGTTACCAGCTGCAACTTGGTCAGCGAATGCTTTACCCAAAGCTGCGTTTGATGTTTGTGCACCAGCCCAGAAAGGAACTGCGATTGCAGCGAAGTCTTTTTGAGACTGCCAAACTTTAGCAAAGAATTCGTTTTCTGCTGCATTCTTCTCTAGAGCTGCGTTCGCTGCATTCATGTATGCAGGGAAGTAGTCAGCTGGAGTGTCATGCAAGATAACGCCGTGGTTCTCTGTCAAATCTTTAAGAGCTTTACCGTTTTCGTAGATACGGTAAGACATTGATTTAGACAAAGAAGCGTTTGCAGCAACTTCGATTGCTTTTTTCTGTAGATCAGTCAAGCCGTTGTAAACGTCTTTGTTGATGTACATGTCAGCGTTCACAACAACCTGGTGTAGACCTTGTAGGTAGTAGTGCTTAAGTACTTTTTGGAAACCGAACACTGAGTCAGGCTTCGGGCAGCACCATTCAGCCGCATCGATTGTGCCTTTTTCAAGAGCTGGTAGAATGTCACCACCACCCATAGCAACAGAAGCAACGCCAATGTCTTTATATGTTTGACCAGGGATGCCTGGAGGTGTGCGGAAACGGTACTTACGGAAGTCGTCCATTGAATTAATTGGCTCTTTGAACCAACCCAAAGCTTCTGGGCCAACTGGCTGAAGCATGAAGCCTTTTACGTTCATGCCCATTTCGTCCCATAGTTGGTCGTAAAGTTCTTTACCACCACCGAATTGGAACCAAGACAAGAATGCGATGTTGTCGATACCAACACCAGCACCAGCTACTGGAGAACCGAATAGCATTGCTGCTGGGTGTTTACCTGACCAGTAGTGTGTCCAAGCAAAGCCACCTTCAACCAAACCTTGGTCAACAGCGTCTAGAGTTTCTTTAACACCAACAACAGAACCTGCTGCTAGGACTTCGATTTTTACTTCGCCATTTGTCAACGCAGCAACGTCGTCAGCAAAGTTGTTTAGCATTACAACTTCGTCTGATTTCGCTGACAGCACAGACTGTACGCGAATTGTTGTTTCTGCGAATGCAGAAGCAGCAAAAGACAGGCCAACAGCCGCAGCTGCAACGCCAGTCGTTACTTTCTTAAAGTTAAACATGGTTTCCTCCCATTTGTTTTGTCTTCTTATTAATCGTTGTCCACCCATCGAAGACAATAAGGTGGTGATTACTTGGGTCAGCACCGAAGTACTGACCACAAATTCTTAATGTCCGCCGCCTTTGCTTGTTTCAAAGCCTTCGACCAATCCAAGCATTGGGCCAACCCCTGTATTGATGTCATAGAAACCGCGGTACAGCATTTCGCCAGCAACCCAGATCAGAACAATCAAACCAACCCATGAGATCCAAGGGTATTTAGCGAGCATTTTCATGATGAGTGTAGCAGCAAAGGCCATCAAAACAATAGCTAAGCCTAAACCAAACACCAACATTGTGGTGTCACCATCGGCAATACCAGCAACAGCAAGCACATTATCAAGTGACATAGTGATATCTGCGATCGTAATTGAGACCAAAGCAGAGAACATTGTGCGTTTTTGAGGACCTGTATAACCCTCTTCAGGGTCAGCAGCATCCATTAATGCGTGTTCTGCTTGGTGATCCACACCCGAACGTATTTCTTTGAACAGTGTCCAACAAACAAAGAATAGCAAAAGAGCACCAACGAATAGCAAACCTTTTACGCCCAAAAGGCTTGTTGCGATGATTGCGAAAACGATACGCAATACTGCTGCGATGACCATACCATAAAAGATTGCTTTTTTACGTTGTTCTGCGGGCAATCCAGCAGCGGCCATACCAATAACAAGTGCATTATCGCCTGACAAAATTAAGTCGGCGATGATGATTTGTCCAAATCCTATAAATGTATCCATCATTAGGCAGCATCCTCCAATACCATATCTGAAACTTTTTCACCGATCATGATTGCAGGGGCATTTGTATTACCACTTGTAATGATAGGCATGATTGAACAGTCCGCTACGCGCAAACCTTCAATTCCGTGTACTTTTAGTTTTTCATCCACAACAGACATTGGGTCATTACCCATCTTACAGGTTCCTGTTGGGTGATAGATTGTTACCGATGTATTGCGCGCCCAATTAAGTGTCGCGTCATAATCGTCCATAGCTACTTCATACCCTGGATCATACTCTTCGGTGATATGCTGTTTCAAGGGTTCGAACTGCGCAATTTTACGCGCGATTTGAATTCCTTTAACTATCGTATCTTGATCTAGCTTTGTCGCTAAGTAATTCGGGTGAATCTCGGGGTGATCTAGATAATTTGCAGACTTCAATTTCAATTCGCCAGCGCTTTCAGGGCGCATTTGTAAAACAGAAGCTGTGAATGCAGAGAATTTATGCGGGCCTTCAACAGCGTTTGTGGCACTGAAAGGTTGAATGTGGAACTGAATGTCTGGTGTTGCCAAACGTTCATCTGTTTTCAAGAACCCTGTGCCCAAGCTTGCTGCCATTGTCATCGGGCCAGTTCTATTCAACGCATATTGCAATGCAATCATGCCTTGTTTGAAATAGTTGTTTGTCTCGATGTTAATTGTAGACAGGTTTGTTTTGAAAATAGGGCGCGCTTGCAAATGGTCTTGCAAATTTTTGCCAACGCCTTTCAGGTCTTTGATCACATCAATACCTAAAGGTGCCAAATCGTCCGCTTGGCCAATACCAGAAAGCATTAAGATTTGCGGAGAACCAATTGCGCCTGCCGAAAGGATAACTTCCTTACGTGCATTAATAGTAATGTTCTTGCCTTTAGTAACGGCATCAACACCTGTTACACGACCTTCAACAATGTTCAATTTGCGAACCTGCGTATGTGTGATGATCTCGAGGTTCTGCCGGCTGCGCGCTGGTTTCAGATACGCTGCCGCAGAACTACAACGACGACCATTATTCAATGTAAGCTGGAAGTAACCAACACCTTCTTGATCGTGACCGTTGCCGTTGTAATCATCATTACGTTTATATCCTGCAGCTTCAGCTGCATCTAGCCAACGATCAACAACGTCACGCTTTAATGCTGTTGGAGAGACAGAAAGAGGTCCATCCGTACCACGTTCATCAGTGGAAGGATCACCTTTCCATGTTTCTGCGCGTTTGAAATAAGGTA
Organism: Amylibacter sp. SFDW26; assembly: GCF_009184395.1. Taxonomy (GTDB): domain Bacteria; phylum Pseudomonadota; class Alphaproteobacteria; order Rhodobacterales; family Rhodobacteraceae; genus Amylibacter. The sequence continues at coordinate 27,863 of NZ_WEIC01000007.1, forward strand.
GAACATCGTCCCAACCCCAGCCGGCATTGCCCATTTGGCGCCATCCATCAAAGTCTTCAGCCTGACCACGTACATATAGTAGTCCGTTAATAGAACTACAGCCGCCAAGAACTTTACCACGAGGCCATGGGATAGAACGGCCATTCAGGCCAGGATCTTCGTCAGTTTTATACTGCCAATCGGTATTCGGGTTCCCCATCGTTTTAAAATAACCAACAGGGATATGAATCCATGGGTTGGAGTCTTTTCCGCCTGCTTCAAGCAAGGCAACGCTATAGCGCCCATTTTCAGACAAACGGTTGGCAACTGCACATCCAGCTGAGCCTGCACCTACGATAACAAAGTCGAATTCCAACGAAACCCCCAGAAATATTAAAAAATGAGACTTTTAGTCTCGTTTTATGTGTGTAACAGTTCTATGATAGTGAGGAACTGATTCGCAACCCGAAGTTTTGAAATGACCGAAGAAAATCGCATACCAACCAATTTACGCACTCTATTAATCCTAGAAATTATAGGTCGTAGTGACCATGCAATGACTCCTACCGAGATCAACGAACAAATACGGTTACCTAAACAAACTGTTCACCGTTTGGTGGCTACATTAGAAAAAGAAGGCTTCTTAGCAAAAGAAGTAAGTGGCAAGAGATACAGACCAACACGTCGATTACGTTTACTTGGTGCAGGATTATTGCATGCCTCTCGTTTTCACATAATGCGCCACCAAGTTTTGCAAGAAATAGCAAGCCAAGTAAAAGAAACAGTAAACTTTGTTGTGCCCGAAGAAAGTGGAATGCATTATTTGGATCGTATTGAAACCGATTGGCCTTTTCGTGTGCAATTACCTGTAGGTTCTAATGTTCCCTTTCATTGTACCGCGAGCGGTAAAACATTTCTTGCAAGTCTTTCAAAATCTGCCCGCAAAAAATTTGTGTCAGGTTTAGCATTGGAGAAACTCACGGAAAACTCACATACAACGCATGAAGCTCTGTTGAAGGATTTAGACAAATGTTCAAAGCGTGGTTACGCTTTAGATGATGAAGAATTCATTGATGGCATGGTCGCTATTGCTGTACCAGTAAAAGACACATTAGAACGTTATGTTGCAAGCATTGCTTTTCACTGTCCTGTGCAAAGATTGTCAGTGGATAATTTGGTGTCGCGTAAGGATGTTTTGTTGGAAGGTGCAGAGAATCTTAAGGTTGCGCTATTCTCTTAAGGATTGAGTATTATCTTAGGGGCAGCAACGTTCCCTGCTAAGATATCTGTAAACGCTTGATTGCCATCTTTTAGTGCACGATTTTCCATCCAATTTAATGCGCCAAACTTCTGGGCGTAAATAGCCTGTGCGGTCTCTCTAAAGTCATCTTCAGTATAGGTGTATGTTCCAATGAACATGATTTCTTGCAATGTGAGGCGGCGAATATCCAAACCCTCTTTACTGTCACCCAAGCCTATGTGGAGAATAACGCCACCAGGCTTTGCCAACATACATGCATCCGCACGACTGCCCGAGAAACCTACGGCGTCTACGACTACGTCATAATGCGATGATACATTATGACCATTGCTAGGGTCATATGTTGCAAAGCAATTAAGATCGTTCAGAACATTGCGGCGAATTTCATTAGGTTCGGAAATAGTTATATCCGTTGCACCCTTTGCCTTTAGGCTTAGGGCTGATCCTAAACCAATTGCGCCGCCGCCAATTACCAAACACTTTGCCGTATCCAGATCTGTATGTAGAGATTCTTCACCCAAACGAATTGCATGCCAACAAACAGCTAAAGGTTCTGCCATTGCAGCATGGTCGTAAGAGATGTGATTTGGGATTTCCACTAAGTTACGGGAAGGCATCGCAACTTGTTCTGCAAAAGCTCCTTCACGTGGTTGCATAGATATAATCTGCCGGTTGGCACAAAGATTGGTCCGGCCCGTTAAACAAGCTTCGCATCTTTGGCATGTGACCAATGGGTTTACTGTGACGCGTTTGCCCTTCAAGGGTCCTTCGATAACATCACCCGCTGCTTCATGCCCTAAAATCAAAGGGGCAGGGCGGCGTTCGTCGTGGCCTAAATATGCATGCATGTCAGACCCGCAAAGACCAACGGACCTAATAACGATCAAATTATCCCCTTCGGATAAAACTGGATCAGGGACATCTTTGTATTCTAGATTTTTAACGCCAGTATAAACGAGTGCCTTCATTTCGCAGTAAACCCCCCATCAACATATAGCATCTGACCCGTTACATAATTACTGGCATCTGAGCACAGAAATAAAACAGGGCCGGTTAAATCGTCCATTGTCCCATTCCGCCCAATGCATGTTTGGTTGGCGTTTTTATCTGCAAGTTCTGAATCCCCAAAAACAGGGGCAGTTAATTCTGTTGGGAAAAACCCAGGAGCTAAAGCATTTGCTGTAATCCCGTCTTTTGACCAAGCCTCCGCCATTGCGCGAGTTAGCTGATCAACGCCACCTTTTGAGGCGCCATAAGCAATGCCATTTGCGAATGCGCGACGAGACTGTAGGGAGCCAAAGTTAATAATGCGCCCCCATCCTTTTTCTTTCATCATTGGGACCAATGATTGTGCAAGAAAAAAGGGCGCGTTTAGATTTATATCTAGCGTATTACGCCAACCTTCAAAAGTAACCGCATCAGCATGCTGACGAGTGTTTAATCCTGCAGCGTTGATCAAAACATCAACTGGACCAAAAGGCTTGCAAATATCTAATGCAAGATCAGGCAGTGTATCTATATCACTCAAATCTGCTGCGACGATTTCCGCATTCCCTACAGCTTCATCTTTCCACTGTTGTAAAGCATCTGCGCGTCTTGCAACCGCAATTACATTAGCACCTGCTTCGCATAACATTGTAGAAACAGCGCGACCGATGCCACTGCTGGCACCAGTTACACAGATTGTTTTGCCTTCTACGCTAAACAGATTTTTTTGCATTTATGCTTCCGCAGTTAGATCAAAATTCTCTTCTGGAAAATATTTGTGCAAACGAATATCAGCCGTGCGCGCATGACCTTCCATACCTTCAAGACGTGAAATACGTGCGGTTGCTTCTGCAACGCGTTTTGAACCCTCACGTGTCGAACGCTGCCATGTTACAACTTTCATGTACTTATGAACAGAGAGACCACCTGTGTATCTTGCAGAGCCAGATGTTGGTAGAACGTGATTTGTTCCAGATGATTTATCACCGTAAGCAACGGTTGTTTCTTCGCCCAAGAACAAAGAGCCGTAGCATTGCAGACGTGACAGCCACCAATCAAGATCTTCTGCTTGCACAGTCAGATGTTCTGGTGCGTAATCATCAGAGGTTGCTGCCATCTCTTCGCGATCATCACAGACGATAACTTCTGCATAATCACGCCAAGCAGCAGTAGCATTCTCACGGTTTAATTCTGGCAAAGCATCAATCAATGGTGGCACTAATTTCATAACGCGTTCAGCCAAATCATTACTGTCTGTCACTAACCAAACAGGTGAGTTGTATCCGTGTTCAGCTTGGCCAACCAAATCAGCGGCAACAATATCAGCATCTGCTGTTTTATCTGCAAGAATTAGGCTGTCCGTTGGACCTGCAATCATATCGATACCAACGCGACCAAAGAGTTGGCGTTTTGCTTCTGCAACGAATTGATTTCCTGGGCCAACAATAATGTCAGCTTGTGGCAGACCGAAAAGACCGTAAGTCATAGAAGCCACGCCTTGGACACCGCCAAGAGACAAGATTTTATCTGCGCCACATAATTTTGCTGCATAAACAATAGCTGGGTTCACACCTTTATCGCCTTGTGGTGGGGAACATGCTGTAATGTGATGAACGCCCGCAACTTTGGCAGTTGTCACTGTCATCATTGCAGATGCAACATGCGAATAACGGCCCCCTGGAACGTAACAACCAGCTGCACGTACTGGCATCATACGCTGGCCTGCGATCAGACCAGGTGTGATTTCAAATTCAACATCTGACATGCTGGCTTTTTGTGCTTCGGCAAAACGGCGGATGTTGTCGTGTGCAAATTGCATATCATCTCGTAATTTTTGTGAAACTTGCGAAATGGATTTTTCAATCGCTTCATCATCTAAAAGAGCAGGGCCAGTATAGTTGTCAAATTTTTGCGCCAATTCCATCGCAACTGCATCGCCGCCAGTTTCGATGTCTTGCAAGATCTTACGTACTGTTGCCTGTACATCAGTTGCATCTGTTTGAGATGTTTTGGTAGCTTTTTTCAGATAAATACGTGCCATACGGGATCCTTCGCGTCATAATTTTCTGCAAACTGAGGGATATTTCTGTTGGATGAAAGCGAATTATCCTTCATCCATAAACACCAAAACTAAGTTTTTGGTTTTGTGGAAAGCTGTCGTGTAAAGTGATGGCCAACATGTTTTTGATACTACTATATAGGGGATAATCAAAAGCGTGTGACAAGTTTACCCATTTCTATTTCATAAAAGAGGCATATGGGACGATCAAAACCAAAATTTTGAATCGTGAAAGGTGCATTAGTTATGCGCATTGAAACCATATTCCCTGCTTATTCTTGGATGACTAAAATGAATGGGAAAACTGTATCAGCTGATGCTTATGCAGGGTTCACGAATGCTGCGATCGTTTTACCGCAAGGTGTTGCCTTTGCTACGATTGCTGGTTTGCCACCAGAGTACGGCCTTTACACAGCTATGATTACAGCTGTGGTTGCTGCATTGTTTGGGTCTTCGATGATTATGATCTCTGGACCAACAACAGCTATCTCGGCTGTTTTATTTGCCACTCTTAATGGGATAGCTGAGCCAGGTACTGCCAAATATATTGAGCTTGCCCTTATTATGACTGTCTTAGTGGGGGTATTTCAAGTTGTAGCCGGCTTAGCACGATTAGGTGGATTGGTTTCTTTTGTATCTCATTCGGTTATGACTGCCTTTACTGCTTCTGCGGCTCTTTTAATCGGTGTCAGCCAACTTGCTGGTGCAACGGGCGTTGAAGTTGAACGCGGCGGTAATATTATAGAACGCCTTACCCGTTTGTCTGAGCATTTTGTTGATGTGAATATTTACGCAGTTACAATTTCTATGTCGACATTAGGTCTTGCAGTGTTTTGCCAAAAATATTTACCTAAACTACCTGGCTTTATGATCGCATTAGTTGCTGGGTCTGGTCTTGCATGGTATTTAGATGCTGCAGCTCATGGCGTTTCTATGGTGGGGGCCCTGCCATCAACATTACCACAGTTCACACCACCAACAGGTATTTTCAGCGAGTTATCGCAGTTGGCTCCGGGTGCAGCAGCGATTGCGTTAGTAGGGCTATTAGAAGCGATATCAATCGGACGCGCTTTCGCCATTCGTAGAAAAGAACCGTTTGATTCAAATCAAGAGATGGTAGGGCAAGGCTTGTCTAATTTATTTGGCGGTATGTTCCAGTGTTATGCTGGTTCAGGATCATTTACCCGCAGTGGCGTGAATGCAACCGCGGGCGCAATGACGCCACTTTCTGGGCTTTTTGCCAGTGCAATACTTGCATTGATGCTGTTGTTTATTGGCCCTCTTGTTGCACATATTCCAACGCCCGCTATGGCAGGTTTGATCCTATTCGTGGCATGGCGCTTAATAGACGTAAATGAAGTGAAACATATTATAACGTCTAGTCGCCCAGAAACAGTAATTCTAGTACTTACATTAGCTGCTGGTTTATTTATTGAGCTCGACTTTGCAATTTATATTGGTGTGATCTCATCTTTTTGTGTGTTTATTTATGAGAGCGCCCACCCTGAATTACCTGTGACAGCCCCAATGGTTTCCGCATCAGGCGAACGTAAGTTCCGTGATGCTAAACTACATGGCATTAGCCAATGCCCCCAGCTGGTAACATTTCGTTTGGATGGGCCGTTATACTTTGGCTCAGTGGAACATGTTGAACGCAAATTGAAAAAAATGCGTCAAGAAAATCCAAAACAGATACATATGATCTTATACTTGAAAGGTGTTGGTAAAATTGATTTGGCAGGTGCAGATTTGCTAATTGATACTATTCGTGAAGTAAAATCAAAAGGCGGCTCTTTCCGCATCGTTGCGCTATTCCCACCATTGATTAATAAATTGCGCGTACTGCATGTCATCGATGAGTTGGGAGAGGATAAATTATTCAGTTCGAAAGGCGAAGCTGTGGCAGATGCTACAAAAGACCTGAACCGGAATATTTGTAAGGTCTGCTTGAAAGATGTTTTCAAAGAATGCGATAGTATTCGCGATGAAGCCAATTAGATAATAGACGTTATCAGCGGCGGATGTTGTTATTTTTAGGCTACCCAATTCATTAGGCTTATTGTATACCCTATTCACCCATTCTGAATAATTTTGAATGGAAGTATCTAGGGTTACTTACATGTATGATTATGATGAAGTTATAGTCACAAGCGGAATAAAAACACCGTTTATTCCACATATTATTACACCAAAAATCGAAAAGCCAATGCGGAATAACCGCTATGAAAAAGGTAAACTTAAGGGCTTACAATCGGCTTTGAAGCCTGGGGATAATGTGCTTGAATTGGGTGGCGGTATTGGTTTGATTTCCACTGCTGCAGCTCAAGTTAAAGGCGTTTCAAAAGTTACAACAATTGAAGCCAATCCCAAAATTATACCAGTCATTCATGAAACTCACCGTTTAAATGATGTCCAAGGTGTTGATTTGCGGAGTGGTGTCGTATCATCAGGACCTGCTCAAGACGTTGATTTTTACATACGAAAAGATTTTTGGGCATCATCCATGGAGCCAGATTCTAGAGCGTATGAATCTGTGGAAAAATTACCAAACTTTGACATCCGCGAACTTGTAAATGAAATTAAGCCTAATGTTATTATCTGTGACATTGAGGGGGCCGAATTGGGGCTGTTCGACAAAGTCGATCTGTCCAAAGTACGTATACTAATCCTTCAGGTTCATCCGAAAGTTTACGGCCAAGAAAATCTATTAAGCATAATGAACATGCTTATGCACAAAGGCTTTTCTATTATTCCAGAAAAGAAACCATCGTCTGTTTGGCGGTTTGAACGTGCTACTCAAAACATTTCGGCACCTAGTGAACCTGAGCTGAGTACATTAGAAGTGATCAAGCCTCAGCTTGATTTTCCTAAAAAATCTTGGAACGATTCAGATCCAAAAGTTATGATTTCAACATGCATGAAAGATGAAGGGCCTTTCATATTAGAATGGATTGCTTGGCATAAATCTATCGGAATTAACAATATCGTAGTATTCAGCAACGATTGTACCGATGGTACTGATCTTATACTTGATAGGCTTCATGCAATGGGGTTAGTGCATCATATGCCAAACCCTGCTGCTGTCTATGGTCGTCCCGATTTCCAACCGATTGCATTGGCGTATACACCTCATTTTAATGAATTTAAGACGTCTGACTTTTATATTTCGATGGATGTTGATGAGTTTATTAACATTCGACATGGAACAGGTAAGATCACTGATTTACTTAAAGCAACAGGTCCTTTTGATGCTCTATCCATCAGCGAGCTGAACCATGGCAGCAATCAGAAAGAAGATTATGAACGCGGCTTTGTGACTGAATTATTTGAAAAGCATCAACGTGAACGCCCTGGAAAACCTAGATCTTTGCGTGGCGTTAAAACGCTTGTCAATTTGAATGATAAGCTACGTCAAATTCGCAATCACAGACCTGATTTACACAAAGATCGCGGTGATGTGACATGGCTTAATGGCTCTTCCCAGCCCATTGATATTTTCCACGAGCAAGATGATAAGAATGGAATGGATTGCAGAGGTGCATACGATGACGTTGTTCTGGAACACTATCCTTTGCGCTCATTAAATTCATATCTTGTTAAGATGTTTAGAGGCGATGTCGTTGTAAAAGGCAAAATGGTATCCCAACGATATTGGAGAATGCGAAATCGCCAATCAGATCACACATCTACTTTAGAGCGGCAGCAAATAGGTTTTCAGAAAGCATACGCAGATCTTATTGCTGATGAAGAATTAAGCCTCTTACATGAAGCGAGCTGTAAAGCTCATGAAGATAGAATTGCAGAACTTTTGAAAGACCCAGTTTTCCAAAAACGTAAAAAGTGGGTTTTTGCAGAATGCTGGTAGGAGTAAAATACCGTGGCTGAACTTCCAGAAATAGCAAGCCTTTGGATTGGCGGCCGATTATCTTGGCTCGAACAATTATGTTTAGTTTCATTTGCACATGCAGGGCATAAAACGACTCTATACAGCTATTCCCATATTGATAATGTTCCTGACGAAGTCGAACAGCGCTCTGCTGAAGACATTTTCCCATCCGAACCAATGCATAAACACGCTAGAACGGGCAGCCCAGCTATCCATGCGGACCTCTTTAGATTGAATCTCTTAAAGAAAACCGATCAAATATGGGTAGATGCAGATATGTACTGCCGACAACCATTCGATTTTGGCACCGATTGTGTCTTTGGCTGGGAAAAACCAGGCCTGATTTGTAATGCTGTTTTAGGTTTGCCCAGAAATTCTCCTGCTTTAGACGCGATGCTGGAATTCTTTAAAGATGAATACGCAATTGGGCCGTGGCTAAAAGAAAGCCAGCAAGCAGAATTAAAAGCAGAACGTGATGCTGGAAAACCAGTCCATATGACGGAGCAAAACTGGGGTTTTACTGGCCCAGCTGCTGTGACTTGGTTCTTAGAAGAAAGCGGAGAGGCGACCATAGCACGCCCGCAAGAAGCGTTCTATCCGATTTCTTTTAAAGATCGTAATAAGATGATTTTAACGCGCTTCAAAATTGGCCAACAATTAACGGACGAAACTTATGGTGTTCATTTTTGGGCCCGCCGCATGAAACCACGATTAGAAGAGAAGCATAATGGTGTGCCAAGAGGTGGAAGTTATTTAGATGGGTTAATTGGCAAACATAAAATAGACCCAAGCGCAGCACCGATTCCAACAAGAGTGAAACCGGTGAATGAAATTGCAAACGACCCAGTACTGTGCGCAAAAATAGCCCTCGAAGGGTTAAAAGGTGAGCAGTCTATTGATGCTTTGTCTCGTAAATATCTAGTAGAAAAGCAGTTTATCAAAACATGTATAAGTACACTTACTGATAAAGCGCCCGAATTGTTCAAAACAAATAGCTAATATTGGCAAGACCTATGAATAAATGGACCCATCAGGTTCTCATTATATTATACATGGCTGAGTGCAGTGAATAGCCACAGATTATAAGGAAATGTATTATGCCAGCCGAAACCAAACCCCACATTATTTTAATTGGCTTTCCAAAGTCAGGCACATCAACAATCCACAACGCATTGATAAAGTCAGGCATAACTGCTGCACATTGGATGGTAGATGATAAGCCTGTTGGTAAATTAATTTACGATGGATGGTTTGAGACGGGCGATCCTTTCCACCATTTTTCAGGGATAGAGGCAATAACCCAGCTCGACTTCTGCAATCATCCAATTAAAGGGGCGCCATTGCTGAGCTTATGGCCAAATCTAGATATATCTTTATTGATAGCCATTAGAAAAATGTATCCAAAATGTAAATTCATACTAAATTACCGTTTACCAGCTAAGACTGCCAACAGCATTTCAAGATGGCACAATCTTCAAGACAGAATAACTAAATCAGATTGCCCAGGGCTACCAATTGGCCGAGGCACTTCTGATGAAATAGAACGATGGATAACATCTCATGTAGAGGCCATTAAATATGTATTTAATGGCGATAAGTATTTTCTCAACCTAGATATAACATCTGATAATGCACGTGCCGAATTAGAGGGCTTTTTGGGCCGAGAAATAGTTTGGTGGGGTGTGGCTAATAAGAATAAGAGAAGATAATTATACATACTCAAGACTGTCGAAATGAGATTAGCCTTACTGTTTCACATTAACCGTTAACTTCATTTGCTGAAATAGGTTCAATTATTTCTGTATTGTCGATACGCTTAATATAGTACCAGTCATCTTCATAGCTATGGGTTAGTGTATCTGCTTGCTCTGCTGGCCAATAAGAAATCGTTTCTTCATGATTTAGGTTGGGGAATTGTCTTAAAAATGTCTTCCTTACTTTTAATAAGCTTTCTTGATCTAAATCAGGATACTCTTTTGTATATTTTGTGAATAATTGGGCACCTTGAAAACTTAGCCCAGTCCCTTGTGAGACAGGTGGGTCAATTAAGTCTTGGTGATTTGGTAGGCCTGTAAAAGCTCCTATGACATCGCGCCATATATATGGATAATCTTCATAGCGCCATATTGTAGTGCCAATTGCATTATTTTTGCCCTGTATGCGATGAATGAATTTTGACCAACGAAAGTCATTTAAATCATGCCCTGATAAAAATGCTTCGAATACATTGAAATTACCACTAAGAATAGATTCCGCATAGGCGACTTCCGTCAAGCTAGTGGGGTTTCGTGTTTCGGCGTATAAGCGAACAGTATGACCTTCAAAAAGCTTTTTAAGGTCTCTGTAATAAGTTCCCACTCTAGGGGCATAAAACGTCTTTCCAAATGGCCTATTTTTTGCCCCAATCATTCTAGAGTCAACTATCAGAAGGGTTTTTGTTTCTGGCTTTATACTTAAAGGGCCACGTAAGCGCTGCTGTATATCTTCTATATCATCACCAGCTTTCATTGATGAAATTGCCTCTGATATACGTTTCAGAGTCCGGCGGGTCGCTGGAGAATAAGAAATTTTTTCAGAGTGCATATAGTCACTATTCGCAGCTAGTGTAGAAGAAAAATGTTCCAAATTAGTACGATGCCCACCGACATAAACTTTTACTTCCATTGAAAGGTATCTTTCCTTGCTCGTACAGCTGTTATCTTAATAAACAATTGCTTATAAATTATATGTGCTAATATATATATTCAAGAGTGTTTACATGGAAAACTCATATCTATCATATTAACATAAGAAATATTATGCGTTTAAATGTGTCGCCAGAATTAAAAATGAATTTTGTAAAATGCATACAGAATACCCCTCAAATATTAGCTTATAAAATAATCAAAAGATGAAATTCAGCACATTTTAAAGGCAAGTAATTCTATAAAGATCAAATTAAACACTCACGCTATTATTAATTTATTGCAAAGCGTTAATTAGATAGCATCTTATCATGGTTACGTTTTGACAGAAACTCTACATATCGTTGTTATTGACCCCAATAAAGACCGCGCATTTCTTATTGTGGACGGCTTACAAGAGTATTCTGGTTATAAAGTTACAGTCGTTGGCGAAACGCATGGCTTGGCTCGAAAGCTGTTATCATTAAAACCAGACATTATTCTGATTGATCTAGAAGATCCTTCGCGTGATAGTTTTGAACAGATTGTCAGTGCTCTTAATGCGGCCAAACAACCCGTTGCAATGTTTGTTGATCATAGTGATCAAAGCATGATGCGCGCTGCTATTGAAGCAGGTATAAGTGCATATGTTGTCGATGGAATGCGAAAAGATCGCATTAAACCCGTACTGGAGACTGCGATCGCTCGGTTTCATTCCTTTCAACGAGTAAAAAAGGAATTAGAGACAACGAAAGCTGCACTTGCAGAGCGCAAACATGTTGACCGCGCGAAAGGCATGTTAATGAAAGCGCGCAACCTTACCGAAGAAGAAGCCTATTCTTTATTACGCAAAACTGCGATGGACCAAGGCCGTCGTGTTTCAGAAGTCGCTGAAGGACTGCTTACAGCAGCAAAGTTATTATTGTGAGCAAAGCTATAAACATCGGTTTTGTACCTTTAACAGATGCAGCACCCTTAATCTTAGCTGTTGAAATGGGTTTTGCAGAAGAAGAGGGTTTAAGTATAAATTTAGTCCGCGAACACAATTGGTCATCTGTAAGGGATAAATTGTCTTTTGGAGTTCTAGACGGCGCTCATATTTTATTGCCAATGGCTCTTGCGATGTCTTTGGGCCTAGCACCCGCCCCTAATAAAATTGATATCCCGATTATTTTAAACATGAATGGTAACTCTTTTGTTGCTGGGAATAAGCTTACTAAAAAAATTAAAGCTGTTGGTGGTGTATTTGGAAAAACAAAGGATATTGGCGAAGCTCTAATTACTTTGACGCAAGAAAGCCCTATTCGTGTCGCAGTACCCTTTTTACAAAGTATGCATGTCACAATGCTGCGCCATCTTATATCTCAATTAGGGCACACGCCTGAAACGGTCTTTGATTTTCATGTCTGCGCTCCATCCTCAATTGAAATGGCTTTGAATACAGGCAATGTAGATGCCTTTATGGTTGGCGCACCTTGGGCCACAAATGCTATCGATAATGGTAGTGGGCATCTTATGCTAACGTCAAATTCGATCTGGCAAGGTGCGCCAGAAAAAGCGTTTGGCATACGGCGCCAGTGGCTGGACGAGCATCGAAATGAAGCCGAACAAATGGTGCGTGTCTTGTACAGGGCTGCCAATTGGGTTTCGAACCCATCGAATGCTTCTGTTGCAAGTGAAATTTTATCAAATCCTAAATACTTAGACTTAGATACAAATCACATTGAAAGCAATCTGCGTGGTGACATACTAGTAAAGAGCAATGGCATGACCATAAATGAACCCCTTGCTTTACAATTTGATGCAAAACGCATTGGGTTCCCGTGGAAAAGCACCGCAGCTTGGATCGCAGAGCAAAACGCACCTTATTGGGGTGTGAGTATAGAAGATGCACGAACTATTGCACGTGAAGCTTGCCGTACAGACATTTACCGTTCTGCTTTAGAATCAGTCAAAGCACCGCTCCCTTCTGCAAATGAAAAAGTAGAGGGCAGCCTAAAGGCACGAACTTCGGTTTCAGGGTTCCACGAACCAATATTCGGCCCAGATGCCTTTTTTGATGGCATTACATTTGACGTTGCCTAAATTACGCGCACAAAAAATACGTCATAGGAATTGACCCTTTTCCACCTACTTCTTATCCTAGTAACCATTATGACAACGATGTCATAAGACTACACCCTTTAAGTTTACCCCTACAAGCAATGCCGCTTGATCTAAGAACAACAGTGCAATGTGCTCTGGTGTATTTTGATCAAGCGGCTTTTTTATGCGGAGTTATACAACATGCGATTAAAATCAATTCTCTTATCAGCGACAGCTGGTATTTTGACCTCATTTCCTGTTTTAGCAGAAATACTTGACGTCGAAAAAGATGAGCTAAAGTTTGGTTTCATTAAACTAACAGACATGGCTCCCTTAGCTATAGCTTATGAAAAAGGTTTTTTTGAAGACGAAGGTTTATTTGTAACCATCGAACCTCAAGCAAACTGGAAAGTGCTACTAGATGGTGTGATTGATGGTACGCTAGACGGTGCACACATGCTAGCGGGTCAGCCTTTGGCGGCAACCATCGGATATGGCACCAAATCCCATATCGTAACCCCCTTCTCTATGGATTTAAATGGCAACGGCATCACCGTTTCTAATGAAATTTGGGACGAGATGAAACAATATGTGCCTAAAGATGCAGATGGAAAATACATCCATCCTATTTCTGCAAAGTCACTAAAACCAATTGTTGAACGTTACAAAGACGAGGGCAAGCCGTTTAACATGGGAATGGTTTTCCCAGTTTCTACACATAACTATGAGTTACGTTATTGGTTGGCTGCTGGCGGCATTAACCCTGGTTTTTACACAAAAGATAATATCTCTGGCCAAGTGGATGCAGATGCATTGCTATCTGTGACACCCCCACCGCAAATGCCTTCTACATTAGAGGCTGGTACGATCTTGGGATACAGTGTGGGTGAACCATGGAACCAGGCAGCCGTATTTAAAGGTATCGGTGTTCCTGTGGTAACAGATTATGAAATCTGGAAAAACAACCCAGAAAAAGTATTTGGTCTGACGAAAGAGTTCACAGAAAAATATCCAAACACGACTTTAGCTTTGACCAAAGCCTTAATACGCGCGGCCCAGTGGTTAGACGCAGATGATAATGCCAACCGCGCTGAAGCCGTAGAAATTCTAAGCCGCCCAGAATATGTGGGCGCGGATTACGATGTGATCGCAAACTCTATGCTTGGTAGTTTTGAATATGAACGTGGAGACAAACGTGAAGCGCCTGATTTCAATGTGTTCTACCGCTACAACGCCACCTACCCCTATTATTCGGATGCCACATGGTACCTAACGCAAATGCGCCGTTGGGGGCAGATCACAGAAGCAAAGCCAGTAGAATGGTACGAGCAAGTGGCAAAAGACGTTTACAAACCTGACATCTATTTAAAGGCCGCTGAAATGTTGATCGAAGAAGGCCATATCAAAGCAGAAGATATTCCGTTTGGCACAGATGGATACAAACCAGCCACATCTGATTTCATTGATGGCATCGAATACGATGGCAAAAAACCCTTGGAATATCTGGAAGCTTTGAAAATTGGCCTAAAAGACAGCGCCTCTTAATTCTCCCACCCGTTATCACTTGGTCTGCTATGCTTTGGCAGGCCAAAGACTATACTTGAAAGGTAAGACCAATGACAACCATGGCCGACCCCATCCTAGCGAAAGAAGCCCGCAAAGAACGACTTTTTTCTAAGATCAACAAAGCAGATAAATATGTATCCATCTTAGGTCTTGCTTGGCTAACACCATTGCTAAAGATGATTTTAGGCGATGATCTTAAAACGAATGGCAAAGAGATTTGGCGTTTATTGGGTGTCCCTGTTGTGGCCATCGTATTATTCTTAACTGCTTGGGGTGTTCTGGCACCGAAAGTTGTCACCTCTCTTGGTGCGGTGCCTGGGCCTGTTCAAGTTTGGGAACAGTTTACAAATCTAAATGCTGATCATGTGCGCCAACGTGAAAAAGCGACCGCTTTTTATGAACGCCAAGATGTACGTAATGAAAAGCTGATTGCGGCGGGTAATGCGGATAAAGTGAAACACCGTATATTTACAGGTGCACCAACATATTACGATCAAATTTGGACATCATTACAAACTGTATTCTTTGGTTTCCTCGTGGCGACTGTCATCGCCATACCATTAGGTATTGCGGGTGGTTTATCCCCCATGGTTGGCGCGGGCATGAACCCGATTATCCAGATATTCAAACCTGTTTCCCCATTGGCATGGTTACCCATTGTGACAATGGTCGTATCAGCAACCGTTAGTTCAGTTGATCCATTATTAGCCAAGTCATTCCTCGTTTCCGCAATCACAGTAACGCTTTGTTCGATATGGCCAACTTTGATCAATACAACACTTGGTGTGGCAAGTATTGATAAAGACCTAATCAACGTGGGCAAGGTTTTGAAACTTGGCACATGGACAAAGATTACAAAGCTGGTTTTACCGTCTGCCCTGCCCCTTATTTTCACAGGATTACGCCTTTCATTAGGTGTTGGTTGGATGGTTTTAATTGCCGCAGAAATGTTGGCGCAAAATCCAGGCCTTGGAAAATTTGTTTGGGATGAATTCCAAAATGGCTCCAGCCAATCGCTTGCAAAAATCATGGTTGCGGTTCTGACAATCGGTTTGATTGGCTATCTCTTGGATCGCCTGATGTATGCCTTGCAATCCATGTTCACATTTACAGCGAATAGGTAATCGATATGAGCATCCTATCCTTAAAAGAAATTTGTAAATCCCACGGCGACACATCCGTTTTGAAAGACATTAATCTGGAGATCGAAGAAGGAGAGTTTATCGCTATTCTTGGATTCTCAGGATCTGGGAAATCAACGTTGATTAATATCCTTGCAGGATTAGAAAATGCCGATAGCGGTGAAGCCTTGTATAATGGCATGCCTATTGCAGAACCAAGCCCAGAACGCGGTTTAGTATTTCAAAGCTATTCGCTTATGCCTTGGCTGACTGTGCGTGATAATATTGGCTTGGCCGTACATTCCGTCCACACAGATAAATCTAAAACAGAGCGTTTGGACATAATCGAAAAATATATCGATATGGTTGGCCTATCACACGCAGCAACACGCCGCCCCGCAGAGCTTTCTGGTGGCATGCGCCAGCGCGTGTCTGTTGCACGGGCACTTGCAATGCAGCCAAATGTTTTGTTGCTGGATGAACCTTTATCAGCACTGGACGCTCTGACACGCGCCAATTTACAAGATGAGATTGAGGCCATTAGTCAAAAAGAAAAGAAGACCATCGTCTTGATCACCAATGATGTGGACGAGGCAATATTGCTGGCAGATCGTATTATCCCTTTGAATCCTGGTCCAGATGCGGATCTAGGTCCTGATTTCAAAGTAAACATTCCCCGCCCACGCGACCGTACTGCAATGAATGACAATAAAACATTCATTAAATTAAGATCGGATATCACCAATTACCTGATGGAAGTTGGTTTTGAAGCGGCAACCGAACAAACGCGTGTTTTGCCTGATATCACGGCGATACATCACCTTGTCCCTGCAGCATTTCGCAAGGCAGCAAAGTCAGAAACAGCAAACAATGAACGGTATCTGCAATTTTCCAAAGTGCACAAAGTTTATCCTACTCCAAAGGGCCCTTTGACCGTTGTAGAAGACTTCGACCTGACAATGAAAAAAGGGGAGTTTATCTCTATAATTGGTCATTCGGGCTGCGGCAAATCAACAGCTCTGACTATGGCGGCTGGCTTAAACCCAATTTCAAAGGGTGGTATTATTCTAGACGGCAAACACGTTGAAGGTGCTGACCCTGAACGTGCCGTAGTATTTCAGTCCCCTAACCTATTCCCATGGCTAACAGCAAAACAGAACGTAGCAATTGGTGTTGATAAAGTTTACCCCAAAGCAACACAACAAGAACGCCAAGAGGTTGTTGAATATTATCTGGAACGTGTTGGCCTTGCCGACGCTATGGATAAATCAGCAGCTGATATGTCCAATGGAATGAAGCAGCGTGTAGGAATTGCCCGCGCATTTGCCCTCTCTCCAAAACTATTATTGTTGGATGAACCTTTTGGCATGTTGGACAGCCTGACACGCTGGGAACTGCAAGAGGTTTTAATGGATGTTTGGTCCAAAACCAAAGTGACAGCAATCTGTGTGACCCACGATGTAGACGAAGCCGTTCTACTGTCAGATCGCGTTTGTATGATGACAAATGGCCCGCGGGCAACGGTAGGTAAATTGATGACCGTTGATTTGCCACGTCCCAGAACACGCAAAGCATTATTGGCACATCCTGATTATTACAAATACCGCGCAGAAGTGCTGCAATTTCTAGAAGATTACGAGCATGGGGACCCTACCCCATCTCAAGAAGGAGAGGCTGCATAATGGCCCAAAAATTAGTTATAATTGGGGCTGGCATGGCCTCTGGCCGTTTGATCGAGCATTTGTTGGATAATGATCCAAACGCATATGATATTACCCTTTTCAATGCAGAACCACGCGGCAATTACAATCGCATCATGTTGTCCCCTGTCCTATCAGGCGAAAAGACATATGAAGATATCATCACACATTCAGATGATTGGTATGCAGAAAACAATGTCACCACATATTTTGGTGAAGCTGTTACAACGATTGATCAGGATGCAAAAACGGTCACCTCAAAATCGCACACTGTTACCTATGATAAATTGGTTATAGCGACAGGATCTGCACCTTTCATCATTCCAGTTCCAGGTAAAGATTTGTCTGGCGTCATGGCTTACCGTGATTTGGATGATGTGAATAAGATGTTAGCGGCCTGTGACAAGAAAAACGCCAAAGCTGTTGTCATTGGCGGTGGCTTGTTAGGTTTAGAAGCAGCTGCTGGCTTAAAAGAGCAAGGCATGGATGTGACCGTACTGCATATTGCAGGTCACTTAATGGAACGCCAGCTTGATCCTGCTGCGGGTCATCTATTGCGCAAAGAGCTGGAAAACCGCGATATCAAGATTCACACCGAAGGCTTTACCAAAGCGATTTTGGGCGAAGATAAGGTTGATGCTGTTTTGTTAGAAGATGGCACTATTTATGAAGCTGATATCGTTGTGATGTCCGCAGGCATTCGCCCCGAAACGCGCATTGCAACAGACTTGGGCCTTCATGTGGAACGTGGCATCGTCGTGGATGATGGCATGCAAACAAGCGACCCAAATATTTTTGCAGTTGGTGAGTGTATTGAACATCAAGATCAACTTTATGGTTTGGTTGCCCCTCTTTATGATCAAGCTAAAGTGTTAGGTGCAAATTTGCTTGGCGGAGATGAGATTTTCAGCCCCGTGGAAATATCAACAAAACTCAAAGTTACGGGATGCGATCTGTTTTCTGCTGGTGATTTTGCAGAAGGGTCAGACCGCGAGGAAATCGTTTTCCGCGATGCAGTACGCGGCGTATACAAACGCCTGATAATCCAAAAAAACATCATCATTGGCGCTGTTATGTACGGCGATACAGCTGATGGTGGCTGGTTCTTGCAAAAAATCAAAGATCGCGAAGATATATCCGAATTGCGCGACACATTAATCTTTGGACCAAATTTTGCGAGCGGGGCACCATCGGACCCGTTGGCAGCCGTTGCAGCCTTGCCGCTTGATGCTGAAATCTGCGGTTGTAACGGCGTTTCTAAAGGCGACATATTAGCAGCCATCGAAGGTGGCGCAGACAGTTTAGACGCGGTTAAAATGCTAACCAAAGCCTCTACATCCTGTGGGACGTGTGCTGGATTAACAGCCCAAGTTGTACAGATTGGATTGGGCGATGACTTTGTGCTGCCAGAGGCAGATACAATCTGTAAATGTTCTGATTACAGCCATGACGATGTACGCAAGCTTATAATTTCAAAAGAGCTGAAAACCATTCCTGACATAATGCAGGAATTACAATGGAAAACGTCTTGCGGATGCATCACCTGCCGCCCTGCCCTAAACTATTACTTAGTATGTGCATGGCCGGGTGAATATGTGGATGATGGTCAAAGCCGTTACATCAATGAGCGTGTTCATGCGAACATTCAAAAGGATGGCACCTATTCAGTTGTTCCACGTATGTGGGGCGGCATTACAACCCCCGATGAATTGCGTGCGATTGCTGATGCAGCGGATAAGTACAACGTACCGACTGTGAAAGTAACAGGTGGGCAGCGGATTGATTTATTGGGCATCGAAAAAGAAGACCTACCTGCAATTTGGTATGATTTGAACGAAGCTGGCATGGTGTCAGGCCAAGCCTATGCAAAAGGTTTACGGACTGTGAAAACTTGTGTGGGTTCAGATCATTGCCGTTTTGGGACACAAGACAGTACAGGACTTGGTATTCAGCTTGAAAAAGCAATGTGGGGTGCATGGTCACCGCATAAATTCAAACTTGCCGTATCTGGTTGCCCACGCAATTGCGCAGAGGCAACTTGTAAGGATTTAGGCATCATCTGTGTCGACAGCGGATATCAAATCCTTGTCGGCGGCGCTGCTGGTATGGATTTACGTGAAACAGAGTTGTTGGCTCAGGTTACAACCGAAGAAGAGGCATTAGAACTGGCCTGTGCATTTTATCAACTGTACCGCGAAGGCGCACAATATTTGCACCGCCCTTATAAATGGATTGCAAAGGTTGGTTTGGATTGGGTCAAAGGACAATGTGTTGAGGACGTTGAGAACCGTAAAGCATTGGCCGGTCGGTTCCATTATTCACAGACATTCTATCAAGTTGATCCTTGGGCAGAGCGCGCGTCCAAAGGCAAAGATGCCTATGAATATTCCCCATTAGCAGATTTTTCAAAGGTGGCAGCAGAATGAATGATTTTGTAGATATTGGTGCTGTGGAAGATATCCCTGTGCGTGCTGCACGTGTTGTGAAAACTCCACAAGGCTGTATTGCTGTTTTTAGAACAGCAACAAATAAAGTCTATGCCATCGATGATAAATGCCCACATAAAGGCGGGCCATTATCGAATGGTATTCAGCATGATGAAAGCATCACTTGTCCCTTGCATAATTGGGTGTTTGATTTGAATACAGGTCAGGCAAAAGGGGCAGATGAAGGTTCTGTAAAAACATACACGATCAAAGTTACAGATGGTCGTATTCTAATGGATACATCAGAGTTTATTCCTGAAATGGCTGCGGAATGACAGCCACACGTACAACTTGTGCATATTGCGGTGTTGGCTGTGGAATTATCGCAAACAATGGTGCGAATGGTGAGGTTGAGATCAAAGGCGACCCTGACCATCCTGCAAATTATGGGCGCTTATGTACAAAAGGCAAAACACTTGGTGAAACACTATCATTAGAAGACCGCCTGCTTACGCCTATGATTGATGGAAAACAGGCCTCTTGGGATCACGCAACGGATTTAGTTG
The DNA here is from genome assembly GCF_009184395.1 of Amylibacter sp. SFDW26. Classification (GTDB taxonomy): domain Bacteria; phylum Pseudomonadota; class Alphaproteobacteria; order Rhodobacterales; family Rhodobacteraceae; genus Amylibacter. The sequence goes on from NZ_WEIC01000007.1 coordinate 48,162, forward strand.
CCGAAAAGTTTAAAAAAACAATCGCCAAACACGGCCCAGATAGTGTTGCGTTTTATGTTTCAGGTCAATTATTGACCGAAGATTACTATGTCGCCAATAAATTGATGAAGGGTTATATTGGCTCTGCAAACATCGATACGAATTCTCGTCTGTGCATGGCTTCATCTGTTGCTGGTCACAAACGCGCCTTTGGTACAGATACTGTGCCAGGAACGTATGAGGACTTAGAAACTGCTGATCTGATTGTTCTAGTCGGATCAAATCTAGCTTGGTGCCATCCTGTGCTGCATCAACGCATTATCGATGCAAAAGATACCCGTGGCACTAAAATCATCAATATTGACCCCCGTAAAACCGCTACGTCAGAAATGGCAGATGTTCATTTAAATATTAGACCTGGTGGTGATGTCGCTTTATTCAATGGCCTATTAACAGCCATTTCTAACGCTGACGCAATAAACGCCGAATACGTTAAAAGCCATGTAAATGGGTTAGAAGATGCTCTGAAAGCAGCACAGAAAATGGACATCCCCGCGATTTCTGCGCTGACAGGGCTAACTCCTACTCAACTATCCGAGTTCTATTCGGCCTGGATAAATACGAAGCGTGTAGTCACAATATATTCTCAAGGTGTGAATCAAGCTTCAGATGGATCTGACAAAGTAAATGCCATCATAAACTGCCACCTAGCCACTGGGCGTATTGGCACAGAAGGTTGTGGGCCTTTTTCCATAACGGGGCAACCTAATGCGATGGGTGGACGCGAAGTTGGTGGTTTGGCTAATATGCTAGCAGCCCACCTTGATATAGAAAACTCACAACATCGCACTGTAGTCAGAGATTTTTGGGATGCCCCTAATTTACCATCAAAAGCAGGGTTAAAAGCGGTCGACCTCTTTGACGCTTGTGCAGATGGCAAAATCAAAGCCTTATGGGTGATGTGCACAAATCCTGCTGTCAGCATGCCACGCGCAAATGATGTAAAAGCAGCAATCGAAGCGGTCGATTTTGTTGTTGTATCTGACATCGTACAAGACACCGACACCACAGCGCTAGCAGATGTTTTATTACCTGCAACAGGTTGGGGCGAAAAAGATGGTACTGTTACCAATTCAGAACGCCGTATTTCGCGCCAACGTTCATTTTTAAGCCCTCCACATCAAACCAAACACGATTGGCAAATTATATGTGAGGTTGCTGCAAAAATGGGTTGGGGCAACGCATTCAACTATGAATATCCAAGTGAAATATTCAGCGAATGGGCCGCGATGACAAAGCTTTCTGTCGACGCACAGAAAGATCTAGATTTAACGAATCTAACAAACATGCATAACAACGAATATGACGATTTGCCCCCCATACAGTGGCCTGTAACTGCGGATAGGTCAGATACTCGGTTTTTTGCCAATGGGGGATATTTCACGGCCGATGGCAAAGCGCGTATGTTACCCATTACACCAAGAGAACCTGCAAATGTGCCTTCATCTGAATACCCTTTCATTTTAAATACAGGGCGTATCCGCGATCATTGGCATACAATGACACGCAGTGCTAAATCTTCCACACTGAGCACACATATTGCCGAACCATTTCTTGAACTTAATCCCGCGGATGCAGAACGTTTAAATATCAAACAGGCTGAACTGGTACAGGTGAACAGCCCACATGGATATATTATACTACGCACATTGATCACTGACCGCACACAAGTTGGTCAAGTCTTTGCTCCCATACATTGGACATCACGGTGGGCGGCTTGCGGCCGCGTTGATACGGTTGTTACATCCGTTGTTGATCCCGTATCTGGGCAACCAGAATTGAAGCGAACACCCATATCCATATCCCATTACAAAGCGAAATGGTTTGGATTTGCAGTCGTCAAAGACGAACCGTTTCCAACATCTGGTTATTGGGCAAAAGCCAAAACTCACTCAGGCTGGCGTGTAGAAATGGCAACCTTAACTGCACCCGATGATTTCGAACAATTTACACGTGACCAACTCGGAATAAAAACCGCTCAAGCTGTAACTTATTCCGATATAGCGACAGGACAAAACCGGATCGCATTATCTGAAAATAATACTTTGCTTGGTATAATGTTTGGCGCAACTAATCCTGTAAGTTTATCACGCAACTTCGCTATAGATGCATTCGATCGAAACGATGAAATGGATATCCTAGCGGGCTTTGCTGGCTCTAAAACTTTCGATGCTGGCCCTACAATCTGTTCATGCTTTAATGTTGGCATCAATACGCTTGTTAAATTGATTGCATCTGGTAAGGCCGCAACACTTGAAGATATTGGCGCAAATCTGCAAGCTGGAACAAACTGTGGGTCATGTCGACCAGAATTGATGGGGCTCTTACAAAACCACCAACCAAAGATTGCCGCTGAATGACTGATTTCGCAAAATATGTGTATGCAATGGGCCGAGGTCCATCCAAAGGGCGCAATTTAACGCGCACAGAAGCCATGGATGCGATGGCTCAAATATTAGCTGGCCAAGTAGATCCCCATGCTATTGGTGCGCTTTTAATGTTGATGCGTTATCGCGGGGAGACGCCAAATGAAATTGCTGGCTTTGTTGATGCCATGCGCATGGGTTCAACTAAATGGGCAGAATTAAATATAGCGCTAGACTGGCCAAGTTACGCTGCGGGGCGCACCCGCGGTTTACCGTGGTTTTTACTATCTGCAAAACTTGTAGCATCCGCAGGTTTCCCCATCATGTTACATGGTTGGAATTCGCACCAAAACACCATTGCTAGCGTCACAAATGCCGTCCAAAATATCGGTATTCCCACATGCAATACTATAGACGAAGCAAACGTTAGTTTGCGCGAAAACGGCATTATTTATTGTCCATTGCAAGCACTTGATCCTAATATTCTAAACCTGTTGAAACTTCGAGATGTATTGGGTTTACGGTCAGCAATAAACACAGCGCTGCGGGCTTATAATCCAAGTCGCGCCCCTGTATCTGTTCAGGGCGTTTTTCATCCAAGTTACCGCACATTACAATCTCAATCGGCACTATTGCTAAAACAAGAAACGCTCGCTGTAATCAAAGGCGGCGGCGGTGAATTCGAATGTAATCCGACTAAAGACACCGAAGTTTTCATAGTACAATCGGATCAAGAAAATCAATATATTGCACCCGCAATTTTGTCAGATACAAAACGCTTATCTGATGCCTCAAATATCACAGATGGACTACAAGCTTTATGGCAAGGTGAGATTGAAAACACCTTCGCAGAAAAAATCATCATATCAACTGCGGCTATAGCTCTTCATGCATGTAATCCAGCGGGAACATATAAACACTCATTACAATATGCAGCTGACTTATGGACCCAAAGACCGCCCATAAACGCGAACGGATAGCTTTATGAAAACCTTCCCTATGTTTCTGAAAATGAAAAACCGCCGTGTATTAATCATAGGCGGTGGAGAACAAGCCGCGCAGAAAGCACGGCTGATCTTAAAGACAGAAGCTAAAATATGTATCCTGGCAGACCATCTAAATTCTGAATTAGAACTTCTAAAAACCGAAGGTCACATAACCCATTTCACAGGGCCATTGACGATTGATTTGTTAAAATCATCAATCCTTACATTCTCTGCAACCGGGTGTTCTGGTGCGGGCGCTGCACATGCAGCTTTAGCAGAACAAGCGAATAGCATAATTAACGTAGTTGACATGCCTGAATTTTGCGAGGCTATGACACCTTCAATTGTTGACCGTGATCCTTTTATCATTGCAATTGGCACTGAAGGAAATGCGCCAATCCTTGGCCGTCAAATGAAGAGTAAGATTGAAACCTTTTTAGAACCAGGGCTGGGCCGATTAGTCTCATTCGCAGGAGCTATGCGCACTGATGTAGCTCAGTACATTGAAGAAAAACAGAGGCGACCTTTTTGGAATTGGGTATTTAATGGAACGCCAAGACAAGAGTTCGGCAAAGGGAATGAACGCCGTGCATTTGAAATTATAAGAAAACAAATCCAATCTAATGGCATCAATACTTATAAAAATGGGCATACTGTCATGATAGAAGTATTAGATTCTAACCCCGATAATTTAAGACTTAAGGATCTAAAGAGCCTTCAAGAAGCTGATCTAATCCACTTTAAAAGCGGGTTTCATGAAGACATATTAGAACTTGCAAGGCGTGATGCACTACGGCAGGCCTATACTCATCTTGAAAACATTCTAAACACTTTGAAAGAACCCAATATTAACGAATATAATGAAGGTAAAAATATCGTAGTATTATGCTCTAAGCCATTAGGATCGCTTTCCAAACCCAATCTAAAAGTTATTTCGACAGCCTGAATGTCGCAAACAGACAAAAAGGTGTCATTACGTTACTTTTAAATGTCAGACAATTGAAGTAAATAGAATCCAGTAATTAATTCTATTAGGGTATGATAATGGCTGGTGCTCAAATATTTCCTTCACGCAGGCTGCGTGCAACACCATTTAGCCGCCGCGTTGAAGCTGCAGGCGTTTCAGGGTACACAGTTTACAACCATATGTTGCTACCAACTGTATTTCAGGGTCTAGCTGAAGATTACCACCACCTTAAAAAATATGCCCAGATTTGGGACGTTTCAGCAGAACGCCAAGTTCAATTAAAAGGCCCTGATGCGCATAAGCTTGCATGCATGATGAGCGCCCGTGATCTACGCAATGCTCAACCGGGTCGCTGTTATTATGCACCAATTTGTAATGAAAACGGTGGGCTTTTAAACGATCCAGTAGCTCTATGCATTGCAGAAGACACTTATTGGTTCTCTATTGCTGATAGTGATTTATTACACTGGGCAGCAGGATTAGCTCAAGGTATGGGATTAGACGTAGAAGTAACCGAGCCAGATGTATCACCACTAGCTATTCAAGGCCCAATGGCAGAAGATTTATTAGTAGATGTCTTTGGCCCAAAAATTCGTGATATTAAATTCTTCCGTTTCGCTTCTTTCCCTTTCAAGGGGCGGATGTTGAACATCGCGCGATCTGGCTGGTCAAAACAAGGTGGCTTTGAAATCTATTTGGATGATAGCAGCCTTGGTTTGGATTTATGGGATGCAATCGCCGAAAAGGGCGAACCTTATAATTTACGCGCAGGATGTCCTAACCTAATCGAACGTATCGAAAGTGGCCTATTCGGTTACGGCAATGATATGACGATTGAAGATACACCGCTAGAGGTTGGCCTTGATAAGTATTGCGCCCTAGACAATGACGCAGAATTTATTGGCAAGGAAGCTTTATTGCGTCAGCGCAAAGAAGGCATTCAAAAGAAGCTAATGGGACTTACTATATTAGGTAACCAGTTGGAACCTGTATCCGTTCCTTTAGCTTGTTTGCACTCAGGTTCAAAAGTCGGCATTGTCACATCTGGTGTTTATTCCCCCGATTTGGACGCTAACATAGCATTTGCAATGCTCGATAAATCCGTTTGCGTACCAGGTACAGAGATAGAAGTAAGAACCAGTGGAAATATTCAAATGGCTACGGTTTGTGAGATATCAAGCTTTGAAACATTAGCTTAAAGAACGTAATATCGTTGTTTTAATGCATTCCAAGCGGCTTTTCGAGATTGTGTTTTTGTGTACACAGCATCTTGGTCATCCCCAATAAGATCATCACACGCTTGAACGGCCGTGAAGATAGTATTTTGTGCTCCTTTATCACACGAAAAACGAACGCTCCCAATTTTCAAGCTGTTTTCACGTATTTTGCTTTTCAACTTCGCTAGTTTAGAATGGCGCTTCCTAGGCATTTTTAACGCTGTGTCTAACAAATCTAATTTATTTATGCTCTTCGCATATTGTTTTAAGCTTTGCACAAGTTCAGCACGCAATTTTGGAGTCATTTTATGTGCGTTTTCAACTATAAATTCAAACCATGCAGCATAGTTTATTCTTGCTTTATCAATACCACCTATGACACGAGCGGTTTCTAAAGATAGAAAGAAGACTGCAGCGATGTTAGCTCCAAAATCCGCAACATCCAAATTTTTGTCGATAGCATTCTCTGCCATAAATTTCGCAGCAATCTCTGGAACCTCATTACCAAGAGCAATCTGTTTTTGCGATCCGCCGTTGCTTGCTGGGCTATACCCATTTAACGTAAATGGGTGGTCACAATACATAAGTTTGCCTCCCTTTAATAAGGAGAGATAACTAAAAAAAATATCTGGTATAGTACAATTAAAAAACTGGCCATCTGAAGTTTTTAAACTATCGAGGTAGGAACGCGAAACAACTCCATGATATAAAGCAGGATAATATTCTTCGCTCTTCAGGTTGCAATCCACAAGTTCTTGGGAAAGTTTAGTAACGTTAATTGTATCGACAGATCCAAATAATGAACTTTTCTTAAAGCGCACACCACCTGTTTTAGCATTACCATCTACTGGCCAGCCGTAGCGCACAAGAGGCCATTTTAAAACATCGGGGTTCTCATTAGATAAAATCTTCTTCAGGATTGGAATCTGGCGCGGTAAGACCCCATCATCATCTCCAAAGAACATGATATAATCACCTGTGCTGTGCTTTAGGCCGTTTTCAAAGTTAGCCCGCATCGAAACTCTCTGACCAGTATTCACATATTTAAAACGCGGGTCATTTATCTTAGATAAAACCTCATACGTGTCATCTTGGCTTGCGTTATCACTAACGATGATCTCTACGTTTGGATCATCGACCGCCAATGCGGTTTTAACCGACTCGCGAAGATATTGAATACGTTCGCGTGTAGGGATAATAATGCTTAGTTTCATATTATTTTGCGTTTCTTATTTTACGCGTTTCAAAAATCCATCGGGACAAACTGAAATCAAAAGCTTTTCAAACATCTGCTTATCAATTTCAAATTCGGGATGGCGCTCGACATAATCCCACAAAGCGGTCTTTGGATTATCACCTGGTCCCCAAGGCCGGTCAGGATACATATCTTCAGGTAAATCTTCGACAATACTGTCAAATACAACACAATAGCTTCCAACAGACGTAAGCGGTGCATAGGCTTCTAATTCTGCTAAAACATGTGAATGTGTATGATTGCTATCCAAGCATACAAGAATCCGTTCATAATCTGCCGCATAATCTTTGACTTGTTGAATAATTTCTGGAGCAATGCTCGAACCTTGAATCATATCAATACGCGAGGACATAGGGTGCTTTTCTATTTCAATTCTATTGTGCTCACGAATATCGATATCCACACCCAAAATACGGCGTTTAGATTGAGCAGGATCAATAGTTCTGCCATCTTCAATGGCTTCACACATGTCTAACATCGCTAAAATTGACGCATTATAAATCAAAGATCCACCGTGTGCGATGCCCATTTCAACAATCAAATCTGGTTTTACATCCCAGATAATTTCTTGCACTGCTACCATATCTTGTGGGTATTGAATAATAGGGCGTGTTTGCCACGAAAAGTTATAACAGTACTTTGGTTGTGTTGATGCGCGCATAAAATCAGACGCTGCTTTACGCATCTCTTTTTCGTTTACATAGCTGGCAACACGATCTTCAACTTCTTTTACAAAATCAGTCATTATAATTTCCCTAGTCTAGACTGTATAGTCTATCTCAAGTATTCTATTTCAGGTCAAGCTAGACACCACTCATTGTATGTGGATTCTTGTGAAATTCCTCAAGAACTACTTTATAATATTATAAAAAACATAATTAATTTAAACATTCGATAAAGGCCAATCGCTTTTAAGCTGTTAAACCTGCCCAAAATAGTAATAAATCCAACATAACACTATTCAAATCAGAGATTATCGAATGGCAAGTATATTACTCACTGGCGCAACTGGGTTTGTTGGCACACAAATTCTTAAGCAGCTTGAAATCCAGGGCCACAATATTCGTATTGTCGTGCGGCCCAATTGGGAAAAGCGTATCAAGATCAATACGAACCATACAGATGTCGTAGAGACCAGCGATCTATTCGCGCAAAATACCAAATGGTGGCGGAAAAATTTACAAGATATTGATATCATCATACATGCCGCTTGGTATGCGGAACCTGGCGTGTATTTAACATCACCCAAAAACAATGACTGTCTTAGGGGAACATTAGAATTAGCGAAAGCAGCAGCGGAGACTAACATAAAACGGTTTGTTGGCTTAGGAACCTGCATCGAATATAAAATATCAGATAAGGTGCTATCGCTTGAAACCCCTCTTGCACCGACAACACCATATTCTAATTCAAAAGTTAAAGCCTTTGAGAATTTAACAAAGCTATTCGGTAGAACAAAAACGTCTTTTTTATGGTGTCGTTTATTTTACCTTCATGGTGAAGGTGAAGATGCACGTCGTCTTGTCCCATTTTTACATGAAAAACTGCGAAATGGCGAAATGGCAGATTTGACAAGCGGCCTTCAAATCAGAGATTTTATCGACGTAAAGGACGCAGCAAAAATGATTATCAGTGGCACTTTTAGTGCCGTTGAGGGTCCTGCAAATATCTGTACAGGAGTTGGCAAAACCGTAAAAGAACTGGCAGAAGAGATTGCAGAGATTTATGGGCGCAGAGATTTATTGAATTTTGGAGCACGGGCAGATAATCTAGTAGACCCACCAAGTATTATAGGCGCGCCAACTAGGTTTTAAACTTATATTCTCGCTGTTTTCACTAAATTTCTGAATTCTTGTATTGTGCGAACAATGCCTTCTTCCATAGCAATCGATGGCGACCATCCAAGCTCTTTTAGCTTAGTTGAATCCATTAGCTTGCGCGGCGTACCATCAGGCTTTGTTGTATCTTTGACAATTTCACCACTAAATTCTGAAGCTTTCGCTATCATCTGCATTAATTCAAAAATACTGACCTCTTGACCACTGCCAATATTAACATGTTCATAGCCTGAATAGTTTTGCATTAAAAACACGAGCGCATCCGCACAATCATCCGCATGCATAAATTCCCGCAGTGGGGATCCCGTGCCCCACATAATAACATTATCTGCGTCAGTATTTTTTGCCTCTTCTACTTTACGGATCAAAGCAGGCATTACATGACTGCTTTCCAAATCATAGTTGTCGCCCGTACCATAAAGATTTGTTGGCATTGCCGAAATATAATCTACACCGTGCTGCTTACGATACGCTTGACACAGTTTGATTCCAGCGATTTTAGCAATCGCGTACCATTCGTTGGTTGGCTCTAAAGCCCCTTCTAAAAGTTCGCTTTCTTTGATCGGCTGTTCTGCAAATTTTGGGTAGATACACGAAGAACCTAGGAACAGAAGCTTCTCAACATTAACATCAAATGCTGCTTTGATGATGTTTGTTTCAATCATCAAATTATCATACAGGAAATCCGCAGGCATCGTATCATTCGCTAGAATTCCGCCCACCTTAGCCGCTGCTAAAAACACAGCATCCGGTTTATATTCTTCAAACCAAGCGTTCACAGCCGCTTGGTCCTTCAAATCCAACTCAGCACGTGTAGCTGTCAAAATGATACAGCCCTCATCCGCTAAGCGGCGGACAATTGCAGAGCCGACCATACCACGGTGCCCTGCAACATAAACACGCTTACCTAATAGATCATAGCTCACGGTTAAGCTTCCCGCTGCGCTTCTTTGAAATCAACTGCAACCATTTCAGCAACCAAATCATCAAAAGATGTTTGCGGTGTCCAACCTAACTTATCTTTAGCTTTTGTCGCATCACCCAATAGCGTTTCTACCTCTGTTGGGCGGAAATAGGTTGGATCAACAGAAACGACAACATTACCATTTGCATCACGACCAATTTCGTCAACGCCTTTGCCTTCGAATGTGATTTTCATATCTAAAGCTTTTGCGGCGGCCAGAACAAAGTCACGTACTGAATATTGAACACCCGTCGCAATCACAAAATCCTCAGGATCATCTTGTTGCAACATCAACCATTGCATTTCTACATAATCACGTGCGTGACCCCAGTCACGTTTTGCATCCATGTTACCAAGTTTCAGTTCGTCTTGTGTGCCCAGCTTGATCCGCGCCAAAGCACGTGTGATTTTACGCGTCACGAACGTTTCACCTCGTAGTGGGCTTTCATGGTTAAACAAGATGCCATTACAGGCATACAAACCATAAGCTTCGCGATAATTTACAGTAATCCAATACGCATAAAGCTTTGCAACAGCATATGGGCTACGTGGATAAAATGGCGTAGTCTCTTTTTGTGGGATTTCTTGAACAAGACCATAAAGCTCTGATGTAGACGCTTGATAGTATTTCGTCTTCTCACCTAAACCCAAAATGCGAATAGCCTCAAGAATACGTAGCGCACCTAAAGCATCAGAGTTTGCTGTATATTCAGGTTCTTCAAAAGACACCGCAACATGGCTTTGCGCAGCCAAGTTATAAACCTCATCAGGTTGCACTTTTTGTAAGATATGCGTCAGGCTTGTACTGTCCGTCATATCACCGTGATGTAGTTGAAATTGACCAGATTGACCCGCTTCACCTTCGAACAGATGATCAATACGCGCTGTATTAAACAAAGATGTACGTCGTTTAATACCGTGAACCTCGTAGCCCTTATTAAGCAAGAATTCTGCCAAATATGCCCCGTCTTGTCCCGTTACACCAGTGATTAAAGCTTTCTTTACGCTCATGTCTTTTCCTACTTCTAATCCAAGCTACCACGGATCGTTTCTGCCGCGCGCTTAATATAATCTGCATGCTCATATGCAAACTGCTTATTTTTCTTAATCCATTCCATGCGGGACTCATAGTCCGAAACACTAGTTTGTTCTAATGCTGCATTAATTTCTGCGGCAGAAGTACAAATAATCATACCACGCGGATCAAAATAGTCGGCAACATTTGGCACCCCCCAATAAATTGGAACCGTTTCGCACAAACACGCATCAACCAACTTTTCAGAAAAATAATCTTTTTCGCGCACATTCTCGATGACAATAGAGTATCTATAAGGGGCTAAACCATCTGCTTTGTTATCAAACGGCTTATAACCACGCCCCATAATATCAACATCAAGGCCTATATTTCGAATGTGATCAACGATTTCATGCCGTAATTTATGCCCTTCTAGGTTACGTCGAGCAGACGCAATTAAAGATGCCATCTTATTCTTGGTCGTATCAATCTGGTCGATGTCCGTAAGAAATGTTGATCCGAAATATAAAAATAGCCCGTTCTTAATTTTACCTAACAAAGGCGCATTCTTGGTCATAACTTTATAAAAGCGCCAGTTGAGCCACCTTGCAAAACTTAAATACACCTGATGGACTGCATCAGGTTCTACAATCATAACTGATATTTTTGCCTTTACACCAAACCGCGGGAAAAAAAATACAGGTTTACGGGGGTACGTAATAAGATGATCTTTGTTGTCTAGATCACGCAAGCATCCATTCATTAATCTTTGTGGGCGCCCCAGTGGCCACTCTAGATCATCCAAAGACATCGTTGCCAATTTACGCGTAGGCCATTTCCCATATGGGACAACAGCAACAGCAGGAAGATCATCATTTACAGTCATATGTTAACTCAGTTTATAGAATGAGTTATTCCGACTACGCCCAACTAACTGATAATTCAACTGCTCAAATGCTTTTGTGCACCCAGGATAGTCGGTATCGGCTGTAGGATGCTCAATAACAATCCGCTGCGGTAATTGTTCTTTTGGGGCGTTCATCAAGAATGGAACAAGCGCCTTGTCTTCATGCCCTTCAATATCAATCTTTAGCCCATGAATAGTTTTAATAGATTTCTCATCTAGGATAGATGCAAGAGTACGAATAGGAATACCTTCATTCTTACTCTCATCTACGGCAACAATGGCAACATCATTCTTACGAATAACAAGAGAGCCGCATCCATCTATGTCACTAACAGCAGTTGATACCATGTCTAAGTTATTTAACCCTGAAGCATGAGCATTAAATTTCAGGCGCATTGCCATAAGTGGGTTAGCATCTATCGAAATCGTCTTCCCCTTGGGGGAAGCGTAAGCCATAGGCTGAGAATACAAACCAATATTAGACCCCATATCAACAAAATTAGCATCTTCTGCTGCATCTTCTATTAAGAAATCTAGATCAGCGTGATTATAATCGGGGTTTAATAATAACCCATATTCAATCAGATTATGTTCCCCCCAAATACGGTACGCACAATCCCTGAAAAATATATCCAACGGCCCGTTTGATAGAGACATAATAAATGTTGCATACCCCCCTCTAAAAACCCCCCTTTTCAGAATAGTTTTTTGCCCAACAGATATTAATAGTCGTTGCAGTAAATTCGGTGCGAAAGCCCCAAAAGCTGCAGCATCAAAATTATCACCACCAGTCAGCTCGTCCGCAGTTAATGCGCGCCATACACCAGTCATATATTTTATTTCCCCTAATCGTAATAAACTCCTAAACAAAAGTGCATTGTTTTTCAAGAAATCTTAAGTTATCCGCGTGGAAACTATATTTGCGTAATTAACATAATGACGTAAATTAAGTGTACCAGATCATGTGGAGGGGAAACCATGAAAATTGCACAAGGGCTAGAAACCTGGGTTAAAACACGCTTGCCAACATCATTGCGTGACCGATTACACCAATCAAAATATCGCTATATCATGCGCAAAACAAAACCAATTGAACTGATTGTTCATATTGGAGCTCACTATGCTGAAGATAGATTTTTTTACGAAGAACTTGGCGCAGAAACCGTTTTATGGATCGAAGCTGATCCTGGTACATTTAAAACATTGAAAAGCACACTTAACGAACACCCTAAAAATACTACCAACCACCTCATGGAATGTGCATTGGTGTCATCACATGATGACACTGTATTAGAGTTCTACAAATTCAATGGTGATGGCGCGTCCTCTTCTGTTTATAGGGCAAGCGAACGACTAAGAGAAACTTTTGAGCATGTACACGAAACAGGCGAAGTTTTAAAACTAAAGTCAAAAACCCTTACATCTATTTTAGAAGCCCATAATATCGACATTAAGAATGCAGAAAATTCCATGCTTGTTGTTGACGTGCAAGGCCACGAAATGGCTGTCTTAGAAGGGGCAACTCAAGCCATTTCCGAATTTAAGTTTTGCAAATGCGAAGTATCGAGAATTGAAATCTACACGGGTGGGGCGCAATTCTGTGATGTAGATGACTACTTCCGATCAAAACAATTTAAGCTATCATCTCACCCATATTGGCGGGTCCCTAAACATGGTGATGTTTTATACACCAATATAAAAGACCCTAAATAGTCATCCAATCAGAAGGTAAAATATCCGGATTGTTCATCTTAGGATCTGCAAACCAAGTTTGTGGCGCGATAACCACTTTATTTGGATCTTGGTTTAACCAAGCTCCCCACCATGAAAAAGAAGAGTTTGCTATAATATGATGTTTACAACGACTCATAAGACGTAAATCTTCATAGTTTTTCTGGGATGAATTATGCCCCATATATTGAACATCCACTGGTAATTTTAAATTCTCAGAAACCCACTGTGGATCATCTGAGAATGCAAAGACAACAATATCGTTGCCAAAACGTTCAACTAAATGCGCTACTGCTCGTGTATAATATGCTAAATCACATGTGCCGTGTGCAGCATTATACCCCGCATTTGAGACATAATCTCCTCTTCGAATATGCAATGAAACCGCGGTACAACCATCAATCTTTTTCAATACAGCAATATTCTGATCGCTCGCTGCATCAACAATCTCAAGATCTTTTGCTATTTTTTCAACACAATCTTTAAAGTATTTTTCTGTCTGCCAATACCCTTTGAAATACGTTCCATCTGGTTTAGATATTGCAGCACTATCAAACCCTAAATGAGGTTCTTGATAGACGTGTTTTTGATTACCTCGTACAATATCCCAAACATAGGAAAGCTTTCCGTCTTTCTTGTGCTTAATCAAACCCTCTGGATTGTATTTCGCACGTAAATTAAACCGATACAAACCCATTTCAAAAGCACTGTTTTCGTTATACTCGCGGATATCTAAGCCCACATCTACGCCCAAACGATCAGCAAGCGCACGCGCAATACAATATTGAAACAGCTGGTTACCCAAGCCCCCACGAATACGTGTGTAAATCATCTTATTCAGTCTCCAAAAACCATTGGCTTAAAGCTCTTCTTAGAATACCGAACAACCTTGCGCCGATAAACCATACGTTGCCATTCACGTACTAGCTTAGTCAGTTTTGGTGTTTTTATTGATAAAGTACTACCACCAGTTTCTCGTGTACGGTCCGAAACACCAGAGGGCTCAACACATACTGGCCGCAAGCCCGTTACCCAATGCATTTGTAAAACCCCATCTACTGGCCGATCAAACTTTTCAGTCTCTTTCAAAAGATGTATCGCAGCTGCACGGCTAATCAGCTGCGCAGAACATCTGAGTAAGGTTGGTGACGGCTGTAAGAGCTGTACGTTGCCACATGTATCCAATACTTTACATTTTTCAGGAACACCGCGCACCTGAAATTGAATAAATCCATATTCTTTTGACCAAGCCTGCGCTGCCTGAATATTTTTAGAAAAAACATCAGGATCAATTTGAACATCATCTTCGAAAACCAAACCAGCGGTTAAGTTCTGATCTACAATTCTTTGCCAGGCTGCTCTATGGCTTAGAAAGCACCCTATCTCACCCGAATTCATCCCAAACGGATATTTTGGGCGTAAAAATAATTGTTCTTTATAACACTCATTTATATCTTGATCAGACAGCAATCGACCATCTACAGCATCAACCACTTCTGCATCGAACGGGGACTTAGAAATCAGATCATCAACCTGTGCCTTGCGTCGCTCAGATCGCTTTAAATGAATTATGAAACTTTTGTATTTAGCCATGGTTGGTTCCATTCCACAAACCTTCGTAAACTTTGGCTATACCAGCTGCTTCCTTTTCAACGCTGTGCTGTTGCGCAATGAATGCAGGGGCCAACTTAGACCCTCGATTTAACATTTCCTCATCCGACAACCAAGAGCCAATTGCACGCGCAGCGCTTTCGGCATCTTCAAGCGGAACAACAGTTCCAAGGTTGCCCTCATTTGAAAATGCTTCAAAATATCCCGTGTTAGATGCAACAAATGGTGTGCCAGAAGCTAACCCTTCCAACGGTGTCATTCCATATCCTTCATAACGCGGTAAAGCCACAAGCAGGCTAATCGCTTGCATCAATGCTGGCATTTTATCTGGTCCAAGCTCTCCAACAAATAAAAGACGGTCAGAAAGGCCCGCCTCCGAGATTTGGAACATTAAGTCCTGTTGGAATTTTTCATGCTTCTTTGATGCTTTCCCAACAATCAAAGCTACCAGATCAGGTCTTTCTGACAAAACCTTGAGCATTGTTTTCACAAAAACATCCGTTCCTTTTTCAGGCCGCACTCTCCCTATTGTGGCAACACCACATTTACCGCCATATCCCAAAGCCTGCCATGCAGACGCTTTATCCTTTGATGAACAGAATCTACTGGTATCCACACCATGGGGCACAACTGCACGCACATTATCTACATATTTAGCCGCTTCAGGTGTTGTCGCGATAACAGCATCCATTTTGGAAATAAGCCAGCGTGGGTACATCGAATGAAACCGCTGTGCCGCAGATGTAAACACAATTTTAATCGGTAACCGTAAAACATCCCGCGCCCATATAGCAGTACGCATTTCAGGATTACGCCGCACATGCCAAATAGCAAAGGGCTTATCCCCTTCCCCACCAGCCTTAGAAAGATTAAACGCCTCTCGTTTAGAAATTGGTGTAGGACAACTTGGTAACGGGACACCAACCAATTTCATATCGAACTGGCTTTGCTGCACGCCAATAACTCCCGCAGCCGTAGCTGATACGCCTGTGAAGTTCTTATTGAAATTCGTGACAAACAAATTTGGCGTTGCCATTCAGTGCCTCTAATCTTTTTGTAATGTCTCGCAATCAGTCGCGTGCATATACATCTTCATAACGCACAATATCGTCTTCGCCCAGATAGCTACCTGTTTGAACCTCAATTAACACCATTGGAACTTTACCTGGATTCTCCATGCGATGTTTATCTCCGACTGGAATATAAACAGACTCGTTTTCACCGACTAGCCTAACCTCATCACGGATAGTTACTTTGGCAGTACCTTCTACAACAATCCAATGCTCAGACCTATGAACGTGGCTTTGCAAGCTCAGCACACCACCAGGTTTCACAACAATACGTTTTACTTGGAAACGCTTGCCCATAAACAGACATTCAAAACTACCCCAAGGGCGATGATCGCGTGGAAATTGCACCGCTTGATCAGCTTCTTTATCTTTCAGCGCTTGAACCGCAAGCTTCACATCTTGTGCCCGCGATTTATCTGCAACTAGCACAGCATCAGGCATAGCAACTGCAACAATATTATCCAGCCCAATACCAACTATTTCAGTACCTTCAGCCTCAGACCGCAACAATGTATTCTTACAATCAATTCCTAGTGCGGCTCCAGACGTTACAACGCCTGCATCATCCTGTTCTGATTCACGCCACACACTATCCCAGTCCCCAAGGTCAGACCAGCTTCCATCAAATGGCACTGCTGATAAATTGTTCGCAGGCTCCATAACCGCATAATCAATAGAAATATCTTCAGCTTTCGCCCATGATTCAGGCTCAAGGCGCAAAAACCCAAGATCAGTTATGGCACCTGTGATCGCATCTTGGACAGGGGCCAACAACTTAGGACGGTGTGCTGTAAATGCATCCACAATCGTCTGCGCTTTAAACAGAAAAATCCCTGCATTCCACAGATAATTCCCAGCATCCAGCATGGCTTGCGCTGTATCACGGTTTGGTTTCTCAACAAACCGCTGCAACTTCACAGCTGCGCCATCCATAGATGCCGTTTCTAGCTCTAAATATCCATACCCAGTTTCAGGTCGTGTCGGTTGAATACCAAACGTTACAAGATCACCTGCAAGCGCCGCAGTCGTCCCTTTCTCCACAGTCGCAGAAAAATGTGTAGCATCAGGAACATTATGATCTGATGGCAAAACCAAAAGCATCGCATCTGGATCGTCTTTCAAGAGATATAATGCTGCAGCTAAAATTGCAGGCGCCGTATTACGCCCTTCTGGCTCAATAAGAACAGCGCCTGGATCAATACCTAATTCAGCAAGCTGCTCTGTTACAATAAAGCGAAAATCCGAATTTGTCAGAACAAGTGGTGAAGAAAAAGAATTCCCACTCACACGTGACGCTGACATCTGAAACAAGCTTTCTTCACCAATCAACTTAGAAAACTGTTTCGGATAGCTTTTACGAGACAGAGGCCAAAGCCGCGTCCCAGATCCGCCACATAAAATAACTGGGGTAATTGTCATAATTTTCCCTATCTCGCCATACTAGACTATCTTCAATTCTGGAACTGCGGTCACAAATTGCGTGCCCGCTTCAGCTAAATCCGCATTTTGGGTCATCACCTCTTGTGCAATATTCCAAGGTAAAATTACCAAATAATCGGGTCGCTGTTCTCTTAACACTTTTGGATCAAAAATTGGGATATGGCTTGCAGGTAGATATTGCCCGATCTTAGCGTCAGCTGCATCGCAAACAAAGGGCATCAAATCAGGTCGTATACCTGCATAATTCATTAATGTATTCCCCTTGGCCGCTGCCCCGTAACCAGCAACAGATTTGCCTTGTTCTTTTGCATCCAACAAAAATCTAACCAACCCATCCTTAACCGCATCCGCCTTAGCTTGAAACGTTTTGTAAGTTTCTTCTTCTTGCAAACCTGCATCTGTTTCAGCATTTAAAACCTGTTCAACATTATCGGATGCACCGTGGTTCGCATCGACTAGGCACCCATAAACTCGCAAGCTTCCGCCATGTGTTGGCAATGTTTCCACATCAAAAATTCGCAAACCAGCTTTTGCGAAAATTGAGTGGACGGCACACAAAGACAGATAAGAAAAATGTTCGTGATAAACCGTATCAAACTGGTTTTGCTTAATCAGCTGCATTACGTGTGGGAATTCAAAAGTTACCACACCATTCGGTTTTAAAATCGCCGCAACACCTTGGGTGAAATCATTGATATCTGGAACATGTGCATAAACATTGTTACCCAATACAAGATCAGCCTTTTCTCCTGTAGCGGCCATCTCTGCACCAAATGCTTCACCAAAAAACTCCTGACGAACGGGAACTCCTAGCGCACGCGCTGCTTCTGCTGTGCTTTTGGTCGGCTCGACACCCAAGCACGGAATACCTGCGGCCACAAAATTCTTTAAAAGATATCCATCATTCGATGCCAATTCGACCACAAAGCTATCTTTTGTAAGCCCCAATCGTTTTGTGATCATTTCACAATATTCAGCAGCGTGTTTTAACCATCCTTTTGAGGTCGATGAAAAATACGCGTAATCTTCGCGAAACAAGTCATCCGCATCTGTATAATCTTCAGTCTGGACCAACCAACACTCCGTACAAGTCAAGATACGTAACGGATATGTAGTTTCTGGCTTCCGTAAATCTTCAGGTTTTAGATAGGCATTGGAAGGCGGGGCATTTCCCAAATCAAGGAATTCTAGTTCTAGTTCAGCTTTACAGTGACGGCATTTCATAAGGTAATCGGTTCTGTAGTTTCAAATATTGGGTGGTTTTGATCTTTGTCAGACAAGACAGAAAATGGCAAAGGCCATTTAATGGCAAGTTTTGGGTCCTTTATATTCACTCCAGCTTCATGATCTGGCTTATAAAAAGCAGAGTGGCAGTAATGCATTTCGACATCATCTGTAAGCGTTTGAAACCCATGCGCACAACCTTTGGGAATATAAACCATTTCCAACGCCGCGCTGTCCAGTTCAACTGTACAAACCGCACCGTAACTCGGCGAATCTTTACGCAAATCCACAAACACATCAAAAACTTTACCTCGAACGCACCGCACCAGCTTTGTTTCAGCATAAGGAGGACGTTGATAGTGCAAACCACGTATAGTGCCTTTGGTAGCGTTAATGGATGTGTTCATCTGAACCCAGCGAACCTCCAAATTATACTGTTGGAATTCTTCCATGCAAAAAACGCGTGCAAAAGCACCGCGGCTATCACCCAGTTTATTTGGTGTAATTTTATACGCACCATCTATTTCAAGAGCTTCAAATATCATGCGGCTTCATAAGCTTTTATTTGTTCTTGCGTAATTGAAAGTGGACATCGCCCCTCGTATACAGATTTGTACCACTCCATTGTTTTAGATACGGCCACATCAAAATCCCATTTTGGTTGCCAACCCAGCTGTGATCTAGCCTTATCGATGGTTAATTTTAACAACCCTGCTTCATGAGGCGCTGTTTTATCAACATTAGAATGGTAAACACCTGGCCATGTTTTCAATGCTTGTTGAATAACGTCTTCAACAGTACGGTTATCATTGGCGCTTGGGCCAAAATTAAAGGCAGTCGCAAAATCAGTATTACCCGATAGCTTTTCAGCCAAAAGCATATAGCCAGATAAAGGTTCTAAAACATGCTGCCAAGGACGCACAGCGCCAGGATTTCGCGTTTCAATTGAAGCTTCTTGCATTAAAGCTCG
Organism: Amylibacter sp. SFDW26; assembly: GCF_009184395.1. Taxonomy (GTDB): domain Bacteria; phylum Pseudomonadota; class Alphaproteobacteria; order Rhodobacterales; family Rhodobacteraceae; genus Amylibacter. The sequence goes on from NZ_WEIC01000007.1 coordinate 67,762, forward strand.
AGCTATATCAGGTAGCAACCTATTCTCACACCAATCACCACCACCAATCACATTACCCGCGCGTGCAGACGCTATTAAAACAGGGCATCCTTCTTGCTTGAATAGAGACATGTAACTCTGCACAACCAACTCGGTTCCCGCTTTACTTGCGCTATATGGATCCACACCACCTAGTCTATCTGTTTCACGGTAAGCATGTTCCCATTCGTTATTTTGGTAAACCTTATCAGTTGTCACCACAACAACAGTACAGGCATGATCAACTGACCTTATAGCCTCTAACAGGTGTGCTGTTCCCATAACATTGGTATTCCACGTTTCAAGCGTCTGTTCATAACTTCTCAACACCAAAGATTGTGCTGCAAGGTGAAATACAAAATCGGCCTTACAAGTCTTTACATAGTCCGCAAGCTTTTCTGCATTTCGGATATCACCAATTTGATGATGTATCCTTTGGTCCAACCCGAGTTGGTCAAAAAAGCATGGTTCATATTCAGGCTCCAGAGAATACCCAAAAACCTCGGCACCCATTTGATGTAGCCATAAAGCCATCCAGCACCCTTTAAAGCCTGTGTGCCCAGTCAATAAAACGCGTTTATCTTTCCAAAAGTTAGCCACTACCAAACCTTCCATGGCGCATCACCATCTACCCATAGGCTTTCTAAATAATTGCGATCTCGCAATGTATCCATAGCAGACCAGAAATCATGATGTTTACGGACCGACATCTGTCCATCCTTTGCAAGACTAATAAGCGGCTCTTGCTCAAAAACTGTATCATCACCTTCAATCCGATCTAAGATCGATGGCTCACAAACCATAAAGCCAGCATTCACCCATTGGCCATCGCCTTTGGGCTTTTCTAGAAAATTACTAACAATATTTCCCTCAATCGCAAGAGAGCCAAATCGTCCAGCTGGCTGCACTGCAGAAATAGTTGCTTCTAGCTTTTGCTCTTTATGGAAATCGATAAGCTCTTTTATATTAATATTACTGACCCCGTCCCCGTAAGTCAGACAGAACGTATCATCTAAATGGTCCTTGATGCGCTTTATCCGGCCACCTGTTTGGGTCAGTTCCCCAGTATCAACCAAAGTTACTTTCCACGATTCAGCGCGTTGATTATGAACTTCCATTTTATTATTTTCCATATCAAACGTAACATCTGACATATGGAGGAAATAATTAGCAAAATACTCTTTAATCAAATAACCTCGATAACCACAGCAAATAACAAACTCATTTACACCATAGTGGCTGTATATTTTCATAATATGCCATAAAATCGGACGCCCTCCAATTTCAATCATTGGCTTTGGTTTCATATGGGACTCTTCGCTAATCCGCGTACCCAAACCACCTGCCAAAATCACTGCTTTTACCATTTTCGTATCCAATAGAATTCCATTAACTTCAGATATCAAAATAACTACGCAGATGATAGCCAATTTGCATTTTTTATATTTTGGGTTCTAAGATTAGCCACACTTGCCCAAAACTGTAGCTGTGTTATGCATGCTCAACAACGACTTGGCTAACAAAATACAGTGAACCAAAATGAAATTAATTGCGCAAAACCTTTTGCCATAGAGCTTTAGGTAAACAAGGAACGCAAATCTTGCTTAAATACCGTTTCATAATGACATTGGCTTGGCTGATTGTTCCTTTTGTATTTCTACAACGCATTATTACAGGTAAAGACACTGTTGAAACGTTCATGGCCCGCCTAGGATTTGCTACTGACAACAATGTTAACCCAAAGCTTTTATGGCTTCATGCAGCCAGCCTTGGCGAATTCAATACCCTCGAACTATTATTGCCTAAACTATCCACCAAATTCCCTGATTATGATCTGTTGATCACTGTTTCAAATAGGATCGCATTTGAAAAAGCTAAAAAACTGCGCTCCAATAGCATCCATGTCGATATTTCGCCCGTAGACTTTGGGTCAGTCGTATCTAAATTCCTCAATCATTGGAAGCCATCTTGTCTTATTACAATCGAAAATGAAGTCTATCCCAACCGTAACCTTAAATGTGTAGCAAGTGGGGTTCCAATTATCTTCGTAAACGCTCGCATGTCAGAAAAAAGTGTTATTAGCTGGAAACGTAATTCAGGGTTAGCGCGGCGTGTTTTCAATTGCATTAACCATTGCTTCGCTCAGGATGAAAATTCATTTAATCGATTTAAAGATGTTGGCGTTAAGCATGATAGAATAGAACTTTTAGGTAACTTAAAAAAATTCCAACAAGCCACCCCCGTCGATCACCCTGATCTGCACAAACTACGCGCAGTATTTCCACGTGTTAACACATTATGCGCTGCATCTACTCACAAAGGCGAAGATCAGATTATATTGGACGCCTTTGCAATGGCCAAACAGGTCCGTCCAGACTTAAAACTCATACTCGTTCCGCGCCACACAAACCGTGCCAGCGAAATAGAAACACTGATCGGTGCCACACCGTTTAGCAGTGCTATTCGCTCCCAAGACGAACTGCCTTATGACACCGACGATATTTATCTGGCTGATACCGTGGGTGAAATGAACATTTGGTATTCATCTGCAGCTGTTACTTTTGTTGCAGGATCATTAGTTCCTGTCGGCGGGCACACACCATTTGAACCAGCAACATTTGGGTCTGCCATCATTCATGGTTCACAATATTCCAACTTCCAAGCAATCTACGAACAATTGGTTGCTGAAAAAGGATCCTTACAAGCTGATACAGCCGAAGATATTGCCGAAGCATGGCTACGCCTGCTTGATAACGAGTTCCGCAACAGCCAAGTCATCGCCAGTAAAAAAGCGCTCTTTGAAAATAGTGATAAAGGCAAAATATTGAAAACGATTACCGATAAAATTGAAGAGCTTATCTAAACAATCAGTCTAAGTTCTTAGCCAATCGATCATGTGCCGACAATTTTTCGATCAAAGCTTTCATTTGATCCACTGGAACCATATTCGGGCCATCACTTGGTGCATTGTCAGGGTCCTCATGTGTTTCAATAAACACCGACGCAACACCAATTGCTACTGCAGCCGTTGCCAATGGTGGTACAAATTCGCGTTTCCCACCAGATGATGTGCCCTGCCCGCCTGGCATTTGCACACTATGCGTTGCATCAAACACCACTGGATAACCTGTTTCACTCATGATCGGAATACATCGAAAATCGCTAACCAACATATTATAACCAAAACTGGTACCACGATCACACAACATGATATTTTCATTGCCTGTCGATGCAATCTTTGCAGCAACATTTTTCATGTCATTCGGCGCCAAAAACTGACCTTTCTTAACATTCAAACATTTGCCAGTTTCACCTGCGGCTAATAATAAATCAGTTTGACGGCATAGGAATGCAGGAATTTGCAAAATATCCACGACTTCTGCCGCCTTTGCACAATGCCAATTTTCATGCACATCCGTCAAAACAGGAACATTGAATTCTTCTTTAACCGCAGCAAGAATTTCCAGACCTTTTTCCATCCCCAGTCCACGTTTGCCTTCTAGGCTTGTACGGTTGGCTTTGTCATAGCTGGCTTTAAACACAAATGGTGTATTCGTTGTTGAACATGCTTCTGCAATGTTTTCGCATAACATCCGTGCATGATCCAAGGATTCCAACTGGCATGGTCCAGCTAATAGCGTGAATGGTTTTGTATTACTGATTTCTAAGCTTCCAGCTTTTACCTTTTTCATATCGCTCATCCTTCGTTCAAAACTTTTTCTATACGTGGGACATCTTCGGGATTATTCAACTCCCAAAACACACGTCCTTTGCCCTCAACCTCAACACAGCGTACAGGCAATCCACGCTCCATAAATCGCAACTGCTCTAAACCTTCAAGCGCCTCTAATGGGCCTGTTGGCCAATTGGCATATTCTCGTAAGGCTGATGGGCGGTAAGCATAAACACCAACGTGGTGGAACACAGGAATTTCATCCCCCTCGCCCAAATCATCCCCCACATATGGGATCACTTCTTTGGAAAAATACATCGCATTCATGTGCGCATCAAAAACAGCTGTCGTACCACCTACACGTCCGTGCTTACGGTCTTCGACAAAATTCTTATAGGTTTGCAGATCACAGCGTAGAACTGGCGTGGTGACGTGAACTTCACCGTCATTTTCAAACCCTGTTATCAAATCAGAAACGAACCAAGCAGGTGTAAGTGGCGCATCCCCTTGCAAGTTTACCACTAAATCAGGTTCTTCATCCATCCCATCCAAAGCAGCCGCACAGCGTTCTGTGCCATTGGCACAGCTTTCGGGCGTCATAATTACCTTTGCACCAAAAGCCTCAGCTGCATCTTTGATGCGATCATCGTCAGTCGCCACATAAACGCCGCACACGCCCTCTACAGCCATTGCGGCCTCCCAACTGCGCTGGATCAGCGTTTTGGGGCCATCTGGGCCGTTTAAAGCCACCAGAGGCTTTCCTGGGTAGCGTGTAGAGGCATAACGCGCTGGAATTACAATAACAGTCTTCATACTACACCAGCCCGCAAAATATCATGGATATGCAACAACCCCTTCAGACTGCCAGAACTATCAACCACCATTAAGGCAGAAATTGTTTTATCGTTCATAATGCCCAAGGCTTCAGATGCCAGCATGTCTGGCGTAGCCGTTACAGGCCCCATTGTTGCAACAGCGCCTGCCTTAAGGTCCATCAAACCTTCCATACTACGACGCAAATCGCCATCAGTGATAATCCCCAGCAACGTTTGATCTTTAACAACTGCCGCAACACCAAACCCTTTAGCTGTCATTTCTAACAACGCATCACTCATAGCCGTTTGTTCAGATACAACCGGCAACGCAGAACCTGAGTGCATAATACTTTCAACCTTCAGCAACTGCGCACCAAGCTTACCACCTGGGTGATTCACACGGTAGTTATCACGATCAAAGCCATGTAAATTCATTAAAGCCACAGCTAAAGCATCCCCTAACGCCAACTGCAAAGTTGTTGATGTGGTTGGAGCCATACCAATACTACACGCCTCAGGGGCATCAGGAAGTATCAGCGCAACATCCGCAGCCGTTGCCAATGAGCTTGTTGGGTTTTTGGTAATTGCAATCATCGGAATACTAAACCGCCTCGTGTGCGCAATTTCATCCGACAGCTCGGCAGTTTCCCCCGAGTTTGATAGCATAATGCAAACATCCGATTTGGTGATCATTCCCAAATCACCATGGCTGGCTTCACCTGGGTGTACAAATTGTGCAGGCGTACCAGTACTGGCCAGAGTCGCTGCAATCTTGCGCGCAATGTGCCCAGACTTACCCATTCCAGATACAACGACACGTCCCTGAACCGCAGATAATATTTTTACGGCCTGCTCAAACTCAACATCCAAGCTATCCGCCAAAGCAACCAAAGCATCCGCCTCAATCTTTAAAACCTCAGCACCAATGTTGGAAAGTTTATCGGTCATAGGCCCCTGCCCCTAACATTCTTTAAGTTATTTAAATTGTAATAGACAATCATGCAGCATTGTCCACGGCTATCAATATTTATCACCATGATACCCATCGTATAAATACGTGTCTTCCCAACGCCTATGCAGCCAATACCACTGTTCTGGGTTACCCATTATCCGCGCACTGATCCGATCATTTACTTCCCGTGTCATTGCCAGCGCATTTGATGGCTCAATGGGTTTTTCAAACTCAACATGAATATTCAGATTATTCTCATCACGCGTTCCAAATGCAGGCACCAATGGCAAGTCATAGCGCAATGCCAATTCTGCGGCCGATGTTGTGGTTAATGCATCGGCGCCCAAGAACGGGATTAAACGCCCCTGCTGAAATTTCTGATCAACAAGTAATGCAAAGAACCCTCCTTTACGCAAATGCTTTACCATCGCCAAATTACCACCAGCACTTTTGGCAACAATCGGATCGCCACCGTGACGGATACCAGCAAGGAAACGCAGCTCATACCATGGATTGTTATTCTCACGATAAACAGCGCCAGTTTCTAAGCCTTGGGATTTCAAATAATGACGAATAGCTTCCCATTGTCCAAAGTGTGCGGAAACAATGATCGCACCCTTTCCTGCTGCCTTCGCCTCTCGCAAGACCTCCAAACCGGGCCCTTTAGCATCAAATAAATCTAATCTGTTTTTGTAACTGTCGTTAAACAAAATTTCAGAAATTGTACGTCCAGCACTCGCAGCTATCGCTTTACACAGACTTGCCTTTTCATTCGATGGCATGTCTGGGTAAACACGATCCAAACCACTCATTATACGTTTGCGCGACCCTGGAATACGCGGCAATAGAAAGCCGCCTAACCATGCAAAAAATGCACCACGCATTTTAAATGGCATTACCCGCCCTAAGGATAAACCGATCCAAATCGGGATATATTCCAAGAACTTAGAAAATGTTTTTTTGTGGGTCGTTTTCATGCAAATTACCTAAGCGGATTAGATGAAAACGACAATAGCAAGCTAATCCATAAAATATAAATCGACTAACCAACTGAAAAAAAACACTTTTTTCTAATCAATTTGCGCCAACAATTGTCTGATTGCCTGTTCTAGCCGAACACGATCAACCGTTGAAAAATCTTTTGCGAGCCGCAGCTCAAGTTTTCCTGCTGTCGCAGTACATTTTACCGTACCTTCAGGGCGCGCAATATTGAAAACTGTTTTGGCCTTACGCGGTGATTTTTGACCAGTCTTCCCCACGGGGAAAGGCTTTTTATCCACTTCCAACCCTGCTGCACGCCGCAATATTGCCTGTTCTTCCTCCGCTAAACGATCAGGGCCTGCAGCAAGCAAATCGTTTTCAAGCAACGTCACAACAGATGCATCAGCATCTATACGCTTTCGCAACTCCAACCCAAGCGCGCGTGATATCTCTGCAGGAAATTTAATCATGCCCCCTACCCGTTCCATCAAACCAATAAAGCTGCGAATGTAACTACGCTTTTGATAGCCCGCAGATTTGAACAGAATCGCAACCGCCTTATCCGCATCATTACAATCCGTAGCGCCATCATTCGCATATTTGATCGCAAGGCTCGCCATCTCTGCAAACGAGATATCTTTACGCACCAAGTTTTCATCGACCATCTTACGGTAAAGCGTTTCCAAATCTTCCTCTGTAAAAATCACTGTAGCGGGTATTGTTGCATACACATCAGAATCTGCGCTCAAAGCTTTGTAAGCGCTCAAACGCCGAAAGCCTTGAACCAGTTCAAACCGCCCATCGTCGCGCTTTTGAACACGAATGGGATTGGACAATCCAATCTCTTGAATGGACCCAATCAATTCTGACAAATCCTCATCTTCAACATCCGCTCGGTCACGGGCCAGTTTTTCTGTCAGAATATCATCCAGCGCGATCAAATCGATAACCAAGCCATCCGCTTTACGCTGAACATACTCATGCGCCAGATGATCATTCTCTGCTCTGATCTGCTGCTCTGCTGCTTGACGTTCTTTCAGGCTATCCGCATTTTCAGTGATCGCAGAAGCCATTGGCCCGCGACGCTTTGGCTTTAAACCAAACATACTTTTTGTTTCTAGTTCTGGCTCATCATCCCCGACCTTCCCCGTGGGGATGGTTTCTTCTTCTGGCATGTCTATATCAAATACACGGCGTTTCTTACTCATGATCTATCCTCCAACTTATCCCACGATTCAACGATAGAGGCTTTAAATTCCTCATACCCCCGATCAAAGGTAGCGCGCGCACGGCGCCATGTTTCGCGGGTCATATCGCGGTAATCTATTTCGTAAACCGAACTTAAGAAGCGCCCTGATTGCTCTACCGCTCGGGTCATCTCTATTGGGTGTACAGCCAAACGGTCACCAAATACTTTCTGGAACGCACTGTACATTGCTTGGTGCAATTCATTACCAGGTTCATAGCGCGTTAACAGGAAGCGAACATCAGTGAATGCTTTGGGTAAGGTCATATTCCCCGCGGGGAAGGTTCCATCAAATCCAATGGATAAATCCTCTAATGCCTCAGACAACTGCCCAATAAAACTCGTTGTACTGTCATATTCCCAGTACGCAGTACCAGACGGAATATACAGCATATCGGCAGCAAAAACCGCATTCATAGACTGGTATCCAATCGCTGGAGGACAATCAAAAATGATCAGATCATATGCATCATCTGGAATGGCATCCAGATATCGGCTGACTGCCGCAAAGAATGACCATTCAGGGTTTAGGTGGCGATATTGAGCAGAAGCAAATTCCACGAAGGCAGCATTCGCACAAGATGGAACAATATCGATTGTGGGCCACGCCGTTGGTTTAATAAAATCTCCAACACGCAACTCATCTAATCCCATATCCCGAATGGACGATGGCAATTTGCGTTGGGGCAGGGAGGCACCGCTTGCAGCTGCAACTGAACTTGAATTCATACGGTCCGTTTCTTTGATCAGATCCCGCGCCATAATCCCCCAAACAGTGTGATCCTCTGCTACATCATGCAACCCCATACTGTGTGACAGCGTTGCCTGCGGGTCGAAATCCACAACCAGTACGCGGTATCCATCAAGCGCCGCGGCGTGCGCGAAGTGTAAGGCCACTGTGGATTTACCAGCGCCACCTTTAAAATTTGCTATCGCAGCACGAAACGCGCGTTTTCCAGCAGGGCGGGGTGGCATCAAGGATTTGCGGTTCACCTTCATTTTACGACGTAGCTCATTGATTTCATCCAGGCTATACCAACGCTGGCGACCATCTTCTTCCACTTCACCGTCAGGCAAGGATGGGTCGGCAGCCAAACGCCCGCGGAAAGTGGACTGATTTACCTTTAGTATTAGCTCTGAAACCTCCCAGCTAGAGAACCTGCGTAAAGTCTTTTCCATTTCCGGGCTAAAGGTCTGCTGCCTGATCCAGCTTTGCATTTTCAACGATTGCTCGTGTAGCTGATGTAAATCTGTATGGTCGAACATAATGTGCCTCTGGACGTAAATTCTTTTATATTTAGTAATTACGTCTTATTTGCAAAAAAAGCAAAAGGGAATATTATATTTTTGAAAATCTTCCCCACGGGGAAAATGTGCAATGGATAAAGGACTTATAGATGTTAATCGATTCGCTACATAACCTTCTATTCATCAGCATAAAGAATGATGTTTCATACCCTATTTGGGGTGACACTAACTCTATCCCAGCTACAAATAGGGTGACATAAACATTAAATAAGGGGACACACAAGGTGACACCCTTTACCAATATTTACCTATATTTATTTTTATTTAAAGATTTTGATTTGGTTAAAATTCACAGAGTTCTTGACAGAATCGGATAACTGGACGCAAATACCTAAACATTCTGGAAATACGTTGAGTTGGCAGCGTTTCAGTGTATAAAGGCAGTATAACCCGACCATGAGCGAGTCGGGAAAGGCGTAGATCCAATACGAGGATCAAATACAGGAAGGGACGGCCCAATGTTGGCCAGCAAACCCGTCGGGCGTGAAGCCGCGACTAAGAAATATGATATCCTATCTGCATTGATGACTTATGCTTTAGCACGCGAGAAGCGCACACAGAAGCTGGTTTTGCGATTAATGTCTTTAATCACAACCAGATACAATTGGCAGCGTGATGAATTGAGCATGGGTCAAAAAGAAATAGCAAAGCTTTGGTCCGTTGATGAACGCACCGTAAAACGCGAGCTTGCTAAATTAAAATCCAAAGGCTGGCTTGAGGTTAAAAGGGCAGGGGCAAGAGGTCGCGTTACGCTATACAGTATTAAGCTGGAAAAGGTGTTGTATGAAACGCAGGCAGATTGGCAGAAAATGGGCCCAGATTTTGTTCTGCGTTTAACTGAAATAACAGCTCCTGCAGCGCAAAACGTGCATGAAACGAATATTGTGCCTTTTTCTGCTGCCAATCATAAACGACCCGAAGAAGATGGGTCTGTATGGGCTTCTGCCTCTGCTTTCCTGTTTGACCAAGACACCACAGTTTTTGCCGCTTGGTTGCGACAATTAGAAGAAGCTGGGCAAGAAGGGGGATGTTTGACATTAATCGCCCCAACAAAGTTCCATGCAACTTATGTGGAAACGCATTTAGCTGACAGTATTTTACGTACAGCTATGCAAGTTGATCCGAGTATACGATCAATTAGAATCAGCACATAATATTTCAGCCAAGCACTAGCTGATTTATCTGAAATCCGTTAGATTAAACAAAAAGCAGATAACAGGTCTCTCAGGTATTATGGCAGTTAAAACTTTCTATCAGCGCTTATCCGGTGAACTGTTTCCAAAAGCTTGGAAAAAATTGGCAGGATTTGAGGTTGCCGACAACACGCCTTTTATAATTGATGTTGTTCCAATCGGTGATTGTTTACATGTTTATGTGTCTGGCCGCGCTTTAGTGGAAAACTTTCATGAACGTCTGATATTCAAAGAAGATAATGAAGTTCTAAGTGTTGAAACTTATCGACCTGTTCCGCGTGGTTTGGCAATTGTTTTGAACCGCGAAAATGCAGAGGCAGCTAAAAAGATAACTGTAGAGCTGGAAGGTAAGTCTTTAAACCTTTCTGTGCAGCCTTCGTTAATTCAATCTTTTGATGGTTTGAATACAGTTTTCTTGTGCGAGGTTAATCCAGACCCTGATGCTTTCAAAGATTGGCTAAGTTATCATTGTGATACTCATGATTTAGAGGCGGTGGTTTTGTTGCGCCGCGGGTTTAAAAAATGGGCAGGGCAATCTTCGGTTAATCGGTTTATGAAAATTGCTGAAACAACAAGCGGCCTTAAGACATTTACTTTGTTGGATAGCAATTTACCTCTTGGGCACCCTCAACAACCGAGTGTTTATGACCGTCACACAACACCCGATGGGCCTGGCAAGGCGATGTTAGATCCAGCCGTTAACAATGCCTATGAATCCGCTTTGTATGAATTAACGACTATGGATATTGTCCGTCGCAAGACATTCGATCGTGCGCGTGCCGTGGCTTATATTGGCCAGTGCGATTTATTAAAGCGCAATAAAGCAGGGCAAACTGTATTCGATGCTGCGGACGCAAGTGAGAGTTACCTGAAATTCATGGGGAATTTGACATACCCTTGGTCATACCGCAAACCGAAGAAACCACATTTTGCTGACCATACATGTACCAGTTTTGATGGCCGTGGTAGTGGGAATGTTTGGGTCATTGGGCGTAAATTTATGGAAAAAGATCCTGCATTGCGTCCGTTCAGAGCATCACAGGCAGAACCGGACCCAATTAGTGCGGGCTTTGGGTATTGGCGTTGTATGGGTATACGATATCCTAATTTGAAAATTGGACAGTTGGTTCCAAAAGCATCTTTGGTTGTATCAGAACCTTTATGTGCGTTGATGAAAGATAATTATAACCACGATACAAAACGGCCACCTGAGGTTGTAAAAGACCTGAATAAAGGTGTGAAAAACGACAAGATTGTTGTTGTCACAACTATGAAAAACGAAGGCCCATTTATGTTGGAATGGTTAGCTTATCATATGTCGATCGGTGTGACTAATTTCATTGTGTATACGAATGATTGTACGGATGGCACAGATACTATGTTTGATCTTTTGGATCGCAAGGGGATCGTTGAGCATCGGGAAAATCCCTATCGTGAAACGGGGCAGAAACCACAACACGCAGCTTATCTGGCAGCTCAATCTACACCCACAGCGAAAGCAGCAGATTGGGTGATGTGTATGGATGTTGATGAATATATTAATGTTCATGTCGGAGACGGTACATTACACGATTTGTTTAAAGCAGTACCTGATGCCAATGTAATTTCCATGACGTGGCGGTTGTTTGGGAATGCTGAAGTGGATCTGTTTGAAGATAAATTCATCACGGAGCAATTCTTTCGCTGTGCGCCACATATCTGTCGCAAACCCCACCAAGCATGGGGGTTTAAAACCATGTTCCGCAACAACGGGATTTATAAAAAATATGGGGTTCATAGGCCTGTTGGGTTGCAACCAGAGCTGATGGATCAAATTCACTGGGTGAATGGATCTGGTGTTAAGATGCCAGATAACATTTTGAGAACAGGGTGGCGGAGTTCAACCAAAACATATGGTTATGACTTAGTGACGCTTAATCACTATGCATTGCGCTCTTGTGAATCTTTTTTGGTAAAACGAGATCGAGGGCGCGTGAACCATGTGGCGCGGGATCAAGGAATGGCGTATTGGTTCCGCATGAACAACAATGCGGAACGTGATGAAAGCATTCTAAAGCGTATTCCGCGGGCGCAGGAAAAATTTGATGAATTGATGGCTGATCCAGAGATTGCAGAACAGCATTCGAAATGTGTTGAAGCTCATAAAAAACGCATTGGAGAGTTGAAAGAGCGTCCTGATTACATGGAAATGTATGAAACATTGAAATCAGAGCGTATGGTGAAACTATCCCGATTACATGTGCATTTTGGTAGTGCTGTTTTTCTTGGGGGGCCTGAAACAATACCAGAAGATTTACCGCTCTTAGATGATGTGGAATTGTAGCCCATGAAGTATTTGATGATTACATCTATGCGCAACGAAGCCCCGTATATTCTGGAGTGGATTGCATACCATCGTAGTATCGGTGTGGACGGGTTTTTGGTGTATTCGAATGACTGTGATGACGGTACTGATACGCTGCTGGACCGTTTGGACGAAATGGGCATTATAACGCATGTTCGTAACGATAAAATCACCAATGCTGGGGTCCAATGGACAGCGTTGAAACGCGCAGACAAACACCCAATGAAGGCACAAGCTGAATGGTTGTTGTTTGCAGACATTGATGAGTTTGTGAATATCAAAGTGGGTAATGGTCACTTGGATGACTTGCTATGTGCTGTTCCGAGTGCAACGGCTTTTGCATTGATGTGGCAGAATTTTGGAAACAATGGTCGTATAGAAATCGAAGATGGTTTGATCCTAGATCAATTTACAAAATGTGCGCGGTTTCCATGCTATGCACCACTTACAGGATCTATGTTCAAAACATTGTTTAAGAATGATGGATCATATGAAAAGCTGGGTGTGCATCGGCCCAAAAAACGTGTTGAAGAAGACTTATCTAAAATCCATTGGGTGAATGGATCGGGTAAGCCTTTAAGTAAACAATATATAGATAATGCAGCCTTCACTTATGGCCCAACAGGGGGCATTGATTTGGCTTGTATCAATCATTATTCGGTTAAATCTGCGAAGGCGTTTTTAGCAAAAACGTTGCGTGGCTTGCCAAACCGTTCAGATAAGCAAATTGATCTGAGCTATTGGGTTGATCGTAATTTTAACCAAGTGGAAGATGTGAGCATTCAACGGAAGAATAATGATGTACAAAAGTTGGTGGATGAATGGATGTTGCATTCCGATATTAAAGCGCTGCATGAGAGCGGGTTAAATTGGCATAAGCAAACTGCGGAGGCTGTATTGCAAGATACAGATGGTATCCGTTTGTTTACACGTATCGTTAGCTTAACACGAACAGATTTGCATCCGCGTGTCGCCATGGGCTTAGGGCAATTATTGATCCGTGGACGTCAAATGGCTAAAGCACAGCGCGATGCTGAGAAAAATAAAAGATCATCGTAGGGAAAGATTGAAAATGCGCGTTTTTTTGACAGGTGGGGCAGGGTATATCGGGAGCCACACATTATTAGAGGTGCTATCTCAGGATCATGAGGTTTGTGTTTATGATGATTTTTCTAATAGCGAACCTGAAGCATTAAACCGTGTTGCTAAATTAACAAACCGCAGTTTTGAAACGGTGGAAGGCGATGTATTAGACCGCCCTAAGATGAGGCAGGCTTTGATAGATTTTCGTCCTGATGTTGTTGTACATTTTGCGGGTAAAAAAGCGGTGGGTGAGTCCACAGAAAAGCCGTTGATGTATTACCGCAATAATGTTGAAGGAACATTATCGCTTCTTGAGGGTATGGAAGCGGCTGGCTGTAAGCGGATTGTGTTTTCGTCGTCTGCAACAGTTTATGGTGACCCACATTATTTACCATATGATGAAGCTCATCCATTGGCGCCAACAAACCCCTACGGTATGACAAAATATATGGTTGAGCTCATTTTGAAGGATTGGTGTACTGCGCAAGATGACAATACGGCGGTGTTGTTGCGCTACTTTAACCCTGTTGGTGCACATGAAAGTGGTGAAATTGGTGAAGATCCAAATGATATTCCAAACAACCTTATGCCATTTGTGTCCCAAGTTGCTGTTGGTCGTTTGGAAAAGTTGCGTGTTTTTGGCGCAGATTATGAAACGCCTGATGGTACAGGTGTGCGGGATTATATCCACGTTGTGGACTTAGCAAAAGCTCACGCGGCGGCAATAGGCTTTGCAGGTGACCATAAGGGCTGTGAGGCGATCAATGTGGGTTCTGGGCAGGGATCATCTGTTTTGGACGTTGTAAGGGCGTTTGAGGGGGCCTCTGGGCGCAATATACCCTATGACGTTGTAGAACGGCGTGCGGGCGACATAGCAGAGTTCTATGCAGATCCTACGAAGGCTTATAATTTGCTTGGTTGGAAAACAGAGTGTGACTTGGCAGATATGTGTGGCTCCGCTTGGAAATGGCAGAGCCAAAATCCGAATGGATATAAACCTAACTAAGGGATCAACACTTCTGTTACAAAAAATCCAGCCTGTTGCCCGATTGATTGCGAACTTTTCCAGATTTGTTTGGTTTCATCCTCTACCCAATATACGTTTTGGAATGCACGTTCTGGATTCCGGCAAATTTCGCTGAACTTTACCAGTTCGTAGTCCTGTTCAACAATTGTAACCGTTTCAACTTCTCCACGTTCCAATGTGCAGGCGTATGAAATTTCCACGGCTTGTTTTACCTTGGCAAGTTGTTGTTGTGTACGTGTGTAGAATTTTGGGGAATTGGTCAGGACGAATAGGTCTTCTGTTGGAATGGAGATACCTTGGGAAAGCAAATCAATACCAAAACCACGTGTTGCAGTGATTAAACCATCGTTTAGGGTTACACTAAGTTTTGCGTTGTTTAGATATGTTCTATAGGGACCATTTTCAGCAACCAAAGCAAACAGGTTTTTGAAGCCTAGTTTTTGAACATCAATATAAAGCAATGGTTTTGTGATGTGAGCAACAGCTGCGCGGGTTAGCTCAACTGGCGCTGGCTTAGGTTGCCCTTCTGTTTTTTTGGCTTCTCTGCGCGCTTTGATTGCGGCAACCAGAGTTTCACGAATATTGGTTGGGCCTGCATCTTCTGGTTTAGAGCCGCAACTTGCCAAAAGGCTTAGAACTAAAAATAATCCGAAATACAGTCGCATTAGCGCCAGAACCGTGCCCAACTGTCGTCTAGTTCAGTGCTGTGATATTCGCGTACTTTGCCATAAAGACGATTATCTACGCGCAATCTTGAACCAGCATCTGCACCTGAACTACCAAATGCGATATCATAATTTGCACGGCTTGGTGTTTTCATGATCCAATTCAGCGGAATGGTTACGCGGAAGCCTGTTTTTGTATCTTCATCAACTCGGGCGTTTGATTTTGTAGCAAACACACCAGCAGACCAGCCGTTTGTAAAACGTTTATCAAACGAAAGTGTGGTGCCATAATCGCCTGCAAGGTAACGGCCAACATCTATTTGAGTTGATAGACCACCTTTGAACTCTTTGTAGGCTGAGATGTGACCTGATGTAACCTCATAATCTTGGAATGAAAATACATTGCCAAAGTCACGTTGCTTGACGCGGTTTACTTCGGCGCCTAAACCCCAACTTTGTGCCGCTGGCTTCCAAAGCAATTCTCCAGAAACCCCACCAAATGCGCGTTCTAAATAGCCTGCAGAAAGCCGACCATAAACGGATGGCGTCGCTTTGAAAAGATAATCTAATTTTAGTTTCTCAACAGCGGGGTCACCTTGCTCAATATATAGCCCACGGTCAGAGCGCACATGTTGTAAGGTGGATGTTGAAGGTGTGTTTGTAGATATATTTCCAAACAGTTCTTTCGTAACCGAGCCGCTTAGGGAAAATCCTGGTGAAATATGCCAATCTGCATTTGCACGTGCGCGTACGCTATATTGATTTGAACCCGTTAAGTCATCGTGGTTTAATTCTACATAAGGCCCAAGTGACCATGTAAATTTTGGATAAAGTTTTTCATCAAATTTCAAATCCCGAGTTTTTAGAACTGGGTCTGAAATAACAGCATTACTGAATGACAACTTAGTGCCATTTGGGTGGTTTTCATAAGCTTCTAGGTCACTTCTGTTAAATGTGACTGAAGATACGGGCAGACCATCGACTACAGGTGTTAAAACGAATGTAGATACTGAATTTGGCAATACATTTGCCATTGCACGTGCCGCACGACCAAACGCTTGCGGCGTTACGTTATAGCGATTGTTTCTAAATCGTAACTCTGCTTGTGTTGCTTGTAAATGTAAGGCTTCGACACGTAAACCGTCTGGTCGTAAGGCTTTGTTAAGGTATTTTCTTGCTGTTTTGTCTATGTCTGCATCGTTTAACCAACTTGAATCCGTGTCATTTGGATTATGACGCTTTATTGGTGTTGGTGCTGTTTCATAAGATGGTGTGAACGTACGTTGTTGGCCATATGCTGTGTGTGTTATAAGGCCGAGAGAGAGTAGGGCTGTTAATCCTGTTGCAACAACTCGTGTCTGCTTGTTTGCCATCTTATTTTTATTCCAAACTTGAACTTTTAAAGCTTAATGCCACAAAGTCGTTTTAATCTCTATGAAAAAGTTTCGGGAAAAATGTTCTTTTATGCGATTTTGGACTGTCGTTCGTTAAATTAAGAGATTTTAATTGACTGGTCAGTCAAAAACAAATTTAGTTTTTCCATGTTTAGGTACAGATTCGAACATAAATGGGATCACGGGGAATAAAATGACAAAACCGAACATTCTGATTTTTATGGTAGACCAGCTAAATGGAACATTGTTTCCAGATGGTCCTGCGGATTGGTTGCATGCGCCGAATTTGAAAAAACTGGCGGCAAAATCTACGCGATTTAGAAATGCTTATACGGCATCACCATTGTGTGCACCTGGTCGTGCATCTTTTATGTCTGGTTTATTACCATCTCGTAGTCGGGTTTATGATAATGCTGCGGAGTTTTGTTCAGATATTCCAACCTATGCACATCACTTGCGTCGTGCTGGGTATCAAACATGTTTATCAGGCAAGATGCATTTCGTCGGACCAGATCAGATGCATGGGTTTGAGGAACGTTTGACGACAGATATTTATCCCGCTGATTTTGGTTGGACACCAGATTATCGCAAGCCAGGTGAACGGATCGAATGGTGGTACCATAATATGGGGTCTGTAACTGGGGCAGGGGTGGCCGAGATTTCAAACCAAATGGAATACGATGATGAGGTTGCATATAATGCAACGCGCAAGGTTTACGATTTAGCGCGCGGGAATGATGACCGCCCTTGGTGTTTAACTGTTAGCTTTACGCACCCGCACGACCCTTATGTGGCGCGTAAGAAATACTGGGATTTATACGAAGATTGCGAGCATCTTTTACCAGAGGTTCCCGCAATGGATTATGACGATCATGACGCGCATTCACAGCGGATCTTTGATGCGAATGACTGGCGTAGTTTTGATATTACTGAGGATCAGATCAAAACGTCGCGTCGTGCGTATTTTGCCAATATCAGTTATCTGGATGACAAGATTGGCGAAGTGATGGAAGCGTTGGAAACAACACGCCAGGATGCGATAATTTTGTTTGTTTCGGATCATGGGGACATGTTGGGTGAACGTGGTCTTTGGTTCAAAATGTCCTTCTTTGAAGGTTCGTCACGTGTGCCATTGATGGTGTCGTCACCAACGATGGAAGTGGGTTTGGTGACCGCGCCTGTGTCGAACATTGATGTGACGCCAACACTTTGCGATTTAGCGGGTGTTTCTATGGATGAAGTTATGCCTTGGGTCGAAGGTGAAAGCTTGGTTCATTTGGGGCAGGGTGGGGAACGCACTAGCCCTGTTGCAATGGAGTACGCGGCAGAGGCATCTTATGCGCCAATGGTATCGCTACGGTATGGTCCTTGGAAGTATAATCGTTGCTCTTTGGATGCTGATCAGTTGTTCAATCTGGATAATGATCCGCATGAATTGAAAAATTTAGCTCAGACACCAGAGCATCAAGGAACTGTATCACAGCTGAAAGCGAAATCAGAAGCGCGTTGGAACCTTGATGAGTTTGATGCGCAAGTACGCGAAAGCCAAGCGCGTCGTTGGGTGGTTTATGAGGCTTTGCGAAATGGGGATTATTTTCCATGGGATTACCAACCGCTGCAAAAAGCATCGGAGCGCTATATGCGCAACCATATGAATTTAGATAACTTAGAAGATAGCCAACGCTTTCCACGAGGAGAATAAGATATGAAATGCCAACCAACAGCGAGCCATTTCATTAATGGTCAATATGTCGAAGACACTGCGGGGGACGTAATTGAATGCGTTTATCCTGCAACTGGCGAAGTTGTAGCAAAAGTGCATTCCGCTACACCAGCGATTGTGGATCAGGCAATTTCTGCGGCGCAGTCAGCACAAAAAGAATGGGCGAAACTTTCGGGTACAGAACGTGGGCGTGTTTTGAAACGTGCGGCTGAAATTATGCGCGAACGCAATCATGCACTGTCAGAATTGGAAACCTATGACACAGGTAAACCAATGCAAGAAACGCTTTATGTTGATGCCACATCGGGTGCGGATGCACTAGAATATTTTGGTGGCTTAGCTGGGTCTCTAACAGGTGAACATATCCCGTTGGGTGAAGATTGGGTTTATACGAAACGTATTCCTTTAGGCGTTTGTGTTGGTATTGGGGCATGGAACTATCCAACGCAAATCGCGTGTTGGAAGGGTGCCCCTGCTATGGCGTGTGGGAACTCTATGATCTTTAAACCATCTGAGACGACACCGCTTTGTGCATTAAAAGTTGCAGAAATTCTGATGGAAGCGGGTGCGCCTGCTGGCCTATACAACGTTGTTCAAGGTTACGGAGATGTTGGCGGAGCATTGGTGACGGATGAACGGGTTGATAAGGTTTCGCTTACTGGTTCTGCTGCAACAGGCAAGAAAGTTTATGCAGCTGCGGCAGCGGGTATGAAACATGTGACGATGGAATTGGGTGGTAAATCACCGTTGATCATTTTTGATGATGCTTCACTGGAAGATGCGATCGGTGGTGCGATGTTGGGGAATTTCTACTCTACAGGTCAAGTTTGTTCGAATGGTACACGTGTATTCGTTCAAAAGGGCATTAAGGATGCGTTTCTAAAACGTTTGAAAGAGCGGACAGAGGCGATCAAGCTTGGTGATCCTCTGGATGAGGATACGCAGTTTGGCCCAATGGTAAGTCGCAATCAACGCGACATCGTGATGGGGTTCGTTGAAAGAGGTAAGGCAGAAGGTGCCACGCTGGTGACTGGCGGTAATGCTATTGATGGTGATGGTTTTTATATTGAACCAACAGTTTTCGCCGATGTTACTGATGATATGACAATTGCACGCGAAGAGATTTTTGGCCCTGTTATGTCTGTTTTCGAATTTGAAACAGAAGAAGAGGTTATTGCCCGTGCGAATGACACAGACCTTGGTCTAGCAGGTGGTGTGTTTACGAATGATATCAAACGCGCACATCGCGTGATTGATCTAATGGATGCGGGTACGTGTTTCATCAACTCATATAATGATGCCCCAGTCGAAGCACCATTTGGCGGTGTAAAAGGATCAGGTGTTGGACGTGAAAATTCCAAAGCTGCGATCGAACACTACAGCCAGTTAAAGACGGTATATGTCAGAATGGGCCCTGTGGATTCCCCCTATTAGGATTGCGTGACTATGGAAGCAGATTTTGTAATCGTTGGGGCTGGTTCTGCGGGTTGTGCTATGGCATATCGCTTGTCGGAAGACGGCAAATATTCGGTTTTGGTGATCGAATACGGCGTCTCAGATGTCGGTCCACTTATTCAGATGCCTGCCGCATTGTCCTATCCTATGAATATGCAAACTTATGATTGGGGGTATCAATCGGAGCCTGAACCATATTTAGATGGCCGTCGTCTTGCGACACCTCGGGGTAAGGTTGTTGGTGGATCTTCTTCAATCAACGGGATGGTTTATGTACGTGGTCATGCGAAAGATTTTGACCATTGGGATGAAAGCGGTGCCTCTGGTTGGGCTTACAAAGATGTGCTTCCGTATTTCAAACGTATGGAAAATTGGGATGATGGCGGTCATGGTGGCGATCCAGCTTGGCGTGGTACGGACGGGCCACTACATGTAACGCGTGGGCCACGTGATAATCCATTGTTCAAAGCGTTTGTGGATGCGGGTCAGCAAGCCGGATATCAGGTGACAGATGATTATAACGGTGAGCAGCAAGAGGGTTTTGGCCCCATGGAGCAAACAGTTCACAAAGGTCGCCGTTGGTCTGCTGCGAATGCATATTTGAAACCTGCATTGAAACGTGAAAACTGCACGATGATTAAGGGGCTTGCCCAAAAGGTTATCATCGAAGATGGCCGTGCTGTAGGTGTGGCTGTGAAGCGTGGCGGTAAAGTCGAAATCATTCGTGCGAAGCGTGAGGTTATTCTTGCGGCGTCTTCTATCAATTCCCCAAAACTTCTGATGTTGTCTGGTATTGGTCCAGCCAAGCACCTAGCAGAACATGGTATTGATGTTATAGCTGATCGGGCTGGAGTTGGGCAAAACTTACAAGATCATCTGGAATTATACTTGCAGATGGCGTCATCTCAACCGATTACGCTTTATAAGCATTGGAATTTGATTTCTAAGGCTATCATTGGGGCGCAGTGGCTGTTTTTGAAAACAGGTCTTGGTGCTTCAAACCAGTTTGAATCTGCTGCTTTTATCCGATCAAAGGCTGGTGTTGATTACCCTGATATTCAATATCATTTCTTACCTATTGCTGTGCGTTATGATGGCCAAGCGGCTGCAGAGGGGCACGGTTTTCAGGCGCATACAGGGCCTATGCGATCTGAATCGCGTGGTTCGGTCACTTTGGCATCAGCTGATCCTGCGGACGCACCAAAGATATTGTTTAACTACATGAGCAAGGACGAAGATTGGGAAGATTTCCGTACATGTATTCGTTTGACGCGTGAGATATTTGAACAAAACGCATTTGCACCATTTGTGAAACATGAAATCCAACCAGGCAGTTCGGTTCAATCTGATGAAGAATTAAACGCATTTATTAAAGAGCATGTTGAAAGTGCATATCATCCGTGTGGCACCTGTAAAATGGGTGCAGCTGATGATCCTATGGCCGTTGTTGATCCAGAATGCCGCGTGATTGGTGTGAATGGGTTGCGTGTTGCAGACAGTTCTATTTTTCCACGGATCACAAATGGTAACTTAAATGGCCCATCTATTATGACGGGTGAGAAGGCGGCAGATCATATTTTGGGGAAAACACTATTGGCACCGTCTAATGCCGTGCCGTGGAACCACCCAGATTGGGAACGCTCTCAACGCTGACTTTGTTGTTAATTTACGAAATAAATTGAATATGTCCTTGTTCTGAACACTTTTTAGAGCGAAAAACGCGCGTGTTGTAAAATTAAGTTCAATTACTTTGATTAATGTATACATTAATTGATGTTTAGTATTGGTGGGCATTAAAATGGATAAAGCAGCTTGGAAAAAGCTAGAAGCCGACTGGGGCCGTTTAGAAGCTGAGCATTTGCGTGATCTATTTGCAAATGACCCTGATCGATTTGATAAATTTTCTGTGTCACTTGATGACTTAACAATCGATTTTTCCAAAGAACGTGTTGATGATGATGCGTTGGTACATTTGTTTGATTTGGCGCGTGCTGTAAATCTTGAAAAACATCGTGATGCAATGTTTGCAGGTGAACACATAAATTCTACAGAGGATCGTGCTGTTTTACACGTTGCTTTGAGGGGTAATAAATCGGATGCCTATTCGGTTGATGGCGAGCTTACATATGATTTGGTTGAGTCTGTTCTAAAAGACTTCTTAAAATTTGCGGATGATGTTCGTTCTGGCGATATTACCAATGCAAAAGGCGAGGCTTTTACAGATGTTATTAACATTGGTATTGGAGGTTCTGACCTTGGGCCAGTGATGGCTACACGCGCCTTATCTCGGTTCGCAGAAGACGGTCCAAATGTTCACTTTGTATCGAACGTAGACGGCGCCCATTTGCGCGACATTACGGATGGTCTTAGCCCAGAAAAGACGTTGTTTTTAATTGCGTCTAAATCATTCACAACCCAAGAAACGATGATTAATGCGCAAGCTGCAAAAGAATGGGTGGAAAACTCGATTGGAACTGCAGCAGCAGAAGTAAACTTTGCTGCGGTGTCAACGAATTTAAAAGCAACGCAAGCTTTTGGAATTCCGTCTGAGCGTGTTTTTGGGTTTTGGGATTGGGTTGGCGGCCGTTATTCCCTCGCCTCCTCTATTGGTTTGTCACTCGCTATTGCTATTGGTAGTAAAAACTTCCGCGATTTTTTGGCTGGTTTTCGAGATATGGACCAGCATTTTAAAACAGCACCGTTAGAAGAAAACCTACCAACCTTACTTGCTTTGATAGGTATTTGGCGTAGAAATATTATGAAATGCTCAACCGTTGCATTAATTCCATATAATCAACGCTTAGAAAACTTCTCTTCATATCTACAACAAATGGATATGGAAAGTAATGGTAAACGAATTACCAAAGATGGTGAACCAGTTGAAACTTTGACAGGTCCAGTGATCTGGGGAGATTCTGGGACCAATGCACAACATTCGTTTTTCCAATTGATTCATCAAGGAACTGACATTGTTCCAATGGACTTTATGATTAGTGCCCAGCCTACGTCTTATCTTGTTGATCAGCATGACCTTTTGACGGCTAATTTTTTAGCACAATCACATGCATTAGCTTTTGGTAAAACAAGTGATGAAGTGCGCGCAGAAATGTTAGCTGCGGGAAGTAGTGAAAAAGATGCAGATGCACTTGTCCCACATCGTACATTCCCTGGGAACCGGCCTAGCACATCCATAATTTATCGCAGTTTAACACCATATAGTTTGGGTCGTTTGATTGCATTGTATGAACATAAGGTGTTCGTGCAGGGCGTGATTTGGAATGTAAACTCTTTTGATCAATGGGGTGTTGAATTAGGTAAAGTAATGGCTAATGAAATTACACCATTATTAGATGAGGGCGCTGATTTATCAGGCCTAAATTCCTCTACACGTGGTTTAATTGAAAAAATCCAAGCTTTAAAGTGACAAATTCTAAGCGGTTCTTTTCATTAGATTTACAATATTTGATAAAATGAAACACCCAGCCGCTATGCAGACAATTGTTGGGCCTGTAGGTGTGTCCCATACATAAGATCCTTGTAAGCCTCCATATGCCGAAAAACCACCAATTCCCGCTGCTATGAAAGCCATAGATTCTGGTGTTTTGCTAAAGGGGCGCGCAGTTGCGGCTGGTATAATCAGCATTGCTGCAATCAATAATGCGCCAACCACTTTGATTGCCACAGCGACAACAACAGCTAATGCGAGGGATAAAACGAGTTGTTCGTGTTTTGGATTTATACCATTTGCATAAGCTAAGTCTGGGTTCAAAGTTGCGGTTAACAAAGCAGACCAACGCCAAAGCATTAAGAACAAAACTGATACTGCGCCAGTCCAGATCACTATCAGGTCTTTGATACCAACGGCCAATATATCCCCAAAGAGATATGACATTAAGTCTATTCGGATGCCTCCTATAAGAGATACTGCGACCAACCCAAAGGCTAATGCAGAATGTGCAATTACGCCAAGCAAAGTATCCATTGCGTATCCACGGTCCGTCAATGTGGAAACAACAAAAGCCATAATCAAGGAAACAGTTAAAACACTTGCTAATAATGATGTTGAGAATGCTAAGGAAAGTGCGACACCCAAAATAGCCGCATGTGCTGTTGCATCACCGAAATAGGCCATTCGTCGCCAAACAACAAAGCACCCCAAAGGAGCGGCGGCAATGGCGACACCCACACCTGCTAGAATGGCGCGCGTGAAAAAATCATCTAACATTTAAGCATCCTCATACTGGCGATCATGATCGCAAGTGCCATCATGATTGTGTGTATGATTATGTTCATGACGGTATAGGGCAAGTGCACCTTGCGTACCTGAACCAAACAACGCGTGATACTCTGGGTCGGATGCGACAATATCAGGTGTGCCATGACAACATACGTGGCCGTTCAAGCAAATAACACGATCTGATGCACTCATCACAACATGTAATTCATGGCTGACCATTAATATTGCGCACCCTAATGTGCTTCGTAGGTTTTCGACGAGGCGGTAAAAAGATGCAGCGCCCATTTGATCTAAGCCTTGAGTGGCTTCATCTAGGATAAGCAGATCAGGTTCATTCAAGATAGCACGCGCCAATAATACACGTTGAAACTGTCCGCCAGACAAGTTTGCCATTTGACGATTTTCTATATCAGGTGAGCCAACACGCTTTAAAATACTTTTGATGTTTTTCGAGTTTTGTGCTTTGGGCAAACATAAGAAACGCTTTACTGTAATTGGCAAAGTTGCATCTATATGTAGTTTCTGTGGGACGTATCCTATTTTACAGCTATCTGTGATATTCACAATTCCAGAAGTTGGTTGTATTGCACCAACAATTGTACGCAACAATGTTGATTTTCCTGATCCATTGGGTCCTACAATAGTGACAATCTCGCCTTGGGATATCTGCATACTGACATTTGTTAATGCAACGTGACCTTCCAGTTTAACGGTCATGTTCTTAATCTTAACAAGACTCATATCTGTGCGCTTTTCTGGCACGATGGGCACACGCCTTCTACTTCAATAA
>NZ_WEIC01000008.1 GCF_009184395.1 Amylibacter sp. SFDW26
ACCGATAAGGCTGCCGATTTCTGCATATGTATCGGATTGGTTATTTCCACTCCATCCATTGTTTGAGGCAAGGTTTGCATTCACAGCGGCTGCTGAGTTAGCATAAGAAACGGTGTCATTTCCCGCGCCACCATTGAAAACATCTTTGCCAGAACCACCATTTAGAGTATCGTCACCAGAGCCACCATTTAAGGTGTCGTTATTGGCACCGCCGTTAAGAATATCATTGTCGTCGCCACCATTTAGTACGTCATTGTTATTGCCACCATTTAAGGTGTCATCACCAGTACCACCATTTAGAGTATCATTACCCGCGCCACCATTTAGAGTATCGTTTCCAACGCCACCCTCTAAGCTATTGTTTCCAGCATCACCAATTAATAGGTCATCAAATTGAGAGCCAATAAGGTTTTCGATACCGATAAGGCTGCCGATTTCTGCATATGTATCGGATTGGTTATTTCCACTCCATCCATTGTTTGAGGCAAGGTTTGCATTCACAGCGGCTGCTGAGTTAGCATAAGAAACGGTGTCATTTCCTGCGCCACCATTGAAAACATCTTTGCCAGAGCCACCATTTAAGGTGTCGTCACCAGAGCCACCATTTAAGGTGTCATTTCCTGCGCCACCAACCAGAAAGTCGTCTCCGCGCATCCCATATATCATGTTCTCTAAAGCGTTCCCAACTATAGTATCATTGCCATCGCCAGCGATAAGGTTCTCAAACTGTTCGCCATTGCTGCCCAATGTTCCCCAGTTCACACCAGCAACTGTAAAAGCACCACTAGACGCTAGGTTAATGTTTAAAACACCTGCCAAAGCAGAGAAGTTTAACCAATCCGTTCCACCATCTGTATCTGTAATAACAGAGCGGCTTGCGTCGTTTGCAACGGAAGCCAAGAAATCATCCGTAAAGTGATACGTGTCATCGTTTGATATTTCGGTACCATAGAATTCAATAGATGCGCTGGTAACAGTACCAGCATCAGCACCCGTGAATGTGTCAATGATTTGAACCGTCCAAGTACCAGCCGATAATGAGCCCAAGAATGAATCAATGCCATAAGTCCAAGTGCCAGCAACATCGGTGCCAACACCGGCCGTAGAATAAACGATTTGGATCGTGTTGCCATCTGGATCCGTCAGGTAAATCTCTAAGTCACCAATGTAAGTGTGTGTAAGATTCAGGTTTAGCTCTAAGTGCTCAACAGAAATATTTTCACCAGCAGGAACAGTAATGTTAAAGCTCAGACCTGGGGCACCTGGAATTGCAGCGCCACCAACATTTGTTACGTTAGAGCTTGCTGTTGCTTCATTCGCACTCGTTTGGGCTGTATCATTCATGATACCCCAAGCTTCGGCCATACGAACAGCAGCAAATACGTCAACCATGCCATAACCATAGGAGCCAGCAAAAGTCATGCCGCCACCGTTCCAGTTGTCTGCACCGTTTACTTCCCATGCGCCAACTTCAAACCCAGTTTGACTTGCACCTAAAGCAGAGCCTGTATGGGCCGCAGAAATTGCAAGGATGTTTTGCACATCGCGCCAGCCCAATTCTTCATTTGCTTCAAGCATCAATGCTATAACGGCAGACACAACGGGTGTCGCTGCAGATGTACCACCAAAGACTGATGTATAATCTGTATCTCCTAGGGAGTCGCTTCCTGTTGCTTCGCCGCTACCAGCCGCGTTATATCCGCTGTTGCCTGTCAGATCTGTTGTATAGCTTGCAGCTGGTGCCGTGATCAAAATTGATGCGCCATAGTTCGTAAACGAAGCAGCATTACCACTGATATCGGTTGCCGCAACCGTAATCGTAAAACGCGATGCGTTCGTGCCAGAGCCGTTTGCATCCAATGCATCATTACCAGCCGCTTGGACAGCAATTGTACCTAATCCACCACGACCATCTGCTGAATTGCTTTCAAGTTCTGCGATGTAAAGTGACGCAAATGTGTTCCCATTCAGATTTTGTGCGGCAGTATAGCCAGGTGCTGATCCCCAGCTATTTGACATAATGTCAAAGTTATCGGCTTGGTCGACAACATCTACAAATGCATTTTGGCCAGCTAGTGTGCTAAAGTTGACATATCCATATGTATTTTCATCGAAAATATTCACACCCGTAATACTTGCACCATATGCAACGCCAACAGTACCCTCACCATTGTTTTCAGCGGCAATTAGACCTGCAACCGCAGTACCGTGTGAATCGTTATTGCTAATGTTAGGAAACCCATCCAAAAGCACGTTTACAAAGGTGTCTTCAACTTCTAAGGAAAAATCATAATTATCATCAAGGTCTGTATGCGTATATTGTACACCGTCATCATAAACCCCTACATTGATGCCAGTGCCAGTGAATTCATCCCAGATTGTTTCAATATCGCCAATAAGCGGAAAGTGCCATTGTGACGAAAAAAGCGGGTCAGTAGGAGTAGTCATATTTTCAGTCCAATCGTTACGTAAAAAACTTACGGTAATTAATCATTAATTAATTAACTAAATATACATTTAATTAACTAAATATACATTTTCTAACAAATTAATATGACAAAAATGCGTTTTGAAGATGTCGCTTTATAGCGTGTTGATCATGCCACATAAAAGGGATCATATTGATTTGTAGTATTTTCTGTGTCAATTGATTATCGCATAATGTTAATTATGTTAAAATAATGGCAGAAGTCCGACAACGAGCGCTTGTTGCGTAAGGCTCTTTTCTAACGATTCAAACATCACTCGGGCCTTTATAGTTGTTGCTAAACTGTTGCCAGCAATACTCTTTGCTTTGAGGTGCTAATATTCATGAAGGTGTTTCAATGACTAAGTGCGCCGTTCAAAAAATGGAAATAATTTTTTCAGGATATACATCGGAACATGATTGCAAGTGGTAACCTTTTGAATTCTTGCCAGTCATTTTATAAAGAATAAATAGATTTTCAGTCCAAGATTAATATTTGAATTGACAGTTTATGATTAATAATTGTTAACTTCGATAAGTAACGATATTTTGATTATTTGTTATTTGATAAGTTTATTTTGAGGGAATTCTATTTTGAATATGCGCTTTTTGGTTCTGTTCGCAGTGCTGTTTTCATTCTTTTCTACAAATCTTTCAGCACAAGAGACCACACCAGAAATAACAATCTTGGAAGATGTAGAGCAAACGCAGCTTGTAAGTGAGAGCACCGCACAAGAGATTGAAAATGTTGAAAGCCCAGTAGACGATGCTGCTGAAAAAGAAAGAGATTCCGAAGAGCTTGTCGAAACATCAAATCAAGAAACAAGCAATTCTACAGAAGGTGGCGCTGGTGGTGTTGCAGGGAGTTTGTCTGGTTCATCTACAGCGCAAGATATTGTAAGCGCTTCGGGACAGTTAAATTATTCTGTCCCCATATCTGTGCCTGCGTTTAGAGGGTTGGAACCAAGCCTTTCAATTTCTTATAATTCTGATCTTGGTCGCCGTGCAGGAGATGGCGCCTTTGTGGGTGCTGGTTGGTCTGTGGCTGGATTCTCTTCGATTGAACGTGTGTCCTCACGCTTAGGCGCCCCATTCTATGATCGCTTTGATGGCCGTGATATTTTTGTGGCCGACGGCATGGAGTTGTTAAAATGCGACAACAGCCCTATTCAAGTATCTGGCGTAGATTCAACAGCTTGGAACTATTCCCCTGACTTTATTGCCACTGGTACACCTGTTGGTTGTGCCGCTGGTGGTGATTTTGTCACGTTGAAGGACACGTACACGAAAATCGTTTTGGATGAAGCAACAAACGCATTCATCATTTACCAAAAGAACGGCACGCAGATGCGTTACGCCTCTATTGATCAGCTAGCGCCTGCTGAAACCTTGACATCTTCTGATGACGTGGATGCTCATAATAACATCCGCAAACGTCGCAAGTGGTTACTGCATACAGTAACAGATACACAGGCAGCAGCAAATAGCGTGACTTACAGTTACCTTTTTGGTGCGCCTACTGGTGATGCACGTGATGCTGGGTATGCACATCGCCCAAAACTTATTGAGTACGCAGGGTATAAGGTTAACTTTCACTATACCATAAACGCCGCACCAAATAGCTTTTCTACGGGCACGCGCTATCTAGGGCAAAACTATTATATGTTGCGTTGGGTTACAACAACTGATGGGACCCAGAATATTGCAGCCTATCAATTCATGCAGTCACAAACAGGCTTGACCAAGGCGTATAAGCTGGAACATGTGCAGCAGTTCGGGAATGATTTTACCACATATGCCAATGGCTGGCCGCATCTGAATGGGACATCTTATCCAGCAACAACATTCACCTATTCAAATGATGATTATCAATTGGAAGAAGTCACATATGCTGATTTGACCAATAATCCAGGCCCAAATGCGGTGGGTTGGAATTATTACCCTTCAACTAATACTACTGCTTATTCTCATAATATTAACTCCTACAACACTTTTCACAAAGATATGCGAGTTGTCGATACGAATGGAGATGGGCGTGAAGAGCTTGTTGGGCTTCCATTCAAGAAGAATGCTACCAGCTGTGTTCCAGGGGGGAACCAAGGAAAACGCATAATTGGCGGTAATAATAGTGAAAACCCACCACGTTCAGGAACTCACAAGTTTCCTATTAACGCTTCTGATATTATTAAGAAAGCTGAAGCAGACGGCCAAGGTGGTGGTAGTGGTGGTGGTTATACCCCACCTCCGCCTGTATGTACTGAATATAGATTTTATCAGCAAGCATCAGGACACTATAAGTTCGACAAAGATCGTAATCTTGCGCACGATACATTATCCAAACCAGTTGAGCTCAGGTCTTCAAGTACTCTTAATGTTAATCGTGTTTTAGGACTCACCCAATGGACGCCAGATGCACCACAATCAGTTGTAATTACACAACGGTCTTTGAATGCATTAATTGATTCTCGTTATGAAACTTGGCAGTTGGGTAATGAGGTTACATCGGGCGTGTCTGGTGATGCAAGTGCTGCTGTTGATACGGAAGCTCTTCATGTTGGCGGTGCTCATGATATTGCGATCGATTATGTGGGTAACTTTGATACCGACGCAGAATTGGAATTATATCATGTGAAGCGTACAGATGTTACATCTTCGAACCGTGAGAATAAGTTCTTCTTTGATGTTGTCACGAATGCAAACAATGCTGCAGGTGATCCTGTTGGCACGATTAAACCCGCTCCTGTACAAAACTTTGAACCGTCAGGCAGCCTTGATCATACCTGCGCTGCGACGGCAATTGGGTCAGTAAACCATCTGAACGGCCGCTCTCTTGATGTAAACGGTGATGGAATTGACGAGATATTACTGTCATCATCTCATAGTGGTGGGCCGCATTATTGTATTCGAGAATATACGCCAAATGGATTTAAGTTTCGCAGTTTAGATGATGTGCCGTTTCTTGATAGTGGATCTAACCCAAGTGCTTACACCTTGGAGGCAACGGGTTTTGGTGACGTCAATGGTGATGGCATAGCGGATGCGATTATTCATAAAAAATCAGATAGTTGGAAAGTTCAAGTTCGTTTAGGTCACGGTGATGGAACATTTGCTCCAGAGGAGCAATGGGCTGATACGGTTGATTTTGCAACAACTCTAAGTGGGTTAAGCTATGCCAATAACTTTGTACAATTGCGAGATGTCAATGCAGATGGTTTGGCAGACGTCATTATAAGTGCTGAAAGCCGCGGTGGGGCCATACATTTTTCACACAGACCTACAGCTGCGCCATTCAAAATTTTGCTGTCAACAGGATCATCTGAACACGGTTTTGTTCAATCATCGACAACATCGGCACAAATAGAAGGTTATATTGCTGCGGGTGATTTTGATGGTGATGGTTTGGTCGATTTTGCAATCACTGATGAAATTATTAATGGGGCAAGAACTCCTATTATTAAATATGGTTCTGTTGGATTTCCAAATCGTTTGGAGGGTATCACGACCTCTTCTGGTAATGTGATTTCTGCGGAATATGACAGTTCTACACAATTCCCTGACAATCAGGTTCCAGCCGCACGTCAAGTTGTGATGAAGGTGACTTCAGGTGTGAATACATCTGAGCCGCGTGTGACGACATTTGCCTATTCTGGTGACCGTTATGACTATGATCGCCGTAAGCCACTTGGGTTTAAAGAGGTGATGATTACCCTTCCCCCTGTTGCAGGTGATACTGGTGCGGTTGTGCAAAAAACCACCTACCTGAATGACAGTTATGAGAATGCAGGGTTGGTGGAAAAAACAGAAATTTTCCATGATGATGTTTTATACAGCGGTTCCTATACAACATGGAATGTGACAGGCAGTTATGAAGCGGCACCTGTTCGCATTACGAAGTCATCTGAGACAAACACCATGCGCTATGGTGCGAACTTTATAGACACGAAGAAAGATTATACATGGAATGAATATGGTGAACCATATATTGTCTATGATCGCGGGTTTGTAGATACGACCAATGACGATACTTGGACGGAATATAAGTATGAACCAAACCCATCGAAATACATTGTAAACTTGCCAAAACGCAAAAGGGTTGGTTCGGGTTCTAATCCTTCTGATAATGCCTCATGGTTGCAGATGGAATATTACTATTATGATGGTAATAATGCGATCTCTCTAGAACCTTCGCTTGGAAACTTATCGCAAACGAAGATTTGGAATGGCGATGTGGCTAGTCCAATTTATAGAACGAGTGCAATCTATACTCATGACAGCTATGGCAATTTGTTGTCGGAAACAGATGCGCTTGCGAACACCACCACGCATGCTTATGAAACAGTTAAGAACTTGTTCCTAACCAACTCAACCAATGCGCTTGGGCATACAGGATCCACGGTTTGGGATACAGCTTGCCAGCAACCGCTGAGCCAAACTGATGCGAATAATCAGACCACAACACATGTCTATGATGCGATGTGTTTGGGCGTGCAATCGACCAACCCGCGGGGACAGGATGTTTATACGAGCTATCACAATCTGGGCGACCCTGCTGCGCAATATGTGGAACGCCGCACAGAGATTGCAACAACAGCTTTTGGGCAAACGGAGAGCTATGAACGTGAATACTTTAACGGCTTTGGTGAGACGTATAAGACTGCCATATCCGGGCGCACATCTGGGATTGAAGCAGCGGGTTCTGGTGCCGCTGTTGGTCTAACCAAATACGACGTTCGCGGGCGGAAGCTTTGGGAAAGTATCCCGCTGACTTGGGCAGAAGCTGCCAGCAATACGGCGCCTGCAAACAAACGTACAAGCTATGAATATGATACGTTAAACCGCCAAACTAAGATGACGTTTGCGGATGGGGCAATTCAAGCGATGGCCTATCAGCTATCAAACCTTACATATCCACTGATGGCTGCGCCTGGTGAAACGACAACTGTTATGCTTATGCCTCGACAGAGAGTGAGTATGAGTTCATGCGATTTAGGGCAGAATGGTACGCTTTGTGAACTCGCCTATAACTACATGGATTATTTTGGTAACGTCATCTACCAATACCGCGTTGATGCCGAGCATACAGATGTGACAAGCTATTCTGGTACTGGACGTGGCACACAGTACAAATACGACCTTCTACAACGTTTAACGGATGTGAGTGATCCTGAGAGTATCCTCTTCCACTACGAATACGATGCTTTCGGTAACCGTATTATGGCAGAAGACCCAGGTTTGGGTCGTTGGACGCTGGAATATGATGACAATGATAACCTGATCAAACAGACGGATGCCAAGGGCCAAACGATTGAGTTCTCCTATGATGAACTGAACCGCCCAACGCGTAAGCTGGTGACGGGTGGGCCAGATGGGCCTGTCGCAACCTACAACTATTATGATGGTATAAATCAGACAACCACGCATGATCGCCCCAATCATTCATGTAGCAGTATCTCGAATATCGTGAATGGCATTGGTCAGATGACCTGTCAGATGACTGACGTGAACCGCACTGTTTATACCTATGGCATCCTTGGTTTGCCCACGAATGTGCATAATTATATCCAAAATGACCCTAATAACGTATCAAGTGCGGCAACATTAATCCGCACGCACCAGCGCTATAATCCTGATGGCAGCTTGCTCAAACAAGCCTATAGCTACATGGATGCAAATGGCACGCTTAAATGGGCCTGGACACCAAACTATAAATACGATGCCGCTGGCCGTTTGGCAAAATTCGGCGATGATGTTCTAGACGTTAAATACGACCTGCGCGGCAACCCAACAGAAGTCATCTATGGCAATGGCACCAGCGATCTGCGCACATATGATGCCGCACGTGGGTGGTTAGAGCATGTAACCATCTCAAACCCTCTCAGCGCAGAGACCTATACGAAAACCTACACACGGTCACTGAACGGGCGTGTGATGTCCGTGGATTCCACAATGAACGCTGGAAGTTTTGACTATACCTACGATTACATCGGGCGGTTACTGTCTGCCACAAACAAAGCTGGCCTAACAGAATTCAACCAAAGCTTCACCTATGACCGGGCAGGACGTATGCGCTCTAACTCGCACTTAGGCACATATAATTATGCCAATGCCAAACAAGTGGGCAGCAATGGCAATTCTCCACACAGCCACGCCCCCTCTTCTGTGGCAGGACAAACCTTCACCTATGATGCCAACGGTAACATGACCACAGGTCTGCACGGCAAAACCATGACCTATGATGGCGAAAACCGTCCGCTGTCTGTGGTGCATAATGGTAAACGCACAGAATATGTTTACGGGCCATCAGGCACCCGTTTGATGAAGATCGAGGATGCAGATACACCCGAAGAATCCATCACCGTTTACGCAGGCATATCAGAGATCCGCGATTGGAAAAAACCAACGCAAACCATCCAGAACTACCCCATCGGCGATGTGCGCTGGAACAATGGCCCTGCGGCAAACGACACATCTGTGCCTGCAGCAGACAACCCCTTCCAACGCGGCTTTATGCATGTGGATCAACTTGGTTCCATCGTCGCCATCACCGATGACGCTGGCCAATTCGAGGTCATGCGCGCCTATGCCCCTTACGGCAAAGTCTCAGACGAAGATAAAGCACCAGGGGCCACGGATGAAACCAAAACCTTCTTAGGCGAGCGATACGACGAAGACAGCGAGCTGCAATACCTCAACGCCCGCTACTTTGATCCCGAACTCGGCATGTTCATCCAACCCGATTGGCTGGACGTCACCGAAGAGGGCGTGGGCACCAACCGCTACGCCTACAGCTTCAACGATCCCGTCAATAAGCTCGACCCTAATGGGAACTTCTTTGGATTAGGCGCTCTGATAAGTGCTGCCATTGGCGCATTGGCAGCGCATAGTGCAGTCTTTGCGGGTATCGCGGTCTTTACTGCCAACGTCGGGTTCTTCCTTGCCGTACACAGCTTCGGGCAGACAATTGTAGGTGCCGCGAGTGGAAAAATCTCGATTAAGGACGCCATCATAGGGATCGGAAAATCTATTGCTATAGGAAAGATCACAGGCTTTGCCGCCAATCAAATTGTCAGTGCCGTGGAGCAGACGATACGCCATGCGATTGGCCGCAGTATTTCTTCAATTAATAGTCCCTTGGTGTTTCGTAAATCTACGAATGGGCAAGGCGGGCCACAAACTTTTGAAGAGCGTAGTCGCATGATGGGGATTGCAAGAAAGGCTGCCCCTGCCACTGTTACGAATGGTGCAGCTCTTTTAACGGGCGGCAGTATCGGAAAAAGTATAGGAACCGAATTATCCAAAAGATTTGGTTTTAAAACCCTTTTCCGTGTAGTAGATGATGTTGAATTGGCTGATATTAAGGGAAGTGGTGTTTTCAGAGGTGGCACATTTGAAGGAAAGAAATTATTCGTCGATACCTTAAGCGATGCTAAAGCACTATCAAAGAACTTTGAAAGACTTTTTGGAGTAAAGCATACGATAGTAAAAGCAAAAGTCCCTAATTCAGTATTTTCTCAATCCGAAAGGTTACCATTTGCTGACATACCCAAAGGTGTTATGACTGCCATACCAGCTAAGTTGGTGCCTCGTGTACGTCCAAAAATAAAGTGAATAAAATGGATTTCTATATAAGTAGAATAGCAACACTTACTTTTAGTGAGACTACAACTATAATACCCATTAATGGCATAAAAACTAATAGAATAAGAGTTGACGTCGCTGACAAAATGACAAGTAATGAACGTTGGCTATCTGAAATCTTAGTCATAGGAGAGTTGCCATGCTTTGCTGGAGAAACGCGTGAAGTAATTCTTCGTATAAGTTCTGATGAGTTTCGCAGTCGTGTTGAAAAAAAATATACAAAGCTTTTAGTATTCCATGGGCCTGATTTTCTTGGTGAAATCACATTCACTAACAAAGAGGTATCAAAAGAAATGCTAAATATATTCGCATAAATTTTATTAATTGATAGATGGCAACCCACGATCCTTATTATGTCTTGCTATAACAATAATAACGCAATGAATTAATATATAATAAGAACTCCGCCCCTCCGAACTTGGCGTTTGCTGGGAAAACAGTCTCTCAGATTGTTTGTTGATCCGCCGCATTCATCCAACCCGATTGGTTTGAGGTCACCGAAGAGGGCGTGGGCACCAACCGCTACGCCTACCCCTTCAACGATCCCGTCAATAAACTCGATCCGAATGGGAATTTCGCATTTCTTACTGCTATTATTGGCGCCTTAGCAGCACACGGCAGTGTCTTTGCAGGGCTAGCTATCTTTACAGCCAACGTAGGCTTCTTCCTTGCCGTACATAGCTTCGGTCAAACAATTGTCGGCGTGGCGAGTGGGAAACTCTCGATCAAAGATGCCATAGTCGGGCTCGCGAAGTCCTATGCCATAGGCGCTGTCACAGGCTTTGCCGCCAATCAGATTGTCAGTGCTGTGGAGCAAACGATCAGCAATGCTATTAGTAAAGCGATTACGTCGGGCAAAGGGATTAAACCCGCCAAGTTCTCGACAAGCCCGTTTGAGATTAGAACCGCGATTGCGCAATTTAGCAATGCTGGGAATGCCAATATATATGCAACGCGTGTAAGTGGTAAGAATGGTGACTCATTTATTGAAGGTGAAGAATTTGAAGTCGCCTGTAGAGGCGGAGGGTGTAATCTTGGTGGGGCTCGCAGTGGGCGTAGTAATAACGTTGGTGGTGGACATCCTTCACAACGTATGAATCCTGATGCGAGATTGGGCGGGCCTAAAGCTGGCTCATCCAGTGGAAAAGGAGCTGGTAAAAGATTTTCTACGAAAATAAAAGATCAAGCCAGAGCCGAAAGTGGTAATAGATGTGTGTTTTGTAAGACTAAAACTACAAATCAAGCTGGACCTAATCGATCAGAAATAGATCACTCAATACCAAAATCTAGGGGTGGAAATAACAGTTTAGATAATGCACAAAATACATGCCGTACCTGTAATAGAGCGAAGTCTAACAAAACAACTGGAGAGTTTCTAAGGTTGAGGAGATATTGAAAATATGACCTTTTACGAAATAGAAATGGGAGAAGCAGATCATTCTTCTTTTTGTGAGTGTTGCGATCAAGAAGCTTCGACTACACATGGTTTTGTTTATAAAGATGATGATGCATATGCTGTATATTATGCAACATGGTCTCAAAAACATGAGACTAAATATGTGAACTTTGCTATTGCTGTAGGGGAATGGGGTGATAATTCATCAAACATGGACAGGACATGCTTTGGTTTAGAAGTTTATGACAATAAAGATAAACTGGATTTTCGCGTCATAGAGCCAGAAGGCTCGCCTTGGGGAGAAACAGATTTATTAGGTAAAATGCTATCCCGCCAAGAAAGTTTAGAGCATTGTTTAAAAGATGAAATTTTCCTGATTATAGAAAAAGTTATTAATAATGATATTCTACTTAACGAGTATTTTGAAATATAGAATAAATAACTTTAGAAGTAATAATATTTATAAAACAAAGCTTTAACATAATGTCCCAACTGGGACACAGGCCAAGACACCTTCTTCCAACGCGGCTTTATGCACGTGGATCAGCTGGGCTCGATCGTGGTCATCTCGAATGATGCGGGTGACTTAGAGGTCAAACGCGCCTATGCGCCCTACGGCAAAGTCTCGGACGAGGATAAGGACCCAGGGGCAACAGATGAAACCAAAACCTTCCTAGGGGAACGCTACGACGAAGACAGCGAGCTGCAATACCTCAACGCCCGCTACTTTGATCCCGAACTCGGCATGTTCATCCAACCCGATTGGCTGGACGTCACCGAAGAGGGCGTGGGCACCAACCGCTACGCCTACAGCTTCAACGATCCCGTCAATAAGCTCGACCCCAATGGGAACTTTTTTCAGTTCCTTGTTGCCGCTATTGGAGCGCTAGCTTCTTATAGTTCGGCCGCCGCAGGCATTGCTGTTTTTGCCGCCAATGTTGGGTTTTTCCTTTCTGTGCACAGCTTTGCTCAGACGATTGTTGGTGTTGCCAGCGGGAAACCCTCGATTAAAGATGCCATAGTCGGAATTGGTAAATCTATCGCCATAGGAGCCGTCACAGGCTTTGCCGCCAATCAAATTGTCAGTGCTGTGGAGCAAACTATCAGCAATGCGCTTAGTAAGGCGATCACCTCTGGCAAAGGGATTAAACCCGTCAAGTTCTCAACAGATCCGTTTGAGATTAAAGCATATCACGTTAGAGTAAGTTCAAACAGTCCAGCCATACTTGATAAAGCAGTTTCGTTAGCTGCACGATGTAAAGCTTGTCAAAGAATATTTAGGCTTGGCCAAAGCGCTCAGGCTACCCGATTGGGGCAAATTGGTGAGAAGCTTGTTCGCGGTAAGTATAATATTGGTGAACAAAATCAAACCATTACTGTCGGCATTGGGCGATTGTCACGCAATCGTATACCTGATGGTCTTAGCCGTAAGGTGTTAACCGAAGTTAAAAATGTGAAACACCTTAATTACACTGGGCAGCTTCGAGACTTTACGACTTATGCTCAACAAAATGGGCTTCGCTTCGATCTATTTGTAAGACAAGGCACAACATTCTCAAGGCCATTGTTGCGTGCTATAAATAGCCCGAGTATAAACGTAAGGTACATTCCTATTCCAAACGTAGCCGCATCACCACCGCCAATACCTTAAACAAGAGACATGAAATGGATTATGTAGACAGATTTAAAACGCGTGAAGAATATCTTAAGGAGGAAAAAAAAGAGTATATAAGTGATAAAGAGTTAAAGCTATTTAACGAATATACAGCTGAGGAAACAAAGATTATAGAAGAGCTTTCAAAACATGGGTTTCATGTGATTGCTCTTGATTCCATAGGCCGAAAAAAAATGCTCACAAAAGAGATGGCCATTGTTCTGTCTGGGTTAATTTCTGCTGATTTGCATCAAATCGTTTTTAATTCACTGTTACATGCGCTAAAATCTCCAATTGCTAGAGGGATTGCAAATAAACCAATATTGAAATTGCTTAGTGATGAAAACAGTATACGCAAATTATCTAATTATAATCACGCTACAATTTATAGCTTTGGTCACGTCATTACCCCTGTCGTAGAACCTACAGATTTGCCACAATTAGAGACTTTAATGGAGGATCTAAAAAATGGTCCTCTCACTGCAATGCGTAACGGAATATTTGAAGCAATATTGAGAATTGACAAGAAAAATGCAGCGCACCATTTAAAGCGTGCTTTTGATGAGGATGACGAAGAGTTATTATATTCCAGCTTTCTTGCAGTGAAAAAGTTAAAGTTAGACGTTCTTATGCCAGAAATTGTGGCTTTAACATCTGATGATGATAAGTTTGTAAGAAGAGAAGCTACGAAAGTGATGAAAGCCCTCTCCAAAGGCAAAACGCTTCAGTAAAGACATTTGCGTTACGACTATTACGGCAGATATTTTTTATATATAATTAAATCAGCAAGCGTAGGGCGGGCTTCAGCCTACGTGTTAAATAGAGGTATAACGGTTATAAAACCTTTCATCTTAGCATATCTCTTTTACACATTTATCATAAACACGTAACTTCGAATGTTTTGTGTTTTACAAAAAATATTTAAAAACAACGTATTAACCTAACGTCCCAACTGGGACATACCCCATAATGCCTAAACGCCCGCTACTTTGACCCCGTCAACCAAGTTGGTACAGTCGACAAGGTATCAAATTACAATTTAATCGTGGCAAATTCCTAAAAATTGTAAATAATCAGACATATAAAAACCCTAAGTAATATTTTTATGCATAAATATAATAATAATGATACATGGTTGAACATGGATCCAACAAACCAATTAGAGAATTAATGCTTCAAGACAACAAATTAATCCAAGCCCGCAAACAAGGCAGCAAACTCTTATTCGCCGTTGGGCTTTTTAGTGCTTTTGTAAATATATTGATGCTGACAGGTCCCTTGTTCATGTTACAGGTCTATGACCGTGTCCTTGGATCACGTTCAAATGAAACCTTAGTCGCCTTGTTCATTCTGGTTGTACTCCTTTATATTTTCATGGGGTGTTTGGATTACGCACGCAGCCGTGTGATGGCACGTTTTGGTGCACGTTTTCAGGCGTTTTTAGACGAAACAGTTTTCAGGGCTTCGCTTAAAAGCGCTATTGTGGAAAATAACAGATCAAAACCTAACACTGGGTTGCGTGACATCGAAAGCATCCAATCATTAGTCTCCAGCCCAGCTGCCTTTGCTGTTTTCGATATTCCATGGACCCCCTTATTCCTTGGTGCAATTTTCATTTTCCACCCCCTTCTTGGGTGGATGGCCGTTGCTGGCGGAATATTTTTATTGATCATCACTATTTTGAACCAATACCTGACGAAAAAGAAAGTTATCGATGCGGCTATAATGTCGTCACAAGCAAACGCATTTGCAGAGTCTGCACGCCAAGCAACCGAGGTGATTCATGCCCAAGGTATGCAATCCGCAATAACAAACCGCTGGAAGCAAAGCCGTGATGCCGGATTAGAAGCGTCTATTCATTCTACTGATTTCACAGGCATTTTTACAGCTCTTACAAAATCTTTCCGATTGCTTTTACAATCTGCAATGTTGGCCATGGGTGCTTATCTGGTTCTGAAAAATGAACTGACACCTGGCGCAATGATCGCAGGATCTATCTTATTGGGCCGCGCATTAGCCCCCATAGAAATGGCCATTGGGCAGTGGCCCATGGTCGTGCGTGCCAGAAATGGTTGGCGATCATTAGAACAAATTTTGGCACACCAACCTGAGCCAACAGATAAGATGCACCGCACAAAACCAAAGGCCCATCTTGTTGTCAAAAACTTGGGTCTCGTACCCCCTGGTGAAAAAAAACCAACACTTGCTGGTGTAAACTTTGAACTAAAGCCTGGACAGGTCTTAGGTGTACTCGGCAAAAGCGGTTCTGGTAAATCCACATTGGCAAAAGCACTGGTTGGTTTATGGGCGCCAGTTGCTGGTGAGGTTCGTTTGGATGGTGAACTTATTCAAAACTATGACCCAGAATTATTTGGACAATACATCGGCTATTTACCACAAAACGTAAGTCTGTTTCACGGGTCCGTTGCCGAAAACGTTGCCCGCATGGTCGAAAACCCTGACCCAGAATTGGTAA
This sequence comes from Amylibacter sp. SFDW26, assembly GCF_009184395.1. Classification (GTDB taxonomy): domain Bacteria; phylum Pseudomonadota; class Alphaproteobacteria; order Rhodobacterales; family Rhodobacteraceae; genus Amylibacter. Next base: position 15,632 of record NZ_WEIC01000008.1, read on the forward strand.
AAACAGCCGTCACACTGGCAGAAGCTGATACATTGGTTAAAAGTTTACCTGAAAGCTTTGATACAATCATCCAAAATGGCACTGGCCGATTATCTGGTGGGCAAAAACAACGTCTTGGGCTGGCGCGCGCCATATATGGCGATCCTTCGATGATTGTGCTGGATGAACCAAATGCAGCATTAGATGCAGATGGATCCCAAGCTTTGAACGCAGCAATCAAAACATTTAAGAAACAGGGTAAGATTGTCATCATCATGACCCACCGACCAATGGCGATTTCTGAATGCGATATGCTTTTATACGTTGATGGTGGCAACCAAAAAGCCTTTGGCACACGTGATGAAGTCTTAAGTTCGGTTGTTAAGAACGCAAAAGATGTAACCAAAGTGATTAAAGGCGGAAAAGCATCATGACATCAAATAAATGGTCTGCATCCCGCCCGCTCTTCATTGGGTTCTTCAGCCTTGTACTGTTGGTTCTTGGCGTTGGTTTATGGAGTGTAACAACACAAATATCTGGCGCCGTGATTGCCAGCGGCCGCATCCAAGTAGAGGCCAATAAGCAAGTCATTCAACACCCTTCAGGCGGTATTGTTGGCGAAATACTGGTCTCCGAAGGCGATATCGTTGATGCAGGTGATGTTGTTGTGCGCCTTGATGACACGGACCTAAAGTCAGAACTTGCGATCGTTGAAAGCCAGTATTTCGAACTGCTTGCCCGCAAAGCTTTATTCCAAGCAGAACGCGACGACACAGCAGAGCTTACATATGATGATGAACTTATTACAGAAGCCAATCAGAACAGTAACATTCAATCTTTAATGGACGGGCAATCTAATTTTTTTACAGCCCGCAAAGCATCCTTAGAAAGACAGAAAGAGCAGCTAAAAGAGCAGACAATCCAGCTTAATAATCAAGTTGCAGGTGTCGAGGCGCAAAATGCAGCGAACAAATCCCAGTTAGAGCTTTTAAGTGAAGAGCTGACAAATACCCAGTCTCTCTTGGACAAAGGTCTTGCACAAGCATCACGCGTTCTGGCCTTACGCCGTGAAGATGCCCGCATTGCAGGACAGGTCGGCAGCCTAAACGCAGATCTTGGGCGATTAAAAGCGGCCATAAACGGCATCAACATCCAACTGCTTCAATTGGATACAGAACGCCGCACAGGAGCGATCGAAAGCTTACGCGACATTGGATATCGCACATTAGAATTGGCCGAACGCCGTGTGGCAATTAAACAAACCTTGGCCAGATTGGATGTACGTGCACCAATGTCTGGAATTGTTCATGACAATCAAATATTCGCGTTGCAATCTGTTGTCCAAGCAGCCCAGCCAATGATGTATATCATCCCAAGCGACCTACCCTTGGTGATACAAGCACAGGTGGATGTCGTGCACGTAGACCAAGTTTATGTTGGCCAAGACGCAACTTTGAACTTTGCAGCATTTAGCCAACGCACAACCCCGCAAATTTTTGGCAAAGTCACAAAATTATCCGCCGATGTATTCACAGACCAAGTCACGGGGCTAAACTATTACCAGGTTGAACTCGTCCCCCACAAAGACGAATTGGACAAATTAAAAAACCTAGAGCTTTTACCAGGCATGCCTGTTGAAGCCTTCTTAAAAACCGATGACCGCAGCGCCTTTAGTTATCTTGTGAAACCCGTCACGGATTACTTTAATAAAGCATTCAGAGAGGAATAAATTGCAAGGACTGCCAACTCATAATATCGCGAATGATACTTTTTAGTCTTGTTGGTGTAACTGCGATATTGCATTAGTGAGCCCAATCACTCCTAAGGAAGGTTTTAATGCGCAAAGTTTTGGTCACAGGTTCCGCTGGTTTTATCGGTTTTCACCTAAGCAAGCTATTACTTGCCGAAGGATTTCAAGTTATCGGGTATGATGCCATGACCGATTACTACGATGTCCGTCTTAAAGAGCGCCGCCATCAACAGCTGTTACAAAACCAGAACTTTTCCTGCACAATTGGAATGCTAGAAGAGTTTGATAAACTCAAATCCCTTTGCGACGCAGAAAAGCCGGATGTCATTGTCCATTTAGCGGCGCAAGCAGGTGTACGATATTCATTGGAAAATCCACGTGCCTATATCGAATCCAATGTTGTGGGCACATTTAATGTTATGGAATGTGCACGCGAATTGGGTGTTGATCATCTGCTAATGGCATCAACGTCTTCTGTATACGGCGCAAACGAAGACATGCCCTATTCTGAACTCCACAAGGTGGATGCGCAAATGACCATCTATGCCGCCACTAAAAAGGCAAACGAAGCAATGGCGCATTCCTATGCGCATCTATGGGACCTGCCCACAACAATGTTCCGTTTCTTTACTGTATATGGTCCATGGGGACGTCCAGATATGGCGCTGTTCAAGTTCACCAAAGGCATCATCGAAGATACGCCAATAGATATTTACAACAATGGCGATATGTTTCGCGATTTCACATATGTCGAAGATTTGGTCAAAGGTATCCGCCTGTTGGTTGATGCAGCACCTGTGCGCCCCGAAACAGCTGCAGATATCCCCGAAGGTGACAGCCTAAGTCCTGTTGCCCCTTACCGCGTTGTAAACATCGGCAACTCAGACAAAGTCCGCTTAATGGATTTTGTCGAAGCAATTGAAACCGAACTCGGCAAACCCGCCATTCGAAATTATATGGAAATGCAAGCGGGTGACGTTCCTGCCACTTGGGCTGACGCAACTCTGTTGCAAACCTTAACGGGATATAAACCCCAAACAGATGTACGCGAGGGTGTGAAAAAATTTGTTGCGTGGTACAAAGACTACTACAACGTTTAAGGCACCTTGAATTATGCTTTCACTGCAAGACGCTAAAATCGCAATTATCGGCCTTGGATATGTTGGCCTGCCTCTTGCCGTAGAATTTGGTAAATTGCACAGCACAACTGGCTTTGACATAAATGCAAAACGCATAAACGCTTTGCGCGCTGGCAATGATTTAACCCTAGAAGTCAGCGCAGATGAGATGCGCCAAGCAACGCAATTACAGTACACAAATACTCTAAGCGATCTTGCAACATGCAACATATACATCGTTACGGTCCCTACCCCCGTTGATGACGATAAAAATCCTGATCTAACACCCTTAATCAAAGCCTCCGAAACGGTTGGTTCTGTCATCAGTTCTGGTGACATCGTAATTTATGAAAGCACCGTTTATCCAGGCGCTACAGAAGAGGTTTGCGTCCCGATCATCGAAAAAACCTCTGGCTTAACATTCAACCAAGATTTCTTTGTGGGCTACAGTTCAGAACGGATCAATCCAGGCGATAAAAAACACCGCTTGCCGAACATTAAAAAAGTCACTTCAGGTTCAACACCTGAAATCGCAAAAATCATCGATGACCTGTATCAAACGATCATTACAGCTGGCACACATATGGCACCTAGTATCAAAGTGGCTGAAGCAGCAAAAGTTATCGAAAACACCCAAAGGGATGTAAATATCGCACTTATAAATGAATTGGCGATGATATTTGATAAGCTTGGTATTGATACAACAGATGTCTTAGAGGCCGCCGGAACGAAATGGAACTTCTTACCGTTTCGCCCAGGTTTGGTGGGTGGGCACTGTATCGGTGTAGACCCTTATTATCTAACACATAAAGCCCAATCCGTTGGCTATGATCCACAAATTGTTTTAGCCGGGCGTCGTATCAATGACAGCATGGGGGCTTATGTTGCCAATCGGCTGATCAAGGCAATGGTTGCACGTGATATACCCATCAAAGGATCGCGTATTTTGGTTATGGGTTTAACATTCAAAGAGAACTGCCCAGACCTACGCAACACACGCGTCATTGATGTGATCAATGAATTAAAAGATTTCGGGGCAATGGTTGATGTCCATGATCCTTGGGTCAACAGTGCTGACGCCCAGACCGAATATGGTTTTGACCTGACCGAACCCAAAACAGCGGCCTATGATGCCATCATCCTTGCAGTCGCACATGATCAATTCAAAACCCTAGGCGCGTCTACAGTAAAGGGTTTTGGGAAGCCCGAACATATACTGTTCGATTTAAAATCTATTTTCCCAAGTGAGGTCGCAGATTTACGCCTATAATTGCGTTTATCTGTTGCCAAACACACCCACTAAAATAGAATTATTTAACACTTATATATTGTAGGTCACATAACCCCTGATATAGGGTATGCACCACTACGAATGCATCTCCTAAAGATGCTTGGTATAAACAAAGGGGCATTGGGTGCATTTTTACAAAGTTCTTTTCACAGCGTTTACCCTTACGGGCACAGCTGCGTTTGCTGCAGAACCATTTGTACCAACTATAAACACCTATGGTGTGACTGGCCTGATTGATACACCTACCGCCGAAAGCCAACCAGACGCTGAACTCAGTACGACCATATCTTACTTTTCTGGTGCGACACGCAATACTTTAACCTTTCAAGTTCTACCGCGTCTGTCAGGTTCGTTTCGATATTCACGTATTGGCCAAGATGCATCCCGAACATTCGACCGAAGTTTTGACCTTCGCTATCAAGCATTAGACGAAACGAAATATCGCCCTGCCGTAACTATTGGGCTTCAAGATTTTCTAGGAACAGGTCTTTTGTCTGGCGAATACATCGTTGCGACAAAAACAATTTTACCATCCCTAAAAGCAACCGCAGGTATTGGTTGGGGGCGCCTAGGTGGATTAAGTGGCGGTACAAACAGAAGTGTTAATTTTGGCGTTGGTGGTACTGTTGACACAGGTAACTTTTTCCGTGGCGACACTGATTTCTTTGGCGGCATAGAGTGGAAAACGCCCATCAAGGGTTTAAATTTCAAAGTTGAGAGATCATCAGATTTTTACATTCGCGACAGCATAAGAAATTCGACTTTTACCAGAGAATCGCAAATTAACTTTGGGCTTGATTATCAGCTGTCAAAATCAATCAACCTATCAGCACATTACCTTTACGGTTCAGAATTCGGGCTACAGGCAACTTTTTCCTTGAATCCAAAAGAAAGTAATAACCCATCAGGTCTGGACGCAGGGCCCCTACCGGTACTTAAGCGGCCTGATTTAAAGCTTGGGCAAAGATACGACACATCATGGACAAACGCGCAAAGCTCTAATGCGCTACGCAAACCTGTTGCAGATATTCTAAAAGTTAGTGACATAAATCTTGAAGCCATCAAAGTTACGGAAACGACTGCAACGGTCTACATCGAAAACAAAACATATGAATACGAAGCGCAAGCAATAGGTCGCACGGCACGTGCGCTAACCCGCGCCCTGCCCGCCTCTATTGAAACCTTCATAATTGTACCTGTTTCAAACGGCTTACCTCTTCAAGCGATTACAATAAATCGCTCTAATTTAGAAAAATACGAAAACGATCCCGCTGGTTCAGAACGCTTATTGGTCCGTACAAAAATTCGCAATGCAGAACCAATAGAAGAAGGTACAGCTTATAAAGAAGGGTTATACCCCAAATTTCGCTGGAACTTGCGGCCGGCTGTGCGCTCATCCTTTTTTGATCCCGATGATCCTATACGCCTAGAATTAGGTTTGCGTGCCAGAGCATCTTATACGTTTTCCCCTGGCATATCTGTATCAACATCCGTTTTAAAACCATTGGTTGGCAACCTAGATGGCACCACTCGTTTGCCAAATTCTGCCCTGCCAAATGTACGGTCAAATTCTGCAGAATTTTTCCGCCAAGGTGATCCAGTTCTGGAACGATTAACTGCAGATTACCTCTTTAAACTGTCTCCAGAAGTTTATGGCCGTGCGTCAGCAGGTTATTTGGAAAGCCAGTTTGGCGGTGTATCAGGCGAAGTTTTATGGCGCCCGTACGACCGTAATTTCGCGATCGGTGCTGAACTAAATTATGTAAAACAACGCAACTTTGATCAACTCTTTGGCTTTCAAGATTACTCCATAGCAACGGGGCATATTTCATTGTACCGCGATCTTTGGAATGGGTTTACAGCGCAAATAGATGCTGGGCGTTATCTTGCCGGCGATTATGGCGGTACTTTAAGCATGAAAAGAACCTTCACAAATGGCTGGGAATTGGGCGCATTTATGACCTTAACAGATGTCCCTTTTAGCCAGTTTGGTGAAGGTAGTTTTGACAAAGGCCTAACCTTGAGCATCCCATTTTCAAATATCTTAGGGAATTCATCGCGCCGTGCAGCCGATCTTACAATTCGTCCTATTTTACGTGATGGCGGTGCACGCCTGAACGTATCTAATCGCCTGTTTAACGTCACATCTGATTATGACAAGTCAGACATAGACGACAGCTTCGGAAGGTTTTGGCGATGATATATTCAAAAGCCAAAACGCTACTCTCTTTAAGTATTGCAGCTGGTATTCTAATCGGCTGTGGATCTAAAGACGATTCACCCGATATCACAGCCAAAGCAATAGAATTATCCAAAACCGTTTTCAAAGCAAAAGCTCAAAGAGAGGCTGGTCAAAAAGCTGTAAAAGCCATCACACGTGCACAAGTAGAGGCTTCGACATTGCCCTTATTGCGCATAACGCTTGAGCAAACAAACACACTTTCAACCGCTGTTAAAATTTCTGAAAACGATGGCGCATCCGCTTATATTTTAGCATCAGGTCAAGGGCTTAGCTTCAAGAATGGTATCCTAATCAACACCCGTGGCTTAGGGAATGATATGCTGAGTCTGGGCACAACTTTTACAACGATTCGTGACAACATAAGAACCGACAAATCTTATCGTACATATCGATACCTAGATGCCGAAGCTAATATTTTTCAAATCAACTTTGCATGCTCTACACGTTTGGGCGATTTAGAATCGCTTGAACAGCTAGAACGTACTTATTCTGTGTTTCGTGTCACAGAGACATGTACTGGTAGGTCTGAAAAGTTTGAAAACACATATCTAATCGACCAAAATACCAATCAAGTTTGGTATTCGCGTGAATGGATCAGTCCTGTTGTTGGATATGTAGGTATTGAATATTTAAAGCTTTAAATCAAAGATATACACTCTTTTTTGATTAATACCCCCTATCCTACTCCTACCTAATATGTTATTTGGAAGGGGCTATTAATACTTTATATGTCACGTATCGCAATTGTTTCGCAAAAACATTTGACCTTACGGGCGTTTTTTGCTTTTACTCGCACTAAGATTTTAAAGGAATAACACGATGAAACTTCTTACGACTTTGACAGTTGCTAGCGTACTGGCAGTTTCTGCATCTGTAGCAAATGCACAGACAACACCTGCTGTTGTGGCAACAACTACAGCAGCAACAACTACAACTGCAGCGACAACAGTGGCGACAACAACTTTGGTTGGTGGTGTTACTGTAGGTACAGCAGTAGTTGGTGGTATCGTAGCAGCAGTTGCTATTGCAGCGGTTGTTGACGACGATGGAACAACAGGTACTGTAAGCACACCTAGCACACCTTAATCTAAATAATTAGATTTATAGTTATCAAAAAAGGCGGAATTAATTTTCCGCCTTTTTCTATTCAGGATCTTGATTTATTCGGGGACTTACGCGCCGCTTACATTCGCACGCTTGTAACCATCAACCCAACGCTCAACAATTGCACGCCCTAAAATCGCATCATTGGTGTCAGAGGCAGTAACCAATTCACGTAGGATAGTAGCCACTTCAATCTCAGACAGTTTACCCTCTTGCGCACGCAGGATTTTAGAATGCGGTGTCGTCAACATATCACCGCCAATCAACAACTCTTCATAAAGTTTTTCACCAGGACGCAAACCAGTCACATCGATCGCGATATCACCCTCTGGGTTATCTTCATCTTTTACAGATAAGCCTGACAGCTGAATCATAGAGCGTGCCAAATCTGCGATTCGAACAGGTTTGCCCATATCAAGTACAAACACATCTCCACCACGGGCAAAACTGCCAGCAAGCAGCACCAAACGCGCAGCTTCAGGGATGGTCATAAAGTAACGCGTAACATCAGCGTGGGTCACGGTCAGCGGCCCACCACGTGCAATTTGATCTCGGAACAATGGAATGACCGATCCCGAAGACCCCAATACATTCCCAAACCGAACCATAGAAAACAAAGTATCCTTTGAACGGGACGCAAGATCTTGGATAACCAATTCAGCCAAACGTTTTGATGCACCCATTACATTTGTAGGGCGCACAGCCTTGTCAGTTGAAACAAGAATAAACCGCTCAACATTCGCTTTAAATGCAGCTTCGGCGACGACTCGTGTACCGATCACATTGTTCCGCAACCCCGCCAATTCATTCATTTCAACCAATGGCACATGTTTATAAGCAGCCGCATGAAGCACGGCTTGTACATTGTGTTCTGCAATAGTAGACGCCACCACAACTGCATCCGTCACAGAGCCCAATATAGAGATCAGAGTGATATCCAAATTCTCGGCAATATCATTCAACTCGCGTTCAATGGCGTACAATGCAAATTCAGAGTGCTCGAACAGAATAAGTTTATCAATTTCACAACTCATAAGCTGGCGGCACAGTTCAGATCCAATAGATCCCCCTGCCCCCGTTATCATCACCGTTTTATCTTTGTAAGACTGCGCCACTTCTGGCAAATTCAATTCCACCTTACTGCGGCCTAACAAATCTTCTAAAGAAACGGGCTCTAAGCTTTCCACGAGGCCCTTACCATCAATCATATCTAGGAAAGATGGCAGTATCAAAACTTCGCATTTATATTGGCTTAATTCACGAATCAATGCTTTGCGGCGCGCCTTTGAAGCAGATGGAACCGCTAAAACAATACGGTCTATCCGACGTTCTTTGATAGTTTTTTCAATACACTTTGCCGAATACACAGGCAAACCTGACACGATTAAGCCTGCAAGAGACGGGTTATCATCTACAAAGCAAACTGGTTTTAATTCTGGTGTTTGTGACAATGCAGCAGCCAATTGGCTACCCGCACTACCTGCGCCATAAACCAGCACACGTTTATGCGGTGTGTTCTTTCCATATGCTTTAGTTAAAACAAGCTGACCAAGTAGGCGAATGCCACTGCTTAAAATAAGGAAAGTTAGGCCAAAGATTATAGGAATCGTTCTTGGCGCCTCTAATTTAAACACATAACTTGAAATAATAGCTATAGAAATCAATCCGATAGAGCAAATTCCAATTTTTGAAATAGATCGATTTTCAAATGCCTTTAATTTAACACGCGGCAAGCCTAACCCGACTGCTAACAAAGCACCAAGAACCGTCACCGTTGGAAAAAGCATCCATGATTTTTCCAAAGCCCAATATGGAAACAAAGAGCCATAACGCAGAACGAAAGCTACGTATAAAGCTATTGGAAGAAGCGTAACATCAACACATAGTACAATTATTCTTTTTGACTTACGCGAAAGAGAATTCAAAAAATTAAACATTGGAACTTATTAACCTTGCTTGTTGTGACATTACGAACGCCACACTATTTACTATTTTTTTTAATATCATACGGTAAGGCCCCTCTACAAGATTTGCACCCTAAACTATAAATTAAGAGCAGACCCAAACCAAACCGCCAGCATAAACACAAAAAGCGAAATCTACCCTCTGCAAGTCTTTGTATTTCACATAAAAGTAACAGAACCAAGACAGAATTTAGGATGCACAATAAACAGCAATAAATTGCAGCGAATTCAGACATGGTGGCAAGATTTTTCCTATCGCTCACGGCTAGGGTTTCGCGGCGAAACCTATAGTCTTAGTCTCGGTCTAAATAACGTAAGATGTCTCTTTGAATACGGGCGACGTCATCGCGCATGACCGCCCTACCCTTTAGCTCAATGCGAAAGCCTTTTTCAATCACCTCAGCACTCAACTCGCCACCCTTTTTTAATGGCGCCGCTGGCAACTTAACGGTTTTCGCAGGTCTGCCCCCTTTAGAAGCAGAAGGGACAACAGGCTTTGCCTTTGAAATAACGCCCTCAAGCAAGCGCCACTCTTCTGCGGCATCATTCGGCGTATTCTCTGCTAAAGCCGCCCTAAACGGCTTTAAATCGCCGTCACGAAGCGTTTTAGCCAAACTTAAACCCGCTTTTTCCGTTAAATCAGCCGGAAACTGCAATAAGTCGCCCAAAGCTTCGTGAATTACGGCAAAACTACGCACCTTAGAACGCTTTGCCTTAGAGGCCGACGCAAACAGATGGTCTACAGCTTGCGCAACATCCGCATATACCCCCTGCCCGGCCGCAACCACCGCAATACGGCCACGCTCATAATGGGATAGATCCGCGCGGATTTCATTTTCTTCAACCATATTCAAATACACTTCGGTACTGTCTTTGGCCTCACGTACAAATGCCTTTATGGTGTCAATAGACAAATCTCGCATAGCTGCCAAACGTCGCCAGCCAGAAATCAACCCATACCCATCCTTGGTTTCAACCACTTCGATCGGCGTGCGCAGCCCATTCGATTCGATCGATGACTTCAGTTCAGCCATAGCTTCTGGATCTTGCACCACGCGATCACGGCTTACGTAATCCACGTTGATTTTAGCCACTGGAATTTCTTGCGCCAACAAACCGCTTTGTTTTGCTGCCCGCAACTGTGCGGCATCTACACGATCACCTTGGTCTGCCACCGCAGACATCGCCGCCGCTTCGCCAGCCACCTTGGCAATCGGTGCCATGCTTTTTGTTTCCAATCCCAAGCCTGCCTGGGGTTTCGCCGCGAAACCTGTTTCCAATTCTTTTAAAGCCTCAGCATCTGGGGCCGTTAAACGTTTACGCTTTGCCATTTTCATCACCCATCATCTGTTCATCGCGCCACCATGACCCGATTAATAATTCCTTAAACTCTGCATATGTCCGGTCGAACGCTTCGCGGCCTCGCACATATGTTTCGCGATTGAAATCCCGATAGTCCGCCTCGTAGATCCCATTAACCTGCTCACCCGCTTGTCCAACCAATGCCGTGTAATCTTGACGGTACGCATTCATGAAATCGCCAAAATAGGCTTGGATCACATTCGCCATATCCGTCTGTTGGCTGGCATCAAAGCGGGTCACGATCGCACGCACCACATCCCATTCGAATTTCATCTCTGGCAAACCCGCCTTGCGCAACGCTGCGTTTTCGCCTTCTTCAATAGACGCGAAAGTGGTGTACAACATGTCAAAGAACCGTCCTGTGCTGTCAAACTCTAGAAAGGAAGCACCTAATGGGACGAGCAGGATGTCAGCGGCAGCAAGTGCATTGATAGTCAAATAACCTAGAGCAGGGGGTGTATCCAGTATCACCACATCGTAGTCATCTAAGATACCTTCATCATGTAAAAAATTTTGCAAACCATCCCATAACGCCCAACTGCGTAAACCCATGCGCCAGACGGGGATTTGGAACTCCGCCCAGTATAGATTGAGCTGCGCCCCAATCAGATCGATATTTGGCCAATGCGTGTTCTGAATGACGTTTCGCGACGAAACCTCTAAAGCTTCGGTTAATGTCTCATCCAGCTGTATTTGTGCTGTGCCAGCCGCTTTTCGTACTTCGTTTTCCGCAACAACCGCCTTGGCATAATCTTTGGCGATCAGCGGGAAAACTGTGGACCATTCATCCGGAACATCCCCGCCAAGAATGGATGTCATCGACCCTTGGCTATCGAGATCAATCACCAGCACTTTATAGCCATCCAATGCCGCCGACATCGCCAAATGTGCAGCTGTGCTGGTTTTACCCACACCGCCCTTAAAATTCGCAACTGCAGCCACTTTTGCTGGCTGGCCTTTGGGTCGATAAGGCAGGTATTCTTTGGTACTCACCCCTTCGGATGCAAAATGCGTGCGCAAGGTTAACACCTCTTCAAGCGTAAACCACTTTGAGCCACCTTCGCCTTCGCCTTGCGGGAGGTCCGGATTGGCCTTAAGGACGCGGCGCAAGTGAGCAGGTGCCACAGGAATTAGATATTTAGTCACCTCCCAGGTAGAAAATTTACGCAGACGTTTTTGTCCGTCCGGGGCATACCCACGTTGCGCCAGATCTTCGCGGCCTTTGGCACAGAATGATGCGGCTTTTGCGAATCGCGCTGTGTCGATAGGATCAGGTAACTTACTTGCAGCCACTTGTGGATCGAGGTTCAGATATGGGGGTAGGGGTGTTTGTGATTTGCTCAAAATCTGCATCCTATTAGATGTTCTATGTTTTCTTTGATATGAATAATAATAACGTACATCTTAAAAATCGCAAAGCATTGTTGCTCTTGTTTAAGAATATCTACAGGTTTCGCGGCGAAACCAAATTAAAATCTTATATAAAAGAAGGCACATAAACTGTTTAATTAGTTTAATATATTTAAGATGTTTAGGCTTAGAAAAATATTTTTTTTCAATAGGTTAGTTCAGTTTGGGTACCTGAAATCAGGTTGAAGGGTACCGATTCCCAGTATGAAAGGTACCCTTTTTCGGTGCTAAAGGTACCTTTATACAGGATAAAGGGTTCCGATTCTCAGGGGGGTGAAAATGGCCTGTTTTTAGCCTATTTTGCCCCATTTTTAGCCTTATGTACCGTGTTTTGAGTCCCTTGCGAACGGTGATGACTCTATAAATTAACCCGCAGAGTCTATGGGTACCCGTCTACAGGTTTTGCGGAGAAGAGCCTTAAGAACCCAGATTTATTTGTACATGGGTACCTTTTGTGCAATGGTTTCACAAAACAAGAATCGATGACGATCAGGTGAGCGGACATATGGCACAAGCAGCCCAATTTACAGAACAATTAACTGGTGCGTTGCGGCGTGAGACGGTGAAAAAGCATGTTGGTGCGATACACATCAGCGGTAAACTATCATTGTTGCAGCGCAAACTGTCGAACGTGTTGTTGTTGAATGCCTATGACACTTTGCAAACCAGTCAGAGCCATTCGATTGATGCGAAAACGCTGGCAATGATTGTTGGGTATAATTCGAATGATATGGATACGCTGCGGGCGTCTTTGAAATCCTTAGCCGAAACTGTGGCCGAATGGGACATGCTGGATGAGGACGGCAAACAAGAGTGGGGCGTGTCATCATTACTGTCTTATGCAAAGTTGAAGGGTGGGGTATGTGAATACGCTTATAGCCCTGTTTTAGCGCAAAAGCTGCACGACCCTAAGATTTATGCCTTGATCAATGTTAACATTCAGCGCAATTTTTCCAGTGGCCATGGACTTGCGTTATACGAAAATTGTTATCGCTTTGTACGCACAGGGTCGACGGGCTGGTGGCCGTTGGAAACGTTTCGTAAATTGATGGGTGTGGATGGTAGTTCGTATTACGAGAGCTTCAAACATTTGAATGCAAAGATTATCAAACCTGCTGTAGCAGAGGTTTGTAAAACATCTGATATCTCGATTGAACCTGAGTTTCGTAAGAAGGGCAGGGCGGTGAGTGATATTCGGTTCAAGATCAAAGAAAACCCCCAGCTTGCGATGTTTAATATCGATGACAGTGATGGGCTGCGCGCATCGAAGGTTTATGAGGCGCTATTAGGGCAGGGGGTGTCTGACCGATTGGCGCGACAATGGATTGCAGAACATGGGGATGCTTATATTGCTGAAAAGCTAAACTATGTTGTGGGGCGTAAGACAAAGTCGTCTGTGGGATATCTGACGGCTGCTATTCGGGATGATTATAAGGTAGAGGAAAGTGTTAAACCTTCGACGGAAACTATTGCGGTTTTGGAGGCACAACAACTGAGGGATGCCGCTAATGCACATGTAGAAAATTTACGGTTCATTGACCGTCAAGAACGTATTCGAAAATTTGCTATTGTTGCAGAACTCGTGAGCCATAAAAACCCAACACATAGAGATGCAGATAAAAGATTATTTATTTCTAGTTTAGAAGATGATTTAGAACGTGATGATTTTTTAAAACATGGTTGGGGTTCAGCATTGAATGCAACTAAGATATTTGCTTTTTGGGAGGAGTTACAACCAGAGTGTTTTAAAATTTAAGGGATTGTCTGTAATTTAAGTCTTTAAAATTGTAGTTAGGCGCCTTAGTTAGATGAAAAATATTACGGGCTATTAACTATGAGTACATCTAAAATGTCAGACCAAATAAGAATCGTGGAAAAGAGTGATGAGCTCGACCCTTTTACTTTATTGGAGATTATCTGGCGTGGAAAATTATATATAATTTCATGTGCTTTGTTCGGGGTCTTATTGGGTGGTTTATATGTATTTAGTTTAGCAACGCCTATGTATCCAGCTAAGGCTATTATTGCACTAGAAACTAAAACACAGAATGTCGTTGATATTGAGAGTGTTTTGTCAGGAGAAGTCGGCGGGTCCGAACAAGTAAATACAGAGCTAGAAGTAATCCGTTCTCGCAATATTATTAAGAAGTTAGTTAGCCAGTTAAATCTTATTGATGACCTAGAGTTTAATGATAGACTTAATGAGAGTCGTTTGCCTAACATATTAGGTTGGTCTAAAAGACTTTTCGGTATCCAAGGTGTAATAAAAACTGAAACTGAAATTGTTAACGATGTTATCGACAATGTGATTAATGCTGTGTCTGTTGCCAATGTTCGTCAGTCTTTGGTCTTTTCAATTAATGTTAAAACAACAGATCCAGAGAAATCAGCATTGATTGCAAATACCTTGGCTGAGATTTATATACAAGATGCGCTTGATGTTAAGTTTTTAGCAACAGAGCGAGCAGGAAAATGGTTAAGCGAACGAGCAGCAGAGTTAAAACAAGAATTAGAAAAATCTGAATTGAAAATTAAACAATTTAGTGATGGGACACAGTTGATTAATGAAGATTCCTTAGCGGTTTTGTCTAAACAGTTAAAGGATATGCGTCAGAGGGTTATAGATCTAAAAAGCGATGAGGCTGTACTTAAAGCGAAACTTCAAGCTTTTCGAACAGCAATTAGTTTAGGTGATGTAGAGGGAATATTACAGGCAGCAAACGATACGCGTTTACAAACGATACAACAACGAGTTTCGGAAGGCTTAGCTCGGAGTTTTGAATTTGACGCTCGAGTTGAGGAAATTTCAAAGCAATTAAATACGGATCTTTTACGCGCAGAGCAGCAATATGAAGCAATGGCTCTCTCTGAAAAAACGTTCAGTAAAGAGATTAAAGCCCAATCAGCAGATCTTGTTCAATTGCAGCAATTACAACGTGAAGCACAAGCTAATAGTTTATTATATGAAAGCTTTCTGTCTAGACTTAAGGAAACAACGATTCAGAAAGGTTTACAAACACCAGAAAGTCGTTTGCTTTCCTCTGCTGTCCCTAGGCAGGCATCGTCACCAAAGATAGCTTTTGTGCTAGCCTTTTCGTTTTTTCTAGGCGGAGCCCTTGGTGCAGGAATTATTTTGTTTAGAGAATTTAATAACAATAGCTTCGGGACAGTAGATGAGCTTGAAAGCTATATGGGTATATCTGTTTTGGGCGCAATACCTAAAATAGCAGGTGTTGAACGTAAGGATATATTGTTTTTTGCAATTAAAAACCCAACGTCTGTATTTGCCGAAGCTATTCGTAATTTACGAACCTCCATATTGCTTTCTGATTTAGACCAGCCCCCGCAAGTGATAATGGTTACTTCGTCTGTTCCTGGTGAAGGTAAGACAACAAAGTCTTTGACATTAGCACAAAATTTGTCTGGGCTTTCGAAGCGAGTTATTATTCTGGAGTGTGATATTCGTAAGCGTATTTTTAGTGAGTATTTTAATATTGATGATCAAGTTGGATTCCTATCTGTTATGTCTGGGAATGCCAAATTAAAAGACGCGATACTGAAACATGAGGAAATGGGTGTTGATATTTTGATTGGTGAAAAATCGTCAATAAACGCTGCAGATGTATTCTCTTCGGAGAGATTTGCAGCATTTATTAAACGTCTGCGAACAGAGTATGATTATATTATTATTGATTCTGCGCCAGTATTAGCTGTGCCCGATGCGCGTATTATTGGCCAATATGTTGATGCAATCATTTATTCAGTTTTATGGAATAGCACATCTAAAACACAGCTTAAACAAGGCGTTTCAATGTTTCATAGTGTTGGTTTGAAAATTGATGGGCTGGTTCTTAATAATATTGATGCAAAAGAAATGAGGCGTCGTGGATACTCAGACCAATACGCTTATTCAAGCGATAGCGAATACTATGAGAATTAATAAGTTGAAAGCGTATTAATCGTTAATCGCCCTATCGATAATTGTAGTTGAAGGTAGAAGGTTCGAAATTACACGGTTCCAAGCAGTCACTTTTTGCTCTGATACAAAGATTATATCATTAGGGCGTAGCAGTAGTCGTGTAGTCATTAATAAGTTTGACGCGTCCTTACCGTTTACATGATATGCGGTTATTGGTTTATCATCTGGAATATTTTTGTAACGTAAGACGTAGATTTGCCCAGGATCGCCGTTTTGGTTTTGAATACCTCGTGATGAATAAAGAGCATCAGCTAGTGACGCTTTGTTTTCAAAAGGCAATCGAAAGCGACCTTGCTCACGGACTTCGCCTGTTAGAAAAACATAATCAGATTTTATAGCGCCTAATTCTAACTGTTGTAAAAAGCTGGCACGAACAGCTTCGGTTTCATCTAGCGCTTGTTTTCGAGCTGTGGTTCGGGCCTGAGTTAAAGCTAATTGTTCTGCGGTGTAAGCGCGTGCTCGATCAATCCGGTAATCTTCATCTATGAAAATACTATCGCCATTTTGGAGGGCGATTTTTTGTAGTGATGATTTTTTACGTAATTCTTGTAAAGGGATTTGATATGTTTTGCCATCACGATTGATTCTTGCAACAGCAAATTCTAGGTCAGGCGTTGATATGCCGCCAGCCGTTTGGATCGCATCTTGTAGTGTGAGTTGTTTTAATTTTATTGGTGTGAGTAGGGGGTCATTAACAGCACCAGCTATTGAAACTTTTTGAGAGTTAAATTCTGCAATTTCTAGTGAGAACTTCGGATCTATTTGTCTATTCACTAATGCCCTAAAAACGGCGTTTTCTGCTTCAGACAAAGTTAGACCAGCTACACTGACGCGACCAACTTCGGGTACTGCGATTGCACCATCATCTTGGACAGTATAACCTTGGCGTCTATTTTGTGCAGCAATTAAACCTGTAAGAGCCTCCTGAGTTGTGGGGACTGGTGTGGCTAACAACAGCACGTCCGATACACCAATCTTATATGGCCCCGTTTTAGTTTTAGGTGGTATACTTGTTTGTACAGTACGAGGTAGTGTTGGTAGTGTTTCGATTGGTGAAGGTAAATTTGCACGCGCACTCTGGATTGACTTAAATGATTTCGGTAAGCGCTGAGGTGCATAAGATGTCTCGTTTGCGAACTCAACTGAATATGGAGTGACTTCTATAATTTCGACGAGTTTGTTTGTTTTGCTGACTTTTGGAGAGGTATAAATGCTACCGCATGCGGTTAGTGTTGCAGGTATTGTTAATACAATTGATTTAAACGCATTTTTTTTCATATAAGCACCTATTTGTTAAAAGCTTCTTAGACTAATTAAAACTAAGCGTCGAGAACTCTGCTGGTATTTTATTTTAAAATTATCTACAGGTATTTTATTTATATGTATGTTTAAGAGAAAGCTTATGAAGTTCATCAAGAAGTTGTATGCAGCGCGCCAAAGAAGGGCTGTTCCAGAACCTTTTTCGGCAATGTTAGAACCCTTGGAATCAATTTTTATAATTGGGGATATTCACGGGTGTGCTGACTTACTAAAACAGATATTACGAAAAAGGCCTGATGGAACTAGGTTAATTTTCGTAGGAGATTTGATTGATAGAGGTCATCAAAGCGCAGAGGTGTTGTCCATTGTGAAAAAATTATGTGATCAAGGGGCTATCTGCTTGATGGGCAATCATGAAAAGATGATGTTAGATTTTCTAGAGCGCCCAACGGAAAAAGGCTCGCGTTGGCTAAGGCATGGCGGATTACAAACACTACAAAGCTACAATGTAAGGGGCATTAATGAGCGTTCAAGTGATCAAGAGCTGTTGGCTGCTAGAGATGTATTGCGACGTGTATTACCTGATGGAATGGAACGCTGGATAAGAGATTTGCCCTTGCAGTGGTCTAGTGGAAATGTGCATGTAGTGCATGCGGCTGCTGATCCTAAAGCCCCAATGGGCCAGCAACTTGCAAAAGTGCTTTTATGGGGTTCTAGGCAAATTATGGCCTGTCCAAGACTTGATTGCCAATGGGTTGTACACGGTCATACAATTGTGGAAAAAGCAAATATTATAAATGGTTGCGTTGCGATTGATACAGGCGCATATGCAACTAATTTGTTGACAGGTGCCTACATCAGTTTTGGAAAAGTTACATTTATTGAAACGGGCGATTGAAATAATTTAATGCGCGTTGTAATTGCACTCAGCAATATAAACCTTTACGAAAAGTTTGATTCTCACAATGTCATATATTCCTAATTCTGTTTTAATTACTGGCGGTACTGGTTCTTTTGGAAAAACCATGCTGAAACAACTTTTGAATGCGGGTGTTCCAGAAATACGTATTCTAAGCCGTGATGAAGAAAAACAAGATGCTTTACGTAATGATCTGCGTGATGGTCGTATCAAATATCATATTGGCGATGTACGCGATCGTGAAAGCGTTGATAGAGCGATCAAAGGCGCAGATTGCGTTTTCCATGCGGCGGCTTTGAAGCAAGTCCCATCTTGTGAGTTTTTCCCAATGCAAGCGGTTCAAACAAATATTGTAGGTTCAGAAAATGTTGTGAGGGCCGCCATTGCAGCCGAAGTTAAAAGCCTTGTGTGTTTATCCACGGATAAAGCTGTCTTTCCTGTGAATGCGATGGGCATGTCTAAGGCAATGATGGAAAAAATTGCACAAGCTGGTGCGCGGGAAATCGGCAATGATGCAAAGACAACAATTTCATGTGTACGCTATGGCAATGTTATGTATTCGCGCGGGTCTGCAATTCCTTTGTTTATCAAGCAGGTTAAATCAGGAAAACCGATCACAGTAACAGAACCAACGATGACACGGTTTTTGATGCCACTTCGGGATTCCGTAGCGCTTGTTCAATACGCTTTTGACAAAGCGAACCAAGGTGATTTGTTTATCAAGAAAGCGCCAGCATCGACGATCATTGATTTGGTTCAAGCTATCAAAGAACTATTGGATGCCCCAGATCATCCCGTAGAAGTTATTGGCTGGCGCCATGCAGAGAAACTATATGAAACGCTAGCTTCTGCACAAGAATTGGCGAAATCGGAAGACATGGGTGAATATTACCGTATCCACATGGATAACCGTGATTTGAACTATAAACCATATTTCGAAGAAGGTGATAAGAGCACAGCTACGCTTGAGGATTACCATTCTCATAACACGCAGCAACTTACTGTTCCTGAGGTTAAAGATCTTTTGATGTCTTTACCTGAAGTGCAGGTAGAAGTTGCAGAACATAAGATTGATGGCAAATGAAGATTGTCGTCACAGGAGCGCGTGGTCTTATTGGCTGGCACGCGTCTGCACGATTGCATGCTTTAAATTGCGCAGCACGTTTTAAAGGTGTTCCAGAACCTGTTGAATTGGTGATGCTCGGTCATGCTGATTTTGACGACACAGAACTATTGGTAGATGCATTGCGCAATGCGAAGGCTGTTTTGCACTTTGCAGGTGTCAACCGTGCAGAAAGCGATGATATTGTTGAAAAAGCCAACCCAGAGATCGCGCAAGCCTTGATAAGGGGGTGCGAAATTGCGGGATCTAACCCGCATATTGTTTATGCAAACTCTACACATGCAGATTCTGACACGCCTTATGGTCGTTCAAAACGTATTGCAGGAGAGTTGATTGCATCTCGTGTGTCGAAGTATACGAATTTAGTTTTGCCACATATTTTTGGCGAATGTGCGCGCCCATTTTACAATAATGTGACGGCGACATTAATTCACCAAATTTTTGCAGGTGAAGAGGTTTCGGCAAATCCTGATGGCAAAGTACAGCTGTTGTATGCTGGTGCCGCGGCCCAAGCAGCGATTGATGCTGTAATGAATAACGTTATAGGAGACGTGGTTCCTGAACCGCGATTTTTTACAGTACCTGATTTATTGGAAAAACTAGAAGCATTTCATGCTTCTTATGAGGCAAATATTTACCCAGACGTCTCGGATGATTTCGATCTTGCGTTATTTAACACCTACCGGGTAGCAAGCTATCCAGACAAATGGCCTCGTCCATTGACATTACATACCGATGCGCGTGGTACGCTTTTTGAAGCTGTAAAAGGCGGCGGTGGTGGACAAACATTTATGTCTACAACAGAATCAGGTGTTACGCGCGGGGATCACTACCATTTGCATAAGGTAGAACGTTTTTTGGTTGTTCAAGGTGAAGCCATTATTCGCATACGCAAAGTTTTGTCTGATGAGGTTTGGGAATATCCTGTAAACGGTGATAAACCTACTCCTGTAGACATGCCAACGTTACATACACATTCTATTGAAAATGTAGGTGATGGCCCATTGTTAACGCTGTTCTGGACGCATGATTTATTTGATCCCGCAAACCCAGATACATATGCGGATAAGGTGATAAAATGACGAAATTAAAAGTAATGACTGTTCTTGGAACACGGCCAGAAATTATCCGACTTGCGCGTGTAATGGACCGGTTAAATCAATTTACGGATCATGTCATTGTTCACACTGGCCAGAATTATGATTACGAGTTGAATGAAGTTTTCTTTGAGGATCTTGGTGTTCGCAAGCCTGACCACTTCTTGGGTGTTGGTGGCGGTTCTCTTGGGGAAACGCTTGGCGGTATTCTGACGGAAACAGAAAAAGTTCTGATCGCTGAAAGGCCAGATGCAGTTTTGATCCTTGGGGATACGAATTCAGCCATAAGTGCGATTATGGCGCGTCGCATGAAGATACCTGTTTACCATATGGAAGCAGGTAACCGATCCTTTGACATGAATGTCCCAGAAGAGACCAACCGTCGTTTGGTGGATCATATCGCGGATTTTAATTTGGTTTATACAGAACATGCACGTAGACATTTACTATCCGAAGGTTTGCCGCATCGCCGTATCAATTTAACGGGCAGCCCGATGCGCGAAGTGTTGGAGCATTACCGTTCGCAGATCGATGCGTCAGACGTTCTGGAACGGATTAAATTAAAAGCGGGTGAATATTTTATTGTGTCTTTGCACCGCGAGGAAAATGTAGACAATCAACCGCGCTTAACGGCATTGGTTGAAACGCTTAATGCGATTGCGAAAAAATACGGGTTCCCAGTTATTGTATCGACACATCCGCGTACACGAAAGCGATTAGAGAGCCTTGATATCAAAATTGATCCGTTGGTTGAATACATGAAACCGTTTGGGTTCCATGATTATAACAATCTGCAAATGAATGCATTTTGCGCGATTTCGGATAGCGGTACGATTGCAGAAGAAAGTTCAATACTTGGGTTTCCAGCCATTACACCACGCGATGCAATTGAGCGCCCAGAAGGTGTTGATGTTGGCTGTATTATAATGACGGGTCTTGACCGCGATACGATGGTTAATGGCATCGATGCCGTAACAACGATGTTTGCGGACCGTGTAAAAGAGGGCCGCGCACACCCTGTACCAGCGGATTATTGCATAGAAAATACATCTGAACGCGTTGTGAGTTTAATTCTGGGGACAGCGAAGTTATCAAATGCATGGGATGGAATTCGTAAAAATGATTGATAAATCTGGAATACGTGAGCTGATTACAGAGCATAATGATCAACTATATAGCCTGGATATAAGAACTTCGGCGGCAGACCAATGATGCGCATATTGGATATCATTATATCAGTTGCAATACTTCTGTGTTTGCTGCCATTTTTTTTAGTGATTGTGATTTTTATAAAAATCAAAAGCCCAGGGTCTGCGTTCTTTACTCAAACGCGTATTGGGCGTGATCAGGTTCCGTTTAAGCTTTTGAAATTTCGCACGATGCATATTAAGCAGCCCGATTTGAAAAATGCGACTGTTACAATGCGAGATGACCCAAGATTATATGGTGGGGCTAATTTCCTACGGAAGTATAAAATTGATGAGCTGCCTCAAATACTAAATGTTTTAAGAGGCGAGATGTCTCTTGTTGGTCCGCGACCAACCGTACGAGAAGATTATGAAAAAATGACTGATGAACAACGTCAACGTGCCAAAGTTAAACCTGGGTTGACTGGTTTGGCGCAGATTAGTGGAAATACATCGCTGAGTTGGCATGAGCGAATAAAGTTGGATCTTAAATATATTAGGGAGGCATCAGTTTGGTTAAATCTACAGATAATGATTAAAACCGCTTTTTTGGTATTGAAGGGTCGAGCCGAAACGCATCCATCGTCAGAAGATGAGTGGTCTTAGGAAATGCGCGTAATTTGTTTAGGAATGAATGCAGAGAGTGCAGTGGTTTTAGAAGAATTGCTTGCAAAAAATGTAAATGTTGTAGCAATAGCTGGGTTGCCTAAAGAAGCTGCGGATGGCGTTGCTGATTATTCAGATCTTGCAGTGTTAGCACGTCGTCTCGAAATTCCGTTTGTTCCTGTTACAAATATAAATCATCAGGGAACACTTAAGTCTTTAGAAAAGTACGAAGGTGACGTTCTTTTTATTACTGGATGGAGCCAATTGTTGAAGCAACAGGTGATTGATGTATTTCCTATGGGCGTTGTTGGTAGCCACCCGTCTGCTTTACCTTTTGGACGTGGTCGCGCGCCAATCCCTTGGACGATTTTGCAAAACCTTTCTGAAAGTGCTGTGACACTGTTTCAACTAACGACAGGTGTCGATTCAGGGCATATATTACACCAAGAAGCTTTTAATATTCCTGAACGGTGTGACGCGACACAACTTTACCAACTGGTTTCTAAAAAACTGGCAGAAGCTTTCATCAAGCTACACAAGAACATGTTATTGGGCCCTGTGGAGGGTGCATTGCAAGACAGCAATCATGCAACTTGGCGTGCCAAACGAATTCCATTGGATGGGTGGATTGACTTTAATCAACCCGCAGAGCGGGTTGACCGATTGGTGCGCGCCGTTACCAGCCCATATCCTGGGGCATATTCTTATTTTGGAACACAGCGTGTAGTATTCTCAAGCTCTGAATATGCAAAAGGTGATGATTTAAATTATATTGGCGCTCCAGGGCAGATTTTAAGATCAAGTAATGGAATGCTGTTGGTTCAAACGGGTGACGTTCCTTTGTGGCTGGAGCGGCCTATATCTATAAAAATGTCTCAACCTTTCCGCGTAGGGGATCGTTTTGGTGTTGCGATAGAGGATACATTGATTGCATTAACTCAACGTATAACCGAATTGGAAAGACAGATTGGAAAGATAACACAAAAGGACGTTACAAATGATATATTTTAATAAGGTTTTGGTAGTTGTAGCGCATCCAGATGATGAAGTTTTAGGGGCAGGTGGTTCAATTCGGAAATGGGTAGATGCTGGAGTTCAAGTAGATGTACACGTCATAACAGATGGTTCATCGGCACAATTTGGTGCTGATCAAGCGGCTCGAGATCGCCGCAATGCGCATTTGCAAAATGCCTGCGATATTCTAGGTGTACATAGCTTATTTCACGATGATTTTCCTGATATGCGTTTAGATACAGTGGCTCATATCGAAATTAATAAGGCGATTTCACGAGTTATTTTAAGAGGACAATATGATACAGTTGTCTGTCATCATTCTGGCGATGTTAATAAAGATCACGGTTGTGTCTTTGATTCAGTTCTAGTTGCTACAAGACCAACGCCCGAGCAAACTGTCAGAACTGTAATGACGTTTTTCGTAAACTCATCAAGTGAGTGGGGCGGGGTGTCTGCAGGCCGAATTTTTATACCAAATATTTTTATTGATATTTCTGATACAATTGGTGTCAAACTTACCGCTTTACAAGCATATCAAGATGAGTTGCGAGATGCACCTCACCCGCGGAGTATAGACGCCGTTCAAGCTCGGGCTCGTACACTTGGTAGTGAAATTGGAACAGATTATGCTGAGGGTTTTCATGTGGTGCGAACTATTCTTTAGAAATTTAACTTTGAAAGTGGGGAATAAAATAGTGAGCCTTGCAGATATTGATTTTAATAATGGGGAAAAATATTGATGAATGCTGATTTTACCCCTGTGATTATAATAGGTGCAGGCCGATCTGGTACTAATCTATTACGGGACTGTTTAACTCGGCTTCCAGAATTCGAAACATGGCAATGTGATGAAATTCAGCCTATATGGCGACATAAAAACGTTAGGTTTAAGACTGATGAATTGCCAGCTTCTCGTGTGAGCCCTGATGTCAAAAAATTTATAAGAAACGCATTTAATAAATTATGGCGGCAAACTGGGCACCCAAAGTTTGTTGTCGAAAAAACCTGCGCCAATACACTGAGAATACCATTTGTTGATGCTGTGCTTCCAGAAGCTGTCTATATTCATTTGATTCGTCATGGGGCTGATGTTGTACGTTCAGCGGAAAAACGATGGCGTGGGGATTTAGAGGTCCCGTCATTTGCTTATTATGCTGCAAAAGCACGATTTATTCCCTTTTCAGATTTGTGGCTATATTTATGGGAGTTTGTTTCAAAACGGACTTTTATGGTCTTGGGGCAGGAAGAAAGGCTTTCAACTTGGGGCCCGAGATTTGAAGGTATCGATGATTGGAGTGACCGAGATTTAGATGAAGTTTGCGCCAAACAATGGAGTTGTTGTGTAAGTAGTACATTGAATGCTTTGGCGGATATAGATTCTAAAAGACAAATTACGATCTATTATGAAGATTTAGTGCTAAACCCAACAGCGGAATTAGAACGCGTGTTAAATGCGTTGGATGTTCGTTTGCCTGTTTCTATGATAAATGAAGCAGTGGCAATCGTTAGGACGAAAGAAAGCAATAAGGGTGTGCGCGACGTGAAAAACAAAAAAGTTTTGGATATATTAACGCCTGCACTTAAAGCACTTGGTTATGGAATAACAAAATGAGAATTTGGCTTTCGAAACCCCATATGTCTGGTCGTGAGCGTGAGTATGTATCTGAAGCATTTGATAGTAATTTCGTGGCGCCACTTGGCCCACAGTTAAATGCATTTGAAAAATCTGTTTCAGATTATTTAGGTGGTCATGTGCATTGTGTTGGTTTGTCATCGGGATCGGCTGCTTTGCATTTAGCGCTGCGTCTTGTTGGTGTGAATAAGGATGACGAAGTTTGGATTTCGTCTATGACATTTGCAGGGGGTATTTTTCCTGTTTTATATCAAGGCGCAAAACCAGTGTTCTTTGATTTAGATGCGAGCAGTTGGACTGTTTATTGTGATCTATTAGAGGAAGAGTTGAAAAAGGCAAATGCAAAGAATGCATTACCAAAAGCAATTGTTCCCACAGATCTATATGGACAAAGTGTTGATCTGGATCCGCTTGAAAAAATGACCAACCAGTACGGTGTGGCATTGGTTGTGGACAGTGCAGAAAGCCTTGGATCTAGTTACAAGAAGGGTCGCAAATGTGGCACGGGTGGGGATGTTTCAATTTTATCTTTTAATGGAAACAAGATTATCACCACTTCGGGTGGTGGTATGCTTGTTACGCATAATGAAAAAATAGCGGATGAGGCGCGTTTTTTAGCAACGCAAGCGCGTGATAATGCTCCGCACTATGAGCATTCTACATATGGCTATAATTACAGATTAAGTAATATTTGCGCTGGCATTGGATTAGGGCAAATGGAGGTTCTGGATGATCGTGTTGCGCGCCGTCGCGAAATCAATGCACGATATCGCAAAGAATTGGGCCGTAGCGGTATTCAGTTTATGCCAGAGCAAAAGGGATGTTATTCATCACAATGGCTGACTGCAGCGACTTTTGATGAAGATATTTTGGGAGTGTGTCGTGAAACGATCAGATTAAAATTGATGCAAGATGAAGTTGAAACACGCCCATTGTGGAAACCCATGCACATGCAGCCGCTTTTTGAGGGCACCCATTATATAGGCAGCGGTTTTGATGAAGCATTATTTGCAAATGGCTTATGTTTGCCGTCTGGTAGTTGCTTGACGGAAGCCGAGCAAACAGAGGTAATTGAACGTATTTTAGATATAATTGATCAGGCATAGTTTTTTAATGAAGATTTTGTTAACGCACCGTTATTACTGGCCCGATACTGCGCCCTATGCCTTGATGTTACGTATTATTGCGCAGCATTTTTCATCAAAGGGCCATGATGTAAATGTATTCGCATCAAAGGTTTCTTATCGTGATATGCAGAATGCTGATGACACAAGTGAAGCAGATAAGAAAATCAAGGTGCATCGCACGTGGGTTTTTAATGAAAGCACACGCAATCCGTTGATAAGAATTTTAAATGTGATCATATACTGTGTTACATTATGTCTGCATATTCTGCGTACGAAACCTGATGTTGTAACCGCTTCAACGTTTCCACCCGTAATAGCTGCCTGGTTTGCAAGTTGGGCATCGCGTATTGTTGGTGCAAAGTTTATTTACCATATGATGGATATTCACCCAGAAGTTTCAGAATATAGTGGTGGTTTATTAGGTCGTAGGCTGCCTGCGAAGATATTACGTGCAATGGATAATCAAACTTTGAAGCGCAGTTTTGCTATCGTTGTTTTGAGTAACGATATGGGAACAACTCTAAAGGCGCGAAGTATAGGCGAATTACCTATTCATGTTATCAGTAACTTCATGCTTGATTCTACAATGGATGTAGCTCCTCCTGCTGAATTAGTTAAGCAATCTGGAAAAATCAGAGTGATATTTGCAGGCAATTTAGGCCGTTATCAAAATCTAGATTTATTGGTTGAAGGGGTTGCTAAGTGTTTTCCAGATTACCCAAATCTTGAACTATTATTATTAGGTGATGGGATATTATTACCTTCACTAAAGAGAAAGTGGGAGCACCACTCGCAAGTTAAATTTGGGCCCTTTTTACCTTTTGCTCAAGCAAGATCATTGATTCGTGATGCTGATATTGGCGTTATTTCCTTGAGTTCTAATATTTATAAAGTGGCGTCGCCTTCAAAAACACAAACATATTTAGGTTTGAGTCTACCTGTTATGCTTATGGTTGAAGCAAAAAGTGAACTGGCTAAAACAGTGGAAAATAATAACTTGGGAAGTGTTGTTGCAAACATTGACCCAGAAGGCGTTTCACTTGCTTTAAAAAAGCATATTGATTGCCCATTTGACAGAAATAACATATCAGAATGGTATGAAGATAATGTAAGCTCAGCTGTTGCGTTAAGTAAGTTTTCTAAGCTCCTTCAAGAAAGATAGAGAAATGAAGGCTTTAAACCGTGGTGCTTTGTTTACATTTTCTTTAGTTTTTGTTGGGCTTGTTACTGGGTTTTTTCGGGAAATACTTCTTGCCTTTTATTTTGGTACCTCGCGTGATGTAGAAATCTTTCGTGTTGCATTTGGTCTTCCTAGTATTTTTAGTGATAGCCTCGCTATTTCATTTGTTTCTATGCTGATCCCTGTATTGATTGCTGGAGAGGATAGAGATTTACTAGATGCGAAGCGATTAGTTGTATGGGCATCTTTCCTACTAGCTATTTTTGTTGTTGTAACAGGTTTGTTGACGATGCATTGGCAAGCAGCGTTCTTGGCTCCTGGAATTCTTGGCGAGGATAGAGAGGAATTAATAGTTATAGGTAGAATTTGTTGGGGTATGTGTTTTCTGACTCTTTGCTCACTTCCTTTACGCGCAATCATGAGTGTTCGGGAGCTTACTTGGCCAGGAGCTGCTTCACAGAGTATTCGTTCTGGTATCTTTTTAATAACATTAGTAGTTCTTGTGACTATATCAGGCGGGACAGATATAATGTTTGCTGGATATGCAGCATTAATGGCGGGCTTTGCAGTGCTTACAATTCATGTGGTAGCAATTGGGGCAATTGATCGGCATAACTTAAGAAATATATTTATAAGTGGCCCAAAAGTAGACACTATTTTTCCACTTGTAACTACTCTTAGCGTTGTATTTATTTCGCAGGTTTTGTGGAATTCAGGTCGGCTAATTGATCGAGCTATCGCTACAAATATTGAGGTTGGCACTTTAGCAGCTCTTGAATACAGCTATGCTATTTTGATGGCAGTAGCGATGGTTATCGGGACCTCTACAAATATCATATTTGCTCCACGAATTGGGCGTGCTCTAAAATCTAGTCAAAAAATACCAAACCAATATTGGAAGATAATTTTTGGTATTTCAAGTGTAGCTTTTTTTGTTGGTATAGGTATGTCCTTCATATCAAGCTCTCTTGTTAGCCTGGTTTTTGAAAATGGTGTATTTACTGCGGAAGACACATCATTAACTGCCAGAATTATGAGTTTGCATTTAATAGGTTTAGGGCCATTGGTTATGGTTTTAATTTTAACGCAGGTTTTGATATTGATGAGACTGCACAAGTGGTTGATACCAATCGCTGGCATGAAACTTTTAGTAAAAAGTATAGTGTTATATTTTTTACTGGAAGCAGAGTTTGGGCTAGACGGGATTGCAATCAGTCTGGGCATTTCGGAATCTATAACGGTTTTAATGCTGCTTGTATTAATAAAGCGATCTTCTTGATACAGCAAACAAGAGAGAGCATAGGGGAAAGTATTAATGCTTGGATATTTGACGTTTTATATTTTGCATTTTTGCCTAAGTTTTCTTAAGCCTAATAACCGAGCCGTCTTTTGTACTTTTGTCCTGCTTAATGTCTTTTTTGTAGGCTTTAGATATGAAGTAGGTTTTGATTGGGTCGTTTATAAGGACTTATATGCTTATCTTTTAAAAAATGAAACAACTGACATATTGGGTAATATATTCCGTATTCAGTTTCTTTTTAAACAAGAACTTGGATATATTTTATTAACTGCTTTATTTACCCGGATATTTGAAAATTATGAAATTATGCAAGCGATGCTATTTTGCTTCTTCCTTTATAGTTTTATCAGTTTAGGTCGGTCCTTAGGCACAAGAAATATTATTGCAGCATTCACTATAGTTCATTTATTTCTCTTAATCTCACTTGAGTTTTCTACAGCCAGGCAGCTTGTGGCGATTAGTTGTTTGAATCTTGGCTTAGCTGCGTATTTTATGAAAAAGATGCGAGTAGCGATTATATGGATATTTACTTCTATGTTTATGCAAATATCTGTAATGATTTATATAGCTGCCTTGTTGTTTGCAATAGGTGCTCCTAAGAAGATTTGGTTAACTGCGGCTGTAGGTATCCTTTTTGCGACTCTCACGAATGTAACAAATATCAGCTTTCTTTTGGGAGGATTATTACCTGTCGAATTAGGGTTTAAAGTTAATTACTATTTAGAAGAAAAAGAATATCTATCTAATATTTACGAGGTTATTTTTTCATTGGCCTTCTTTGTATTCGTTATATTTTTTACTCTATCTCGTAAAAAGAACACACTAGTTGAACAAAACCTTGGTACAGATAAGATTATCAAAATGATATTATTCTTAGCTATTTTAGCTATAGCATTTTTCAGTATCAACACGATTAGAAATAGAATCCTTTATGAACTAATTATTTTGCTAAGCCTTTATATATATGTTCCTAATCTTATGGTCCCACGTAAAATAAAAGCTATTATAGTTTGTTTTGGACTTGTATTTTTAGGCGGTACTTTGGTCAAACAGTTAAGTTTTGTATATAATCCATATCAAAACTACATCATGTATAGCTTGTTTGATAAAGATAGTGATGGTCGAGAGCGACAAGATAAGTTAAGGGACTTAATCAGGTGATGAATCCCTTAACAATCAATACTTATATAAAAATAAAATCATCTTCTGTGATGTTGCTACTATTAATACCTAAAATTATGATACTTGATCCGCTGGCGTAATCTATCTGAGTGTTACCTGAGTTATTACTAATAGTGAGGTCACTATATTCAATGCCACCATTCATATGAATCATATCACTTCCATCTTCAAAACCAATAATTGTGTCGCTTCCATCACCAGATTCAAAAATGAAAGTATCGTCACCAGAGCCACCATTTAAGGTGTCATTTCCTGCGCCACCATCTAAGCTATTGCTTGCGGCATCACCAATTAATAGGTCCCCAAATTGAGAGCCAATAAGGTTTTCGATACCGATAAGGCTGCCGATTTCTGCATATGTATCGGATTGGTTATTTCCACTCCATCCATTGTTTGAGGCAAGGTTTGCATTCACAGCGGCTGCTGAGTTAGCATAAGAAACGGTGTCATTTCCTGCGCCACCATTGAAAACATCTTTGCCAGAACCACCATTTAAGGTGTCGTCACCAGAGCCACCATTTAAGGTGTCGTTATTGGCACCGCCGTTAAGAATATCATTGTCGTCGCCACCATTTAGTACGTCATTGTTATTGCCACCATTTAAGGTGTCATCACCAGTACCACCATTTAAGGTATCGTCACCAGAGCCACCATTTAAGGTGTCATTTCCTGCGCCACCCTCTAAGCTATTGTTTCCAGCATCACCAATTAATAGGTCATCAAATTGAGAGCCAATAAGGTTTTCGATACCGATAAGGCTGCCGATTTCTGCATATGTATCGGATTGGTTATTTCCACTCCATCCATTGTTTGAGGCAAGGTTTGCATTCACAGCGGCTGCTGAGTTAGCATAAGAAACGGTGTCATTTCCTGCGCCACCATTGAAAACATCTTTGCCAGAACCACCATTTAAGGTGTCGTCACCAGAGCCACCATTTAGGGTGTCATTTCCCGCGCCACCATCTAAGCTATTGCTTGCGGCATCACCAATTAATAGGTCCCCAAATTGAGAGCCAATAAGGTTTTCGATACCGATAAGGCTGCCGATTTCTGCATATGTATCGGATTGGTTATTTCCACTCCATCCATTGTTTGAGGCAAGGTTTGCATTCACAGCGGCTGCTGAGTTAGCATAAGAAACGGTGTCATTTCC
>NZ_WEIC01000009.1:1725-6612 GCF_009184395.1 Amylibacter sp. SFDW26
ACAATGGGTTAATCCCAAAAAATCGTCTCAGTTCGGATTGGGGTCTGCAACTCGACCCCATGAAGTCGGAATCGCTAGTAATCGCGTAACAGCATGACGCGGTGAATACGTTCCCGGGCCTTGTACACACCGCCCGTCACACCATGGGAATTGGGTCTACCCGAAGGCCGTGCGCCAACTATTTATAGGGGCAGCGGACCACGGTAGGCTCAGTGACTGGGGTGAAGTCGTAACAAGGTAGCCGTAGGGGAACCTGCGGCTGGATCACCTCCTTTCTAAGGATGATCTTAGCAGCTTGAATTTATTCAATCTCGTAGATCACTTAGCAGTCATTAAATTGACATAAGCCTTTAAAGGCAATTGACCGAACCGTCCTCATATCTCTTCAGTGTTAGAAAATTTTACAGGCCGCTACTGGTCTGCAAGGGTCGGTAGCTCAGGTGGTTAGAGCGCACGCCTGATAAGCGTGAGGTCGGAGGTTCAAGTCCTCCTCGACCCACCAGAACTCAATTCTTTGAATTGAGTTGAGGCATACACTTCGGTTGCAATGTGGCAGATGAATTTGCTTAGCAAAATCATTGAGAACATTCATCGGGTTGGCCACACACGAAACCGCGCCTCTCGGACATTGCTTCGCAATATCCTGTCGGCGTTTGGCAAATTACGTCGTAATTTACCTTTAGGGGCATTAGCTCAGCTGGGAGAGCACCTGCTTTGCAAGCAGGGGGTCAGCGGTTCGATCCCGCTATGCTCCACCAAAACTCAAATCAAAGATTTGAGTGACACAAGCACCATAGTAGCAAAGCGGCAAGTTATTACACAGTAATGACTGAGAGCGTTTATCCTGTAAGCCATTCAAACTTGATCATCATGTTAAACATATTCTTTTGAGTATGTTTAATTGTCTGATCATTCAGACACTTTTACATCGTATAGAGAGCATTAATAACACGAGACGTAAGTTTCCTGTTTTGACCACTTAGGTGGTTAGCAATACTTCTGGTAACAGAAGGGCATAATCAGACCGGATGACCAATCCACTGTGCATGTGTTGCTGGTAAGCGTTCCAGTGCGGTTCGCGAGCTAAGATTTGGATAATTTACAGTCTTTCCAAGTCAAATACACTAACCAATAAGCGCATTGATTTATCAATCGCTTTAGTCACAGCAAGACTAGATCCGCTGTGACATAGAAGGGATCCATATTTATATGGGTTCATTCGCTGGAATGTGCGCAGTTTCCTGCCAAGGGAAACTGCATTTGAGTTCAATGAAATGTTGCCTGATTTATCAGGTAACGGACTAAAACAATCTCAAACAAGACGACTTTTTGGTTCAGATTTAGTCTGACTATTTCTGGATCAAATCAAGCGCGAGAAGGGCGTTTGGTGGATGCCTTGGCAGTAAGAGGCGATGAAAGACGTGATACTCTGCGATAAGCCATGGGGAGCTGAGAATAAGCTTTGATCCATGGATCTCTGAATGGGGAAACCCACTTGATATTCTGTTATTGTTATCTCCGATCAAACTTGTTTGGTCGCAGCTGATCAATAATGGGGTAAAACAAGTATTAATTACCTGAATATATAGGGTTTTTAAAGCAAACCCGGGGAACTGAAACATCTAAGTACCCGGAGGAAAGGAAATCAATAGATACTCCCGTAGTAGTGGCGAGCGAACCGGGACCAGCCGAGCTATGAATGTGACTAGAACCATCTGGAAAGTTGGGCAATATGGGTGACAGCCCCGTATAGGAAGCATGATTAGACGTATTAAGTAGGGCGGAACACGTGAAATTCTGTCTGAACATCGGAGGACCACCTTCGAAGGCTAAGTACTCCTTACTGACCGATAGCGAACCAGTACCGTGAGGGAAAGGTGAAAAGCACCCCGACAAGGGGAGTGAAACAGTTTCTGAAACCGGACGCCTACAAACAGTCGGAGGGGCATATGCCCTGACGGCGTACCTTTTGTATAATGGGTCAACGACTTGGTCTTACTAGCAAGCTTAAGCCGATAGGTGTAGGCGCAGCGAAAGCGAGTCTTAATAGGGCGCATGAGTTAGTAGGATCAGACCCGAAACCGAGTGATCTAGGCATGAGCAGGTTGAAGGTAAGGTAACACTTACTGGAGGACCGAACCCACATCTGTTGAAAAAGATCGGGATGACTTGTGCCTAGGGGTGAAAGGCCAATCAAACTCGGAGATAGCTGGTTCTCCGCGAAATCTATTTAGGTAGAGCGTCGCACGAATACTCTCGGGGGTAGAGCACTGAATGGGTAATGGGGACTCACCGTCTTACTGATCCTAATCAAACTCCGAATACCGAGAAGTACTATGCGGCAGACACACTATGGATGCTAACGTCCATAGTGAAGAGGGAAACAACCCTGACCCTCAGCTAAGGCCCCTAATTCATGGCTAAGTGGGAAAGCAGGTGGGACGACCAAAACAACCAGGAGGTTGGCTTAGAAGCAGCCATCCTTTAAAGATAGCGTAACAGCTCACTGGTCTAATTAAGTTATCCTGCGGCGAAGATGTACCGGGGCTCAAGCCATGAGCCGAAGCTAGGGATGCAATTTATTGCATGGTAGCGGAGCGTTCTGTGATATAGAACGCTGCGTCTTTAGGACCCTTCGGGGTGTTACGGACGCAATGTTCTGACTGTGAAGCCGGCGCGTGAGCGATCCGGTGGAGTGATCAGAAGTGAGAATGTTGACATGAGTAGCGATAAACAGTGTGAGAGACACTGTCGCCGAAAGTCCAAGGGTTCCTGCTTAAAGCTAATCTGAGCAGGGTAAGCCGACCCCTAAGGCGAGGCCGAAAGGCGTAGTCGATGGGAACCAGGTTAATATTCCTGGGCCAGGAAGAAGTGACGGATCGAAAGCGTAGTGACCCCTTATCGGATTGGGGCTGCTGCCGGACGGTTCCTGGAAATAGCCTTCCATTAGATCGTACCCTAAACCAACACAGGTGGACTGGTAGAGAATACCAAGGCGCTTGAGAGAACTGCATTGAAGGAACTCGGCAAAATGCCTCCGTAAGTTCGCGAGAAGGAGGCCCCATTAGAACGCAAGTTTTGGTGGGGGGCACAGACCAGGGGGTGGCGACTGTTTACTAAAAACACAGGGCTCTGCGAAGTCGCAAGACGACGTATAGGGTCTGACGCCTGCCCGGTGCTGGAAGGTTAAGAGGAGGTGTGCAAGCACTGAATTGAAGCCCCAGTAAACGGCGGCCGTAACTATAACGGTCCTAAGGTAGCGAAATTCCTTGTCGGGTAAGTTCCGACCTGCACGAATGGCGTAACGACTTCCCCGCTGTCTCCAATGCAGACTCAGCGAAATTGAATTGCCTGTTAAGATGCAGGCTTCCCGCGGTTAGACGGAAAGACCCCGTGCACCTTTACTACAGCTTCACACTGGCATCAGGTCAGACGTGTGCAGGATAGGTGGTAGGCTTTGAACCAGTGACGCCAGTTGTTGGGGAGCCTCCCTTGAGATACCACCCCTGTCTGTCTTGATGTCTAACCGCGGTCCATTATCTGGATCCGGGACCCTGTGTGGCGGGTAGTTTGACTGGGGCGGTCGCCTCCTAAAGAGTAACGGAGGCGCGCGATGGTTGGCTCAGAGCGGTCGGAAATCGCTCGTTGAGTGCAATGGCATAAGCCAGCCTGACTGCGAGACTGACAAGTCGAGCAGAGACGAAAGTCGGTCATAGTGATCCGGTGGTCCCGAGTGGAAGGGCCATCGCTCAACGGATAAAAGGTACGCCGGGGATAACAGGCTGATACTGCCCAAGAGTCCATATCGACGGCAGTGTTTGGCACCTCGATGTCGGCTCATCTCATCCTGGGGCTGGAGCAGGTCCCAAGGGTACGGCTGTTCGCCGTTTAAAGAGGTACGTGAGCTGGGTTTAGAACGTCGTGAGACAGTTCGGTCCCTATCTGCCGTGGGTGTAGGAGACTTGATGGGAGTTGCCCCTAGTACGAGAGGACCGGGGTGAACGATCCACTGGTGGATCTGTTGTGGCGCCAGCCGCAGTGCAGAGTAGCTATGATCGGACAGGATAACCGCTGAAGGCATCTAAGCGGGAAGCCCCCCCAGAAACAAGGTCTCCCTTGAGGGCCGTGGAAGACCACCACGTCGATAGGTCGGAGATGTAAGTGCTGTAAAGCATTCAGTTGACCGATACTAATTGCCCGATAGGCTTGATTTGATCCAGTAATAGCTAGATTGCTATCACTGAACAAAAGTCAAAATGGATAGATACCTGATTATCAGGGTCTCGTGTTCTTTGAATTTATTCGGTTTGGTGATCACAGCACCAGCAAAACACCCGATCCCATCCCGAACTCGGCCGTTAAGTGCGGTTGCGCTGATGGTACTGCGTCTTAAGGCGTGGGAGAGTAAGTCATCGCCAAACCTAATAAGTTCAAAGATATATTAATCGCTCCCTACACGATGATAAAAACAAGCCCCAAACTATAAAACACATGGGGCGCGCTTCTGGCGCGGGGTAGAGCAGCCCGGTAGCTCATCAGGCTCATAACCTGAAGGTCGCAGGTTCAAATCCTGCCCCCGCAACCAAAAGCTTTTTATAAAATAAAAAGCAAACAACACATCCAATACCACCACACCTTCCGCGGCAGTTCATTCAGAAACTGAATGAACGAAAGCAATGACCAAAAACACATGTCTCAACTGGGACACAAAGGTAAACCATTGAATGGATTGAACTTTATCATAAACGGTCACCGATGGATGAGCGTGAGCTATATCCATCAACTGCCAGAATAGATTACCTTAGAAGCAAACCAGCAAACAAACAAAAATCTAATATCAAAGTTAAGAATAGTCGCATAGCACAACACTATTTGTAGCGTTAAGCT